>OZ220701.1:2707500-2929158 GCA_965116745.1 Alphaproteobacteria bacterium | reverse complement strand
AAGGGGCCTGGGTCGGGGCGGGTGAACCGCTCCTCTACCTCGAAGGCCCGTTCTCGGCCCTGGTGGATCTTGAGACCATCTACCTGCAGAAGCTGGGACCGCCTTCGGTCGCTGCCTACAACGCGTACAGCATGTGCAGCGATCTCCCCAAAGTGGCGTTTCTGGCGATGGACGCGCGGCACTGTGCCGGCGCCGAAATGCAGGAACTGATGGTCTACGGCGCTTCCGTCGGCTCGGAGCGAGCGCGGCGAGAAGTCGATGCGGTGGGATTCGTCGGTACGGCGAATGACGCAACCGCGCCGCTGCTGGCGACGGACCGGGGGCTCGGCACCATGCCGCATGCCCTGATCGGCTATGCCGGTTCGACCGTCCGGGCGGCGCAGATGTTCGCGGCGCAATATCCGGCGGAACCGCTGACGGTCCTGGTGGACTATTTCGGACGGGAGATCACGGACGCGCTGGCGGTTTGCGAGGCGTTTCCCGAGCAGGCGCGGAACGGGGAGCTCTCGCTTCGGATCGACACGCATGGCGGGCGCTTCGTCGAGGGACTGGACACCGCCCGCTCGTACGACATTCTCGATCGTTGCGCGCCGGCGGCAATCCGTACCTACCGGACCGAGCAGGAGTTGCGGTGGCTGGTGGGAACCGGCGTAAGCGCAGCTGCACTCTGGCACTTCCGGCTGGCGCTCGACGATGCCGGCTGGAACCGGGTGCGGATCGTGGCGAGTTCGGGTTTCAGCGCCACGAAATGCAAGGTGATGGCGAGTGCGTCGGTGCCGGTCGACCTGATCGGCACCGGCTCCTACCTGCCCGATGACTGGTCCGAGACCTACGCCACCGCCGATATCGTCCGGTACGGGAGTGACGAACGGGTCAAGGTCGGACGCGAATTCCTGCTCCGCAAGCCCGCGTCGACGTCCTGAAGCGACCGGCGGTGACCGCGTTTTCGCTCGCAATGGCCCAGGTCAATCCGACCGTGGGCGATTTCGCGCACAATTCCGGTCTGATTCTGGACGCCTGGCGTGAGGGACGGGCTGCCGGCGCGGACCTGGTGGTGTTCCCGGAACTGGTGCTGTCGGGGTACCCGCCGGAGGACCTCATCACGCGCCCGGCATTCGTGGAGGCCGCCGGCGACGCGGTCCGGTCGTTGGCCGGCGAGATCGACGAAACGGGCCCGGCGGTGGTGCTGGGCGCGCCGGTCGCGCTCGAGGACGGAGGGGTCGGCAATGCGGCGCTCCTGCTCCACGACGGCAAGGTGCGGGCGCAACGACTCAAGCACCACCTGCCCAACTACGGCGTCTTCGACGAGGCCCGGGTGTTCCGTCCGGGTCCACCGGCGGGCCCGGTTGCCTTCCGAGGGGTGCGCCTTGGGCTGATGGTCTGCGAGGACATGTGGTTTCCCGACATTGCGGAAACCCACCAAGAGTCGGGGGCCGACCTGCTGGTGGTGATCAACGGGTCACCGTTCGACGCCCGCAAGGGCGACCAGCGTCTGGCGCACGCGGTTTCCCGGGTGACCGAGACCCGCCTGCCGCTGGCGTACGTCAACCAGGTAGGCGGGCAGGACGAGCTGGCGTTCGACGGGGCATCGTTCGTGCTGGCGGGCGACGCGCGGCTGGTCGCGCAGGCACCCTCGTGGCGCCCGGATCTGACGGTCACGCGATGGCGGTGCGACGACGACCGCTGGGAGCCCGAGGACGGGAAGGTCCATCCTGTGCCGGACGGGAATGAAGCGATTTGGCAGGCCCTGGTCACGGGGCTCCGCGACTACGTGGACAAGAACGGCTTTCCCGGCGTCGTGCTGGGTCTGTCGGGGGGGATCGATTCGGCGCTGTCGGCGGCCGTGGCGGTGGACGCCCTGGGGCCCGAACGGGTCGTCGGCGTCCGTATGCCCTCGACCTTCTCGTCCGCCGGCAGCCTGGACGACGCGGCGGAAAGCGCGGAACTGCTCGGCATGCGTATCGAGACGGTGCCGATAGCGGGCGCGGTGACGGCACTGGGCGACCTGCTCAGGGAGCAGTTTGCCGGGCGCGCGCCCGATACGACGGAGGAGAACGTGCAAGCGCGCCTCCGGGGCACGATCCTGATGGCGTTCTCCAACAAGTTCGGGCACATGCTGCTCACCACCGGCAACAAGAGCGAGATGTCCGTTGGCTACGCCACGTTGTACGGGGACATGAACGGCGGCTATTCGGTGCTGAAGGATGTTTACAAGACCACCGCCTACGCGCTGGCCAAGTGGCGCAACCGCAGCAGCATCCCGGAGCTTCTGGGACCGGGCGGCCGGGCGATCCCGGAGGCCAGCATCACCAAGCCGCCGTCGGCCGAGCTCCGCCCAGATCAGACGGATCAGGACTCGCTCCCTCCCTACGAGGTACTGGACGCGGTGCTGGAACGGCTGGTCGAAGACGAGGATTCGGTCACCGAGGTGGTGGCGGCCGGGTACGATCTGGCGCTGGTGAAGCGCATCCGGGGCATGCTGCTCCGGGCCGAGTACAAGCGACGCCAGGCACCCCCCGGCGTGCGGATCACGACGCGGGCATTCGGCCGAGACCGGCGCTACCCGATCACCAACCGGTTTGCGGACTAGCCACGCACCGATCCATGCCACTGACCGTTTACAACACCCTGACGCGCCGGCGCGAACCATTTGTTCCGCGCGATCCGGAGCATGTCCGGATCTATGTCTGCGGCCCCACCGTCTACGACGACGCGCATATCGGGAATGCCCGGCCCGTCGTGGTGTTCGATCTTCTCGTGCGGTTCCTGCGGACCCTGTACCCGCGCGTGACCTACGTCCGGAATATCACGGACGTGGACGACAAGATCAACGACCGGGCGGCGGAAGAGAAGATCACGATCCGCGAACTCACGGAGCGGACCCTGGCGCGCTTCCGGGCGGACATGGCGGCACTGAATGCGCGTCCGCCCGACGTGGAGCCGCGGGCGACCGAACACATTCCCCAGATGATCGGGATGATCGAAGAACTGCTCGGGCACGGCCATGCGTACGTCGCCTCGGGGCACGTGCTGTTCCACGTCCCGTCGCTGGCCCAGTACGGGCGACTGGCGGGGCGCGATCGGGAAGAGCAGTTGGCGGGGGCGCGGGTGGAGGTCGAGTCGTACAAGCGCGACCCGGCCGACTTCGTCCTCTGGAAGCCCTCCGACGCCGACCTCCCCGGCTGGGAAAGCCCGTGGGGGCGCGGGCGACCCGGCTGGCACATCGAGTGCTCAGCCATGAGCCGGGCGTACCTGGGGTCCGAATTCGACATCCACGGAGGAGGGATCGATCTCGCCTTTCCCCACCACGAGAACGAAATCGCGCAGTCCTGCTCGGCCGAGCCGGGTACCGAGTTCGCCCGGTACTGGATGCACAACGGCTACCTGCTGTCCGAAGGCGAGAAGATGGCGAAATCCCTCGGCAACTTCTACACGGTACGCGACCTGCTGAGCCGTCATCCGGGTGAGGCGCTCCGTCTGCTCCTGCTCTCGACGCATTACCGCCAGCCGATCGACTTCACGGAGGAAGGGCTCCGCCGGGCCCGTCGGCAGCTTGACCGATGGCGCCGGACGGTGGCCGGAGAACCGCCCGCCGGGACGCCGCCGCCGGCCGTGCTCGAGGCCCTGGGCGACGATCTCAACTCGCCGCGGGCGATCGCGGCCCTGCATGGGCTCGGGGGAGCGGAGTTGCATGCGGGCCTGCGCATGCTGGGATTGCTGGAAGTCCCCCATGACGAGTGGTTTCAGGGGGCATCCGAGACCGGGCCGTCGGACCGGGCGATTGACGAACAGATCGCGGCCCGGGCCGCCGCGCGGGCACGCCGCGACTTCACGGCGGCTGACAGCATCCGGACGCAGCTTGCGGAGGCCGGCGTGATCCTGGAAGACACACCGGCCGGGACGATTTGGCGACGAGAATGACGGACATCCGCCCGCCCGCGGTGGTGCTGGTGCGTTCTCAGCTGCCGGAAAACGTGGGCATGGCGATCCGGGCCATGGCCAATTTCGGCCTCGCCGACCTGCGACTGGCGGGGCCGAGACATGCGTGGCCCGACCCCGCGGCCACGGCGTCGGCGTCGGGAGCGCTGGAACGGGCCAAGATGGAGGTGTCGGTCCACGCGGATCTGCCGGCGGCGACCCAGGACCTGCAGACGGTGCACGCCCTGACGGCACGCCCCCGCGCGCTGGCCCGCGAGACGCTGGACCCGGCTGGGTCCGCGTCGCGCCTGCGGCAGGCCGCAACGAGAGGTGAGCGGACGGGCCTGGTCTTCGGCCCGGAAAGCGCGGGCCTTGCCAACGACGAGCTTGGCGTGGCGGATACGATCGTCTCGATCCCGGCGACGGAATTCCGTTCGTTGAATCTCGCCATGTCGGTGCTGCTGATGGGGTACGAGTGGCACCGGAGCGGCGAGGCGGGCGGTGTGCCGGCGGCCACGTCACTGGCGCCTCCGGCCGCCAGGGATGATCTCGAATTCTTCCTGGGCCGCCTGCTGGCGATGCTCGAAGAGTCCGGGTTCCTGTACCCGCCGGAGAAGGCGCCGCGCATGGCTGCGAGCGTGCGGGCAATTTTCACGCGGAACCGTCTGAGCGATCAGGAGCTGCGTACCCTGCACGGCATCTTGAGTTCATTG
Source organism: Alphaproteobacteria bacterium (assembly GCA_965116745.1). GTDB lineage: Bacteria > Pseudomonadota > Alphaproteobacteria > TMED109 > TMED109 > VXPW01. The sequence goes on along the minus strand of OZ220701.1, from coordinate 2,924,527 downwards.
CGGTCGTCGCGGGGCGATTCGGTTTGACAGCAGCGCCCCGGAGCGTATGGTGCGCGCTGCGTACGACTTGGGTCGGGACGCATTATTCCGCCGCACTTTCGGAGGCCGGGCGAGATCAGCCCGGCGGGGCATGAGCAAGCGCAAGCACCCGCACCACAAGATTGACCGTCGCCTTCGCTGCAACTTGTGGGGGCGCCCCAAGAGCCCGGTAAACAAGCGGGACTACGGACCCGGAGAGCACGGCCGGCGTCGCAAGAGCAAGCCGTCCAACTTCGCCGAGCAGTTGATGGCCAAGCAGCAGCTCAAGGGTTACTACGCCAACATTTCCGAGCGGCAGTTCCGGCGTTACTACCGGAGGGCGACGCAGATGCGTGGCGACACCGGCGAGCAGCTGATTGGCCTGCTGGAAAGCCGCCTGGATGCGATCGTCTACCGGCTCAATTTTGTGCCGACCGTCTTCGCCGCGCGGCAGGTGATCAATCACGGGCATATCGCGGTGAACGGCACCCGGGTGACGATCCCGAGCTATCTGTGCCGGGAAGGAGACATCGTGTCCATCCGGGAACGGTCCCGCCAGCACCCGTTGATGCTGGAAGCGATCCAGGACCAGGAACGGGACTTGCCGGACTACATCGGGTTTGACGAGAAGGCACTGTCCGGGACGTACACGCGCGTGCCCAAGCTCGAAGACGTGCCGTACCCGGTGCGCATGAACCCGCAACTGGTCATCGAGTACTACTCGCGCTGAACCAACCCGGCGGCAGCCGGGTGCCCCCGCGTCGATGGAATGTTGCCGGGTCGGATGCGTGCCCGCCATGGCAGGGTTTGCCGTGGCTCCTCAATACCTGGACCAGGCAGTACCTTGCGCCGCCGGGCGGCGCTGCCCCCGTTTCTGAGCGAGGGTCCAACGTGAGGTTCCGGTAGCCGGATGATCGATGTTCCGCGTCGGCAGGATCCCTCGAGCTAACGAGCAACAGCCGGGCGGCACGGAGCCTGAGGTTGCATCGTCTGCCACCGGCGGTCACGGTGGAGCCTCCCGCATCTGGCGATCATTCCCGGATGAGTGGAGGTGCAGTGTGGCTGGAGCAATCGCCCCGTCGAAGCGACGGACCAGGATCGTGAGACTCCGCGCGCTGCCGCTCACGCTGGTCGCGATTGCCGTCTTCGCCGTACCCGGCGCGGAGCCGGGAGCACAACCCTCTCCGGAACGCAGCGCCGCCAACGGGGAAGTGCGTGCCGAGGCCGGTGTCTTTCTTCTCAGCCTGCCTTCCTCCAGCCCGTTCATCGAGACGGATTCCAACGAAGCGCTGGCGGGGTTTCTGGGGCACTATGACGCGTCGCAGCAAGCCAGCCCGGTGGCCCGACTGGCGGTGACTGCCGCGTCGAGCCTGTTTGCGGAACAAGGGTTTGTGGAGGCGCGCGGCTTCGTCACTTCGCAGCGTTCCCAACACGTCAACGAGTACGCCCGGACCAGCGACCTCTGGGACGCCTTGGAAGCGGAGCAGTTCGGCTTGACCGTCGAGGAGCTGGGCCAGTTGTCCGCAGCTGAACGGGAGCAGAGGCGGGGAATCCTCTTTCAGGACGACGCCCGGCTCGACGCCGTCATCGAGGCGGTTCGAATGCAGACAGGGCTCAGGTTGGCGGGTTGGATCGGGGCCATCGACGGATCACCGCTGCTCCACACGCCCAATTTCGCGTGGGGTGACGCTATCCGCATCAACACCAAACGTCGGGTGACGTTTGTCGGGGGCGAAGCGCTCGGCGGGATCACCCTGCGGCCGGGAGCACGGAGCAGCCTGGTCGCGTATGCCGGCCCGAGTTTCATCGACCTCGGTCAGCGCAATGACATCCACGCCTACGAAACAACGAATCGGACGCCGGACCAGAACTTCATGACTCTCGATGAGGTGCTGGATGCCGACTACCGTGGAGCCCTGGTCGGCGGCCGCGTGGACATCCCGCTCGGCGGGGCTCTGCGCCTGTCCGCGTCCGGTGATGCGGGCCTGTACCGCCTGTCCGGAGCGTACCGAGGACGGCAGCGAACGGTCCTGACGTCAACGACCGTGGACGAGGTGCGGGCGGATGTTCGGTTGCGGGATACCCGGTTGGCCGTGCGCACGCGCGTCGAGGTGATGCTGAGCGTTGCAATGTCCGAGGGATACGTGGTTCGCGCGGGTACCGGGTTCGAACATCTGTCACACGTTCCAGTCCCCGAGTACGCGCGCGTCGGGGATCGGTTCGGCGACAACACCGTCCACGACGGGGTGCGACTCGGCTACCGGGACGCGGCGGGCGGGTTCGCGTCCGTTTCCGTGACGGCGAAATTCTGACAACGGAAAAAAGACGCCGGGTTCCGCCCGGCAGTTTGCGGAAGAGTCGATGTCACGACCGGGGACGCATGCCCCTGAACGTGGCTCTGCCGGTCGCCGTCCGCTCGTGCGGTGCCGCCGGCAGCGCCGGCGGATCCCACTAACCGTTCAGGGCGATCCCTTTGTTGGTCACGTGGTCCTTCAACTCGTTGTGTTCGTACATTTCGCGGACGATGTCGCAGCCGCCGACGAACTCGCCCTTGACGTAGAGCTGCGGGATGGTCGGCCAGTTCGTGAACTCTTTGATGCCCTCGCGGAGGCCGGAGTCCGCCAGCACGTCGATCCCCTTAAACGGGATGCCGAGATGGTTGAGGATCTGCACCACCATCGCCGAGAAGCCGCACTGCGGGAATACGGGCGTCCCCTTCATGAAGAGAACGACATCGTTTGCGTCGAGTTCGGCCCGGATCTGCCCGTGCACGGGGTTGGCGATATCACTGTCCATCAGATGCTCCTCCAGCAGCAGGGTTAGACGTCGTCGGGCGGGGCGGTCTGGAGCGCAAGCGCGTGCAGCACCCCTCCCATCCGGCCTTGCAAGGCACCATAAACCATCTGGTGCTGTTCAACCCGGGATTTCCCCCGGAAGGCCTCGGAGATCACGTGGGCGGCGTAGTGATCGCCGTCACCGCGAAGATCTTCGATCGTGATCTTGGCGTCGGGTAGAGCAGCCCGGATCAACGACTCGATTTCCTGGGCGTTCATCGCCATCAGCCGGTCCCCCCGGTGGTTCCGTTCATATAGGTCGGAAACCATCCTGCGTGCCGACGCCGAAGCATGTCAACTGCCACGCTGCCCAGCGACGCCAACTGAAGCTCGCGTCCGCCGAACCGGCCCAGTATCCGGACCGGAATCCCGTCTTCGGCCGCCGCCCGAAGAAGACCGTCTACCTGTTCGGATCGGGCCGCGAGCAGGTAACGGGCCTGGTCCTCGCCGAAATAGAAGCACGCGGGCGACAGCTTCTCATCCGGCGGTTGCACGGATGCGCCGGTCCCGGCCGCAATGCACATCTCCGCGAGGGCGACGGCCAGTCCGCCGTCCGAAATGTCGTGGCAGGCGTCGGCACGACCGCCCGAGACCTGCTCGCGGATCCATTCTCCATGACGCCGTTCGGCGCCGAGATCGACGGGGGGTGGGGCGCCCCCGGACAGACCGTGGATCTCGCGGGCGTACAGCGAGCACGACAAGTGCCCCTCGGCGCTACCGACCAGGAGCACGGAGGTGCCCGGCGACGGCGCCATCCTTCCCGTGCGGGCGACGTGCTCGATCAACCCGACGGCGCCAACTTGGGGGGTCGGCGGGATCGGGCAGTTGTCGGTTTCGTTGTAGAAGGAAACGTTGCCCGACACGATCGGCATGCCCAGCGCGCGGCAGGCCTCGCTGAGGCCTTCGACAGCGGCTTGAAGGTGCCCATCACGACAGGATCCTCGGGGCTCCCGAAGTTCAGGCAGTCGGTGACGGCGAGGGGGCGGGCGCCGGCGGCCGAGAGATTGCGGTACGATTCGGCGATCGCCTGGATCGCGCCGAGGCGGGGATCGGCCTCGCAGTACCGAGGGGTGCAGTCCGCGGTCAGGGCGAGCGCCCGGTCGGTGCCGTGGATGCGTACGACGGCAGCGTCGGAACCCGGCGGCGTGATCGTGTCGCCCATCACGCCGTGGTCATACTGTTCCCAGATCCATTCGCGCGATGCCAGGTTCGGCGAGCCGATCAGGGCGAGAAGGGTATCGATGGTGGCCTTCCGGTCCGGCACGGGAGCGGGTTCGGAAGACGGCGGTTCGGCAGCCGGGCGCTCGTAGACCAGCCCCTCGGCCAGGGGCCCGATCGGCAGGTCGGCAACCGTGTCGCCATGCATGGCGAGCTCCAGCCGGCCGGTGTCCGTGACTTCGCCGATCACCACCGCATCGAGCCCCCACTTCCGGAACACGGTAGCGGCGTCCGCTTCGGCACCCGGGCGCAGGGTCATCAGCATCCGTTCCTGGCTCTCCGACAGCATGAGCTCGAGTGGCGTCATGCCGGCATCGCGCACCGGCACCCGCTCGAGATCGAGGCGGATCCCGACCTCGGCCCGCGCCGCCATTTCCACCGACGAGGACGTCAGGCCAGCTGCCCCCATGTCCTGGATGCCGATTACCACGCCTGTGGCCATCAGTTCGAGACAGGCTTCGAGCAGCAGCTTTTCCATGAACGGGTCGCCGATCTGGACCGTCGGCCGACGGGCTTCGGCGCCATCCGAGAAACCGGCGGAGGCCATGCTGGCTCCATGAATGCCGTCGCGTCCGGTTCGGGCTCCCACGTAGAGCACGGGATTGCCGGGCCGACCGGCGTTGGCGAGGAAGATCTGCTCACGCCTGACCAGCCCGACGGCCATGGCGTTCACGAGGATGTTGCCGTTGTAGCCTGGATCGAACGCGCATTCACCGCCGACGGTCGGGATGCCCATGCAGTTCCCGTAGCCGCCGATTCCGCCGACCACGCCGCCCACCAGATGGCGCGTCTTCGCGTGATCCGGGTCGCCGAACCGAAGACTGTTGAGGATCGCCACGGGCCGCGCACCCATCGTGAACACGTCTCGCAGAATCCCGCCGACGCCGGTGGCGGCCCCCTGGTAGGGTTCGATGAACGAAGGGTGGTTGTGACTTTCCATCTTGAAGACGACCGCCCAGCCGTCGCCCACATCGACCACGCCGGCATTCTCGCCCGGACCGTGAATGACCTGATCACCCGACGTTGGCAGTGTCCGGAGCCAGCGCCGCGACGACTTGTACGAGCAGTGCTCGTTCCACATGGCGGAGAACACGCCCAGCTCGGTGGGGTTTGGCGGTCGCCCCAGATGCGCGATGATCTGCCGGTACTCGTCCGCCGACAGGCCGAGCTGTACGGCGTCGTTCACGGTGGGGGTGCTCATGCCAGGGCATCCGCCACGGCGGCGAAGAACCTGCGCCCGTCCGATCCGCCGAGTTCGTCGCCGATGACGCGTTCCGGGTGCGGCATGAGGCCGAAAATGCGTCGGCTGGCGCTCGTGATGCCGGCGATCCCGGCGACCGAGCCGTTGGGGTTCGCGGCCTCCGTTACGCCGCCATTCGCGTCGACATACCGCAAGACGATTCGCCCTTCCGCTTCCAGCCCGGTCAGCGTTTCCGGGTCCGCCTGGTAGTTGCCCTCCATGTGCGCCACGGGGAAGCGGATGCACTCCCCCGGGGTGAATCCGGCCAGGAAGGGGCTGTCGCCTTCCACGCGAAGATCGACTGGCCGGCACACGAACCGAAGCCCCGCGTTCCGGACCAGCGCACCTGGCAGCAGACCGGTCTCCGTGAGGATCTGGAACCCGTTGCAGATGCCGAGCACGGCGATTCCTCGCGCCGCGGCCTCGCGTACCGAACGCATGATGGGTGAATGTGCGGCAATTGCACCGGCGCGCAGGTAGTCACCGAAGGAGAACCCGCCCGGCAGGACCACCAAGTCACACGCAGGCAGGCTGGTAGCGCCGTGCCAGACGAGGATGGGCGCGCAGCCGGCGCAACGGGCGAGGGCCACGGCGACGTCCCGGTCGCAGTTCGAACCGGGGAACACCACGACCACGGCTTTCATGCGTCGGGAATGGTGATGCGGTAGTTCTCGATCACCGGATTGGCCAGCAGCTCTTCGCACATCCTGTTGAGGCGTGCAGTCGCGTCTTCGCGATGACCATCCAGCGTGATTTCAAAGAACTTGCCCTGCCGAACCTCCGAGACCTCCCCGAAGCCGAGTGTCTGCAACGCGGCTTCGACGGCCTTCCCCTGCGGATCAAGCACGTCCTTCTTCAGGACGACATGGACGATGGCCTTCATGCTGGGATCCTTACGAGCTGGCGCTGCCGTCGGACTTGGGCAGCACGCCTAGGCGGCGTGCGACCTCCTGATAGGCCTCCTCGATCTTCCCGAGATCGCGGCGAAAGCGGTCCTTGTCCAGCTTGTCGTCGGTTTCCAGATCCCACAGGCGGGAGGTGTCCGGGCTGATCTCGTCAGCCAGCAGGATCCGCATGCCATCGTCGCTGAAATGGCGTCCGAACTCGAACTTGATGTCGATGAGGCGGATGTTGATGGCATGGAACAGACCGGAGAGATAGTCGTTGATGCGCAGTGCGTAGCCGAACATCTCGTCGAGTTCGTCTTCGGCGGCCCAGCCGAAAGCCAGAATGTGCTCGTCCAGCACCAGCGGGTCGTTGAGCTCGTCGTTCTTGAAGTACCACTCGATCAGCGGCCGGGGCAGGGGCGTCCCTTCCTTGATGTCCAGGCGTTTGCTCAAGCTGCCGGCCGCGACGTTCCGAACCACCACTTCGATGGGGATGATCTCGACTTCGCGCACCAGTTGTTCGCGCATGTTGAGCGGCCGGAGAAAATGGTTCGGGATGTCCATCTCGCCGAGCCGCATCATCAGGTGGGCCGAGATCCGGTTATTGATGACGCCCTTGCCGCTGATGGTGCCGCGTTTCTGGTTGTTGAACGCCGTGGCGTCGTCCTTGAAATGCTGGACCAGCGTGCCGGGTTCAGGGCCTTCGAACAGTGCCTTGGCCTTGCCCTCATAGACCAGACGACGGCGCTGTCTGGACATCGATCAGGGCTCCAGGATGGGCGGGCCTGCTGTGCTCAGCCCATGCTTTGCGTGATGGTGTCTATAGCCCTCCGGTGTCGCCGGGGCAAGCACGGCGGGTGACGGCCCGGCCGACGAACGGTCCGTTCTGCGGTACTGTTTCCGGCCGACTGCCGTCCGTTGCCGGCAGTCGAGCCGGCTCTGGCCGGGCCCGGCCGCGAAGGTGCTCCGGCTGCCCCGGGCGGCGACCCCTGCGGGAGAAAACCCTCATGCGCCGCATCGTCCGAACGGTCTTGCTCCTGTGCGGCGTGGTGGCGCTAGAAGGCGGCGCCCTTGCCGATCCGCCGGACCACATCTTCGTCATGGCCAAGGACATCGGCGACGTGATCACGCTCGATCCGGCCGAGGTCTTCGAGTTCACGGCGGGTGAAATCGTCGCCAACGTGTACGACCGCCTGATGATGTTCGAGCCCGAGGACCCGCAGGAACTGACCGGCGGGGTCGCCGAAAGCTATGCAGTCGAAGACGGCGGGGCGACGATCGTGTTCCGGATCCGGGACGGCCTCCGTTTTCACTCGGGCAACCCGGTGCGACCGGAGGATGTCGAGTTCTCGCTCGAGCGGGTCGTGAAACTCAACAAGACCCCTGCATTCATCTTCACGCAATTCGGCTGGAACGCCGCGAACGTCGAGGATCTGGTCGAGACCGTCGACGAATCGCACGTGCGGATCACCGTGACCGCAGGGCTTTCACCGGGCCTGGTCCTGAACGCGCTCTCGGCCGGCGTGGCCTCGGTGATCGACAAGGAACGCGTGCTGGCGCACGAGACCGACGGCGACCTGGGCCAGGGCTGGCTTCGGTCGCACACCGCCGGCTCCGGCGCATTCAGGCTCGGGCGCTGGAAAGCCAACGAGTTTGTCGCGCTCGAAGCGAATGCCGAGTATCGGCACGGTGCGCCCGCGATGCGGCGCGTGTTCCTGCGCCACGTGCCCGAGCCGTCGGCGCAGCGCCTGCTGCTGGAGCGGGGCGATGTCGACATGGCCCGCAACCTCACGCCCGACCAGATCAGGGCGCTGGCGGGTCATGCCGAACTCGTGGTCGACAGCTATCCCAAGGGCGCGATCGTCTATCTGGCGGCCAACACGTCGCATCCGGTCCTCGGCAATCCGGCCGTGGTCCAGGCACTGCGACACGCGATCGATTACCGGGGCATGGCGGCCTCGTTCCTGGCCGGCCAGTTTTCGGTGCATCAGGCGTTCTGGCCGGCCGGCCTCTGGGCCAGCTACACGGCCACGCCGTACGAGCTCGACATCGAGAAGGCGAGGTCCCTGCTGGGACGGGCGGGACTTGGCCCGTTCGAGGTACGGATCGACACGCTCACCAGCTCGCCGTTTCCGCAGATCGCGCAGTCGCTTCAGGCGACCTTCGCCGCGGCCGGGATCGATGCGCGGATCGTCATGCAGGACGGCAAGACGCTTTGGCCCCGGTACCGAGCGCGCAAACACGAACTGATCGTCGCCCGCTGGTCACCGGACTACATGGACCCCCATTCCAACGCGGACGCCTTCGCGCACAACCCTGACAATCGCCCGGAAGCCATGCTCGCCGGCGTGCTCGCCTGGCGAAATGCGTGGGCGTCCGAGGAGATCAACGAACGGACGATCGAGGCGCGCGACACGCAGGACCTTGCTGCGCGCAAGGCGATGTACCTGGAGCTCCAGAAGCGCCTGCAGACCGAGGGGCCGTACGCCATCATGTTTCAGCAGAGCGAGCAGGTCGTGCGACGCCGGCGGGTCGAGGGCTTCATGTCGGGCGTGAATTTCGACCACGTCTACTACCGGAACGTCACCAAGTAGCCGGGATCCCACGAGGGCCGCGTGAGGCGATGATCGGCAGCCAGCTGCAGCAGGGCCGGAGCTCACTCCTCGGACACGTGCCGCGCCGAATCGCTGGCACCGCGCTGTCCCTGGTCCTGACATTTGTCGGTCTCACGGCCGTGACGTTCGTGATTGCCCGGGTTATGCCGGCCGACCCGGTGCTGGCCATCGTCGGCGATCGCGCCCACCAGGACGTGTACGACGCGGTCTACCGGGAGCTCGGCCTGGACCAGCCGTTGCTGGTTCAGTACCTGCGCTACCTCGGTCAGCTCTTCGCGGGCGACCTCGGCGTGTCGATCATGACGGCGCAGCCAGTGCTCGACGACCTGCTGCGGTTCTTTCCTGCCACGCTGGAACTCGCCACCGTCGCGACGCTGCTGGGGGTATTCGCGGGCGTGCCGTTGGGCGTGCTGGCGGCGGTCCGGCAGGGCCGGTGGGCCGACCACCTGGTTCGTGTCGTCGGGCTGTTCGGCTATTCCGTGCCCGTGTTCTGGCTGGGCATGCTGGCGCTCTTCGCGTTCTACGCGAAGCTGGGCTGGGTGGCCGGGCCGGGCCGTATCGACATCTTCTATGAAGGCATGGTGGCACCGGTGACGGGCCTGATCCTGGTGGATTCCGCCCTTGCCCGCGAATGGGACATCTTCCGCAACGCCATCGGGCATCTCGTTCTGCCCTCGGCCGTTCTCGGTATGCATTCGTTCGCGTATCTCGCTCGCATGACCCGCCATTTCATGCTGGAGCAACTGGGGCAGGAGTACATCCTCACGGCGCGGGTCAAGGGAGTGCCGGAGAGCACCGTGATCTGGCGCCACGCCTTTCGGAACGTGCTGGTTCAGCTGATCACGATCGTGGGTCTCACCTACGCTTCCCTGCTCGAGGGCTCCGTGCTCACCGAGACGGTCTTCGCCTGGCCCGGTATCGGGCAGTACATCACCAGTTCGCTCTTCAACAACGACATGAATGCGGTGCTTGGCGGCACCATCGTCGTGGGAACCTGCTTCGTCGCGATCAACATGGGTTCCGACCTGCTCTACCGGCTCGTGGATCCGAGGGTGCGATGAGCGCCGTTCGCGCCTGGCTCCTGACCGACATCCCGCAATCGCGACGGCAGGCCCAATGTCAGCGCTTCTTTCTTGCCTGGCTGGTGTTCCGCAAGAACGGAAGCGCCGTCGCCGGCCTCGCGATCGTCGCGACGCTGGTTGCCGGCGCCCTGCTCGCCCCGTGGATCACGGGATCGGCCGGCGTCACGCCCGACCTCGGCGATCGGCTCCACGCGCCCGGGTCGGCCCACTGGTTCGGCACCGACGAACTCGGCCGCGACATCTTCGACCGGGTCATGTGGGGCTCCCGGATCACGCTCTACATCGTGGGACTGGTCTCGGTCATCGTCGTGCCGGTCGGGCTCGCCATCGGTGTCGTGGCGGGTTACGTCGGCGGCTGGGTCGACAGCGCCCTGATGCGACTGACCGATGTCTTTCTCGCGTTCCCGCGGCTGATCCTGGCGCTTGCCTTTGTGGCCGCCCTTGGACCCGGGCTCGAGAATGCGGTGCTGGCCATCGCGCTCACGAGCTGGTCGCCCTACGCCCGCATCGCTCGGGCCGAGGCGCTCACGCTGCGCCGGAGCGACTTCATCCTCGCTGCCCGCTCGCAAGGCATCCCGCACCTGCGAATCATCGTGAGCCACGTTGCGCCGATGTGCATCTCCTCGGTGGTCGTGCGCCTGACGCTCGATATGGCGGGGATCATCCTGACGGCCGCCGGTCTGGGCTTTCTCGGCCTCGGGGCGCAGCCGCCGACCCCTGAGTGGGGCGCAATGATTGCGCTCGGGCGCGAGTACCTGCTGGATCAGTGGTGGGTGCCGGCGTTTCCCGGCTTGGCGATCCTGGTGGTCAGCCTCGGCTTCAACTTGCTGGGCGATGGGCTCCGCGACGTGCTGGACCCGAAGAGCAGGGACTAGGCAGTGGAGGAGTGCCGCGACCCGCTGCTGATCGTCGACGGGCTGAGCGTAACGTTTGACACGCCGCGCGGGGCCGTGGCCGCGGTCCGGGACGTGGGCTTCACGCTCGGCCGGGAAAAGCTGGGAATCGTCGGCGAGTCCGGTTCGGGCAAATCGCAGACCGGGCGCGCACTGCTCGGCCTCCTGGCCCGCAATGGACGCATGTCCGCCCGGCAGCTCTCCTTCGACGGCGTGGACCTCCTGCGCGCGGGCGAAGCGGCGCGGCGCGCCCTCCGTGGCAGGCGGATCTCGATGATCCTGCAGGATCCCAAGTTCTCGCTGAACCCGGTCATGACGGTCGGCGAGCAGATTGTCGAGGCCTTTCGCGTGCACGCCGGGGTATCCCGGCGCGAGGCGCGTGACCGGGCGCTCGCCATGCTGGAAGCGGTGCGGATTCGGGAGCCGCGGTACGTGTTCGACGCCTGGCCGCACGAGATCTCGGGCGGTATGGGCCAACGGGTCATGATCGCGATGATGATGGTGCCCGAGCCCGACCTCATCATCGCCGACGAGCCGACCTCGGCCCTCGATGTCACGGTCCAGCTGCAGGTGCTGGCGCTGCTCGACGACATGCTCGAGCGCCGGGGGGCCGCGCTGATCTTCATCAGTCACGACCTGAACCTGGTGGCTTCGTTCTGCGACCGGGTCCTCGTGATGTACGCGGGCCGGGTCGTGGAAACCCTCAGGGCGGCCGAGCTGCATGCCGCGCGGCATCCGTACACGCGGGGCCTCCTCGCCTGCCAGCCGCGGGTGGACGGCGATGGCGCCGACCTGCCCACCCTAGACCGTGATCCGGCCTGGGCCCGATGAACCCGGCGGCGGCGATCGAGGTCACCGGTCTGCAGGTCGCGTTCGGCCGGGGACGGCGGGCATTCCGTGCGGTGCGGGACGCCGGTTTTTCCGTGGGGGCAGGCGGCAGCTTCGGGCTGGTCGGTGAATCCGGTTCGGGCAAGACCACCGTCCTGCGGGCGCTGGCCGGGCTGCTGCCGCCCACCGCGCAGGTCCGCGGGCGGATGCGTATGCACGGCGAAGCGCTGGGGGCCATCCGCCCGCGCGCGCTTCGTCGACGGATGCAGATGGTGTTCCAGGACCCGTACGGCTCACTGCACCCGCGCCATACCATTGACCGGATCCTCCGCGAGCCCGCCCGGGTCCACGGCCTGGATTCGATCGACAGCCGGATCGGCGAGGCGCTCACGGGGGTGGGTCTCGATGCCTCGTTCCGATTCCGTTACCCGCACCAGCTCTCGGGCGGCCAGCGGCAGCGCATCGCCATCGCCCGCGCACTGATCATCGAACCGAACGTCGTGCTGCTGGACGAGCCGACCTCGGCGTTGGACGTCTCGGTGCAGGCGGAGATCCTGAATTTGCTGCAGCGGCTTCGACGTGAGCGAGCGCTGACCTTCGTGCTGGTGAGCCACGACCTTGCCGTGGTGAGCCACATGGCCGAGGCGCTGGTCGTGATGCGCGCCGGCGAGGTCGTCGAGATGCTCGATGTGGCGGCGCTGCGCACCGCGGCGCCGCAGCACCCGTATTCACGGCGTCTGCTCCGGGCCTCTCGGGGCTACGACCGGGCGGCCGCATCGGAGCTCTGAAACGGGGAATGCCGGACAGGCAACGGCACCGAACAGCGCGATCGCACATACTGGCGACCGGCCCGGCATCCTCTGCCCCCGACGCTGGCCGTCCGGGCTGCCGGCACACGTTCGATGGCTTCAGGCATGCAGGTGGGAGGCACGGTCGCGGGCCGGCCGTGACACCGAGCAGCGGCGGTTCTCAGGGTCGGGCAGCACGCGTGAACGCCCCGCTGGAAGGAACAAGCGATGATGCATCCCGCGCAACATCCCGAGCCGGCGGATGCAGCTGCACGGCGCGCCGTGAGGCCCGTGACGGTCTACCCGCTGGACCGCCTGCCGCCCTGCGACAGGACGTTCTACGAGACCGTCCGCAGCGGCATGAACCTGGTGCACGCGCTGACCGTGCCGCCTCGAGACGCGCGCTCGTTCCGCGTGCCGGCCGGCCACCTTTTCCGCATCATCACCGTGGATGGTCCGCAGGTGGGCGACTTGAACCTGTGGAACGCAGATGACCTGTCGGAACGCTTCTACAGCGGGAAGACGCGGGCGCTCCACGCCACGCACGTCAGCACCGGCGATCGCCTGTGGAGCAACCTGCCGTGGCTGCGGCCGATGGCAACGATTACCCGCGATACCCTTGATTGGTATGGGATTGACGAGTTCGGAGCAGGCGTCCACGACGTCATCGGGACGCGCTGCGATCCCTACACCAACCATCTCCTGACACGCGCGGACTACCACTACTGCTGTCATTCGAACCTGACCCGAGCGCTGGCCGCGGCGCGGGGCCTCTCGCTGGGCGAAGCAGAGATGCACGTGCACGACGTGGTCAACGTATTCATGTGTACCGGCTTCCGGCGCGACACCAACCAGTACTTCATGAAGGCGAGCCCCGCGCGGGCCGGCGACTACATCGAGCTGTTTGCGGAGATCGACCTGGTGGCCGCGCTGTCCGCCTGCCCCGGCGGTGATTGCGGCGTTGGTCATTCGAGTAACCGCGCCATCTGCCATCCGCTGGGCGTAGAGATCTTCCGGCCGCAGGACGACCACCTGGCGGGCTGGCGACCGGCTCAACCCAGCGGGTATGACGGCGGCCACGGCGTCGCTGACCAGCACCGGGTTGCCGGCTAACTGACCGGTGTTTCGCCGTCGGTCATCGGATGGTGGCGGCGTGGCTTGTCACCCGGGGGCCGGCGGGTTCAGCGCCCCGTGCACCGGGGTTTCATCGCGTAGGACCGCCCTACGCAGCTTCGGCTCCGTGATAGAGGGTCACGACGTGTTTCGCCTCGGCGAAGAACAGCCAGCGTTCGACAACCACCCCCACCGACCCCGAGAGCGCGGCAGCGACGGCGGCACCGCTCGCGATCCAGGAGTTCGTCGCCACCGTCGCCAGGGTGAGCACGAACGGCAGTGCAAACAGGAGCACGGATGCGTAGCGCCTGAGCTTCGCCGCGTGCCTGCGGGCGACCCGGTAGCCCATCTCCCGAGTCACGTAGGTCGTCTGGGTTCGGGGCGGGTCCAGCAGGCGCACCTTGCCGATCGAGCCCAGCCCGGTGGCGGTTTCCGGCGTTGAATCAGCCCGGGCGGCATCCAGAAAGCGCCAGTACGCCCACTTGAGGTAGACCGACAGCAGCAGCGTCACCACCACCACCAGCGAGGCGTCGGCGGCCGGATGGCCAAAGAGCAGGCGGATTGCATTGAGCCAGAGCGCGCCGGTGAAGAGGGCGAGCGAGAGGTAGACCGGAACGACCCACCGGTTGCACCAGGCGGCAATCGGCCGCAGCGACGCGTAGATCATGCCCGTGGCATAGACCGTGCAGCCGGCCAGGACGGCGGCCGTGAGCCCGCAGAAGCCCCAGAAGCCGGCAACCTCGCCGAAGCCTACCCAGCCGATCGCGAACAACCCGGCCGGCACGTAGGTCATGGTCGCCAGCGCGCCCTCGCGGGAGAGCCAGCTCGACCGCCATTGCGTGTAGGCAAGGAGCACGCGCTCCGGGTGGCCAAGGTGCCACATCGACGAGACGAGCCCGAAGGTCACGGCACCGAGGGCAATGCCCAGGGAGATCAGGCCAAATGCGCGGTCGGCCGGAATCATCTCTGCCGGAGCCAGGACGCCGAGCAGGATCAGGAGGCCGTAGCCCATCCCCGATGCCGACGTAAAGAAGATGACCGAATAGGCGGGTTGCACGGGATTCGTCCTAGCGGGACAGCGTCGCGTCGAGCCAGCGAAGGAAACGGCCGCCATCGTCGGATTCCGGCTCGGGCGGCAACGGGCCCGCGCCGCCTTCTGCGGCATCCGTCTGGCCGTGCGTCGGTCGCGGCGGCAGGTACTTGTTGACCGGCTGATACCCCAGTTCCGGCATCAGGTCGCGGCCGCCGCGCTCGGCCACCAGGCGCGAGATGGGAGAATCGGGATCGCCGAGGTCGCCGAAATGGCGCGCCGACGTGGGGCATGCCGCCACGCACGCCGGCACCCGCTCGGGCTCCGGCAGGTTCTCGTTGTAGATGCGATCGATGCAAAGCGTGCACTTCTTCATGACGCCCGCGTCGCGGTCATATTCCCGAGCCCCGTACGGACAGGCCCAAGAGCACAGCTTGCATCCGATGCAGAGGTCCTCGTCGACCAGGACGATCCCGTCTTCTTCCCGCTTGTAGGAGGCGCCGGTCGGGCAGACGGTCACACAGGCGGGCTCGTCGCAGTGCAGGCACGAGCGGGGAAAGTGTACCGTCCGCCCCCCCATGCCATCACCAGCCTCGTAGGCGTGCACCCGGTTGAACCAGACGCCGACCGGATCGGCGCCGTAGGGGTCCAGGTCCGTGAGCGGGGCGGCGACGCCGCCCGTGTTCCACTCCTTGCAGCTGACGGCGCAGGCATGGCAGCCGACGCAGGTATCGAGGTCGATGACCAGACCGAGCTTCTTCGGTCCCGGGGCCCGGGGGAGCGAGGTCATCGCGCGGCACTGCCCGGGCGGCGGGGCCGAAACCCGGCGCCGAAACGCAGGACGGAAGGCGCCGCCGCCAGTCCCGGCGGCCGGGGCAGGGGATCGAACCGGGGCGCGCTCGCAGTCGCGCCATCCGTTGCCGGTTCAAGCCGGACGCGCAGGTCGTACCAGGCTGCCTGCCCGGTCACCGGGTCGGCATTGGCGTGGCGGTGGCCGTTCGGTTGCGGCGGCAGACGGTCGGGGATCAGGTGGTTGAGCAGGAAACCCTCGCGGGTCTCGGGGGCGTCATCGGCCAGCGCCCAGGTGCCGGCGCGCTTGCCGATCGCATTCCAGGTCCAGACCGTGTCCTCGTTCACTCCCTCCATCAGCTTGACCCGCGCGCGGACCCGCCCGTGCGGGCTCACGATATCGACCCAGCTGTCGTCCTCGATCCCGAGCGCTTCGGCCCGCCGTCGCCCGATGTAGAGCCGGTTCGAGGGATGGATTTGTCTGAGCCAGGCATTCATGGACCCCCAGGAGTGGTACATCGCCATCGGTCGCTGGGTCAGTGCGTGCAGCGGGTAGGCGTCGCTGTCAGTCGCGGCTTCGTGGAACGGTTGGTACCAGATCGGCAGCGGGTCGAAATAGCGGTCGATCCGCTCGCGCAGCTCGGCGGGCGGGAGAACGTGTCCGTGCCCCCGGCCGGCCAGGCGAAAGCGCTGCATGGGTTCCGAGTAGAGCTGCAGGAGAATCTGGTCCGGCGAACCGATCCAGCCCATCTTGACCGCGTGGTTCAGGTAGTCGCGGTTGGCGTGTTTGAAGAAGCGCATTTCGGGCGCCAGCGGCTGTTGCCAGAAGCAGCCGGCCTCGACGTAGCGTTCCAGCTGCGCCGGATTGGGCTCGCCGGTACCTTCCATGGTGCCGTCGACGCCCCGCCAGCCGGCGAGGCTGCCGATACCGGGCACCCGCTGATGGTTGACCAGGTAGTCCGGGTAGCCACCGGGATAGCGCGGCGACCCGTCGTCCTGAAGCAGCCCGGGAAGGCCGAGCCGGGTGCCGATGTCGATCAACACGTCCTGGAAGGGTCGAACGTCCCGGTCGGGCTGCACCACCGGGTGGCGGATCGCATCCGCCGCGCCGTCGGCGCTCGAGATCGGCCGGTCAAGCAGCGAGATACAGTCCCAGCGCTCGAGATAGGTAGTGTCCGGCAGCACCAGGTCGGAATAGGCCACCATCTCGGAGGCGTAGGCATCGGCGCAGATGATGTGCGGAATGCGATAGCTGCCGGCGTCGTCGCGATCGGTCAGCATGTGCATGGTTTCGGCGGTGTTCATCGCCGAGTTCCAGCTCATGTTCGCCATGTAGATGAACAGCGTGTCGATCGGATAGGGGTCGCCGCGCCAAGCATTGGCGGGAACCATCTGCAACATCCCATGGGCGGCGAGCGGTGCTTCCCACGAGAACGCCTTGTCGATCCGGACCGGACTGCCGTCTTCGTTCACCAACAGGTCGGCGGGCCCGGACGGGAAGCCCAGGGGCGGCCCCGGCATCGGCGCACCGGGCACGATCTCGCCGGGCTTCCCCGCGGGCTTGAGAGCCGGCGGCGCAGGTTTGGGAAACGGCGGCTTGTAGCGGAAGCCGCCCGGTACGTCGACCGTGCCCAGCAGCATCTGCAGGAGATGGATCGCCCGGCAGGTGTGAAAGCCGTTGGAGTGGGCGGAAATGCCGCGCATGGCATGCATGGCGACCGGCCGTCCGGTCATCCGCTCGTGCCGACGTCCGGCCCAGTCCGTCCACGGCTGCTCGATCGTCACCGTCTCCTCGAACGCGGCGAAGGCGAGCTCCGCGGCGATCCGCCGAATCGTTGCCGCCGGCACGCCGGTCGTGTCGGCCACGGCGGCGGGCGCGAATTCGGCCTGCTGGTAGCGGCGCACGAGAAGTTCGAACGCGGGCGTTCCCGAGCGGCCGTCGGGGAGACGGTAGCTGCCGGTCAGTGCCGGCGAGATGTCGGGCGCGAGCGCCGATGACAGTCCCTCGGCCCGCAGGTCCCAGCACAGCGGGGCGCCGTCCCCGTCGCGCGCGATCAGCCCGTCCTCCGGACCGCCCTCGTCCCGGATCACCAGCCACGGCGCGTTGGTGTAGCGGACCAGGAATTCGGCATCGACGCTGCCGGCGCGCAACAGCTCGTGCACGAGGGCGAGTACGAACAGCCCGTCGGTGCCGGGCCGGATGCCGATCCATTCGTCGGCGATTGCCGAGTAGCCGGTTCGTACCGGGTTGACGGAGACGAACTTCGCGCCGTTTGCCTTGAGCTTGGAAAGCCCGATCTTGATCGGATTGGAGTCGTGGTCCTCGGCGACCCCGAACATGAGCAGCAGGCGGGTGCGTTCCCAATCGGGCTCGCCGAACTCCCAGAACGATCCGCCGATCGTGTAGATCCCGGCGGCCGCCATGTTGACCGAGCAGAAGCCCCCGTGCGCGGCGTGGTTCGGTGTGCCGAACTGGCTCGCCCACCAGCCGGTGAGCGCCTGACTCTGGTCCCGCCCGGTGAAGAAGGCGAGCTTTTTCGGATCGGAGCGACGGATGGCGCCCAGCCATTCGACGGCCAGCGCGAGCGCGTCCTCCCACTCGATTTCCTCGAACCGGCCCTCGCCGCGCGGGCCGACACGCCGCAGTGGCTTCCGCAGGCGGGCCGGCGAATTGTGCTGCATGATGCCCGCCGAACCCTTGGCGCAGAGGACGCCGCGGTTCACCGGATGCCGCGGGTTCCCCTCCAGATAGCGGATGTCCCCGTCCCGCAGATGCACCCGCACTCCGCACCGGCAGGCGCACATGTAGCAGGTGGTCTCCTTGACCTCGTCGCTGATCTTCGGCGCGGTGTCAACGCGCTCGCGTTCGCGGTTCGCTGGCAATCGGGACTCCCGTCTGCGCGGCGCGTGAGTGGTCAGAACGAATAGGGGGTTGATGAAGTGCGGTCAAATCTCGGTTGCCGGGCAGCCAAGGCCATGGGCGGCGGCGGTTGCTGTACAGTCTTCGGCTTTCGCAACGACGTATCCGGGCAGGGCCGATGACAGCCAGGGTCGATGGGTTCTTCGATCCGACCACCAACTCGATTTCCTATGTCGTCTCCGATCCGGAGACGAAACGTGCGGCGATCATCGACCCGGTACTGGATTTCGATCCGGAAGCGGGACGGACGACGACCGGTTCAGCCGACCGGCTCGTGGCCGCGGTCGAGTCCGGCGGGCTCCGTCTCGAGTGGATTCTGGAGACCCATGTCCACGCCGATCACCTGTCCGCCGCGCACTACCTGCAGGAACGGCTGGGCGGGCAGACCGGGATCGGCACCGGCGTCGTCGAGGTGCAGAGGACCTTCGGTGCGCTGTTCAACGTCGAGCGCGAGGTGGCCGCAGACGGCACGCCGTTCGACCGCCTGCTTGCTGACGGTGAGACCATTTCGATCGGCAACATCGCCGGGCGCGTGCTCGCGACCCCGGGCCACACGCCTGCGTGTTCCTGCTACGTCTTCGGCGATGCGGCGTTCGTCGGCGACACGTTGTTCATGCCCGACTCAGGTACGGCGCGGGCCGACTTCCCGGGTGCCTCTGCGGGGAAGCTCTACGACTCGCTGCGCCGGATCCTCGCGCTTCCGCCGGCAACGCGGTTGTTCATGTGTCATGACTACGGGGCCGGGGGACAGCGCGAATTTGCGTGGGAATCCACGGTGGCGGAACAGCGTCGGAGCAATATCCATTGCCGCGACGGGATCAGCCGCGAGAGTTTCATGGCGACTCGCCAGGAAAGGGACGCCGGACTTCCCGTGCCGAGGCTGATGGTGCCAGCCGTGCAGGTCAATATTCGTGGCGGCCGCATGCCGCCGCCGGAGCGCAACGGAACCGCTTATCTGAAGTTACCGATCAACCTGTTGTGACCGGCTTCCGCATGTGGCGGGTGACCGGACCGGCGGTTGCGCACGCCCGCGAACTGGGGCGGGTTGCATAAATACATGTTGATAATTATGTTTTTATGCATGCGCACGACTCTGGATATCAACGACGAACTTTTCCGGGCAGCCAAGGCACATGCCGCCGCCGGGCGAACGACTCTGAAGGCAACCGTCGAGCAGGCACTTCGCGCATTCCTCGCCGGGCCGGCACACGCGCCATCCGATCCGCCACCGATCCCGGTATTTCGCGGCCGGGGCGCAAAGCCCGGAGTGGATTTGACCGACAATGTGGCCCTTGAAGACATGATGGATGCAGGGCCCTGACGTCAACGTATTGGTGAGCGCGTTTCGCGAGGACGCGACCTACCATGATCGATGCCGCAGGTGGCTGCTCTCGGCTGTGTCTGGCCGGGACCAGATCGGACTGTCGGAACTCGTGCTCAGCGGCGTGTTGCGCGTGCTGACGCACCCGCGGGTGTTCCATCCCGCCACTCCGAACGAGGCGGCGACCGCCTTCGTTGACGCGTTGCTTGCCCAACCCGCGAGCGTTCCGCTTCGACCCGGTAGAGGTCACTGGCGCATCTTCCGCGGACTGGTGGGAACGCTTTCGCGAACCGGGAATCGGATACCCGATGCCTACCATGCGGCGCTGGCGATCGAGCACGGCTGCGAATGGGTGACGCTCGACCGCGGTTTCTCCGTATATCCGGGACTCCGCGTGATCAACCTTCTGGATTCTGGAACTCGGTAGAGGACAGCCGGCCGCCCGGCGCCGCAACCCTAGTTCGAGCACCTTCCGGCATCGACACGCACGCCAGGAAGGGACACACAGCCGCCGGCAAGGGGACTCGGAACGCGCCCGGAGCGCGCGACCTGGTCCATGTCTCGCTTACAGCAAGCCCGCTTCGGCCACGAATTTCTGCAGGTCGGCTTCCGGACGTGCGCCGTGATGGCTGATGACTTCCGCCGCGCATACGGCGCCGACCCGCGCCGCCTGAGGCGGCTCCAGCCCGCGCCGAAGTCCGAACAGGGTTCCCGCTGCAAACAGGTCCCCGGCCCCGGTGAGGTCCTCGATGCCGCCGGGCACGCCGGCAGCCGGTACGGCATCCGTGCGGCCGTCGTGTGCGACGACGGCGCCGGCGGAGCCGCGCGTAAGGAAGGCGATCTGCACGTCCGCGGCGGCTGCGGCCGCAGCCTCACGAAAGTCGCGCGTGCGATAGAGACCCGTGACCTCTTCCTCGTTGGCGAACAGCAGGTCGACTCGGGAGCGGACCAGGTCCAGCAGCTGTTCCCGGTTGTGTTCAACGCAGTTGGGGTCGGACAGCGACAACGCGACCGTGCTCCCGTGCGCATCGCCCCACGCTGCCGCGGTCAGCGCCGCCTGCGCCGTGCACTCGGCATAGAACAGGTAACCCTCGATGAACAACGTGGCGCCACCCGTCACATGCGCGGGAGTCAGATGGTCCGTGGCAAGGGTCGCGGCCGCCCCCGGAAACGTCATCATGGAGCGCTCGTGGTCAGGAGACACCAGAACGATCGATCGACCGGTCGGTGGATCGGGGGGGCCAAAACCAATCGGATGCGCGACCCCAGCTGCCTCCAGGCTGTTCCGGAACGCGCGCCCCATGGGGTCATCAGCGCATCTTCCGAGGAATGCAGCGGTGCCGCCGAGCGCTGCCACGCCGACCGCCGTGTTGGCGGCCGAGCCGCCCGCAACCTGGCGGGCGGCCTGAAGTTTGGCGGTAACGGCCAGCGCATCCGGCTGGCTCCCGAGAATCATGCGCCCGCGTTCGAAACCGTGCTGCGCGACGAAGTCATCGTCGACGTCGGCAACCAGATCCATGATCGCATTGCCGATTGCGACCACGTCCTGGGTTGCGGCCGGTGCGGCCATCGAGCGGGCGACGGCTCCCGAAGCGGTCGTCAGTGAATGGTCGCGCCGGCCGGGACTGCATCAATGGCAGTGTTCCGGACCACGTCGAGGCCGTATTCGGCCAGCGTTTCGCCGTTCACCAGTAGTTCGAACCGGTAGGTGCCGGTCTCAGGGAGCTGAAGCTCGGAGAGATTGGATGTGCTTTCCACGACCCCGCCCGCCGAGGCGTTGTAACTGTGCGTCTCCGTGGTGGCGCGTTTGCCAGAAGGGGTCACGATGGCAAGGCCCATCTCGACCCCCTGCATCTGCTGCGGCAGTACCAGGCGGACGTAGACCGTGGCGTGGCGGTGCACCGCGGGCAGCTCCTTGACGGCGATGTGGTCGAATACGCCGGTAATCTGAATCTTACCGCTTGTCTTGTCGCGGAGGGCGCCGTCACAGATCAAGAATGCCTGCAGACGCGGTGATTCCATGTCACCCTCCGAGCGTGGCATCGAGTATTGCCACAACCACGGACACTTGCAAAGTCAGATCGGGTCGGCGGACGCTTCCGCTTGCACCCGGCTAGCATGCCGTCGAAACGTCCTGGCCCGGGACCGGGCCGATGGACCTTCGGTGGAAGGACGAGGACAGACACACCATGCACGAACTCGCTCGCATGAGCGCGCGCGCGGTCGTCGCGGCGCTCAGGAACGGTGCAGTGACTCCGGACGCCGCGATTGACGCCGCGCTCGAGCGCATTCGGGAGACCGACCCGGTGATCAACGCGGTGCCCACGCTGTGCGAGGATCGGGCGCGCCGGCGCGCCGGCTGCCTGCCGACCGACCGGCGGGACGATCCGGGATACCTGCACGGATTGCCGGTACTGATCAAGGACCTCACGGACGTGGAAGGCGTCCGCACCACGCACGGGTCCCCCGTGTATGCGGACCACGTCCCCGAACGCTCCGACATTGTGGTCGAACGCATAGAGCGCATGGGCGGGATCATTCTGGGGAAGACGAACACGCCGGAGTTCGGCGCCGGGTCACAGACGTTCAACTCGGTGTTCGGCGTCACCCGCAATCCCTGGGACCCTTCCAAGACGGTCGGCGGTTCGTCCGGCGGTGCGGCCGCGGCGTTGGCCGCGGGTTCGGCCTGGCTGGCAACCGGGTCCGATCTCGGCGGCAGTCTTCGGAACCCGGCGTCGTTCTGCTCCGTTACCGGGTTGCGCTGCAGTTCGGGGACGGTCGCGCACGGGCCGCGCGAACTCGCCTGGGATTCCCTGATGATCAGCGGGCCCATGGCGCGCGACGTGGCCGACCTCGCCCTGTTCCTCGACACGATGGCGGGCTTCGATCCCCGTGATCCGCTGTCGCGGCCGCGTACCCCGGACCCGGCGGGCGGGCCGGCGACGTACACGGCGGCCCTTGATCCGGCGGCCTGGCCAGCTCGGCCACGGCTTCGGCGGGTAGCCTGGACCACCGGATTCGGTTATCTGCCGTGCGATCCGGAGGTGGCGGCCATCACCGAGCGCGCGGCCGGGCGGTTCGCCGAACTCGGTGCGGAGGTGGTGCCCGCGAAGTTGGACCTCGGGCAGGCCGAGGACATCTTCCAGACGCTCCGTGCTGATCTGCTCGCCACCGACAAGGGCGCGCTCTACGCAGCACACCGCGATTCGCTGAAGACGGATCTGCGCTGGAACATCGAGCGGGGCCTTGCCCTGGAACGCGCGGACGCGGGCCGGGCGGCGCTGGCGCGCGGCCGGATGCTGGCCGAAGTACAGGACTTCTTCGTCGATCACGACCTGTTGCTCGCGCCGGTTGCGATGGTCCCGCCGTTTTCCGCGGACGTTCCGTGGCCGCGTTCGGTCGCGGGCGTCGAGTTCGACAACTACGTGGGCTGGCTGATGACGGCGGCCACGATTTCGCTCACGGACTGCCCGGCGCTCTCGGTGCCCTGCGGCTATACGGAGACGGGCTTGCCGGTGGGCCTGCAGGTGATCGCGCCCGCACGCCACGAGGGACGGCTCCTGTACTGGGCGCACCGGTTCGAGGAGCTGGCGGGGATTGCCGACGGCGTGCCCAGGGATCCTGCGACCGGGTGACGTTCGGGGGCGCAGTCGTCGCGGCGGTCCGGGATCTCTTCCGGCGGCAGGTACTCGTCTGGGTCTTGGCCACCGCGCTCGTGGCCGCGGCCGCCGTGGCCGCGTTCTGGTCGGCGCTCGCTTACTGGCTGCTGCCGTTCTCCACGGGCATCGGCTGGCTCGACGACCTGCTGGTCGACTATTTTGTCTTCGGCGTCGGTGCCGCCGTCGCGTTGTTGATCACGGCGCTGCTCTTTCCTGCTCTCGTCACGACGTTTGCCGGCTTGTTCACTGACCGGATCGCCGCCGTCGTGGAGCAGGCCCACTATCCGCACGTGGTGGCGCGGGACATGGGCGTGTGGGCCGGGATCGGGTCGGGACTGCGGCTGATCGGCGTGACAGCGATGGTGACCGTCGTGATGGTGTTTCCGCTCTGGTTGTTGTTCGCCGGGACGCCGGTCTGGTTCCCGCTGTGGATCGTGATCCTCGGTTACCTGTTGGGACGCGAGTACTTCGACGCGGTGGCGGGGCGCCGCTGTTCGCTGGACCGGGCCGCGGCCCTTCGCCGGTCCCGGTTTCTGGAAATGTGGGGGGCGGGATTGCTCATCGCAGGCGCGTTCACGGTTCCGTTCTCGGCGTTGTTCGCGCCGAGTTTCGGAACCGCCCTGATGGTTCATGTGGTGGAACGCGGCCTGTCGCGGCACGGCACGTGAGAGCCGTCGGCGCCGTCCCCCCGGCGCGCCACCCGTTGACCGCGCCGCCGGCGCGTCGGCTTTACCGTACCCTCGTGCAGTCAACGGCGTAAGGCGGATCCCTGATCGTGACCCCGGTCCAAAAGTTTGCCCGGAATGAGTCAGGCCGCGACTTCGTCGTGGGCGACATTCACGGGACGTTTCCGGAGCTGGAAGCAAAGCTCAGCGAGGTTCAGTTCGATGTCGCGTGCGACCGGCTGTTCTCGGTGGGCGACATCGTGGATCGTGGTCCGGCATCCGCGGACGCGCTGGATTGGTGGGACCTCCCCTGGTTTCATGCCTGCCGCGGGAACCACGAGCAACTGCTGCTGGACTGCCACGAGGATCCGACGCGTTGGTCGCTCTGGGCCGTGAACGGCGGGACATGGTGGGTGGACGTCCCGGCGGCGCGGCGGGATGCCTTTGTCGAGGCCTGCCTTGCCCTCCCGTTCGCGATGGAGATCGAGACTGCCCGCGGTCCGGTCGGCATCGTGCATGCTGACCTGCCGCGCGGATGCACGTGGGACGGCCTTCTTGATGCGCTGAACCGGGGCGATCGCGACGCGATGGCGGAAGTGCTGTGGTCGCGCACCCATATCCGGGAGGACGCGCCGGTGCCGGACGTCGGCGAGCGGATCCGGCACGTGTATTGCGGCCATACCGTGATCGGGCAGCCGACGACGCGCGGGAAGGTGACCTGGATCGATACCGGCGCTTGTTACGCGGACCATTTCCCGCCTGCGCGTCTGACCCTGCTGGAGTTCCATCCGGGCGGCGCCGACGCCTGAGTCCGCAGGCAGGGGTGCAGGATGCCGTCGGGCCCCGGCTGGTGATGGTCGGGCCCGGCACACCGCTGGCCGGTCGCACGGCGGTCGGATGGCAATGCCCACCTTCCGGGTCGCCGTTGGTCGAGCGGTCCGCCCCCCGCCCGGGCGTCCCTGTTCGGGTCAGGCCGGCGCCAGCGCGGCCTGACCCGAGCCGTCAGGTCGAGGCCCGGTGTCGCAACGACCCGACGACGATGCCCTTGATTTCGAATTGTTCGTCGCCCGACGAGATGCGCTGAAAGTCAGGGTTGTCGGGCACCAGTGCCGCGTGACCATTGTCACGGAGCAGCCGGCGAACGGAGGCTTCCCCGGCCACGGAGGCCACGACCATGCTGCCATGCCGGGCGTCCGAGGCCTTTTGGGCGGCGACCAGATCGCCGGCACGGATCCCTGCGCCCGCCATGGCATCGTCCTGGACCCGCAGCAAGAAGTCCGTGCGTGTTCGGAACAGGGCGGCCGCGGTCGATGCGGAGACGGTGTCCTCGATGTTCTCCTCGGCGAGCAGGTCGGCGTCGGGGACCGTCCGGCCGATAATCGGAATGTCGTCTGCGCCGGATACCGGGCTCGCCAGGCCAACCCCGCGGGATTCGCCGTGAACGATCTCGATCGCGCCTTTGCTGGTCAGGCGGTTCAGGAAATACTGGACCGTGCCCAGGGACTCCCAGCCCATGGCGATTTGGAGTTCCGAACGCGTCGGAACGACACCCGTCCGCTCGACGTGCTGTTCGAATGCTTCGAGGAGCTTCGCTTCGCGGCGGGTGAGATCAGGCATCGGGCTTGTCGCGCGTGTGTCCAGGCCGTTTCTACCATACCGCGGCTCCCCATTTTGCCGAGCCCCGCCGGCAGGTGTCCATGCGTCTGGACCTGCGGGTCGGTATCGGCAGCGATCCCTTCCCGGCTCGGCCGCCGATCGCTGCCAGGCCGATACGGGCCGCGCGCCGTCGTCACGATCGAGCTCGGGAACAACTACACGGCGGGCGCGTCCTCCAGTCCGTGCGACGCGGCGTCAGGCGGTGCGCTCGGGGAACCGGCAGAGGTCGGGTATCGGGCACAGGGCGCATTTCGGCTTCCGGGCAACGCACGTGTAGCGTCCATGCAGGATCAGCCAGTGGTGGGCGTGCAGCCGGTACGCCTCCGGGATCCGCCTGAGCAGGGCTTTTTCCACCGCCAGTGGATCGCGCCCGGGCGCCAGTCCCGTTCGGTTGGAGACCCGGAAGATGTGCGTGTCGACGGCCATCGTGGGTTCGCCGAACGCCACGTTGAGGACGACATTCGCGGTCTTGCGGCCGACTCCGGGCAGGCTTTCGAGCTGTTCGCGGTCAGCCGGCACTTCGCCGTCGAACTCATCGATCAGGCGCCTGGACAGCGCGATCACGTTCTTCGCCTTATTGCGGTAGAGCCCGATGGTCCGGATGGCCTCGCGCAGCCGTTCCTCGCCGAGCGCGACCATTGCGGCTGGATTGTCGACCGACCGGAAGAGCGGCCCGGTGGCCCGATTGACGCCGGCGTCGGTCGCCTGCGCCGAGAGCACCACCGCCACCAGCAGGGTGTAGGTGTTGGTGTACTCGAGATCGCTGCGCGGCGACGGATTGGCGCGGGCGAACCGTTCAAACGCCTCGGCCACATCCTTGAGCGGCATGGGCCGCGTCGCCCGTGAGGTCGTCACCGCCTGGTCCTCAGGTCACGCCGACCCGACCCCGTTCGACAAGCCGGTCACCACTGCTCGCAGTAGGGGCGCATTTCCACCTGGAATGACCAGGCCGAGCGGTCTTGGTGCGCCACCCGGTAGATTTCTTCGGCAATCGCAGTCGGCTTGGCGAAAAACTCGTCCGGCTTGTCCGGCGCGAACAACGGCCGCGTGCGCGGGGTGTCGATCATGGCGTCGATGATGAAATACGCGACGTGGATGCCCTGAGGGCCAAACTCGCGGGCCAGGGATTCCGACAAAATGCGCTGCGCCGCCTTGGTTGAGGCGAAGAAGCCCCACTGCGCCTTGCCCCGCGTGGCGGAAGTATTGCCGGTGACCATGATCGCGCCCTTGCCGGCTTCGAGCATGGCCGGGATCAGCTCGCGTGCCAGCACGAAGAGCGCCGTGGTGTTGACCCGGAAGTTGGCCTCGAGATCAGCCGGGTTCTGTTCGAGGATCGGGCCGCGGGTTGCGCGCGGCGCGTTGTGCACGAAGACACTCGGCGCACCCAGATCGGTTCGGACCCGGCCGATCGTGTCGGTCAGCGCATCCAGATCGCCGACGTCGCACGGAAACGCTGTCGCGTTCTCGTAGGCGCCTTCGAGGCGCGCAAGCCGGTCGGCATCGCGGGCCAGCATGGCGACGTTGTAGCCGCCGTCGGCGAAGCGTCGGGCGATCTCCGCCCCGGTACCGTGTTCAGGGCCGACACCGGTGACAAGACAGACGGGACGGGTCATGCACTAGCTCCATTTGCGTAATCAGCGAGATCTGCAGCGATGGCCGGCTCGGCGAGGAGGCGGCGGAAGTGGGCGAGAGCGTTCGGATAAGCGTCCGGCCGGACAATGGGCCGGAGGCCCTGCTCCGTGAGCCAGTCATGGAAGCGGCGCTCCCGTCGGAACTGGGCGAGGTCGCAGACGAACGCGATATCGGCAACCGACAGTCTGCCGCCCACCAGGCCGGCGGGTGCTTGAGTCGTGGCCGCGTCGATGCCGGCCAGGTAGAAGTCGTATGCATCGCGCATTCGCTCCGACAGCTCCGAGCTGACGTCGCGGGCCTGAAGGGCAAGGAGATAGACCTGCGCTTCCCGGGCGAACACCAGGCTCTGGTCGAGAAAGCTGTCGATCCGCGAGGCCTCGAGATCGTCGGCCCCGTACAGGTCGGCATCGCCCGCCCGGGCCACGGCCCGAAGGATGCTGTTGGATTCGAAGATGCCAACCGAGCCGGTGGAATCGAACGCCGCCGGCACGGTGCCGAAAGGATGCGCATCGAGGAACGCGTCGGTCTTGTAGAGCGTGGCGCCGAAGCCGCGCCGAGCCGTGCGTGCGTGCGGACTGTCGGGGTCGCGCTCCGCTTCGGCCAGCGGGCGGGCGTCGAAGTCCCAGAGCCAATCGGCCAGCGCCTTGGGCCGGTCGCCGACCACTTCAATGTCCACGCCGCCGATGCGCCCGGCGATCGTGGCTTTCCAGACCCTGGGGTTGGGCAGATAGGAGAAGATGCGGAACTTGGGCACAGGACTCGCGGCCCGTGCGGAGCGGGCTTCCATCGGGGAGAACGGCCCACCATACACACCCGCCGCGGACGGCTCCCGCCGATCCCGAACGCCGCGGCGGCCACCCGACTAAGATCGGTCCCGGAAATCCCGCAGGGAGGGAAACATGGACATCACAGTAGTGGGGGCGGGCGCCATGGGCGGCTCCTACGGTGGACTGCTCGCGGCCGCCGGGAACCGGGTGAGTCTGATCGACACGTGGCAGGATCACGTCGACGCCATCAATCGCGATGGCCTGCAGGTCGACGGTGCGCACGGGGTGCATCGCTTGCGCCTTGCGGCCGCCACCGAGCCGAGCGCGGGGCACTCGGCCGATGTCGTACTGATGTTTACGGACACGAACGGTACCGGCGAAGCGGCCCGCACCATCGCCGACATCCTGTCGCCGGACGGCTTTGTCGTCACCTCCCAGAACGGGATCGGCAACGTCGAGATCCTCCAGGAAGTCGTCGGCGAGGAGCGTGTGGTCGGCGGCTCGAGCATGTGCAGCGCCGCGACGATCGGTCCCGGGCACGTGTCGCTGACCCATCTCGGACCGACTTCGGTCGGCGAGGTCAAGGGCGGTTCGAGTCAGCGTGTGGATGCGTTCCTCGCGGCCCTGGAAGCGGCGGGGTTCCCCTCGAAACCGGCACCCGACATCATGGCCGAGATCTGGCAGAAGTTCGTCGTGAACTGCTCGGCGAATGCGGTGGCCGCCGTCACCGGCCTGCGGTCGGGCGAGTTTGTCGACATCCCGGACCTCATGGAGTATCGCGTTCGCGTCGTCGAGGAAGTCATGGCCGTCCTGGATGCGAAGGGCATCACGCTTCCGGACCCCGAACTGATCAAGCGGATCTGCGCCGGTGGCCGTCGGATGAACCGTCCGTCGATGCTGCAGCATGTTCGCATGGGGCGTAAGACGGAGATTGACACGCTGAACGGCGCGCTGGTGCGGGAAGCCAAGGCGCTGGGCATCCCGGTGCCGTACAACGAATCACTGGTAGCGCTGCTGCGGGGGCGTGAGCTTGCGCAAATGCGGGCCGTGCACGAGCCCGATCTCGACTACGAGGCGTGGGAAGCCAGCTTCGAGAATGCGGACAAGGGGTGACCGATCCCGCAGTTACCGTTTGGGGGATCGGGTCCACGCGGACATTCCGGGTCCACTGGACGATTGCTGAACTGGGCATCCCGTGCACCGTGCGGCCGATTCGCTCCCGGACCGGCGAGACTCGGACCGAGGCGTACGGTCACGTCAATCCCAAACGGAAGATCCCGACCCTGCAGCACGAAGACTTCGTGCTGTCGGAAAGCGGTGCCATCGCGGCCTACCTCACCCGGGCGTTTCCGGTGCCGCCAGGGTTCTTCGTTCCTCGGGAACCGCGCGCCCAGGCCCGCCTCGACGAATGGGTGTCGTTCGCCAGCATGGAGCTCGATGCGCACGCCCTCTACCTCCTGCGCCGGCACCGTTACCTGCCCGAGATCTACGGTGAAGCGCCCGAGGCATGCGAATCGGCAGTCGAGTACTTCTCGACCCAGGTCGGCGCGGTTGCCGAGCGGGTTCCCGCCGGCGGCGGCTACCTGCTGGAGGATTTCAGCATCGCCGACATCCTGATGACCACGATCGTCGACTGGGCGATCGCCTACGACATCGACTTGCCCGGTCGGCTGGTTGCCTATCGGGACTTCACGGCCCGCCGGCCGGCCTACCGGACAGCGCTCCGACTCAATTTCCCAGAACGGTTTGACAACGGGAAGACAGCATGACGGGACCCCTCGACGGATTTCGCGTTCTTGACCTGACGGCCATGGTCTCGGGTCCGGTGGCCACCATGATGCTCGCGGATCAGGGCGCCGACGTCATCAAGATCGAGCCGCCGGGCGGCGAACTGATGCGCCGTGTCGGCATCGACAACCGGGGCATGGCGTCGTCATTCCTGTCCTGCAACCGGAGCAAGCGATCGCTCGCCGTCGACCTCAAGGCGCCGGAAGGTCTCGCCGTGGTCCGAAAACTGGTGGGCACGGCCGACGTCCTCGTCCAGAACTTCCGTCCCGGCGCCGTCGAGCGGATGGGACTGGGCGAGGAAACGGTGCGGGCGATCCAGCCGGACATCGTCTACGTCTCGATCAGCGGCTTCGGTGAAAGCGGGCCCTATTCGAAACAGCGGGTGTACGACCCGGTGATTCAGGCGTTGTGCGGTCTGGCCGAGATTCAATCCGACCGCAAGACCGGGACGCCCCGGATGGTGCGCACGATCGTGCCGGACAAGACCACGGCCGTCACCGCGGCGCAGGCGATTACCGCCGCCCTGCTGGCCCGTGAACGCACCGGTCGCGCGCAGCATGTGCGGCTCTCGATGCTCGACACCATGGTGGCGTATCTCTGGCCCGAGAGCATGTCTGCGCTCAACTACGTGGGACGCGAGGGTGACCCGGCCCGCGGGCAGATGGGGCTCGACCTGATCTATCGGACGCAGGATGGGTACATCACGGCCGGGGCTGTGACCGACGCCGAATGGGTCGGCATGTGCGACGCGCTTGGGCGTCCCGATCTGGTCGAGGACGAGCGCTTCCGCACGCCGGGCGCCCGTTTCCGGAATGCGGCGGAACGCCGCGAAATCACGGCGGGGGAGATTGCCAAGCATGCCTCGGGCGAGCTGATCGAGCGGCTGCAGGCGCGCCAGGTCCCGTGCGCGCCGATCTTGAGTCGGATGGACGTGCTCGAGAACGATCAGGTCGAGCAGAACCGGATCATCGAAGTGCACGACGACCCGGTTCTGGGCCCCGTGCGTCAGCCGAGACCGGCCGCCCGCTTCGAGGAGACTCCTGCAACCATCCGTCGCATGGCCCCGTTTCTCGGTGCCGATAACGCCGACATTCTCGCCGAGTTGGGCTACGGAACGGACGAGGTGCGGAAGCTGGCTGACGACGGCGTGCTGGTGTCGCGTCCGCCGGAGCCGGAATCGGTGGAGAGCTGATCGACGTCAGGCGGGAGCCTGCCTCGGCGGAAACCGGCGGTCAGCAGGCGTGGTCACGTGACGGTCGGCTCCCCGACGACGGTCACGCGCGCCGGGCCGCCTCCTCGGCGACCAGTTCCTTCTTGGAGAGCTTCCCGATCATGGTCTTCGGCAGCTCGTCGCGGAACTCGATGTGTTTCGGCATCTCGTGCCGGCCGACATTGTCCTTGAGGAACGCCCGGAGTTCGTCGGCGTCGAGGGTGCTTCCGTCCTTGAGCTTGATGAACGCCTTGACGGCTTCGCCGGTGTAGTCGTCGGGCACGCCGATCACCGTGACCTCGTCCACCGCCGGGTGGCGGTAGATCCCTTCCTCCACGTTGCGCGGGAACACGTTGAACCCGCTCACCAGGATCAGGTCCTTCATCCGGTCGATGATGAAGAGATAGCCGTCGTCATCGAGATAGCCGACGTCTCCGGTGCGGAGCCGGCCCTCGACGAGGGTTTCGGCGGTGGCCTCTTCGCGCCCCCAGTAGCCCATCATGACCTGCGGGCCGGAAATGCAGATCTCGCCGGGCTGGCCCTGCGGCAGCAGCGTCTGCGGATCCTCCTTGTCGACGATCGTGATCGTGGTGGCCGGCAGCGGCATCCCGACCGACCCTTCCTTGCCCGGAGCGCCGATCGGATTCGCGGTGGCCATCGGCGAACATTCCGTGAGGCCGTAACCCTCGACCAGCGAGCAGCCGGAAAGTTTCTCGAAGCGCTGCTTGACTTCCATCGGCAACGGCGCGCCGCCGGCCATGCAGGTCTTGATGGAAGTGAGATCGAAGCGCCCGATTTTCGGATGGTTGATGATGGCCATGTACATCGTCGGCACACCGGGGAACAGCGTCGGCTTCTTCTTCACGATGTCCTTGAGGACGGCTTCGAGTTCGAAGCGTGGATGCATGACGATCGAGCCGCCCACGGCCAGTGTCAGCCCCATGACGACCGTCATGGCGAACACATGGAAGAAGGGGAGCACGCCCATCATGCGCTCCTGGCCAGGCTGGACCTCCTGGTTCCAGAGCAGGGCCTGCTGGATGTTGGTGTAGATGTTTGCGTGCGTCAGCATGGCGCCTTTCGAGACGCCGGTAGTACCGCCGGTGTACTGGAGGACGGCGATGTCCTGATCGGGCTGAATGTCGACGGGCGGACACGGAGCCCGCGGCGCAACCAGTTCGCGGAAGGTGACATGCGTGTCGTCATCAGCGACGTCGGCGATCTCGGAGCGTTTGAGCAGGGGGAACAGGAGATTCTTCGGAAACGGCAGGACATCCTGCAGATCCCCCACGACCAGCTTCCGGACGCCGCTCTTCCTCATCGCCGACGCCATCTTCGGGTACAGGGCCTTGAGGCTCAGCGTCACCATGATGGTGGTACCGGAGTCCTCGATCTGCCGAACCAGGTCCTCCTCGGCATACAGGGGGCTGTAGTTCACGACCGTGCCGCCGGTGCGCAGGATGCCGAAATAGGCGATGACGAACTGCGGGCAGTTCGGCAGGAACAGGCCGACCTTCACGCCCTTCTCCACGCCCAGTGCCCGGAACCCGGCGGCGGCCCGTTCGACCTGTTCACCGAGCTCGGCATACGTGTAGGTCTTGCCCAGGAAATCCATACATTCGTGGGTAGGAAATCTGGCCACGGAATCGTCAAGCAGCGCGGAGACGGGGCGTCCTGACAATTCTGCTTCCCAGGACACGTGATCAGGGTAGGCGTTGAGCCAAGGGTGTAGGTCTGTCACGGGCGGAATTCCAACAAGAGCGCGGTGAGGCAGAGACTACCCGCAATGTGCCGGGAGTAGCGAGTGCGGGAGCCCGCGCCGCCCGGTTGCGGGGCTGCATGTCTCGCGAGCGTTCAGGCCAGGTGTGACGAGTTGCCCACCAGCCAGCCGGCGGCCAAAACTGAAATCCCGATCCGGGGGCGCCGTCCGGCGGCGTCGTCAGTCGGGGTGCAGAGGTCCCGTATCAGGGTTCCAACGCGAGAGTCATGAAGACGCTGTTCCGGTCTGGAACGTATGCGGCGAAGGGCCCGCACTCGACGAACCCGTGTTTCCGGTAGAGCGCGCGCGCAGGCTCAAAGTATGACCACGAGCCGGTTTCGAGGCTAAGCCGCCGCGCGCCGCGTCGACGCGCGGCCTCGATGATATGCAGCAGCATGGCGCTGCCGACTCCGGTGCGCCGGCTGGCGACCCCCGTGTGCATCGACTTGATCTCGAAGTGGTCGCCGGACAACCGCTTCATCGCGCCGATCGCAAGCAGTTCGTCCTCACGCCATACCGACCAGAAGTCGATGTCCGGCGCCTGCAGGTCTTGCAGATCCAGCGCATGGGCGCTGCCGGGCGCGGTTTCGGAGCGAGCCTGACGAAGGTGCGTCCGAAGGAGATCCTGTACCAGCGGATCCTCCAGTCCGCCGCGACGAATTTCCATCACCGAAAGCAACTCGCGTGGCGGCCGTGATCCGACGATTGTACCGGCGGTGGCCGGGCCATCCACCGGAGGCGCGGGCGGACGTTGCCACTGGCCGACCGCATCCGAGCCCGGCATTTGCGACATCCGACCTGCGGCCTTGTCGGGCAGCCCGGGGGCGCACCGGGAGTGCGGCAGACGTGCGGAGATTCGCGCCGTGTCACCACGGCCTGCCGGGCGGACAGGATCAGGTCTTCGCCGATTCGTTATGGCATGCTGGCCGGAGGAACTCGCCGGAGAAGCGGATGCGTCCGAACAGGCCCGTTGGATCCCGGGCGCCGAATGATTGCCGATGACGCCGTGACGCTCCCGCTCTGGCTGGTCGTCGCGGGGGCGGTACTCGCGGTCTGGTCGATCATTGACCGCATGCTGGTGCCAAGCGTTCGCTGGTTTGTACGCCGCCGTCTCAATCGCGTGATCGAAGACCTCAATGAGCGCCTGCAGTTCGAGATTCCCCGCTTCGCGAGAACCAAGCGCCAGGTCCTCATCGATCGCCTGACCTACGACCCCGAGGTGCTGGAAGCCGTCGACCGGCAGTCGTCCGCGACGGGAACCCCGAGAGACGTGCTGATGGCGGAGGCGGCCCGGTACGCCCGGGAAATCGTGCCGTCGTTCAATGCCTATGCGTACTTCCGCATCGGCCACTACCTGGCCCGGCGGCTCATTCGGCTGCTGTACCGCGTGCGGCTCGGGTCCACCAACGAACAGGCGCTGGCCACGATCGATCACAATTCCAGCATCGTGTTCGTCATCAACCACCGCAGCAACATGGACTACCTGATCCTCGCCTACATGGTGGTCAATCGGTCGGCGCTGAGCTACGCCGTTGGCGAATGGGCGCGGATCTGGCCGCTGCAGACGCTGATTCGGACGCTGGGGGCGTACTTCGTCCGGCGGGACTCGGGAAACAGTCTCTACCGGAAGGTTCTCGCCCGATACGTTCAGTTCGCAACCGCCGGCGGGATGGCGCAGGCGGTGTTTCCGGAAGGAGGGCTGACCCGCGACGGGCGCCTCCGCACGCCGAAGCTCGGGTTGATCAAGTACATGGTGTCGGAGTTTGATCCGGACGGCGACCGCGATCTGGTCTTCGTGCCTGTCGGTATCAACTACGACCGCGTCCTCGAGGACCGTTCGCTGGTCCGCACGCTTGATCCCAACGCTGTCCGCCGGACCCGGGGTTTCATCCTCAGCACGGTCGTGACGTGGATCGCTCGCAACGTCTGGCTCATGCTGAGCGGGCGCTGGTATCGATTTGGCTACGCGTGCCTGAGCTTCGGGCAGCCGCTGTCCATGCGTTCCTATGTCCGCGAGCACGGAGTCGACTTTCGATCCGGCGATGCGGGCGCCGGAGAGGCGGCGCTCCAGGTATTGGGAGCGCAATTGCTGGAAGCTGTCGCGCGTTGCATTCCCGTGACACCGGTTGCCGCCGTCGCGACGGTGTTTGTGCGGAGCCCGGCCGAGGCGATGAGCGAACTGGAAATCAAGGCGCGTGCGCATCGCCTGATCGAGGATCTGGAGCATCGTGAGGCGTACGTTCACATCCCGCGCGCCGACCGCGACTACGCGGTCACGGTCGGCCTGCGCATGCTCACGCTGCGGCATCTGGTGACGACGTCGGACGGGCTCTACCGGGCGAGCGACGACGCCCTGGATGTGCTTGCCTTCTACGCCAATTCCATCGAGCATTTTTCTTCCGGCAGTCGGGGGGAGGCGGTCGGCACCTGACCGCGTGCTCTGCCCGTCGCCGGCAACGGCAGATTGCCGGAACCGGCCGCCGGGTACGCACGCGTGCACGGACGTTGGTCGGTTGCCGCTGCCGTCACCGGCTGTCGCGGGTGCCGGCACCCGTTCCGATCGGAAGTGCGATGAGCGCGGTCGGCCGTTCGTTCGCGACCGCGCGTCACCGGAGTGCACCGGATGCCGGCACCAGCGTTCGCCCAAGCGGTGGAGCGCTGCTCGCAAACCTATGCTGGCCCGTGGGGAGACGGTCGATGACCCTGGACGAATTCCGCGAAACGCTCCGCGAGGCAACACCCCCCGCCGGTCTATCACGATCGCTCGAGGCACTGTGGCGGATTGCCAACGACGAATGGGACGCCGCGCACCAATTGGTGCAGTCGGGGCCGGGCAGCGACGGCGCGTGGATTCACGCCCATCTGCATCGGATCGAGGGCGACCTGCCCAATGCGGCGTACTGGTACCGCCGCGCCGGCAAGCCCGTCTGCTCCGCGCCGCTGGACGAGGAGTGGGCGGCCATTGCCAAGGCCCTGCTGCCGTCCGGCGACTGAGCGGCAAGGACGGCACGGCGGCCCGCGGGCGACGCTGCCGCCGGGAAAAGCCCCCGGAAATTCCACTTGGGGCCGGGCGCGAGGGCATAGCGCCGTTGTCCTGAAAGGAGATTTAACGTGGCGGGTGGCCGGCCGCCGCTGGTGGGGCCGTCGAACTCAGCTGGCTTCGCGCAGTCCTTCCGCGTGCGCGAGATCCACCGAGACCATCGTCGAGACGCCGGGTTCCCGCATGGTCACCCCGTACAGGCGATCCATCTGGGTCATGGTGAACGGATGGTGCGTGACCACCAGCAGCCGGGTGTTCGAAGCCTTCGCGATCTCGGTGAGCAACGCGCAGAATCGCTCGACGTTGCTGTCGTCCAGCGCCGCGTCGACTTCGTCCAGGACGCAGAGCGGGGCGGGCCGTGTCAGGAACATGGCGAAGATCAGGGAAAGGGCAGCCAACGCCTTTTCCCCGCCCGACAGCAGGGAGATCTTCTGGAGCTGCTTGCCGGGCGGGCTGGCCACGATCTCCAGCCCGGCCTCAAGCGGATCTTCCGAATCGACGAGTTCGAGACGCGCTTCGCCGCCCTGGAACAGGGTCTTGAACACGGATTGAAAGTGCTGGTCGACCGTGCCGAACGTGTTCCGCAGACGGCCTCTGGCTTCGCGGTTCAGCCGGTTGATCGCGCTTCGCAGCTTCTCCACGGCCTGGACCAGCTCTGAGCGGCTCTCGGCAAGCTTGTCGATTTCTGCCGCGGCCTCGTCGGCCTCCGCTTCGGCGCGCAGATTGACCGAACCCACGTTGTCGCGTTCGCGGTGGAGCCGCTCCAGCGTGCGTTCGAGCTGATCGCGGGGCGCAAGCGTTTCACCTTCCTTGAGACCGGCGAGTTCGGACAGCTGATCGGGGGTGGCGCCCAGGCGCTCTCGGATCCGTTCGCGTTCGCCGGTCAGGCGTTCCCCTACCTGCTTGCAGGCGCCCTCGGCCCGGGCCATCGCCTCCCGGGCCTCGGCCTGCCGGTTGTTGGCGTCCGCGACGGCCTGGTTGGCCTCGCGGAGAGCCGATTCGCGCGCGACGCGCGCATCCGCCGCGGCCTGTTGCCGGCTCTCTGCCTCCTGCAGGTGATCGACAAGCCCTTCCAGCTTCTTCTCGAGTTCCTGCGGTTTCCGCTCCAGCGCCGCAAGCTGTCCATCAAGTTCGTCGAGACGCCGCCGAAGCTCCACCAGGTGCTGCTCGGTCGCCGTCCTCCGGCGCTCCCAGTTCTGCCACTGCTGGCGCCCGGTCTCGAGGCGCTGGCGGCGATGGGTTTCCGCCTCCTGCATGCGGGTGTGCGACTCCAGGGCCCGATTGAAATCCGTGAGCGCGGCCTCGGTTTCCTGCTGCCGTTCTTCCGCGGCCCGAGCCAGCGGCGCCGCCTCGGAGTAACCGCCGGCTGCCGAGCGGGCGTCGTCGAGCGACTGCTGGTGCAGGGCGCGTTCCTCGGTCAGGCGGGCCTGCGCTTCGCTGAGCGACGCATGCCTGGCCCGGACCTCGACGCTGGCTGCGAGGGCGGCGGCATGGCGGTCGCGCGCGGCCTTGCGTTCCAGTTCCGCTACCTGCCGGGTCTCGACGGCGCGGTTCAGGGCCGCCCGAGCCTCGGCTGTCCCGGCATCGGCGACCCGGGCATGCTCTTCGGCGGCGCTCGCGCGGGCTTGCGCCTCTTCGCGTTGCTGCTCGGCGGCGTCGATTGCGCGGGCCAGCTGGTCGAACCGGTTCTTCTGCTGGAACCGGCGGGACACCGGAGTCGTCTCGCCGGAGGAGTGCGCGTACCCGTCCCACCGCCAGAGGGCGCCGGTGCGGTCAACCAGCCGCTGACCAGGAACAAGTTCCCCTTGAAGGGCATGGCCCGCGTCGTCGTCAACGACGCCGGTGAAGGCGAGCCGTCGCTGCAGCGCCGCCGGGCCGCTGACGTATTCGGACAGCGGCACGCTGCCGGCTGGCAGTGCGGTGGCGCCGAGTTCCCCCAGGTCATGCCAGGTCACCGGGCCGCCAGCGGGGTCGGCCTCCAGATCGTCACCGAGCGCGGCGGCGGCGGCCCGTTCGAAACCGGGCTGAATCTTCACCAACCGGGCCAGCGTGCGCTTGCCGCCGGCGTCGAGTCGGATGGCGAGCGTGTCACGTTCGGCCCGGAGCGGATCGAGGCGACGGTCGGCCGCGACCAGCTCGGCCCTTGCCGCCGCAAGGGATTCGGCAGCCGCCGCGCCCGTCTTCTCGGTTTCGGCCAGCCGCCTTCGTGCCGCGGCTTCCGCCGCCTCCGCGGCGTCTGCGCGCGTGTCGACGGCGCGAACATCGGCCTCGAGCGCATCGGGGTCGCCAAGTGCCGTCTGGTCCCCTGCCGCCAGCTCCCGGAGCGCCGCTTCGGTCGCGGCGATACGGCCGTCCAACCGGTCGAGTGCGACAGCCTTTTCGTCCACGTCCTGGGCGAGGGCCGCCGCCTGCGCTTCGGCCCGCGTAAGGGCCCGGTCCGCCTCGGCCTGCGCCGCTTGCGCGGTCTCCAGGACGGTCCTGGCCGTGGCGAGGCTCGAATCAAGATCAGCGCGGGTCTCGGCCTGGCCCCGGTGCTCAGCCTCGATCGTTTCCTGCTCGTCCCGAAGCGTCGCCTGCTCGCGGGCAATGTCGTTCAGGTTCTCCTGTTCGCGTGTCAGGTCGTTTCGCGTTTGGCCGCGCTCGGTCTCGAGCTGCCGGCGACGACCGGCAACGTCGTCGAGTTCGCGGTCGAGGAGAGCCCGCTCGTGGGCAATTCGCTGGACGGCGGCGCCCGCCTTCGATTCCGCCTCCCGCAACTGCGGCAATTCGTCTTGCAGGGCAGCTTGCCGCGAACTCTCCTCGGCGGCCGCGGCCGTGGCCGCCGTGACGTTCCGTCTGGCGCCATCCAGTTCCGAACGCGCCGCCTCGCCCTCTTCCTGCGCCGCCCGCCAGCGATGGAGGGAGAGTCTGGCGTCAGCGGTTCGCAGCCGGTCGGAAACCGAGCGGTACCGCGCGGCCTGGCGGGCCTGTCGCCGAAGCGCGGCGAGCCGCGTCTGCTGGGCGCCCAGCAGGTCGTCCACGCGGGTGAGGTTTTCTTCGGTGGACCGGAGTCGAAGTTCGGCCTCGTGCCGTCGGGAATGCACGCCCACGATTCCTGCGGCCTCTTCCAGCAGCCGCCGGCGCTCCGCCGGCTTGGCGTGAATGATCGCGTCGACATGCCCTTGCGCCACGATTGCATGCGAGCGGGCACCGAGCGCGCTGTCGGCAAACAGCAACTGCACATCCCGGGCGCGTACTTCGCGCTGGTTGACGAAGTAGGAGGAGCCCTGGCCTCGCCGAATGCGGCGGCAGATCTCGATCGTGTCCGAGTCGTTGACGGGGGGTGGGGCGCTCCGGTCCTCGTTGTCGATAACGATCCGGATTTCGGCGAGGTTCCGGGCGGGACGGGCCGCGGTTCCGTCGAAGATGACGTCGTCCATTTCGGCCGCACGCACGCTGCGGGGGGCGTGTTCCCCCATCGCCCAGCGAAGGGCCTCGACCAGGTTGGACTTGCCGCAGCCGTTCGGGCCCACGATACCGGTCATGCCGGGGCCGATTTCGAACGTCGTCTCTTCGACGAAGGACTTGAACCCGGTCAGGGCGACGCGCGTCAATCGCACCGGAGGCACTCCGTGGAGACTGCCGCAAATATACCACTGCGGCCGCATCAACACATCATCTTGTGGTCTTGGATCGAATTTGGGCCATATGGCGGGTCAGCGTGGCCGCGCCGGATTGGCGGAACGGTCCCCGGCAGCGGTCAGTTGACCCGCTCACGGCGTTGGACGATGCTCCGCGCCATGCAGGTTCAACCCCTTCTTTCTTCGATCGAGTTCGGCGCGCGGATTACCGGCGTCGATCTCGGCTCCATGGATGACGACACCTTTGCGGAGTTCGAGGCTGCCGCGAATCGGTATGCGGTGCTGGTGGTTCCTGACCAGATCATGGACGATTCCACGCAGCTGGCGTTCAGTCGCCGCCTCGGCCCGCTCGAGACCACGATTCTGGAAGACAGTGTTACGCATGGTTTCTCGCCCGAGATTGTCCATCTCGGGAACATGGACGCCAGCGGGCGGTGCCACGCGGCCGACAGCAGGAAAGTCGTCTACGACCGCGGCAACCGGTCATGGCATTCGGACAGTTCCTTCAAGACCGTGCCGGCCAAGTTTTCCATCCTGTCCGCGCGCATTGTTCCCGGTGATGGCGGCGGTACGGAGTTTGCGGACTCCCGTGACGGGTATGACACCTGGACGGGCGGCAAACACGGCATCGACAAGGAAGGTCTCGTGGACGAGATCTGTGCGCACAGCATCATCTACTCGCGCATGCGGAACACCGGCGACATCTTCAACGAGTCCGAGAAGTCGACGCTGCCGGGGTCGCGGCAGCGCCTCATTCGCCGCCATCCGGCGACGGGGCGCCGCAATTTCTACGTGGGGTCGCATGCGGCGTACATCGAAGGCTGGGAAGAGGAGCGCGGTCGGGAGCTGCTCGACGAGCTGATCGACTGGTGTGTCCTGCCCGAGCGGGTCTACTCGCACACCTGGACCGAGGGCGACGTGGTCCTCTGGGACAACCGCCGGGTCATGCACCGCGGCAAGGAATGGCCGGAAGGCAAGTACATCCGGGTCATGCACAGGACTACGGTGGCGGGCGACGCTCCGTCGACCGAGGAACCCAACTGATCCAGCTGCGACTCGGATGGATCGTCCGGTCGTGCGGGTACGGCAGAAGGCGAGCTGAAGGCCATCGACGGGGTCTGTGCGCTGCTTTCCGCGGCCCCCGATCGAGTGCCGAAACCGGCCGCAACCGATTTTCGGAGCGCCCGTAGCGGGCCACCTCGCCGAGGTCGGTGACCGTGGTCGCTGGTTGGCCCGCCGGGCTGCCCGGGTTGACCTGGGCGCCTCCGTGCCGCTTGCAGGAACCACCTTCCTCGACCGGGTGCGCGCCGCGCGGGACCGCGCACAAGGGATTGGGCGCGAACTGCTGGCGTGGCTTCGGATAACCCGCTCCCGCAACCGGCACGGCGCCGCATGAAGCTATGCTCCGGTCTCCGGTGGTGGCGACAGAGCGGGCTGACATGGCGCATGACGTGCCGGCATACGGGACCGGCAATCGTGCAGAGCTAAGCGAAGACCGGCCGAAGAGCGAGAACGATCGCTTCGGGACATCCGTTCAAGCCGCGATCGATGCCAAGACGAAGCCCTTGGGCGCCCTTGGGAAGATCGAGGCGCTGGCTGCACGAATCGCCCGTTTCCAGCACTCGCTGAAACCGCGCGCCGAGCAATGCAGGCTTACGCTCTTTGCCGCGGACCACGGCCTGGCGAAGGCTGGCGTCTCCGCCTACCCCCAGGCCGTGACCCGCCAGATGGTCCTCAATTTTCTGGCTGGCGGAGCGGCTGCCAATGCATTCGCAACCGCGCTGGGTGCCGAACTCGTGATCGTCGATGCCGGCGTGGCGGGGGTTCCGATCCGGCATCCCGCCCTGGTCTCCAGGCGCCTGGGCTGCGGGACGGCAAACGCCTTGGTGGAAGCGGCCATGTCCGCCGAGAGCCTTGGCTCCGGGCTGCAGACCGGGCGGGCTCTCGGGGCGGAAGGCACCCACGAGGTCGCCTGTTTCGGCGAGATGGGAATCGGCAATACCTCGTCCGCGAGTCTGGTGGCGGCCAAGACGCTGGGGATCGCCGTCGACGACCTCGTGGGCTCCGGCACGGGACTGGACGAGGCCGGCGTCATGCGCAAGCGGCAAGCGTTGGCGACCGCCGCGGAGCGGACCGAGATCCGCCTGGGCGCAGAGCGTGCGCTGACCGAGTACGGCGGTTTCGAAATTGCCATGATGACCGGCGCGATGCTTGGCGCGGCTCGGTCCGGCAAGCTGGTCATTGTCGACGGCTTCATCGCAACGGTGGCGGCGCTCTGCGCTCGCGAGCTCGAACCGGGTTCCGACGAAGCCTTCATCTACGCTCACCGGTCAGCAGAAAGGGGTCACCAGGTTGTGCTGGATGCGCTCGACGGCGAGCCGCTGCTGGATTTGGGCATGCGTCTCGGCGAGGGCACGGGAGCGCTGCTGGCCTGGCCCATCGTCAGGGCAACCGCAACCATGATGCGGGAGATGGCCAGTTTCGGTGACGCCGGTGTGAGCGGCCCGCATGCGCGCTGAGCTCGCGACCTTCGGACTTGCCGTCCAGTTCCTGACCCGACTGCCAGTACCGCTCGGCGAGAGCTACTCGCCGCAGCTCGAGGCGGCTGCGGTTCGCTACTACCCGCTGGTCGGTGCCCTGATCGGCGGCCTGTCCGCAGCCGTGTACTGGGTTGCCGCGTTGGTGTGGCCCGGCCTGCCGAGCGTCATATTGGCCGTCGTCGCGAGCCTGCTGGTGACGGGAGGACTCCATGAAGACGGCCTCGCCGACACCTTTGACGGGATCGGACGGACCCGCCCGCGCGAGCAGACCCTCGCGATCATGAAGGACAGTCGGCTGGGGGCTTACGGCGTGCTGGCCCTGATCCTCGTCCTGGCCCTGAAGCTCTCGGCTCTCTCGCAGCTTGACGTCGAGACAGCCTGTGTCGCGCTGGTGGCGGCCCATGGATTGTCGCGGCTGTCCGCGGTGCTCGTCATGGCCACGAGCCGATACGTCGGGAATACCCCGGGACCTGCGGCGCACAGGGTGTCGGCACCGGCACTTCTGGTTGCCGGCGGCACGGGCCTCGTCGTGGTTGCGGGACTCGGCGGCTGGCTTGCGATTGATGCGGTGCTGGGGGCCGTGGCCGGCCTGGCCGTCGGTTACGTGTTCGTGCTGGCGTTGGTTCGGCCGGCGCTGGGAGGGCACACGGGGGATACGCTGGGCGCCGTGCAGCAGGTCAGCGAGGTCGGCGTGTATCTGGGGTTGGCGGCTTGGGCCTGATGCTCGTTCGACACACGCGACCGGAGGTGGCTGACGGTGTCTGCTACGGCCGCACCGATCTCGACGTTGCCGCCAGTTTCTCCGCGGAGGCCGCGGCGATATTGGCTTCGCTGCCGTCGATCGAGCGGATCGTGACGAGTCCGCTGCGCCGGTGTCGCCGTCTCGCCTCGCATATCGCCGCGGCGCGCGGACTGCAGCTCGCCGTCGACGCCCGGTTCCAGGAAATGGACTTCGGCCGTTGGGAAGGCCTGCGGTGGAGCGATATCCCCCGTCAGGAAGTTCGTGCCTGGATGCTCGATTTCCTCCATGCGCGCCCCCATGGCGGCGAGAGTGTGGCGGAGCTGCGCGATCGGACCCGGGCGGCGCTGTCCAGCCATGCCGGCTCCGGGATGCAGACCCTGATCGTCACGCATGCCGGCGTGATCAAGGCCGCGCTCGCCGGCGGCGACACGATGGAGAGCTTCCGGACACCGGTCGCCTTCGGCGAACTGGTCGCCATCCCCGAGTACGGATGGGAGCGGGAGCCACGAAAACCGACGAGGCCCATGTCACGCGGATGAAAGCGTTGCAGGCGAAGCCGCGGCGCAACTCTGCCGCGGCGCGGAATCCCGGCCGTGTCCGGCTGATGCCGGGTTGACAAGCCTGTGCCCGCCCGACGATAACGGTTGCAGATGGTGCCTCGCGCAGCGGGGCCTAAGAGGGAAGCCGGTGCAAATCCGGCGCTGTGCCCGTAACTGTGAGCCGGGAGCTGATGGCCAATCGAGCCACTGGGGAGCAATCCCTGGGAAGGCGGCCAGGAGCGAGGATCGGCAAGCCAGGAGACCTGCCATCGCGTCGTTCGTCCGGGGGCCGGGATCAGCCTCAGCGGGCGGGAAAGCGCAGGTAGTCGCCTTTCCCCTGTAACGGCATTCAGTTGCGCGGCCGTCCGCGCCGCTCCTGGCGGGCTGCACGTCGTTACGAGGCATACCTCTTCTCCGGACGGAGAGGTGTGACGGGATCAGGCACATGTGCAACCCGAAGATTGTCATGGTGGCGGTCGCCACCGTCCTCGCGCCCGTTATGGCGCTGGCGGAGGCCGAGGAGACCCGGCTCGACCGCATCGTGGTCGAGGGCTCGAAGCTGGGCCAAACGGCCGCGGAAGTCGGCTCCAGCCTCACGGTCATCACGAGCAGGGACATCGAGGAACTCGGTTTCGACTTTGCGCTTGACGCCATTGCGGCGGCGCCCGGCGTCACGATCAATTCCAATGGCGGCTTTGGCGGCGAGGCCAGCGTGCGGATCCGGGGAGCGGAGAGCGACCAGACGCTCGTCCTGATTGACGGAATGCCGGTGAACGATCCGTCCTCCCCCGGGGGCGGCTTCAATTTTGGGCGCCTGGACACGGCGAACATCGAGCGCATCGAAATCCTGAAAGGTCCGCAATCGACGTTCTGGGGAACCGACGCGGTGGGCGGCGTGGTGTCGGTGATTACGAAGCGCCAGCGCCGGCCATCGGGCGGGAGCGCCTTCGCCGGCTACGGGTCGTTCGACACGTTCCGTGGCGGCGCGTCCTTCGGGCGCGTGCACGAACAGGGCGACTTCCGGATCGGCATGACCCGGACCCGTTCCGCGGGGATTTCCAAGGCTGACACTGCCGATGGCAACGTCGAGGACGACGGCTACCGGTCGCTGGTGTTGTCGGGCCGTGGCGGAGTCATGCTCCCGGCCGACATGCGTCTGGACGCGAGCGTGTTCCGGACCGACGCGGAGGCCGAATTCGAC
Source organism: Alphaproteobacteria bacterium (assembly GCA_965116745.1). GTDB lineage: Bacteria > Pseudomonadota > Alphaproteobacteria > TMED109 > TMED109 > VXPW01. The sequence goes on along the minus strand of OZ220701.1, from coordinate 2,880,133 downwards.
GGTCGTGCGAGGAACGAGCACGGCGAGTGGGTCTTCGGCGATGCGGATCTGCTCAGCAAGACGACCGAGTTGGCCGCCAACGTCCGTCTCAGAATGCCGACGGTCGGCGAGCGGCTGGAGAACACGGTCTTTGCCGGCTATGCCGAGATCGAGAGAGAGAACTTCTCCGACGGTGCCAGCAGCTTCACGGCCGAAGGCGGTCGCCGGAGCTACCGCTATCAGGGCACGTACGCATTCGATGCCGAGCACGTGATCGCGTTCGGTGCCGAACGCGAGGAGACCATGGCCGACGGCGAGCAAGGGTCACTCGACGGTTACTTCGTGTTGTACGAAGCCCGGCTGGGTGGGGCCGGGCTGCTGACCGGGGGGGTGCGCAAGGACGATCACGCACAGTTCGGTTCGGAAACCACCGCCCGGTTGGCTGGATCATGGCGCCTTGCGGATTCCGTCAGGCTGCGGGCCAGCTGGGGTGAAGGCTTCAAGGCGCCGACGCTCGACCAGATCGCGCAGCCGTACCGTCATTTCTGCGGGGGAAACGATGACGCCGGGTCCCAGCCCGCGCCCGCCCTGCGGGCGTCTACATCGGAAGCATTTGACATTGGCGCCGAATGGCAGGCGCCGAACGGCCGCATGGATGCCGGCGCCGCCTATTTCGACCAGCGGACCAAGGGACTGATCGACTACAACCTGGGGAACTGCCTGTTCGAGAACCTGGCCGAGGTGCAATCCAGAGGGATTGAGGTCTTCGGCAGCTACCGCGCCGGCGACTGGCTGGCGGTAACGGTGAACTACGCCTACATCGACGCGAGGACCGGCACCGGGGAGAGGTTGCAGCGCCTGCCCCGGCACTCCGGCGACCTGACCGTCCGGTTCCAGCCGGCGGGCAGATTCACGGGCACGGTACTCGTGCGGTACAACGGCCGGGAACGCGACAACCTCAGTGATGGTCCGGGCCTCGAGGCCTGGACCCGGGTCGACGTGGTCGGCAGCTATCAGCTGAGCGAACGCGTGCAGTTGTTCGGTCGCGCCGAGAACCTGTTCGACGCCGACTATCAGCAGATTACCGGATACGGGACGCCGGGCCTTTCCGGCTGGCTGGGGATGCGGCTGCAGTACTGAGTTGCGACCGATGCTGGGGCGGCTCACCGTTTTCGCGGCTTTCTGCCTCGCCGCCGGCGATGCATGGCCGGCGGCGCGGAATTCGGAGCCGGCGAGTGCTCCCATCCGCGTTGTCAGCCTCGACTACTGCGCCGACCAGTTCGTTCTCAAGTTGGCGGACAGAGAACGCATCCTCGCCGTATCCCCCGACGCCAGGCAGGCCTTCTCGTATATGCGCGATGCCGCGGCCGGGCTTCGGGTCGTCCGGCCGGTGGCGGAGGACGTGCTGGTCCTGAAGCCGGATCTGGTCGTGCGTAGTTACGGGGGAGGGCCAACGACAGCAGCGTTCTTTGCGCGTGCCGGCGTGCCCGTCCTGCAGGTGGAATGGGCGTCGGACCTGAACGATGTCGTGGTCAACGTCGAGCGGGTCGCAGAAGGCCTGGGCGTGCCCGGCCGCGGCGCCGAGCTGGCGGCAGCCATGAAGGCCCGGCTGGCGGCGATTGCGGCCGCCCCGCGCGGCGCCCGGGCGCTCTACATGACGCCCGCCGGGGTTACAGCGGGGCCGGGGACGCTCATCCACGACATCCTCGCCGCGGCGGGGCTCAGGAACTTTCAGCAGGCGCCGGGCTGGCATCCGATTCCGCTCGAACGCCTGGCCTACGCGCAGCCCGATCTGGTGGCGGCGGGCTTCTTCGACGCGATGACCGGTTTCACCGGCGCATGGAGTTCGGCACGGCACCCGGTGGCACGGCGGCAGCTCCGCGGTCAAGACGTCGTATTCCTCGAAGGCGCCTGGATCGCGTGCGGCGGTTGGTTCGTGATGGATGCCGTTGAAGCGCTTGCACGGCCCGGCCCGCGATGACTCGGCACGCCTGGCTCCTCGTCGGTTTCGTGGTCGCAACGTTGCTGGCCCTGGCTGCCGCCTGCGTGCTTGGCTCGACCCCGATGTCGGCGGAGCGGGTGCTGGCCGCCTTGCTCGGCGGCGGCGATGCCGGTGATCGATTGGTGGTGTGGGAGATCCGTCTCCCGCGGGCGCTGGCCGCCTTTCTCGCGGGTGCGGCGCTGGGCGCCAGCGGGGCCGCCCTGCAGGGCCTGTTCAGGAACCCTCTCGCCGAACCGGGAGTGCTGGGGGTCTCGGCGACGGCATCCCTGACGGCGACGTTCTTCCTCTACTACGGCCTTGCGTCGCTGTCCGCCTGGGCGCTTCCGGTGGCCGCCATCGCCGGCGCCTTGGCGGCCACCGCGCTGATCGCGATCGCGGCCGCGTTCACCCGGTCCATCGTCACGCTCATTTTGATCGGCATCGGTATCGCGAGCTTCACCGGCGCTGCCATGAGCTTGCTGATGAACCTCGCTCCGCACCCGTACGCGCTGTCCGACATGATCAACTGGATGTTGGGCTCGGTCGCCAACCGCAGCGTGGACGACATCGCGCTGGTCGCGCCGTTCCTATCGCTCGGCCTGATCATCCTGTACGGCTCGCGCCGCGGACTCGCGGCGCTCACGCTGGGCGAGGAAGCAGCGGCAGGTGTCGGCCTGAACCTTCTCCGGCAGAGAGCGGCGACGGTCCTGGGAGCGGGGCTCAGCACCGGCGCGTCGGTCGCGCTGGCCGGGGCGATCGGCTTCGTCGGAATAGTGGCGCCGCACATCGTGCGGCCGCTGGTGGCGCACGATCCGGCGCGCTCGCTGGCCCCGTCGGCGCTGCTGGCCGGTCTGCTGCTGGTGCTGGCCGACATCGGGGTCCGGCTCATTCCGTCGGAGCAGGAACTGCGGTTGGGCGTCGTGGCGGCGCTGGTCGGCGCCCCGGTCTTTGTCTGGATCGTGGTCCGCAGGGGCGTCCGTGAGTGAACTTGTCGCGGCCGGCCTGACGCTGACGGCGGGCAAGGCGACACTGGTCGACGGGGCGAGTTTTCGCTTGCGGCCACGCGAGCTGGTTGCGCTGCTCGGCCCCAACGGTGCCGGCAAGACAAGTCTCCTGCGGGCCAGTCTCGGGATCCAGAAGCGGAGTGGCGGCAAGGCGACCCTTGGCGGTCAGGACAGCGAACGGCTCAGTCCCGCAACCCGCGCACGCCTCGTATCGTACCTGCCGCAGGCACGCTCGATTGCCTGGCCCAATGTGGTTCGCGATGTCGTCGCATTGGGGAGATTTGCGCATGGGGCTTCGATCGGCGCCCTTCGGGCGGCCGACCGCGAGGCGGTGGAACGAGCCCTCGAGGCCTGCGATCTCGCGCACGTTGCGAACCGGCGCAGCGATACGTTGTCGGGCGGTGAACTTGCCCGGCTTCATTGCGCGCGCGCCTTCGCTGCCGAAGCCCCGCTGCTGGTCGCCGATGAGCCCGTCGGCGGACTCGACCCGTTCCACCAATTCCGGGTGATGGACATCACCAAGACCTTCGTGGACCGTGGGGGCGGGGCGCTGATCGTGCTGCACGATGTCGCGCTGGCCGTGCGGTATGCGAACCGCCTGCTGTGGATGAAGGACGGGCGCATTGTCGCGCGCGGCACGCCGCGCGAAACCCTTTCGGCGGAGCGCCTGGCGGCCATCTACGGCGTGCGTGCCTGCGTCGACGGGCTCAGTGTGGCCCTCGAGGGGGCAGCGTGACGGCGCGCGCCCTGATGCTGCAGGGAACGGCGTCGGATGTCGGGAAATCCGTCGTAACCGCCGCCCTGTGCCGCATCGCCAGACGCCGCGGGCTGAGCGTGGCCCCTTTCAAGCCGCAGAACATGTCAAACAATGCCGCGGCCTGCGCGGGGGGTGGCGAGATCGGCCGGGCGCAAGCGATGCAGGCACAGGCGGCCGGCCTCCCGGCCCACGTGGATCTCAACCCGGTGCTCCTCAAACCGCAGGCCGACGCCCAGGCGCAGGTCATCATCCATGGCGAGGTCGCGGGCTCCCTGGGTGCGGCCGACTACCTGGCCCGGAGCGATCGCTGGCTGGGGCCGGTCATGGAGAGCTTCGAGCGGCTCGTCGCGGCGCACGACCTGGTGCTGATCGAGGGCGCGGGCAGTCCGGCCGAGGTCAATCTGCGGGATCGCGATATCGCCAACATGGGCTTCGCCCGCCGCGCCGGAGTGCCGGTCTGTCTCGTTGGCGATGTCGACAAGGGCGGGGTGATCGCCAGCCTGGTGGGCACACGGGCAGTGCTGGATCCCGAGGATGCTGCGGTGATCAGCGGTTTCCTCGTGAACAAGTTTCGCGGCGATCCCCGCCTGTTCGAGGAAGGAATCGCGGCCGTGACCGGGCAGACCGGCTGGCCTTGCTTTGGCGTCATTCCCTGGATTCCGGAGACGGCACAATTGCCGGCCGAGGATGCGGTGGTACTGGAGCGGCCGCGGCGGGCGGATCAGCGAGGCCTGAAGCTTGCCGCTCCGATCCTGCCGCGACTGGCCAACTTCGACGACGCCGGGCCGCTCGAAATGGAACCCGGGGTGTCCCTTGACTGGATACCGCCCTTCCGTCCGATTCCACGAGACGCGGACATCGTGATCCTGTTTGGCACCAAGGCGACCTTGAGCGACCTGGCGTTCCTGCGGAGCCAGGGCTGGGATCACGACATCCTGGCGCACGCGCGCGCTGGCGGGCGGGTGTTCGGGTTCTGTGGCGGCTACCAGATGCTGGGGCGGCGGGTCGTGGATGCGGGCGGCGCGGACGGCCCGCCCGGCGAAGCGGCGGGGCTGGGGTTGCTGAACGTCGACACGGTGATGACCTCAAAGAAACGTGTCGTCCCTGTGACTGGCCGATGCGCGGTCAGCGGTGAGGAGGTGGCCGGCTACGAGATTCACCTCGGCAAAACTGTTGGTCCTGACACGGAGAGACCGCTCTTCAGGCTGGGTGATCGGACCGACGGTGCCCGGAGCCCGGACGAGCGTATCGAGGGCACGTACCTGCATGGCGTCTTCGCCAGCGACCGATTCCGCCGGACCTGGATACGGCGCGCAGGGGGCACGGCCGCCGCCGCGCTTCGGCACCATGCGATCGTGGAGCAGGCGATCGACCGGCTCGCGGATCAGGTCGAGGCCGCAGTGGATTGCGATGGTCTGCTCGGGTGTGCGGCGCCGCCCGGATGGTCACCGTGAAGCCGTGACCGCGGGCACGCTCATGCTGGTGGCCTGGGCTATCGAGTTGATGCTTGGCTGGCCGGGCCCGCTGTTTCGGTTGTTTCGTCATCCCGTCGTGTGGATCGGTGCGTTGATCGGCGTGATGGAGGCGCGGCTCAACCGGCCCGGCCGGCCGGATGCCGTGCGCTACATGCTGGGTTGCCTCTCCACCCTGGGCGTGACCGCGGTCGCGGCAGGGATTGCCATCCTGATCTCGCGGGCGTTGCCCGACAACGGGATCGGCTTTGCGCTCGAGGCGCTGGTCGGTTCCGCGTTCATTGCTTCCCGAAGTCTGCACGATCACGTCGTGGCGGTGGCAAGACTGCTCGGTGTCGGAAACCTGACCACCGCCAGGGCCGAGATTTCCATGCTCGTCGGACGGGATTCGACGACCATGGATCAACCGGAGATAGCGCGGGCAGCGCTGGAAAGCCTCGCAGAAAACACGTCCGATGGCGTGATTGCGCCGATCTTCTGGGGAGCGCTGTTCGGACTTCCGGGTCTCGTCGGCTACAAGGCGATCAACACGCTGGATTCAATGATCGGCCACCGGAACGAGCGGTTTGCGGCCTACGGCGGCTTCGCGGCGCGTGCCGACGACGTCGTCAATCTGCTTCCGGCGAGGTTGACGGGGACATTGATCGTGTTGGCGGCAGCAAGCCCCCAAGCCTGGAGGGTGATGATCCGCGATGCGCGCCGGCACCGGTCGCCGAACGCCGGCTGGCCCGAAGCGGCCTTGGCGGGAGCGCTGGGCGTCCGCCTGTCCGGGCCCCGCACCTATGCCGGCCGGTTGAGCGAGGAGCCGTGGCTCAACCCGGGGGCTCCGGACCCGTCCACGCACGACGTGCGGCGCGGGCTGACCGTCTATCGAAAGACCTTGGCCCTTGGCGCGGTGCTGTTGCTCGCGGTGGTGGTCGCGGGGGCCGTCTGGTGATCCAAGAATATCTGCATGGCGGCGCGGCCGACCTGATGCGGAAGGTCTTCCCGTCCGCGCCGGAGCCGTGGATCGACCTGTCGACCGGCGTCAATCCATGGGCCTACCCGACCGTTGCCCTGGACGTTTCGGATCTTCGTCGGTTGCCGACCGCCGCTGCCTACGCCGCCTGCCGATCCGCGATGGCCCTGACGTTCGGCGCCCCGGAGGAGGCCGTCCTGGTCGGACCCGGCAGCGAGCTGCTGATCCGCCTGCTGCCCACGGTGATCGCTCCGAGACACGTGGCGATCCTGTCGCCGGCCTATGGCGCCCATGCGGATGTCTGGAAGGCTGCCGACTGCCAAGTGACGGCGGTCGATAGTCCTCTGGACGTTTCGAGCGAATTCGACGCACTGGTGCTGTGTAATCCGGGCTACGCCGACGGCAAGCTGTACCCGCCGGAAATACTGGAACGTCTCCGCTCCCGGCTCGCCACGCGCGATGGTTGGCTGATCGTGGATGAGGCGTACGCGGACCTCAACCCGCAGGCGAGCCTGGCCCCCCGGGGCGGCAGCGACGGGCTGATCGTCTTCCGCTCCGCCGGCAAGTTCTTCGGGCTGCCCGGTGCCCGCCTCGGCGCCCTCATCGCTCCGTCGGAGATCCGGGCGGCGATGGTCGAACGCCTGGGCGCCTGGCCGGTCTCCAGCCTGGCGCTGTGCATCGGGAGACAGGCCTACGGTGATCTGGGCTGGCAGAGGGCAACCCGTCGACGCCTTGGCAGAGCCTGCCGGCGCCTCGACCGGCTGCTCGCGGACGCGGGTTTCGTGAGCGCGTGCGGAACGTCTCTCTATCGCGTAATTGAAACTCCGTCAGCGACGAAGGCTTGGTCGCGGCTCGCGCGCCGCGGGATCTACGTCCGCCGCTTTCCCTGGACGGAGCATCACCTTCGGATCGGGCTGCCGCCAGACCCTGAGGCCGAAGACCGCCTCATGCGCGCTTTCACCCCTTGAGCAGAAGGGGTAAGCCCGCCGTCACCAAGTACACACGGTCACAAACCGCTGCCACGTCCTGGTTCAACCGGCCCTGGGCATCGCGAAAGGCCCGTCCTGCCGGATTGTCCGGTACAAGTCCGAGTCCCACCTCGTTGGAAACCAGGATCACGTGCCCCTGCAAGGAAGCCAGCCCCGCGATCAGAGCTCCGGTCGCCCTTTCGACATCGCGCCCGCGGTGCACGAGGTTCGACAGCCAAAGCGTCAGACAGTCCACCAGCACGGATCGATCGAAGGATGCGTGCGCGGCGATGGCGGCGATGAGTTCCTCGGGCTCTTCCACGGTCGACCAGGTTCGGTCGCGATCCGCCCGGTGACGAGCGATCCGCTCTTCCATCTCGAGATCGATGGGTTCAGCCGTGGCGATGAACACCCGATGTTCGGCGACACCCTCGGCAAGGGCCTTCGCGTACGCGCTCTTGCCTGAGCGTGCGCCGCCGATGACAAGGGTCCTGCCCATCGTCCTCACCTATAGCAGTCCATGTGAATGGTCGGATTTGCCGCCGCCGGCCGCCAGCTGTTCGAGTACTGCGGTCCTCGTCGCATCAGCACCGGAACGGCGGCCGACCAGAGTCACGATACCGCCGGTCCGGACGGCAGGGCGTGCAGGTGCCCGGAGCCGGCGTTCGGACTGCCAGGCGGGCGGCATTCCGGCCGCCGGGTGCCATCCGGCCATCAATACTGTTGAACTGAAGTATATTTGACAGAATCCAGTTAACCATCTTGGAGCCAGCGTAACGTCAGTTTTATTTGTGAAAGTAGATTGATACAACTTGCAGTCAGTGCAACAAATGTTCTTTTTGTAGAGTTGGGGAGCAGAATTGGGGGTTATTGGAACTCTGGTGTAGTTGCGTTCGAATGTCGTGCTCCTATAATTTGCGCAGAGGGGTGGGTCATCCGGTTCAGTGTGCATTCTGGTACCTGACGCCCCACCGCCATCTACATCTGATCATCCCAACGCGGTTGAGCCCACCTTAAGGCGCGTCGGGCTGTAACCCTTTAGATCCGGAGTTCTTGCATGTCTCTTCGTATCGGTGACGTGGCTCCCGACTTTGTCGCGGAGACGACGGTCGGAAAAATCAGCTTCCACGACTGGATAGGCGATTCATGGTGTGTCCTGTTTTCGCACCCCAAGGACTTCACCCCGGTCTGTACCACGGAACTCGGATACATGGCGGGGCTGCAGCCGGAATTCGAAAAGCGGAACTGCAAGGTCATCGGTCTCAGCGTGGACCCGGCCGACCGTCACCAGGAATGGTCCAAGGACATTGCCGACGTGACCGGTCACGCTCCGAACTATCCGATGATCGGGGATACGGACCTGGCGGTTTCGAAGTTGTACGGGATGCTTCCGGCTGACACCGCCGGCGGTTCCGAAGGGCGCACCCCGGTCGACAACGCGACCGTGCGGACGGTCTTCGTGGTTGGTCCCGACAAGCAGATCAAGCTGATGCTGTCCTACCCGATGAGCACCGGGCGCAATTTCGACGAGATCCTTCGGGTCATCGATTCGCTTCAGCTGACGGCCAACTACAAGGTCGCCACTCCGGTCAACTGGCAGAACGGAGAGGACGTCATCATCGTGCCGGCCGTCCCGGACGACGAGGCACGCAAGCAGTTCCCTGAATGGAAGGCACCGAAGCCGTACCTGCGGATCGTGCCGCAGCCGAATTGATGCTCCAAGGTTGAAGGAGAGGCACATCCGGGCTCGCGTACCGCGTTCGGATGTGCCCTTCGGCGCGCCGTTGCTGAGGGATGCGGGGGCCTTTGTTCCGGCAGCGGCCGCACCGGGGCAGGAGCAGCGGGGCTCCCAGGCCGGGTATCGCAGATCGATGCTGAGCGGTTTCAGCCGAATTCGTTAAGTCCGATGCGAAGCCGCTCTCGGTGCGAAGCGAAGCAGCCGTGCCTCCGCCGGTGAGTAGTCTGTCATGCGCGTCGCGACGCGGCCGGGCAGAGTTCCGCCTGCCGGCTCGATAGCGCAATCCCGAGCGCACTCACGGTTTGATCGCGCGGGGTCACCGACTCTCGCCGGGCTCGTGCCGGGCCGCCGGCACGGATCCCCATACCTGGCGCCCGGCGACGTAGGTCGCTCGTACGGCCCGGTCATCGCCAAGCAACATCAGGGTGAACAGCGTGTCCTCGAGATTCCCGGACAACGCCCGCCGCGCTTCCAGGACGGGAGTTGCCGAGGGGTTCAGGACGACGATGTCCGCCCATCGTCCCGGATCGAGCGTCCCGATCTCGTCCGCAAGCCCGAGGCGCACCGCGTTGCCACGCGTTGCCAGATGGAAGAGTTCATGGGCGCTGAACACGTGGCCGCGCAGCTTGGCAACCTTGTAGGCCTCTGCAAGCGTCTGGAGCATCGAATAGCTGGTGCCGCCAGCCACGTCCGTGGCGATGGCGATGGGGACGGGACGGTCGCGGCGGCCGACGTGTGCCGCGTCGAAGAGCCCCGAGCCGAGAAACATGTTCGACGTCGGGCAGTGCACGATCGTGGTTCCGGTGGCGGAAAGCCGGGAACAGTCGCGCTCTGAGAGGTAGATGCCGTGCGCGTACAGGCTGCGCGGCCCAAGCAGGCCGAAGCGGTCGTAGATGTCGGTGTGGTCGCCGGCCCAGGGGAACAGCTGCTTGACGAGCGTCATTTCGTCACTGGTCTCGGCGAGATGGCCCTGCACGTAGCAGTCGGGATACCGGGCGGCGAGGGCGCCGGCCACCCGCAGCTGCTCTTCGGTCGACGTGACGGCAAATCGCACGGTGATGGCGTAACGGGACCGGGATCTGCCGTGCCAGCGCCTGATCAGCGCCTCGGTGTCGCGGGCGCCCGATGCGGGGTCGTCGCGCAGGCTGGCGGGCGCGTTGCGGTCCATCATGGACTTGCCGCAGATGATGAAATGCCGGCGGCGATCGCTTGCGGCGAACAGCGCTTCGGCAGCAGACCGGTGCACGCTGGAAAACACGACCGCCGCCGTTGTCCCATGCTGGACCAGCCGGTCGAGGAACGCATCGGCGGCGGCCCGGGCGTGTGCCGTCGATGCGTACCGGGATTCTTCCGGGAAGGTGAAACGATCCAGCCAGTCCAACAGGTCGCTGCCCGGTGCGGCAAGCATCCGATGCTGAGGAAAATGGATGTGGGCGTCTATGAACCCCGGCAACACGAGCGCGCCTTCGTAGTCGTCCACCGGCAGGCCCAGGTACGCGCGCGGTAGCCGCGAGGCGTGGCCGCGCCAGGCGACACGGCCGCTTTCGCCGATGGCGACCGCGCCGCGCCGGTAGTACCTGACGGCCCGCCGATTTCCCGCGCGGGAAGGATCGTCGCGAAAACTGACCACGCTCCCGAGGATCACCCTTGCCCCGGGAGAAACGCCCGAGTGACGTTCCATCAGCGGTCCTGGGACGACACCCGGGCTCGACCCATCCGCGTCGAAAACGGATGGATCAGGGTGCCGGTGAAATTCTCGGTTGGGTGCACATCATGGGTCCCGCAACATCCGGAGCGGTCATTCCCCGCGGATGGTTCGGGGCAACCAGAGCGCCAGTTCGGGCCAGAACAACACCATGGCCAGGCCAACGACCTGCAGGGCGATGAACGGCCACATCGCCTGATAGATGTGGCCGAGCTTGATGTTTTCGGGCGCCACGCTCTTGAGATAGAAGGCGGCCGGTCCGAACGGCGGTGTCAGGTAGCTCGTCTGCATGTTCATGCAGAAGAGAATCCCGAACCAGACCGGGCTGTAGCCCAGCGCGGAGACGATCGGCACGAAGATCGGCATGGTCAGCAGGCAGATCCCGATCCAGTCCATGAACAGGCCGAGCACCAGCAGGATGCCCATCATCACGACGACGATGCCCAGCGGCGGGAACGGGAGGCCGGTGATCAGGTCTTCGACGAACGTGTTGCCGCCGATCAGGTTGTAGGTCCCGATGAGCGCGGTGGCCCCGAAGGTGATCCAGAGCAGCGTGCCGCACGTGTTCATGGTCTGGTAGAGCGCATCGCGGAGCATCGACCAAGAGAGCTCACGTCGTACCCACGCCGAAGCGATGGCTCCGAGGGCGCCCATCCCCGCGGCTTCGCTCACGGATGCGATGCCGAGATAGATCGAGCCCAGTACCCCGGCGCCCACGCCGATCGGGAGCACGAGCCCCCGCAGCAGCCGCATCTTCTCCTCGCGCGGCAAGGCCCGCTCCTCGATCGGCGCTGGCGGCCCCAGGGTCGGGTTCAGGTGGCAGCGGACCATGATGTACGACACGTAGAGGGTCGCCAGCAGGAGGCCGGGGACGATGGTCGCGATGAACAACTCACCGATGTCCACGCCCGCGGTCAGCCCGTAGATGATCAGGACGATGCTTGGCGGGATCATGGTGCCGAGCGAGCCGCCGGCGCAGATGGTCCCGATCGCGAGGCTGCGGTCGTAGTGCAGACGCAGCATCTGCGGCAGCGCGACGAGCCCGAGGAGGATGATCTCGCCGCCGATGATGCCGGTCATGGCGGCCATCAAGATGGCGACCGCCATGGTCTGGATCGCCAGGCCGCCGCGAAGTCCGCCGGCCCAGATATGCATGGCCCTATACAGGTCCCGGGCGACGCCGGACCGCTCCAGCACGGATGCCATCAGGATGAACATCGGAACGGCGACGAGGACGAATTCGCGGACGAAGCTGAAGATCCGGCTCTCGATGAGATACAGCCCGGGCAGCCCGAAATAGCCGAAGGCGAAGGCCAGTGCCACGAACCCCGTGACAAAGGCCAGCGGCAGCCCCAGTACCAGCAGAACCGCCATCGACCCGACGAGGACGATGGTGGCGAGTTCAATTCCCATGGGGTCGGGAGCGTCAGTCGCGCGCGCGAATGGCGCGGGCAAGATGCACGGCGCCCAGCACGAACATGGCGGCGCATGCGATTGCCAGCGACGACTTCACGATCGGCGGCAGCGGCAGGCGCGAGGCTGTTCCCGCCGTCTCCATGATCAGGATGGAGCCCCACGCATCGACGGCGGTCTGTGCACCGAGCAGCCCGACGAAGGTCAGCACGATGATCCCGTTGAGGATGTCGATCCCTCGGCGGACGGCCGGCGGGAGACGGTCGTAGATCAGCGTTACCCGGATATGGGCCCGGCGCTCCATCGTGTAGAAGCCGCTCATCACGAAGCCGACGGCCGCCAGAATCGTGATGACGTCGTGCGCCCACACGGTTGGAGCCCCGAAACCGTACCGGGCCACCACCTCAATCGCGATGATCACCATGCACGCGAAGAACAGGTAGCTGAAGACTTCTCCCGCCCGGCGGCAGGTTCTCTCCACGGCCGTGTTGCCGGACTTCATCTCGTCCTGGTGTCCGGCGGCTACTTGGCGAGCAGACCGAGCTCCCGCAGGAACGCGATCTGGGCGGTATAGGCGGCTTCGGCTTCGGGGCTGCGGCTGCTCCAGTCCGCCCAGATCCCGGTCGCAATTTCACGCAGGCGGGCTCGTTCCTCCATGGGCCAGTCGATGATCTCGACGCCGTCAGCCCTGGCCGCAGCCACGTCCGCAAGGTCGCGGAGCTCGAGCCGATACGTGATGTCGCGGCTGAAATCCCAGACCGCCGCCTCCAGGATGGCCTGGACATCGGGCGCCAGCGCATCCCAGCGTTCCTGATTCACAGCGACGTCGATCACCGGCAGCGAATGGATGCCCGGATACACCGGGTACCGCGCGATCCGATGAAAGCCGAGTTGGTGGTTCATCGAGAACGTCGCCCAGTCGGCGGCGTCCACGACGCCGCGTTCGATCGCCGTGAACACTTCGGCCGCGGGCAGGTTGACCGGGGCCGCACCCACCACGCTGAAGATGTCCTGGGCCATGCCTTCGGGAGCCCGGATCTTGATGCCATCCAGGTCGTCCACGCCACGGAGCGGGACCGTGGAAACGAGGGCTTCCTTGCCGGTCGCGGCGCCGCCGATGTAGTGCACGCCGTACTCGGCGTAGAGGTCGCGCAGGAGGCCGTCACCACCGCCGCGCCGCAGGAACAGGAACATCTCCTCGGTGTGGTTGTAGGCGGCAATCAGGTCGCCCAGCAGCGCGAAGGCCGGGTTCTTCCCGGAAAAGTAGACGGGCGCCGTGACCTGGCCGTCGAGGATGCCGGTGCCGACGGCATCCAGCGTCTCGCTGTACTGCACCACCGAGCCGACCGGCAGCAGTTCAACCTGCAGCCGGCCGCCGGTCAGCGGCCCGATGCTGTCGGTGAACTCCTTCATGATCTGGAACGCGATCTCGCCGGCCTGGGTGGCCGCCTGCATTTTCCACTGCACGGTTTGCGAGTGGGCGGGGGCGGCGCCCGCGGCGAGGGCGAGGATGCCGGCCAGCAGCAGGGCGAGCGGATGACGGGCGCGCATCATTGGTCCAGCAGTCCGATCTGCCTGAGGAAGGCTAACTGGGATTGATAGATCCGCCCTGCCATCTCGCTGCGGGCTCCGTACTCGGCCCAGACCTTCCGGGCGGCTTCCCGGAACTTCCGGCGATCGGCGTCGGACCAGCGGATCAGCTCGATCCCCTTGGCGTCGGCGTCCCGAATGACTGCCGCATCCTGCATGGCAATCGTTTCCACCATGTCGAGCGCAAAGGTCCGCACGGCCAGCGTGACGATCCGCTGCAGGTCGTCCGGCAGCTCGTCCCAGCGTTCCTGGCGCACCGCCACGTCAGTTATGGGCAGCGAATGGAACCCCGGATACAGGGGGTAGGGGGCGATCTGGTGGAAGCCGAGCTCATCGTTCATGCCGATCGATCCCCAATCGGCGGCATCCACGACGCCGCGTTCCAGCGCCGTGTAGACCTCGGCCCCGGGCAGGTTGACCGGCGCGGCCCCGATCGAGGCGAAGATTTCCTGGCTCATGCCTTCCGGAGCCCGGATCTTCACGCCCTGGAAGTCCTCGATGGTGCGAATCGGGGTCTTGGCCGGAATCGACTCCGCCGCCCACGGCACGCCCCCGATGTAGTAGAGGCCGTAGTGGGCAAACAGTTCGCGGGCGAGTTCGATGCCGCCGCCGTACTCGAGCCACATGAGAATCTGGCGCGGGCTTTCGTAGGCGCCGTTCAGGTCGGCGAGCAGCGCGAACGCGGCATCCTTGCCGGAGAAGTACCCGGTGCCGCCGTTCTGTCCGTCGAGAATTCCCGCGCTGACGGCGTCCAAGGTCTCGTGGTAGGCAACCACCGCCCCGACCGACAGGGGCTCGATGATCAGGCGGCCGCCGCTCATGGCGGTGACGCGGTCACAGAAGCGGACGAACACTTCCTGATTGATGGTCCCGGCCTGCCAGATCGACTGCACCTTCCACCGGATGGCGGTATCGGCCTGCGACGGTTCCGGCTCGGGCGCCAGGGCCACTTCTTCTTCGGGTGGCGGGCTCCGGAGGAGCAGGGCGCCGATCAGGATGCCGGCGCCAACCGCCACCGCGCCGGCGATGATGTAGCGGCGGGAGCGGTCCATGACGCCGCTCAGCCCGGGATGGTCCCGAGGCTGCCGTGGGTGCCCCGGTAGAGGATCTTGCTGTGCACCTCCAGCAAGCGACGATGCCGGTCGAGCGCCACCGGATCGAGATCACGTTCCGGGCGCGACTCGAGCGCGAAATGTTGGTAGCGGTCCTCCCCGCGTACCAGCGTCGCGGAGTCCTCATCGCTGTAGAGCTGGTGGAGGTGGGGCGCCGCGTAGCGGATCGCGTAGCCGATTCGCCGGTCGTTGGAGGTGTTGGCCCGTGACCCGTGGATCAGCCGGACGTGATGCAGCGACATTTCGCCCGGCTCCAGCAGGACATCGACGGCAGCGTCGTCATCGACCTCGGCCTGAACCACCTGCCCGCGTGAAAGCATGTTGCCCTCCGCGTGGGTGTCGGTATGGCCGATCTGCTCCGCATGCGTGCCCGGCACGACGCGCATGCAGCCGCTCGCGACGGTGCTCGGGCTAAGCGCGATCCACGCCGTGCAGACCTCCGGCCCCGAAAGTCCCCAGTAGGTCGAGTCCTGGTGCCAGGAGACGTAGGCCGGGTCGTTCGCCTCCTTGGTGAAGAAATTGGAAGCCCAACAAAGGACGTCGTCGCCGAGAACTTCCGACACCGGGCCGGTGATGCGGGGGTCGCAGACCAGGTCGTACAGCCACGGGTACAGCAGGTGCGGCTTGAACTTGAGTCCGCCCTCCAGCTTCCCTCCAGCCGCCGCCTCGGCTGCTTCCAGCTTCTGCCGGAGCGCCACCGCCTCATCGGCCGGCATCGCACGGACCGGATGGAGCGCGCCATCCCTTTGGTAGGTCTCAACGGCCTCTGGCCCGAGCGTCTCGGCCATGATCGTGTTTCCTCCAAAAGATTCGCGGTGCAGACTACCACGGTCGGTCGCCGGACCTGGATCGAAAGGGATAAACTGCCTGCATGAGCACCATCGATCGCGTTGAAGTCCATGTCTTTAACTTCTCGCTTCCCGATCTGGGAGTCGGGAAGGCCCGCGGCCCCGGTGTCGGCAACGTCGTCTTTGAACAGGGCGCAACCCTGACGCCGACCCGCTTTGCCATTCGTATCTGCACGGATGACGGCGCCGTCGGTTCCTACGTGACGCACTGGGTGGGCACCCGTGCTGCGCTGGGGCAGGCGGAGATGCTGGCGCCGATGTTGATCGGGCGCGATCCCGCCCATCGCGAAGCCCTGCACGACGACATGAAGCGCGAGCTGCGCGCCTACGACCACATGGGACAGGGCGTGTTTGACATCGCCCTCTGGGATCTGGCCGGGCGGCAGCACGGCATGTCGGTGGCGGCAATGCTGGGCGCGTTCCGCGAGCGGCTGCCCACGTATGCGAGCACCTATCACGGGCAGTCGACGCCCGGCGGTCTGGACACGCCGGCCGCGTTTGCCGACTACGCCGCCGCCTGCCAGGAACGCGGCTTCCACGGCTTCAAGATTCACGGCTGGAACGACGGCGATGTCGCGCGTGAATCGGAGAATCTCAGGCAGGTGCGGGCACGGATCGGCGATGACATGCCACTCATGCTCGATGCGGCCTGTGAGCTCCGCACGTGGATGGATGCCCTGGCGGTGGGACGCGTGTGCGATGAGGTCGGGTGCTTCTGGTACGAGGATCCCTACCGTGACAGCGGGGTCTCGATCACCGGCCACCGCAGGCTGCGCGAGCGCTTGCAGACGCCGGTGCTGGTGAGCGAGCACATCCGCAGTGTCGAGGAGAAGGCCGAGTTCCTGATCGGCGGCGGGTGCGACATGATCCACGTCGACCCCGAGTACGATCTCGGCATTACCGGGGCCATGAAGATCGTGCACGTTGCCGAGGCCTTCGGGCTCGACGTCCAGGTGCACGCCTGCGGGCCGGCCCACCGGGCGGTATCCGCCACGGCACGCAACACGCATTTCTACGAGATGGCGCTCATCGGCCCGGGCATGGCGAACTGCGTGCCGCCCGTCTACGACGCCGGATACTCGGACCAGCAGGAGGACCTGCCGGCGGATGGCTGCGTCCCGGTTCCCAACGGACCTGGTCTCGGCGTGGAGTACGACTGGGACTTCATTGAGCGCAACCGCACGGACCTCCTCGTCTGGCCGTGATCGGATCACGTGCCGCGGGCTCCGCGGCGCGCCTCGCCCTCTCGATCGCTGGCGCCGGTCTCCTGGCCGGCGCCGTGGCCGCTGCCGAGCCCGACCCGTCGCGGGACAGTTTCTCGAGGCCGCTGCCTGGTCTCGAGGGCGAGGACCTGGCCCGTTTTGCGCTTGGCCGGGCGCAGTTTCGGACCATCCGGCTGTCGGGCGCGCGCGCGGACGGGAGCGGCGGTCTCGGACCCGTGTTCAATCGCACGTCTTGCTCCGGCTGCCACGTCCGGAACGGCCGGGGCCGCCCGCCGGCGAGCGACGCGGGGCCATTGACCACCATGGTGATCCGCCTCGGTCCCGGATCGCCATACGGCAGGCAGCTCAACGACAAGGCCGTGCCGGGGGTGGCGCCTGAAGGACGGGCGGTGTTCCTGCCGAATCCGGCGGTTCACGTCGAACTCGACGGCGTGGCCTGGCCCTTGCCCTCGGCCCGTGTCGCCATCCGGAAGCCGGCGCTCGGCCCGCCCGCGCCGCAGGTGGAGCTATCGCCGAGGGTGGCGCCGCACGTCGCGGGCACCGGACTGCTCGAACGCATTCCGGACGCGGCGCTGGCGGCGTTGGCCGATCCCGACGATCGGGACGGCGACGGCATTTCCGGGCGACGCGGTGGAGACGGCAAGGGGCGGCTCGGCTGGCGGGCGGAACTGCCCGGTGTCGAGGCGCAGGTCGCGCGGGCCCTGCACGAGGACATGGGGGTGACCAATGCGCTCCGGCCATCGGCGAACTGTGCCAACGGACACACTGCGTGTTTGGCTCAGGCCGGCGGCGGGATCGAGATCGCCGACGAGGCGTTCCGGGCCCTCGTGTCGTATGTCAGAAATCTGGCTCCGCCGGCACCGCGTGCCTCACCCGCTGCTGACGCCGGCGGCAAGGTCTTCGATGCCATCGGGTGTACAGCCTGTCACACCGCCGAATGGGAACTTGAGGGCACGCCCGTCCGCGTCATTCGTCCCTATACGGATCTGCTCCTGCACGATCTCGGACCCGGGCTGGCGGACCGAAGGGTCGACGGCAGTCTGGGCAATCGCGAGTGGCGCACCGCGCCCCTATGGGGAGCCGGTCGGACATTCGCGGTCAACGGCCATCGCCGGTTCCTGCATGACGGGCGGGCACGGGGGTTCGTCGAGGCCATCCTCTGGCATGGGGGGGAGGCGGCCCCTGCCCGTGACCGCTTCCGTGCGCTCGAGGCTGCCGACCGGGCGGCACTGCTTGCGTTCCTGGCTTCGCTGTAGGGCGGTATCCGGAGCAGGCACGATCGAGACGGTGCCAGCCATCTAAGCGGGCGGACTCCCTGAACCCGGCGCGGACTGCCCTGCTCGTGTTGCTGGCGGCCGAATTTCCGCGCCAAGGGGCCGCGACCGTGCTGCAAGGCAGAAAACAGGACGATAGAATCGATACGGTGCATTCAGATTGCATGATGTCGACTTTGTTGTGGCCGAATCGTATGTCGCCTGCTCCATCGAGCCGGTCCTGAAGAGAGCCGCCGCCGAGTCTCCTGCTGTCGCCGTTATTGGTCCGCAGCAGTCCGGCAAGACACCCCGGGGCCCGACTGCCTGGCGGCTTTGCAAAGGCCGGCGTCGTCGAATGCAGGTCCTCTTCACGGTGCCGGGCCGCCCGCTCGTGGGGTCCGGACGATGCGCGGCCGGTGACTCGGAATGATGCAACCCAGTTCTGACTCACCCTCGGCCGAGACTGCCGTCGGTCGCCCCGGCGGTGTCCTGTCCGGTCGCTTGCGGGTGCCGGGCGACAAGTCCGTATCCCACCGCGCCTTCCTGATCTCGGCCCTTGCGGTCGGCGAGTCCCACGCGGACGGCTGCCTCGAATCGGACGATGTGCTGGCCACGCAGGCGTGCCTCCGCGCGCTGGGCGTGGAGATCCGGCGAACCGCTCCGGGTGCCTACCGGATTCACGGACGTGGGGTCTACGGACTGGCGCCGCCCGACGGCGTTCTCGATTGCGGCAACAGCGGCACGGCCGCCCGCCTGCTGGCGGGTGTCCTTGCCGGGCACACGTTCTCCGCGGTGCTTTCCGGCGATGCCTCGCTGCGGAGCCGGCCCATGCGGCGGGTGATCGACCCGCTCATGGCCATGGGGGCCGAGTTCGTCACCTCCCAGGACGGCCGGCTGCCGATGACCGTCACCGGGACCGATGAACTGCTGCCGCTCGATTGGAGCAGCGCGGTGCCGTCCGCACAGGTGAAGACGTGCGTGCTGCTCGCCGGGTTGCACGCGAGCGGCACCACCACCGTGGTGGAGCCCCGCCCAAGCCGGGATCACGGCGAGCGCATGCTGCGCGGGTTCGGCGCGGCCGTCTCTACGGCTGCGGTGGATGGCGGCCTGGCCGTGTCGGTGGAGGGCAACGCGCTGCTGCGCCCGGCGGCGATTTCGGTTCCCGGGGACGTGTCGTCGGCGGCGTTCCCGATCGTGGCAGCGCTGCTTGCCGACGGCTCCGAGGTGGAGCTCGAGAGAGTCGGCACCAATCCGACCCGGACCGGTGTGCTGGACGCGCTCCGGGCGATGGGGGCCGACATCGACGAGGAGCCCGTCGCCGGTGCGGGCGCCGAACCGATGGCCAACCTCCGCGTGCGCGGCCGCGCCGGCGGTTTGCGGGCGGTGGATCTCGGGCCCGAATACGCGCCTCGAACCATTGACGAGTACCCCGCACTGGCGATGGCCGCCGCCTGTGCTGACGGCGTGAGCCGGTTCCGCGGTGTCGGCGAGCTCCGGGTCAAGGAAAGCGATCGGCTGGAGGCGCTTCGTTCCGGCCTGGTCGCGGCAGGGGTGGCCGCGCGGGTCGAGGATGACGACTTGCTGATCGAGGGCACGCCGCGTCCCCGCGGCGGTGTGCGGATCGAGTCTTCGCTGGATCATCGGATTGCCATGGCGTTCCTGATTCTGGGAACGGCCAGTGCAGAACCCATCGAAGTGGGTGGGGCGGGCACGATCCGTACCAGTTGGCCGGACTTCGGCGCGGCCATGCGGCGCCTGGGCGCCGCGATCGACACCGGGACGGCTGCACCGTGATCATCGCGGTCGACGGGCCAGCGGCAGTCGGTACCGGCACGCTGGCCCGGGGACTGGCGGAACGGTTCAACCTGGCCCACCTCGACAGCGGGCTCCTGTACCGAGCCGTCGCCGCCCGCGTGCTCGCGGCCGGCGACGACGGCTCCGATCCGGTCGGCGCCGAGGAAGCGGCGCGGGCCGTCACGATGCAGGACCTGACCGAGCCCGGTCTGCGGAGTGAGCGTGTGGGTCGGGTCGCCTCGATGGTGGCCGTGCACCCGGGTGTTCGGGGTTCGCTGCTGGAGCGTCAGCGGAACTTCGCGCGTCGTCCGCCCGGCGGGGCGGCCGGTGCCGTGCTCGACGGACGTGACATCGGAACCGTGGTACTGCCGGACGCCGACGTGAAGATTTTTCTGGCCGGATCGGCCGAAGTCCGGTTGGCTCGGCGGGTCAAGGAGTTGCGGGCCCGTGGAGAGCCGTTTATACAAGCTCGTGTTGAGCAGGACATGCGAGAGCGTGACCAGCGCGACCGGTCTCGCGCGGCAGCACCGCTTGCGGCCGCTACCGACGCGCATGTGATCGATACCACAGAACTTGACGCCGACACGGTGCTTGATACGGCCTGTCGGCTGGTGAGGTCGAGTCCGAGGGCCTCACGCAGGACGGTTCGCGCTATCAGCGGCGAACTATCGGACACCGCCCTGAAGGTGCGGAATCAGGAGAGCCCATGAGCAACACAGTGCCGTCCGCCGAGACGCACCCCGCATTCGAGGAGAACTTCGACGAGCTGTTCGCGGCGTCGATCGCCGCCACCGAGAAACGTGAAGGCACAGTTGTCGTTGGCAAGGTCATCGCCTTGGAGAACGACGCCGCCGTGATTGATGTCGGCCTCAAGGCCGAAGGCCGCGTCCCGTTCAAGGAATTCATCGCGCACGGCCACGGCAGCGAACCTGCCGTCGGGGACGAGGTCGAGGTATTTCTCGACCGCATCGAAAATCGAAACGGCGAAGCGGTGCTGTCGCGCGACCGCGCGCGGCGGGAGCAGGCCTGGGCTGAACTCGAGGAAGCATTCGAAGCCAAGACGCAGGTCACGGGGATCATCTGGGGGCGAGTGAAGGGCGGCTACACGGTCGACCTGCAGGGGGCCAGCGCCTTTCTCCCCCGCAGCCAGGTGGACCTCCGACCTGTCCGCGACGCCCAGCACTTGTTCGGCACCAAGCAGCCGTTCTACATCCTGAAGATGGACCGCCGCCGCGGGAACATCGTGATCTCGCGGCGCGCCGTCCTGGAGGAAACCCGCGCCGAGGCGCGCGCCGAACTGGTGGCCACGCTCAAGGAAGGGCAGATTCTCGACGGGGTGGTCAAGAACATCACCGAGTACGGTGCCTTCGTGGACCTGGGCGAGGTGGACGGTCTGCTGCACGTGGCGGACATGAGCTGGCGGCGCGTACACCACCCGAGCGAAGTCGTTTCGGTCGGGCAGAAGCTGCGCGTGCAGGTGGTGCGGTTCAACCCGGCCACGCAGCGGATCAGCCTCGGAATCAAGCAGCTCGAAGCCGACCCGTGGGAAGGGGTCGTCGAGAAGTATCCGAAGAGCACCAAGTTCCGGGGCCGTGTCACGAACATCACCGAGTACGGCGCCTTCGTGGAACTGGAGCCCGGTATCGAGGGCCTGGTCCATGTCTCCGAAATGAGCTGGACCCGCAAGAACGTGCCGCCGTCGAAGCTGGTGTCCACGAGCGAGGAGGTCGAAGTGATGATCCTCGGCGTGGACCCCAACCGCCGCCGCGTCAGTCTGGGAATGCGCCAGTGCGCCGGGAACCCCTGGGAGAAGTTCGCGGACGAGCATCCGATCGGCAGCGTGATCGAGGGCGAAGTCCGCAACATCACCGAGTTCGGTGTGTTCCTGGGCATGCCGGGCGACATCGACGGCCTCATTCACCTGAGCGACCTCGATGCCTCGCGTCCCGGCGAGGAGGCCATCAAGGAATTCCGGAAAGGCGACCGGGTCCGAGCGAAGGTGCTCGAAATCGACGTCGAGAAGGAGCGCATCAACCTCAGCACGCGCCAGCTCGAGGAAGAGAAGGTGGCCGGAGCACTGGCTCCGTATTCGCGCGGCCAGGTCGTGACCTGCGTGGTCACGGAGGTCACCGACAGCGGCCTGCGGGTGACGGTGGACGAGGTCAACGGCTTCATTCGTCGCAGCGACCTGTCGAAGCTGCGCACCGATCAGAATCCGCACCGGTTTGCGGTTGGCGAACGGGTGGACGCCAAGGTGGTGTCGATCGACACCAAGGCGGCGCGCCTGGTCCTGTCGATCAAGTCCCTCGAGATCGAAGAGGAGCAGCGTGTGCTCCGCGAATACGGGTCCAGCGAATCCGGAGCGTCGCTCGGGGACATCTTGAGCGAGGCGCTGAAGCCGAAGGAGGAGTGACGCCCCGGTGGCGGAGCTGCTCCACGGTTTGACCGGCTCGCCGCGATTTGGCAGGAATCAGCGTGGAGATTCGTCCATGGGAGGTACGTCCCCGTGAACCGGTCTGACTTGGTAAAGCGGATCCAGAAGGCATATCCAGACCTGCATGGTGTGGAAGCCGACCGGGTCGTCCGAATCGTCTTCAACGAGATCGAGGAAGCTCTTGCCAGGGGGGATCGAGCCGAGTTTCGCGGGTTCGGCAGCTTCTCGGTGCGTCTTCGCCCTGCCCATACCGGACGCAATCCGAAGACCGGCGCCGCGGTGCAAGTACCGGAAAAGAGCGTGCCGTACTTCCGCGCCGGCAAGGAACTCAGGAAAAGGGTCGATACCGAGGAATAACCGCGGGGCTCGATCCGGGAGCACGTGATGCTGCGCCTCGCGCGGCGCATTGCCGTCCTGATTCTCACGCTGCTGTTCATCCCGTTTGCGCTGTCCAACCGGCAGGGCGTTGCGCTGGCCTTCTGGCCCTTCGAAGGAGTCGTCGAGGTGCCTCTCTACCTGCTTCTGGTGGCGGTACTCGCCTTGGGGATCGTCCTCGGTGGACTTGCGCGGCTGGTTGAGCGGCTGGGGTCACGCGGGCGTCCGGGGCGCGTGTCGTCGTGACGAAGCGGTCTGGCGCGGGAATCATCGTCGCCATCGATACGCCCGACGTCGAACGCGCGGAGGCACTCGCGAGCGAATGCCGGGCGGCGGCCGCTGTGAAGCTCGGGCTCGAGTTCTTTGCGGCACAGGGACCATCGGGTGTTCGGCGCGTCGGGCAGGCCGGAGCCTCGCTGTTCCTGGATCTGAAGCTGCACGACATTCCGAACACGGTGGTGGGCGCAATCCGGGCGCTCCGGCCGCTCACGCCAGCCATGCTGACCGTGCACGCTGCGGGCGGCAGCGCCATGCTGGCTGCCGCGCAGGCGGCCACCCGGACGTACGAGGAACCGCCGGCGCTGCTGGGTGTGACCACCCTCACCAGTCTCGATTCGGACGACACCGCGGCGATCGGGGTCCACGGTTCCACTTCGGATCAGGTGGTCCGGCTCGCCATGCTTGCCCGTAACGCCGGCCTCGCAGGCATTGTCTGCGCGCCGACCGAGGCGGCGCGGGTGCGCAGCGAGACCGGACCCGACTTCCTGATCGTGACCCCGGGTATCCGCCCGGCCGCGGCCGCGGTACAGGATCAGAAACGCGTGGCCACGCCGTCGGCAGCCGCCGCGGCCGGCGCCGACCTGCTGGTCATCGGCAGGCCGATCACGGGCGCCGAGCATCCGGCCGAAGCCCTGGCGGCCATCGCGTCCGAGCTGCCGGCCGCCCGGCGATGAGCGTGCAGGTCAAGATCTGCGGTCTCCGCGAGCCGGGACATGCCGTCCTGGCGGCGGCGCACGGGGCACGGTGGATCGGGGTGGTGTTTTTCCCTCCCTCGCCCCGGTACGTGGAACTCGACCGGGCGCGCGCGGTTGCGAGCGTGCTGCCGCCGGCGGTCGAGGCGGTCGGGGTGATGGTGAACCCTGATGACGAGGCGGTGCAGGCCGCCGCCGCCAGCGGCCTTGGCGCCCTGCAGCTGCACGGCCGGGAAACGCCGGAGCGGGTCGCGGCCGTGAAACGGATCGCGGGCGTTCCCGTGATCAAGGCCCTGGGGATCTCCACGCAGGACGATGCGCGCTGCGCCGCGTCGTTCAGCGGGGCCGCCGACATGGTTCTCTTCGACGCCCGCCCGCCCGAAGGGGCCACGCGTCCAGGGGGCAATGCGCGGGCGTTCGACTGGCAGGTCCTCAGCGGCCTCGACCTCCAGCTCCCGTGGATCCTCTCGGGCGGGCTGACGCCGGCCAATGTCGGAGAGGCCATCGCGAAATCGGGCGCGGCGGCCGTCGATGTCTCGTCGGGGATCGAGCGTGCGCCCGGCGAGAAGGACGAGGCGCTGATCGTGGAATTCCTGACCGCCGTGCGGGCACCCGTGCAACGCCCTGCGCCGGTTTTGCAGTAAGGTCGGCGACGACCCACTGTCGGCGGATACGCACTATGGACCAGTCCAACACCTTCCGGAGCGGACCCGACGAGGACGGGCACTTCGGAACGTACGGCGGCAGATTTGTCGCCGAGACCCTGATGCCGCTGATCCTCGATCTGGAGGAACACTATGCGGCGGCCTCGCGGGACGAAGCGTTCTGGTCTGAATTCAACGACCTGCTCAAGCATTACGTCGGTCGCCCCAGCCCGCTGACCTTCGCCCCGCGCATCACCGAACGGTTCGGCGGCGCCAAGGTCTATTTCAAGCGCGACGAGCTCAACCACACGGGGGCCCACAAGATCAACAATTGCATCGGGCAGATCCTCCTGGCCCGGCGCATGAAGAAGACCCGCATCATCGCCGAGACCGGAGCCGGACAGCACGGCGTCGCGACCGCGACCGTGTGCGCGCGTTTCGGCATGCCGTGCACGGTGTACATGGGCGAGACGGACATCGAGCGCCAGCAGCCGAACGTCTTTCGCATGCGGCTGCTCGGAGCCGAGGTGCGCCCGGTGAGTTCAGGCACGTGCACGCTGAAGGACGCCATGAACGAGGCGCTTCGTGACTGGGTCGCGAACGTCGAGGACACCTTCTACATCATCGGCACCGTAGCGGGGCCGCATCCGTACCCGGCGCTGGTCCGTGATTTCCAGGCCGTGATCGGCAACGAGGTGCGGGAGCAGATCCTGGAGGCCGAAGGACGGCTGCCGGACACGCTGGTCGCCTGCATCGGCGGCGGCTCCAACGCGATGGGTCTGTTTCATCCGTTCCTGGACGACCCCGACGTCCGTCTGATCGGCGTCGAAGCGGGCGGCGAGGGCGTCGAGACCGGGCGCCATGCCGCTTCGCTCACGGCGGGGCGGCCCGGCGTGCTCCACGGCAATCGCACCTACCTGCTGCAGAACGATGACGGTCAAATCAATGACGCGCATTCGATCTCGGCGGGCCTCGACTATCCGGGCATCGGGCCGGAGCACGCCTGGCTGCACGATCTCGGGCGTGTCGAGTACGTATCCGTCACCGACACCGAGGCGCTGGCGGCGTTTCAACTCTGCACGGAGCTCGAAGGCATCCTGCCGGCGCTCGAGCCCAGCCACGCGCTCGCGCACGTGGCGAAACTGGCGCCGGACCTGCCGGCGGATCACCTCCTGGTCATGAATCTCTGCGGGCGCGGTGACAAGGACGTCTTCTCGGTCGCCGAGGCGCTGGGGGTCGAGTTGTGAGCAATCGCATCGATGCGCGGTTCCGCCGGCTGGCCGAGGAACGCCGGGCCGGCCTGGTCACGTTCGTGACCGCCGGCGACCCGGACCCTGCCGAAAGCCGGCGCATCCTGGCGGCCCTCCCAAGGGCCGGTGCCGACGTGATCGAGCTCGGCATGCCGTTCAGCGATCCGATGGCGGATGGCCCGGCCATCCAGAAGAGTTCGCTGCGGGCTCTCAAGGCGGGTCAGACCTTGGCCGAGACGCTGGCGATGGTGGCCGAGTTTCGGTCCGGCGACGACGCGACGCCGATCGTGCTCATGGGGTACTACAACCCGATCTTCTCGTACGGGGTGGACCGGTTTCTCGAGGATGCGACCGGCGCCGGCGTGGACGGCCTGATCGTCGTGGACCTGCCGCCCGAGGCGGATTCCGAACTCTGCCTTCCCGCGCGGGCCTGCGGGATCGACTTCATCCGGCTGGCCACCCCGACCACGGACGACCGCCGGCTGCCCAGCGTCCTCCGGAACGCGTCGGGATTTCTTTACTATGTCTCCATTGCCGGGATCACCGGTACTCGCGTGGGGGAGTCGGACGTGGTGGCCGGGGCACTCGCCCGCATTCGTGCGCATACCACCCTTCCCATCGCCGTCGGGTTCGGGATCAGAAGCCCCGAGCAGGCTTCGCGGATCGCCGAGACCGCGGATGCCGTGGTGGTGGGCTCGGCGCTTGTCAGCGCGGTCGAGCAGGCCCCCGGGAACGCTGCTGCCGCGGTGTCGGAACTGGTGGAGGAACTGAAGGCCGGCGTGCTGTCCGCGCGACGGGCTGACCAGGGAGGTCGCCCGTGAGCTGGCTGTCCGAATTCATCCGGCCCAAGCTGCAGGCAGTCGTGGGCCGGCAGGCCGTTCCGGACCTGTGGACCAAGTGCCCCGGCTGCGACCGCATGATGTTCCACAAGGAACTGGACGCACAGCTCCGGGTGTGTTCGGCCTGCGGACATCACCTGCAGATGCCGGTCAGTGCCCGGCTCGAGCTCCTGTTCGACGACGGCAGCTACGAATTGATGGAGCTTCCGGCGGTCGAGGAAGACCCGCTCCGGTTCCGGGACCGCAAGCGCTATACGGAGCGGCTGAAGGTTGCCCGAGCGGAATCGGACGCGGCCGACGCGATCGCGGTGGCCACCGGGGCGATTGGCGCGCGCCGCTCGGTGGTCGCGGTGCTCGATTTCGGCTTCATGGGCGGCTCCATGGGGATGGCCGTTGGCGAGGGGCTGGTACGGGCGGCGGAATTCGCCAAGAAGCACAGCCAGCCGCTGATCGCGGTCACCGCTTCCGGCGGCGCCCGCATGCAGGAGGGGATTCTTTCGTTGATGCAGTTGCCGCGTACGGTCGCGGCGATCGAGGATGCGCGGGAAGCGGGGTGTCCGTACGTCGTGATCCTCACGCACCCCACCACCGGCGGGGTCACGGCGTCGTTTGCCATGCTCGGCGACGTGGCGCTGGCGGAGCCTGGCGCGTTGATCGGGTTTGCCGGGCCGCGGGTCATCGAGAACACGGTCGGCGAAACCCTCCCGGAAAACTTCCAGCGTGCCGAAAAGGTGTGCGAGCTCGGAATGATCGACGCCGTGGTGCCGCGGTCAGAGCTGAAGGCCACGCTGGTGCGCATTCTCGCGCATCTGACCAACGGCGCCCTGCCGCCTCGAGCAGACACGACAGCGGGTTCTACCGGCGTTGCCGTTATCGCTTGACGCGCGGCTGTCCCGCCTCGCCGAGCTTCATCCGCGATCCATCGACCTTTCGCTGGAGCGAATCCAGCGCCTGCTTCGTCAGCTGGGCAATCCCGAACGAGATCTGGGTCATGTGGTGCATGTGGCCGGCACCAACGGGAAGGGTTCCGTCGTCGCCATGCTGGGCGCCGTGCAGCGGGCGGCCGGGCGCACGGTCAATGCCTACGTTTCCCCGCACCTGCTGCAATTCAACGAACGGATCCTGATCGACGGGCAGCCCATCGATGACGGCGCCCTTGTGGCCGCGCTCGACGCGGCCGAGGAAGCCAACGCCGGCGCGCCGATCACGTTCTTCGAGATCACGACCGCGGCGGCGTTTCTGGCATTTCGCGCGCGCCCGGCGGAGGTGACGCTGCTGGAGACCGGGCTCGGGGGACGCCTCGACGCCACCAACGTGCTGGATCGGCCCGCGCTCACGGTGATCACGCCGGTCGGGCTGGATCATTGCGATCGCCTCGGCTCCACGTTGCCCGAGATCGCTGCCGAGAAGGCCGGCATCCTGAAGAATGGGGTGCCGGCGGTGGTCGGGCGCCAACAGCCGCCGGCGATGCGGGTCATCGCCGATCGCGCGCATGCACTGGGGGTGCCGTTGCATCGCCACGGGGTGGAATGGCGTCTGCAGGCGGATGGCAAACCGGCCCGGTACGTTGATGCGGCCGGCCGCCGGATGGACTTGCCCACGGCGCTGCCAGGCGCACACCAGGCCGAGAACGCGGCGATCGTCGCCGCGAGCATCGCGCTGATTCCGGAGCTCGGCGTGCCGGCGGAAACCGCCGCCAGGGGTTTCGAACGCGTGCGTTGGCCGGGCCGCCTTCAACGGCTCACAAAAGGAGAGCTTGCCCGAATGGCTGCCCCGTCCGAGCTCTGGCTGGACACGGGGCACAACGCTGATGCCGCCAGGGTGCTTGCGGAGTGGGGGCGGGAAGGCCCGCCTTTGCGGTTGATCGTCGGGCTCCTGACGACCAAGGACCCCGCTTCATTCTTCCGGCCGTTCCTCGGCGTTGCCCGGGGAGTGGGGACCGTGTCGCTCGGATCGAGCGCTACCGCCTGGTCTCCTGCTGAACTGGCCGATATCGCGAAGAGCGTCGGCCTGTGCGCTTCGCCGCACGATTCATTGGAAGCCGCCGTGAGTCGGGCCGGCGAGAAGGGACAGCGTCACAGGATCTTGATCGCGGGATCGTTCCTGCTGGCCGGGCAGGTATTCAGCTGTTCGGGAGTGGACGAAATCACGATTGGCGGTTGAAGAGTAGGGATGCGCCGGGACCCCGCGTGACCTTGCCGGTAGCAACGGGGCCCGGTGTCGTGACCGATCAGGCGCCGCCTTCGGCTCCCAGCGAATCGTCAATCCAGTTGTAGAGGGCCTGCTTCGAGACGGAACCGATCAGGCTGTCCACCAGCGTGCCGCCCTTGAACAGCATCACGGTGGGAATGCCGCGCACCCCGTACTGTGTCGGCGTGGCGGGGTTGGCATCGATGTCGACCTTCGCGATCTGCAGCTTGCCTTCGTACTCCTTGCTGGCCTCGTCGAGGATGGGCGCGATCTGCTTGCACGGGCCGCACCATTCCGCCCAGAAGTCGACGAGGACCGGAATATCCGACTCCAGTACGTCGGTCGCAAACGAATCATCGGTAACGGCTTTGGTGCTCATGGCCTCGGTCCTCGCTTCGGTATCGGGGTGTTTCTGCCGGCGATTCTAGCGCCGCTTGGGATCATTTGCTTCCGGCACGACTGCCGCGGGCCGGACGCGGCGGCACGGGTCTGACACCGACCAAATTGATGAGAAAACTGCCGGGTAAGGTTGGTGGCGAATTCCCGCATCCGGGTTTCAGCGCCCGTCCCTTGCTTTCCGTTGCTTTCCGTTGCGATAGCCGTTTCCCGGGCGTTCCGTTTACGCGAATCCGCCCGACAAGCCTCGTTCAGCGGCGCTGGGGCGCTCTGCCTCAGATCTCGCGAAGCGGAGCGAACGGGGACTGTCGATCGCCCTCGTCATGGCCACGGAGTGACGCTGATTTCGCCTCGCATGAGTCGGCGGAACGCCGAACGTCGATGTATCTCGCGCGTCACGCCGCTTACCACGCGTCTCCACAGAATGTAACCGCGTCTGTCAGCGTGCTTCTGCGTGAGGCGGGACCGTTCACGGTCGTGCTCAATCTGAGAGTCGTTTTGTTCACCGTGAGCTACGACCGGTGGGTCTACGTAAAAGACGTTTAGCCCGCTTTCCCAAAACCGCGGAATTGCTTGATCGATTTCCCTGATCATTTTGGGATGATGTTCCAAGAAATGACGAGCGGCGGTGCGGGTCATGACGTACCCTTCGTTCCCGTAGTCGGAGTAACGGATCCGCCCAACTTGATGCCCGGTAGGAAGGTTCTGACACGGAATGAAGGATTTCGTTGATGCCCTTCGGCTCAACTTCACGATGTCAAACGCAAATGTTCGGCGCTCCAAGGCGGCAAGTACGGCTGGCAAATCAGACGCAAATTTCGCATCGTCCTCGAATATCGCGACAATTTCGGGCCCGTTTTCCGCAACATGGCGCATGACTTGTCGCTGGCTTAGCCAATTTGCGATGGAACCGTCAGCTTGGGGATAGAGACCCAGGCGACGTCGGGCCCTCCGGTCGACTTGCGCATAGTGGTCCGGCGTCAATTTCTGGCCGTCGATAGCAGGATGAAAGGTGGCTGTCAGGCCCAGAGCTTCGAGCTGTTGCCTCATGCGGCTCCGACGCTCTTCAGCGCGAAGAAGATTGACGACAAACAGTTGCATCGATGATACTCCGACCAGATTTGCCGCAAATCCTGTCATGCCGCGACGGCCAATCGCCTCTTTCGACGAATCAGCACTAGCATTCGCGAGCTTTACCAGGTTCCCGGGACAGTCGATAAAACGATAGTCGTTTCCGCACTTCCTCCCGTAGCAGACTTCGAACGCGACGTGGATACGTCAGAAGCGACCGCTGGGGTCGTGTCGCTGCTGCTTCCCTAATGAAGGAGTGATGTGCTTCATCATTTCCATGAAACACGACGGGGGGATCTAGGGAGAAGGTCCTTAAGCCGTTTTCCCAATACTCATGCAGGGTGTGGTCGCAGCGATGAACAATCTTGGGATAGAACTCCAAGAAGCGTCTCGCAGCAGTCTTTGAAATTATATAGGACTGGGCTCCCCAGTCAGAGTATTTCACCGTTCCGATGGAGAAATTCTCGTCCAAGTTGTGCAACGCCAAGTATGGGAGAGCAGTCTTGTTTCGATGCAGGAACAAAATATCGAATGGTTTGTCTGATCGGTGCTTGGCTTCAACCAGTGAAAATACGTGTCTTATTTGCGGCGCAATCCGCACATCGTCTTCGAAGATGGCAGCGCAATCCTCGCTGCCGCGAGCGACACACTCAATGGCTTTTCGGTGACTGAGATGGCAGGCAATCATCCCGTCGGTGAGCGGCCTACGCCCTTCCCGGTCTCGTGTTTCCCGGTCAACGAATCTTCGTTCTTGCGCACCTAGATTGCGCCAATCAATAGCTTCCAACAACTCAAAGCCGATCTTCAAAGATTCAAATTGCTGCGTGACATTCTGACGGCGGACTTTCGCTCGTGGCAGACTAATGACAACACATCGCATACTACTTTTGGCGCACCACGCTTTCGACGATAACGATTGGCAGGGCAATTTACCCAATTGACTCGCCGGCGTCATCCGAATAACTGATCGAACAAACTGTTGGCGATGCGACAGATCAGGAAGACGTGGCGTTTACAGTCCGGTAGCCGGGTTGCTAGAGGACCGCGGAGGGACGGATGGACGCAAAGATATCCTAAGGCCGCTCGCCTGCGTTAGTCCACGGTTCGTGTTGGAAAGCAACCGTTCCTCAGAAACAGAGTATTTTGTTCTTCACCTTCAAAGAAAGACTGGTAGCCCCTTTGCTCCAGTAGGCTCGCGAGATCCGTGTCCCAGAGATGGGCGCTGGTTGTTTCCAGCAGAATGGCGTCCGGCAAGAAATCTTCCGCGGCCGACTTCAAGAAGGGCATCAGTGCTTGGTCCTCAAAGCCCTCAATATCACATTTTATAACAAAGGCTTCGAACGCTTCCATGGATTGAGGAACGAAACTGGTGAGGGGTCTGACAGGCACGGTGATGAACTGACTCGTCGGGACGGAGGGTGAGCGTAGCGACGAGGCTCCGAGGTTACGGTTTGCAAGCCAGAGCGTTGCGTCACCATTGTTCGGACCTAGCGCAACCTCATGGATTTCAACTCTGTCCTGCAGGGCGTTCAACTTGAGATTTTGCCGCAATCTCGTGGCCATCGCTGGATTCGGTTCAAAGGCCAGGGTCCTTGCCCCGACGCCTGCGGCCTCTGCCAACGGCAGCGTATACGCCCCGCAGTTTGCGCCGATGTCGAAGATCAGTGCCCGCCTAGCTGCTACCAATAGCGTCAACCGGCCAATCGAAGCAGCTTCCCGACGTGTCCCCCGCCGCCACATGAATCGCTCGGTGGAATTGTCTGACGGTTGAAGCAACATGACATGCCCATCGATGTTGAGGCGCATGGCGGGCCAAAGTCGGCGTACGATCGGCCGCAAGAATCTGATTCCGTTTACGAACCGGAACAACACTCGGAGAAGCTTCAACGAAGTCGGAACTTTAGCCATCGCGGTCGGGGTTCTCGATCTGCAAAGCGAATGGCCAGCTGGGCCAGCGGGCACCGAGTCGCATGCCAAGCTACACCGTTTCTTCGCTCGGACCCGGCGCAGCACCTTGCACAGTGATTCCTGAGACAGTCACAGGTATGTGCCCCCGCTTAGGGTCGGACATGTCGCTGCGCGATCCACCGCTTGCCAGCCGCCGCAATCACCGGAGCAATGGGGCTAGTGATTCATCCATTCGACGGCAATGGGACGTTGGTTTCCTCTGCACGCCTCCGGCACGGGCTGAACAATCCGGTCGATTGAGCTCAACGGAGCCCTCGGGCTCGGCGATCGCGCCGGGTTCTGTTGAAGGGAATGGCGGGATCATGGCCAGAGTCGACATTCAGAATCCGTCGCTATCTTGTCGATGCTTCCGCCAGTACTCGGCAACCCACCCAACCCGGCCCGGTTCGGCCAGCAGGTCCACTGGCTTTGGGGATCCGTGAAAAACGACGACGCGAGCGCCAGGAGGTATCTCGGGCCGGCGAAATCGCCGTACCAGCGGCGATCCCATGCAGTGCCGCTTGAAGCTTCGGCACCAGTCTTCTGGCCAGTAGTCCAGTCTGCGGGCGTGGTGGGTAAGGAAGCGTTGTTCATTGCGAAACGCGGCGAATGCGGCCTCCGGATCAGCTGCGAAGCGTTCGAAGACCTGAGATTGCCCGTTTGCGTCGAAGCGAAAAACCGACGAATTGCCAATAGTGCCGGGCCTCCGATACAGGCTCTGAGGCCACGGCCGCCAGTCACGGATGATTTGCAGCATTCCGGGGGGGCCTGTCTCAAAAAAAGGATCGAGGGAACCGACAATTGCCACGTCAAGGTCCAGGAAAAGCACGGGCCCGGCTTCCTCAAACAATCCGTCTCGAAAAATCGACAACTTGAGCCAGCCTCCATGCCGCCGGCGTGGCTCCGCAAGCCCGGTGTAGGGGAGTGGCCGGATCTCGATCCCCGGCCCGATTTCCGACGGATTGTCGGTAAAGCATATGAAGCGGTGCGCGCGATCAAGCTGGCGTGCAACCGCACGCTTCAGCACGTTCACGTACTCGGAGGGGTATGCATCGCCCCATTTCATGCAGACCACGTGTACCCGCGTTGAGCGTGCGACCGTCGGTGATGGCACCTGCACATTCCTCTGGCTGAACAACGCTGGAGTGGCTGCTCTCAGTTTGTGAATGGAACCGCCGAACAGCCTCGACGGTTGAATCTAATTTGTTGTTCTCACCGCGTTCTCAAGGGCTTGCTGCAGCTCGAACATAACTACCTAGACCAAGTATAGAGGCAACCTGCAGCGTCACGACAGCGACATAACGGACCCGTTGCAGTTGGGGGTGGTCCGGACGTCTGCGAGAATCAACAGCGACGGAACATCGCCCAGACGCTGAAACCCTCGCGCGCCGTCCGCAGATCTGCCCGTTACCCCGATTCTCCGGCATGGCAATCAGCGTCGGGCCCCATCGCAAGTAAGGTCGGTCCGTCGATGTAGAACAGCATCCCGCGGATGTTGCGTCCAGGGTAGGTATTGGCCAGGAGCGCCACGTAATCGGCGATTTGGTTCCGATAGCCAACTGGCGCGTCTTGCCAGGATGCAGGCGGCGCCCCGGTCTTGAAATCAATGACGGTCACTTCGTCGTCGGTCACGATAAGCCGGTCGATCTGTCCCTCGACCAGGCGGCCCTCGAGTTCGCCGGCAATGCGAACTTCGGCCCGGCTGTTCGCCGAGAACATGAACGCAAACTCGGGTTGTTCGAACACGTTCAGCACAACCGTGCAGAGGCCTGCACGCATGCTGTCGGGCAGTTCGGGGGCCAGCCGTTCGGCTAGAGCTGCAGCGCGCCCGCGCCGCTCCGCGCCACCGAGACCGGCGAGATGCTCGAGCAGCTGGTGCGCCAGCGTTCCGCGCGCGAGGGCCATGGCCTTGCTGTCGTCGCCAATCTCGGGAGCGGCGCGGCGCGCCAGTCGTGGCGCGCGCTCGGACGGGGCGAGGGTTCCGAGCCATGTCGGGAGATCGGGTTGCTCGGCAGAAGCGGATGGGACTCGCTTCGTTTCCCCGCCGGAGCCCGTCGCGTTCTCCTCGAAGACGTAGGCCGGGGTCGCCTCCTTGTCGACTCTCGGAAACGTGGGGTCGACGGTCACATCGAAATCTGCATTGTCGACCAGCGCGCTCCGTACGAGGTTCGACCACCAGGTCCCCGGCTCCCTCGCGGGCCGCGTTTGCCACGACGCGACGACGATCCGGTCCTTGGCTCGCGTCATGGCGACGTACAGCAGACGCTCGTATTCCCGCTGCTCTTCCTCGGCGAGTTCCAGTTGCAACTTAGTCACGACATCCGGCCGCTCTCCTTCGGGCAGCTTGAAGATGGCGGTGTCGTCGGGGTCCCAGACGATGGAGGAACGCAGGCGCGGTTTGCCCTCACGCTCGGCAATGAACACGACAGGTGCCTCGAGTCCCTTGGCTGCATGCACGGTCATGATCCGGACGCTGCCGCTCGTCAATTCCATGTCGCGCTTGACCTCGAGGCTCTCGCCCTCGATCCAGTTGGTGAAGCGTTCAAGCGAAGGAATCTCACGACGGCCGAATTCGAGGGCCTGGAACAGGAATTCCTCGATAGCGTCTGCGGCATCGGGCCCGAGGCGCGCGAGCAGGGCAGGGCGCGATCCCTGCTCACCGTCGAGCGCGAACGAGAACAAGTCGAACGGAGTTTCGCTGGCCGCCTTCGCGGTGAGCACCCGGAGCCGGTCGTAGACCGTGCGGTACGCTGCGTCCTCGTCCGCACGTTCGCGGAGGCGGTCCCAGAGGCTTCTCGCAGCACGATCGTGTGCGAGCGCGAAGAGCTGGTCTTCTGCCAGGCCCTGGTCCAGTCCGGCGAGGGGCCCCTTGAGCACGTTGGCGAGGGCCAGGTCATCGTGCGGGTGCAGCAGGAAGCGTGCGAGTTCGATCAGGTCGATCACCGGGGGCTGGTCGATCAGGCGCATTCGGTCGACACCCGCGACGGGAATACCGGCTTCGCGGAGTGCTCGGACAACGAAGGGCATCAGCGGTAGCCGCTGACGCACCAGCACCATGATGTCGCCTGGACCGTACTTGGACCGGGTGCCATCACTCGGGTTGATCAGCGTCCTGATTCGTTCGGCCATGAGGCGGGCGAGCCGGCGGACGTGGGCATTCGGGCGCTCATCGCCCTCTTCGGGCTCCACGGGCGGCCACACTTCGATCCGGCCGTGCGCATCGGCCCGCTGGGCGGTGTGCGTCGTCTGTTCGCCGTCCCGAGGTTCCTCCCGTTGCGTGTTCCAGAATTGGTCGACCGCCTTGAGCAGCGCCGGTGCGGACCGGAACGAAAGATCAAGCTGGACGGACTTCCAGGGCAGTCTTGCACCGGAGACCTGCTCCTCGAACTGGCGGCTCTTCCTGGCGAAACCGTCGGGGTCCGCCCCCTGGAAGCGATAGATCGACTGCTTGGGGTCGCCCACAGCGAAGATGGTGCGGCGCGCTTCCTGCGTCGCGCTCAAACCGCTGAAGAAGTCCTCGGCGATGGCTGAAATCACCTGCCATTGGGACGGTGCGGTGTCCTGGGCTTCGTCCACCAGGATGTGACTCACGCCGCCGTCCAGCTTGTAGAGGATCCAGTCGCTGGCCGACCGCTTGGTGAGCAGTTCGGCCGCGCGGACCAGGAGGTCGTCGTAGTCGACGGCAACCAGGCTTCGCTTCAGGCGCTCGTAACGTCGCCGTTCCTCTTCCGCCAGCCGCGCAATGGCGGAACTGAGGCTGAACGTGCGGATCGCCTTCAGCGTTTCCATGTCCTCCTGCACGGCGCGGCATTCGGCTTCCAGAAACCTGACCGTTTCGGGGCTGCCGAGCGATGTCCAGGGAACGCGCTGGCGCGGCGTTCCTTTCTGGGTAACGAACACGTCGCGCCAGCTGCTCCAGCAGCCGAGGCGGGCGACGTCATCGTCCGGTGCGTCGATCCACGCCTCGAGGGCATCGGCAGCCTTGCCAAGCGAGGTCTTCTGGTCGGCTTCGCTGATGAGGACGTCGAGTGCCTGCCGCGCCGCACTCCCGGCGGCGTCGGGTTCCGTCCGGAGCCATGCACGGCGGATGACACCTCCTTCGGTGTCGGTCGGATCGATGTCCAGCCGGGCGGCGATCCGCGCCACGTACGCGTCGATGCCACCGCTTCGATTCACGATTTCGTGGAAGGGTTTGCGGCGCGAGGAGAAGTCGTTGAGGACCTCACTGATCTGTCGTTCCGCAAGCGTGCGGGCGACAATCCGAAAAGCCTCCGCCAGCGCGCCGCCCTGCTGGCCGGCCGCCTGGAGCATGCTGGTGCGGGCTTCCATGCGAAGCGCGGCTGCGTCGATTTCATCGAGAGCCCGGAAATGCGGTGCGAGCCCCGCCTCCAGCGGGAAACTCGCCAGCAGGGACTGGCAGAAGGCGTGGATGGTCTGGATCCGGATGCCCCCCGGGCACTCGAGCACCTCGACGAGCAGTCTGCGGGCGACTTCAGCAGAGGCTTGCAGATCCCCTGGCGCGTGACCCACCAACTCCTCGATCCTGCCGCTGATGGCGGCGTCATCGTCTGCCGCCCACTTGGTCAGCTCCGCGAACAGCCGGTTTTCCATTTCGGCTGCCGCCGCCCTCGTGAAGGTGATGGCGACGATGTGCTCCGGCGGCACGCCGTTCAGCAGCAGGCGGAGGAACCGATCAGTCAGGACCTTGGTCTTCCCGGTACCGGCGTTGGCAGAAACCCAGGCCGAAATGTCGGGGTCCGAGGCCTCCCGCTGGCGGCGGCGCGCCTCGACCGAAGCGTCGGTCACTCGTCGGGATCCCTGAGGCCCGCCAAGGTCCATTCGTGGGTGCGGGCCAGAGCTGCGTAATCCGAGTACGGTTCCGGATCGTGCGTGGCGGTATAGGCGGTTTCCGGGTTTTCGAACGCACGGATCAGCGCCTTGAGTCGGCCGAGTGACACGGCCAATGCAACCGATGTCTCTGCGGGCGCGAGCGCCGGTCCGTACTCGCCGCCATCCCGGCGCCCGGTGAGCTTCCAATAGACCAGCCGCCCGACGGTCCCCTCGGCCGGAAGGTCCGGAAACCCGCCGGCTTCCGCAATCACCCCTGCGAGTGGGAGCTGGGGTTCAGCGCCGCTGGCAACATCCTTCTTCTTCGGGACCAGTCCGGTCTTGTAGTCGACGATCGTCATCGAGCGGTCGGTGCGATCGACTTCAATCCGGTCGGCGCGGGCGACGAGCGTGAAGGGGGGATCACCGAACGTGTACTTGCCCGAGGTTTCCCCCCAGACGGCATCAACATTGTTCCGGCGGCGGTGCTCCTGAAGGAGAAACCACCGCACGATGGCATCGAGCCGGTGCGCCCAGGTGAAGCGCTCCCACCATCGCTCGTCCTGGCGGTCCGCCGGCTGGAACCGCGCGAGCACTTCCTCCCCGAGCGCTTGGAGCCGCGCCGCCGCGTCATCAGGCAGGTTCGATCCGCTGTGTTCCTGCGTGAATCTCTCCAGGACTTCGTGCACTGCATTGCCGAATTCGGCCGGTCCGGGTCGGCGGCCGGGCCGGTCGAGCGCCCGCAACCCGAGCACATGGCGCGCGTAGGTCGCGTAGGGTTCCTTCAGAAAAGTCCGTACCTGCGTCACTGACAGACGGCGCGGCCGAACCGAGAGCGGCGGCGCGAATTGCGGCCGCGGCAGCGGCCTGTAGGCGGGCGGAGCGGTCAACTGCTGCCACAGACCGATCGCCGGCGGAGCAGCCGGGGTCCGCTTGGCCGAACGGAGCACGGTGTTGAGACGCGTGAGCCACCGCGAGCGAATCGTCGGATTGCCACGCGTCTTGCGGGCGAAACACAGGAAGGCTTCCGGCACGCTTGCCGCGTCGACGAAGTCATGGGCCCCCATGCCCGCGCGGTGGGCGTCCGTCAGAAGGCCAAGCGCCGTTTGCATGGTGCGGCTGAGCCAGGGATTGGGCGTTGCCCGCCTCGGCCAGCTGCCCTCGACAAGCCCGCCGGCGATGACCCGGTCCGCACTGACGAGGCGCGCTTCCAGGGGGCTCAAAATGCTCAGGCGGGGATGGGTGCCGATGCGTGGATAGATGGCAATGCCGGAGAGCGCCTCGTCGAACAGGGCGGGGTACTCGCCGCCCGGGATCGGACCGAGGGGCTTGGCCGCCGCTTCGAATTCGCGCACGAACCTTTGAACCCGCTCGCCGGAATGATTCGCGTAGAGCCCGTCGGTTTCACCGTCGGCCGGGGCCGCCAGCCATTCGGTGAAGGCCCGGTGCGCCGCCACGATGGCGCCGGCGTCGGTAGTGGCCGCCAGGGCCTTTCGCAACGGTGCAATGCGGTCCCGGAACTCTCCGAACCACCGTTCAAGGCCGGCCAGCCTGGGCTGCCGCTCGACCTGCCGTCGCAGTTCCGCCTCGACATCCGGAAGTTCGTGCCACGCGAAGACCCGGCGGACGACGTGCTGTTCGAACGCCCTGACGTTCGCCATGAAGGTATGTCGGCTGTCCCCCCCGGTCGCCTGCGGATGCTTGAGCAGCGCCAGGAGGTCGAGGGGCCGGCCGTTACCGGCGGCCGCCCTGATCGAGAGGCGAAACAGCACGGCCGCAGAAGTATTTCCCAGGGGTTCGCCGCCCGAGTCGTCGACCTCGACATTCCAGCGCCGGAGCGTGGTTCGCACCCGGCTGGCGAGCTCCCGGTCGTTGGTGACGAGGGCTGTGGTCTTGCCGGGTGTTTCGAGCGCTTCGCGCATCAGCACCGCGATGGCGCCGGCCTCTTCAACCGAGTCGCGAGCTTCAATGACCTGGAGGCCGTCGAGTCCGGCGTCGACGTCGATCTGCGGCACCGTCTCCGGCCACCGGTGCGACGTCGCGGCCGGCCGCATCACTTCCGCCAGCAGCCGGGTCCGGGCGACCGCTTTCGGAGTCGGCTCGGACCCGGGCCAGTCGCGGACCTGCGCGCGATCGGAGCCGAGCGTCTCCAGCAGTTTTTTCAGCCCGAACTGCGGGTGGGATTCGCTGAGCATCTCCCACGATTCCGCATCGACCGTGCGATCAAGGCCGGCGAGGACGACTTCACCGCGGGGCAGCTTGGCCACGGTAGAGATGAGGGCTCGGGCGGCCGGAATCGAACCCGTTGATCCGGCCACGATCACGGGGCTGCGCGGCGGGGACTGTTCCCACAAGGCGGCCTGGTGCCGCAGCAGCCAGGTGCGCCGGGCAGCGGGATCCATGCATCCAGCCTCGGCCAGGATACGGGGCCAGTGATCGCGGAGGATCTCGAGAAACTGGAGCGTCTCCTGCCAGTGTTCCGCTAGGTCCTCGTCCACCAGAGTTTCGAGGTCGGCCAACTGCACGTCCTGGTTCTGCAGCGCGTCCAGCAAGGTACCGAGCTCGCTGGCGAGGCGGGCCGCCTCGGCGAGCGCACCCCCCGCGCGCTCGCGGCGCATGCTGGCGACCAGCCGGGTCAGGAGCAGCTTGCGGTGCACGGGTCCGATGGCCGGTCGCAGCTCGGCCATCGACGGCCCAGGCGCTCCGTCGTCGTCCCAGCCAAGGCTGAGTTCCTCTTCGCCGACCTCCCCCAGCGGCGTGATCCGGGGGAGCAGGAGCGCCCGGGGATGCGCCGCCGAGGTAAAGGCGCGCGATAGGGTTCGGGCCGCGCGGTTGGTCGGTACCAGGATGGTCGTGTCGGCCAGGTCAGTCGACGGATGCGCTCGCCGCAGCAGTTCACTTGCCAGGCGCCGGGCGAACGGCAGCCCGGCGGGAATCGTCCACACTAGTGGCTGCGCGGCAGGTTCTAACATGCTGCGTTAATTGCGATTAGTTCCCCGCATTCGACTTCCCCGGGTGCAATTGACCCCGTTACACGTCCCGGATTGCCAACGTCGGGCGAGGAATAACACAACGTCCGCCGCCCGTCTCAGGCAAGCCCGGGTGGATCGTCTCTGGCCCCGCCGCAAGCCCGACGATGCAAGGACCAACCTTATACCCCGGAAAATCCCAATTCAGTAGATTAAGTCCCAAAAATTCAGATTGTTCGTGCCTTAATTCCCGGAAATTCGGTAACGTGGAATCGAGGAGTTGGTTGGTCTGAACTTCGAGTCCGTTCGGCGTTGCGGGAAGAGTGAGCATCGCACTGCATCTGCGGGTGCCTGGCGCGAGCGGCGGACTATTTGGCATCGCGCACGTCGGCGTACACCTCGAACTTCTCCGCGTCGAAGGCGAACGGCTGAACGATCCCCCCCGCTTCGTTCAGCACCGCGGCCGCTTCCGGCACCGCGATGGCGTTCTCCCAGACCCGCGATAGCGTCGGAAATTCCCCGGGAAGGTTGATTCCGGCCAGCAGGGCATTGCGTACTTGGGGTACCAGAAAACAGTCTGCGAGCGTGATCGCGTCTCCGACCGCGAACGTTCCGGCGCACCGCCGCAGAATCGCTTCCAGCGCGCCGAACTCCCGGCGGATGAAATGCAGCCGCAACGGGTGCTCCGTGGGCGCTGCCTTCACCATGCCCCATTCGCCGATGGCCTGAATGATGAAGGGGACGTTCTGGTAGGGCTGGGTGTCCGCGGCGACAATCCACATGATGCGGCGCATCTCGGCCCGGAGCCACGGATCGTCGGGCGTCATCGGGCGGTGTCCGGTCGCGCCGATCGACTCCTCGAGGTAGTCCACGATCGGGCCGGACTGGGTCATCTTGCGCCCGTCGGGCAGCAGCAGCACCGGGATGCGCCCTTCCGGGTTGAAGGCGGTGAGGTCAGTGGTGCCGAGCTTCCTGGTCTCGGGATCGCCCTCGGGCATCGTGAAGACGGGGATGCCGCGGTGGTCGGTCTCGAAACCCATGTCGACGAGCTCCACGAGTGAAGGCGCGATGCCGCGACACCGCAAGTAGAGCGTCACCCGCATCGAGGCGCTGCTCGTCGGGTGGCGGAACAGGCGCATTCGTCCGCCCTGCAACGCTGCTTCCGTCGTCATGTCGTGTCCCGTGTCGCCGGCGCTTCCGCCTGGCGGCCCATCGTATCCCCTCTTGGGTGGCGTTGGCCCCGGCATCCCGGGCGCCGGCCAGACACTCGCGGCCGCACTTCCGCGGTCCCAACATCCTGCTGCGGTTACGATGGAAGCTCCCCGTTTGCCTTCCCGGCATGCAAACACCAGCCGAGAAATGCCACGAGCCGCGCCGCCTCATTCAATCGATCCCGGTTTGATCGCCCGCGACCGCGCTGCCGACCGCGTGCCGTCGGCGACCTGGGCATCGATGCGGCCGCCGGCACCGCCGGGCCCGCGGGATCCTGGCCACCGGTTTCCGTGCCATGCGGCCACGCATGGACTTCCCGCTCCCGCCTTTGGCCTGTCGGAGCCTGCGGGGAGAAGAATACGGGCCGCGGCAACGGTAACTTCGGATAACAGGGATGCCGCGACCCGACGGGCGGTCCGGCTGCACGGGCGCATGGCGCAAAGCTGCCGGGCGGCGGGCAGTCGATCCCGAACGTGCAACCGTGGCTGGTGGACGGTATGAGCCCAGTGCGCACATTCGAGTCACAGCTCGGCGGCCGGGTGATCGCATCACGGTGGCCGATCATCATTGCCACCATGATCCTGGTCGGGATCGCGGCGAGCGGCACGATGTTTCTCGAGTTCTCGGCCGACGACCGCATCTACTTCAACGAGGACAATCCTCAACTGCTCGCATTCGAGGCCCTGGAGGAGAAGTACGGGCAGAGCGACAACGTCCTGTTCGTCCTCGTGCCGCCGGACCGCGACGCGACCTCGGCCCTCGCGCTCGAGGCCACCGCCTGGCTCACCGAGCGGTCCTGGACGGTTCCGTACGCGACCCGCGTCGATTCCCTCACGAACTTCCAGCACACCACGGCCAGCGGCGACGACATCTTGGTGCGCGAACTCGTGGACCGGTCCGGCCGCGCCGGCGCCGACGAACGGGCCCGGATTCGTGCGATCGCCTTGGCCGAGCCGAGTCTCGCGGGTCGCCTCATCGCGCGGGACGGGGGAGTCAGCGGCGTCAACGTCTCCGTGCAGCTGCCGGGTGCGGACAAGTTGGTCGAAGGGGCGGAGGTCGAGGACGCCGCGCGCCGGCTCGCCCATGAGGTCAAGGGGCGGTTCCCGGGCATCGACGTGCGGGTGACCGGCCACGTGGTCTTCAACCAGACGTTCATGGAAGTGTCGCTGAGCGATCTCAAGACGTTGGTGCCGCTGAGCTTCGTGGCCATGACCCTGATGCTCGTCTACCTGACCCGGGGCTTCAGCGGGACG
This sequence comes from Alphaproteobacteria bacterium, assembly GCA_965116745.1. GTDB lineage: Bacteria > Pseudomonadota > Alphaproteobacteria > TMED109 > TMED109 > VXPW01. Next base: position 2,837,960 of record OZ220701.1, on the reverse strand, counting down.
TTCGCGATCATGCTGGTCGTGGCCCTGGCGGTCTTGACCGCCGTGGGCCTCGGCGGCTGGGTGGGGCTCCCGATGACGTCGGCCTCCGCGATCGCGCCCACGGTCGTGCTGACGGTCGCCATCGCCAGCTGTGTCCACGTGTATTCGACCCTGGTCCACCAGCTGCGGAGCAACGCTCCCCGATCGCCCGAGAGCGGCGGCGCCCCGGAACCACCCGCGCAGACCGAAGCAGAGAAGCGGAATGCCATCATCGAAGCGGTGCGGGTCAATCTTCAGCCGGTCTTCCTCGCAAGCCTGACCACCGCGCTGGGCTTCCTGAGCATGCACTTCTCCGAGGTCCCGCCGTTCCGCCAGCTGGGCACCTTCGTTGCCTTCGGGGTCGGCGCGTCGTTCGTGCTCTCCGTGACCTTCCTTCCTGCCCTGCTGTCGCTGCTTCCCATTCCGGTGCGCGCCCCCCGGCTCGGTCTCGATCGGGGGATGGCAGCGCTCGGGGAATTCGTAATTCGCCGGCGCCGGCCCCTGCTGTGGGGGTCCGGACTGGTGGTGTTGGCGCTCGTCGCGTCGATACCCCGCAACGAGCTGAACGACGTCTTCCTCCACTACTTCGACGAGGACGTGGAGTTTCGGCGCGACGCGGAATTCACCGCGAAGAACCTCACCGGCATGTACTCGCTGGAATATTCCCTGGCATCGATCGAGCCGGGCGGGATCACCGATCCCGGCTACCTCGCCGATGCCGCGGCGTTCGCCGCGTGGTACCAGGCGCAACCCGAAACGATCCACGTCAACGTCATTACCGATACCTTCCGTCGCCTCAACATGAGCATGCACGGCGATGATCCGGCCGAATACCGGCTGCCCGCAAGCCGTGAGCTGGCTGCGCAGTACCTCCTCCTCTACGAGATCTCACTTCCCTTCGGCCACGATCTCAACAACCAGATCGATGTCGACCGGTCGGCGACCCGGATGACGGTGGCCACGCAGACGCTCTCGTCGAACGAGGTGATCGCGCTCAACCAACGAGCGCTGCATTGGCTGACGGATCACGCGCCCAACATCGTGCCGACCGAGAGTTCCGGCACCACCCTGATGTTCGCGAATCTCGGCCGTCGGAACATCATTGCCATGCTCGTCGGCACCACCATCGCCCTCGTTGGCATTTCCTTCGCCCTTATCTTTGCGCTGCGCTCGCTGCGGGTCGGGCTGACCAGCCTCGTCCCGAACCTGGTCCCCGGTGCATTGGGCTTCGGAATCTGGGGGTTGACGGTTGGCCAGGTGGGGGTCTCCCTGTCCATGGTGACGGCCATGACGCTGGGCATCGTGGTCGACGACACCGTGCACTTCCTGAGCAAGTATCAGCGGGCCCGGCGCGAGCTCGGTCATACGTCGCCGGATGCGGTGCGCGTAGCGTTTCGTACCGTGGGCCCGGCCTTGCTCACGACTTCCCTAGTACTGGTGGCGGGCTTCTTCGTGATCAGCCTCTCCAGCTTCGAACTCAACTCCGACATGGGCCAGCTCACCGCACTCGTCATCGCGCTGGCACTGGTGGCCGACTTCCTCCTCCTCCCCCCGCTGCTCATGAGGGTCGACGCGGGTGGGGGTGCCGCCGTGCCGGCGGCCGGGAATCTGCCTGACCAGCAGGGATAGAAACGCGCGGCAATCTCAACGCGCCGGACCCTCGTGCGCAAATGCCATGACGGGCGTCAGTTCGGTTCGACGAGCGATCCTCCCGGGTGCCACGTGCTCGCGGCATGACCATATGCCGACGCGGTGCGGCCACACCAGTTTTGGTCACGACGGGTGCGGAAGGCCGCTGACGACCGCCGCCGTTGCCGATCCCGCAGCGAACCTGCTTGAAGCCTCGAAGGCGCCGGTGGTGCCGCCGGCACCGTCACCGTGGGTGCCGAGTGCGCACCGCGCTACCGCGGGGTCGGGCCTCCCGGTCGATCGGTCGCCGCGCCGGCGCGACTCCAGCCCTCGCTGACCGCGGCTGCCCGTTCCGATTTCTTGGGGTGGCTCGACGACATTTCCTCGGGAAGCCTGTCGATCATCGCGAGGGCCTGGTCCAGCGATGCGCCCAACCGGAAGAGCACCTCCCCCGCGTACCGGTCGGCCGAGAGTTCCTCCCGATGCCGTTCGCCCCGGTACACAACGTGGCCCATGACATGGCGCCCGATCTCCCGCGCAAGGATCCCGACGTCGCGCCAGTTCCAGTGTTCATTCGTCCAGCCCAGGTCGGACAGAAACTGCTCGTTCACAAGTACGTAGCGGCTCCCGTCGCAAATGAGGGCCTTCGCGTTCAGCACGCGCTCGGACGCGCGGATTTCGAAATTGGTCCCGGACAGGCCGGCACTCTTCTGGACGGCGTGCAGCGCCGAGGCGGCCGCCTCGGAGTACTGGAAGGGAGGGCAGGCGTGGCTCATGGCAGGGATCAGCGCTGCCACCCATGCAAGAGTCAACCGGATACTCATGGTGCGGGCGTCTCGCGCCGAACGACGCCGGATCCATCGTGGCCACCAGGGGCTGCAGCGGAGTTGCGGCAGGCGCTACCCATCGCGCCGAACCGGATTGTCGAGCTTCTCGCCGGCGGCGAGACGGGAGCCGGTGGTGGGGATGCCGCCGGCGCGACCGGACGTGTGGATCATCCACCACCAGGTCGAGTCTCGCAGCGACGTGGCCGATGGCGGATTTGGCAGGGGTCGGCTCACACTGTTGCCGCTTGGGTGTCGAGCAGCCGTTCCGTGTCCTGCACCGCCTGGACGGTCCCGACGTGAAACCAACCGCCATGGTGCACGATCCCGAACAGGCGCTGCTCGAGGCGGGCACGGCGGTACAGGGCGCCCAGGGGAAAAGGGCCGTCCGGAGTGTCGTTGAACAGGGATCGCGACAGGATCTGGAGGCCCGTGAACACATAGGGCCGTCGGTCGGCTTCGGTTCGTACCAGCGGTGCGGCTCCCGTGAGATGGGAGAGGAGGTCGAAGTCGCCGTCGCCCGAATAGCCTGTCGCTCGATCCCGGGGCGTCACCAGCAGCAGCGCGTCCATGGCCCGGGCGTCCCAGTGCTGCTCCAGCGCCCGAAACGCATGCTCGGCCCGCGGCAACACGATGTCGCCGTTGGCCACCAGAAACGCACCGTGCCCGAGATGGGGCAGGGCTCGCCGCACGCCGCCTCCGGTTTCCAGGCGTTCGTCTTCCACGCTGACGTGGACGGGCGGCCGCGTCCGCCGTTCCAGCAGGCGCTCGACCTGCCAGCCGAGATGGCTCGCGTTGACGACAGCGCGCGATACGCCGAAACGTTCCAGCGCATCGAGCATCCGGTCCAGCATGGACCGGCCGGCAATCCGGACCAGTGGTTTCGGGATGCGGTCGGTGAGCGGCCGCATCCGCTCGCCGCGTCCGGCGGCGAGCACCATGGCCGTGTGAATGGCCCTCATGCGACGGTCGGGGCGCCGGGCAAGCAAGCGCCCTGGTTACGGATTGCCCGGGCCATCGAACGCGTCCGGCTGCCGAAGCGGGGCCGGAACGTGCCGGTCGAACCACTCCCGGACCGCCAGCAACCCGTCGTTCTTGAGGCGATGCTCCAGCAGCCTCCAGGTCGCGGGCAGCCACGTCAGGTAACGGGGCTTTCGGTCCCGGCGGGCCAGCCGGGTGAAGATGCCGAGGATTTTGGATGATCGCTGGGCGGAGAGCGCGGCAAACGCGGCGCGAAATGCTGACGGCTCCAGCGACGTTGCGGCAAGGAACCGCTCCATCAATCTGGCCACGAGCCCCGACTGCAGGGGATTCCGAACATCGTCGAGCAGCGATGCAAGGTCATACGCAGGATGGCCCGCGAGCGCGTCCTGGAAGTCGATCAGTCCGACGCTTGCCGGGGACGGTCGATGACGGAGCCACAGCAGGTTGTCCACGTGGCAGTCCCTGAGCACGAGGACCGGCAAGGCATCGAGATGGGGGGTCAGTACGGCAGCCCATGCCGCGCGCCACGATTCGCGGTGTTCCTGGTCGGGTTCAACCCCGACGGCCGGTAGGTACCAGTCCAGGAACAGGTCGGCTTCGGCCAGCAGGGGCCGCAGGTCGTACGGGTCCAGCCATGGCGGCGGTGGACGCCGCGTGATCGTAACCAGCACATCGACCGCCATTTCGTAGAGCGGCTCGGGGGCCGCTCCGGTCGCGAGAACGCGGGAAAACAGGTCGTCGCCGAGATCCTCCAGCAGCAGCCAGCCGTCATCCACGTCCTCGGCCAGGATCTCCGGAGCCGACAGCCCGAGGTCCCGCAGATGGCGCGCCACGCGAACGAACGGCCGGACGTCCTCCAGATCGGGAGGAGCATCCATCAACACGCCACCCGGCGTGCGGAAGTACCGGCGGTTCGACGCGTCGCCGGCCAGCAGGACAGCGGTATTTGGATCGATTCCCTGGCGTTTCAGAAAGGTGTCCTGCCGGGCACGACGCTCAGCCATTGCGGGCCACCTTTCGGAGGCGCGCCCCCCACGTGGCCCCCGGCTCGAGCGTCACCGTCCTGCCGGTACCCGCATGATCCAAGCGAAGCGTGAGGCGGGCCGGAGGAAGCAGGCGTTCCACGATTTCCGGCCATTCAATGAGCGTGATCCCGTCGGCGAGCGCGTCTTCGAGGCCGAGCTCCCACACATCGTCGGCGCGCTCGAGCCGGTGCAGGTCAAAATGCCACACGTCACCCGCGCCGGTGGCGTGCTGTTCCACCAGCGACCACGTCGGACTGGGCACCAGGTCGGTACCGCCGAGGGCGCCGATGAACGATCGAGCGAACGTGGTCTTGCCGGCGCCGAGCGGCCCCGCCAGTCCGATGACATCGCCTCGGCGCGCCAGCGGCGCCAGGCTGGCCGCGAGGTCTCGTGTGGCGTCGATATCCGGGAGCAGCAATCGGCGCGGGCCGGTTGCGACTGATTCCGGGGCGGGTTCCACGCTAGTAGCGGTAAGCAGCCGGTTTGAATGGGCCGTTGCGGTCGATTCCCAGGTAGTCGGCCTGGCTCTGGGTAAGGCGGCTGAGTTCGGCGCCAAGGCGCGCGAGGTGCAGACTCGCCACCTTTTCGTCGAGGTGTTTGGGCAACACGTGCACGGCGCAGCCATATTGGTCGCTGCGGGTCCAGAGTTCGATCTGCGCGAGAACCTGGTTGGTGAACGAGGCGCTCATCACGAAGCTGGGGTGGCCGGTCGCGCAGCCAAGGTTCACCAGGCGCCCCTTGGCCAGCAGGATGATCCGGTGACCGTCGGGAAAGCGAATCTGGTCGACCTGGGGCTTCACTTCCTCCCAGACGAAATTCGAGAGCGCCGCCACCTGGATCTCGTTGTCGAAATGACCGATGTTGCAGACGATGGCGCGGTCCTTCATGGCCCGCATGTGGTCCAGCGTGATGACGTCGGTATTGCCGGTGGCCGTGACGAACACATCACCCCGAGGCGCCGCCGCGTCCATCGTGGTCACCTCGTAGCCCTCCATGGCGGCCTGCAGGGCGCAGATCGGGTCGATTTCGGTAACGAGCACCCGCGCGCCCGCATTCTGCAGGGATGCCGCCGACCCCTTGCCGACATCGCCGAATCCGGCGACCACGGCGACCTTGCCGGAGAGCATGACGTCGGTGGCGCGGCGGATGCCGTCGACGAGGCTTTCGCGGCATCCGTAGAGGTTGTCGAACTTCGATTTCGTCACCGAGTCGTTCACGTTGATGGCGGGGACGAGCAGGCTGCCTTCCTCCGCCATCTGGACGAGCCGGCGCACGCCGGTCGTCGTCTCCTCGGAAACTCCACGTACCTGCTCGCGCATCAGGTCGCCGTGCTGCTCATGCATGACCTTCGTGAGGTCCCCGCCGTCGTCGAGAACGAGGTTCGGTGTCCAGTTGTCCGGGCCGTGAATGGTCTGGTCAATGCACCACCAGAATTCCTCTTCGGTTTCATCCTTCCACGCGAACACGGGCACCCCGCGCGCCGCCATCGCCGCTGCCGCATGGTCCTGCGTCGAGAAGATGTTGCAGGAACTCCAGCGCACCTCGGCGCCGAGTTCAAGCAGCGTCTCGATCAGGACGGCGGTCTGGATGGTCATGTGCAGGCATCCGGCGATGCGCGCGCCGTCCAAGGGCTTTTGGCCGGCATACTCATCACGGATGGCCATGAGGCCCGGCATTTCCGTCTCGGCGATCTCGATTTCTCTGCGGCCCCAGTCAGCGAGTCCCAGATCAGCGACCTTGAAGTCGCGATGTCCAGCGGTCATGGCGGCGATGATCCTTCCAGGAGAGGGGCGCAGTCGATCGGGCGATGGGCAGGGGATCTGGGACGAGGCTGCAGCAAGCCACGGCAATCGCTCACCCTTGTTGCCCTGCAATCCAGATTCACAGAATATCTGATGAGAAGTAACGGGCCGATTATAGAACTGGGCAAGACGAAATGGAGCCCGAAGCGTTGGTAATTTCGGCGGCAGCCGCAGGACCAGGCAATCGTCATTCATGGTTCGGTTGATCGGAGCGAGAAACCGCCGCACCCGCGGAGTCGTGGCCGTCGCCGCGCTAGTGATCCTCGCCTCGCCACCCTTGATCGCGTCCGTGCATTCGTACGATGCTGCACCCGGCTACCAGGTGAAGGATGCAGGAGCCGCAGCAGACCCGGGCGAAGTTGCCGGTGGCCCCGAGGCGGCACCCCTTTGGGAGGACCATGCGATTGACCCCCGGGGACGCGCCATGGTGCACAGCGCGACGTTAACGGAACTTCCGAAGGGAGGCGTGCAGGCGTTCTGGTACGGCGGCAGCCGGGAAGGGGCGCGTGACGTGGGGATCTATACGGCCCGTCTTTTCCCGAATGCACGTTCGTGGACCCGCCCGCGGGAAGTCATGACCAGGGCCAGGCTTTCGGAAGCGCTGGGGAGATATATCAAGAAGCTGGGCAACCCGGTCGCATTCCTGGATGCCAGCGGACAGGTGTGGCTTTTTTTCGTCAGTGTTTCGGTCGGCGGATGGTCGGGCAGCGCGATCAACGCGATGGTGTCCCAGGACGGCGGGGAGACGTTTGGCCCGGTGAAACGGCTGGTCACCAGCCCGGCCTTCAATGTGAGCACCCTGGTAAGGGCCCGTCCGGTCCAGATGCGGGACGGGAGCATCACGCTGCCCGTCTATCACGAATTCCTGGGCAAGTTTGCCGAACTCCTGCGACTGGACCCGGATGGCGTCGTGCTGGGGAAGCAACGCCTCACCGTGGGACGAAGTCACATTCAGCCGGTACTCGTACCCGAGGACGCGGAAACCGCAAATGTATTCCTGCGCTATGCGGGCGAAACGGACAGGAGAATTCACTACGTCAGCACCGACGACGCCGGCCTTGCATTCACTGCCCCGAGAGGGTCAAACCTGCCGAATCCCGACAGTGCGATCGATGCTGTGCGTGTCGCGGGCCATGAACTGCTGATGGTCTACAACCATTCCGAGGTGGCGCGAGACATCCTGGCGTTGGCGGTTTCCGGGGGAGATCCCGGCCACTGGACCCGAATTCACGACCTGGAACATGCCGCAGCCGGCAAGGGACAGCTGTTCTCCTACCCGTCGATCCTGCGTGACCGGCTTGGAAGAACGCACGTCGTCTACACCCACAACCGTACGTACATCAAGCACGTCATGTTCAACGACGTCTGGCTCGCAGATGTAAGGCGCAGCGCTCCCTCGCCACCATGACGGCATACGGATATGTCGGCTGGGCGTTCGTCCTGGCTTCGCTGGGAGCCTGTTGCTCAGCCCGCTACACGGACGACCGGCGGATCAGACTGGGGATCGCCGTCGCGGTGGTGGTTGCAGCCTTCGCGATCCAGCTGGACCGGGTTCCGCTGGTCGGCTTCGTGGCGGCCGTGCAGAGCGAACCCAGCATGGCCATGATCCTGATCCTGGGCAGCCATGGCGCGAGAAGCCTCTGGCCGCATCGGCTGACGCAGCCGGACATGGGCCCGCTGCACCTTTGTATCGTCCTGCTCGGCTCGGTGATGTATCCGTCGGCATTGGGCGTTGGCTACATCGACCTGTACGCGGCCGGGTACCATCCATACGTGGGCGTCGGGATGCTGCCCCTTGCCTTCGTGCTGTCCTGGTTCGCGGGTACTCGGCTGCTCGCGTTCTGGGTGGTCCTCGCGGCGTTGACGCAGGGCTACGGCGTGGGCGAGAGCGACAACGCATTCGATTACTTGATTGATCCGATTATTTTCGTGTACGCGTGTTGGCGTGCTGCCGCCCACGCTTGGAGACGTTACCGCGGTGCCCGTTGAGACGACCGAAAAATTCATCCTGGTCAACGCGGTGATCTTGTTCGGCTTGGGTGTGTTTCTTGGTCTGGTCAATGAAGACTACTTCCACCACGTCTACACGGCAGAGGACGGGCTGCTGGAGTGGTTGACGGTACTGGCGCTGGGGGCGGTAGCCGTCGTGCTGGCAAACCGACTCTGGAAATACCGGCTTTCGTTCAACTGGCGACAGCGTTCGGTTCTTGCGGCGCTGGTCGTGCTGGCGGCCTTCGGCGCCGGTGAAGAGATCTCCTGGGGACAGCGGCTGCTGGGGATCGAAACTTCGGAGTTCTTTCTGGATCACAACCGGCAGCAAGAGATCAATCTCCACAATCTCGTGGTTGGAAACGTGTCCGTCAACAAGGACATCTTTTCGAAAGGAATATTGCTGATCTTCCTGGTGTACCTGGGTGTCATCAAGCCGCTGTACCATCGATCCGATCGCGTGGCGCGCCTGGTCGACGGCTGGGGCGTCCCAATCCCCAAGCGATACCAGTATCTCGGTTACTTGCTCGTAATCGTTCTCGTGGAAGGACTGGTGAACGGCGTTACCGGCGCACCCAGGCGAGGGGAGCTCACGGAGTTCATGATTCCGGTTCTCGCCGCACTGAACCTCATTTATCCACTGAACCGATGGGAACCCGAGAGCGCCAGGTCGTAGCGCCGAATTGAAGGGGACGGGAGAGAACCGGTTCGATCGCAGCTGGTCCCAGCGTGCTGCATGAAGATGGCCGACACTGGCACGGGTTCGGGACCGACGCTTCCGCGTGCGGGCCGGCTCGTCGGGCGAACAGCGCGCCGCCTGACAAGTCGGATCAGGACGGACGGGACGGGAATCAGCGTTCTTCGCCGAACCCTTCGTCAATCAGTTGTCCGAGCGCGGCTACCGCGGCAGCAGCCTCGGGACCACTGGCTTCGATCAGGACGACCGTTCCGAGCGAAGCGGACAGCGCCATCAGGCCCAGCATGGACTTGCCGTCCGCGGACAGGTTGTCCTTGCGCACGGTGACCTCCGCCTGGAACTGGCTGGCGCACTTCACGAAGCGCGCCGCCGCGCGCGCATGCAGGCCGCGGAGGTTGCGGATCTCGGCCGTCCGGGAGCTGGCGGCCTCGTCCTCATTCATTCGCCGGTGTCCCGGCCGCCCCGCAGCGCTTCCCCGAGCTCGAGCATGTTCTTGCGGCCGGCCGAGCGCACGGTGTGCAGGAGGTCGGCCAGCGGCATGTCCCGCGCCCGCGCCTCGGCGAGCTTGTACATGACGGCCAAATTCGGATTGGCCAGCATCATGGCCTGGCCTTCCGGTTTCGTGTCCTGCACGACCGATCTGGTGAGGTTGGCCGGCGTGCTTCCGAAGACATCGACGATGTAGATCACACCACGTCCCGAGTTGACGGCGTCGCCGGCCTGACGGATCGCGCGGCGGCGCTCCTCGATGTCGTCGGTCGGGCCGACTTCGAGCACGCGCACGGCGGGCATGCTGCCGACGGCATGCTCCGTCGCGGCGACCAGCTCTGCCCCGAACCGGCCATGGGTGACGACGACAATGCCGACGCCGTCAAAGTTGTCGCTGGAACGATCGGCCGCGTCGCTCACGCTGCGTCTCCCATAACTCCCACCACGGATTCCGCCGCGCCGAGAACCAGGCGGACCCGGGCGGCGGCCGACGAGGCCTTCGCCGATAGCCGGATCGCCGGCACCGCATGGCCGAGGATCGTCGCCTGATCCGGTGCGGGGAGACGTTCGCCCGGGTCGTCGACGAGATCGGCGACCAGGGACACCTGAACGCTGGTCCGGTAGGGGAGGCGGAAAACGCCGAGCCCCCGCACCTCCATCAGCCCGCGGAGCGCCGGCGGGGCGCTGGCCGTCAACCCCCCTGCGCTCGAGACCAGCGCAACCCGGTCGTCGGCCACGAGCTCGGCGCCACCGTCAATCAGCCGCAGGGCCAGGTCGGACTTGCCGGCGCCGCTCGGCCCGCGCAGCAACACCCCGCGGCCGTCCACCGCGACGCATGTTCCGGAATGTGTCATGCGGCCTCGGGCTGGCTGTGCTCCTGGTCCGTCAACAGCGCATGAATCGCGTCCGCCTCGTTGGCGCCGCGCAGCACCCGACGCAGGTTCGGCCGGCCGAGCCGTCGCGAGATTGCCGCCAGGGCGGCCAAATGCAGGGCATCGTCCTGATCCGGAGACAGCAGGCAGAACACCAGTTCGACGGGCCGGCCGTCCGGCGCATCGAAATCGATGGGCGGTTCCAGCCGCGCGAACGCGCCGGCGATGCGGGCGAGGTTCTTCAGACGGGCATGCGGCAGCGCCACGCCGTTGCCGAATCCGGTCGAGCCGCGCTGCTCGCGCGCCATCAGCGCCTGAAAGATCGTCCGCTCTCGGAGTCCCGTCTCGCGGGCTCCGACCTTGGCGAGCGCGTGCAGCAGCTGCCGGGTGCTGTTGACCGTCAGCTTCGGGATAATGGCTGTAGGAGCAAGAAAGCTTTCCAGCTGCATGCGAGGACTTCCGTGCCGACGGGCGCGCAACGACGAAACTCCGGGACCGCGCGCAGGCGGCCCGGCGGCTGACAGCACCCACTAGGGAAGGTTCAACTTGGGCCGTGCTCGGCGTCGAGTCAAGGCACCGCCCTAGGGTGCGGCTGCCGGCGTCGTGCCGGCCCGCGACGGGGCCCTATTCATCAGGCGACGGCGTGCGGCCGCCGCCGGAATTCGCATCATGCGCCGATACTTGGCCACCGTGCGCCGGGCCACCCGGACGCCTGAATCGGCCAGCGCGCCGACGATCTGCTGGTCTGACATGGGCGGGCGAGCGGGGCCCTCCGCCGCAATGAGCGCCTGGATCCGGGCCCGGACCGCGCTCGGCGAGTGCACCGTCTGCCCGTCGGTGCCGCGGAGCTGGCGGTCGAAGAACGAACGCAGGGGGAGGGTTCCCCTGGGGGTGGCCATGGACTTGTTGGCGACCACACGACTGACCGTGCTCTCATGGAGGTCGACCAGCCCGGCCACCGTCCGAAGCGACAGCGGCCGGCGGTGGCTGGCGCCGTGGTGCACGTAGTCGTCCTGCACGCGGACGAGCACGCTGGCCACGCGGTAGATCGACTGGGCGCGCTGGCGAAGGGCTCTGACCAGCCACGCGGCCTCCTGCCACTGCCGGCCGAGCGCACCGTCGTCCATCGCGGCACGCGAGTGCCCACGTACCGCCTGGTACCCCGCCCGATCGGCATAGATCCGGGGAAAGCACTGGGGGTTGAGTTCGATCCGCCAGCCGTCGGTGCTCGGCGTGGCAACGACATCGGGGGCACCGATGAACTCGCGCTGGCTGGCAAAGGCCTGCCCGGGCCTCGGGTTCAGTGACCGGAGTTCGGCCATCAAGGCCCGCAGTTCGCCGGTCGAAACGTCGAGGACGGCGCAGAGCTCGTCTTCGTTTCCCTCCGCCACGAGGTCAAGGTGGTCGATCAGGACCGCCAGCTTCGGGGGAACGGATTCCCGGAGTGCCAGCTGGAGGCGAAGGCACTCGGCCAGCGACCGGGCGCAGACACCGGGCGGGTCGAACGCCTGGAGCCGGCCCAGCACGCGGAGCACGTCGGCCACCGTGGTCCGGGACGATTCGGCGATTTCGAGGGGGTCGAACCCGGTGAGGTACCCGTTCGCGTCGACCAGGTCGATCAGCAGTTCCGCCGTCGTCCGATCGCCCGGCGCGAGACCGACATTCGCCTGTTCCGTCAGGTGGGCGCGGAGATCCGGCCGATCAGCCTCGATCTCGTCCGTGTACAGGTCGCGCCCGCCCTGCGGCCGGGCCCAGAGGACACCGGTGTCGGACCAGGAGTCGAGCGGCGGCGCCTTCGGATCCTGGTGTTCCGGCGCGATGCGGTCCACGAACGGATTCGACGCGAGCTGCTCGTCGACGTAACGGTTGAGGTCGGCGGCCGCGTGCTGCAGGAGACGGACGGACTCGAGCAGCTGGGGGGTCATCGTGAGCCGCTGACTGATGCCGATCCGGAGACCGGGGCTGGCTCGCACGACGCACCCTACATGCGGAACCGGTCGCCGAGGTAGACCCGGCGAACATCTTCGTTGGCAACGATGTCGCGGGGCGGACCGTGGCAGAGGACCCGGCCGTCGTGGAGCACGTAGGCGCGATCCACGATGTCGAGCGCCTCCCGCACATTGTGGTCGGTGATCAGCACGCCGATGCCGCGGTCCCGGATGTGCATGATCAAGGTCCGCATTTCGCCGACGAAGATCGGATCGATGCCAGCCAGCGGTTCGTCCAGCAAGAGGTAGCTCGGCCGGCACGCGAGCGCGCGCGCAATCTCGACCCGCCGCCGTTCGCCGCCGGAGAGCACGAGGGCGGACGCCTTGCGCAGGTGGAGCAGAGAGAAGTCCCTAAGCAGCTCGTCGACCGTCTGCTCGCGGAGCGATACGACGGGTTCCACGGTCTCGAGCGCGGCCCGGATGTTGCCCTCCACCGACATGTTCCGGAAGACGGAGGGCTGCTGCGCGAGATAGCCGATGCCGTGCCGCGCCCGCCGGTACAGCGGCCAGTGGGTGATGGTATGGCCGTCCAGGCGAATCGTTCCCGCGTCGGCGGGCCGCAGCCCGGCGAGCAGATGAAAGGTGGTGGTCTTGCCGGCCCCGTTGGGGCCCAGCAGGGCGACCGCTTCACCGCGGGCCAGACGCACGGACACGTTGTTGATGACCAGCCGCTTGCGGATGCGGTGGGTCAGGTTCTCCGCGACCAGGCCGCTGTCTCCGTGGATCACCTTGAGCGGGGCTGCCGCGGGCGTGGTCACTCCGCCGCCTCGTCGCCGGAACTGTTGAACTGCAGCGATGGCCGCTCGCCGCCTTCGCCCGTGACCTGACTGGTGCCGCCCACGAGATCAATCGTGAGCGTGGCCCCCCGAAGGAGGTTGCCGTCGCTCTCGAGCTCCACGTCCCCGCTCAGCGTGATGACCCCGGCGACGAGGTCGTAGCGTCCGGATTCGCCGCGCGCCGTCTCTGCCGCCGTCTCGTAGACCACGCCTCCCGTGGCCTCGATCAGCCCGATCTGCCTCGCGGACCCGTCCTCTCCCCGGATCGCGTGGGCAACGAACCGTTCCGCCCGGAGGACCCGTCCGGCTTGCCGGGCCACGGCGTTCCCGATGGCGGTGGCGACCGCGGTCTCGTCGTTCCACTCGAGTGAATCCGCCGTGATCTCGGTCGGGCCCAGGTTGTGCCCGTCCTCGGCGCGTACCGCTGGTCCGATGGGTGAGAGAAGGCTGGCGGCGACGGCAGCCGCACCGACGAAGGCGACCGGGGGTCGCACGATCAGGAGTTGCCGCCTGGTGATAGCTGCAGCACCGGCCGGCCGGTGAACTTCAGCGTTCCGGAAACCGTGTCCAGCCGGAAGCCGCCGGCGCGCACGTTGCCCCAGGGACCGGTCACGTGCACGGGATCCGTCCCTTCCACCAGGCCCTGGGCGGGGAAGTAGGCGGACGATTCGGTCTCGAGTGCGGTCCCGTCCTGCGTATCCATGCGCACCCCACCGGACATGATCACCTGACGTGTAACGGTGTCGTACCGGCCTTCGCCAGCCGCCAGCGCAACCTCTCTTGTACCAGAAAAGAACAAGGCGCGGAGATCATCGAGATGCACCACGTGCGCATCGCCGGTCTCTTCGAACACCTGGTCTGCCGTGACCCGGTACCGCCGGCCCTCGCTGTCGGTACCGACCAGCTGCGCACCGGACATGATGTGACTCGGAGCGAGCGTCGAATGCGCGGGCGGGTCTTCGCGACCCGGAAGCCGGCCCTTGTCCCACAACACGATGGTCGCGATCGATCCCAGCCCGCCCAGGAGCAGCAGCAGCTTGATCGCCCGGAGGACATGCAGGCGGGACCGGGCGGGCGGGCGGTGATGGCGGCGGCGGTGGCTATCCCATCCGTGCGGAAACGCCGTGGGAGGTGCGGGGGCAGCCACTATGCGATTCCGGCGCGAACGCAGTCGTGCATGTGGACCACGCCCCTCGGGAGTCCGTTCTCCGTCACGAACAGGCTCGTGATGCCGCGCTCGTTCATGGTTGCCAGCGCCTCACCGCCGAGCGCCTCGGCCGGGATCGTGGCGGGGTCGGGCGTCATGACGTCGCGGGTGCTTCGCTCCAGCAGTTCCGGCGCCATGTTCCGCCGGAGGTCGCCGTCAGTGACCGCGCCGGTGAGCCGTCCGTCCGCAGCGACGACCCCGGCGCATCCGAGGCCCTTCTCGGTCATCACGAGAATGGTCTCGCGCATGGGGGCGTGTTCATCCACCAGCGGCAGTGCTGAGCCCGTGTGCATGAGGTCGGCGACCCGAACCAGGCGGGTGCCCAGCCGGCCTCCCGGGTGCAGGCCGCGAAAGTCCTCGGCCGTGAAGCCGTTGCGCTGCAGCAGCACGGCGGCGAGGGCATCGCCGGCGGCGATGGCCAGCGTCGTGGACAGCGTCGGGGCCAGACCGATGGGGCAGGCCTCCGGAACGTCGGGCAGGACGATGGCGGCATCCGCGGTGACGGCCAGCGTGCTGGTGGCGACGCCGGTGACGGCGACCAGGGGTATCCGGAACCGGCCCACGTAGGCCAGCAGGTCGGACAGTTCGGCGGTTTCGCCCGAGTTCGAGAACGCGAGCACCGTGTCGTTTCGCGCGATCATGCCGAGGTCGCCGTGGCTGGCCTCGGCGGCGTGCACGAAGTGGGCGGGCGTGCCGGTCGAGGCCAACGTGGACGCGACCTTTCGCGCAATGTGCCCGGACTTTCCCATGCCGGTCACGATCACCCGGCCACGGGTTGCGGCGAGGACATCGGCCGCGGCCTGGAATGCCGGCCCGATTGCGTCCGCGAGTACCGCCAGTCCCTCCGCCTCGGCGCGCACCACCCGGCGGGCGATGTCGAGATCCGAATCGGCTTCGGGTTGCAGGCCGGCGGCCGCTCTGATCGGCGCGGACGTCATGTCAGGGGCGATTGGGATACATGTCGTGCGAGAACGGGTCGGCATCGGCCCAGCCCATCAGGTCGAGGGTGACGCGGGCGGGCAGGAACTCAAAGCACTGGTACGCGAGTTCCTGCCGTCCTTCCCGGGTCAGCATGCCGTCGAGGACGCTGCGGAGCCGGTGCAGATGGAGCACGTCGGTCGCGGCGTAGCGCTGCTGCTGGACGGTGAGCGTCTCCCCGCCCCAGTCGGTCTGCTGCTGCTGCTTCGAGATGTCGATACCGAGCAGCTCCTTGCACAGGTCCTTGAGGCCGTGGCGGTCGGTGTACGTCCGTGCGAACCGGGACGCGATCTTGGTGCAGTAGTTCGGGTAGGACCGGACGCCGAGGTGAAACTCCAGGGTGCTCATGTCCGCCCTGGCGAAGTGGTACAGCTTCAGCGTGTCGCGGTCCTCGAGCATGGCCTTGAGGCGCGGCGCTTCGTAGGTGCCCCGCCGGAACCGGACCAGGTGCGCGGTGCCGTCACCCGTGGAGACTTGCACGAGGCAAAGGCGGTCCCTGGCGACCGCCAGTCCCATCGATTCGGTGTCGACCGCCGCACCGTCGGGAAACGCCAAACCGGAGGGGAGATCGCCTTCGTGGAAGTGGATGTCCATGGGGTGCGAATTCCGGTGGCCTCAGGAAGCGCAGTGTAGAGCCCGCCATGGATTTGTGGCGGGGACGGGCCCGCGGCCAGGGTGCCGAACGGCCCCCCTGGCCCGCCGGATTTCCGGGCGGGTGCCCGGCGGGGCCCCGGCTGCGCCCGACCGTCTAGGCTGCGACGGAGGGCAGACCTGCCAGGGCCATCGCGAGTTCGCCTTCATCGTACGCCTGGTCCGTCAGGTTGTCGGCGAAGTAGTCGCTGTACGCCTGCATGTCGAAATGGCCGTGGCCGCACAGATTGAACAGGATCGTGCGCCCGGCCCCCGCCGCGCGGCATTTCATGGCCTCGTCGATGGCGCCCTTGATCGCGTGCGTCGCCTCCGGTGCCGGGACGATCCCCTCGGTACGGGCGAACTGCACGCCGGCGGCGAAGCATTCCTTCTGGTGATAGGCGCGGGCCTCGATCAGGTCCAGCTGGTGGAGATGGCTCACGAGCGGGGCCATCCCGTGGTAGCGCAGGCCGCCCGCGTGAAATCCCGGGGGCACGAAGGTCGATCCCAGCGTGTGCATCTTCACCAGCGGCGTGAGATGCCCGGTGTCCCCGAAGTCGTAGGCGTACTTGCCGCGGGTCAGCGACGGACATGCCGCCGGCTCGACGGCGATGACCCGGACCTTGGGGCCGCCCTGCAGTTGCCGGCCGAGGAACGGGTTGACCATGCCGGCGAAGTTACTCCCGCCGCCGGTGCATCCGATCAGGATGTCCGGGTAGTTGCCGGCCATGTGCATCTGCTCCAGCGCCTCCTGGCCGACCACGGTCTGGTGGAGCAGGACATGGTTCAGGACGCTGCCGAGCGAGTACTTCGTGTCCTCGTTCTGGGCAGCCATCTCCACGGCTTCCGAGATGGCGATGCCGAGACTGCCGGTCGAGTCGGGATGTTCCTCGAGCACGGCCCGGCCAGCCTGCGTTTCGGTGGAAGGACTGGCTACGCAACGGGCTCCGTAGCTCTCCATCATCGCCTTCCGGTACGGCTTCTGCTCGAAGCTGACGCGGACCATGTAGACGTCCACGTCGATGCCGAAGAGGCTGGCCGCGTAGGCCAGTGACGACCCCCACTGGCCGGCGCCCGTCTCCGTGGTGATGCGCTTGGTGCCCGCGTCCTTGTTGTAGAACGCCTGGGCGACCGCCGTGTTGGGCTTGTGGCTGCCGGCCGGGCTGACGCCTTCGTACTTGTAGTAGATCTTGGCCGGCGTATCGAGATCGGCCTCGAGGCGCCGGGCCCGATAGAGCGGGCTGGGACGCCATTGCCGGTAGATCTGCCGCACCGGCTCGGGGATCTCGATCTCGCGCTCGGTCGAGACTTCCTGGCCGATCAGGGCCATGGGGAACAGCGGCGCGAGATCGTCTGGTCCGATGGGCTGTCCGGTGCCTGGATGCAGGACCGGCGGCAGCGGTTCCGGCAGGTCCGCCAGGATGTTGTACCAGGACCGGGGAATCCGGTCCTCCGACAAGACGTACTTCACGATGTCGCTCATGGTGACCCAACTCTCCACAGAAAACTTCGACCCGTCGGTGCGCGACGGCCATGCTGCAGGTTCGGCAAGGCGGTGCCGGTGCTGCCGGCACTGCCGTCCAGCCGCACGCACGAACCGCGGCAATATGCCGGGCTACGGTTCTTCGGCTCGCAGGACTGCCAGCATAGCGGATTGGGGAATCTCGACGTTCCCGATCTGACGCATGCGCTTCTTGCCCGCTTTCTGCTTCTCCAGGAGCTTCCGCTTGCGCGTGACGTCGCCCCCGTAGCATTTCGCCGTCACGTCCTTGCGCAGCGCCGCGATGTTCTCGCGGGCAATGATCTTGCCCCCGATGGCCGCCTGCAACGACACCTTGTAGAGCTGGCGAGGGATGAGCCCCTTGAGCTTGCTGCAAAGGGCCCGCCCGCGCCCCTCGGCCCGGCTGCGGTGGGCAATGAACGACAGGCTGTCAACCGATTGCCCGTCGACCAGGATGGCGACCCGCACCAGGTCGCCGCCACGGTAGTCGTCGAGTTCGTAGTCGAACGAGGCGTACCCGCTGGTCGCGGACTTGAGACGGTCGTAGAAGTCGAACACCACCTCGTTGAGCGGTAGCGCATAGACCGCCATCGCCCGGTTGCCGACGTAGGTCAGATCGGTCTGCTCGCCACGCTTCTCCGTGCAGAGCTTCAGGACGTTGCCGAGGTACTGGTCCGGCACCAGGATCGTCGCCCGGATCCAGGGCTCCTCCACCGACTTGATGCGGCTCTGGTCCGGCCAGTCCACGGGGTTGTGCAGCTCGATGTCCCGCCCGTCGGTAAGACTGAGGCGATAGACCACGCTGGGCGCCGTGGTCACCAGGTCGAGATCGAATTCGCGCTCGAGGCGCTCCTGAATGATCTCGAGGTGGAGGAGCCCCAGGCACCCGCATCGGAAGCCCAGGCCGAGGGCGGCGCTCGATTCCGGTTCATAGTGGAGCGAAGCATCGTTCAGGTGCAGCTTTGCCAGCGAGTCGCGGAGATGGCGGTAGTCGCTGGCGTCCGCCGGATACAAGCCGCAGAACACGACGGGCACCGACGCCCGGAAGCCGGGCAGGGCAACGGTGGCCGGCTTCCGGGCGTCGGTGATCGTGTCACCGACCTGCGTATCGGCCACCCGGCGGATCGACGCCGTGAAAAACCCCACCTCGCCGGCGGCGAGCGATTCCGTCGGTCGCGGGCTCGGTTCGAAGACGCCGACCCGATCGATCTGGTAGTCGGCGCCGCTGGCCATCATCCGAATCTTCTGGCCGACCTGAAGTACGCCGTCGACGACGCGCACCAGGACCATCACGCCGAGGTAGGGGTCGTACCAGCTGTCGACCAGGAGCGCGGCCAGGGGCGCGTCGGTCGCGGTCGCCGGCGGCGGGATGCGCTCCACGATCGCGTCGAGAAGGGGTTCGATGCCGTCGCCCGTCTTGGCCGACACGCTGAGCGCCGTGGCGCTGTCCAGCCCGATCGTGTCCTCGATCTGGGTCCGCACGCGGTCCTGATCCGCGGCGGCGAGATCGATCTTGTTGAGCACCGGGATAATCGTGTGGTCGTTGTCGACCGCGAGATAGGCGTTGGCGATCGTCTGCGCCTCGACGCCCTGGGTGGCGTCCACGACCAGGATCGAGCCTTCGCTCGCGGCCAGGCTGCGGCTGACCTCGTACGTGAAGTCCACGTGGCCGGGCGTATCGATCAGGTTGATGAGGTAACGGGTCCCGGCGACCTCGTGGGCGAGGCGCACCGTCTGCGCCTTGATCGTGATGCCGCGCTCCCGCTCGAGCTCCATCGAGTCGAGCACTTGCGCGCGCATGGAACGGGCCTCGAGCGAACCCGCGCGTTCGATCAGCCGGTCCGCGAGCGTCGACTTGCCGTGGTCAATGTGGGCGATCACGGAAACGTTGCGAATGTGGGCGACCGGGTGCGTGCGCCCTGCCTCAGGCATGTCCCCCTCGCAGCTGCCCGCCTGCATCCTTCGCGACAGCGGCGACGATGGCGTCCGCGGCGCGCTGGATCGCGGCGTCGTCCAGCGACTGATCCCGGGGCTGGAGCACGACCTCTATCGCGATCGACTTCATGCCGACGGGCAGGTCCTCGCCTTCCCAGACATCGAAGACGTCCACCCGGCCCACCAGCTTCGGCACGGCGCGCTCGGCGGCCCGAACCACGGCTGCCGCCGGGGTTGCGGCCTCCACGAGAAACGCGAAGTCACGCGTGAGGGGCATCAGGCTGCTCCTGTCCAGCGCTCCCCGGTTCCCCGACTTCCTTCGCTTGGCCGGCACGGCGTCGAGGAAGACTTCAGCCGCCGCCACCGGCAGATCGAGACCGGCGTCGCGCAGCAACCGGGGATGCAGTTCCCCGAACGCGGCCAGCACGTTCGGGCCGAGGGCCAGGACGCCCGAGTGGCCCGGATGGAACCATGCGGGTGCCTCCGCCCGCGGCTGCAGCCGGTCGACCGGCGCGCCGGCGGCGGCCAGTGCGGCCTCGGCGTCGGCCTTGGCATCGAACAGGTCGGCCCCGCGCACGGCTTCCGCCCAGTGGCGGGGCGCGACATTGCCGAAGCGCAGGCACCCGGCGGCGCGACCTTCGCCCTCCGGGGAGGGATCGCGGTAGGCAGCCCCGACCTCGAACAGGCCGGTATCGCGCACCCCCCGGGCCGCGTTGGCCGCGGCGGCACCCAGCAGCGACGGCAGGATGGAGGGCCGCATGGTGTCGAGCTCCGGCGAGATCGGGTTGGCCAGCTGCAGGGCCTCGTCCCCGCCGCCGAAGGCGCGGGCCAGTTCGGCGCTCACGAACGAGAACGTCACGGTTTCGTGGAGTCCGCGCGCCGTCAGGGCCGCGCGCACGCGGGCGGCCTGCACGACGGCCGGGCCGGCCGCGCGCTCGGGCAGCACGCCCGTGCGTTCCACGGGCGTCTCGGGGATGGCGTCGAAGCCGTGAATCCGCAGGACCTCCTCGACCAGGTCGGCCTCGCCGTCGATGTCGGGACGCCAGACCGGCGGCGTGACCTGCCAGACCGGAGCGGAATCCTCGACGCTGAAGCCAAGGCCGCCAAGGATCGCGGCCTGGCGTTCCGCGGCAACCTCCACGCCGCCAAGCGACGCCACCCGGCCGGGGCGGAACGGGACCGGCGCGGGCGGGGGCGGCATGGCGCCGGCCTGGACGATCTCGCTCGCTTCGCCGCCGCACAGCTCAAGGATCCACCGGGTGGCCTCGTGGACCCCCCAGTCGGCGGACACCGGGTCCACTCCGCGCTCGAAGCGGTAGCGGGCGTCCGAGAGAATTCCCAGCCGGCGCCCCGACCGGGCGGTGCGGACCGGATCGAACAGCGCGACCTCCAGGAAGACGTTGCGCGTTTCTTCCGAGCACCCCGTCTCCTCGCCCCCCATGATCCCGCCGATGGCGCACACCCGGTCGTCGTCGGCGATCACCGTGATGTCGGGGTCCAGCGAATACGTGTTCCCGTCGAGCGCCGCGAGCGACTCGCCCGGACGGGCCATCCGCATCGTCAGGGCTCCGGTCACCTTGTCGGCGTCAAACACGTGGAGCGGCCTGCCGCGGTCGATCGTGACGTAGTTCGTGATGTCGACCAGCGCGGAAATCGGGCGGAGACCGATCGCTCGGAGGCGGCACTGCATCCAGTCCGGACTGGGGCCGTTGGTCACGTTCCGGAAGTACCGCCCGGCGACCAGGGGGCAGGCGTCCCCGCGCTCGCCGAGGGTGCGCGTCCAGGCGATGGGGCTTTTGTACGTTCCCGAAACGGGCGCGAACGGAGGCTCGCGCAATGTCCCGACACCGGCCGCGGCCAGGTCGCGCGCGATGCCGCGCACGCTTGCGCAATCGCCGCGGTTCGGGGTGAGCGCGATTTCGAAGACGGGATCGTCGGCGCCGGCCCACGGTGCGTATGCGGCCCCGACCGGGGCGTCCTCGGGTAGTTCGATGATCCCGTCGTGGTCTTCGCCCAGTCCGAGCTCGTAGGCAGAGCACAGCATGCCTTGCCCGGTCACGCCGCGGATCTCCTTTTCCGACAGCGTGATGCCGCTGCCCGGAATGTGCGTCCCGATGGCTGCGAACACGGCCTTCATGCCGGTGCGGGCATTGGGCGCGCCGCACACTACCGGCAGGGTGGCGCTGCCGTTATCCACGGTGCAGAGCTTGAGGCGGTCCGCATTGGGATGCGGACGGGCTTCCACGACCCTGCCGATCACGAACGGCGCCAGCTCCTCGCGGCGATCCTCCACCGCCTCGATTTCCAGGCCGATCGCGGTCAGACGGTGGGCGATGTCCGCCACGCTGGCGTCGGTGTCGAGGTGTTCCCGAAGCCAGGACAGCGTGAACTTCATGGCTCGAGACCGTCCAGCAGGTTGGGCCGGGCCAGCATGTCGAAGCCGTAGTGGCGGAGCCACGCGACATCGGACTCGAAGAACGTCCGGAGATCGGGAATGCCGTACTTGAGCATGGCGAAGCGTTCGACCCCGAGTCCCCAGGCGAATCCCTGCCAGACGTTCCGGTCGACGCCGCAGTTGTCGAGGACCCGCGGGTGGACCATGCCGCACCCCATCACCTCGAGCCAGTCGCCGCCCGCGCCGATTTCCAGGCCCCCGGCGGTCCGCCGGTAGCTGATGTCAACCTCTGCGGAAGGTTCGGTGAACGGGAAGTACGACGGGCGAAACCGCACCTCGACGTCGTCCCTGGCGAAGAAGGCCCGCACGAACGTGGCGATCGTGCCCTTGAGGTGACCCATCGTGAGGTCGCGGTCGATGGCCAGGCCCTCGATCTGGTGGAACATGGGCGCGTGCGTGGCGTCACGGTCACACCGGAAAGTGCGGCCGGGTGCGATGATCCGAAGCGGCGGCTTGCCCGCCATCAGGGCACGAATCTGCACCGGGGACGTATGCGTGCGCAGGACCTTGCGTTCGCTCCCGTCGACGGACCGGAGATAAAACGTGTCGACATCCTGGCGGGCCGGATGCTCGGGCGGGATGTTGAGCGCCGTGAAGTTGTGGAAGTCGTCCTCGATGTGCGGGCCCTCGGCGACCCGGAAACCGAGCTCGCCCAGGATGGACGTCATTTCATCCAGCGTCCGCGAAATCGGATGGCCCCGGCCGGGAGGCTGCCGGCGCGACGGCAGCGTGATGTCGGCCCGCTCGGCGGCGAGCCGAGCTTCAAGGGCCGCGTCCTCCAGGGAGGACTGGCGTTCGCGCAGGGCACTTGCCAGGCGTTCCTTGACCGCGTTCAGATGCTGGCCGGCGGCGCGTCGCTCGTTCCCCGGCAGGCCGGCCACCGAGCGAAGCATGCCGTTGAACTCGCTCTTGCGGCCGAGCGCCCTGATGCGGACAGCTTCAAGTTCGTCCGGGTCCGTGGCGGCCTGCACCGCGGCGAGCAACGCCTCTTCAAGTGCGTCTGCCTGCGAAAGGAACGTGCTCATCGGGCCTCTCCGGAGCCTGGCCCGGTTGCTGCGGGGAGTTGGGTCAGCGAGCCTCGAGGGCGGCTTGCGCCTGTTTGACCACCAGTCCGAAGGCATCCGGGTCGCGCACGGCGAGATCAGCGAGGACCTTGCGGTCCAGCTCCACGCCCGCCCGATCAAGTCCGTTGATCAATTCGCCATAGCGCAATCCATGCGCGCGGGCGGCAGCGTTGATTCGCTGGATCCACAGGCTGCGGAAATCCCGCTTGCGGGTTCGGCGATCCCGGTACGCGTACTGCAGGTTCTTTTCGACGCGCTGGACGGCGGCGCGGTACGTGTTCTTCTGGCGGCCCCGGGCGCCCTTGGCTGCCTTGATGACCCGGCGGTGGCGTCGGCGCGTGGTCACGCCGCTGGTGACGCGTGTCATGGGAAAGGTCTCGGCTCAGGAGTTCCGGAGCAGGTGGCGCTTGATGTAGCGCGTGTCGGCCGGCGACGCGGTCGTGGTGCCTCGCGCCGTCCGAATGAACTTGTTGGTGCGCTTGATCATGCCGTGCCGCTTGCCGGCGAAGTTGCGGCGCACCTTCCCGGTGCCGGTCAACCGGAACCGCTTCATCGCGGAACGCTTGCTCTTGATCTTGGGCACGGGCCACACCTCGCGGAGCAGGCCGTTCCGGCCGACCCCAGCACGGTTCCTGCGGTGGAAGAGGCCGCAAGTTACAAGTGCCCCGCGTCTTCTGCAACTCTTTGCCGGCGGGCGACGCGAGCAGTTGGTCGAGTATGCTTCCGCCCCGGCAGGCCGCCCCTCGGAGTACGATGAATGGCGAAACCTCTCCCCAACTATGTTGCCGGCGAATGGCGCGTGGCGACGGCGACGGTGCCCAACGTCAATCCGTCGAACACGGATGACGTCATCAACGAGCACTGTTTCGCGACCGTGGGCGATACCCGGGCCGCGGTTGAGGCCGCCCGCTCCGCCTTTCTCGACTGGGCGCGGACCACACCGCAGCAGCGGCACGACGTGCTGCGCCGGGCATCCGACGAGATTTTCGCCCGCCGGGATGAGCTCGGCCGGCTCTTGGCCCGGGAAGAGGGAAAGACCCTGCCGGAAGCCGTGGGTGAGGTCGGCCGTGCCGGTCAGATATTCGATTTCTTTGCCGGCGAGACCCTCCGACTGGCCGGCGAGAAACTGCCGTCCGTCCGGCCTGGCGTCGACGTGGAGATCACCCGCGAGCCGCTGGGCGTGATCGGCGTGATCACGCCATGGAACTTTCCGATCGCGATCCCGGCCTGGAAGATCGCGCCGGCGCTCTGCTACGGCAACACGGTCGTGTTCAAGCCGGCGACCCTGGTGCCGGGCTGCGCCTGGGAACTCACGGACATCCTGGTGCGAGCCGGCCTGCCGGAAGGGGTCCTCAACCTGGTGGTGGGGCGCGGGTCCGAGGTCGGCGAAACGCTCCTTTCCGACCCCGGCGTCGACGCCATCACGTTTACCGGCTCCGTGGACACCGGGGGACGGGTGGCCACCGCGTGTGCGGCGCGCAGGGCGAAGTTCCAGCTGGAGATGGGGGGCAAGAATCCGCTTGTCGTGCTGGACGATGCCGACCTCGACACGGCAGTCGAATGCG
Organism: Alphaproteobacteria bacterium; assembly: GCA_965116745.1. GTDB lineage: Bacteria > Pseudomonadota > Alphaproteobacteria > TMED109 > TMED109 > VXPW01. The sequence continues at coordinate 2,813,532 of OZ220701.1, read as the reverse complement.
CGGTGAACGGCGCCTTTTTCTCGACGGGCCAGCGCTGCACCGCCTCTTCGCGCCTCGTGGTCACCGCGGGCATGCACGACCGCTTCGTCGAGGCCGTGACCCGACGGCTAGAGGGACTGGTGGTCGACGACGCCCTCAAGGACGGCACCCACATCGGTCCGGTGGTGGATGAGTCGCAGTTGGAGCAGGACCTGGACTACCTCCGGATCGGTACGGAGGAAGGGGCTGTCCTCCACTTCGGCGGGGAACAGCTGGCGCGGGCCACGCCCGGGCACTACCTCCAGCCGGCCCTGTTCACGGAGACCACGTCCGCGATGCGGATCAATCGGGAGGAGATCTTCGGCCCCGTCGCATCGGTCATCCGGGTCGCCGACTACGACGAGGCACTTCACGTCGCGAACGACACCGCGTTCGGGCTGTCCTCCGGCATCTGCACGACCAGCCTGAAGCACGCCAATCACTTCCGACGGAATGCGGAAGCTGGCATGGTGATGGTGAACCTCCCGACGGCGGGCGTCGACTATCATGTCCCGTTCGGTGGGAGGAAGGGATCGTCCTATGGTCCGCGCGAGCAGGGACGTTATGCGGCCGAGTTCTACACGACGGTCAAGACTGCCTACGTCGCTTAGGTCGGCGGTTGCCGCCGCGGCCGTCGCGGCCGCGGCGCTGGCGGGTCCGGCCGCCACTGCTGATCAGACCGCGCCTGAGCTTGACGGGCTCTTTTCGGCCCTCAGGACAAGCACCGACCCGCACGACGCCATCAAGATCGAATTCCAGGTCTGGAAGCATTGGCTTCAGCACCCGGACTCCCAGGCGCGGGACGCGATGACCCGCGGAATCCGCTCCATGCAGGCCGGCGACTACCAACTGGCGCTGGCCACATTCGATGACCTGGTGGAACAGAATCCCAAGTTCGCGGAAGCGTGGAACAAGCGGGCCACGGTCCACTACCTGCTCGGGAATGACGAGGCGTCGGTTGCCGACATTGTCGAGACCCTGGAACTGGAGCCGCGGCATTTCGGTGCGCTGTCAGGACTGGCGCTGATCTATGAACGCAACGATCAGCCCGCCGCCGCCGCCAGTGCATTGCGCCGCGCGCTCGCCGTGCATCCGCAAATGGGCGGCGGCGAGCGTCGCCTCAAGCGCCTTGAGGACGAGGTAGGCCCCTCCATCTAGGCGGGCGCCGGCAAGGCATCGCCAGCGCATGTCTGGCGCCTACGCTCGGGCCGGCACCAGGAAGGCCCTGAAGTCGTTCACGTTGGTGCGTGTCGGGCCGGTGATCACGAGATCGTCGAGCGCTTCGAAGAACCCCCCGGAATCGTGCGAATCAAGCATATTCCGGGCGTTGAGACCGCGTTCACTGCCACGCGCCAGAGTGCCCGGATCGATGTGCGCCCCGGCGTGGCTGCCGTTCCCGTCAATGCCGTCGGTGTCGCACGCCAGGCCGTAGACGTTGATGCCATCGAGTGCCAGTGCGGCCGCCAGGAGAAACTCGGTGTTCCGTCCGCCGTTGCCGCTTCCCTGCAGCGTGACGGTCGTTTCGCCGCCCGAGATGAGGGCGAGGGGCGGTCTTGCCGGCTGACCGGACTCGAGCACGTGCCGAGCGATGGCCGCATGCATGGCGCCGATGTCCCGGGCCTCCCCCTCGATCCGGTCAGACAGGACGAAGGGACGAAATCCGGCGGCGCGCGCACGACGAGCGGCGGCGCGCAGCGCGTCGCTCGGCCGGACCAGAATGCGATGGGAGGTCCTCGCGAGTTCCGGGTGGGCGGGCTCCGGCGTCTCTGCATCCGGATTCTGGAGGGCGTCGCGCACCTGGGGAGGCGGTCGAATCCCGTACCGGGCCAGGATGGCCTGAGCATCGCCCAGCGTGGTGGCGTCTCCGAACGTGGGACCGGAACCGACGACCGACGGATCATCGCCGGGAACGTCGGAAATCAGCAACGTCATGATTCGCGCCGGGGCGGCATGGAGTGCCAGCCGGCCTCCCTTCACCGCGGACAGGTGCTTCCGGACGCAGTTCATTTCGTGGATGGTCGCGCCTGACCGCAGCAGCGCAGCGGTGACCTCCTGCTTGTGGGCCAGGGTGATACCCGAGGTCGGAGCGGCCAGCAGGGCGCTCGCCCCGCCAGAAATCAGGCAGAGCAGGAGATCGTCCGGACCGAGTGCCTTGGCCTCCTCCAGGAAGCGCGCGGTGGCCAGTTGTCCTGCCTGGTCGGGAACCGGATGGGACGCTTCGATGACCTCGACCCGTGGGCAGTTGACTCCGTGGCCATACGGTGTGACCGCGAGCCCGCTGAGCGGCGCGTCCCATGCCTCGTCCGCCGCTCGCGCCATGACCGCCGCTGCCTTGCCAGCACTCAGAACCAGGGTGCGTCCGCGCGGCCGGCGGGGCAGATGCCGGACGACAAGCTGCGCCGGATTGGCGGCCTCGACGACCGCGTCAAACATCTGCCGAAGCGTGGCCCGATGCCGCGGGTGGGCGTCGCGGTTCAACGTTCTGTGGACCGGCAGAACCGGCCGCCGCGGCGCGAGCCGGGCTTCACGGGGCACATTGCAGCGCCCGGATTGACGCTGCAGCGGTTCACCGTGCTGCCGTTCCCGGGCAGCTGCAAGCCGGGGCAGACCAAACCCTTCGCTGCGGGCGCCGGCCGGTCCGGCGGCCTCCGCTCGTGCCCGGCCGCCTGGGCGCCGCCGTGACGCGGCCATTCGGCATCGGCGGCGCGCGAATTTGCGGACGGGGTCTGGTCGGATTGCATGTCGCCTTCGGTGCCGGATGGGGTACCCCTCTTGTACCGGAAGCATCTCGCGAGGCCAGGCGTCATCGTTGGTCCCTCGTGTGGATGGTCGGCCACCATTGTGGGCGTCCCCTGCGCGGCGGCTAGCGAAGATACATGGACGGCACCGGTATCGGGGTTCCGTGGCATGCCCGCCGGTGCCGGCCGTGCGTCCTTGACACCGGCACCGAAGGCTGGCGGCATCGGCGGGTAGCCCTGCACCGTCATCTCTGCGGGCTGACCTTCGGCGGTCGCCGCCGTACGGCCGGCGATACGAACGGTCGTGCGCGGCAGGGTCTCGTCACCACTGTGCGGCGACCCTGGGCGCAAGGGGCCCTGGCAGGTCTGTCATGGCGATACCGCTTGATGCTGATTCGCGTCGTGCTACGGTCCGGGCCTGTCGGCTCGGTACCACGTTCGGAATTCTCTTTCGCCAATCCGGCGGGCGGGGCAACCCGTGACGTGACGAAACAGCTGCGGCCGGTTCCGCACGTTCCGGCGGCCAGCTGGGGTCCACGACGGTCAATCGTTGGGCCCTAGTCTCCGGGTTATACTGATTTAAATCTTGTAATAGCGACACCTTTCTCGGGACCATTGCGACGATGCGGCTTGCGACTGTCACCCTTGACGACAAATACGAACTCGACGGCGGACGGGCCTTTCTCAGTGGCACGCAGGCCCTTGTACGGCTGCCCCTGGTCCAGCGCCGGCTCGATCGGGAAGCCGGGCTCGACACCCGCGGGTACATCTCGGGATATCGCGGCTCCCCACTCGGCGTCTACGACAAGGCACTGTGGGACGCGCGGCAATTTCTCGGCCGCGGAGGCATTCATTTCAACCCTGGTCTGAATGAAGACCTGGCCGCCACTGCCATCTGGGGCACGCAGCAGATCGGACTGGTGACCAAGCCGAAGCACGACGGTGTGTTCGGCATCTGGTACGGCAAGGGTCCGGGAGTCGACAGGACGGGTGACGCGTTCCGGCATGCCAATTCTGCCGGTACGGCGCCGCACGGCGGGGTGCTTGCCTTGCTCGGTGACGACCATCTGGCCAAGTCGTCCACCACGGCGCACCACAGCGAACTGGCCATGGTCCATGCGCAGATCCCGATCCTGAATCCGGCCAACGTCCAGGATCTGCTGGATTTCGGCCTGCGCGGCTGGGCGATGTCCCGTTTCAGCGGACTCTGGGTGTCGATGAAATGCATCACGGCGACCATCGACAGCTCGGCCTCCGTCTATGTGGACCCCGATCGGGTCGAATCGGTCATTCCTGACGATTTCGAGATGCCCGAAGGCGGGCTCTCCATTCGCTGGCCGGACGACATTCATGCCCAGGAACATCGGATGATCGCGCACCGGCTGCCGGCCGCACAGGCGTTTGCGCGTGCCAACGGGATCGACACGCTGGTATGGCGTGGGCCGAGCGACCGGATTGGCATTGCCGCGACGGGCAAGGGCTACGCCGAGGTGCGGGAAGCCCTTGATGTGCTGGGCATCGACGCCGCTCGCGCACAGGCGCTCGGGCTCCGCCTGTGGAAGGTCGGCATGAGCTGGCCGCTGGAGGAAGAGGGCGCCAGGGCATTCCTCGACGGCCTCGAGGAAGTCATCGTCGTCGAGGAAAAGCGGGCACTGGTCGAGACCCAGCTCAAGGACATTGCCTTCCACCTCGCGAACCGTCCGGATCGCATCGTCGGCAAGACCGACGACGCGGGCTTCTCGCTCATTCCCGCCACCGGAGAACTGACGCCTGCCGTCGTCGCCAAGGCGCTGAGCTCGCGATTTGCGCGCTTGGGCGCCTCGGACGTGACGGACGCCCTGGCTCGCTTCGAGGGCAACGTGCCGCCTCCGGGTGCGCCCGCACCGGTCGAGAGGACACCGTACTTCTGCTCGGGATGTCCGCACAACAGTTCAACCAAGATTCCCGACGGTTCGATGGCCATGGCCGGCATCGGCTGCCACTACATGGCCGTGTGGGCCAATCGCAACACGCACCTCACCACGCACATGGGTGCGGAGGGCGCCAACTGGATCGGCATGGAGGAGTTCGTCGAGGAGCCGCACATCTTCCAGAACCTGGGCGACGGGACGTATCAGCACTCCGGACTCCTGGCGATCCGAGCCGCCGTCTCTGCCGGCACGAGCATCACGTACAAGGTGCTCTACAACGATGCCGTGGCGATGACGGGCGGCCAGCCGCACGACGGTGCACTGACCCCGGAGGGGATCACGCACCAGCTGCGTGCCGAAGGCGTGCGGCGGATCGCGGTGGTGACGGACGAGCCGGACAAGTACGGAATCGACCGGGCGTTCGTCGAGGGCACCACGATTCACCACCGCAGTGAACTCGATGCCGTGCAAAAGGAGCTCCGGACGTGGCCGGGGGTCTCGGCCATGATCTACGACCAGACCTGCGCGGCCGAGAAGCGCCGCCGCCGCAAGCGGGGTCTCCTGGACGATCCGGACCGTCGGGCGTTCATCAACGAGTTGGTCTGCGAAGGCTGCGGCGATTGTTCGAAAGCATCGAACTGCATTTCAGTCGAACCCTTGGAGACGGAGTTCGGGCGCAAACGCCAGATCAACCAGTCCGCCTGCAATAAGGATTTCTCGTGCGTGCAGGGCTTCTGCCCGAGTTTCGTGACCGTGTCTGGAGCGCAGGTGCGCAAGGCGCCGCCCTCCCACGATGGCGCCGTTCTCACCGATCTGGTGGCACGCTTGCCGGATCCGGCGCAGCCGGACCTCGACCGTCCGCGCAACGTGATCATCACCGGCATCGGCGGGACCGGTGTCGTGACGGTGGGGGCGGTGTTGGGGATGGCCGCCCACATCGAAGGGAAAGGTGTCAGCGTTCTCGATCAGGTCGGGCTCTCCCAGAAGGGCGGAGCGGTGGTCTCCGAGGTTCGCCTGGCGGCACGGCCCGAGGAAATCCATTCCGTGACAGTTGGGCGCGGCCGTACCGACCTGCTCCTCGGTTGCGACATGGTGGTCGCGGCGGACGCCGAAGTCCGCGGGTGCCTCAGCCCCGAGGTCAGTGCCGCGGTCGTCAACGCCCATCGTGCGCCAGTAGCCCAGTTCGTGCTGGACCCGGACTTGTCCTTCGGTACCCGCCGCATGATGGAATTGATTGCCGAAGCCAGCCGCGAGGAGGCGACCGATTTCGTCGACGCGACGCGCCTCGCCACCACGCTGTTCGGCGACAGCATCGCGGGCAACCTGATGCTTCTCGGCTATGCCGTCCAGCGGGGGCATGTACCGGTTGGCGTCGATGCGCTCGAACGCGCCATCGAGCTGAACGGGGTCGCCGTCCGAATGAATCTTGATGCCTTCAGGTGGGGACGGGTGGCCGCCGGCGACGAGAGCGCGATCGGGGAGATCCTGGGTACGGACAACCTCCCAACGGAAGGACACGAAGGGTCCCTGGATCAACTGATTGAACGCCGCGTGCAATTCCTGACGGCCTACCAGAACCGGTCATGGGCCGAGCGCTATCGCGAGACCGTTGCCTCTGTGCGCACGCTCGAGGCGGCCCGGATCCCCGGCGAAGAGGCGCTGGCACGGGCGACGGCCAAGTACCTCTTCAAGCTCATGGCCTATAAGGACGAGTACGAAGTTGCGCGCCTGTACACGGACGGCACGTTCCTCCGACGCATCAAGGAGACGTTCACTGGCCGGCCCAGCCTGACGTTTCACTTGGCGCCTCCGCTGTTCGCGCCGCGTGACCCTGCAACCGGCAACTTGCGGAAACTGACGTTCGGTCCCTGGATGCTGCCGGCGTTTCGTGTGCTTGCGCGGCTGCGCTTCCTGCGCGGCACGCCGTTCGATCCGTTCGGCTGGACCCGCGAGCGGCGTTCCGAACGGGCAGAGATCCGGCGGTACGAGGGCCTCCTGCAGACCGTTGGCGAGCGCCTGAGCCCGGACAATCATCCGACGGCGGTGGCACTGGCTTCGCTTCCCGAGCACGTTCGGGGATTCGGCCACGTGAAGGACGAACACCTCGCACGGGCTCGGACGCTGGAGAAAGAGCTGCTGGCCGCCTTTGACGCGAAGGAAGACGCTCCGCACGAGGGGGTGGGAGAGAGTCAGGCCGCCTAGAGTGTCCGGCGGGTGACGGCTCACCCCGGGAGTGGCGATCCGGACAGGTGCGGTGAGCGATTCGGCGTCAGCGCATTACCGCGCCGGCCGCCGTGTAGCCGGACTGGATGGCACCCTCGATGGTTGCCGGAAGGCCGGTGTCGATCCAGTCTCCTGCCAGAAACAGGTTGGCCCATTCGGTTCGAGTCGTTGGCCGGCGACGCACCTCCGCTGGGGTTTGCGCGAATGTTGCCCGTCGTTCCTTGATCACCCGGCAGGTGGGGACGGTACGGGGGTCGCGATCCAGCGCCGCGGCAACGTCACTCCAGGTCGCGCGCGCGATTTCGTCAGCCGAGTCTTCGGCCACGGCATCGCCGGCACTGATGGTGATCGAGGCGACGCTGCCGCGGACGAACAGCCATTGCGCAGTGCCTCCGATGAGGCCGAGAAACGGTGAATTGCCGGGCAGTGCCGCGGGTTCGTCCAGCACGAAATGCGCATTGACGATGACATGGCTCGTCTTCGGGACATCCAACGCCGGCAGCAGGCTACCGGTTGCGGCGGGCGGCAGCGCGAGAACTACGCGATCACCAGCATCCAACGGCACGGATTCGCCCGAGAAGTTCAATGTCCGCACCCGATCGGCATCGTGTTCGACCTGACTGAGCCGGCACCCGAACCTGACCGTCACACCGGACCGTCGCAGAAGCGCCAACGCCGGCTCCACGAACGTGTCCGACAGCCCGTTCTTGGCGACACGAGGTCGGCAGGCGGCCTCGCCCTTTGCAAACGTATCGCGAAATACCGGCCACAGCAGGCGCGCCGCGCCAGCCTGGGCCGGTGTATTCAGTACCGCGACGGCGAGTGGCTCCCAGAATCGCTTGAACAGTATGGTGTCCTCTCCGACGCAATCCGTCACGGTGCGTTCGCTTCCGGCCATCGCAAACCGCAGGGCGGACAGGTAACTCCAGATCGTCGTATCGGGTACGCGCCGCCCAGTGCTGAGCAGCCACCAGGGCAGCGGCCCGCTGTTGGGACTCAGACACCAGCGCTGGCCGGTCGCGAGGTCAAGAAACGGGAAGCGCGCCGACGGGGGACCACTCAGTTCTCGGGAGGCGCCGATGTCGGTCAGGTACCGCATGGCCGCCCGATTGCCCGAGAGCAGCAGGTGGTTGCCGTTGTCGATCGTGCAGGCGAGCTTCGCGTCCACGTAGGACCGGCACCTGCCGCCCGCCTGGCCACTTGCTTCATAAAGCGTGACGGCGTGGCCTTGGCGCGCCAGCGACACGGCGGTGGCAAGCCCCGCTAGACCGGCGCCTACGACGTGTGTTCGGGCCAAGGTCGGAGCTGCTAGAGCAGGCCGTATCGGATCGCCAGGCACATCTTGCGTACCGGCGACAGACGGATTGGATCGCCGATCTGGCTCCATCCGCGCTGCTCCAGGCGGTCCAGCGTTTCCCGGTATATCGCCATCATGAGCGCCGCTGGGCGCATTTTCCGCCATCCCAACTGGGTCAGGAGCCGGCTCGCTTCGGCGTAGTAGCCGCGGGCGATACCGGCCAGGTCGGCGCAGACATCGGGGAACCGCGGATCACGGAAGATGGCGCTGGTCGGATGCGTTGCCACACCGTGCTTGCGCAACATATCGAGCGGCACATAGAGCCGCTGTAACGCCGCGTCTTCCTTGAGGTCACGCAGAATATTGGTGAGCTGCAGCGCATTCCCCAGGTTCTCCGCGATCATCGGCCCCGGATGCTGAGGTACGCCAAAGGCATGAATCGACAGCATGCCCACGGAGCCCGCAACCTTTCGACAGTAGTTCAGGAGATCCCCCAGGCTTTGCATTCGGACGGCGGGCGCAGCATCAATTTCCATCCCGTCGATCACCGCGAGGAACTCACGTTCCGGCAAGCCGAAGCGTTTCACCGGTCGCAGTAGCGCCTTTGTCGTCGGCCATGTCGGATGTCCGGCATACAGATGGCCGATCTCTTGTCGCCACGCGGCCAACGCCCGCGCCTTGTCGGCAATCTCACCGGGTTCATCGGCGATATCGTCAACCTCACGGCAGAACGCGTAGATCGCGTGCATTGCACGACGACGCTCGGACGGAAGCACACGCAAACCCCAGAGAAACGACGTGCCGGATCGCGCGACGACGCTGTTGACGTGGGCCGCCGGATCACGGGAGGCACTGTTCACGTCGAGGGGTCTCCTCGCACGGGTAGCTCCGGAACCACTCCCGAACAGTTCGCCCCGCGTGCGGGACGATCGGCTGCAAGCTGGTACGGAACGTCGGTCTCCCCTGCCCAAGCGTCAGCCAGGTGCTTGAAGGACGAGCACGGATCGAATGTTAGCTGACTTACCGGCAGCCGCGCAGCATCGGCGCTGCGGCGCGATCTGCGGGCGTCGTGCGTCGTGGGCGACCATCGTCATGTCCGAAAGATGCCTAATCAGCAGAGGAAGGCCGCGTGGCAGCGGCGCTGAGCCAGCGAGGGATTCTCTGGTAGAGGGCGCGGCAGCTTCCGAGCACGCCGCAGCCGATGAACTGGGCTTTCGTGAGTACGACGCGCTCCGCCAAGGGATCACGTTTCCGTAACTCGAAACTCAGTTTTCTTGCGATGGCAACGATGGTTGCGGTTTCCATGGCAAACCGGACGTCACGGAGCTGAGACGGAAGGCAATGGGCAAGCACGAGCAATTGATCGGTCGCATCGAGACAGCGGTCCAGCACGCCTCTCAGGGCCGCCGTTGCCTGTCGGTCTGCCAGTGCCGACACATCGACACGTGCTGCTGTCATCCAGTCCTGTGGAATGTAGACCCGGTTCAGGGTCCGGTAGTCGTCGCCACAGTCCTGCAGGTGGTTGATGACTTGCAGGGCGTTGCACAGTGCATCCGAGGCCGGATACGTGGTAGGAGATTCATGATGGAGGTCGACGAGATAGCGTCCTACCGGCGCTGCTGACCGATTGCAGTAGTCGATCAGATCGTCCCAGTCGTCGTAGCGCGACTTGACCGCATCCTGCTTGAACGCGCTGATCAGATCCATGCAGTGCTGAGGCGTTACCTGCGTCACCGAGAGGCTTCGACGGACGTCGTGGGCCTTCTGAAATGCCGGGTTGCCGGTGTCGGCGCCACACAGTGCGTTGGCAAATCCATCCAGCCGTCTGATCTTGTCGTCCGGCTTCAGATCCGGATTGTCGGCGACATCGTCGATAGCACGGGCGTATGCGTAGAACGTTGCAATGTGCGGCCGGAGCCGCGCCGGCAACAGCCAGGAACCGACGGGAAAATTCTCATCTCCAGCAGTCTTACCGGACGGAGTTTCCATGTGGCCCGCCTTGTTCTCCGTCAGCCAGGCAGGGCGCACCGCCCTCGTTCAATGGCTGTCCCGAAGGTAACTCCCGAACGAGAGGCCGGTAGCCCGATGTCAGCCGGGTCGGGAGCCTGACGCAACTCCCGGCCGACGAACCTACGGTACCTCTACTGCAACTGCCCGGGCCACCGGCGCGAAGGGATCGCCGGCCGCGGATCGATCCGCTGACCGGCAAGCTGTCCCGGCGCTCTGTTACCGGTCGACGCGGCCTTCGATCCGGACACCGCCTTGCCCGCAACGGGCTATGTTCGGCAAACACGCAGGCGGCCTCCCCCCGTCGGACAGCTTCCGTCCCCGCGCATGAGAACTTCGGCACCTCGCCGTCTAGTGGTCGCGCGTCAGTACGAAGACAGCGACCGAGCGGAGACGATCGGCACGTGGCCCGAAGCAGTCCAGGTGCGCCAAGGCAGCGTCGGACGTTCGGCGTGCCTCCCGGTGCGCCCCTTCCACGCCGAGCAGGGAGACCAGCGTGGCCTTGCCCGCGGCCGCGTCTTTCGCCGCTCGTTTGCCCAGGCTCGCTTCGTCGCCTTCGACATCCAGCAGGTCGTCCTTCATCTGAAAAGCGAGTCCGAGATCTGAACCGAAGTCACGCAGCGCCTGGCGGGCACGATCGTCAGCCTGACCCAGGATGGCGCCGGCCATCGCCGAGAACGTCAGCAGCGCACCGGTCTTCAGTCTCATGATGTCGAAGACGGCGTCCACGCCGACGGGGGCATGTTCGCTTTCGAGGTCCATCATCTGACCACCCACCATGCCCCTTCCGCCCGCACAATCTGCGAGGGCGGCGACCAAGGCAGCACGGACCTGGCCGTCGGCGTGGGTTTCCGGTTCCGCCAGAGTCTGAAAGGCCAGGGTCAGCAGGGCGTCCCCGGCCAAAATGGCGGTCGCCTCATCGAACGCGCGGTGGCAGGTCGCCCGCCCCCGCCGCAAATCGTCGTCGTCCATGGCCGGGAGATCATCGTGGACCAGCGAATACGCGTGAATCATTTCCACTGCGGCTCCGGTCCGGAGGCTCGCAGTCTGCGACACCTCGAAAATTCCGGCGGAAGCATCAACGATATACGGACGAACGTACTTTCCACCGCCCAACAGCGCGTAACGCATGGCTTGATAGAGGCGCTCAGCGTTGCCCGAGGTGGACACCAGGCTGTCAAGAACTGCCTCAAGTCGCTTGCCAAACGCTGCGAGCATGCCTGCCACCTCCTGTGCGGGCGGTGCGGCTGGACTGGACGCGATACCGCTAGCCATACGTTGTGCCGCCCGGGTCTGTAGTCGAGGTGGTCCCGGTGCCTCGTATCGAACGGAACATGCTGGCCGGCCGTTCCTCCGGCGCTGCACCTTCGGGCCAGCCCGCGGCGGGTGGCGCCGCCGACATATCGATTCTGGCCGCGTGATCGCAATGACCCTGCGGGGCCCTTGACGTCGTAGTGAACTGCGATCCGGATCTATTGCGGTGCGAGTTGGCGGTATGGATATCTGACTTGAAGTGCGCGCCCTTGCATGACGTAAACTGATAGCGCCCCAAGCAAGTTGTCTGCTTGCTGATCAGCGGAGTTCGCACTTGACTATTGCCTGTCAACACTTCTGAAGCAAGTACTTGACAGTTGCCAACAAGTCAACGGTTACACGGCGTTGCCGGCCCTGGGGTATCACGTGAACGTATCGGGCTGTCGCGTGCGGTAACGGGCTGATGAACGCCGCGAAGACCGGGGGAAGGGCGTTGTGCCGATTGACGGTCAGGACTGTGCGAAACGAGACTTCATGATCGGTGCGATCGAAGGATCGTGCCATCGGAAACCGACCTGAACCAGGTTGGCCCCGCCGCCAACGGTCAGAAACTGTAACTGAGGTTGAGGCCCACGAAGCTATCATTTTCGAGACCATGTTGTAGGAAATCCCTGTCACCGATCTTCAGGAACGCGATTGCTTCCACATTCAGCGCCCAATAGTCCGTGAGGCGCCGGTTGAATTCCATGCTCAGCACTCGCGACTCAAGATCCACGTCCTCAAAGATGCCGACCGTGAAGTCAGTGCTTTGAACGTCGTTCAGCGCGTAACGTACGGCGAGAAAAAGATCGTTCTGGAAGACATTGGTTGCGTTTTGTCCGCGCTCGTCATAATTCCATTCGGCTAGGACGCTTAGATCGGCGGGCGAATCCCAGACGGAGTAAAACGCGTATTCGCCGCCCACAACGAAGGCGCCGTAGTCCTCCTCCTGCTGGCAGAACAGGTTGCGAAAACCCGTGCGTCTGATCGCCTCGAGCTTCAGAAGCCAGGCATCGATGGTGATCTGTGAATCGATTCCGATCTGGCGAATCTGCTCATAGTGTTGTGTCAGTTGGGCACTCGGGACCGGAGTAGGGCAGATCGAAGGCTCGCGGCTGGTCCCGTCGAACGCACTCAAACCAATATCGACGGGGCCGAAGCTCTGGGTGTAGCGGACGGCCAGATCGAGATTCCACTCGCCTGCCGAACTCTCATAGGAGACGTGCTCGTCATCGATGACGAACGCTCCTCGCATTCGTCCCGCCGGCCCGGGAAAAGTGCGCGCCCGATGATAGGTAAGTCCGAATAACTCCAGCACCCCCCACTCACCCGACCACGTGAGATGGGCCATGGGCTGACCCAGTTTGGTTTCTTCATTCGGGTGCTCAACGAGATCCACCTGATTGACGATGTCGACCAGGTGCCGGGATTCGGCGACGCCCCAAAACACTTGATCGATACCGACCCGAATTTCCCATTCGCTGTTGCCGGCCTCACCGTAGACGAGAGCAAAGGCCTCACGCAGGTCTGCGTGCGTGCGGCGCGAATCGGTGCTGTCGTAACGAAAGAACGGCGCGACCGTAACGCTCCTGCCCTCTGCATCCTCGACGTACAGCTTGGGATGAAAGACCAGGCCAGTCGAGTGGGAAGCCTGGCCCGGCAACAACGCCGATTCAGGGAACTCTCGGCTCTCTAAGCTGATTCGGCCCGAAACCTCCTCATAGACAAAGTCGGTTTCCGCCCGTACTTCTGCTGAAACCAGAGCGACGCTTACGCAAGCCGCGCTCAGGGCGCCGCCGCGCAGAAATGATGAGGATCGCATCAACGAGCCCGTCTCAGGCTTGTTTGCGTGAAGTCGCCGTCGTCCAGCCCGGTCTGGAACTCATAGTCGGTCCAGTTCAGTACGGTGCTCTTGCCGGTCAGGTGGTTCATCATGGTCATGGTTCCTGCGAACCAGTACTGGTCCAGGTACTGCTGGTAGTCCGTTATCTCAAGCGTCTTCAGGTGTTCGTTCTTGCGGTCGTAGTACTCAACTTTCCAGGTACGGAACGCATCATGGTCGTGCCAAATGACCTGACGGCTGTAACCGGACCCTTTCTCAACCGGGATCCGTTCGGTGACCGAACACGTCAATTCGCCGCAGGCTTCGTCACGCAAGTACTTGTACGTAAATTTTTCCACCTCTTGGGCGGTCATGTCCTCGTAGGCGAACTCGCTACCCATGAACGATCCAGATCGATTCGACGAACTGATTCGTTTCACCCGCTTCAGCGCCGGGAGGTAGAGCCACTGGTCGTCCGGCTCCGTCCGATGGGCATGGACGAGGAACGCGGTCCCCTTCACATCACGCGGCTGGTCGAACACGAACATGCTTCGATCGCCGTCGTCGTCCACTTCGAGGATCTTGATGCGCACATCGCGCCGACTTTCCTGGCCGTGCCGATTGCGCAACACCATGGTTTGCCGCGCCGTGAAGTCCCCGAAGCCTGTCCCCCGATCGCGGGCTTCCAGGGCAATCTGCAAGCCCGCCTCCTCCGGCGTAGGTGAGTCTGCTATCGCCGTTGAAGGAGCGGCAAACCATGCCGAAAGAACGAGAACCGCAGCCAGCAGAAGACCGCCGGGCTGCATGGAATGTGATCGGTCAGTCATGATCGTTTCCCCTGCCGGACGCCAGCCGATGCCGACGCCGACATGGCGCCGGCGCCATGTCGGCCAGCCTCCCGGTCGCCGCAACAATCATAAGCGAAGTCAGATTCGGCTGCGTGATCGCAAGGTTACGTGTGCCGCCGACGGGCCTGATCCGGGCAACTTCCGGCCCCCAAGCGCTCACCGGCCCGTCGCGTCGGCAGCGCTCTCTCTGCCGGTTCGGATGCTCGGCACCCGAGGCTTGCTGCAGATCCGCACGGCAGAACGCACACCCTGGTGGAGCTCGATTCAGCCCGCCAAAATGCGCGGAATCGGTTGATCGTGCGTTGCCGCCCGCAGTCAGTGAGCCGCTGTGTGAAGGTCGCTGGGACGCTTACCGGCGTGAAAGTCGGATGTCTACGCCGTCCGCTTCATTCGTCATCGTCACTGCCAAACCAGTCGAAGATATCCAACCATTCGAGCAGGCCGCCACCTTCGCTCTCCCCTTCGGTTTCCGTTTCCTCGGCGACGGGCGGGACCTCTTCAACCGCAGGCTCTGCGGCGGGTGGGGCCTCTTCAGCTGCTGCCTCGGCGACGGGCTGGACCGTTTCGATCTCGTCGTCGTCACCGAACCAGTCGAAGACATCAAGGAACCCGAGCAAGCCTCCGGTTTCTTCCTCTTCTGCCGCCTTCAGAGCCTGATCACGCTCCAGAAGCTGCCGGATCTCCGGGTCCACATCGTGGGCGGCGGCGGCCTCGAGGACGGCCGCCTCGCCCCTGGAGGCGGGGGCCTCGACCGCTTCTCGGGAAGTCAGGGTTTCGCCCGGCTCCAGCCCGGCCTCGGCAACGGTCAACGGGGGGCGAAGCTCGAGATTCGGGGGGACGGCGAGGGGGTCCTGGCGGATGACCCGGAGCGGATTTGGCGAGATCTTGCCAATTCCCAACGTGCCTTGGATCCGTTCGCACCCGGCCAATGCAACGGACAACCCCAAGAGCAGGAGGATGGCAGGGTTCACGCGCATGTTCCGGTATCAGCGACCGCGGCGGGGCGCACGGAGCCTAGCAATGGCCCGTTGGAGCGGCAACGCGTGGGCAATCACACAGAACGCTCCGATGGTGATTGCCATGTCCGCAACATTGAAGGCCGGCCAATGATACTCCGACACGTGCACATCGATGAAGTCAACCACGCTACCGCGCGCCAGCCGGCATATGGCGTTGCCGATCGCACCGCTGGCAATCAGGACCAGGCCGGCCGCGTACAGTCGGTCCTTTGCGCGCGCCTGCATGACCAGAAGCGCGACCGCGATGACCGCTGCAAACCCCGCCAACGCCCATTGCTGCGTGGTCCCGCCATTGCCCAGGAAGCCGAAACCGACTCCGAAATTCCGGACATGCACCAAGTTGAGCAGCGCCCCCAACCGGATCGGTTCCGCCGGCACCGTCAGATAGGTGGTTACCAGTGCCTTCGTGATCTGGTCCACCGCCAGGATGGCGAGAAATACCCCAAAGCGTGTGGCGCCGGAGCTCACACGGCCTCTCGGCACCGGCCGCAAAGCTCGGCCGCCGTCTCTTCCACTTCGGCGAGAACGCGCCAACACCGGGCGCATTTCATCCCGTCGGCCGCGGTTGCATGGACCGCTACTCCCGGCACGCTCGGGTCTTGGTAGGCGTCGGCCGGCGGGGGTTCCGCGCTCAACGTGATCCGCGAGGCAATCGCGAGTTCCGCCAGGTCATGGGACGCCAAGCCGGCGAGCAGGTCGGCGTCTGCGTGCACGCAGGCCTGCGCTTCCAGGCTTGAGCCGATCTGGTGGTCGCGCCGCATGATCTCGAGTGCGCTGGTGATGAGGTTTCGTACCCGTCGCACCGTCGCGAATGAACCTGCGACGGCGTCGTTCTGCCACGCCTTCGGTATCTCCGGGAACGCCCGCAGGTGTACGCTCTCGGTCTCCGCCGGGTGCCGCTCCAAC
This sequence comes from Alphaproteobacteria bacterium, assembly GCA_965116745.1. GTDB lineage: Bacteria > Pseudomonadota > Alphaproteobacteria > TMED109 > TMED109 > VXPW01. Next base: position 2,797,451 of record OZ220701.1, on the reverse strand, counting down.
CAAGCCTCCTCCGCCGTGAAGCAGAGGACCGGTGCCAGCCAGGCGGTCAGGATGTCGTGCAGGAGGAACAGCGTTGAGCGCGCGGCGCGGCGCCGTCGGGTGTCGGCGCGATCGCAGTAGAGCGAGTCCTTTCTGACATCGAAATAGAACGACGAGAGGTCGTTGGCGCAGAAATTGTGGAGCGCCCGGTAGAACGCCTGAAAGTCGTACGCGGCGAAGGCGTCAACGCGGGTCTGCTCCAGTTCGTGGAGCCGGTGCAGGACCCACTTTTCGAGGTCCGGCATTTCCTCCACGCTGATCTGTTCGGCCTGGCTGAAGTCGGCCAGGTTGCCCAGGACGAAGCGGAGCGTGTTCCGAAATCGGCGGTAGGCATCCGAAATTCCGGCCAGCACCTGGTCCCCGATTCGGAGGTCGCCCGTGCTGTCGCTCAGCGCTACCCAGAGCCGAAGGATGTCCGCACCCTGGGTATCGTTGATTTCCTGCGGCCGCACGACGTTGCCGGCGCTCTTGGACATCTTGCGCCCGTCTCCGTCAAGGACGAACCCGTGCGTAAGGACGCTTCGGTACGGTGCCCGGCCGCGGGTGCCGCAGCTGGCGAGGAGCGAGCTGTGGAACCATCCGCGGTGCTGGTCGGTGCCTTCAAGGTAGAGGTCGGCCGGCCAGTGCTGGTCCGGATTGTTCTCAAGCACGAACGAGTGCGTGCAGCCGGAGTCGAACCACACGTCCAGGATGTCGCTGGTGCGATCGAAGTCGTCCGGGTCGCGGCCGGGCCCGAGGAACTCCGAGGGCGGGCGCGTAAACCACGCGTCGGCACCCTCGGCCTCGACCGCCTCGACGACCCGCCGGAGTACGGCTTCATCCCGCAGCGGCTCGCGCGTGCGGCGATCGACAAAGACCGGAATCGGAACCCCCCATGCGCGCTGTCGGGACACACACCAGTCCGGTCGGTGTTCGATCATCCCCCGAATGCGGTTCCGGGCACTGGCGGGGACCCATTCGGTCGCATCCACGGCGGCAAGCGCCTTGGCCCTCAGCCCATGGGATTCCATGCTGATGAACCACTGCTGGGTTGCCCGGTAGATCACCGGTTGCTTGGATCGCCAGGAATGCGGGTAGCTGTGGACGTGCTTCTCCGTGGCCAGGAGTTTTCCGCGCTCCTCGAGCGCTGCCAGTACGGGCTGGTCGGCCTTGAAGACGTGGATGCCGGCGAAGCGCGGCACGATATCGCTGTACCGACCGTCGTCCCCGACGTACTCCGTGACCTTGAGACCCACGCGCTGGCCCAACTCGAAGTCATCGTCACCATGGGCCGGCGCCACGTGGACCAGGCCGGTTCCCTGGTCCGTACCCACGAAGTCGGCGGCATGAAGCGGCACGGGGTGGTCGTACCCCGCGATGGGGTGTGAGCAGACCGTGCCCGTGAGCAGCGAGCCGGACAGCGACGCAATCGGCTCGAACCCCTCGATGCTCGCGGCCGCGACGATCGCGGGGACCCGCGCAGTCGCGATGACCAGCCGGTCGCCGGGCCGGACCCCGGAAGACGAGTCACACCGCTGGACTTCAAGGACCGTGTAGTCGATGTCGGCGCCGAACGCGATCGCCCGGTTGGCGGGAAGGGTCCAAGGGGTGGTGGTCCAGATCACCACGTCGGCTCCCTCCAGGGCGGGAGCGGCGGGCTGTGAGATCGGAAACCGGGCGAACACGGCCGTCGACGTGATGTCCCGGTACTCGACCTCGGCCTCGGCCAGCGCAGTGCGTTCCACCGGCGACCACATGACGGGCTTCAGGCCCCGATACAGGCTCCCTTCAAGCAGGAATTTCCCGATTTCCCGAACAATCTGGGCTTCCGCCTTGAAGTCCATCGTCAGGTACCGGCCAGCCCAGTCCCCGACGACAAACAGCCGCCGGAAGTCCTCCATCTGGACTCCGATCCACTTTTCGGCGAAGGCCCGGCACTCCCGGCGGAATTGCGCGATCGGCACGTCCTCGCGGGACTGCTTTCGCTTGCGGTACTCCTGTTCGATCTGCCATTCGATCGGCAGGCCATGGCAGTCCCATCCCGGGATGTAATGGGCGTCGAAGCCCGCCATTTGTCGGGTTCGGTTGACGAAGTCCTTGAGGATCTTGTTCAGGGCGGTGCCGATGTGGATCTGGCCATTGGCGTACGGCGGCCCGTCATGAAGGATGTACTTTGTTCGCCCCCTGGCGGTTTCGCGCAGCCGGGCCCACAGGTCCATTGCTTCCCACCGCGCGATCATCTCCGGTTCGCGTGCTGCCAGCCGTGCACGCATGGGGAAAGCGGTCTTCGGCAGGAACAGGGTTTCGCGGTAGTCAGGTCGGGAACTCATGAGGTTGTATCCCGCGGCGGTCCTTCTTCTGCCGCGATGGCCCGGGTACGACTTACGTCCTGGGACATGGCCGAGATCAAGGCGTTGGTGTTGGCGAACTTCCGTTCGGGACGAAGCCTGCGTGAAAATGCCACTCGAACCCGCTCCCCGTACAGGTTGCCCTGAAAGTCCAGGACATGCGCCTCCAGGACTCGCGTGGTCCCCGCGAACTGCGGCCGGGTGCCGGTGCTGATTGCCGCCGGCAGCCAGCCACGCTCCGGCTGACTTTCGATCCACGCCCACCCGGCGTAGACACCGTCGAGCGGTGCGAGCTGAGACAGGTAGAGGAGATTTGCAGTCGGGAAGCCGAGCCGCCGGCCGCGCGTTTCTCCACGGCGGACTCGACCTCCGACCTCGAAGGGCGTCCCCAGGGCCTGCGCCGCCTCGTCGACACGGCCTTCCGAGATCGCCTTTCGAATTGCCGTCGATCCGAACGCGACACCGGCATCATCGGTAATCGGATCGACCACCGTGAGGCCGAAACCGGCGCTCGGAGCGAAGCGGGCGAGCCTCTCCGCGTCACCTGCTCGTCCGGTGCCGAACCGAAAGTCGTGTCCTACCACGATGTGACTGGCCGCCAGCGTCCGCGCCAGCACGTCTTCCATGAACGCGTCGGCGGTAAGGGAGGAGAAGGCCAGTGAGAAGCGCTGGATGTAGAGGATGTCCACACCGGCTTCCGCAAGCTTGCGCGCCTTGCTGCGCAACGGAGTCAGGCGGCCGGGAGCGGATTCCGGTCTGAGCACGGACGCCGGATGCGGCTCGAACGTCAGGACGGCGCTCCGGGCGTCGCCCGCAGCGCTTGCGGTCTGGCGGGCAACGGCCAGCAGTCTCTGATGCCCGAGATGAACGCCATCGAAATTGCCGAGGGCGACCACCTGGCCCTGGCGTGAGGCGGGGCGTCCCGGCTGCACGCGGACGAGTTCCATGAGCACTCACGGTCCAGAACCGAACGGGACCGGCACTATAGGGGCTTAGGTCGCTGCCTAGCCAGTGGCGTCGGCCAGTGCCGCGAACTTGGCGAGAGACGGTGCCGCGGCCCTCGCTGCGGGCGCCGTCTACCTCGCCGCCTACCTCGCCGGCTGGCATGCTAACGGTCGAACTCGTGCGATCACCGGAGCACCGAGAGAGCTCGCCGCAAGCATGCGCCCGATCGTGATCATTCCTGCCCGCATGGCGGCGAGCCGCCTGCCCGGCAAGCCGTTGGCCGACATCTGCGGGGTACCGATGGTGGTCCGCGTGCTGCGCCAGGCGGAGGCGGCGGAGGTCGGCGACGTGGCCGTCGCCTGCTGCGATGCCGAGGTTGCGGATGCGGTTACGGCTGCCGGCGGGCGGGCCGTGATGACCGCCCCCGACCTCGCGTCGGGTTCGGACCGGGTGTGGGAAGCGCTTGGTGTCCTTGATCCCGCAGGAAAGTGCGACGTCGCGGTCAACCTGCAAGGCGACCTGCCCGACATTTCGCCGGCGACGATCCGTCGGGTGCTCGCGCCGCTGGAGGTGTCGGCCGTCGACATCGGGACGCTGGTGGCGCCCCTCGGACCTGGCGAGCTCGACGACCCGGCGGTCGTCAAGGCGCACCTTGCGACGCCGACGCCGAGCTCAACCGTAATGATCACGACCTTCTCGCGGACGGTATCCGGGCCAGACGAGCGTCTCCGGCATCACGTCGGGATCTATGCGTGGCGGCGCTCGAGCCTGGGCCGGTTTGTGGCCCTGCCCCCGAGCGAGCGCGAGCAGGCGATGCGGCTGGAACAGCTCCGGGCGCTGGACAACGGCATGCGGATCGACGGAGGATTGGTTGACGCGGCTCCGGCCGGGGTCGACACTCCCGCCGACCTGGATTCAGCGCGCCGTCGTCTGCGCGCGTGACCGCCTGCGTTGTCCCGCGGCACCGTTGCCGCCCTGCTAAACGGTGTTGCTTATGAGCCGGCCTCTCCAAATCGCGTTTCAAGGCGAGCTGGGCGCGCACTCGCACATGGCGTGTCTCGACATGTTCCCGGATTCGGAGGTCGTTCCGTGCCCCGCCTTCGAGGACTGCTTTCAGCAGGTACGCAGCGGCGGTGCCGACCGGGCCTTCATTCCCGTGGACAACTCCGCGGCCGGGCGGGTCGCCGACATTCATCGGCTGTTGCCGGCATCAGGCCTCCACATCATCGGCGAGCATTTCGCAGGCATCAGCCATCATCTGATGGCCCGGCCCGGCACCTCCCTGGCGAGCATCCGGCAGGCCGCCAGCCACTTCCATGCGCTGAGTCAATGCCGAAAGTTCCTGCAGTCCCACAAGATCGAGCCGTTCCTGTTCGAGGATACGGCGGGTGCCGCCCGCCATATTGCCGAAGCAGACAGTCGCGCGGAGGCGGCGATTGCATCGGAGCTCGCGGCCGAACTCTATGGATTGGAGATCGTCGCGCGCGAGATCGAAGATGCCGCCGGCAACACGACCCGCTTTCTGGTGCTTGGACTGGATTCGATTGAACCCGAGGTCGATTCCGAGCACACGATCACCTCGCTGGTGTTCCGGGTCCGTAACATTCCCGCGGCGCTGTACAAGGCGTTGGGCGGCTTCGCGACGAACCGCGTCAACATGTTCAAGCTTGAAAGCTTCATGGTGGATCGTTCGTTCGCGTCGGCCGAGTTCTATGCGGACATCGAGGGGCATCCGGAGCATCCGAACGTGGCCCTGGCACTGGAGGAACTTGGCTTCTTCTCGCGGAGTGTCCGGGTGCTTGGCGTGTACCCGGCGTCGAAGTTCCGCCGTGACGGGACGACCTAGCAGGGCGGGCGGCCTGCGGCGAGGCACCCGCCGATCGACTTGCAGGCGTTGTGCGCGGGCGAGGGTCACTCGACTGGAGGGACACCCGAGAGCCCCGGTCGCACCGGCACCGGCCGGTGCCGGCGGAAGGGGCTGCCGGCGGCAGGGCATGGGCTGTTTCGATCGGGCAGTCCGCCGGAACGGTGCGGGCGGCCCTGACGGATGGCCTGGCGACCCTATCGGTGCTGGACGCCGGACATCACGCTTCGCTGATCCATTCCTCCACCAGCCGCCGCGCGATCGACACTTTCCCGGGTAGTCGAAACGTCTCGTCCTCGGGGCTCGCGCGCAGCTCCTCGCGGGTGAACCAACTGGCCTGTTCCAGTTCGTCCTTGTCGATCTGCAGTTGGTCGTCTGCGGTCTCGGCCCGAAATCCCAGCATCAGCGACGAGGGAAAGGGCCACGGCTGGGAGTGGCGGTACTCGGGGCGGCCAACGACGCGCAGCCCTGCCTCCTCGGCGACCTCGCGGATGACGGTTTCCTCCATGCTCTCACCGATCTCGACGAAGCCTGCGAGGGTGGAGTGCATGCCGGGCGGCCACGTCGCCTGGCGCCCCAGCAGGCACCGATCCTTGTGCGTGACCAGCATGATGACCGCAGGGTCGACCCGGGGAAACCAGCGTTCGCCGCACGTCGGTCGATCGCAGACGCGGGCGTGCCCGGCGTCGACCGAGGATGTCGGCGAGCCGCACTTCCCGCACCATCGCGCCCGCCGGTGCCAGTACAGCAGACCGCGGGCGGCCGCCATGATCGCCCCGTCGTCGCGGGTCACCAGCGGTGCCAGGGACCGCAGATCGGCGAACACGCCCCCGGTCCCGGCAAGGATGTCGGCGAGCGGGTCGTCGGCCGCCGAGATGTCGCAGGCATAGTGCGGCACGGCGTCACGTTCGCCGAGAAAGACGGTGTCATCCGCGGACTTCACAATCTCTCGGGCGAGCGCTCCCCGTTGCCAGAGCGGCTGCGGGGTGACTTCGTCCTGGACGTGATGGCGGTTGCGCCACAGCGCGAGCACGCGCACATCGCGGCCGGACTGAATGGCCTGGAGCCAGCCGGGTTCGGCGCGCCGCGAGTGGGCCCGGTGCAGAGGGTATCCGCTGTAGAAGTTGGTGGCAGGCATGGGCGACGTGAAGCTACTTGAAGGACGGTGGCGTGCAAGCGTCGTGAGCGATTGGCGGAGCGTGCCGTCGAAGCCGCAGCCTGCCATTGGCCGGTGCACCGACAGCATGACGAACCCACTGCGTCCGGTATAGTCGAAAAAGGCCTGGCGCGGGCCGGAACGAGAGGTTCGCGTGACAGAAACTGGCGGTTTGCTGGAGCTTGGCACGGCTGGCGACCCGGAGGCCAAGGGCCCACCGGCAGCGGATCAGGAGCACGGAACGGATTCCGGCCAGCCCGCGTACCTGGTGCTGGCGCGGAAGTACCGTCCGTTGACGTTCGAGGACCTGCTCGGCCAGGAAGTGCTGGTCCGCACGTTGACCAACGCGTTCGAGCAGGGGCGGATCGCGCACGCATTCCTCTTTGTCGGCGTGCGTGGCGTCGGCAAGACCACCACTGCGCGCATTATTGCTCGCGGCCTGAATTGCCTCAGCAGCAATAACCCGACGGTTCGCCCGTGCGGCGAATGCGCCTCCTGCACCGAGGCGCTGGCGGAACGGCACCTCGACATTCTCGAAATTGACGGTGCGAGTCACACCGGCGTCGACGACGTGCGGGAACTGACCGATGCCGCGCACTACCGCCCGACGACGGGGCGTTACAAGGTGTACATCGTGGACGAAGTCCACATGCTGTCGCAGCAGGCGTTCAACGCGCTCCTCAAGACACTGGAAGAGCCGCCGGCTCACGTCGTGTTCATCTTTTGCACGACGGAGGTGCGGCGCGTTCCGGTGACCGTGCTGTCGCGCTGCCAACGATTTGATTTGCTGCGGGTTCCGCAGGAACTTCTCGTGGAGCACTTTCGCCGAATTGTGGAGCTGGAGGCAGCGCGCATCGACGATGAGGCGCTGCGGCTGATTGCCCGGGCTGCCGACGGGTCGGTTCGGGACGGGTTGTCCATCCTCGACCAGGCCATCAGCCACCAGGGCGGCGTCATCGAGGCGCCCGCGACGCGCGACATGCTGGGGTTTGCGGATCGCACCCTGGTCTTCGACCTGTTCGAGCGGGTCATGGCCGGCGAGGCCGCGGCAGCCCTTGAGCAGCTCACCCGCCTGTATGCCGCCGGGGCCGAGCCGCGCGTCGTCCTGGAAGACATGTTGGGGCTGACCCACTGGCTGTCCCGCATATGCGTGGCGCCGGAAAGCGCGGAGGCGCCCGAGGTGCCGGAACATGAACGGACGCGCGGCCGGGAACTGGCGGCGCAATTGTCGGTGCCGGTATTGGCGCGAACCTGGCAGTTGATCCTGCGTGCACTGGAAGAGGCTGGTTCCGCTCCGGATTCGCGCAGCGCGATCGAGATGGCCGTCATTCGTCTGTGTTTTGTGGCCGACCTGCCGGATCCCGGCGCCCTGGTGCGGCGTCTTGGCACCGAAGGCGCGGCAACGGAGACCGATCCGGCGCCGGCCGCCCAGCCGCAACCGGCGCCGTCTGCGGGCGGGCAAGGCCGCGCCGTGGCGGCAATGCCCGGCGGCTCGCAGGCGGCGCCCGAGCCGGCCAGCGCGCGGCCGCCGCCGCCCCAAGGGTCGGCGGCTCCCGCCACGTTCGAGGGTCTCATCGAGCGGTTGCGGGACCGCAAGCATGTGCGCCTGGTTTACGGGCTCGAGAACTACGTCCATCTCGTCAGGTACGATCCCCACCAGCGGCAACTCGAGTACCGGGTGTCGGAGGGTGCACCGCAGGGGTTTGTCGAGTCGCTCGCAAAGAACCTCGAACGCACCACCGGGTGTCGCTGGTTACTGGCGCTCGTACAATCCGGCGGCCAGGAAACCGTGCGCGAGCAGCGCGTGAAGCAGCACGAGGTGCGTATCCGCCATGCCGAAGCCCAATCCATCGTCAAGACAGCGCGCCGCCGGGTTCGCAACCTGCCCGACGGAATGCGGGTCGGCGAGCCGACTGTCAACGAGGTGAGGAAACGGTCGGTGGCCAAGGAGGACCAAGCATGAGTTTTGCCGACCTGCTCGAGAGCATGGGGAGTCTGAAGGAAGGTCTCGCGGACCTGCAAGGAAAACTGCGCGGCCTCGAGTTCACCGGCGAGGGCGGCGCCGGGCTGGTGCGGGTTACCGTCAATGGGGTGGGAGACTGCGTTCGGGTCGAAATCGATCCGTCGCTGACCTCCGATTTGCCGATGCTGCAAGATCTTGTGGTGGCAGCTCAGAATCAGGCGAGAGCCCGGATGGAACAGAAGGTGCAGGAAGAAGTGAAGACGACGATGGGTTCGATTCTGCCGATTCCGCCTTGGTTGCTGTCGCGGCTCTAGCCGTTCCGGATGTCCGACCAGACTGAACCAATTCAGGTACTGGTGGACCGCCTGGCGCGGCTGCCGGGCTTGGGTCCTCGGTCGGCGCGACGTATCACGCTCCACCTTCTCAAGCGCCGCAATGCCACCATGCGAGAGGTGATCGAGGCGTTGCGGACGGCTGCCGAAGCGGTTCGTCCATGCAGTGTCTGCGGGAGCCTGGATACCAGGGACCCGTGCGGAATTTGTCAGGACCCGAAGCGCGATGTGCGGGTTCTCTGCGTGGTCGAGGACGTTGCCGATGTGTGGGCGCTCGAGCGCGCGCGCGCGTTCGCCGGGCGGTACCACGTGTTGGGCGGCACGCTCAATGCGCTTGACGGGGTGGGACCCGAGGATTTGACGGTGGAATCCCTGGTGCAGCGTGCGGCCGGGCACGGGGTGCAGGAGGTGATTCTGGCACTTTCTGCCACGGTCGACGGGCAGGTTACCGCCCACTACGTGGCTGAACGGCTGGTCGGAATCGACGTCCGTGTCACCCGCCTTGCGCAGGGCGTGCCGGTCGGCGGCGAACTCGACTACCTGGATGAAGGAACGCTGGGCGCCGCGCTGGCTGCCCGCCGTGCATTTGACGGCGCGGACCCGCTCTGAGGTCCTTGCGCTACCGGTCGCCCGCGGGCGGCGTACCCTGACCCGCCGTTGACCCTGCAATTGCATCCGCGTCGCCGCCGACCTCAACTTCGCGAATCTTTTCTGCCCGACTCTGGATCTTGCGGTTGGATGTCTCGATGTCCCGCAGGTCCTTGTCGGCCTGTGCGAAGTGCCGCTGGAGGTTGCTGACGCGAGTGTCCAGCCGGTTCAAATCCTGCATCAGATGGCCCAGTTCAACCTGAATCAGGTTGGCGTTCGTCCGAAAGTCGGCGTCGCGGAGCACGCCTCGAATCGTATTGAGAAGTGCCATGGTGGTGGATGGCGAAGCGATCCCGATTCGCGACTCGAACGCGTACTCGACGGTTTTCGGAAAGCTCGCGTGGAGTTCGGCGAACAGCGATTCGCTGGGCAGGAACATCACCGCCCAGTCGGAGGTCTCGCCCGGCACGATGTAACGATCACGGATGTCGGAAATGTGCTTCTTGACGGCCGATTCAAGATTCCGGCGGGCGTCCCGCTCCTCCGCGGTGCCGCGAGCCTCGAGGAAGGCGCGGAAACTCGTGATCGGGAATTTCGAATCGATCGCGATGGGCCCCGGCGGGTGCGGCAGCATGACCAGGCAGTCAACCCGATTCCGGTTGGAGAGGGTTCGCTGGAACGCGTATGCCTTCGGCGGCAGCGCCTGATGTACGAGGTTCTCGAGCTGGACTTCGCCGAAGGCGCCGGCGGCCTGCTTGTTGGCCAGCAGGTTCTGCAACTCGATGACATGCGTGTCGAGCTTCTCGATCCGCCTGTGCGCTTCGCGGATTTCACCGATCCGCTCGCGAAGCCCGGCCAGTGTCCGGTTCGTTTCGCTGGCTTGTCGGCCGGACGCCTCGTCGATTGTCTTCCAGCGAAGTTCGAGGGTTTCGACGAACGATTGGATCTTGCCCTCCGTTCGGTTGATCGAGTCCCGCAGCGTGACCAGATCGCCGTCGTGCCGCCTGGGCCGCAGCAACAGGCCGACGACCAGACAAAGGACGCCGACTGCCGTGCCGACCAGCAGCTCGAGCGCGCTCACATCCATGGTCGGCACAGGAAATTCAGATGTAGTTGCGGACAATTCCGCCGTCGACGCGCAACGAAGCACCGTTGGTTGCTGTCGACGCCGGGCTGCAGACGTAGCAGATCAGGTTCGCCACCTCTGCCGGTGTCGTGTACCGGCCGAGCAGCGAAGATGTCTTGCGAACCGTGAAGGTCTCTCGCTTCAGCTCATCCACCGTGCGCCGCTCGGCCTGCGCCAGTCGCTGCAGTCGATCGGACTGCGTCTCGACCCAGGTGGGTCCAGGCAGCACCGAATTGACCGTCACGCCGGTACCGCCCGTCGTTTCGGCCAGCCCGCGCCCGATCGCCAGCTGGGCCGCCTTGCTGAAACCGTACGGAATCATGTCCGGCGGGATGTGAACGCCCGATTCGCTCGAGACGAACACGATTCGGCCCCAGTCCTTCTGCAGCATTGCCGGGAGATAGTGTCGAGCCAACCGCACGCCGCTCATGACATTCACCTGAAAGTACTCCTGCCATTCCGAGTCATCGAACTCGGCGAACGGGCGCATATGGTAAATGCCGAGATTGTTGACGAGGACATCCACAACCGGCACTGCCGTGGTGACGGCGTGGCAGCCTTCGGCGGTGCCGAGATCGCCCGCGACGGTTTGTATCGATGCGCCCGGCCGCCCGGCGCGAAACTTGTCGTCCGCCTGCGCGACACTGTCCGGTGTGCGCCCGTGCAGCACCACCCGGGCCCCCATGTCCGCCAGCCCGCAGAGCGTGGCGTAGCCAATGCCCCGGGTCGAACCGGTGACCAGCGCAACGCGGCCGGTGAGATCAAGATCCATGGATGCTGAGCCTGGTTCGCCAGGAAGGGGCGAGCATGGAACCGTCGCGGGCGCGCCCCGATGCAACCACCGTCGCGATGCGCGATAGAATGCGCGTCCCACGAGATTCCGGAATCAGGTTCATGTCTTCCAACCCCGCTGCTTCCCCTCAGACCTCAACGTTGGCTGCGGAGTTGCTGCCGGCGCCGGCGCTGCCACGACTGATGCGGGACGCCATGCTGGTGCTCGCGGGCTCCGCCATCGTGGCCGCATCAGCGCGCTTGACGATTCCGCTGGAGCCGGTGCCGGTTACCGGGCAGACGTTCGGAGTATTGGTGGTCGCCATGGCGCTGGGTTCACGACTCGGTACGTTGGCGCTCGCAGCCTACCTGATCGAGGGTCTGGCGGGCCTTCCGGTATTCGCCGGCGGAGCCTCCGGACCGGGTGCGATCGCGGGCCCGAGCGGCGGGTACCTGATCGGCTACCTGCCGGCAGCCTGGTTGATAGGGCGCCTGGCGGAGCTGGGCTGGGATCGTACCGTGACCCGCACGGCGCTGGCCATGCTTGCCGGCAACATCGCGCTCTACGTGCCCGGGCTGCTGTGGCTCGGGTGGCACGTTTCGGGGCTGCCGGCAGAGGAACTAGGCGGTCAGTCGCTCGTGATGGTGGTCCTGTGGGCCGGTCTGATTCCCTTTATTCCGGGAGACGCCATCAAGCTGGCGCTGGCGGCAGTGGTCATGCCGCTGGGCTGGAAGCTGGCGCGGTGGAGGAGCGGCCAACCGCTCTGAGTCCCGTGTCCGTCCGGGGCGGCCATGCCGACGCCGGCTGCCCCGGTCCAGGTCAGGCCGACATATCGGCCGTTCTTCCCGATTCCCGGGCTTCCGCGACCGGTCGCAGGCCTTCAGCCTCGCGAATGGCGGTTTCGATGAGACCCGCCACGTCGGGATGTTCGCGAAGATGGACCTTCGCGTTCTCACGACCCTGACCGATCCGTTCGCTGTCGTAGGAGTACCAGGACCCGGCTTTCTCGATCACGCCGTGCTTCACGCCAAGGTCCAGCATCTCGCCCAGTTTGGAAATGCCCTCGCCGTACATGATGTCGAACTCTACGGTCTTGAAGGGAGGGGCCATCTTGTTTTTGACGACGCGGACACGCGTCTGATTGCCGACGACGTCCGCCCCGTTCTTGATCTGCCCGATTCTCCGGATGTCCAGACGCACAGAAGCATAGAATTTCAGCGCGTTACCACCGGAGGTGGTTTCGGGACTGCCGTACATCACTCCCACCTTCATCCGGATCTGGTTGATGAAAATCACGATCGTCCGGGATTTGGAGATAGAGCCGGTCAGCTTGCGCAACGCCTGACTCATGAGCCGGGCCTGCAGACCGACATGGGTATCCCCCATCTCGCCCTCGAGTTCTGCACGCGGGACCAGGGCCGCCACGCTGTCGATCACCAGCACGTCGATCGCGCCTGACCGCACAAGGCTGTCCGCGATTTCCAGAGCCTGCTCCCCTGCGTCCGGTTGGGACAACAGAAGGTCCTCAACGTTTACTCCGAGCCTCTGCGCGTACATGGGATCCAGCGCGTGTTCCGCGTCGACAAAGGCGCAGATACCCCCGGTTTTCTGTGCTTCGGCGACCGTATGCAGCGCCAGCGTGGTCTTCCCCGAGCTCTCGGGACCATAGATTTCGATGACCCTGCCGCGCGGAAGACCGCCAATGCCTAGCGCCACATCGAGGCCAACCGAACCCGTGGAGACCGCCTCCACCTCGATCGCACGGTCTGTTCCCAGGCGCATGATCGAACCCGCGCCGAAATTCCGTTCAATGTCTTTCAGTGCGGCATCAAGATTGCGTTGCCGATCGTCGGTTGGGGTGTTCACATCGATCACCTTGAGGTGGTTTGCAGCCATTCTAGTCGTCCTTTGTCCCGACACGAGACTCGCCGAGAGTCAATTTCGTGTTTTCCAAAACTGAGAATACAAAGGAAACATGAAGGCATCAAGAAGGGAAAGATTGGAGTCCTTGGTGCAGACTCTCCGGCCCGTGTGCAGCGACGAAGCGACCGACCCTGGCGCACGAACGTCGCCAACCCCGCGGGCCCGATGCCGACCGCGATGTTGCCGTTGCTTTCGCATCCCGCCTGCCTGGTTACCGGCTGCGGCAGCCGAGGACGAACCGGGTCTCGCGGGCCCGCGCCGGGCGGCCGCGGGGATGAGGGGGTTTGATCGGGGCGTCCGGGCGGTGTATCGCTGTGCCGACCGGCCGGTTGCCGGCCGACGGCTGTCCGGGCGCGAGGTCGCGGACCCGGGAGCGGACACGAGCAGGTTCTGACTGTGGGCCATCCCCTGCAGCACCGTACGGCTGCACTGAAGCAAGTCGCGATGCACTACGTCGCCGCTGCAGGTGCCGGCGAGACGGTCGTGCTGCTGCACGGCTGGCCGCAGACCTGGTATGCGTGGCGGCTGGTCATACCGCACCTCGCCCGGGCAGGCTTTGATGTGATTGCCCCGGACCTGCGCGGCCTCGGAGACACCTCCCGGCCTGCCGACGGATACGACAGCGGGTCGGTGGCCGGCGACGTGGCGGAATTGCTGCAGGGCCACCTCGGAATTCCACGCTTTCACCTGGTTGGCCATGACTGGGGCGGTGCGACCGCATTCGCCGTGGCCGCCGCGGCCCCCGCCGCCGTGCGGTCGCTGACGGTTGTCGACGTGACGGTGCCCGGTCTCGGGCCAGACCTGTCGCAGGGCGGACGTCGGTGGCATCACGCATTCCACATGACCCCGGATCTGCCGGAAGCGCTCACCGAGGGTCGCGAGCGCGTGTATCTCAGCTGGTTCTACCGCGCGTTTTCGCAGCGGGAGGATGCCATCGACACGGCGGCGATCGATGAGTATCTGCGGAGCTACGGCCGTCCCGGCGCGCTCGGCGCGAGCTTCGCCTACTACCGCAGCATCCCTGAGACCGTGGCCGCCAACCAGGCGCTGGCGAAGGGCGGATTTCGTCTCGCGATGCCGGTGCTCGCGGTGGGCGGCGGGTGCACGGCGGCCCGCGGCCGCGCCCGGGAGCCGGCGATTTCGCTGCGGACGATTGCCGACGACGTGACGGAGGCAGTGATCGCCGGTTCGGGCCATTTCGTGCCGGAAGAGCAGCCCGCGGCCTTCGCGGAAGTCCTGCTCTCCTTCCTGGGCGGGCTCCGCGGCACCGGCCCGTGAGCCGGTCCATGGTCCCGTCGCAGGTCCCCGGCGTCGTCCGGCGCGCGCTTGCCCGGGTGCAGCGCCGGCAACCGCTCCTGGCGGGCTCCGGTCAACAGCCGAGCTGAGCGGCCAGATCGAGGAAGTCGCCTGCCGCGACGTCCCAAGCCTCGTCCGGTTCCAGGTCCGCCGTCTGTCGAGGTCCGTACTCGGTGGGTCGCGCGACGAACGCGGTGCGCATGCCGCGCCCGCGAGCGGCGCGCAAGTCGTCATTGTGGGCCGCGACCATCATGGTCTCCTGCGGCAGGAGTCCGAGCATCCTGATCGTGGTGTCGTAGACCTCGGCGCGCGGCTTGTACTGACGGGCCATTTCGGCACCCAGCGGCGCATCCCATGGCAGCCCGGCGTGACGCGCCATGTTGACGATCAGCGCGACGTGTCCGTTCGAGAGCGCGGCCAGCAGGAACCGCTCGCGGAGTCGGCGCATGCCCTCGGCTGCGTCGGGCCAGCCGTCCAGCCGGTGCCACACCCGATTGAGGTGGTGGCGTTCCTCCTCGTTCAGACCGGAGAGTCCGAAGCGGGGCAACAGGCCGTCGAGAATCTCCCGGTGCAGGACGTCTAGGTGCACGTACTCACGGACGTTCTCCCGCACGGGCGCCATCGCTGGCTGGTAGCCGGCACGCCAGGCGTCGGCAAGCCCCTCGCAATCGACGTGGAGGCCCTTCGTGGCGCACAGGGCCTCGCATTCGCGGATCACCGACCCGCGCCAGTCCACCACGGTGCCGAATACGTCGAAGCACAGTGCTTTGACGGCAGCAGGGGAGTCATTGCGATCGTTCATTGGTTCGTCTCCGGCACGGGGCGGGCCCGGACGCTACAGCACCTGTGCCGAGGCCGCGCGCTTCCGTCGCGGTGATGCGCGGCTGGGGCCGACGGTGGCGGGCCTCGGTCCGGGGGTCCAGTCGATCCCCGGCCGGGCGCGGCATTGCCGAAGGACCCCATGCCCGCGCCAACCGCTGCCATGGGGTCCGGCTGGGGGCGTTGCAGTAGTATCGCGACGCCCGGCGGCGGGCCTCTATTCGGGCAGAGCCGGTGCGGCGAATCGGCGGCGGTTGCGGCAGCTACGGGGTGACCGCGACGATCCGGATCGCCCTGACGGTGCCGCTCGGAACGTTCGCGCCGTGTTCCGCTCCCAGCTGGCGGGAGTTCGCCCGACCGGCTGGCGGCGCCGTTGCGCGAGTACGGGGGTGACAGGACTGCGCGCAGATTGCAGCAACCCGTTTGATGCGGGCAGCGGAGGCGTGGGATTGTCAGCGGTCTGTCGACTAAGATGACGGCCCAGTTTGGCTTCTCTTCCTGCGATTGGATGCGCCAGGGGAAGGAACGTCGGTTTCTCGACCGTCCCGGCGGCAGGACTTGGAAGAAGGCCACACCATGACACACGGAACTGCCTACGATGCGCCGCCGGTGTGTGACAGCGGGAGTCCCGGGCGATGAGCGGTGAGATGCGACTCGACGACTTGCGTGCTGAAATCGACGACGTGGACGATCGCATCCACGACCTGCTGATGCGTCGGGCAGAGATCGCGTCCCTGGTCGGGGAGTCCAAGCGGAAGCAGGCCGGGGACGGCCCGCCGCGGCTGTTTCGGCCGGGCCGGGAAGCCCGGGTGCTTCGCCGGCTGCTGGCCCGGCATCGCGGACCGCTGCCTCGTGCCGTGTTGCAGGATGTCTGGCGCGCGATCATCGCTGGCAACCTCCTGCTGCAGGGGAACATGGCGGTAGCTGTGACGCCCGGCGCCCACGTGCGCCTCGCCCGCGATCACTTCGGATCATGCGTCGACATTCGGGAAATGCCGGCTGCGGAGGAGGCACTGGCCGCCGTCGTTCGGCACCGGGCCGCGGTTGCCGTGCTGCCGTTTCCGGGTCAGCCCGCCGATCACGATCCCGCCTGGTGGCCGGCGATGTTGCGGTATCCAACTCTCCACATTGTCGGGCAGATCCCGGTGCTTCGATCGCCGTCTGTGCCGACCGCCGCCCTCGTCGCCGAACAGGCGCCGGAGGCATCCGACGCGGACGTGACACTGCTGGTCACATCCGCGGCGCCGGTTCCCGCCGGCGCCGATGCCCCCAGCGTGCTGGCCACGGCCGCCGGCAGCACCGGCACGCTCCGCCTGCTCGCGCTCGAAGGCCACGTGCCGGAGCCGCCGGACTGGGCCGGGCCGGGCGCAAGGATTGCCGGCGTCGTGGCGGCCGGTGTGACATGAGCCGGCCTGAACCACTGTTCTCCCGGGTCGCCTACATCGGCTGCGGACTGATCAACAGCTCGCTGGCCCGAGCGCTGACGTCCAGCGGCGTGGCCGGACACCAGGTGGCGTTCGCGCGCACCCGGGCGACGCGGGACCGCGTGCGCGAACTCGGGATCGTGGACACGGTGGCCGACGCCCCGGATGCGGCCGTCGAGGGTGCCGACCTCGTCGTGATCGGCACGCCGGTGTCAGCGTACGGTGAGGTCGCCGCCGCGATCGCGCCGGCGCTCCGGCCCGGTGCGGTCGTCACCGATGTCGGGTCGGTAAAGACGTCGGTGATCCGGGTGGTGGAGCCGCACCTTCCGGACGGGGTCCACTTCGTGCCGGGCCATCCCATCGCCGGGACCGAGAATTCCGGCCCGGACGCGGGCTTCGCGGAACTCTTCCGCAGCCGGTGGTGCGTACTGACGCCGACCCCCGGGACCGACGGCTCGGCGGTCGCCAAGGTGCGGCGCATGTGGGAAGCCGTCGGCATGCACGTGGACGAGATGGATCCCGAGCACCACGACCGGGTCCTCGCGATCACATCGCACGTGCCGCACCTGATCGCCTTTTCGATCGTGGGGACGGTCACCCTCCTGGAGGAGCACCTCCAGGCCGAGGTCATGAAGTACGCGGCGGGCGGCTTCCGCGACTTCACGCGGATCGCGGCCAGCGATCCGCAGATGTGGCGCGACATCTTTCTCAGCAACAAGGACGCCGTGCTGGAAATGGTCGCGCGGGCGACCGAGGATCTCGCGAGTCTGCAGCGGCTCATCCGTCACGAGGACGGTGATGCACTCATCAAGCTGATCACCCGGACCCGCGAAATTCGTCAGGGTGTGATCGCCTTCGAACAGGATTAGGCGCGAGCACCGGGACCAGCGGCGGCAGCTGCAGGAGCGGCACGCCCGCCACGGTCAGCTCGCCATCCTGCACGGTAACCGGAATCGAGGTTGCCGCCGTGTGGCGGCCGGCTTCGACCGTTGCCGCCTCCGCGGCGCGGGCGGCGGCGGAAGGTGTCCATCCCTGGTCCTCGAGAAATCGGATCGCGGCCGGGAAGTTCCCGGTGTTCAGCGTGAATGCACCGAGGGGCCGGCCCGCGCCGTCGAGGGTAACCGTTCCCCGTGCGTCACCCTGGAGCGAACCCCAAGCGAACGTGAACCGGGAAATCTCGAGGATCCCGCCGGCCCGCGCCCAGCCCGCCGGATCAGCCAGCGCCCGAAGGCCGGGCGTGGGCGCGAGCGTGCCCTCGAGCAGCGCATACTCGATGGTCGGCCGGGTCGCGGCGCCGCGGTCCACGTAGCGGCCGCCTTCCAGCTTGCCCGCGGTCTCGAAACCGCCACGGGTGCGGCGGGCATGCAGTTCCATTCGGTCCAACGACCAGTCCGGTGCCGACAGGCCGGTCGCCTCGATCGAGATTCGCTCCAGGGCTCCGTCCCGACCGTGGACCAGGCTGGCGCGAAAGACATCCGCCGCCAGCGCCGTGCCGCGGGGCTCGTGGCCCCACCGGTGGGCGGTGCCCGCCAGCACCACCACGTGGCGCAGGTTCCAGGGTTGGGCAAAGACCTGGACCCGTTCCGGCGCCCAGCGCCAGTTGTGACCCGTCGCGACCGGCCCCTGCAGGGCCAGCTCCACCCGGTAGGGGAAGCCGCCGACCCGGGCCGTGCCGGGATCCACGACGATGCCCGCTTCCGCGCATGCGGCGACCACGAGGGGCACGCGCGCGCTCACCGCTTCGGCGACGGCGTGCCACCACAGCGTGTAGCCGCCTGCGGCCAGGAGCAGGCCGGCCGCCGGCAGGAGGATGCGGAGCTTGGCTACCAGCGCCGGCATGCCGTCCGGCCCTGCTCAGCCGTCGACGTAGTCCCGGATGTACGTCTGGATGATCTCGTCCACGTTGCGGTCCTTGGGAAGGCCGAGCTGCGCGGACCGGCGGTTGTCCGTGTCCCGCGGCCAGCCCGACGTGACCTTGGCGACCAGCGGGTCCGCGTCGATCGTGACCTTGCCCAGCGATCGGTCGCCCGCCACCCGGTGCAGGGCTTCCAGCATTTCCGTCACGCTCGCCGAGAGGCCCGGCACGTTGACGGTGCGATCGGGGCCGATCTCGTCGCCGTCCAGCTCGGCCATCCGGATCAGGCACCCGACGCAGGTTTCGTACCCGATCATCGGCATGCTGGTTTCGGCCGCCACCGGGCACACGTAGTCGATGCCCGCGAGCGGCTCGCGGATGACCGCGCTCGCGTAACTGGACAGCGCCATGTTGGGCTTGCCCGCGCGAACGATCACGGTCGCGAGGCGGGCGGCCCGGGCGTCGACGAACCCTTTTCGCGCGTAGTCGTTGACCAGAAGCTCGCCGATCGACTTGCTGACGCCGTAGGTGGTCTGCGGGCTCTGCTTGGTGAAGTCACCCACGGGCTCGCGAACGTAGTCGCCGCCGAAGGCACCCATGGTCGACGTGAAGACCAGACGCGGAGCCGACCCGACAGCCCGCGCCGCCTCCAGGACGTTGCGGGTGCCCTCGACGTTGACCTGCCAGGCCCCGTCGAAGTCTTCCTCGCAGCCACCGCTGACCATGGCGCCGAGGTGAAAGACGGCGATGTCAGGCCGGTCGATGGCGCCGGCCACCGACGCGGGATCCGCCAGGTCGCCCTTGACGACAGCCGCATCAGGGGCTTCCGGCACCGGTCCCTCGGGCGCCACCGCATCGAACAGCACGATTTCGTCGATGGACTGGCGGGAGCCGCCGGGCCCGGCGAGCTCGCCGCGGGCGGCCAGCGCCCGCGCGAGGCGACGGCCGACGAAGCCGGTGCCGCCCGTGATCACGACCTTCATGGATGATCTCCTGACATTGCCTGTGGTCGATTGTACAGACGCCTATAGAATTGCCGGTATCGCCGCCCCCGGAGATCGCCAATGCGCTACCTCGTGCTCGCCTGGGACGGGGACGATCCCGATGCGCCCGCCCGCCGCCAGAAGGCGCGTGCCGCACACATCGCGTGCGCCTCGCGCCTGCAGGCCGAAGGCCATCTCCTCGTCGGCGGCGCCCTGCTCGACGACGACGGCAACATGATCGGCACGGCGGCGATCGCCGACTTCGCAACCCGCGACGAGCTCGACCAATGGATCGCCACCGATCCCTACACGACCGAGGGTGTCTGGAAGACGGTCTCGGTGACGCCCTACCGGGTCGCCGAGCACTACACGCACCTGTATCAGCCCGACTGAGGCCGGCCCGGTCGGCCCAGGCCTCCAGGCAACCCGGGATGGCGTCCACGGCGGCGGCGTGCCGGCGGACTTCCGCCTGCCGGCGCCGGGAAGGCGACAGCGATGGATAGGGACGCGGAAGGGGCGCGGCTGCGGGTGGTGCTCGGGCCGACCAATACCGGCAAGACGCACCTGGCCGTCGACCGGATGCTGGGCCACGCCAGCGGCCTGATCGGATGCCCGCTGCGTCTGCTGGCGCGCGAGATCTACGACCGCATCGTCCGGGTCCGTGGCCGTCAGGCAGCGGCGCTGATCACCGGTGAGGAGCGGATTGTTCCGCGCGGTGCGCGCTACTACGCGGCGACCACGGAGGCCATCCCGAGCGATCTCGACGTCGAATTCCTGGCCGTGGACGAGGTGCAGCTGGCCGCGGACCCGGAACGCGGGCACGTGTTCACGGACCGCCTCCTGCATGCGCGTGGGCAGGCGGAAACCATGTTCCTGGGATCCGCGACGGTTCGCCCGATTCTAAGGCGCATCCTGCCGGGCGCCGAAATCGAGGAGCGGCCCCGGTTCTCGACGCTGCGCTGGAGCGGCGAGCGCAAGCTGACCCGCCTGCCGCGCCGTACCGCCGTCGTCGCGTTTTCCGCCCACGATGTCTACGGGATCGCCGAGCAGATGCGACGGCGGCACGGGGGGGCGGCAGTCGTCCTCGGTGCCCTCAGCCCGCGCACCCGCAACGCGCAGGTCGCGCTGTACGAAGCCGGCGAGGTCGACCACCTGGTGGCCACCGACGCCATCGGCATGGGGCTGAACATGGACATCACCCATGTCGCCTTTGCCGGCCGGCGGAAGTTCGACGGCCGCGAGCACCGTGACCTGCTGCCGGCCGAGCTCGGCCAGATCGCCGGCCGGGCAGGACGGCACGTTCAGGATGGCACGTTCGGGACGACGGCCGGCTGCCCGCCGTTCGATGCGGCCCTGGTCGAGGCGCTGGAAGAGCACCGGTTCGATCCCGTGCGACGCCTCATGTGGCGCAGTCGCGATCTCGATTATTCCTCGACCCGGGCGTTCGAGCGGAGCCTGGAGGCGCCACCGCCCGACCCGCTGTTCGTGCGGGTACGGGAGGCCGACGACGAACGGTCGTTCAAGGTGCTGGCCCGCAATCCGGAGGTGGCGGCCCGCGCCGCCAGCCCGGCGCGGATCCGGGTTCTCTGGGACGTCGCCTCGACGCCGGACTTCCGGAAGAACCTCGACGACAGCCACACGAACCTGCTGGCCGACATCTACCTGCGGCTGACCGACGGGAACGGGACGCTGCCGTCGTCATGGACCCATCCGCAGGTGGCCGCGCTCGACCGCGTGGACGGCAGCCTCGACCTGCTGGTCGCCCGCCTGGACCATGTCCGGGTCTGGCGCTACGTCGCCCACCGCGTGCACTGGGTCGAGGATGCCGGCGGCCTGCGCGACCACACCCGCGATGTCGAGGACCGGTTGTCCGACGCGCTGCACGCGGCGCTGACCCGCCGCTTCGTGGACCGCCGGATGGCCACCTTGATGCGGCGCCTGCAGGATTCGGGGGAGCTCGTGGGGGCGATTCGCCGGGACGGCGAGGTGGTGGTTGAAGGACAATACGTCGGCACCCTCGCCGGCTTCCGGTTCACGCCCGATGCCTCCCGGGACGAATGGGACGCCCGGCCCGTCCGGACGGCCGCGCGCAAGGCGATCGCGCAGGAGGTGAGGAGCCGCGCGGACCGGCTGGTGGCAGCGGCGGGCGACGATGTCCGACTCACGGCGGACGGCCGCCTGTGCTGGGAGGAGGCGCCGGTCGCGAAACTTCTCCGTGGCCAGTCGTGGTGGCGTCCCGAGGTGAAACTGGAGGCCGACGACCTGCTCGACGGGACCGTGCGGCGGCAGGTCGAGCAGCGGCTGCGGGAATGGCTCAGGGGACATCTCGACCGGGTCCTGTCGCCGCTGGTGGCGCTCTCGGACCGCGCGCTGCCGGCCTCGGTGCGGGGTCTCGCCTGGCGGCTCCGGGAGGAGGCGGGTGTGCTGGCCCGGCGCGAGGTGGAGGCCGTGCTCATCACGCTGACGCGTGCGGATCGTGCCCGTCTCCGTCGGCTCGGCGTCCGGGTGGGCCGGGAAAGCCTCGATCTTCCCGCCCTCCGGCAGGGAGAGCGCGGCGGGCTGGTGTGGATGCTCAAGGCACTGAGCGTCGGCGAGGCCGGGCCGCCGCCGGACGTGCCGTGGTGCGATGCCACTACCTGTCCGCCGGCGCTGTGGACCGCCGCCGGGTACGTGGCGGTCGGCCGGGTGGCGGGGCGCGTGGAGGTCGTGGAGAAGCTTTCGGGTCGACTGGCGCGGCGCGCCAGGAGCGGTCCGTTCGCGTTCGATCCGCTGGCCGAAACCGGGTTGCCCGCGGACCCGGCCGCCCGGCTCATGGGCAGCCTGGGCTACCGGCGAACCGGAATTCAGGAAGGGCAGACGCTCTGGGTGCGGCGGCGCGACGGCAGGCGGGGCCGGAAGGAGCAACCCGCCCGGACGCCCGCCGACCGTCCCTTCGCCGTACTGGCCGAACTCAAGGCCTCGGCGCGCTGATCGCAGCGCCGCGGCCGGCTGCCCGGCCGGCGCCTAGGCCTGCAGGAGACCCCGGGCCGCGAGGTTCGCCATCAACGCCCGGCTGCCGAACTCCCAAGGCGGGCACTGGTCGGTCGGGAGGACCCGGTTGATCAGGCCGCCGAACCGCGGCGAACGGATCCTGACGACATCGTGTGCGTGGTGCGTGAAGCCGGAGCCGGGCGTGCCGCGATCCTGGGTCGGGGCAAACATGGTGCCGAGAAACAGCACCGCGCCATCGGGAAACGGGTGGTGGCGATTCACCAGCTGCCCGGCGAGATCAGCGGGAGTCCGCGAGATCAGCGTCATCGAGATGGTGTCGTCCAGCCGGAAGCCGTCGGTGCCGTCAACTTCAAGCCGGACTTCCACGGCGCCCGCGTCGTCAAGCCCGAAGTTCTCGTCGAAGAGCCGGATGAACGGCCCGATCGCGCAGCTCGCGTTGTTGTCCTTGGCGCGCCCGAGCAGCAGCGCCGACCGGCCCTCGAAGTCCCGGAGGTTGACGTCGTTGCCGAGCGTGGCGCCCTGAACCCTGCCGTCGGAGGCGATGACCAGGACCACTTCCGGCTCGGGGTTGTTCCACGCGGAATCCGGATGCACGCCGATGTCCGCGCCGGTGCCCACCGCGGCCATCGGCTGCGCCTTCGTGAACAGTTCCGCGTCCGGGCCCAGTCCGACCTCGAGATACGGCGACCAGAGATTGCGGGCGCTCAGGTGCTGCTTGAGCTCGGCGGCTTCCGGGCTGCCGGGACGGACCTCGGCGATGCTGGACCCGAGGATTCCGGTCATCTCGGCCCGCGCGGTCTCGGCCCGGGCGGGATCCCCCCGGGCATGCTCCTCGATCACGCGTTCCAGCATGCTCCGGACGAAGGTCACGCCGGAAGCCTTGACCGCCTGGAGGTCGACGGGCGCCAGCAGTCTGGGCCGGTCATCGCTGCCGGCCGCGGTTGCGGCAAGGCAGTCCTCGAGGTCGGCGATCCGCTCGCCCGACGCGGCGCGCAGCGCCGCCGCCGGCTCCGGCTCCTCGATCAGGTCGCGCATGGTGGCCCAGCTGCCGGTCACGTCGACCACGCCGCCGGGGTCCAGGCGGACCACGCTCGGCCCCGCGACATCGGGTCGCCAGACGCGGCCTGCGAACGTCCCCTGGCCGAAGTCCTCCGGGAGGACGTCGGCGGCCGCGAAGAGCGTCATCAGACTCTCGTTCCGCGTCGTTTTTCCTCGTATTGCTGGTGATAGTCCTCGGCCAGCCAGAAATGCCCCGCGTCGACGATGTCGGTGGTCACCGGCCGGGCAAATCGAGCCTCCCGCGTGACCCGTTCGCGCGACGCGCTGGCAAGCATCGTCTGGCCGAAGTCGACGGGAAAGAGCACCGAACGGTACTGCGTGCCGACGTCCGGGCCCTGCCGGTCGCCCTGCGTCGGGTCATGGATCTTCCAGAACGTTTCCAGCAGGTCCTCGTAGCCGACGGCGGCCGGATCAAATTCGACCCGCACGGTCTCGGCGTGCCCGGTCTTGCCCGTGCAGACATCTTCGTACGAGGGATCGGCCTGCGTACCGCCCATGTACCCCACGGAGGTTGAACGCACGCCGTCGACTTTCCGGAAGGCGGTTTCGACACCCCAAAAGCATCCAGCGGCGAAGTATGCAACGGCCATAGCGGTCTCCTTGTCCGCCATCCTTGCCCCCCGTTCCCGTTTCGTCAATCACCCGGGGGCCCGGAAATCGAGCGCCTGCGGTTTGCGGCGCCGTGCCGGTTATGGAAGAGTCCGCGTTGATCCGGAACAGGGTCGCACCGCTGGGAGGCTCAGCCATGGACTCCATTGCACAGGCGCTGGCAAGCCCAAAGATGATTTGGCTTGCCATCTTCGTCGTTCTGTATTGGGGATACTGCATCTTCTGGGGGATCAAGGGCGCGATAGCGTCCCGTACCGCGTCGGACTACTTCATCGCCGGGCGGCGGATTTCCATTCTGGTCTTTGTGCTGGCCGCCACCGCGACTTCCTTCTCGGGCTGGACGTTCATGGGGCATCCCGGCCTGATCTACCGGGACGGATTTCCCTACGCGTACGCGTCCTTCTACGCCATCACGATCCCGTTCACCGGCGTGCTGTTCCTGAAACGACAGTGGATGATCGGCAAGCGATTCGGGTTCGTGACACCCGGCGAGATGCTGTCCACGTACTTCCGCTCGGACGCGATCCGCGTCCTCGTGGTCATCGTGGCGCTCGTGTTCTCGATCCCGTACCTGGGCGTGCAACTGCGCGCGTCAGGTTTCCTGTTCAACGTGCTGACCGACGGCCTGCTCAACGTCGAGGTCGGGATGTGGCTGCTGTCGCTGGTGGTGCTGATCTACGTGGCGTCAGGCGGGCTGCGCGCCGTGGCCTACGTCGACACGCTCCAGTGCATCCTGCTGGCGGGCGGGATCACGATCATCGGGATCATCACGCTTGCCTACGTGGGCGGCTTCGGCAACCTGATCGACGGCATCAAGGCGCTCGCCGAACATGACACGAATCTGACCCCTGACGGCTACAGCCACTATGTCGCGATTCCGGGGGTGATCCAGTTCGTGGAGGCTGGTCCATCCGCGGTCGGCGGAGCCTGGACCGGCATCATGGTGCTCACCTACATGTTCGCGCTGATGGGGATCCAGGCGGCGCCCGCCTTTACGATGTGGGCGTACTCGAACCGCGATCCGAAGCCGTTCGCGCCGCAGCAGGTCTGGGCATCGTCCTTCGGAATCGGCTTCATCCTGTTCTCGTTCACTGCCATCCAGGGCATGGGCGGACACCTCCTGGGCGCCGATGCGGCGTTCCTGGCCGCCGCCCCCGAGGCCGTGACCAACGTCATCGGCCCCGGGCTCGCCACCGGCGACCTCATGACCGAGACCGGCAAGCAGGGGATGCTGGTACCACAGCTCATCAACCTGCTGGAGGGAACCGCCCCTTGGCTGCTGGCACTGCTCTCGGTGTGCGCGCTGGCCGCCATGCAGTCGACCGGCGCCGCCTACATGTCAACGGCCGGCGGCATGCTGACCCGCGACCTGATCAAGCACTACCTGATCCCGGACGCCAGCCACACCGCCCAGAAGGCCTATGGCCGGATCGGCGTCGCGTTCATCGTGCTGGCGGCACTGGTGGTGGCGACCGTCTCGAGTGACGCGCTCGTGCTGCTGGGCGGCCTTGCCGTTGCCTACGGTTTCCAGATGTGGCCGTCGCTGATCGCGGTGTGCTGGTGGCCGTGGCTGACCCGCGCCGGGGTGGTGTTCGGGCTGATCGCCGGTCTCGTCGCGGTCACGCTGACCGAGAATCTTGGCCGGGACTGGTTCGGAATCGAGGCCTGGGGTCGATGGCCGCTGACCATCCATTCCGCCGGTTGGGGGATTCTCTTCAACCTCGGCATTGCCGTGATCGTGTCGTACTTCACGCAGGATGAGACGGAGACACGGCACCGGATGACCTTCCACTCGTTCCTGCGCGAGCATGCCTCGCTGCCGGAGGAGAAACGGTCCCTGGTGCCGATCGCATGGATCATCACGCTGGCGTGGTTCTTCTTCGGTATCGGGCCCGGCGCCGTCATCGGCAACTGGATCTTCGGCGATCCGAACATGCCGAGCGAATGGATCTTCGGCATCCCGTCGATCTGGGCCTGGCAGATCCTGTTCTGGGCGATCGGCGTCTACATGATGTGGATGCTGGCCTACCGGATGGAACTTTCCACGCCGCCCAAGACGGCGGTGCAGCCGATCACGGAGGACATCGGCGACCAGCCGGCGCCCGCTACCAGCACGGCGTCGTAGGGCTGTGACGGGGGTGCGCCCGGCGCGCCCCCGTCCCACGGGAGGTTCGGCATGGCGTGGTTCGTGCTGACCACTGGACTGCTCGCGGCCGCATTGTGGATCCCGGTATCGCGACTGGTCTGGACCCTCAGTGTCCGGCGCCTCGAGCGGCGCGCCAAGCGCCGCCTCGACGCCGCGGAAATTGCCGGCCAGAAGCGCCGGGCCGGTTTCGTTGCGTTTCTGGTCGTGGTGCCGTTCGCGCTCCTGTTCAACTTCTGGCTGCTGTCGCCCGATGCGTGACCGCCGGTACCGGGTGCTGTACTGGATCGCGATCGCGATGGCGGTGTTTACGGTCGTCTGGATGCTGGCGGAGTACCTGGATGTCGCGGGCAAGTATCCCGGCCGCATCGCCTACCGCGAAGGAAACCGGGCGTTCCTGGACGGGCGGTACGAGGAGGCGCTGCAAAAGTACGGTGCCGCGTTGTCCGAGGACGCGCAAAACGTGTACGCGGCCGAAGGCGTCGCCCGCAGCCTGCAACGGCTCCAGCGGCACGCCGCCGCCCTTGCCGCCTTCGACGCCGCCCTCGTGATCGATCCGGAGTTCGCGGCCGGGATCGCCAATCGCGGCATTCTGCTGGACACGATGGGGCGCCACGAGGACGCGCTCAAGGCGTACCAGGCGGCGCTGGCACTCGACCCGGACCTGTCGGACGGCATGCACTGGATCGACCGTCTCCTGTACAACGTGCAGCTGCGTCCGCCGACCATCGAGGATCGCATGCGCTACCTGGAGGAGCAGTTGGCCCTGCCGGCACACCGCCGGGTGCTGGTCCGGCCGCTCGAAGACCTGCTGCAGCGTCCCTACGAGCGCTGAAGGAGCCGCAGTGTGCGCGGCCTATCCGAAGACGGGAAGGCCCAGGATATCGACCGCCAGTACCCGGAGCGCGAAGATCAGGGCGATGCAGCCGAAGAGGAGCCGCACCCAGTCGCGCTCGCCCTCTTCGTCCCGAAAGGTGATCCCGTGCCAGGCAATCGCGCCGGTCGCGGCGAGGAAGACCCAGTCGAGCAGCGCATCCATGGCGGTGTCGGAGGTTCCAGGGGTCAGTAGCAGGGCGGGAAGAAACAGCCTTCGGGCGGGTTTCCGGCAGCGGCCAGCGCGACCACGAGCGCGACGACCCCGAGGACCAGCCCGCCGGCAACGACGCCCTGGCGCGGCGACGGAGCGGGCGGAGCAACGGCGTCCGCCAGTGCTTGCGGCGGCACCCCGCGCCGCAGCGTCAGCCGGGCAAAATGGCGGACCCACACCGGCACGACCTTGCCCACGAGGTAGGCGGTGAACGCACGCTCCACAGCCACGGGATCCAGATCGCCAAACCAGTTCCGATGCGCCAGTGCGAACACCTGGTACTCCGCGATGTCGAGATACTGCGCAGCGCCGAGCACAAGGTCTAGGTCCTGACGGCCTGGGGTGCCAGGAATTCCTGGCCGCTTCGAATGCATCCTGCGGGTCCCGTTAGCGCGGCATGAGCTTCAGAATACCCATGAACTAGGTCTTCCGGCGGCCGTACCGTGCGCGGGCGCGGCAAACGTGCCGGCATGGGCGGCCGGTGCGCAGCCGGTTCCGGGGCCGCCGCTGCTTCCGGATCTCTGACTGGATGGGCCCGGCGGCGGGCGCGGGTTTGCGCCGGGCGCGAAATGCTCCGCGATTTGGGCTATTTCAAGCTTGCGTATGGCGGGGGGCCGCACCGGGGAACACGATGGGTCAGGACGGCGACAAGCCCGGTGGGGAGGCGGCCGACACCCGGATCGGCGGGCAGGCGCGGCGCCATGCCCGCCTCGGCCTGGAGGCCGGCCGGGTTGCCGCTCGCTACGTCGGAAGGCGGGCTAGGGGCCGCCAGGACGATGGCGTATCCGGGGCATCCGACCTGGTCCGGGCGCTGGGGGGTCTCAAGGGGCCCATCATGAAAGTCGCCCAGTTGCTGGCGGCGGTTCCCGACCTGCTGCCGCCGGAGTACGCCAAGCAGCTGAGTACCCTGCAGGCCGACGCTCCCCCGATGGGATGGCTGTTCGTGCGTCGGCGCATGGCCTCGGAACTGGGGCCCCGCTGGCAGGATCACTTCGAGGAATTCGGGCGCACGGCGGCGCATGCGGCAT
Organism: Alphaproteobacteria bacterium; assembly: GCA_965116745.1. Taxonomy (GTDB): domain Bacteria; phylum Pseudomonadota; class Alphaproteobacteria; order TMED109; family TMED109; genus VXPW01. The sequence continues at coordinate 2,769,122 of OZ220701.1, read as the reverse complement.
CACTCGGACAGGTCCATCGCGCCCGCGCCGACGGACGCGACCTGGCGCTCAAGCTGCAGTACCCCGACATGGTCTCGACGGTGCAGGCCGACCTCAAGCAGCTCCGGTTCTTCCTCAGTTTGTACGGTCGCTACGACCGCGCGATCCACACGAGCGAGATCTACGCGGAACTGGCTGCGCGGCTGCAGGAGGAACTCGACTACGAGCGCGAGCGGCGGACGATGCGGATGTTCGCGGACATGCTGGCCTCGACGGACGGTGTCCGGGTTCCCGAGCCGGTCGAGACGCTCTGCACCGACCGGCTGCTCACCATGAGCTGGCTGGAAGGCCGGCGGCTCAACGAATTCGCGGACGCCCCGCAGGAAGTGCGCAACCAGGCAGCGCTTCGACTGTTCCACGCGTGGTACCAGCCGTTCTACTGGTACGGCGTGATCCATGGCGACCCGCACCCCGGCAATTACTCGCTGGCGGAGGACGGAGCCCTCAACCTCCTTGACTTCGGATGCGTACGCAGCTTCGAGGCACGATTTGTCGAAGGGGTGATCAATCTCTATCGGGCAAAACGCGACCACGACAAGGAACTCGCTGTCGCTGCCTACGAATCATGGGGTTTCACCGGCCTCTCGCGGGAGATGCTGGATGTACTCGACCTCTGGGCCGACTACCTCTATGCGCCGCTGCTTGATGACCAGACCCGCCCGATACAGGAGGGCACGACGGAGGGCCGCCGGGTCGTCGTGCATGTCCATCGGGAATTGCGGCGTCTGGGCGGGGTGAAACCCCCACGGGAATTCGTGCTGGTCGACCGGGCCGCGATCGGCCTAGGGTCGGTCTTCACCACACTCGGCGCCCAGCTCAACTGGCATCGGCTGATCGAGGAGATCATGGGCGGCTTTTCCGTGGAGGCGCTCACCCACAACCAGAATCGCGCCTTGCAACAGGCGGGTCTTGCCCCGACCGAGACGTCGCCGAAACAGCGCCCGCCCGGATGATTCCGATGGTTCGTGGCAGACCGGATCACGGTGCGGGGTGGCGGCGGGACGGTCGCATGCGGAGACCGGACGGGAAGGCATGCGGTCCCGCTGCGGTCGCCTGGACCGCGACCGGAAGCAGGACAGGACGTCAGCCGGAAGTCACGCTGCCTGCCTTTGCTGCCGAACCGGCGCATCGCATGCGGTTCGGCCCCGGCCCGGAGGGTTGTCCCGCGGGGGCCTGGCCCGGCGTGCCGGATCCCCAGCGCGCGCTGCGCCGCCGCCACGCACACCGTGTCGGCTGGTTGGCCAGAAGAGCGCACGTGCCTATAGTCGGAGCCCGCATGCGGCGGGCGCGTAGCTCAGCGGGAGAGCACTACGTTGACATCGTAGGGGTCGCTGGTTCAATCCCAGCCGCGCCCACCACCCACATTGTCGGTATCGGCATAACTTGGCCGTACGGTCACGTTATGAGGGGTCAGCGGTATTGGCCACGTTATCAGGTGTCTTTCCGCGGCCCCCGATGCCTGAGTTCCCGGACCCGCCTGGGGAGGCGCTTCCGGAGCGAATTCACCCTCACGCCAAGTGACCTGCCCCCACTGAATTGGTCCACCATGAAGGTGAGTGAACGGAGGACTTGGAGCCGGGGAGTTAGGCTCCGACTACGCCGCTAGGTAGCCGTCATCGCACATGATGGTGTGGCCGGTCACCAGTTCGGACGCATCGCTCGCGAGGAAGATTGCAGCCCCGATCAGATCGCGCGGCAAGCCCACCCGCGGCCGGAGCATACGCGCCTTGATGAAATCGGCAGTGAGCGAGGTCGTCTGGGCGGCCTTTTGGGTCATGGGGGATTCCATCAGAGTGGGTCCGATGCCATTGACGCGCACACCTCGCTCGCGCCACTCCAACGCCAAGACCTTGGTCACTTGGGCGACGCCGCCCTTCGACGCGATGTAGGCGCTGGACAACGGATAGGCGATAAAGGAGCCGATCGACGCCATATTGATGATGCTGCCCTTGCCCTGCTCCAGCATGACGGTGCCGAACGCCTGACAGCACAGATACGTGCCCTTCAGGTTGAGATCGATGATGTGGTCGAAGCGCTCCTCGGGGAACTCCTCGGCGGGGCTCCGGTGCGCAGCGCCCGCGCTGTTGACGAGGATGTCGATGCGCCCGTGCTCGCGCCGCACCGCTTCCGCAACCTCGACGCACTGGCTCCGCTTCGTCACGTCAAGCGGCATCGCGACGGCGGTCCCGCCCTGCTCGTCGATGACCGCCTTGGTCTCGGTCGCGCCCTCCTCGTTTATGTCGGCGACGACAACCGTGACGCCGCATTGCGCGTAGCCGATGGCGATGGCCCGACCGAGTCCGCTTCCGCCGCCGGTGATCACGGACACGCGGCCGGTCAGATCGAAGATATCGCGCGCGTAGCCGAGCGGAACGCTGGTTTCATCCGATGACATGGACACTCCGGAGGGTGTGTGGAATGGGGTGACCGACGTGGGCGCCGCCGTGATACTCCGATCTACCCCCACGGCCGCTTGGTGGCTGGCACCGTCTCGGCAGGAATTGATCGGTGCTGATCACCACAGGAGTGTCATCGAGTGTCAAGGCTGACGATCCTTCCCTGATTGGTGTCATCTGATGCGGTTGAAACAAGCCAGGTATGGACCTGCGCCGGGCCGTAACGATACTGTCTACAGAGGCTGGCGACGGGCGCGGAAGTAGGCTTGGGCGGCATTGTGCAACAGCATTTGGATGCCGTGGGTCCGGAATTCTCTCACATTGCGGGTCTTGGTCGAAGCCAAGTGCAATCCGGGTATGCGCAAGATGGAAGTCTCCAAATACCTCGCGGATGTATTTGTACCAGAGTAGCTGGACCCTGCCGTCGCAACGCTGGAGTGTGATCGATGCGCCCTGTGGGATTGTTCGCGTTGCCGGATCATCGGGCGCGGTCGTCGATTGACCTGCTCCCCGGAAGTTGGACCAACCATTGCGAGAAGATTCTCGGTACGGCGGCCAAGCCGGGCGGGCGGCGGAGCGTGGCGGAGCCGGATGCCTGGCTTGGCGCCACGATGGTTTCCGGTGTTGGCGGGCGATCCACAGCGAAGCGACCCATGCGCTCTGCGGCGCCTGCCCGGTCCGGATCCCCGTCCCGGCCAACTCAAGGACGTCGGTCAGCGTCATCCGCCGAGACGACCTCGCGGACCTGCAGACATCGAGGCGGCCGCGTCCGGAACTAGTACGCCGGTCCTTGTATTGGGGGCGCACCGCCGATGGCCGGGGTGCTCCCGGCGATGCACCAACGGACTGCGCTGCCGTCATCGACGTCAGCCGCCGTACCGGATCCACCTGACCGGCTGGAAAGGGAAGCGCCATGCTGCGACGAAAGGGGAAGCCATCGGAGGTCGAGAGATGGATGTAATTCTTCCTGACGCCCGCCCCCTCGGTCAGTGACGTCCCCGAATCGGACTGCATCGGTGTTGCTTCCAGAGCATTGGGGTCGAACGGGCGCTACATCAGGGTTGATTGTGGACAAGCGCGATCAGGCCCGCTGACCAGGACAAGTCAGCGTCGCTTCCGCCGCCTGCCCGCCCCCCGGCCGACGTGGCCACGACAGGAGGTCGCAATGCCAGGAGCGAAGTCCTTTCGCCGCACCCGCATCGGCGATCGTACGCTGCACCCCGACACGCAGATGATGTCGTATGGATACGACCCGTCGATGTCCGAGGGAGCCGTCAAGCCTCCCGTGTTTCTGACCTCGACGTTCGCCTTTCAGTCGGCGGAAGAAGGGGCCGACTTCTTCGACGTGGTCGCGGGACGGAAGCCGGCGCCGCAGGATGGTGGTGCCGGCGGTCTGGTGTACAGCCGCTTCAACCACCCCAATACGGAAATCGTCGAGGACCGGCTGGCGCTGCTGGACGGCGCGGAAAGTGCCTTGCTGACCGCGTCGGGCATGGCCGCGATCGGCGCGTTGTTCCTGACCCTGACCCGTCCGGGCGACGCCATCGTCCACTACACGCCGCTCTACGGCGGCACGGAGACCTTGCTGACCAAGGTCATGCCCGCCTGGGGGGTGCAGTCGGTTCCGTTCACCGATGGATTGTCGGAGACCGCGCTCCTCCACGCGCTCGACACGGCGGCGCGCCTGGGCCCGGTGAAGATGCTGTACCTGGAGACCCCGGCGAACCCCACCAATGCCGTCATTGATCTCGCCATGACGCGGCAGGTGATCGACCAGTGGTCGCGGACGGACAGCCAGCGCCCGATCATCGTCTGCGACAACACCATGCTGGGGCCGGTGTTCCAGAAGCCCATCGGACTTGGGACCGATATCTGTGTCTACTCGTTGACCAAGTACATCGGCGGGCACAGCGACTTGATCGCCGGCGGCATCACCGGTTCGCGCGAGCTGTTGAAACCCATCCGCTTGACCCGTAGCGCCTTCGGCTTTCAACTCGATCCCCACTCGTCCTGGATGCTCTCCAGGTCCCTGGAGACCCTGTCCCTGCGGATGGAACGGGCCGCCCGGTCCGGGTCGCAAGTTGCGGCTTGGCTGGCTCGCAACACCATCGTTCCCTGCCGGGTGTTGCACCCGGAGCATGCGGCAGACTCGAAGGCGGCCGAGGTCTTTTCGGCGCAGTGCAGCGGGCCCGGGTCAACCTTCTCCTTCGTGGTCGACGATGATCGCTCGCTTGCGTTTCGGATCCTGAATGAACTGAGCCTGTTCAAGCTTGCCGTCAGTCTGGGCGGTACCGAGTCGCTCGCCTGCCACCCGGCTTCCACGACCCATTCCGGCGTGCCGCCGGAAACTCGCCGCGCCGCCGGCGTCACGGATGGTCTCATCCGGATTTCCATCGGACTGGAGCACCCCGACGACCTCATCGAGGACTTGCGACAGGCCTTCACCAAGGCGGTGTAGGGCGAGTGGTCCTGGGCGAGACAGGTCGAAAGGGGGCGCACATCACTTGCTGCCGGCTCGGACGTCAGCCAATCACGGCGTGTCAGCGGGAATGGCCATATCATGTGACAAGATTCACGGTATTGGCCGAGTTATATTCCTAATGCCCGTCGGGAGCTGTGCGATCAACGCCCTGATGTGGCCCAAATAGGGAGACCTACGGCCACATAATGGTTTTACCTGTGGTCAATAAATGGTAATACCGACAGACATGGCGCTGGCCTCGTCCCCGCAGGGCTTCGTCTCGTGTCCTCGTTCCCGATAGCTTGGCCGGTGCGTCTCGGTCTGTCGGCTTCGGCGTCTGTTCAGTAAGGTGGAAGCGTGTCTGGACGACCGCGTCTTGCCCCGTCGTTGCTAGCGGCAGACTTCGCCTCGCTGGGAAGCGAGACGCGGACCATGGAAGCCGCGGGCGCGGACCTCATACACGTCGACGTGATGGACGGGCATTTCGTCCCGGTGCTGACCTTCGGCCCCGCTGTCGTCAAGGCGCTCCGCCCGCACACGAGCCTGCCGCTCGATGTCCATCTGATGGTGGAGCCGGCGGAGCCCGCCGTGGAGGCGTTTGCCGCCGCCGGCGCCGATCTCATTACCGTCCACATCGAAGCCTGTCCGCATCTCGACCGCACATTGCGCCGGATACGGGAACTGGGGAAAAAGGCCGGCGTGGCGCTCAATCCCGGTACCTCCGAGAGCCTGCTTGAGCCGGCGCTCGGGATCTGCGACCTGGTTCTGGTGATGACCGTGAACCCCGGCTACGGCGGCCAGACGTTCCTCACCGATCAGCTCCGCAAGATCCGGTCGCTTCGCGAACGCATCGATGCGCGCTCGCTCTCCGTGGATGTCAGCGTGGACGGGGGCGTCAATCCGGAGACCGCGCCGTTGGCGATCGAGGCGGGAGCCGACATCCTGGTGGCCGGGGCGGCTGCGTTTCAGGGCGGCGCTGCCGAGTATCGCGGGAACCTGGACAGGCTGAGATCCGGCGGACGCGCGTCGTGATCGGGAGCGGAGCCGCCCGCGACCCGCATGGCTCCGAACCTCCGTGGCGCGGTGCACTGTACGGATCGGCGCTCTGGAGACTCTGGCTGCGCCGGGGCGGCGCCGAGACGGTCGTCCGTCACGTGGCGGATCCGGTACCCGGGGACGCCAAGCTGGGCGACGCCTTGTTCACCGGGAACTACTCGTTTCAGGGTGAGACGCTCATCTCGCGCAGCCAGCCCGTCTGGGAACCGGAAGGGCACAGTGCCGCCTGGCTGGAGGAGCTGCACGGCTTCCTGTGGATTCGCGAGTTGCGTGCTGCCGGCGACGAGCTCGCAGCCCTGCACGCGCGAAAACTGATCGATTCGTGGCTCGAGGCCTACGCGGAATGGCATCCAAGCTTCTGGCGCATCGACATCCTGAGCAACCGCGTGTCGGCCTGGATGCTGCATGCGGATTTCCTGCTGCGGCGGGCGGACGATGACTTTCGCCAACGCTTCGAAGCGGCACTGACGGCACAGGTTCGCCACCTGGCGCACGGCGCGCGCCCCTCGCGTCTCCCGTTCCGACCCATGGCGGCCGCGCGCGGGCTCCTGCTGTCGGCCCGGCTGCTGAGTGGCGGCGCCAAGCGCCTGCGGCAGGCGCAGTCCCTCCTGCCGCAGGCGCTCAAGACGGCGCCGGGCCACGATCCATCGGCCTCTCCCGTACCGTCCGAGTGCGTGGGGTTGCTGGAGCAGCTGATCACGCTGCGCGGGGTCCTGATCGAATGCGGCGATGAGCCTGCGGCGGCGACCCTCGCGCCGGCGCTCCGCGAGACGACGTCCTGTCTCAGCACCTGCCTGCTGGGAGACCACCAGCTTGGGCGGTTCCACGGCGGCGTGGCCGGCGAAGCCAGGCAGATTCGCCGCCTGGTGAACGTCGGCCGGGATGCCGGACCCGGTTCGGCCGACGCGACCGGTTACCGGCGGATGTCGGTCGGCGGCACCACGGTGCTCGCGGACTTCGGGCTTCCCCCGACGGGGGGGAACAGCGCGCCACTTTCCTTCGAAATGAGTGACGCCGACCTGCGCATGATCGTCAACTGCGGTCCGGGCCGGACGCTGGCCGCCGCGACGGGCACCAAGCTGGCGGACCATGCCGCGCATTCCACGCTGTCGGTCAACGGCAGCGATGCGCGCCTACGGTCCGACCGGCGCAACCCGATGGTGACGGCGGAACGGCGGCCGCGGGAAGACGGCGAAGAGGTGACCGGCATGCATCGGGGGTACGAAGCGCGCTACGGGATCGTCCACGTGCGCCGTCTGGTACTCACCCGCGACGGCCGGACGTTGACCGGCACGGATACGCTGACGGGGCGCCGCGAGCACCCGTTCGCGATCCGGTTTCACCTGCATCCGAAGGTGCACCCGATCGGCGGCGAGGATTCACATTCGATTCTGCTCAGCCGGAGCGGGCGCGAGTGGGAGTTCCGGTTCGAGGGCGAAGCCGTATTGTCGATCGAGCCGTCGGTCTACGTGGATAACGGCGGGGACGTCGCGGACACCTGGCAGGTGGTGCTCTCCGGTCGTTACCGCAGCCCGGTCAGTGCGGTGACGTGGCAGCTGCTCCGCTCGGACAGCAAGTGAGCGGGTGGCGTGAACGTGTCAGGTGCGGATGACGCAGCCGGCGAGCGACAGGCCGACGCCGAACCCCATGACCAGTACGGTCATGCCGGCCTGCAGGCGACCCTGCTCTTGCGCCTGCCGCAGCGCGATGGGGATCGTCGCGGAAACCGTATTGCCGACGCCGTCGAGGTTCTGGAACCATTTCTCCGGGACCACGCCCAGCTGTTCACGGAGGCGGTCGAGAACCACGGCGCTCGCCTGATGAAAGACGAACAGGTCGATATCGTCCTGGATCAGCTCCGCGCGCTCGAGCAGCTCCCGAACGGCATCGGGCACCACGCGGAGGGTGAAGGCGAGCACCTTCGGACCATCCATGAACAGGACCGGCCCGTCGACGTCGGCAACCCCGTTATTCGGGGTGAGCGTGAGGTAGGGGGCGCCGGATCCCTCCGTCGTGAACACGAACGGCCCGATCGTTCCGGGTCCGTCTCGTTCCACGACGCAGGCCGCTGCCCCGTCGCCGAAGATCGGCCGCGACGTGCGGTCGTAACGCGAGATGTAGCGGCTGTAATGGTCCGTACAGATCAGCAGGATGCGGGCAGGGTGGGCATTGGCGATCAGCGACGCTGCGACCGACAGTCCGTAGACGAAGCCGGAACACCCCTGAATCAGGTCGAAGGCGAGGAGGGTGCTGGGCAGTCCGAGCCGTTCCTGCAGGAGGCAGGCCGTCGTCGGCAGGGTCGACTCCGGGGACTGTGTAACATGGATCAGACCGTCGAGGGACGCGGGATCGACCCGCTCGAGGAGCTGGCGCGCGGCGTCCTCGGCGAGCACGGTCGCGTTTTCCTCCGGCGACGCCACGCGCCGGGTGCTGACGCCCGTCTTGGCGTGCAAGCGCTCGATTCGCCAGTGAGGGTTCAGCGCGCCGAGGTCTTCGAGGGTCTCGGTCCGGGAACCCAGCCGGTACTCAATATCTGCGATTTGCAAGTTCGCGTCCGGGGACAGTCCTGTCGCCGACCAACCTATCGGGGGCTCGCGATTCCGTCAAAATCGACTCCGCGTTCGCGCAGGCGGGAACCATGGCGTTGAACCTGCCGGACGACGGCGGCATCGGGGAGATCGAGCGGGCGATGCGCGCCGCCGGACAGGCGATCCTGGCGGTCCGCGCGGCCGGTGCGGCCGACCCCGAGTTCAAGTCCGACGGATCACCCGTGACCGAGGCGGATCGCCGGGCCGATGCCATCCTGGTGCACGCGCTGCAGGCCCTTGACCCGGACACCCCGGCGGTGAGCGAGGAGCGCCAGCGCCCGGCGGGCCTCGCCGCCGCCGCCCGTCACTGGCTGATCGACCCCCTCGATGGAACCCGAAGCTTCCTCGCGGGAGGGAACGATTTCGCGATCAACGTCGGGCTGGTGATCGGTGGCGAACCGGTGTTCGGCTGCATGTTGGACCCCGTCGGCGGCCGGTTCTACTGGGGCGGCGTCAACGTGGCGGCGCGTGCCGCCGATGCGGACGGAAACCACACCATGCTGCGGGTGCGCCCCTGCCCGGCCGACGGGCCCACGGTTCTGACGAGTCGCTGGCACGAGGCCGCGTTCGAGCGCAGCATGGGGCGGATCGAGGGGGGACGACGTGAATCCATGAGCAGTGCGCTGAAGTTCTGTCGCGTGGCCGAGGGGACCGCGGACCTGTATCCCCGGCCCGGCCGCACCATGGAGTGGGACACGGCGGCCGGCCACGCCATCGTGGTGGCCGCCGGCGGGGCCGTCTCGCAGCTGGCCGGCGGTCAGCTCCGCTACGGCAAGCCATCGAGGGAGAATCCTGCATTCCTGGTCGAGGGGTCTCCGGAATGGCGCCGGTTTCTCCGTCCCCGCGACCGCTCGGCGGGTGCGTCGTGAGTGCCGTGGGCCCCGGCACCGTACCGGTGCGGCGCGCGCTGCTCTCGGTATCCGACAAGACCGGCCTGGTTGAATTCGGCGAGGCGCTGGCGGCGGCCGGTGCCGAGATCCTGTCGACCGGCGGGACGGCGGCGGCGCTCCGTGACGCCGGGGTTCGGGTTACCGAGGTCGCCGACCACACCGGGTTCCCGGAGATCCTGGACGGCCGGGTCAAGACGCTGCACCCGGTCATTCACGGCGGCCTGCTGGGACGCCGCGATTCGAGGGACCACCTGGATGCCATGGCCGCGTGTCAGATCAGTCCGATCGACCTGCTGGTTGTCAGCCTGTATCCGTTTGAGGCCAAGGTGCGCGATGGCGCCGCGCCGGCGGAATGCGTCGAGAACATCGATATCGGCGGGCCGGCGATGATTCGATCGGCCGCCAAGAACCACGATTCCGTCGCGGTCCTGGTGGATCCCGACGACTATCGCGGGGTAGCGGCGCAGATCGCCGAGACCGGGGGCATCAGCGCCGAGGGTCGCCGATGGTTGGCCGCGAAGGCGTTCGCCCGCACTGCCGCGTACGATTCGATGGTGGCGGAATGGCTGGCCCGGCACGCGGGCGCCGATGTCAGCACCTTTCCTTGGTACAGCGTTGGCGGGCCGCGCCGGAGCACGCTCCGGTACGGCGAGAACCCGCACCAGCAGGGTGCCTTGTTCGCGACGGGAACGGCGGAGCCCGGCGTGGCGCAGGCGCGCCAGTTGCAGGGCAAGGAGCTGTCCTTCAACAACCTGAACGACGCCGACGCAGCCTTTCGGCTGGTCGCCGAGTTCGCCGATCCGGCGGTCGCGATCATCAAGCACGCCAACCCTTCGGGGGTGGCCACGGCGGCCGTGGCGGCCGACGCCTTCCGGTTGGCGCTGCGCTGCGATCCGGTGTCCGCATTCGGCGGCATCGTCGCGCTCAATCGGCGGCTGGACACCGAGACCGCTCGCGCCATCGCGACGCTGTTTGTCGAAGTGGTGGTGGCGCCCGAGGTTTCGGCCTCGGCCCAGGCCGTGTTCGAAGAGGCCGGAAGGACCGGCCTTCGTCTGCTCGAGACCGGCGGGATGCCGGATCCTGCCGGTCCGGCGCCGGACGTGCGCACGATCTCCGGCGGTCTGCTGGTGCAGGACCGTGACAGCGGCCAGGTCGGTGAAGCCGATCTGGAGGTGGTGACGGAGCGGGCACCGACGGCAACGGAGATGCGTGACCTGCTGTTTGCCTTCAAGGTCTGCAAGCACGTGAAGTCGAACGCGATCGTCTATGCCAAACACGGTGCGACGGTCGGTGTGGGGGCGGGCCAGATGAGCCGCGTGGACTCCGCGCGGGTAGCGGCCGGCAAGGCGGCGGAGGCGGCCCAGGCGGCGGGCCTCGGCGCGTCCCTGGCGACCGGGTCAGTCGTCGCGTCGGACGCGTTCTTTCCGTTTCCCGACGGGCTGCTGGCGGCTGTCGAGGCGGGCGCGACCGCGGTCATCCAGCCCGGCGGATCGGTTCGGGACAAGGAAGTGATCAAGGCCGCCGACGAACGTGGCGTCGCCATGGTGTTTACGGGGATGCGGCACTTCCGGCACTGAGGCACGGCTTCAGTCGGCCAGCGCCTCCTCGATGGCCGCCGCGACGCGCAGCAGGGCGCGGTTCTGATCGGCCGGCCGGGCCACCATGAAGCCAACCGGCAGCGAGTCGGTCACGGGCAGCGTCACGGCGGCGAGGCTGAGTACGTTGCCCAGTCGCGTGTTCCGCAGGGCGAGGGCATTCGCGCGGGCGTAGGCGTCGCGATCGGCGGTCACCCGGGCGATCGGCGGCGGCAGGATCGGCAGCGTCGGATGGACCAGCGCGTCCCAGCCGGCAAGGCGTCCCGCCAGCTTCCCGGCCAGCCTCGCCGAGGCATCGCGCACGGTGAGAAAATCCACTGCGGACATGGCCCGGCCTTCGGCCATGCGCGCGAGCACGTCCGGATCGATTTGTGCTTCGCGCCCGTCGATCAGATGTCGGCAGGTCACGTAGCCCTCGGCCGTCACGATGCCGCCGTGGCGCTGCAGCAGGTCGTGAATCTCGGTGAATTCCGGAATCTCCGCCTCGACGACGGTCGCTCCGGATCGCCGCAGGGCCTCGAGTACCGCCGGCATCGCTTCGACCACCTCGGCGTCCGCCTCGTCATGCACGAGGTTGCTGGCTGCCAGCAGGCGCAGGCCCTCGGCCCGGGCCCCCGCCAGATCCACCGGGCTCTCATTGGCGAGGATGGCGAACATCTGTGCGGCGTCGGCGACCGAACGGCACAGCGGCCCGACCGTGTCGAGTGTGGAGGACAGCGGCAGGACACCGTCCCGCGGCACGGCGCCGATCCCGGTCTTGAAGCCCACCAGGCGGTTCCAGGCGGCGGGGATCCTGACCGACCCTCCCGTGTCGCTGCCGATGCCGATGGGTACGTGTCCGCCGGCCACCGAGACGGCGGCGCCGGCCGAGGAGCCGCCGGGAACCCGCGGGACATCGGTCATCGCGGCGTTGGCCGGCGTGCCGAAGTGCGGATTCGTGCCGATGCCGCCGAGCGCGAACTCGACGGTCAACGTCTTGCCGATACAGACGAGACCCGCCTCCCGGCCGCGGCGGACGACGGCCGCGTCCCGGGCCGGCGTCCGGCCCGCCAGCTGCGGGGAGCCGCCCTCCGTGAGCATGCCGGCAGTGTCGAAGAGGTCCTTCCACGAGATCGGCACACCGTCAAGCGGACTCCGCCGCAGGCCGGCGGCGGCGCGATCCGCGGCGGCGGCCGCCTCGGCGCGCGCCCGCTCCGGCGTCAGCCGGACGAAGCCGGCGGCTTCGAGGCCGGCATCTTCAATCCCGGAAAGGCACGATTCCGCCAGGTCGACCGGGCTGAGTTCTCCCGTCTCGATTGCGCGCCCCAGGGCAAGCGCGGTCGGCTGGCGTGCGTCGGCGGTCATAGCTGGAACGAGGATAGTGATTGGCGAGGCGGGCGGCAGCCCGCATGGTCTTCGGTATCCGGCCGGCTGCCGTATGCTCCCCGAGACGTGGCGGCGGAGGAGTCCTCAGAGCGTATGTCGGAGGCACCGCTCCGGACGGAAGTGTTGATCGCGGGCGCCGGTCTGACCGGGATGACGCTGGCGACGACGCTCGCCTCCGCAGGCATCGACTGCAGGATCGCCGATCCCGCGGCGGGCAGTTCGCGGCGCGATGCGCGGACGACGGCCATCACCTGCGGGTCCCGGCGGCTCTACGAGGCGATCGGGGTTTGGCGGGCGGTGCGCGCGCGGGCGCAGCCGATTCGCCGGATTCGTGTCGCGGAGAGCGACGTTCCGCTGTACCTGCATTTCGAAAGCGATGACCTCGGCGAGGGACCGGTCGGGCACATCGTTTCGAACGACGATCTTTCGGGCGCCTTGGGATCCAGGCTCCGGCGGCTGGACGTGGCCACGGACGCGCATGCCGTCGAGTCGTTCGAGGAGCTGCCGGGCTGGGTACGCACCCGACTTTCCGACGGCTCGGTGATCGACAGCCGGATACTGGTCGGCGCCGACGGACGGGCCTCGCCCGTCCGGGAACTTGCCGGGATCGGCAAGCGCACCCGTGCCTACGGGCAGACGGCGATGGTGTGCACGATCCGGCACACGGAACCGCACCAGGACACGGCCGTGGAGCGATTTTTCCCCTCCGGGCCGTTCGCCGTGCTCCCCCTGCGCGGTCGCCGGAGCGCCGTTGTCTGGACCGAACCCCGCAGCGCGGCGCGGCGGTTGATGCGGCTGCCGGCCGCCGACTTCCAGACGGAACTTGAGGCGCGGTTCGACGGGATGTTCGGGACTCCCACCGTGGAGGGCGCGCCGACGGCATTCCCGTTGTCGCTGGTGCTTGCCAGGCGGCACACGCGCGGGCGCGTGGTCCTGGTTGGAGATGCGGCCCATGCGCTGCACCCCATCGCCGGCCAGGGCTTCAATCTCGGACTGCGCGGGGTTGCGCTGCTGGCGGAACTGGCCGCCGATCACATGCGGCTGGGGCTCGAACCCGGTGACCCGAACGTGCTCGCCGAATTTGCCGACCGACGACGCATGGATACGGCGAGCCTTGTTGCGGTCACGGACGGCGTCAACCGCCTGTTCTCGAACGGACTGCCGGGCCTTGGCGTGGTCCGTGCCCTCGGCCTCGGGATGGTCAACGCGAATCCCCCGGTGAAGCAGGTGCTCATGCGCCAGGCGATGGGCATCGCCTCCGGCATCGGCGCCCCGCTGCCGCGGCTGATTCGGGGCGAGCCGCTTTGATGGCAAGCCGGTTGGGCTGAACTTGCCCGCGAGGGGAAGCGCCGGTCGTGCCGGGTTCCAGCCGGGCCGTGCCGGAAGCCCCCGGGGCTGGCCCCCAAAGGGGGGAGCAGGGAGCCGCCGGCGCGGTCCAGCTGCCGCGTCGTGGTGAGCCGTTCCCGCCGCCGCCGCCCGGCCGCGACCGCGATGCCGGCTGATGGCTACGTCGTCCGGTCCCGCCGGATTGGCCGCGAATCGGCAGTTCGCCAGGCGTGAAACACATGGTCGGCGCCGCGCTGGAATTCGAACGGGACCGGTTCGATGGCGACGCGCACGTTTCTTCGTTCCAGGAATTGCCGGCAAGCGTCCACATGGGGCGACGGCGTGCCGTCCAGGCTGATCATTGGAAACACCCGCACCTCGACAGCCACGCGCGTGAGTTCCGACAGGGCGCTCAGGTGGAACTCCAGGTCAAGTTCCCGGCTGTACAGAAACAGCAGGTGCGAGCAGAGTGCGAGGTCGAAACGGGAGGTGGAGAAGGGAAGCCTGGGCAGCTCTCCGCAGATGTATCGCCCGGTCACCCGTCCCTGCCGGTAGTCGCAAAAGAACCGGTCAGCGGCCTGGCGGCGCGCCGTCAGCAGGCCGTCGATATCGCCGTAGAAGTCCCAGACGAAGCGATCCCGTTCGGTGGCCAGCGCTTCCCCGATTTGGTGCTCCGCGTTGGTGAGCAGGCGCCGCATGGCGGGTATCTCGAGCCGGTAGCCGGGGTCCACCGCCCTGACGTCGACGCCGGCCCGGGTCATTTCGGCGGTGAAGGACGATGGGCCTGCGCCGCAGTCGAGGACCGTGCCCGGAAGCTGATCCGCGCGAAGTCCGAAGAAGGCCAGGTATTCGTGGGCCCGCCGCCCCCATGGCGTCACCCCGGTCAGGCCCAGGTGCGCGGTCGGCCGATTCACGGCTCGCGGCTCAGGCCGGCCGCTTGCAGAGCCTGCAGATATTCCTTCCAAAGTGCCGCCTGGCGCTCGCCCAGTTCCCTGAGATAGCTCCAGGAATAGATGCCGCTGTCATGGCCGTCGTCGAAGCAGATGCGGATGGCGTAGTGCCCCACCGGCTCGACCGCGGTAATGCCGACGCCGGCTTTCCCCGGCACCAGCTGCTTGGGGCCGCCATGCCCCTGGACCTCGGCGGACGGGCTTTCCACCCGGAGAAACTCGGCCGGCAGCTGGAATGCGGCGCCGTCGTCAAAGCCGATGTCGACGATGCGTTCCGCGCGGCGCACCCGTACCGTCACGGGTCGCGTGCCGGAAGACGTCATCAGGGTTCGTCTTCTTCCAGCGCCCTGGCTTCATCCACCAGCATGATGGGGACCCCGTCCCGGACCGGGAAGGCGAGGCCGGCCGCCCGGCTGATGAGCTCGTTGCGTTCGCGGTCGTACTCGAGGTTGGTCTTGGTCACCGGGCAGACCAGGATTTCGAGCAGGCGCGGGTCCACCGCAGGCCCCGGCGGTGTGTCGGTCAATTGATGCTCCCGGATCCGGACCCCGAACGCTCCGCTTCCTTCATGGCCAGTGACGCCAGCAACATTTGCGCCCTTTCGACGACCCCTTCTGCTTCCAGCATTCCCTGCTTCTCGCGGTTGTCCAGCTGGCAGATGCGAATTCCGAAATGAAGGAGCATCTCGGTCGCGTCCTCCGCGAGATTGTCCCAGTTTACCTTCAGGCCGTGCGTTTGCGCATGCCTCCGGAGCGCGCTCAGGAGGCCCGGGTGGTCGAGCGCACTGCAATCGGCGGGTTCGAAGTCGGGCTTGAATTCGTCCCATTCCACGGTGGCGCGCCGGTACCCTCCCTGATCAAGCGCCTCGGACGTGACCCGGAATCGCGCGACGCCCGTGAGTTGCAGCAGGTAGCGCTCGTCGTCGGTCTCGTGGAAGGCCTGGATGTAGGCCGCGCCGCCCACCGAGTAGAGGGGACAGTCGTTGGGAATCGGATGCGTGTATGTCGTGCCGTCATCGCGGGGCTGGATGACGCCGAACAGACGCGATCCGGCGAGCGCGTGGTTCACCATGCGGAGGTAGCGGGGTTCGAATGCCTGGATCACGATCCGGTCACGCGGAAACATGATGGCGCCGGGCAGCGGGAAGAGCGGGAGGTGTGTCGGTAACTCCTCTGGGCCGGGCGGAGGCACAGAACGGCTCAGGCGAACAGGATCGCAGACAGCCGCATCCGCGCCTGCGAGGTCAGGGGATCACCCTCTCCGAAGACCTCGAACAGCTTCAGCAGGCGCTTCCGGGCGGCGGCATCGTTCCATTGCCGGTCGCGCCGCACGCTTTCGAGCAACTGGTCGACGGCTTCCTCGCGGGCATCGTTGGCCAGCAACGCGTTCGCCAGATCGATGCGAGCCTGGTGATCGTCAGGATTTGCCTCAACCTTGGCCTTCAGCGCCGACACGTCGCCGGCCTGGCTGGCTTCAGCGGCGAGCGAGATTGCCGAGCGGAGCGACTCGATCGCCGGGTCCTTGGCAAGATCTTCCGAAATGTTCTCCAGTATTTCGCGCGCGTCGGCGGCGCGGCCAGCCTTGAGCAGCGCTTTCCCGAGCCCGGCGATCGCGCGGGCATTCGCGCCGTCGCGTTCCAGCACGCTGGTGTAGAGATCGGCCGCCTTCTTGGCGTCGTTGGCGAGCGCGGCATCGGCGGCATCGAGCGCCTCGCTGATCTGCTGCTGCACCGCGCCCACGGACTGCTGGGCGATGCGGTCCACGAAGGCACGCACCTCGGTGTCAGGCAACGCTCCCGCGAAGCCGTCGACCGGCTGACCATCGACAAATGCGTACACCATCGGCAACGACTGGACGCGCAACTGCGCCGCCAGCGTCTGATTCTGGTCGACGTTGACCCGTGCGAGCGCCACTTTGCCGCCTGCGGCGCTGACCGCCGCTTCCAGCATCGGCGTGAGCTGCTTGCAGGGGCCGCACCAGTCCGCCCAGAAATCCACGATGATCGGCCGACTTCGGGACGCGGACAGCACATCCTCGGCGAACCGGGCAGTGTCGGTATCGAAGATGTGACCCGTGGGAGCGGCCTGAGCGCCGCCGATCAGGGCGTCGGAATCTTGCATGGATTTTCCGATGGAGGGAGGGCTTGCCACGTGCTGAAGGTTGCGCAGCCGGGACCTTACATTATCATGCCGCACCCGACCGAGCGGGCGTAGCTCAGGGGTAGAGCGCTACCTTGCCAAGGTAGAAGTCGTGAGTTCGAATCTCATCGCCCGCTCCAAACCGGGCTCCGCGTGACGTCGTGCGCCGCCGCTGCTGAAGGACGGTGGACGCCGGCCCGGGCGATCACCGCCCCTCCCGCTGCCGGAACATCACTCGAGTCCTGCATGGGGCGCCGGCCGACACGCATTGCCGAAACCGGGCGATGAGCGGCGCTTACAGCCGTTCGTCGAAGTTCCCGATCTCCGCGAGCACCAGCGAGAAGTATTCGTCGTCCGTCGTGTAGTGGCGGCGCAGTTCGAAACCGGCGCTGCGAACGAGGCGTTCCAGCGAATCGCGGCTGAATTTCCGGCTGACCTCGGTGAGGATCGATTCGCCGCGGGCGAAGCGGATCTGTTCGTCCAGGCTGCCAAAGGTCACGGTTTGCGCCTGCGTCGCCACCAGGCGCATCTCGATCTGGGCATTCTGCTCGCTGTAGACGGCGTCATGGCGAAAGGCCTCGGGCTCGAAGTCGGCGCCGAGGCGGGCGTTCAACACGCGCAGCACGTTCTGGTTGAAGGCCGCGGTCAACCCTTCTGAATCGTTGTACGCGTCGTGCAGGACCTGCCGGTCCTTGATCCGGTCGGCGCCCATCAGGAGGAAGTCTCCGGGCTCCATCTTGGCGGCAAGATCGCGCATGAAGCGGATACCTTCCGGCTCCGAAAAGTTGCCGATGGTCCCGCCCAGAAACAGGAAGAGACGGGGTCCCTCGGGTACCGGCAGCGCATCGAGGCCAGCCGTATAGTCGCCGACAAACAGTTGCACGGACATTTCCGGATGACTCTGCCGGAGCCCCTCGCCACCAGCCCGCAGGGCGTCCGGCGATATGTCGAACGCGGCATAGGTTGCCAGCGGCCCCACCTGACAGCACGCGTCGATGATCTGCGGCGTTTTCCGCGACATGCCGCTGCCGAACTCGAACACGGTCGCCGGTCTGACGGTCGTGGCGACATTCCCGACCACTTCGGTCAGGAGCGCGTCCTCGGTGCGGGTGACGTAGTACTCCTTGGTCCGGCAGATCTGGTCGAACAGGTCGGAGCCCGCTTCGTCGTAGAGATACTTGGGAGGCAGCGAACGCGGCGAATCGAGCAGCAGTTCGCGCACGTC
Organism: Alphaproteobacteria bacterium; assembly: GCA_965116745.1. GTDB lineage: Bacteria > Pseudomonadota > Alphaproteobacteria > TMED109 > TMED109 > VXPW01. Next base: position 2,751,093 of record OZ220701.1, on the reverse strand, counting down.
GTCCGCCAGCGTCGGAATGGGTCGGGACGGAGGAATGACCTGCGTGGTGAGCTCGCCCAAGCGGCCAGTGATGTCCATGATGGTAGTCCGGCTCGGGAGCAGTTCGGCCGCTGTTCGGACCCGGCGCGCTGTCCGGCATCCATTGGAGCCTTGGGCTGCGGACCGTACAGGACCTTCAGTACACGCACAACTTGCCGGCGGTTCACGTTCCGGTCGTGCGTTCTCGCTCGGCACGGTGGCGCTTCGCGAGCTCGTCCCATGGCTGCGATCGCCAGAAGGTCTTCGCCCGGCCCGAAGTGGAAGGCAGGATCCAGAGGCGCGTGCCGGCGATGGCATGCGGCTGCAGACCGTAACCGTCCGGACCGGCCGCGAGGGTCGCGCCGAACTGCTCGCGCAGGAAGACCCGCGCGGGCGTCTTGGCCGTGAATGCGAGGAAGCGCGGCCGGTACCGCTCGATTTTCTTCCGAAGCGCGCTCGACTGGTAGGCCTCCGCGGACAGGTCGGCATCGTTGCCGAACTCGTATTTCGCAAGGTCGGTCAGGCCCAGGCCGTAGCCGGACACCAGCGGGTACTCTTCCGGCCGGAGCTGCCGGTCGGTGAAGCCGGCCTCGTGCAGAACCGCCCAGAACCGGTTCCCGCCTTGGGCGTAATACGCCCCGACCCTTGCCGAAGTGAAGCCGACCGCCGAGCCGCAGAACACGGTGACCAAACCCGTCTGCAGCACGTCGGGCAGGACGTAGGCGCGGTTCATGCGGCCGGATGCCAGTGGCGCGAGCGGCTGCAGGTGGCGGGGTAGTGCCCGCCCCGCCGGAATCTGGCTCCAGCGTCGCAGGTGCTCCCGCGGGCCTGGTGCCGGGGCACCGGCTGGCCGGCGCGTGTCCGGTGCCGCGACCAGGCCTGTTCCGGCTTCGCAACCGGGCGTGGCGACGGTTGCGTGCAACGGTCCGCCGGCTTGACGATGCGCCGGTTCTTCGATAATTCGCGAAGTATGGAAAGCAAACGTGCGCTGGAGGCGCTCAGTGCCCTGTCGCACGAGACACGGCTGTCGGTGTTTCGGCTTCTGGTCACGGCGGGTCCGGGGGGACTGTCGGCTGGCGTCATCGCGGAACAGCTCACGGTGCTGCCGAATACCCTGTCGACCCACCTCGGGCTCTTGGCGCGGGCCGGGCTGGTCATGCCGGCCCGCAACGGCCGCACGATCCGGTACTCCGCCAATTATGACGGGATGCGCGAACTCATGGCGTTCCTCGTGCGCGACTGCTGCGCCGGAAATCCGGAAATCTGCTCGTTTCTCCTCGCCGCCCCCACCAAGCCGGACTAGGCCGCGCCGTGGAATTCGATCGGATCCGGCAGCACGCGGCCGAGGCGGTCGGCACGGCCGTCCTCGTCGCCACCGTCGTGGGCTCCGGCATCATGGCGGAGACCCTTGCGGACGATACGGCCGTGGCGCTCCTGGGCAACACGATTGCGACCGGGGCGATCCTGGTGGTCTTGATCACCGTCCTGGGGCCGGTGTCGGGGGCCCATCTCAATCCGGCCGTGACCCTGGCCTTCGCGGTACGTCGAGACATCCGCCCTGCCAAGGCAGCCGCGTTCGCGTCGGCGCAGATCATCGGCGGCGTGATCGGTACCGTCGTTGCCCACCTCATGTTCGAGCAATCTCCTCTGCAGCTCTCCGAGACGGCCCGCAGCGGCCCGGCGCAGTGGTTCGCGGAAGTGGTGGCAACGTTCGGATTGGTCGCGACGATTCTGGCCGGGCTCCGGTTTCGGCCGGCGGCAGTCCCCTGGCTCGTCGGCCTGTACATATCGGCCGCGTACTGGTTCACCGCATCGACTTCCTTTGCCAACCCCGCGGTCACCATCGCGCGCAGTCTTTCCGATACGTTCTCCGGTATTCGACCCGCCGACGTCCCGGGCTTCCTGTCCGCGCAGGTGATCGGCGCGGTGCTCGCCGCGCTCGCCGTGGGGTGGCTGCTCAGGGAGGCGACTGCCAGGACGCGCGGCCAGCCGGACTGACCGGCACGGCGTGGCGCCGGGTGACGCGGCCATCCCGAACGGGCGGGGGCGCGTCTTCGCGCGCCGGGCGCTTCGTCCGGATTCGCCCCGTCCTGCCGGAACGCCCTATGTTGCGCTGCAACCCGACCCCGAACCGCCTGAACGGAGGACCTTCTGCCGTGTCTCGATTTGTTGCCGCCTGCGTGGTGCTGTCCGTTGCAATCGTCACTGCACTGCCGGCTTCAGCCAAGCTCATCTGCGTCCGGAATGACGGCGCTGACGCGCTGGGAGTCCGATCCGGCCACGCCATGTTCTGGCTGGACGGCCGGAGCATGCGGTGCTTTCGCACCGATGAGAAACTAGCCACGCTGCAGAACTGGGATGTGCAGCAGTGTGAAGAGCGCGACATTTCCGTCGACCTCCGGGAGCATGCCTGCCTGATCGCGATTGGTGCCGACAGCGTGTGCGTGCCGGCACTGGAAACGCGACCGCTGGCGGACGCCTGTCGCGACTGACCCGGCCGTCAGTCGGCCTGGGCCTCGATCTCCTCCATGTCTTCGTCGCTCAGGCCGAAGTGATGGCCGAGTTCGTGGATCAGGACGTGGCGCACGATGGTTTCGAAGCTGTCTTCGGAATCCGCCCAGTAGTCGATGAGCGCGCGTCGGTACAGGAACACCATGTCCGGCCCTTCCGCCACCGAACCGGAGTCCTTGTGGCCGATCGCCACGCCCTGATACAGCCCCATCAGTTCGAACGGACTGTCGAGCTGCAGGTCGCGCAGCACGTCGTCGTCGCAGAATTCCTCGACGCGGAAGGCGATGGCTCCGACCTGCGAGCGAAAGGGCTCCGGCAGCCGGGCCAGCTCGACCGTCGCGATCGCGGCGATGTCGTCGAGCGACGGGGCCTGACCGAAGGCCCTCGGCGTGGCGCCGCTTGCAGCTTCCGTCACGGTTGGGCACCGTGTCCCTGAAGTCCGAGACCGGGCTGAGGAATTGGAGGCCAGCGGGAAGCCATGGCCACACCCCTGACGGAACCGGAGCTGGCCGGCGCACTTGACCGTCTTGCCGGCTGGGAGCGGCATCCGGACCGCCCGGCGATCCGGAAGACGTTCCAGTTCGATGACTTCCGGGCCGCGTTTGCCTGGATGACCCGGATCGCGGACGTCGCTGAGCGCATGAATCATCATCCGGAGTGGTTCAACGTCTACAACCGGGTCGAGGTGACGCTTGCCACCCATGACGCCGGCGCGGTCACCCGGCTCGATGTCGACCTGGCGCTGGCCATGGAGCGGGCGTGGAGCGACCGAGGCCCGTAGACCCTACCCCGCCGGGGGCCTGGTTGGCCACGGCCTGTGCCGCTGCGCCATTCGTCGCGACGGCCGGGGGCCTCTGGCTGCTCGACGGGGCCTGGAGAGACTATCTCTACCTGACCGGCCTCAACTACGCCCTGGCGTCGCTGGGGTTCCTCGGCGCGCTGCACCTGGGATTGGCGCTCGCGGCCACCGGGCGCGGGTTTCGCCAGCACGGGTTCTGGTGGGTGGTCCCGTTCCTGCCCGCGACCGCGGGCCTGGCGGCGCTGGCAGGGTTCGTGGACTATTTCTGGGTCATCGTGCTGTTTCTTGGCGCATTTCTTGCATCCCACGCTGCCGACCTGCGCGCGGTGCGGGAAGGGGTCGCGCCGGCGTGGTATCGCACCGTCCGCAAGTGGGTGACGGCAGCGGTGCTGTTCTGGGCCGGCACCTTCCTGATCCACGCACCGATCAGCGTCGCCGGATGAGCCCCAGTTCGGCCGTGGCGACGCGTTCACCACGCCGCGCGATGTAGAGCGTGGCGGCGACGATCACGCCGGCGCCGGTGATGGCTGCCGGGCCGGGGAGTTGTTCGAAGAGAAGGAAGCCGTAGAACGTCGCGAAGATCAGTCGGGTGTAGTCGATCGGCATCACCGCGCTCGGTTGCACGCCCCGCAGCCCGAGCACGGTGAACATCTGCCCGAGTGTTCCGGCGCCGCCGATCGCCAACAGGAGCAGCAGTTCGAACGGTTCCGGCCAGCGCCAGACGAACAGCGCCGGGACGAACGTCACCAGCGTCGCAATGCCGGCAAACCAAAGCTGGATGGTGAGCGTCGCCTCGGTCTCCGCCAGCGATTTCACCGTCAGCTTGACGCCGGCGATGGTCAACGCCGACACCAGTGACAGGGCCACCCCGGCCGCCGGCAAGTCCGTGCCGGCCGGGCTGACCATGAGCACGATGCCGCCGAACCCGATCAGGGTCGCGATCCAGCGCGGGAGATCGACGTGGTCCCCCATGATCAGGACCGCAAGCGGAATCAGGAAGAGAATGCGCGTGAAGCCCAGGGTCACCGCTTCCGCCAGCGGCAGCAGCGACAGGGCCGTGAACCCCATCCACATGGAGACCACCCCGAGCAGGCCTCGAAAGAGATGCATGCGCGGCCGCGCGGTCACGATTGCCGCGGGACGTCGCAGGAAGAAGGGGATCAGGACCACGCCGCCGAAGAGGCACCGGAAGAACGCGAGTTGCAGGGGATGGAAGTCGGTGGAAAGGAACTTGACCAGCGCTGCCATCACCGGGAACGTCGCGGCCGCGCAGAGAATGAACAGCGTCGCCCGCGTGTGCGCCGACATCGGGGCCTGAAACACGCGCATCACTGGCGCCGCCTGTGGGCGCGGCTTTCCCGGTGCGCCATGTAGACGGAGCTGCCGAGAATGACGGTCGCACCGAGCCAGGTCCAGAGATCCGGGATCTCGGAATAAAGCGCGTAGCCGGCCAGGGCCATCATCGGCAGGCGGACAAAATCGTACGGCAAGACGGCCGTGGCCTCAGTGACCGCGAACGCGCGCACCCAGCAGTGGTGCGCCAGCGTGCCGACCAGGCCGAGCACCGCCATCAGCGTGAGATCCGTCCCGGTGGGGGGCGTCCAGTCCAGCAGCGCCGGTACGACGGCGAACACGGACAGGAACAGTGGCACGTAGAGCACCACGGAATTCGGGTGGTCGGTGCGGGCCACCACTTTCACCACGGTGGCTCCGATCGCCATCAGCATGGACGCGCAGAGAGCGGCGGCGACCGCAATCGAGAATTCCGCAAACCCGGGTCGCAGCACGATGAGCATCCCCACGAACCCGAGCGCAGTGGCGGTCCAGCGCCGGGCCCGCATGCGTTCCCCCAGAAAGACGGCGATCAGCACCGCCGCGAAGACGGGCGCCGAGAAATTGATGGCGGTGGCCTGCGCGAGGGGAATGTTGCTGACGGCGAAAAACCAAAGGTACATCGCGGTGAACCCGAGGAGGCCGCGAACGACCTGCAGGCCCGGCCGCGTGGTCTTGAGCGAGCGGATCCCCGCGGGCCAGACCAGCAGCAGCACGAAAATGAGCCCGAACAGCGAGCGGACGAACAGGAGTTCGAACAGGCCGTAACGGGACGACAGCTCGCGGACCAGCGTGTTCATGAGGGTGAAGAAGACGTTCGCGAGGATCATCCACAGGGCGCCGCGCACGGGAGGGGGGATGGCAGCCCAAACGATTCGGATCCGGTGCGGACTCATTGCCAAGGCCCGCGAAGTTGCCGTCCTGCGGGTCCTGTAGGGTCGCAGGATCGGCGATCAGCGGCGATGTTCGTTGAGTCGCGGCATCAGTTCGACAAGGTTGCAGGGACGAAACCGATTGTCGAGTTGGTGGACGAGAATGTCGTCCCAGCCGTCGCGGCAGGCGCTTGGCGAACCCGGCAGCGCAAACAGGTAGGTGCCGTCGGCGACTCCGGCGAGCGCCCGGGACTGCATCGTGGAGGTGCCGATCTTCGCGAAACTCAGCATCCTGAACAGCTCTCCGAAGCCGGGGATGTCTTTCTCCACGACGCGCTCGAACGCCTCCGGCGTGACGTCGCGTCCTGTGATGCCGGTGCCGCCCGTTGCAATGATCGCATCCACCGAGGAATCGGCGATCCATTGCCGCAGCTGCGCCTCGATCAGGTCGGCCTCATCCCGGACCAGCGCGCGCGCCTGCAGGATGTGACTCGCGGCCGTGATGCGTTCGGCCAGCAGGTTGCCCGAACGGTCGGCGGCCAGCGACCGCGAGTCCGATACGGTCAGGACGGCGATTTGCACCGGCAGAAACGGTCTGGATTCGTCAAGACCCGACATAGAACACCGTATCGTCCTTTCCGGCTTCGGAGTCCAGCGGCATGTACTGCGGCCACTTGCCGTGGCTCAGGGCGGTCCGGGCCGGTTTGTGCTGTCCGAAGCGGTCTCGGTACATCCAGAGGCTGGCGAGGACTCGCTTCACGAACCAGCGCGTTTCGAGCAATGGAATGCTCTCGATGAACAGCAGCGGATGGTCGGCGTCAATCCTCTCCTTCCAGGCGACCCAGTGGCGGGCCCCCGCGTTGTAGGCCACCAGCGTACCAATCAGGTTACGCCTGATTTCGGGGTGCTTCAGGGCGTCTCCAAGCACCCGCTGGCCGAGGTCCAGGTTGAAGACGGGATCGTAGAGGAAGTCGGCGCCGGGGCCGCGGATCCGCTTGTCGCCGGTGAGCTTCCGCCCGATTCGCGGCAGGACCTGCATGAGCCCGCGGGCACCGCGCGAGCTCTTGGCACGGATGTGGAAGCCGGATTCCTTGCGGACGATCGCGTGCACGAGGGCCTGATCGATCTCGGTGGCGGCGCTGCCGAGCCAGTCGGAGGCTGGGTAGAGCGCCGACAGATTGAGGGTCCCCGAACGCTGGAGGCGGCTGCCCAGCCGGAGCTGCACGCCGGGCAGATCAAGCGCCATCGCAAAGGCGAGGAGTTCGGTGTCCGCGATTTCGCGGTGCTCGCCGGCCAGCCGCCTGAATTCGGCGTCGGCCTCGTACATGCGTCCTGCCTGCACCAGCGCCACTGCGCGTTGAGCGGCGGGCGACGCCAGCATCGGCGAATCCGGATCGACCTTGACCGTCTGCTGGTCAATCCAGCTGTTGCGTTCGGGCAGCCCCAGTTCTTCGAGCGCGAGCTGCCCGTAGAGGGTGAGGGGAAACTCGGCGGCGGCGCGCAGCATGCCTTCGGCGTCCTCGTCGTGGCCGAGGCGGGCGTGGATCCGGGCCGCCCAGTAGGTACCGCTGGCGGTTTCCCACGTGCTGCCGGGCGTGATCGCGGCTTGGCTGAAATGCTCGAGCGCGGAATAGGTCAGATCCAGCTGCAGGGCCGCCAAGCCCGCCCGCAGATGAATCCACGAAAATCCAGGTTCCACCAACGTGCTTGCGGCCGCCGCCAGCGTGAACGCTCGCCAGTAGTCGCCGTCCGCGTAGTAGCCGATGGCGATCCGACCCTCGAGCTGCGCAACGTCTTCGGGAGAGAGGTTGTGGGGGCTGCCGTGCAGGCGCGACAGGGCATGGTCGTACTGCCCCCTGGTGACCAGACGGATGATGTCCTGGACGAATTTCCGTTGCGAACTCGTGTCGCCGATCTTCCGCGCGTGGCTGGGCCAGTCGGGGCCGTAGCCACCAAGGCGTTTCATGCTGGCCGGTTTTGGAGGCGGGGCATCGTCCGGCCCCTGACGCCTTAGCGCGAGGCGATGGATCAGGCGGGCGCCCGGATGATCGGCAAAGGACTCCAGCCACCCGGCGAGGTCGGCGAACGACGAGCGGTACTCCGTCGGATGCATCAGTTTCTGATAGCGCACGTGACCAAGCAGGATGTGGTTCCGGAGACCGGTGATTTCGGCTTCCGCCGCGACCCAATCGCCTTGATCCTGCAGGGCAAAGATGCGGCGATACCGTTCCGCGTCTCCTGACGACAGGACCAGCGGCACGCCCGCCCGACGGAGCTCCTCCGTCACCTGCCCAAGCGGTTTCACGGGCTTGCCCTGTTCGATTGCCGCTGCGGCGTGCGCCGACCCCGCCAGCACGATCGTGCCGGCAACCACGACAGCGGTGAATCGTGAGACTGCAACCATGTGATGAGCCGCGCTCCTTAGCAGGTAAGGGTAGCGCAGCCGGTTCCGAGCGCGGGCGTGCTGCGAACTGCGCATGTGGATCGTTGCCGCGGACGGTGCCGCATGCGCACGGCCGGCGCTGGCTCCGGGCGCGGGCGGCCGTGCCGTTGCCGCCTGCCGAAGTCTTTCTTACTCTCTTGCCGGCCGGGGTGGCCAATGGTCGGGATCATGGCTCCATGAACAAGGTGTACGAGGACGCTGCCGTCGCGCTCGACGGGCTGGTGGTGGACGGGATGACGGTGATGGCTGGCGGCTTCGGGCTCTGCGGCATCCCCGAGAACCTGATCCTTGCGCTCAAGGAAACAGGCGCGCGCGACCTCACGGTCATCAGCAACAACGCCGGCGTCGACGGCGCTGGCCTTGGCCTCCTGCTGGAGACCCGGCAGGTGCGGAAGATGATTTCCAGCTACGTGGGCGAGAACAAGATCTTCGCCCAGCAGTACCTGGACGGCATCCTGGAACTCGAATTCAATCCCCAGGGGACGCTGGCGGAACGCATTCGAGCCGGCGGCGCCGGGATTCCCGCATTCTACACGGCGACCGGAGCCGGAACGGTCGTCGCTGATGGCAAGGAGACGCGCACGTTCAACGGCCGGGCGTTCGTCATGGAGACGGGACTGGTGTCGGACCTTGCCATCGTCAAGGCGTGGAAAGGTGATACCAAGGGCAACCTGATCTACCGAAAGACCGCCCGGAACTTCAATCCGGTGATGGCGACTGCCGGCAAGGTCACGATTGCCGAGGTCGAGCACCTCGTAGAACCCGACGAGCTCGACGGCGACCAGATCCACACTCCCGGAATCTACGTCGACCGGATCCTGCAGGGATCCCAGTACAGTCGGGTGGTCGAACACCGAACCACTCGGCCCAGGCCCTGAGCGCGCGAACGGAGGCGACGATGCCTTGGAATCGAACTGAAATCTGTGCCCGTGCCGCGCAGGAACTCCAGGACGGGTTCTACGTGAATCTTGGGATCGGCATGCCAACCGAGGTGGCGAATTTCGTTCCCAAGGGCATCGACATCACGCTCCAGAGCGAGAACGGGCTGCTCGGCATGGGGCCGTTTCCGTACGAGGAAGAAGTCGATGCCGACCTGATCAATGCCGGCAAACAGACAGTGTCGGAGCTTCCAGACTCCAGCTACTTCTCGAGTGCCGAAAGCTTCGCCATGATTCGGGGCGGGCATGTGGACCTTTCCATCCTTGGCGCCATGCAGGTTGCGGCCAACGGTGACCTCGCCAACTGGACCATTCCCGGGAAGATGGTGAAGGGCATGGGCGGCGCGATGGATCTGGTCGCCGGCGTGCGCCGTGTCATCGTCGTGATGGAACACGTCGCCCGCGACGGAAGCCCGAAACTTCTCGAGGCCTGCACCCTGCCGCTGACCGGACAGGCGTGCGTCGATCTCGTGATCACGGATCTCGGCGTCTTCGCGCCGAAGGACGGCGTGATTCGGGTCGTCGAACTGGCGCCGGGCGTGCAGTTCAGCGAGGTCGAGGCGAAAACCGGCGCGCCGCTGACCGAGGCCCGCCGGGCGGCCTGAACGACTGGCGCGCCCTGCAGGACTCGAACCTGCGACCTGCGGTTTAGAAGACCGCTGCTCTATCCGCCTGAGCTAAGGGCGCTGAACAGGACACTACCCGCTGCGTCCACAGCATGCACCGCGCAGCGGCACCCTGATCCGTGACTCTCTAGCTAGGCGGCGAAGACGCCTGTCTCCCCCTCGGGCAACGGGACCTCGAACGCGTTCAGGATAAACGAGACCAGCGTGTAGTAGCCGACGAGCGTGACGAGTTCGACCAGCCCGCCGTCGCCAACCAGCTCGCGGGCGTTCCGGTACGTCTTGTCGTCCACCTTGCCGGTTTTCAGGAGCGCCTTCGCCACGTCGTACGCCGCCTGCTCGACGGGGTCGGAGAGGGATGGGGTCTCGCCGTTCAGGATCGCGGTGAGGGTTGCCTCGGGGACGCCCTCCTGCCGCGCAATCTCGGCGTGGGCCCACCATTCGAACTCGGCCTGCCAGGTGGCCCCCACCACGAGAATCGCGATTTCCCGGGCGCCGCCGGGCAGTTCGCCTCGGAACCGAAGCTGCGCACCGAGCGGCAGCACGCTGTCCCCCAGATCCGGCCGGTGGGCCCAGGCGTTGAACGGCCCCGCGAGTCCGCCGCGCGCATCGATGAAGGTGTTGGGGGTATGCCGCCGCGCCCGCTCGCCTCCGGTGACGGCGTCAAAGATGGCGCGCTGCGCCGAAGTGGCCTCGCGCAGGGTGATGGCGGGGAGTCGGCTCATGCTTGCTGCTCCGGTTCCAGTGAGTGATGCAGGTCGATGGTGGTCTCGAATGCGGCCTGCCCCCGCACCGGGCGCGAGTGCCGGGCGGCTGGCCGGCGAGCTGGTTCGCGCGGGGACCGCGCCAAGCAGCTCACGTCGGGCGATGGGGACGGAAGTTGTCGGCGTAGCTTTGCTGCCCCGGCCGCTGATCGGCGGGGTCGGCGATCTCGTACTGCAGACCGTGAGTCTCCGCGAAACGCACGGCCGACGCGCGGTCCGGGAAGGACAGGACGACCTGCTCGGCCGTGTCGTTGGATGCGGTCCAACCCATCAGTGATTCCACGCTCTGGGGCACCTGCGCGAGAAACTGGAGGCGCCAGCGCCGGGTTTTGCGCAGGCCCGACTGCATGGCCGTGCGCGCAGGACGGTAGATTCGGACATCCGCCATACACGACTCCCAGTGGTCGGGGCGGCGTGATTCGAACACGCGACCCCCTGCTCCCAAAGCAGGTGCGCTACCAGGCTGCGCCACGCCCCGTACCGTGCAGGCTACCCGATGTTCGCGTCATACGCTGCAGTCGTACGCTACCCGAACGCCGGAGAGGATATGCCGCGTGGTCGGCGTGTAGTAGTTGCGAAAGGCCGGCCGCCGGACTTCGGGTTCGCTGAGACGGCTGCCGCCCTTGAGCACGTAGTGTCGGCCATCGAACCAGGGCAGCGAGTACTCGCGATACGGAAACGGACGGAACCCGGGATAGGGATGGAAGCGGTTGGCGCACCATTCCCAGACCCGGCCGGTATCGCGAAGCAAGCCCGCGGTCCGGGCCGTTTCCCACTCGTACTCATGGGGCAGCCGTCCACCTCGAAACCGGGCGTAGGCGCCGGCCTCGTGGCGACTCACGCCGGACACGAAGTCGTCAGGCTCGGCGGCAGCGGCACGTCGCCAGGCATCGGGTGCCTCGACGCCGGCCCGTCTCTGCCAGCGCCAGCCGTCCGGCGTCCACCAGCGGGGATCCCGGTAGCCGCCGGCAGCGACGAACTCGTCCCATGCGCGGTTGGTGACCGGCCGCCGCGAGATCCGGAACTCCCGCACGCGAACCCGCGAACGCGGAAGCTCGTTGTCGTGCGCGCGAACCGCGTCGGCACTGCCGACGCACGCGATCCCGCCCGCAACCCGCTGGATCGACGGGTCGGCCGCGCCTGCCTCCCCGGCGGCCGGCGCTGGTGCCTTCCGGCCGTCTGGGTCGCCGAACCGGAGGGCGATCGTCCGAATGGTTTCAAGATGTTGGGCATGGTGCGAGACGAGAAAATGCAGAATGCGGTCGCCCTTCCGAAGCGGGTCCGCGGCCGCCGGGTCGCGGACCTGGCGCAGGAGCGCCTCGTTGCGTTGCATCGTCTCGCCGGACCACCGGAGCAGCTCCTGCCGCGGCGGCAGGCGGCTGCCGCGGCAGGACTTCGGCGCGAGTTCCGGCAGACAGCGATGCGCGAGCCGGTCGCGAATTCCGTGATCGCCGAGCAGCGCCGACCGGATCCACACGCATTCGACGAACACGCAGTGTTCAAGATGCCAGCCGATCGGGCTCAGGTCGGCGTGCGCCTGAGCCCGAAAGCAATCCTCGGTCTGGCTTGCCGCGGCGCCGACGAGTTCCCGCTGCAGGTCCCGCCATCGGCGCAGCGGATCGGTCGTCGATGTCACAGTGGCTGCATCTCGATGCCGGCCTTGGTGAGCACGGCGAGACGGCCTGCCGGCACGGGCTCCCACGACGGGTCTCGATCAAACGGTTCCGAGGCGACCAGCCGGCTGTTGGCGAAGGCGCCGTGATCTGCCGCCGTGTACAGGCTGGGACAGGGCCGACTGCCGATCGCGTACCGGGTGGCCACGATCTGATCGGGTGTCGCCGCAATCACGTTGAGCAGGGCGTCCGCGTCACCGGGAAGAAGATGGGACAGGACCTTGAACGCCTGGCGGACCGCCCCGGGGAGGTCGCTGTCGGAAATTCGCCATTGCCGACGAACCAGCGCAAACAGGAGTTCGGAGTCGCTGGACCCCGTAACCGTTGCGTCGAGGTCGGGCGGCAGGAGCTGGCGGACACGCGGACGCACCGTGCACAGGAACCGTTCGATGTAACCGTTGTGCGAGAACAGCAGCCCGTCCGCCTGAAACGGGTGCGTGGTCTCGTGACTCACCGGCAGCGGCGGCGTTGCGCTGCGGACGTTGGCGACCCAGACCCGCCGGGTGAGGGCGTTGGTCAGCGGCGCCAGGTTCGGATCCTGCCAGATGGGCAGCGTGCTCCGGTAGTGTCCGCCGCTGCGGTCGTCATTGAACCAACCGAAGCCGTACCCGTCGGCGCACACGAGCGCCCGTTCAAACTCGCGGGCGGCATGGCTCTGAATCACCAGCGAATGCGCGGGTGCCGTGAGAAAGGCGTCCAGGCGGCACGGAGGGCCCATGTAGGCGGCGTGGCGGCACATATGGCTGCTCGAAGCGGTAAGCGGAGGCGTGCGCCGACAGTCCTGGAACGAAGTCGGCCGAATCGTGGGCAGCAAGTGCCGGGGGTCACGATGGCAGACGACTATAGGAGCCTCGGGAAAGCCCGTCTTCCGATCCGGTCTGCGCAGCGCCTCATCACCGCCGGTCGGCGTCGCGGAAGCTTGCCGCGAACGGGGACAGGTCGGTTCGGGCTGGGCTTGAACGGGGGCGTGCTCCGGCGCCCGGCAGGGGTATCAGATTGCCACCATACTCGCCCGTCGATTGTGGCGCTAACCGTTGTTTGCAGTTGGGTTTCTGGGTTGTCTCGGGCGATCGGCGCACGTCTTCCCGGTATTTCGCATCCTAGGTCGATCTGGTAGGCTGAAACCGAAAGCCGGCGGCGCGAGTCTTCCCGGCGCGCCAGACACGGGGTCTGTTAAAGGGAGCGCGCCGCATGGCCCTAGCGAAGATTGCGTTGGTGGGCGGCGGCCAGATCGGCGGGACGCTCGCGCACCTCGCCAACCTGCGCAACCTTGGTGATGTTGCGCTGTTCGACATCCAGAAAGGGATGGCCGCCGGCAAGGCGCTCGACCTTGCGCAGGCGACGCCTGTTTCCGGGAGCGATGGCGCCGTCCGCGGCGGCGGTTCCTACACGCTGCTCCGGGGTGCAGACGTCGTGATCGTGACGGCTGGAGTCCCCCGGAAACCCGGCATGAGCCGGGACGATCTCCTCGGGATCAACGCCCGCGTGATGCGAGACGTGGGGGCGGGGATCAAGACGCACTGTCCGAACGCGTTCGTCATCTGCGTCACGAATCCGCTTGACGCGATGGTCTTCGAGCTGCGCCGGGCATGTGGGCTGCCGCATCGGAAGGTGGTCGGCATGGCGGGGGTGCTCGACAGCGCCCGTTTTCGCCATTTTCTGGCCGAAGAGATGAAGGTCTCGGCGCGCGACGTGTCGGCGTTCGTCCTGGGCGGCCACGGCGACACCATGGTGCCGCTGGTTCGATATTCGACGGTGGCCGGTATTCCGGTCCCTGAACTCGTGCGGATGAAGTGGACGACGCAGGAGCGTCTTGACGCGATTGTCCAGCGGACTCGCGACGGCGGCGCGGAAATCGTGAATCTGCTCAAGACCGGGTCGGCCTTCTACGCGCCGGCCCATTCCGCGCTCGATATGGCGGAGGCCTATCTGCATGATTCTCGCCGTGTGCTTCCGTGCGCGGCATGGTTGCGCGGCGAGTATGGCGTCCGCGGCATGTACGTGGGTGTGCCGGCGGTGATCGGCGCAAGGGGCGTGGAGCGGGTCGTGGAGGTCGAGCTCGACGCCAGGGAACGTGCGCAGTTCGGCAAGTCTGTGGAAGCGGTCAAGGGATTGTTGGCGGCACTGCGGAAGGTGACGCGCGCGAAGTGAACGTTCACGAGTACCAGGCCAAGGAGATTCTGGCCGGATTTGGTGTGCCTGTTCTGCGTGGTCGCATCGCCTATACGGCGACCGAGGCGCGCGCGGCCGCCCAGTCGCTCGGCGGTGAGGTGTGGGTCGTCAAGGCCCAGGTGCACGCCGGCGGCCGCGGCAAGGCGGGCGGTATCAAGGTGGCAAGGTCCCTTGACGAGGTGGCGGCGGCGGCCGACGAATTGATCGGCAAACGCCTGGTCACGCCGCAGACCGGCGCGGACGGCACCGAGGTTGGCCGGGTGTACGTCGAAGAAGGGGCGTCGATCGCCGCTGAGCGATATGTCGGGATGACCCTCGACCGCAAGCGGGGCCGCTATGTCGCCATGGTGTCGACCGAGGGCGGGGTGGAGATCGAGCAGGTCGCCGCGTCGACGCCCGAGAGAATTCGGACGGCCGTTGTCGACCCTGCGGTGGGAATGCGGCCGTATCAGGCGCGCGAGCTTGCGTTCGCGCTGGATCTTGATCCCGATGCCCGCCGGTCGGCCGAACGAACGATCCTGGCCATGGCGGAGGCCTTCGTCGCGACGGATGCCAGTCTCGTGGAGATCAACCCCCTGGCGGCAGTCGGCGAGGGCATGGTGCTGGCCCTGGACGCAAAGATGAACTTCGACGACAACGCGCTCTACCGGCACCCGGACATCAGCGAGCTGCGCGACGAGACCGAGGAGGATCCCCGGGAGACCGAAGCGACCAACTATGGTCTGAGCTATATCAAGCTCGACGGCAACATCGGGTGCATGGTGAACGGGGCCGGCCTCGCCATGGCGACCCTCGATCTGATCACCTTCGAGGGCGGCCAGCCTGCCAATTTTCTCGATGTCGGCGGCGGCGCGACCGAGGAACGGGTGTCGCAGGCGTTCAAGATCATCCTGTCCGATCCGGACGTGGAGGCCGTGCTGGTCAATATCTTCGGCGGCATCATGCGCTGCGACACGATCGCTGAAGGAATTGTCGGGGCGGTGCGGGAGGTGAGCCTGCACGTGCCGCTGGTCGTGCGGCTCGAGGGTACCAACGTCGACATCGGCACGCGGATCCTGGCCGAGTCGGGGCTGGCGATTACCACGGCCGGCGACTTGGGAGACGCCGCCCGCAAGATCGTGGCGGCCATCGGTGATCATCGCTGATGGCGATTCTCGTGAACGGCAAGACTCGGGTCATCTGCCAGGGCTTCACCGGGGCCCAGGGTACGTTCCATTCGGAACAGGCGATCGCCTACGGCACGCGGATGGTGGGCGGCGTGACGCCGGGCAAGGGAGGCACCACGCATCTCGGGCTGCCCGTGTTCGATACGGTCCGGGAGGCTGTCGCCGAGACCGGCGCCGACGCGACCGTGATCTACGTGCCACCCCCGTTCGCAGCGGACGCCATCCTGGAAGCAGCGGATGCCGGTGTCCGGCTGGTCGTGTGCATTACGGAAGGGATTCCCGTCCTTGACATGGTGCGGGTGCGTCGGGTGCTGGAGGGTTCGCGTACCCGTCTGGTGGGCCCGAACTGCCCGGGCGTGATCACGCCGGGAGCGTGCAAGATCGGCATCATGCCCGGCCATATCCACCTTCCCGGGAGCGTGGGTATCGTGTCGCGATCGGGCACCCTGACGTACGAGGCGGTGGCGCAGACGACCGCTGCGCGACTTGGGCAATCGACCTGCGTCGGCATTGGCGGCGACCCGGTTCCGGGAACCACGTTCGTCGATGTCCTCAGGGATTTCGTCGCCGACGATGCGACCCGGTCGATCGTGCTGATCGGGGAGATCGGTGGTGTCGCGGAAGAGGAAGCCGCCGAGTTCCTGCAGGACGCCGGGAGTGACAAGCCGGTCGTCGCGTTCATTGCTGGCCGGGCCGCGCCGCCAGGCCGCCGGATGGGACACGCCGGCGCCATCATCGCCGGCGGGTCAGGCGGAGCCGACGCGAAAATCGAAGCCCTTCGTGACGCCGGGGTCACGGTCGTTGATTCGCCCGCCGAAATTGGTTCCACCATGGCACGCGTCGCTTCCGGCTAGCGGCTCCGTGGCATCCGCGTTCGCCCGAGAGGAGGGTCAGCGTGACAATCGTTGAAGGTTCAGGTGCACGCCAGGAAGAACTCCGGCGTCTCTATGCAGCCTTTTCCGCCGACCCCGAAACGGTTGATCCGGCCTGGCGCAGTTTCTTCCACGCCTTGGCCCCCTCTGCGGTGGATTGGCTGGAAGACACGAATTCGTCCGCCAGCGCACCGTCCGTGGGCGGCCCGCCAACGGCGATGCTGGAGGGCACGCGGGATTCGATTCGCGCCCTGATGCTCATCCGGGCGTTCCGCGTCCGCGGCAACCTGCAGGCGAATCTGGATCCGCTCGGGCTCGCGCCGGTGACGCCGCACCCGGAACTGGACCCGGCCACCTACGGCTTCACGCCGGCGGATTACGACCGGCCGATCTTCATCGATTACGTGCTGGGGCTCGAGTGGGCCACCCTTCGCGAGATCATGCGGATCCTGGAGGAGACCTATGCCGGGACGATCGGCGTGCAGTTCATGCACATCCAGGATCCCGACCGGAAGGCGTGGATTCAGCGCCGGATCGAGTACAAGGACGCGGGCCCCGATTTCACGGATCTCGGGAAACGCACGATTCTCGAACGTCTGACGGACGCCGAAACGTTCGAGCGGTACCTGGCCCGCCGCTTTACCGGCACCAAGCGATTCGGTTTGGAAGGCGGCGAATCCATGGTCCCGGCCATCGAGCAGATCATCAAGCGCGGCGGCGCGCTCGGTCTCAAGGAGATCCTGTTGGCCATGGCCCACCGTGGCCGGCTGAACATGCTCGCCAATGTTCTCAACAAGCCCCTGGAAGCCATCTTCGCCGAGTTCCGTGGCGCACCGGCGCTGCCGCCGGGGATCGACGCGTCGGGAGACGTCAAGTACCACCTGGGCACATCGGCCGACCGCACCATGGGCGACGTGACCATGCACCTCTCGCTGACGGCAAACCCGTCCCACCTGGAGGCGGTGAACCCGGTGGTGGTGGGGAAGGTCCGCGCCAAGCAGTCCATGCTGCCGAAGCAGGCAGCGCGCCGGCAGGTGGCCGGCGTGACGCTGCACGGCGACGCCGCGTTCGCCGGCCAGGGGCTGGTATCCGAAACCCTGGGGTTATCCCAGCTCGAGGGCTACAACAGCGGCGGCACGATCCACTTCATCATCAACAATCAGATCGGCTTTACCACCAACCCGGTGCACTATCGGCCGGGTCCCTGGTGTTCGGACGTGGCCCTGATGGTGCAGACGCCGATCTTCCACGTGAACGGCGACGATCCTGAGGCGGTCGTCTACGCGGCCCGGGTGGCGACGGAGTATCGACAGCAATTCCAGTCCGATGTGGTCGTTGACATGATCTGCTATCGGCGGTTCGGGCATAACGAGGGCGACGAACCCGCGTTCACCCAGCCCCTCATGTATCAGCGCATCGACGAGCACCCCACGACCCGGGAGATCTACGCGCGCAAGATGGTCGAGGAGGGGGTGGTCACGACGGCCGAGGCCGACGGGATGGTGACCGCCTGCCAGGAACGCCTCGAGCAGGCCTACTCGGCCAGCGAGACGTACGTTCCCAACAAGGCCGACTGGCTGGAAGGAGCCTGGGAGGGGTTCGTCGGCGAGGCCGGACCGGGCTCGCGGCGCGGCAAGACCGGCGTCGATATCGGCCGCCTGCGGGACATCGGCCGTCGCGCCTCGACGCCCCCCGAGGGATTCGAGGTCCACAGCAAGATCGCGAGGCAGCTGCAACGCCGCATTGCAAACCTCGAGAGGGGTGAAGACATCGACTGGGCGACCGGCGAGATGCTCGCAGTCGGATCGCTCCTCACGGAGGGAGTACCGGTCCGGATGTCCGGGCAGGACTGCGGCCGCGGCACGTTCTCGCAGCGGCATGCGGTACTGGTTGACCAGCGCAACGAAACGCGTGTGGTGCCCCTCAACAATGTGGCCGAGAACCAGGCCGACTTCGAGATCGTCGACAGTCCGCTCGCCGAAGCCAGCGTTCTGGGCTTCGAATACGGTTATTCGCTTGCCGCGCCCAAGACGCTGGTGATCTGGGAAGCGCAGTTCGGCGACTTTGCGAACGGGGCGCAGGTCATCATCGACCAGTTCATTTCCTCGGGGCAGTCCAAGTGGCTTCGCATGTCGGGTCTCACGATGATGTTGCCGCATGGTTACGAGGGGCAGGGCCCCGAGCATTCCTCGGCCAGGGTCGAACGGTTCCTGCAACTGGCGGCCGATGACAACATGCAGGTGGTCAACTGCACGACGCCGGCCAACCTGTTCCACGTGTTGCGGCGACAAATGCGGCGAAAATTCCGTCGGTCGCTGATCATCTTCACGCCGAAATCGCTGCTTCGGCACAAGCGGGCCGTATCGAATCTCGCCGCATTCGGTCCGGATTCCAGTTTTCACCGGGTGCTGGGCCAGGAGAACGGGCCCGACCCGGCTGACGTCAGGCGCACCGTGTTCTGTTCCGGGAAGGTTTACTTCGATTTGCTCGCCGCATGGGAGCAGCGTGACAGCCAGACCCGGGACGGGATTCAGCTCGTGCGCATCGAGCAGTACTACCCGTTCCCGCTGGAGTCGGTCATGGAGGTGCTGTGGGAATCGCCACGGGCTGAAGTGGTCTGGTGCCAGGAGGAGCCCGCCAACATGGGAGCGTGGTCGTACATCTATCCCCTCCTCCACGATGCGATGGAACGGGCGCAAATGGCCGGCCGACCTGCCTTCGTCGGGCGGGCTCCAGCCGCGTCACCGGCGACCGGCCTGTATGCGTCGCACGCGTCCGAGCAAGGCGACCTCGTCCACCGCGCCCTGACGCTCCCGCCCTCTGCCGACTGACGGAAACCGCCATGGCCATCGACGTCGTCGTCCCTGCACTCGGTGAATCGATCACCGAAGCCACGGTGCTCAACTGGCGCAAGAGCCCCGGCGATCCGGTCACCCGGAGCGAAATCCTGGTCGAGCTTGAAACCGACAAGGTGACGGTGGAAGTGGAGGCGCCGGAAAACGGCATCCTCCTGGAAATCGCGGCCGGCGACGGTGACGACGTCGCGGTGGGCGCGGTCATTGCCCGGATCGGTGCGGCGGAAGCACCGTCGGTCGAGGCAACCACGACCCCGGGTTCCGCCGATTCAGCGCCAGCGGCTCCGGCTTCCGCTCCGCCGGCCGCCGCCGCGGAGCCGCTTGGCGAGGCTCCGGTCGACGTCCCGACGCAAGCGGACGCACCAGCGGAGGAGGCCACCGTCGCCGCCGAGACGGCCGAGCCGGTTGAGCCGGCTGAGAGTCGGTCTCCCGCATCGCCGGTCGCGCCGTCCGAAGGACCATCGGCGGGCTCGCCCGAGCTGCCGGACCCGACGCAGGTTCGCCGCAGTGGCCGTGGCGATCGCATCACCGCCGACGATCTCAGGGAATTCCTGGGCGCGCAGGAACAGCCGCTGTCTCCGGCGTCGCGCCGGGCAGCCCGCGAGCATGCGACCGACCTTGCGTCAGTCACACCGACCGGTCCCGGCGGGCGCGTCCTGAAGGAGGACGTCTTGGCGGCAGCCGCCGAGCCGCCGCCACGCGTCGCGCCCACCCCGGCCTCTGGGGTTGAAGCGCCAGCCGAGGCGACTCCACTCGCTCCCGCTGCCGGCGGCACGGCGCCGGCCTCTCCCGGCGATACCGGTGGTCAGTCCGCGGCGAACGCTGATGCGACACCGGAGACACCGGCAGACCCATCGCCGCCGCGCATGCGGAGAGTGCCGATGTCCAGGCTGCGCCGCCGGCTCGCGGAGCGGCTCAAGGAGGCGCAGAACACGGCCGCCATGCTGACCACGTACAACGAGGTCGACATGAGCGCGGTCATGGAGCTCCGAAGGGCCAGCGGCCAGTCGTTCGAACAGCGGCACGGCGTGCGTCTGGGACTGATGTCGTTCTTCGTGAAGGCCAGCGTGTCGGCGCTGCGGGCGGTGCCCGAGGTCAATGCCGAGATCGACGGTACCGACATCGTCTACAAGGACTTCTACGATATCGGTGTGGCGGTGCATTCCGAGCGCGGACTGGTCGTGCCGGTGGTACGGGATGCTGACCGCAAGGGATTTGCCGACATCGAGCGCGACATTCGAAGCTTCGCGGAACGCGCGAACTCCGGGGCGCTGGCGGCGGACGAATTGGAAGGCGGCACCTTCACGGTATCGAATGGGGGCGTTTACGGTTCGCTCATGTCCGCGCCGATCCTGAATCCGCCGCAGTCGGGCATTCTTGGCCTGCACCGCATTCAGGAGCGGCCGGTCGCACACGACGGGAAGGTGGTCGTCCGGCCGATGATGTACTTGGCGTTGTCCTACGATCACCGGATCGTGGACGGCAAGGGCGCGGTGACGTTCCTGGTCCATCTCCGCGACCGGCTGCAGCAGCCCGCCGTGCTCGCGCTCGACACCTGACGTGACCCGGCACGACGTGATCGTGATCGGCGGCGGTCCCGGCGGCTACGTCGCCGCCATCCGGGCTGCCCAACTGGGGCTCAACTCGGCTTGCGTGGACGAGCGGGCGGCACTCGGCGGGACCTGCCTGAACGTCGGGTGCATCCCGTCCAAGACCCTGCTCCACAATTCGCATCTCTTCGCGGAAGCGGGCGAGCTCGGCACCCGCGGCATCCGGACGGGACCGCCGGAGCTCGACCTGGCCGCGATGATGGCCGACAAGGACGGCGCGGTGGACGCGCTTACGGCGGGCATCAACCAGCTATTCCGGAAATATGGGGTGGTGCGCTACGAGGGCAGGGGGCAATTGGCCGGAGCCGGCCGCGTGGTCGTGGCAGGGAAGGACTCCGGCGAGCTTGCAGCCAGCCATGTCGTGATCGCGACCGGCTCGGTCCCGAGCCCGCTGGCCGGTGTGGAGGTCGACGAGAACCGGATCGTGACCTCGACCGGTGCGCTCTCGTTTGCGGAAGTGCCGGACACGCTGGTCGTCGTGGGCGCGGGGTACATCGGTCTGGAGCTGGGCTCGGTCTGGCGGCGGCTGGGATCGAAGGTGACCGTGGTGGAGTTCCTCGACCGGATCGTTCCCGCCATGGATCAGGAAGTTGCCAGGCGGTTCCATCGAGCGCTGGCCGGACAGGGGATAACGTTCCAGCTGGGTGCCAAGATTACGGCCGCGCAGGCGTCAGGCGACGGAGTCACCCTGCAAGTGGAGCCGACGGCCGGCGGTGAGGCCCGGACGCTGCGGGCCGACAGGGTTCTGGTCGCCACCGGGCGAAGCCCGCGGACCGAGGGCCTTGGGCTCACGTCAGCGGGCGTGGAGGTGGATTCACTGGGACGGATTCAGGTGGACGAGCAGTTTCGCACGTCCGCGGCCGGGATCTACGCGATCGGCGATGTCACCTCCGGACCGATGCTTGCCCACAAGGCGAGCCAGGAAGGGCACGCGCTGGCCGAGCTGCTTGCCGGCCATACGGCAATCGTCAACTACGGTGCCATTCCGTCGGTCGTGTACACGGATCCCGAGGTTGCCTGGGTCGGCGCCACGGAGGAGCAGCTCAAGGCGCAGGGAACGGCCTACAAGAAGGGACGCTTTCCGTTCACTGCCAATGCGCGCGGACGCACCACCGGGCAGACCGAGGGGATGGTGAAGATTCTCTCCCACGCAGGTACGGACCGGATCCTGGGGGTGCACGTGATCGGGGCGTCGGCCGGGGAGCTGATCGGGGAAGCCACGGTGGCCATCGAACTCGGGGCGTCGGCGGAGGATCTGGCCCTGACGTGTCACGCGCACCCGACGCTTTCCGAGTCCGTTCGCGAGGCTGCCGCCGCGGCCGCTTTCGGCAGGGCACTGCACGCCTAGACGATTCCCGCCGTGAACCGTGACGCCGGCCTGGCATCGCCGGCGGCGGGTTCGCGACGTGACCGTGATTCCGGGCGTGCCCTGGTTTCCGGCGGTCGCTTCCGTGGCATGATCCGCTGCAGGTCGGCTTCGGGACCGCGGTAGCGCGCGAGACGCCCGTCCGGGCCGTTCGCGGCGGCCCGTATCCGCCAGGTCCGGAAGCCCGGCTGCCGGCGGGCTGCCGACAGGGCCCGCCCGGACCCAACGATGCGGACGGAAGCCGGAGCGGGGCGACCGGGCGAACGGGAGGCAGCGCCATGCGACGTCTGGAGAGCAGGGTTGCGGTCATCACCGGAGCGGGCGGCGGCATCGGCGCCGCGATAGCCCGCGCATTCGCAGTTGAGGGCGCCGCCGTGCAATGCCTCGACATCGACGTCGCGGCTGCCCAGGCGGTTGCGGCGGAACTCCATGATGCCGGCGGTCGCGCCCAGGCACAGGAATGCGATGTCCGCAATCCGGAATCGGTGCGCGCCGGCGTGACGGCGGCCCTCGATGCGTTCGGGCGGCTCGACGTCGTGGTGGCCAATGCGGCAACCGACACGCCGCGGGTCACCGTCGACGCGCTGTCGGTCGAGGACTGGCATGAGGCCCTCGACGTCAATCTCACGGGCGCGTTCCTGCTTTGCAAGCACGCATTGCCGCACCTGCGGTCGCAGAAGTCCGGTTCGATCATCCTGCTGGCGTCACAGATGGGTCGGGTCGCCGACCGGGGCCAGGCAGCGTACTGCGGGACCAAGGGGGCTCTGGTTCAGCTCGCAAAGGTCATGGCCATCGACCACGCCGACGAGGGCATTCGAGTTAACGCGTTGTCCCCTGGGGGCACGGCAACCGAACGCCTTGCCAGGCGGTTCGGGACGCTGGACCGGGCCGAGGCGGCATGGGGCCAAGCCCATCCGGTCGGCCGGCTCGCCCGGCCCGACGAGATCGCACGAGGCGCGGTGTTTCTGGCCAGCGACGAATCGTCGTTCATGACCGGCGCGGACCTGCTGATCGACGGGGGCTACAGCGCCAGGTGAGGGGCCGGGTCGGGCCGTGGCCGCACGGCCGTGCCTCGGCACGCTCGCAGTTGCCGGAGTCCCTCGTGCACCACGGGTCGGGTTGGTGCCGGGATTCCAGTCACCCTCGACCGGCGGCGTTGCCGCGTACCGCGTCGGTCGCGGCGCGATTCTGTGCCTGAGTCGCCAGGGCAGGTGCTGCAGCGACTCGATCTGACCGCTGAACTCGTCAGCGCTTGGCCCGCGGATGGGTGCGCTCGAAGGTGTCGCGCAACTGCGGGTCGGCAACTTCCGTGTAGCGCTGCGTGGTCGCGAGTCGCGCGTGCCCGAGGAGTTCCTGCAGGACCCGAAGGTCGCTGCCACCTTCAAGCAGATGCGTCGCGAAGCTGTGCCGCAGCGCGTGCGGCGTGGCCGAGTCGGGGAGCCCCAGCCGAGCGCGGATCTCCTGCATGCGTCGCTGCACTGCCCGCGCTCCCAGACGCCGGCCGCGGGCGCCGAGGAACAGTGGATCATCGGGGGATCCATCCGGCGCGGCGGCGAGGTAGCGTTCGATGCCTTCGCGTACCGGCGCCAGCAGTGGGACCAGGCGTTCCTTCTCCCCCTTCCCGACAACGCGCAGGACGTCGCGCTTCCGGGTGACGTCGGATCGATTGAGCGAGAGCGCTTCATTGATCCGCAGCCCGGCCCCGTACAGGAGCAGGAAGACCGCCTGGTCCCGCAGGTCCTGCCAGCCGGCGCTGGCCGGTCCCGACTCGTCGATGACGGCCTGGACTTGCTTGACGCCGAGCGGTCGGGGAGCGCGCTTCGGCACGCGAGCCGGGCGGAGCGAGCGGAGGCTGATTCGACGGAGCCCCTGGTGCCGCGCGAGGTGGACGAGGAACCCCTGAACGCTGGAGCGTGCCCGGGCGACGCTCGCCGGCGCCAGTGGCCTCGGCGGTCGCATCAGGTAGGCAAGCCAGGCGCGATAGTCAGCGGCTGTCAGCGAGTCAAGCAAGTCGAGGTTGACGGTGGCACCCGCGTGCTCCCCCACGAAGCGGAGAAATCGCGTGATGTCGTGCCGATACGCGGTGACCGTGTGCTCGGAAAGCCTGCGCTCCTGCTGCAGGTGGGTCAGGTACCCGGTCAGACCATCGGCAATCTCAGGCGCGATGCCTTCCATCGTCGTCGAGCGTCCCTCGGTCAGCCGACGGTCCGGCTGCGCCAGCGGCCGCGCGCCTGGGCCGGGCTACCCTGCATCGGGGATCCCCCGTGCCGCCACGGCATGCGACCGGACACCCGCGTCTCCGCGCCGGACGCCCGGCGTCGCCGTCTCCGATCCGGTTCCGCCGGCCCGTCGGGCATTCCTAGTTTCCGACGGCGGGACGCATTAGCCTCTGGACCCCGCCGATGCCCGGGCCTTTTCCCAGTCCGCCAGGAATGCCGCCAAGCCTTTGTCGGTCAACGGATGTGCGACCAGCTGCCGCAGCACCCCCGGCGGCACCGTGGCTGCATCGGCCCCCAGCTTGGCCGCTTCCAGCACGTGGCCGGGCCCACGGACCGACGCCACCAGGACTTCGGTCTTCAGCGTCCGCGGGTAGGATCGGTAGATGTCGACGACGTCACGGATCAGCGCCATGCCATTCTGGCCGATGTCGTCAAGGCGTCCGATGAAGGGGGAGACGAAGCGGGCGCCAGCCTTCGCTGCCAGCAATGCCTGCGTCGCCGAGAAGCACAGCGTGACGTTGACGTCAATCGGGTCGTCCTGGCCGGCCAGCACGTGGCAAGCCTGGAGCCCTTCCCACGTCAGCGGGACCTTGACCACCACATTGCTGGCGATGCCGGCGAGCTCGCGACCCTGCGACACCATCCCTTCGCGGGAGGTTTCCGTGACTTCCGCGGATACCGGGCCCGGCACCAGCTGGGTAATCTCCGTGATGACGTCCCGGAAGTCTCGTCCGGTCCGCGCCACCAGGGAGGGGTTGGTAGTCACCCCGTCCACCAGCCCAGTGGCGGCCAATTCAGCAATCTGGCCTGTATCAGCGGTGTCGACAAACAGTTGCATGCGGGCACTCCCGTCCCAGAGCGGATCGGCGCCGACGGCCGGCGGCCTTGTCCAAGTCTAACCGTTCAGCGGGATCGAATCGCTCGGCCCGGGGCGCCGCCAGCCGGCTCCCCGAGAAGGATCGGAACCCCACCAGGGTGGCGGTCATGCTGGCCCGCCCCCTGTCCAGGACGTTCGATTACCGGGTGGACCATCCGGTGCCCGCGGGTTCCTACGTTTCGGTGCCGTTCGGGAGCCGCGTCGAGACGGGCGTGGTGTGGGGCCCGGCGGCAGGTGAGGTGCCGGAAAGTCAGCTGCGGGACGTCCGCAGGGTCTCCGATCTCCCGCCGATGAACCCGCGCATGCGGGAGCTGATCGCGTGGGTGGCTTCGTACTCCATGTCGCCGCTGGGCAGCGTTCTCAAGATGGCGCTTCCCGCCTCCGGTGCATTCGTGCCCCCCCGCACCGCCGCCGGTTTTCGCCTGACCGGGGCCAGACCGAAGGTGGCGAAGCTCACCCCGGCGCGGCAACGGGTGATCGATGTCCTGACCGGTGCAGGGGGCGCCCTTTCGGCACCGGTGATTCAGCGGGAGGCACGCGTGAGCGCGGCGACCGTACGCCGCATGCACCGGGCGGGATGGCTTGACGCGGAGCCGTTGCGGGAGGTGACGGCACCCCGTCCGGACCGCGAAGGGCTGCGGCCCGAATTGACCGCGACGCAGCGCCGGGCGGCCACCGAGATCATCCGGCGGGTGCGAGCCCGGGACCCCCGGCCGGTTCTTCTCGGCGGCGTGACGGGTTCCGGCAAGACGGAAGTCTATTTCGAGGCCGTGGACGCGTGTCTGGCCAGCGGCCGCCAGGTGCTGGTTCTGCTGCCGGAAATTGCGCTCGGCCCGCAGTGGTTTGCCCGCTTCCAGGCTCGCTTCGGAACCGCTCCGGCAAGGTGGCATTCGGCTGTACCTGTGGGCGAGCGCCGCAGCACCTGGAGGGAGGTGGCAGCCGGATCGACGCCGGTGGTGGTGGGGGCGCGGTCGGCCCTGTTTCTGCCGTTTCCGGATCTCGGGCTGATCGTGGTCGACGAGGAGCACGACGCCTCCTACAAGCAGGAGGACGGCGTGATCTACAACGCGCGCGACATGGCGGTGGTCCGTGCCGCCAAGGAACGTGCCGCGATCGTCCTGGCTTCGGCCACGCCCGCGCTCGAGACGCACGTGAACGCGCATGAAGGTCGATACCGTGCACTGATGCTGCCGCGCCGGTACGGGGACGCGGAGCTCCCTGACGTCGAAGCAGTGGATCTGCGGGTGTGTCGCCCGGAAGCGGGCTCGTGGCTCGCCAAGCCGGTGGTGGACGCCGCGGCGGCGGCCCTCGCGCGCGACGAGCAGGTGCTCCTGTTCCTCAACCGTCGGGGCTACGCCCCCCTCACCGTCTGCCGGACTTGCGGCGGACGGATCGGCTGCACGTCATGCTCGACCTGGCTGGTGGAGCACCGTCGTGACGGGCTGCTGACCTGCCACCACTGCGGCCACCGGATGCCGGTGCCGGCGGTGTGTCCCACCTGCGGCGTCGAGGATTCCCTGGCGGCCTGCGGACCGGGGGTTGAACGGATCGAGGAAGAGGTACGCCGCGTGTTTCCGGGTGAGGAGCCGGTCGTCATGACCAGCGACACCATGCGTGAGCCGGCGGACCTGGCGCGACTGGTTCAGGGCATGGAATCCGGCGCGACCCGGATTCTCATCGGCACCCAGATGGCGGCCAAGGGACACCACTTCCCGAACCTGACCATGGTCGGGGTGGTGGACGCGGATCTGGGGCTGGGGGGTGCCGATCTCCGGGCCGGCGAGCGGACCTACCAGCTGCTGACGCAGGTTGCCGGTCGGGCGGGCCGGGAGGGCCGGCGCGGGCGCGTGCTGATGCAGACGTGGGAGCCGGAGCATCCGGTCATGCAGGCGTTCCTGCGCGGGGACGGGGATGCCTTCCGAACGATCGAGGCGGCCGCCCGGGCCGAGGCGAAGATGCCTCCGTTCGGTCGGCTCGTGGCGCTGATCCTGGCGTCGCGCGATCAACCGGTACTGGAGCGCTTCTGCCGTGCGCTGGCCCGCGTGGCCCCGCAGCACGATGGGGTCGATGTGTTCGGACCGGCGGCGGCCCCGCTCAGCCGGATTCGCAGCCAGTACCGGGTCCGGTTCCTCGTTCGCGGCGGCCGAAATCAGCTGCTGCAAACGTATATGCGGACCTGGCTGGGCTCGGTCAGGGCGCCGGCGCGGATTCGGATCAAGGTCGACGTCGATCCCTACAGCTTCCTGTAGGCCGATACCGGGCGGTGCCGGTCCGCCGTCGCGTGTCGGGATCCGCTTGCCGCGGGGTCAGTCCACCCGGTAGCGGGCGACCAGCTCGGGGTCCGGATCGCAGCCGAGGCCCGGTCCCTGGGGGAGCTTGAGCCGGCCGTTGCCGTCCGGGACCGTCAGCCCGCCGAACAGGTCCGCTTCGAGATTGACAAACAGTCGCTCCACGTAGGCTTCGGGAGCCTTCGCGGCGATCAGGTGGAGGCTCGCCAGGAACCCGGGTCCAAAGTACGGGGAATGCGGGGCCACGGCGGTGTCGGCGGCATGGGTGGCGTCGCACACGGCCGCGAATTCCGACACGCCGCCCACCTTGGTCACGCTGGGCTGCGTGTAGTCCACGGCCCGCGCGTCCAGCATGTGCTGGAACTGCCAGACGGTGCACAGGTTCTCGCCCGAGGCCAGCGGCAGTCTCGGGTCCCGGGTTTCCGCCAGCAAGGGAAAATTCTCCGGCGGCCAGATCGGTTCTTCCAGCCAGAGCAGGTCGGCCGACTGCAGCGGACCGATCAGGTCCGGGAGATCGTTCTCCCGCCAGCTGCAGTTGACATCGACCATCAGCGGGGTTTCCGGTCCGATCGCATCCCGCGCGGACAGGATCGGTGCCATGGTGTCTTCGTGCAGCTTGATCCGCTCGTAGCCGCTTTCGCGCGCCGCGGCGGACACGCTCGCGGTCACCTGGGGATCGATGTACTTGAACAGGCTGGCATAACTCGGGAGCGAGTCGACGTCCGTGCCGCCGAGCAACGCGTGGAGCGGCTTGCCGGCCTGCTTGCCGGCGATGTCCCACAGCGCGATTTCCAGTCCCGAGAGCGCGAACAGCGTGACGCCGTAGCGCCCGAAGAGATGGAAGATCACCTGGAGGCGGTCCATCGTGCCGGCAATGTCGTCCGCGGGAAGCCCTACCGCGTGCGGCGCCACCATCGTTTCGAGGGCGGTGCGTGCAGCCGGAATGCAGTTGTACCCGAAGGTTTCCCCCCAGCCGATGATCCCTTCGTCCGTTTCGACCTTGACCAGCAGGCAGGCAAGGGTGTTCCAGGTTTCCCCGCCAAAGCCGCTGGGCGGCCCCGCCTGGGTGAAGGGGACGTCCACGGTGATCGCTTCGACCGACGTGATCTTCATGCTGTTTCCTTCAGTTCGCTGACCACCTGGTCCACGATGACCCGCAGGTGGACGAGCTCGGTGGCGACCGAGACCATGGAAAAGCCCATGTCCAGAAGCTCGCGGGCTTCCCCGATGCTGCCAGCCATCACCCCGGCGGGTTTTCCTGCAGCCGTGATCTTGGCCAGCGCCCGTTCGAGCGCCCGCCGCACCGAGGCGTGCCGGCGGTCGTGAATGACCCCGAGATCGGCCGCCAGATCACCGGGGCCGACGAATACCACGTCGACGCCGTCCACCGCCGCGATGTCGCTCGCCGCCTCGATGGCCGCCGCCGTCTCTACCTGCACGACCAGGCAGATGCGCTCGTCCGCTTCTCCCCAGTAGCCGGGTTCGCGGCCGAAGGCATTGGCTCGGGTGGCGCCGGCCGCTCCGCGGGCACCGACCGGCGGGTAACGTACCGACGCCACGGCTTCCCGGGCTTCGTCAGGGGTCTGGACGTACGGCACCACGACCGTTTCGGCGCCGCAGTCCAGGATGCGCTTGATGGCGACGCGGTCGTTCCACCAGGCGCGCACCGCGGCCGGGGTCGTGCCGCCGGCCGCGCACGCCTGGAGCTGGGCGACGATTTCGGCGGCGTCGTTGGGGGCGTGTTCGGAATCGATCACGATGAAATCGAGGCCGGCGCCGGCCAGCACTTCGGTCGCAAGCGGGCTCGCGAGGCTGGCCCACATGCCGACCTGGGGCCTGCCGGCCTGAAGGCCGGCCTTGAACGGGTTCGTACGAGTCATGAATCGGTACCTGTGCGGGCAGCCTGGATCTGGACGCCGCCGATCGCCTGTTCCGTGGGAATGACCTCGATGGTGGCGATGTTGACGTGCCACGGGGCGTTGATCGCGTGGACCACGCACGCGGCCACGTCTTCCGCCTCGAGCAGGGTGAAGCCGCTGGTGAACTTCTTCTTGGCTTCCTCGTCATCGAACGCGACGTCGAAGAAGCCGGTCATCACGCGGCCCGGACAGATCTCGGTGACCCGCACCCCGGTTCCGGAAAGGTCCATGCGGAGGTCCTGGCTCAGGAGGTGCACGGCGCCTTTGCTGGCGCCGTAGATGACGGGGGCGCAGCCGTGCAGGCCCGCGACCGAACCGATGTTGACGACGTGCCCGCGGGCGCGGTCGACCATGCCCGGCACGATCGCGCGGGTGGCATGGAGCACGCCCGTGACATTCAGGCCGACGGTCGTCTCGATGTCCTCGGGCTTGGCCTTGGTGATGCTGGTGAAGCCACGCCCGACCCCGGCATTGTTCACCAGTACGTCGATTTCGAGGTCCCCGAAGGCGTCGTACACGGCCTGCTTGTCGCGCAGGTCGCAGACGATGAAGCGGGCACCGATTTCGTCGGCCAGGGCCTTCAGGTGATCGCCGCGCCGCGCACACGCGATCACCTCCAGGCCTTGGCGTCGGAGCGCGCGCGCAGTGGCGGCACCGATGCCGCTCGAGGCGCCCGTAACCAGCGCAGTTCGATAGTGGGCGTCAGCCATGGGGAGCATCCCGTTGCGGGTTCGCGATTCTGGAGTGTGGCCCTCGACCGCCGTCAGGAACTTCGCCTTCACCGAGGAAACAACGGTCGCAGGCTCCGCCCGCGACGCGGACAGACGGGCGGGAAGTCTACACGGGAGCGGTCGCGTCGGGGAGGCGGCTCCCGGGCCCATCCCGCCCCGAGCGGAGCGGGCGGCCCAACGCCCGCGGGCTCATGTACCCGTTTGCCCGGAGTTCGGCTGGCTGTCGCCGGTCCCGGTCCCGTGCAACGCAGTCAGGGTTGTTCGGGTGGTGATCTGCTCGGGGTCGACCACCAGTTCGATGACCGCCGCCGTTCCGCTCGCCCGGGCCCGCGCCAGTGCATCGGGAAACTGTTCCGTCCGGGTCACCCGTTCGCCGTGCGCCCCGTAGACCTTCGCCAGCACGGCGAAGTCCGGATTCTTGAGGTCGGTTCCGATCGTCCGGCCGGGATACGACCGCTCCTGGTGCATCCGGATGGTCCCGTACATGCTGTTGTTGACGACCAGCACGAGGGGGCGTGCGCCATGCTGGGCCGCCGTCGCGAGTTCCTGGCCCGACATCAGGAACCCCCCGTCCCCGACGAAGCTGACGACCTCGCGTTCCGGCGCCAGGATGCTTGCGGCCACGCCAGCGGGAACGCTGTACCCCATGGCCCCGCTGGTCGGGCCGAGCTGGGAGCGCGGATGCCGAAACCGCCAGAACCGCTGTGCCCACCCGCTGAAGTTGCCCGCGTCCACCGTGATCACCGTGTCCGAGGGCATGGTTGCGCGCAAATGGAGCATGACCTGTCCCATGTCGAGATCGGCGGCGTAGGGCTCCGGTGTCGAGGCGCGCAGGTAGTCGTCGTGGGCCGCCTCCCGCCAGGCCTGCCGTGCCGGACCGGACGGGAAGTCGCGGGCGGCCAGGGCCGCGGCGAAGGCGCCGGGGTCGGCCGCCACCGCCAGGTCCGGGATGAAGACGCGGCCCAGCTCGAAGGGGTCCGAATGGACGTGGATCAGGGGCACCGATTGGCGGCCCGGCCGAATCGTCGCGTATCCGCCGGTGGTCATTTCACCGAGCCGGGCGCCCAGCACCAGCAGCAGGGTCGCGTCCCGTACCCGTGCCACCAGCCGCGGGTCCACGCTCGTCGACAGATCACCGGCGTAGTTGGGGTGTTCGTTGTCCACCAGGTCCTGCCGCCGGAAGGACACGGCCACCGGCGCGTCGGCCACTTCGGCCACGGCCGCGAGCGCCTCGCGGCCGGCCGGGGTCCAGTTGCCGCCCCCGCCGATCAGCAGGGGCCGCTCGGCTTCCGCCAGCAGGCGGTGCGCACGTTCCACGTCAGCCGGGGCGGGATGCGCCCGGGCCGGGGTCCAGGATCCGGCGTCTCCGACCTGCACGGTCTCCTGGAGCATGTCTTCGGGCAACCCGACCACGACCGGTCCGGGCCGGCCGCTGGTCGCGGTTCGGAATGCCGTGTGCAGGAGTTCGGGGAGCCGGCCGGTGTCCTCGATTTCGACGGCCCACTTTGCCATGGGGGCCTGGAACATGTCGCGAACGTCGATCTCCTGAAAGGCCTCCCGGCCGCGGGTATTGCGCGCGACCTGTCCGACGAGCAGGAGCATCGGCGTGGAATCCTGGTGCGCCGTGTGGACGCCGACGCTCGCATGGCAGGCGCCCGGACCGCGGGTGACGAGACAGACTCCCGGCCGCCCCGTGAGCTTGCCTGCCGCTTCGGCCATGTTGGCGGCGCCCGCTTCGTGGCGGCACGTGATGAGGCGGAGGGCGTCGCGGCGGTCGAAGAACGCGTCGAGGACCGGCAGGTAGCTTTCGCCAGGCACGGCGAAGACCGTGTCCACGCCGTGGATCAGCAGCTGGTCGGCGAGAATCTCGCCGCCCGTACGGCCGTCAGCAGTCATCCTTCACCTGCCGGGTGCCGGCGGAACGCATCGCGCTCGGCGAAGGCCACGGATTTGACGAGGGCATACAGCTCCCGGCCGACCTTGAGCGAAAGATCGTCGGCCGAGCGGCGAGTGATCCGTGCCCGGATGATCTGCCCCGAGTCGATGCTCACGTCGACATGGCCATCGCCTCTCGGATGGATCCCCGTGACCGTGCCGGGCAGCACGTTCATCACGCTGGAGCGTTGCGGCGGCTCGAGCGCGAGCGAGACGTCGCGGGCCAGGATTCGGAGCGCCAGCGGTGCGCCCACGGCACGGTCGGTGCGGGGGACCAGCAGCGTGTGTTCGCCGAAGCGCAGGGCGCTCAGGTGATCGTCGTCGAAGTGACCCGACACCGTGGTCAGCAGAATGGTGCCGGCGTCACGCCGGTCATTGAGCACGGGCAGGTCCGGGCGCGCCATGACGTCCTGGATGGGCCCGCAGGCGAGGACGGTGCCGTTCGCCATCACGGCGAGATGGTCAGCCAAGCGAATGATCTCCTCGATCGAATGGGTGATGTAGACCGTCGGGACGCCGGTGTCGGCCGCGAGCCGTTCGAGGTGGGGCAGGACGTCGTCACGCCGCTGTTGGTCCAGTGACGACAGGGGCTCGTCCATGATCAGGAGATCCGGACCGCTGAGCAGGGCGCGTCCGATCGCAACCCGCTGCGCCTCGCCGCCGGAGAGGTGCCGCGTGCGCCGGTCCAGCAACGGCTCGAGCCCCAGCAGGCCGACCACCTGTTCGAAGGTGTCCGGGTTGGCGGCGCCGCGCCGGCGACCACCGAAGTGCAGATTGGCCCGGACGTTCATGTGCGGAAAGAGACGAGCTTCCTGGAAGACGTAGCCGATCCGTCGACGTTCCGGTGCCACCGACACGCCGCGCACGCTGTCGAACAGGACGGTCTCGCCGATGGCAATGCGACCGGCGTCCGGACGGATCAGGCCGGCGATCGCGTCGGCGACCGTCGACTTGCCGGCGCCGGAGGTGCCGAACAGGCCGGTCACCCCGCGGTCCGGCACCTGCATGCTCACGTCCAGCGCAAAGCTGCCCTGCCGGTGCGAGAAGGCGACGTCGATCACGGCCCGCCACTCGAGTAGTGCCGCGTGCGGCGCGCGAGCCATTCAGAGCCGATGAGCGCGAACATCGCCAGCGTGATCGAGATGACCACCAGCCGCGTGGCCTGGGCCTCGCCGCCGGGAACCTGAGCGGCCGCGTACAGCGCCAACGGCAGGGTGCGGGTCTCTCCGGGGATGCTCGACACAAACGTGATGGTGGCGCCGAACTCGCCGAGCGAGCGGGCGAAGCTGAGCACCATGCCTGCGAACACGCCCGGCGCGATGAGGGGCAGGGTCACGGTGCAGAACGCGTTGGCCGGACTCGCGCCGAGCGTCCGCGCGGCCTGCTCCAGGCGCCGGTCCACGCCTTCGATCGATTGCCGGATCGCCCGCAGCATGAGCGGAAACGCCACGATCGCACTGGCGACGGCGGCGCCCTGCCAGGTGAAGCCGAGGGTGATCCCGAAGACGTTCTCGAGAAACATGCCGCCCGGGCCGCGCCGGCCGAGGAACACCAGCAGGAGGTAGCCGATCACGACCGGCGGCACGACCAGCGGGATGTGCAGGATGCCGTTCAGCAGCGCGTGACCGGGGAAGCGCGTGCGGGCCAGCAACCAGGCGATGGCGATCGCCGGGGGCAGGCTGCCCAGCACGCTCCAGACGGCGACCCGCAGGGACAGCAGAAGCGCTTCGGTTTCAGCGGGTGTCGGCATCGAGTGGCGGTGCGAATCCGTGACGGGAAAAGATGGCCCGGGCGGCGTCTGATTGCAGGAACGCAAGGAATGCCGAGGCAGCGGCTGGCGCCGGCGCGGCGGCCAGCTGGGCGGCCCAATAGGCTATGGGATCGTGCAGTTCAGGGGAAAAGGCTCCGAGGACCCGTATCTCAGCCGTGTCGCGCGTGTCCGTCCAATAGACGATGCCCAGCGGCGCTTCGTGCCGCCGCACCAGGAGCGTGGCATGGCGCACATCACTGGCTGGTGCGACACGCGCCTGGAGCCGGTCCCACATGCCGAGTGATTCCAGGGCCTGCCGCGCATAGATCCCGGCAGGAACCGAGACGGGATCGGCGACGGCCAGTCGACCGCCGTCCAGCATGGCTTCGAGATCCAGCGAGTTGTCCACGGCCACCGGTCTCAGATCCGTGTCCGACGGCGCCACCAGCACGAGGCGGTTGCGGAAGAGGAGGGCGCGGCTTCCGGCAGCCAGGAGCGCCGCGTCATCGATCCGGTCCATCCAGGCGGTGTTGGCCGACACGAACAGATCGGCCGGCGCGCCCGATTCGATCTGGCGAGCCAGGGCACTGGTCGCGGCCAGCGAGAAGCGGACGCGTCCACCGCCGACGGCAGCATAGGCGTGGGCGACTTCTTCGAGGGCGATGCCGGTCGAGGCGGCAGCGAACACCAGGATTTCTTGGCCGTCGACCGGCCCGGCCGCCGGCCCCCCTTGCGTAAAGGGGGCCGGGACCGAAACCAATCCGAGGAGGGTGAGGCAGGCGACCGGCCATCGGGGGATCCGCACGGCGCGATTCCGATGGACTTCAGGTCGCTGGCGCCACGCAGCTATTATATACGACAGAATATATTGCATTGCAAGCTCTGCCCGGCCGCTACTCGGAACCGCCGCCGGCCACAGGGCTTGGGTGTACAAGGCGCATCGGTTCCCGGACGACAGACCTTGTGTCGCCGGTCGGCTGCTGCCGTGACCGCGGAACACCAGTCAGGCGCCTCACCGGATACCGGGCGGACCGCAGGTCCGCGTCGTGTCCACGCACTGGCGGCATCAGGCGCAGGTTATGTCCGGCTGGTCGGATCGCACGGCGGCCCCTGCAGGTTCTTATTCTGGCTCGCCCGCGACCGACGGACCGGGTTCGGCGGCGACCACGGCCTGGAGGTCTGCCAGCGGTTTGCCGGCGGCGCGGGCGGCATCGATCTCCACGGCATGGTAGGCAGCGAGCACGCGTCGCCCGAGGTCGGTGACGCGTGAGCCGCCAACGCCGCGGCCACCGGGACTCGCGGCCACGAGTGGGCCCGTGAAGTTCTGGTTCATCGAATCGACCAGCAGCCAGGCCCGCCGGTACGACATGCCGAGGGCTCGGGCGGCGCCGGCGATCGAGCCCACCTCGTCGATCGCCGTGAGCAGGGCAGCCTTGCCGGGCCCGAACAGCGGCAGGTCCCCCAACTGGACCCGGATTCTGATTCGCGCTTCGGTGTTCACTGGCCGGCGCCGCGCTCGGCGTCAAAGTGAGGATGAAGCACACGGTCGCCGGGGCGCAGGCCAAGCCGTTCCGAGGTTCCCGCCAGCACTTCCAGGACTCCGTTCACGTAGACGTCGGGGCCGATCGGCGTGAGCGACAGCGGGATGGTGTCTTCCGCGATCGCGGCGATGGTGCCGTCGGGCCGAATGAACAGCATGTCCAGCGGGATGTAGGTGTCCTTCATCCACATCCGGATGCGCTGTGGCGGCGCATACAGGAAGAGCATGCCCTCGTTCTCGCCGAGCGTGAGGCGGTGCATCAGGCCTTGCCGGTGCTGCGCGTTCGTCACGGCCAGCTCCACCTGGAACTGGTGCCGTTCCGCTCCCGATCGAATCTCGACGGTGTCGATCTGAAACGTCTCGGCCGACGCGGCCGTCGTTGGCGCGAGCAGCAGTGCCAGCATCAACAGCCGTGCTGCCGGCCGTCTGCAGACGCCGTTCATCCCGTCCGGCTCTCCAGCTGAGCAAACCCTGTTTCCAGATCGTCCTGAAGATCAGCCACGTCTTCCAGTCCGGCGTGGATGCGGAAGGTTCGTTCGGGCGCGGGCCACGGCGCGACGTCGCGCGCCCCCCGGAGCGTCGACGGGACGATGAGACTCTCGAATCCGCCCCAGCTGTAACCCATCCCGAACAACTCCAGGCCGTCCAGGAAGGCATCGTAGGCTGCCGGCGGGGCCGGGCGGAGGACCATGCCGAACAGCCCGGAAGCCCCCAGGAAGTCGCGCCGCCAGAGCGCGTGTCCAGGGTCCCCCTCCAGGCCGGGGTGCAGTACCCGCTCCACTTCGGGCCGGTCGGCCAGCCAACGGGCGAGCGCAAGCCCGGATTCCATGTGACGCCGGAGACGGACGTCCAGCGTGCGCAGTCCGCGCAGCCCCAGGTACAGGTCGTCCGGACCGACAGTGGCTCCCAGAGCCTGGGCGGTCTTGCGCACGACAACGTGGGTTTCCTCAGTGGTCGTGACCGCCCCCAGCATGGCGTCGGAATGTCCCGACACGTACTTCGTCGCCGCCTGAATCGACACGTCGACACCGTGTTCGAACGGCCGGAAGAACAGCGGGCTCGCCCAGGTGTTGTCGAGAATCACCGTGCAGTCGTTCGCGTGTGCGGCCGCGGCGATGCCGGGCACGTCCTGCACCTCGAACGTGTGTGAGCCGGGCGATTCGAGAAACACCACCCGCGTGTTGTCGCGGATCAGCGCCGCGATCCCGGCCCCGATGCAGGGATCGTAGAAGGTAGTCTCGACCCCGAACCGCGCAAGCCAGCCGTTGGCCATGCTGCGGGTGGGTCCGTACGCCGAATCGACCATCAGCAGGTGGTCTCCGGCGGCGAGGAAGCTGCTCAGCGCGACCGCGACGGCGGTCTTGCCGGAACCCACGGCGACACTGCGTGCGCCGCCTTCCGCGGCGGCCATCGCCTCTTCGAAGGCAAAGGTCGTCGGCGTGCCAAAGCGGCCGTAGACGACGTCGTCCAGGCGGTTGGGGCCGCGGGTGCGCAAGTCCGCGGTATCCCGGAACAGGATGGTCGAGGCGTGGAACACCGGCGGATTGACGGCACCCCGGTGCTCGTGGGGATTTCGGCCGGCGCGGCCCAGAATCGTTGCCGGTCGGCGCTTGCGCTTGTCAGGACGTGATCGGGACATCCTCGCGCCCTCCCCACTCCGACCACGAGCCGTCGTAGACTGCCCAGTCATCGCGACCGGTCAGCGTGAGGCCGAGGGCAAGAGTGCAGGCGCTGACTCCGGACCCGCAGGTGAACACCGGCGGCCGATCGCCGGCAAGCCCGGCCGCCTCCAGCCGCGTACGCAGCGCCCCGGGGGGCAGCATACGAGGGCCGTCCAGCAAGGTCTGGTAGGGAAGGTTCACGCTGCCGGGGATATGGCCGCCTCGAAGTCCGGGCCGCGGTTCCACCTCGGTGCCGGCGAACCGGCCGGCGCTCCGGGCGTCGACCACCAGTTCGGTCGCCGTCTCGAGGTTGGCGCGCACGGCCGCCAGGTCCCGGATCCGTGCCGGGTTGAGCGTGGCCTGAAAGGCGCGTGGCTGCGGTCGGGCCGGGCCCTTGACCAGGGTGCCGCCGCCGGCGGTCCAAGCCGGCAGGCCTCCGTCGAGTACCGAGACGCGTTCGTGGCCGAACAGCCGGAACATCCACCATGCGCGCGGGGCGGTGCCGATGCCCTCCG
Source organism: Alphaproteobacteria bacterium (assembly GCA_965116745.1). GTDB lineage: Bacteria > Pseudomonadota > Alphaproteobacteria > TMED109 > TMED109 > VXPW01. Next base: position 2,713,644 of record OZ220701.1, on the reverse strand, counting down.
TCGCGTAACAGACGACATGGTCGCCGGCACCGACGCCAAGGGCCCCGACGGCCGCCGCGAACGCTTCGGCGGTCGGCACCATGTGGGGCAGCGTCGAATCCGGGTCAGCGATCCCGTCGATCGAGAAAAACGCTGAACCGGGAATGTGGCCGAGCTCGAATTCGCTCGCGCCGTCTCGTCGGGTTGCCGGCATATGCCAGGAGGCGTCCAGCACCACCACGTCGGGTCGCTCGAACGCGTCGCGCAGCCACTCCGCGCTTACCAGCGGGGACGCCGGTGGGTGGTCGGGCACGTCACGTTCCTCCTTCCAGCCACGGCGGAACCGGGAGGTCACGCTCGGTCAGGAAGTCCGGATTGAAGAGTTTCGAGGCATACCGGGTGCCGTGGTCGCACAGCATGGTGACTACCACGTGCCCGCGCCCGAGGTCCCGGGCCACGCGTTCGGCACCTGCGATGTTGATGCCGGTCGATCCTCCGAGCAGGAGCCCCTCTTCGACCGCCAGGGCGTAGATGACCCGAAGTGCCTCTTCGTCCGTCACCTGCAAGGAGTCGTCGATGCGCGCACCCTCAAGGTTGCCGGTCACCCGCCCCTGCCCGATTCCTTCGGTGATCGAGGTGCCCTCTGCCTTCGGGGTGCCCGTTTGCACCCACGCGTGCATCCCCGAGCCCGTGGGGTCCGCGAGCACCACTTTCACGTCGGGATTTCGGTCCTTCAGCCCGTCCGAGACCCCGGCGATCGTCCCGCCGGTGCCGATGGCACTCACGAACGCCGCGACTTTTCCGCCGGTCTGGTCCCAGATCTCCGGCGCCGTGGACACCCGGTGCGCCTGGCGGTTCACCGGATTGTCGAACTGGTTGGCCCAGACGGCCCCGTTGGGCAAAGTGTCGGCGAGTTCCGCGGCAAGTTGGCCGGAGTAGCGGATGTAGTTGCCCGGGTTCGAGTACGGGACAGCCGGCACCAGTCGGAGGCTGGCGCCGATCGTCCGGAGGGCACTTATCTTCTCCTCGCTCTGCGTCTCCGGCATCACGATGACCGTCCGGTAGCCCAAGGCACTCCCGATCACGGTCAGACCGATCCCGGTGTTCCCGGCGGTTCCTTCGACGATGGTGCCGCCCGGCCGCAGCAGGCCACGCTTCTCGGCGTCACGGATAATCCAGAGCGCTGCCCGGTCCTTGATGGATTGGCCGGGATTCAGGAACTCGGCCTTGCCCAGGATTTCGCAACCGGTCTCGTCCGACAGCCGCCTCAGGCGGATGAGCGGCGTGTTGCCGACGAGGTCTGCGACACTTGTCGCGGGTGAACCAGCGGGCACGGGTTTCATCCTCCAGCCGGCGGACCGCCTCCGCCCGGACGGCGGCGGAGCATTCCGCGCTGTGGGTCATAGCCAAGGACGGCGGCGGCGAGGAACACGATCGTGCAGGCCACCGTGACAATCAAACTGTGCCAGTGAATTTGGCCCTGGCTGGCCCAGCGCACGAGCTCGACCCCGTACGTGAACGGGTTGAACTGGGCCAGCCACCACACGATTTCGGCGCCGTTTTCCAGCAGGCGCCACAGCGGATACAGCGCGCTGGAGATGAAGAACATCGGGAAGATGACGAAGTTCATGGTGCCGGCGAAGTTCTCGAGCTGGCGGATGTGGACCGACAACGCGAGGCCCGCGGCTCCCAGCAGCAACCCGAACAGCACCGCGGCAGGGAACATCCAGACCCAGCCGAGCAGGGGGGTGTTCAGGCTGATCTGCATGCCGATCAGCGGCAGGCACACGATCAGGAACACGTACACCTGGAGGATCGAGAGCATGGTGCCTGCGAACAGTTTGGCGGTCAGCAGGTACCAGCGGGGCAGCGGTGCCGTAAGGAGCAGCCGCATGACGCCCATTTCACGGTCGTACACCATCGACAGGGATGATTGCATCCCGCTGAACAGCAGCACCATTCCGACGAGACCGGGAACGATGTACTCGAAATAGTTCACGCTCTGCACCGGATAGGGGCTCACCATCCCGGGATCGATCCCCTTCGTGGAGCCGATGCCGGCGGCGAACACGAACAGCCAGAGCGCTGGACGGACAAAGGCCGACAACAGCCGCCCGCGCTGCTGGAAGAATTTCACGACCTCGCGGGCGGTAAGCCCGATGAGGGCACGGAGCGCGTGACTGGCGGTCATGTCGGCTGCTCTGGCGTTGCGAACTTGCTGCAATCGCTGGTTCGTCCGTCACGGCCCAGCGTGTCTAGATCATTGACTTGATGCACGAAACCGGCGAGCGGAGCGACTGCGGTCACCCAGTCCTCCGTCGCCAGCATAATTGGTTGGCGAAGTTGTCCGTTCCAGGGACGGAATGACAGCGCCGGTCCTTTCGAGCCGTCGAGACGAAATTCGGGTCCGAGCAGGTAGGCGTGAACGTCGCCTCGCGCGGTGGAGCCGCTCCGCACGATGGCCTCGCCGATGGCGCGGATCGCTACCCAGGCCGCCCAGTCGCCGCCCTCCATGCGGCGGCCGGTTTGGCGCTCGAACCGGCCGTGGACCTGCGGTGCCCCGTGCCGGAGATAGCTCCAGTGCCACGGAGTCGGGCGCAGTCCCGCCGCGCCGCTGACGGCGGCCGGGTCCTGGGTCGAGTAAGGGACAGAACGGGCAAACTCACGGTCGACATCGGCGACGAAGACTGCCTCGTAGTCCGCGCGGCCCGTCAGCAGGTCGAGATCATTGCGGTCCCGCATCCGTGGGTCGTTGGACAGCACGAAGGCCCGTTCCTCGTCGATCTTGAGGCCATAGGTGCTAGCCGAGTGCCGGAAGGCCTCAACCATCCGGGCGTCTTCCTCCAGCGGCCCCTGCAGCACCAGGACCTCGTTCCAGTCCCGGGCGATCAGGTACTGGGCTGCCGCATCCGTGAGCATTTGCCGACTGGGCGCGGTGTGAAGGAGGTGTGCCTCGCAAGCTTCCCCGCGCAAACTGTCGTCCACGGCGGAGACGTTGATCAGAATGACGTCCCGGTCGGTCGTCACCGCCGCCAGTTCACGAAGCGCGGCGGCCGGCGCGTCGACGAGAAAAACGAAGGCGCCGGTTTCGGTCCGGATGGCATCGAGGGCGGCCGGGAGTTCCTTCGCATCAGCGACCCGCTCGGCCCGCAGTGCGAACTGTACGCCGGCGCGGCGCCCGAATGACCGGATATCGCTCACGCCCATTTCGGCCCCGGCCAACGGACGACGGTCGATCCGATTGGTTTCCGAGCGGATGTCGACCGGATGGACACCCCAGCGCGAGTAGCGGATATCCTCGGCGAGATCGAGATAGCCGAACGCGAAGACGGGCTGGTCCTCGGCCGTCGCTGCCGAGCCGAGCAGTAGTGCCGCCAGCAGGCAGGCGGCCCCGCGCATTGGTGATGTCACGATGACGTCAGTCCCGAATTCGAACGGTGTGCGGCGTGCGCCCCACTGCAACCGAACGGATGGCACGGTTTGCCTCGGTATCGATCACGGAGATGTCGTCGCTGGCCCCGTTGGTCACCACTAAGATGGAATCATCCGCCGTCAGGGCCGCGCCCCAGACGCGACTTCCGGCAAGGATATAGGCCTCGACGGTACGCGTGGCGACATCGACGCGCGCAACATGCCAGGCGCGGCCCAGCGTGACGAAGGCGGTTGCTCCGTCCTTGGTCATGACCAGATCAACGGGTGTGATGTCGGCCTCGCGGAGCCCTCTCTTCTCGAAGCTGATCGTATGGGTGACCTGCAGGGTTTCCGTGTCGATCACGCTCACGGTTCCGCCGAGTTCATTGGTGACCCAGTACTCGCGTCCGTCCGGGGTGAAGGTGCCTCGCCGTGGCCGGTTGCCCACCAGGATGTCAGCCAGGATGACGCCTTCCCACGGGTCGATGACGGCAATCGTGTTGGTGGCTTCTGCCGTGACGAACACGCGTTTTCCGTCCGGAGTGAACCGCACCCCTTCCGGTTCGATTCCGACGTCCTCGACGACCGTTCGAATGGTGCCGCTGGCGATGTCGATGACCGTCGCTTCGGCGTCGTCCTCGTTGGAAACGACGAGGATTTCGCCGGAGGGATCGATATCGAAGAGTTCGGGGTCGTCGCCGGTGTCGATGTAGCCGGTGATGGTCTTCGTTTCGAGATCGAGCACCTCGATGCGGTCGGCCTCGCTCGCGGCGATCAGCAATTCGCTGCCGTCCGGACTAAAGCGCATGTCGCGGGGGCGACCGCCAGTTTCGATCACATGCTGAATCTCAAGCGAGTCGGAATCGAGCACGACCACCGTGTCGTTGCCCTCGTTGCTCACGTAGATTTCGCCGCAATGCGCTGGGAGCGCCACTCCCAGCGCCAGCGTCAGCGCCACCGGTCCCGTCAAGAACCACCTGGGCATCAGGGCGTCTCCTTCGTCTGACTGTTCGTCGTGAAATGTACCAGCGTGTCGTGAAGGTTGGAAAGACCGGCCCGACTTACCAGTTCCGCCGGTTCGCCCGCCTGCCGGATCGTGCCTTGGTGCAGCATGATCACATGGTCGGCGACCTCCGCCTCGTCGACTAGATGCGTGGCCCACAGCACCGCCATCGACCGCTCGCGCTTGAGTTGGAGGACATACTCCAGGAGGTCGCTGCGGCTGGGCGGGTCCAGTCCGACGGTCGGCTCGTCCATCAGGAGAATGCTGGGCTCGTGCAGGAGGGAGCGCGCTAGTTCGACACGGCGGCGTTGGCCGCCGGAGAGGCTGCGCGCGCGGTCGTCGACACGGTCTTCGAGGTCGACCTGCCGGAGTTCATGCTCCGTGCGCCGGCGAATCTCCGACCTGCTGAGACCATGCAGTCGCCCGTGGAACGCGAGGTTCTCGCGCACCGTCAGATCAAGGTCGAGAGTGGCCTGCTGGAAGACGAAGCCGATCGACGAGAGGGCCTTGACGGCTTCGCGACGCATGTCAAAGCCCCGCACGTGCACGGACCCCGAATCGGGTACGAACAGACCGGCGAGCAACTGGAAGAGCGTGGTCTTGCCGGCACCGTTGGGACCGAGCAGTGAAACGTACTGGCCGGGTTCAATGGCGAACGACACGCCCTTGAGAGCGGGCCGGTTGCCGTAGCTCTTGGAGACCTTCTGGATCACGAGAAGCGGTTCGTTGCCGGTGGCGGTTTCAGGTGCGGTCATGGGGTCGAAGATCCGGAGTCGGTCGTGGAGCCCGCGGTGCCGGCGAGCAGGCCACCGTGCCGGTCGAGAAGACCGGTGCGAAACGTGTTGATGACGGAACTGTCGGCGGTGCGCGGCCGGGGCAGGTCAACCGCCGCATCGTGCACCACGCTCGAAGGAGGTTGCGACAGGAACAGGATCCGGTCGCCCAGGTAGATCGCCTCGTTCAGGTCGTGGGTCACGAATAGCACGGTCGTCGGCTGGGCCTGCCAGAGGTCAAGGAGGATCTCACGCAGCCGGTTGCCGACCGGCTGGTCGAGCGAGACGAACGGCTCGTCGAGCAGCAAGAGCGCCGGGCGGATCGCAAAGGCGCGGGCGAGCGCAACGCGGCGGCGCTGGCCGCCGGAGAGACGGGTCGGATAGGCATCCAGATAGTTCCCGAGCTCCATGCGTTCCAGCAGTTTGACGCCGCGTCCGTCGGCGCGGGCCGGAGGGTCAAGCACGATGTCGACGTTGTCACGGACGCTCATCCAGGGAAGCAGGCGCGGCGTCTGGAACATGTAGCTGACCGCGGGGCGCGTCTGCATGCGCTCCCTGTGGATGTCAACGGAGCCGTCGACCTCGCTGTCGAGTCCCGCGGCAATGTTGAGGAGGGTGGTTTTCCCGCAGCCGGACGGGCCGAGGAGGCAACAGAACTGGCCGACCGGAACGGTGAACTGCAGGTTCTCGATCGCGGTGTGCGGCGGCGTCCGGCCATCGCCTGCGAACCGCTTGCGGCGGATGTCGACGGTCAGTCCTGCTGTCAACGCCACCGGGTGCACCGCCGTTCCAGTGGTGCCATGACACCATATTCGATTGCCATCATCACCACGACGAACGCGAGCGTATAGGCGAGAACGGCAGCGATGTCGAACAGCTGGAAGAACTCGTGGAGCTTGAATCCGACGCCGTTGCTCCGGCCCAGCAGCTCCACCACCAGGACGATCTTCCAGATCAGGGCGATGCCGCCACGCGCTG
>OZ220701.1:0-2700000 GCA_965116745.1 Alphaproteobacteria bacterium | reverse complement strand
TCGTTCCAGGGAATCCGCCGACCCTCGCCGTCGATCACCGTAACGTCCGAGTAATCGCCGGTCTCCGTCACGGGCAAGAGGCCTGCGAGGATCTCCTTCTGATGAATCAAGGCCGCTCCGCCCACCCGGGCGACGGCAACCGCAATCGTGCCCTTGTGAGCGTCCATGGCGCCGGCCCAACCGCATCGTCCTGACCGCACTTGACCGGTCAATTCACAATTGCTCGCATTTCTCACCATTTTCCGGATCGTTCCGCGTAGACGTGTTCGGGCAACCTGTAGCTGATCCCCTCCTCGTCGAACATCGATACGTCGAGGATGGTCGCCATGTTGGAGGTGGCGGCTGCGCGGTTCGGGTTCAGCCTGTTCCGAATCGCCTCGATCCGGTTCAGCAGCCGGAACTTCCACAGGATTCCCAGAGTTGAGCTTGCGGGATACATGAGTCCGTCGGCCAGTGGATTGCCGATCAGTGCCCGCGAAATCTGCGCGATGTAGCCAGCCAGTTTCCGGCGGGCGTCCCGTTCGGTCAGTCCTGCGAACAGCGGCGCGGAATTGACCAGGGACAAGGCGAGGGCGATCGATTCCATCGACGGCGCGGGCTCGCACAGGCGGCCGGTATCGAAGATCCGAAGTGCTTCCCCTTCGTCCCGGAACAGGATGGTTTCCGGGATGCCCATCAGATAGCCGGAGTACCGCCAGACCGCCATGAAGCTCTTGCGTTCCTCGTCGCTGAAGGATCCGCCGAGGCGCTTCAAGTGTTTCAACAGCCTGGCGGAAAAGGCCGAGATGGCGAAGCCGGTATGCGCCGCGCTGATGGGTGTACCCAGTTCGCTGATGTCCCAGTCGTCGGACTCGCTCAGCAACCGCCGGATCTTGGCGTGGACCAGCCGCACCCGGACGGAGTGCGCCCACCCGTCAGCGTGCCTCTCCATGCCGCCCGGCATGAAGATCTCCAGCATATGGCGATTGTTCTGCTTGAGCCGCCGCACGCCCTGGTCGCGCAGTCTGCCGGTGATGAAGAACGACTTGGCGATGTTGGTGGAAAATCCTTCCACGAGCACGCCGCCCACCATGCCAGCGAGGACAAGCCGCGTATTCCGGTGGAACAGGCGGCAGCCTGGCTGGAACGACGACAGGTCGAGCCACTCCGGCGGCTCGGCGCAGTGCTCGAAGAACGCCCTGACAGAAGCCGGTGCGGCGCGAAGTGTGGTGCCGTCCCGATCGTGCATGCCGAGCTTGATCAGCCTGGCCTGCTCATCCGCTCCGAGGAGGACGAGATCCGCGATCATCGCGTCGGCCAAAGGGTCTCCGATCGTGGTGTGAGCGACATAGTTGGCGGACCGCTCGGGATCCATTGCCCGGCCCCTGGCGTAGCCATCGATGTAGGCACTGGGGATCTCGGCAGGTCGCGGAGTCAGGTGCTTATCGAAGGTCACGGCATCTCGCGGGCGGCCCGGACGGAGTCCCTCAGGCAGGGAGATGGCAGCCGGCATACTGCGCCGGATTGTCAAGCTCCATGACCAGCCCCCAATTCCTCACGCCGGACCGGCACACGGCGGTCCGGGCCGATTCCCAGTCTATTCCGGGCGTCTCGACGATACCCGCGCGCCCAACGTAATGTTAACGCGCCTCGCTGACCGACGTCGGGTGTGCTGCAGTCGGGCGACGTCCGGGAAGTTCGACTCCGACGAGTGCGCCAACCACTTCCGCCATAGCGGCCATGGCGCAACCTGAACGGAATCGGTTCTGGGCGCCACCGTTTCCATTTGCTGAACCGCGCAACTTTAATCTCGTTTAGGAGCGCGGGATCGAGCCGTGGCTCATCCCGCTTGGGTGCCACACTTGACTACTGGTCAAGCACCTTCCGGAACGCAGGATCCTCGACTTTCGCCTGGAATGTGTAGATCCGGTCGATGATCTGGCCCATGAGATCGCGCGTCGCGTCGTCATCAAAGCGGGACACATCGTTCCGGGGAATCCGCCGACCATCGCCGCCAGTCACCGTGATTTCCGAGTAATCGCCAGTCTTCGTCATCGGCACGAGGTCTGCGTGGATTTCCTCAAGCTTCGTGTTGCGGACACCGACCGGGACCATGATCTTGATGATTGCGGTCGCCAGCAGGTCTCCTGGATGTCGGTCGGCGTTCACGGTGGGGTTTCTTTCCTGCCCAGGCAGCTTGGATGTTGCTCCCCTTGGACGACAGCCCTTGCACAGGCTTCCCTGTCCGGTCGGGACCTCCAGCCCCTTGTCAGTCAGATAAGCGTGGACACGCTACGCGCTCGGCGCCAGCGCGAAGTCGTGGAAATTCGTGGCCGTTACCTATCGCTCCCGCCGGGTGCCGGGACGTTCTTCTTCGGGAACTGTCAGTCGAACATATCCGGCTGGGTCCGTACCAGATGGTCGTAGTCCGTCTGGAAGCAGAGCCATGCGGTGTAGTCGCTGCCGACATGCTCGCGGCTGTACCGCGCTTTGTCGGCCGGGATCTCGATCGGCTCCCGGCCCGAGGCCTCGACCATAAGCTGCTGCTGGCAGCAGCGCTCCAGCGCCATGAACATGAAGGCGGCGGCATCAATGCTGTGCCGGTTCACGGTGAACAGGCCGTGGTTCTGGTGGATCGCCGCCCTCACGCCCTTGAAGGCCGGCGCGATGCTGGCGCCCGCGCCGCGCTCGACCGCGACCTGGCCCGATTCCTCGCGGATCACCGCATGATCCTCGAAGAACTGGCAGGCATCCTGGGTAATCGGCGCGAGCGGCCGGCCCTGTGAGGCAAAGGCGGTGCCATAAAGCGTGTGGGCATGGCACATCGCGAGGATATCGGGATGTTCGGCATGGACGGCCGCGTGCAGCACGAAACCCGCTTGGTTCACCGCATGGTCGCCCTCGACGACTAGGCCGTCGTGGTCCACCAGGATCAGGTTGGAGAGCCTGACCTCCGCGAAATGTACTGCCATCGGGTTGGTCCAGTAGAGCTCCGGGTGTTCCGGATCGCGGATCGTCAGATGGCCGGCGAAGCCGTAGTCCAGCCCCCACTTGGCGAAAGCCCGGCAGGCGCCCACCAGATGGCGCTTGCGGTGCTTGCGCAGCTTTTCCGGGTCGTTCGTGTTCAGTTCCTGGGGGAATTTCCGGCCTGTCTGCTCGGGTTGGTAAATGGAAATGCGGTCTCCGAGATCGAGCATGAATCACCTCGTCGTCGGCGTTGCCAACCGGAATGTGCACGGCTGAAGAACCATAGACGAGCAGGTTTCCCGCTCCAAGCCGCCTCTCCCAAGCTTGGCCTGCCGGATTCACATATCTTTGGCGGCCTTTATCTCGTGCGCCTGCAAGTCTGGCTACACCGCACTCCGCAGCCCATTCGTCACCCCGCGCGAGCGGGGGACCATCCCTGGCTCCCGATGTCGCCGGTGCAGGCGAAGAACAAGTTATACGCGCCACGTAGGTCCCGCGTCCCCGCCGGGCTTGGCGGTTGCGCTCGAACAGGATCGAGCATCTGTCAGTCAGCGTGGGATCCATGGACTCGCCGTGCACGCAGATGGTCGCGCATCGCGTCGCGTGGAGCCTGCGTCCTGAAGCCGGGCCGACCCAAGCCGTACCCCCGTTGGCTGGATCTGCGCGGCGAATGCTGACATTCGGCAGCACTTTCCAAGATGGTTAGCCTACTGGCCGGGTTACGTCCGCTCATTCAGAGGGACGGATCGGGTAACGGCGGGAGTGGGCCCGCGGGATCTGGGCCCGAGCCGGTGATGCGGAAGCAGCCGGTTCGTCCGACCGCCCACATGGTCTGACTGGCATTTTCGGCGATCCGAGGCGCCGCATGCTATGACGAACCGAGGTTCGACGGGGGAGCCGATGGCCGACGCGAAGACCGGGCCGCGTGCGCCTGAGAGCTTCTGGGAGCACATCCGATCGCTCGGACCCGGGCTGGTGGTCGCGCTGACGTGGCTCGGCGCCGGTGACCTCGTCGATTCCGCCGTAGCCGGCGGCAACTACGGCTACACGCTGATGTGGGCGATGGCGCTCGCCCTGTTCGTGCGCTTCGTCTTCGTGTCGATCGTTGCCAAGTACCAGCTCTGCAACCAGCACGGCGAGAGCGTGCTGTCGGGCCTCAAGCGCGTGCACTCGGCGATGCCGCTCTTTGTTGCCGTCGTGGCGGTGATCTTCGGCCACATCTACGGCTCGTTCCTGGTGCGCGGCCTCGGCCTCGCGAGCGAGGCCCTGCTGGGCTTCGGCGCCCCCTTCGCTTGGTCGGCGTTCTGGGTGAGCGCAGCGGCGGTGTTCGTATTCCGCGGCCTCTACCGGCGGCTGGAGCCAGTTTTCTACGTCTTCCTCGCCATGCTCAGCATGTCGGTGATCGGCGTCGCCGCTTGGAGCGGCCCCGACCCCGTCGCGGCGGCGAAGGGTGTGCTCTTGTTCGAGGTCCCCGAGCAACAGGGGTCCTACGGCGCGCTGCTCGTGATCGTGTCGCTGATCGGCGCCGTCGGCGGCTCGATCGCCAATCTGCTGTATCCCTACTTCATCCAGCAGAAGGGCTGGCGGGGGCCGCGCTTCCGCCGCGTCCAGCTCTACGATCTCGCCTTCGGCGTTGGCGTGCTCATGTTCCTCAACTTGTCGGTGTGGGTCATTGGCGCCGAGGTACTGCACGCGCGCGGTGAGACGATCGCGAGTCTTGCCGACCTCGCCAAGCTGCTGACGATCGCGCTCGGCGATCTTGGCGCGCCGATCTTCTACGTCGGGGTGTTCGCCGCCGTGTACAGCTCGGTGATCGGCATGGCGATGGGGTTCGGCTACCTCGTCACCGACGCGGTGCGCGTCCACCGCACGACCGAATCGCTGCCCGCGGAGCCGTTCGACGCGGGCGCGCGGCCGGCCTACCGGTTCGTCGTCGTGTGGTGCCTGTTCTCGCCGCTGGTCTGGAGCCTGCCCGGCGCGCCGGACTTCATCTTCCTCACCCTCGTTGGCAGTGCGGCGTCGGTGGTGGTACTGCCGGTTCTCTGCGGCGCCTTGTGGATCCTTACGGCGCGCGGTGCGTTCATCGGCACCAAGTGGCGCAACAGGTGGTGGGAGAACGGCTTCCTCGCGGCGCTGTTCGTGCTGTCGATTTGGGGCACGTGGCAGTCCGTCGTCTCGATCATCGACGCGGCGGGATGGGGGTAGCCCGGGACGGTAGGTCGTGCTCATGCATGCCACCCTGGCTATGAGCCGGGTCCAGGCCGTCCGGGCACTCGCGGAGTACGCGCTGCCCCGCTACCCCTGCGCCTCGCGCCGCGGCTCGATCACCGCCAGTGCCGCCCATTCGATCGTTCACGTAAGGCACCGATCGGCGGACGGAGCGATCGTGAGTGCGCTCATTCGCTCCGCAAGACTGCCGCCGTTGGCTCGCCTGCACGGAACGCAGACATGCATGCCGGCCGAACGAGCTTGACTTCAATCCCCCGCGAACGCGATCAACCGCCCACAGACGAGCGCGCCCAGCCAGCAAACCGTGGAGAGGACGGCGTGACCGACCAGGCGTCCACGCGGTGCGTCCCTGAGCAGGAACCCGTGGGCCCGGCACAGGGCGAGTGCAGACAGGATCCCGACGGCGATGAAGGTCAGCTTCAGCTGCAGGAAGCCGACGCCACTGTATTCCCGCGCCCGGACCGAGAACAGCAGCAGGCCCGTGATCAGGGCCAGGATCAGCCCGCTCGCCGCGACGGGCGCGAGTACCCGTACGACTGTTTCTCGAGAAATTGCGCGCCACACGCCAAATAGCCGCAGGTTCAGCGGGATGATGGACCCGGTCAGCAATGCGATTGCGAAGATGTGGGCGGCGTTGACGCCGGCATAGAACCAGCGGGACCCCCGGAGGGCCTGTGCCAGCGCCGTCCCCTCGAGCGCTGCAAACAGACCTTCCAAGGTCTCAGTCGCGTCCGGGGTAAAGGACGTACTCCTGTTCGCCCAGGAACAGCCGTTCCACCTTGATCAGTTGTTGCGACACGTCGGCGGCCGGCTCGCCGATCAATCGGATTTCGACCCCTACGGCCAGATCGCCGTCCCTGAGGCCGGCACGTTCGTTGCGCCAGGGCTGACCGACCTGTGCCGTCCACTCCTCGCCGTCCACGTCGATCTTCAGGATGCCGTGGGGATTCCCCAGGCGGACCGTCTTGATGATGCCGGTCAGATCGATATTGCCGCCCGTCGTCCACGACCAGCCGTGATGGGCCAGGGCCCCGACCGTCGGAGCCATGAGTCCCAGGGCCAGCACCGTGATGAACAAGAGCCTCATCATCTTGCGCCTCCGATACCTCACGCGTTGTCGGGAAGGTTGCATCACGCGACCGGCCATTCAAGGCGGCACCGCCCGGACAACCTGCACGTCAGTGACGATCATACCCTTGGAGAGCACACGACCGAATGGTCAAGCGAGGCATCTGCCTGGGTGGCTGGCTGAAGGGCTTCCCTGCAAGCAAGGACCGCGAGCGCTCAGGACCACAGGCAGGGCCTCAGCCGCGGTTGGGCATATGCACGGCAAGCGGGCGGGCCCAGCGTCGGGACGTCACGGAGCGGCGCCTAAGGGCGGCGCTTCACGCGATTGCGGATGCGTGGATCATCGTCCCATGCGGTCAACTCGACTACATGACCGAAAGGTCGAAGGTCCGAACCCTGCCCCCTCGTTTCTTCAAAGGGTCTGCTTTGCGAGGTCGGCGAACGGTTGGCTGACACTTTGATAGTTATTGGACGCATTGAATCCTGTCGTGTTTCAGTCGGGGAACTACCATGGAGCACACCCGGACGATCGATTTCTATTGGGAGGTCGGCAGCACCAACAGCTACTTCGCGCTGCACCTGCTCCGACCCATCGCCGAACGCCACGGGGCGGCGATCCGGTATATCCCGATCAACCTGGGCCACGTCTTCCGGCACCACAACTATGTGCTGATGAATGAGCCCGCTGCCAAGATCGCCAATCGCATCCGCGATCTGGAGCGCTGGGCAGAGCATCATGACCTGCCGTTCCGACTCCCGACGACCTTCCCGATCAAGACCAGCCGGGCCTTGCGCGGCGCCATCGCCATGCGGCGCTGGGGCAAGGAGGTGGCCTTTATCGACGCCATCTTCGCCGCCTATTGGGAGCACGACGACGCCTCGATCCAGCACTATGCCGGGCTGCGCGTGATTGCCGGATCGCTCGGCGTCAATCCGGACGACTTCGAGGCGGCCGCCGAGAGCGATGAATGCCGCGCCGCGCTGATCGAGGCGACCGACGGGGCTCTCGATCGCGGCGTGTTCGGCGCCCCGACCATGGTGATCGGCGGTGAAATTTTCTGGGGTAAGGATCGGATGGAATTCGTCGAGCGGGAGCTGGTCCGGTACTGACCGGTATGCCTGTCGCGGACACGGCCAGCGCGGCACTCCCATGATCGGCCACCCGACCTGGTTGGCGGCTCGTCGTTCGGCTCCTGCCCAAACTGCTCGTCAAGCAGTTATCGATAGAGCTTGAGCGTCAGCCGCTGCTGGTCCGTCTCCAGCTGGCGCCGGGCGTGCGGCGTCGGCACCAAGGCGAGGCACGCTTCGTCCGCAACGATCGAGGCCGGCTGCATGCCCGCCACCCCGACCGGCCCGATCGCGTCGCCCGAGCTGAACTGGTGGATCGTTGCGCCGGCCCCATCGCAAGCGGATGCCCGGCCGGAGTTCAATAGCTGCAGACCGTCCTGCCGCACATCGGCTTTCGCCAGGGATTCATCGGCTGCGCAGTCGCGTGGCGTGAGCCAGTCACCAAGCTCCTCTACCAGATCCTCGAAGTGAATTTGCCGCTCGAGCTGGCACTTGAGGTCGTCGACAGTGACCATCAACAAGGCGGCCCGCCGGGCCTCGCCAGATGCTGCTACCGCCGGCCATGGCGTGACAGCCTGCCGCGCCCGATGGAATTTCGTTACCGTCCCACTGTCACCGGCGCCCATTGGAGCGCCATGGAGAGGTCTCGAGTTCATAGTCGCGAACCACTTCGGCCACCCGAATGCGGTAGTGCTCGAACAACGTGGTTCGACCCTTCTCCTGAGCCGCTTGATGCGTGGTGCGCTCACGCCATTCTCTGATTGCCGCCTCGTCTCGCCACGTCGAGAGAGATAGGATTTTGCCGGGCTGCACCAGGCTTTCAAAACGCTCGATCGCGATAAAGCCGTCGATGGTTTCCAGTTCATCCCGCAGTCGGCCGGCAATATCCAGATACTCGTCCTTGCCGTCTGCAGTTGGCTGGACCTCGAAAATGACGACATGCATGGATCGAACCCTTCAGACTGACGATGGGTGGCGCTGCTCTCAGGGTAGTACCGGGTGTCGGTCACGGCCAGAGCCGGATCGTGAACCCGGCGGATCGACGGGTGCAGCTTCGGCGCACGGGTCGAGCGGCCAAGATGGAGACGCTCCCCGCAAATCGGGATTCCGTGGTCCGCGAACCTGCTGGCGGCTGGCTGGCAGGGGTGCGTAATTCGGGCCCCAGGGCCGGCCAACAGCCTTGCGCAGGGTGCCTGCGGCCGTCAGACTCGACGTGGCACGCGGGTGCAGGCGGAGCGCGCAGGCGCCGGTGCAATGGGCCGGAACTGGACCAGAGGAGACGGAGCATGGCTGCGTACGTAATGGGAAGAGTGACGATCACCGACGGTTCGTGGGTGGAGGACTACATTCCGAAAGTCCAGGCCCAGGTGGAATCCTACGGCGGGCGCTACCTGGCGCGGAATACCGAAATCGAAAAGCTTGAGGGTTCGGACGAGCTGCCGAACGTGGCCGTGATTCTCGAATTCCCGTCGCTCGAGCACGCACGCGCGTGGTACCATTCGGCAGAGTACCAACCGCTCCTGAAAGCTCGGCAGGCCGGGTCCATCGGCAACCTGATCTTGCTCGAAGGCCTGTAGCGTTCCGCGCGGCCAGCCGGGAACGCGGGTGACCCAGACCGAAAGACCGTTCTGTCCCGCGTCATTTGGGCCAACGGAGTCTGCCGGTGGCCATCGGATGGAGGCGGATCCGCGATTGACGACAGGCGGTCGCGGCAGGGATGTTTGGCGCCCCAGCCTGCAGGCGCGCCCGCCCGGATCGCTGGCGTCAGCCAGGCGCCTTCGCGGCCGGCGGGACGCTGGCAGTCCCCGGCCGCCGCGACGAAGTTCGTGCTCTGCCGGAACCGGCGTCCTCCTCGTCGAAGAAGGCTCGCAGTTCCTCGGCTACCCAATCCGGTCGCTCCTCGGGGATCCAGTGGCCACAGTCCTCGACCACGCCCCCACGCACATCGTCAGCCACGCGTCGCCAGGATTCGATGGCCGACTTTCCGCGCCCTCGCCCCAGGGCGCCGCCGTAGCAGAGGACAGGCATCTCCAGTTTGCCTTGTGACAGGAACGCTTGATTGTCGGCAACGTCCTGCGGAGTGGCGCGGTAGAGATTGAAGCCGGCCTGCATTGCGCCCGGCTGCCGGTAGGTCCGCAGATATTCACGCTCCGCGTCTTCGGCGATGGCATCGGGGCGCCCACCCCAATTGCGGTAGAAGAAACCCAGGTAGACGTGCTCACGGCCCTGGGTCAGGGCTTCGGGCAGCTCCTCCTCCCAGTGCAGACCATGATGCCAGCGGTTCCCGAACATCACCGAGGTGCCGTCTCCCGGCACGGGAACATCGAAGATCGCCAGGCGTTTCACGGCGTCTCGGTGCTGTGCGGCCAGCGCGAACGCCGTCGGCCCGCCCCAGTCATGACCGACGACGAAGAGACTCTGCTCGCCCAAGGCGTCGTGAACCAGACGCCAGACATCCTCTGCGAGTGTCTTCTTGTCGTACCCACCGACGGGGCGCGACGAGTCCCCTAACCCGCGCAAGTCCGGTGCGATGACACGATAATCTCCGGCAAGCTTCGGCATCACGCCGCGCCACATGTACCAGGTCTGCGGCCAGCCATGGAGGAGGACGACCGCCGGGCCGCTGCCCGCCGTCACGTAATGAAGTCGCACGTCGCCGACGTCCGCGTAGTGGTGACGCATCGTTAGAGACATCTAGCCTGGCTTGCGGACCCGGTGTCGGCGCCAGGGCCGACGTCCATGCCATACCTGCAGTCACCGCGACCGATTTCGTGGGGCGGGCACCCGGCCTTGCGCCCGGGATCGCTGTGTTCTGGCCAAGCGATTGTCAACGCAGGAACAGGAACCGCGAAACGCCGGGGACGATTGCCGCCAGGAATCGCCGCACGATCATCCGTCGTGATGCCAGGATGAGTGTTACCGCGACCCGCTGCCATCGCAGACTGCCCCCGGAGAGCCCGAAGATCGAGCGGTGCAATCGTCCCACTTGATCGGCTGCGCGGGAGCCGAGCATCTGCACCTGTTGTTGGCCGACCGGGGTGCGCTGCCTGAACGTGTGTCGTCCCCAGGACAGGAACGAGGCATAGAATCGCAGTGGATCAGCGCCCTGCCTGGCGGCGCGCCAAAATCTCAAGTCCGTCCTCGTCGGCAGCGCGCGCCAAAGCACCAGCGCGATGGCCGAGGCCAGGGCTGCCAGCGGCACCAGCAGCAGTCCCAGAAGGCCGAGTCGTCTGGCTTGGTGCCCTGCGAGGGCTTCTTCGCGCAGCGTCTGGCGAAGCGCCACCGCGTCTCTCTTGAGGGGCTCGATGCGCTGGGGCAGAAGGGTGGCGTCTTCCGGCACGCCTAGTTCCGGATTCCAGTACGGGAACCGAATTCCGTCGATATGGGTGATGTCTTCCGTCTCGATGTAGATGTCCCACGACTGTTCCAGATGGGCGATGAAGCCGTTGTCGGTCTTCTCGGTCTCGGCCGAGACTTCAGTGCTCAACACGCGGTGGCCGCTCCGCGAGTTCAGAACGAGCTCGGGAAGATCGTCCGCCATCACGCCAGCGACGCTCAACGACACTGTGCGCCGTACCGTGTCGCCGTTTCGGATGTCATCGACTACGGGTGACCAGGACTCCTCGATCTTCACGTCGCGGGAAACGATCCAGGCATCCCCAACGAATTCCGGGCTCTCCGGATGAATGAGAATGGTTTGCTCCGGATAGACCTCTTCGAACTCGAAGCTGCGGCCGCTCCCCGGCTCGGAAATCCCGGTGACGGTGATCGGCGGAACGAGGACGGTGCCGCTGCGGCCGGGCACGATCACCAGTCGGGTTTCGTGGCTGTACTTCTGGCTCCCGAGCGTGCTGTACCCGTCGTCGTCGAGGATTTCGACCAGCCGCGTGTGCGGGCGCGCGAGGACCGTCGAGCGCACGCCTTCGATCGTCGGCATTTCGAGCCGAACCCGCTTGAACGGGTCGGACGAAATAAACTGAACGTGGAGGACGATCTGCCCACCGACATAGGTTCCCCTGGTCGCCGCGAACGGCGGATCCAGGGTGACGTTGAACCACCGGCGATCGGTTTCGTCCGTCTGCTGCGCGACTGCGGCCACGTCGAGGAGGCACAGGCCGAGGCAGCACAGGAAGACCCGAATCACGGCGCAGGACCCGCGATCCTGGATTCGTAGACGGTGAGCATTCTCGCGCGCACTACCTTCTCCGGATCGTCGTGAATCCTGCGGAGCAATACCTCCGCTGGACGAGCGCTCGTTCTCGGTTTCAGGTCGACGGTGCCCACGATCCTGTGATCGTTGCGGCCGCGATCCTCACTGGTTCTGCCGATGGCGGTGGCGCTGCCGACTTCGCCTGTCGTATCCACCGGTTTGGGCCGTTCTGCGGCCTCGCTGTCGCTGACTTCATCCGTGTCGTTGGTGTTGCCGGCCGTGTCGCTCTGCGGTGAATCGGCGGCCTGCGCCCAGTTGGAGATTCCTTCCTGGGGTTCCGAGACCATGTGCTCCTCGGCCTCGGTCGGAACGTGTTCGGGGGCGTCCTCGGGTTCCTGGGAGTCGTTGCTCGGCTCGAGCAGCTCCTTCACCAAAGCCAGATTGTGGCGCGCATCGAGGTGGTTGGGGTCCAACCGCAACACCTTTTCATAGGTTGCGAGGGCTTTGGGCCATTCGCGCAAACGGGCCTGGCTGTTGCCCAGGTTGTACTGGCTGAGCGCCGTTTCCTTGACCTTGAACTCGCGCGATGCCTGCGCGTACCGACCGGCGCGGTAGGCGGCCACGCCGCGCCACTCCGTGTCCCTGAAGAACAGGAGCGCCACGTCCGGCCGCTGATCGCCCAGGTACTCGATGGCGATCTCGAAATCGGTTGGTGCCCGTTCGATTCTCGGCCACAGCCACGACACGGCGACGGCAAATGCCGCGATTGCGCCCCAGCCAAGCACGCGCCCGGTCATGCGGACCGAATCCGGCGAAAGAAGAGCAGCCACAAACATGCGGCGGCGGCGATCAGCCACGGGCCTGCCGCGAATTCTGTGGCGTTGTCACTGTCTCGAAGGACATCGGCCACCTTGCCATCCAATTCGCTGATCACGTCGTCGATGGTGGTTGTGTCGGCGAGCTGGGCGCCGATCCGCTCAGCATAGTCCTCCCAGGCGGAGCCATGATCACCATCCACGACGACTGCCCGCAGCCAGTCGCCGGCGTCCGCCGCCTCGGCTGCAGGCACCGTGCCACCGGTCACCAGAACCAGCTGCCCGACGACCATCCCTGCCCGGGCCAGCAGCGATTCGGCGTGCGCGACCGCCATCCCCGGCGATCGTCCGGAAACCGGCATGACTTCGGGCTTGATGACCTGCAGGTACCGGTCGAGATGCCCGCGATCGGTCGTGAAGGGCACGATGTCGAAGGCCTCCCCCGTGGCGACCACCAGCGCAGTCGGTGTCGTGGGAGCGGAGTCCAGGATTCTGTAGGCGATCCATCTCTGGCGTTCGGGGTCGACGCTGGCGCCGACATCCAGGGCAATCACACGGCCGACGAGGTTGCCGGACGGTGCCGGTTCCCCCAGATCCAGGACGGGGCGGGCCAGGGCCAATACCAGGAGCGCCCAAATCACCAGCCAGAGCCCCACCGGCAACTGCCGTTGCGAAACGACCTGTTGGACCATGAAGGACTGCATCGTGGTGTCGATGATCCGGTGCCAGTGTCCGGGCAGCCCCAGCCCTGCTCGACCGTGCCAGAGTTTGAGCCACGCCAGCAAGCCGAACGCCGGTAGCAGAAGGAGCAACGCGAACGGATAGGCGAAAGTCATGCCTTGCGAATCTCCTGAACGATCAGGCCGGCAAGCAGCAGCAGCACCACCGCGACGGCATACAGCGACCAGTCGCGCAGGACGTGGTTTTCCTCCTCCGGTCGTTCGGTCGGCTCCATTTCGTTGATGGCCCGCGACGTCGCGGCCAAATCGGCCGTCGATCTTGCCCAGAAGAACACGCCGCTTGCGTTGTTCGCGATGTTCCTGAGAACATCCGCGCCGTCGGCCTCGATGTTGGACGCAAAACCGATGGTGTGGATGCGGACGCCGTGCCGTGCCGCGAGGATCGCCGCGTCGAATCCGGTGAGTTCGCCCGAATTGTCTTCACCGTCGGACAGCAAGACCAAGACCCGTCCGGCGTCTTGTCCGGCGTCCTGTTCGGCGTCGAACGTCTTGACCGCCAGTCCGATGGCACGGCCGAGATCCGTTCGATGTCCCGGCAGGCCGATCGCCAATTCATCCAGAACCGCCGCGACCGCCTCGACGTCGTAGCCCAGCGGCGAAATGAGGTACGCCTCATGGCCGTAGGCGATCAGCCCCACCCGATCACCCTTCCGTGCCTTGATGAAGTCCTTGAGCAGTTCCCGGACGGCCACGAAACGGGGCACGCTGACGCCGTCCAGGACCATGTCCTGCTGTTCCATGCTGGCCGACAAGTCGACGGCGATCATCAGGTCGCGGCCCGTCGGCGTCACGAGGATCGAGTCGCGGCTGTAGGGTCCGGCGAGCGCGACCACAAGCAGGGCCCAGCCCAGGGCCTTGATCCAGAGATCTTCCGGCCGCCGTCGCCGTCGCCGACCCTCGTCGGACAATCCGGAAATGAGGCCCCGGATCGGTGCCGGTACCGGCAGCGCCGCGTTCGCGGCGATGGCGGGCAGGATCCGCCAGGCCAGGAGCGGCAGGGGCAACAGCACGAACACCCAGGGACGCATCAGGTCGATCATCGACCGAGTTCCCTGCTCAGGAAGGCAATGAACTCGTTTCGCTCGCCCGGGGATACCGTGTCCGGGCGGCGGTAGGCGAGGGGCGGCAGGGTGACGGGACGCCGCGCCCGTTGTGACAGGCTGGCCGAAAACGCGAGCAGCATCGACCATTGCGTCGATTGGTCGTCCACGTCGAGAATCCGCGCCAGCTCGGCCCTGGCATTCCGCCGCCATTGGCTGTCTCGCCAGATCCGCACGACCAGGATCGCACCCACGACCGCTGCCAGCAGCACGAACGGCCAGAGGGCGAACGTGCTCGGCGTCACCAGGCCTGGGTCCGCGGGCAGGTGAATGTCGCGCAGCTGGGCGAGAACCGTATCTTCGGTCATCGCCCGGGTCCCGGAGACAGGAAACCGCCGCTCGCGGCTTCGGTGATCCGCCAGCCGTCCTTGATGAGCGCCCGGCGCAGGTTGCGCCGGAGTTCCCTTACAACGTCCTGGTGCCGGTTTGCCATCGATTTCGAGACTGTCGCCAGTCGACGTACGGGGTCGCCCGCCGTCTGGTAGGGGTAACGTCCGGAACGAAGCGGGCGACGAAACATCGGGTCCTCGACGATTATGGCGCGAAAGTGTCGGAACGCGTTCAGTTCGCGCACTTTCTCGGCCAGGGCCGGGGCCGTGTCGCCGAAGTCACTGAAGACACAAATTTCGTCGCCGAACTTCAGCAGCTGGCTCGCGGTGTCGATCGCCGCGACCAGGGCGTCCTCGCCATGATCCTCGGACCGCGACAGCGCTGCCGCGTAGCTTTCCTCCAGGTGCTTCAGCAGGAACAGGACATGACTCCGCCCTCGACGCGGACGAACCAGCACTTGGTCCGGCACGATGACCATGCCGACCGGCTCCTGCAATACGAACCCTTCCCAGGCCATGTGCGCCGCCAGGAGCGCAGCGGTCTTGGCCATGGGTCGCGTTTCGGTGCCGAACAGCAGGTGTGCTCGGAAGTCGACGATCAGCATCCGGGCAAGATGCGACTCGGCCACGAACCGCTTCATCTGGGCGCGTCCGGTGCGGGCCGTCGCGCGCCAGTCCATCCAACGAATGTCGTCCCCGGGCACATACGGCCCGACGCTGTCCAGGTCCATGCCCTGGGCGCGTCGGCGGCCGGGACGCATGCCGGTGGGATACCGTTCGCCTGGCAGCAGCCGACCGCGCACATGGCGCGGCTGCGTCGCCATGAGCTCGCGCAGCGTCAGCGTTGTCGGATTCGTCGTATCCGAGCCGGTCCGCTGGACACGACTAGACCACACTGACCTGTTCCAGCAAGCTCTGGACGATCTGGTCCGGCGTGACGCCGTCCGCCTCCGCGCGATAGGTCAAGCCCATGCGATGCCGCAGGACATCCGGCACCAGCGCGTAGACATCCTCCGGCAGCACATGATCACGTTCCATCAGCCAGGCGCGGGCCTGCGCGGTCCGCGCCAGCGACACGGACCCGCGCGGACTCACGGGGTGGGACAGGTGCTCGTCCACCCCATCGAGACTCTTCGGATCGCCGCGCGTGCCCGACATCAAGCGGACAATGTAGTCCCGAATGGGATCGGACAGGTGCACGTCGAGCACCAGGCGCCGTGCCTCCGCCAGGTCAGCCTTCGAGATGGGGGCAGGCGGCTCGGCCGGGGTCAGGGCGTCAACCGCCTCCTGAAGGACCAGATCGAGAATTTCTCTCTCGGTGGCGAGATCCGGATAGTCGACCGTGACATGCAGGAGGAAGCGGTCAAGCTGCGCCTGCGGTAGCTCCCACGTTCCCTCATGCTCGATCGGGTTCTGCGTCGCAATGACGAAGAATGGGGATTCGAGCTTGAAGCTCTTCGTGCCGCTCGTGACCTGCCGCTCCTCCATGGCCTCGAGCAGGGCCGACTGAACCTTTGCCGGCGCCCGGTTGATCTCGTCGGCAAGAATGAAGTTTCCGAAGATCGGCCCCATCTGAAAATCGAATCTCTGCTCCCGCGCATCGTAAATCGAAGATCCGGTCAAGTCGGAAGGCAGCAAGTCAGGGGTAAATTGGATCCGGTTGAAGACGCCTTCCATTCCCAGCGCAAGCAGGCGCGCAATCCGCGTCTTGGCCAGTCCCGGCGCTCCTTCCAGCAGGACATGGCCGTCAGCCAGTATCCCGATCAACAGATTGAGGACCGTTTGGCTCTGACCAACCATGCCGGACTCGAGGCGGCGTCTCAGCTCAACAAACGACGGACGAACAGACACTAACCAGTACTCCTATTCCCGAGGCCAGCCGGGACCCCACCTGCAATGCGCGATACTTGAGGCACCTTGCCAAGCGCACTCAACCACGAATGAAACTGATTATCGAGGGCGCGTTAGGAACATCGTGGCGAGCGAGGCTCGGGCTGGAACGCAGATCCGTCATGACCGGACTTGCGCGTGTGAGCATGACCCGTTGTGAGCGATTGGTCCACCCGTGATGTTGGCTCGGGGCGGACGCCGTGAACGGGTCGGGTCACGGGGGATTGCGGCCGAGCAGGCCACCCGGCCTGGCCGAAGGAACGTCGCCGGAGCCGGGGCGCGGTCGCCTGGGACGCCCTGGGGCCCGGTCGAGCATTCATGGCGGCACCATGCCTCCTTCTTGCCGGCGCCGGAAACGCGTTCCCCGACGGCGAACGCGGCACTCTACACGTCCAATGGACCAGCAGTCTTCACCGCCGCCCCGATCTGTTGATGGACGGGTCTCGCTTCACAGTGCGGCACAGGAACGGGCGCCGTCCACTCCGGTCCGAGCCGCCTCGAAGGCCGGTCGATGTCGGCGGAACACCTGCGGTCGGGCTTGGCGCCGCCGCCGCGATGCCGTTCTTTTGCCCGAACACTCGGGTTGGCTCCAGCAGGCGTGCCGCCAACGGATGGTCCGAAGGGTCCGGTATTGCAGCGGCGCCGCGCCAGAGCCCTGCTACTGTTGCTCGGGAAATTCGCCGTCCCGGCCGCGACGCGGTGCGCAGGCCCGTTGGCACTGCATCGCCGTACTCGCTTCGACGGCTGCCGGACTGCCGAGCCGAGTGACAGGCTACGCGGGAGACGGTCTCGGGAGCGCTGAACCGTCGGCGGGAAAACGGGGGCAACCTCTCGTGAAACCTCGGGATGAATGACCATGCGTGAGTTCGAAATTCGCACCGATCCGATTCAGATCAACGCACCGATCGATGTCGTCTGGACGGTACTGACCGAGGTCGACAGGTACGGAGAGTGGAACCGCTTCACGCCTCAGGTGCAAACGGATTTCTCGATCGGATCCCCTGCACACCTGATGGTAAGGATGGGGCCGACACGGTTTCGCATGACCGAATACGTGTGCGCGTTCGACAAGCCACGGCTGATCGCCTGGCAAACGGAATTCGGAGCCCGTTGGCTCCTGCGGGCAGTGCGGGAGCAACATCTCAAACCGGTCGATGCGACCAGCTGCAGCTACTACAACTCCGACACACTGACCGGTGTGATGGCGCCGATGGTGTCGATGTGTTGGGGCGGCTACATGCGTCGCGGCTTCGTGGACGTGGCCGATGGCCTGAAGGCACAAGCGGAAGCGATCCACGCCGAGACCTGAACGGGTGAAGCGTAGAAGACGCGCCGGACGTCTCGTGACGGTCTGGCGGAACGCACGATCAGCAGGGTCGCTGCGGATCCAGGCAGCAAGATCCGGTCAGTGCCCGTGAGGCGGGAGAGGCGTCGTCCGGCGACGTCTCTTCAAGCTACGCGTCAGCCGGCACCCAGGCGGCGAGCGGTTTGCCGCCGCAATAGTGGTTCTCCGCCGGGTTCTCGCGAAACAGGACGTAGATGTCGGCAGCGGCGACACCCATCGTGTCGTGCAGGATGTCGGCGATGGCATCGACCAGCGCCTTCTTGCGCTCCGGTTCGCGGCCCGGCCGCAGGTCGACCTCCACCAGCCGTACGCCGTCGCCGATCTCGCCGACCACCTCACGAACCGCGACATAGTCGTACTTGGTCTCCTTGGGCGCCAGGGTCTTGAGCACGGCGACCTTGGTCGCGACCCGGATGGCCTTCTGCGTGCCGGCAGGCGTGCCGGCCGGAACTTCGATGCGAATGACCGGCATCGGCGTGTTCTCCTGCTGTCATCAATCGATCGGCGGCTGCGATCCCCATCCGGCACGCCGTGTGGCCCTGTCTCGAACCGGTGTTCAGCCGCCGTGAGCTATCCGGCGAGCCTCACCGGCGACTCGTGCCCGCCGGATTGGACTGGCGCGAACGCTCCAAACGCGTGCGCATCACCCCGGCCAGCGGCTTGGCAACGCGACGGAAATCCATCTCTGGTTTCGGTAGGCCGGGTTCGATGACGATAGCGCCTGGATTGTCGCGCAGCGCGCATTCAGGCGGCGCGGGCAACGTGGGTGCGTGTGCCGGCAGGTGCGTCCGACCTGCCTGCAGGGCTGGAGAGTTCCAGCACGCCGTCTGCGATGGGCGCCCGCTTCACGACGCGCCTGTCTTCGAGGTAGTCCTGCGTGTTGCGCCACGGATCCTGATCTCCCTGCTTGGGAAACAGGTGCATGTCCCGCTGGACGTACCCTGACGAAAAACCGTCGATCCACGGTCTGGCAGGCATCGCCAGTAGTTCATGTTCCGAAAGGCGCGGTGTCGCCTGCTGATTGCCGGTCCTTTCGAGCTCGTTGATCAGCCGGCACGCGTATTCCGCGGTCAAGTCGGCGCGCAGCGTCCAGCTCGCATTGATGTAGCCGAAGGTGAGGATCAGGTTTGGCACGTCCGAGAGCATCATGCCCTTGTACGACCAGTGATCAGGCGGGTTGACCGTTCTTCCGTCGACGCTCAGGGACACGCCGTTCAGCACCTGCAGACGCAGGCCCGTGGCAATCACGATGATGTCGGCTCGTACCACGTCGCCGCCGGCAAGCTGCAGACCGTCTCTGGTGAACCGGGCGATCGTTTCCGTCCTGATGCTGGCCGTGCCGCGTCGGAGGACCTTGAACAGATCGGCGTCAGGAATGAGGCACAGCCGCTGGTCCCACGGGTCGTAGCGCGGCGTGAAGTGCTTGTCGATGTCGTAGTCCGGTCCGAGCGCTCCGCGAACCAACCCGAGCAGCTTGGCCTTTACCCGCTCCGGTTGCCTGCGCGTCAGGCCATAGAAGGCGTGGACACGCTTCACGTTCTTCCAGCGCGTAATGGCGTAAGCCCACCGGTTGGGCAGGACCCGACGTAGGAAATTGGCAATCCTGTCCTGGCTGGGCCAGGACACGACGTAGGTGGGTGAGCGCTGCACCATGACGACGTGGCGCGCGCCGCTCATCGCCATCGCCGGCACCAGCGTCATTGCCGTTGCCCCTGACCCGATCACCGCGACTTCCTTGTCCCGGTGGTCCAGGTCCTCCGGCCAGAACTGCGGGTGCACCACGGTGCCCCTGAAATCCTCCTCGCCCTCCCAGACCGGCCGGTGCGGATCTTCGTAGTTGTAGTAACCGCCGCACAGCAAGAGCATGTTGCACGCGATCTGCACTGCACGGCCGTCGGTTTCGGCCTCTACGGTCCAGGTGGCGTCCTCGCTTGACCAGGCCGCGTTCGTGACCCGGTGTCCGAAGCGTACGTGGTCGCGGATTCCATGCTCATCGGCCGTCTCGTTGACGTACTTGAGGATTGCCGGCCCGTCCGCGATGGCCTTGGGCTGGTTCCAGGGCTTGAAGACGTACCCCAGCGTGTGCATGTCGCTGTCGGAACGGATTCCGGGGTAACGGAACAGGTCCCAGGTGCCGCCGACAGCGTGGCGGCCCTCCAGGATGACGAAGCTCTTGGTGGGGCACTTTTGCATCAGGTGGCAGGCGGTTCCGATGCCAGAGAGCCCCGCTCCGACTATGACGACATCGAATCGCTCCACCGCCTGGCTCCGTATCACTCGCAGCTCGGATCAGCCGAGCGGGTGCGGGCGGACGGGAAACGCCGGCATCCGCTGCGACATGCCGGCCTCCGGCCCACGCTGTATGGCGACCTATATGGGGGAATACCAATGTGTTTCAATGGCTTCATTGCCTCAACGCAAGCGTGGCCTCGAGTCGCCAGCATACCGCGAAGAACGATGAGCGGAGAGCCCTGCCCTTGAGGCCTTCGCTGGTTTGGCGTAGATGATGGGTGCCGTGCGACATTCACAAGGACAGCCGCGGACCTTGCCAACCATGGTGTTGCAACAGGTCGGCGCCGGGGGGTCGATGGCGGTCTCGCGCCCGCCCCCGCTGGTGGCGTGGGCCTGGGATCCGGTCATTCGCGGCCGGGTTACTGCAGTTGTCACGGCGTCACGAGAGGCCGCCGGGTGATCCCGTGAACGGCCGTTCTGGAAACGAGGACGCGGCCGCTCGGGAGGCTGCCGCTGCCACTCTTGCGGAGTACGACCGCATGGCGGAGGCGTTCCGCCATCGCACCTCCGACCACGACGTGAGCCAGAACATCAAGGCCCTGCTGGATGCGATCGACGGCGCGCCGCCGCACGCGATTCTCGACCTCGGTTGTGGTCCGGGTCGCGATCTCCGCGCCTTTGCCGAGCTCGGGCACGAGGTCACGGGCCTCGACGGGTCGGCCGAACTGGTCGCGCTGGCCCGTGCGGGGATCGACTGCCCGGTGCTGCACCAGGACTTCCTCGACCTTCACCTGCCGTCCGCACACTTCGATGGCATCTTCGCCAACGCCTCGCTTTTCCATGTGCCGAGCAGCCAGATCAAACGCGTTCTCACTGAACTGGCGGCAGCGCTCAAGCCCCGTGGCGTGCTGTTCTGTTCGAATCCGCGCGGCGAGAACGAGGAAGGGTGGGTCTGCGGCCGCTACGGCTGCTTCTACGATCTCACGACGTGGCGCACCCTGGCCACCGGCGCCGGTTTCACCGAAGTGCACCACTATTATCGACCGCCCGGACGCCGCCGTGCCGAGCAGCCTTGGCTGGCCACGGTCTGGCGCAAGCGCGACGACGTCGACGCAGCGACCGCGCCGCGGTGACGCTCGCCTGCTGGTTGCCGAGCCCGCGTCTGCCTACACGAGTACCTCGGCGCGACTCTCCGAAAAGATGCGAATCTCGTTAACCGCGGTGCCGCGCACCGTTTCGCGACCGTGGTTCCGGCGAACGGAAAGTCCCCGGCGACACTGGCCTGAAACCACGCGCGCGCTCGAGACTATTTCGCGGCGACCGGCACGAGGTCCGGCAGGCGGCCGTCGGGCGTCCGGGCCGTCTGGCGCATGTCCGTCTTGACGTGTTGGGTGTCGTAGCCGTTGAACAGGTGGCCGAACAGGCCGCGCTCGAGGTCAGAGGTCCCGAATAACCAGTCCATGATCGGGAACGTCAGGTTCATGTTGCGTTCCATCATGAGGGACTGGTTGTGATGGGCCGTGTGGTGGCGTCGGATGGTGTTCACGAACGGCACGTTCCGGACGAACCAGCTCTCGTCCACGTGACAGCAGAAATGCATGAATTCGTAGATGAGATACATGGACGTGGTGGTCGTGATGACGAGCCAGCCGACATTGGGCGTGAACAGCCAGCCGGCGACGAGCGCGATCGGTATCGACATGCAGATGAACGTCACCAAGGCGAACGGCGGGAAGAACGTGACTCGCCAGTCGTGCTGGCCGGCGAAACGCATCTCGTCGTCGGTAAAGAACTGGTGGTGCATCATCGTGTGGCGCATGTAAATGGCCCGCAACGCCCTGTTCTTCTGCGGTCTGTGCATGATGTGGGTGTGCAGAAACCACTCAAAGAAATTGGCGCCGAGGAATGCCACCGGCACGATCAGCAGCTCGTACCAGCGCACGTCCGTCATGCTCTGGATGTAAATCGCCATGGCGGCGAACCCGATCGCATAGATCACGCTCACGTGGAGCCACCCGTTGTACCAGCCGACGATCCGCTGGCGGTAGGTATCGCGGTACCGGCGTTGCCGGTCCGACATGCGCGACTGATCGAGTTCCTGCTGCATTGGTCCTCCTCCCGGCCGATCAACTGGTGGCCCGGACGTTCGTGAGGGCGACATCAATGTCCGCCGATGTCATTTCCCACTCGTTGCTGAAGTAGGCGACGACCCTGGACATGAAGGCCGCACATTCCGCCTTGGCCTGCTCATCATCGGCGAAATGCTCTGCCAGGATCGCCAGCGCCAGCTGAGACGGCCCATCGCCCTCGTAGCCCCACTCGAATCCGCGGCTCGTGAACGTGCGGATGTCCAGGCGAGGGTCCAGAGGCTTGCCGTCGACGGTGACCTCGGCGCCGTCGATGTCCCGCTTTCCCGTGTAGGTGCGGTTACTCACTGGTCCCGCCGAGCGCTCGCGGACGATAGCCGTCTGATAATTTATCAGCCATGTATCACCGTCCAACGGGCTTGAAGTCGTGCTGCCCGGACCCTTGGCAGATCTAGATTATCACGTGCTGGCCGGCTTTCTGGCGGGTGCTCTGGTCGCCGTGTGGTCAACCGTGATGATCAGTGGTTTTCTACCTCGAGCGGCCGGTCCGGGCGCGGCGCGCGGCCTGGTCGGTGGGATTCTCGTTTATGCGTCCGCCGCGGCCGTATGCGTCTTGCTGGCGGTCCTGATTCTTGCCGCGCCGCTGCTGCCCTGGACGGTCGGCGTGATTGCTGCAGGGGCCGCCGTTCTCGGTGCTCCGTTTCTGGTCCAGTTCCTGCCAAAGTGGTTCCGAAGTTCGCGAACCGGACTGCTCGCCGTGTTGGCACTATGTGCTGTGGCTTCGTACACGCTGTCCAGTTTCATACGAGTCTGAACGGAGAAAACCGATGCCACCGATGATCCGCGCGATCCTCACCTTCACTGTCATCGTTGCCAGCGCCGCGCTTTGGCTCGTCCGCCAGCGAATTGGGCTGGATGTATCCGCTGAGCTGCTCTTCGGATTGACCGCATTTATGTGTGTGGCGGTCTGGCTGTTCCCGGAGGTCAAGAAAGACGGCAGCGGCAAACGGTAGCGGCCGTCCACACGGCATCCATGCCAGGCTTTGTGCTGCGCGCGATCCCAGAGCCGCTCATTTCCCCCGCAAACGGCCGGCCGCTCACAGACTGGCCCGGGTGAACTCGGACATGCAGTCGATCAGCTCATCCGACGCATCGGCAATATCGTTGGCGCGGTCCCCTGACCCTAGCTGCCAAGGTACGCCCGGCGCACGTGGGCGTTTTCGTGCAGGTCGGCGGCCGGGCCTTCCAGCGCTACCGCGCCGGTTTCGAGCACGTAGGCGTACTGCGCCAACCGCAATGCCATTTCCGCATTCTGCTCGACCAGTACGACCGGAATACCTCGCCCGGAGATATCGGTGACGATCTTCGCGATCTCCTGGACCATCACCGGCGACAAGCCCATCGAAGGCTCGTCCAGCAGCAGCATCCGGGGAGAACTCATAAGCGCCCGGCCGATCGCCAACATCTGCTGCTCCCCGCCGGACATCGATCGGGCCCATTGCCGCCGCCGCTCAGCCAGGCGCGGAAAGTGGTCGAAGACTTCCATCAGGGAGCCCTGCACGGCAGCCTTGTCCGCCCGCAGGAACGCACCGGTGTGGAGGTTTTCCTCGACGGTCAGGTCCGGAAACACTCGCCGCCCCTCCGGCACCTGGGCGATGCCTCGGCGGACAATCTCTTCAGGCGCCAAGCCGTCGATCCTCGAGTCGTCGAACCGGATTTCCCCCCGGGTCAGCGGTTCCAGTCCGGAGATGGCTCGCAGGGTCGTCGTCTTGCCAGCACCGTTCGCGCCGATGATGGTCACGATGCCGCCGGGCGGAACCGCCATCGAGACGCCTTTCAGCGCCGCGGTTTTCTGGTAGCGCACTTCGATATTCCGGACCTCAAGCAGCATCGTCGACCCCGTTCGCGGCGGGCGAGCCGAGGTAGGCCTCGATGACGGCCGGGTCATTGCGCACCACCTCCGGTATGCCCTCCACCAGCAAGGCGCCGAAATTCATCACCGTGATGATGTCACAGAGGTTCATCACCGCCTGCATGTCGTGCTCGACCAGCATGACGGTCACGCCCCGGTCCCGGATGCGCCGGACCAGGGTCATCATGCGCCGGGTCTCCTCAGGGTTCATGCCCGTGAAGGGTTCGTCGAGCAGCATGACCTTAGGTTCCGCCGCGAGGGCGACCGCCATGCCCAGCATGCGCTGATGGCCATGCGGCAGATTCGACACGGGCTCGTCGGCCAGGTCCTCCAGGCCGAAGAACGCCAGTGTCGCCAACGCCTTGGCGTCCGCTTCCCGCTCGGATGACCGATCCGTGCCAAGCAGGCGGCTGAGAAAACGGGCACGGGCGCCGAGATGGCGGCCCACGCGGACGTTGTCCAGCACGGAGAATTCCTGGAACAGGGTCGAGCCCTGGAACGTACGCACCAGGCCCATCGCCGCGAGCGTGCTGGTCTTGCGGCCGGAGATGTCGAGTCCGCGAAAGAACACCTGCCCCGCGGTTGGCGCGTAGAAGCCGCTGATGACGTTGAAGGTCGTGGTCTTGCCGGCACCGTTCGGCCCGATCAGGCCGTGGATGGTGCCCTCGCGTACGGAGAAACTGAAGTTGTCGACCGCCACCAAGCCGCCGAACCGCCTGGTCAACCCGCGCGCTTCCAGGATCGGTCGTTTGCCCTGCGCGTTCACCCCGCCCCCTCTCCGGTTGCGGCAGGCCCGCTGCGCCAACGCCGCACCCGTTCCCGCACCCGAGGCACGAGGCTCTCGAGCCCCTTCGGCAGGTAGAGCACCGAGAGGATCAGGATGGCGCCGTAGATCAGGGGCCTAGCGGTATCCAGCCCCAGGGCGCGCAAGACAATCTCGTTGATGACGGTGAGCACGACCACGCCGAGAATCGGGCCGTGGAAGGTGGCGGTCCCGCCGACGATTGCCCAGACCAGGACATAGACCATCTGATCGACACCGAAACGGGTCGGGTTCACGGCGCCGACATAGTGGGCGTAGAGACCGCCCGCGATCCCTGCGAAGAAGGAGGCGATGACAAACGCGAGCGTCCGGTAACGGAACGTGTCGATACCGACGGATTCGGCGAGCCGGTCCTGCCAGTGGATTGCGTGGAAAGTCAACCCGATGCGTGATCGTTCGATGCGGTAGAGGACGAACAGCGAAGCCGATACGACGATCAGCGCCAGAAAGTAGTAGTTGACCGGCTCGTAGAAATCGATCGACATGAAGCCGATGTCGATGTTGGGAAAGGCATCGATGCGTTTTAGCCCCTTGGGGCCGCCGAAGGGTTCGGTGAAGCGCTTCCAGATCAGACGGATGATCTCGCCCGCCGCGAACGAGCCGATCAGGAAGTAGAAGCCCTTCATTCGAAACAACGGAAAGCTCAGGATCGCGGCGGTAGCCGCCGCGATGCCGCCGCCAAGCAGCAGGGAGATCGGCACCGGAACGCCGAGCCGCTTCGCCAGCAGCGCGCTGGCATAGGCTCCGACCCCCATGATGACGACATGGCCGAGTGACCACTCGCCGGTCAATGTCAACAGCCGGTAGCTCGACACCAGCAGGACATTGATGACCAGAAGCACCGCGATTTCCTGCTGGGAATAGCTCAGCAGGTAGGGAAGGACGGCCAGCCCGGCGAACAGGAAGACCAGTCGCAGCTGCCAGGCCATGCGCCGGACCAGTCTTCCGGTCCCCGTTCCTGGCACGGCGCCGGTGGCTTCAGGCACGTTCCTTTGCCCCGAACAGGCCGGTCGGCCGCACCACCAACACGGCGAGCATCAGGGCCAGTCCGACGATGTTGGCGACGACCCCGTCGAAGAACGTCGTGACAAAAGTGTGGACGAACGCGTACAGCACGGCCGCGATCACGGCGCCTTCGAGGCTGCCCACGCCGCCCACGATGATGATGATGAAGGCCGTGACGATGATCGAGTGGCCGATGTAGGGCGTGGGGCTGACCAGGGGCGCGGTCAGGGCGCCGGCGACGCCAGCCAGGGCAGCACCAATGAACATGGCGATGCGGGCGGTCTGGTTCATCGAGATGCCCTGGAGGGAAGCAGCCTCGGCATCCTGGGCGCACGCACGCAGCGCTCGACCGAATTTCGAGCGCTTGAGGAAGGCCCATAGAGCTCCCAGCAGCACGATCGCGGCAGCGATGACGAACAGCCGCTGATAGGTCAGGATGGCGCCGAGGACCTCAAACTTGCCTTGGGTCCAGGGCGGGACATGGCCCATGCGTCGGCCAAAGCCGAACACGGCCAACGTCTGCAGGATGAGCAGGAAGCCGATCGAGGCAATCAGGCCGCCCAGGGGATTGTCGCGTAACGGCCTGAACAACGTCCGCTCCATGACGAGTCCGACGAGGCCGACAAAGATCAATCCTGCTGCCACTGCCAGCAGGAAAGGAAAGTTCTCCTGGGCGTACAGGAACACGACGCAATAGGCGCCCACCATGTACAGCTCGCCGTGCGCGAAGTTGATGACGCCCATGACGCCGAAGATCATGACCAGCCCGACAGCGATCAGCGCCATGTAACTGGCGGCATACGTCGCGTTGACGGCGGTCTGCCACAGCAGGTCCATCAGCGGGCCTCACCGGCTCGGGCGAAAAAACGCTGCCGGGACCGGGCGGCACCCGGCCCCGGCAGCCTGTACTAGCACGGCAGCGGTGCCATGCGGAGCGCGGTGTTCTACCCGCGCTGGTTCCACATCTGGCCCAGGTCCGTCATGTGCTTGATCATCAAGTCCTTATGCTGGTCCCACCAGGCGGGGATGGACCGGAAGTCCTTGATTGTGGCCTTGCCGCCCTCGATCACGACGACCGGCCAGTTGCCGACCAGGGCGTTGTCGATGCCGAACAGTTCCGTGCCCCACCAGTCTGCCGTGCCGAAGGCGTGCTTGCCGGTTCCGTCGGCCTTCATCGCCTCCAGGACGGCGGCCGGCTCGGCGCTGCCCGCGCTGCTGGCGGCGTCTGCCCAGAGGTCCATGATCGAAGCGTATTCCCAGGAGACGGCGCTCCATTCCGAGGCACCGTAGCGCTTGGCGTACTCCGCGTAGAACTCGTTCGGGTTGACGAAGTTCACCCCTTCGCTGTTCAGCGCCGGGTCGTCGAAGTCCGGGAACTGGAAGATGAAGCCTTCCATGAACTCTTCCGACGTCTTTTCGATGATCTTCTGATAGAAGTCGGCGGTGCAGGAAATGATCTGACCCTGGTAGCCCTGCTGGAACGCCTGTTCACACAGCGGGTGGACGTAGTCGGCGTAGCAGGTATCCAGGCAGAGGATGTCCGGGTTCGCGGAAAGAAGCCTGGTCATGACCGGCGCGAAATCCGTCGTCGCGGGGTCGAAGAACAGGGGCTCGTCGACCATCTCGATGCCGGCCGCTTCGAAGGCCGCCAGATAGGTCGCCACCGACGGCTTGCCAAGGGAGTCGTCTTGAGCGCACATCGCGGCGGTCTTGAGATCCGGCTTGTTTTCCGCCAGCCACTCGACGCCGGTTACGTTGTAGATCGGATGCACCTCGCAGGGCGCCAGAAGTGTGGTGCTGTCCGGCGACAGGTCGCTGGGAAGGAGCGTCGAAAACAGCATGCCCTCGCGCGCGGCGATCTCCTGCACGCCAGGCCAGGTGTCGCCACCCAGCATCATGACGAACTTGACGCCGTCTTCCTTGATCAGCTTGGTGGCCCCGGTGCGTGCCTTGGCGGCGTCGTACTCGTTGTCGTAGCCGATGAACTCGACGTTGTACGACTGGCCGCCAATGTTGACCCCGCCCTTGGAGTTGACCCAGTCCGCCCAGATCAGGCAGCCGTCCAGGCCGGGCTTGCCCCAGGCCGCCACCGGACCGGTAAGCGGCGCCAGGAAGCCGATCTTGATGGTATGGCTGTCAGCGAAGGAGACGCGCGACAGGCCTGTGCTCATCGCTGCCAGCGCCGCCCCCGAGGCCGCTGAAGTGCCGAGAAATTTCCGCCTACTGATTTTGCGGTCAAGTGACTTGCGCGACATACGTGCCTCCTAGATTGAAACGCCTGCGCGGGCGTCCATTGCCCAGCGGTGCTTCCGAAGGGTCCGGCGACACACCGCAGAGTCTGCGCGATCGCAACCGGAGGCCGGTCCGTCAGCGCCATGACCAATTCTGACCAATTCGCTCGGCGGGCGGCCGACTTTGCACGATTGCGGTCAATCCCGTACAGCATGACAAATTAGGGGCTGGATGCAAGCGAAATATGCATTATTGTCGCCATTCCACCCGATTGCGCTCGGCCCTGCCGAACCGAATGACCGCTACGACTCGAAACCACATGAGCGTATTTCGGCACATAGTGGTGTAGATTGGTATAGATTGGTTTCGGCCTTCCGGGCGAAACTTGAAACCGCGCGGGTAACCGGTATCTGGCCGGATCGCCCGCCAGTACAGTGAGTAAGACCATGGGCAAACGAGTTGCGGTGATCGGCGCGGGGCCGTCCGGCCTCGCCCAGCTAAGGGCGTTCCAGGCGGCAAAGGCCGGCGGGGCGGAGGTTCCGGAGGTCGTCTGCTACGAGAAGCAGGCGGACTGGGGCGGCTTGTGGAACTACACGTGGCGCACCGGGCTGGACGAATACGGTGAGCCGGTCCATTGCTCGATGTACCGATACTTGTGGTCGAACGGCCCCAAGGAAGGGCTGGAGTTCGCGGATTACTCGTTCGAAGAGCATTTCGGCAAGCAGATCGCCTCCTACCCGCCGCGCGAAGTCCTGTTCGATTACATCGAAGGCCGGGTGAAGAAGGCAGGCGTGCGCGATGCAATCCGCTTCCGGACGCCGGTGCGACGGGTCGACTACGACGACGCGACAGGCCTGTTCAGTGTCACGGCCCACGATCTGGTGAACGACGTCGAGACCACCGAGAATTTCGACCATGTCGTCGTGGCGACCGGCCACTTCTCGACCCCGAACGTGCCGCATTTCGACGGCTTGGACCGGTTCAACGGCCGCGTCATGCATGCCCATGACTTCCGCGACGCCGTCGAATTCAAGGACAAGGACATTCTGATCATCGGCACCAGCTATTCGGCCGAGGACATCGGCTCCCAATGCTGGAAGTACGGCTGCAAGTCGGTCACCGTGAGCCACCGGACCGCGGCCATGGGATACGACTGGCCGGACAACTGGAAAGAGGTGCCGCTGCTGCAGAAGGTCGTCGGCAATACTTGCACCTTTAAGGACGGCTCCAAGGCCGACGTCGACGCGATCATCCTGTGCACCGGCTATCTGCACTACTTCCCCTTCATGGCGTCAGAACTCCGGCTGCGGACGGCCAACCGGCTGGCCGCGGCGGACCTCTACAAGGGGGTCGTGTGGGTCAACAATCCGAAGCTGTTCTATCTGGGCATGCAGGACCAGTGGTACACCTTCAACATGTTCGACGCGCAGGCCTGGTATGTCCGTGACGTCATCATGGGCCGAATCCAGGCGCCTGACCGCGAAGCCCGGGCGGCCGACGTCGTTGACCGGGAGGCCAGGGAGGATGCCCTTGAGGACGACTACGCCGCGATCCGGTACCAGGGCGACTATGTCCGGGAGCTGATCGCCGAGACCGACTATCCCAGCTTCGACGTGGATGGGGCCAACGAGGCCTTCTTCCAGTGGAAGAAGCACAAGAAGCAGAACATCATGGCGTTCCGGGACAACGGGTACAAGTCGGTGATGACCGGCACCATGGCCCCAAACCACCACACTCCCTGGGTTGATGCCATGGACGATTCGATGGAGAGCTATCTCCGGAGCGGATAACGCGACCGGTGCTTCCCGGCCATGGCCGACGTGTCGACGGAATGGGAGTGGGACGCTCTTTCGGCCGCCGCACTCGGCGCCTACCGTGCGGCGCGACGGGAGGAGGCAGTCCACCTGTGGCGTCGGGCCGGGGAGTTGGCGCAGGATTTTCCGGCGGGCGATCCACGCCGGGCCGCCAGCGAGAACAACCGCGCGCTCGCCTTCCTGATCGAACAGGATCATGACGGCGCCGTCCCGGCACTGTCGTCAGCCCTTTCTTCGTGGAATGCGGCGCTGGAGTGGACCCGCGGCATGGCGGTTGCCGCCGTGGCTCGCAGTTCGCTCTATCACCAGCGCATGGAACAGCGCCACGTCCAGACTTACGGCGATGTCCGGCGTGCCCGGCACCGGGAGTTCCTGGCCGGCGCGGTGGCCCTCACGCGGTTCAACCTGGCGATTGCCCGGCTGTTCCGGGATGAAGACGAAACGGCCGACCACCTGCTCGTGGCCGCGCTTGCCGAACGCGAGCAGGCGTTCGGGCCCAACAATGCCGAGGTCGTGGAAATGGCGCGCGTGCTGTCGGGTCGCGCCGACGCCGCGGAGGATGATGACCGGATGGCCGCGTACGACGCCAAGATCGAGGCTGCCGTCAAGAACCAGGCGGCCGACGTGCTCGACACGTGGCGCCGGGAACAGCCGCTGGAGATGACCGATACCCGTCGACTCCTGGCGGCCGGCTATCTCACGGCGATCGTGCATGAGCGCGATTTCATGTAGCGCGCGACGATGTCGTCGACTGCACGCGCTTCGCCACCTGCCGATGGACGCCCGCCGCTTAGGTCGCGCCCGCCCGGGGTGCGCCGCCTTCCCGGGTCTGATTGCCGACCGGCGGCCCAGTTCCTAGGCTGACAGGCGAAAGAAGGTGCCAGGCCCGGAATGAACATCCAGACGCCGCAACCGCCGATTTCGCAGGTGCCCTCCAGGGCTGGCGCCGTCCTGCTGCCCGGCATGCCCACGCTGGGCGTCGGAGTCGAGCGC
This sequence comes from Alphaproteobacteria bacterium, assembly GCA_965116745.1. Classification (GTDB taxonomy): domain Bacteria; phylum Pseudomonadota; class Alphaproteobacteria; order TMED109; family TMED109; genus VXPW01. Next base: position 2,669,222 of record OZ220701.1, on the reverse strand, counting down.
TACGTTGCCGACGGCGCAGGCGCTACCGTCTTTTCGCTGGAGCCGGGCGACAGGGTCACGGTTCGCGACCGGGAGGGCCGGCAGGCCGCGGAGATTTCCGCCTTCGCGCCGAACGGCTCGGCGGACACGGAGGGGCTGGGTGTCGCGGCGACCGGAACTGCGGCAGGCCTGAAGGCGATCCTGGGTGCAGGCGACGAATCGGCCACGTCACTGGCGGTCAGCTTGCAGCGTCGGGGTCTCGATATCGCCTCGGCACGGTCGACAGAAGTCCTGGGCGGTGACTCGCGCCCCGGCGAAGAGGTCACGTTTACCGCCGAACGGCCGCTGGTGTGCTTTGTGGCAGCGCCGGGTACTGCCATGCAGGTCGACCGGCAGGACCCGCCGACCCGGATCGAAATCTTCGTTGCCCGTGCAAACCCGGTGGCACCCGCCAAGCATCCGGTGCCGGAGCCCCTGACCGATCCGCGTATCGACCGGCGCGTTGCCGCCCGCACGGCCGAGGCCTACGAGGTCAGGGCCGGCGAATTCATCCAGATCATCGACGTGCAGGGGCGGCAGTGCTCTGACTTTCAGGCGTTCGCTGCGGCCGACCTGGAAAAGAATCGGGAACATTGTCTGGATGCGACGGCGACGCGGACCCTGATGGGTAGAGCGTATCCCGCGCCGGGCCTGCTGTCGAAGTGCTTCGACCAGAACCTGCAGCCGATGGTCGAGGTGATTCGCGACACGTGCGGCCGGCATGACAGTTTCCTCTATGCCTGCACGGCGAAGTACTACGACGACATGGGCTATCCCGGCCATGTCAACTGCACCGCCAACTTCAACACAGCGCTGGGGCCGTTCGGAATCGCGCCGCGCCGCGGCTGGATGGCGCTGAACTTCTTCTTCAACACCGGATTCGACGATGCCAACCAGGCGCTCCACGACAATCCCTGGTCGCGACCGGGCGATTACGTGCTGCTGCAGGCGTTGACCGACCTCGTCTGCGTCTCGTCCGCCTGTCCGGACGATATCGATGGCGCCAACGGCTGGAATCCGACCGACATTCACGTGCGGGTCTACCCGCGCGAGAACGTTTTTTCGAAAGCGATGGCCTATCGCATGACCCCCGACGCCGACCCGAAGCTGACCAAGGAGACCGGTTTCCACAGCCGGTTTGCGAGGCACACGAGGAACTTCACCGAATACAACGGCTATTGGCTAGCCAACTGTTTCACCAACCGGGGTGCGCTGGACGAGTACTGGGCCTGCCGCGAGCGGGCGGTGATCATGGACCTGTCCGCCCTTCGGAAGTTCGAGGTGCTGGGGCCGGACGCCGAACGCCTGATGCAGTGGGTGCTCACCCGGAACATGCGACGCCTGGCCACCGGCCAGGTGGTCTACTCGGCCATGTGCTACGAATCCGGCGGCATGATCGACGACGGCACGGCGTTTCGGCTGGGCGACGACAATTTCCGCTGGATCGGCGGCTGCGACTACGGCGGCGAATGGATGCGCGAACAGGCGGCGGCACTCGACCTCAACGTCTGGGTGCGCACGTCGACCGACCAGCTTCACAACGTGGCCGTTCAGGGGCCGAAGAGTCGTGAGATCCTCCGGGAAGTGGTGTGGACTCCGCCGGCCCAGCCGGCAGTGGAAGAGCTGGGCTGGTTCCGGTTCACGATCGGTCGGATCGGCGATCATGCCGGAATCCCGGTCATCGTTTCCCGCACCGGCTACACGGGCGAATTGGGTTTCGAGGTCTGGTGCCATCCGCGCGACGCCGGTGACGTTTGGGATGCCATCTGGGCCGCCGGCGAACCGCACGGGCTCTCGCCGTTCGGACTGGAAGCACTCGACATGGTGCGGATCGAGGCAGGTCTGATCTTCGCAAACCACGAATTCGACGACCAGACCGACCCGTTCGAGGCCGGAATCGGTTTCACGGTTCCGCTGAAGACGAAGGTAGACGATTTCGTCGGCCGGGAAGCCCTGGTCCGGCGCAAGCAATCCCCGCAGCGCAAGCTGGTCGGTTTGGAACTCGATGGGCAGGAACCGGCGGCCCACGGCGACTGCGTCCATATCGGCCGGGCGCAGGTCGGCACCATCACCAGCGCCACGCGCTCACCGGTCCTGCGCAAGAACATCGCCCTGTGCCGCATGGACGTGACCGCTTCGGACGACGGGACCGCCGTCGAAGTCGGCAAGCTGGACGGCCACCAGAAGCGCATCCCGGCACGGGTGGTGCCGTTCCCCTTCTACGATCCCACGAAATCGCGGGTCCGGGCCTAGTCGGGCTGAACGGCAGGAGAATGCGATGTCGAACAGGTTTGTCGCGGCCTGCGTCCAGAACAATGCCACGCCGGACGTCACCCACAACATCGAGACGTCATTGCGGCTCGCGCAGCAAGCGGTGGAGGCGGGCGCCGATCTGATCTGCACGCCGGAATATTTCTCGGGACTTCGAACCGAGGATGGCCTCTTTCATCCTGCGGCCTTCGAGGAATCTGCGCATCCGGTACTGCCGGCCTTCGCCGACGCAGCCCGCGACTGGCACGTGTGGTTCCTGCTCGGCTCCCTGGGCGTGCTGAATCCGGACGGCCGGATCTCGAACCGGTCCTACGTGATCAACAGCGACGGTGAAGTCGTCGCGCGTTACAACAAGGTCCACATGTTCGATGTCGTGCTCGATTCCGGTCCACTGACCGAATCGGCCACGATCGCGCCTGGCGACCGGTCGGTTGTGGTGCCCACGCCGTGGGGCGGACTTGGCCTGTCGATCTGCTACGACCTGCGGTTTGCGCCGTTGTACCGGCAGCTTGCCCACAGCGGCGCGTCCATGCTGGCGGCGCCGGCAGCCTTCACCCGCGTAACCGGCGAAGCGCACTGGCATGTCCTGAATCGGGCCAGGGCGATCGAACACGCCTGCTACATGATCTCGCCCTGCCAGTACGGAGAGGTCGAGGGCGGCGGCGCCTGTTTCGGCCATTCGCTGATCGTCGACCCGTGGGGCAAGGTTCTGGCGGACGGCGGCGACAGCGAGGGCGTAGTCGTGGCCGACGTCGACATGGCGGCCGTGGCGGCGGCGCGGCAGAAGATCCCGGTCCTCGATCACGACCGACCGATCGCGCCTGGGACGCCGTAGCACCGCCGGGACGGCGGCCAGACCCGTGGACAGGAGCGCAGGCTAGAGCGCGGCAGCGCCCATCAGATCCTGCCGTGCTTTTTCCAGGTGGTCGCCGATGTGCTTGACCGCCGAGACCAGATCCCGACGCTTGATCGCTTCGAACAGCTCGCGGTGCTGACGGTTGTATTCGTCGATCTCGTCCGGTGTCAGGATCTTGTTCTTCATCGCGTCCCACTGGTCATGGCTGCGGACGGCGTTGATTTGCTGATACAGGTGGAGCATCAGGGGATTCTTGGAGCTCCGGGCAAGCCATTCGTGGAACATGCTGTCGTGCCGGGAGAAGGCCTCCTTGTCATTCCGGCACTGGTCGAGATCGTTCAGAATGGATCCCAGCATCTTGATCTCGTTGGCAGTCGCATTGAGTACCGCCAAGCGGGTCATGTACGGCTCGACCGCCATCCGCGCCTCGATCAATTCCAGGGGACTGACCCGGCTGACGATGTCGAGGGCGGCGTTGATCGCCATGTCCTCGCATTTGACGTAGGTGCCGCTGCCCACCCGGCGTTCGATCAGGCCGTCGGTCTCGAGATTGAACAGGACCTTGCGAATCGTGCTGCGCGCGGTGTCGAAGCGGTCGGCAAGCTCACGCTCGGCGGGCAACTGGTCCCCATTGACGTAGAAGCCGCTGCGGATGGCCTCGCGCAGTTGGGCCGTGATATATCCGACATGCCGGCCGTCCTCGGCGAGGCCTGGACCGGCGGTAAGCCGGGATTCTTGTACAGGCACACGCGCGTCCGCCACGACAGCACTCCCCCAAATCCCCGCAAACAGCATACATCCACCAATTGGTCGATATTGGCGTAATTGGTTTGCAATTGGTCAAGCAACTGTGCAAAGTAGCGTTCGTTCAGTCAAGCTGGTCGTCCGGCCGCGCCCATTGCGGAGCCATAGTTAGCGCGGATTCCTGATTTTTCGCTGCTAATCGTTTCACCCGGGTTCGTCCGGCCGCATTCAGCTAAATGGTTCGTATTGGTCGCGTCAATCGCCGGAGGGGCGTGACCGGTGTCGGTACGGCGCGCCAGAAAGGGAAGGCGACATGACGGATATCGAAGTCTTTGTGCGACAGGATGGCCGGGACGATCTGGTCAAGCAGGTGCGCAGCAAGATCGACGAGTTGGGCGTCGAGTATCTCTATCTCCAGTTCGTGTCGGTCACCGGACGGATCTGCGGCAAGGGCATTCCGGCGGATCATTGGGAAGCCATCGCCGAGCGCGGTTTCCAGCTGGTCTACGGCGCGACCGTCAACCTGTTCCTGAACCGCCACGGCGAATACCTCGGGTACGGACCGCACGAGAAGGAATTGGTGGGCATCCCGGAGCCGGAGACCTTCTGCCAGCTGCCGTGGGACAAGCGGGTTGCGCGCGTGTGGTGCACCCTGTTCCGCAACCGGGAGGAACGCGAGAACCCGGGCGCTTTCCTGACCGCGGATTGCCGAGGCAACTTGCGGCGCATCCACGCACAGTTCCAGGAAGACCATGACGGCCTGCACCTGCGCCACGGCACCGAGCCGGAGATGATGTGGCTGAAGAAAGGCGAAGACGGCAAGCCCGACGGCGGTTTTTCCAATCCGTACTGCTACCACATCGACCAGTTCGAGAGCCTGCGGCCGGTGTACCTGCGGGTGATCGAGTATTCGCGTGCCATGGGGCTGGACATGATCCAGGGCGATCACGAGGACGCGCCGGGTCAGCTCGAATTGAATTTCACATTCGACGACGCTCTGCGGACGGCCGATCGACTGACGACCTATCGTCAGATCTGCGCGCAGGTCGCCCGCGAGTTCAACCTCATCGCTTGCTTCCTGTCGAAGCCATTCATGAACGTGTCGGCCTCCGGCTGTCACCACAACATCTCGCTGTGGCGCGGTGGCCAGGATGAGCTCGTCCCGCTGAATAACGATCCGCTACCCGGCATGGAACAGAACTTCGTGTACCGAAAGGGCGGCGAGAACACGTTCATGCCCGATACCGACGATCCGCAGCTGCCGGGCAAGGTCGGACTGCAGGTGGTCGGCGGCATCGTGAAGCACCTGGCCGCGTTGACCGCCATCGGCGCTTCGACGGTGAATTCGTACCGTCGCCTTTGGGATACCGGTTTCTGGGCGCCCGTCTTCGCCGACTGGGGCTACCAGAACCGCACGACCGGCCTGCGCATCTCGGCACCGGGCCGCTTCGAGTACCGCTCGGTGGACTCGATGGTGAACCCGCACCTGATGGCCGGCGCCATCCTCAAGGCGGCCGACGACGGCATCAGGAACGACATCGATCCGGGCCCGCCGGAAGACCGCAACATCTACGAGGCAATGGAAGCGGGCAAGCAGGTCAAGCGGCTGCCGATGACGCTGGGCGCCGCGCTGGACGCGCTCGCCACCGACGAGGTCATCAAGTCCGCCATGCCCGGCGAGATGTATCGGTTGTACGACGAGTACAAGCGGGACGAATGGGAGCGGTTCCTGCACACGACAACCGAATGGGACATCGACACCTACCTGGACTGTCTGCCGTAGGGCAGCCCGGAGATGCTTGAGCTTTCCGCCTCAGACGTTCGGGTCCCTGGAAGGAGTGATCGGCCATGTGTGGCATAGCCGGACTGATTTATCGCGACGGCGCCCGCAAGATTGGCGAAGAGATGACCGCCATGCTGCAGGCCTTGAGACACCGGGGCCCGGATTCCACCGGATTCGCCATGTACGGCGCACCGGGCCCGAACGAGTACGTCATGCGCTTCAAGGTTGCGGAGAAGGAGGACCTGGACGGCGGGACCAAGATTCACCGGGCCATCAGGGAGCGCAAGGCAGCGGTCGGCGCAGTCCTGGAGGAACTCGGGGTCGACGTACTGGAACAGGAAGAGCCGACGGAATACGCCCTGCGTTCCCGGATTTCGTTTGGCGGCGACCTGAAGAACCTTGCCGACCACATCGAGGAGGTCGAGGGCGGGGAAATCCTGTCGATCGGCAACGCCCTGGAACTGATCAAGGACCTCGGGGACGCGGCGTCGGTTTCCGAAACCTACGCCCTGAGCACGTTCGAAGGGACCCACGGCATCGGCCACACGAGGATGGCCACCGAATCCGATGTCGACATTCGCTCCGCCCATCCCTACTGGGCCTATCCGTACAACGATATCGCCGTCGTCCATAACGGCCAGATCACCAACTACTGGCTGATGCGCCGGCAGCTCGAGCGGGACGGGCAGCGTTTCGTCAGCCACTGCGATTCGGAACTTCTCGCGGTCTACACGGCGGTGAATCTCGAGAAGGGCATGACGCTCGAGGAGTCTCTTCGCAGGTCCATCGACGAGATCGACGGGGTGTTCACCTATCTGATCACGACCGGAAACGAACTGGGCATGGCCAAGGACACGATGGCCGCAAAGCCGATGGTGCTCTATGAAGCGGACGACATGGTCGCGCTGGCTTCCGAGGAAGTCGCGATTCGGGCCATCCTCCCCCACGAAATCGATACGACCGATCCCTACGATGAGGAGGTCCGGGTATGGCAGGCCTGACTGATTCCACCTCCACCCAGATGGGCATGCACACCGAGCCCCTGACGGGCCGGGACATCAAGACAAAGTTCACGCTCGAGCACGAAGGCGGCTTCGCCTACCACTTCGGCCAGGATGTCGACTTCAACCGGCGGGCCGAGATCGATTGCGCCGAACTGGAGCCGACGGAGATCAACCGGAAGATCCGGGAACTCATGGCTTCCGGTCACGGCAGCATTGTCGTCCGGAATCCAGGTGCCAAGCACTCGCTGATCGTCGGCATCCTGAACCGGATGAACATCATCGTCGAAGGCAGCCTCGGCTACTTCGGCTGCGGCCTGCTGGACGGCCCGACCGTCCGGATCTCCGGCCGCGTCGGCTGGTCGTTCGGCGAAAACATGATGGCCGGGGTCTGCGTTGTGGAACAGAATGCCGGCTCCACGTTCGGTGCCGCGTTGCGCGGCGGTGACCTGGTCTGCAAGGGCTCGGTCGGCTCGCGAACCGGGATCGACCAAAAGGGCGGCACCATTCTCGTCGGCGGCGATACGGGGGCTTTTTCCGGGTTCATGATGCAGCGCGGGCGCATCGTCGTTTGCGGAAACGCCGGCAAGAATCTCGGCGACTCCATGTATGACGGCACGATCTACGTGGGCGGCAAGATCCAAGACCTGGGCGTCGACGCCGTTTCGGCCCGACTGACCGATCTCGATCGCGCCTGGCTGAGCCGCAAGCTGAAGATGTACGAACTGCTGCCCGGACAGGGCGTGGATCACTTCACCAAGATCGTCGCGGGCAAGCAGCTGTGGAGCTACGACAATCTCGAGCCGACGGAGAAGAAGCTGGTCCTCTAGGGCCGGCCCGTCTCCTCCTGCAACGAGGTACGAAGAAAGAGACCGCCATGTCGGACGATCCGAACCCGGGTGGCAACGGCCACTCCAAGCTGGAAGCCGAAGCAAAGTACGTTCTCGGCAATAGTCAGATCTTCACGCCGGAGGTCATCAACGACATCCACGTGAAATCCGAGCTCGGCCGCTATCGCATGCGCGGTTTCTCGCTGTTCAAGAAGATCCCGCACTGGGATGATCTGACGTTCCTGCCGGGCACACTGACGCGCTTCGTCATCGAGGGCTATCGCGAGAAGTGCGAGACCAAGACGGTCATCGGGCCGCGCGCCAAGTGCCCGCTGGAACTGGACATTCCGATCTACATCACGGGCATGAGCTTCGGGGCACTCTCGTTCGAGGCCAAGACGGCGCTCGCGCGCGGCGCCACGATGGCCGGCACGGCGACCTGTTCAGGCGAAGGCGGCATGATCCCGGACGAACGGCGCTACTCGGCCAAGTGGTTCTACCAGTGCATCCAGTCGCGCTACGGCTTCAATCCGCATCATCTGCTGCTGGCGGACGGGTGCGAGTTCTTCATTGGTCAGGGCTGCAAGGTCGGTCTGGGCGGCCATCTGATGGGGCAGAAGGTGACCGACCAGGTCGCCGAGATGCGGTCGCTGCCCGCCGGCATCGACCAACGTTCACCGGCCCGGCATCCCGACTGGCTGGGGCCCGACGATCTGGCGCTGAAGATTCTCGAAATCAGGGAGGCGACGGACTGGCAAATCCCGATTCAGCTCAAGCTCGGCGCTGCCCGCGTCTATGACGATGTTCGCATGGCGGTGAAGTGCGACCCGGACTCGATCTACATCGACGGCATGGAAGGCGGCACCGGCGCCGGCCCGCACCTGGCGACCGAGGACACCGGCGTGCCCGGCATGGCCGCGATCAGGCAAGCCCGTCGGGCGATCGACGACCTGGGCAAGCGAGGCGAAATTTCGCTGATCTATGCCGGCGGTATCCGCAATGGCGGCGATGTCGCCAAGGCACTTGCCCTCGGCGCGGACGCGATCGCGATCGGTCATTCGGCAATGATGGCGCTGAACTGCAACAAGGACATCCCGGAAGCTGACTTTCCATCGGAGATGGGGGTGCCGGCGGGCGCCTGCTACCACTGCCACACCGGGCGCTGCCCGGTCGGCGTGGCCACGCAGGATCCGGCGTTGCGCAAGCGCCTCAATCCCGATGAGGCTGCCGAGCGGGTCTACAATTTCCTCCACACGCTGACCCTGGAAGCGCAGATGATGGCCCGCGCGTGCGGCAAGACCAACATCCACAGCCTTGAGCCGGAAGACCTGGCGGCGTTGACGATGGAGGCTTCCGCGATCGCGCAGGTTCCGCTCGCCGGCACCGACTTCACGGTTGGTGTTGAGGACTACCACCACATTTAGACGGGAGGGGAACGGGATGCCGGGATCCGGTTACAAGGGCGCTCAGATCGACGATGTCGACCACTTCCTGAAGGGCGGCGGCATTGATTCGGAACGCGAGCAGGCTATCGGGCAGCACATCGGCTACCGCTACGATGTGAACCTCCTGCCGGACTATGACAGGCTGACCCCGTTTCTGAAGGACTACCTGGAATTCATGGGCTGGGATGACCTCAACTGGCTGGAGGACGTCCACATGGGTTACGACGACGGACAGGCCGCAGTGTTCGATCGAAACATCAACGGGTGGGTCGCCATTCCCGAAGACATGGAATTGCCGGACAACCAGCAGGACCGCGACATGATCGCCCGGGAGATGCTGATCAAGTTCCAGATGTCGCCGGATCATCCGTTGGTCGACCTCTACCGGGCCTATCGAAAGTTCTGACGCCGGGGGCGGGCCGGTCGTCTCGCCTGCCTGACCGCCGGCGGGAGCAAGTTCGAGGGGGGAGTCGTTGAGGCCAGCGTCCGATTGGTGCCGGAACTGCCGGTAGCCTGACGGGGTCAGCCCGCTTCGACCTGCATCTCCGTGGCAGTTCTCCAGTCCGGTTTGAAGCCGAGAATCCGCACGTCATCAGAGAGCCGGGCGTTGAACAGCCGGTTGTGCCACAGCGTGTTCCTGTAGGCCGGCTCTTCCGGCGCCAATTCGCGCACCTCGCAGGGCAGGCGATACGACTGCCCGAACTGCCGAAATTCCAGCCGGCACGCCTGCAGGGCGACCAGCAGTCCCGCAAGCCGCGATTCGGGCAGGAACAGGGCTGTCATTTCGTCCGAAAACTGACTGGCCCGGTGATAGTGGGTCGATTGCAGAAAGGACAGGCCTTTCTGGTAGACCTCGTTGGGGTCGTGGTTCTTTCTCAGCTGGAACTGGAAGAAGTCCGTGCTTTCTGCCGGGTCACTGCGGACCAGAAGGACGATCACGCCCTCTGAAAGCGTGCGTGCGTCGAGCGACAGTATTTTCGGCCGCATGCCTTCGGAAGGCCGCCCGCCGTCCTCGCGCATGGCGATCTGGCGAAGGCGGCATTGCCAAGTGAGGAACTGCTGGCGCAGGGTCTCGGGAGTCACGACTCTCGACCTGTCTCGTCGGCCGACGGAGACGTTAGCAAGGTGGAAGACGGCGGACTAGGGTCCGCGACGCCACTGCCCCGGGGTCGCGCCGTGTCGCCGCTTGAGGAAACGGCCAAGGTGGGAGGCCGACTGGAAACCGCAACCAACGGCAATCTCTGAAATGCTCATGCTCGTCTGCCGGAGCAAACTGGCCGCCCGGTCGACCCGCAGGTCAAGGTAGAACTGCCCGGGCGAGCGTTCCAGCTGGCTGCGGAACAGCCGGGTGAGCTGCCGGGTTGAAATGCCTGCCGCACGAGCGATCTGGTCCAAGGACAGCGGATCTTCCAAATGTTGTTCCATGAGAAGCGCCGCTTCCGCAACATGCTGGTTCCGACCCGCCATGCGAATGGCAGCCGTGACGTGCTGCTCCTGCGCCGCTTCGCGGATCCGGTCGTGGACATAGTTTTCCGCGACGAGGGATGCGGTCCTCACGCCATGCGCCTCCATGACAAACGTCAGCATGAGATCCAGGCTGGTGGTCCCCCCGGCACAGCTGAACCGGTCGCGGTCAATCTCGTAGATTGAAGTGCGGATATCGAGGTCGGGAAACCGTTCGCGGTATGCGTCGAGGCATTTCCAGTGAATGGTCGAGCGATAGCCGGCAAACAGCCCGCTGGCGGCCACCGGAAAGGCACCGTCCGAGATCGACCCGACCCGGGCGCCGCGGGCTGCGGCCTGCTTCAGCAATACTGCGAGTGCCTCGGAATCATAGTGGTGAGATCGTTCACCACCGACCACCGCGAGCAGATCCGGTGGCGTGTCCGATGAACTCCGGGTGGCCAGGGGCACCGCCGAAAGACGGATATCGCTGGACGAGGGCACGCCGTCTGCGGATGCCAAGTGAGCGAAGTCGGCCGACAGGCGCCACGCGTACACGGTCCGGCCGAGGACCAGGTTGGCCGCTCGCAGGGCGTCCACCGCGCAGGACAGGGCCAGTAGCGAAAAGCCCGGCACCAGTACGAATTCCACCTGAACCGACTTTTCCATCGCTCCCGGTCCCCTGAAATGCGGCCATGCTGTGGCACAATAATGCCTTTTGTTGTCCGGTAAGTTGTTTTGTCGAACATTCGAAATACGCAGAATGGGCCGACTTCCGCTCTTGCGGCCCCGCCGGATGAGGCATTTCCATGAGTTTTCCCACACATGTCCGCTATGTCGTGATCGGGGCGGGAGTCCACGGGCTGTCGACCGCCTGGCGACTCGCCGAGCAATTGGCTGCGGCCGGCAAGGGCGGCGGCCCGGACATCCTGGTGATCGACAAGACCGCCATCGCCGCCGGTGCGAGCGGCATCGCCTGCGGCGTCGTGCGGAACAACTATTTCCAGCCGGCGATGCGCGAACTGATGGCGCACAGCGTGGATGTCTGGGAATCCGATCCAAAGGCCTTCAGTTATCACCCGGTCGGCTACATGCAGGTCAGCCACGAGGCCATGCGTGAAGATGTGACCAGCATCTACGAGCAGCAGAAGGCGATCGGCTACCCCTCCGAGTTCATCGAGGGCCAGCACGACTGCATGGCCTACATGCGTGGCCTTCTGAACGACTGGCGTGCCGACGGCATCACCTCCGTCCTGCACGAGAAAAAAGGCGGCTATGCGAACAACACTGCCGCCATCTACGGCCTAGCGGACAAGGCTGAGGCCCGGGGCGTCCGGATTCTCACCGGTGTGTCGGTCAACGGATTCGAGCGCGGCGGCCAGTCCGACGCAGTGACGGCCGTCGTCACCGACCGGGGCACGATCAAGTGCGACCAGGTGATCGTGGCCGTGGGCCCTTGGGTCAAGACGATCTGGGACCTGCTCGAGTTGCCGCGTGACGTGTCGATCAAGGGTCCCGACGGAACGATGCACCGCGGGATTCCGACATGGCGCTATTGGTGCCTGGAGGAGGGTGTCATCGGGGTCGATCCCGGCCTGCAGAAGCTCAACGACGGCGGCATGCCGCCGGTGATCCACGTCGACACCGACGTGCCGCTCCGCTCCGATGTCGATGGGTCGGTCATCACCGAAGAACCGTGGGGGATCTATTACAAGCCGGATTTCCATTTCGGCGGAGTCCAGGGCGGCGGCATGCCGTACGAGGTGAAGACCCCGGCAGACGACGTGGCGATCGATCCCTACGGTCCCGATTCGCCCGAGTTCGTGGTCGGCCCCGACTTCGCCCACATGTGGTGCTCGGCCCTGGCCTTCTGCCAGGAACGCTTTTCCGGCCAGATCGGGAAATTCAAGAAAGAACCGTCCGGTGGCCTGGGGTGCTTCACGCCGGACAGCTTTCCGGTATTCGACACCTTCTGCGAGAACGTCTACGTCATCGCCGACAGTAACCATGGGTTCAAGATGATCGGTGTCGGGCACCTGGTTGCCGACGAGATCATGGGCCGGAAGCAGGCCCTGCTGGAGCCTTTCCGGTTCAGCCGCTACGCCAACGGGAATCTGCACCCGCTGAGCAACAGCCCGTTTCCCTGGAGTTGACCGCCCGGCCGCGCAAGGGGCGGGGCGGAAACACCGTAATGCAGTAAGGGGGCGCGGTCGCCCGCGCCCCCCTTCAGTTAGTCGCCTTCCAGCGCTTCGTTGACGCTGGCGTCGTCGCCGTGCTGGCTCACGATGCCGTCATATTCCTCGTTTTCGGCACGCATCTGCACGAGATGCCAGCCGAGCCACAGGATTACGCCCGCGAGCACGAACAACCCTTCCGTGCCCTGGAACGGGTAGATGGCGCCGATGTCCTTCAGATCGACCGCCCAGCTTTCGATACCTGTCGTAGCCATGCTTCAGTCTCCTCTCTGGCCGCTGGCCCGCCGGCAGATGCCTGTCGGCGGGCCCTCAGGCGAATGGGTAGCGAGCCTGTCAGACGGCCGCCTTCTCGGTTGAGCGGACATCGGCCGCCGCCGCCTGCTCTTCCCGGTTGGACTTGAAGTCAAGTCCCAGCAGTTCGACCCGCCGTGGAATCCGCAGCAGGTCCATCGCCGCCAGGATCTTGGCCACGATCCAGCCCGGCACGAATCCCAGCACGAAGAACATGATGATCGCGCCGATGAACTGGCCGAGCGGATTGATGGCCGCGTAGCCTTCGTACGGCGAACTCGGGTGACCCCACAGCACGAAGCCGCAGATCACCAGACCGATGAAGCCGGCGTAGCCGTGGACCGCCACCGCGCCGACCGCGTCGTCGATCTTGAACTTCTCTTCCACCCAGTAGTGCAGCTTGTAGGCAGCGTAGGTACCGATGCCGGCGATGATCATGGCGTGAATCGGGTGATACAGGTCGTTCCCGGCCGACGCCGTGATGATGCCGGCAAGCCCACCGGAATAGGTCCAGAAAGGATTGCCCTTGGAGGCGAGGAAGCCGACCAGCAATCCGCCCGAAAGCGACATCAGGAAATTCACCGTGATGGCACCGAGTGTCGTCGGGGTCAGGTAAATCGTTGTCGCTGTCCAGGTATCGCCGGTGATCTGCCCGCCAATGCCGCCAGGATCGATAATCGGGACGTTGCAGGCCACGTAGAAGCCCCAGAATCCCGCGTAGATCAAGAACAGGCCGAGACACACCATCCAGGGGTTATGTGGATTGATGCTTCGGGGAGTGCCGTCCTTGGCGAACTTGCCAAGCCGCGGCCCCAGGACGACAAGGACACCCAGAGCGAATCCCCCAGCGATCGCGTGAATCACGCCGGAGGCGTACGCGTCGTGGTAGCCGAGAATCTGGACCATCCAGCCGCCGTAGTGCCAGCCCCAGGCCGCGTCGATAATCCATGCGACCGATCCGATGACCACCGCGAGGATCCAGAACGCGCCGGACTTGATCCGTTCGATGACGGAGCCGGAGACAATGGAAGCTGCCGTCCAGGAGAACAGCAGGAAGGCTGCCCAGAACACGCCGGTGATGCGGTCACCGGTATTCGGACCCATGTTCTCCGACCAGGCGGTGTTGGCCGCCGCCATTTCGGTATCAAGGCCGCCGGTGATGAACGGGCCGTTCGGCATCGCCCAGTACAACCACCAGCCGAAGAAGAAGAACGTGATCGTTACCAACGGGATCAGCATCGTGTTCTTCATCAGCGTATGCAGGTGATTGCGCCGCCGACTGGCGCCGACCTCGTACATGCAAAAGCCGATATGAATAAAAAACATCAACGGTATGGTCGCCCAGTAATAGAACTCGGTGAACACCGTTGTCAGGGCATTAAGATTGCCTTCCACGGTTTTGGCTCCCCCGGTTACTCGAACGGCTGTCTCATCGCGCCGTGCTCCGTGGGTCGTACCGCAAGAACCGGTTCCAACCAACTGTCCGCCGGCCGGCAACTATCCGTTCGAGGGCAGCATGGCGCTTTCTATCGGATACTTCAATCATTTCAGCGGCAAATTGGTCATAATTGGTCTAGATTGGAAACGTTCTAATCTTTCGAAGTCAGTGTCCGTGCAACGTCTCCAAGCGATCGCGTGACGGTGCCGCGCCGTACCGCTGACGGTAAGCGGTCGCGAAATGTGCAGCGCCGGAAAAGCCCGTGGCGATCGCGATCTCGAGAACGGGCAGGCTGGTCTGATGCAGCAGTTCTCTGGATTTTTCGAGGCGAAGAGCCCGGTAGAACCCCCCGGCACTGCGGCCCAGCCCGGCCGTGAACTGGCGATTCAGTTGCCGGACGCTCACGCCGACCACCTGGGCGAGGACAGTGAGGGGCAGCGGGTCCGCGACATGGTTTTCCATGACCTCGATCGCGGCCAGAACGGCGGGACGGTTGGTGCCGTAGCGCTGCGCCAGTCCGGCCCGCTGCGGGCCTCCGGCAGGCCTTACGTCGGTGTGCATGAACCAGTCACTGACCTTCCGGGCGAAGTCCGGGCCGTGATGTTCGGCGATCAGAGCGTGCATCATGTCGAGCGGAGCCGTCCCCCCGGCACATGTCATCCGGTCCCGGTCGACGACGTAGAGGGTGCGTTCAAGAAGGAGACCGGGATGACGCTCGGCGAGGGCGGCATAGTGCTCCCAGTGAACCGTCATCCGCCGGTTGTCCATGACGCCTGCGTTCGCAAGGATCGCGGGTCCGCCGGACACACCTCCCAGCATGCAGCCGTGCTGCGCCTGTCGCCGTAGCCACCGGAACAGTCGGGGACTGCGAAAGTCGACCGGGTCGCCGCCGGCGACGACGAACGCGAGATCAAAGGTGCCCGTCGTTTCCGGCAGGTCACCGACCGCGACCGAGGCTGCGGACGAGCTGTTCAGGATCTTCGTGGTGCCCGGTTCGGCGGCGAACTGGAACAGCTCGTATATGCGCCTGCCGGCCAGCAGGTTGGCCGCGCGCAGGGGCTCGGTCACGGCCGCGAACGACATCAGGGCGAAGCCCTCGACCAAGAGGAAGGCAACGCGGCGCTTGACCAACCGGGACTCCGACATGTCCGAAATCATAAAAGATTCGTCCTTTTTCAGAAAGCACAAACGAGGCGAACGACGCATCAATCAGGTCTTGGTTGAGGACGTCATGCACTATTCCGTCCTGCAGATCTTGAAAGAAGGCTTGACCGGCAACCGCGGCTGGAAGCCGGTGTGGCGCGAGCCGGACCCGAAGCGGCACTACGACACGGTCATCGTGGGCGGGGGCGGACACGGCATGGCCACGGCCTACTATCTGGCATCGGTTCACGGCCTGACCGATATCGCGGTGCTGGAGAAAGGCTGGATCGGCTGCGGAAATGTCGGCCGCAACACGACGATTATCCGTTCCAACTATCTGCTGCCAGGCAACGAGCCGTTCTACGAACTGTCGATGAAACTGTGGGAGGGCCTGGAACAGGACTTCAACTACAACGCCATGGTGTCGCAGCGCGGGCTGATCAACCTGTTCCATACCGACCCGCAGCGCGATGCGGCTGTCCGGCGCGGTAACGCGATGCTCCTGGCCGGAGCGGGCGCGGTGCTGCTGGACCGCGAGGCCCTCCGGCGGAAGTGCCCCTTCCTGGACTTCGACAACGAGCGTTTCCCGATCAAGGGAGGCCTGTGGCAGCCGCGCGGCGGCACGGTACGGCACGATGCGGTCGTTTGGGGCTATGCCCGGGGCGCCGACCAGCGAGGCGTCGACGTGATCCAGAATTGCGAAGTCACCGGGTTCGATATCCGTGACGGGGTCTGCCGAGGGGTCGAGACCACCCGCGGGGCGATCGGTGCCAATAAGGTGGCCGTCTGCGTGGCCGGCTCGTCGAGCCAGGTGATGGGCCTCGCGGGATTGCGGCTGCCGATCGAGAGTCACGTGCTGCAGGCCTGTGTGACCGAAGGGCTGAAACCGGCGATCCCCGGGGTGATTACCTTCGGCGCCGGGCATTTCTACGTCAGCCAATCGGACAAGGGCGGGCTTGTCTTCGGCGGCGACATCGACGGCTACAACACCTACGCGCAGCGAGGCAATTTGCCCACTGTGGAGGATGTCTGCGAAGGCGGCATGGCATTGATGCCGATGATCGGGCGCGCGCGCGTGCTGCGCATGTGGGGGGGTGTCGTCGATATGTCGATGGACGGGTCGCCCTTCATCGACAGGACGCCGGTCGAAGGCCTCTTTTTCAGCGGCGGCTGGTGCTACGGCGGCTTCAAGGCAGTCCCGGCGGGCGGCTACTGCCTCGCCCACCTGATGGCGACCGGCGCGCCGCATCGAGTGGCGGAGGCGATGCGGCTTGACCGGTTCGTGACCGGAGCCGTGATCGACGAGAAGGGCATGGGTGCCCAGGCGAACCTCCACTAGCCGGGCCGGGTGAGGAACAGACCATGTTGCCGTCGCAATCCAGACCGCTCGCCGGAGGGTGGCCACTCGGGTTGCGGACGGTCGAAGCTTCCTCCGTGGGGTCCGACGGGCCGATCGGGGAAAATCCGCGAACGCGCCGTTCGAACCGGGCGGGATCCATGGCTGAGCAGCCGCAGGGCAGTCGCCCGCAGGCAGTGGCGACCCGCGGGGTGAACGAATGATCATCGACCACCCTCTGCTTGGCCCGCGCGACGCGGCGGAGTTCGTCTATCTCGGCGATGCCTGCCTGATCGACCGGCCCGATCCGGAGGACGAGAACGCGGCGCGGATGTTCCACGATTACCTCCACGTCCGGGACAACCCCGCCGGCGAGCACCGGGAGCTCTGGTTTCACGAACACGGCGACCGGTCCTGGCTGGTCGTGACCCGAAACACGCTGACCCACGAAATCGTGCGAGTCGAACTGGCGCGCGATGTCGCACTTGCCCGGGGGCGGGACCGGTGAGCGGTCCGTTCCGGCTCGACGGCGGCGCGATCGAGCGCGGCCGAACCCTGGCCTTTCGCTTCGACGGCCGGCGCCTGACGGGGCATCCCGGCGACACGCTGGCCTCGGCGCTGCTCGCCAACGGGGTCCGGCTGGTGGCCAGGAGTTTCAAGTATCACCGGCCCCGAGGCGTGTTCTCGGCCGGTTCGGAAGAACCGAACGCGCTGGTCGAATTGCGGCGCGGCGCGTACCGGGAGCCCAATACGCGGGCGACCGTCGCCGAGTTGTTCGACGGGTTGGAGGCCACCAGTCAGAACTACCTGGGCTCGCTGCGCCATGATCTGCTGGCGGTCAATGACCTGCTTGCGCCCTTCCTTTCGGCCGGCTTCTATTACAAGACGTTCATGTGGCCCAAGTCTTTCTGGGAGCGGGTCTACGAACCGGCCATCCGGGCATCTGCCGGGCTCGGCCGCCTGTCGGGCGAGGCCGACCCGGATAGCTACGACAAGGGATTCCTCCACTGCGACCTGCTCATTGTCGGTGCGGGTCCCGCGGGCCTTGCCGCCGCGCTTGAAGCCGGACGCAGCGGCGCGCGGATCATCCTTGCCGACGAGGATTTCCTCATGGGGGGCCGGCTGAACGCCGAATCCCACGAGGTGAGCGGCCGGCCCGGGGCGGCCTGGGCCGCCGATGCCGTGCGCGAACTGGCGTCCATGGACAGGGTGCGCCTGATGCCGCGAACCACGGTGATTGGCGCCTATGACCACGGTGTCTACGGCGCGCTGGAACGCCGGACCGATCATTTGGCCGCCGCCGGGGGAAACCCCCGGCAGATCCTGTGGCGGCTGTATACCAAGCGGACGATCCTGTGCGCGGGAGCCACGGAGCGGCCCATTGCTTTCGGGGGTAACGACCGGCCCGGGATCATGCTGGCAGGCGCGGTCCGCACCTACGCCAACCGGTTTGCCGTGGGTACCGGCCGCCGGGTCGGGGTGTTCACCAACAACGACGATGGGTGGCGTACGGCTGGCGACCTTTCAGCCAAAGGCGTCCCGATCGCCACCGTCATCGATGTGCGGGATGGGGTTCCGGCGGCCGCCGTCGCCGACGCCAGGATCCGGATGAACAGCCGGGTCGTGGGCACCTGGGGCCGTCATGGCCTGAGGGGGGTCACATTGGCGACCGGCGAGCGGATCGAGCTGGACTGTCTTGCGGTTGCCGGCGGCTGGAACCCGAACGTCCATTTGACCTGTCATCACGGAGGCAGGCCGGTCTGGCGTGACGCGATCGGCAGTTTTGTCCCCGGCGACCGGCTCCCCGGTGGCATGAGCGTCGCCGGTGCCGCCGCGGGCGGCTTTACGACTGCGGGTGCGCTCGCCGAAGGGCATCGGGCGGCTGTTGCCGCGCTCGGTGAACTCGGGCTTGCCGTTGCCGCGGGCGAGCCGCCGGTTGCGAGCGACGAAGCGACCGAGGCCGCCCCCTTCTGGCATGTCCGAGCGAGCCAAGGCCGGGCCTGGCTGGATCTGCAGAACGACGTGACCGTGAAGGACGTGGAGCAGGCGCACCGTGAGGGCTTCCGCTCGGTCGAATTGTTAAAGCGGTACACCACGCTTGGCATGGCGACCGACCAGGGCAGAACGGCGAACGTCTTGGCGCTCGCCATCATGGCCAGTTTGACCGGCCGCACGATCCGGGAAACCGGCACGACCGCGTTCCGGGCCCCCTACACGCCGGTGCCGATCGCGGCCTTCGCCGGGCGGTCCCGGGGCAAGGACTTTCGGCCGACCCGCCTGACGCCGAGCCACGACTGGGCGAAAGGGCAGGGGGCCGTCTTCGTTGATGCAGGCCTGTGGCTGCGCCCCCAGTGGTTCCCGCAGGCCGGTGAGACCCACTGGCGGCAGTCCGTCGATCGAGAGGTGACCGGCACCCGCGGCTCGGTCGGCATCTGCGATGTCACAACCCTGGGCAAGATCGATATCCAGGGACGCGATGCCGCGGAGTTTCTGAACCGGATCTACGCCAACGGTTTCGCCAAGCTCGCGGTCGGCAAGGTGCGCTACGGGCTGATGCTGCGTGAAGACGGCATCGCCTACGACGATGGCACAACGGCCCGTCTCGGCGAGCACCATTTCGTCATGACGACGACGACGGCGAACGCGGTTCTCGTGTTCCGCAACATGGAGTTCGCCCGCCAGTGCCTGTGGCCAGGACTGGATGTCCACCTCATCTCGGTGACCGAACAGTGGGCGCAGTACGCCGTTGCCGGCCCGAATTCGCGCCGGCTGCTTGCGAAGGTCGTCGATCCGGATCACGACATTTCCAACGAGGCATTTCCTTTCATGGCGTGTGCCGAGGTCAGCGTGTGCGGCGGCACGCCGGCCCGGCTCTTCCGCATCTCCTTTTCCGGTGAACTGGCCTACGAGATTGCCGTCGCGGCGCGTTACGGCGAAGCCCTGATGGAGGCGCTGATGGCAGCCGGCGAGGAGTTCGATGCGGTTGCCTATGGCACCGAGGCGCTCGGAGTCATGCGCATCGAGAAGGGCCATGCCGCCGGTAACGAGCTGAACGGCCAGACCACCGCTCGCATGCTCGGCCTGCAGCGCATGGTGTCGAAGCGGAAGGACTGCATCGGCAATGTGCTGTCCGAACGGCCGGAGATGAACCGCGACGACGGGATGGAGCTGATGGGCTTCAAACCGCTCAGTTCCGGCGATGAACTGACGGCCGGCGCACACCTTCTGGCACTCAACGCGCCGGCCGACACGGCGAACGACGAGGGCTGGATCTCCTCAGTGGCGTACTCGCCGACGCTGGAAACGTCCATTGGTCTCGGTTTTGTCCGGCAAGGGCACGCCCGCATCGGTGAGACCCTCCGGGCCTGGGACGCCCTGCAAGGCAGCGATGTTCGCGTCGAGATCGTTTCGCCGCATTTCCACGACCCGGACGGGGAACTGCTTCGTGCCTGACCGGAAACTCACGGCGCGTGCGCCGCTCGATGGCCACGAGCGCACGATCGGTACCGTCGCCGTCGCCGAAGTCGCCGACCTGGCGCTCGTTTCGGCAGCCGTCCCACGGGGCGGCGACGAGGCCTTCGCCGCCGCGCTTGTCCGCGGCTTCGGCGCGGCGCGCCCGGCGACCGGCGACTCGACGCTCGGTGACCGGCATGCGGCTCGTGTCCTCGGCATGCAGCCGGACCAGGTGTTCATCCTGTTCGCACCACCGGACCCGGACAGGCCAGCCGGAACCGTTTCGACCGCCCTCGCATCCGCCGCCTACGTCACCGATCAGTCGGACAGCTGGGCGATGTTGCAGATGACCGGCGCCGGCGTTCGCACGGCGCTGGAACGCATATGTCCCCTTGATCTCGACGAGCGGGTTTTCCCGCAAGACCGGGTGGCGCGCACCGCGATGGAGCATCTCTCGGTGATTGTCCTACGCGACGGAGCGGACAGTTTCCTGCTGATGAGCCCGCGCTCGTCGGCGCGCTCCTTCCGGCACGCGGTGGAGCTGTCGGTCGAGCACGTGTCGGGTTAGCAGCCCTCGCCGAACGCAGGGACGCAGCGTGGCGCGCCGCAGTTCCGAAACACGAGTCGCCGGAGCCGGAGGCGTCGGTCCCGTCGTTACCGGGCATCTCACGCCATCGACCTCACGTCCCGGGGACGATCGGCCGGCGGACCCTCCAGTCAGACGGTTTCCCGAGCGGGGGTTTGCTCGCTAGGCGCGGTCCGGCTCTCCGGCGGGAACCGGGATTCCCCGTTCGGAACGGAACGTCCCGGCGGGGCGACCACGCCGCAATCTCCCCGGCAGGAGGTAGCTGCCGGCCAGGAGCAGTGCGGCCATGCCGGCAAGCAGGGGCCGAAGGTCTCTCGACACCTCGATGTCGTTGGCCAGGTCGGGATGCTGAAGCGCCTGCGTCAGATCGTCGGTGTCTCCCACACGCCGATAGTGCAGCCGAAGCTCGTTCGCCAGGGACCGGAGGTAGCCCTCACGCAGCATCGAAAGATGTTCGGTGCCCGAAGCGATGCGAGCCTCCAGATCTCCGGTCTCCTCCCCCGCATAGCTCTCCGGAACGCCCGTCGGCCGCCCGAGCGAGAGTTCGTCTACCTGAATGACCTCGTCCGCTCCCCAATGCCCGAGATTCCGGCCCTGCGGGTCAAGTTTGGGGATCGGCAGCGGCACCGAGCCACCCACGCCGGCGAGCAATCCGCGGACCGCGGCGGGATCGCCCGTGAAGCGCGGTCGAAGTTCGGCGTGCAGGGGCGGGGCCTCGTGCCCGTCGGTGACGAACACCAGCGAGGTGGTCGGCCCGAGAGCGTTGGCGATTGCGAGCCCGGAGTGGACTCCCTTGGCGATTTCGCTGCGGGCTGCCCAAGCCATGCGCCAGTCCACCGCGTCCACAACATTTGAAATGTCAGCGTAGTTCGCACACACCTCGACCGGCGCGAGCACGAGAAAAGACCGGTGACCGGTGAACAGGGCCAGCCCGATCTCGGAGCCGCAGGGGAGAGCCGCCGTCGCTTCAAGCACCGCGACCTTGGCATGCTCGAGACGCGTCGTTGGCGCGTCGTTTGAGGGCACAGCATCACCGACATTCATGCTCTGGGTGATGTCGAACACGATCAGGTGGCGGAACAGGTCGGACGACAGCGGCAGCGTCGGTCTGGCAAGAGCGGTCACCGCCAGCGTCAGGGCCAACGTCAGCAACCCGAGCTGAGCGCTCGCCAGGGGGCTGCGGCGGCCGGACGAACCCGCAAAGCTCACGGCAGACCCTCGTAGGTTCGGGCCGCCTGTCGGGCCCGCGGGCTGCGTTCAGGGTTGCGCTCGTTCTCGTAGTCGACCGCGGCAATGTCCGGGAGCATTTCAAGCGCGCGGGACAGGTTGTGACGGGCGTCCCAGTGGCGGGGGTCGCGGGCAAGAATCTCGCGGTAGTTTTGCTTCGCGAGCTCCACGAGAGACGCCGAGGACTGCATTTCGTCCGCCCGCTCGAGCTCTACCGCCTGCTCCAGGTAGAGGTTCGCGAGATTGAAGAGTTGCACGGCGCGCAACTCGGGCTCCTCGTCCAGCGCGACGGCGCCGTAGGCAGCAATCGCCGCGCTGAGATCCCCGCTTCCATGCAGCCGGTAGGCGCGGGCGAGCGCACCGCGGAGGGTGTCGCGCTCCGCGACGAACGCAACCTGATTCTGGGCCAGCGCCCGGTTGACTCGCCGGTCTTCGAGCAGACCGTACAGATCGAGCGCGAGGGCTCCCACCAGCGGCAGGAGTGCCGCCAGGTACCACCACGGTCTTCCGCCAGCACGGCCGGCTCGCCCTTGGGGAGGCGCTCCCAGGCGGCCTCGCGCACGTCGGCCGGCCGGCCCTGCGTCGGCTGCCGGTCCGCCGGTGCGCGCCCGCCCGCGGTTCGGTTCTACCATGCGGACCGTTCCGAGAGTTTCGCCCCGACCAGCAGGACGAGGCTCGCCATGGCGGCGGCAAGACACGCGGACGTGAGATCAAGCCTGGCGATGGTCTCCAGGTAACGCACGGGAAGGTTCTGCAGGCGGCTCACGTCGGCAATCGCACGCTCGAGATCCTCAGGGTTCTCGGCCGTATAGGCCCGGTATGAGCTGCCCAGGCTGGAGAAGAACGAGTGCAGCGCGCGCTCCGGCGTCATCTGCAAGGCCGCGGCGTCATCACCCGGTTGGGACGTGGCAAGGATCGCCGGTCCGCGTTCGGATCGGATGTAGATCCAGTACAGCGAGGCTCGCAACCGCTGCATCCGATGGGCGATGCGGAGCCTCGGGGTCTGCGAAATCTCCCCTGCGCCGTCGGAGACCAGCACCACGATCCGTGCCCCGGTATACGGCTTGCCCTCGAAGTAATCGAGCGCCTGCTCCAGCGCGGCCCCGATGTTGGTTTCGGCGAGCCCGCGTCCCACGTCGCCCGCGGCAATCGACGCGTGCACGACCGCGTGGCGATCGGTGGGTCGCAGCACAGGGATCGGAAAGGTGCTGAACACGACCATCCCGAACAGGTCGTTGCGTCGTTCGGCGACGAACTTTGACAGGAGTTCGCGCGCTACCTCTCCTTTGGGCCGGTATCTCCCTTGGTTCGTCGAGCTTGCGGCGGTCCGGCGCGCGAACGGTTGGTCCATGCTGGTGCTCCGGTCGACCAGCAGCACCATGTGCGCCCCGTGGCCGAGCCGCTCGACCTCGTACGCGGACCGGTGCAAGCCGCTTGCGGCGAGCACCAGCGAAATGATCGCGAGGCTGCCAATCGCGCGGAGGATGCGGTCGGCCCAGCTCGAGACGGGATCGGACGGCAGCAACCCAAGCCACGAGTACGGCACGGCCGATGTGACTGACCTGAAGAAAGGCAGCACCGCCAGCGGAAGGAGCGCCAGCACCCAGCCGTGCGCCACTCCGAGCGTGATCCCGAACATGCTCACGGGATGCGCTCCACGTCGCGGCACGCCCGGCACAGGTCGCGCACGCTGTTCAGGCTTCGGGTGTCCGCGGTGGAGTCCGTGCCGCTGCCGTAGAACACTGCACCCGACTCCGCGAACAGCGCCGAGATCGGTGCTCGAAGCGACTTGAAGCGGGGGTGCTCGACGAAGAAACGCTCGAGATCGTGCTCGAACACGGCCCGGCCTGCGGTGGCATTGAATGCAGCGTGCATCTCGACCAGCGCGTCCGCGTACGCCACCGGCGCCTCGGGTCCCCTCATCCGGTGCTGGATGCGGCGGTAGGCACGCTCGAAATGCCCGTGCGTGCGCATTCCGAATCGCCCCGCCAGGTGCTGCCGGGCGATCAGCGCGACCAGACCAAGCACCAGCACGCCCAGCGCAGTGACGCGTGCCGTGCGCATCGTGGTCGAAGCCGGTTCGGGGAGCAGCGCCGGCCGCAGATCCGGCAGGCGCCCGGGCGGCCTGTTCTCCGGGGGCAGCATCGGGGAAATCGTGAACGCCCAACCGGGTACCACCACCGGGAAGTCATCCTCGGGGCCGACGATTCGAAGACTCATCGGCGGCGTGCCGGCTCCAATCACGCTCTGGGCCGCGTTCACCACCTGGAAGCGGAGGCGAATGGTGTGGCGGGAGGTGCCGTCCCGGTTCCTGTCCTCGTGCGTCACGTGATTGAGGGACAGCCAACGGCTCACCCGCCCCGGTTCCGGGATGGACTGGAGGTCCAGCTCGAATCCGGGATCCAGCGCCAGCGACACCTCGTGCTCGATCGTATCGCCGATCACGTACCCGAACGCCCTCGGGGTCTTCACCGACAGATGCTCGACGGCGGCATCCGCGGGCGGTGACACGGTCAGCAGCAACCCTGCCAGCACGGCCGCAAGCCCCAGGCGGATGTCTCCGCTCACCGTCGGCACCGGGCGGGCCGGGCGGGCCCCGGGAAGGTCGGTTCGCCGGCTGCGGTTGGCTTTACTGGACACCGTCCGGCCGGGGACAAATTTGGTGCGGGCATGCCTTGGCAGCCACCCGGATCGAATGGGTGCACGGGCAGGGAAGGGGAGCCCGTGCCCCCGAGCGAACCGGAGTGCTCGCCGATGACCCCGCCTCGCGTTGCGTCAAGGCGCTGCCGAGCCCGATCCCCGGGGCCGGTCGGAGTTCCGGCGGTCACCGCGCGCATGAAAGGCCTGCCCCGGAACAAGGACCCGCAACGCCGGCCGCTGGGATCGAGTCAAGGAACGGCAACATGGGTTACGGGCTGAAGTAACGATTGACGCGGTCGACATCAAAACGGTCGGTGAGCACCAAGGGAGGGGCACCGTGCGCAGCGAGGCAGTCGAACACCGCGGCCTTTCTCTGCTCTGCTTGGGCCCGGAGCCGATGCCGCAACGAAGGGCGCATCAAGAGTGTCCGCTCCTCTCCGGTCTCCGGATCCTGAACCCGCACGAGCCCCACCCGTGGCGATGGCTCCGATTCACGGCTGTCCTCGAGGACAACCGGAACGACCTGGTGGCGTGCCACGCCGGCGAGAACGGACTCGAGCAGGGCGAGCGGGAAATGAAAGTCGGAGACAAGGAAGACGAGCGCGCGCCGGTTGCCGATCAACGGGATGGCCTCCAGGAGACCGGCGGACCCTTGTCCGCGCGGGACGCAATCGCGCAGCCGATCCGCCAGGTCGAGGTAGGCGCCCGGCATCCTTGTCGGCGGCAGCAAGAAATCTCGGCGCACCTGCATGTCGCAGCCGATGAAAGCGAAGGCGTCGCCAGCGCGCCCGGCGGAGAAACCGAGTGCCGACACGAGCGAGGCCAGGGTCTCGATTCGATCGCCCAGACCACGGAATCCGAGCGAAGCGGACAGATCCGCAACCACGTAGACGCGGATCGCTGCGCGCTGGCGATAGCGTCGCACCAACAGCCGCCTGAGCGGATCCCGCGAACTCGCCAGCAGATCCAACCGCCGCGGGTCGCGCCCGTCCAGCAGTGTCGTGCGGACCAGCGGCTCCAGGCCGCCGCCGGTCTCCATGCCCGCGTGCATGCCTGGACGGATGCTGCGCGCGCGATGGTTCAAGCGGTAGCCCACCTCGGCAGGGGCTGGCGAACGTGTATGCGGAACCTGCCCGGGAGACGGCCCGTGCGACTCGTTCATGGCGACGCGACGGCTTCCAGGATTGCGGACGTGAACGGTCCCGCGATCTCCGACCGGCGCATCTCGTAAATCGGGCTGAAGAAGATGCGGTGCGCGATCGTCGGCTCGAACACCGTGTGAATGTCTTCAGGGACGACCTCCGATCGTCCGGCCAGCCACGCGGCTACCCGGGCCGCCTGCAGCAGCATGCTCATGCCGCGGGGACTCGCCCCTGCCTGGACGAGTTCGGGAGTGGTCACGCCAGCAAGCTTGATGCCGAACGCCGCCGGGTTTCGGGTTGCGGCGCAGAGGTCGAGCGCATAGCGCAGCAGCGTCTCGGACGTTCTGACCGACGCCTGGATGCGCGCGGCCACGTCGTTGAGTTCTTGAAACGGTACGGTCGCCGGCTCCATCTCGTTGATCAGCGCGCCCACGTCGTGGTACCGGGCGTCGACCATGAGCTTACGGAGCAGCGCGGGATCATCCGGCATCTCGATGGTGATCTCCATGAAGAAGCGGTCGCGCACGGCTGCCGGGATCTCGAACGTCTCTTCGCGCTCGACGCGATTGCGATCGGCGAAGACCTGCAGGTGGGGAAACCGGTGCTCGGTGTTGAAGGCGTTCACGTGGCGCTCCGCCATCGCCCGAAGCATGAGCGAGTGAACCTGTGGCCGAGCCCGGTTGATCTCGTTGAAGAAGAAGATGGAAAGGTCAGGGCCGTGCTTGAGCAGCGGACCGGGTTCGACACGCGGTTGGCCGTCCCGGGTGACGTAGGTGTAGTAGAGGAGATCGCTCGGCATCAGGTCGACGGTGCCTTCGATGCGCTCGAATGCGCCGCCGATTCCGCGGGCGAGGGTCTGGAGGAGTGTCGTCTTGCCGACGCCCACGTCCCCTTCGAGCAGGACATGCCCGCGTGCAAAGGTCGCGAGCAGCAACAGGCGCACGGCCCGCTGTTGCCCGACCATGATCTCATTGGCACTGGCATCGAGCTGCAGTGCCCGATCGCGCCATGAATCGATCTCGGTTCCGGGTTCGATCATCAGCTCTCTGAACGTGCTCGCATCGGGCTCGGGAGCCTTCCGACCCAGGACCGCCAGACGCCGCGGATTGGCCCCGGTGGTTAGGCCACCTTGGATGGCGGATACAAGACTGGGCTGACCTGTACCCGGAATGTCCGATCACTGTATCCGAGAAAGCCGATCCTCTGGCGCTCTGCGGTGATTCGATGAAGGCTCCGACAAGCGGAGAGTTCGCACGTGAACCAGGACTGGGGTGGACATGCGGCTTGGGCCGCGCCCGCCGGCTCCTTATAATCGGAAGTCCCTGCCGGATCCCGTGCCGCCGGGCAGCCCGCAGCAAACTGGGGCCGCGCCATGAGCCGCGCCACATCTGCACCCATTCCTGTCAAGCCCGGCGCATTCACGGCGGTACCGGTCGTCGATATCGGTGTTCGGGCCGCCGGTCCCGCGGCCCGGCGCGTGCTCGCGGCGCGACTCGGCGAGATCAGCCACCAGGTCGGTTTCGCGATCGTCACGCGTCACGGCATCGCGCCCGGCGTGATCCGCGATGTCTTCGGGCACGCGGCCCGTTTTTTCTCCCTCCCCGAAGCCGACAAATGCAGCATCGACAAGCGCAATTCGCGTCATTTCCGTGGCTGGGAGCCGGTCGGCAGCGAATCCACCAACAACCGGCCGGACATCCGGGAGCAGATCGACCTGTGGACCGATCACCCGGCCCGGCCCCCTGGTGCGGAACCCCACTACCTGCGGCTGCTGGGGCCGAACCAGTGGCCACCGGAAGAGCTGGCGCCTGGCTTCAGGCCGGCGTTGGAACGCTGGTTCATCGAAATGGCGATGCTGGCGGACGACCTGTTGCGGCTTCTCGCCCTCAGTCTGGGACTCGCCGAAAACCATTTTGACGACGTGTTCGGAACCGAGCGGATGTCGCTGACCAAGTTGATCAGCTACCCCGAGACGCCCCCGGGCCAATTCGGGGTCAACGCCCATCACGACACCGGTTTCATGACCATCCTCGCGCCCGGCACGATCCCGGGACTTGAGGTCGAGAACGCAGACGGGAAATGGGTCCCGGTGCCGGTGATACCGGACTCACTGGTCGTCAATCTCGGGGAGATCCTCCAGGCCATCACCGGCAACTACTTTGTCGCCACCCCGCACCGGGTCGTTGCCCGCGAACCGCGGCTCTCGGCCGGCTATTTCCATGGCCCGTCGCTGGACATGCGACTCGAACCGCTCGACCTGCATCCCCGTTTCGCGGAAGCGGTCGCCCGTAGTCCGCGTCACGCTGGTGCGGGCTTCATGGCCCAGCGCGACGAAACCGAGGCGGGAGTTGGCGACATGGAGAGCAGGCACTATCCCCGCACCTACGGCGAGCAGCTTTGGAACTACTTTGCACGCAGCTATCCCGACAACGTCGCGCAGCACTGGCCGGCCTCGGTTCGCGAGTCAAGCTTGACGGCTGATTGAACCGGTTCGGGAAGTCGCGCTGGGATCGGTCGGGCCGCCGCATTGCGCACTCTTCCCGGTTTGGGGCGACGGTCCGCGCGCTGCAGGTAGAGGGCGCGGTGGCAGGCATTTGCGCGAGAGGAACGACCCATGGCTGTCCGGACGATCCCCGAGCCCAATGACACAGCGACAGTCGAACTTGCGGATGGAGGCACGATCCTGCTGCGACGCCACGGCAATCCGGACGGCCCGCGCATCGTGCTTAGCCACGGAAGCAGCTTCTCCGCGGACGCCTATTTCCCGTTCTGGTCGCTCCTGCTTCGAGACCACGACGTCGTCGTCTACGATCTTCGAAACCACGGGTTGAACCCGCTGGGCGATCTTGGCTGCCATCACATGCCGATGATGGTCTGGGACAACCTTCGTGTCGTCCGCGCCATCGACCGGCACTTTGGCCCGAAGCCCAAGATCGGCATCTACCACTCGGTCTCGGCCGCCATCGCGGTCTTTCAGGCGGTCGAGGAGAGCAGCTTCGCGGGCTTGGTCCTGTTCGATCCCCCGGTTTGTCCACCCGGCCTGCCGGATGCGCGGGAGCGGGCTATCCGTCTAACTGGTGCCCGGATGGCGGAGCGGGCAGCCGCGCGACAAGGCGCCTTCGGGCACTGGGAGGACCTGGCGGAGACCTACAAGAACTCACCCGTGTTTGAACTGGTGCGGCACGACGACATCGATCTCCTGGCGAAAACGACACTGCGGCGCTGCGAGGCGGGTTTCGAACTCTGCTGTCCGCCGGCGTACGAGGCCAAGCTGTTCGAACACATGTACAAGTGGGCACTGGCGATCGACATCTTCACGTTCGACTTTCCGCTCAAGGTGATCGGTGGGGACCCCCTGGCCAAGTTCTCGTTTCTGCCGACCGTCAGCCTCGAGGAAATCGAACTGCTGGACTACGACTTCGTGCCGGATACGACTCACCTGCTCCAGCTTGAACAGCCGGCCGTGTGCGCCGAACTTGCGATTGAATTCCTGAAGCGGTCGAAGCTCGTCTGACCCTTGCTGGGCAGGAGAACGCGGAATGGCGGCCGCATCCCCTTGCACGAGGAAGAAAGCCCGAAGGGGAGAACGTTATCAACTGGTGGCGGTGTCGCTTGTGGGAAAGCCTCAGGGCGTTGAACAGGCGGTGGCGTCCGCCGCCACCGGAAGGCGGGCGGACGATCGATTGACAGCGCCGTTCCACGTGGTCAGGAACGAGTAGCCCGAAGGCGGTGCCCGTTCGATGCGGAAGCTATCGTGTCACGCGGTCGGACGGTCTTGGTGCGCGGGAACTGGCGGGCGATGTCAAGCGACTTGGATTTGGTACCTTGACCGTCGCCGGTAGCGTGAAGAGACATCGAGGGTCGGGCCGGTGTGCAGACAGACCGTCAGAATGTCCCTCCACGCTTCGCTCCAGCAAATGGGTCCGTGAGGAGTTGCCGACCGCATCACAGGCGGTCGGTCAGACGCATTCGCTGGCCGCGATTCGGCGTCCGGGGCGGGTAGTGGCGGAGTCGAATTCACCCCTTCCCGACAATGTCGATTCGGCGGGGCGATGATAGGCCCGGCATTGTGAGAATGCAATGCATTCGCATAAACGTTGCGCGCGATGTTGCGTGGACAGCATGGCACCGTGCAGCATTGTCGAATGTCGTCTCTGCTGGTCCGGTCGGCCCGTTCGGCTGAGACTGCTGCCTGGTTGGGCGGGCTTGGTGTCACGGTAGATCGATCGACTGGAAGGAACGCCGACAGCATGACCCGAGTGAACCCCTCCGGGCTTCCGAGCCAGCGCCACCTCTTTGACATTCCCGATGACGTGGCCTACCTGAACTGCGCCTACATGGGGCCCTTGTTGCACACCGCGATTGAAGCTGGGGAGCGGGGCGTCCGGGCCAAGGCTCGTCCATGGGGAATCAGCCCTGACGACTTCTTCAGAGACGGGGAACGCGCCCGGGAGCTTTTTGCGCGGGTGATCGGCGCCGATGCCGACGGCGTAGCGCTTGTTCCTTCGGCCAGTTACGGACTGTCGTGCGCTGCCCGAAACGTACGGCTGGCGCCCGGTGACCGAATCATCGTGCTGGCGGACCAGTTTCCCTCGAATGTCTACGTCTGGCGCGAGGCGGCGCGCTCCAGCGGCGCCTCGCTGGTGACGGTCGCACGGCCGGCCGACGAAGACTGGTCACACGCGGTGCTCGCTGCGGTCGACGAGCGCACCGCCGTGGTCGCGCTTCCACACTGCCACTGGACGGACGGCGGCCTGCTGAACCTCGATCGGATCGGTGCTCGCTGTCGAGAAGTGGGTGCCGCGCTGGTTCTGGATCTCACGCAGTCAGCCGGCGCGCTGCAGTTCGACACGACCGAAGTGCAGCCGGATTACGTCGTCTGCGCAGGCTACAAATGGCTGCTTGGACCCTATTCCTTGGGCTTCCTCTGGATGGCGCCGGCCCATCGTGACGGCAAGCCCATCGAGTACAACTGGTCGGTGCGGGCGGGTGCGGAGGACTTCGCGGGACTCGTCAGCTATCAGGACGAATACCGGCCGGGGGCACGTCGCTTCGACGTGGGAGAGAACGCGAATTTCGTGCTGCTTCCCATGCTCAACACGGCGCTCGAGCAAATCCTCGAATGGGGCGTGGCTGCAATCGAGCAGACGCTCGCGCTACGCACCGCGCAAATCGCGGACCGGGCAACCGGCCTCGGCTTCAGGGCGCCTCCCGACGCGGCACGGGCAGGACACTTTCTCGGTCTCCGATTTCCCGATGGCGAACCGCCGGACAGCCTTGCCGCGGAACTCGCCGCGGAACGGGTCTACGTCAGCGTCCGCGGTTCGTCCATACGGGTAACCCCGCACCTCTACAACACGGATGCGGACGTCGAGCGGTTTCTCGACGTGCTCGGCAAGGCGGTCGACGCGAAACGCTGACCCTGGACCGGGTTCGCCAGCGACGACGCCCTGTCGGCCAGCCTGGTCAGCCGCCGCTGCCGCGAGACCGGCGAAGCAGCCACGGCAACTTCCCGCACCACTCGCGCCCGGCTTGCAGCCTTCCGCCCGGCAGTCGATGGCAGGGCGGCTGGCCCGTCACCTGTAGAGCGGCGCCAATCGGCGCTGATGCTCTGTGCTCCGCCAGCCCGCGCCCGGGCCAGGCGCTGCCGCTATTTCTTCAGGGTCAGGAAGCAGGTCCCGCCCGCCAACGGAAGCGAGTGCCGCCGCCGGATCATCCGGATCGCTCTGATCGATCGGCAAACCGAAGCCCCCTGGCACGGTCACTCGCAGCACTCCTGCAAGGAAGGATTCGCAGTGGCCGGGTGCGAGCCGCGTGGCCTGCGGCGCGTGGGGAAGCCCGGTCGAGCTATCATCGGCACATGAGCTCAGCTGGACGTCGCGGCGACCGCGATGAGGCAACGGAGTTGAACTGCCAATGCTCCCCGAAGACGTTCTTGCGCACCCCGCCGTACGACTGACCGAGGACCAGCGGCGGAGCTACTTTGCGCAGGGCTACGTTGCGCTTCCCAGTGCCATTGGCCCCGGCTGGACCAGGAAGCTGCAGGCTGCATCGCGGGAGCTCGTGGAGGAGAGCCGACGGTGCTTCTCATCAGGCAGCGTCTTCGAACTGGAGGAGGGACACTCCGCTGAATCCCCGCGGCTGCACCGCGTCTACAGCCCCCAGGATCATCATCCCGTGTTCTGGGACTTCATCCGCAGCGAGGAGATGACGGCCCTGGCGGCGGACGTCGTCGGGCCAGACGTCAAGTTTCATCACGCCAAGCTCAATCTGAAGTCGGCGCGTGGCAGCAGGGGCTTCGATTGGCACCAGGACATTCAGGCGTGGCCGCATACCGACTACAGCCCCGTCACGATCGGGGTGTACATCGAAGGCTGTGCCGCGGATCAGGGCCCGCTTGCGATGGTTCCCGGCAGCCACCACGGCAAGCTCTACAGCATGTATGACGAGGCTGGCTCATTTGCGGTCCGAATTGCGCCGGAGGAACTGGAGTGGCTCGACGACGGTGCGGTGGATGCACCGACGGGGCCGGCCGGAACGGCGGTACTTCTCGGTTGCCGGACGATCCACGGCTCGGTGCGGAACCATTCCCACCGGGACCGTCCGTTATTGCTGGTGGTCTATTCGAGCGCTGACTCGTTCGCCTACACCGCCAGTCCAATCGACAGCCCGCGCCTGGGAGAAATCGTCCGCGGCAGCCCGGCTCGGTACGCGAGCTTCGACAGCCGTCCCTGCGAACTGCCGCCGGACTGGGCCAGGCAGGGCTATGGCGGTCCTTGGAAGCGCCAGCAGGCGGCCGAGCAGATGCAGGCGTCCGATGCGCGTCGGGCAGCCGCGGTGAGCGATTAGGAATCTCAATCTGGGCGAGTGATCCCGGAAGCCGACCGGACGGGGGCCGCGTCCGTTTCAACCTCGGATACCGGAGCCTCCACATCACCTGTGCCCGGATGGCTTCAATCCGTCCAGCCCACGAATGGATGGAGCATGGCGCTGATCCCGGTGGGCGATGACGCCGGCTCTGGTCGGCGCCGCCAACGTCAGCCGCGGTGAGGCGTCCGGATCGAAATTCGCGGGCCGTCGCCGCAGGCACAGCAACCGGCGCCCAGGTCGCCCGCCTCGCCCGAGGGATCAGGCGGCGGCCGACGCAGCGAGCAATGCGACGTGCACGGGAGCGAATGCTGGGGCGGTGATGGAGGCTCGCCGCGACGGGTTCATCCTGGCCGGCAGTCGGCACTCCACCGACGCACATCCAGCCAGGAACTCCGCCACGCGGCGGCGCGTTTCGCCGGCAGCCCGCTCCCGGACCCGGCGTGCTTCCAGCTCAGGCGGCGTGCGGGACGGTCGACGCGCCGATGCAGTCGTCCTCAAGCGCCTGAATCGGCGCAAAATCTCGATGCGCCACCCAGGCCGGGCGCTGGAAGCGGCGAATGTGGTTGTCCACGTGGCACAACGACAGGTAGACGATGGTACGGCTCAGCGGACTGATGTTCGGCGGACTGGCATGCACCATCAGTGACGAAAACAGCAGTACGCCCCCTGGAGCCCCGGTCGGGGCGACGCAGCCGCCCTGGTCTGAGAGCTCCTTCACCTTCTCCTCGCTCAAGGTCCACAGGGGATAGCTCGTCGTCTGCTTGTCGTGCACCGCATTCACCACCCCGTGCTTGTGGCTGCGCGGGATCAGCAGGAGGGGGCCGTTGGCAGCGGTCACCTCATCGAGGAAAACGGCAATGTTCATGGCCCGCGGCTCGGGCATCTCGTCGTCCCGATGCCAGGTGCCGAAGTCCTGGTGCCATTGCCAGACCTCTCCGTTAAAGGCGGCCTTTGCATTGACCTTGAACTGGTGCATGTAGACCGCTCCGTCGAGAAGCTGCATGACCGGCATGATCAAGCGCGGGTGACGACCGAGTCGGCGGAACGTTTCGTGATATTCGTGCGCGGCAAATGCCGTGCGTGCCACACCGCTCGACTCCCGCCACACTTCGGGACGTTCCAGGGCCAACACTTCGTCCGCCGCGGTCCGCAGCAGACTGGCCTCCTCCGGGGTGAACACCTCCGGCAGGAACAGATAGCCCTCGGTATCGAAGTGGGCGAGTTGCTCTCTGGAGAGGTTCATTTGCTGCTCCCTCGCGGAACGCGGACATCGGCATCGACGCATCGGAGTGGCAGAGAGACTGTCCGAATTCGTGGAGAATCGCAAGCGCCGTCTGACCGCCTTACAAGGCCGTCGGGCCTCCGCTGGCAACGCTGCTTGCGCGTCGCGGCGTTCGGGTCGGCCGGTCTTCGGCAGGGCCAGCAGCGACGAGCCTGCGCCCACGGCGGGTGCGTGCTGGTTGGTTCGGATGCAATCGACTGGGCGGAACTGGCCGGGTCTGTCTCCGATCTTCCCGGCACACGATCACTGGGTTTCGCCGGCGCCGGCACCGCGGCGGCACTTCATTACCGTCCTCGGACGGCGCCTTCCGGGACGGTCCCGACCGCGCCCGTTATCGATTGCCAATGCGATGCACTCCGGGATATCGTGCTTTCGCGGATCGCCGGCTCTGGTGCAGGGTTGGATTGCACATGTGTGGAATCGTAGGACTTTTTCTCAAGAACCCGGCGCTCCGAGACCGCCTCGGGAGCCATTTCGCGACCATGCTCGCAGGTATGGGGGAGCGAGGCCCCGACAGCGCTGGAATCGCCGTGTACCAAGACGAGCCGAACGGGTTCCAGTGCAAGGTGACGTTGTTTCATCCCGACGCAGGGTTTCCATGGCAGGACGTGGCGACGGGTCTGTCCGGGGAATTCGAGACCGAGGTGAATGTCGTCGTCAAGGGCAACCATGCGCTCCTCGAGGTTGACCAGGATGTTTCCACCGTCACCCGTCGGCTGACCGACGTCAATCCGGACATTCGTCTCGTCGGATACGGCAAGTCCATTGCGGTCTTCAAGGACAAGGGCAGCGCGGGCGAGATCGTGACGCGGTACGGCCTTGCAGACATGGCCGGGACGCACGCGATCGGGCACACGCGGATGGCGACGGAAAGTGACGTCACCACGGCGCACGCGCATCCGTTCATCGCAGACGAAGATGTTTGCCTGGTGCACAACGGATCGCTCAGCAACCACAATCGGCTGCGCGGTTGGCTGGCCCGGCGAGGCATGCGGTTCGAGACCGATAACGATACCGAGGTGGCGGCGCGCTATTTCGCCTACCGGCTGCAGCAGGGAGCCGACCTCAAGGAAGCGATGGAAGCCGGCCTTCACGATCTCGACGGCTTCTTTACCTTTGCGGCTGGCACGCGCACCGGTTTCGCCGTGCTTCGAGACGGGTTTTCCTGCAAGCCGGCGGTGCTGGCGGAAACCGGCGACTGGGTGGCCATGGCCTCCGAGTTCCGGTCGCTCGCGGACCTGCCCGGCGTCGACGACGCGAGAATCTGGGAGCCGGAGCCCCAGGTGGTGTACGACTGGACGCTGGGGCACAGCGCATGAATACGGTGAGCTTGTCGCTCTTGAGTGTTCGCGAACTGAACGAGCAGCTACGTGGGGCTTCGGACGACGGGTCGGCGCCGGCCTGGCGCGTCACCGATCCCAAGGGGGCGCATGCCGTGGCCGCAGGTCTGACGGGACCTGTCCAGGTCCAGATCGATGGCCATGTGGGGTACTACTGTGCCGGCATGAACCAGCGCGCTGCCATCACCGTCGACGGACACTGCGGGACGGGGGTGGCCGAGAACATGATGTCCGGCATCGTCCGTGTCCGGGGCAACGCGTCACAGAGTGCCGGCGCCTCTGGTCACGGCGGCATGTTGGTCATCGAGGGCAATGCCGGACCTCGCTGCGGGATTTCGATGAAGGGCATCGACATCGTCGTCGGCGGAAAAACCGGCCATATGAGCGGTTTCATGGCGCAATCGGGAAATCTGGTCATCTGTGGGGATGCGGGGAACGATCTCGGTGACTCCATTTACGAAGCGGTGATTTATGTCGGCGGCTCGGCGGCAAGCCTGGGTGCCGACTGCGTCGAGAAGGAAATGACCCCGAAGCACCGTTCGCGTCTTCAGGATCTCCTCTCCCGAGCCGGGATGGAGCGGGACCTGGACGGCTTCCGGCGTTTCGGTTCGGCGCGGAGGCTGTACCATTTTCATGTCGATCACGCCGATTCATATTAGGAAGCATCTTGGCAGTCGTTGACCCGCGCGGGTTAAGGCCCTCCCACACCTTTCCGGCCCACGTGCTGGCCGAGATCCACCGCGCAGCCGATCAGGGCGTCTACGAGATCAGGGGGTTTGGCACCAAGCGCCCGCTTCCCGGTTTCGACGATCTGGTCTTCCTGGGGGCGTCCATGTCGCGCTACCCCCTGGAGGGGTACCGGGAACGTTGCGACACCGGGGTGACGCTGGGGACCCGCTTCGCTTCGAGACCGATCGAACTGAAGATTCCGATCACGATCGCGGGCATGAGTTTCGGTGCCCTCGGCGCCAATGCGAAGGAGGCGATCGGTCGTGCCTGCACGGCGATGGGAACAAGTTCCACCACTGGCGACGGCGGCATGACCGAGGAGGAACGGCAATCGTCAGAGACCCTCGTGTACCAGGTGCTCCCCTCGCGCTACGGCATGAATCCCGACGACTTGCGACGCGCGGACGCCATCGAGATAGTCGTCGGGCAAGGGGCGAAACCCGGCGGCGGCGGCATGCTTCTCGGCCAGAAGATCACCGAGCGCGTCGCCGGCATGAGAGATCTTCCGGAGGGTATCGATCAGCGCAGCGCGTGTCGGCATCCGGATTGGACTGGGCCCGACGACCTCGCCATCAAGATTCAGGAATTGCGGGAAATTACCGGTTGGGAGAAGCCGGTGTACGTGAAGATCGGCGCTTCCCGTCCGACGTACGACGTGGCACTTGCCGTCAAGGCGGGTGCGGACGTGATCGTCCTGGACGGCATGCAAGGCGGGACAGCGGCAACGCAGGATGTGTTCATCGAGAACGTCGGGATTCCGACCCTTCCGGCCCTGCGTCAGGCAGTTGAGGCGCTGCAGTCCCTCGACGTGCACCGAGAGGTTCAACTCGTCGTGTCGGGGGGCATTCGGTCGGGCGCCGACGTCGCCAAGGCCCTGGCGTTGGGTGCGGATGCGGTCTCCATCGGCTCCGCCGCGATGGTCGCCCTGGGGTGCAACAAGGCCGTGCACGTCGAGGACTACCAGGCCATCGGGACGGAGCCCGGCTACTGCCATCATTGCCACACCGGGCGTTGTCCTGTTGGCGTGACCACACAGGACCCGGTGCTGGAAGCCAGGTTGCGGCCCGAGCAGGGTGCGCGGTGGCTGAGGAACTATCTGACCGCGATGGTCCTTGAACTGCAGACGATCGCCCGCGCCAACGGCAAGAGCCACGTGCTCAATCTCGAGCCCGAGGATATGGCGGCACTGACCGTGGAGGCCGCCGCCATGGCGGGGATCCCGCTCGCCGGAACCGGCTGGATTCCCGGCAAGGGGTGACCGAAACGAACCGGGGCAACGCCGCTCGCCTTGCCGACCAGGCTGGGCGACGGGAAACACGATAGGGGGTCAGCATGGCCATCGATCTGGCAAAAACCGCACGGGAAAACGGAATCCGTTACTTCCTCGTCAGTTTTGTCGATTTGTTCGGCGTACTGCGCGCGAAGCTGGTGCCGGCGCATGCCATCGGCGCCATGCAGGTCGACGGCGCGGGGTTCGCCGGCTTCGCTGCGTGGCTGGACATGACGCCCGCCGATCCGGACATGTTCGCAATTCCGGATCCGGCGAGTCTCATCCAGCTGCCCTGGAACCGCGAGGTCGGCTGGCTAGCGGCAGACTTGTGGATGGACGGGAAGGAGGTCGCGGCATCCCCGCGCGCCGTCCTCAAGAACCAGATCGCCCGTGCGTCCGCGCATGGTTACCGGATGAAGACCGGCGTCGAATGCGAGTATTTCCTTCTGGCGGCCGACGACGACGCGATTTCGGACGCGCGCGACGTGCAGCCGAAACCCTGCTACGACCAGACCGCCCTGATGCGCCGGTACGACGTGATCAGCGAGATCTGCGACGCCATGATCGAGCTGGGCTGGAACCCGTATCAGAACGATCATGAGGATGCCAACGGGCAGTTCGAGATGAACTGGGAGTACGCGGACTGCCTCACGACGGCGGATCGGCACGCGTTCTTCAAGTACATGGTCAAGTCGATTGCCGAAAAGCACGGGTACCGCGCGACGTTCATGCCCAAACCGTTTCCACATCTGACCGGTAGCGGCTGCCACTGCCATGTCTCGATCTGGGATTCAGACGGGGCGGTCAATCTCTTCGACGATGACGACGGCGAGCTGGGCCTCTCCGCACTGGCCTACAGTTTCCTCGGCGGCATCCTCCACTCCGCGGATGCGATGTGCGCGCTGTTCAACCCCACCGTCAACAGCTACAAGCGGATCGATGCGGCGGTCACCCAGTCCGGCGCCACCTGGTCACCCAACGCGATCAGCTATTCGGGCAACAACCGCACGCACATGGTGCGGATTCCCGAACCCGGACGCTTTGAACTCAGGCTCATGGACGGGTCGGCCAATCCGTATCTTCTGCAGGCGGGCGTTCTGGCTGCCGGGCTTGACGGGATCATGAATCAGCGAGACCCGGGAAAGCGCCTGGACGTGAACATGTACACCGAGGGTGCGCGCCTTCGGCGCCTGCGCAAGCTGCCGGTCAATTTGCTCGACGCATTGCGGCTGTTCGAGAAGAGCCGGGTTGCCCGCGAGGCCCTGGGGGCCGAGTTCGTGGCCAGCTACGCGAAACTCAAGAACGAGGAGTGGCGGAGTTACGCGACGACGCTGTCGCGCTGGGAATTCGAACACACCCTGGACTGCTGACACGGGGGTGCGGGCGCGCCTGATGCCAGGCGAGCGTGAAGCGGCGCAGGCTCGGGACGCGATACGACGAACCGGACGGGTGTCGCACCTTCGGCAGGGGGAATGTTGCGGACGGCTGCTCTAGGCCGACGTCCCCGATGCCCCGCCGGTCGTAACGGTCCCGGATTTCTTCCGGTCGAGTGCGATCAAAATGGCGGGAAGAAGCAGGAAATCCGCAAGCAGCGCCAGCACGATCGTCATGGTCACCATCACGCCCAGCGTCCAGCTGACCTCGAAACCGGACGTCGCAAATATCAGGAAGCCGGCCGACAGGACCGCGGTCGTGGTCCATAGCGCCCTGCCTACGGTGCGGAACGTTGCACGCACGGCATCGGTGCTCGATTGACCCTCTCGTCGGGCCTCCCGGTACCTGGTCAGGAAGTGGATCGTATCGTCCACGACGATCCCGAAGGCAATGGCTGTCATGATCGAGCCAGCCAATCCGACCTGGCCCACCAGGTACCCCCACAGTCCGAACGTCATGATCGCGGGAATGAAGTTCGGTATGAGGCTTACCAGCCCCAATTTCACGCTTCTGAACACTACGATCAGGATTATTGAAATCAGGCCCATCGCGATGATCGTTCCCCGCAGCATGCTGTAGATGTTGCGCTGGAATAGATCGGAGAAGACGATACTGAATCCCGTCGCCTCGGTGGCGAGGTCGGGGGCGTTGGCCTGAAGCCAAGCCTGTGCGCGGGCGTCCAGTTCGAGCAGCGCCTGCGAGGAGACGCCCCGGACCGTGACCGTCAATCGCGTGGCGGACTTGCCGACATCGATGCGGTCATTCAGGTCTGCTCCGAACGGAAGCGACAGCTCGTACAGCAGCAGGTACTGAGCGGCAAGCTCGGGATCGTCAGGCAACCGGTAGAGCGCAGCGTCGTCGCCGTGCATGTTCTTGTTGAGGCGCTTCATGATGTCTGAGAAGGCCTGAACATGGGTCACATCAGGCTGCTCCCGATACCATTCCGCAAAGGTGTCTACTGCCTGCAGGTACTCCGGTTCGGTGATGGCCCCTTCCGATCCGGCATTCAGCGAATACTCAAGCTTGTACAAGCCATTCAGGTTCTGAAGAATGAAGTCGGTGTCCCGCCGGAACTCGTAGCGATCGTCGAAATACTCGGGCCAGTTATCGGTCAACACGTTTCGGGGTACGCCCGCGATGAGGGCAGCGACCAGTACCACCATCAGGCACAGCAGCGCGGTCGGGCGTTTGACCACGAAGGCGCCGAAACGATCGAAGAACGGTGTCTGCTCGGAGCGAGCCGCAGGCGCCCGGAGGGGCAGGATGGACAACAGGGCCGGCAGGAGCGTGACCGAATAGACGAACGCCATAAGGACGCCGAACGCGACGAAATTGCCCAGCACGTGGAACGGCGGCGAATCGGACGCGTTCAGGCTGAGAAAACCGATGATCGTCGTCAACGAGGTCAAGAACACCGGATAGACATTGGCGTGAAACGCTGCTGCGATGGCGGCGTTCTTCTCCATCCCATGGCTCATGCGGTGCAGGGTGGCGGTAACGATGTGGACAGAGTGCGCGATCGCCACGGTCATGACGATGATCGGGACCCCGGCATTGGCGGGGCTGAACATCGTCCCCAGCCAACCCGCGACCCCCATCGTGGTGTTGACGATGAACATGAGCAGGACCGCGAGCGCGATCGTGCCGTAGAGGGACCGGAGAAGGAGGGCCGCAGCCGCGACGATGACGAGGAATACAACCGGCCCCAGGATCTCGAGGTCGTCCCTCGTGGCGTCCGCAAAGGTTCGGCTCATGACCACGTCGCCGGTCATGTAGTAGGCGATGTCCGTATGTTGCGCGCGTGCCTCATCCAGGACGCCGTTCAGGTAGTCGGTA
The DNA here is from genome assembly GCA_965116745.1 of Alphaproteobacteria bacterium. GTDB lineage: Bacteria > Pseudomonadota > Alphaproteobacteria > TMED109 > TMED109 > VXPW01. The sequence continues at coordinate 2,628,619 of OZ220701.1, read as the reverse complement.
ATCTCGACCACCGCTGCGTCCTCGTTGTCCGGCAAGACAAAATTGATTGCCAGTCCCCCGACCCGTCCGTCCAGGGATACGAGGCGTCCGGCAATTTCGATTTCGTTGAGGGCGATGGCTTCCACGCGGGCCAGGTCCTCATCGCTCAGCGAGCCGGCGTCCTCCACGAGCGGCTCAACGATCAGGTCGTCCCCCAATGCCTCGCTGTGTGAGTAGTTGGTGAGCGAATTGACCCGACTTGAATAGGGCGCGCGCCAGGCCGTTTCGGTCATTTCCTCCAAGGCGCCGAGACCTTCCCGGGTAAATATCGATCCATCATTCGGAGCCAGTGCAATCAGCACAGCTCGCGTTTCCGAATAGGTCCTCTCCAGCTGGTCCAGAGTTGCCAGCTGGGGATCATCTTCGTTGAACATGATGCGGTAGTCGTTTGAAATGCCGATAAAGACGGCCCCCGCAGATACCGTCAGCATTACCAACCCAGCGACAGCAACCACCAGCCATCGCCGTCGCATAACTACGTCAAGGTAGCGGTCGAGTTGTGCACGATTGAACATCTTGGTGATCGTCCTGGAGACTGGGTGCTACTGGCCTAACGGGGCGCCCGAAGGGCGGCTCCGCCTGCGCGGACTTGGCTGCTGGTGACCGGTCGACCGAAGCCCGGGCGCGTTTCTGCCTCGTGTGACCTGGCATGGCATCTCGGGCGTGACCTCATGGCGGCGTTCACCAGTCGCTGGATTTGACGTGTTTGACGTGGTCGGGGAGGCGGTAACTCATGCCGGAGTCGTCGAATGCCGAAATCTGAAGAAGCAGAGAGAAATTCTCCGACCTGGCGATCTGGGCAGCCTTCAGAAGCGCCCGAACCCGCTGATCCAAGCGGTAAAGAAACAGGGTTCCGATGCCGGCGCTCTTCGGGTAGCCCAGGCCTTTCGCGAGTTCGTTGCCGATGAGAGCACGCGAGAGTCGGAATGCCAAACCAGTGAGGGAGCGTCGTTCCTTTGGGTCTGTGATCCCTGCAATCAAGGGAGCGGAATTGATCAGGGCATTGGCCATCAGCACGGAGTCTTCATCGGGCGGCGGCTCGCACAAGCGGCCGATCTCGTACAGTTCGCTCGCCACCTTCCCGTTGGTGTAGAGGATGCTCTCCGGGATGCCCATCACATGGCCAGCGTACCTCCAGACGTCGAGGATGCTGTCCCGGGATTCCTGGTCGAACCGCGCGCCAACCAAGACCGAGTATTGCAGCAGGCGCATGGAGAACACCGAAATGGCATAGCCCAGGTGAGCGGCACTGATCGGGGCACCCCAGGCGGCTTCGTCCCATTCGTCGAAATTTCTCAGCAATTGCCTGATCCGCGCATGTACGAAGCGGATGCGGATCGAGAGCCGGAAACCGTCACCATCGCGGTGCAGGCCGCCGGGGAAGAAAATCTCCACCAGCTGCCGGTTGTTCTGCTTCAAGCGTCGGTGGGTGTGGATAACTCGCCCGGTAATAGAGAAGGACTTGCTGATCAAGGTCGCGAACCCTTCGACCAGGACGCCGCAAATGAATGCGAGAAGGATGTGCTGGGTGTTCGCGTGAAAGGCGCTTACGCCGGGGCGGAAGGCCTCGAAGTCCAGCCAGTCGGGGGTCCCCAGGTTGTCGAAGAATTTCCGTAACGCTTCCGGCGCTTCTCGCAGGTCTTCCTGCTGCATGATGCCGGCTTCGACGAACTTGTGCAGTTCGCTTGGTTCCAATCCAGTCAGTTCATCCATGATCGGGTCGAGGACGGGATCACCGATGGTCGTGTGCCGGATGTAGTTCGTCGCCAGGGACTCGTTCGCCGCGCGGGCTTTCGCATAGCCATCGACATACGCCGTCGGAATTCGCAGCTCTACCCCAGATTGGTCGAGTGCGGGCATCAAGGCTTCCTCAGGAACGCAGGTCAGGCGATAGGAGGGAAGATGCGACAGGCAAAATTGGGCTACAAATTCATGGGTTAGAGCGCCAGCTCAGCTGAAAGCGCTGCATCTCGCTGCCTTCGACAGAATCAGGTCGGTAGCATAGTTGCTATGCTGGACGATTGATAGTCAGCGCGTATTACGTCTCTTCGTGCGTTCGATATGCTGCACGAGTACCTCAGCTGCGACGGATGGATAGTCGTTCCATGCCATGACGACGCTGTCCGATGCGGGCCAAGACCAGTTCGATGGTCAAGTGGAACCCGTCGTGTCGACGCGTGTCTGAAAGTTGCCCGTGAGCTGCCGTAGTGCCGGTTCCCCGGCTCGGGGCCCATGTGGCAGAAGCTCTGTTGAAAGCTGGCTCGACCGGCGTGTGGCCAGAGATTTGTAGGGGCAGCGGCACCGGGCGAGCGATCCGGCATCACCGGCGGTGTTCGCGGCGCCCGATTGCCCGTGAGGCTTCGTCAGTGCAGGAAGTCGCCGCGTAGCAGCTGCTCAGCGATCTGCACCGCGTTCAGCGCTGCGCCCTTGCCGACATTGTCCGCAACCGTCCAGAATTGCAGCCCGTGATCGACCGTGGGGTCAGTTCGGATTCGTGACACGAACACCGGGTCCTCATGCACGCAGTCAATCGGTGTCGCGTACATCTGGACATCGTCGGCATCGACGACCTCGACGCCGGGGGCCACCATGAGCGCGTCGGTCGCGTCGGCGGGCGAAACCGGACCCGCAAACTCCACGTTCACCGCTTCCGCGTGCCCGATGAACACCGGCACGCGCACGCAGGTCGCGGCGAGAGCGATCTCCGGATCGAGGATCTTCCGGGTTTCGTGCACCATTTTCCACTCTTCGCGCGTAGATCCATCGTCCTCGAACACGTCGATGTGCGGGACCACGTTGAACGCAATGCGCCGGGGGAGCCGTTCGATTGCTACCTGTTCGTTGAAGAGTTCTCCACGGACCTGGGCTTCCAACTCTTCCATGGCGCCCATGCCGGCCCCGGACACGGACTGATACGTCGAGACCACCACGCGCCGGATGGGAACGATGTCATGCAGGGGCTTCAGCGCAACCACCAGCTGAATGGTTGAACAATTGGGATTCGCGACGATGTTGCGCTGCCCGACCCGTCGCAGCGCGTCGGCATTGACTTCCGGGACCACGAGCGGAACGTCTCTCTCCATCCGGAAATAGGAGGAGTTGTCCACGACGATCGTACCGGCCGCCGCGGCCCGCGGTGCGTGTTCGGCAGAGACACTGCCACCTGCGGAGAACAGGGCAAGATCGGTTTCGGCGAAGTCGAAGTCCTCGAGAGATTGCACCGTGAGCGTTCGGCCTTCGCCGAAGGACACCTTGCGGCCACGGGACCGCGATGAAGCCAGCGCAACCACGGACGAAGCCGGAAAGCTCCGCGCATCCAGCGTGTGTAACATCCGCCGACCGACGGCACCGGTGGCCCCGACCACGGCAACTCGGACGCTCATCGGCACGCCACCAGAATCCGGTTCCGCAGCCGTGGGGCCCTGTACCGGCAGGTTCCGATCGGGCCCTGCGACCGGAAACCGTACGTCTTCACGGGATTGGTTCGGGCCCGGGTCACGCAGCGAGCCGGTCGAGCTCAGCGCAGATCGCCCGGCCCATGTCGTCGGTGGACACGGCGGTTAGACCGGGCTGGAGAATGTCGGCAGTCCGCAGGCCGCTGTCCAGCACATTGCCGACAGCCCGCTCGATCAATTCGGCATCCGCATCCTGATCCAGCGAATGCCGAAGCAGCATCGCGAGCGACAGCACCATGGCAATGGGATTAGCCTTGCCTTCGCCGGCGATGTCAGGCGCGCTCCCGTGGACGGGTTCGTAGAGGGCCGCCCGGGACCCGCCTGGTCCCAACGCGCCGAGCGAAGCGGACGGCAGCATGCCGAGTGATCCCGTCAGCTGCGCCGAGATGTCGGAGAGCAGATCGCCGAACAGGTTGCTGGTCACCACGACATCAAACTGGTGCGGATCACGGACCAGCTGCATGGCGCAGTTGTCAGCATACATGTGGTGGAGTTCGACATCGGCAAAGTCGGCGTCACGAAGTTCCTGCATCTCCTCGCGCCACAGTCCGCCTGATTCCATCACGTTGGCCTTTTCGACCGAGTGGACCTTCCCTCCACGCCCGCGCGCGAGCTCGAATGCCACCGCTCCTACGCGCCGAATCTCGGGCGTGGTGTAGACCTCGGTGTTGACCCCCCGGCGGGTGCCGTCAGGGAGCGTTTCGACGCCCCTGGGCTCTCCGAAGTAGATGCCGCCGGTGAGTTCGCGGATGATCATGAGATCGAGGCCGCGCAGGACTTCGGGCTTTAGGCTCGAGGCATTGCTCAGAGCGTCGAACACCTTGGCGGGGCGCAGGTTCGCGAACAGGTCAAGCTGCTTTCGAAGGCCCAGGATCGCGCGTTCGGGCCGGAGGGAAAAATCGAGGGACTCCCACTGCGGGCCACCGACCGCCCCGAGGAGCACGGCATCCGACCCCTGGGCTGCCTCCAGCGTCGCGTCGGGCAGCGGATGGCCGGTGGCCTCGTAGGCCGCCCCCCCGATCAGTGCCTCGGAAAGGTCGAAACCGACGGATCGGCGGTGGTCAAGCCACTCCACCACGCGCCGCGCTTCGTTCGCCACTTCAGGCCCGATCCCGTCCCCCGCGAGGAGCACGACGCGTCGGTTGCTTGCCATCGTCATGGGCCCGGAACGAGCCAGGGCCGGGAGTCTGCCGCCCGTGCCTCGTAGGACTCGATGTGGCGTGTGCGCTCGAGCGTAAGCCCGATGTCGTCGAGGCCGTTGAGCAGGCAGTGTCTGCGGTGGGCATCGACCTCGAAGGCGAGGACCGTGCCGTCCGCGCGCGTGATGGTGCATTGCTCGAGGTCGACGATCATGCGGGCGGTTTCGGGCCGGCTTGCATCTTTCATCAACGTCTCAACGTCCGCTTCCGGCAGTGCGACCAGCAGGATTCCGTTCTTCGAACTGTTGTTGAAGAAGATGTCGGCGAACGATGGTGCCACCACACACCGGATGCCAAAGTCGGCAAGTGCCCACGGCGCATGCTCGCGCGATGAACCACACCCGAAATTGGTGCCGGCGATCAGGATCTCCGCGTTCCGCCACGGGGAGCGGTTGAGCACGAACGTGTCGATCTCGCAGCCGTCCTGCGTTTGCCGACGCTCGTGGAAGAGAAACTTGCCGAGGCCGGTTCGCTGAATGGTCTTCAGGAACTGCTTCGGGATAATCATGTCGGTATCGACATTCGCCATCGGGAGCGCGGCCGCGACTCCCTCCAGGCGCACAAAGGGATCCATCAGGTAATACCTCCGGCCAGTGCCCGGTGGTCCGCAATCATGCCGCGGATAGCACTCGCTGCGGCCGTCGCCGGACTGGCCAGGTGAGTGCGTCCACCGCGTCCCTGACGGCCCTCGAAATTACGATTGGAAGTCGATACGCAACGCTCGCCGGGCGCGAGCTGGTCGGGGTTCATTCCGAGGCACATCGAGCAGCCGGGCTCGCGCCAGTCAAACCCGGCATCGACCAGGATCCGGTCCAGCCCCTCGGCTTCCGCCTGCTCCTTCACCAGGCCCGACCCCGGCACGACCATGGCCTGCACACGATTGGCCACGGCTCGGCCGCGGGCAACGGCTGCGGCCGCCCGGATGTCCTCGATTCGGGCGTTCGTGCACGATCCGATGAACACCCGGTCAATGGGCACCTCCGCCAGCGGCGTGCCCGGTGCCAGGTCCATGTAGGCGAGCCCTCGCTCCATGATCTCGCGACGGTCCGGGTCCGCTTCGGCGGCCGGGTCCGGCACGGTCGCGTCGATCGCGACCGCGTCCTGAGGACTCGTTCCCCACGTCACGTGTGGTTTGAGCTCCGCGACATCCAGTTCCACTTCACGGTCGAAGGTCGCGCCGGGGTCGGTCGGCAACGTGCGCCAGTCGGCACAGGCCGCTTCCCAGGCACCTCCGGTAGGTGCCATCGGCCGTCCCTGGAGGTAGTCGAACGTTGTCGCGTCGGGAGCGATCAGTCCGGCCCGCGCACCGGCCTCGATCGACATGTTGCAGACCGTCATGCGCCCTTCCATCGACAAGGCGCGGACCGCGGCGCCGGCGTACTCGATCACGTGCCCGGTCCCGCCGGCCGCGCCGATGCGGCCGATCACGCTGAGGATCAGGTCCTTGGCATCCACGCTGACCGGCGGCCGCCCGGTGATGGTGATCCGCATGGTCTTCGGGCGGCGCTGGAGCAGCGTCTGCGTGGCGAGCACGTGCTCGACTTCGCTGGTGCCAATCCCGAAGGCGAGGGCGCCGAATGCGCCGTGGGTCGCGGTGTGGCTGTCGCCGCAGACGACCGTCGTCCCGGGCAGCGTGAACCCCTGTTCGGGACCGATGACGTGCACGATCCCCTGCCGAGCATCGAGCAACGGCAGATAGGGGATGGCGAACTCCCGGACGTTGTCCTCGAGCGTGGCGACCTGCAGGCGGGCGGTTTCGTCCGCAATGCCGCGAACCCGACCTTCGGTCGGAACGTTGTGATCGGCGACCGCCAGTGCCAGTTCGGGGCGCCGAACCGGCCGCCCGGCCGCGCGGAGTCCCTCGAAAGCCTGCGGACTGGTGACCTCGTGAACGAGGTGACGGTCGATGTAGAGGAGCGTGACCCCGTCGTCGCGGGTCTCAACGACGTGGCGATCCCAGATTTTCGCAAACAGGGTCTGCGGACCGGTGGGAGGCATGGCGGTCGTCAGCCCTCATCAGCCGTCGCTGTCTTCGCCGCGCGACCGGAAGCGGTCCGGCGGCGCTCCCGAATCCGCGCCGACTTCCCGGAACGTTCGCGCAGGTAGTACAGCTTGGCCCGCCGTACGCGCCCCTGGCGCACGACCTCGATGCTCTCGATGATCGGCGCGTACAGGGGGAAGACGCGCTCCACCCCCTCGCCGTAGCTCACCTTTCGGACGGTGAACGTCGAGCCCATGCCACGGCTGGTGCGGCCGATGCAGACCCCTTCGAACGCCTGTACGCGCTGGCGCGAACCTTCGGTCACGCGGACGCTCACCCGCACGGTGTCCCCGGGCCTGAATTCCGGTGCCGAGTGCCGCGCCTTGGCCTCGGCAATCTGCTCTCGCTCGATCGCGTCGATGACGTTCATCGGTCGTTCTCCTGGCCGCTTGCGGGGCCGTCTGGGTGGCGGGTCCGGAGGTGCTCCCGCCAAAGGTCCGGACGCCGTGCCCGGGTACTTTGTTCCGACGCGGCACGCCGCCAGCGTGCGATCGCGGCGTGGTCGCCCGACACCAGCACCGCCGGAGGCGCGCGGCCCTCGAACGTGCGCGGCCGCGTGTACTGGGGATGCTCGAGCAAACCGTCCTCGAACGATTCGTTGGCCAGGCGCTCGACTGTCCCGGTTACCCCGGGCAGCAACCGCACGGCTGCATCGATGACCGCCAGCGCCGCCGGCTCACCGCCGGACAACACGTAGTCACCGACCGAAATCTCCTCCACGTCGCGCGCCTCGAGGAAGCGCTCGTCGATTCCCTCGTAGCGTCCGCACACCAGGCGCACCCCCGGTGCGGCCACGAGAGCCCGAACCCGTGCCTGCGTGAGGGGGTGCCCTCGCGCCGACAGCGCCAGCGCAGGCCCCGGTGCGGCGGCGTGCGCGTCGAAGGCGGCGGCAAGAACGTCGGGGCGCATGACCATGCCCCCGCCGTCCCCGAAGGCCGGTCCGTCTACGGAGGCGTGTTTATCGCTTGCGAAGCGACGAATGTCCACTGTCTCGATGGACCAGACTCCGGTCTCCAGGGCGCGGCCGGCCAGCGAATGTCCGAGGGGCCCCGGAAACATCTCGGGAAAGATCGTAAAGACGGTGGCCCGCCAGGGCGCATCACGTGTCGTCATGCTGCATGCCTGCGGTTGCCGGAGGGGGATCATTCACCGTCTCGGTGGCGAACCATCGAGCGTCCGCCCGGAGGAAACCGCCGGCAAGGTCCACGGCCGGCACGGCTTCGATGGTGAACGGGACGAATACCGAGGGTCGGTTCGTCGGCAGGACCTCCAGGAGGTCGCCGGCACCGAAATTGTGCACGGCGACAACCGTACCCTGCGGTCGGTCCGCGGTGTCGCGGACCCTCAGGCCCATCAGATCAGCGTGGTAGTAACTGCCGGATTCCGGAACGGGGAGCCGGCTGCGGGGAACCGTCAGCTCGCTCCCGGCGAGGGCCGCTGCCACGGTACGGTCATCGACCCCGTCAAGTTCGCACAGGGCGTGCTCGCCGTCGGTTGCGAGCACCCGCACCCGGGTGACCCTTCCGTCCGACAGGCGCACCGGGCCGGCGCGGGACAAGGCGCCGGCCTCTTCCACGTACAGGCGACATCGAACGGCGCCGCGGACGCCATGCGCCCGAACGATGCGGGCGAGAACAATCCGGTGGGCCGCGCAAGCACCCCGCGTCGGGTCGTCGCTGGGCGTGGGACGGCTCATGCTGGGACAGATTCACTGCGGGCTACACGAGGTTGCCGTACACCAGCCCGTGCACCCAGCCGATGATGACGGCCGCAAGGACGGAACCGGAAATCCCCAGCAGGTCGAGGTGGAGCGCCGCGACCCGCTGCGACTTCGGTGGTCCCCATCCCTCCACGAATGTCCACGCGAGCGCCCATGCTCCGAGCCCCCCGAAGAGCACGAGGCCGTGCACGGCAGCGCCGTGGAGCAAATGCCCGGCGCTCCACAGGACGACTCCGGCAAGCTGCGGATGCCGGACCCATCGACGCAGGCGCGACGGGTAGACGCTCGACAGGAACAGCACGACCGAGGCGAAGGCCAGCCCGGTACCCAGCCACGCGATCGATGGCGGGACTGCATACAGCGGAATGACGGGGGCGACTCGCCAGCCCCAGACCATGAGGCCCACGGCAATCAGGGCGCCCGCGGCAAAGAGCGCCCGGTAAGGGACTTCGCCCAGGACTCGGGTGAGGGCGGCGCGGGCCGACCCGCGCAGCATCGGCAGCAGGTGCAGGGCTACGAACAGGACGACGCCGGCCGCCAGCGCAACCATGGTTCAGGCGGTAGGTTCGGCTGCCGCGTCCTCGGGGTCGGCCGCCGAGGCCGGCACGGCACCAAACTTGGCAGGCCGTGGCAGCACACCGGCGTCGACAAGAAAACGTTTGATCCGGTCCGTCGGATTCGCCCCGCGCTCCATCCAGTGTCGGATCCGGTCGAGATCCAGGTTGACCCGGTCGTCGGCGTCCTTGGGCCGCAACGGGTGGTACGTGCCCACCCGTTCGATGAAGCGGCCATCGCGCGGACTCCGGGAGTCGGCCACGACGATCCGATAGTGCGGGTTTTTCTTGGCCCCGCCACGGCTCAAACGAATCTTCAGCGACATGCTGTGCACTCAGGAAGAACAGGAACGAGCGCCCAGAGACTGCGGAGCGGCACCACGTTGCCGCTTGGCAGGGTGTGCGGGTGGCGGCGGGCGTTCGTGCAGGCCTGTTTATGCGAGCACCCGCGCGAAGTCAATTGCGCGGCCGACGTCAGCCGTCCGCGTGGTGCGCCCGTGCACGCGAACCATGCTCGCCTACGTGGCGTGGAGCGCCATCCACGCAAGAAGACCGGCCAGCACGAACCGGTAGATCACGAACGGAAGGAAGCTCCGTTGCTGCAGCCAGCGCATCAGCAGCCAGATCGCTGCGAGCGCCGAAACGAACGCCACCACCAGCACCGTTGCCGCCGCGGTGACCAGCCCGGCGTCGCCGGTCTGGGTGAGGCTCCATGCTTCCACGGCCGTGGCGCCCGCGATTGCCGGGAGGCCGAGCACGAACGCCACGTTGGCCGACGCGGTTCGGTCCCAGCCGGCGATTCGGGCGGCGGTCATCACGCAACCAGCCCTGCTGGCACCGGGGACGAGTGCCAGCACCTGCATGAGCCCGATGAACCAGTAGGCGGCGAACCCGTCCATCCGGGCCGCCCGGACCCGCAGCCAGCCACGGTCTGCCGCCAGCAACAGGATTCCGCCGCCGGCGGTGGCGGCCGCCATCACGGGAAGCTGCGCGAGTGTCGCCGTGGGTACCTGGATGGCGACAACCACACCGGCTATGAACAAGGGAACGCTTGCTGCCAGGATTCGCAGCGCCTCCCGGGCTTCTGCCTGGTCGGAGCGTCCAAGTGCGAGCATCAGGATGCCGCTCGCCAACCTGACCACCTGGCTGCGACAGGCCACGATGACGGCGACCAGCGTGCCGGTGTGGCTGGCCACGGCGAGCGCGCGTCCCGTGTCGGGCCAGCCGAAGAGTTCCTCCAGCGCGTACAGATGCGCCGAGGAACTGACGGGAAGAAACTCCGTGGCGCCCTGTACGAAACCGTAGATCCACAGTTCGAGCGTGGTCACGGTGCCCTTCCGTCGCGCGGCTCCCGGGCTCGTGCTGCCGCCTCGATCGGGGCCACTCAGGCGGCCTCGCCGTCCACGCGGGGCGGTCGCGCGAGCAACTCCGCCGCGACCGTTCGGAGGTCGGCGCCTTCATCGAGGATTTGCACGACGCTGTCGGCGATCGGCATGTCCACGTCCAGGCGTCGCGCGAGCTGCCAGATGGCGCCTGCGCTGGCCGCGCCCTCCACAACGGCCCGGCCCTGGGTCCTTGGGTCGTCCGTGCCGGCGCCGGCACCCAGGCGATGGCCGAACGCATAGTTCCGGGACGCGGCGCTGGTGCAGGTCAGCACGATATCGCCGGTCCCCGCAAGACCGGCAAGGGTTTCCGCCCGCCCGCCGCACGCAATCCCCAGTCGGCGAATCTCCGCGATCCCCCGCGCGATCAACGCGGCGCGGGCGTTCTCGCCGTAGCCGGCCCCAACGGCGATGCCACAGGCGATCGCCAATACGTTCTTGGCGGCGCCCCCGACCTGCGTCCCGATGGGGTCGTCATTTGCGTAGATCCGCAGGGCAGACCCGGCGAACAGACCCTGGACCCGGTCAGCGAGGCCGGCATCATCGGTGGCAAGGGCGAGCGCGGTCGGCAGGCCCTGCGCCACTTCGCGTGCGAAGGATGGCCCCGAGAGGATGGCGACCCGGTTCGTCGGGAGGATGTCGGCAACCACCTCGCTCATCAGGTAGCCGCTGGTCCGTTCGATGCCCTTGGCGCAGAGCACCAGTGCCGTGTTTGCCGGAACCGCTCCGCTGAGCAGGGAAATGACCGTCCGGACGTGTTGGGCGGGAACGGCGACCACCATGACCTCGGCCGTCGCTTCGCGAAGCGTGGCCGTGGCGCGGAGGGTCCGGGGCAAGTCGACACCCGGCAGCAACTCGGGATTGCTATGGGTGCGATTGATGGCGTCGGCCACTTCCCGCCGTCGCGCCCACAGGATGGTCTCGCTGCCGGTGGCGCGGGCGAGGACCGCTCCCAGGGCGGTACCCCATGCCCCCGCGCCAATGACCGAGATACGGATCATGGACGGCCTCCGGCGAGTGGCCAGCGGGCCCGGGCCGGTTCTTCCAGCGGTGACACCGAGCCTTCCGCCAGTCGTTCAAGTCCGGCCCAGGCCACCATCGCCGCGTTGTCGGTGCACAGCCGCGGCGGCGGCGCGACGAGCCGCATCGCGTGGCTCGAGGCCACCACGTCCAGTCGCGCGCGCAACGACTGATTCGCCGCCACGCCGCCGGCAAGCACGACGACCGTCCCTGCCGGATGCAGCCTCCGGAAGGCGCGGACGGCCTGCTCCAGGCGATCCGCCAGGGTGTCCGCCACCGCCTTCTGAAAGGATGCCGCAAGATCAGCGCGGGTCCGGGTATCGAGGGGGTTCGAACCCTGTCGTCCCATCACGTGTACCAGTGCGGTCTTCAGGCCGCTGAAGGACAGGTCCGCGTTGGCCCGGCCGGCCAGGGGCCGGGGCAGGGGAAACCGGTCGGGGTCTCCGTCGCGGGCCGCGCGCTCGATGGCCGGGCCGCCGGGGAAGCCAAGGCCCAGGAGCCGGGCCGCCTTGTCGAATGCCTCTCCGGCAGCATCGTCACGGGTCGTGCCGAGCAGCCTGTGACGGCCGACGCCGGCCACGGCAACGAACTGACTGTGCCCCCCGGACACGAGCAGGGCCAGATAGGGAAACGCCACGCGATCGGTGAGCCTCGGCGTGAGAGCGTGCGCTTCGAGATGGTTCACGGCGATGTACGGGAGATCGTGGACGAGGGCTATGCATTTCGCGGTCACGGTGCCCACGAGCACGCCGCCGAGGAGGCCGGGACCCGCGGTCGCTGCGACCGCGTCGAGGGCTTCCCAGGAGCAATCTGCCTCGCGGAGAGCCTCCTGGATCGTCAGGTCGAGGCGGTCGGCGTGGCTCCGCGCCGCGAGTTCAGGCACGACCCCCCGGAAGGGGGAGTGCTGGGCGTGCTGCGACAGGATGACGTTCGCGCGAATCCGGCGCCGGGAATCGACGATGGCGGCGGCGGTCTCGTCGCAGCTGCTTTCGATCCCCAGCACGGTCCGGTCGGGTGCCAACGCGTCAGCCCCCGCCCGGTCGCCCGCCGCCGCCCAGGTCCCGCGTCAGGCGGCGAGCTTGCGTACCGCGTCCTCGTCCCATTCGATGCCAGTCCCTGGGCTGGTCGTCACCTGGGCGTAGCCATCCTGCACCTGCAGCGGTTCTGCGAGAAACGGCGTCGCCCAGTCGACGTACTCGAGCCAGTGGGCGCCCGGCGTCACGCGCATGAGGTGGGATGACACCTCCGGGAACAGGTGGGTCGACACGGGAAGCTGCGCGCCGTGGGCGACAGCGGCGGCGCGCAGCCAGCCGGTCACGCCGCCGATGCGCTGGGCGTCCGGCATCACGAAGTCCGCCGCGTCGGCGGCAACCGCCGCCTGAAGATCCGCCGGGCCGTAGAAGTTCTCGCCGATCTGAATCGGCGTGGCGACGGTCTCGCGGAGCTCCCGGCAGCCATCGTAATCGTCGTAGGCGATCGGCTCCTCGAACCAGACCAGACCGAGGTCGTCGAGCATCGGCAACCGCCGAAGCGCCTCCCGCCGCGACAGGCCCTGGTTGAAGTCGGACATGAGCAGGCAGTCCTCGGGAATGGCTGCGCGCACCGCCTCGAACGCCGCCAGATCACCGTCCACGTGATCGCGCCCGAAGCGGATCTTCATCGCCCGGAAGCCGCCTTCGAGCAGCTCCACGGCCTGGGCGGCCACCGCGTCGGGTTCCATCAGGCCCAGGCCGTTGGAATTGTAGGCGCGCACCGGGCCGGGCGTCCCCCCGAGGAGGGCAGCGAGCGGCAGGCCGGCGGCACGGGCGCAGGCGTCCCAGGCGGCCATGTCGAAGCCCGAGATCGCCTGGAGCGCAACCCCCTGGGGCCCGTACAGGTTGAGCCCCTGCGCCAGCTCGTCGTAGAGCGTCGCGGGTGTGCACGGCCGTCCCTTGACCATGGCTTCGATCTCTTCGAGCACGATCGCCTGCAGACGCGCCCCGTTGGGCCGGTAGCCGAACAGGTAGCTGTGGCCGGTGACGCCTTCCTCGGTCAGCACGTCGATCAGCAGGTACGGGACCTTCGTGAACGCGCCGATGCGCGTTGCCAGCGGCCGGCGGAACGGGACCTCGACGGCGCGCGTGGAGACCGAACGGATAGTGAGCGGGTGCATGCTTGCTCCTGGGGCTGGGCGAGGGTGCCGGGCTGGCGGACGGTCTGGCTCAGTACGTGGTACGACCGCCCGAGAGATCGAAGGCCGCAGCGGTCGAGAATGAGCACTCCTCCGACGATAGCCACGCGATGAGGGCGGCGACTTCTTCGGGGCGTCCAACGCGACCGAGCGGGATGCGCTCGACCATGTACTTCACCTGCGCTTCGGTGACCTGCCCCAGTATGGCCGTGTCGATCACCGCCGGCGTAATGCAGTTCACGAGTACACCGCTGCCGGCCACTTCCTTGCCGAGCGCGCGCGTAAACGTGATCACGCCTGCCTTCGAAGCACTGTAGTGGGCGGCGTTCGGGTTGCCTTCCTTGCCCGCGACGGATGCGATGTTGACGATCCGGCCGTAGCCCGAGCGCACCATGTGCGGCACGACCGCTCGGCAGCAGAGGAACGTTCCGGTCAGGTTGACTTCGATCACGCGTCGCCATTCGGCCGGGTCCGTTTCCGCGACCGGGGCGATGTCTCCGGCAATACCGGCGCAGTTCACGAGGACGTCGACGCGTCCGTGCCGTTCTGCCGCCGCCGCGCGGCGGCAGCCACGGCGTCATCGTCGGCGACGCTGAGGACCGTCGCCGTCCCCCCGGTGCTGTCGGCGGTCTCCGCCAGGCCGTCGGCGGCGGCGTCCCAAAGCTCGAGAGCAGCTCCGTCCGCGCCGAGACGCTTCGCCGTCGCGCGGCCGATGCCACTCGCGGCGCCCGTCACGACGGCGACGCGGCCCTTCAGATCAATCTGGTTCATGGACAACTCCTTGTCTTGATCGGGGTGCCTGCAGCCCCCGGTCGGCGGCTGGGAAGGCAGCGGTGCGGGCTCGTCCGGTCGAATACTCGGCCCCGTTTCCGCGACCTGCTGCAGTTCGGCGCCAGGGCCGACGGCCAGGCGGAGTTTCGCATGCCCGGGCGGGCCGCGCACCCGGCAACCGCCGGCCCGCGCGGCACCCGCGGGCGCCCGGCCCGACCGGCGGCTCCACTGCGGCGGTACGGATGCAATGGCGGCGAGCTAGTCGGCGCCTGGCAGCGCCTCCAGTCCCCGGACGTTCATCCCTCCGTACCGACGCAGCCGGATATCCGCCTGCTCCTTGTGGCCGGCAAAGTGTTCGAGGGCGCAGAGCCGGGAGCAGTATTGGCCGACCGTGACCGAGGCTTCCTCGGAAATCCGCTGGTAGGTGCACGTCTTGATGAACTTGCCGACCCACAGGCCACCGGTGTACCTGGCCGCCCCCCGAGTCGGGAGCGTGTGGTTGGTGCCGATCACCTTGTCTCCGTAGGACACGTTGGTCTCGGGGCCGAGAAACAGCGCCCCGTAGTTCGTCAGGCGGTCGAGAAAGTACTGCGGGTCCCGGGTCATCACCTGGACGTGCTCGGCCGCGATGGCGTCGGCCACCGTGAGCATTTCGTCGTAGCCGTCGCAGACGATCACCTGGCCGTAGTCCCGCCAGGCCTGCCCGGCGGTCTCAGCCGTGGCCAGGGTTTCGAGCTGCCGCTCGACCTCCGTCAGCGTATCCCGGGCCAGGGCCTCTGAATTCGTCAGCAGGATGGCCGGGGAAGTTGGTCCGTGTTCGGCCTGCCCGAGCAGGTCAGCCGCGCACAGTTCGCCGTCGACGGAGTCGTCGGCGATGACCAGCGTTTCAGTGGGGCCGGCGAACAGGTCGATGCCGACGCGCCCGAACAACTGCCGCTTGGCCTCGGCAACGAACATGTTGCCCGGCCCGACGAGCATGTCGACCGGAGCGATGGATTCGGTACCAAGCGCCATGGCGCCGACCGCCTGCACGCCGCCAAGGCAATAGATCTCGTCGGCTCCGCCGAGGTCCTGGGCAACGACGATTGCCGGGTTCGGCTCGCCCTCGTAGGGCGGCGCGCACGTAATGATCCGCTGCACGCCCGCGACCTTGGCCGTCACCACGCTCATGTGGGCCGAAGCGACCATCGGATACTTGCCGCCGGGAACGTAGGATCCCACGCTGTTGACCGGGATGTTCTTGTGGCCGAGCACGACGCCCGGCATGGTCTCGTGCTCCACGTCTCGCAGCGCCTCCCGCTGGATCGAGGCAAAGTTGCGGATCTGGGCCTGCGCGAATTCGATGTCGGCGCGCTCGCGGGCGCTGACGCGGGCATAGCAGGCGTCGATGGCCGCCCGATCGAGACGGAACGTTTCCGGCGACCACCGGTCAAAGCGTTCCGAGTATTCGCGCACGGCGGCGTCCCCGCGCGTTTCGATCTGGGCCAGAATGTCCTCGACCGTCTGCCGTACCTTGGCGTCGGCATCCGCCTTGGCATCGTCGCTGATCCCGGTCTTGAGGTGACGGGCCATGATGCGTGTCCAGGGATTGAATCGGCCGGCGATCGTAGCACGCCATCGTGCGCCGGAATCGGGAGAGAAGGATGAGCGATATTGACGGAAAGCCGCAGGGACTGCCGGTCTGGGCCCAGGGACTGGAAGGCCAGGTAGCGCTGGTCACCGGCGCCGGGCGCGGCCTGGGCCGCGCGTGTGCGCTGGCATTGGCCGAGGCGGGCGCGACGGTCGTCGCGGTGGCCCGGACCGGGGCGGATCTTCAACGTCTGGCCAGCGCCGCGGCGGCGCCTGTCGAGACTTGGGTCGAGGACGTGACCGACGAGGGGCTACTGGGCCGGATTGAAGGGATGGACCGTCTCGACGTGCTGGTGAACAACGCCGGCACGAATCGGCCGCAACCGTTTCCGGAGGTCACCGACGCGGCCCTTGACCTCCTGCTGGATCTCAACGTGCGCTCCGCATTCCGGGTGGCCCGAAGCGCCGCCCGCGTGATGCTTCGCAGAAAATCCGGGTCCATCATCCACATGAGTTCGCAGATGGGTCACGTGGGCGCCGCCGATCGGTCCGTGTACTGCATGACGAAGCATGCAATCGAGGGCCTCACCAAGGCCATGGGCGTGGAGCTCGGGCCGCAGGGGATTCGGGTCAACGCGGTGGCGCCGACGTTCATTGAGACGCCGATGACGCGGCCGTACCTGGAGGATCCCGCGTTCGCCGAGTTCGTCCGCAACATGATCAAGATGAACCGGTACGGCAGCGTCGACGATGTGGCGGCAGCCGTCCTCTACCTGGCCTCTCCGGCATCGAGCATCGTGAACGGGACAAGCCTCAGGGTCGACGGCGGCTGGACCGCGCACTGATCGCGGCAGCCCGCGGTTCTCCGCCCGCCGGGGGCACAATCAGCTCGACCGGGCAGTCCGGTCCGCGGCCGGCCTGCGGCGGCTTCAGTCCGGGCCCGGCGTCCCGGCCAGCCGATCGGCATAGGCCAGCGCCGCGCGCAGATTGTCGGGTCTCGCGACACCCTGCCAGGCAATGTCGAAAGCGGTCCCATGGTCGACCGAGACACGGAGAATCGGAAGCCCCAGCGTCACGTTTACCGCCGCATCGAAGGCGTTCAGCTTGACCGGGATGTGCCCCTGGTCATGGTACTGGGCCACCACCAGATCGGCTTCGCCTGCTGCCGCCAGGCGAAACACCGTGTCCGGCGGGTGCGGTCCGGTGACGTCAAGGCCCGCGACCCGAGCCTGCGCCACGGCGGGCGCGATTTCGGTTTCGTCCTCCGATCCGAGGATTCCGCCCTCGCCGGCATGGGGATTGAGGCCGGCGACCCGAATCCGTGGCGCACGGACACCCATCCGCCGGAAGTGACGCGCACCGGTGTGGATCGCGTCGAGGATTCGCGCTGTGCGGACCCGATCAATGGCCGCCCGGAGCGGGACATGTGCCGAGACATGGATTACGGCAAAGTCCGGCGCCGCCAGCAGCATGAAGGGATCATCGACACCGCACAGGTGGGCGAGCAGGCCGGTGTGCCCGTCGTACGGATGGCCGGCGAGGTGGAGCGCTTCCTTGGAAATGGGGGCGGTCACGATGACGTCGATCGAGCCGGCGCGGGCCAGCTCGACGGCTCGCACCACTGCGGCATGGCTCGCGGCGCCGCCGGCCGCCGAGGCGGTGCCGACCGGGGCGGGCCCGTTCGCGGCGCCGGTGTCCTCGAGAACGCACGTCGCGACAGGATTCGAGCCGCACCCGAACGCGCGCTCCGCGCGCCGAAGAGCGGCGATGTCGCCGATGATGACGATCCGGCGCCGTAGGTCGGACGGGAGCGCCGCCAGGGCCTTGACGACGATTTCGGGCCCGATTCCTCCGGGATCGCCCAGCGTTACGCCGAATCGCGGCGGACGGGAAGGAGGGGTTGCGTGAGACATCGAGCGAGCCCATATCGAGCGAGCGGGCACCGGACCCGAGCATCGACTATACGGCGCGGCGCGGCAGCATGGCCCGGTCCCGGAATGATCGTGCCGGATGTGCTTGAGCTATGTTCAGTAGGAGCGGTTCAGCCACGGTGCTGCGGAGTCGGTTCGCACGAGTGCCATGACTTGCAGCGCGGACCAGAGTAGAATTTGATCCGGTTGCTCACGTGCCGCTGCCGGCAGGGTTGAGCCGGCATCAGGCTGGCGCGCGGCGACCCGCCCGGGGTCGGCGCTTGATCGCCGGTTTCGTGTCCCCTTCGTCTAGTGGTCCAGGACGCCGCCCTTTCACGGCGGAAACACGGGTTCGAGTCCCGTAGGGGGCACCAAGCCTCTTCTTCAGGTATTCCCGGAAAGTCGAAAAAACCTAACGAAACATAGGATTTAAGGCACTAAGGGTGTTTGGCGGTTCCCGTGCTTCCTCCACTATCCCACACCTGACGTGGAATGAAGTGTGGGGGAAATATGTGGGGACCCTGACGGTCAAGGGCATCACGGCGCCGACGAAGCCGGGGCGGTACGCCGACGGCGACACCCTGTATCGGACCGTCTGGCCGGGCGCCTCCTAGTCCTGGGTCCAGCGGGTCTCTATCACGGGGCGCCGCCGGACTGGATCCCGCGATCGGCGTCAGCCTGGAACGCGAGGACCACGATGTGCACGGCGGCATCTACGTGGACGGCCGGCTGTCCAGCCCGCGCGTCCGGTTCGGATCGCAGACGGGCCTCGCCCCCGACGAGGTCCTGCCACGGCTGCTGCTCGGCGCATCGCAGCAGTCACTGACCGGGGCGCAGGTGCTCCGGCTGTCGCTCGGCGTCGCCCACCTGCTGGGCCATGGCCCGGGTCTTCAGGACCGGTTGCGCGAAGCGGTCGGCGTGGACGTCCTGACGGTATCCGGGGCGACCGCGGAAGATGCGGCGCTCACGGTGGGGCAGAATCTCGGCGACCGGGTGTTCGCCGGCGCCGAGCAGCGGATCGGCACCGGGCAGTCGTCGGTCATCGTCGAGGTGGAGGTGATGGAGAACGTGATCGTCGACAGCAGGATGGAGGCGGGCCAGGGTGCCAATGTCGGCATGAGCTGGCGTCGCGACTATTGAGCCGCACGTTCGCGGGCGGGTAAATCGCGCTTGCTGCGGCCGAGCCTGGTTGACCGGTGTGTGCTTCGCGCGGTCCCGCTTCGTTCTGGCGGCTTGGGTCATGCCAGGTCCGGTGACGTCCGAATGACCACTGGTTCGTGCTACTGCCTCCGGGGTACGCTGATTTGGTGCCGCTTGCGGACCGGCTGGCCTTTGTTGTGACGCTGCGGCTGATTGGCCCTGCTGGCAACTGCAAGCAGTGAATTGGCTCCCGCGGTGCGGGTGTGTGGGTTGCCGCGGGCCAGCACCAGGCGCCGGAGCTCCGCGATGCAATGCCCAATCGTTGCAGCAGGGGCGGCACGTGAGTACTCAGACGTCGCGGCGGCGTGCCCATCTGTCGCCCGTCTCGTTGCACCCGCCGACTGTCGGATTGCCGCGATCGCACGTTTGCGACAACTTGATTGCATCGCAATCGATTCGTAAATTGGACTCCGGGACGAACAGATGGCGTGGCCATGGCGAGCATCACGATCCGCAACCTTGACGACGACGTGAAGACGCGCCTGCGGGTGCGCGCTGCGGAACATCACCGCTCCATGGAAGAGGAGGCGCGGCTGATCCTGCGTGAGGCAGTCCAACAGAAAAAGGCCCCTCGGAATCTTGCCGACGCCATACGTGCCCGAATCGCACCACTTGGCGGCGTCGATCTGGACCTTCCGCAACGCGAGCCGGCGCGCGAACCGCCGTCCTTCGACTGAGTCAGCGCCGTGTCCCTGCTGCTGGACACCAATGTGGTGTCGGAGCTGTTGCGCCCGTCTCCAAACCCGGCGGTTGAAAGCTGGGTCGCATCGCGCTTGGCATCGGAACTCTATTTCTCGGCGGTCGGCGAAGCGGAATTGCGCTTCGGGGTTGCGATGCTGCCGGAAGGCCAGCGCAAGCATGCGCTGGCCACGGCGATTGAAGGGATCCTGCGAGAGGACTTCGAGGATCGGATCTTGCCCTTCGACAGCAGCGCCGCCCGCGCGTACGCAAACATCGCAGCTGCGCACCGTGCAGCCGGCCGCACCGTCGCTTCTGCTGACTGCCAAATCGCGGCGATCGCTCACTCCCGTGGCATGACGGTGGCGACGCGCAACGTCAGGGACTTCGAGGACATTGGCATTGAGGTCGTCGATCCCTGGGCCGGAGCATGAGCGGCACGACCGAAGCCTTCGCGCGGGTCAAGATCGACGCGCTGCTCGAGGATGCGGGCTGGAACCTGACCGACGGTTCGAGTGACCTGTTCGAACATGCGCTGCCCGACGGTACGCAGGCCGATTACGTGCTCTGCGACCGGCAGGGCCGGTCCATGGCGGCACTTGAGGCCAAGCGCGCGAGCACCGATCCGATCCGGGCGCAGGACCAGGGACGGCACTACGCCGAGCAACTGGGCGTACCGTTCGTCTTCCTGTCGAACGGAGAGGGAGTGCGGTTCCTCGACCGCGAGACCGACGCCCACGCGCGCGAGATTGCGGGTTTCTATGCCCCGGACGACCTGGAGCGGCGGATCGCCGCGCGGCAGGTGTTTGGCGGCGAGCAGTCACTGGGCGATCTGATCGCCGGGCTCAATTCTGCGGTGTTTGGAAGCGGAACGGGGGCCAGCCAGTCTGAAGGCGGGCCAACGGGGAGACGGCGACACCGTGCCCATGCCCCCGGAGCTTCGGCGCGGCATTGATCGCATCCGCGATTACCTGTTTGGTGGCGGCTATCCGAATCCCGCGCAGAACGCCGAGCAGCCCAGCTTCCTGATCTACTTCTACATGTACGAAGTGGCAGACGCCGCGCGGGTGCGCGGCTCAGCGGCCCGGCGCCGTTCCGTATACAAGCCCCTTCGATGGCGAATGGAATCTTCGGGACCCACGCAACGCGCGTGTGCCTGGCGTGGTGACAGATTTTTAATCAGAAATTTCGACTCCCGTAGGGCACTACAGGCTTCCGCCTTTGCCCGATTGCCAGGCCGGCCTCGCGCCGGTCGCCTGCCGGTGGGGCAGGGATGGTCACCGCGGGCGTTCGCGGCTCGGGCTGACCGCGGTATGAACACCTGTATGTGAATGGCCCGGCCGCATCGGCCGGCGGCGCATCGATGAAGAAAGTCGAAATTGGGCGCCGGGTCCGGCTGCGCTATGGTGTCGCGGTCACCAGAGGGCCGTGA
Organism: Alphaproteobacteria bacterium; assembly: GCA_965116745.1. GTDB lineage: Bacteria > Pseudomonadota > Alphaproteobacteria > TMED109 > TMED109 > VXPW01. The sequence goes on along the minus strand of OZ220701.1, from coordinate 2,607,479 downwards.
CCGTGTTCCCCAGTATGTTCTCATGATCGGCGACCCGCTCGCCCTCCGGATTCACACGCCGGTCGGCCGGGCAACGCCGAAGCAGGTGGCGGCCGTGGCCGGCGCGCCAACCAGTTTCCTCGCCGATGCTCAACAGGGCTGGAACTGCATGGACGTGGGGATTCGGCCGCTCGACCCGGACATGCGTTTTGCCGGCATCGCCGTCACCGCCTCGGGCGGGCCGCGTGACAATCTTGCAGCGGTGGCGGCGCTCGATGTCGTGGCGCCGGGCGATGTTCTGGTGCTGGCCACCGGGCGCGATGAGAGCGGGGCAGTCATCGGCGACCACTACGCTGCGGTCGCCAAGCAGAACGGGGTGGTCGGGATCGTCACGGACGGCTTGGTGCGTGATGCGGCGGGTATCCGCGCCAAGGGGCCCCCGACGTTTTCGCGAGGACTCAGACCGAACGGTGGGTACCGCAACGGACCGGGGGAACTGAACGGCCCGGTCAGCGTAGGCGACGTGGTCGTGCAGCCGGGAGACATCGTGGTGGCTGACGAAGATGGCGTGGTCGTGGTGCCTCGCGCCCACGCCGAACGGGTGATCTCCGCATTGGCGGACGTGCAGGCAAAGGAAGACGCGCTCGAGGAGCGGATGGCTCGCGGCGAGATCACCACCTTGTGGGACCGGGCCCGCTACGCGGAACGCGGTGTCGAAGAGATTTGAGGAACGAACATATGGCGAATCAGCGCAAAGTGATGCTGGTGCAGGGCATGCCGGCGGCGGGACGCTCCCTTCTCGAGGCCCGCGATGACGTCCTGGTCGAGGAGTGCTCCAACGACGAGCTCGGTACGCTGCTCGATCGCATGAGTGATGTCGCTGCAGTGACCCTGCGCACGACCATCTGCGACCGGAAATTCATCGAGGCAGCGCCGAAGCTGGAAGTGGTGGCGCGCTTTGGCGTCGGTTACGACTCCGTGGACGTCGAGGCGCTGACCGAGCGTGGCATCCCGCTGTTGATCGCCGGCGAAGCCAACTCAAGGTCGGTCGCGGAGCATGCCGTCTTCATGATGATGGCGCTTGCCAAGCGCTCCCTCGAACACCACGGAGCAGTGCAGGGGCGCCGCTTCCAGGATCGGTTCGGGACCGAGCGGGACAACACCGAATTGTTCCGAAAACGGCTGCTGGTGATCGGCTTCGGCCGAATTGGCACCCGTACGACGTCGATCGGCAAGGGACTTGGAATGGCGGTCGACGTCTTTGATCCCTACGTCGAGGACGCCGCCGTGGAACGGGCTGGCGCCCGCCGCGTTGCGCGCCTGGAGGAGGCGCTGCCGACGGCGGATTTTGTCACCGTCCACTGTCCCCGGAATGCCGAGACCGAAGGCCTGATCGGCGCCGCCGAGCTCGGTCTGATGAAGCCGACGGCTATCCTCGTCAATACCGCCCGCGGGGGGATCATCGACGAGGAGGCGTTGGTCGAGACGCTCCGGGGCGGCGGCATTCGTGCCGCAGGCCTGGACGTCTTCGATCTGGAGCCGCCGCCGGACGACCATCCGCTTCTCGATCTCGAAAACGTGCTGTTTTCGCCGCACGTGGCCGGTGTAACCAACGAATCCCTGCGTGCCATGGCGGAAGTCACCTGTCAGAACGTGTTGGACGCGTTCGACGGCCGGATCAAGCCCGGGCACATCGTCAATCCCGAAGTACTGGAGTAGCAACCATGCGCGAGAACGCCGTTCAGAGAATTTGGCAGGAAGGCGGCGCCGTTGTGAACGGTTGGCTTGCCATTCCGAACAGCTTCGCTGCCGAGGTCATGGGGGGATGCGGATGGGACTCCGTGACCGTCGACCTGCAGCATGGACTGAGCGATTTTTCCGACACCGTGCAGATGTTGCAGGCGCTGTCGACGACCCCGGTGACGCCCCTCACGCGCGTCCCGACGCTGGAACCCGGAATCATCGGCAGGCTTCTCGACGCCGGGAGCTACGGCATCATCTGTCCGATGATCAACACGCCCGAGCAGTGCGCACAGCTGGTTTCCTACTGCAAGTACGCCCCTGAGGGGGTCCGAAGCTTCGGCCCGATTCGGGCCGCGATCTACGGCGGTCCCGATTACCTCGACAAGGCGAACGAGACCATCCTGGCAATCGCGATGGTCGAGACCGCCGAAGCCGTTGCGAACGTGGACGCCATCGTCGCCACGCCGGGCCTCGACGGAATCTACGTTGGTCCGTCGGACCTCGCGCTGTCACTCGGCGAGCGGCCGCAGATGGATACCGAAAATCCAGTCGTTACCGAGGCGATGGCGACCATTCTGGCGGCGGCCAAGCGGGCCGGAGTGCCGGCGGGGCTGCATTGCCTCAGCCCGGAGTATTCCCTGCAGAAGATTCGCGAAGGGTTCCAGTTCGTTTCGATCGCGAATGACACGCGTATCCTGACGGCCGCCGCGCAGGAGCAGATCGCCACCGTCAGGCAGGGTCTCGCCAACTGAAGCTGCCGCACCGCCGGGAGACGTGATCCAGGCTGTGTCCCGGAAGGACGGCCAGCCGGACGTGACGGCTCCGGGGCCCGGTGACGCGCCGATCCCGGCGCTTCGCCGCCACGTCATGGCGGCGGTTCGACAGGTCGCCGCCACGTCGTCGGTCCCCAGCGGGGACTGGGAGCCGCTGCTGCAGCGCGCGGTGACGCTGAGTCCGCCGCGCGACCCCGCACACGGGGACCTCGCCACCAACGCGAGCCTGGTCCTTGCCAAGCGTGTCGGGATGAGCCCGCGGGAATTCGCCGACCTCCTGGTGCAAGCGCTGCCGGGGGCAGCCGGCATCGAGTCCGCCGAGACTGCGGGCCCCGGTTTCGTCAACCTGCGGATCGCGCCTTCGGCGTGGATTCCGGCGTTGCGAACGGCCGTCGCGGCCGGCGCGGACTACGGTCGTTCCGGGATGGGCGAAGCGACGCCGATCAACGTCGAATACGTGTCAGCGAACCCGACCGGGCCGCTTCACGTAGGACACGGACGTGGAGCCGTTCTGGGCGACGCGACCGCGGCCCTCCTGGCGTTCGCGGGCTTCAACGTCACCCGGGAGTACTACATCAACGACGCCGGCGGCCAGATCGACCAGCTCGCTCGCTCGCTCCACCATCGTTACCGCATGGCGGCCGGCGCCGAGAGCGCGCCGCCGGGGGAGGGGCTGTATCCGGGCGAGTACCTCAAGCCGGTGGCTGATGAGCTCCTTGCGTCGGACGGCGGACAGATGGTCTCTGCCGCGGAGAACGTGTGGCTGGAGCAGTTCCGGGAAACCGGGGTCGGCGCGATGATGAAGCTGATCGACCGGGATCTGGCACAACTCGGCATTCGCTTCGATGTCTTCGTGTCGGAGCGTGCCCTGCGGGATGCCGGACGCGTCGATGATGCCGTGGGCGTCCTGGAAGGGCGGGATCTCGTCTACACCGGAGTGCCGCCCCGGCCCAAGGGAGAGGCCGGCGAGGCGTGGGAGCCACGTCCGCAACTGCTCTTCCGCGCCAGCCGGTTCGGCGACGATGCCGACCGCCCCCTGCGCCGGGCCAACGGTGAATGGACCTATTTCGCGGGCGACCTCGCCTACCATTTTGACAAGTTCCGCCGGGGTTTCAGCGAGCAGATCAACGTGTGGGGCGCTGACCACGGCGGGTACGCCAAGCGCGTGCAGGCGGGACTCGCTGCCCTCAGCGAGGATTCGGCCAGTCTCGACGTCAAGTTCTGTCAGCTGGTGCGGGTCACACGGGCTGGGCAACCGGTGCGCATGTCGAAGCGCGACGGCAATATCGTCACGTTGGAGTCCGTCCTCCACGAGGTGGGTCCGGACGTGTTCCGATTCCTTATGCTGATGCGGCGGCCGGATGCGCCGCTCGATTTTGACCTGTCGGAGGCGGTGCGCCAGTCAAAGGACAATCCGGTCTATTACGTTCAATATGCTCACGCCCGGATCTGTTCGGTGTTCCGACGGGTCCGGGACCACGGGGAACTGAGAAACCTCGACGTCGCCTCCGAGGCCGAACCGACGTTGCTCACCGATTCCCGGGAGGTGGCTCTGATGCGGGAAGTCGCGCTCTGGCCTGAACAGGTCGAGGCGGCCGCGCGCGCCCGCGAGCCTCACCGCATCGCATTCCAGCTGTCGGAGCTGGCGGCCCGGTACCACGGGCTCTGGACGGCCGGTGCCCGAGGCGAACCGTCCTTGCGGACACTGATCCCGGGCGACCGACCGCGGACCGCGGCACGTCTGCTGCTGGCCGACGCGGTGCGGGCGGTGTTGCGCGCCGGCCTGTCGATTCTGGGCGTGACCCCGGTGGAGGAGATGCGATGAACCGGGTAGCCGGATTGGTGGTGGCCGCCGTGCTCGTCGGCGGATTCGGAATCGGCGCCTGGATGCACTTCGAGGGGTACCTCGAGACCGGCGATCGGGACACCGAATCCGTCCCCGTGGTGGAGCCGTTGCCGGAGCCGATCCGCCAGCGCCCGGAGGACCCGGGCGGATACCAGGCCGATGCCCGCGGCAGCGCCCTGCTGGAGGGCACGGAACCGGATACCGGTCCGGAACGGCTGCTGCCAAGTTTCGAGGAGCCGGTGGCCCGGCCCCGGATGGAGCCCGTCGAGCTGCCCCCTGAACCCGTGCCGGACGCGGAAGCGGCCGCGGCCGAGGACGTTGCGGAAGCGCCCGTGGCGACTGCCGAGGAGCGGCCGGAACTCCCGGAGGCGCGTCATCCCCGCAGTGCGTGGAAGGCGTCGGTGCAGCTGCTGGCGATCCGTTCGCGCGACCGCGCGGTCGTGGAGGCGCAGCGCTTGCTTGCCGCCCATCCCGACATCTTCGGCAACCTCGATTTCCGCGTGCGGGAGTTCAAGGTGTCGGAGCAGGAGCGGGTGCAGCGCCTGCAGGCCGGTCCCTTCGAGACCAGGAAAGACGCGGGCGAAGTCTGCAACCGGCTGGAGAAACGGGGCGTTCCCTGTTTCGTCGCCAAGGGACAGTGACCCTCCCGGTCATTTTCGGCATTGCCGGACCGGAACTTCGCCCTGAAGAGCAAGCGTTATTCAGCGAATCCGCTCCGTTCGGCTTCATTCTGTTTGCCCGGAACCTGGACACCCCGACGCAAACGGTCGGGCTCGTCAATGCGCTCCGGGAGGCGGCCGGAGATGAGGCGCCGGTCCTGATCGACCAGGAGGGCGGCCGCGTGCAGCGGTTTGGCCCGCCCCATGCGCCCGTTTACCCTCCGGCCGCCGCGTACGGGCAACTGGCGGCGCGCGATCTCGCCCGTGCGGGCGACACGGTGCGGATCGGGCACGCCCTGCTGGGCCTCGATCTCGCGCGTCTCGGGATCGATGTGAACTGTGCGCCGGTGCTCGACCTGGCAATGGAAGAAGGCCACGCCGTCATCGGCGATCGCGCCTTTGCCGGCGACCCCGGCGTCGTGGCCGCACTCGGTCGAGCGGCCATGGACGGGCTGGGTCGCGCGGGCGTCCTCCCGGTCGTCAAGCACATGCCCGGCCATGGCCGCGCCAGGGCCGACAGCCATGAGCGGCTGCCGGTGGTCGAGACTCCGCGGCAGGTCCTTGAGGCGACGGATTTCGTGCCATTCCGCGCGCTTCGCGATGCGCCGGCCGCCATGACCGCGCACGTGGTCTACGCGGCGCTTGACGCCGACCTGCCGGTCACCCTTTCACCCAAGGGAATCCGCGAAATCGTGCGCGGCCGCATCGGCTTTGAGGGCCTGTTGCTGTCGGACGATCTTTGCATGGGGGCGCTCGCCGGTGCGATGGAGCGCCGGGCGTGTGCCGCGCTCGCGGCCGGGTGCGACGTTGTCCTCCACTGCAGCGGCAACATCGACGAAATGGCCGCCGTCGCGCGGGCGGTTCCTGTCATGACCGACGAAGCCTCGGCGCGCTGGCGCGCGGCGCTGGCCTGGCTGGCGGCGCGCCGGGCGCCGGAACAGGTCCGCAATCTCGAGTACCGTTCCTTCCGGGAGCGTTTCCCGCATGGTTGATCAGGCCGGTGCCATCGCCTACACGCTCTCCGTATGGGCGTTGCCGGCGCTGACGGCGATCACGCTCCATGAGGCGGCGCACGGTTACGTCGCGGAACGGTTCGGCGACGACACGGCGCGCCGGGCAGGCCGGGTGAGCCTCAATCCCCTGCGTCACGTCGATCCGGTGGGTACGGTCCTGCTGCCGCTCGTGCTCTTGTTGATTTCACCGCTGGTGTTCGGCTACGCCAAGCCGGTGCCGGTGCGTTTCTTCCGCCTGAACCCGAGACGGATCGGGATCGCGGTGGTGGCGCTGGCGGGGCCGGGCATGAATCTCGCGCTCGCGTTGCTGGCGGCGCTCCTGCTGCACCTGGTTCCGGGCGTTCCGGTCGGCGGTCGCTGGGTTGCCGACAACCTGGTGAATGCGCTCTGGATCAACGTGCTCCTGGCTCTCCTCAATCTGCTCCCGGTGCTGCCACTGGACGGCGGGCGGGTGCTGTACGCCGCGCTGCCGCCGGAGTGGGCGCGTCGCTGGTCCGCGACCGAGCGCTTCGGGTTCCCGGTGCTGCTTGCGGGGCTGGTGCTGGTACCACTGGCGGCATCCGCACTCGGAGCCGAACTTCCCATATTTCGGTGGATTCTTGGCGAACCGGCCCAATATGTGGTATCTATCATCATTCGCATGGTGGGGCTTACGTGAACGCTCCCGTTCTCGAGTTTGAAGAGGATCCGCCGCCGCAGCGGGCGGCTCCGGACGCATTCTTCCTGTCGTTGGACGCGTACGAGGGGCCGATCGACCTGCTGCTCACGCTCGCGCGCCGCCAAAAGGTGGATTTGGCCGAAATCTCGATTCTGGAGCTGGCGGAGCAATATCTCGCCTTCGTCGAAGGCGCGCGCCGCCTCAATCTCGAAATCGCGGCCGGTCACCTGGTCACGGCCGCGTGGCTGGCCTACATGAAGTCGCGGTTGCTGCTTCCCGAATCGGAGGAAGAGCAACTGACCGGAGAGGAGCTGGCGGAGGCGCTGCGGTTTCGCATCGTCCGGTTGGACGCCATGCGCCGGCACGGTGAGCTCCTGTTTCGACGGCCGCTGCTCGGCCGGGACCGCCATGCCCGCGGCGAGACGCAGCCGCGCGCCGAGAAGGTAGAGACCGCGGTCGATGCAACGTTCCACGACCTGATCGTCGCCTATGCGGCCATCTGCCGCCGCCGCCAGCCCCCGCCCCTCGCCGTTCGTCCCAAACGGCTCTATTCGGTCAAGACCGCGACCGGCTGGATTCGCAACCGCCTTGCCGGTCTGCAGCAGTGGGCGACGCTCGCCGGTTTCCTGCCGCGTGATGATCCCTCACCGGTCCGCCGGTCGGCTTATGCCTCGGTGTTTGTGGCGAGCTTGGAGCTCGTTCGGGGAGGCGAGCTGGACATGCGGCAAACGCGGCCGTTCGGCCCTGTCCTGGTGCGCTCCCGAGCCGGCCCCGATGGAGATCCAGTGCATGCCGCATGAATCCCTGGAAGTCCTGGCTCGGGGCGGTTCGACCGAGCCGCGATCCGGCGTCGAGGTGCCCGGGCCGGCGTCTCGGGCCATGCCGTGCCCTGCGGACGTCGCCCCGGCGGCGGATCCGTGCAAGGTGGATCCGGCGACGTTTGACGCATGCCGCGTGACGGAGGCGCTGCTCTTCGCGAGCGCGGCCCCCGTCCGGACCAGCGAGATCGCCAGCGTGTTGCCTGAAGGAACGTCGGTCGAGGACGTTCTCACTGCCTTGCGGCGGCAGTACAGTGGGCGCGGCGTCGAACTCGCAAAGGTCGGAAACGCCTGGGCGTTCCGAACGGCAAGCGACATTGCCGACCGGCTCACCGTCGAAAAGGTCCGGCGGCGGAAACTGTCCCGCGCCGGACTGGAGACACTGGCAATCGTCGCGTACCACGCCCCGATCACGCGGGCCGAAATCGAGGAAATTCGCGGCGTGTCGGTCAGTCCGGGGACCCTCGACATCCTGTTCGAGGAAGGCTGGATCGAACCGCGGGGGCGAAAACAGGTACCCGGTCGTCCGACGACGTGGCAGACGACCCCGGCCTTCCTCGACCACTTCGGGCTCGAATCCCGGAACGACTTGCCGGGCCTTCGTGATCTCCAGAAGGCCGGCCTGCTATCCGCGAGTCGGGGCTCGATCGCGCCGGCGGTCGGCGACCATCACGACGCGGACGCCGCGGCCCTGAAGAACACGGCCTAGCCCTCGTCCGGGCCTGCGGTGGCGCCCCGGAGTCCGGGGAGACCGGCTAGCCCGCGAGCCGCCGGAGTTCCTCGAGACAGCGATCCCGGCCAGGCGTGAAGTCGCCGTCCGCCCACCACGCTTCGACGGCGAGGAGCAGGGCCCGGCGCCTCGGACCGGCGGGGATACCGAGCCGGACAACGTCGTCGCCGCCCAGCGGGAAGACCGGTCGCTTCCACGCCTGCATCTCCCGGGCAAGGCGGCGGACGACGTTCGGCGCGGGCGCTGCGGTCCGTGCAGCGCCCAGCAGCAGGCGATCGAGGGCCCGAGGGCTGCCGCCGGCTTCCCAGACGTGCCGTCTGGCCTCGGGGCAGGTTCTCGCCGGCGCCCGCGCAACGGCGCCGGCACGAAGGCGTCGGGACTCGGTCCTGGTCAGTCGAAGGCGGGCTTCGGCTGTCTTGGCGCCCGGCACCGTGTCGACCAGCGCACAGAGTCGCCGTCCCGGATCGTTGAGACCGAGCAGTCCCTCGAGATGCACCAGCCGACCCAAGGTCCGGAGCCGCTGCCTCGCGGCCCGGGACGCCGGGTTGCTCCAGTTGCCGATCACCCGCTGGAGGGCGCCGGTCGCGGCCATCGCCTCCACGGCCGGAACCGGTTGCTCAGCGGCCAGCAGCCGCAGCAGCTCCGCCCTGAGCCGTTCGCCGGAAACGAGCCTCAGACCGGGGAGCGACTTGGCGATCGCATTGAGATTCACGCGATCGTGCGTGCTGCCGCCGAACCACGCGAACATGCGAAAGTACCGAAGGATGCGGAGATAGTCCTCGTGAATGCGGTGGGCCGCGATACCGATGAAACGCACGTGGCCGCGGGCCAGATCCCGGAGTCCGAGATCGCTGACCCCGAACACACGGAGATCAGAGCCCGCGTACAGCGCATTGATGGTGAAATCGCGGCGCTCCGCGTCGGCGATCCAGTCGTCCGAGAAGGCTACCTCGGCGGCTCGCCCGAAGGTCCGGACGTCGCGGCGCAATGTCGTGACTTCCACTGAACCGGGTTCGTCACGCGGCGGCAGCGCCGTAATGGTGCCGTGCGCGATGCCCGTGGCGACCGTCCGTATTCCGGCCTGGCGAAGGCGGCGCCGGACTTCGTCCGGAGGATGCACCGTGGCGACATCGACATCGAGGGTGTCGCGCGGCGGCGAGAGCAAGGCGTCACGGACGCAGCCCCCGACGAACAGCGCCCCCGGTCGGGTTTCGGGCGTGTTGAGCAGCGCCATCACCTTCGCGACGAGAGGGCGTTTCGGCCATGCGGGCGCGGTCGTGATCCGACCGATCACCTGCAGGGCGCGGACCGTCACGGTTCGACGTGACCCGGAATGACGCGGCCGTCCTCGTATTTCGGTGGCACGTAGGTCCCGTCCGGCGAAGCGCCGGTCGAGAACCGGAAGAAGGCGAGGCCCAGCGCCAGTACCAGCAAACCGGAAAGCGCGATCCAGCCCCACGGAGCCTCGCGCCAGCTCGGCGCCTTCTCGCCCGCTTTGCCGGCTCGCCGGCGGGCGAGGAAGTACCAAACTGCGAACAGGATGATCGGTACCAGGAACGGCAGGATGCGAACGAGGAGGGTCCGGATCACGGGAGCTGCGTCCTCTCGAACAGGTTCACCACCATCCGCGCGGTCGCCCCCCAAACGCGGTGCTGCCGCCACCGAATGTCATAGAAGCGGAACGTGCCGTACGTGGTTTCACGGGTGGCTTCGGTGTGGTTGTCCGGGTTCAGCATGTAGGCGAGGGGCACTTCGAATGCATCCGCCACCTCCCGCGTCGCGAGGGTCAGCGTGAAGCCCGGCGTGACGCGCCCCACCACGGGCGTCACCGCGTAACCGGTGCCCGTGATGCACGTGTCCAGGCGCCCGATGATCTCGACATGCCGCCGGCGAAGGCCGATCTCTTCCTCCGTTTCCCGAAGCGCGCAGGCGATCTCGTCGTCGTCATCGGGTTCGACGACTCCGCCCGAGAAGCTCACCTGGGACGGGTGCCGCGGAAGGTCGTCTGCGCGCCTGGTCAGCAGGATGGTCGGGCCCGCCGGCCGGTCCACCAGGCCCACCAGGACGGCCGCCGGAACAAGGTTCTCGAGCAGCGAGTCGGGCAGCTTCACGTCGCCGATCACCGCCGGGATGGTGCGCACCGGCAACGCCCGTTGCAGGCGAGTCTCGATCTCGTCGATGGCGGTGGCCTGGGCAATGGAAGCGTTCGGTCGCACAGTGTTGGCGTCGCAATGATGACCATCGGGCATGTCGCGTGGCTGATGATCATAGTGGGGTCACGGGGATATCCGACCACATCGCCGCCGGGGAGCGTCGCACCGCCCGATCGAGTCCGGTAGATTCGCAGGCAAGGCAGTCGATCGGGCAGTTCCGTGTCGACGGGAGGCCCTGCCCATGAAACGCACGATCGGTCGGACCGCGCTGGTCCTGGGAGGCGCGGCCTTCGTCGCGGCCCTGCTTGGCCTCGGGCCCTCGATTGCCCGTCTATGGTCGCAACTGCATGCGAACAGCCTGGTGGGGCTACAGGGGTTTGTGGACCGAACGCTGGACCCCGATCCGGGGAACCCGACCGTCTGGTTCGATCAGGTTCTCCCCATCTTGGCGAGCAGCGTGTTCTACGGGGTCGCGGTCGTCCTCGTCGCAATCGGATTGGGGATCTTGCTGACGAGCCGATCCTAGGCGCTCGACCGGTCAGCCGCCTTCACGCGTGCACCGCCGCCCGGCTTGATGCTTTCGGCCCGGCGCCGGGCGAACCGCGCGCTGCAGCACGCCCGGCCGTCTGCTTGCTGCAGCGGGGGCGCCGTACGGGCACGGAGGGGTGGCCGCGGCCCATCGCCGGCCGCCGCGGACTAAACGCGTAGCGCTGCGGCGCCCGGTCCCGCCTCGTGCGAACGGGCGTTGACATGGGTCGGCATGACGAACGGGTTGGCCCGTTCGTAGGCGCGGCAGGTGCGGAGGATTCGTTCGTCGTCGAACTTCCGTGCCACAATCTGGACGGCAGCCGGCATGCCGTTTGACGCGAAACCGCAGGGAAGCGCCGCGGCCGGCTGCTGAGTCAAGTTGAACGGGTACGTAAACGGCGACCACTCCCACCAGCGTGTCATCCCGCTGCCCGAGGGGACTTCGTGGCCCACCTCGAACGCTGTCAGCGGTAGCTGCGGCGTCACCAGGAGGTCGTAGCGTTCATGGAAGGCACGCATGTGCCGTCCGAGCGCGTCGCGACTCTGCTCTGCCCGGCGATAAGCAAGTGCCGACACGGACTTGCCTCGTTCCGCCAGCTCGAGGACCGGAGGATCGACGAGTTCGCGCTGCGCCGGTGACAACCCGTCCGTCGCGAGGGCCAGGGCGACCGTCCACAATGTCACCATCACGTCGATCGGGTCATCGAAGCCAGGGTCCTCCTCGACGACGATTGCGCCTCGGTCGGCAAACCAGCGCACCGCCGCGTCCACCTGGGCGGTGACCTGCGGATCGACCCGGGCATAGCCGAGGGAACGGCTGTAGGCGATGCGCAGACCCTCCACGCTGGATTCGTCGGAAGCGTTCGGGGCAACGGGACGAGCGAGCGGAACCGCCTGCCAGTCGCGGGCGTCCGGCTGCGAGATGATGTCCAGCATCAGGCACGCATCGTCCACGGTGCGCGCAATCGGACCCTGATGCCACAGCGTGCCCGCAGGCGAATGCGGATGGACGGGTACGGCACCGAACGTGGGTTTGTGGCCGAACAGGCCGCAGAATCCGGCAGGCATGCGGATCGAGCCGCCGCCGTCGGTTGCGAGGTGCAGCGTGCCCATGCCCAGGGCCGCCGCCGCCGCCGCCCCGCCGCTGGAGCCGCCCGGGGTACGGGCGGTGTCCCAGGGGTTGACGGTGGTGCCCGTGAGGGGACTGTCGGTTACGCCCTTCCAGCCGAACTCGGGCGTCGTGGTCTTGCCGACGAGCACGGCCCCGGCTTCGCGGAGGCGGGCGACGGGAGGTCCGTCGACATCCCAGGCCTGGTCGGCATCGATGGTCCGCGATCCGCGGCGCGTCGGCCATCCCTTGACGAGAATAAGGTCCTTGACCGTGGTCGGCACACCATCGATCGGGCTGAGCGGGGACTCCTCAAGCCATCGGCGTTCGGATTGCCGGGCGGCTTCCAGGGCGCTTTCCCCGTCGATCACGCAGAACGCGTTGTAGGTCTTGTCGAGCTCCCCGATCCGATCGAGCACCGCCTGCGTTGCCTCAACCGGAGAGAACTGGCGCGTACCGAACCCGCGGGCGAGTTCCCGGGCGGACATCATGTGAAGGGCGTTCGACATCGGGTGCTGCACCGAGAATGACGTTCGCTGCGATCATGCAGTACTGGAGCTACGCGACCAACGTCGCGTAGCTCCAGCCCCAAGTCACGGGATCAGGTCGCCTTGAGGGCAGCCTTCACCGCGTCTGCCGTGATCGGCATGTGCCGCATGCGCACTCCCACGGCGTTGAACACCGCGTTGGCCACGGCGGGCGCAACGACGGTCGACGAGGGTTCGCCCACGCCGCTCGGGTGGTGCCCGGATTCGACGATCTCAACGTCGATCTCGGGAACCTGACTCAAGCGGATCGGCAGGTAGGTGTCGAAGTTGTGCTGCTCGAACGCGCCATCCTTGACAGTGAGTCGCTCGCTCAGCACCTGACTTGCCCCCCACAGCGCCGCACCCTTGATCTGGGCCACGGCGTTGACGGGGTTGATCGCGATTCCCATGTCCATGGCAATCGTCAGTTTCTGCAAGTCAATTTCGCCACTCTCGGGGTCGACTGCGACTTCGGCGATCCCGGCCACCCAGGTCGGGCTCTGCCGTTCCTCCGCCGCCGATACCGCGATGCCCATGCCGTGGTTCTTCGGCATGCGCTTTCCGTATCCTGCCTTGCCGGCAGCGACCCGAAGGACGTTGGCCAGCCGCTTGGCGCCGCCGACCGTTGCCGACTCGTAGGGGATCCAGCTGTCCTCGCTTGGCCACGGCAGCGAAATCCAGAGGCGGTCCATGTAGTAGTCGGAACCGGTGCCGGGTTCGTAGCCGGCGTTCGGGATTCCACGGCTGGTGCCTTCGCCGGTCAGCATCGAGAGCCGGAACTCCAGCGGGTCCTTGCCAAGTCGGTGGGCCACTTCGTCAAGGAAGGATTCAACAACGAAGTAGTTGTACGAATTGGAGACGGTCCGGAGAGCCGACGCCTGCACGGCCCAGGTGGTCTGGTCGTGATTGATCGCGCGTACGCGATGGTTGGCCAGCGTGTACCAGTGGTCGCTGCCGCCGATCGACCATTGGTCGATGTCGCGGCCTGAGCCGTCGTCCGCATCCAGCTGGAGCCAGTCGCTCCCGTACGCCTTGCCCACGGAGAACCGCGGACCCATGTAGCCGCACACGATGTCGTGCTGCATGGCGGTGAAGGCGCCTTCCTGGATGGAGCCGCGCAGCTTGTGCAGCGTCGGCGTCCGCGGGAAGCTGGTCGCGAAGGTCGTCTCGCGGGTCTGGATCAGCTTGACCGGTCGTGCGACCTGGTGGGAGCAGTAGGCTGCGGCGAGAATCTCGTCGTAGTCCTGTTTCCCGCCGAAGCCGCCGCCCAGCACGCGCTGATGCACGATCACCTTGATCTCCTCCGCGGGCTTGCCGAGGAAGTGCGCCAGGTAGGCGGTAAGGGTCATCCGGGCGAATGACGTGCTCTGCGTGCCGGTGTGCACGTGCCAGGTGTCCCCGACCTGATGCACCGTGGCGTTGAGGGGCTCCATGGTCGCGTGGACCACCATGTCGGTGGTGTACTCGGCCTCGAGCACCTCGTCGGCGTTGGCCAGACTCCCGTCCACGTCTCCCTGGTCCACCCAGGGGGCGCCGACTTCGGGATCCGCCTGGAGTGCCCGGTATTCCTCGAGCAGCCCCTCCAGCGAGACATCGCCGTGGGGTCCCGGATCCCATTCGACCGCAAGCGCCTGGGCGGCACTCATCGCGGCCGGGAACGTCTCCGCAATGGCGACCACCCAGCCGGTGCACTTGCCAAAGCTGTCGTCCACAGTGACCGCCTGGATGTAGCCGGGAATGGACTGCGCCTGGCTGTCGTCGACGGATAGCGCCTTCGCGCCGTACCGCGCACGCGGCAGCACCAGGGCGCCGTACGCCATGTTCGGGATGTGCACGTCAATCCCGTAGCGCGCACTGCCATTGGTCTTCGAGGGAATGTCGTGCGCGGGCTTGGACTGCCCGATGATCTTGTAGTCCGCGCGATTCTTGAGCGGAATGTCGCGGAAGTCGTCCGGGTACGAAAAACGCCGTTCGATGGTCGTTTGCGTAAGGATCTCGCTGTACGAGAGCGACCGGCCGGAGACGGAATCGGTGACTCGGCTGTTGGCGGCGACCGCGTCTTCGACATTCGTCCCGAGGAGTGCTGCGCCCGCTTCGACGAGGGCGATACGGCCTGCGGCACCGGAGCGCGACAGGCGGTCGAACTCGGTGGTGACGCTGCCGCTGTTCACCGTGTAGGCGAGGCCGTACACCGCGAAGTTCTCGGCGCTCCCTTCCGGGTAGTTGATCGAGACATCCTGCCAGTTCACCTCGAGTTCGTCCGCGACGATCTGCGCGAGCGCGGTGCCGATGTGCTGACCCATCTCGGATTTCACGACGTGAATGCTGGTGTGGCCGTTCGGCATCATCGTGAACCAGATGGAGGGCGTGAAAGCCTCCGCCGTTTCGGTGGCGGCGTGGGCGCCCGGGATCACGCTGTGCGTGAAGCCGATGCCGAGCGCCAGCCCCGATCCGGTTGCCATTGACCGGACCATGAAGTCCCGCCGTGACAGTTGGGTGTCTGTGGTACTCATGTCAGGCCTCGCTTCCGGCGATCTCGGCGGCGCGAGTGACCGCGCCGACGATGCTTGAATAGGTTGCGCACCGGCACAGGTTCCCGTCCATAGCCTCGACGATTTCGTCGCGGCTGGGCGAAGGGTTGGCCGAAATCAACGCAGCCGCCTGCATGATCTGCCCCGACTGGCAGTAACCGCACTGTGGCACCTGCATTTCGATCCACGCCTGCTGGACGGGATGGTTGTCGGCGTAGTGCAAGCCTTCGATGGTGGTGATCGATGTCCCCTCGACATCACCAGCCTGAACCATGCACGATCGCACTGCTTCGCCATTGACGTGGACGGTGCAGGAGCCGCAGAGGCCAATGCCGCAACCGTATTTCGTTCCTGAGAGGCGCAATTCCTCCCGAATTATCCACAGGAGCGGTGTATCCGGCGGGGCGTCCACGAGGTAGCTGTATCCGTTGATGGTCAAGGCAACCATCGGCAAATCTCCTCCTCTGGGTTCATTTGGCGCGCCTGGCAACGCGCGTTGCGCGCCAGTACGCGTGACATGCCCACCTTCAACCCAAGCCAACGCCGAAACCGGGCGCAATCCGGTTTGCGCCATCGATGTCCGGATTCCGCCAATCGGGGAGCCGGGGCTCTAGTTCCCGGTGCTGCTTGTCGGTCTGCCGCGCGCTTCATATGCTGAATGGGGAAACTGCCATGGGACCGACGACGACAGCTCTCCCGGTTCGACCGCTTTCGCGCTATCAGATCGCAGCGACTTCCCGCGCCGACGAAGCGGCGTCGTTCATTTCCAGCACCTATTGCGGGCACCAGATTCGCTTTCCGGATCGGGCGGCCAGTCTCCGCTTCCGGCTGTGCGAGGCTCCACTGGCCCGCATCTCGGTGGGGGCGTTGTCCTTTGACGCCCAGATCGGGTACGACCTCGGCGAAACCGAGATCTTCTATCTCGTGCAGATCGCGGCTTCAGGCACCATCCGGTACATCAACGGCAATGAACTGTGTGTCGTGACTCCGCGTCAGGGCATGGTCACTTCGCCCACGCGGCCGCTGTCGATCCACTACGGGCCGAGTTCCTGCGGTCTGATCGTGAAGATCCGCCGCCGTGCCCTGGAACGGCACCTGCACGTGCTGACCGGCGAACCGATTACCGCGCCGCTGACGTTCGATCCGCGGTTTCGCCCGCAGTTCGGAGATCGTTATCGAGGGCTGCTGCGTTTCCTGATGGAAGACCTCGAGGCCGGCAACTCCCTCGGCGACCACCCGGTCCTGGTGACCAACGTGGAAGACACGTTGATGACTGCCCTGCTGGTCGGCCAGCCGCACAGCTATTCGCGGCAGTTCGAGGCACGGCCGCCGGATGTCGCACCTCGCCAGGTACGGGAGGTGGAGGAGTACATCCGGGCCCACGCGGCGGAGCCGCTGTCGATCGACGACCTGGTCCGGTACTCCGGTATCAGCGGGCGTTCCCTCTTCCGCGCGTTTCGGAACCGCGGCACCTCGCCGATGGCCTTTCTGCGCGCGGTGCGGCTGGATGACGCGCGGACGCGGCTGCTGGCCGCCGCCCCGGGTGAATCCGTGACGGATATCGCGCTGGACTGCGGCTTCGAGCACCTGGGGCGCTTCAGCAAGGAATACGCGAGACGCTTCTCGGAATCCCCGTCGCGGACGCTGCGACGCGCCCAGCGGATGCGCCAGACCTGACCGGCTGCCGCTTCGCCGGCCGCGAACCGGATCGCCGACGGAACCGATCGAAAGCCTGCCCGGAGACCGACCGCCTTCGGCGAGAACGCGGAAGCAGGCCGGCAGGAGGCTCGACCTTGGTCACGCGGCAGGCGATCCGCCGCGGCCGGGCGCACCGGTCTATCGCCGGATGAACATGTTCCTTATACGTAGGGGCTTCGCGAACCCGGGAGACGTTCCATGGAATTAGGACTGCAGGGCAAGTCGGTACTGGTGACCGGGGCGTCGAAGGGCATTGGGCTCGGCTGCGCCGAGCTGTTCGCCGCTGAGGGCGCCAGCCTGCACCTGGCAGCGCGCGGTGAAGAACTGCTCGAGACGCGGCGGGAGGCGATCCGTTCAGCTCATCAGGTGGACGTGCAGGTTCACCCCATCGACCTCGCCGTCAGCGGGTCGGCCGAAGAGCTCGTGGAGCGCTGCGGTGATGTCGACGTTCTGGTCAACAACGCGGGCGCAATTCCCGGCGGCACGGTCGACCAGGTCGACGAGCCGCGCTGGCGCGAAGCGTGGGACCTGAAGGTGTTCGGCTACATCAATATCACCCGGCAGTACTTCCGCCGCATGCGCGAGCGCGGCGGCGGCACGATCGTCAACGTCATCGGCATGGCCGGGGAGAGCTACGACGCGGCGTACATCGCCGGGACCGCCGGCAACGCTTCGCTGATGGCGTTCACCAGAGGCATCGGCAGCACCAGCATCGATCAGGGTGTCCGCATCGTCGGTGTCAACCCGGGGGCGGTCGAGACCGACCGCATTCGCGCCCTCCTCGCCGGCAAGGCGGAGACCGAACTCGGCGACCGCGAGCGATGGCGGGAATTCCTCTCGAACTTGCCGCTGGGACGGGCGGCGTCGGTCGCGGAAGTCGCGAACGTGGTGGTGTTCCTCGCCTCCGAACGCGCGAGCTACCTGAGCGGGATCATCGTTACGGTCGACGGCGGCCGCGCCGCGCGCGGCGGGACCTTCTGAGCCGAAGCGCCGTCCCGTAGCGCGTCGGCTGCCGTTCGAACCGGAGGCCTCCCCTGGTGGCGGCCGTGCGAGCGGTTTCCGGGATCCCTCGAGTGGTCGTCGGAAGCCCTGAGCCGCGGTCTAGTCCGGCTGGGATGCCTTTGCGTGCTGCCAGCTGTCCAGCTTGTCACGCGCGCCATTGCGGTCCGGATCCAGCATGTCGTCGTGTCCCGCACGCTTCGCGCAGAGTTCGATGACGTAGCCGTTCGGGTCACGGAAGTAGATCGATTCGATCATGCCGTGATCCGACGGCCCGCGGGTCTCGATCCCGGCCTGCCGGCCCTTGGCGAGCATCCTGTGCAGATCCTCGGGCGACACCTCCAGCGCGATGTGGAGGTCGAAGTCGCGCTGCTGCTTGAACTCGAACGGTTCGTCCGGCGCCTCGAAGAATGCCAGGAACGAGCCGTCGTCGAGCCGATAGAAGGTGTGCAGCACTTGGGCCCGCCGGCCCGTCTTGGTGGTCCCGATGGGCATCGCTTCCGCCAGTGGGAGGCCCAGGAAGTCCTCGTAGAAGGCCCGGGTTTCCTCCGAATCGCGACAGCGGTACGCGTTGTGGTGAAGTTGCCTGATCATGGTTCCATGCCGCCGGTTGGGTGCCGGAGCGGCCATGTTGCAAGGTCGGCTCCCGTACCGTCAATCCCGCTGCCGTCTCCCGCCCGGGCGCCGCCGGGAGTGGCGCGCGGCGTGGCCGGACCTGCCGGCCGGACCCCGGCGCGATTTCATGCGGCCTTCTGACGTGGCCGGAGCCGCGCCAGTGATCGGCATGCGGCGCGGCGCGGCGGATTCGCCCGACGAGTTTGCACCGGCCGGGACACCGTCTCGAGGCGGGAAACGCCGCGATGCGGCGGACGCGAGCCGCCGCCCTGCGCAATCAGCGATGCGTGGGGATCACGAACTCGGGGCGGCTTTCACCGCTGGTCGGCCAGCGCGCCGTCACAGTCTTGATCCGGGTGTAGAACCGGATGCCTTCCATTCCGTGCGTGTTGGAGGCTCCGAAGAACGAGTTCTTCCAGCCACCGAAGGTGTGGTAGGCCACCGGCACCGGGATCGGAATGTTGATTCCGACCATCCCGATGTTGCTGCGCTCGGCGAAATCCCTGGCTGCGGCCCCATCCCTGGTGAACACCGAGACCCCGTTGCCGTACGGATTGTCGCGCACCAGCTGCAACGCGTCGGCGTACGAATCCGCCCGGACCGTCGACAACACCGGGCCGAAGATCTCTTCCCGGTAGATCGTCATGTCCGGCGTGACCCGGTCGAACAGACAGCCCCCCATGTAGAAGCCGTCCTCGTATCCCTGGAGCTTCAGGCCGCGCCCGTCGACGACCAGTTCGGCCCCTTCCTCGACCCCCTTGGCCACGAGGCTCTCGATCCGCTGCAGCGCGTCGCGCGTCACGATCGGACCCATTTCGGCTGCGGGGTCGTTGTATGGCCCAATCTTCAGGGTGCGTACCCGATCCGCCAGTCGATCGCGCAGCGGGTCCGCCACGTCCCCCACCGGCACTGCCACCGAGACCGCCATGCACCGCTCGCCGGCCGAGCCGTACGCCGCACCCAGGAGCGCGTCGGCCGCCTTGTCGAGGTCGGCGTCGGGCATGACCACCAAATGGTTCTTCGCTCCGCCCAGCGCCTGTACGCGCTTGCCGTGTTCGGCCGCGCCCGCATAGACGGCCCGCGCCACCGGCGTCGAGCCCACGAAGCTCACAGCCTCGATGTCGGGGTGTGCGAGGATCGCCTGCACGGCTTCCTTGTCGCCGTTCACGACGTTGACGACCCCCGGCGGCCCGCCGGCGGCCTCGAACAGCTCGACGAGGCGCAACGGGCAGGACGGGTCGCGCTCCGACGGCTTGAGCACGAACGTGTTGCCGCAGGTGACCGCCAGCGGGAACATCCAGAGCGGGATCATCGCCGGGAAATTGAACGGGGTGATACCGGCGCACACCCCGAGCGGCTGCATCAAGGACCAGGTATCGATGCCGGCGCCCACGTCGCGGCTGTGCTCGCCCTTCAGAAGGTGCGGGATGCCGCATGCGAATTCCACGACCTCCCACCCGCGGATCAGGGATCCCCGCGCATCGTCCAGCGTCTTGCCGTGTTCCTGCGAGATCAGTTCCGCAATTTCGCCGGCGTGCTCTTCCAGCAGGGCGCGGTAGCGGAACATGATCCGCGCCCGTGCCGCGGGCGGGGTTGCCTGCCAGGCGGGCAGCGCCTCCTGGGCTGCCTGTACGGCTGCGTCGACCTCGGCGGATCCGCCGAGACGGACATGCCGGGCGACTTCGCCGGTCGATGGATTGAAGACCTGGCCGACGCGCTCCGATTCACCCGGAACGCGGCGGCCGCCGATGTGATGGTCGAGGGTCTCCGACATCAGTCGAGGTACCCCAGGTCGCGCCAGATCGCGAAGCGTTCCCGGAACTCGTTCAACGAGGCGAGCGCCCGGGCGAAGTCGGCATCCTTCTCGGATTCCTCGATGGCAACCTGCTCCCACGCCGTCTTGTAGGCGTTCAGGAACTCGTCGCTCCAGCGCTTGAGCTGGACGCCCTCGCCCTCGAAGTACTCGAGCGCCGGCACCTGGAGCGCCTCGCCCTGGGCGAGGCCTCGCTGCACCAGGTCGCCGCACGCCATCGTCAGCAATGTCTGCTGGCCGAGCGAGAGCTCGTTCCAGCCGTCCAGGTTGTAGATCACGTCGGCCCACGTCGATTGCTGATGCCAGCCCGGGAAGTAGTAGAACTTCGCGATCTGCTCGAAGCCGAAGTTGCGGTCGATCGCCGGGCTCGAGAACTCGGTCGCATCGATGGTTCCGAGCTCGAGCGCCGGATAAATGTCCCCGCCGGCGAGCAGCTGGGTCGAAACGTCCAGTTTCTCCATCACCCTCGCGCCCAGCGCGAAGAACCGCATCTTCAGGCCGCGAAGGTCATCGAGCGTGCGAATCTCCTGCCGAAACCAGCCGGAGGCTTCCGGCGGCAGGATCATGCAGAGCGTGCTCTTGATGTTGTGCTTCAGGTACAGCTCGTCGAGCAGCTCCTGGCCGCCGCCGACGTACATCCAGGCCATGTACTCGGGAGCCGCCGGGCCGAAGGGAATCGAGGCGAACAGCTGCAGCGCCGGCACCTTGCCGGCCCAGAAGCCGGGAGTCGCCCAGCCCGCATCCACACCGCCCGATGCGACGGCATCGAAGATCTCGAGCGGCGGCACGAGGGCGCCGGGTTCGAAGAAGCGGATGTCGAGGCTTCCGTCCGACGACGTCCGGATGCGCTCCAGCATCTCCTTCATCGAAGGGCCGATGATCGGCGTCGTTCCGGCGTACGCACTCGCCATCTTCCAGCGGACCGACTTCGCGGCCTCCGGGGCATCCGAAGTGGTGGTGGGCGTGACGGCAGTCACTTCCGAATCGCCGAACAGAGCTGGGCGCACCGCGAGTCCGATGACGATCCCGACTACCAATACGACCAGAACGGCCAGTTTTCCTCGATCCATCTCGCACTCCCCATGCGGTACGCCCGTTACGCAGCACGGCGTTCGATTGTATCAGTTGGCGTCGACGTACAACGCTCCGAGGTACAGCAGCTGCACCAGCACCAGGCCCGCACCGACGCTGCGGCTCAGGGAGCGGCGGAGCGTCAGGAAACCGGTCAGGAACAGCGCCGTCACGATCAGGACCGTCAGGTCCAGCGGCGTGAGCAGACCCCGCATGGAAAGCGGGTGGGCGAGGGCGGCGGCGCCGGTGACGCCCAGCAGATTGAACATGTTGCTGCCGAGGATGCCGCCCAGGGCGAGGCCGCCCTGTCGGCGCAGGGCCGCAAGCGCGGTCACCGTGACCTCGGGCAGCGACGTCCCGATGGCCACGACCGACAGGCCGATGACCGTCTCCGGCACGTCGAACGCGCGGGCCAGGCCGCTCGCCCCGACCACCAGCAACTCCGCGCCGCCCGCGACCATGGCGAGAGTCAGCACGATCACGGCGGCGCTGCCGCCGAGCGATCGCGAGACCGGCGCGCCCGCCGCCTGGGTCATGTCGGCACCCGCGCGCCGGATGGAGTGCGTCGTCGAGATAGCCAGCGCCGCGACAAGCGCCAGTCCGCCCAGCCGGGGCAGCACGTCGACCCAGAGCGTAAATCCGGCAAAGACCAGGGTGGCCATCAGCATGATGACGGCATCCAGCCGCAGGCCGGGCGTGCCGACGAGCGGCCGACAGGCGGCGGCGACCCCCACGGCCAGCAGCACGTTGGCGATGTTGGAGCCGGCGACGTTTCCCAGGATGAACCCGGCATGGTCGCCGAGCGAGGCCCGCACCGCCACGACCAGTTCCGGGAACGAGGTGCCGAAAGCGACGACGCTCGCGCCGATCACGAACGGCGCGACCTGCAGGCGAGTGGCAGTGGCAACGGACGCGCGAACCAGAAATTCGCCGCCCACGACCAGCAGGCCGATCCCGCCTGCGACGGCCGCCAGGTGGAGCAGGAGCACCGGCGCGTTCAGCGCCGTTGCTGGATACGGCGCTTGATGTCGCTGATCGCGCGGGCCGGATTGAGGCCCTTCGGGCAGGTCTTCGTGCAGTTCATGATCGTGTGGCACCGGTACAGCCGGAACGGGTCTTCCAGGGCGTCGAGCCGCTCGCCCGCCGCCTCGTCACGGCTGTCCTCCAGCCAGCGCGCCGCCTGCAGGAGGGTCGCCGGACCGAGATAACGGTCCCCGTTCCACCAGTAGCTCGGGCAACTGGTGCTGCAACAGAAACACAGGATGCACTCGTACAAACCGTCGAGCTTGCGGCGATCTTCCTCGGACTGCAGACGTTCGCGCGCCGGCGGCGGCGATTCTGTCTTCAGCCAGGGCTCGACCAGCGCGTACTGGGCGTACGCATCGGTGAGATCGGGAACGAGATCCTTGATCACCGGCATGTGCGGCAGGGGATAGACCTTCACCGGGCCCCGGACGTCGTCGATGGCCTTGGTGCAGGCCAGCGTATTGGTCCCGTCGATGTTCATGGCGCAGGAACCGCAGACTCCCTCGCGACAGGACCGGCGAAAGGCAAGGGTGGAATCGGCGGAATTCTTGATCTCGATCAGGGCGTCGAGGACCATGGGTCCGCTCTTGTCCAGATCGACCTCGAACGAATCGAGCCGGGGCGACTCGTCTTCATCCGGCGAATAGCGGTAGACCCGGAACTCGCGCACGCGGCTGGCGCCGTCGGGCGCCGGAATCCGCCGGCCTTTCCTTACTTCGGAGCCTCTTGGAAGTCTGAACGCCACCATCGTTGCATCTTCCTCACTAATAGACGCGCGGCTTGGGCGGAATGGTGTCGACGTCCGGCGAATCCGTCTCGAGATGCACCGGGCGCGCGGCGCACTCGGCGCGGCCGTCACGGAACCATGCCAGCGTGTGGGTCAGCCAGTTCTCGTCGTCGCGGTCCGGATGATCCTCGCGGGCATGGGCGCCCCGGCTCTC
Organism: Alphaproteobacteria bacterium; assembly: GCA_965116745.1. Taxonomy (GTDB): domain Bacteria; phylum Pseudomonadota; class Alphaproteobacteria; order TMED109; family TMED109; genus VXPW01. Next base: position 2,584,250 of record OZ220701.1, on the reverse strand, counting down.
GGTCCGGTGCAGGGCCGAGCCAATGGTAACGGCCGCCTGCTGCAGGAGGTTCTCGAGCTCGAGGGTTTCCACGAGATCGGTGTTCCAGATCAGCGACCGATCGCTGACCCGGACGTCCGCAAGCTGTCGCCAGGCCTCGGCGACCTTGTCGACCCCCTCGGTAAGGCTGTCGCCGGTCCGGAAGACGGCGCAATGGTCCTGCATCACGCGTTGCATCTGCAGCCGAAGTTCGGCCGTCGGCGTTCCCCCGTCGGCGTGACGAAAACCGTCGAAGCGGGCGAGAATGGCGTCTTCGGCGTCCTTCAAGGGGGCGCGGCGGGGAGCCTGGGGCCGTTGCGTGTCGGCGACCCGGTTCGCACAGGCGCGGCCGAAGATCACGAGGTCCAGCAGCGAGTTCGACCCCAGCCGGTTGGCACCGTGGACCGAGACGCACGCCGCCTCGCCTGCGCTCATCAGTCCGGGGACGGCTGCATCCGGGCTGTCGGCCGACCCGGTCACTGCCTCTCCGGTATGCAGCACCGGGATGCCGCCCATGTTGTAGTGGCAGGTCGGCAACACCGGAATCGGTTCGCGCGTGACGTCGACGCCGCCGAAGATGCGGGCCAAGTCCGCAATCCCCGGCAGCCGCTCGGCGATGACGTCGGCGTCAAGATGCTCCAGGTGCAGGTGCACGTGATCGCCCAGTTCCCCGACGCCACGGCCGGCCCGGAGCTCGAGCGTGATCGACCGGCTGACCACATCGCGTGACGCGAGATCCCGTGCGCTGGGCGCGTAGCGCTCCATGAAGCGCTCGCCTTCGGAATTGGTCAGATAGCCGCCCTCGCCGCGCACACCTTCGCTGATGAGGCAGCCGGCACCGTAAATGCCGGTCGGGTGAAACTGCACGAACTCCATGTCCTGGAGCGGCAGTCCCGCCCGCAGGACCATGGCGTTGCCGTCGCCGGTACAGATGTGGGCGGACGTGCAGGAGAAGTAGACGCGCCCGTAGCCGCCGGTGGCGAGGATCACGGTGTGGGCCCGAAACCGGTGCAGGGTGCCGTCGTCCAGCTTCCAGGCCAGGACGCCCTGGCAGGAGCCGTCCGCGTCCATCAGGAGATCCAGCACGAAGAATTCGATGAAGAACTCGGCGGCGTTGCGAAGGGACTGCTGGTACAGCGTGTGCAGGATCGCGTGGCCGGTCCGGTCCGCTGCCGCGCACGTGCGCTGCGCTGCCGGTCCTTCGCCGAATTCGGTTGTCATGCCGCCAAAGGCGCGCTGGTAGATCCGTCCGTCCGGAATCCGGGAGAAGGGGACGCCGTAGTGCTCGAGTTCGATGACGGCGTCGGTGGCCTCCCGGCACATGTACGCGATGGCGTCCTGGTCGCCCAGCCAATCCGACCCCTTGACGGTGTCGTACATGTGCCAACGCCAGTCGTCCGCACCCATGTTCCCGAGCGCGGCGCTGATCCCGCCTTGCGCCGCCACGGTGTGGCTTCGCGTCGGGAACACCTTGGTCAGGCAGGCCGTGCGAAATCCCCGCTCGGCAAGTCCAAGCGTGGCGCGCAGCCCCGCGCCGCCGGCGCCGACCACCACGACGTCGTAGGCATGATCGACGATGTCGTAGCTCGTCGCCATCACGCGCCTCCCATGCCGGTCCGCAGCACCGCCAGCACGGCACCGGCTGCCGCCAGCCAGGCGATCCCGGCGCAAATGGCCAGCGTCGCCGTCCGCGCCACGGCGCCGTGAACGTAGTCCTCGACGACCACCCTGACGCCAAGCCAGCCGTGGTAGAAGCCGGCGATCACCAGCAGGACGAGCAGCAGGGAATTGACCGGCCGGGCCATCCAGGCGACGAACTCGCCGTGATCCGCGCCCACGAGGCACGGCACCGACCACGCGAACCAGGCACCGAGCAGCACCAGTGCCGCCGCCGTTACGCGCTGCATCCACCAGTGATGCGCGCCTTCGTGCGCGGATCCGTGGCCCCGTGCCCGCGCGAGGGGCGTGAGCAGGCTCACGCTGCACCCACTCCCAGCCAGAACAGCACTGTCAGCACGGCCGTGAGGGCGACCACGAACCAGCCGGATCTCCGGACGTTCACCAGTTCAAATCCGAAGCCCGCGTCCCAGATGAGATGTCGAACACCGTTTGCGAGGTGGTAGAAGAACGCGATCGACACCGCGACGAAAAACGCACAGCCGATGAGGCTTTCGGCTGCCGACGTGGCGAGGGCAAACGCTTCCGGCCCGGCCGCGGCGGCCACCAGGAATGCCGCCAGCGCCACCATCCCGAACCCGAGCAGCAGCCCGGAGAGCCGGTGCAGAATCGACAAGACCGATGTGATCTCCGGTCGGTATACCGAGAGGTGGGGCGACAGCGGCCGTCCGATGGGGTCCGGCATGCGGAACTCCGTGGGGGATCCGGGGCAGTGCCGGAACGGAACGGCGGGCACGATACCAGAGGCCGGCCGAAGAACGCAGGTCCGATTTAGCCCGAGGCGCTCTCCGGTTCCAGGATGGCCGCTGCCTTCGACGCAAGCCGCCCCGCGTTCTCGACGTGCAGCCTCGCGATCAGCTTGCCGTCGGTCAGCACCACGCCCTTTCCCTCGGCCTCGGCCACGCGATGGGCGTCGATCGCGCGGTCCGCCTGCGCGACCATTGCCGCCGCCGGACCGATGCCCCCGTTCGCTGCTGCCGGTGTCGTCGGGCGGCTCGGTGTCTTGCCGGCAAACCCGAGGCCGGCGGCCCGATCAGGGTGCGCGCGCCGCCGCAGTTGGTTACCTTGAGCCCGCAACCGGGGCCGGTCGCCGGTTCCGGATGATTGCCGGCCCCGCTGCCACGAGCCTATTGGAGTACCTCCCTTGTCATCTAATGGTGACCCCCTTCTGCATGCCATCCTGCCGGAAGCGTTCGCCGGCGAGGCGCTGGTCCCCACGGCCGGCAATCTCGAGGCCGCCCTCGTTGCCGCAGTTGGGTACCACGTGGTTGATATCGAGACGGACGAGAACGGATACGACGGCGGCGGGCTGATCCGGGCGGTCAGCCTTGACCACGCGCTGTTGATCCTCGGCCTGCCGGCCCGCTGCTACCCGCTTGAGCAGCCTGCTCGCCTGAAGGCGTTCGTCGAGAAGCAGCAGATCTACGTCCACGAACAGTTCGAGACCATGCTCGGCAACACGACACTCGCGGCGTGGCGCACCGCGGTGGTCGACGGCAACCGGTGGCACCTGCACTACACCGCACGCGCGGCGGGTTCCTTCTCGTTTCACGCCCACCCGGCGTATTACCCCGCCGTCCTGCCTGCCAAGCCGGCGGCGATCCGCTACTTCCTGCGCCGACACGTCTTCCAGCTCGGCCAGTGAAACCGGGTCCGTGACTGCTTCGACCCCCGGGGACGATGCAACCACGGCCCGGCCCGTCGTCCCGAACCTCGAGGCCATCCTGGGACGGGAGTATCCCGTGCTGGACCACGGGTTCATCCGGGTGGTCGACTACATGGGGGATGATGCGGCGGTCGTGCAGGCGGCCCGGGTGTCCTACGGCGCGCGCACCCGTCGCGTCCGCGAGGACCGCGGCCTGATTCGCTACCTGATGCGCCACCGGCACACCACGCCGTTCGAGATGTGCTCGATCAAGTTCCATGTGAAGCTGCCCATCTTCGTGGCCCGGCAGTGGATTCGGCACCGCACGGCGTCGGTGAACGAGTACTCGGCGCGTTACTCGGTCCTTGACCGCGAGTTCTACCTGCCGGCGCCCGAGGACCTGGCGGTACAGTCGAAGTCCAACGCGCAGGGGCGCGAGGAGAGCGTCACGCCGGCCGTCGCCGACGAGATCCGGCGGCTACTGGAGCAGGATGCACGTCAGGCGTACGGCCGCTACGAATGGCTCCTCAACGAGCAGCCGGACGGATCGCCCGTTGATCCCGACCGGCCGGGCCTCGCCCGCGAACTGGCCCGGATCAATTTGCCCCTGTCCACGTACACGCAGTGGTACTGGAAGGTGAATCTTCACAACCTGCTGCATTTCCTTCAGCTGCGGGCGGACCCCCATGCCCAGACCGAAATCCGGGTCTATGCGGAGGCGATGCTGGGGATCGTGCGGCGGTGGGTGCCGGTGGTGGCGGAAGCGTTCGAGGACTACCGCCTGGGAGCTGCCGAGCTGTCCGGGCCCATGCTGACGGTGGTCAGGGCGTGGCTGGCGGGCGAACCAGTGGACCGAGAGGCGAGCGGGCTCGGTATGCGGGAATGGCGCGAGCTGCACGCGCTCCTCGGACGCGAGCTGCCGGACACGTAGCCGCCGCCTTCACTCGAAGCTGATCTCCGGCATGGGCGCGGTCTCGGTTCGTTTCAACTCCGCGCCGAGCCGCGCCGCCACGGCAACGAACGCCTGCGCCTCGGCACTCTCGGGCAACGTGGCCACGACCGGCAGGCCCTGGTCGGACGTTTCCCGGATGGAGAGGTGCAGCGGAATGCCGCCCAGGAACGGGACCTGCATGGCGGCCGCCGCCTGCTCGGCGCCGCCGTGCGCGAAGATCTCGGTGCGTTCGCCGCATTTCGGGCATGCAAACCAGCTCATGTTCTCGATGAAACCGAGAACCGGCACGTCGACGCGGCGAAACATGTTCAGCCCCTTGCGCGCATCGATGAGCGCGATGTCCTGAGGCGTGGACACGATCACCGCGCCGCGGAGCGGCACGCGTTGCGACATGGTGAGCTGCACGTCCCCGGTGCCGGGCGGCATGTCGACCAGCAGCACGTCGAGTTCACCCCATTCCACGTCGCGGAGCAGCTGCTCCAGTGCGCCCTGGACCATGGGTCCGCGCCAGATCATCGGGCGCTCCTCGTCCACCATGAACCCGATGGACATGACCTTGATTCCGTAGCCGGCCATCGGTCGGATGCGTTTCCCGTCGATGGATTGCGGCCGGCCGGCGATCCCCATGAGGCGCGGTTGCGAGGGGCCGTAGATGTCAGCGTCCAGGATGCCCACGCGGAGGCCCTGTCGATGCAGGGCCAGGGCGAGGTTGGACGTGACCGTCGACTTGCCGACGCCACCCTTGCCGCTGGCGACTGCGATGATCGACTGGACGCCGGGGAGCGAGATGGCCCGTGCGTTCGGCGCCGGTTCCGGTGGCGCCTGCGGCGGGCGCTCGGCGGTCAGCACCGCACTCACCGAGGCCACGCCGGGGAGCGAAAGCACGGCCTGCTCGCAGGCGCGGCGAACGACCTCGAGGGCCTTGGCCCGGGCAGGGTCGGCCTCCAGGGCGAAGGCGACGTTGCCGTCCCGGATGGCGATTTCCTGCACCATCCCGAGACTGACGACATCCTGATTGCGGGCTGGATCCTTGACGCCGGCTAGGGCGGAGCGCACTTCGGCTTCGGTGATGGTTGCCACGAGCACCTTCCGCTTGGCCGCGGGGGGAACGCTGTTCGGGCGGCTTGGTGACCCGGACGCTGTTTGCGGCAAGTCTAATACATGTCCGGCCGCCGCCGCGCCGCGTCGGTAAGCGGGGCCCGGCCCTGCGGCCCGGCGAGACCGAGCGTGGCCGCCCGCCGAACGGGCCGGTGCGTCAGGTGCCCGGGAACCCGGGATAGCAGGCGCTGTGATCGCCGTCGTGGTTGGCAAATCCCGGACGCGTAAGGATGCCCTTGGGCGCGATGTAACTGCGGATTTCGCGCCGGGGGTGCCGGTTCCGCCACGCCAGGTTGAAGGCCGCGTTCCGCGGAAAGAAGCACATCTCCGAATACGGCAAACGGTCGTGGATGAACCACGCCAGCGGACGCCAATCGCGCGTCGCCCGGTACCGCTCCGAATCGATGAACCAGGGGATCACCACGCAAGCCGTGGCACCGATGCAACCGTCCGAGTCGTGATGATCCCAGATGTGCTTCGCGTGGGTCTTCGGGTTGCGGGCGCAATTCAGCTTGTGCCGGTTGCCGTACCGGTTGACGGCGGCGCTGCGAAAGGCGGATCGAATGGCGACATGACCGAAGATGGCGCGCAGCGGCTCCAGCAGATGCTCGCAGAGCCCTCTGCCGGCTTCGATTGCGACGTCGGGTTCGTTCGGGACATTGGGGATCCCGTGAGCCGCCGAGATCTCCGAGTACAGGAAATCGCGCATGAAAAAGTGCTTCGACAGCCGGACGCGACCAAAGTCTTCCAATGCCCTGAAGGCGCTGCTGTCGAGCGCCGGTGAAGCCATTTCGGAGCGCCGGTCGGCGAAACGTTTCAGCGCCCGGAAGCGGTTCCGCTTCATCTCTCCTCTCCTCTCCGGAGCATTGCCGTTCAGTCCCCGGACCATCGGGCGCGTGGCGTCGGGCCCCGTGCTTGCCGAGATCGCGGGCACAGTAGGCGGCCGTGCCCGTCCCGGAGAGGGCGGGGACGCGGGCCCGGGGCAGGCAGGGCGTACCAACGGTCCGGGCAGACGGTTGCCGGCATACCTGCACGTGACGGAATCAAGGGTAGAGTTTGCGCCGTTTCTTCGCCGCCCGCGATGCAACGGATTTCCGCCGGTCGGCCGACAGGCGCTCCAGGTGCGGCTTCAGCCATTGCTTCAGGCCCTGGTCTGCCATCGCCCAGTCCGACAGGGTTTCGATGGTTGCATTGAGCACGATCCAGTCGTCGTGTGACGACAGGTTCCGCTTCATGATCCTGAGGGCGCCCAACCGCTGATCCTGGTCCATGTCGGCGGCCAGCCGTCCGAAGAGTTGGGCGAGGGTCCACTGCGCGGAAGCCTGGTCGAGGCTGCCGACCTCCTCGATCAGCCGGCCGATGTAAGGGACCAGGAGGTCCCGACGCTGCGCCTCGATGCGTTTGAGCGCGTTCGAGGTGCGGAGCCGGACCACCGGATCCTCGGAGACGTAGCAGTCGAAGAGCTCGCTGAAGCGATCGGCGTCGGCGAGGACGGTCTCCACGACCTCCAGGGTCCGTCCCAGCGAGTTCGGGTGGCCACCCGCCAGCATGTCTTCAAGGCGTTCGGACACGGTACGGGCCGGGTGCGGTGGCAGGAGAGGAAGCCGTCGGGAAGCCGTGCGGACCCGGGCCGCTACCGCGGGTCACGGCCGCGCGCGCCCGTCGGGACATCCGGACGACCGACCCGGTGCGCAGGCGGCGAAGCGGCACGACACGGGTTCCGCCGGGCGGCCGCCCGGGGGCCCATGTCAACGACCGCTGAACGGAGGGCTTGCTTGCGGGCCGGGCGGCTCGAGGCCTACTGGCAGGCCAGGCATTCCTCGTAGTCGACCGATTCTTCCGGCGCTGCCGGCGCTTCGATGATGGCGTCCCGGTCGGAGCGCTGGAGCGACATGGACCGGAGGTAGTAGAGGCTCTTTACGCCGCGTTTCCAGGCCTGGAAGTGCAGGTGATGCAAGTCCCGCTTGTGGACGTTGGCGGGCAGGAACAGGTTCAGCGACTGGGACTGACAGATGTACGGCGCCCGGTCCGCGGCCAGTTCCACTACCCAGCGCTGGTCGATCTCGAAGGCGGTGCGGAACACGGCCTTTTCATCGTCGTCGAGGAAATCCAGGTGCTGGACGGAACCTTGGCGGGTGGTGATCGACGACCACACCTCATCGGTGTCGCGGCCTTTCTTCTCCAGCAGTTTCTGGAGGTAGACATTCCGGACCGGAAAGGCGCCCGAGAGGGTCTTGTGAAGGAAGGCATTCGCCGCAAAGGGCTCGATCCCGGGCGACGTGCCGCCGCAGATAATCGAGATCGACGCGGTAGGAGCAATCGCGAGCTTGTTCGAAAAACGTTCCATCGCGCCGGCATCTCTGGCGTCGGGGCAGGGGCCCTTTTCCATGGCGAGGACGCGCGATGCGGCATCAGCCCGCTCACGAAGATCCTTGAAAATCTTTCGGTTCCAGGCCTTGGCCGGGGCGGATTCGAGTGGCAGTCCATGCGCCTGCAGGAACGAGTGGAACCCCATGACCCCGAGACCCACGCTGCGTTCCCGCTCCGATGCATACCGCGCGTTGGCCATGGAATCGGGTGCGTTCTGGATGAATCCTTCAAGCACGTTGTCGAGGAACCGCATGACATCCTCGATGAAGAGGGCGTCGTCTTTCCACTCGTCGTAGCGCTCAAGGTTGACGGACGAGAGACAGCAGGTCGCGGTTCGTTCGCGATCGAGGTGATCCGGACCGGTCGGCAGCGTGATTTCCGAACAAAGGTTCGAGGTGCGGACATTGAGGCCCAGGAACCTATGGTGTTCCGGGACGGACTGGTTCACGTGATCGATGAACAGCATGTACGGCTCACCCGTTTCCACGCGCGCGGTCAGGATCCTGATCCAGAGCGCACGCGCGGAGACGGCCCGGCGTGACCTCTGGTCGCGCGGGCTGATCAGCTCCCATTGTTCGTCCGCCTCGACGGCCCGCATAAAGGCATCAGGAATCACGACACCGTGATGCAAATTGGGCGCCTTGCGGTGGGGGTCACCGCCGGTGGGACGTCGGATCTCGACGAACTCCTCGATCTCCGGATGGCTGACGGGCAGGTAAACGGCAGCGCTGCCACGGCGCAGGCTTCCCTGGCTGATCGCCAGGGTCAGGGAGTCCATGACGCGAATAAAGGGGATGATTCCGGACGTCTGTCCGTTCTGGCCGACCTGCTCGCCGATGGAACGCAAGTTCCCCCAATAGCTGCCGATTCCGCCGCCGCGCGCGGCGAGCCAGACGTTTTCATTCCAGAGATCAACGATTCCTTCAAGGCTGTCGCTCGCCTCGTTCAGGAAACAGGAGATCGGAAGTCCGCGCGACGTGCCGCCGTTGGACAGCACCGGCGTCGATGGCATGAACCAGAGATTGGAAATGTAGTCGTACAGGCGCTGCGCGTGCCCATCGTCATCCGCGAACGTGCTGGCGACGCGGGCGAACATGGTCTGGATCGTTTCGTTGGGTAGCGTGTAGCGATCTCGGAGAACGGATTTTCCGAATTCGGTGAGGTGCGCATCCCGATCGTCGCACGGGGAGACGCGCCACCCTCCAGGGACCTGAATCGCATCCTGATCTCGACCGAAAAGCTTGTCGGGCAGCACGGCTGCAGGGGGAACTCGCTCTTCGATCATCCCATCCATGTTGCTGTTTTGCCCCAATAATTGTGGTTAGTAAGGAGGAAACCCCACACGACGAGGGGGAATCAAGATATGGACCCCCTATCGTAATGGAGTGGAACATGCAGTGCCAGTGACTCTCCCGATCACGAAATTCTTGATGCCTAACCTGATCGGCCAGCGTCCATTCATCTGAACAAATGGCCACGGCACCGTACCATAAACCGGCACCCCTTGGAAGGTCCGAGGGAACGGTTCCGCTGGCGAGCGGCAGCTGTCTCGATTGGCGCCCGGCGAGCGTGCCCAATGGATGCCCGGGTGCAACTGCTGTCCCCGTTCGGACAGCGAACGCCCCCAGTCCTGCTGGCGCTTTCGCCGTTGCCCGAACCGCGGATGACCTCGGGGTCGGCCGAACCCGACGGCCGGCCTCGAAACAGATTGAGCGGGATTCGTTCGGCCGACAACGATGTCGCGACCCGCGCTCCCACGTTCAACACAGTCGGATCGGCCCCGGGTAACGGGCGACGGTCTTGTCCGCGGTGAGAAGCGTAATGGCCTCAACCTGCGCCTGCGCCACCAGGAGACGGTCGAAGGGGTCGCCATGAATTGGCGGGAGCCCATCCACGGCAATGGCATGAGCTCCGGTGATTGCCAACTCGGTGTAACCGTTTTCCAACAGCCCCCGGCGCAGCTGGCGCGGCTCGACAATGAAATCCGCCCGGCCGAGGTTTCGCTTGATGGTCACCTCCCACAGCGACGCGGCACTGACGATCAACTCGTTCTCCGCCTGTTCGATCAGGTCGCGGGCGTCACCCGGAAGCTGTTCCGGCACCCCCGCCGCCCAAAGCAGCAGATGAGTGTCGAGCAGAAGTCTCACTTCGTGCCTTCGAACAGGGCTTTCAGCTCTCCGGCATCCATGCGGTCGAAGTCGTCTGGCACCGAGATCCGTCCCGACATAAACCCGACGCGCTGCTCGACGCCGGCCATGGGCGCTTCCACGGCGGCCACCCTGACCAAGGGCTTTCCGGCACGAGCAATGATGAAGGGGTCACCGTTGGCGGCGCCCTCGACAAGACGCGAAAGGTTGGTTTTTGCCTCGTGCATGTTCACGATGCGCATATCGAGTCGCTCCAGACTTAGTCTACTAAACTTAGTCTATCCTGGCGGAGGCATCAACGGTGACTGCCGGCAACCGGAGTCGCCGCTACGAGAGGCCCACGCCGCTACCATCCAGGAACGTGTTGATCACCTGACCGCCCCGTCACGCCGTCTCAGCGATGTTCACTACACGTCCTCAGCACTAGTTCACCAAGTATGGCCGTGCGGTTTCCACGAACGGGGTTTCGGTCGTGCCGGGAGCGTCACCCCTTTGCAAATCGTCAGGTCTCGGCTACAAACGAGCCCGGCCCACACGATCCGGCGTTGGCCTAGGACCCCTCTGCACCACATGTCGAATCCAGCTGCTCCAGCGGCGGCTTCAAGCCGCCGCGACTTCCTCAACGTCGCGTCCGGTGCGTTTGGCGCCGTAGCCGCAGGCTGCGCGACCTGGCCGCTTATCGATCAGATGAATCCATCGGCCGATGTCCAGGCGTTGGCCACGGTGGACATCGATCTGTCCGGCCTTGAACCGGGCAACAGCCGCACCGTGTTGTGGCGCGGAGCCCCGGTGTTTGTGCGTTATCGGACACCTGAAGAAATAGAGCAGGCCGCTCAGGATGACTCCGCAGATCTTCCCGATCCGGCGACGGACGCCAGCCGGGCGCAGGATCCCCGTTTCCTGGTACTGGTCGGGGTATGCACCCATCTCGGATGCATTCCAATCGGTGACGGGCAAGGCGAATACCAGGGCTGGTTCTGCCCCTGCCACGGCTCGCATTACGACACGTCGGGCCGTATCCGGAAAGGCCCGGCTCCCAAGAATCTCGCCGTGCCGCCGTACCGTTTCGTGGACGACACGACAATCCGGGTGGGCTAGGCGCTATGTGGACTACCGGTCTCGTGACGCGGATTGTGCGCTGGATCGACTACCGCCTGCCGGTGTTCTCGGCGGCGCGGCACTCGCTGATCGAGTACCGCACGCCTCGCAACCTGAACGCGTTCTGGAACTTCGGTTCCCTCGCCGGGTTCTTCCTCGTGGTGCAGATCATTACCGGCGTCGTGCTGGCCATGCACTACACGCCGCATGTCGACCACGCCTTTGACAGCGTGCAGCACATCATGCGGGACGTGAACTACGGCTGGTTGATCAGGTCCATACACGCCAATGGGGCCTCGTTCTTCTTCATTTGCGTCTACATCCACATCTTCCGGGGCCTCTACTACGGCTCGTACAAGGAACCCCGGGAACTGCTGTGGTGGCTGGGCATCATCATCCTGATCGTGATGATGATGAGCGCGTTCCTGGGGTACGTGCTGCCCTGGGGCCAGATGAGCTTCTGGGGCGCCACGGTCATTACCAATCTCTTCTCGGCGATACCGGGCATCGGTCCGGCCATCGTCGAATGGCTCTGGGGCGGATTCTCGGTCGACAATCCGACGCTGAACCGCTTCTTCTCGCTCCACTACCTCCTGCCGTTCGTCATCGTCGCGCTGGTCTTTCTCCACATTGTCGCCCTGCATCGGCACGGTTCGAACAACCCTCTCGGCGTCAATCCCGGCGCGCCGCGGGACACGATTCCGTTCCACCCGTACTACACGGTGAAGGACTTGGTCGGTCTGGGCATGGCGCTCGTCTTCTTTGCCGGCGTGGTGTTCTACGCTCCGGACAGCCTTGGCCATCCCGACAACTACATCCCGGCCGATCCGCTCCGGACACCGCCGCACATCGTGCCCGAATGGTACTTCCTGCCGTTCTACGCCATTCTCCGAGCGGTCCCGCACAAACTGGGCGGCGTCATCGCGATGTTCGGGGCGGTTTTCGTCCTGTTTGCGCTGCCGTGGCTGGACAGTTCACGAGTCCGGAGTGCCGCGTTCCGGCCGGTGTACCGGTGGCTGTTCTGGCTGTTCGCGGGCAACACGGTGCTGCTCGGCTGGATCGGCGCAAATCCGCCGGAGGGCATCTACATCACGATCGGAAGAATCGCGACGATCTATTATTTCGCGCACTTCCTGGTGCTGATGCCGGTGATCGGCCGGGTCGAGCGATCCCGACAGCTGCCCGAGAGCATCTACGGCCACAAGCACGGGAGCCAGGGCCCGTGACGCGCCTGGGGGTACTGTTCGCCGCGGTACTGTTGGCGGCCTCGCCGACCGGGCAGGTTGCCCGGGCCGCGACCGACGGATTGGCGCCACCGGCCGTCGAGTTCTCGTTTGACGGGCCGTTCGGCCGGATCGACCGTGCCGCGGCCATCCGCGGCTTCGAGGTGTACCGCAGCGTCTGCGCGACCTGCCACGGGCTCCGGTTCATGGCGTGGCGCAACCTGGGTGATCTGGGCTTCACCGAAGACGACATTCGCCGCCTGGCATCGGAGACGCTGGTCACGGACGGGCCGGATGACATGGGCGAGATGTTCGAACGCCCCGGCCGTCCCTCCGACCCTCTGATCACCGAGCCGTTCGCGAACGCGAAAGCCGCGGCGGCGGCCAACAACGGCGTCGCGCCGCCGGACCTCTCGCTCAAGGTACTGGAACGCGGCGCGCCCTACGTCTACGCGATCCTCATTGGTTACGAGGATCCGCCGGACGGGGTCGATCCGGGATCTTCGTACTACAACCCGTACTTTCCGGGATCCGTCATCGCGATGCCGAAGCCGCTCTGGGGCGAGGATGTCACGTACGCGGACGGTACCGAGGCGACCATCGAGCAGGAAGCTCACGACGTGGCGACATTCCTCGCCTGGGCGGCGGACCCGACCGCCGACGAGCGGAAGCGCATGGGACTGCGAGTGCTGATCTTCCTGGTGGTAATGACGGGTGTGTTCTACGCGACCTACCGGCGCACCTGGGTGCCGGTCAAACGCGGCGACGATGACCTTTGATGGCGAGGCGGGCTAGCGTTCCAGAGCCCGTCCGGCCACTGCATCCAGTTTCTTCGCAAGCTCCGGGTCGCGCGCCTCCGGCGGCGTGATGATCGCCGCGTCGAGCGCGTGGTAGGCGGGATCGGAATCGTCCCAGTCCACGGCCGCGGCGGCATTCGCGAAAGCTTCGACCAGAGTCCGCGCGCGGGCGGCGTTGTCCAGCAGCACGCCGACAACCTGCTCGACCGTCACGGCCTCGTGGTCCGGATGCCAGCAGTCGTAGTCGGTCATCATCGCCACGCTGGCGTAGGCGATTTCGGCCTCGCGGGCCAGCTTCGCCTCCGGCATGTTGGTCATGCCGATCACATCGCAGCCCCAGGACCGGTAGAGCTCGGATTCGGCTCGAGTCGAGAACTGCGGCCCTTCCATGGCCAAGTACGTGCCCCCGCTCACCGCATCGATGCCGGCAGTGCTTGACGCTTCGGCCAGCAGCCGCCGAAGGCGATCCGAGGTGGGATGGGCCATGGAGACGTGGGCCACGAGACCGGGACCGAAGAAGCTCTTGACCCGCGCAAAGGTGCGATCGATGAACTGATCTACCAGGACGAATGTACCGGGAGGCAAGTCCTCCCTGAGGCTGCCTGCGGCGGAAAGCGAAATGATGTCGGTCACGCCGGTGCGCTTCAGCGCGTCGATGTTCGCCCGGAAGTTGAGGCTGCTGGGAGGAATGCGGTGGCCGCGGCCGTGCCGCGGCAGGAAACGAAATTCCAGCCCATTCAGCCGGCCGTGAAGAATCGCGTCTGACGGCGCGCCAAAGGGGGAGCTTACGGTCTTCCAGCTCGGCGACTCAAGCGAGTCGAGCTCGTAGATGCCGCTGCCGCCCACAACCCCGAAGACCGGTTTCGTCATGGCTAGAAGTCGGCCACGGAGAGCACTTCCACTTCGAAGATGAGCGTCGCGTTCGGAGGAATCGCTCCTCGTGCAGCGCCGTGTTCTCCGTAGGCCATGTCCGGCGGGATGACGAGGCAGCGGTGCCCGCCGACCTGCATCCCGACGATACCGCTGTCCCAACCGGGAATGACGAAGCCCTCACCAAGCGGGAAGTTGAACGGGCGTTGACGGTTCCGGGAACTGTCGAACTGCAGGCCCCGCGCAAGGCAGGGGTCGTCGGTAGCTGCATCGGGATCGAACAGCCATCCCGTGTAGTGCACGCTCACGCCTCGGCCTGCCTCGGCAACGCGGCCATCGCCGGTCTGCAGATCGACCACGACGAGCTCGACAGGCGGTTCGATGGCCAGCGCGGTCCATGGCGCCAGGAACGCCGCCAGGGCGACAGCAGCTGCCCGGTTCACGAGGCTTCTTCCTTGGCTACGTGCCTGGCAAAGAATGCGAGGGTGCGTTCATTGGCAGCTTCCGCCGAGGCCGGGTGATGGCTGCCGCGTGCGTTGCAGGCAAACCCGTGCTCGCCTTCGTAGACGTGAATGTCGGCTTCGGTCGAGAAGGCGCGGATTTTCTCGATGTCTGCCGGCGGGATGGACGCGTCGCGGTTTCCGAAATGCATCTGCACGGGGACCTTCGCCGGCTGGTCGAGCAAGGCCGCGATCTGTCCGCCGTAATAGCAGACGGCCGCCTCCATGCCGTAGCCACGGCAGGCACTGAGCCACGACAGCGATCCCCCGTAGCAGAAGCCGACCACGCCGACCCTGTAGTCGATCAGCAAGGTGGCCACGCACGTCTGAATATCCATGACGGGGAGGTCCCAGCCCGCCTGGTCCTTGAGTTCCCGGCCGCGCTTGACATCGGACGCCTCGTAGCCGAGTTCGATGCCGGGCTCGATCCGATGGAAGAGATCCGGGGCGTAGCACACGTAACCGGCCTCGGCGAACTGGTCCGCGACGCTGCGGACGTACGGGTTGACCCCAAAGATTTCCTGGATGACCACCAGCGACCCACGGCGGATTCCGGTGGGTTCGGCGAGATAAACGGGCAAACTGGCGTCATCGGCGGCGCGGACCGCGATCATTGATCCCATGAGGGCTACATCCGATTCGGGCGAAGTGGGTTGCTGGAGATCCCGCCGGGGCGGGCCGCGCGCTTTGTAGCCCGGGCAGGACCGGGTTTCCAGAGCGGGGACGAAAGCGGGCGGCGCCGTCGCTGCGCACGCCGAAACATCAGCGTCTGCCGGGCGGCAAGCCTAAATATTAGGCATTGAAGTTTCAGCTGTGATCACTATGCATGCATAATGGTCAGAACCGATTGCCTGCCGAGCCGGTTTCCAAGCAGGCTGGAAGCGTTCAGCCGCAAAAGTGGCATGAACGTTGCTTCTGTGAGGGCATGGTGCAGTCCGTAAAGCGGCCCCGGACATCGGTGGGTGCGCACCAGACTTCAGACTTCACGGAGAAATTCCATGTTTCGAAACCAGCGTCACCTGGTCTTCGCAGGCATCCTGGCCGCGTCGACCGCACTAAGTGGAGCGGCGCAGGCCGAGACCATCAAGGTCGGTGTCCTGCATTCGCTCTCCGGCACGATGGCCATCAGCGAGACCACGCTGAAGGACACGATGCTGATGCTCATCGAGGAGCAGAACAGCAAGGGCGGCCTGCTCGGCAAGATGCTCGAGCCAGTCGTCGTCGATCCGGCCTCGAACTGGCCCCTCTTTGCCGAAAAGGCTCGCGAGCTGATCGAGCAGCATGAGGTCGCCGTGATCTTCGGGAACTGGACGTCGGTATCCCGCAAGTCGGTGCTGCCGGTGATCGAGGAGCTCAACGGACTGCTGTTCTACCCCGTTCAGTACGAAGGCGAAGAGAGCTCCCGGAACGTGTTCTACACCGGCGCCGCCCCGAATCAGCAGGCCATTCCCGCGGTGGACTACCTCCTCAGTGAGGACGGTGGTGGAGCCGAACGGATCGTGCTCCTGGGCACGGACTACGTGTATCCGCGTACCACCAACAAGATCCTCCGTGCATACCTGAACGCGAAAGGAATCTCCGACGAGGACATCCTGGAGAACTACACGCCGTTCGGGCACGCCGACTGGCAGACGATCGTGGGCGATGTCAAGAAGTTCGCTTCCGAAGGCAAGAAGACGGCCGTGGTCTCGACGATCAACGGCGACGCCAATGTCCCGTTCTACAAGGAGCTGGCCAACCAGGGCATCATGGCCGAGGACATTCCCGTGGTTGCCTTCTCGGTCGGCGAAGAGGAACTGGCCGGGCTCGACACCGAACCGCTCGTCGGCCACCTGGCGGCGTGGAACTACTTCATGAGCGTGGAGACCGACGAGAACGAGGCGTTCATCGAGAAATGGCACGCGTTCATCGAGGACGAGGACCGGGTGACCAACGACCCCATGGAAGCCCACTACATCGGCTTCAACATGTGGGTGCAGGCGGTGCAGCAGGCCGGTTCGGTGGATGTCGATGCCGTACGGCAGGCCATGTACGGTCAGACCTTCAAGAACCTGACCGGCGGTATGGCCATGATGAACACCAACCATCACCTGTCGAAGCCGGTCCTCATCGGCGAGATCCAGGATGACGGGCAATTCGAGACGGTCTGGGAAACCGACGGGGTGGTCAAGGGTGACGCCTGGTCGGACTTCATTCCCGAAAGCGCGAAGCTGACCGCCGACTGGACCTTCCCGTGGGTCTGCGGCAACTGCGAGGCCCCGAAGTTCGGCGCGACCGCCGACATGTAGGCTGTGCATCCGGTCCGGGGCGGCGGGAGCGGTCCCGCTGCCCCTGATCGGATCGAGCGTCGTTCCTCTACCGTTTTCCGCCGGCCTCTGGCCGGTTTTCTAACGTCCGGACCCGCTGCCATGCCGACACGCGGCTTCGCCCTGCCCTCCTTGACCGTGGTGCTCGCTTGCATTGCGGTCGCGGCGACCGTTGCCGGCGGGGCTCCAGCCAGCCACGCAGCGACCCTGGAAGAAGCGGTCCAGGGACTGTCGGCAAAGAGCTACAAGGACCGCGCGGTCGGAGTCGAGGTCCTGGCAGCGACCGGGCACCCGAGGGCCATTCCGATCCTCGAGGCCATGGCGAAGGGCCAGCTGTTCGCGCGCAAGGCGGACGGGGTGATCGTGATCGGCCACAAGACCGGCAAGGTCTATTCGCTGACGAATGCCTTGGACGGCAGTGCGGTCGGCGACGCCAGGAAGAAGGAACTCAAGAAGGTCAAGGTCAACAATCGCCTGCGTGGCGTGATCAAGGCGGCGCTGGGCGGCCTGACCCTGCTGTCCGACGATCCCGACCGGCGCGAGGAGGCGGCGGCGGCGGTGTTCGCGGCGCGCGACCCCGGGGCGCTGGACACCGTGGACCAAGCGATTGCCCGGGAGGAGGATCCGGGCCTCCTTGACCGGCTCACACTCGCCAAGGCGGCGATCGAGACCAATCCGGACTTCCCGCTCGATGTTCGCTTGGCTGCGGTGGGGCGACTTTCCGAATCAGCGCTTCCGGAAGTCCGGTCGCTGCTGGCCAGCCTCAGTCAGGAAAGCGAACCGGATGCGGCGGTGCGGGCGACCGCCGCGGAGGCGCTGGACGCCGTCGAGCGAGACCTCGCCTTCTGGAACCTGCTGGGCGCCATCTTCCAGGGCCTCAGCCTTGGCTCGGTGTTGCTCCTGGCGGCCGTGGGGCTGGCCATCACGTTCGGGGTCATGGGCGTCATCAACATGGCCCATGGCGAACTGGTGATGCTCGGCGCCTACACGACCTTCGTGGTCCAGCAGCTTTTCCGTGACTTTGCCCCGGGCGGCCTCGACTATTCCCTGGCGGTGGCCGTGCCGGCGGCCTTTCTCGTCGCCGGCGCCGCCGGAGTCGCGATCGAGCGCAGCGTCATTCGCTGGCTCTACGGGCGGCCGTTCGAGACCCTGCTGGCCACCTGGGGGCTGAGTCTCATCCTGCAGCAGCTGGTGCGGACGGTGTTCGGACCGACCAACCGCGAGGTGTCGAGCCCGTCGTGGCTGAGCGGGGCGTTCGAAACGGCGACGGGACTGGTGCTTCCCTACAACCGGGTCGCCATCATCATCTTCAGCCTGCTGGTGGTCGCCGGCATCGCGCTGGTCCTTCGCCGCACCGCCCTGGGGCTGTACATGCGGGCGGTGACCCAGAACCGGTCGATGGCGTCATCCATGGGGATCCGCACCGGGTGGGTCGATGCCGCGACCTTCGGTCTGGGCGCGGGCATCGCCGGCGTGGCCGGGGTGGCCCTCAGCCAGATCGACAACGTGAGCCCCAATCTCGGGCAGGCCTACATCGTCGACAGCTTCATGGTCGTGGTGTTCGGCGGGGTCGGCAACCTCTGGGGAACCCTGGTCGGCGCCATGAGCCTCGGGGTCATCAACAAGTTCCTGGAGCCGTTTGCCGGCGCGGTTCTCGCGAAGATCCTCGTGCTGGTGGCCATCATCCTGTTCATCCAGAAGCGGCCGCGCGGCCTGTTCGCTCTCAAGGGCCGGGCGGCGGAAAGCTGAGTGATGGCGGTCCGGTCGGTACTCGTCGATCTCCTAGCCGGCAATCGGGGCGGCCAGATCCTGCTGGCCGTGCTGCTGGCGGCCGTCGTGGTGGTGCCGGTTTCGAACCTGCTGCTGCCCGAGGATTCGGTCCTGCACGTTCCCACCTACGTCGTCAGCCTGATGGGCAAGTACCTGACGTTCGCGTTGCTGGCCCTGAGCGTCGACCTGATCTGGGGGTACGCGGGCGTGCTCAGCCTTGGCCACGGCGCGTTCTTTGCGCTCGGCGGCTACGCCATGGGCATGTACATGATGCGCCAGATCGGCGACCGAGGGGTCTACGGGCATCCCGAACTGCCGGATTTCATGGTCTTCCTCGACTGGAAGGAGTTGCCCTGGTACTGGCACGGATTCGACTGGTTCCCGTTCGCGATGGTCATGGCGCTGGTCGTACCGGGAGCGCTGGCCTTGGTCTTCGGCTGGTTCGCGTTCCGCTCCCGGGTGACCGGCGTCTATCTCTCGATCATCACCCAAGCCATGACGTTCGCGCTCATGCTCGCGTTCTTCCGCAACGACATGGGTTTCGGCGGCAACAACGGGTTGACCGATTTCAAGGACCTGCTGGGGTTCAACCTGCAGGCGGACGGCACGCGCGTCGCCCTCTTCTGCGCCAGTGCGGCGGCCGTGGCCCTGGGCTACCTGCTGGGGCGCTTCATCGTTTGCAGCCGCGCCGGGAGGGTGCTGGTCGCGGTGCGAGATGCCGAGACCCGGGTCCGGTTCCTGGGTTATCGGGTGGAGCACTACAAGCTCTTCGTCTTTGTCCTGTCGGCCATGCTGGCCGGTCTCGCCGGGGCCCTGTACGTGCCGCAGGTCGGCATCATCAACCCGTCCGAGTTCGCGCCGGCAGCGTCCATCGAGATCGTGGTCTGGGTGGCGGTGGGCGGCCGGGGATCCCTGTACGGCGCTGTGCTCGGGGCGATCCTCGTCAACTACGCCAAGACGGTGTTCACCGGGGCGCTCCCTGACATGTGGCTGTTTGTCCTCGGGGCCCTGTTCATCGCCGTGACCCTGTTCCTGCCGAAGGGGCTCGTCGGGACCGTGCCGGTCTTCAAGCGGGCAGGCGGGCGCTGGAGGCGCAGGCCCGGCCGGGCCCGGTCCCCGGATTCGGCACCGTGAGCGACGTCCCCGTCGAGGTGCGGCCGGAACTGCACGACACCATCCTTTACCTCGACGGCGTATCCGTGTCGTTCGACGGCTTCAAGGCGCTGAACGATCTCAGCTTCTACGTCGAGGTGGGCGAACTTCGCGCCGTGATCGGACCCAACGGTGCCGGCAAGACGACGATGATGGACGTGGTCACGGGCAAGACCCGGCCGGATCGCGGCCAGGTGGAGTTCAACGGCGGCATCGATCTCACCCAACTGGACGAAGCGGCAATCGCCAATCTGGGAATCGGCCGGAAGTTCCAGAAGCCCACCGTGTTCGAGGAACACACCGTCTTCGACAACCTGGAGCTGGCGCTCGCGGGCACCCGCGGGGTGTTCGGCAGCCTGTTCGCCCGCCTCGGCGCCGCTTCCCGCGAGCGGATCGACGGGGTGCTCGAGACGACCGCCCTGGTCTCCCATCGCGACCGTCGGGCGGGCGATCTGTCCCATGGCCAGAAACAATGGCTCGAGATCGGGATGCTGCTGATGCAGGATCCCGAACTCCTGCTGGTCGACGAGCCGGCCGCCGGCATGACCGACGAGGAAACCGAGCAGACGGCGGCGCTGCTCACCCGGATTGCCGGATCGCGTTCGGTCGTCGTGGTGGAGCACGACATGGCGTTCGTGCGTGGCCTGGATTGCCGGGTCACGGTGCTGCATGAAGGCGCGGTGCTGGCCGAAGGGACCCTCGATGCCGTGCAAGACGACGCGCGGGTGGTCGAGGTCTACCTGGGGCGCTAGCCATGCTGCAGGTCGAGGCCATCGATTTCCACTACGGGGCCAGCCAGGCGCTGCGGCAGGTCAGCCTGAGCGCGGAGCCCGGCCGCGTGACCTGCGTGATGGGGCGCAACGGCGTGGGGAAGACCACGCTGCTCCGGGCGATCGTTGGCCAGGAGATGATCAGCGCCGGCCGGATCCTGTGGGAGGGTGCGGACATCTCGGCGCTCGCGGCGTACCAGCGCGCCGCCCGGGGGATCGCCTACGTGCCCCAGGGGCGCGAGATCTTCCCGCTCCTCAGCGTCCGCGAGAACCTCTACACCGGCTATGCCTCCCTGCCCCGGCCGACCCGCACGCTGCCGGAGGAGATCTTCCACCTGTTCCCCGTCCTGCGCGACATGCTCGGTCGCCGCGGCGGCGATCTGTCCGGCGGGCAGCAACAGCAGCTGGCGATCGCCCGGGCCCTGGTGATGCGGCCCCGGCTGCTGGTGCTCGACGAGCCGACGGAGGGCATCCAGCCGTCGATCATCAAGGACATCGAGCGGGTGATCCGGACGTTGGCCGCCCGCGGCGACATGGCGATCCTGCTCGTGGAGCAGTACTTCGAGTTCGCCCGCGACCTCGCCGACGACTTCATCGTCATGGACCGAGGCGCAGTGGTGCTGTCGGGCAAGTCTGACGACATGGTTGAGGAAGATGTCCGCCGCCGCCTTACCGTCTGACGCGCCGGTGTCCGGACACGGCGTCCACGGCGTGGCCGAGGTCGGCTTTGCGGGCGGCGGCACGGCCTCGCTCCGCCACCTCTACCAGCGCGATCCGATGCGGGTCCTGTTTCCGGCCCAGCCCGCCGCCGAACCGCCGCTGGCGGCGCTCGTGACGACGTCGGGTGGGCTCGTCGGCGGTGACCGGATCGACGTCACGGCGTCCGCCGCGGACGGAGCTGCCGTGATCGTGGCCGCGCAGGCGGCCGAAAAGGTGTACCGCTCGACCGGTGCGGATTGCCGCATTGATGTCCGCCTGGAGGCCGCGGACGGCACGTGGCTCGAGTGGCTGCCCCAGGAGACGATCCTGTTCGATCAGGCGCGGCTGCGGCGCCGGGTCCGCATTGACCGGGCGCCCGGGGGGCGGGTCCTGGCCGGCGAGTTCCTGGTGCTCGGGCGGATCGCGTCGGGCGAGCGGATGACGCAGGGGCTGGTCCGCGAGGCGTGGGAAGTCCGCAGGAACGGCGACCTCGTCTGGGCCGACGCGCTCCACGTCGAGGATGACCTGCCGGCTGTGCTCGACCACCCGGCCGGCTTCGGCGGCGCGCGGGCGGTGGCCTGCGTGGTCTACGCTGCGGATGACGCGCCTGCACGCCAGCAGGAGGCCCGGCGCCTGCTTGACGACCTGCCGGCCGGCGTGCGCGCCGGGGCCACGGTCGTCAACGGCGTGCTGGTCGTCCGGTGGCTCGCGGCGCACGGAGACGACGTCCGCCGCGCGTTTGCGCTCTTCTGGGCGGGGTTTCGCGCCACTGCGGCGGGCCTCGCCGCCGCCCTGCCCCGGCTCTGGCACGTCTGATTCGGGAGGACATGGATGAATCT
This sequence comes from Alphaproteobacteria bacterium, assembly GCA_965116745.1. Taxonomy (GTDB): domain Bacteria; phylum Pseudomonadota; class Alphaproteobacteria; order TMED109; family TMED109; genus VXPW01. The sequence continues at coordinate 2,562,319 of OZ220701.1, read as the reverse complement.
TTCGCCACGGGAAAAGGACAAGCTGCTCGTTGCCATGGCCGCTATCGTCGCGCGCCGCCGGTTCGAGCGTGGCGTCCGGCTGAACTATCCCGAAGCGGTCGCCCTCATCACCGACTACATCGTGGAGGGCGCGAGGGATGGGGCCTCCGTCGCGGACCTGATGCGCGACGGGACCGGCGTCCTGCGCCGCGATCAGGTCATGGAGGGCGTCGCCGACATGATCCCCGAGATCCAGGTCGAGGCCACGTTCCCCGACGGCACCAAGCTGGTCACCGTGCACCAGCCCATCCGCTGACAATCGGGAGATGACCGATGATTCCCGGTGAGATCATTACCACGCCCGGGTCGCTGCTCCTCAACGCAGGGGCCGACGCCATCACGATCACGGTGGCCAACACCGGCGACCGGCCGATCCAGGTCGGCTCGCACTACCACTTCTTCGAGGTCAACACCGCGCTCGAGTTCGACCGCGACGCGGCCCGGGGCCGCCGCCTCGACATTCCCGCCGGGACCGCGATGCGGTTCGAGCCGGGCCAGCGGCGCGAGGCGCAGCTCATTCCCTACGCCGGCGCCCGGGTCGTCCGCGGGTTCAATGCCCGGATTCAGGGCCCACTGGAGGACTAGGCCGTGCCATTTTCCATCGAGCGGGCGGCCTACGCCGCCATGTACGGGCCGACGGTCGGCGACCGGGTCCGGCTGGCCGACACCGACCTGTTCATCGAGGTGGAAGCCGATCGGACCGTGTACGGCGAGGAGGTCAAGTTCGGCGGCGGCAAGGTCATCCGCGACGGCATGGGCCAGGGCTCTGCCGGGCGTGCGGACGGTGCGGTGGACACCGTGATCACGAACGCCCTGATCGTCGATCACTGGGGAGTGGTCAAGGCGGACGTGGGCCTTCGCGACGGACGGATCGCCGCGATCGGCAAGGCCGGCAATCCGGATACGCAGCCGAGCGTGGACATCGTTGTCGGGCCGGGCACCGAGGCCATCGCCGGCGAGGGCCGCATCCTGACCGCCGGCGGCATCGATGCGCACATTCACTGGATCTGCCCGCAGCAGGTCGACGATGCCCTCTACTCGGGCGTGACCACGATGCTGGGCGGCGGCACGGGTCCTGCCGAAGGAACGAATGCGACGACGTGCACACCGGGGCCCTGGCACCTGGCACGCATGCTGGAGGCCGCGGAGGAGTTGCCCGTCAATCTCGGCTTCTACGGCAAGGGGAACGCCTCCGAGCCGACGGCGCTGGTCGAGCAGGTGCGCGCCGGAGCCTGCGGCCTGAAGCTGCACGAGGACTGGGGTACCACGCCCGCGGCCATCGACACGTGTCTGTCCGTCGCCGACGAGTGGGACGTCGGCGTCGCGATCCATACCGACACGCTGAACGAGTCGGGCTACCTCGAGACCACGACGGCCGCGTTCCGGAACCGCACCATTCATGCGTTCCACACCGAAGGGGCCGGCGGCGGCCATGCGCCGGACATCATCAGGCTCTGTGGCGAGCCCAACGTGCTGCCGTCCAGCACCAATCCCACGCGCCCGTTCACCGTGAACACCGTCGACGAGCACCTCGACATGCTCATGGTGTGCCATCACCTGGACCCGAACATTCCGGAGGACGTGGCTTTTGCGGAGAGCCGCATTCGGCGCGAGACCATCGCGGCGGAGGACATCCTGCACGATCTCGGAGCGTTCTCGATGATCGCCTCCGACAGTCAGGCCATGGGTCGGGTCGGGGAAGTCATCGTCCGGACCTGGCAGACCGCCGACAAGATGAAGCGGCAGCGCGGCCGACTCCCGGAGGAGCGCGGCGACAACGACAACTTCAGGGTGCGGCGGTACATCGCGAAATACACCATCAATCCGGCCCGGACGCACGGGATCGGCGGCGAGGTCGGCTCGGTCGAGGTGGGCAAGCTGGCCGACCTGGTGCTGTGGAAGCCGATGTTCTTCGGGGTCAAGCCCGATCTCGTGCTCAAGGGAGGAGCGATCGCCGCGGCGGCGATGGGGGACCCGAACGCGTCGATTCCCACGCCGCAGCCCGTGCACTACCGTCCGATGTTCGCGGCGCTGGGGCGGGCCCGGTCCTCGTCATCGGTGACATTCGTCTCGCAGGCGGGCCTGGAGGACGGACTGGGCGAACTGGGATTGACGAAGCGGCTGGTGGCGGTGTCGGGTACCCGCGCGCTCGGCAAGAAGGACATGGTGCTGAACGATCTCTGCCCGGCGATCGACGTCGACCCGGAGACGTACGAGGTCCGTGCCGACGGAGCGCTGCTGACCTGCGAGCCGGCAACCCGATTGCCGATGGCCCAGCGCTACTTTCTCTTCTGAGTGCGACGATGGCGATGCGACGCGCGATCGCGGTGCTGCGCCACGGCGCCTGGACACCGCCACCGGAGGGTCCGTCCGTGACGCTGACGCACGACGATCGACAGCGGCGCCGCGGGCGGCTGCGCGGCGATGACGGCGAACCGCTGCTCCTCGAACTGGAGGCCGTGCCCCGGCTGCGGGACGGTGACGGACTGACGCTCGCCGACGGCGGCGCCGTGCTGGTCCGGGCGGCTCCCGAACCGGTCGTCGACATCCGCTGCGAATCGGCGGCGCACGCGGCCAAGGTGGCATGGCACATCGGCAATCGCCATGCCCCGCTGCAAGTGCTGGCGGACGGGGGCCTCAGGATTCAGGACGACCACGTATTGGCCGGGATGGCGGAGGGGCTGGGCGCTGCCACGCGCCGGCGGCAAGCCCCGTTCTCGCCGGAACCGGGCGCGTACGCGCACGCCGCGTCCAATCCCGGGGAAGACCGCGGGTAGCTCCGGGCGTGGAAGCCGATCGGCGCATCATCCGCCTGATGGCATGGCTCGGACCGTCGTTTCCGGTCGGCGCCTACGCGTACTCGCACGGCATCGAGTATGCCGTCGAGGCCGGACTGGTCCACGATCAGGACACGCTGGCAACCTGGGTCCGCGGCATCCTCCGGTTTGGCGCCGCCCGCGTCGATGCCGACCTCTACCGCGAGACCTGGCACGCGGCCCGGTGCGGTGACGCCGAGCGCCTGGCCGCGGTGGGAGCGCTGGGCCGGGCCATGCGCGGCACGTTCGAGATCGCGGCCGAGACCACCGCGCAGGGAACCGCCTTCAACGATACGGTCGCGGCGGCCTGGAACGGCGACGGTACGGCGGACGGGCACCCGCCGCCGGTATACCCGGTCAGCGTTGCCGCCGCGGTCGCCCGGGCGGACATCCCGGTTCGGGAGGGGCTGGCAGCGTACCTTCACGCGGTGACGGCGAACCTGGTGTCCGCCGGGATTCGGCTCATCCCGCTCGGACAGGTCGCCGGGCAGCGCGTCCTGGCCGATCTCGAAGCGGACGTCCTCCAGGCCGCGGGCGAGGCGCTCGGCCGGTCGTTGGACGACATCGGCTCCGCGGCCGTCGTCGTGGACTGGGCGTCCATCCGGCACGAAACCCAATACACGAGGTTATTCCGATCATGACTACACCGTTCCGCGTGGGCATCGGCGGGCCCGTCGGCTCCGGCAAGACCGCCTTGCTGGACGGCCTGTGCAAGTCGCTGCGCGACAGTTACGACATTGCGGCCATCACGAATGACATCTACACCCGCGAGGACGCCGAGTTCCTGACCCGCTCCGGCGCGCTTACCCCGGAACGGATTCAGGGGGTCGAGACCGGCGGATGTCCCCATACCGCGATTCGCGAGGACGCCTCGATGAATTTGGCGGCGATCGCGCAGCTGGAAGCCGTGTTCCCCGATCTCGACGTGGTGTTCGTGGAGTCCGGCGGCGACAATCTCGCGGCGACGTTTTCGCCGGAACTCGCCGACTTGACCCTCTACGTGATCGATGTCTCGGCGGGCGACAAGATTCCGCGCAAGGGCGGACCCGGGATCACCCGATCCGACTTGCTGATCATCAACAAGACCGATCTTGCGCCGCTGGTCGGCGCAGACCTTGACGTGATGGACCGTGATGCGAAACGGATGCGCGGTTCACGACCCTTCCTGTTCGCGCAGGTGAAGCACGGCAAGGGCGTCCGCGCGGTGGCGGATTTCATCGTGGAGTCCGGCGGACTCACGACGGGGCGTTAGGCCCCGCTTCGTCACCAGGGCAGCGAATCACCCTTCCAGTCGAGGTAGGTGCCGTTCTGCGAGGGTTCGGCATTGGCGATCACCTGCGCGATGCCACGGGCCGACGCCTCCTTGTCGATGCTCGCGGACGGACCCCCCATGTCGGTCCGCACCCAGCCCGGATGCACGGCCAGCACCGTCACGCCCTGCGGGCCCAGTTCCGCCGCCAGCGTTCGGGTGATGCTGTTGAGGGCTGCCTTGCTGGCCCGGTAGATCGCCATACCGCCCGACGTGTTGGCCGCGTTCGACCCCATGATCGAAGTCACGTTTACGACCAGGGCACCGGACGAGAGTCGGTTCGCGAGGAGACGCGTCAGCAGGAGGGGGGCGACCGCATTCACGCGGAACACGTCATCGGCCATCTGGAAGTCCGCTTCGGACAGGTTGTCCCGAAGCTTGCCGCCCGCGATCCCCGCGTTGTTGACGAGAATATCGATCGTGCCGTCGAGACTGGTTGCAAACGAATGCATGGCGACCGGGCTGGCGACGTCGAGCCCCCGTACCGAGACGCGGTCGACATCGGCCAGCCCGGTGACTTCCACCGGTTTCCGGCAAAGGGCGAGGACATTGTGCCCGCGCCCGGCAAGCTCGATGGCAAGGGCGTGCCCGATGCCGCGGCTGGCGCCGGTGATCACTGTGCGGGGCATGCGTGAACCTCCTGACATGGACCGCCGCGTCTCTGCCGGCGATCGCTGCCGGACCGGGTCCCCGCCTGCGGCGCCCGGTGCGTTGCGGAGCGGCCCCACAAAGAATAGCGTTGACCCATGTCGGGGACACCGCCAGAGAAATCGGACCAGTCACACCTCGCCGGCCAGCTGTTGGTGGCCATGCCGTCGCTGACGGACATGTTTTTCGAGCGGGCAGTCGTGTATCTCTGCTCGCATGCGGCTGAAGGGGCCGTCGGATTGGTCGTCAACCGCCCGGCCGATTCGCCACGGTTCGACAAGATCTTGAACGATTTGAATATTGAAGGCACCGACGCGGCCGAAAAGGTGCAGATTCACATGGGCGGTCCGGTCGAGCTGAACCGCGGGTACGTGCTGCACACCGATGACCTGAAGTACGAGAACTCGCAGCGCGTCGGGAGTTCCATTCTGCTGACCTCAAGCGTGGACGTGCTCCGGGAAATCGCCAGCGGCGGCGGTCCAAGGCGGGCTCTGGTCCTGTTCGGTTATGCGGGTTGGGGACCAGGTCAGCTGGATCACGAGATCATGCAGAACTCCTGGCTCAACGTGGCGGCCGACGAGGACCTGGTGTTTTCGGCGGATCATTCGGCAAAGTGGGAACGAGCGATCGGCGGCATCGGGGACACCGCGTCGGGTCGGCCGGTCGACCCGTATCGAATCTCGCCGACGGCCGGGAACGCCTGAGCGCGACGAGGGGCGCTGATCTCGCTCCGGCGGTCTCTGCGGCCTGCCCCCGGACAACAGGGCACGACCAGCGTCACCGGGTCTCGCCAGAGCTCACAGGTGCGGCCCGCCCCGGCCGTGGCGCCGTTTGCGCGGGAAACGCGGCGTCCAGACGCGGCGATCGTCCCCGCTCTCGGGGAAGCTTTCCCTCCGTGACGGCGCTTGCGGAAAGGCTGCGATGACCACCCGGCCCGGGTTGGCCCTCTTCAGCGTCGGTTTCCGGCCGTTCTTCCTGTTCGGGTCGCTCTACGCCGCGTTCCTGATGGGCCTGTGGCTGCCGTGGTTTCGGGGATTCCTGGACGTCCCGACATCGGTTCCTCCCGTCGCGTGGCACGCTCACGAGCTCTTGTTCGGTTACGTGGCTGCAGCCATCACCGGTTTCCTGCTCACGGCCATTCCCGGCTGGACACGCCGCCCGCCCGTATCGGGCTGGTTCCTCCTCGCCTTGTTCGGGTTGTGGGTCGCGGGACGCCTTGCGGTGAATCTGTCGTCCGTGATCGGGTACGCCCCTGCGGCGGGTCTGTCCACCGCGTTCCTCGTGGCCGTCACGGCCGTCGCGGGACGGGAGATTGTTGCCGGCGGCAACTGGCGAAACCTGAAGGTCGTGGGCCTCCTGGCCGCGTTCGCTGCGTCGCACGCGGTCTATTCCTGGGCCGTCTGGCGTGGCGGCGATCCGGCGATCGGCGCCCGCATGGCCATCGCGGCAGTGCTCCTGCTGCTGACGCTGGTCGCGGGGCGGATCGTTCCCGCCTTTACGGCGAATTGGCTCAAGGCGCGCGGTGAGATGGACATGCCGGAGCCGCCCGCCTGGTACGATTCCGTCACGGTCGGGATCGGCGCGGTGGGACTCGCGCTCTGGGTCGTGGATGGCTGGATCGTCCCGGCCGGCATCGTCGGAACGATCTTGCTGGGATCAGCCGGCCTGCACCTGGTCCGGCAGTTGCGGTGGCGACCGCACCGGAGTCTGGCCGACCCGTTGGTGGCGGTCCTGCACGGGGCGTATCTGTTCGTGCCCGTCGGGTTCGCGCTGACCGGTTTCGCCCTGATCGCGGCGGCAGCGGACGTCCATCGAGCCGGGGTCCACGCGTGGACGGTCGGCGCCTTCGGCACCATGACCCTGGCGATGATGACGCGGGCCAGCCTCGGGCACACCGGACGACCCCTCCGAGCCTCGCCGGCCACGGTGATCATCTACCTGTCGGTCCTGTCGGCGGCCGCGACACGGATCGCCGCCGCCCTGTTTCCCGCATGGAGCCCGCTGCTGTCATCGATGGCGACCGTCGCATGGATCGCCGCATTCGTCGGTTACGCCGTCGCGTACGGGCCCATGCTCCTGGCGCCGCGCCGGGCGGCGTAGCAAGTTTCCGGGCCCTCCCCCGGGTGGAGCCGCCGTGCGGCCGCCGGGGCGTTCCGGGCGCCGGGAGCACGGCCGGGCCGGGTGATGCCGGACCGGTCGCGTTCATGCGACCGATCGGTTCCCGCACCCCCTGTAGACTGGCCGTCCCTGACGTTCTGGCCACACCATTCGGGAGTTCAGGCTAATGCAAGCGAAGAACGCCGACTGGCTCGACCTGGTTCAGGAACAGGCACTGGAGCCTGAACTGCCGATCTGTGATCCCCATCATCACTTCTGGGACCGTCGCGATGTGATGGTCCAGCCCCGCTATCTGCTGGATGAGATCCTGGCCGACCTTGGCGGCGGCCACCGGGTGGTCAGCACGGTCTACGTCGAGTGCGGGGCGATGTACCGGCGCGGGGCGACGCCACACGCACGGGTCGTAGGGGAGACGGAGTTCGTGAACGGCCTCGCGGCCATGGCGGCCTCCGGGCTCTACGGCGAGGCTCAGATTGCCGCCGCCATCGTCGGAACGGCCCCTCTCGACGAGGGCGACGGAGTAGCGGCCACGTTGGACGCGCAGCTTGCGGCCAGCCCGGCGCGCTTCCGCGGCATCCGCCACGTGGTCGCCTGGGACGAGAGCCCCGAACTTCCGGTCGCCCGGGCGGCGCCCCCGCCCGGCCTGATGGCGAGCGACGCCTTTCGCGCCGGCTTCCGACACCTGGCGCCCCGGGGACTGACCTTCGATCTGTGGTGCTACCACCCGCAGCTGTCCGAGGCCGTCGACCTGGTCCGTGCGTTCCCCGATCAGACGGTCATTCTCGATCACTTTGGCGGGCCGCTCGGCGTGGGGCCGTACGCGAACCGTGCAGACGAGATCTTCGACATCTGGCGGGAGCGGATGGTGGAGCTGGCCCAATGTCCGAATGTCATGGCGAAGCTCGGGGGGATCAACATGGAGGTGAACGGCTTCGGCTGGCACAGTCGCGGCCGTCCGCCATACAGCTGGGAGTTGATGGAGGCGACCCGGCGGTACTACGAGACGATGATCGAGCTGTTCGGCGTCGACCGCTGCATGTTTGAATCGAACTTCCCGGTCGACAAGGTCAGCTGCAGCTACACGGTGCTGTGGAATTCGTTCAAACGGCTCGTCGCCGGCTGCTCGGAGGACGAAAAGCAGGCGCTGTTCCACGATACGGCGACCAGGGTCTATCGGCTCCAGCCTTCCAGCACGCCGTCGGATTGACGACCACCGGCGCCGTAACCGGACGCGACAACCCGACAGGGCAGTCCGGGTGGGCGCCGGACGGGTCGCCGGCGCTCGGGCAGCCCCAACCCGATCGCAGCGCCGGAGTCAGCGCGGTTTGCGCGCCTTGTGGTAGTACATGGGCGTAAAGATCCCCAGGCGCCCGGCGGCCACGAGGCTGTCGGCCGCCACGTTGAGAAGGCTCTGTATCTCGAACGAACCTCGGGGCACGGCGCGCGCGCCTTCCAGCACGCGCAGCGCCGCCGAGGTGATCGTGCGGCCCAGACGGGTTCGCGGCAGACCCCTCAGTGTCAGGCCGCTTCCCTCCAGCGGTCGATACCACGGTGTGTGCGTGTCGGCGTCCAGGGCACGGTCGCGCGCCTCGATCAGCTCGAAACCCGCGGCCTGCAGACCCTCGGTGACGACCGTGTACGAAGCTATGTCCGGCAGGGCATTGCTGTATTCGATCCGTTCCTTGACTTCCCGGTGCTCCGGGTTGTCCCCGTCGTACAGCGGCGTCACGCACCAGTCGTAACCGGCGAACACTGCCCCCGGGCGCAACACGCGGAATATCTCGGCGTAGGCCGCCGTCTTGTCCGGCGCGTGGGGAATGGCCTCGATATGGTAGGCCGCGTCAAAGATCCCGGCTTCTGCAGGAATGGCCATGAAGTCGCCGTGCAGGGCGCTGCACAGGTGATCCAGCCCGGCCTCCCGGTTGTATCGGGCGCACTTCTCGATCTGGTATGCGCTGAGGTTGAGGCCCGTGATCGAGGACCCGAACTGCCTGGCAAGGGAGCGTTGCGGGCCGCCGACGCCGCAGCCGACATCCAGCACCTTCATGCCGGGCTTCAGGCCAACGGCTTCACCCAGAAAATGTTGGTGGGCGACGAGGGATGCCTCGAAAGACTCATCGTCCTTCATTGGCGCGAAGTGAAAAGACCGACCCCAGCCGTACTCGTAGAAGTCGGTAATGAGATCGTAAAAGGCCCTTACCATCAGGGCGTAGTCAGCCTTGCCCTGCGCCTGACTGTGACGGTACTTCGACAGCGTATCAGCCGTATCTTCCGGGCGAACAGCCCGGGAAATGGGATTGTGAAAGTCAGCCGCCATCGTTGCCTACCCACAGGTTAGCGACGGGACCGTCAGGGCGTGCCGGTACCCCTGATGCATCTTGCGCTTGAGATCCGTCTCTCCGGTTCCCGGAGGACATGGCCGACAGATCTTGCTCTTCCAAATCGCCCCGTCCCGTCGCCCATGCGAGATCCAGTTCCCGATCCCATGGGACACTCGTATGCGGGGCCCACGACGGGCGGCGAACCAGCGGCGGCGCGCCCGCTGCTGCAGCACTTCCGCGGGCGGGTGCGACTGGAACATGATGATTGCGCCGATCCTCGGAATCTGGAATGCAAATCTTACGATGCTGCCTGGGCCGAGAAACGCAATCGACGCCCGAGACCGCGTCCATTCGTCGACCCGGCCGCCGATTTCCAGCCTTGCCTCGTCTCCAAGACAGGAAACGCGGGAACAGGGTGATCTGTTCCCCCAGGCACCGGACGTGCCGCACGTCGCCGGGTTTGATCTCGTGGGATGCCGCCAACTGGTAACCGGTACCAGCCATCCGGGCAAGGCGGCGGGTAGGTGGGCTCCCGGTTGCGTGTCGGGCTGACGGTCATGAAACACCGGCCTTTTCCGGCACCGCGATCGGCGGCGCTGGCCATTCAAAGCGATCCGAGGGCTGTCAAGTGACCGTGCAGGCCAGAGACCCCGGGTCCCCGCTACTTCTGAACAATCCGTCCGCGAGACAGCATCAAGTGGCGCCGCCCGGACAACCGGTCGCTGCGCCCGCTTCCACAACGACCCCGGAACCGCGCATGTGCTTGCTTCTGCGCCAGGCCCGGTCGCGGGCGAGCGGAATCCGGCTCGCGCCGCCGCTGCCGGCGCAATGGGATTGCCCGCCGTCGATGATACGTATTGCCGGGCGCCGCAGGATCGCCCGAGCGACCCCGCGGGCGACGGTGCAACCGGCAGCACCGCCTCGCCGGTCTCCGGCTAGGCGGGTTCGTTGGGTCTCCCGAACGCGGCTTCCATCTCACGGCGGGTTCGGACCGCCTCGTCCGTCTCCTGGACGGCGGCGTCGGTCCACCGGAGGAGCTCGCCCTCGGCAATGTCCCTGGTCAGGGGCACGCCGCTCGCCAGGCCAAGGGGCAGCCCGCCGAACTCCAGCGAATCGAGCGCGGGGGACTGCCGGCCCCAGACCATGTAGCCGCCCTCGCCGTCCAGCACTTCGCCTTTCTTGAGCGGCCGCTTCGCACACGCGATGACGTCGGAGCGGAAACCGGTCGGCGATCCGGTCGGCTCCCCCCGGAGCGCTGCCGAAGCCACCGAGATCCCGAGTTCGAGCCCGATCATGTGCGTGGGGCGGTAGAGCGCGGCGTAATGGAACGTGCTGTCGGGGAGCATCCGATACTCCTCGAAGCAGTTCCGGACGTAGTCGCTGTCCCCTTCGATCACCACGTACGTGCCCACCATCAGGTCATCGCTGACCGGGGACATGTCCCGGTGGAGCGAGGACACCACCTCGGTGGTACCGACATGCTGGGCCAGGCCACCCGCGCTGGCGGGCTTCAGCAGTTCGGCGAGGTCGTAGCGCGAGCAGGGCGGGAAGGTGAGGCCACCGGCCTGCGGCGTGAGCCCGGTGGCATTGCAGACTGCCGTCATCTCGATTCCCGACTTGGTCCCATCGATGAAGGAATTGAACATCTTGGGATTCATGCCGCCGCGTTCGGCCTCTTCCCGGCTCAGGTGATAGTTGTCCCAGACGGTATCGGGCGTCGAACGGTGGAAGTCCGGGTGGTAGCGCGTCCCCTTGCCGGCGCAAACGACATTGAACCCGCAAGCCCGCGCCCAGTCGACATGCTCGGCGATCAGTGCAGGTTGGTCACCCCAGGCCAGGCTGTACACCACGCCCGCTTCTTCGGCGCGCCGGGCGAGGAGCGGCCCCGCGAGGACGTCCGCCTCGACGTTGACCATGACGACGTGCTTGCCATGGTCGATCGCCGCCAGGCAATGGCGAATCCCCACCTTGGGGTCGCCGGTCGCCTCGATCAGGACGTCAAGGGCCGGATGGGCAATCAGGGCCGGCGCATCGTCATCGATCCGCGTCGTGCCGGTCTTGACCGCCTGGTCAAGATCCGCCGCCCCGGTCTGCTCTGCGCTCCAGCCGCCTCGCCGGCAGTTCGCGCGGGCCCTGGCGACATCCAGGTCGGCGATGCCGACTACGTGAAGACCACGCGTTCGACGGGCCTGCGCCAGGAACATGGTGCCGAACTTGCCGGCCCCGATGATGCCGACACGGACCGGACTTCCGGCTTCGGCGCGGGCTTCCAGAAGACGGGACAAATTCATGGTGTCGCTCCGGAGTACGAGTGCGTGTGTGGGTTGTCGGGTGCAGGCGCCCGGACGGTGGCCGCCGCCGGCGGCCTGGGCAGCGGGTCTGTCGCGAGCAGTGCGTACAGGGCATGGTCCCGCCAGCGGCCGTCGATCTTCAGGTAGTCGCGGGCCATGCCTTCGCAGCGAAACCCCAGATTCTCGAGCAAGAGGCGACTCGGCCAGTTGGCGGTGACCGCGGCGGCTTCCAGGCGGTGGAGCTTCATCTGTCGGAAGAGCATCGGGACCAGGATCGAGATGGCTTCGCGCATGTACCCCTGGCGAGCATACGGAGCCCCGATCCAGTAGCCGAGCGACGCGGAATGCGCGACTCCCCGCTGCACGTTCGCCACGGTCACCGCGCCCAGCAGTGCATTGTCGGCGTTGCGGAAGATGTGGAAGGCGTACCCCCGGTCTTCACGGGCTGCGAACACCTGGCCGCGGTACTGGCGGCGATAGAACGACCGGGTGCAGTTCTCGGGCCGCCACGATGGTTCCCACGACTTGAGGAACGCGTAGCTCTCCTTGCGCAGGGACACCCAGGCGTTGGCGTCGGATCGCCTCGGAGGCCGCAGGTACAGGTTTGGCCCCTCAATGCTGCGGGACGCGAACAGAGCCCGAATGGCCGGGGGCAGCCGGATCACGCCGCGCCCGCAGCCGGGGTCCCGAACAGCGACCGGAGCGTGGCGTTGGTGGGGAGCCCGCCGAGGGGGCCGATCGCAGCGAGGGTCGGCTCGCTCGCGAGGACCCGCCGGGCGACGCGGCTCACGGCGGCGCAGTCGACGTCGGCAAGGCGCCGCAGGTGCTCGTCGACGGGTATGGGCCGACCGTGGATCCGAAGCTGGTGGGCCAGCGCCTCGGCTTGCCCGGCGCAGCTTTCCAGTCCCATGAGCAGGCCGCTTCGGGCCTGCGCCATCGCCCGGTCGAGCTCGTCCGGGCGGACCTTGCCGGCAACTCCGTGGATCTCTTCGGCGGTGCGCCGAATCACCTCACCGGCATCCTGTTCGGCGGTGCCCGCGTAGACACCGAAGATGCCGCTGTCGTGGAACGAGCTTCCGAAACTGTGAATGTCGTAGGCGAGGCCGCGTTTCTCGCGCACTTCCTGGAACAGCCGGGACGACAGGCCGCCACCGAGGATCGCGGAGAACATGGTCATGGCATAGAAGTCGGGGTCGGCGTAGGCGACCCCCTCGAACCCGAGCACCAGGTGCGTCTGTTCCAGTTCGCGGGGTACCTCGCCCACCCCGCCGTGGTAGTGGGCCGGCGCCGGCGCGTCCGAGCGCGTGCTCCCGATGTCCTCGAACGCGGCAGCCCCGAGGTTCACCAGCGCTTCGTGATCGACATCGCCCGCGGCCGCCAGGACCATCGCCTCGCCCCGGTAGTGCTGCCGCATGTAGGCGAGGAGGGTCTCCCGCTCGATTCCCGAGACGATCTCCGGGGTTCCGAGAATGGGCCGGCCAAGCGGCTGGTCGGGAAATGCGCACGTCTGGAAGCGGTCGAAGACGACGTCCGCGGGATTGTCTCGCGCCTCGCCGATCTCCTGGATGATCACCGATCGCTCGCGCGCCAGTTCCTCGTCGGCGAAGGTCGGGTTGAGCAGGATGTCCGACAGGACGTCGACGGCCAGGGGGAACGCTCCCGGCAGGATGCGGAGATGGTAGGCGGTCTCCTCGCGCCCGGTATAGGCGTTCATGTAGGCGCCGGCGGATTCCACCTCTTCGGCGATTTGCCGGGCCGAGCGCGTGGTCGTTCCCTTGAACGCCATGTGCTCGAGCAGATGGGAGATGCCGTTGCGGTCCTCCGGCTCATTGCGGGCACCGGTGTGCACCCAGACCCCCACCGCCGCGGTGCGGGTGCCGGGGACGTTCTGGCTGGCGATCCGGAGACCGGACGGCAGCGTGGTGACTGCCGCTTCCGGCAAGGCTTCGTGGCTGTTCATGGCGCGGGTGCCGCGGCGGCGGCGGCCCGACGCAGATGGTCCGCGAGCTGCGCGTAGTCGGCCGGAAGGGTGGTCACGTGTTCCGGCGCCTCCATGCAGCGCGCCAGGGGTTCGGGCGTCTCGGACTCTTCGCGCAAGGCCTGCCGGACCGCGTCCGGGAACTTTGCGGGGTGGGCGGTTGCCAGCGCGATCACGGGCGCGGCGGTGGCGTGGTAGTTCCGGTCGAGCGCCCCGGCCTGGCGGGCGGCCGCGATCCCGACGGCGGTGTGCGGGTCAATCTGGACGCCGCAGACGTCCCGGATGTCGCGCATCGTTTGAATGGTCTGGTCTTCCGTCACCGTGCTTCCCTTGAAACGTTTCCCGGTTTCCGCACGCTCCCGGGCGGTCACCGAGATTGCCTGGCCGCGCGCAAGGCCCGCCATGTCGCGCTGCACCGCATCGGGTTCCCGATCACGAATCTCGTACAGCAGCCGTTCGAAATTCGACGCGACCTGGATGTCCATCGCCGGCGAGAGGGTGCGGTGGACCGTGCCGGGATGGTAGCGCCCGGTCTCGAAGAACCGGGCCAGGATGTCGTTGCGGTTCGTGCCGACGATCAGGCCGGCCACGCCCAGCCCCATGCAGGCGGCCGCGTGCCCGGCGTAGCAGTCGCCGAAGTTGCCGGACGGTACTGCAAACACCGGCGCCGGGCCACCGATTCGGTTGGCGGCGTGGACGTAGTAGGCCGCCTGCGCGGCGATCCTGCTCCAGTTGATCGAGTTCACGGCGAGGAGGCCGCACTCGCGGCGCAGCGCCTCGTCGGCGAACGCCCGCTTGACCAGCGACTGGCAGGAATCGAACGTGCCCTCGATGGCAACGTTGAACACGGCCGGGTCGTCGACGGTGGTCATGAGGCGTCGCTGCAGCGGGGCGATCCGGCCCTCGGGATGCAGGACGACGATTGCCATGGCGCGACGACCGCGGCAGGCCTCGATGGCGGCGGCGCCGGTGTCGCCCGAAGTCGCGCACAGAACCAGTGCCCGCCGGCCGTCGAGCTCCAGGAAGCGGTCGAAGAGGCGGGCGAGGACCTGGAGCGCGAAGTCCTTGAAGGCGAGCGTGGGGCCATGGAAGAGCTCGAGCAGATGGAGCCCGTCCCGAAGCCTGCGCACCGGCGCCACCTCCGGGTGCGAGAACGACTGGTACGCATCGGCGGCAAGTTCGGAAGACGCCTCGATGGGAAGCGCATCGCCGCCCAGCCGGGTGAGGACGTGCGCCGCGGTCTCGACGTACCCGGCGCCGGCCGTGCGCCGGAACAGCGGCTCCGACTCCGGCCAGCGGTCCGGCAGGAAGAGACCGCCGTCCGGCGCGAGGCCGGACAACGTCGCGGTTCGGAAGTCCACCGGACCCGACCCGCGGGTGCTGACATACCGAACGGGAGAGCGGCCCTCAGTCATCGTTCACGGAACACGTACCAGCCGACCATGGCGTAGGAGACGACCAGCAGCGCGCCGACCAGCTGGTGGGACAATGCGATCCACAGCCCGGGCTCGCTCAGGGCCGTCGCCAGGCCCAGCAGCGCCTGCAGCACGAAGACGATCGGGGTGGCGGCCGCCCAGCTGAAAGCCACGGGAGCCTGCCGCCGGGGCAGTCGCGCCAGCAGCACCAGGGCCGGGATGACGGTGGCAAGGGCGAGCAGCCGATGGACGATATGGAGCAGGACGTCCGGGTTCGCATAGTGGGCCGGGTCCCATGGACTGCCGCAGAGCAGCCAGTCGGGGCAGGCGTGCGCCGCCCCCGACTTGGCGAGAAACGCACCGGCTCCGGCCGTCGCGACGGCCACGGCCGTTCCGAGCCAGGCGAGCTGCTTGCAGTCCGGAGGCAGGATCCGGGCGTGCACCCGGGCTCTCCGGGGTCCGGTGGACGAGCCCACCAGCGCCACGAGCAGGATCAGCGCGATCACGAGATGGACGGTGACGGACCACGGGCTGTTCCGGTCCAAGACGGTGAAGGCGCCCAGGATCGCCTGGAGCACGACCAGCACGGCTGCTGCTGCGCCGAGGAGCCGGTGCTTCGGGGTCTGCGCGGTCAGCAGGACCAGGAGCACCAGCGGGGCGACGAAGACGGCCGCATTGACGCGATGGATCCACTCGAGCCAGACCTGCCAGTGCTCGTAAGCGAGATCCGGAACGGTCGCGAGCGCCTCCGGGGTCGGCAGCCAGAAACCGTGGCACAACGGCCAGTCCGGGCAGCTCAGGCCGGAGCCCGTCAGACGCACGGCGCCGCCCAGGACGATCTGCACCAGGACGAAGACGATGGCTAGGTAGCTGGCCAGCCTCATGCGGACGGATCCCAGCGCCCGCCCGGCGCCGCGCTTCGGCCGGCCGGCAACCGGCGGCCGGCACCGCAAGCGGCGGTTGCCGCAACCGGCGTCACGTGACGCTGCCAGCCCGCCGCTGTCGGGGATCGCCGGCGCGGCGGCCCAGCACGGAGACGCAAGCGGCGAGGACGCCCGCGAGGCCGTACCAGGTCAGTGCGTACTCGAGGTGGGTATTGCGGATGGACACGTTGGTCTGACCGCCCTCCGGCCATCCCCCGGGATTGCGTGACGGGCCGGCGTCCAGGACGTAGGCCGCAAGTTCCAGTCCGGTTGCCTCCCCCATGGCCGCGAGATCGATCGAATACCAGTTGCCGCCGGCAGGATCATTGTCCGGGATGAACGGGCCCGGCGGGTGCTGCAGCCGGAGGAGGCCCGCTACCCGGACGGGGCCCGACGGGTTCCCGTCGCGCCGGGTCGCCGGCGACTCGAACTCGACGGGCACGAATCCCCGATTCACCAGAATTGCCGGAGCACCTGGACGCACGAGCGGCGTGAGCACGTGGGCTCCGGCGACGCCCGCCCGGGTCCGGGGAATGAGGAGGAGTTCGAGGTCGTGCCGGAACGTGCCGTCCGCATAGACCGGCGTGTACTCGGGAAGGTCGGGGGCGGTTGCCGGGGCGGCGACCGGCGTGGCATCGGCCCGCGCGGTGATGTCGGCCAGAAGCGATTCCTTCCAGCGGAGCCGCTCCATTTGCCACGTGCCCAGGCCGAGCAGGAACAGGAAGGCCGCTGCGATCGCGGTGCCCTGAAGAATCCGGTTGTCGCGGAGCCGCGCCGGCTCAGCCGACATCAGGCTTCCGATCGTCGTCCAGCAGATCGTGTCGGACGTGACTGGCGAGGAGCAGGGCTCGCACCGGCCGCAGGAGGCCGACGGTTGCGCCAAGAATCACCGGCGTCCAGACCATGGCGTGGACCCAGACCGGCGGGCGCAGCCACGCATCGAGCGCAAAGGCTCCGCCGGTAGCGAGCGCGCCGACGACAAGCATGATGAACCAGGATGCCCCGTCGCCGACGTCGGCGCTGCCCAGGCGGATGCCGCAGCTGGGGCAGGCGTCCACGAACTCCGTGAGCCCCCGGAAGCAGCGTCCCTTGCCGCAGGCCGGGCACCATCCCCGGAGCGCCCGGCCTGCCGCCGTCCCGGGGCGGTGGCTGAAACCTCCGGACGTTAGTGGATAACTCCCCCGGCGCCGCCCCACCAGTAAATGGCGAAGAAGAGGAATAGCCAGACCACGTCCACAAAGTGCCAGTACCAGGCGGCCGCCTCGAAGCCGAAGTGCTGCTCGGGCTTGAAATGCCCGGCGATGGACCGGCCGAGGCACACGATCAGGAAGATGGACCCGATCAGGACGTGGGCCCCGTGGAAGCCCGTGGCCATGAAGAAGGTGGAGCTGTAGATGCCGTCGGTGAAGGCGAACGGGGCATGCGCGTACTCGTAGGCCTGCACGGCGGTGAAGGCGACGCCGAGCACGACGGTCACAAGGAGGCCCTGGATGAGCCCCGACCGTTTCCCCTCGCGCAACGCATGGTGGGCCCAGGTCACGGTCGCCCCCGAGGTCAGCAGGATGATCGTGTTGAGGAGCGGCAAGTGGAACGGGTCGAAGACCTCGACGCCGGTCGGTGGCCAGGTCCCGCCCGTGAACGTGACCCGGGCGACTTGCTGGGCCTCGTCGGCAAACAGGCTGGCGTCGAAGAATGCCCAGAACCACGCGACGAAGAACATCACTTCCGAGGCGATGAACAGCACCATTCCGTACCGCAGTCCGAGCTGGACCGTGGGCGTGTGATGGCCCTCGTGCTCCGCCTCGCGCACCACGTCCCGCCACCAGACGAACATCGTGAACGCCACCAGCAGCGTGCCGACCGCCAGCACGGCGCTCCCGTAAGCCAGCTCGTGCATGTACATGAGGCCGCCGACCGCGAGCGTGAGGGCGCCGAGCGCACCCACCACCGGCCACGGGCTGGGGGAGACAAGGTGATAGGGATGGGCGTGCTGGCTCATGGATGGCTCCCGCGAAGTGATTCCTCAGGGCGGCTGGCGGCAGCCGCCGGCACCGGGGCTGCAAAAGCGACAGTTGCGTCCGGGTTCGCCTCGTCTGCGCCGAAAAACGTATAGGAGAGGGTGACGGCCGTCACCTCCCGCGTGGCGCGATCGGCGGCGATCGCCGGGTCGACGTAAAACGTGAGCGGCATGTCGACCGTCTGGCCTGGATCGAGTCGCTGCTCCTCGAAGCAGAAGCAGTCGATCTTCTGCACGTACTGACCGGCCTTCAGGGGGGTGACGTTGAACGTGGCGGTGCCCGTCACCGGTTCGGCACCGTCGTTCGTGGCCCGGTAGAAGGCGAGCACCGACGCGCCGGTCTCCACGGTCAGTTGCCGCTCGACCGGTTCGAATCGCCACGGCAGTCCGGGCGCCACGTCGGCGTTGAAGCGCACCGTGATCGCGTGGCCGGCACCGCCCGGCGCGCTGGCCGCAACGCCGGGGGTCCCGGCGAAGCCGGTGACTCGGCAGAAGAGGTCGTACAACGGGACGGCGGCGAAGCTGAGGCCGGCCATCACGACGACCGCCGCCACCACCATCCCGCCAACGACGTGGTTGCGGTTCATGTTCCCGCCCCCATGCGGATCAGTGAGACGGCGTAGAACACCACGATCAGCAGCACGATGAGGCCGGCCAGCGCCAGGTTCTTGCGGCGCGTCCTGGGATCCGGGCGGGGCACGTCAAGGGCCTACCAGCAGGCGGTCAAGCGGCATCAGCAGGAACAACAGGAACAGGTAGGCAATCGAATACCAGAACATCCGCATTTCGCTGCCGGCCCGCCGTCGGCAGATCGTGACGGCGCGCCACAACAATCCCGCGGCCAGCAGGCCGGCGCCGACACCGTAGGCGGTGCCGAGTTCACCCAGGACATACGGCAGCATCGTCACCGCCGCCGTGGCCGCGCTGTAGACCAGGATGCCCCGCCGGGTCGCGGCGGCGCCCCGCGTTACCGGCAGCATCGGCACGCCGGCGCGCGCGTAGTCGTCAGCGCGAACGAGAGCCAGCGCCCAGAAATGGGCCGGCGTCCAGAGGAAGATGATGGCGAACAGGATGACCGGCAGCGGCGCCAGCCCGCCGGTGGCGGCGACCCAGCCGATCACGGGCGGCAGCGCGCCCGCGGCGCCGCCGATCACGATGTTCTGTGCGGTCGAGCGCTTGAGCCAGCAGGTGTAGACGAAGACGTAGAAGAGGCTGCTGGCCAGCAGCAACGCCGCGGCTGCCCAGTTGGCTGCGAGGCCCATCAGCAGGACCCCGAATATCGACAGCGTCACGCCGAACGCCAGCGCCTCGGCGGCCGGGACCCGGCCCGCGGGCACCGGCCGCGTCTTCGTGCGCTCCATGACCGCGTCGATATCGCGGTCGAACCACATGTTGATGGCCCCGGCTCCCCCCGCCCCGAGCGCCAGGGCGAGCAGCGCCGCGACCGCCAGAACCGGATGCGGCGTGGCCGGTGCCAGTGCCATCCCGACGATGCCGGTGAAGACCACCAGCGACATCACGCGCGGCTTGGCGAGCGCGAAGAAGTCGCTGAGGTCGCCGCCCGCCCGGTAGGCGACCGGGCGGGACATGTCCGGCACCGCGCGGAGTCCTAGCGGATGGTCGGCAGGGTTTCGTAGGTGTGGAACGGCGGCGGCGAAGCCGTCTTCCACTCCAGCGTATCCGCACCTTCGCCCCAGGGATTCTCGGGACACTCCTGCCCCGCCTGGTAGGTCCGGACGATGGTCACGAGGAACCAGACGATCGATACCGCCGAGATCCATGCGCCGAGTGACGCCACCATGTTCCATCCCGCGAAGGCGTCGGGGTAGTCCGCGATCCGCCGCGGCATGCCCTGCAGGCCGAGGAAGTGCATCGGGAAGAACGTCAGGTTGACGCCGACGAACAGCAGCCAGAAGTGCACCTTCCCCATCCATTCGGGATACTGCCGGCCCGACATCTTGCCGATCCAGTAGTAGAACCCGGCGAACAGCGCGAAGACGGCGCCCAGCGACAGCACGTAGTGGAAGTGTCCGACCACGTAGTAGGTGTCGTGCAGCACCGTGTCGATGCCGGCATTGGCGAGCACCACCCCGGTGACCCCGCCCACCGTGAACAGGAAGATGAAGCCGATCGCAAACAGCATCGGTGTTCGGAACTCGATGGAGCCGCCCCACATCGTGGCGATCCAGCTGAAGATCTTGATGCCGGTTGGGACCGCGATCACCATCGTGGCCGCGGTGAAGTAGGCCTTCGTGTTGACGTCGAGCCCCACCGTGTACATGTGGTGCGCCCACACCAGGAAGCCGATGAAGCCGATCGCGACCATCGCGTAGGCCATCCCGAGGTAGCCGAACACCGGCTTCCGCGCGAAGGTGGCGACCACCTGGCTGACGATTCCGAAGCCCGGCAGGATGAGGATGTAGACCTCCGGGTGCCCGAAGAACCAGAACAGGTGCTGGAAGAGGATCGGGTCGCCGCCCGTGTCCGGTGTGAAGAACGCGGTGCCGAAGTTCCGGTCGGTCAGCAGCATCGTGATCGCGCCGGCCAGCACCGGCAGCGCCAGCACCAGCAGGAACGTCGTGACCAGGATGGACCACACGAACAGCGGCATCCGGTGCAGCGTCATGCCCGGTGCGCGCATGTTGAAGATGGTCGTGATGAAGTTGATGGCCCCGAGAATCGAGGACGCGCCCGCCAGGTGCAACGACAGGATCGCCATGTCGACGGCGGGACCCGAATGGGCGGGATTACCCGACAATGGCGGATAGATGGTCCACCCGGTACCGGCGCCGCCGCCCACGAACGGGCTGGCCATCAGCAGGATGAAGGACGGAACCAGCAGCCAGAAGCTGATGTTGTTCATGCGCGGGAACGCCATGTCGGGCGCCCCGATCATGATCGGCACGAACCAGTTCCCGAACCCGCCGATCATGGCGGGCATGATCATGAAGAAGATCATGATCAGCCCGTGGGCGGTGGTCAGGACGTTGTAGAGCTTGTAGTCGCCACCGAGGATCCCGTCGCCTGGCGCGGCGAGTTCGCTGCGCATCAGCATCGACATCACGCCGCCGATCACGCCGGCGATGATTGCGAACACCAGGTACATGGTCCCGATGTCCTTGTGGTTGGTGGAGTAGAGCCACCGGCGCCAGCCGGTCGGGTCGCTGTGGGCGTGTGCCTCTGCAGCCATCGTCATGCGGATTTCTCCCCGAACAGATCTGCGCGTCTAGTGGGCGGTCTGCGTAAGCAGCACGGGTTCGCCCGGAGGCGAATCGTGCGCGAACTCGACTTGCGCCTCGGCCACCCAGGCATCGAATGCCTCCTGCGAGACGACATGGACCTCGATGGGCATCCGGCCGTGGAAGTCCCCGCACAGCTCCGAGCACTGGCCGTAGTAGATGCCTTCCCGCTCGGCGCGGAACCAGGTCTCGTTGAGGCGGCCGGGTACGCCGTCCACTTTCACACCCAACGCAGGCACTGTCCAGGCGTGCAGCACGTCGGCGGCGGTGACCAGCACCCGGACCGTCGTGTCGACCGGGACGACGACCGGGAGGTCGGTGGACAGCAGCCGGGCGAACGGCCGCGGCTCCTCGAACTCGTCAGCGCTGTCCACGACGAACGCGTCGAAATAGAAGTCGCCGTGGTCGGGGTACTCGTAGCCCCAGTACCACTGGTAGCCGGTCGCCTTGATGGTCATGTCTGCCGGCGGAATCACGTCGGCCGCATACAGGATCCGGAACGAGGGGATGGCGACGATGACCAGGATGATCGCCGGGATCGCCGTCCACAGGATTTCGAGCACCGTGTTGTGGGTCCGGGTGCCCGGCGTCGGGTTGGCCGACGCGTTGTAGCGGACCATCACCCAGATCAGCAGGGCCAGCACGAACAGGGAGATTGCGAGAATCAGCCAGAGCAGCCAGTCGTGGAAGCGTCGCAGCTCGCTCATCATTTCCGAGCCGGCAGCCTGAAAATTGAGGCCCCAATCCACGGGCTGGCCCACGACCTCAGCTGCCATGGCGCCGGTCGCGACGCACGCGAGGGCGAGCACGGCTCCTGCCAGTTTGCCAATGTGCATCCGCAATCCCCTTCGGCCTTCCGGCCTGTCCCAGCACGGGTTGAAGCGGGAAGTCTAGCCGTCGTTGAACACGGCGCAACGCATGCGGGGCGGGCCGTGCCGCAGGTTGCGGCACGGCGGCTTCGACCGGCGGGTCAGGCGGCCTGTTCGGCTCGGAATCAGCCCCGGCCCGGCCGGTCGCGTTACCGGCCGAGGCCCGGGCGGGCCGCCGCAAAGGTGTCCGGAGCCAGCCCCTCGTCCGCCAGTTCCGTCGGCCAGGATGCGCCGGTGATCAGCGCGGCGCCGGCGGCCGCGGCGGCCGGCGACGTCATGATCCCGTATCCGCCCTGTCCGGCCAGCCAGTAGAACCCCGACTGCTCGGGGTCCTCGCCGATGACCAGCGTCCGATCGGCCACGAAGCTCCGCAGTCCGGCCCACCGGTTCTGGATGCGGTCGACCGTCAACGTGGTGGCCAGCTTGATCCGTTCGGCCACGATCGCGACGTCGAGCTCCTCCGGCTGGGCGTCGCAGGGCGGCGAGTCCGTCTCGTCGGCCGGGCTCGCCAGGATCCGCCCGGCGTCGGGCCGAAAATAGAACTGCTCTTCGACGTCCAGCGTCACCGGCCAGTCACCGACTTCGACATCTGGCGGGGCGGCAAACACGATGGCGGTGCGCCGCTTGGGCATGAGACCGATCGGCTGGCACCCCGCCATGCGGCCGATCACGTCACACCAGGCGCCGGCCGCGTTGACCAGCACGGGCGCCCGGAATCGTCCCTGCGGGGTGTCGACCTGCCAGAGGCCGTCGTGCCGGTCGATCGCGCGGACCTCGGCATTGCAGATGGTTTCGCCGCCGTGGGCGCGCAGCGTCCGCAGCCAGCCCTGGTGAATGCGGTCCACGTCCATTTCGCGGCCCGCGGCCTCGAAATAGGCGTGCGCCACGTAGCCCGGCCGGAGGACCGGCACCTGCTCGGCCGCCTCGTCCGGGGTCACCTCGATGATCGACGGGTCGAGTGAACTGGCGGTCTGGAATTCCCGGTCGAAGGCTTCCTTCTGGTCCGCCCTGGCAATGAACAGCGCGCCGCCCGATCCGAACAGCAGCGGCGCCTCGAAATGCTCTTCGGGCTGTTCGAAGAAGGCCCGGCTGGCGCGCGTGAGCGCCCGGATCGACGGGTTGCCGTAGCTCTCGGTGAGGAACGCCGCGGATCGGCTGGTCGTGTGGTAGCCGGGCATCGACTCGCGCTCCAGCACGACCACCCGGCCATGGGGGGCGAGCCGCGCGGCGACCGACGCGCCGGCGATGCCGGCCCCGATTACCAGTACATCCATCGACCGTGACATCCGATTTCTCCTGCCGTGCCTTGCCGCGGCGGCCGAACCGGTTGCCCGCGGCCGCCCGTACCCGATTTAGCGGCCAACGGCCCGTGACACCACCTGCTGATGGCAGCCATGCGGTTTGCGCGCCCCTGCACCATGCGGCAGTATCCGGGGGGGCGGTAAGCCGGGGAACGTCCGCGGCAGGCCCGGTACCAGGGAAGCTCACGCCATGAATAAGATTCTGCTCGTGGTCGTACTCGTAATCGGCTTGGTTGTCGGATATTTGGGCGCAGGTGTCATTTCGCAGGACGCCCCGCAGCAGGCCGGGGATGCGACCACTACGGCGGCAACGGACGCTGGTGACGCGACGGACCCGGGAGCGACCGGCGCCACCACGGTGCGGTGGAAGATGCCCAGCACCTTCCCTGGCAACCTCGTCATCCTCGGAAGCGGCGGCAAGGAGTTCGTCGAGCGCATCGAGGAAGTGTCGGGCGGCACCATCAACATCCAGTTCTTCGAGCCCGGTGCCCTCGTTCCGGCGCTCGAGATCTTCGACGCCGTGTCCACCGGCGCGGTGGATGCCGGCTGGTCCACGCCGGGTTACTGGGCCGGCAAGATTCCGGCCCTGCAGTTCTTCACGGCGATTCCGTTCGGCCCGTTGCCGGGCGAGGTGATGGCTTGGCTGCGCTACGGCGGCGGCAACGAGTTGTTCATCGAGCTGTACGCCGGGCACAACATCCATCCCGTCCACTGCATGATGATCTCCCCCGAGGGATCCGGCTGGTTCCGGAACCCCATTGAAAGCGTGGACGATCTGCAGGGCCTGAAAATGCGCTTCTTCGGGCTGGGCGCCAAGGTGATGGAAAAGGTCGGCGTGTCGACCCAGCTGCTGGCCGGCGGCGACATCTATCCGGCGCTCGACCTCGGCACGATCGACGCCACCGAGTTCGCGCAGCCGGTCATCGACTTCGACCTCGGGTTCTACCAGGTCGCCAAGCACTACTACCTGCCTGGCTGGCACCAGCCGACGAGCTTCTCCGAGTTCATCGTCAACATGGACGAGTGGCAGACCCTGAGCGTGGCGCAGCAGGCGCAGGTCGAGACGACCTGCGCGGAAAGCATCCTGAAGTCGTACGGACTGGCCGAGTCCCTGCAGCCGGATGCGCTGGTGCAGTTCGAGGAGCGCGGCGTGACCGTGCACCAGTGGGAGCCGGAGTTCCTCGCGGTCTTCGAGAACGCCTGGAACGAGGTGGTCGAGGAAGAGGCCGCCAAGGATGCGGACTTCGCCCGGGTCTGGGCCTCGCTCTCGGAGTTCCGCGAGAAGTACAAGACGTGGGGTGATCGGGGCTACCTGCCGTAGCAGCGCGACGTCCGGCCGGCGATGAACCGCGCGCCGGGTCTGGGGCCGGCAACCGCGAACGTCGACCGGATATCGGAGCGCATCGAGGCCGGCCTTGACCGGATCGAGACCGGCCTCGACCGGGCCCGTGCCGCCGCCGAAGCGCGGACGGCCGCTGACGCGAGGCGCGAGCGTGGGCTTGCGCGCCTCGACGCGGCGCTTGACCAGCTAAACGAGCTGTTGGGTGGATCCGATGGCAAGGCTTGAGGTCATGGTCGGCAACCGCCCCTACCTCATCTCGTGCGCGCCGGAGGAGATGGAGCGCGTGCGTGCGCTGGCCGCGGAGATCGATCGCCAGCTCGCCGTGTTCCAGCGAGAAAATCCGGGGGCCGGGCAGAGTCAGCTCATCCTGATGGCTGCGCTGACCGTGCTGGACGACGCCCGCACCGCCGCGGAGACCGCGCGGGCGCGGCTGGTCGCCTTCGAGGAACGGGTCACTGCCCTCCAGGCCAAGGTCCTGCCCTGAGCCCGCGGCGCCGCCCGACGGGCCCCGGAGGCCCTGCGCTCTCACGTTTGCTAGAATCCCGGTCGGGATGGTTGCTGCCCGATTCGCGCTGCACGAACAACCCTTGGGCCTCAATTACCACTGGGGAGCTGTCCCTGTCCGGGCCGTGGTCCGGTTATACGGCGCCCACCTGAGCATTTTGCGCCACAGTGGTTTCCGTTGCGAACGGTCGGCGCGGCACCTCCCACCGTGCCTGAGCTGATGACTGATGAACTGGCCGAGGCGAAGCGGGCGCTCCGGCGGGAGTTCCGGGCCCGCCGGCGCCGACAGCAGGCGATGCAGCCTGACGGCGCGCACGCGCTGGCGCGAAGGGTCCTCCTGGAGGTTTCGGTCCCGCCCGGCAGCGTGGCGGCCGGATATTGGCCGGATGACGGCGAAATCGACCCCCGACCGCTGATGGCCGCGCTCGCCGAACGCGAGGTGGGGCTGGCGCTTCCGGCCGTGGTCGAGCGCGCCGCCGCGCCGGTGTACCGCGCCTGGAAGCCCGGCGAGCCGCTCCGGCCCGACCGGGTCGGTATTCCCGCTCCGGTGGCGACGGCCCCGTCCGTCGTGCCCGATCTCGTGCTGTGCCCGCTGGTGGCGTTCGATGCGGGCGGCCGCCGGCTGGGTCGCGGCGGCGGGTACATCGACCGCGCGCTCGCGGCCCTCGGCCCGGGGGTGCGGGTGGTCGGTCTGGCCTGGGAGCAGCAACGCGCCGGCCGGGTCCCGACGGCGGCGCACGACCGGACCCTGGACATGGTGGTAACGGAGTGCCGGGCATACCGGCGGGACTCCGCGGCGGGCGTAGCAGGACCGTGAGATTCCTGTTCTGCGGAGACGTGGTGGGCGCGACCGGGATTCGGGCGCTGCGCCAGTACCTGCCCGACCTCAAGCGGGACCTGCAGCTCGATTTCGCGGTGGCCAACGGCGAGAACGCGCTCGACGGCTACGGGCCGTCCCCGGACACCTGCGAGCAGCTCTTCGGCGCCGGGATCGACGTGGTCACGTCGGGCAACCACATCTGGGACAACGCCGGCATCATTCCGTTTGCAGCGCGCGAACCCCGGCTGCTCCGGCCGCACAACTACCCGGGCATGGTCCCCGGGACCGGCGTCGGCGTGTACGCCGCGGCGACCGGCGGGCGCGTCTGCGTGATCAACCTCATGGCGCGCACCTTCATGGAGCCCCTCGACGATCCCTTCGCCATGGCCGATGCCCTGCTGCAGGAGCATCGCCTCGGGGAGACTGCGGATGCCCTGCTGATCGACCTCCACGGCGAAACCACGTCGGAGAAGATGGCCTTCGCGCAGGCCTTCGACGGCCTTGCCAGCTTGGTGGTCGGCACGCATACGCATGTGCCGACCGCGGATACGCGGATCCTTCCCGGCGGCACCGCGTTTCAGGCGGATGCCGGGATGTGCGGCGATTACCAGTCGGTCATCGGCTACCAGGCCGAGCCATGGATCGCCCGGTTCCGGACCAAGATGCGCACCGGCCGGATCCGGGCGGCGACCGGCGAGGCTTCCCTGTCCGGCGTGTTCGTGGAAACCGCGGACGGCACGGGGCTGGCCGTGCGGGCCGAACCGGTGCGGGTCGGCGGCCACCTGTCCGAGGCGCGGCCGCGTCTCTGACCGTCAGAGCCGGACGTGCGACGTGCGCGCGATCCGGCCGACCACCGGCATCATGAGCAGGGCCATCCCGAGCAGACAGGCGTTGCCGATCAGCACGTCGTTGAACGCCATGATGAGGGCTTCGCGCTGGGCGATCTGGGTCAGGTAGCCCACTGCGTCGGCATGGACCTCGGGCGAGAGGGTTCCGGCGAGCAGGCCTGACACCAGGCCAAGGATCTGCCACCCGCCGCCGGGCGGCAGCGACATCGATTCGGCGATCCGCGCGTAATGCAGGTCCGCGCGCGCGACCAGCAACGTGTTCGCGATGGCGAGGCCGACCGCCGCGCCGAGGCGCATGATGAGGTTGAAGAGCGCGCTTCCGTGCTTGACTTCCGAAACGGGCAGCGAGCTCATCGAGAGATCCAGCATCGTGAAATAGGCCAGGGGAGCGCCCATCCCCCGCAGCACCTGCGGCAGCGCCCATTCGGCGAACCCGCTGTCGATGGTGAGGCCAGCGTGCAGGATGGTGCCGGCGGCAAGCAATCCGAAGCCCAGCGCGGCGGTCCAGCCGAGGCCGATGTAGCGGACCAGGTGCCCGGCGAACACGCCGGACAGCACCATGGAGACGCCGAGGACGGCCGTGATGCTGCCGATGGTTGCCGTGTCGAAGCCCCGAACCTGCCCGAGGTACAGCGGCAGCAGGTAGATCGGGACGTACAGCCCGCCCCCGAACACACCGATGAGGAGCACGCCGACCAGAAAATGGGAGCGCCGGAACGTGCCGAAGCGGACCAGGGGCTCGCGCGCGGTGAACTCGCGGACGAGGAACGCCACCAGCGTGATCCCGGCCACCACCGTGCAGCCCAGGATCAGGGAGGATTCGAACCAGTCGCGGCGCTGACCCTCCTGCAGCACGAAAAGGGTCGACCCGAGCAGGAGGAACGCGAGCACGATCCCGGCGAAGTCGGTCTGCCTGATCAGGCGCACATCCGGCCGATCGAAGTCGACCAGGAGCCCGACCACGACCACCACCACCACGCCGATGGGAACGTTGACGAGGAACAGCCATTCCCACGACAGGACCTCGGTGATCCAGCCGCCCACCACCGGCCCGATCGCGACCGCGCTGGTGCCCAGCATCCCGAAGATCATGGCGAACGTGACCTGCAGGCGGCGCGGGATGGCGGTGTAGAGGCTGGCCACCACCATCGGCATCATCCCGCCGCCGAAGAACCCCTGGGTCGCCCGGAAGGCGATCATCGACGGCACGTCCCAGGCCTGTGCGCAGCCCACGCTGGCCAGCGTGAACCCGCCGGCACAGACCGTGAAGAAGATGCGGGTGGAGCAGATCTGGCTGAAGCGCGCCGACAGCGGAATCATGATCACTTCGGCGATCAGGGCGGCGGTCAGCACCCAGCTCACTTCGTCCGGAGCGGCGCCCAGCGCCGCCTGGATCTCCTTGAACGACGAGCCGACGATCTGCACCGACAGCACCGCCATGAACATGCCCGCGATCATCGCGATGAACGCCACGAAGCGGCGTACATTGATCGTCTCGGGCGGACTGGCCGCCACGGTCACGTCAGCCATGCGGTGTCTCGGACCGGGAGGGTGCCGCCCGCCCGCCGGGGGGCGAGGCCGGGCGGGCCGGGTGACGGGTCAGATCGCGAACGCGCCGAGCCGCTCGCGGTCGAACACGACGCCGTGTCCGGGCCTGTCGGGGGCCACGGCCTTGCCGTCGCGCATCTCCAGCGGATGCGCGATGAATTGCTCCAGGCCGAAGCCGTGGATCTCGAGGTACGACGCGTTCGCCGCCGCGGCCAGCACGTGCACGTGCAGGTCGTGCACGCCGTGCGAGGTCACCGGCAGACCGTATGCCTCCGCCAGGGCCGCCACCTTGCGCCAGACCGTGATGCCGCCGCACGTCGCGAGGTCCGGTTCCGGGAAGTCGGCGCCGCCCGCCGCGAGCAGCGCCTGGAACTCGGCCAGCGTATGGAGGTTCTCTCCCGCGGCGACGGGAATCCCGACGTCGCGCACGCGCCGGTGGGCGGGAAAGTCGTCGGGAGCCACGGGCTCCTCGAGCCACACCAGGTCGAACGGCCGGAGCAGCCGCGCCGCCTGGACGGCCTCACCGGCCCGCCAGCCCATGTTGGCATCGACCATCAGCGGGAAGCCGTCGCCAAGCAGGTTCCGCATGGCGCCAACCCGCTCGACATCCTCGTGCACGTTCGGCCGGCCCACCTTCATCTTGATGGCCCGGAACCCGTTCTCGATCCGCTGTTCCGTGCGCGCGAGGAGCTCCTCGATGGGATCCTGCAGGTCGATCCCGCCGGCGTAGCAGGCGACCTCGGGATCGTGGCCGCCAAGCAGGCGCCACAGCGGCAGATCCGCGCGCCGGGCCTTCAGATCCCACAGGGCGACGTCCACGGCCGCCTGCGCGAAGCTCACCGGGCCGCCGCGGCCCACGTAGTGCACCGCGTGCCAGAGGCGCTGCCACAGGGCCTCGATGCGCCCGGCGTCCGCGCCGATGAGCAGGGGCTTGAAGTCGTCCTCGATCAGGCTGCGGATCGCCCCGCTGGCGCGGCCGGCCGTGTACGTGTAGCCCGAGCCCGTCGCGCCGTCCTCGGTGCGGATGTCGACGATGATGAGATCGAAGACGGTCATCGCGCCGTGGGTGGCATCCGTGAGCGGCGGGTCGAGCGGCAGGCGGTACTGGCTGACGTCGAGTGCGGCAATCGTCATGGTTTGGGTTCCTCGTGGTCCGGTCGGTGCCGGCCTGACGTCGACCGGAGGGCCCGGTCCAGGAGCGATACGGCGCCGTGGGCGAACGCCGCGCTGGCGGCTGCCCACAGCAGCAGGCTGGCCCAGCTGCGGACCGGTGCGCCGATGCCGCCGCGGCGTTGCAGCTCCAGCAGTACGCCGATCCCGAGCAGGCCCACCGCGACGCGGACCAGCAGGCCGCGAAGCTGCCGCCAGTCCGGCGCCTGCCAGCGCAGGGCGACGACCACGAGCACGGCGACCAGGGCGGCGCCCCACCAGCACCACGGGTCCAGAAACGGGATGAGCGAGGCCGGCACGAGCGGTCTCGGGATCATGGTTCGGCCCCCGGCGGATTGACAGCACAGCACATGATTCTGATAGTGCCCTGACTTCCCACCGCGTTCCGTTCAGCTGGCGAAGGTCGAGCCGTGAAGATTGTCAACTCGCTGAAGAGTACCAAAAAACGTGACCGCAACTGCCGGGTGATCCGGCGGAAGGGCCGCGTCTACGTGATCAACAAGAAGAATCCCCGCCTGAAGGCACGCCAGGGATGATCCGGCCTGCCGCGCCGCTGGACGGCGGGCGAGTCCCGGCCTGAGGTCGCGGCATGCGGATGCCGGAGCCGGATGCGGCCGTCATCGCGGCCCGCGCGGATCTCGTGGCGGCGCTCCGGGCGATCGTGCCCGGCGAAGGCGTCATCGAGGAGGAACGCGAGCTCCTCGCCTATGAAACCGACGGTCTGACGGCCTACCGGGAGCTGCCGATGCTGGTGGTGCTGCCGGAAACGACCGAGCAGGTCGCCGCCGTGCTCAAGCTCTGCCACGGCCGCGGCGTGAAGATCGTGCCGCGCGGGGCCGGCACCGGGCTGTCGGGTGGCGCCCTGCCGCTCCGCGACGGGGTCACCCTGGGACTGGGCCGCTTCAATCGCATTCTCGAGATCGACTACGACAACCTCTGCGTGGTAACGCAGCCCGGGGTCACCAACCTGGCGATCACGCGGGCGGTCGAGGACCAGGGTTTCTACTACGCGCCCGATCCGTCGAGCCAGATCGCGTGCTCGATCGGCGGCAACGTGGCCGAGAACTCGGGCGGCGTCCACTGCCTCAAGTACGGGGTGACGACGAACAACATCACCGGGGTCGAGCTGGTCACCATGGCGGGCGACGTGCTGCGGATCGGCGGCCGGCACGCGGACCCCGCCGGCTACGACCTGCTCGGCGTGATCACGGGCTCGGAGGGCCTGCTCGGCGTCATTACCGAGGTCACGGTGAAGATCCGGCCGAAGCCCGAGTGCACCCGGGCGGCGCTGCTCGGCTTCCCCTCGATCCGCGCCGGGGCCACGTGCGTCAGCCGGGTGATCTCGGAAGGCATCATCCCGGCCGGCATGGAGATGATGGACAAGTTCGCGATCGAGGCGGCCGAGGCCTTTGCGCACGCCGGCTATCCGCTCGACGCCGAATCGCTCCTCATCGTCGAGCTCGACGGGACCGTGTCCGAGGTCGACGACGGCATGGAGCGGGTGATCGCGATCGCCCGCGAGTGCGACGCCACGCACGTCCGCGAGAACGCGGACGAGGCCGAGCGCGAGCGGTTCTGGTCGGGCCGCAAGTCGGCGTTTCCGGCGATGGGGCGGCTCTCGCCCGACTACATCTGCATGGACGGAACGATCCCGCGCGGCCGGCTTCCGGACGTGCTGGACGGGATCACCGCGCTCTCGCGGAAGCACGATCTCCGGGTCGCGAACGTGTTCCACGCCGGCGACGGGAACCTGCATCCGCTGATCCTGTACGACGCCAACGATTCCGACCAGCTGGCGCGGGCCGAGGCGTTCGGCGCCGACATCCTGAAACTGTGCGTGGCCGAGGGCGGCGTGCTCTCCGGCGAGCACGGCATCGGTGTCGAGAAGCGC
The DNA here is from genome assembly GCA_965116745.1 of Alphaproteobacteria bacterium. Lineage (GTDB taxonomy): Bacteria > Pseudomonadota > Alphaproteobacteria > TMED109 > TMED109 > VXPW01. The sequence continues at coordinate 2,530,912 of OZ220701.1, read as the reverse complement.
GACTTGATGCCCACCATGTTCGACGACACCGACCTCAAGCATCAGCAGCGCCTGAAGTGCGCGTTCGACCCGGACGGCCTGCTCAATCCGGGCAAGATGTTTCCGGAGCTGCACCGCTGCGCCGAGCTCGGGAAGATGCACGTTCACCACGGCAGGCTTCCGTTTCCCGACCTTCCTCGTTTCTGAGGCGCCGCCGCCAATGGACGTGCAGGTCCGGCCGGCGGACGAATCGGAACTCGTCGACGCGATTCGGGGACTGACCGCGGCGGGAACGCCGGCCCAGGTCAACGGCGGCGGCACCAAGCAGCGATTCGGGCGGCCGGTCAACGCCGCCGTGACGCTGCGGCTGGACGGCCTCACCGGGATCGAGGCCTATGCGCCGGACGAGCTGACACTGACCTGCGGGGCCGGGACGTCCCTCGCGACGGTGGAATCGCTGCTCCGGGAACATGATCAGGAACTGGCGTTCGAGCCGCCCGACCTCGGTCCGCTCTACGGCGAGCCGGCCGGCGGCGCCACCATCGGCGGCGTGCTCGGGTGCAATCTCGCCGGCTCGCGCCGGGTCCGTGCGGGCGGCGCGCGGGATCATTTCCTCGGGTTCCGGGCCGTGAGCGGCCGGGGCGAAGCGTTCAAGGCCGGCGGCCACGTGGTGAAGAACGTGACCGGGTACGACCTCTGCAAGCTCCTGGCAGGTTCGTTCGGAACGCTTGCCGCCCTGTCGGAGGTGACGGTCAAGGTGCTGCCGCGGGCGGGGCGGACCGGCACGTTGCTGCTGCCGGGCCGATCCGTCGACGATGCCGTCGGCCTGCTGATCGCCGCCTGGCAGAGCCGCTTGGAGCCGAGCGGGCTCTGTTGCGTGCCGCCCGAAATCGTGCCCCTGCTGCCGCCGGGCCTGCCGGCCGATGCCGGGTGCATCGCCGCCATCCGGTTCGAAGGGCCGGAGGGTTCGGTGCTCGACCGGATCACGCGCATGCGCGAGCGGCTGGGCGGCGCATCGCTGCAGCTGGAAGATGCCGAGTCGCGCGCGGTGTGGAAGGCGATCACGGACGCCGCGCCGTTCGGGGATACGGCGTCGGTGCAGGCGGAGCGGCCGCTGTGGCGGCTGTCGCTGCCGCCCGCCGCGGCGGCCGGCGTGATCGACCGGCTGGTCGGGCGCCCGGGCGGGGTGTGGCTGCTGGACGGCGGCATGCTGTGGTTCGCGCCCGCGGGTGATGCCAGCGCCGCGGCCGCCGTCCGCGCTGAAACCGGACGCGTGGGAGGGGCGGCGACCCTGCTCCGGGCACCGCCCTCGGTGCGGGCAGCCGAAGGGGTGTTTCCGCGGCAGAGCGACGGCATCGAGCGGATTGCGGCCGCAATCCGGTTCGGTTTCGACCCTGCCGGCGTGCTCAATCCCGGCCGCATGGGGGCCTGAGGCCGTGCGCACCAACTTCACGGCGGCCCAGCTCGAGAACCCGGCCATTCGCACCGCGAACGGCATTCTCCGGGCCTGCGTGCACTGCGGATTCTGCACGGCCACCTGCCCGACGTACGTGCTGCTCGGGGACGAGCTCGATAGCCCGCGGGGCCGGATCTACCTGATCAAGGACATGCTGGAGAACGACCGGCCGGCGGATCCCAGGACGGTACTGCACGTGGACCGGTGCCTGTCGTGCCTCTCCTGCATGACGACGTGCCCATCCGGCGTGCACTACATGCACCTCGTCGACCACGCGCGGGCATGGATCGAGGAGACGTTTCGGCGCCCCTGGTTCGAGCGGCAGGTCCGCGCCCTGTTCGGACTCCTGCTGCCCTATCCCGCGCGCTTTCGGTGGGCGCTGCGCCTCGGACGGATCGCCCGCCCGTTCGGCCGGCTGCTGCCCGAACCCGCCGGGACCATGCTGCGCATGATCCCGCGGCAGCCTGTTCCGGGCAGTTTCGTCCGGCCGGGTTCCGTCCACCGGGCCGCGGGCAAACGCAAGCTGCGGGTGGCGCTTCTCGCCGGGTGCGTGCAGCAGGCCCTCGACCCGCGGATCAACGACGCGACGGTGCGGCTGCTCACCCGGCTGGGCGCCGACGTGGTCGTGGCCGCCACGGCCGGCTGCTGCGGCGCATTGGTGCACCACCTGGGCCAGGAGGACGCCGCCAAGCAGGCGGCGCGGCGGAACATTGCCGCGTGGCGCGCGCTGGACGCCCGGGAACCGCTCGACGCCATCGTCGTGAACGCGTCCGGGTGCGGCACGATGCTCAAGGACTACGGCCACCTGCTCGGAACGGACGCGGACAGCGAGGACGCGGCCTGGGTCGCCGGACTGGCGGCCGACGTCACCGAAGTGGTGGAGCGCCTGACGCTGCCGGCCGCATCCGGGCCGCATGCCGGCACGAGCGTCGCCTACCACTCGGCCTGTTCCCTGCAACACGGCCAGCAGATCTCCCGCCTGCCGGCCTCGCTCCTGACGGCAGCCGGGTTCGACGTGCGGCCGGTGGCCGAGGGACACCTCTGCTGCGGGTCGGCCGGCACCTACAACCTGCTGCAGCCCGAGATTGCGGAGCGGCTGCGCGCGCGCAAGGTCGGCAACCTGGAACGGACCGGCGCCGCCGTCGTCGCCGCCGGCAACATCGGCTGCATGGTGCAGATCGGCGGGGGCTGCGACATCCCGGTGGTGCATACGGTGGAACTGCTGGATTGGGCGACCGGGGGGCCTCGGCCGGCGGCCCTTCACTGAGGGTGTCGGCTGGGCGGAGGCTGCCATCCCGCCGGGCATGCACCGCGGCATGATTGCATGTGCCGCGGGGACGCCAGGGGCGGCGCTGGATGGTCTCTTGGGCGGCGCGATGCCGCCGCGGGGGGCGAGCCCGGCCGTACCCGCCCCCGTTGCGAACTTTTTCGGACCGTGGCCGCTGATCGGCGTGCTAGGCTCCGCCGGGAGCAAGATCCGGCCGGTGGCCGGTCGGTCGCTGCCCGAGGAGGGGACCAGTGAACAAGATGAGCCGTTCGGCGGCACGACGCCGGTTGTCGCGCCGCAGCATGCTGTCGGGACTGGGTGTCGCGGCCGCATCCGTCGCAACTGCAGGAGTGGCGCGCGCCGCCTGCTCAGTGACCGCGTACCAGATTGATGGACCGTTCTTTCCGTACACCACCGGGGAACAGGACTGGGACATGACCCACATCGCGGGCGGCGCCGACCGGGCTGCCGGCGAGGTCATCGAGGTGGCCGGCAAGATCCAGGACGCAAACTGCAGGCCGGTCGGCGACTGCGTGCTCGAGATCTGGCAGGCGAACGTGCATGGCCGCTACGACCATCCGAAGGACGCCAACCCGGCGCCGCTTGATCCCAACTTCCAGGGTTACGCCCGAATCGTCACCGACAAGGACGGAAGCTACCGGTTCCGCACCATCCGCCCCGCCCCCTATGCGGCGATCGGCGACTGGTTCCGCCCGGCGCACATCCATTTCAAGGTGCATCCGCCGCTGAATCCGGGTGTCACGACGCAGATGTACTTCCATGACGACCCGCTGCTCGAAAGCGACCTTCTCCTCAAGCCGCTGTCGGAGTCCGAACGGGCGGGACTGATCGTCGCCTTCGACACCGAGACCGCGGACGGGATCAAGCAGGGAACCTTCAACCTTCAGGTCCCGGAGGGCTGGATGCCGCCGCCGGAACTGATGGACATCATCCGCCAGCAGCAGGGCTGACGACCGCCCGTTTGCCCCGCCGGCCGCCGGGCCGGCGGCGCGCTGACTGAGCGCGCGGATTCATCGTGCAAGCTCGGAACAGCGAGGCCCCCGTCGACGGCCAGCAGGGCCCGGCGCCGCAATTCACACCCCGGCAGCCGACCCAACCGGCGGCAAACGCCCACGGGCGACATCATTCCCGGCGTTGGTGACTGATGCGGGCTAGAGGCCGGAGCGGGGCGGGCCCGCAGACGTCACCGTCAGGGTACCTTCGGTTCGCTTTCCATTGGAATCTGCTTGTCGATCGCGCCCACGTCGAGAACTGGCGCGGCATCGATCCCCTCCGCATCCAGCATCGAGGCGACGCGTTCGAGCATCGCAATGATCATGGACTGTTCCCACTCAGCCAGTTCGGCGAAGCGGCCCTGAAACCGATCCTGCAGGATGTCCGGGGCCTTGCGGATCGCCCGCCCGCCCGCTTCGGTGATGTCCACCATCACGCGCCGCTTGTCCACGTTGTCCCGGCGACGGACGACGAAGCCCTGTCGCTCCAGCTTGTCAACCAGTGACGTAACCGTGGCTTGCGTGATCGAGGCTTCCTTGGCGACCGCACCGGGCGTGGGATTTTCAAGCGTATCGATTAGTTGCAGGATGATGTGCTGGGAGGGCGTCAGTCCAGCCTTGCGCGCCAACGCCCGCGCGTTCATCTCTGTGGCGCGCAGGATTTTCCGCAGCGCCACGAGTGCGACATCTGAGCGATCACCCATATGCCAAGCTCCCAACCAAGGAGAAGCGGTTCCGGTTTGCGGGCGTAGAACGCCGGCCGGGGTAGCGCGCTTGACACCCACCGCAACGGGCCACCGGCGGTGAAGGAGGTGCACCACGTTGCAAATGGTACTTGCGTCGAAGTGCGCCTGCGAGTCCGCGCATCTCTCAGGGGGCGGGCCAGGCGGAGGAGTTGATGCAGGAAGCCGAGACTTGCTGTTGGGGTACCCCGCTCACGATGCGGGCGGCGATCCCGGGCGAGCGTTCCGGGGCGCCTCGCGGTCGATAGCCGAAACGGCCTCATCTGCGGGCGCAACGCCCGCCCCCCTGCGCGCAAGCCAGGCCCTGGCCCGCCGGCTTGCAGATTGGAACTCCAACGCCCGCACGCGCACAGGGGAAGGGGGCTCCAGGCACCGGATCATATGATTTGAATGAGCTAATCATTTTTCCGGCGAAACCCGCCGGGCCCGTATGTCCGATCAGGAGACGGCGTACATGGGCACCAAAAAACACTGTTATGACAAAGCTTAAGGGAAAATCTTATGCCTCCTGGCATAGACGCCGAGTGCTTGGAGGTTGACATTTTGCTTAGCCTAACTAAAAGATAGCAACCTCGATCCGATCGATGGCTCCCACATGACCCTTGCAGATCCCGTTTCCGTGGCTCCGGCACCGGCAACGTCAGTACGGCCAAGATTGCGCGTGCCGACGGCAACGGACGGTGCTCGGGTGTGGGATCTGATCGCCGCATGTCCGCCGCTCGATCCGAATTCGCTTTACTGCAACTTGATCCAGTGCACCGACTTTGCAAACACGTGCGTTCTGGCCGAAGTGAACGCCGAAGCCATCGGCTGGGTCTCCGGCCATCTGCTCCCCGAGGATCGCGAAACGCTGTTCGTCTGGCAGGTTGCCGTCCGCGAACAGGCGCGGGGGAGCGGCCTTGGGCTAGCGATGATTGACGCGTTGCTGACTCGCAGAACCGCGCGCGGCGTGAAGAACATCAAGACCACCATCACGCTGGGCAACGAGGCTTCCTGGGCCCTGTTCCGGTCCATCGCCAAACACCGATCTGCTCCCCTCATCAGTGAAGTCTGGTTCGAGCGGAACCGGCACTTCGGCGGCCGTCACGACACCGAATATCTGGTGAGCATTGGCCCGTTCGGCGCGCTCGCCGCGCCCTGAGCCATTCACCGAACTGACCAGTCTTCACGACAGGAAAGGCACGCTTTCATGCCGATCACGACCCTTTCGGGACGAAGCAAACGAGAACCAAGTGTGTTCGAGCGCCGCGAATCCGCGGTGCGGTCCTATGCGCACCACTTCCCGGTGAAGTTCGTCAAAGCGCAGGGGGCGAGGCTGTTCGACGCCGACGGGCGCGAATATGTCGACTTTCTTGCCGGTTGTTCGTCGCTCAACTACGGACACAACCATCCTGCCCTGAAGGCAGCGCTTGCCGACTACATCGAGGCGGACGGACTGGCGCACAGCCTTGACTTGGAAACGGACGCCAAGGAGGCGTTTCTCCAAGAGTTCGAGACGACCATCCTGCGCCCGCGCGAACTCGACTACGTGGTGCAGTTTCCGGGACCGACGGGCGCCAATGCCGTGGAAGCGGCGCTCAAGGTGGCCCGCAAGGTGACGGGACGGAGCAACGTGATCGCCTTTACCAACGGCTTCCACGGCTGCACCCTGGGATCGCTCGCCCTCACCGCAAATCGACATCACCGCGGCGGTGCAGGTGTGCCGCTCAGCGATGTGACGCGCATGCCGTTCGATGGATATTTTGGCCCGGATACCGACACGGCGGAACAGATTGCCCAGATGCTGGATGACCCTTCCAGCGGCATTGACGCACCGGCCGCATTTGTTGTGGAAACGGTTCAGGGGGAAGGTGGCCTCAACGCGGCCTCAACGCGCTGGCTGCAGTCCATGGAACGGATCGCGCGCAAGCACGGTGCAGTGTTCATCGTGGACGACATTCAGGCCGGTATCGGCCGCACAGGAACTTTCTTCAGTTTCGAGCCGGCTGGCATCAATCCCGACATCGTCACGCTCGCAAAATCGGTCTCCGGTTACGGGTTGCCGTTGGCCCTAACGCTCCTCAAGCCCGAGCTCGATGTGTGGAAGCCCGGCGAGCACAACGGCACGTTTCGCGGCAACTGTCACGCCTTCGTCACGGCGACAGCCGCCCTGCAGACGTTCTGGCGGGACGACGCACTGCAAAATGCCGTCGGGCAGAAGGCGCGCCTAATCCGACGGTGTTTCGCCGAACTCGGCAAGGGCGGCGTTGCCGCAGTCAAGGGCCGGGGCATGATGCTCGGGCTCGACGTAGGGTCGGGGGACGCTGCCGCGGCTGTCGTCAGGCGGTGCTTTGCCAATGGCCTGGTTATCGAGACGAGCGGGCCGCGGGACGAGGTCGTCAAGTGCCTCGCGCCGCTCACCATCGCGAATACCGATCTGGAGCGCGGGCTGGAGATCTTGCGCCAAGCGATCGCTGCCGTGCTCGCCAGTGACGTTCGCGCTGCAGCGTAGGACGGAAGATCATGATTGTACGCGATCTAAGCGCGGCCGAAGCAACCGAGCGCCGCGTCGATTCGGATGGGTGGAGCAGTGTGCGACTGCTCCTCAAGGATGACGGGATGGGTTTTTCGTTCCACATCACGACGATCGAACCGGGAGCGGAACTCACGATGTGCTACCAACATCATCTGGAATCCGTTTACTGCATCGCGGGAAGCGGGAGCATCGAGGATCTCGCGACCGGAGCCGTGCATCGCATCCAACCGGGCATCCTGTACGCCCTCGACCAGCACGACCGGCACATCCTGCGCGGCGATACCGAATTGACGCTGGCCTGCGTGTTCAATCCCCCGGTCACCGGCCAGGAAGTCCATGACGAACACGGCGCCTATCCGCTCCCAGCGCAGGCGGCCTGATTGATGGGGAGCGGACACCGCATCGACATCTACCCGTCCCGTCGCGCCGAGACGGCACGCTTCATCGAGCGGAAAGATCCGGTGGTCCATGGCAATGGGGCCATGGATGCGCCGCTCACGAATGCCCAGATCGAAGGCTATGAGGCAGACGGCACGCTCGTACTCGACGGCGTCTTCGACGCCGCCGAGACCGCAATGCTGCAGTCCGAAGCGGCCCGCCTGCTCGCTGAGCCGCAGGTACTCGAGAAGGAGACAACCATTCGTGAGCCCGGCTCGGGTGCAGTCCGATCGATCTTTCAAATTCATCGCCAGAGCCAAACCTTCGGACGGCTGGTGGCGGATGCGCGCCTGGCAAGGGTTGCAGAGTTCCTGCTCAACGACCGGGTCTACATCCACCAGTCACGCCTCAACTACAAGCCGGGCTTTGAAGGGAAGGACTTCTACTGGCATTCCGACTTCGAAACTTGGCATATCGAGGACGGAATGCCGCGCATGCGCGCGCTCTCGATGTCGATCCTTCTCACGGAGAATGCGGCCGTCAATGGTCCGACCATGTTCATGCGGGGCTCGCACCTGCGTTACGCGACCTGCGTGGGTGAAACCCCGGCAGACCATTACAAGCAGTCGTTGCGCAAACAGGAATACGGCGTGCCCGATCAGGAAATTCTCGCGGAACTGGCGCAAGGCGGCATCGCTATGCCAACCGGCCCGGCGGGGACTGTCGTGGTGTTCGACTGCAACACCATGCACGGGTCAAACTCAAACATCACCCCATTGCCGCGGTCGAACGCATTCATCGTCTACAACGCGATGTCCAACCGGCTGGAACGGCCGTTTGGTCCGGCGACCCCGCGGCCCGAGTTCATTGCTGCGCGTGAACACGTGGAACCCGTTGAACCGATCACAGGCCCGCTATGCGCGCAGGCCGCTTGAGGACGGGTCACCGATGCTGGGGGGCAGCCGGCAGCGCCGAACCCTCGGGCACCGGTCCCACGCCCGCAGCGGGCAGGAATTTCGAACGGCCCTGGCCGGGCCAGCGGTTGGTGCGGCGCCATTACCGGAGCGCGGCGGCGCGGCGCAGAACTGGCGGCGCTCCGGGGTGCCACGACGCCGAACGGCGCTGGGGGCACGACCGTCGGTCCGCGCGATCTCCACATCGCGCTGGTGTTCCCGGCCCTGCACACCGTCGCGCAAACCCATCCCCCGTGGCGAGACAATCCATCAGAACCTCTGAAGGAGAAGGTAAATGACGCAGAACTGGCGGCAGCGGATTGCCGGCGTGTCAATGGCGGTAGCCGCCGCTGCGGCCGCCGTTTCGGAGGCGCCGGCGGCGGACCTCCTCGACACTCTCAGGGCCGGTGAGCCGGTGCGGATCGGTTTTGCCAACGAAGTCCCCTGGGCCTATCCCGGCGAGGGTGCGGAGGCCCTCGGGTTCGTCAACGCCATCGCGGTCGCGGTCCTGAAGAAGCTGGGCGCCAAGACGATCGTACCGGTCGTGACCGAATGGGGCGGCCTGATCCCTGGGCTCAAGGCGAACCGGTTCGATGTCATCACGGGTGGCATGTACATCCTCCAGAAGCGTTGCGAGAACGTGCTTTTTTCGGATCCTATCGGCGTCTTCGGCGACGCCTTTATCGTGCCGGCGGGCAACCCTGAGGACATCCAGACCTATGCGGATCTTCGCCGGCTCGAAGCGACACTGGTGACAGGCTCCGGCTACAACATCGTCGAGGTGGCAAAGGCACAGGGCATCCCTGCGGACAAGATCATGCAGGTGCCCGGGCCGACCGAGATCCTTGCAGCGGTCAAGGCGGGACGAGCGGCGGCGGGCGGCGTCACCTACTTCACGGCGCTGAATCTCGCCAAGTCGTCGGAAGGAACTGTCACGGTGACTGATCCGTCGAGGCTTCCCGAATGGACCCAGAACTGGGTCGGCATCGCCTTTCGTCCGTCCGACACGGCCATGCAGCAAGCGTTCAACGCGGTGCTGGGGGACTACCTCGGGTCGGACGAGATGCTGGCGAGCGTGGCGGCCTATGGCTACACCGAGGCGCAGTTGCCCGGCGATGCGACCACGGAGCACGCCTGCGCAAACCGATAGCCGTGCCCGAACCCGGCGCCCGGCGCTTGCGTAACATGCGCCGGGGACCGGGGTCGGCCATCGTCAGCATGGGTACAAGGGCGGACGATCCGCCGCCGACGGCGGTACTCGACCGGTGATGTTCGCGGAATTCCTGCTGGAATACGCGCCGCGCTTCGCCTCCGGGGCATGGGTCACCGCGCAGCAGACGGCCCTGGCATCGCTTCTCGCGGTGGCCGTCGCCTTCCCGATGGGCATGCTGCGGCTCGCCCGGAACCCGTTCGCAAGGGGCGCGGCGACGATCTACATCGAAGTATTTCGCGGCACCTCGCTGCTGGTGCAGCTGTACTGGATCTTCTTCGTGCTGCCGCTGTTTGGAATTACCCTCGAGAAATTCACGGCAGGATTTGTCGCGGTCGGGATGAATCTCGGTGCCTACGGCGCAGAATTGGTCCGTGGCGCGATCCAGTCAGTACCGCGCGGTCAGTACGAGGCAGCTCTGGCCCTGAACCTGTCGCCGGGGACAAGGATGCGCCGCATCATTCTGCCGCAAGCACTCGTCATCATGCTGCCGCAGTGGGGCAACCTGTTGATCGAGCTTCTGAAGGGAACGGCTCTGGTTGCCCTGATCTCGGTCGGGGATCTCATGTTCGAGGCGAAACAGATCAATGGATCGACCTTCCGGTCGGCGGAAGCTTTCGGGATCGCACTGATTCTCTACTACGTCATGGCGCGGTTCGTCATCACGCCGGGGATGCGATGGCTCGAGAGGGTCATGGCCCGCAAGCTGGGCCTGGCCTAACCGGGAGGGCACGATGTTCGACTGGCGCTGGGACTTTGCCTTCGCGATCCTGCCGCAGTTGCTGCAGGCGACGCTCAACACTCTGCTCGCTGCGGGATTCGGCTACCTGATCGCGCTCGTCGTCGGCTTGGCGGCGGCGCTCAGTCAGCGCACGCGGTACGCCCCTGTCCGGTTTGCCGTTCGGGAAGCCGTGGAGTTTGTCCGGTCCACACCGCTTGTCCTGCAGATCTTTTTCGTCTTTTACGTCGCGCCGCAGTTCGGCATCCGCCTGTCGCCCTGGACAGCCGGCATGATCGCGATCGGACTTCACTACGCGAGCTACCTGTCCGAGGTGTACCGCGCCGGCATCGAGAGCGTTCCGAAGGGACAGTGGGAGGCCGCCCGGGCCCTCAATCTCGGCATGCGGCGAACCTATGCGCGGATCATCTTCCCGCAGGCCCTGCCGGCGGCACTGCCGGGCATGGGCAACTATCTGGTCGGCATCTTCAAGGATACGCCGATGCTCTCCGTCATCGGGGTGGCCGAGTTGATGCACGTGGCCGGCGCGCTGGGTTCCGAGACGTACCGCTACCTGGAGCCCTACACCTTGGTAGGGATCATTTTCCTGGCAATCTCGCTCCCTACGGCGGGCGGCCTCCGAAAATTCGAAGCCCTGGTGAAGCGGCGCCTCGGCATGACCCGGTGAGGCGGCGCGGGGACAGGCGATGACCGGGCCTCAAGTGCCGCTTCAGCTCGACGGCGACGACGTCCCCATGGTCCGGTTTGCCGCCGTCACCAAGAGGTACGGTTCCTTGACCGTCCTGGACGCACTCGATCTTGATGTCGCTGCCAACGAATTGGTGTCGATCATCGGACCGTCAGGCTCAGGCAAGACGACAGTCCTGCGGATGCTGATGACACTGGAGGAAATCGACGACGGTGTGATCTACGTCGACGGGGAACCGCTGACCCATATGCCGGCTGGCGACCGACTGGTTCGAGCGACCCCCCGACACCAGCAAAAGATGCGGTCGAACATTGGCATGGTGTTTCAGCATTTCAACCTGTTTCCTCACATGACGGCGCTCGAAAACTGCATCGAGGCGCCAATCCAGGTGCTTGGCCTATCGACCAGGGAAGCAGAGGATCGGGCTGTGGAACTACTGGAAATGGTGGGACTCGCAGACAAGCGGCACCAGCATCCCGCGCGCCTTTCCGGCGGGCAACAGCAACGTGTCGCCATCGCCCGCGCTCTCGCGATGCGACCGAAGGTGATGCTGCTCGACGAAGTGACGTCAGCACTCGACCCGGAAGTAATCGGCGAAGTGCTGAACGTCATCCGGCTACTCAACACCGAACACAATCTGACCATGATCATGGTCACGCACCAAATGGGCTTCGCCCGGGAAATTTCAGATCGCGTGTGCTTCTTTTACGACGGCAAAATTGAAGAGCAGGGACCGCCAGAACGGCTGTTCGGCAATCCGCAGAGCGCAAGGACACAGCACTTCCTGAGCGCCGTTCTCCAAGCCAGTTGAGCAAGCCAATTCGAGAATGGCGAAACCCGCCGTCCTGATGGATCGGAGATACGTCCGCCAGCATAAAGTCGGAGCAATGGTTGATCCGCAGTGCTTCTCAGCCGCGCCGCGATATGTATGAGCTTCAGGTCGGAACCGTCATGCTGCACGAGGTGCCACTTCCCGGTCGATTTTGTGCCGCACTGTGCGCTCGGCTACGTCCAGGTCGTAGCGAGCTTGCAGATTGATCCAGAACTCCGGCGTTGTCCCGAAATAGCGAGCCAGTCGCAACGCAGTGTCGGTAGTTACAGCCCGGCGTCCAAGCACAATTTCGTTCAGCCGAGGGCGCGACACCTTGAGGTCTCGAGCCAGCCGATAGACGGTGAGTTCCATCGGTTTCAGGAACTCATCGCGCAGAATCGCGCCGGGATGCACCGGAGGCAGTCGCCGACCAGAAGCGATGTCTGAGAAATCAACCCTAAACCTGTCCAGTTCCCGTCGGTCGATGGCCATGTTCGATGCGCACTGCCCCTGCGGAACATCCCGGCCGCCTGTTCGTCGACGCCCGTGCCCGGCCTATCGAGGCCGATGAGGTCGCGGTCGGCGATGGCACAGCCATCGCCATGACCATTCGCGGGTTCTCCAGCATTCCGGTGTTGGGGTGAAACGATCCGGCCGCTGACGGATCGCCGATCTAGAGCGTTCGGACGTAGTAGATCAGATCCAGTTCAGGCGGCGAGGCACCCGCTTGGCTCAGCATGCCGTGCACCTGACCACGATGGTGGGTCTGGTGATTGAACAGATGGGTCAACACCAGGCGCAGCGGCGTGCAATACGACTCGCCTGCGACGTTGCGGTAGACGAGGTCCTCCGCGATCCGCGCCTCGCCCAGGTCCGCGAGTACCCGGCCGATACGGCCGTCCTCGCTGGTGCGGGCGCGACGCAGCTCATCGAAGTCGTCGAACAGTACGGCGTCCAGAGTGACCGGGCCGGAATCGATTCTTTCAATGCGGTCAAGCCAAGCGCGGTCTCCGACCAGAATGTGGTTCAGCGTGTTGTGGATCGAACCGAAGAACGCCCGGCGGTCCTGCTTGCGGGCCGCGTCACTCAGGCCTGCGCAGGCGTCATACAGGCGTACGTTGGCCCAGCGGTTGTAGGCGGCCAACGTCGCGAAGTGGGACAGGAACATGCGCGATCTCCTGAGGCGGGTTGTGCGCAGGACGAATGGGCCAGGAGGTTAGCGCCGGGTAACGCCAGAGCCACGACAGCGAGCTCTGTCCGCCCATCCCGCTGCCGGAGTACGGGTGCGCTCGAGAACACTGCCGCGCCATCTTCGCCAGCGGCCGTGTTTCGTCGATGAGTGCTGGCCGGGCCGGGTGCAGATCGGGGTTGCTCCCGCCGCGCACGGGATCGCCGGACAAGTCGGTTTCGTACCTGTCCGGCAGCGGGAGCCGGCTGGTGGACGAGCAGGCTTCCCCGCCGCCTCGGGAACCGCCAAACGGCGCTGGCGGCCGCCTATGCGCCAGCGCTCCCGAGCAAGCGCCCCGGCAAGTTCCGTCACCGAGGCAACCTGCGGCAGTCCCCGCCTGCTCCCGGATGAATGCGATGTACTGCCCGCCGGATTTCGACTGCCACGCCGCCGCTTCCCCGTGCGGCCCGGAAGACCCGTTCCAGAATCCTCTCTTCGGCAGTCAGTGCTCCAAGTCCGGTCGGGAACGTCACGATTTCACCACGGACTTGATATAACATAACAAACACACTTTACTTTGGGACTGGGCGACCCTGGGATTGAGCACGAGGATCGCATGAAGAAGCGTGGCGAGATCATGCAGGCGGAGGTGCTTGCCATCTTGCGGCGTCGCGGCACGCCGATGTCCGCCTACGAAGTCCTTGGCCAATTGCGTGACGACAACCCGCAGCTTGCCCCGCCGACCATTTATCGCGCCCTGGCAGCGCTGACGGAGCGCGGCGGCGTGCACCGTCTTGAATCCCTCAATGCCTTCATCGCCTGCAAGTCCGATTCGCATAGAGACGCGTCGATTCTCTCGATCTGTGATGACTGTGGAGAGGTCGAGGAATTCGTCTCGCCGGACCTCCTGAAGGCACTGTCCGGCATCGCGGGACGGTCGGGCTTCGCCCCGACCCGCCATGTGATCGAGGTCCACGGCCAATGCGCAAGCTGCAGCTCCGCACAGGATCAGGCATGAACGTCTGGCGCCGCGTGACGGGCGGGGCGCTTCTCGTGGGCGTCGGTCCACGGCTTGCCGTGGCGGCACTGCTCGTAATGGCGCTTTGGGCGGCGTTTTTCTGGGCGACCTCCACTCCGGGGAACCTATGACCTACGCCGTTGCGTTTCAGGATCTGACCCTCGGATACGACCGCCATCCGGCGGTACGCCGGCTCGATGGCGAAGTTGCCGACGGTAGCCTGACCGCCGTCGTGGGGCCTAACGGCGCGGGCAAGTCGACACTGCTGAAGGGGATGACGGGCGCATTGCGTCCGCTCGCAGGGAGGGTCGACTTCGGAACCTGTACACGGAACGACATCGCCTACTTGCCGCAGCAATCGGACATCGATCAGTCGTTTCCGATCACGGTCGTCGATCTCGTGGCTGTGGGTCTCTGGACCGAGATCGGCGGCTTCTTCGGGCTGCGTGCCGCGCTTCGTGCCCGGGTCGACGATGCCATTTCAGCCGTCGGTCTCACCGGGTTCGAGTCCCGACCCGTCGGTTCACTGTCGGGCGGACAGCTTCAGCGAGCACTGTTTGCCCGGCTCTTGCTTCAGGACGCGCGGCTCGTGCTGCTCGACGAACCGTTCACGGCCATCGATGCCAAGACGATGATGGATCTCCTGGGTGTGGTGCAACGCTGGCATGGCGAGGGGCGCACGGTGATCACCGTTCTGCACGATGCGGAGACAGTACGGGAGCATTTTCCCGAGACGCTGATCTTGGCGCGCGATCTCGTGGCGCACGGTCCCACGGCAGAGGTGCTGACGGCAGCGAACCAGTTTCGTGCCCGCCAGATGTGCGAGGCATGTGACGGCCCGCCCCACGACTGCGGGAGACACGCTTCGTAATGTGGGAAGCGCTGGTTCAGCCGTTCGCCGAATTCGGCTTCATGCGCCGCGCGCTGCTGGGTTGCATCGCGATCTCGGTGGGCGCGACGCCGGTGGGAGTCTTTCTGTTGTTGCGCCGGATGAGCCTGACCGGTGATGCGATGGCGCACGCGATCCTGCCCGGCGCGGCGGTCGGTTATCTCGTGGCGGGGCTCTCGCTCGGGGCCATGACGGTAGGCGGGCTGCTGGCCGGAATAACCGTCGCGATCCTTTCGGGCTTCGTCACCCGCGTCACGGCGCTGCGGGAGGACGCGAGCCTTGCCGCCTTCTACCTGATCTCGCTGGCGCTTGGCGTGCTGATCGTCTCCACCCGCGGCAGCAACGTCGACCTTATGCACGTCCTCTTTGGCACCGTGCTCGCGCTCAACGACTCGGCGTTGATCCTGTTGTGCAGCATTGCAAGCATCACGCTGTTTGCGCTTGCTCTTCTTTTCCGCCCCCTGGTCCTCGAGTGCGCAGACCCGCAGTTCCTGCGGGCGGTGAGCAGGCTGAGCGCCGTGACCCATTTCACGTTTCTCGCGCTTGTCGTCCTGAATCTCGTCGGCGGCTTTCATGCGCTCGGCACCCTGATGGTCGTCGGCATCATGATCTTGCCGGCCGCTGCCGCGCGATTCTGGGCAGTCAGCATTAGCGGGCTCATCCTGGCCGCGGTCGCGATCGCCGTGGCCGCGAGCGTCTGCGGGCTCCTTGTTTCCTACCATTACGGGTTGCCGTCCGGGCCGGCAATCATCCTCGCAGCGGGAGTCGCTTACGGGCTATCACTCACCTTCGGACCAGCGGGCAGCTTTGCCGCGCGGGTCTATCCGTATCGTCACGTCGAAGCCTAGCTAGAAATCCCAATGCGCATCCCCAGAGACCTGCTGACGGCGGCGACGGCTCTTCTCGCCCTTACGTTGACCGGTCCAACACCGGCCTGGTCCGACGGGCCCATCCCGGTGGTCGCCACCTTCTCGATTCTCGGAGACATGGTTGAGCGCATCGGCGGGGACAAAGTGGCCGTCACTACGCTCGTCGGGCCCGACGGCGACGCCCACGTGTACCGGCCGATCCCGGGGGATGCGCGTGCGGTGAGCCAGGCACAGATCCTCGTGGTCAACGGCCTATCATTCGAAGGCTGGCTGGATCGGCTTGTGGAGGCGTCGCACTTCGGCGGCGTCCGCGTGGTGGCAACCGACGGGATCGAGCCAATCGCGCTTGCCAATCACGACCACCACGATGCCTTCGACCCGCACGCCTGGCAGAGTCTTGCGAACGCACTGATCTACGTCGACAACATCACTGCGGCGCTGGCCACCGCCGATCCGGGGAACGCGGATTTCTACCACCGGAACCGCGTTGCGTATGCAGCTGAGATCGAGGCGCTGGAGGCGGAAATCCGCGGGCTGTTCGCGGGATTGCCCGCGGACCGGCGCACTGTCGTGACGTCCCACGACGCCTTCGCGTACTTTTCCGAGGCCTACGGTCTGAACTTTGTGGCGCCCCATGGCGTGAGCACGGAGAGCGAGGCGTCCGCCACGGACGTTGCCGCGCTGATCCGTCAGATCCGCCAGGAGAGGATCGAGGCCGTCTTCCTCGAATCGATCACCGACTCGCGCCTACTCGAGCAGATTACCAGCGAAACCGGGGCTTCCGTCGGCGGGAAGCTCTACTCCGACGCGCTGTCCGGGCCTGACGGCTCTGCGCCCACCTATCTCGACATGATGCGTTACAACGCAACGACGCTTGCGCGGGCGCTGTCGGCTTGACTGATCAGCAGATGAGCGCGCGCTTGCTGGTACCCCGCAAGGCTGGCCGTCCGGCGCATCGGCCCTCGCCGACTGGACCACAGCCCTCCGCCAACCACCCGACGAGCACGCTCGTCCCTGCACTGTTCAGGTGAACCAACCATGCTGAGATTTGTCCCTGACTCTGCCCGAGCCAAGTTGCCAGCCATCGTGGTCTGTGGGGTCGATGCCCGCACGAGAACGAAAACGGTCGAGCACCTTCTTGAAACGGACGGCGGCCGCTGGGCGGTGATCAGCAACGATGTCGACGGTCCGGAGTTTGCCGCGGCGTCGACCGACCGTGTTGCCGGGCAGATGGTGCCGCATGCCATCGGGTGTCTGTGCTGTATCACCCGCTCGGGATTGGTCAGCAGCCTGCGCCGGCTGTTTGCCCGGCGGGCTCAGGGCGAAATCGAATTTGACCAGGTGTTGATCGAAACCCTGGCCGATGCCGATCCGGCTCCGATCATGCAAACACTGCTGAACAATGCGCTGGTCACCGAGTACTTTCGGCTCGACAGCGTGGTGGCGGTCATGGGCGGCGGCGATGGTCTGAACGCGCTGGCACGATCGCAACATGGCTTCAAGCAGCTCGCCGTCGCCGACCGGATCGTGGTCGACGCCGCGTCACGCGCCGAGCCGGCAACCCACGCCCTACTGCAGGGATTGAACCCCGGCGCCGTCCGCGTGCCGCTCGATCAGCCTTTCCTGGCTGAAGCATTGACCGGGGCAGGCCTGGAAACCCGCTTGCTGGACGGCGATTTGGGCGGTTGGCTGGCGGCGCCGCACTATGCCGACAGCGATCTGCTCGAGAGCGGGCTGCACGGGTTCGCGATCGAATTCTCGCACGCGCTCGAATGGGAGGCCCTGCACGGCTGGCTGAACGCCGGCACCCAGTCGAACGGAGACGTCATGTACCGAACGAAGGGTGCGGTCAACATCAAGGGCATGGACGGACCCGTAGTCATCAACGGCGTCCAGCACGTCTACCAGCCTCCACAATGGTTGCCTGAGGCCGAGGTCGATCGTTCCCGGTTGCTGTTCATCACCTCCAATCTCGACCGCGCCGCCGTCGAGAACAGCCTGCGCCAGGACTTGCCCCTGTTTCAGCGCATGAGCGAAGAGCGGGCGGCCCGCGCGGCCCGCGCGGCGCAGGATCCGTCGCTGCCGATTTAGTGGAAGGGAATGCCTTGCTGCTACCGCTACGGATGCCACCGGCCGTGACCGACCGCCGCTGCAAAAATCATCCCGCTTCGCCTTGTCGCCGTGTGCGGTCAATCTCACAGACGGGGATTGACATTTTTCCATAGTGAAATGTTATAATGTTTCTCCTGAAGGCATTTATGGCCGACACCACCTTGGGAGGACCCACGATGAGCGACGAACACCGTCCAACAAACTCCGAAGACCAGGATACGGACGCACAGTCCGTTGAGGCCCAAGATGGTGACGGACTCAAGTCCGAGTCCCGCCGCACGTTCATCAAGACCGCCACGATCGCCACGGGCGCGGCCGCCGTCGGGGCCTTCGGCGATGGCGTGATGCACGAGCTGGACCTGGTGAAGCCTGCCCACGCCGCCGAAGGCGGTATCGAAGGTACGCCGATCGCTGAGAAATGGTGGCCGTCTCGCTGGGGCGAGGGCGACCAGACCGGCTCGACCAACCACATGACGCCCGAGGTTGCGCTGGACGCGGCAAGCCTGATCAAGAAGGGCAAGGTCTACAGCCTGGGCCGGGTCTACGAATACGGCATGCCGTTGTTCGGTCAGCGGGTGTTCGCGCTGCGGATCCCGGGTGCTCCGACCGGGGGCGCGTTCGGCAAGAACCAGATCATCTGGCACGACGAGATCCTGACCACCGAAATCGGTCAGGTCGGCACGCAGTTCGACGGACTCGCCCACATCGGCGCCCGGATCGGCGAAGCGGGCGACCTGTCCCAGGAGGTGTTCTACAACGGTTTCACCACGAAGGACCTGCACAATAACGACGCCGAGGCAGGGTCCACTGCCGGCGCCTACGGACTGCAAGCGCTCGGCATGGAGCATGTCAAGCCGTTCTTCTGTCGTGGCATTCTGTTCGACGTCATGAGCCTCAAGGGGCGCATGCTGGACAAGGGTGAGGAGATCACCGTCGCCGACCTGCAGGCCTGCCTGGAACGTCAAGGCATGAGCGAAGCTGACATCACTGAAGGCAGCGCGGTCATGTGGCGCACGGGCTGGGGCGAAGAGCTGTGGATGAAGGACAACGCCCGGTTCAATTCCGGCGAGCCCGGAATTGGCGTGGGTGCGGCGGAGTGGCTCGCAGCCAAGGGGATTTCCGTGGGTGCGGCCGACGTCTGGGCGATCGAGTGCGTGCCCAACCCGGATCCGAACCTGGCATTCCCCGTGCACCAGATTTTCCTGCCGAAGAACGGTATCCACATCCTGGAGAACGTGCGGCTCGACCATCTGGCCAATGACGGCGTCTACAAGTTCGCCTTCATCTTCTCGACGCTGCCGATCAAGGGTGCCACGGGTTCACCGGGCAACCCGATCGCCGTCGTCTAGCGACCGTCAATCTGTGCAGGCAAGGCGGGCGAGCGAATCGGTATCGAAGCGATATGCGAACAATCGCCCGTCCTTGTCTCCGCCGAGCAAGTGGTCCCCGTCCGGGGACCACGCGAGGCCTGCGATCGGACTGCCTGGCGCGCTGACCAGGCTGCGCCTCTGCGGCTGAACCGCCAGGCTCACCAGTTCAAGACCGCCATCGTTGTACCCGGCCGCCGCCAGGGCGAGACTGGGATTGGCGCTGACGTTGCCGATCAGGTGCTCGCTGTAGCGCCCCAGCATGTGCGGCGCTGCCGCCGGCAAGCGGTCGTTCGAGAATGACCAACCGCTGACGGTATCGGCCCCCGAGGCGAGCAGCCACGACCCGTCGGCGCTCCAGCTAAGTGCCTTGACCTTGTTGATGCACGGTCCGAGTGTGGCGTCCTGCCCGGACGCGAGATCCCACACGTGCAGTGTCTTTTCCTGCGTGGCCGTCACCAGAAACCGACCGTTCCTGCTCCAGGTGAGATCGAGGTGTGAGCCTCGATGACACAGGCGCTGCGGCTCACCGCGTCGCCCGTCCAGCGTCCAAAGGCTGACCCCGTTGTAGTGCGAGACGGCCAGACGCCGGCCGTCGTCGTCAAAGGCCAGGCCGGCGACGGTGCTTGGATGCTCGGCGAGTACGGTGACCAGCCGGCCCTCGGCGTCCAGCAGCCGGACTTCCGGACCGTCGGAGACCGCTCGCAGGCCACACGGGTGCGAGACCAGTTGATCCGGCCAGGAACGGGTGAGCAGCGCCAGCTCACGTGGTCCGTCGTCGGGGTGGACCTGGTACAGAGCGCTGTCATCGGCCCCGCACAGGAAGCCGCGCTCCTGACAATCAGGGGTCAGCGCCAGCACTGCGCCTTCTGTCAGAGGCCATACCGAGAGGGAGGATTCCGGTTCGACCAGGGAAACCGTGCGAACGCAGCCGTCCCCTCCCGCAAACGCTGCAAACTGCCCGCTGCGCTCGACGCACACGCCGGTCAGCGGCGCGTTCACAGTCCAGCTATCGAGCCCAAAGTCACTCACGGCCTTCCACCCGGCCGTCGGTCGAAGGAACATCGCCTGTCACACCGCATTGATCGCCTCGCAGACCGGCAATCCGCGCGCTCGGATTGCCGGGAAACCGGAACATGAGACTGCTGTCGGGCATGCACGGTTGTCGCCGAGCCCGCAATGGCCGCGGCGTCAGGCCTTGCTCCTGCCGGGGCGTGGAACGTCTCACCGGCTGGCAAGGCGCCGATTCGCGGCAGACCGTTCCAGACGCCAGCCGTCGATCTCGGTCGCTTCGCCCGCGAGCGCGCTGACGGCTGGTCTCACCGCGCCCGGCAATTGCGCAAACCCTGTTCCAGCTCTGCCTCATCCAGATTGCGGCCGATGAAGACCAGGCGGTTGGAGCGGGGCTGGTCGCCCCACGCATTGCCGGGCTGGCCGTCGAACAGCATGTGCACGCCCTGGAACACGAATCGCCGCTCTTCGCCCGCGACCGCCAGAATACCCTTCATCCGGAAGATATCGGGGCCACGGGTCTGCAGCAGCTGGCCCATCCATGCGTTGAGCGCCGTGCCATCGATCTCGCCATCGAGTTCCAGGGCGATCGAACCGACCGTGTCGTCGTGCGTGTGCTCCGGATTGAAGAAATGTTCCATGGCGACGTCGATGTCGGCACCCGAGTCGCCGTAGAACCCGGCGTCGAATTCCTCCGGCGTGTGCTCCGTAAACAGTGCGTACAGGCCCGGCTGATCGGCTTCGAGCGTGTACTCGTATTGATCGGCATCGGTGAGCGTCAGCGTCCAGAGTGTTTCGCCCGGGGAAATCGTGGCGCCCGGCTGCAGCACCTCGCCGGGTGCGGAGAACCGGGTGTAGACGCGTTCCGCGGTCTCCATCAGCGCCTCGGTCGTGGCCGCGCGGATGGGTTCCAGCACCGCCGACATGACGGGATCTGGCCCATTCTGAAGCCTGAATTTCGCCTTGCCGTCAAGGCGCAGTACACCACCCCACTCGAATGCATACTCGGGTTCAAGGAAGCTTGGCTTGAGTTCCAGTGCGCGGTCGAGATCGAAGCCACCGACGTTCAGCACTTGCTCCATGGGCGCATCGGCCATTTCGACCTGTTCGATGCGGGCCATGAGATTCATCGACCTGAGGCGCCGTTTCAGCGCATCGAGTGCGTCGGTGTCAACCAGATCGATCTTGTTGATGATGATGACGTCGGCGAAGGCGATCTGCGATGCGGCTTCCTCGCTGGTGTCGAGGTGCAACTCGGCATGTTTCGCGTCGACCAGGGTGACGACGCCGTCCAGGTCAAACGACTCGCGGGTCTCGTCGTCGACGAAGAACGTCTGTGCCACCGGGCCCGGGTCCGCCAGCCCGGTGGTCTCGACCAGAATCCGGTCGAACTTGTCGCGCCGCTTGATCAGGTTCCCCAGGATGCGGATCAGGTCGCCCCGCACGGTGCAGCAGATGCAGCCGTTGTTCATCTCGAAGATCTCTTCGTCGGCATTGATCACCAACTCCTGATCGACGCCGATCTCGCCAAATTCGTTCTCGATCACGGCAATGCGTTGACCGTGGTTCTCCGTCAGAATTCGGTTGAGCAAGGTGGTTTTGCCGCTGCCGAGAAACCCGGTCAGCACGGTCACGGGAACACGCTGGGTCATCGCGCAAGCCTGCCTGTTACATAGTTACACTTCCGACATTATGGATTGATCTGCCGTGACCTCAACGTCGGCTGCTGACGACGGGGTAGCGACGCCGTCGCGCAGCCTGCGCCTTGAACCGGGACCGGAACATGTGCGATCGCCCCGGGCCGGCCGGGCGCCCCCGGCCGACTACGTCGCTTCCTGGGTTCGGGCGAACTCGAGGAACAGGAGGCTGACCGACCCGGGGGCGCCACGGGTCTCGTAGCGTGTCCCGTGCCAATCCTCGGGCGGTGCGAGAAAGTCCCCGGGACGGCGGGCGGTCCATTCGAACTGCGGATGAGCGAGGAGCTGCCGCAGGGTCCAGTGCTGGCACACCGGGTGGTCGCTCGCGAACCGCAGCCGCGCCCCCGGACGCATCACCCGGGCCAGCTGGTCGAGCGTGTGTGGCTGCACGAATCGCCGCTTCGCGTGCCGGCGCTTGGGCCACGGGTCCGGGAACAGGAGGAACACGCGGCCGATTGACGCGGGAGCCAGCGCGTCGAGGAGCAGACGGGCGTCGTCCGCCAGGATCCGGGTGCGCGCGCGGTCCCGGATCGGCAGATTGGCGAGCAGGGCGGCGACGCCACTGATGAACGGCTCGCACCCCAGAAACCCGGTGTCCGGGTTGGCGTGGGCCAGCGCGGTCAGGTGCTCGCCACTTCCGAAACCGATTTCCAGCCAGGTTTCGGCCACGGGCCCGGAAAACAGGGAGGCGGGCTGGAGCGTGCCCGCCGGCCGGTCCACGGGGATCGAGAGCTCGGGGAGGACGTGCTCGATCAGGGCCTTCCGGCCGGGTCGCAGGCGGCCGCGCTGCCGCCGTCCGTAACAGCGATAACGAGGCGGTTCAGCTGACCGCTGCACGAAGGGCGTCGACGCGGTCGATTTGCTCCCAGCTGAAGCCGCCGTCCGCTTCGGGTGCGCGCCCGAAGTGCCCGTAGGCGGCCGTGCGGCGATAGATCGGACGGTAGAGCCCCAGCTGCTCGCGGATATGTCCGGGCCGCAGGGAAAACACGGTGCCTTCATCGAGCACGCGCGTCAGCGCAGCGTCGCGTTCCGGCCCCTGGTCGGTCTGCACGCGGATCGAGACGGGATCCGCCACGCCGATGGCATACGCCACCTGGATGATGCAGGCATCGGCCAGCCCGGCCGCGACGATGTTCTTGGCCAGGTAGCGGGCGGCGTACGCCGCCGAGCGATCGACCTTGCTCGCATCCTTGCCGGAGAAGGCGCCGCCGCCATGCGGGCAGGCACCGCCGTAGGTGTCGACAATGATCTTGCGGCCGGTGAGCCCGGCATCCGCGTCGGGACCGCCGATCACGAACTTGCCGGTCGGATTGACGAGAACCGAGGCGGCGGGCGGCATCCACCCCTGCGGCAGGACGGTCTCAATGGACGGGATGATGCGGTCGCGGACAGCGGCCAGCGAGAGGCTCGCTTCGTGCTGGCTCGAGACCACGACTTTCTCGACCCCGACGGGGCGGCCATCCTCGTAGCGGAGCGTGACCTGGGACTTCGCGTCCGGGCCGAGGCCGTCCACCGTGCCCGCACGCCGCGCGTCGCGGAGGTGCAGGAGGATCTGGTTGCTGTAGTGCAGGGCGGCCGGCATGAGGGCGTCTTCGGTCTCACGGCAGGCATAACCGAACATCAGCCCCTGGTCGCCGGCGCCTTCGTCCGCCTGCGCCGCGGCGTCCACTCCCTGAGCGATGTCCGAAGACTGGCCGTGGAGACGGTAGTCGAACTCGAAGTGCTGCCAGTGGAACGAGTCCTGCTCGTACCCGATGGTGCGAACAGTCTGCCGCACGGCCGACTCGACTTCCGCCACCGGCAGCGTGAGCCCGCGAATTTCACCGGCGACGAGCACGAGGTTGGTGGTGGTCACCGCTTCACAGGCCGCCCGCGCGGCCCGCGGTTCCTCGGCCCGCTCGAGGATCAGGTCGACAAGCGTGTCCGAAATCTGGTCGCAAATCTTGTCCGGATGGCCTTCGGACACGGATTCACTGGTAAAGAGATGGCTCGGCAAGGTATGACTCGTGACGGGACAATGGCGCTGGTGCAGGTTGCTGGTGCTGGGCGGATAGTCGCGTCGATGCAGTTTCCGAAACTAGCCGAGGGGCGGGGACCTGTCCATCGGCCGGGCGGCGTTGGTCGCGACTGTTCTGATGGGATCCCGCTCGCATGCCGAGTGCCTGCGGAGCTGGCCGTCCACTACCAGATGCATCCGCGCGCGACGACGGGCCAAAGGGCTTCCACGCGGTCATTCCGCACGCACACGTACCAGTCGTGCAGATTCGCGGTGGGATCGCAGTGCGACGGAATCAACTTCACGCCGTCGCCGACCGCGAGGCGGGCGTTGGAATTCGACAGGTCGATCGTCGTGTGTTCATCGGAGACACCGGCGACGGTTGCCGACTCGATGTCGGCGACTTCCGGCGGGCCGGATTCCGCCGACAGTGCCTTGAGGCCGGCATCCGCCACTGCGCGTTCAGGAACCGGGCTGCTGACCACGGTCGCGTAAATGAAGAGCGCCTGCTCGAAAGTGGCGACCGGGGCCCCCGTCGCATCCAGGTTTTGCGCGTAGTCCGCGTCCATGAAGACGTACGAACCCGCCTGCAACTCGTTGTAGACACCGCTTGCCGCTTCAAATTCCCATGTGCCGGTGCCCGCACCCGCCACGATTTCGCACGGGATCCCCTGCCGGCCGAGCAGGTCGACGGTCGAGCGGGTCAGGCCGATGGCAGCGTCGGTGGCCGCGCGCCGCTCCGCGTGGCTGCGGATGTGCTGCGCGAGGCCGTGGTAGGCCTGGAGACCCGTGAACCGGAGCCCGGCGGTGGCGGCGACCTGACGGGCCAGCGCCAGCGCCTCGTCGCCCGGCGCGACGCCGCAGCGCGACATCCCGACGTCGATCTCCACCAATACGTCGATGCTGACGCCGGCGCCGGCGGCCGCCGCGCCGATCTCTGCCACGTTGTACGCATCGTCCACGCAAACCCCGACCTTTGCCTCGCTGGCCATGGACGCCAGCCGGGCGATCTTCCGGCCCCCGACGACCTGGTTGCTCACGAGGACATCGGGCACACCTGCCTGGACCAGCGCCTCCGCTTCACTCACCTTCTGGCAGCACGCCCCCACGGCCCCCAGCGCCATCTGCCGTCGCACGATCGGCGCGCACTTGTGGGTTTTCGCATGCGGGCGGAGCCGGACACCCGCGGCGGCGATGCCACGGGCCATGGTGTCGAGATTGCGCTCGAAAGCGTCCATCTCGATGAGGAGGGCCGGCGTGTCGACATCGGCGAGCGGCATGCCGGCCTGGGCGGGCGGGGGCGTGGTCATGGTGATCCCTGACGGAGTAGACGGCTTCGGGAGTGTGCCCCTGGCAGTTGCCGTGCACAACGTCTGCCGTCCGCCGCCGTGAGGTCGCCACGGCGTTCGGCGTGACCGGGCCCGCCGGAGTGACCGGAAGGCCTCTCGAACGGCTCATCGACACGTTCCAGGCGACTCGGCCCCGGGCTGGTTCGCAACGTCCTTCCGCGCCCGCCAGCTGGCGGCGTGCGGGCCAGACTTCGTGCGGCAGCCACCTCGCCGGGGCTCCCGGAACCGCCCCTCGCCGATACGCTTCGACCCTGGCGCTGACAGCACGGTGGCCGCTCCAGTCGAACCACGCAATGATCGTGGCGCCGTCCGTCAGGCCGGCATGACGAAGCAGCCGCACACCGGCGCCGCCCAGGGGCGGGCAGGGGGCTGAAATCCTCTTCGCGGAAGCGCGACAGGGGCACTCCGGCCAAGGAATCCCGGGCCGGGTTGGCGCCAAGCGTGTGGCTGCGGCGTGATATGGTCGGTTTTCTGCGTCGAGCGCGGAAGAAGGAGAAATCGTGCCATGAAGACCAGGGCAGCTGTGGCCGTCGAGGCCGGCAAACCGCTCGTGATCGAAGAAGTTGATCTCGAGGGGCCGAAGGGCAACGAGGTGCTCGTGGAGATTAAGGCGACCGGTATTTGCCACACCGATGCGTTCACCCTTTCCGGCGATGATCCCGAAGGCGTGTTTCCGGCCATCCTCGGGCACGAGGGCGCGGGCGTGGTGGTCGATGTGGGGAAAGACGTGACGTCGGTCAGGCCGGGCGATCATGTCATTCCCCTGTACACGCCGGAATGCCGGCAATGCGAGTACTGCACGTCCGGCAAGACCAACCTGTGCCAGGCGATTCGCGAGACTCAGGGCCGGGGCGTGATGCCCGATGGCACCAGCCGGTTTTCGCTCGGCGGCGAGACCGTGCTGCACTACATGGGCACGTCGACCTTCGCCAACCACACCGTGCTGCCCGAGATCGCAGTGGCGAAGGTCCGCAAGGACGCTCCCTTCGACAAGATCTGCTACATCGGTTGCGGCGTGACGACAGGCATCGGTGCGGTCATCAACACGGCCAAGGTCGAGCCCGGGTCCAACTGCGTGGTGTTCGGGCTCGGCGGCATCGGTCTCAACGTCATCCAGGGCCTGCGCATGGTCGGTGCCGACATGATCGTGGGTGTCGACATCAATCCGGCGCGCGAGGCGACCGCGCGGAAATTCGGCATGACGGACTTCGTCAACCCCAGCGGCGTGGACGGCGACGTCGTGGGCCACCTCGTTGAACTGACACGCGGCGGCGCGGACTACAGTTTCGAATGCATCGGCAACGTCACCACCATGCGCCAGGCCCTTGAATGCTGTCACAAGGGGTGGGGCGAGTCGGTCATCATTGGCGTTGCTCCGGCCGGCGCCGAGATTGCCACCCGTCCGTTCCAGCTGGTAACGGGCCGGGTCTGGCGCGGCACCGCCTTCGGCGGCGCCAAGGGCCGGACCCAGGTGCCGCAGATCGTCGACTGGTACATGGACGGCAAGATCGCCATCGACGACATGATCACGCACACGATGCCGCTGGCAGACATCAACGACGCCTTCGATCTCATGCACCGCGGCGAATCCATCCGCAGCGTGGTGATCTACTGACTACCGGCCGGATTGCGTCGCCCGCCTTCTGTCGCCCCCTCCGGCCGATGACGGACCTGCGGGTCCCGGTGCCAGCCGCCCTGGCCGGCGAGCAGCGGTTCCCTTCCCGCCTGGGGAAGGGCTTCGCCTGACGATGCCGCGTCGCCGACCCCCGCCGCGGTCCCGGCCGCGGGCGCGCCGAACGGCGGCGCCGCGCATGCGCGGCCGGACCGTCTCCGAGCAACGCTGGCTCCGCCGCCAGCAGACGGATCCCTTTGTCGCTGCCGCGGCGAAAGAGGGTTATCGATCCAGGTCGGCGTACAAGCTGGCGGCCATCGACGACCGGCACGACTTCCTTCGACGGTCCCGCCGGATCGTGGACCTGGGGTCGGCTCCGGGCGGTTGGCTCCAGGTCGCTGTGGCGCGAGCGCCGACGGCGCGGATCGTCGCACTTGACCTGCAGACCGTCGCGCCGGTCGGCGACGCGATCATTCTCGAGGGCGATGCGTTCGCCCCGGATGCCGCGGAGCGGCTTCGCTCGGCGCTCGGCGGTCCGGCCGACGCGGTGCTGTCCGACATGGCGCCGCCGGCCACCGGGCATCGGTCCACCGACCAGCTTCGCTCGCTGGCCCTCGCGGAGGCCGCCGTCGACTGCGCGGCCGCTCTCCTCGCGCCGGGCGGCACCCTGCTCGTGAAACTGATTCGGGGCCAGGGGGAGGAGGATCTGGTGCGGGCGCTTGGCGACACGTTCGCCGAGGTCCGGCGCGAGAAGCCGCCGGCGTCGCGGTCCGACTCGAGCGAAATGTTCCTCCTGGCGAGCGGGTTTCGACCGTCGCCGGATTCCGCCGGCGGGTAGTTCGGGTTTCGCCGGCCACGCGCGCGGTCTATACCTATCCGATCGAGCGCCACGAAGCAGACACTGGGTCCATCACATGCGTGAAGCCTTCACGTTCGACGACGTCCTGATCCGACCGGCGGCATCGGAAGTGCTGCCGGCAGACGTGGGAACGGCGACACAGTTCGCCCGCGACTTCCCGCTCGCGATCCCGCTGGTGTCGTCCGCGATGGATACCGTCACCGAGGCGGACCTCGCGATCGCCATGGCCCAGGCGGGCGGCATCGGCGTGATCCACAAGAACCTGTCGATCGATGAGCAGGCCCGCGAGGTGATGCGGGTCAAGAAGTACGAATCCGGGATGGTCGTGGACCCCGTGACCGTCAGTCCCGACGCCACCCTGGGCGAGGTCCGCCGCCTCAAACGGCAGTACAGCATCTCCGGATTTCCGGTCGTCGACCGGGACGGCGTGGTGGTTGGCATCATCACGAACCGCGACGTGCGCTTCGCCCGCGACGAATCGCAGCCGGTCCGGGATCTGATGACCTCCGACGACCTTGCCATCGCGGAGGAGGGGATCGGCTCGAAGGAGGCGCAGGCAATCCTGCACGAGCGTCGGATCGAGAAGCTGCTGGTGGTCGATCGGGATCGACGGTGCGTCGGCCTCATCACCCTGACGGACATCGAGAAATCGGAGCGTCATCCCAACGCCTCCAAGGACGCACGAGGGCGCCTGCAGGTAGCGGCCGCCGTCGGCGTCGGCACGACCGAAGTCGAGCGAGCCGAGGCCCTGGTTTCCACCGGGGTTGACGCCATCGTCGTCGACACCGCCCATGGTCATTCGCGCGGCGTGCTGGATGCGGTGTCAACGATCCGCACGTTGTCCAACGAGGCGCGGGTCATCGGGGGCAACGTTGCGACGGCCGAGGGGGTGCAGGCGCTGGCCGAAGCCGGCGTCGACGCGGTCAAGGTCGGCATCGGCCCGGGATCGATCTGCACGACCCGGGTGGTCGCCGGCGTGGGCATGCCGCAGTTCAGCGCGATTCTCGAGGCGGCCGCCGCCGCGCGGGAAGCCGGAATTCCCTGCATCGCCGACGGCGGGATCCGCTATTCGGGTGACCTTGCGAAGGCGATCGCGGCCGGCGCCGACTGCATCATGGTGGGATCGCTGCTGGCCGGCACGTCGGAAACTCCGGGCGAGGTATTCCTGTACGGCGGTCGCTCCTACAAGTCGTATCGCGGCATGGGATCGGTTGGCGCGCTTGCGCGCGGATCGGCGGACCGATACTTCCAGGAAGAACTCGGCGCCGGGATGGCGTTCGTCCCGGAGGGAGTCGAGGGACGCGTGCCCTACAAGGGGCCCGCCGCTGCGGTGATCCACCAGCTGGTGGGCGGACTGCGCGCCGCCATGGGGTATACCGGCTGCCGCTCGATCGCGGCGATGCAGAGGGAATGCGAATTCGTCCGCGTCACCTCGGCCAGCATCAGCGAAGGCCACATCCACGACATTGCCGTGACGCGCGAGGCCCCTAACTATAGGACCGGGGTATGATTCCCCCGCGTGCCATTCTCCCCGTGACCGCGCCGGAGGTACATGATGACTAATTGGGTTGGTCCGGCATGGCGGTATCGCCTTGCAACGTCAGCAACCGTGCTGCTGGTGGCGACCGCCGCCCCTGCCGCCCTCGCCATGGAAGAACCCACCGGCTCGTTGGGGACGGGCGGCGGCGACGAGACGGCGTCGCTCCTCGCGGAAGCCAGCGAACTCATCGAGAGCGGCCATTACGAGAACGCCCGGCTGGCGCTTGGCGCCGTGCTGGCGGAGGCGCCGGACACGGCCGAGGCGTGGAACCAGCTCGGATACCTGGAACGCCGCTTGCAGAACTTTGACAAGGCGCTTGAGCACTACGCGAAGGCACTGACCCTTGCCCCCGAGCACACCGGAGCGCTCCACTACCAGGCCGAGACTTTCCTGGCGCTCGGGCGCCTGGAGGAGGCCGAGGCCAATCTGGCCAAGATCGAATCCGTCTGCGACTTCCCGTGTCCGAGTGGCGATGACCTGGCAGAGCAGATCGCGCTGTACCGGAAGAATCTGGACGGGTGACCGAGCGTGTTCTCGTTGTCGACTTCGGGAGCCAGGTCACCCAGCTAATCGCGCGACGGGTGCGTGAGCACCGCGTCTACTGCGAGATCGTTCCCTGGCACCGCGCGACCGATCATCTCGATCCCCCGCCCGGCGCCATCATCCTGTCGGGCGGCCCGGACTCGGTCGCCGCCGCAGCGGCACCCGCCGTCGCACCGGAAATCTTCCGGAGCGGCGTGCCGGTCCTCGGGATCTGCTACGGACAGCAGGCCATGGTGGAGGCCCTGGGCGGCCGGGTGGGCGCCGCGCGGACCCGGGAATTCGGGCGCGCCGACATCGAGATCACGGCGCCGTCGGCGCTCTTCGATGGTCTCTGGAACCCGGGCGAGTGCCACCCCGTGTGGATGAGCCACGGTGACCGCGTCGACGCCATGCCGGAAGGGTTCCGGGCGGTGGCCCGGACCGAGGCCGCGCCCTTTGCGGCCATTGCCGACGACCGCCGTCACTACTACGGCGTGCAGTTCCACCCGGAAGTGGTGCATACGCCGGACGGTTCGGCGCTCCTGCGCCGTTTCGTGCGGGACGTCGCCGGGCTGAGCGGTTCGTGGTCGGTCGGGCGCATCCGTGCGGAGGCCGTTGCCCGCGTTCGCAGCCAGGTAGGCGACGGACGGGTCATCTGCGGGCTCTCCGGCGGTGTCGACAGCTCGGTGACGGCGCGCCTGGTCCACGAGGCGGTCGGTGACCGCCTGACCTGCGTGTTCGTCGACCACGGCCTCCTGCGCGCGGGCGAGGCAGACGAGGTTGAGGCGACCTTCCGAGGGCGCTTCAATATCGAGCTTCGCACCGTGGATGCGGGCGATGCGTTCCTGGCGGCGCTTGACGGCGTCGAGGAACCGGAAGCGAAACGGAAGACCATCGGCCGCGTGTTCGTGGAGGAGTTCGACAAGGTCGCGCGCGACGTCGGCGCCGATTTCCTGGCGCAGGGCACCCTGTATCCGGACGTCATCGAGTCGGTGGCCCCATCGGGCGGGCCGAGCGTCACGATCAAGTCCCACCACAACGTCGGCGGCCTGCCGGAGCAGATGCAGATGCAGGTGGTCGAGCCCCTTCGTGAGCTGTTCAAGGACGAGGTCCGGGAACTCGGCCGGGAACTCGGCCTGCCGGCAAGCCTGGTGGGCCGCCATCCGTTTCCGGGACCGGGACTTGCGATCCGGATTCCCGGTACGGTCAGCCGGGACAAGATCGCGTTGCTCCGGGAAGCCGACCGGATCTATCTGGATGCGATCCGCAAGGCTGGCCTGTACGACGACATCTGGCAGGCGTTCACGGTCCTGCTGCCGGTTCGGAGCGTCGGCGTGATGGGCGACCGGCGCTCGTACGACTACGCGCTGGCGCTGCGGGCAGTGACGTCGGTGGACGGCATGACGGCCGGCGTCTATCCGTTCTCGGCGGAGTTTCTCGCGGACGTGGCGACCACGATCGTCAACCGGCTTCCGGGCATCAACCGGGTGCTGTACGACGTCACGTCAAAGCCGCCCGGCACGATCGAGTGGGAGTGAGGCAGCGGGCGCCAGCGCCTGGTAGAACCGCATCATCATGTCCCGGACCGCCATCCGGATGCCGGGTTCCTGACTCTCGCGAGGGCCGCCGACCAGCAGGAGCCTGATCCGGTGGCGCCGGCAAAAACGGATGGCCGCCGGCACGGCGCGCGAAGAGCGCGGGTCGAGCACGAGCCGGGGGCGGTACGCGCCGGCCGTCCGGGGCAGCACGACGCTGCCTCCCCGCAGCCGATGTCCGGCAAGGATCAGGACACCATCGGCCAGGCGCAGGTTCCGGCACGTCCGCTGGATGGGGCGGCGCATAGGCGTGGGCGTCAACGGCCAGCACCGGCTGAGCGGCCCGGCTTCCGTCCACCGGCCACCGGGGCACCAGCCGGTGATCGGGATGCCGCAGGCGCGTGCGGCCTCCAGGGCGCCCTGGTCGGCGCCGGTCTGTCCCCCCGACACCAGCACCATCGCACGCCGGGATCCCGCGCCCGGCCGTGGACGGACGGACGCCCGCGGTGGCCGCGGCCGGGGCGGCGGAGCCGCGTGGCGTCTCAAGGATCGGCGGGCGCGGTCACATGCTTGGCGAGCTGGCGACGCAGGTCGTCGGGGATCGGGGTCGAACGCATCGTGCCCTGATCCGCGTGCACCCAGACGACGCGGCCTCGGGACAGGATGTCGTCGCCGTCGGCCGGATGCAGGATCGTGGCAAACGTGACGCTGGAGGTTCCCAGCCGTGCGACCGCGACCGCGACGTCCAGCTCGTCGTCAAGTCGTACCGGCCGGGCGAAATCGATTTCCGCGTGGACGACGTTGAAGTCCAGACCCGACGCACGTGCGTAGTCGAACAAGTCGAACGGCAGCGACCGCAGGAACTCGGTGATGGCGTTGTCGTAGTAGGTCAGGTGCTGGGCAAAATACACCAGAGCCTGGGCGTCAACCTCGTTGTAACGGACCCGCATGCGCCAGCGGAACGGCTTCGGCACGCGGTTGGGTCAGCCCTGCCGCACGCGTCGGGCGCGTGCCTCAAGCCAGGTGAGCAGCAGCGGCAGACTGGCCGAATGCTTGAGGAACCGTCCCCGCTGAAAGACCTGCCACTCGGGCACTCGGTTGCCCTGGTTGCCGCGAACCAACTGGTACTCGGGCGCTTCGCGGGCGTAGCGGTAGACGCAGAACACGGCCAGCGTGTCCGAATGGTCGATGGAGTAGTCGTGCCAGAAACCGGCCTTCAGCATGCGCGAGAAGAGCCCGACCAGCTGGCTGATTTCACCGTCCCGGAAGACGTTTTTCGGGCTTGATGCCCGCCGGCCCGGTCGTGAAACGACCCGGGCCGCCAATACACTGGGCGTCGTTTGTGCCTGCCCTTCCATAGTCCGGCAGTATGGTTGCGCCGGCAACCCAATGCAACCGATCCGGCGCCGTCGCCGCCGCATCGGCCGGTGCCTTCCGGACTTGCGAAGTCGGCGCCAATGGAGTTGAGTCCCCGCAGGTGCTGCGCGCGGGTGTGGCGGAATTGGTAGACGCGCCGGATTCAAAATCCGGTTCTGGCGACAGAGTGTCGGTTCGAGTCCGACCACCCGCACCAGGAACTGGCCGAGCACGGCAATCGCGCGCCCACCGCTCAGCGCGTCATGCAGATCAGCGGGCCCGCCTTGGACTTGCGCATGGCACCGAAGGCGCCTTCGACGACGTGTCCCTCGCGGTTGTATGTGAACACGCCCGCCACGGTCCCGGCCCTGGGCCCGAAGAAAGCTCCGATGCCGCTGACGCGGGGCAGAAACTCGGCGAAGTGGCTGTACTTGGCAACGGCGAGGTGCTGGAACGAGGCGCCGGCCATCGCCTGCCAGCTGCCGTCCGCGAGTTCCTTTGCCAGGCCCCACGGCCGAACGTTGACGGTGTAGGCGTCGGCCCCGTTGGCAGTGCGTTCAACGGCGACGTTCCCGCGGACCCGGGCGTCCCGGTCGCGCTGAAGCTGGTCGCCCGCGCGGCTCACGCCGTCGGACGTGGAGGCCCACACGACCTCGTCGTGGGTCGCGTTGACGCCGTCACGACCAGGCGGAATTTTCGAGCGGCGTGCCCGCGGTTCAAAGCCGAGCCATGGCAATCCCGGTCCGCCTGGACGATGCCGTACCGGCTGTCGTAGACAAAGTTCCGAACGTCGAATCCATGGCCCCGGCAAACGTGTGGTGGTCAGGCCGCGCGCGCGTGCAGCGGAGGTCAATGTAAGGGCGAGAAAGCGGGCCGGGATGGGGACTTTCATGGTCGGGGTCCGCTCGTGTGGGTGGGCCTCCTCTTGCCTGAAAGAGATTCTATATGCGAATGAGTTGCATTTGCATGTCATACCGGCTATCGTCCGGTCACTGTGGCAATGCCGCAGGAGGGAGGGAATGTGGGATGCAACGACGTGCCGTTCGCTGCATCCGGTAACCCGTGGCGTCCAGCAAGCTGGCCGACCGTCCGTTCCCCTGTAGCGGCCGGCACCTCCTCTCGGACTGGCTTGCTGGCGCCAAGCGCGAAGGGGCGCTTCGCCGATCCGCCACCATCCCCTTGCGGACCGGTTGGTGGCGCCTCTTCGCGCAATCCTGCCCCCGTTGAGCTGGAATCGGGTACGCCATGGTCTGGTCTGCGGTCGGCCGGTTGGCGGGAGTGCTGGTTCTCCGTCCGTACCGGCCGTTCGCTCGCGGCTCGCGATGCGAGCTGGCGGCGGTTCTGGAAGAGCCCGAAGCTGACGATCCGGGCATCGACGCCATCGGATTGATGAGGTGGTTCGCCAGGGACTTCGACGCTGCGACGCCGGGCCTTGATTAGGTCGCAACCGTCCCGGTCGACAGCCGCTCCAATCCACTGAAACGGGTCCCGTGACGCTCGCCGCGGCAGGTGCCCGTCCGGATGTCCAGGCGTTTCCCCAATCCGCCCACAGTTTTTCCACCGGCCCCGCGCACGGGCCCCGGTAGTCGCCTGGTGCAGCCTGGCGCAGCCACGCAAAGAATTGCGCAGTGCAATTCCCTGCAGGGGATTGAAGCGCGGAGACCCTTGATCCGACTGCCAAATGTTCACGTGCATCTGGTCCCACTCGGTTGAACCCGCTTCGAGAAGCTGTATGGTGTTCATGCGGGCTTTCCGTGATCGTCTCCTTAGATGTGTGAAGTGTGGCGTCGCGAAGGTCGGCAGCCGCCATTTGTGCCTGCGCGCGCAATGGCCGGGGGACGACCCTCCCCTTCCGCGACCTGATCGCGGATCCCGTAGGTCGTACTAATCCGGGCATGTCTCGCGCTTGGCTGTGCAAGCCGGGTTGGCGGGCCCGGCACAAACTTGAAGGAAGCACCGGGTGCGCGCTTCCCGCCGGTGCGGGAACGGTCGGCCGGTAATGAGGCGCCTTGACGCAAAACGTGAACGCAATTCCTGAACTTGGGCGGCCGGAACTACTTGAGTTCGCCCAGTCCATCGCCAACGAGCGTTTGATCGATACCGACGTGGTGCTGGGCGCCATGGAAGAAGCCGTGCAGGTGGCGGCGCTGCGAAAGTACGGTCAGGATCTCGAGGTGAAGGCAAGCATCGACCGGAAATCCGGCGAGATCACCCTCCAGCGGGTGCTGGAGGTGGCGGATCCGGTCGACGACTGGCATCGACAGATCAGCCTCGAGGACGGGAAAGCGCGCGATCCGGACGCAAAGATTGGTGATCGTCTCCACGAGGCGCTGCCGCCGATCGACCTGGGACGCCTGTCCGCGCAGACGGCCAAGCAGGTGGTGTACCGCCTCGTCCGCGAGGCTGAGCGCAAGCGCCAGTACGAGGAATTCAAGGGCCGTGTCGGCGAGATCATCAACGGCATCGTCAAACGTTTCGAGTACGGCAACGTGATCGTGGATCTGGGCCGCGCAGAAGGGTTCATGCGCCGCGACCAGACCCTGGCCAAGGAGGCGTACCGGACCGGCGACCGGATCCGCGCGTACATCATGGAGGTGCGTGAGGAGACCCGGGGACCGCAGATCCTGCTGTCACGAGCGTGCAACGAGTTTCTCGTAAAGCTGTTCGCCCAGGAAGTTCCGGAGATCTACGACGGGATCGTGGAGATCGTTGCCGCCGCCCGTGACCCAGGGAGCCGCGCCAAGATCGCGGTGATCTCGAATGACCCGGGGATCGACCCCGTGGGTGCCTGCGTCGGGATGCGGGGCAGCCGGGTGCAAGCCGTCGTGGGTGAGCTGCAGGGCGAGCGCGTCGACATCATCCAGTGGTCGCCCGATACCGCCACGTTCATCGTCAACGCGCTGGTTCCGGCCGAAGTGACCAAGGTCATTCTCGATGATGAAGCGACGCGGGTGGAAGTGGTGGTTCCCGAGAACCAGCAGAGCTACGCCATCGGACGGCGCGGCCAGAACGTACGCCTCGCGACAAAACTGACCGGTTGGGAGATCAAGATCCTTACCGAGAAGATGGAATCCGACCGTCGGCAGGACGAGCTGCGGCAGCTCATCAAGATGCTCGTCAAGACCCTCGACGTCGATGAAGTGGTGGCGCACCTGCTGGTGACGGAAGGCTTCGACTCGCTGGAGGCCATTGCGTTCGTCCCGTTCGAGGAACTTGCGGAGATCGAAGGCCTTCGGGAGGAAGTCGCCGAGGAGCTCCGTGAGCGCGCCACGAAAGTGATCCTCGAACGCAACGAGGAACTGCTGAAAGTCCGGACCAAGCTGGGCGTGACCGACGAGGTTGCGGCCATCGAGCAGCTCAGCCCGTCGATGCTGGTGGTGCTGGGTCTCAACGGCGTGCGGACGCTCGACCAGCTCGCTGATCTTTCGAACGACGAACTGACGGAACTGCTGGCCGACAAGGTGGCCGTGGACAAGCTCCGCGTGTTCTACCAGGCCAACAACGAGGAGATGGGGCCCGGCATCCAGCTGCCCGAGGTCGAGCTCGAGCAGGACGAGGCTAATCAGGTGATCATGACCGCCCGCGCGCACTGGTTCGCCGATGACGAAGCCGGTTCGGAAGCCGCGACCGCGGACGCGTCCCCGACGGCGGAGACGACTGCATGATGATCGCGCGGGCCCCCGAAGACGCCGGCGCCCGCCGCTGCATCGTGGCGAAGACGGTGGAAGCGCGAGCCGGCCTCGTGCGGTTTGTCGCGCATGGCGCGGACGTCGTACCGGATCTCGCGGAACGCCTGCCCGGCCGGGGGGCATGGGTCGGAGCCCGGCGGAGCCGGATCGACGAGGCGGTTCGGCGCAACCTGTTTTCCCGGGCGTTCCAGCGCCGGGTCGATGTACCTCCGGACCTTGCCGGACAAGTGGAGGAGCTGGTCGCCAGGCGGGTGATTGACCTGGTGGGGCTCGCGCGCCGGGCCGGTCACGCCGTGTATGGACGGGACCGGTGCCTCGAGGCCATCAACGGGGGTGACGTCGGGCTGCTGATCGTGGCGGATGACGCCGGAACGGAGTCGCGACGGATGTTGCGCGCGGCCGATGCGTGCAGCGTCGCCACCGGCACGGGCCCGGCCAAGGACAAGCTCGGAACTCCTTTCGGCGTCGACAGCGCCGCCTACGTCGCAGTTTGGGCCGGATCACTCTGTGACCGGATCAAGCGCGACCTGCAACGCCTGGCCGGCCTGCGGCCGGCCGAACACGGAAATCAGGCATGACCGATAAACCCCTTGGCCCTGATCCCGACGCCAAAGGCGGAAGTCCCGAGAGCCTCCAGCTCAGCCGCACGGTGAGCGGGGGCACGGTGCGCCAGAACTTTTCACGCGGTCGGAGCAAGCCGGTCGAGGTCGAGCGTCGCAAGAAGCGGGTCTTCAAGAAGGGCGCCGGCGGGCGCATGGAGGAGGACAAGGCAACGCCGACGTCGGCCACGCTGACCCCGCGGCCGACCATCACGCCATCGGCCGGTCGGACCGACGCCGTATCGCCTCCGCCGCCGACACCTCAGCGCAAGAGCGCTCCCAGCGGTCTGTCGGAGGGAGAGCGCCAAGCCCGGCTCCGGGCCCTCGAGGAACGGGCCCGGCGGCTTGCCGAGCCGCTCCCCGAGATGACCGAGCAGGTGACGATCGTGCCGCCTCCCGAGCAGGAGCTCGAAGCGTCACCCGAGGCGCGTCGCCGCCCGCCCGAACGGCCGGTACCGGCTCCAGATCCGTTGGACTCCGGGCCGCCGCCGATGGAAGAAGGCGACCCGGGCGTCACCGAAGATCCCTCCCGTTCGCTTGGACCGGATGTCCGCGTGGTCGCCAGGGCGCCTCGGACTGCCGGCCGCAACGGCGACGCCCAGGACGCGCCGCCGCCAGCGATGCGCGGGCCGCGGCCGCCCCGCGACCGATCCACCGGCCCGAGGGCTCCGGGGGCCGGCCCACGGCCCGGCGGCTCGCGCTCAAGCGAGGCCCGAACCGGAGGTCCGGGGCATCCCGCTTCCGGGCCGGCCGGGCCTCGGCCCGCCGGCGCTCGTCCGTCCGGGCCGCGACCGGCCGGGCAGCGTCCCCAGGGTTCCCGCCCCGCCGCCCCGCGCCCGGGCGCCCCGCGGCCGCCGGAGACGACCGAGCGGTCGCGCAAGCCCCGCAACCGGCCGCGCCGGGAGGCCCGCAAGCAGGCGAACCGGGCGGACCAGACCGAACGTCGGCGTTCGGGAAAGATCACGGTCCAGCAGGCGCTGGACGACACCGAGCGCCAGCGCTCGCTGGCCTCGGTCCGCCGCGCGCGTGAACGCGAGCGGCAGGCGCAGCGACGGGCGCAGGGCAGTACCGCCCAGAAGGTCGTGCGCGAGGTCGTCGTCCCGGAGGCGATCACGGTGCAGGAACTGGCCAACCGGATGGCCGTGCGGAGCGCCGAGGTGGTCAAGACCCTGATGGGCCTCGGCGTCATGGCGACCGTGACCCAGACCATCGACGCGGACACTGCGGAACTCGTGGTCGAAGAACTCGGCCACCGCGTGAAGCGGGTGTCGGCCGCGGACGTCGAGATCGGTCTCAAGGCGGCTGACGACAGCCCCGAGGACCTGGTCCAGCGCAGCCCGGTCGTGACCGTGATGGGACACGTCGATCACGGCAAGACGTCGATCCTCGATGCACTCCGTTCGACGGACGTGGCGGCCAAGGAGGCCGGCGGCATCACGCAGCATGTGGGGGCGTATCAGGTCACCACCGAGAGTGGCCAGAAGATCACGTTCATCGACACGCCCGGGCACGCGGCGTTTACCGCGATGCGGGCTCGAGGGGCGGACGTCACGGATATCGTGGTGCTGGTGGTGGCCGCTGACGACGGGGTCATGGCCCAGACGATCGAGGCCGCGCAGCACGCCCGGGCCGCCAACAAGCAGATCGTGCTCGCAATCAACAAGATCGATACGCCGGGGGCGGACCCCGAGCGGGTGAAGAGTCAGCTGTTGCAGCACGAGATCATCACCGAGGACCATGGCGGTGACGTGATTCCGGTCGAGGTGTCGGCGACCAAGCAGATCAACCTGGACGGCCTGATCAACGCGATTCTGCTGCAGGCCGAGATGGCGGACCTCAGGGCCAACCCCAAGCGGTCGGCGGAGGGCGTCGTCATCGAGGCTCGGCTGGACCGGGGCCGCGGCGTGGTAGCCACCCTGCTGGTGCAGCGTGGCTCGCTCCGGGTGGGGGACATCGTGGTCGCAGGGTCCAAGTGGGGCCGGGTGCGGGCACTGACCGACGAGCGCAGCGCGAAGGTGCAGGGCGCGGCGCCATCGGTGCCGGTCGAGATGCTCGGCCTGAGCGAGGTTCCCGAGGCGGGTGACGAGTTCGTCGTGGTCAAGAGCGATGCGCGGGCACGGGAAGTGAGCGAGTACCGCGAGCGCATGGAGAAGCAGAAGCGGGTGGCGGCACTGGCGAAGGGCACCAACGTCGAGGAGATGCTCCGGAGCATGGGAACCGCCCAGCGCCAGACGGTCGCAGTCATCATCAAGGCGGATGCGCACGGGTCGCTGCAGGCGATCGCGCAGGCGTTGACGGCGCTGACCACTGAAGAGGTGGGCTGCCACATCCTGTACCAGGGTGTCGGCGCCATCACCGAGTCGGATGTGACCCTGGCGGCGGCGACCCCGGCGTTGGTGATCGGCTTCAATGTCCGTGCCGATGCGGTGTCCAGGCAGCTGGCGCGTCGACAGGGCGTGGACATCCGTTACTTCGGGCTCATCCACGAGCTGATCGACGACGTCCGGTCCATGCTCTCCGACCTGCTCGCGCCCGAGATTCGCGAGGACTTCCTGGGCTACGCCCGCATCAAGCAGGTGTTCCAGGTCAGCAAGATCGGCAACGTGGCCGGCTGCGAGGTGACCGAAGGCGTGGTCCGCCGCGGCGCCAAGGTGCGCCTGCTTCGCGACAATGTCGTGATCCACACGGGCACGTTGGCCACGCTCAAGCGGTTCAAGGACGACGTCGACGAAGTGCGGTCCGGAACCGAGTGCGGGATGTCGTTCGAGAACTACGAGGACATCCGGACCGATGACGTCATCGAGTGCTTCGTCGCGCGTGAGGAACGTCGCACGCTGGGAGACTAGGTGCCGTGGCTGCAGGCCGATGGGAGAGCGCCCGGAAGTACCGGGTCGGGCGCGCGGTTCAGGAAGCGCTGGCCCACGTGCTTGCGGGCGATTCGCTCCGGGACCCGGTGCTTCGTGACGCCAATGTCACGGTCCTCGAGGTGCGGATGAGTCCGGATCTGCGGCGCGCCGACGTCTTCGTTCTCCCGTTCGGTACGGACCGGGCGGGTGCACCGGCCGAACTGCTCGAGCACCTTGTCCGGGCGGCGCCGTACCTCGCCGGCGCCGTGGCCCGCCAGGCGCGTCTCCGGTACGCCCCCAAACTTCATTTCCGGCTGGACCAGCAGCTGGACCGGGCAGCGGATGTCGACCGCCTCCTCGACGCCCCGTCGCCGGTTGATGCCGCCTGAGCCAACCGGCTGGCTTGTTCTGGACAAGCCCGCCGGAATGTCGTCGGCCCGCGCCGTCGCGCAGGTGAAACGATTGCTCGGCGCCTCGAAGGCGGGTCACGCAGGCACGCTGGATCCGCTCGCCACGGGTGTCCTGCCGATTGCGGTCGGGGAGGCCACCAAGACGATGCAGTGGGCGATGGAGGGCACCAAGGCCTATCGGTTCCGGGTCCGCTGGGGCGAA
The DNA here is from genome assembly GCA_965116745.1 of Alphaproteobacteria bacterium. Classification (GTDB taxonomy): domain Bacteria; phylum Pseudomonadota; class Alphaproteobacteria; order TMED109; family TMED109; genus VXPW01. The sequence continues at coordinate 2,490,514 of OZ220701.1, read as the reverse complement.
GCCCGCGACACCCTCGATGCCGGCGGCAAGGTCACGGCCTGCAGCTCGACGCGACCGTCGTCCGGGGCGATCCGCAGGGCCTTGCCGGCGTTTACGGGCGCGATCACGCAGATTCCGCCCGCCTACTCCGCCGTCCATGTCCAGGGCAGGCGCGCCTACGCGCTGGCGCGGGCCGGGGCTGCGGTCGAGCCGCCGCCGCGCCGGGTGCAGGTGCACGAGCTTGAACTCGTCGACATGCCGGATCCGGATCACGCGGACTTCCACATGGCCTGCGGCAAGGGGACCTATGTCCGCAGCCTGGCCCGGGACCTGGCGAAGGCCCTCGCCACCGAGGGGCACGTGGTCACGCTGAGGCGGACCCGGTCCGGCCGGTTCGCCGAGGCGGACGCGGTAACGGTTGCAGAACTTGCTGCAATCGCGGATAAAGGGGGGGTTGGTGCGGAACTTCTGCCCCTCGACGCAGCACTGGCCGGCATCCCGGTGCTGGAACTGACAGAGAGGGAAGCGGCACGCGCCCGGCAGGGTCGCCGTGTCTGTCCGGAGCAAGTCCCCTGCATGTTCATCAGGGAAGGGGCTGTTGTCGCCTCTTGCGACGGCCGGGCAGTGGCGGTCGGCCAGTGGAGCAACCGGGAGTTTTCTCCCCGGCGGGTCTTCCGGAACGATCCGGGGATGCGCAACCGGTCCGAAGGGAACAGTTGATGTCGATTACAGTTGAGCGCAAGACGGCGCTCATTTCCGAATACTCTCGGGACGGGTCCGATACGGGCTCCCCCGAGGTCCAGATCGCGATCCTGACGGAACGGATCAACAATCTCACCGAACACTGCAAGGCGAACCACAAGGACGCGGACTCACGGCGGGGGCTGGTTGGAATGGTCAACTCGCGCCGCAGGCTTCTCGATTACCTTCAGAGATCCAATGAGGCCAAGTACCAGGACATCCTTCGTCGTCTCAATCTAAGGAAGTAGTTGTCCGTGAAAGACCGGGCCGGCCCAGGCCGGCGGGCGGCGCTCCGGATGCCGGTGGACTGTGCACCGGCGCCCGGACCTGCCGCGAGCGGCTCCGGATGCCGCTCGCGGTCGAGACGCCCGCGAACCGGACTTGGCTGGCCTGAACCAGAAATGTGAAGAGGAGCGTTTAATTCCATGTTCAACATCCAACGCCAGCAAGTCGATTGGGGCGGACGCCCCCTTGCCATCGAGACCGGGCTGATGGCCCGGCAGGCCGACGGCGCGGTCTTGGTCACGTACGGGGAGACCCAGGTCCTGTGCACCGCGGTGGCGCGGAAGGAAGTTCGCGAAGGCGCGGACTTTTTCCCGCTGACCGTCAACTACCAGGAAAAGATGTCGGCAGCCGGCCGTATCCCCGGCGGTTTTTTCAAGCGTGAAGGGCGGCCGTCGGAGAAGGAGACCCTGACGTCGCGGCTGATCGACCGGCCGATTCGCCCGCTGTTTCCGGCCGGGTTCCGCAACGAGGTCCAGATCATCTGCACCGTGCTGAGTGCCGATCTCGAGAACGATCCCGACATCCCGGCAATGGTCGGCGCGTCAGCCGCCCTGGCGCTGTCAGGCGCGCCGTTCATGGGTCCGATCGCGGGGGCGCGGGTCGGCTTCGCGGATGGCGCCTACGTTCTCAACCCGCGCATTCCGGAGCTTGCCGACAGCCATCTTGATCTGGTCGTGGCCGGCACGCGGGATGGCGTGCTGATGGTGGAATCGGAAGCCAACGAGCTGTCCGAGGAGACCATGCTGGGAGCCGTGATGTTCGGCCACGAGCACATGCAGCCGGTCATCAGCGCCATCGCCGACCTGGCTGCGGCCGCGGCCCGGGAGCCCTGGGCGCCGGAAGCGGCCGAGGATCACAGTGCGGTTCAGGCGTTCGTCGCCGAGGCCGGTGGCGACGGCCTTCGCGCGGCCTACCAGGTGCAGGAAAAGCAGCAGCGAGTCGAGCAGGTGGCCACGGTGCGCGCCGACGTCGGCGAGCGGGCGGGCGAAGAGCACGACGCGACGGCCGTGGCCGACGCGCTCAAGAAGCTCGAGAAGGACATTGTCCGCTCCGCCATCCTCGAGACCGGCACCCGGATCGACGGGCGTGACGTGCAGACCGTCCGGCCAATCGAGTGCCACGCCGGACTGCTTACGCGCACGCACGGGTCCGCGTTGTTCACGCGGGGTGAGACGCAGGCGCTGGTCAGCGTGACCCTTGGAACCACCCCCGACGAGCAGGTGGTGGAATCGCTGGAAGGGGTTGCCCGCGAGCGCTTCATGCTGCACTACAACTTCCCGCCGTATTCGGTCGGTGAAACCGGCCGGATGTTCGGGCCCGGTCGCCGTGAAATCGGTCACGGCAAGCTGGCCTGGCGCGCCCTGCGCCCGCTCCTTCCCGATGCGGAAACGTTTCCCTACACGATCCGGGTCATCTCGGAGATCACGGAATCGAACGGATCGTCGTCGATGGCGACCGTCTGCGGGTCGTCGCTGGCCATGATGGACGCGGGCGTCCCCGTCACGCGCCCGGTGGCAGGCATTGCAATGGGCCTCATCAAGGAAGGCGACCAGTTCGCCGTCCTCTCGGACATTCTCGGCGACGAGGACCATCTCGGGGACATGGACTTCAAGGTGGCCGGGACCCGGGACGGGATCACGTCGCTGCAGATGGACATCAAGATCACCGGCATTACCGAGGAGATCATGCAGACGGCCCTGAATCAGGCGCGCGACGGACGCTTCCACATCCTCGACGCGATGGAAGGGGCCCTGAGCAGCGCGCGCGACCAGATGAGTGCGCACGCGCCGAAGATCGTGGGCATCAAGATTCCGGTGGACCGTATCCGGGAAATCATCGGCCCGGGCGGCAAGATCATCCGCGAGATCTGTGCGACCTCGGGCGCCACGGTCGACGTGAGCGACGACGGCTCGGTGCAGATCGCCTCCAGCAGCCAGGAGTCCATCGATATCGCGCTCAAGGAAATCAACAGCATCGTGGCTGAACCCGAAATCGGCGGGATCTATGATGGAACGGTCGTGAAGGTCGTGGATTTCGGCGCGTTCGTGAACTTCTTCGGCAAGCGCGACGGCCTGGTCCACATCAGCGAACTGGTGCCGCGCCGCGTCCGCTCGGTCCAGGATGTCGTTCAGGAGGGGGACGAGGTCAAGGTCAAGGTGATCGAAGTCGACGACCGTGGCCGGGTCCGCCTGTCGATGAAGGCGGTGGATCAGGCTTCCGGCGAGGATCTGGCCAATCGCGCCAAGTCGGCTCCCGAGCCCGCGCGGCGCATGCGCCCCCCGGCTTGGGAGTAGACTGGCGGCCACGCGCCGGAGAGGTTCACGGATGAAGCCCCTGAATGCGATCCGCATGGCTGGCCGGGAGATCCTGCCCCTCATCGAGGGCGGGAAGGGGATCTCGGTGACCAACGGCCGGAGCGCAGGGGCGTGGGCGTTCGCCGGCGGCGTGGGGACCTTCTCCGGCGTGAACGCGGACTCGCTGGACGCCAAGGGGCGCGTGATCCCCCAGATCTACTCCGGCAGGACACGCGTCGAACGGCACGAGGAGCTGATCCGGTACTCGATCGCCGGCGGCGTCACCCAGGCGCAGATCGCCCATGAGGAGCGTCGCGGCGAAGGCCGGCTGCACGTCAACATCCTGTGGGAGATGGGCGGGGCCCGCCGGGTGCTCGAGGGCATTCTGGCGCGTGCAAAGGGGCTGATCCACGGGGTCACATGCGGCGCCGGCATGCCGTACAAGCTGAGTGAAATTGCGGCGCGCTTCGGCGTGTACTACTACCCCATCGTGAGCTCGGCGCGGGCATTCCGCGTGCTGTTCAAGCGCTCCTACCACCGCAATCCGGAATGGCTGGGCGGCGTCGTTTACGAGGACCCGTGGCTGGCCGGCGGTCACAACGGACTGTCGAACGCGGAAGATCCGAAACAGCCGGAACCGCCATATCCGCGCGTGACCGCGCTCCGCCGGGAAATGTCGGCGGTCGGCCTCGCCGACACGCCCATCATCATCGCGGGCGGAGTGTGGTATCTCCGCGACTGGGCGGACTGGATCGACAACCCCGAGTTGGGTCCCGTCGCATTCCAATTCGGCACGCGTCCGCTGCTGACCGCCGAGAGCCCGATTTCGCCGCAGTGGAAGAAGCGCCTGCTCACGCTCAAGCACGGGGATGTCAGCCTTCACCGCCACAGCCCGACAGGCTTCTATTCGTCGGCGGTTCGCAACGAGTTCCTCGATGAGCTCGATGAGCGGAGCCGCCGGCAGGTGCCGTACGCCCTGCAAGCGGAGGGTGACCAGACCGAGGCGGTCGAGGTCGGGGCCAGGAAGCGCCAGGTGTGGATGACCCCGGCCGACGCATCCTGTGCCCGCGAATGGATGGCGGCCGGGCACACGGAAGGCCTCCGGACCCCGGCGCAGACGATGCTGTTCGTCTCACCGGATCGGGCCCGGTCGATTCGCCGGGACCAGACCGAGTGCATGGGCTGCCTGTCGCAGTGCCTGTTCTCCAACTGGGCCGACAATGAGGATCACCGCACCGGCCGGAAGGCGGACCCGCGGAGCTTCTGTATCCAGAAGACCCTGCAGGACATCGCCCACAACGCGGACGTGGACACGCAGCTCATGTTCGCGGGCCACAACGCCTGGCGGTTTGCCGAGGACCCGTTCTACGAGGGCGGTTTCATTCCGACTGTCCACCAACTGGTCAACCGTTTGCAAACGGGGGACTAGGGACGCACGCGGCCGCCGGAGACGGCCCGTATAGTGTCTCGGGCCGAAATTGCCGACGTGGCCCGCGGTTCGATCGGACTGTTCGGGTGCGACCAGGAGACGGATGATGCCGGACGACGCAGCCAGCCCGTTCCTCTCGAATCCGAACGCCGACTTCGACGCGGTCATTGTCGGCGCCGGGGTCGCGGGGTTGTACGCCATCTACCGCCTGCGGAAGCTCGGCCTCCGGGTGCGGGCCTACGAGACGGGGGACGGTGTCGGCGGAACCTGGTTCTGGAACCGGTATCCCGGTTGCCGCTGCGACGTCGAGAGCCTTGAGTACTCGTTCTCCTTTGACGAGGACCTGCAGCAGGAATGGGAGTGGCCGGAACGGTACGGAACCCAGCCGGAGATCCTGAAGTACATCCACCACGTGGTCGAACGGTTCGACCTGATGCGGGATGTGCAGTTGAACACGCGGATCACGGCGGCGGAGTTCGACGAGGACACGCTGCTGTGGACGCTGACGACGGAGGCCGGGGATCAGGTGACCGCGCCGGTCTGCATCATGGCGGCCGGCAATCTCTCCACACCGCGCCGCCCGGCCTATCCGGGCCTCGATGCATTCGAGGGCAAGTCGTACCACACGGGGCTCTGGCCGAAGGACGGCGTCGACTTCACCGGCCTGAAAGTAGGCGTCGTCGGCACGGGCTCCTCCGGCGTGCAGTCCATCCCGCATATCGCGGCGCAGGCGGCGCAGCTGACCGTGTTCCAGCGTACCGCCAATTTCATTCTGCCGGCCCGCAACCGTCCGCACGATCCCGGGACCGTGCGCGAGCACAAGGCGAGGTATGCCGAACGCCGGCTGGCTGCGTATGACACGCCGTTCGGGATCGCGGGCTATCCGCCGCCGACCAAGAAGGCGCTGGAGGCGGCCTCGGAGGAACGCTGCGCCCAGTACGAGGCCAAGTGGCAGGAGGGCGGCAGCATCAGCTTCCTGTTCTCGTACACCGATCTGCTTCAGGACATCAACGCCAACGAGACCGCGGCGGAATTCGTGCGCGAGAAGATTCGTCGAACGGTGAAGGATCCGGTGACTGCCGAATGCCTGTGCCCGGACAATCACCCGATCGGCACGAAACGCCTGATCCTCGATACCAACTATTTCGAGACCTACAACGAACCGCACGTGTCGCTCGTGGACCTCAGGAAGACCCCGATCGAGACGATTACGCGAAGCGGAATCCGGACGACGGAAGCGGACTTCGATCTGGATGCGATCGTATTTGCGACCGGCTTCGACGCCATGACGGGCGCGATGCTCGCGATCGACATCCGGGTAAAGGACGGGGTCACGCTCGAGGAGCAATGGACCGGAGGGCCGCGCACCTACCTCGGCCTGATGGTGGCGGGGCTCCCGAACCTGTTCATGGTCACCGGTCCGCAGAGCCCCGGCGTCAAGAGCCAGATGATCCTGTCAATCGAGATGCACGTCGACTGGATCGCGGACTGCCTCGAGCGGATGCGGCGGGACGGTCAGAACCGGATCGTGCCGACGGCGAAGGCCCAGGAGGACTGGGTCAACCACGTCCGGGAAGTGGCGGACGCCACGCTCTATCCGCATGCCAACTCCTGGTACATGGGGGCCAACATCCCCGGGAAGCCGCGGGTCTTCATGCCGTATGTCGGCGGTGTGCACACGTACAAGAAGGCCTGCGACGAGGTCGTCGCCAAGGGATATGAAGGTTTCGTGATGACCGGAGAGAAGGTCGGAGCTTAGGCGCCGAAACCCGGCTGTCGCGGGCGGCCGGTTCGGGCCGATGGGCAGGCGCAGCGCTTCAGCTGTCACCTCAGCTTGAATGGCGCGATCAGGCGGCCTGGATCCGTGGATCCGTCGCGGTCAGGAGGCGGGGCCTGGGGCGCGGTTGATCGGCTCTTCGCCGCGCGACACCCGGACGACGTTGCGCAACGCCACGTCAAAATTCCGCCGCTTGGATTCGAATGTCTGACCCCCCACGTGCGGGGTGACGAGCAACCGGTTCCTCGCTGATTCGGACAGATTGAGAAAGGGATGATCAGGGGGCAACGGCTCCGACTCGAACACGTCGAAGCCGGCTGCCCCAAGCCGTCCGGTCTCGAGAGCCTCGGCCACGGCGTCGTCATCGACGACTCCCCCACGGCCGACGTGAATGAGCATGGCTCCGGGCTTCATGCGACCGACGCGCTCGCGATCGAGCACATGATGGGTGTCGGGGCGCGCCGGGAGCGACACCGTGACGATGTCGGAGGTCGCCAGGAGCTCGTCCAGCGGCACTCCCGGGATGTCCGGGTCGTGCTGGCGCGCGTGCTCGGCCCGTACGACTTCGAGCCCGAGACCGCGGAACATCCTGGCGGTCTGCTTGCCGATATGGCCGTAACCGATGACACCGACCCGGCCCGAAAGTTCGTGCGCCGTGTCGGCGTGCGCTTTGCGAGCGGCGAGCCACTCGGTCTCGCCCCCGGTCTCGATCATGGTGAGGGGGCGGGTGAGGCGGAATGCCAGCTGGACCGCCAGCTGCGCCACCGACGGTGCGTTGAGGCCCGGGACGTGGCACACGGGAATACCGCGACGCGCGCACTCGGCATGATCGACATTGTCGTAGCCCGCACCGGTCAGCTGAACCAGCCGGACCCTGGGCGCCAGGTCGAGCAGCGCCTTGTCCACGAAGCCGAAACCGGACCCGATCAGGATGTAGTCCGCGCCGGCGGCGCCGGCCTCCACTTCGGCGCGAACGGTTGCCCGCCCGAAACGGATCGCGAAGCCATCAGGTACCGCGAGGCCGGTCGCCCGGAAATCAACTTCCGGCCAGAGAAAGGCAATCAGCGGCTCAGGCATGACGGGGTGCGCGGCTTTGGGAGGGGAGGGTCGTGGTCATCGCTCAGGCCCTGACGGTGTTGTCGGTCGGCAGTGAGGCACCCACCGTACGGACCGGCCGCACGGACTTCCAACCGATCGAAGCCGGCACTCGATGCCTTGCCGGTTCCGGAAATCTCCGGCCCATCGAGACGTGGCGTTCGCTGTTCGTGCATCGATCCGGGTCCGGTAGGAACTGGTAGGTCTCCGGAGCGGATCTTCGTGGGCGTCGTTTCCGGTGCCCGTCACGCCGATGGCCCTTCCACCACCGTGACACGGGAAATCCACCGCTGCTTGCGCCGTGCGAGCCGTACGGAGATGTCCTCGGCCTCGTAGTCGGCGACCGGCACGGAGGACGGATCAACGGTCAACGGCGGCGCCAGGACGTGGGCGTTCAGCACCGCATAGAGCCGCCCTTCGAGTTCGCAGGTCGCGGCCGCGAATACCCCGCATCGGCTGCAGAGGAGGAACGTGGCCGTCTGGTGGCCGAAACGGTAGCGGCTCACGCAATCAGGTTCGGCCAAGGTCAACGTAAGGTGGCCGGACGGAACGGAGACGTAGAGCGCGGCGTGCCGCTGGCAGAAGTCGCAGCCGCAGTGGCGGGGAGACAGGGGGGCATTTTTCTCTGCTTCGAGCGTTACGCGGATCGCGCCGCAATGACAGCTGCCGTTGAATCGTTTCTGCATTGGCCAACTCTTTCGGGAGCCCGTCCACCCTGCGCCGGGACCGCAAGCACCCGATCCCGCCTGGTTGCTCCGTAATCAGGGACTCAGCGTTCGACCCGGGTGAACCGAAGTCCGCCGAAGGCCTGTTCGGTGGGCACGATCTCGATGGTCGAGACGTTTACCCTCCAGGGCGCGCTGACGGCGTAGAGAATCGCCTCCGCGATGTCCTCCGGCTGCAATTCGTCGAACGACCCGTAGGCCTTGCGAGCCGCTTCCTCGCCAGCGGCGCCCGCCACGAACTCGGTGACGACCCGGCCGGGGCAGATTTCGGTGACGCGGATGCCGGTACCCGCCAGATCAAGCCGGAGGTTCTGCGAGGCGAGGCGGACAGCCCCTTTCGAGCCGCCGTAAATCGGCGACTGGAGCGGATACAGCCCGGCCACCGAGCCGATCCCGACCACGTGACCGCGCTTGCGCTCGCGCATCCCCGGGAGGACAGCGCGAAGCGTGTGCAGGAAGGCGGTCACGTTGGTGTCGATGGTCAGGTCGATGTCCCCGCGTTCGGCATCGACAAAGCTCGCCATGCCACGCCCAAGGCCGGCATTGTTGACCAGTACGTCGACTTCGAGGGGTGCGAGCGCGTCATACAGCGCATCGGTATCGCAAAGATCGAGCACCAAGGGGGTTGCGCCCGTTTCGTCGGCCAGCGTTTCGAGCCTGTCGGCACGGCGTGCAACCGCGATAACGGAAAGGCCGGCACTGCGCAGCGCGTGCACGGCCGCCCTGCCGATGCCCGCGGATGCTCCGGTAACCAAAGCCGTCCGGTAATCATGTATGGCCATCAAGTTTCTCCGTCACCGCAGCCCGATCAAAGGTCGAGCATCAAGGGGGTTGCACCCGTTTCGTCGAGCGGGCGCATCATAACGGCCTCCGACGCCGCAGCGGCTGCACGAGCGCCAGCCGGCTGAACCGGGCTGCGGTGAGGTCTCCAGCCACGCCAGGCAAACGGAAGCAGCATGATTTCTTTTGACCGCTTCAATTGGGACCAATCGTGTGATCAAGCATTGTTCGACGAAATAACTGTGATAATGCGGCGGCAATTGTACATGTACGGCCGATGTTGCCTGGCGGCTCAGCAAACTCGGAATCGTCCCGGATCGATTGAAAGACGTGATTGAGAGAAGCGGTCGTTCCTGACAAATGAATGCCGCCGATGTCAGGCTGATCTTTCAATTGATCGGCGGCGGGATAACAAATGAAGAAAGTAAAAGGTGATGAACTGACACGTTATGTCTGCCATATTTCTTTTCCTTGCTGCAAGATACCTGGAATCATAATACAGTTTTTCTGATTTTGAAGTTGGTTTGTAATTCCGATCTGAACTGTTTAAGCTGATCGTTGTTATGACAGTTCGCTGTCAATGAAGAGGGAGGAATGCCAAATGAAACGTTTGATTTTGGCGTTGGTCATCGCGTGGGTCGGGTCCGCCGAAGCTGCGGACAAGCGCTGCCCCTGGCAGCAGGATGATCCTGAGGACCAGATCGGTGCCACGCGCACGCAAACACCTGCAAACGTGCTCGAATCGATAAAGCTGGTGCGAACCGGCGAGATCATCCGACTCGGTCACGTGTACGACGAGGTCACGCTTGGCACGCCGCCGTTTGGCCGTGTGTTCGACGTGACGATTGCGCCGTTCAGTTTCCCGGACGAGGAGGAGAACTCACAGTCGTTTTACTCCGGCGGGGTGGTGGCGTCGATCGGCCAGATCGCGACCCAGTTCGACGGACTTGCCCATGCCGGGCACGACATGGGTTACTACAACTGCTTCACGCACGAGGACATTGGACCGGATGAGCTGGGGCGCACCAAGGCATTGGGGGTCGAGCTTGTAAAGCCGTTCTTCACGCGCGCAATCCTGCTCGATTTTGTGAACAATTCGGACGTGCCGAAAGTCGACTTCAATGGCCAGCAGATCGTCGAGGATTCCTACACGATCACGGTTGCCGACGTGGAGTCGGTACTGGCGAACCAGGGAGTGGAAGGTCCCGGCGTTGGGGACGTGGTGCTGATCCACACCGGATGGGATGCCCTGTTCGGGATCGACAACGAACGGCACTTCAATTCCCCGGGCATCGGCAGCGAGGTTGCCTGGTGGCTGGCCGAGCGGGGCATCGCCATGCTCGGCACCGATACGCAGCATTCAGAAGCGGCCGTCGGGGGTCGGAGCACGGAGTTGCTCGAAGACCCGTACCTCCTGGGCGAGGAATACGGATTCATCTTCAACTCCGCGCACTTCATCCTGATCACCCAGCACGGCATTCACTTGCTGGAATGGATGCGTCTCGGGGAGCTCGCCGCGGCGGTCAAGGCCGATGTCGGTGGAGATGCGAACCCCCACGAATTCCTGTTCGTCTTCTCACCATTGCCGATCAAGGGCCTGGGTGGTGCCCCGGGCAGCACGGCCATGGCGGTCCGGTAGGGGCAGGGCTGCCGGTCGGTTCCCCGGAGCCGGCCGGCAGTTCCTTGAAACGGGCTGATCGGCGGGCCGGGATTACTCGATGATGGCCGCGTCGCGTACGCGGTGAAAGTTCTGCAGGCCGATCTCATTCCGCCCGAACATGACTTCCCGCTGGAGGCCGGCCGCAAGGTTGGCCTGCACGCTCTCCATCATGGCGAAGTCCTCGCGGTCGAGCACGCCGAGCACGAGTTGCAGCACTTCGTCCCAGTCGCGCGCGGAACCATCATCCGCCGGCGACGAGAAGGTGATCCGGCATTCGGTCGTGCCGGGCTGCTCGCGGTCGGGAAAGAAGCGGTACAGTTCCATGTGCGGGCCCTGGCTGAGCAGGATCGCATTCGGAAACAGGCGGTAGATGATGGTGGCGTGGGGCACCAGCTGCCAATCTGCCGGCTCGATGCCGCGCTGTTCCTCGATGCTGCGACGGGGGGCCACGAGACGCGCGTGCCGCCCGAACGGCTCGTACAGGAACGCATGACGCAAGATGGTCTTGGCGATCGTCTGCCGGTGGAGGACGGCCACGTGGTGCAGTTCCAGGAACGTGTCGACGCCAAGCTTCCAGTTCATCCGCTTGGTCCACGTATGGTTGCCTCGGAGGGTGTGGTTCGACAGCCGGTAGCCGGCGAGCTCGGGGCCGAGCGCGCCAAGCTCCGGGTCCGGAACCTCCGAGGCCGAAGGGTCGAGCAGGAGCCAGATCAGGCCGTCGCGCTCTATCGTCGGGAACCGCATGAGGCGGGTATCGTCGACATCGACTTCGGGGAAATGCTCGCTCTCAGGGAGCGCTCGCAGGACACCGCAGCGGTCGTAGGCCCAGCCGTGATAGGGACAGGCGAATGCCTTGCCCACCGTGCCTTCGCCGGAGAGCAGGCGGGCTCCGCGGTGCCGGCAGGTATTCAGGAGGCCGTGTACGGCTCCTTCGTCGCCCCGCACGAGCAGCACCGGCACCCCGGCGATGTCGAACGCCAGGTAGCTGCCGGCCCGCGGTATCTCGCATCCGAATGCGACCAGCAGGGGGTGGCGCCGGAACAGGGCGGTGGTCTCGGCCGCCAGCGCCGAGGCGGCGGTATAGCGGGTGCCGTCGACCACCATCGTGCTCTCGGCCTGCGGGATGGCGCGCCGCTCGATGCGATCCAGCGCCTCGGCGGCCAGTCGTTGTTCGGTTGCTCGCTGCATCACCGGTCGTTCGCAGTTGCGCGCATGCGCATACTACCCGGAGTACCGTGGCCCGGGATCAGCGGCCGGCGCCCGCAACCGCCGCCTGACACGGCGCATGGGCCGCTTGGCAAGTCATCAACCCGATTGCCAGGAAGTGTGTCCGCTGACCGGCGGGCGCCACGACTACCGCCGGCGGCACGCGCTCGCGGGGCACGAGGGCGGTGAAGGGCACGCCAAGGAGGGCCCCCGGCCGGGCTCGGAAGCGGATCGGCAAGCGCGTCACAGGACGCGGGAGCGTCGGGCCGCGGGGAAGCCATGGCGCTGCCCAGTGCACGTCCCATCGAAGGCTCGTGGCGTGCATCGAAGGATGTTGCTGTATAGCAACCGTTCTACACGTAGGGACTCACCCATGGCGTTGAACATTCGCAACCGGGCCACCGAGGAGCTTGCTGCGACTCTGGCCAGGTTGACGGGAGAGACCAGGACACAGGCCGTTACCCGGGCGCTGCAGGATCGCCTGGAACGAGTTCGCCGTCGTCGCGCCGGCCGGAGTCTCGCGGCGGAACTCGACGAGATCGCCCGGCACTGCGCATCCTTGCCTGTCCTCGACGACCGAATGGCAGCGGACATCCTGGGCTACGATGAACGCGGTTTGCCCGACTGACGGTGATCGATACCTCGGCGTTGATCGCGATCCTTCAGGATGAGCCCGAGCGCGGAGCGTTCAACAAAGCCATCGAGGCAGCCGACCGGCGGTCCATCTCAGTCGTTTCGTTTGTCGAGGCATCGATGATCCTCGAGACCCGATTTGGTCCGGATGGCGTGTGAGCGCTCGATCTGGTCATCGCGAAGGCCGGCATCGAGCTCGTCCCGGTCGACGCCGAGCAGGCGCATGCTTCCAGAACCGCGTTTCGCGCGTACGGCAAGCGGCGTCATCCTGCCGGTCTCAACTTCGGAGATTGCTTCGTGTACGCCTTGGCCGGAACGCTGGGAGAGCCGTTGCCTTTCGAAGGATCAGATTTTTCGTTGACCGACGTCGTGGTGTCGTAGGTCAGGGCATCCGGGATCGTCCTCGTACCGCAGCGACGCAAGTTCCGGCGGCGCCCATCCAGAGAGCCGCTGGCGCGCAACGGCCGCCGTGCCGGGTCCCGGCCGACGCGCAATCCCGCGCGACATCCTGGCGTCCGGCTTCGGAAGGCCCGCGGCGACTGTCAGATCCCCGGGTACCGAGGAACTGGTCAAGCGCACGGGCGGCGATCGACCGCGCGCCGGTCGCCCCGTGCTCAGGGCGCGTAGTGCGGCACTACGTACGGGCCCTCCGGCACGAACGCAACCCGGGGGTCGCGGGCTTCGGCCACACTCCGGGCAATCGCTTCCTCGACCGAATCGATCATCGCGACACCGGTCAGACCGCGCTCTTCCTGGTTCAGGCCTGTCGTGTACAGCGAGACCGTGCCGGCCCGCATGGGGGCGAGCTGCTTCTCGGTCTGCCACTCGTCGACAGCGGCATGCCGTTTCTCGAGAAGGCCCGCCAGGAACCGGTCGGGTCCCAAGGCAATGAGACGCCGCTGCGCTTCCACGTAGTCCGGCGATCCCATGCCTTCCGAGCAGGCCGAGACGACGATCAGGTTGCCGTTCGGCGCCATGATGTCGAGGGGGCCGACCATGCCCTTGACCGTCTGGTAGTAGGTCTTGTCCAGCGGGTAGCCGGCACTTGACGTGACGACCGTCGGATAACGCTCGGCTATCGAAAGCTCCGTGTACGCGCGGGTAAAGGCCACTGCCTGCAGGTGGCTCTCGATGATCTCGCCGTAGTTGACGAAGGACATCCGGCGTTCGTCGTCGATCACCGTGTTGATCGCGTGAGCGCCGCCGATCATGCGGACCACCTCAAGCTGATCCTCGTGCAGCGGATTGTCCTGGAGCACGCAGTTGGCCGCGTTCGGGTCTTCCATGTAACGGGCGCTGTGGAACGTGGTGATCGTGTCGGCGTGCGCGACTCCGGGCGCGATGATCTTGCGTCCGCCCGAGTAGCCCGCCATGAAATGCGGCTCCACGAGGCCGATGGCCAGGCGCAGATCGGCCTCGACCAACCGCCGGTCCAGCTTGATCACGTTGCCGCGCCGGGTGGTGCCGACCTCCACGTGGTCGTCGTCGCGGCGGGCAAAATGGTTCGCCACCTGAACCGCGTCGAGGACCCACCGGTCGCCGACCAGCTCGAGGAGTTCCTCGCCCTCGTTGGGTCGATGCAACCCCGTCGCCACGAGAACGGTGATCGCCTCGGCCGGCATCCCGCTCGCCAGCAGCGTGCGCAGGACGACCGGCAGGATGTCGCCGTTGGGCACGGGACGCGTGATGTCGCAGATCAGGATGCAGGCTGACTTGGATGCGGCGGCGGCCGCGCGGAGACTCGGTGCGTTGACCGGGGCTTCCAGCGCCTCTCCGACAGCCCCGGACGGATCGGCAAGCACCGGCATGGCCGGCTTGCGCAGGACGGTTGCCCGCCAGTCCGGCGCCACGTTGATGGCCAGGGACCCGCGGTCGTAGTTCATGTCAACGTGCATGGTCGACTCCGACCGGATCGGCCCGGTTCGCCCGCGCGTGCCCGATCGCGCGCAAGGCAGCACAGGCCGCCCCGAAGCCGTTGTCGATGTTCACAACCGCGACACCGGGACTGCAGCTGGTGAGCGAACTATACAGCGCGGTCTCGCCGTTCCTGGCGGCCCCGTACCCGGTGGAGACGGGAACCGCGATCACCAGTCCCGGGACGAGACCGCCGATCACGCTGACCATGGCGGCATCCATCCCGGCGACCGCGATGATCACGTCCATCTCGGCGAGCCGGTCGACCTGGTCGAGCAGGCGCCACAGTCCGGCCACGCCGACATCGCACACGAGTTCGCTGGGAACGCCCGCGTAGGCCAGCGTCCGGGCGGCCTCGTGGGCGACGGCCGCATCAGATGATCCGGCCGCCACGATCGCAATGCGGGCCGGGCCTTCCGGCGGAGGGACGACACCAAGGATGGCGGTCCGGGAGAGCGCGTGGTAGTCGAGGGCAGCCGCATGCTGCGCCCGCAACGCCTGGACCTGCCGCTCCGACAAGCGGGTCAGGAACATGCTGCGGTTGGCAGCCGTGGCCTCATCGAGGATGTGCGAGAGCTGCGCGGGCGTCTTCGTTTCGCACAGGATCGCTTCATCCAGGCCGATGCGGGCCCGCCGTCCGGCATCCAGCAGGACCTCGCGGCTGACGTCACTCACCGGGCTGCCTTCGGATCACTGCGCTGCCGCGCCGGTACGACGCAAACCCCACGGGTCCGTGGCGATCGGTCCCGGCAAACAGCGCGCGCACGCGCTCGCCAAGGTCGCGCCGCTCGTCCTCGTCCAGCAGCTCCAGGGTGGGGCCGTCGAGTTCCACCGTGACGGCGGCTGCGCGCACGCGGCAGCGGACCGTGGCCGGCGTCAGCTCCCGACGCAGCATCTGCTCGGCCGCATCGATGGCGTCGAGGACATCATCGGCAATCGACAGGCCGGTCTCGACACGGCTCGACAGGCAGGGGGACGCCGGGAGTCCTGCGAACTGCTCGAGTCCGTGCGCGGCCGCCAGCCGGCGAATCGCGGCCTTGTCGATGCGGGCCTCGATCCACGGATGACGCACGGCGTGATCCTTGGCCGCCCGGAGGCCGGGGCGGAAGTCGTCGAGGTCGTCCAGATTGGCCCCGGAAAGCACGGTGGACGTCGTGTGCCCGCGGATCGTCCGGTAGAGGTTGTGCTTGCAGTAGAAGCAGCGGTTGACCGGATTGCGGAGGTAGTTCGGGTCCGAGAACTCGCCGGCGTCGATGATGCTGAGCGGCCAGCCGGCCGGTTCGGCCAGGGCCCGCAACCGTTCGGTGGCCGCAGCCGGAACGGCCGGGGAGACCGCGTGGAACAGCCGCGTCTCGGATGGTTTCCGTGCGAGCGCAAGCGCGGCAAGCGTGGTGCTGTCGACGCCTCCGCTGACCGCGACGGCAACGGGCCCCATCGCGTCCAGCACGCCGTGCAGGGAAGCCAGCAAGTCAGCCGTCGCGGTCGGCACGCTCATCTCCATCCTGGGTTCCATCGGCTCGGGCCAGCGCCTGCCGTTCGGCCCAGGCGCGCCGTTCGCCCCGTCCGGCTCGGCCGGAATCGGCGGCGCTGACGTCGATCATCTCCGCCTTCGCGGAGCGCCGGCCGCCGGGACGCCCGGCAACCTTAACGCGGACAGATCCTTCCGCGCCACCGACGGTGACCATGCTCCGGGGAAGAAGAAGGCGATCGGTCAGGGTCCAGCGCAGCCCCAGGGTCGTGGTCTCGAGAAAGCAGCGCTCGGCCACCGCGCGGACCTGCTGCGGGCGGGTCAGCACCTGGACCCGGATCGCCATCCGGTTGTGCTTGCCGGTAACGGCCTGCTGCGTGACGTCGAGCACGCCGTCGTCGGCCCGCACCCGCTCAAGCCCCACCGCGAGATCTTCCGGCGACTGGTCGTCCACCTCGAAGGTCAGCACGGCGACCTGGTCGCCCTGCAGCGCATCGGCCACCGGATCGTAGAACTGGGCCCTGAGGACGTTGCTCCGGTTCTCGAACGTGCTGCTTCCGAACCCATGGCCGGTGGCAAGCAGCCGCCGCGGCGCGAAATCCGCCGCCTGTTCCGGTGCGAGATGGCGCAGGATGGCGGCACCGGTCGGCGTGATGCGTTCGCCCTCGACCCCGTCGTCGACCAGCACCATGCCGGCCAGCAGCAGGGAAGTGGCGGGGGCGGGAACCGGGAGCAGCCCGTGCTCCGTCTTGACCATTCCCCGACCGCGGGGGAGCGCGCCGCACGACCAGGTGGGCGATCCGGCGGCCTCGATCAGCGCCGCCGCCGCGACCAGGTCCACCGGCGTGTCCAGGCCACCCAGTTCGTGAAACGCCACCTCGGCCACCGGAATCCCGTGGACCTCGGCTTCCGCGTTGGCGAGCAGGTCGAGAATGTCGAGCGCCCGCTCACGCACCGCCTGCCCCAGTGCGGCCTGCGCGATCCATTCGCGTACCGTGTCGGCCGGCGTCGCATGCGGCGGAGCCGGGCAGGTCACCCGGAAACGGCTTCCGCTCAGGACGCCGTCGCTGTGCGCTTCGAATGCGATGGATACCCGGTCGCCAAGCCGCAGCGCCTGGACGGCTGCCGCCACGGCCTCGCCGTAGTCGGGCCGGGCATCGACCATTGCCGCCGCGAACATGTCGCCGGCAGCACCTCCTACGGCATCGAGATGAACGTGCATCGGCAGCTTCTCGGAGGCCCGGACCGGCGGGCGTCGTGGGGTTGGGACAGCGGCACCGTGGCGGTCACGTCACTGTGCAACGCCGCTGCGCCGAATGCCGGCGCGGCGTCCGACCGAGCCAATGCGTCCATCGCCGCGTGCTGTAAGGTGCGGCCCGCGAGTGTACCACCTGCATCAGGCAGGCAGTGACGACCCGAACCGCCCGGATGACTTGCCGACGCCAAGTCTGCGGGTTGTCGAAGGTTCGCCCGTCCGCCAATCGCCCGGGAGTTCCAGTTCCATGCAGCCAGTTTGTCTTGTGATCGGCGCCGGCGCCGGTATCGGGAGCAACGTCGCCAGGCGCTTTGCCAGCGAGGGTTACCACGCCGTCCTGTGCCGCCGTACCGACGAAGAGGGTCTGAAGCAGTCGGTCGCCAGCATCGAGCGAGAAGGCGGCAGCGCATCGGGCTTCCTGTTGAATGCCGTCGAGCCCGACAGCATCGAGGACCGGATCGCGGACGTGGAAGCGAACATCGGACCCATCGAGGTCGTGGTCTACAACCTCGGAGCCCAGATCGGCAACCGCGCCCTCACGGATACGACGTACAAGGCGTTTGAACGCGGGTGGCGCATGGCCACGTTCGGCCTGTTCCGCGTGGCCACCAGCGTGTGTCCGCTCATGGTGAAGCGGGGCAAGGGGACGATCCTGGTGACTTCGGCCACGGCGGCGATGCGCGGCAACAAGGAGCAGCACTCGCATGCGGCGGCCATGGGCGGGCGGCGCATGCTGTGCCAGTCCCTCAATGCGGAGTTCAGCGGCAAGGGGATCCACGTCGTCCATATCCTCATCGACGGTTCGGTGGATGCGCCCGACACCCTCGGCAAGATGCTCGGGCCCGAGGCCTTTCAGAAGCTTCGCGAGGAACGGGGCATGGAGCATGACGGGCTGCTGCTTCCCGCGAAGATCGCCGAGACGTACTTCCATCTCGCGCAGCAGCATCGCTCGGCCTGGACGCACGAGCTCGATCTGCGGGCGTTCTCCGACCTGCCCTGGTGGAACCACTGATCGCGGCCCCGCAAGCTCAGCGAGCCGGCGTCGACCGCTAGATGAACCGACGCGCCGGGCACCGCCCGCTCCATCCCGACACGATCGGGACCGTGCCTGCCGAGATGGAGACTCGCGGGTACCGTCAGGCGGAGCCCGGTCCGCGCCCCGGTGTGGTGCCGCAGGGAAAGCCGGCGTGCCGGTCCGCATGGCGACACGGTGCGGCGGCCAAGCGGGCCGATGCGAGTGGAGGACCAATATGTGCGACGAGCGAACACAGCAAGACGCGGAGGTCTACCTGCGCCGTTCGGGGAACCTGACCCGGCGCAGGTTTGGGGCGCTCTCCCTCGGGACGGGAGCGGCCTCGCTCCTGCCCCCGGCTGCAGCCGCGCAAGCGGTGACGGCCGCGGATATCGAGGTACCGACGCCCGACGGCGCGGCCGACTGTCACTTCGTACATCCTGCAAGCGGCGCTCATGCAGGTGTACTGGTCTGGCCCGATGCGCTCGGACTGCGACCGGCGTTCAAGGAGATGGGACGGAGACTGGCCGAATCAGGCTACGCGGTCTTGGTCGTCAATCCCTACTACCGAACCGTGAAGGCGCCGGTCGCGCCGGAGGGTGCCTCTTTTCGCGACGAGTCGACGCGCGCCAAGATCATCCCCCTGATGCGCGCCCTGAGCCCCGGGCACACGGTGACCGACGCCCGAGCCTTCGTTGCCTTCCTGGACCGTCAGGACGCAGTGGCCGCGGACCGCAAGATGGGAACGACGGGATACTGCATGGGCGGTGCCATGACCATGCGCACCGCGGCCGAGTTTCCCGACCGGATTGGCGCCGGCGCATCGTTCCATGGCGGGAGGCTCGTGACCGACGCGCCCGACAGCCCGCACCGCCTCGTCGGCAAGATGGGCGCGCACTACCTGGTGGCGATCGCCGAGAACGATGACGCGAAGGAACCGGAGGCCAAGACCGTGCTCCGTAGCGCTTTTGCCGCCGCCGGACTGCCGGCGGAGATCGAGGTCTATGCGGGCACGCTCCACGGCTGGTGCTCGCTGGACTCTGCCGTGTACCACGAGGTGCAGGCGGAGCGAGCCTGGGGCCGGCTGCTGGCCCTGTTCGATAGAGCCCTGGCCTGAGGGGATCGACCGCGCCCGAGCGCGGATGCGTCCCGCCCGGGCCGGTTCGCGAGCGGCGACCCGGACGAGGGGCCCGGGCGGCCCGGAATGCAGGCGTACGCTTCGAGCGCCCCCAACGGCAGCGCCGCCTTCGCCGGTCTGCGTTGGCCGCTGTCGCGGACGGCTAGACGAGGTTGCCCAGGTGCCTCGCGCCGCCATGTGACGACCGCGTCCGGTGGGCGGGCGATGTACTAGCAGGGGTCCCTGGCATCCATCCAGTTTGCCACGGGGTAGTTGATCATTTCGCACTTCGACCAGTGGTCGACGGTCCATTCGCCGTCGCGGCCCCCGTGCACATAGTGTCCTTCCTCGCGGGTGCTGCCACGGTCGGTGGTTCTCGTCTCGACCCACCGGCCGTGTTTCTTCCCTTTCGAGAGGGTGCCTTCGTGTGCAACCCGCCATCTGAAGTCCCGGTTGGACGCCCCCGACAGCACGCCCTCCCCGTCAGCCACGCCGCCTCGGCACGTTCCCGACCAACTGGCACTCTCGTGGGTGGGGAAGCCGATCCAGCGGGTCTCATCCAGGTACCAGAAGTAGCACCCGGGCTGATTCGCCAGTTCGGTCCAGCAATTGAACCACACCGGCTGGCCGAATGGATTCCGCCCCGGGCAGATCACGTCCAGCACCATGGCTGGCCCGTCTTCGCCTGCGGGCTTCGCCAAGACGACCGGCTGCTGGATGCGACCGGAACCGCCTGCCTGTTGCAATTGCGAGCAGCGTGCGAGCTCGAGCTGGCACCGGGCGCTCTCGGCCCGGCACTCCGCCAGCGCCTCCTGCGCGGCCGCCACCCGCAGCACGCCCCACCCGGTTCCGTAGCCGCCGTCGTTGCCGATTGCGAGCGCCCCGCAGGCCTTGCGGGACTGGCCGACCACCTGGCAGTCGCGTCCGCCATGCGTCTGGCACAAGACGAGCGCCTCCGCCTCCGCCGTCGGAGCGCTGTCAGGGTTCCACGCGATGCCCCAGGCGAAGTTCCCGATGGAATCCCGTGACAGGGCGATCGAGCCGAAGGGCTCTTCCGCGTGCAGCGGGGCGGAACCGCCGATGATCACCGCGGCCAGCGCACAAATTCGCAACGTCCTCATGAGCCCATCCACCTCTCGGATCGTCGGGGCGGACGCGGAACGAACGCCCGAAGGCTGCAGGATAGCCAGCGGGCGATGGCGTCGCAGGACCGCTTCATTCCGGCACCCGGTGCTGTGCGGCCGATGGGCGACGATCGGCGGTTCGGCCAGCTACCAGATGATCTTGCCGGGGTCGCCCTTGTACAGCGATCGAATGTAGGCGATGACCTTCCAGATCTGCTCGTCGGTCAGGCTGCTCGACCAGCCGACCATGTTGGTGCCCTTCCGGCCCTTGGCAATGGCCTTGAAGATCGTCGCGTCGGTCGGCCGGTACACCCACTGGTCGTCGGTGAGGTCGGGGCCGACTGCGCCCCCGGCCTCCTTCCCGTGGCATGCGTAGCAACCGGTCGCGGCCCACAACCCCTTGCCTTCGGCGATCGCCTCAGGATCACCCGTGAACGGGTTGGTGTCCCCCGCGGCCAGGGCCGGCGGCACACTCCACAGGACGACCGTCAATCCAGCGGCGAGGAATGTCGTCGGCAAGTGCTTGCCACGCATCGAGGAAGGCTCCCGAAGTACGGCGGTCAAGGTAGACCCCGGGGCGAGATTGACACTCGCCCCGGGGCCCTCCGGGTCCCGCCGGTCAGCTTGGACTAGGGTCGCCGGATCAGCGGTCGAAGAGGCCGAACACCATCAGGTAGCCGCCCTTGCGGCTGTCCTTCAGTTGCGGGGCTCCGCCCTTTCCGAAGATGGCCCAGCCGGTCCAGCCACCGAACCCGGCCGGGACGGCGACGTACTGCTTGCCGTCGATGGCGTAGGTCATCGGGCTGCCGAAGATGCCGGTGCCGATGTTGTAGGAGAAGAGCTCCTCGCCGGTGTCCTGCCGGTACGCCTTGAAGTAGCCCTCGGGCGTGCCTGCGAACACCAGGTCACCGCCCGTGGTGAGCAGGCCGCTGGTGTACGGGGACGGCGCCTTGACGGTCCAGGCCTTCTCGCCGGTCCGGCCGTCGAACGCCACGAGCTGCCCGTAGCCGGGGTTCCAGCCGATCGTGCCGATGCCCCAGTAGGGCTTGCCGACCGTGCGCACCGGCGGGTTCAGGCCCTCGCCGAGCGGCGCGCTCTGGATGTCCACGCAGATCTCGCGGCTCGGCACGAAGATCATCTTCGTGTGCGGGTTGACCGCCATCGGGTTCCACCACTTGCCGCCTTCGGACGCCGGACAGATGTCCTTCGCCTCGTAGTCGTAGCTCGGCACCTTTTCGGGATTGACGATGGGCCGGCCTTCCGGTGTGAACCCGGTCATCCAGTTGACCTTGGAGATCGGGACACCCCAGACGAAGCTGCTGTCCGTCCGGTCGATGGCGTACAGGAGCCCGTTGCGGTCGCCGTGGAAGTAGAGCTTCTGGCCGTCGACGTCCATCAGGACCGGCTCGTTGTTGCCGTCGTAGTCCCACACGTCGTGCGGGGTGTACTGGTACCAGTGCTTGATCTCGCCGGTGGCGGGATCGAGCGCCAGCGTGGTGTTGGAGTAGAGGTTGTCCCCCGGGCGGCCGACGCCGTCCCAGTCCGGGTTCGGGTTGCCGACGCCCCAGTAGAGGGTGTCGAGTTCCGGGTCGTACGCACCGGTGATCCAGGCCGAGGCCCCGCCGTACGCGGCGGCTTCCGCACTGCCCCAGGTGTCGTGGTTCGGCTCACCCGGCGCGGGGATGGTGTAGCGCCGCCAGGCCTGCTCGCCGGTGTCCGCGTCGAGCGCCTCGATGTAGAGCCGGGTCGGGTATTCGGCCCCGGACAGGCCCACGATCACGTTGCCCTTCACGACGAGCGGGGCGACGGTCATGGTGTAGGCCTCTTCCCAGTTCCCGATGTTGGAATGCCAGACCACTTCGCCGGTCTTGGAGTCGAGGGCGACCACGTCGGCGTCGGGGGTCGCGACGAAGACCTTGTCGTGGTACAGGGCGACCCCACGGTTGCCGATGTCGCAGCACATGTTGCCGGCGACACCCTCCGGAACCTCGTCGTAGTACCGCCAGATCTCGTCACCCGTGCGGGCGTTGATCGCGAAGGTGCGGCCGTGCGACGCGGTCGCGTACATCACGCCGTTGTTCACGAGCGGCGTGGTGTTCTGCGCGTCGAGCACCCCGAACGAGAACGTCCACTTCGGCACCAGCCGCTTGATGGTCTTGGTGTTGATCTGGGAAAGCGGGCTGTACCGGGTGCCCGAGTAGTCCCGCGGCGCCATGAGCCAGTTGTTGGGGTCCTGACCCGCTTCGAGCAGCATCTCGTCGGTGACGTAGTCCTGCGCCGATGCAGTTACCGTCACCAGGGCTACCGCGCCGGCCACAACTGCTCCCAGGATGAGAGAGCCGGTCGTCCGAACGTTTCGCGTAGTCATTGCTGTTTCCTCCCGTTGAGGATGTTGGGGCATCCTCTCCACCGGGCATCATATGGACTTCCGGTTTCGTGCGGATTCCGTGAAACGTTCACGGGATGCGTGCACGGACGGCCACGGGCGCTCGTCCGGGCGCCAGGGGGCCGTGTTCGTGTCCATGCCTAGGTCGGGCAAGGTGTTGAAATCAAAGAAGACCAGGCGTGCGGCTGCGCGTTTCTCCTGTCTGCGCACACCGTCGGCAGCCAGGCCTGCTGCAGCGGCGCGGGGCCGGCTACGTCAGCCCGTGGCGGCTGATGGCGTGCCTACGCATGCGCTCGGGCGAGAAAGGGATTTCGAGCCGTGACCGTGCCGTACATCCGACCATGCTGAAAGTCCTCGGACAGCAGGTCCTCGATCCCGTGCACTTCCGCATAGGCCCAGATATGCGCGTCGAACCATGACAGGCCGTACGCCGCCATACCGCGCAACGCTGTCCGCAATACAGCTTCGTCGGGATAGAGGATCGGGAACTGTGCCATGAGTTCTTCCGCCTCTCGACGGGCGTCGGCGGCACCGAGCAACTGCTCCCCGGGCTTGCCCCGTGTCGTCGCTACGACGAATTCAACAATGGACTGGTGGGGAACCCGTGCATTGCCGATCGCAATTCCTTCCCGAAGAACTTCGGCCGCAATCGACTGCTTTTCTGGGAAGCGGTCGTCGTAGCGATAGACCAGAACGTTGGTGTCAATCAGTGTTCTGGCGACCACGCGTGTAGAGAGCCTCTCTGGTCCAGCCGCGTGCGCTGGCGCGCCTGTCCGGCTGCTTCGCCTCGCGTGCCCGCTGCCGCGCGGTCGCCGCATCGAATAGTTCCAAGCGCGTGCTGACGTCCAGCGCCTTCGTTCTCAGCCGCGTGTTTGCCGGCACGACGCGAATGACCTCGCCCGCCTCCTCAAAACGGATGTGATCGCCAGGCCGGATCCCGTATTGGTCCGCGAGCGCCTTGGGAACGGTGACCTGGAGCTTGCTGGTGACCTTGCTCATATCCTTACTGCGTTAAGGATCTTGTCCTTGTCAATGGAGCTCCATGAGCAGGTGGCGCGCTCG
The DNA here is from genome assembly GCA_965116745.1 of Alphaproteobacteria bacterium. GTDB lineage: Bacteria > Pseudomonadota > Alphaproteobacteria > TMED109 > TMED109 > VXPW01. The sequence goes on along the minus strand of OZ220701.1, from coordinate 2,466,572 downwards.
TGATCGCGGGGACCCTCCGGAATGCCCGGCCGGACACCGCAGCCATGCGCCACCCAATCAGCGGTGTGGACCAGTCCACCCGGTCGGCGCCCCTGTGCCGGCATTTGCCGGGTCGGGTGCGCCGACACGGAAACGGCGCAGTCAGCCTGCGCGCGGCACCGTCACGCCGATGAGGCTGTCCCGGCCGACCAGGCCCGCCAGTTCGGCCTCGCTCAGGCCGTCGGTGCCGGCCGGTCGGATCGGCAGGATCATGTACCGCATATCGGCGGTGCTGTCGTGCACCCGGATGGCGACGTCCGGGTCAAGCTCGGTCCCGAACTCGGCCAGTACCCTGCGCGGCTCGCGCACGGCCCGGCGCCGGTAGCTGCGCGACTTGTACCAGTCGGGCGGCACGCCGAGGAGGAACTTCGGGTAGCACGAGCACAGGGTGCACACCACCAGGTTGTGGGTGTCGGGCGTGTTCTCCATCACCAGGATCGGGATGGGCCCGATGTCCATGCCGAGCTCCGCCGCGGCGCGCTTCGAGTCGGCCAGGAGGCGTTGGCGAAAGCCGGCGTCGACCCACGCGCGGGCCACGAGCTGCGCGCCGCGGGCCGGGCCCAGGCTGTCCATCCGCTCGACCTCGGCCCGCATGTCGTCGCCGCTGAAGATCCCCTTTTCGATCAGCAGCGAGGTCACCGCCATCTGCATCACCTGGTGGCGGGCGAGGGGAATGTCCTCGAGGTCCGGTTGCGGGGGATGGCGGTGCGTCGGGTCCACGTCGTAGCCGTGGTGCCCGTGTCCGCCGGCAGGTTCGCTCATGTCGCGTCTGCCGGTGCCGGCTCCAGCCAGTGCTCGTAGATCTCGATTTCCACGCGGTCGCACTCGCTTCCGGCGTAGTCCGGCCACAGCGAACGACTGCCGAAGGCAACCCGGTAGAGCGTCTGGAGATCTGCTTCCCGGTTGCCGTAGGCGAGCTGCTCGGGATTGCGGAACTGCCCGCAGATCCGCACGATTTCGCCGGCTTTTCCGCGGCAGTACCAGGGTGTGCGCACGTGCCCGGGCGGGTACCGTTCGCACACCCGGACCCGGGCACCCTGGGGAAACCTGGGCGCTGGTCCGGTCACGGGAGCTCTTCCCGCCGGCCGGCCTCGATGTCGGCCATGCGCTGCCCGAGTTCGTCGACCTCGATGAGCTTCTTCTCGAGCAGGATGTTGGTCATGGACGCCATCCACCGCTCGTAGTAGCTGTAGCGGTCGTAGGCATCGGCACCGAGTTCCTCGATCCCGCGACGCAGTTCGTCGACGGAGAGGATGCCGCGCTGCCCCAGCAGATACATGAGCGCGTCGACGCGTTTTTCCCAGGGCGCGTGGTCGTGGTCGTCGCGGTCGATGGGACCGGCCTCGAGGCCGCCCATGTCGTGGTGGCGCCGTGCCCGGTCCATGGCGGTCCCTCCTCGCCGCCACTCTACGCGATGCGGTGTTCCGGCGTGCCGGCGACGGGTGACGACTCGGACCCGGCGGACAGGGTGCCGGAGGCAGTCCGGAGGCGGTGTGGGGCGGATCCGGCAGGTGCACCGGCGCGCCGTCGCTCCGCCGCACGTCCTGGCTGGTACCGGCAGCGAGCGCACGGACAGGTCCGCTGCCGCCGGACGAGCGGCCCGCGCCAATCCCGCATGGTGGGCCGGACACGCCGCGCGGCGTCGGACGGCAGTCCGGAATGGCGCTTTCCGGTGAAGTCCGAGGACCCGCTGGCCTCCGTTTCCCTACGCGCGGAGGCGGTCGGACCGGCTTGCCCGATGGCGCTATTCGGAAGAGGAGCGGGTGCTGTCGATGGCGGCCGCATATTGGGGAACACACGTCCCCAAGTACTCCTCGGCGGCCTGCCGGAGATCGTCAAAGGCTGCCAACGCCGCCAGGGTTTGTTGGGGCTCGCGTAACAGGGCCTCAACACCCCCGCCCGGGCCCCGGGCGAGCTCTCCCATCCATTGCCGGCACCGCCCGCCAACTTCAGAGTTGAGGATCTGGCTGATGACCGGAACGCAGGTACCGAGGTACTCCTCGGCCTTGGCGACCGGTCCCCCGCGTCCGGCAAGCACGGCAATGAAGCCACGCGCGACTGCCTCGTCAGCGCTGTGCAGGCGGGCCGTCCCCCAGGGTTGGAGTTCCGCCCACAGCGTACCGCACCGATCGTTCCAGGCGGCGACGCGTTCCCGTGCTGCATCGTCCTGCGTTGCCTGCGCATGGACAAGCCTGGTTCCGGCGAGCGTGACGGACAGCGCCATGATGACGCAGCATGCGAGCAGTCTGGTCACTGGGGCCTCCCCGTGTTCGTACCTGCGGCAGGGCGAGCGGGCCGGCCCACGGCGGTCGCCGGAACATACGCTGCCCGACAACTCATGGCGATCCATTCCTCGGCGCTATTGTCGGCGGGCTGCCCGCAGAGGTGCCGGACGACGTCTCGCGGCCCGGCCGGCAGGTTGCGACACTGCAACCTGGAAGCGACGGATCGTGTCCACGTCGGCACCGGTTGCCCGGTGAGCCGGGCGGAGGTTGCAGGGGCGTAGAGTGCCGCTTGGCGATCAGGCTCTGCCGGCCTGACCGTCGGGGCTCGGGGGGCGGGTGGCCGGAATGTTCGATGGCGGTCGGTGACGAGATGGCAGCAGGCGGCACGACCGCCAAGGCCGTGTTCACGGTTGGCCACTCCAACCACCCGTTGGAAGGGTTCGTGTCTCTTCTACTGCAACATCGTGTCACCGCGCTCGCCGACGTGCGCTCGGTGCCCCATAGCCGGCGCTATCCCCACTTCAATCGTGCGGCGCTGGCCGCGGCGCTCGAGACGCGCGGCATCGACTACGTGTTCCTGGGTCGAGAGCTGGGTGGGCGGACCGACGATCCTGCTCTCTACGAGCGCGGGCGTGTCAGCTATGAACGGGTCATGCGCACGGAGCCGTTCCGGGCGGGCATCGGCCGCGTTCTGCGGGGGGCGGCGAGGCATTCGATCGTTCTCATGTGCGCGGAAAGGGAGCCGCTGGACTGCCACCGGACACTGCTGGTCGCCAGGGCATTGGATCTGCGGGGATCGGAGATCCTGCACATCCACGCGGACGGGAGGCTCGAACGCCATGCCGACGATGACCGCCTTGTCGAGAAGTTCAACCTGCATGCGGAAGGGGACCTGTTCCGAGGACCGCGCTCGCGCGCGAAGCTCGTCGCGGAAGCAATGACGCGTCAGGCCCGCAGGGTGGCTTACGCCGACAGCAGCATGAACGCCGGCCAGCGGTGGAAATGCAACGGTTAATCCTGACGACCGGGGCCGACGGGAATGCGGCAGACCGCGCGTCCCGAGAGAACGCGCAGCCTAGCCAACCGCGATCTCGATCTGGGTCACGTAGACCTCGCCGCGCAGACGCCGGTCCACTTCTTCGGCGGGCGCGGCCTCGAAGAACAGCGCCAGCGCCTCGGCGAGGTTGTCGCGCGCCTCGGCCACGCTCGCGCCCTGGCTCGCGACATCGACTTCCGGGCACAGCGCCACATAGCCCTCGCCCTCGTGTTCCACGATCGCGGTCAAGCGTCTGTTCATCGCACAGGTCCCGTTGAAGATCCGTCCGGCGTCCGCATCCCTTGTACGCTATCGCAGCCACAGGTCGAGATCGCGCGCCTTGCCGCGCGCCGCCGGCTCGGGCTCCTGCGCTCTTACCCGGGATACGTTCGGTTCGATTTGGATCCGGCCATCAGGCACGGCTTCCGGTACCCAGCGCCCGGCTAGACGGTTCCTTCGGTACCCAGGATCAGCGTGACCTGGCTCGAGAAGAGGCCGCCGTTGCCATGCGCGAGGGCGATCTCCGGGTTGGATCGCTGGCGCTCGCCGCAGTCGCCGCGCAGCTGCCGCACCGCCTCGATGAGCGGAAAGATGCCGTACATGCCGGGATGGCAGCACGAGAGGCCGCCGCCGTTGGTGTTGACCACGAGCCGGCCGCCGGGGGCGATCGCGCCGTTCTCGACGAAGGCGCCGCCTTCGCCCTTGGCGCAGAAGCCGAGGTCCTCGAGGAACATGATCGTGTTGATGGTGAACGCGTCGTACACCTGCACGAGGTCGATGTCGTCCACCGACACGCCGGCCATCGCGTAGGCGCGAGGGCCCGAGTCGCTCGCCGCTGTCACCGTCAGATCGGGCATGTTGGTGATGGCGCGGTGCCAGTGGGCCATCGCGCCGCCGAGCACCGGGACCGGGGGGCGCTCGAGATCGCGGGCCCGCTCGGGCGAGGTGAGGATCACCGCGCCGCCGCCGTCCGTGACCAGGCAGCAGTCGCGCACCGTGAAGGGATCGCTGATCGGCCGCGAATTGAGGACGTCCTCGATCGAGAGCGGGTCGCGGAGAAAGGCGTCGGGGTTCATGGCCGCCCAGCCGCGCGCCGCCGTCGCCACTTCCGCCAGCTGCTCGCGCGTGGTGCCGTACTCGTGCATGTGGCGCGAGGCGGCGAGCGCATAGGAGGTGATCGGCTGGCGCGGTCCGTAGGGGCTCTCGAACGGATCGGGCCGCGAGGTGGACACGAGGCGGCCGGACATGGACCGCTGGTTGCTGCCGTAGGCGACGAGGGCGACGTCGCACTGCCCCGTCGCGATCGCCATCATCGCCGTCAGCAGATGCGCCAGGTTCGAGGAGCCGCCGATCATCGACGAATCCGAGAACTTGGGCGCGATGCCCAGGTACTCGCAGAGGGTGAGCGAGCCCATGTTGAAGGTCATCGAGGCGCAGAAGACCCCGTCGACGTCGGCTGGCCGCAGACCCGCGTCGTCGAGCGCGGCCTTGACGGCGCCCGCGGTGATCTCGAGTTCGCTGAGCCCAGGGGTCTGGCCGAGTCCGTACGTGCCCGCGCCGGCGATCGACGCCGCTCCCCGGAGGCCGCTCACGAGCCGCCTCGCGCCGGGTGGAACACGACCACGGGATCGTCGCCGGAACGGTCGATCACGGCGGTGACGGCCAGGCCGATCCGCACCGCCTCGGGCGCGATGGTCTCGACCCGGCTCATCATGCGCGGCCCTTCCTCGAGGTCGATCAGCGCCACGTTGTAGGGCGGCCCCTGTTCCGGGCGGCGGCGGACGACGCTGGTCGCGTGGACGGTGCCGCGTCCGGACGCCTCGCGCCAGCTGAGTTCGCTGCCGCCGCAGTGGGGACACAGGGCCCGCGGGTAGAAGACGCTGCGCCCGCAGTCGCCGCAGTGCTGCAGCATGAAGCGCCCGTCGGCCAGGGCATCGAAGTAGGCCTGTTCCGGGCCCGGTTTGGCGGCGTCGGCTGGCATGCGTGTGCCCTTTTTCTGGCTGGTGACGAGTTGGCGCGTCGGGCGCCCAATGTAGCGGTCTTACGTCGCGTCGTCGTCCGCGTGCGGCATGGCCACGAACTGGCCGCCCTGGTACCTGACCAGCGGGTCGTCCGGTCCGACGGGCGGTGTTGCGGCCTCGATGTCGGCGCGGTACGCCTCGGCATTGTCCCTGGGCCGGAACCCGAGCGCGGCGGCCGCGCGGTTGTCCCAGAACGACTCGTGGTTGGCCGACACCCCGAAGACCACCGTGTGGCCGACCGCCGGTGCCAGGAGCGAGCGCTCCACGAGGTGCACCAGGTCCGGGTACGAAAGCCACGTCGCGAGCATCCGCCGGTCGATGGGTCGGTCCCGGCAGGAGCCGATCCGGAGGGACACCGCCTCGATTCCGTACTTGTCGTTGTAGTACTGCGCGAGGTCCTCGCCGAACGCCTTGGTGAGCCCGTAGTTGGTGTCGGGACGCTGCGGCACGGTCGCGTCGATGGTCCGGGTGCGGGGATAGAAGCCGATCGCGTGGTTGGAACTGGCCCAGACGACGCGCCCGACCCCGTTCTTCCGGCATCCCTCGAACAGGTGGTACATCCCGAGGATGTTGCCGTGGTGGAGGTCGGCGAACGGGGCTTCGCCGGAGACCCCGCCCATGTGGACGACGGCGTCGACGTCGCGGGTGAGCGCCCGCATCCCGGCCGCGTCGCCGAGATCGCACGGGACCACCTCCTCGCGCTCCCGCGCCGGGCCGAGCGGCTCGCGGTCCGACACCCGGAGGACGTCGGCGAGGGCCGGGAGGTGTTCGCGGAGCACCGTGCCGAGGGCGCCCGCGGCACCGGTCAGCAGGAGGCGCCGGAAGCGCCTCGGCCCGGCCGGGCTCACTGGTTGGCGCCCGGTACCCAGAGGACGTCGCCGCCGGCCCGCGCCGCCTCGGTCCGGGCGAGGACGAAGAGGTGGTCCGAGAGGCGGTTGACGTAGGCGAGCAGCTCGTTCCGCACCACGGCGCGGGCGGCGAGCGCGCTCAGTTCGACCTCGGCCCGGCGGACGATGGCCCGGGCGACGTGGAGATGGGCCGAAGCGCTGGTGCCGCCCGGCAGGATGAACGAGGTCAGCGGCGCCAGCCGGGCGTTGAGCTCGTCGATCTCGCCCTCGAGGCGCCGCACCTGGGCGGCGGAGATCCGGAGATTCCCGGCCCGCCGGCCGCGCCGGGCGGGCGTGGTGAGGTCGGCGCCGGCGTCGAAGAGGTCGTTCTGGATGCGGGCCAGCAAGGCGTCGGTGGCCGGCGAGACATGCAGCCGGGCAATGCCGATGTAGGCGTTCGCTTCATCGATCGCGCCGCCCGCGCGAATCCGGAGAGCATGTTTCAGCACCCGTTGCCCGTTGCCGAGCGACGTCCGGCCCTGGTCGCCGCCGCGCGTGTAGATGCGGTCGAGCCGGACTACGGTTGACGGGTCGCGCGCCATCCGGCCTCCGTCGCGGCGAGGGTCGCGGGTCGGTCAGCTTACACCGTACGAGTCGGCCATACCTGACAAGCACGGTCAGGTATGGCCAAGGGCTTCCGGGTGGCCGTCGCCGGGCTCCGGTATGGTACCTTGCAGCCAAACAGGAGGTCCCATGCCGGTCATTAACCGTATTGCGGGCGGCAGCGACGTCATGATCGAGTGGCGCCGCGATTTTCACCGCCATCCCGAACTTGCCTACAAGGAACACCGGACCGCGAAGCGGGTCGCCGAGCTGCTCCGTTCCTTCGGCGTGGACGAGGTCGTCGAGGGAATCGGGGGCACCGGCGTGGTCGGCCGGATCCGGAACGGCAGCGGCCCCTCGGTCGGGCTCCGCGCCGACATGGACGCGCTCCCGATCCACGAGCAGAACAGCTGCGAGCACGCCTCCGCGGCGGACGGCGTGATGCACGCCTGCGGCCACGACGGGCACACGACCATGCTGCTGGGCGCCGCCCGGTACCTGTCGGAGACGCGGAACTTCGAGGGCGACGTGGTGCTGGTCTTCCAGCCGGCGGAGGAAGGCTTCGCGGGCGCCAAGGCGATGCTCGACGACGGCCTCTTCGAGCGGTTCCCGGTGCGCAACATCTTCGGCATGCACAACATGCCGGGGCTCGAGCAGGGGAAGCTCCGGGTGGCGCCCGGGCCGATCATGGCCGCGGCCGACAACTTCAAGGTCACGGTGCAGGGCAAGGGGGCGCACGGCGCCATGCCCCACCAGTCGGTCGATCCGATCATCGCCGGGGCGGCGATCGTGCAGGCGGTGCAGACGCTGGTGTCGCGGACGAGCGATCCCAAGAACACGCTCGTGATCTCGGTGACCCAGTTCCACGCGGGCGACGCGTACAACGTGATCCCCGACAGCGCCGAGCTCTGCGGGACGATCCGCTACTTCTCGCCCGAGACCGGCGAAATGGTCCGGAAGCGCTTCCCGGAGGTGTGCGAGACCGTGGCCCGCGGGTTGGGCGCCACGGCCGACGTCGACTACCGGCAGGGCTACCCGCCGACGGTGAACCACGCCGAGGAGACGGCCTTCGCCGGGCGGATCGCTTCCGAGATCACCGGCGAGGCGGTGACGACGGAGCAGATGCAGGTGATGGGCTCGGAGGACTTCTCGTTCTTCCTCCTGGAGCGCCCGGGGGCCTACGCCTGGATCGGGAACGGCGATTCGGCCTCCCTCCACAACCCGAGCTACGACTTCGACGACGACAACCTGGCGATCGGCGCGAGCTTCCTTGCCCGGATCGCCGAGGATGCGCTGCGTGTCACGGACTAGCGCCGCCCTCGCGCTCGCGGCCTCGATCGCGCTGGCCCTCCCGGCCAGCGCCGAGACCGTGCTCCGGGCCGTGGTGCACGCGGACCTCAAGAACATCGATCCGATCTGGACCACGGCCTACATCACCCGCAACCACGGGTACATGGTCTACGACACGCTGTTCGCGGTCGATGCCGCGTTCAACGTGCAGCCGCAGATGGTCGACACCTGGGAGGTGTCCGACGACGGGCTGACCTGGACGTTCCGGCTGCGCAACGGGCTCGCCTGGCACGACGGGGCGCCGGTGACGGCGGCCGACTGCGTCGCCTCGATCCGCCGCTGGGGCGCGCGCGACGGCATGGGCCAGAAGCTCATGGACGTCACCGCGGCGCTCGAGGCGGTGGACGACGCGACGTTCCGCCTGACCCTGACGCAGCCGTACGGGCTGGTGCTGGAGTCGCTCTCCAAGGCCAGCTCGAACGTGCTCTTCATCATGCCGGAGCGGCACGCGCTGACCGATCCCTTCGAGCAGGTCCCCGATGTGATCGGGTCCGGGCCGTTCGTGTTCGTGGCCGACGAGTGGGTCCCGGGCGCCAGGGTCGTCTACGTCAGGAACGAGGCCTACGTGCCGCGGCGCGAGCCGCCGAGCTGGGGTGCCGGCGGCAAGGTGGCGAAGGTCGACCGGGTGGAGTGGCTCTACGTCCCCGACACCGCGACGGCCATGAACGCGCTCCTCGCCGGGGAGATCGACTACTTCGAGCTCCCGCCGCACGACCTCCTGCCGATCATGGAGGCGTCGCCCGACGTCACGGTGAAGCGCCTGGACCCGGTCGGCGTGCAGGGGCACCTCCGTCTCAACCACCTGTACCCGCCGTTCGACCACCCGAAGGCCCGCGAGGCGATGCTGTGGCTGGTGGAGCAGCCCAGGTTCCTCCGCGCCGTGGTGGGGAACGAGGAGCACTGGCGCTCGTGCCCGGCGTACTTCGGCTGCGGCAGCCCCTACGAGACCGATGCCGGGGCGGAGGCGCTGATGGCGTTCGACCTCGAGCGGGCGCAGGCGCTCCTCGCGGAGGCGGGCTACGACGGCCGGCCGGTCGTGCTGATGCAGCCGACCGACGTCGCGATCCTCAGCGGTGCGGCCCTGATGCTGGCGGGCGTCCTCCGGGACGCCGGCATGAACGTGGAGCTCCAGGCGATGGACTGGAGCACGCTCACCAGCCGGCGGGCGCTCGACGCGCCGCCGGAGGAGAACGGCTGGAACATCTTCCCCACGTGGTTCATCGGCATGGACGTCGTCCACCCGCTCGCGAGCGTGGTGACGAGCGGCGGGTGCCGGGAGCGGGCATGGTTCGGCTGGCCGTGCGATCCGGTGATGGAGGAGCTCCGCGAGGCGTTCGCGTTCGAGAACGACCCGGGGCAGCGCTTCGCGCGCGCCGAGGCGGTCCAGCAGCAGGCGTTCGCGCTGGTGCCGTACGTGAACTTCGGGGAATGGTTCAACCCGGTCGCGTTCCGGTCCGACCTCGAGGGCATCCTCGAATCGCCGATCCCGCTCTTCTGGAACATCGCGAAGCGTTGAGCGGACGCCCGATCCGGTGACCGGCTTCCTGCTGCAGCGGCTGCTGGCCACCGTTCCGGTGATGGCGGTGGTGGCCGTCGTCGTCTTCCTGCTGCTGCACCTGGGACCCGGTGACCCGGCGGCGGTGATCGCCGGCGACTACGCGACGCCCGAGGACATCGAGCGCATCCGGGACCGGCTCGGGCTCAACGACCCGCTCCACGTGCAGTTCCTGACCTGGATCGGCCAGGTGCTGACGGGCGACCTCGGCATCTCGATCTTCTCGAACCTGCCGGTGGCCCAGCTGATCGTGCAGCGCGTCGAGCCGACGCTCGCGCTCTCGATCGGGACGCTGATCCTGACGGTCGTGGTCGCGGTGCCGCTGGGCGTGGCCGCGGCCTGGCGGGCGGGCGGCTGGCTCGACCGCTGTCTCATGGGCGGCGCGGCGCTCGCCTTCGCGGTGCCGGTCTTCGTGATCGGCTACATCCTGATCTACGTCTTCGCGATCAAGCTCTCCCTGCTGCCGGTCCAGGGGTACCGGCCCCTGGCGGACGGCGCCGTGCCGTTCTTCCGCCACCTGGTGCTGCCGGTGGTGGCGCTGTCGTTCGTGTTCATCGCGCTGATCGCCCGGGTCACCCGCGCGAGCGTGCTCGAGGTGCTGGGCGAGGACTACATCCGGACCGCGCGCGCGAAGGGGGTGACGACGTTCCGGCTGCTCCGCCGGCACGCGCTCCGCCCGGCGCTGGTGCCGGTGGTGACAGTGATCGGGATCGCCTTCGCGCTGCTGGTGGGCGGGGTGGTGGTGACGGAGAGCGTCTTCAACATCCCGGGCCTCGGCCGGCTCACGGTCGATTCGGTGCTCCGGCGCGACTACCCGGTGATCCAGGGGCTGATCCTCGTGTTCAGCGCCGCGTACGTGATCACCAACCTGATCGTGGACCTCCTGTACAGCGTGCTCGATCCGAGGATCCGCGAATGAACGCGATCCGCCGGAACCGCTCGGTCCAGATCGGGATGGCGCTCCTCGCGCTGGTGGTGGTGACCGCGGTGCTGGCGCCGCCGATCGCCGGCATGGACCCCCTCCGGATGACCCCCGAGGACCGGCTGACCAGCCCCGTGGCGGCCCACCCGTTCGGGACCGACATGTTCGGGCGCGACATCCTGGCGCGCACCCTCCACGGCGGGCGCGTCTCGCTGAGCGTCGGGCTCATGGTGGCCGCGGTGGCGCTCGCCGCCGGGCTCGTGATCGGCCTGGTCGCCGGCTACGTCCGGGCGGTCGACCGGATCGTGATGCGGGTCATGGACGGGATCATGGCGATCCCCGGCATCCTGCTCGCGATCGCGCTGATCGCGCTCTCGGGGGCCACGCTCACGACGGTGGTCGTGGCGATCGCGGTGCCGGAGGTGCCGCGCGTGGTGCGCCTCGTGCGCAGCGTCGTGCTGGCAGTCCGGGAGGAGCCCTACGTCGAGGCGGCCGTCGCGGCCGGCGCCCGGCTGCCGCGGCTGCTGGTCCGCCACGTGCTCCCCAACACGCTGGCCCCCCTGATCGTGCAGGGGAGCTACGTGTGCGCCTCGGCGATGATCGTCGAATCGATCCTCGGCTTCCTCGGCGCCGGCATGCCGCCCGAGGTGCCGAGCTGGGGGAACGTGATGGCCGAGGGGCGGACCTTCTTCCAGATCGCGCCCTGGATCCTGTTCTTCCCGGGCGCCTTCCTCGCGGTGACCGTGCTCTCGGTCAACCTGCTGGGCGACGGGCTCCGGGACACGCTCGACCCGCGGCTCCGGGGGCGGTTCCAGTGACGGCCGCGGCGGCCCGACCGGTCCTCTCGATCCGCGACCTCACCGTGGAGCTCCCGGTGGACGCGGAGCGCGCGCACGCGGTCGAGGCCGTGTCGTTCGACGTGCAGGCGGGCGAGATCGTGTGCCTCGTCGGCGAATCGGGGTCGGGGAAGTCGGTGACCGCGCAGGCGGTGCTGGGCCTCCTGCCGCCGGCGCAGCTCCGGGTCACGGGCGGCGCGATCGAGCTCGAGGGCGAGGACCTGCGGACGGCGTCGCCGGCGCGGCTCCGCTCGCTCCGCGGGCGCGCCATGGCGATGATCTTCCAGGAGCCGATGACCGCGCTCAATCCCGTCCTCACGGTGGGCGAGCAGGTCCGCGAGGTGTTCGAGACGCACGGCGCCCTGAACCCCGCCGAGCGGCGCGCGCGGGTGATCGAGCTGTTCCGCTCGGTGCAGCTGCCGGACCCCGAGCGCTTGGTGAACACGTACCCGCACCAGCTCTCGGGCGGCCAGCGCCAGCGCGTGATGATCGCGATGGCGTTCGCGCTCGAGCCGGCGCTGCTGGTCGCGGACGAGCCCACGACCGCGCTCGACGTGACGACGCAGGCGCGGATCCTCGAGATCATGCGGACCATCCAGCGCGCGCGCGGGAGCGCGGTGCTCTTCATCACGCACGACTTCGGGGTGGTGGCCGACATCGCCGACCGGGTGGTCGTGATGCGGACCGGGCGCGTGGTGGAGCAGGGGCCCCGCGACCAGATCCTGCGCTCGCCGTCGCACCCGTACACGCGGATGCTGCTGGAAGCGGTGCCGGGCCTCGAACCGGAGGCGCGGGACGGCACGGCCGAGAGCGCCGCGCTCGAGGTGCGGAACCTCTCCAAGACGTTCGCGGGCGGCGGCTGGTTCCGGCGCGGGCGGACGGTGGAGGCGGTGCGCGACGTCTCGCTCGTGGTGCGGAAGGGCGAGACCCTGGCGGTGGTGGGCGAGTCGGGCTCGGGCAAGTCGACGCTGGCACGCTGCACGGTGCGGCTGACGCGGGCGAGCAGCGGGGAGGTGCTGCTGGCCGGCGAGGACATCGCCCAGCTCGAGCCCCGGGCGCTCCGGCCGTTCCGCCGGCGCATCCAGATGGTCTTCCAGGACCCGTTCCGCTCGCTCAATCCGCGCCGGAACGTGGCGGCCGCGCTGATCGAGGGGCCGGTCAACTACGGGGTGTCGAGGGAGGAGGCGCTGGCGCGCGCCCGGCGGCTCCTGGGCCTCGTCGGGCTGGGGGACGATGCGCTCGGGCGCTACCCGCACCAGTTCTCGGGCGGCCAGCGCCAGCGGATCTGCATCGCCCGCGCGCTCGCCCTGGAGCCCGACGTGCTGATCGCGGACGAGCCGGTGTCGGCGCTCGATGTCTCGGTGCAGGCGCAGGTGCTCGACCTGCTGGCGGACGTGCGCGAGCGGTTCCAGCTCGCGATGCTCTTCATCACGCACGACCTGCGCGTGGCGGCGCAGGTGGCCGACCGGGTGGCGGTCATGTCCAGGGGCGAGATCGTCGAGACCGGGCCCGTCGCGGACGTGTTCGGCAATCCCCGGCACCCGTATTCGAGGGCGCTCTTGGCCGCGGCGCCGGGGCGCGGGCGGCTCTGACGATGGTGGACGCCCTCACCGCCGGCCTGGGGCGTCTCTACGCGTGGGTGCTGCGGCTCGCGGGGCACCGCCACGCGGAGCCGGCGCTCGGCGCGGTGGCGTTCACGGAGAGCTCGTTCTTCCCCGTCCCGCCCGACGCCATGATCGTCCCCATGGTGCTGGCCCGGCGCCAGCGCTGGATCCGGATCGCGCTGATCGCGCTGGTGGGATCGGTGGCCGGCGGCTTTCTCGGCTACGCGATCGGGTACCTGCTCTGGGACGTGATCGGCGCGGCGATCCTCGCGTTCTACCGGATGGGTGATGCGTTCGCGAAGTTCCAGGCCTGGTACGCGGACGGGGGCGCGCTGATCGTGTTCCTCGCCGCGTTCACGCCGCTCCCCTACAAGGCGGTGACGATCGCGAGCGGCGTCGTGGGCATGGACCTCGTGGCGTTCGGGCTGGCGTCGGCGGCGGGGCGCGGGCTCCGGTTCTTCGTCGTGGCGGCGCTGCCCGCCTTCCTCGGGGAGCGGGCCGAGGGCCTGGTCCGCCGGCACGCGCGTCTGGCGACCTGGGCAGGCCTGGCGCTGGCGGCTGCCGTCGTGGCGTTGGCGGCGCTGGTCTAGGAGCGGGGCGTGCGGGCGGACGCAGTGGCGGCGGTCGTGCGGTGGGTGACGGGCACGCCGCCGGGGTACCTCGCGCTGGCGGCGGTCGCCTCGGTCGCGGCGCTGGCGTCGGCCCTGGTGATGCAGTACGGCTTCGGGCTGCCGCCGTGCGATCTCTGCATCGAGCAGCGCTGGGGGTTTGCCGGCGCCGGCGCGCTCGCCGCGGTCGGCCTGCTGGTGCACCGGGTCGGCGTATCGCGGCGGGCGGTGGTGGCCGCGGTCGGGATGGCGTTCCTGGTGACCGCGGGGCTGGGTTTCCGGCACGTGGGCGTGGAGCAGCAGTGGTGGCCGGGGCCCGATACCTGCACGGCGACCGGCGCGGACGCCCGGACGACGGATGAACTGCTGGACGCGATCATGAACGCGCCCCTGGTCCGGTGCGACGAGATCCCGGCGAGCCTGCTCGGCCTGTCGATCGCGGGCTGGGTGGTGGTGAGCGCGCTGGCGCTGGCGGCGCTTGCCACCCTGGTGTTCGTCCGGAGCCGGGGAGCCGCGCCGTGACGGCGCGGCGGCGGCCACGACGGCAGGCGCCCCGTCTTCCGGGCGATCCGACGCCGGAACAGCGGGTCGCGCGCATCCTCCGGGTGGACCATGCGGGCGAATACGGGGCGAAGCGCATCTACGAGGGCCAGCTCGCCGTGCTCGGCGAGACGGCTGCGGGGCCCGTCATCCGGGAGATGGCCGCGGGCGAGGAGCGGCACCTCGCCTCCTTTGCGGAGGATCTCGCGGACCGCGAGGTCCGGCCGACGGTCCTGCTGCCGCTCTGGCACGCGGCCGGGTTCGCGCTGGGCGCGGCCACCGCGCTGCTGGGGCGGGAGGGTGCCATGGCGTGCACGGAGGCCGTCGAGGAGGTGATCGACGGGCACTACGCCAGGCAGGAACGGGCGCTCGGCGAGTCGGAGCCGGAACTCAGGGAGAAGATCCGCGAATTCCGTGCGGACGAGCTCGGGCACCGGGATACCGCGCGCGCGGAAGGTGCGGCAGCTGCGCCCGGGTACCGGGTGCTCAGACGGTCGGTGCGGGCGTCAACCCGCTTGGCGATCTGGCTTTCCGAGCGGGTGTGAGCTTCCTCGGGCCCTGCTCCGGCGTTCGTGATCTTCAGGCTGTCCGTCGCCTTCTTGACGGGAGGGTCTTGGTCCAGGGCCTTGAGAACTTCCTCGGTCCCGCGTGCCTGCACCTGCCTGGCCCGCGGCCATAGGTCTCGGCGCCGGGCGTAGTACGCGAAAATCCTGCGCGCACTGTCGTTCTCAAGGATGAACGGTGAGCCGCCCTCCGGCATGGCGATCGGGTGCTCGTGCAGCAGCGCCCCGACCCAATCCTCCAGACTGCAGTCAATGAGATTGATCGGCGACATCCCGGCAGCGCGAGTTCGCTGCCATTTCGTGCAAAACGATTACTGATCGCGAAAACCGATAACACATCCTCTATCAGGTGAAAAGCAATACTTCTTGGCCTTGGTCCCGTAACGACGTGTCCGCTTGTAGGGGGTTGCGTAGCTAATTGCTGAGGTAGGGAGCGGTAGCTACCTTTGGCGCATGAGATCGATCGGGATCAAGGCGCTGAACAACCGGTTGAGCGAGTATGTCCGGCTCGCGGCGTCGGGCGAGACCATCCTGGTGACGGACCGCGACCGCGTTGTGGCGGAGCTCGGCCCGCTGCGGGAGAGCCGAAGCCCGGTTCTTGCCGATGCCTTCCTTGCCGAGGCGGTGCGATCCGGCGTGCTCGCGCCGCCGGCGCTGGCGGGCTCGGGACCGCCGCCCAGACCCGCCCCGGTCGCCACTCTGGACGAGGTTCTGGCCGAGTTGGACGAGAGCCGAAGCGACCGGTGATCTATCGCGACACGTCCGTGGCTCTGGCCTGGCTGCTGACCGTGGACCGCCGGCCCCGGCGTCCCTCTGGGACGGGACGCTGGTGTCCAACCGTGCCTTCGAAGACATAGTTGTTCAGGAAGATGCGCCGGCCGAACAGGTTGCGTTCGACCTCGGTCAATGCGGCCTCCTCGCAGATGTCGTCCCATGCATCCCGGATGGTGCCGATCTGCCGGTCGATAATGTCCTTCGCCGCATTCTCGCCGAGCTGGAAATTCGGCGCGGCCTCCAGGCAGGTCGCAAGCGTGCTCGTCCGATTGTCTCCGACGATCAGCATCGCCTGGCTGACCACATTGCCAGACCTGTGTTGCGGGCAGACGTCATAGGCAGGCGTCAGGCCCAGGTGTTCGCCGTCCCAGAAGCCCGCATGATTGCGGGCGTGGTCGTCGGTGTTGCCGCACAGGACGTTGAACACGAGCCGTCCGTACAGCTCGTGCAGCGTCGCCTTCGGCGAGGTGAAGCGGTGCCGGATGATTTCCGCGAGGTCTTCATAGCTGGCGTACCGCGCCATCATCTCATCGAGACCGAACAGCGTCAGCGCCGAGACCAACGCCTTGCGCGTCCAGCCGTCTTTCGTCCTTGCGCGGTCGAAGCGCTCGACCAGCAGCACGTCCTTGCCGGCGACGTGCTCAAGACGCACGGGGGCGACGTTAAGCCCCGCCCTGGCGGCAAGGCGCATGGCGACATATTCCGCCTTCACCACGTTATAGGTGTCGGTCGAAGACGGGAACTTGGCGATCATCTTCGTGTCGCCGTCCTGGATCATCGCCTTCGGGCGCGCGCCGCCGAGCGACGTGCCGTGCAACAGCGCCTGATCGAGGTCGGGCGTTAGCGGCACGCCATTCTCGACTTTCTCGGCGGCGCTCAGCAACTCTTCGATCGTCGCGGCTCGAGGGTCGCGCGGCACGTAGTCGGAAGGCGAGTGCTGGAAGTCCAGAGCACCGATTCGGTCGGAGCCGGACTCGAGCAGATAGGTCAGTTCGTCGAGGGCAGCGGTGTCGACATCCATGCCCTTGCGTCCGAAGGCCCGGTTGAGGATGACGCGGCGGCCCCACGCGTCGGGCGAGGCGTCGCGCAGGCATCCGGCCATACCCAGCCCGGCTTCAGGCGGAATCGCGCCGCTGCGCAACGGCAGTTCCGGCGCATAGATCGGGATTCGGTCGTTCCGGTCCAGATAGCTGCGGCCGTAGTTGAAAATCAGCCGCTCGCCGTAACGCGCGATGCGACCGGCGACGACCGGTGCCGTCGCGCCGGGTAGCCAGATCCAGACATAGGCTTCCTCCGGCGCTTTCGTGTCGGGGCGATCAGAAGTCATCTTTCACCTTCGTCGTTCCCGTGCGGACGGATTGCGGCAGCAGGGTGAGCTTGTCGCGTTCCATCGACAGGTGACGCGTCGGCGTTGTCGGTTCGGCTTCGAACAAGCGCAGCCCCACAATGGTGGCCACCTCGAAGGCGGCTCCGATGGCGGAGCCCATTTCGCCTTGTTCGATGCGGTGCACGAGGCCACGCGAAATCCCGGCGCGTTCGGCGACATCGGCGACCGTGATGCCGCGTTCGATGCGCGCGTTACGGATCGTCAGCCCGAGCAGCTCTGCGGCTTCGCGGGCGTAGCGGGAGTAGCTTCTGTGTGCGGGCTTCGCCATTGCTCTTTTAGATCCATGAATAGATCATAAAGAGGTATTGCACACCATTTATAGATCATGTTGGCGGGTTTGAAGTGAGTCGAGAAGTTTGTGTTCGATATACCCAACACGAAATCCATCAGTGGTGCGTCTACACGGCCAGCATGCTGGGCCGGCGATGGCGTGCCGATTGCGACACAGGGCACGCGCCATGAGGACCAATCGGGGTTATTCGGGTGAGCGCATATCAGCCGACCGAGTTCGCTCGCGAAATGCGGGCGCATATGGAGGATTGGAGCACCGACGCGTGCCGCCGCCCGCCCATGTGGTCCCTCTGGTTGGAGGGAATTCATCCCGACTACCGCGATATCGCACGGGAGGTGCAGGTCGCCGACGAGGTCAAGCTCCACAACTACACCGCGCATCTTCTCAGAGCTCCCAGGCTTTCGCGCTGCACCTGTTCCTGCCGTTCAGGGAAAGCAGCCGAAAGGCCTTGTCGGAGCGTGTCAGCCGGGCTGTCAGCACGAGGCTGCTGGTAGAAGAGGTGCGCTTCGAGTGGGTACCTCCCGGAGCCCTGCTCGGGGAGTTGGAAGGAGATCCTGAGCTCCGATCGACAGCATGCAGGCGCCGTCAAGATGCTGTCGCGTTGCGCATGATCACTCGCGCTCGGCCAGAAGCGCCAGGAGCGGCGGGTTGATGTAGAGGTTCTCGCGCCCCGCCCTGATCTCCTCAAGGAGTCCTTCGGCCGCGAGAGCTTTCAGGTAGACGGCGGCCGTCTGGCGCTTGGCGATGTCCGCTTTAACCACGTCGCCGATCCGGCAGTAGGGATGCACAAAGATCAGTTCCGTCAGTTCCCGGGAGTAGATTTTCGGCATCCGCTGTTGAATTGCGGCGCCCGTCTCGTCGAGACGCTCCCGGATTGCATGTATCTTCGCCGTGGTCCATTCGGCCGTCGTTCTGACAGCCTCCAGAATGAAGAGAATCCACGCTTCCCAGTCCTGTCGGGTCGTGACCTCCAGCAGATACCGGTAGTAGGTCGCCTTGTTCCGGATGATGTGCCGGCTGAGATAAAGGACGGGAACGTCGAGCAGGCCCTTGTCGACGAGATAGAGGAGGTTCAGCACGCGTCCGGTCCGGCCGTTTCCGTCAACGAACGGATGGATCGCCTCGAACTGATAATGCATGACCGCAAGGCGGATCAGCGGGTCGATCTCCCCGGTTTCGTGAAGATAGCGCTCCCAGTTGGCGAGCTTGCTCCGGAGGATGTCCTCTCCCTCCGGCGGCGTGTAGATGACCTGCTGGGTCGCATCGTTCACCAACGCCGTTCCCGGCGTGTTGCGAATGTCCAGCTCCACTCCCTTGATCGTTCGACAGACGTCGACCGCGATGGCGGTCGAAACCGGCCGTTGGTTCAGCATCTCGAAACCGCGGTGCAACGCGGTCCGGTAGCGCAGAGCTTCCCTGGTGGCAGGGTCGGCTCGACCTGTCGCGTCGTTGGCATAGCGGAACAACCGGTCCGCCGTCGTCACGATGTTCTCGATCTCGGAACTCGCCTGCGCTTCGAGCAGGGGGATCGAGTTGATCAGCATCGCCTGGTTCGAGATGAGATTTCCGGAGACGCGGAGCTCCGCCAGCGCCGCGCGCGCGGCAATGCAGCTCCGAAGAACGGCCTTGGTCTCGGTTTCCGAAGCCGGAGGCAGGTCCGGAAGGTCATTGAAAGGGCGATGGGGATCGAACGCCATGTCGATATATCCTGCTCCCTTCGACACGTGTTTCGGACATGTCGAGCGCATCGACACTTCACCCAAACGTGTCGATATAGAGAGAACATATCGACACGTTTGGTCGCGGCAAACAGATGGCCCGGAAACGTAGACCGCTGTCAATCAGGCGTCCCGCGCTGTCACTGGCGGAAGGGAAAGAACGCCGCAAGTGCGTGCGAACTGGCGAGGCTGTGAGGCAACATCAAAGTCGCCGACCGCTTCGGTCTCGATGCCCGCGCGCTTCAGGAGTGGGAGCAGGGGCGCCGGGTTCCCGACCGGGCGGCCCGCGTTCTGCTGACCGTCATAGACCGAAATCCTGAGGCGGTGGTCGAGGCGCTCAGAGAGGATGGCGACGGCGGACAGAGAGATCATTCCCTGGCGTCGTGAGAGGCGCACGTTTCATCAGGCGACAGGATCCCGCCGCTGCCTCCAGCGAGCCAGGATAAACTCGTTGTCGGGAAACAGCCCCCGAAGCCAGGGTTCGATCCTCGCGTGCTCGTGTTCTGCGACCACGAGAGGCATGGAGAGGGAAAGCGGATAGGCCGCATCCAGAGATCGCCAGCGATCGTCGTAGAGAAACGTGAGCCGGCCGCGGCGATCACGCTGGATTTCGCCCAAGATTGTGTGGTCGGCAACAGCGACCAGGAGTTCGGTCATTCCCTAGCTTTCCTGGCAGCGTCTACTACGGCGTGGATATCGAAGGGGATTGGGCCGTCGCCTGGTTCCGACGGGAGATCGTCCGGACGGATCGTCAACGAGAGATCCAGCGCTGATAGCGCGCGGAGGACCAAGCCGACTTCGGCACGCGATTTGCCGCGCTCGAAGGCCACGAGCCACTGCCGTCCTGCCCCGATCTTGCGGGCGAGTTCGGCTTGGGTCAGCCCGAGTTTTCGGCGTCTGTCCCGGATGGTCAGGCCGAGTTCCAAGGGGGTGCGGATTTGCATGATGCTTCAAATGTCGGCGTTCGCGGACAAAATAGGCATGTAGTCGTACGAAGACAAATGCGCATTGTCGTCGATCGGAGACTTTCCCAGGTGTGCAGGGTTGGCTACGTCTGCGAGACACAGGTTGCGGTTGTCCTTGGCCGTGCCCACCGTGCTCGGGGCGCCGGTCGAGATCCTGATCTGCCGGCATGCGTGCCTCGCGACCTTGCTTGGCCTGGTGCTCGTGGCGGGCGTCGACCCGGCGTGCGATCGGGCTGTCGGAGCGGGTGTGAGCGTCGGGCCATGGTCCGCAATGTCCGGACTCAAGTTCTGGCACTGCAGCCGCTGGAAGCGAAATGTCTTCCCGTTTCTTGCGAAGCTGAAGGCGCCGCCGCAGGGCCACCTAAACCGGTCGCAGTGGTCGACCCGTTCGCGGTCGATCGCGGTGATTCGTTCCTGGTCACGTCGGTCGGCATGCGCTCGGCCGTTGTCGCGGGCCGGCGAGAGGTGCATATGCAATGATGAACGGCGACGTGACCGGGATTGCGATGTAAAATCGTGGCATCGTCCGATGCGTCAACAGGAACGCTACGCGCCCCTTGAGAAGCTGTCGAAGGCGTTGCTGCAATCCTGCGAGAGAAGGTGGGGATGACGAACTGGGACACGTGTCCGGCAGTGGAGCGCACGCCCGGCAAGGTCAGTGGCGCGTGGGTCTTTGCCGGCACGCGGGTTCCCCTGTCGGCGCTCTACGAAAACCTCGCGGGCGGCGCCACGGTCGATGAGTTCGTTGCGTGGTTCCCCGGCGTCGATGTGCAGCAGGTTCGCACGGTACTCGAACACGAGGCCAAGGCGCTCCGGACGGTTTCGACGCGTTGAAGGTACTGTTCGATCAGGGGACGCCCGCCCCACTACGCGACCATCTTTCAGTCCAATCCGTGGACACGCTGGCGGAGAAAGGCTGGTCCGACAAGGACAACGGCGCGCTGCTCGATCTGGCGGAACGCGAGGGGTACGACGTTCTGGTCACAACCGACCAGAGCCTGCGTTACCAGCAAAACCTGGAAGACCGGCATATCGGCATCGTCGTTCTGCTCTCGTCTAACTGGCCGACGATTCGTCGCCGAGTTCGGGAGATCGCCCGCGTGATTGCCGCCGTGCGGCCGGGCCAGGTTGTCGAGGTGCCCATTCAAGTTGAGTGACGTGGTCGCCGCCCGTGCGGGCGTGAGCGCGCCCGAGCACTTGTCCGGCTGTTTACCCCTTTAATCGGGCGGTTAGGTCGAACGGCACTTCCGTGTGCTGTCGCGAGGTCGTCCACGGCTTAGGCGATCGGCGCGGGCGTCGACCCGGCTCGCGATCCGGCTGTCGGCGCGCGTGTGAACGTCGGTGCGGACCTGGGGTTCGCGTGCGCATGCCCATCGTCATCGTATGGCGATTGATCGGATGGGTCTCGGACCGGTCGGCCGAGGTCGGCAGTTTCGCCAGTGGTCCCGCTGTCGTGCCATTCCCGGTGAATGTCCCTCTGTGACGTGGTCGGCCAGCAAGCCGGATTGAGGCTCGCCTGCCGGTCAGGGTTCCCGCTCCAGGCTTCGCACTGCTGCTTCCATCAGACATTCCGCTTCCTGCGCTAGGAACTCCATGGAGCGTGGACTATCGAGTGTTTCTTGAGCGGCATCCCGGCTCACGAAGCGCCGCATTTCCATGCCGAACGCCGGGGATCGGACGATGTCCCCCACGCTGTCGGCGGCAATCTCCAGCCAGGATGGAGGTGTGCGGTGGTCCCGCATCTTCGCCTGCAACAGGTCCGCGCGGACCTCCGTGCCATGCGCGCGCAGCCAGTGCATGTCCCAGACGTCGCGATAGCGCGGCCGGTCCCGCGTGGCTACGGACGAGGGAAAGGCCACGAGCTTGTTGGCGAGGATCTCCTCCCGGCTCTGCACGGCGATCAGCATGTCCAGATCGGGCAGCACGGCATGGTGTCGGGCGATCCTTCGTACCTCCCGCGTGTGGCTCGGCGCGTTGTCGATGCCGACCTTCACCCTGAGCTTGGGAAGGTCGCTGCGGCCGGAAGGAGAGGGGATGGCGATTCGCCAGGAGGCGACCGACACGCCCTCCGACAGCGGGCGGCGCCGCGCGGATTTCGGGAGTGTTACGGAAGCGTCGAGGCCGCAGCGCTCCGCGAGTCCCTTCTCCAGGGCGTCGGCCAGACCCGCCAATCGCTCCGCCTCGAAATCCGGCCCGCCCGAGAAGTCCAGGTCCTCGCTGAACCGCGGGGCACCATGGCAGAGTCGCAGGGAAGTGCCGCCCTGGAACGTCAGATCGTTGAGGAAACCCCCGCGTTCCATCATGAACAGCAATTCGTGATGCAGCAGTTCCTTCTCCACGACCGGGCGCAGTCCGTCGAGATCGGGATCCTGCATGGCCGTATCCACCAGGTAGTGGAAATCCTGCCTCACGCCACGGCCTGCTCGGCGAGAATGTCGCGATACGCTTCCATGTCGACCATGTGCAGATTGCGTCCGACTCGCTTCAGGTCGCGCAGCGCGGTTTCGACCCTGGCGATCCGGAGCGGCCGGCCTTCCATGACCAGGGTGCTCGCCAGAATGTTGCGCACCGGGCGGGCGGTATGGGTGAACTCGATCTCCCCGTAGCGGGTCTTGATCAGCCCGCCCCGGCCCGTCGTCACGATCGTGATCCGGGAGATCGGGATCTGCGAGATCGCGCCGAATTCCGAGAGCGCCGACTCGAGACTGACATAGCTGTATTCGCCCCGTCGCATGCAGGCAGCGATCTCCTCGACCAGATACCTCCGGGATCGCTGCGACAGCGCATTTACATAAATGCCTCTCGCCTCCCGTTCGAGCACACCTTGCGCAACCAGTCGGCGCAGCCCCTCGGCAAAGGTCTTCTCCGAGCGTTCGGGAAAGATCCGGCGCAGGTCGGCCAATGCGAAGACGGACTTGTCCTGCCGGTCCCACAGCGTCAGAGTCTTGACTGCTTCGAGTGACTTCACGGCGTCGTTCCGACCCGTCTCCATATCTTGACTATAGATATATAGGATTACTGTGTAGATGATGTAAGGTCGCCCGGCAAGGACGACGCCCCGATGACGTGCAGGTGACGGCCACCTATGTGAGCCGGCACGGTGCGGCATGCTCCGGCACCCCAGGGCACCACTGCCGCGCGGATCTGCATCCGGCCCACGAAAACCCACCTCCGTTCCGGACTGCCCGGCTCCAGTCGCTGCACGGATATCAGGATGAATGCCGCGGAGACCGCGATGAGCTCGGCTCCGAGCGCCGCCGCTACGTCACCGGGGCCGGGCGCCTGCCGGTCCGGCGATGTCACCCATTCCTGGAGCGGAAAGGCACCACGGCGGCATCCCTGCGGAATTCAATGATCGCCAGGGGATTGATCTTCAGCCCCGCGCACGGAGACACGGCGCTCACCGTGTCGCTCTTCGACACCTTCATGAAGCGGATCATACCGTAGCTGCGAGCAAGGAAGCGTCCTGCCTTCTCGAAAACCGAAAGCGTCAGGCCGGACGCAAGGCGTCAGTCTTTGACGTCGCCGCGGCCTGCCGCATCGTCGAGGGCCGTTGCCCTGCGATACGCCTCTCGCCCCTCGAGCCGGGACCAGTACGCCTCGAAGGCCGGCCGCTTCTCGATCAGGTCGAAATGAAGCCCCCAGAGGATGTGCGAGCCGACATAGACATCCGCAGCCGTGAAGGTCTCGCCCGCGACATAACCGCCGCCGCCGAGGGCTTTCTCCAGCGTATCCATCGTCAGGCTGAAATTGCCGTAGCCCACCATCGCTTCCTTGTCCGCCGGCGGGACGAGGCCGAAATTGCGGTTGGTGACCGCGGCTTCGAGCGGTCCCGCCGCGAAGAACAGCCAGCGGTAATAGGCGCCGCGCTGCCCGGCCGACGGGGCCAGCCCGGCCTCCGGGAAGGCATCGGCGAGATAGGCGCAGATCGCCGGTGCCTCGGTGACGATTGTCGGGCCGTGGCGGATCGCCGGTACCTTCCCCATCGGGTTGACCGCGAGGTACTCCGCCGACTTCATCGGCGGCCCGTATTCCACGATCTCGGTGCGGTACGGAACCGCCAGCTCCTCCAGCATCCAGCGGACGATACGCCCGCGCGACCTCGGGTTGGTGAAAAAGACGATCTCGGTTGTCACTGCGGCTCCCTCCCGCAATCGCGGCGCTATTCCCCGGGATCGTAGCTGCCGAAGTTCCGGCGATTGCCCTCCGGATCGAGGCAGACGTCCTCGCTAATCGCTGCCCTTCGTCTCCATCAGTTTCCGCAGCGGCACCAGCAGCGCGGGAACGTCGTTGCAAACGATGTCCCAGACGATGTCGTTGTCGACGCCGAGATATCCGTGAATGAGGCGGTTGCGTGTCCCGATGATGGTCCGCCAGGGAATCTCCGGATGGGCGTCACGGACGCCTTCAGGGATCCGGGTTGCCGCTTCACCGACGAGCTCGAGATTGCGCAGGGTGGCGTCGTAGCGCATGGGGCTGGCGTTGAACGCGGTCTGGTCCAACCCAGCGGTGTAGTCCCGGACCCTTTCGCAGAACCCGATCATGTCCTCGACGTAGAAGCGCCACCCCCCGGTTCCCGCTCCCTCTCAGACAAGGATCGCCTCGCGCTCGACGTAGGGACGCAGCTCCTGGCGCAATCCGCCCTCGGTCACCAGATCGACGGGGCGACCCAGCAGGTCTTCGATATAGAACTGCGTGCCGAAGTAGCGTTTGGAGGTTGCGCGCCCGTCGAAACGAACCAGGATATCGACATCGCTGTCGTCGCCTGCCCGATCGCGGGCGAAGGAACCGAACAGAACGAGATCGGCAACGCCGAAGCGCTGCGCGAGGGTGGCCTTGTGCGCCCGAAGCAGGGCGAGGACTTCATTTCTGGTCACCGGCCGTTCCTCGCTTGTCATATCCCAAAGACCGCAAACGCCACGGAGTAACTGACCCTAGTCTGGCTGCAGCTTCATTCCTGGTCCCGTCTGAATCCCGGGAGCGGACCGCCCTCATCAGCCGACTTGAATGTGCCGCTCGCTGACCCATTCCGGCACTTGTTGGTCGTCCTTCAATCGAATGCGCTGGAAACATACGGCGTCGAAAACGTCGTCCAGCCGCTGCTTATCGACATCCACGGTCGGAAGACTCGACGTCGCTTCGAGCCAGAATCGTTCCGAGACGATCGGCAGATCCTTGACATACGCTGATTCCCACCAGTTGAGAACCCTGTCCCGGGCGGATTGAAGAAGGTGGTCTGTTGGGAGTAGCGCTCTTTTTTCACGCTGGTTTACCGTCCGGTGTGCCGGCATCAAATTCCAGAGATCGCCGCAGGTCCAGGCTGCCCAAGGGAAGCAATGATCAATATCCAGAGATCGTCGATTCAGTTTTCGGCCGCTCCACACGCAATGCAAGCGACCATCGGCCAACATGTCGAGCGCCCGCTCTCTCGCCAGGCCCACATCCCGGGTGGGCTCGTCCCACGTCATCGAAGCCGCAATGGTTGCATCATCCACTCGAACATCTTGGCGGGAGGCGTAGTGCTTGATGAGACGGCTCCACTCGGCGACGAGGGCCGGTTCAACCCATGCGCCAAAGCGCCGCAACGCTCGCCAAAGATGTCTCGGGACCAGCATGTCGCCGAACTGAAACAGGTATGCCTGGTCCAATGTGATGTGCGAAGGGCGAAGAGGCACCCTCCCGGGTTTTCGAACCGGGAACACCGGCCCTCCATTCGGATAGGCAATGTATGTCGCGGGCATCCGCGCAATGTTGTTTGCGGCGTCTTTCAGCGCTTGGTGAAGGGCCGCGGCGGGTTCCCCCGAAAACCTGACGCCAACGCGCAGGTCGAGATGCGAGACGTCCGCAAGCCGTCGATAGGCGTCCTTCACGAACCCGAGGCGCCGCAGGCCGATATTCGAAGGGTTTTGCGGAAGATTTGCGGACAACAGAGGTTTGAACAGCCGAAGCCACGTGAGAGCGACCATTCCAAATGGCACGGCGACGAACTCGTCGTCGTGATCGCGGGCACATCCTGCTGCACCGTCTGCCAGCCGGCAGAGCGTCGAAGAAGTGCCAGCTTGTAGGTTGAACTCTTGTCATCATTCAGGATGACATGCCGCAGCAGCGGAAGGGCCCCGGTTCCGTCGTCGGGCAATCGGATCGCGACCTGGATCCAGCGGATGCCGGGGCGGCCCAGGTGATCCTCAGCCTCGGTATGCCTCTCGACAAAGGCACCGTGGTCGCGAGCCAGCCCTTCGATCTCTTCCAGCGAGACGGGGTGGATGCCCCTTGCCTGGTCTGCCGGCCCGTCGCGCAGGACGATTGCCAGCAGGCCGCCCGGCTTGAGCAAGTTGATGATCTTGCGAAATGCGCGAGGCCGGTCGCCCGTGGGCAGATGCATCCAGACAGCGCTCAGAAGGATCAGATCAAACGACAGACCAGATTTGGAGACAGTGGCGAGTGCCGGCAGACGGTCATCGATCCATCGGATGGGGGCCAGCGCATGCTTGGTCGCTCCTGCGGTCCGCATGGATGCGGAAGGCTCAACCGCCACAACGTCGTAGCCCTTGGCTGACAGCCAGGCCGCATCACGGCCGCTGCCCGCGCCGATGTCCAAGACCGTGGCCGAGCCCTTCGGCAGCAAGTCGCGAAGCCAGCCGTGGACCGTATCGGCGGCTAGTCCTTCGTATTGAGCGACGACTGTCTCAGCGTTCGCGTCGTACCAATCGATCGGATCCGCCATTTCCAACGGCTCGGACAGTTTTCGCATCATTGTATTGCAATCGCTGAGGTAGCAGCGTCGCTGCAAATAGGATACGAAGTAGCGGGCACGACAATATTGGAAACTCGCTGACAAGGAACATGTGTGATGTCGTTGATTGACTGCCCGGAGAGCCCTGGGGGAGAACGCAGGTCATGATCGAACGTTTCAGAAACTTCTGGTGACACGAGTGCAGCAAACCATGTCTATCCGTTCGGACCGGTCATGACGCGTCGACTGCATTCCGGGCTTTACGAAGACCTGCTGACCTCCGCTCTGGAGACAGAAATCGATGCACGCGCCGCGGAAGGCTGGTGGGTCGATGTCGTCGCGGCCGACGCAACTGTCCGTCCAGACTTCTTGGCCCGTCACGTTTATCACCTTCTGCGACGCGCACTCGAAGGGATTCCGGAAGGAAAGGGCTCTCAGTCAGCCAACCAGGTCGCATTGACCAATCGACTGGTGAAGGTGCTCGAAGAACACGGCGCGATGGCTGATGACCGTGTCGCAGATACTGCACGCCTGCTCTTGGAAGCTGTCGAACACCGAGTATTGGGCGGAACACAATCGACAGTCCCTCGCCCGACGCTCTCTTTCCGTCGGACCGGGCTGCTCGTCAATGGACGCCGCGACGTCCAGATTGCGAGCGAGATTGCGAGGGAGATTCCGAGCGCAGATCGGATTGATCTCCTATGTGCTTTCGTGCGTCACTCGGGGTTGCGGCTGTTCCGTTCTGAGCTTGAAGAGCGCGTGCGAGCGGGCGCTAGAGTGCGCGTGATCGCAAGCGTCTATACCGGGTCGACTGAACGCCGTGCGCTGGACGCACTTGTCGATCTTGGCGCGCAAGTGAAGGTTTCCTACGAAATTGCGCGAACCCGCCTTCATGCCAAGGCATGGCTGTTCCACCGGCAAAGCGGTCTGCACACTGCCTATATCGGTTCCTCAAATCTGACCCACACGGCACAGGTCGACGGTCTCGAATGGAACGTTCGAGTGAGCGCGGCCGAGAACCCTGAGGTGATTGAGCGGTTCGCAGCGACCTTCGACCAGTACTGGCAAGAACCCGAGTTCGAGGACTATTCGCCCCAGCGCGACAGGGAACGGCTCGACCACGCGCTCTCAAGACAGCGCGGCGATGCTGGAACGGACGATGGCACTTGGCTGTCTTTGCTGATCGATGTCGCGCCGAAGCCTCACCAGGATGTCGTGCTCGAGGCACTAGAAGCGGAGCGCCGGCGCGGACACCACCGCAATCTGGTGGTTGCGGCGACCGGCACCGGTAAGACCTGGATCGCAGCATTCGATTTCAAGCAGCTGCGTGACCAAGGTGCGGGCGGATCCTTGCTCTTTGTTGCGCATCGCGAAGAGATACTTCGTCAAAGCCAACAGGTCTTTCAGCTCGTGCTTCACGAGCCGGGATTTGGCGAGATGCTGGTCGGCGGCGAGCGTCCACGCGCCGGCCGTCACGTATTTGCTTCGGTGCAGTCACTTGCCAACCGGATCGATGAAATCGATCCGGACGATTTCGACGTGGTCATTGTGGACGAGTTCCATCATGCGGCAGCTGCCAGCTACGAGCGCCTGCTGTCGCGTCTGAAGCCGAAAATTCTCCTCGGACTCACGGCAACGCCCGAGCGCGCTGACGGTCAGTCAGTGCTGGAGTGGTTTGATGGCCGCATCGCATCGGAATCCCGGCTTTGGGATGCCCTCGATCAGGGACTGCTCTGTCCCTTTCACTATTTCGGGGTGAACGATGCGACCGATCTCTCGACGGTACGTTTCGAACGCGGGCGGTATGTGCCGGGTGAGCTCGATAACGTGTTTACGGGCGATCATGTTCGAGCGCTTCGAATCCGTCAGGCAGTCGAGGAATTCGTGACCGACCCGCACGAAATGCGGGCACTGGGATTCTGTGCAGGGATCAGTCACGCCCACTTCATGGCGAGGCAGTTCACGAATTTTGGCTACCCGGCGGTAGCGCTCGACGCCAGCACCCCGCGGGATGAGCGGCGATCTGCGCTCGCGAGATTGCGGCGCGGAGAACTTCGAGCCGTCTTTGCGGTCGATCTCTTCAACGAAGGTGTCGATCTTCCTGAAATCGACACCGTGCTCATGTTGCGGCCGACCGAAAGCGCCACAGTGTTTCTCCAGCAGTTGGGAAGAGGGTTGCGCTGGAGTGAGGGCAAGCAGGTCCTGACCGTTCTCGACTTTGTGGGCCAGGTGCGCCGCGAGTACCGGTACGACGTGCGTTATCGAGCGCTGCTGGGGGGCACTCGCCATCAGGTCCAGCGTGCTGTTGAGGCGGACTTCCCGCTGCTCCCGCCGGGATGTGCGCTCAAGCTTGATCGAATTGCCAAGGAAACGGTGCTGCGCAACCTGAGAGAGGCGGTACACAATGCCCGTGCACGCCTCGCCGATGACTTGCGTGCTCTCGGCCCGGAAACGCGACTCGCTGGCTTCATGCGCGAGGCCGGCGTCGAACTCGATGAAATCTATGCGCGGCCCGCATCAGGACACTGCTTTACCGAGCTTCGCCAACGCGCGGGGTTCAAGCAGAGCATTGTGGATGACTCGTTCCTCAAGGCAATCGGCCGGCTGATCCACGTGGACGATCGCGAACGGATCGACGCGTGGCAGGAGATGTTGGAAGCGAGTCATTCTGGCCGATTCTCGGGGCTCTCTGGCCGCAAGCGTCGCCTGGGCCTCATGTTATTCGCTTTTCTGGGTGGCCGTCGTCAGCCGATCGATGAGGCAGATCAGATCTTGAAGAGGGTCCGCGGATCTCCGGAGCTGCGTGGCGAGATCGGCGACCTCTTGGAAATTCTCGCTGACCGTATTCGCACGGTCTCTTGGCCGCTCGATCCTGCCAGCGATGTTCCCCTGGCAAGTCACGCCACCTACACCCTTGGGGAGATTGCTGCCGCACATGGGCACACTGACCAGCGTGGTGCATTGGTTCTTCCTCAGGCCGGGGTGCTTTGGAACAAAGCGACACAAACTGATCTGCTGTTCGTGACGCTGGAGAAATCCGACAAGGATTACTCTCCAACAACACGTTATGCCGACTACCCGATCTCACCGACCCTGTTTCACTGGGAGTCACAGAACACAGCGTCTCCGGATACGCCCACCGGACGCAGGTACATCGAACAACCGGCGCGGGGCACGAATGTCATCTTGTTCGTGCGCGAACGCAAAAGGGATGGTCGGGGCGAAACCCTTCCGTACCATTGCCTCGGCCGTGCTCGATACCGAAGTCACGAGTCGGAACGGCCTATGAAGATATTGTGGGAACTGGAACGTCCAATGCCCGGCTGGCTCTATCAGGCAGGAAAGGTAGTGGCCGGTTGATGCGTTGTTGTTTGACTGCCCTACTGTGCTGAGTCAACTGTTCTGGCAAGCGGGCGTGTGAACTGACGGAAATTCCTGAAATTGACCACTTGGAATGCTGGCCGGCGTTCAATGAGGAGCTTGTCAGCGTGTAGACCGATGGCCTCGAAAATAGGCCGGCCGTTTATTTTCGAAATAGCGTCAATTCGAAGACCACGACCGGAGAGACCCTGTTGGGTCCGGACGTATGCCGTCAGAGAATCACATTGTGCAACTCGGCCGCAGCGGAAGCTGGCCGAGGACGAAGGTTCCGTTCATGAGGCGAGCGAGACGGAAGATCGGCGGCCGCCGCACGCTGCCCCTGCAGCAAGCCTGACTAGGTCGTCGCGGTGAGAGCGCCGGCGACGTGCGGGCGCTGATATATCGCCAGCGTGCCATACTGACGACATCAATTGTCGGACGTTCTCGCCGGGCCATTTCTCGGCGGTGACCCGCGTCCGGTACAAGCGCACGCATCCCGGTCCGGCCGCCACCAGCGGCTGCAGATCGACAACGCTGATGGCAGGCAAGCACTGGAACGATGTCAACAAGGTGGCGATGCGCCTGAAGGCCCATCGCCTAGCCGATCTGTTGTCGCTCGACCTCGAGGGGAACAACCGCGTCGCCGCGATCGGTGCGATCCACCTTGATCGATCAGCCGCCTACACGTGGCGCGGTACCGGGCCGTCGCGCGGGGCGTTCGCCGAACTGGACGCCTTCGCCGCCGGCGCCTCCTACCTCGTCGGACACAACATCATCGAGCACGACCTCGTTCTCCTCGGTGGGCAGGCACCCGGCCTCGCGCTGCTCCGCCTGCCCGCGATCGACACGCTCTACCTGAGCCCGCTGGCGTTCCCGGAGAACCCGTACCACCACCTGGTCAAGCAGTACCACGAGCCCGCGCTCGCGCGCGTGCAGGTCAACGATCCGCTGCTGGATGCCGAGCTCACGCTCAGCTGCTTGCCGACATCGTCGACGCGCTGAAGCAGAAGGACAGCGACCTGTTGCTGGTTTGGCATGCGCTGCTTGCCGCGGCTGTCAAGGGTCACGGTTTCGACCAACTGTTCCGGGTCGTCCGTGGCGTCGATGCCACGCCGCGTGTCGAGGACGCGATCCCCGCCATCGCGCGCCGTCTCTCGGACCGCGGTTGCCCGAACCAGGCAACCGAGATCGCCCGCGAGGCGCTCTCGCACCCCCTCCCGCTTGCCTACCTGCTGGCGTGGCTGCCGGCTGCGGGGGGCAAGTCCATCATTCCTCCCTACGTGGAGAAACGCTTCGCGCCCAGCAAGCTTGCCGCCAGGCTCCGGACGCGCACTGCGGTGACGGAAGCTGTCCCTGGTGCTCGGAGCGTCTCGATCCCGCGAAGGCATTGCAGCGCTGGTTCGGGTTTCCGGACTTTCGGGACAAGCCGCAGGACCGGAAGGGCAGGAGCCTGCAGCGGGCCATCACCGAGCGCCATCTGGCCCGGTCCCACGTGCTCGGCATCCTTCCCACCGGGACCGGCAAGTCGCTCTGCTACCAGCTTCCCGCATTGATGCGCTACGAGGCCACCGGCGCCCTCACCGTGGTGGTCTCGCCGCTGGTGGCGCTGATGGCCGATCAGGTGGCGGTGATGCGCCGGCAGAACATCGTCTGCGCCACCACCATCAACGGCCTCATCTCGATGCCGGAGCGCCGCGAGGCGCTTGACTCGATTCGGTTCGGTGACGCGGGGATCGTGCTGGTCGCGCCCGAGCAGTTCCGCAACCGGTCGTTCAGGAAGGCGATCGCGGGTCGCCACATCGGCGCCTGGGTGATCGACGAGGCGCACTGTCTCTCGAAGTGGGGGCACGACTTTCGCCCCGACTACCGCTACGTCGCGCGTTTCATCGCCGAGCATCACGGCGGGGTTCGGCGCCGATCCTGTGCCTGACCGCGACCGCCAAGCACGATGTCGTCGACGATATCCGCGAGCACTTCGAGCGGACGCTGGAGGCGCGACTCGAGGTGATCGACGGCGGCGCCGAGCGCACCAATCTCGAATTCATCGTGATTCCGACGTCGGCCTCGCAGCGCGTCGAGCACATCCACCAGGCGGTGACCGGCGCGCTGAACGGGGAAGACTCGAGCGGCGCCATCGTCTACTGCACGACCAAGCGGAGCACGGAAGAGACCGCCCAGGCGCTCGCCGAGCGCGGCCTCGAGGCCCGGCACTTCCATTCCGGCATCTCGCCCGAGCGGAAACGGGAGATCCAACGCGGCTTCCACGAGGGCGACATCGACGTGGTGGTCGCCACCAACGCCTTCGGCATGGGCATCGACAAGCCGAACGTTCGCGCGGTCGTGCACGCCGAGATTCCCGGATCGCTGGAGAGCTACCTGCAGGAGGCTGGCCGAGCGGGCAGGGACGGCCGGACCGCGCACTGCCTGCTGCTGTTCGAGGACGGCGACCCCGAGCAGCAATTCTCGCTCACGGCGCGCTCGCGCCTGGAGCGGCGTGACATCCAGGCGGTACTGCGGGCGCTCCGCCGCCTTGACCAGCGCCGCCGCCGCCATCACGGGGACACGAGGACACGGTGGTCGCCACGTCGGGCGAGATCCTGCTGGAGGACGATGCCGGCGATTTCGCGCGCGACAGCGTCACCGACGACGACCGGGTGCGCACCGCCATCGCCTGGCTGGAGGAAGCCAAGCTCGCGCGGCGCGACGAGAACTTCACGTCCGTGTTCCCCTCGTCCCTCCGGGTCCCGGACGTGGCGACCGCCCGCGCCCGCATCGAGCGCGAAGGCGACAGGCGAAGGATCCGACCTGTCGTCCGCGATCAGATGCTGCGCGTGGTGCGGGTACTGGCCCAGGCGGATCCGGACACCGGCGTGTCCACCGACGAGTTGATGCAGGAATGCGGATGCAGGCCTGCACAGTTGCGGAAGGTGTTCAGCACGCTCGAGGAACTCGGGATCGCCTCAAATGACGTACGGATCACAGTGTACGTCCACGCAGGCGTGGAACACGCCTCTGTGCGCCGCCTGCAACGGGTGCGCGAATTGGAGGAGGCGCTCATCGCCGAGCTTCGCGAGGCGGCGCCGGATCAGGAGATCGACACTTGGGAGCGCCTTGCCCTGCGCCCCCTCGCGCAGCGGCTCCGCGAAAGGGGAATCGAGAATCCGCTACCCGAGCGACTGGTACGACTCCTTCGGAGCATGTCCGCCGACGGTCGTGACGAACCCGATGCGAAGCGGAGCATCGAGATTCGCGCCCGCGACATGGAGACCGTCGGGGTCCGGCTGCGGCGGGACTGGGCCAAGCGTCAACCGCATCGCATCGCTGCGCCGCGAGGGCGCGGCACGGCTCCTCGAACACCTGATCGGGAAGGTTCCTGACGGCACGCGCGGGGTCGACCTCCTGGTCGAGACCACGTACGGCGCCCTCGAACAGGCCATCAAGGATGACCTGGTGCTCACGTCGAAGTTGCACAATCAGAATACGCAGGCACTGGTCGACCGTGCGTTGCTGTGGATGCACGAGCAGGAGGTCGTCACGCTCAATCGCGGCCTGACGGTCTTTCGCACGGCAATGACATTGAAGGTCACACGCGAGCGAAGAAGCTTTACCGTGGCGGATTTCAAGCCGCTGCAGGAGCATTACGCCGAGCAGACCGCGCAGATCCACGTCGCCGCCGAGTACGCCAGGCTCGGACTGGCTGACATCCGGTCGGCGCAACGTCTGGCCAACGACTACTTCAGGCTCGCCAACAGCGATTTCGTTCGCAAGTGGTTCCAGGGCAGGGAACGGACGCTCCAGCGCGACACGCTCCCCGACCACTACGACCAGATCGTCGGGCAACTCGGTAACCGAACGCAGGAACGAATTGTCGCCGACGACCGCGAGCGCACCAATGTGCTGGTGCTGGCCGGGCCCGGGTCCGGCAAGACGCGGGTGCTGGTGCACCGGATCGCCTACCTCGTCCGGGTGCGGCGCGAGAATCCGCGCAGCATCCTGGCGCTCACCTACAACCGTCACGCGGCCGTGGAGGCGAGACGGCGTCTCGAAGAGCTGATCGGCGGCGATGCACGCGGTGTCTACACGATGACCTGCCATGCGCTCGCCATGCGGATCCTCGGGGTCTCCTTCGAGGAGGCCGCTGCGAATCCCGGCGACGAGGTCTTCAACGACATCCTCCGCGAGGCCACAGAGCTGCTGAGAAGCGACGAGTCGGCCGCATCGGTCACGCGGGAGCAGATGCTGGGGCGCCTCCACTGGATTCTGGTCGACGAGTACCAGGACATTGGCCGGCCCGAGTACGAACTGATCGCCGCGCTCGCTGGCAGGACGCTTGCCGAGGACGACGCGAGATTGAACCTGTTCGCGGTCGGCGACGACGATCAGAACATCTACGCGTGGAAGGGCGCGTCCGTGCGCTTCATTCGTCGCTTTGCCCGGGACTATCGTGCGAGGGAGGAGTACCTCGTCGAGAACTACCGCTCCAGCGGTCACATCATCGACGCGGCGAACCGGTGCATCGAACCGGCGCCGGAGCGTCTCAAGCGGGACCAGCGGCTACGGATCGATGCCCGGCGCGAGACCGAGCCGCCGGGCGGGAACTGGGCGCGACGCGACGACGTCGCGAATGGGAAGGTTCAGGTCCTGCAGGTCGCGGGCGGGCAGCTCACACAGGCCGTTGCCGCCGTCGAGGAACTCAAACGTCTCTCCGCGCTCGATCTTGGCTGGCAGTGGAAGCGTTGCGCCGTGATCGCCAGGAACTGGGCCGACTTCGACTCCGTGCGAAGCGTCTGCGAGGTGCATGGGATCCCGGCACAGAGCGGACGCGAGGAGCTCTCGTCGTTCTGGCGCGCCCGCGAGACGCAGAAGTTCCTGCAGCTTCTTGAGGCGAGAGGGACACGCACGATCGGCACGCAGGACCTCGAGCGGCATCATTCGCAACTGGCGGACGACCCCTGGTCGACACTGCTGGCCCAGGCTCTCGAGGAACTCCTGCTCGAGGAGGGCGATGCAGAGGTGCTGCCCGTCGCGTATGTGCGCAACTGGCTCGGGGAATGGAGCAAGGACATCCGCCGCGCGCAGCGGGGGCTGCTCCTCACCAGCGCCCACAAGGCTAAGGGCCTTGAATTCGACCACGTCGTCATCCTCGACGGACGATGGAATACCACAGGCAACGGGGAAGATGCGGAGACACCGCGCCGGCTCTACTACGTCTCCATGACACGTGCCCGTGAGACGCTCGCGCTGATGCAACTGGAGGATGTCAGCCGCCCGGATCCCGGAGACAACGCGCTCACCGCTAGGCAAGGGGAGCGCGCCGGGACGTTGCTGCGACCCCTTACGGGTGCTCCATCAGTGGCACAGCGCCAGGCGCCTCAGCCCGATATTTCCGACCCGCGTTTGGATGAGAGGATCATGGAATGCACGATGGAAGATGTGGTCCTTTCCTTTGCCGGATGGAGGGCTTCGGAAAGTGGTACGCATCGAGCCATTGCCACACTCTCGCCCGGCGATTCGTTGTCTTTACTGCAAGCGAACGATTACTGGAAGATAGTCGACAGCAAGGGAAGACAGGTTGGCCGGATGGCGAGAAAGTGGTCGGTGCCAGACGGCATGATGATAGCTAACGCTGTCGTTGGCGGGATCTTTATCCGGTGGGCAAAGGATGAAAGCGACGTCGAGCGGAGACGGAGGCTGCGTTGCGAGACCTGGGAAGTCGTGGTGCCTCGGCTCACGTTGACTCGCGTGCAGCCGGGGGGACGGCAGCAGTAGCGCCGCGTTCAGGAGCACGCTGTCTCTGAATTTTCCCTGATCGATTATCGGCGGCGGTTACGTGACCGCGCCGCCCCGTTGTCTCGCTGCCGCCGGCGAGGCACCTTCGGCAGGTACTGCGGTCAGTAAGCCAACCCAGGGGTTTGTTTTTCTGGCATTTGCCCACTCAGCAGCTTTCAGGCAAACGGATTGACGATCGTCAGCACATTGATCCGTCAGCCGGCCTGAACGTCCTCTGTCAGGAGCCGATCGGCACCGTGTCTCCAGGGCCGACGCGACGATCAGCGCGTCGTAAGAGCTGAAACCATGCATCCTGCCCAACTCGATGGCCGCCAAATGCGTGTCGACGGTGATGGGACGAATCGGGGGCGTCGCGGTGCGCAGATCCGACAGGGCTTCGCTGCGCGGCCTACTCGAGACGGAACTTGCGGCGCAGCACAGCGGGACACTCATTCAGAATCTGAACGCTGATGACTCCGCCCGCGAGGATCGCCTGCCGGGCAGTTTCGCCTTTGTCGTCTGCGCCTTGGGCATCGATCAGCAGATTGGTGTCGAGAAACGCCGTTACCTGGCGTTCGCTTCCGTGCGGTCAAAAGCGAACCCTTTGGGCATCGGCAACGCGCGGGCGCGCATCCGCTCGACGGCGCGAGCCCGCCGATCGTCCTTCGCCAAGACCATGCGCCCGGCATCGATGGACACGATTTCCAACTGGTCACCGGGCTTCAGACCGAGATCCTCGACCACCGCCTTGGGCAGCCGGACGGCGAGACGGTTTCCCCATCGCGAAACTTGCATGGTGTTTCTCACGATGTCCTTGATGGAAGGATATCAATCGGCCGATCGGGTCCGTATTCGAGCCGGGAAGGGGCGCTCTCGCCACCGCTCGGCCCGTCTCGGCGTCTCCGCGGCATGTTCGAAGCGCGGTGATGGATCAGGGCGTCCCCGCGAGTCAGACCGCCCGGGGCCCCTGCGCCCTGCAGGAGCGCGTGATACCAATCGGAGGCGGCCTGGTAGTCGGCGTCGATGTTCCCCCCGCCTACGACTGTCAACAGTGTGCGTACACAAAGGTACGATGCAGGAAGATAAGGGTGGTCTGACACAAGACGATTCTGGTCGCGGAAATGGCGATGCGTCACATGCACGACTTCAGTTTCAAGACCGGGAAACTCCGACCCTAGGGAGCGCTGCAAGTGCCTGCACAGAAAACACTGTTCGACGCCACGACAGAGAACGGAGATGAACCCGAACGCGCGTTACTTGAGCAGCTGATCGCCGCGACCAGGCTCTACAACAGAAGCGAGGCCATCCAGGATCTCTTCGATTTCACGATTCGGCTGCGGGCATTTGCCCCATTCAACGCGATGCTGCTGCATATCCAGAAACCGGGACTTACCCACGCGGCGACCGCACACGATTGGTGGACACGATTTCGCCGGGCGCCGAGGGAGGGTGCGCGTCCGCTTCTGGTCCTCCGCGCCATGGGACCCGTCGATTTTGTCTTCGACATCCTCGATACAGAAGGGCGGGAGCTTCCTGACGGTGCCTTCGTCTTTCCGACGTTCGGGAACCTGACGGACGAGGACCTTGCCAAACTTGTGTCGGCGGTTGCGAAAGAACGAATCAGGGTTGTCGAGCTCGACGCCGGTGACGGGCGGGCGGGCTGGATTCAACTCACGGCTTGCTCCACATCAAGGCGAGGAAAGCATTGGTACGAACTTGCTTACAACCGCAACCATTCGGCGCCGACGCGTTTCGTCACCATTGCGCATGAACTCGCCCACCTCTATTCGGGGCACTTGGGTCCCGACCCCGGCAGGCGGGTTCCCAACCGAAGCATGGTCTCACGTGCGTTGGCGGAACTCGAGGCGGAAGCCACGGCCTATCTCGTCGCGAGACGGAACGGGCTCAAACCGCGAAGCGAAAGCTATCTCGCGGACTATCAAGGGGCCCTTCCCGACCTCAACCTCTATGCCGTCATGCGGGCGGCCAACGCTGTGGAGACCGCGATGGGAATCTCGGCGCAGAGGCTTTGGAAAGAAGAGAGTTGATGCGAATGACCGCGTGCCGGTGGGCAACGGGGGCCGTGCAGAACCCGCCGCTGACGGTCGGGGCGGGACCGTGTCGGGATCGGAGCGAGGGGTGATGCTCGGCGCCGGGCTAACCAGACGAGCTGTCACCGCGCTTGGATTGCGTTGAAGGGCCCCCCGGCCACCCAGTACGCAATCAGCGTGCCGCCGATTTCACGCGTGCGGCACGGCGACGCGCAGATGCGTCGAGCAGCCGCTTCCGAAGCCGGATCGATGCCGGCGTCACTTCGAGCAGCTCGTCATCCGCGAGGTAGGCCAGCGCGATCTCGAGCGGCATCGGCCGCGGCGGGCTCAACCGCACGGCATCGTCCTTGCCCGCGGCCCGGATGTTGGTCAGCTGCTTGCTCCGCAGCGGGTTCACGTCGAGGTCCTGTGGCCGCGTGTGCTCCCCCACGATCATCCCGCGGTAGACGGGCATGCCCGGCTTGACGAACAGCGTCCCCCGCGGCTCCAGGTTCCAGAGCGCGTACGGGACCGCCTTCCCGTCGGCGCTCGAGACCAGCACGCCGTTCCGCCGCCCTGCGATCGGGCCCCTGAACGGCGCATAGCCGTGAAAGATCCGGTGCATGATCGCCGTGCCCCGGGTCACGGCGAGCAGTTCGCCATTGAAGCCGATCAGGCCGCGGGACGGGCCGTGAAACCGCGCGCGGCTCTTGTCGCGCCCGGAGGGTCGGAGCTCGATGAGTTCCGCGCGCCGCTCGGCGAGGGCATTCACGACGTCGCCCACGAACGCGTCGTCGACGTCGATCTGGATTTCCTCGATGGGCTCGAGCGGCGCGCCGCCGTCGGGGTCGTCGCGCATCAGCACCCGCGGGCGGCTGATCGAGAGTTCGAAGCCCTCGCGGCGCATCGTCTCGATCAGCACGGCGAGTTGCAGCTCGCCGCGCCCGGCCACCTCGAAGGCATGCTCCTCGCCGGTTTCGGTCACCTGGATCGCGACATTGCCCTCGCTCTCGCGCGCCAGGCGGGCCCCGATCATGCGCGAGGTGAGCTGCGTGCCCTCGCGACCCGCGAGCGGTGAGGTGTTGATCGAGAACACCATCGAGATCGTTGGCGGATCGATCGGCTCTGCTGGAATCGGCTCACATTCTTCGGAGCCGGCGACCGTGTCCCCCACGGAAGCGGTCTTGAGGCCGGCAAGGGTCACGATCTCGCCGGCTTCGGCCCGCTCGACCGCGATGCGTTCCAGCCCGCGCGCGCGGAGCAGCTTGGTGAGGCGGGCGACCTCGACGACGGCGCCATCCGTGCCGAGCGCTGGCACCGTCTGACCAGCCTGTACCCTGCCGGAGAGCACGCGACCGCTCACCAGCCGGCCAAGGAAAGAATCGGATTCAAGCAAGCTGATCAGCATGCGGAAAGGCCGGTCTCGTTCCGTCGCCGGCGCCGGGACATGTGCCAGCACGGTCTCGATCAGCGGGGCCATGTCGGTCCCGGCAACAGCCGGGTCGTGCGAGGCCCAGCCCGCGCGCGCCGAGGTGTAGACGGTCGGAAAGTCCAGTTGCGCGTCGGTCGCCCCCAGGGCGTCGAACAGATCGAAGACGGCTTCGTGCACGGTTTCGGGCCGGGCGTCCGCGCGATCCATCTTGCTGATCGCAACGATCGGCCGCAGGCCGAGGCGAAGCGCCTTGTCCACGACGAACTTGGTCTGCGGCATCGGGCCCTCGGCGGCATCCACCAGGACGAGCACGCCGTCGACCATGCCGAGCACCCGTTCCACCTCGCCGCCGAAGTCCGCGTGGCCGGGGGTATCGACGATGTTGATGCGCACGCCGCGCCAGTCGATCGCCGTGCACTTCGCCAGGATCGTGATGCCGCGTTCACGCTCAATCTCGCCGCTGTCCAATGCGCGTTCCTGCATGGGCTGATTCGCTCGCACCGTGCCGCTTTGGCGCAGTAGAC
The DNA here is from genome assembly GCA_965116745.1 of Alphaproteobacteria bacterium. GTDB lineage: Bacteria > Pseudomonadota > Alphaproteobacteria > TMED109 > TMED109 > VXPW01. Next base: position 2,426,859 of record OZ220701.1, on the reverse strand, counting down.
CATCGACCAGCGTCGTCTTGCCGTGATCGACGTGCGCAATGATGGCGATGTTGCGAAGGTTCCCGGCAGCGGGGCACTCCTCTTGCGCGTGCTCGACAGCGCGGAGGTGGGGCGTCTCTGTATTCGCGGATGTCACGGATTCAAATGCTTCCGGGAAAGCCCTTGACGGGGTGGGGTAGTTGTAGCGCTCGGGCGACCTCTCCGGGCTTCGCGAACCGGGGCCTGCGATGCCCTCGATCTCTCAAGCGGAGGCAGGTGCCGCCTCCCGACAATTCCTGGCGTTTGTCTAATCGTCGGGACGACCAAGACCGAACATGACGTCTGCTGGCTCGACGAAGACAACCAATCGTGCGACCCGGTTACGGCCGAGCGGCCAACGTCTAGCAGTTTGGCCGAGTACCGTCACTCGACGTTGGGGTCGGTGGCCCTTGTATGCCACTGGTCCAGTTGGTCGAGCAGCGCAAGCCCGCGTACGGGATCGCCCCGCTCTGCACGCATCCGGAACCGCATTTCCGTGTCGTGTTCGGTCAACGCCCGCACCGACAATTCTTCCATCAGCTTGTTCAGACTCACGCCGCGGCGCGCCGCCATTGCCGCCAACCGGTCGCGGTGGGCATCGGGGAGCCGGATCGTCAGTGTCGCCATGTCAGGTTTCCTTCAACCACTCGCCGGGTGTGACAACGCGGAAGCCGTCGAATATCAAGTCGCCCGCCACGATGTCCTTCGTGTTGTTGGTGATGATCCATTCTGCATTGCCTGCAACCGCCAGTTCGATCAGATGATTGTCAGATTCATCCGGCAGGTTCGGGCGCCATAGGAACGCAATGTTGATCCACAGACAAGCGGCGAGAACGGCATCGACCAGCGCCGCACGGTCATCCGGGCCAATCGGTGCATTGACGAACACCTCCTGTCTCGACAGGACATCTTCATATTCGGAAAACAGAGCGTTGCCCATCACTGGTTGGGCTTCGCCGTTCAAGCATCGTCGTAATACTGCCCGTGCCGCGCCACTGGGGGACAGGATCGCGGAAACCAAGACATTCGTGTCGACCACAATCCTGCACACCATTGAATGACAGCATATATGCTGTCATGGCAATCCGCCATCCCGGGGCTTGCTTCTCCAGGCTGCAGGGGCGAGGTCAAGGCCGAGACTTGAATGTTCGACGAACGCAAACATTTGGGGATTGCTACGACTCAAGGGATGGACTGCCTCGTCACTTGGATCTTTAGGCATACCCTCTCCAGGCAGTCTGACGGAGAGCTATCACACGACGTTAGGGTCAGTGGCTCTCCCATGCTTAGAGTCGAGTTGGTCGAGCAGTTCCAGCCCACGTACGGGATCGCCTCGTGCCGCACGCGTCCGGAACCGCATTTCCGCTTCGTGTTCAATCAAAGCCCACACCGGGAACTGTCCGCCTCGCACCTCCCACTCGTGCGTCTGGCCGAGACGCGCCCGGGTCCGTTGGCGGACCTGTAAATCGGACGATGACGCAGTGCTGTGGAAGGAGCACGATCCTGACCGGGCGCCATTCGCCCATCATTCGCCCTTGCGGGCTACTACATCGGGAAGGTCGACCACGGGCACCACGCTGACCGCGTGGTCGAGCGCATATCGGTCAGATCCTGGATGCACGATCCACACATGCTGCAGCGGTAGGTCGCGCAGTACCGCGCGGATCCTCAAGGTCGAAGTAATGCTCGGCCCTCAGCGATCGAGCCAACGTGGTCTTGCTGCATTGCCGGGGACCAAGGAGCGCGGTGACGGGGGCGCGGCGAAGTCCGGACTGGACGGCGTCCAGTTCACGCGGACGCGGCAGTTGGATCATGGGAGAACACCAGCACCGAAAAGCTGAAAATTCGAGTATCAGATTCGAATATTCATCATTTACGGCGGCAGATCCGGCCAACCGGGATTCCGGAAGGCAAGCGGTGATTGCGGGACGCGAGAGAGCGGGTTTCCTGCAGCTTCGAGCCGATTGTCCCCGGTAATGTCTCGTGCTGACCGTTGCACCGCGGAAGTCGGGGCTCGATTGGCGTTGGCCGGTTGGCGACCGCGTCTCTCGCGCCGGGAATCGGCTCCGACGGTTGCTTCGCCAAGGTGCACGGGCGCGTCGGGCCCGAGCGTTGTAATTCTCCACACGAGGTGTACACCCCGGCCATGCTGAGGATCGACAGCCTGACGTACCGGATCGGCGACCGGGTGCTGTTCGACCGGGCGAGTGCGGTGGTCAACGCCGGTCACCGCGTGGGATTCGTCGGTCGCAACGGAACCGGCAAGACGACGCTGCTCCGCCTGATCACCGGCACCCTGGAGCCGGCGGACGGAACCGTCAGCGTGTCCGGGCGCTGGCGGATCGGGATGACGAGCCAGGAAGCGCCGTCGGGTTCGCGGAGCCCGGTCGAGGCCGTGCTGGCGGCCGACCGCGAGCTCACCGCCCTGCAGCGCGAGGCCGCGACCGCGACCGATCACGCGCGCATCGTCGAGATCCACGAACGCCTGCAGGACAAGGAGGCGCACAGCGCGCCCGCCCGCGCCGCCCGCATCCTCGATGGCCTCGGGTTCGATCACGCGGCCCAGCAGCGCCCGCTCGACACGTTTTCGGGCGGCTGGCGCATGCGGGTCATGCTGGCGGCGCTCCTGTTTACCCGGCCCGATCTGCTGCTGCTCGACGAGCCGACCAATCACCTCGATCTCGAATCCACCCTGTGGCTGGAGGCGTACCTGCGGCGCTACAGCGGCACCGTGCTCATCGTCAGTCACGAACGCGATCTCCTGAACAGCGTCGCCCAGAAGATCCTGCATCTCGAACACGGTCAGCTGAAGCTCTACCAGGGCGGCTATGACCGCTTCGAGCGGACCCGGCGCATGGGTCTCGCGCGGGACGCGAAGTTGCGCGCCCGCCAGGAGGCGCAGCGTGCCCACATCGAGAAATTCGTGGCGCGGTTCCGGTACAAGGCCACCAAGGCGCGCCAGGCCCAGTCGCGGCTGAAGATGCTGGAGCGGATGGAACCGATCCCGGAGCATCGGGACGAGGCCAGCGTCATCTTTCAGTTCCCCGATCCGGAACTCCAGGCGCCGCCGCTGTTCAGCGCCCGGGAGGTATCGGTGGGCTACGACGACACGCCGGTGCTGGAACGGCTCTCGCTGTACCTGGACGATGACGACCGGATCGCGTTGCTGGGCGCAAACGGCAACGGCAAGTCGACCCTGATCCGGCTGCTTGCGGGCCGCTTGTCACCGATGGGGGGCACGGTGTCCGCCGCGCCGAAATTGCGGATCGGCTACTTCGCACAGCACCAGGCCGACGAACTCGATCTGGCGGGGACGCCGGTGAGCGAGCTGGCCCGTCGACGTCCAGACGATTCACCTGAACAGATCCGTTCCCAGCTTGCCCGGTTCGGCTTTTCCCAGGATCGTGCCCTGACCACCGTCGCGAGCCTGTCCGGGGGCGAGAAGGCGCGTCTCCTGTTCGCGCTGATGACCGCCGACCGGCCCCATATCCTGCTGCTCGACGAGCCGACGAACCATCTCGACGTCGATTCGCGCCAGGCCCTGATCCAGGCGATCAATGCCTTCGCCGGCGCCGTCGTCATCGTCAGCCACGATCCCCACGTCATCAAGCTGACCGCCAACCGGTTCTGGCTGGTTGCGGACGGGACCGTGGCGCCGTTCGACGGGGACCTGCAGGAGTACCGGGACCTCCTGCTGGCGGGTTCCCGCAACGGGCAGCGCGATGACACCGGGACCGGGGGGACGCCGTCACTCCATCCGAAGAACAAGCGGGATCAACGGCGCCGTGCGGCTGCGCAGCGCCGGGCCCTCGCACCGCTTCGCCGCGATCTCGAGCATGCCGAGCGGAGGGTCGAACGACTGACATCAAGGAAGGCCGAACTCGATGAGGCGATGGCCGCCCCTGACCTGTATGACGGCGGTGGCGAGAAGGCGGTTGCGTTGCAGAGGGAACTTCGAGAGGTCACCCGCGATCTGACGCAAGCCGAGGCGCGGTGGCTGCAGTTGCAGGAGCAGTGGGAGACCGCCCAGGCCGCCTGACGCGACGGACGTGCCTCGAACGATGGCTCGCTTGCGGCAAGGGCATCTCGTCGATCAGACGAAGACGTGACGGTCCGGTGCTTACCAATCGAGGCCGTGCAGTTCTCGCCAGGGAATCAGGGTGTCGGTGCCTCGGCGCTGCGGTTGATCGCCGCCGTATACGACAGCGACCGGGCACGGCCCGGCTGATCGGGCCAGGTGTTTTCGGACGCGCTTGGCGTCGTCAAACAGGCTGGCTGACGCCGTCTTGGTCGACTTGGCTTCGAGAAGCGTGAAGCCGGTGGCCCCTTCGATGACGAGGTCGCATTCCGCACCGTTCTGGTCTCGGTAGAACGACACCCCGCCGGCTTCACCTCTGTTGGCCCGGTGTTTGACGATCTCCGAAACTACCCAGGTTTCAAAAATGGGACCGCGCAACGGGTGCAGGCGCAACTGTTCCGGCGTGCGGATGCCCAGCAGCCAGCACACCAGGCCAGTGTCGTAGAAATGCAGCTTGGGCATCTTGACGAGACGCTTGCGCAGATTCGTGTGAAGGGCCGGTAGGCGGAACACCAGAAAGCTGGTTTCGAGGATGCCGAGCCAGGCTTTCGCCGTCGGTTGTGAGATACCGCAATCTCCGGCCAGCGCCGAGTAGTTGAGCAACTGGGCTGTACGGCCGGCGCACAGTGCGACGAAACGCTGGAACGTTGCCAGATCGCCTACGTTGCTGAGCATCCGGACGTCACGATCGACGTAGGTGGCGACGTAGGAACGAAGCCAGTCGCTGGCGTCGAGACTGCCGTCGAAGATGCGCGGGTAGGACCCGGTGAACAGGGTTTGTTCAAGGGTTTCCGGGTGTCTGGGGAAGCGTGTCGTCTCGCTCCGCGTCAGTGGAAGGAGGTTGTACAGCGCGGTCCTCCCGGCCAGAGACTGACTGATCGATTCGACCAGGGAAAGGTTTTGCGAACCGGTAAGGATCCACCGTCCGGGTGCCGGTTCGGCGTCGATGATTTCCTGCAGGTAAGAGAGAAGGTCCGGCACCCGTTGCACTTCGTCGAGGATGGCGCCGCGCGGAAATTGGTCGAGGAAGGCACGGGGGTCCTCCTTGGCAAAGGTCCGGATGTCCGGGGCTTCCAGTGTCGCGTATGGATGGTCGGGGAACATGGCGCGGCACAGGGTCGTCTTGCCGCTCTGCCGGGGCCCGGTGAGCGTGATGGAAGGCCAGGTTCGCGCCGCTTCCGTCAGCTTCGGCGCAAGATCACGTTCAATCACGGGGGGCAGCCTAGCAAGATACTAGGCTAATTAAAGAGTTGACTTTGGATTATCCTAGACGCGCATCCTTTTTGCGAGGCGGTGTAATCGCCCAAGGCCTGAGCGGTTACCGGTGAGCGCCCGCGGGCTGGACCGGCTCACGTGGGTACAGCATCCCGGGTATCGTCTTGCGAAGCAGCCAGATGAGGTCGTGGCAATATGCCGCGCTGGCCATGGCGCGCGGAAGATCGCGACGTCCGCGATCACGGGCATCCTGTTGAGTGATTCCAAACGAATTCGGGTCATGACGCTCCACCTTGGCGCCTCGCGCGTGCCCCGGCAGCGAAACCAGCCGAAGCCGAGCCGGGTTTCAACACCTTGACATTTGGATCAACCAGTCATGTTGAAATATCCGTCCTATATCCGGATATATGTGCTGTCATCGATAGAATGAGAAGTCATGTTGATATAACCGCACAAAAGGCGGATAGTGAGGCATGATTCACGATCAGCGATCCGGCTTGTCGGGTTACTTGAGCGGCTTGCTCTCCGTCGGCCAGGTGGCCTTCACTGCAGAAGAGGCCGAGCGCACGCTCGGCATCGGGCACGGCGCCTTCCTGGATGCCGCGGAGCGGCTGCAACAACGCGGGGCGTTGCTCAGCCCGCGGCATGGTTTCTATGTCGTCGTCCCGCTGCAACATGCGTCCTGGGGAGCGCCGCCACCGGCCTGGTTCATCGACGCCCTCATGCGCCGCGAGGGGCAGGCCTACTACGTTGGGTTGCTCAAGGCGGCGGAGCTGCACGGCGCGACACACCAAGCGGTCATGGAGTTTCAGGTCGTCACGGCGAAGCGCCTGCCCAGGATCCGCGCCGGCCGCAGCACGATCGCCTTTTTCTTCCGCAAGGACATGAAGGCGGTGGCGGCGGGAACGGAGAACCGCAAAACCGATACCGGCGCGATGAAGATCTCATCGGCTGCGCTGACCGCCCTCGATTTGCTTCGCTATCCACAGGCGTCTGGCAGTCTGGACAATATCGCCACGGTCCTCTCTGATCTCGGACGCAAGATCGATCCGGAGCAGCTTGCCGCGTTGTCGGCTGCCGTGGAGCGGCCGATCGTGCAGCGCCTTGGTTATCTTCTGGATCATCTTGGCCATGACGGGCTGACGGTGCCGATGCTGGAGGCGCTACGGGCACGTGGGCCGCTGTCCTGGGCCGAGCTCGACCGGCGGGAGGCGCTCGACCCGGACTTCGCGCCCGAGCTGCGTCAGCGCGATCTCCGTTGGCGGATCAGTGTGCGCCGCCTGCCCCAAGTCGACGCGTGATCCCGGCGCAGAACATCGTCGCTTGGGGCAACGTTGTGCCCTGGGCCGCTCAACGGCAAGTTGAGCAGGACCTCATCATCGGTCGCGCCCTGGTGGAGATCTTCTCCGATGACATGCTGCGCGATGCCGTGCGGGTTCGTGGTGGGACGGCGCTCAACAAGCTGCATTTCCCGAAGCCGGTGCGCTACTCCGAGGACGTCGATCTTGTCCGGACGTCCGGTGGACCGATCGGTTCCGTACTCGATCGACTGCGCGCCGTGCTGGAACCATGGCTCGGGCGAGCCCGGTTCGATCAGAGTCCTGTGGCGCCGAAGTTTCGCTTTCGGGTCGATGCTGAGGACGGCAGCGACGCGCCGATCCGGCTGAAGGTCGAGATCAACACCTGCGAGATCCAGGCCTTTGATAATCCGGTTTCGTTACCGTTGAAGATCGACAATCCCTGGTTCTCGAGCGAGGCCGCGATCTCGACGTTTTCGCGCGAGGAGATGCTGGCGACCAAGCTCCGGGCATTGCTGCAGCGTGATCGGGGGCGCGACCTCTACGACCTCGCGCATGCGCTGGAGGTCTTCGAGAACCTCGACATCACCCGTCTGGTCACGATGTTCGGGCGGTACCTCGACCTTTCTCGCCAGGCAATTTCCCGGGCCCAGGCCCAGGAGCGGATGTTCGCCAAGCTGGCCAGTCCGCGCCTCTTGCTCGACGTGCGCCCCCTGCTGCCTGCCGCGCAGGCGGAAGCCCTGACGGCAACAGCGATCGCAGCTTCGTTCCGCAACGTGTTCACCATTCTTGTCGATCGACTGCCCGGTGAGCCCTGGGTGAGAACGCAGGCCATGAAGGAACGCTTCGGGATTTCCTGGTGACGCGAGCGCGGCTGCCCAAACGCTTCCAGTCGGACCGGTCGTAGCGCGTCGACGGCATGCCAACCACGGCCAACCCGACGGGTGGTCGGGTCGTGGGCCTGCGTTCGTTCACCCCGGGCTCTTGGATTGCAACCTGCACCTGATCCGGGGTGCTTTCGGGCTGACGGCCGCAACCTGCGCGTGAACGCAATCGCCGACCGCCCGGGCTGTCACTGATTGGCGCTTGCGGGCTGGACCAGCGGGGCGTGTGTCACGTCACGAAGGCTCGACCGTTCCCGGTGCGGCGCATGGGCCGGTGTCGGCTCGCCGTCCTCCACGACGGTGACCCGGACGTCGAGCCGGGAATCGCCGCCTCCGACCACGACGCCCCGGGTGGGCGCCGCATCGGCATAGTCCCGGCCCACGGCGATCCGGACGTGGCGGTGGTCGGCGAGCGTGTCGTTGGTCGGGTCGAAACCGATCCAGCCCAGCTCCGGCAGCAGGAACTCGGCCCAGGCGTGGCTGGTCCCGGCGGGCGTCTGCTCGCCCGGCTTCCCTTCGAGGTGCAGGTAGCCCGACACGTAGCGGCTCGGGATGCCCCACGAACGCGCGATCGTGATCATCACGTGGGTGTAGTCCTGGCAGACGCCGCGGCCGGTCTCCAGGATGTCCTCGATGGGCGAGTCGACCGACGTGCTGGCCGGCTCGTAATGGAACGACCGGTGCAGCACGGCGGCCATCTCCGTGAGGGACGAGAGGGGATCGCGCCCGCACCGGATCGCCTTGGCGTCGGTAAACGCCGCGAGCGCCGGGCTCGGCCGCGCGAACCGGCTGGGCCCCATGAACTCCCAGTTGTGTACCGGGGAGGCAGCCTCCCGGAGCGCCTCCCAGGCGTCCGGTTCGAGGTGGTCCGGCAGCGGCGCCGGGTCCACGGTCGTGACCTCCGAGCGCGAACGGACCACGGTGTGGCGATGCGCCCGGTGGATGTTGAAGAGGTGGCAGCCGTTGCCGAAGGCATCTGCGAAGGAGACCGGTGCCGCGGCCGGATCGATGTCGAGCTTGAAGGCATGCAGCGCCTGGCCGTTGTCCTCGCGCGGGCGCAGACGGAGCACCACCAGGCTCCCCTGGGCGGTCTCGCCGTAGCGGAAGTCGGAGACGTGCTCGACCGCGAAGCGCCGCTGCGTCCGCCCGGTCACGGCGCGTCCACGATCTCGTAGTGGAAATACGTGGCCGCAATGTCCTCGTGCAGCAGGAGGCACGAATCGCGCACACCCTGGAGCGCCGCCCGCGTGGCGTCGTCGTCGTCGGGGTCGCGGTTGGGCCAGTCATGGTCGAGAGCGGCGGCCATCCGGCCCGCCCGCCGCCCCGCTTCGACCGCGAGCGACCGGCCGGAGGAGATGGCATCGAGGGCCTCCGTGACCCGCGCCAGCGCATGGCGGACCGAATGCGCGAGCAGGGGGTCGGCCACCAGGAAGTCCACCATTCGGCCGGGCCGATGGCTGTGGGAGTGCAGGTGGCGGTAGGCGACATGCGCCTCGCAGATCCGTAGCAGGGCGCGCCAGTCCGATTCGCTGTGCTGGGCGGCCGTGGGGTACTGCGCGAGGTGGGCGTCGATGAGCCCGGCGAGGAGCTGCGTCCGCTCGACGAACCAGCCGAGCCACAGGAAGTGCCACCCGTCGTCGCGGTACATGCTGCTGACGGCGATGCCGGTGAAGGTCCGGATGGCGTCCTCGGTGCGGACGTAGAAGGCGTCCGGCTGGTCGTTCCAGATGGTCTCGATGCCGATGTCGCGGACATCCAGGTACGCGAGGTTGAGGCAGGACCACATCCGGACGCCGAGGATGTTGCGGACCTGCCGGGCATTCTCGCGCGCCGCCGCGAGGCAGTTGCGGATCGAATCGGGGTTGCCCGGCTCGAAGGTAAGGTCATCGGCCATCGTGTACGCATCGGCCAGCATGAAGTCCTCGCCCTCCTCGCCGGATGCCAGGAAGCCGCCGAGGGGCGTCCGGTGCACGGCCCGGTAGAGGCGCCGCCAGCCCTGGTCGATCTCCTCGACCGGCCGGTCCTCCATGGTCGCGAGCTGGTCCGAGAGGAGGCGGCAGCCGTGCCGCGCCCGCTCCAGGTAGCGGCCGATCCAGTAGAGGCCCTCGGCGTTGCGCGACAGCATGCTGTCAGGAAGACAGGACCCAGAGGTCCTTGCCGCCGCCGCCCTGGCTCGAGTTGACGACGAGCGAGCCCTCGACGAGGGCGACCCGGCAGAAGGCGCCCGGGACGAGCCGGGTTTCGCTGCCGTGCAGGACGAAGGGGCGGAGGTCGACGTGACGGGGCGCGGCACCGGTCGCCGCGAGGCAGGGCGAGACGGAGAGGTCGAGCACGGGCTGCGAGATGTAGTTGGCCGGGTCCTTGCGGATCTGCTCGGCGTAGGCCGCGCGCTCGGCCGGCGTCGCGTGGGGGCCGACCAGCATGCCGTAGCCGCCGGATTCGCCCACCATCTTCACGATGAGGGTCTCCAGGTTGTCCAGCGTGAACGCCAGTGCCTCCGGTTCGCGGCAGAGGTGGGTCTCGACGTTGGCGAGCACCGGCTCCTCGCTCAGGTAGTAGCGGATCATGTCCGGGACAAAGGCGTAGACGGCCTTGTCGTCGGCGACGCCGGTCCCGGGCGCGTTGGCGATCGTCACGTTGCCGAGCCGGTAGGCGTAGAAGAGCCCGGGGGTGCCGAGTTGCGACTCCGCGCGGAAGGCCAGCGGGTCGATGAAGTCGTCGTCGACCCGGCGATAGATCACGTCCACCCGCCGGAGCCCGCCGGTCGTCCGCATGTAGACGAACCCGTTGTGGACGAGCAGGTCGCTGCCCTGCACCAGCTCGACCCCCATCTCCCGCGCCAGGAACATGTGCTCGTAGAAGGCCGAGTTGTAGACGCCGGGGGTCAGCAGGACGATGCAGGGGTCGGCGACGCCCGGCGGCGCCAGTTCGGCCAGGGTCTGGCGGAGCAACTGGCCGTAATGCTCGATGCCGCGGACGTGGTGCCGCCTGAACAGGTTGCGGAGGCTCGTCTTCAGCGCCCGGCGGTTGGCCAGCATGTACGAGACCCCCGAGGGCACGCGCAGGTTGTCCTCCAGCACCATGAAGCCGTCGTTGGTTCGCACGATGTCCGTCCCGCAGAGCGCGACGTGGACGCCGTGCGGCACCTCGAGCCCGCGCATCGCGACCCGGTATTGCGGGCAGCCGCGCACCAGATCGACCGGTATGACGCCGTCGGCGATGATCCGCCCCGGCCCGTAGACGTCGGCGAGGAAGAGGTTGAGCGCCTTCAGTCGCTGGCGCAGCCCGCGTTCCACCACGTCCCAATCGGCTGCGTTCAGCAGCCTCGGCAGGAAGTCGATCGGGATGATCCGCTCCTGCGCGCCCTCCTCCCCGTACACCGCGAAGGTGATTCCCTGGTGCAGGAAGGAGCGTTCGGCGAGCGCCTGCATGGCGGCAATCTCGTCCGGCTGCATCCGGTCGAGCGCGTTGCAGAGCTCCTGGCAGTGGACGCGCGGTACGCCGGTGGCCTCGAACATCTCGTCGTAGTACGCCGGGCGCGCCTCGTAGTCGGCGAAGAGGCGCTTTGCCGCGGAGGGGCCGCTGCCGTCGGCCATCGACTGCCTGCCGACCGTTTCGCGATTCATGAGGCTACGCTCGTCGTCCGCCGGACCATCGCCCGATTGTGGTGTGGAATGGCGGGACATGGCAAGCCGTGCTCGCCGGGGCCCGAGTCGCCGTGCAGGACGGGCAAAGGCGGGAAAAGTGCGCTCGTGCCATGCGGACGCGGTGCCAGGTGTGGCGTGGGCGGCGGCAAGCCCGTAAGAAGGCCTTGGTAACGTTGTCTAGCCTGCGACGCGGGCAAATCCCGGGAGGGATTGCGCGAGGGAAGCGCCCATGCCGGAAACCCCCAAGACGAAGAGCCTCGCGGTGCTGATCGACGCGGACAACACAAGTGCGAAATACGCTCAGGCGATTTTCGACGAGATCGTCAAACTGGGCGAGGCCAACGTGCGGCGCATCTACGGCGATTTCGCAAGCGGCCGATTGGTTGGATGGGACGATGCGGTCAAGTCGCTGGCGATCCTGCAGCACCAGCAGCGAACCAATTCGAAGGGAAAGAATGCGTCCGACATCGCTCTCGTGATTGACGCCATGGACCTCATGTACAAGCGTGCGCTCGACGGCGTTGTGCTGGTCAGCTCGGACAGCGACTTCACCCGACTGGCCCAGCGTCTGCGGGAGGAAGGTCTGGAGGTGTACGGTTTCGGTGCGCGCACGGCGGTCTCGGCCTTCCGCAATGCCTGCAACCGCTTCATCTATGTCGAGAACCTGATGGAGCCCGAAGCGGAAAGGGGGAGCGGCGCCGCGGCTGCGAAGGCCACCGAGCCGCCCTCCAAAGCTGTGAAGACGATCGCAATGGCGGTCGAGGGTTCGGATGACGATGGTTGGGCCCATCTTGGCGAGGTCGGCCAGCGGATCCTGGCCGCGGCACCCGACTTTGATCCGCGCACGTACGGCTGCCGCAACCTGAGCACGTTGGTGGAGAGGTCCGGCGGGTTCGAAATCGGCAAGGCGACCTCGGGCGGGATGCGGATCCGGCGCAAGGTCGCGAAACGCAAGGGGGCCAGCAAGGCGGGCTAGGCTCAAGTTCCAGAGAGTGGATGAGGTAAGTGCCTGACACGGCAGGCAGTCAAGATTTTTCAACTGCGCGCTGCTGGCTTCACGTCAGCCGCACGCCCAGCAACTTGGAGACTTATTCCTGGAGCGGGGTGGGCCGGGTGACGATGTCGAACGGCTTGGCCCCTGGCACTTACGGCGCAACCGTGTTCCGGCAGACGGTGGCGAGGTTCTCGAGCAGGGTGCGGAAGCTGTGCACCGGCCCGCCCTCGGCGGTCCGCCGGGTCCGTGCCTCGTTCTCTGCGCTGCCGGCCCGCCGGGCCGGCGCCACGCCGGACGTGCGTTGGGCCTCGGCGGCTTCGGGCTCCTCGTCGTCGAACAGCATCGGCCGGAGCTTCCGGCGCATGTGCGACTCGACGTCGTACGCGGGCATGCAGATCAGGACATGGGCCCGGACCCGCTCGGCGGTGCGATTCTTCTCCGACACCGAACTGCGCGTGCTCGCAACTATCGCGCGGTCACGCGAGATGGAGCCGCCCACATGCCTGGACGAGGCGGTCGATCTGGTCGCACGCTACGATGGATGGCTTGGGCGCTACCGCGACCCGCCGTGCGCACAGCCCATGTGGCACGGCTTTACCCAGCTCGTGACCAAGACTTTGCCTTCGAGCTGCGCGAGGAATACGGATGGCCTCCGTGCCGGTGGCCCCCAAGCCATCTCCAGTTCAGGCCAAGGATGTTGGGCACGGACTGCCCTGGTCGCCTCGTATCCAACGTCAGGTTCGGTGCTGCAAGAAACTCCTGTGGTGGGTTGCGGGGGCATGGTGTGGAATCGACCCGCCGGCGACTCTTGAACAATGCAACTGTTTGAAGGCGGATTCGCTGCATATGGAGCGGTGCCTCTCTCCAAGAAGTCAGTGTCGGAGCAGCACTTCAGATGATCGGGTACGCCTTGATCACGCCGCTTCCGTACATGCCTCCCACGAATGGCGAAGGTGTTATTGTCGCGAAGCGGACAAGCCGGCGCCTGCCCTTCACGAGTAACGCGGCAATGTCCGCTCCGGTCGCGTTCTTCGCCCGAATCACGATGATCTGCGCTGAATGTTTCCTGATTGCCTCGAGTTCGGCTACTCGATAACGGATGTTCTTGTCTTTCGTGATTGCCACCCAATGGTTACGCCGGACGAGCGCAATCCAGTCTTCGTCCGGCGCATCCGATGCAAGATGGTCGTCATGCACCTCGACTTTCATTCCTTCTGAGCGAAGCCGCTCCGCAATGATGTGCCTTCCGAGGTTGCGATCGAGAAAGAGTGTCGGCTCAGGCTGCGGCTTGGAGTTCGCACCGAATAGCTTCTTCGATTTCTTCATTTCCACGCTCATAGTCGTACGCTAGGTCATTGATCGATTCACCTGCCTTGTAGCGCTCAGCGATGAGTTGGGTTGCGAGGCCGGTGCCGCTGATGACGGGACGGCCTGCAGAGAGCCTAGGGTCGATGACCACGATCGAGGGTGTGGCGGCGACGGAAGCCCGGGTAAACGGATAGAGCTTGATCGGGATCCCATCGGGATCGCGGTCAATGCGGCGGAGCGCCGCGCTGATGATCTCTCGCATGGCCGTTTGTCCGGCTCGGCTGATATTGATCAGTTGTCCGTATTGCTCGATGAACAGGTCAAGCCCGTCCGTTTCCAGTGCGCGACTGATCAGCGGATGGTGCTGGTCCATTGCATGTCTGGCGTTTGCTGCCAGGTACTCGATCGCCCGTCGAATACTCGGCATCTTTACTTCGTGCTTGCGCCGAATTGCAGCGAGAACGTGGAGTTCCGTGAGATTGATGAAGGACAGTAACGCTGGCGTGCGCTCAGGAACCTTGATGAGTGGTGCGTAGTCGTGACGACCCACCGACCAATAGCGGATCGTTGCCGCCGGGACGGTTAGGTAGTGGGCTGCTTCCGAGATCGTGTAGGCGGGGAGCTCACGGGGATCGTTGGCCCGCGTCCGAAATTTAGCCGTCAGAGTTCCTCCAGAATTCAAGAGACTATCTTTTGAGTCAAAAGATAGTATACTTTATTGGCTGCCGACAGTCCATGTCAGTCAGCCCGCTCGTGAATGCGGCTGGGAACGTTCGGAGCACGGATGTGGGCGGGCTTCCGTCCAACGCCTGAGTAGTAGATGGTGCGGAACCTCTGCTTCCGCTGCGGCGTCCACCTCAAGGTCCACCGGCAATTCGACCGCCTCGTCCGCTTCGGCGTAGGCCGCAAACGTGTGGGTCAGGATCCACGCGTGCGCGTCCGGGAAGTCGGTGCGCGCCCAGAGGACATGGTTGTCGAACCGGGCGCACGCCCTGAGACTCGGGACGCATATCACGCATACATGACGACCATCTCGTCGCAGGCAGCAGTTCTCTCGAAAATTCTGGCCAGCAAGGCGGCCGGGTCTTCCGCGCAACAGGCAAAGGAATTCTCGCGGGAGTTTGATCGAAGCCAAATTTCCAGCTTACTGCGGGTGAAGTTCGTAGTTCCAGTCGTCGCTGGATTCGTCGCGACGTACCGACCGGGCTTCCATCTCCGCGTCCGACTCCGTCACCCGCTTCGGGTACTTGCTCTTATCGAGCTCGGCCCTGACTGGAAACCCCGCGTCGGTTCGCGGATTGCCGATGAGATCGACGACGGTCTCAAAGACTTGCAGCGGCTTGCGTCGCCAATGCTGCGTGATGTGACAGAACAGCCGGTGCTCGATCTTGTTCCACTTGCAGGTGCCGGGCGGGAAGTGGCTGACGTGCACGCGCACCCCCGTCTCGTCGGCAAAATGCTGAAGCCCCTGCTTCCACGCGAGCGAACGCAATCCGTTGCCGCCCCCCGCAGCAGCAGTGATGAACAATTCGCGTGCGCTCGGGTAACGGCTCGTGCTCAACTCCTCCCAACACCGCCGAAGCGACGCCATCGCGAATGCAGGCGTGTCGTGGTCAAGTCCGACACTGACCCACGCTTCGTAGCGGCTCATGTCATAGATGCCGTAGGGAATCGCCTTGCCCGCCGCATCCTGGGGAACGTCGCGACTCAGCGACTTCTCGGGCCGCCCTTTGGGCTGCCACTCCCAGCCTGTGAGCTTGAAGTCGCCGATCAGCTCCGTCTTCGTGGTGTCGACGGAGATCACCGGCTGGGCGCGCTGGAGAAACGCATCCGCCTTCGAATTGATGTGTTCGAACTGTTCGTTGCTGTTCGGATGCGGGGTCAACTCGTGACTCTTGCGCACCGATTGCGACCGATAGCCCAACTCGTGCAGCGATCGGCCCACGGTCATTGCGCTCACCTTCCAACCGGCGTCCGTCAGCGCCGTGGCGAGCCTCCGCCGACTCCTGCATGTCCAGCGCAACGGCGATTGCAGGTCGCCGCGCGTCATCGGATCAACCAGCTGCTCCAGCGCCCGCCTGAAGCCAGGTTGGGACTGTTCGATCCCCGGGCGCCCCCCGCCCGGGCGGCGGATGCGACCGAACTCGGCGCCGCCCGACTCCAGTTCGCGGCGTCCCTTGCGAATGGTCGGGCGCGACAATCCTGTCGCCTCCGAGACCAGCGCATCACCGCCGTGCCCGATGGCGCGCGATTCCGCTGCCGCCCACATTCGACGCCCGCGCTCATCGAGATACGCCTCGACCGCCGAGTACTTCGCGGCGATCGTCGCCTTGAGCTCATGATTGTGTGGCATCAGCGGGGCGAGAATACCATCGCGCATGGATGGCGAGATAGTCGGGAACCGCGTCGGCGGGCCCGCTCGACGCGCTCGATCGCTCCGTTCAGCCCCTTCCGCTCGGGACCCTCGCCGGCCCACGCCATCGACATGCCAACGGCGGTTTCGGTCTCGGGGCGGCGCGGCTGCCGGTCTGCCACCGAGCGGGTGCGGACCGGCGTCGAGGTCCGATCCCCGAAGACTGCGGCGTCCATTTCCCGGCCTTTCGTCGATGTCGGACCGCCCCGGGCGGTGGTCCTCTTGCATTCCAATATGTAACGTTATAACATTGCGTATACGCTCCGCAAGGTGAGACTGGCGATGACGACACCGCTGCCCCAAGCCCGGCCCTGCACCGATCCGGATTGCCGCGGGCAGCACGCACCGCCCGAGCGGGTCGCGCTGGCAGCGGCGATCTGCCGGGAACGCGGCGTACAGATGACCGCGTTGCGGAGAAGCATCCTGGAACTGCTGTGGGCCGACCGTGGACCGACCAGCGCCTACGAACTGATGGAGGCGCTCAAGCGCCGGGATTCGCGCGTCGTCGGACCGCCGACCGTGTATCGGGCGCTGGACTTCCTGAGGGCGCAGGGTCTCGTCTCCAAAGTCGAAAGCCTGAACGCCTACGTCCCGTGCATCCATCCCGAGCGCGACCACGATTGCCTGTTCTTCATCTGCCGCGATTGCCGGACGTTGGTCGAGTTCGAGGATCCGCGGATCGCAGCACTGCTGGCCGAGGATGCCGCTGGCTTCGGGTTCGTCGCGACCCGTCGCACGGTCGAGGTCGAGGGCAGTTGCGCGCAATGCGCAGAAGCCGGCCCGGCGTAGCCGGATGCGGGGGCCTGCACCCATGGAGAGCCCGTGCGCGGCCGCCGGCGATCCCGTCGCGGGTCTCTTCTCCGTGCTGTCGCCGGTGCCCGGACCGGTGGGTGTTGTCGCCACGCGGGCCTTCCCCCGCCGCCATCCCCAAGCCTGAAAGGACCTTTCCGTGCCCAGCCGCCGATCGCTTCTGACGTCCGTTACCGGCGTCATTGCCCTGTCGCTCTGCCTTCCGGCCTTCGCTCAGTCCGACCGCCCGATCCCGGTCGTCGCCACCTTCTCGGTCCTCGGCGACATGGTGGAGCGGATCGGCGGCAAGCACGTCACCGTCACGACGCTCGTCGGTCCCGATGGCGATACGCATGTCTACCGGCCGACCCCTGACGATGCGCGGGCCATCAGCGAAGCGCGGATCCTCGTGGTCAACGGGCTGCAGCTCGAAGGCTGGCTGGACCGTCTGATCGACGCTTCGGACTTCCGCGGCGTCCGGGTGGTGGCCACCGACGGCATCGAGCCAATCGCGTACGCACCCGGCGCCGGCACGCACGTTCCCGACGGCGACGCTGACCACGACGAACACGCTGACGAACACGCCGGGGAGGCCGACCACGACGAACACGCCGGGCACGCCGAAGGCGGCGGTCACGAAGGTCACGACCACGGCGCCTTCGACCCCCATGCCTGGCAGAGCCTCCGCAATGCCGCTGCATACGTGGACAGCATCGCCGCGGCGCTGGCCAAGGCCGATCCGGGGAATGCCGACGTGTTCTACGGGAATCGCGAGGCCTACGTGAACGAGCTCGAGGCCCTCGATTCGGAAATCAGCAGGCTTGTTGCCGAACTTCCCGCCAGGAGCCGGACCGTCGTCACCTCCCACGACGCGTTCCAGTATTTCGGCCGCGATTACGGGCTGAGCTTCGTCGCGCCGCAGGGGCTCAGCACCGAATCGGAGGCGTCCGCGCAGGATGTTGTGCGCCTGGTTCGGCAGATCCGGGAACAGGGCATTCGGGCCGTCTTCATCGAGAACGTCGCGGACCCCCGCCTCCTCCGGCGGATTGCCGACGAGACGGGCGCCGTCATCGGCGGCACGCTCTATCCCGGCGCGCTGTCCGGCCCGGACGGACCAGCGCCGACCTACCTCGACATGATGCGGCACAACGCGATGACCCTCGCGCGGGCGCTCGACTCGTAGGGCCCGACGCAGCCTTCCAATGGGGGCGACCGGCAATCCCTTGACACCGGTTGCGATCGCCGGTCGGGCCGATGTCCCCCGGCGCCCAGCCATGGAGTCAGCATGACCGACACCGCCGCTTCCGGTCTGGCGAATGGGCCACCGGCACCGCATGGCGCCCTTCGTGAATCCGTACTGCACGTGTGCACGTCCTGCCGGGCACCTGGCTGGCCGCGTGAGCCACGGGAGCATCGACCCGGTTTCAGGCTCTATCAGGAGCTCCGCGCGACGTTCCATGGGAGCCCATTGGGTCGCCACGTTGAGGTCAGGTCCGCCAATTGCCTGAGCCTCTGCCCGCGCCCCTGCGGAATCGCGCTCTCGTCACCCGGGGCGTGGACCTACCTCTTCGGGGACCAGTGCCCGGGCAACAGCGCCCGTGACATCGTGGAGTGCGTCTCGGTCTACATCGGTACCAGTGACGGATTCATGCCGCGGGAGCGACGTCCGAAGGCCCTCCGCGCGAGCATCTTGGGCCGCGTGCCGCCGACCGGGGAGGGTGCCGGGGCATCCGGCAGGCGGCTTGCCTCCGCGCAGCCAGGCCGTCGGTTGGAGCGCCCTGAGCGCGCGCCCCGTGGTTTGGAGTCTCCGCCAGCGCCCACGCGGCCAGACGCGGCGCGCGCGCTGACGGGCACTGACGCGCCTGCCGGGACGCCATCCGGCCCCATCGCCGGTCTCGCCGTGTCGCAGGGACAAGACCGAACCTGCTGCATCACCGCGGCCGGACCCCGACTGCTCCAGTGGCAGCGCCAGCGCGGGGCTTCCTGAGTCGTTATCGCTGGCGTTCAACTTCAGGGAGAACAACATGAACGCCCTTTTGGGTACGTATCGCGATCGATCCTCCGTATTTTCGGCCGCCCTGCTGACGGTAGCGCTGACGCTGATGAACGCCGCGGCCGCTTGGGCCGAATCATCGGCAACCGACAGCCGAATCATCAGCCTCGACGAAGTTGTCGTAACCGGGCCTGGTCTCCCTGAGCCGCTCAGCAAGATCGCCAGTACGGTGCAGGTGATCGACGCCGAGCATGTGCGGGAATCGCTCGACAACTCGGTCACCGAGCTGTTGCGGGAGCGCGCCGTCGCCTTTTTCAGTGAGTGGACCCCGGGCCAGACTTCGATCACCATGCGTGGCGCCCGCGGCGACGGCCAGGGCCGCGACTTCCGGGGCCAGGTGCTGGTGCTGCTGAACGGCCGCCGGGCCGGCACGTCGAACCTGTCCAAGCTGTCGCCGAGCCAGCTTGACCGTATCGAGATTGTCCGCGGCCCCGCTTCGGTCGCATTCGGTAACCAGGCGCTGGGCGGCGTCATCAACCTGATCACCCGCGACGGCCGGAGCGCCGCGGGCGGCACGGCCTCGGTCGAAGGCGGCAGCTTCGGCTTCGGCCGGTTGGCGGCGGAGTACGGTGGCGCCGTCTCCGACAACCTCGCCGGCTACGTCGGGGCCAGCGGTACCACCAGCGACGACTACGACGGCGGCTCCGGCAGCTCGAAACAGGTCAACACCGCGTCGGAACGGCGCGGCGCCCTCGGCGCCCTGAACTGGGACCTCGGCCCCGGTCACTGGCTGAATCTCTCCTTGCGCACCCACGGTGTGTACGGGGCCGGATTTCGCGGCTCCTCCTGGGACTACGACAACTACGACGACCGCTGGAACAACTCGGTCGACCTGACCTACGTGGGCATGCTGGATGATTGGGGCATCGACCTGAACGCCCATCTCTATGCCTTCCGTGACGTCGACTCCTTCCACTGGGGCTCCGAAGCCTCCGGAGTCGATACGGACAACAATCGCCGGGAACTCACGGCATACGGGCTACGGTTGACCCCGGAATTCAAACTGACCGAGACCGCGGGGCTGCTCGTGGGCTTCGACGGCGAGTCATCCCGGCTGCGCAGCACTCGCCCACGCACCTCCGTCAGCGGCGAACCGATCCCACAGGTCGCCCCGTACGACAACAACGAGGACAACCTGCTGACCGCAGGCTATGCCGAGTTTACCCAGTCCCTCATGGATGACCGGCTCACCGGGCGGGCCGGCGTGCGGTATACCCGCAACGAGCTCAGCCAACGGGACACGCCCAACGTCAACCTGGCGGGCGAGACCGACCGCACCTTCGATGGCACGACCTACGGCGTCGGCCTGGCCTACGCGGTGCTGCCCGGCCTCAAGGCCCGGGCAAGCTATGCCACGGGCTTCCGCGCACCGACGGGCAGGGAGTTGGCTGGCGACTACTCACCGGTGCTGACGCCCGATCGCATTTTCCGCGGCAACGGCGATCTCGATGCCGAGCAGAGCGAGCAGTTTGAAATCGGCCTCACCTATGCACCCGGCAACGTCTTCTTCGATGCAGCCGTCTTCGATCAGACGATCGAGGGCCGGATCACCCCGACACTGATCGATGCCCGTGGTCCCGGGTCCGGTGACGACATTTTGCAGTTCGCCAACGCCGACGGCGATGCCCGCGTCCGGGGCATCGAAGTGCAGGCCCAGCTTGACGCCGCGCCCTGGCTGGGCCTCGCGGACCAACGGCTCACCCTCGGTGCCGACGCGACCTGGAACTTCAAGATGCAGGCCGACGGCATTGACCGCCGGGACAGCGGCCCCCACGCCGACAAGCTGCAGCGCTTGAACGAATACCTGGCTGCCCTGCGGCTCGGCTACGAGTGGCGTGATCGCTGGGGCGTCAGTCTGATCAGCCTGCTGTACGGGCCGATGTACTACGACACCGAAGAACGGCTCTTGCCGACCGCCGAGCCAGCCAGGAACTTCGTGCACCGCAAGGATGCCTACTGGGTCTTCCATCTGCGTGGCCACTACAACGTGACGGACCGGATCAGGGTGTACGGTGGGATCGACAACCTGCTCGACAAGAACGAGCACCCGATGTTCATCGCTCTCGACGAGCAGCCCTACATCTCCGATCCCGCACGCTCCAATGGCGGCCGGGGCAATTCGATGCGCGGGCGGTTCTTCTCCGCCGGCATCAGGGTCACCTTCTGATGTCCTGATGGATCTCACTCGACGCCGCTTCCTGCCTGCCGCGGCCGGGGCCCTTACGGCAACCATCACCGCGCCTTGCGCGGTGATGGCGGGGTCGCACGACGACTGGCCACGCGAGGTGACCGACGCACTGGGCCGACGCGTCCGGATCGTCCGCCGGCCGGCCCGCATCGTGCCGGTGTTCTCCAGCAACACCGAGATCGTCGCGGCACTTGGCGGCGCCGAACGCATCGTCGCGATCGACGGCCTGACCAGTTACCCGCCCGAAATCGTCGACCGGCCGCGCATCGGCAACCGCATCGGCTTCAGCCCGGACATCATTGCCCGGCTCGGCGCCGACCTCGTCATCCTGACACCAGCACGGCACGCGGCCGCGCAGTTGTTGCGGCCGATGAGCCTGGCCGGCATCCCGGTGCTCGTCCTCGAGCATCCGACGCTGACGCGCATCCTGGCCAATATTGGTCTGGTCGGACGTGCGATCGGCAGCGAGCCGGAGGCGCGGGCGCTGACCCGAACGATCGAAGATGAGCTCTCGGCACTGGCCGGGCTCTTCGCATCGCGCCCGCCCAAGCGGGTCTACTTCGAGACCGGTGCGGCGGGCCGGGCCGGCTTCCACTCGGTTCGGCCCGGCACCTACACCGACGATATCCTTCGCCACGCCGGCGGGCTCAACGTCTTCGGCAACCGCACGGGTCTCTCGCAGGTCAGCGGCGAGGCCGTCTTCCGGGCCGATCCCGACCACATCCTCGTCGCGGGAAGCGAAGCGGATGTCGCCGCCCTTCTCGAGCGTCCCCACTGGAACGGTATCCCGGCCGTCGCCGCTGGGCGGATCGACGCGGTCCCGCGCGGCCAGGTCCTGATTCCGGGGCCCCGTGTCGTCGAGGGCGTGCGCAGCGTCGCCCGCGCCCTGCATCCCGGTCTCATCCAGACCCGCCAGAATTGACGCGCGTCCTGGGCATCCCGACCGGTCGGCTGGCAATCCTCATTGCCGCGGTGTTCCTGTCCATCGGGCTCGCCATGATGCTCGGCCCGGAACTGCTCGGCGCCGGCCGGCTGCTGGACCTTCTCCGACCGGCGGCGGGCGATCATCCAATGGACCGCCTGCTGTTCGACTGGCGGTTGCCGCGGGTGCTGACCGCCTTCCTGGTCGGCGGGTTGCTCGGCGCGGCCGGCGCGATCTTCCAGGGCATTTTCCGCAACCCGCTCGCCGATCCCTTCCTGATCGGCACCGCACCGGGCGCGGCGCTTGGCGCCACCCTCGCACTGCTGGTCCCGGGGCTCTCGCTCTTCCAGGCGGTTTCGCCGCTCCTGCTGCTGCCGCTCCTGTCATTTCTGGGCGCCTTCGGCGCGACGCTTGGCGTCCTCGTGCTGGCTCGCCTCGCCCAGGTAAGCGACACCGCCGGACTGCTTCTGGCCGGCGTCGCCATGGCCGCGTTCCTCGGCGCCCTGCGCAGCTATCTGATGCTGGCCCTCGCGGACGAGACGATCAGTCTCCAGGTCGTGCTGTCCTGGACGCTTGGTGGCATCCAAACTCCCTTCTGGCACGAGTTGGGCTACATCGCCCTGGCGAGCCTGTTGTTACTGGTGTTGGCGCGCCGACTCGCCCATGGCCTCGATGTTCTCGGCCTCGGCGAAGACGTGGCGCGCAACATGGGCCTGCCCGTCGAGCGCTTCGTCGTGATGGCGACCCTGCTCGCCTCCGCCGTGGTCGCGCTCGCCGTGACCTGGGGCGGCACGATCGGCTTCGTCGGTTTGATCGTTCCGCATTTGGTGCGCTGGACGCTCGGGCCACGCCACGCGCCGCTCATTCTGACCTCGGCGTTGGTGGGCGGCATGCTCCTGGTTCTGCTCGATGGCCTGGCACGCAGCCTCCTCCCGCCGGCGGAAATTCCGCTCGGCCTGCTGACCGCCTTGATCGGCGCACCCTTCTTCATGCTCATTCTGGCAAGGCGCAGCCGCCAGTGACTCAAGCGACCGCCGTACCCAGCCCGCTTGCGCGCCTTTCGGACGTACGTCTCGTCAAGGCCGGTCGCCCGGTGCTGGACGGCATCGCGCTCGAGGTATTCGGAGGGGAACTGCTGGCATTGGTCGGCCCGAACGGTGCGGGCAAGAGCACGGCCCTCAAGTGCCTCGGCGGCATCGAGACGGCGTGGAGCGGATCGATCGAACTGGACGGCCGCATCCTGACCGACTTTCCGGCGGATGAACGCGCACGCCGGATCGCCTACCTCCCGCAGTTCTTCGCACCGCACTGGGAACTGAGCGTCGCCGACCTCCTGGATATCGGTCGACGACGTGGCCTGACGGCACTTGGATGGCGCGCGCTTCGATCACCCGTCTCCGCGGCCGTCGATGGGGCCGATACATCGAGCGGCCTGCTTCAGGATCTCGAAGTGATCGAGCTTCTGGGGCGCCGATTCGCCTCGCTGTCTGGCGGGGAGCGTGCCCGTGCGCTGCTGGCGCAGGCACTCATCGCCAGGCCGAGCCTGCTGCTCGCCGACGAGCCGATTGCCAGTCTGGACCCGGCCCATCAGCTCCGAACCATGCAGTACTTGCGCCGAAGCCTGACCGAAGTCGCGTCACTTGTCGTGCTGCATGATCTCAACCTTGCGCTGCGCTTCGCCGATCGCATCGCGGTCATGGCTGAGGGCCGCATCGTCGCGTGCGGAACCAACGAGGACATCCTGACCTCCGGGATCCTCACCGAGGTCTTCGGCGTTCGCTTCGAGACCTACCTGACGTCGTGGGGGCGGGCCCTGCTGCCTGGCCGAGATGACCTCGGTTGATCGGGAACTGCCTGCCAGCCATCAGGCGAACGGGGAGGGGGAGATGGGGAACGGGCCGACAAGATGAGACCGTCGACGTTCTGGAAAATGGCCTTCGCCCAGAAGGCCGAACGCGACATTCGTTGGCGTGACCACACGGCGGAGGAAGCCTTCTGGCGCCACTATGGGCCAAACTACGACGAGCGGAGCCCACTTGCGCAGCGCGCCGATGCACTGATCAATGACCTCCTGGCGCTGCTGCAGCCTGGCGATCAAGTGCTCGAGATCGGGTCCGGATCCGGTTCGTTCACCCGGCGTATCGCCGGCCATGTCGGCGAGATTGCTGCCGTCGAACCCTCGACGGCCATGCGAATCGAGTTTCTTCGCCGCTGGGAGGAGGCACGATCCGGAACACCGCCCCGGCTCTGGCCCTGTCGTTGGGAGGAGGCGCCGGAGTTGGAGGCCGACGTCGTGTTCGGATGCAACGCCTTCTATCGCATGGAAGATATTGCGGCCTCGCTGTTGAAGATGCACCGCTGCGCGGTCCGGTGCGTCGTCCTGGTGCAGAGCATCGGTACCCCCTATGCGCCGCAACTGCACGTCCAGGTCAATGGACGCCTCCTGAGGCGCGAGCGTGCACATGTGCTCACCGACGTCCTGCATGAACTGGAGATTGCCCACCGTCTGCGGTTGTATTCCGTGGAGCGTGCGCCCGGCACCTGGGGCGATGTCGCTTTGATTGATTGGCGGACCGACCGTTGACCTGGGCCGAAGCCATTAGGGCCGCGAAGCGGTCGAAGCCTCGCGAGCCCAACAGCGCGTGGGTGGCATCCTCGGCTGGGTCCGGCAGGCCAGTGTGGGGCGCAGCTCAACTGGCAGGTGGCCACCGCCTGTGCAGATCGTCGATGACGTACGGATGCGCGTGGGCACCGGAGCCACGTAGATGCGGGTGATCGGGGGGGAGGTCGTCATGGCGATGGAGCACCGCGACCGGGTCCGCGGCCGGCCACAAGCGGAGGGCAAGCACGGCGCCGCAGGCGGCGACAGCGCTCAATCCCGCGAAAGCCGCGGCGGGTCCGAATGCGGTCATCAGCCAACCGGATAGCGGGTAGGTCGCCAGCCAGCACGCGTGGCTGAGCGTGAACTGCGCCGCAAAGAGCGCCGGCCGGTCTTCGGGATGGGAGGACCGCCGCAGGAGACGTCCCGACGGCGTGAGCGTGAACGAATAGCCGATTCCCGCCGCAAACCATGCCCCGAGCAGAAGCGTCCAGGAAAGTCCGACCGTGAGGACGACCACGGCGAGGACCGACAGGCCGGCGATCGTCAGCGCCGCGCCAGCCAGCATGGCCAGACGTTCCGGGACATGCTGCAGCAACCGTGGGAGGGCCACCGCGGCCAGCATCGAGCCCGCGCCGAACCCGCACATCGTCCACGCCACGGCGTTCTCGCCGAGTCCCAGCTCACCCCGCACGAGCACGACCGTGTTGACCAGCACCATGGCACCGATTGCGGCAGCCGTGACGTTCAGTGCCAGCAGGCCGCGAAGACGGGGAGTGGCGAGATAGATGCGGATTCCGCGGGTCGTGCGGTCGCGGATGTTTCGCGGAACGGACACCGCCGGGCTCGGCAGAAGCACCGAGATCACGAGCGCTGCCGAAGCGAGAAAGCCGGCCATCGTTCCCAGAAAGAGCGCGTCGTACGACATCACGGCCAGCAGTAGCGCTGCCAGCGTGGGGCTCACGATGTTCTCGAGATCGTAGGCAAGACGCGAGAGCGACAATGCGCGGGTGTAGCGGGACTCTTCCGGCAGCACGTCCGGAATCGTTGCCTGGAAGGTGGGCGTGAACGCCGCGGATGCCGATTGCAGCAGGAAGATGAGAACGTAGAGCTGCCAGACCTCCGTCACGAAGGGCAGCGTCAGAGCGATGCCCGCACGGACGATGTCGAGCGCGACGAGCAGCGCGCGGCGCGGAATCCGGTGAGCGACGGCGCTGGCGATGGGGGCGACGCTGATGTACGCGACCATCTTGATGGTGAAGACCGTCCCCAACACCATCGCCGCTTCTCCGCCCGCGATGTCGTAGGCAAGCAGGCCGAGCGCAATCGTGGCCAGCCCGGTACCAATGAGGGCCGTGACCTGTGCGGTGAAGAGGTGGCGATAGGTGCGGTCGGCCAGAATCTCAAGCATGGGGCGCCCCAGAAGGACGCAGTTCCGGCCCCGCGTTCCGGTTGGTCATCGGTGGATTCCATGACCTTCTCATGGCGCTTTCCGTGATGAAATCGTCCGGTTGGATGCAAGTGTTGCGGCCGTCGGCAAGCACCCTTTGCCGTCGTAGCGCGGGGCTGGAAAGCATCGTCGGGGCGCCATTGCGAATTGCCTCGAGGCTGCGACTCGCTCGATGAGCCGCTTCTGGCATCTGCCAGCCTATCGAATCGCGCAACCGGACGGCCGGGTGACCACGTTGTTGCGCGATGCCGACGCCTGAAGCCTGCACCACGAGCGCGGCAGTTTCGGACAGCTTCGAAAGCGCGTGGAAATTGGGGCGGCCGGGGCGTCGAACGTCGCGGTCGAGCATATGTGCGGCCCCGCGTTCGACCGCGGCGCGCAGGAACGTTGACTTGTCGACGGCCTGAGCGAGTGCGGCACGCTCGATCAGGTCTGCCAGTCGATCGTCATGACGTATCTGAGTTGCATCGCGATTCTTTCCTGAACTTGGCGGACAGGAACTATGCAAATATTACTTATCGTGTTAGAAGTGCATATATGTTGGAGCGCACGACCAAGCCGACGGTGGACCGGCTGCTAGATCGCAATCCGGCGGTGGTCCTGTTTGGGCCGCGTCAAGTCGGCAAGACAACCCTGGCCCGGGCGGTTGCCCGGGAGCGCGATGGTGTCTACGTCGATCTGGAACGGCCAAGCGATCGCGCGAAGGTCAGCGATATCGAGCAGTACTGCGACGAGCATACCGGCAAGCTGGTGATTCTCGACGAAGTGCACCGGGTGCCTGGACTGTTCGCCCCGCTACGGGCGATCATCGACGAGCGTCGGCAGGCCGGCATGCGGGCGGGGCAGTTCCTGCTGCTCGGCTCGGCATCTATCGAGCTGCTGAAACAGTCGAGTGAGACGCTGGCGGGCCGCGTCGCGCACTGCGAGCTGCAACCGTTCAATACGATGGAAGTCCGCCCGGACCGAATCCGCCAGCTCTGGTGTCGCGGAGGTTTTCCGGAGAGCTATCTTGCGTCCGGCGACGAGGACAGCCTGGAGTGGCGCCTCGCCTTCATCCGCACCTATCTCGAGCGGGATATCCCCCAATTCGGCCCACGCATTCCCGCCGAGACGTTGCGGCGTTTCTGGACCATGCTCGCCCACAACCAGGGACAAACCCACAACGCCGCGGCCATCGCCCGGGGACTCGACGTCAGCGGTGTCACGATTGCCAGGTACCTGGACTTGATGACCGACCTCCTCCTAGTGCGGCGGCTGGCGTCCTGGACCACCAACATGGGCCGGCGCCTCGTCAAGGCGCCGAAGGTCTACATCAGGGACAGTGGTCTCTGCCACGCGCTTCTCGGGATCGGGACCCTCGACAATCTGCTAGGGCATCCCGTGATTGGGGGCAGCTGGGAAGGGTTCGTCATTGAGAACATCGCCGGAGCGTTGCCGATGCGCGCGTCAGTCGGCTACTACCGCACGTCCGGCGGCGCCGAGGTCGACTTGGTGGTCGATTTTGGTGCGGGCGAACGTTGGGCAATCGAAATCAAGCGGAGTTCCGCACCCAGGGTCTCCCGAGGTTTCCACAGTGCCTGCGAGGACCTTCGGCCTACCCGTAAGTTCGTCGTGCATGCGGGGAAGGAGAGTTTCCCGCTCGCACACGACGTCCGTGCCGTGACGCTCCCTGCCATCGTCAAGCTGTCGGCACAGTCCGCGTGATCATGGGGCTCGGCTCCGCCGACGCACGTCGTTAGAGGGGTGACACACGCGGCAAGCACAGTGTGCACGGCCCCGTTCGAACGCTACGACCGTCAATGCCGGTGCGGAATTTCGACCTCTCCGGCGGCGTCGACTTCCGGTTCGTCCGGGAGTGGGGGCATCGGCTCTCCTCCGAGAGCGAGCTCGACACCCCGGTGCGCCTGAACGGACAGGCTTGTCGGTGGTTCGGCTTGATCGTGCTCGGCAAACGTCCAGGCCAGGATCCAGGCGTGTGCGTCCGGAAACAGTGTCCGTGCACAGAGGACGTGGTCGCCAAAGCGGGCCAGTGCCCGAAGGTCAGGGACGGCGAACGCGAACGGCGCGTTGCCGCGCATCAGTGCGTCGGCATGGGCCAGCGACAGCAGCACGACCTTCAGCTGATCGGTGGCCACGAGATCCGCCAGCCGCTTCACCGTCCGCGCCCGGGCGACCCGCGCGCTCGCCTCGGGCAGGTGTTCCCCGAGAAACGCCTGGAGCGCCTTGGCCTTGGGGTAGCTCTCGGCGTCCTCCCGCGACGCCCCGATCACGAGGTGGCGCTGGCGGTAGACCTGCCATTGCCGGTAGGGCGTGTGGGCCCTGGCCGGGGCGGCCCCGAGGACACCGGCGAGAAAGGCTCCGAGGAGCGCCCGCCGGGTGGCGCGCGCTCCTCGGGAGCAAAGGGTCTCAGTTCCGGAACTTGTCGAAGACGTCAAGGTTCAGGACTGCGGTGACCACGTAGTTCGGCACGTCGACGACCTGGCCGACGCGGAGGTCGACCGCGACGCTCGCCAGGATGTACGCCTGCTCGCGGGTCATCCCGTGCTCGGCCTGGATGTAGTCGATCATCTGGATCAGCGCGTGCCGGGCCGCGAGGGTCAGGTCCTCGCTCAGGTTCTCGAGCGCCCCGATCTTCTCGGACTCGAGGTAGGTCACGTAGATCGGGACCTCGCCGGCCGACTTGAGCGGCAGGCCGACCGTCTGGTGGAACCGGGTCGGCTCGATGTCGCGGATCTCGTCGTTGCCGGAGACCTGCGGCGCCACCATGCCGGCGCCGCCACCTTCGATGATGCTGGTCCGCACCGTCACCACGGCGCCGATCTCGATCGCCGTGCCGGAGACCTCGCCGTCGCCCTGGGCGTAGTGCACGTCACCGATGAACAGGCCGCAGCCGTCCACGAAGCAGGGGAAGATCATCGTCGTGCCGACCTGCATCTGCTGGACGTCCATGTTGCCGCCGTTCTCGCGGGGCGGGATGGTCCGGAGACAGTCGGCGCTGTGGCTCCCTTCCGGTCCGCACACCGCGGCCGGCAGGCCGCCGACGGGCTGGGGTGCGAGCGCGATGCCGCCGGCCTCGGCGAGCGCCGCCTCGCGGGCCTTCCAGGCCTGGACCTCGGGCTCGCCCGGCAGCACGCCGATCGAGCCGGGGAACGCCTCGTAGGGCACCGTGATGCCCGGCATCTGGTCGGACACCGCGCCCCGCGGGGTGAGCTTCCAGTTCACGATGTAGGACTCGGTGTAGAGATCACGCAGGAACCCGAAACCGGGGACGATCAGCGTGTAGCCGTACTGGTCGGGGTCGATCGCGAGCAGTTCGACCGCCAGGGCATCGCCCCGCTTGGCCCCGTTGATGTGCACGGGTCCGGTCATCGGATGCACGAGATTGAGGTCGAGCGCCGCCATGTCGTCGGCGATCGAGTCCAGGGTCAGGTCGGAATCGAGCGCGTCACGGGTGCCCATCGTGATGAAGTCGCCCGGGTTTGCATGGGCCACCGGCGGGATCGCCGGGTGCAGGCGATTCATGCAGCTCGGGTCGTCGGCGCAGTGGTCGCCCTGCTTGGCGATCACGACCTCCGTCGCCCATTGGGAATCGGTGGTGTCGGCTCGGGCCGTGAAGGCGGCAGCGAGCGCGGCGGTAAGGATGAACGGGAGCAAGGCCCGGAATATCGTTGGCAATTCAGCCTCCTCGACGCCGCCGCAAGGGCAGCGCAGTCAGGGTCCCGCAACGCTCGCGGCGTGAGGGTGGCCGAACTTTCGCACCCGCATCACGCGGGCCAGACATGCACCCGCCGGGCGCCCAACGACGGACCCGGCATACTCGCACCCGACCGTTGCAATGTCAGACATTACCACAGCCGAACATGCAATAGTTGACTCAATTGGTCTTAATTACTAAGTGTTGCATGTCGACCCATCGGACGGGGAGGAGGATCCCATGCTCCGTGTCAGTCGGCTCGCGGACTACGCCGTTCTGCTAGCAGGGCGTATGGCCCGCGAGCCTGCACGCACATTCGCCGCGGCAGCGCTGGCCCGGGACATGCATCTCCCGGCGCCGACCGTCACCAAGGTACTGGCCGCGCTCACGCGCGCCGGCCTGGTGGAATCGCAGCGCGGCCCGGGCGGCGGCTACCGCAGTGCGCACGCCGCGACCGACATTTCGGTCGGCGCCGTGATTGCCGCGATCGACGGCCCCGTTGCGCTCACCATCTGCGCGGAGGGCGGCGATGCCTGCGACCTCATGGAGATCTGCCCGTCCGCGGCCAACTGGCAGCGTATCAACGAGGCGGTCCGTTCCACCCTCGAAGGCATTTCGCTGGAGGAACTGACCAGCAGCAGTGCGGGCTTCCCGCTGCCGGCCGCCCCGGTGGCCGCCGTGCCGGAGATGGCCTCGTGACGCCGCTCAGGGAAACCGTCGAGACGGTCGAGCGCGCATCCGGCGAGTACCGCTACGGCTTCGTCACCGACATCGAGACCGAACGGGCCCCGACGGGCCTCAACGAGGAGATCGTCCGCTTCATCTCGGCCAAGAAGGAAGAGCCGGACTGGCTCCTGGAGTGGCGCCTCAGGGCGTTCCGCATGTGGCTTGGCCTCGAGGACCGCGAGCCCCGCTGGGCCAACGTCCATTTCCCCAAGATCGACTTCCAGGAGGCCTGCTACTACGCCGCGCCGAAGCAGGAAGGCGACGGTCCCGCCAGTCTCGACGAGGTCGATCCCGAACTCCTCCGCACCTACGAGAAGCTCGGCATCCCGCTCCGGGAGCAGGAGGTCCTGGCCGGTGTCGCCGGCGCCGGGAACGTCGCGGTCGACGCCGTGTTCGACAGCGTCTCGGTCGCGACCACCTTCAAGGACAAGCTTGCCGAGATGGGGGTCATCTTCTGCCCGATCTCGGAGGCCGTCCGCGACCATCCCGAGCTGGTCAGGAAATACCTCGGGAGCGTGGTGCCGCAGGGCGACAACTTCTACGCGGCGCTCAACTCCGCCGTCTTCAGCGACGGCTCGTTCGTCTACGTCCCGAAGGGCGTGCACTGCCCGATGGAGCTCAGCACCTATTTCCGGATCAACGCGCAGGGCACCGGCCAGTTCGAGCGCACGCTGATCATCGCCGACGAGGGGAGCCGGGTCTCCTACCTCGAGGGATGCACGGCGCCGCAGCGCGACGAGAACCAGCTGCATGCGGCCGTCGTCGAGCTCGTCGCGCTGAAGGACGCCGAGATCAAGTATTCGACCGTCCAGAACTGGTACCCGGGCGACGCCGAGGGCAAGGGCGGCATCTACAACTTCGTGACCAAGCGGGGCGCCTGCCGCGGCGCCGATTCGAAGATCTCCTGGACCCAGGTCGAGACCGGCTCGGCGATCACCTGGAAGTATCCGAGCGTGCTCCTCCAGGGCGACCGGTCCGTCGGCGAGTTCTACTCGGTCGCGATCTCGAACCTCCGCCAGCAGGCCGACACCGGCACCAAGATGATCCACCTCGGGCGCGACACCCGGAGCACGATCATCTCGAAGGGGATTTCGGCCGGCCGCGGGCAGCAGACCTACCGGGGCCTGGTGCGGGTCCAGCCGAAGGCCGGCGGCGCCCGCAATTTCACGCAGTGCGACTCGCTCCTGATCGGCGATACCTGCGGCGGCCACACGGTGCCCTATATCGACGTGCGGCATCCCGGCGCCGAGGTTGCGCACGAGGCCACGACGTCGCGGATCAGCGACGCCCAGCTCTTCTACTGCCGCCAGCGCGGGCTCGACCCCGAGGAGGCGGTGTCCATGATCGTGAACGGCTTCTGCCGCGACGTGCTCCAGCAGCTTCCCATGGAGTTCGCGGTGGAGGCGCAGAAACTGCTCGGCATCAGCCTGGAGGGCGCCGTCGGATGAGCGAACCACTTCTCTCGATTCGCAACCTTCGGGCCCGTGTCGACGACAAGGAGGTGCTGAAGGGCATCGACCTGAGCATCGCGGCCGGCGAGGTCGCCGCCATCATGGGGCCGAACGGGTCGGGCAAGTCGACCCTGTCGAACGTGCTCGCGGGCCGGGACGGTTACGAGGTCACCGACGGCGAGGTGCGCTACGACGGGCAGGACCTCCTCGCGATGGAGCCCGAAGAGCGCGCGGCCACCGGCGTGTTCATGGCGTTCCAGTACCCGGTCGAGATCCCGGGCGTCGTCAACGCCACCTTCACCCGCACCGCCCTCAACGCCCAGCGCAAGGCGCGGGGCGAGTCCGCGATCGATGCGATCGATTTCCTGAAGCGCGCGCGCGCGACCCTGGGCCGGCTCGAGATGGCCGAGGACTTTCTCCGGCGCGACGTCAACGCCGGCTTCTCGGGCGGCGAGAAGAAGCGGAACGAGATCTTCCAGATGGCCATGCTGGAGCCCCGCCTCGCGATTCTCGACGAGACGGACTCCGGCCTCGACATCGACGCCCTCCGGATCGTGGCGACGGGGGTCAACGCCATGCGCAACCCCGAGCGCGCCCTGGTCGTCATCACGCACTACCAGCGGCTGCTCGAGTACGTCGTGCCGGATTCGGTGCACGTCCTGGCCGACGGGCGGATTGCCCGTTCGGGCGACCGCGAACTCGCATTGGAACTGGAACGGGCCGGCTACGCGGCCTTCCAGCCGGCCTGACACCATGACCGACGCATGGCTGGCAGGACAGCGAACGGCGTTTGCCGCCTGCCGTGACTCGCTGCCCGGCTCCGGCACGCCCTGGGTCGACGCACTTCGTGCAGAGGCCTTCCGCCAGTTCGAGGAAGACGGCCCGCCGACTGCGAGGATCGAGGAATGGCGGTCCGGGCCGACGGCGGCCCTGACCGGCCAGGTCTTTGCGCCCGCGGCGCCGAACGGTGCGCGACAGGCTGAAGTGCCGGCTCCGTACCTCGAGGGACCGCGCCATCGGCTGGTGTTCGTGGACGGCCGGTTCAGCCGCGATCACTCCGCTGCCGGCGCGCCGCCGGCGGGGGTTCGTCTGACCACGCTGAGCGCGCTGCTGGCCGAGAATGCGCCGGCGGCCCGCGACCTCATCGGCGACCCCGACGCATTCGCCGAGGAGCGGCTGTCGCGTGTTACCGACCGTCGTCCCCAGGCGCTGGTGGCCCTGAACACGGCGCTCGCGTCCGACGGCGCCGTCCTGCTGATCGAGGACGGCGTCGCGCTCGCCCATCCGCTCGAGGTGGTGCACGTCGCCGGCGACACCGAGGAACCGCGAGCCCATCACCTCCGCACCCTGATTGCACTTGGCGCCGGTGCCCGGGCGCACGTGATCGAGGTCTGTGCGGGCGGCAGTGCCGGCGTCTGGACCAACCACGTCACCGACATCGCGCTCGGCGCCGGGGCGCGCCTCGAGCACGTCCGGGCCGACGCGGGATCCGAGACGGCCGTGCACGTCAACGTTGCCCACGCCCGCCTGCGGGCCGGCGCCGCTTATGCCGGGTTCGTGCTGGCCGCGACCGGTGGCGCCGTCCGGACTGAGACGCGCCTTGCGCTCGAGGAGCCGGGCGCCGACGGGGAGGTCAACGGCGTCTGCCTGGCAAGGGAGTCAGGCCACATTGACGCGCTGACTCGCCTCGATCACCACGCCCGCGAGGGCACGAGCCGGCAGCTTTGGCGGGGCATCTTCGCCGACACGGCGCGCGGCGCCTTCCAGGGGCGGATCCGGGTACTTCCGGATGCCTCGGGCACCAACGCGGCGCTCGACAACCGCAACCTGCTCCTGAACGCCGGCGCCCGTGCCGAAAGCAAGCCGGAGCTCGAGATCCTCACCGACGATGTCGCGTGCAGCCACGCTTCCGCGACCGGCGAGCTCGACGCCGACGCGCTGTTCTACCTCCGCTCCCGTGGCCTGTCCGAGCAGCTGGCGCGAGCCCTGCTGATGGAGGCCTTCGCCGGCGCCGTGGCCGACCGCATCGCCCACGAGGGGATGCGCGCGTTCATCAGGCGCCTGGTCGATGACCGACTGCACGCACTCGGGAGTGCCGCATCATGAACGCGCCCGCGGGCCAGAACCCCGAAATCCTCGCCGCCCGGGACGATTTCCCGCTGCTGGCGCGCCCGATGCACGGCCGTCCGCTCGCGTTCCTGGACAGCGCCGCGAGCGCCCAGAAGCCCCGCGCGGTGCTGGACGGACTCCGGGACTTCTACGAGTCGGAATACGCCAACGTGCACCGGGGGGTCTACCTGCTCTCGGCGCAGGCCACCGACCGGTACGAGGCCGCGCGCGAGACCGTGCGCCGCTTCCTCAACGCCGGCCGGCCCGAGGAGATCGTGTTCACGCGGGGCGCAACCGAGGCGATCAACCTGGTGGCCGAGACGCTCGGCCGGAGCGGTCGGCTCGAGCCGGACGACGAGATCGTGCTCACGGTGCTCGAACACCACTCCAACATCGTGCCGTGGCAACTGATGCGCGATGCGACCGGCGTGCGAATCCGCGCGGCTGCCGCCGATCAGGACGGGAACGTCGACGTCGAGGCGGTCTTCCGGGAGGTGACCGACCGGACCCGGCTCATCGCGTTCTCGCACGTCTCCAACACCACCGGCACCGTGCTCCCGGCCCGCGAGATCTGTCATCGGGCCCGTGAACGGGGAATCCTCACGCTGGTCGACGGCTGCCAGGCCGTCCCGCACGCGGCCGTCGACGTGCAGGACCTCGCCTGCGACTTCTACACGTTCTCGGGCCACAAGCTGTACGGGCCTTCCGGGATCGGCGCGCTCTACGGACGGCTGGACCTGCTGACGTCCCTGCCGCCCTGGCAGGGCGGCGGTTCGATGATCGAGGAAGTGACGTTCGAGCGGACGACGTATGCCCCGCCGCCGGCGCGCTACGAGGCCGGCACGCCGAACATCGCCGGTGCGGTCGGGCTGGCCGCCGCCATCGATTACGTGCAGCGATTCGGCAGCGAGAACATCCAGCGCCACGAGGCCGTCGTGCTGAAGTACGGGGTCGACCACCTGCAGGCATTCGACAGCGTGCGCCTGATCGGCACGCCCCGCCACCGAGCCGGCTCGATTTCATTCGTGGTGGATGACGTGCACCCCCACGACGTGGGCACCGTGCTTGACCAGGAAGGGGTTGCCGTCCGGGTCGGGCATCATTGCGCACAGCCAGCGATGCGCCACTTCGACGTGCCCGCGACCATTCGTGCTTCACTCGGCATCTACACGCACGCGTCGGACTTCGACGCCCTGGTTGAAGGTCTCGGCAAGGTAAAGGAGCTGTTCCAGCTGTGATCGACCTGCGCGACCTCTACCAGGAAGTCATCCTCGACCACAGCCGGAATCCGCGGAACGCCGGGCGGCTGGCGGAGCCGAGCGGCACGGCCAAGGGCCACAATCCCCTCTGCGGCGACCTGATCACGCTCGACGTCCTGGTCGAGGACGGCGTGATCCGCGACGTGTCGTTCGACGCCCGGGGCTGCGCGATCTCCGTGGCCACCGCCTCCATCATGTCCGACATGCTGAAAGGCAAGACCCTCGAGGAGACACACGACCTCTTCCGCCGGTTCCAGGAGATGCTGACGGGTCCGGATGCCGTGGCCGATGGTCTCGACAAGCTCGAGGTGCTGGCCGGCGTGCGCGAGTTCCCCATGCGGGTGAAGTGCGCCACGCTGCCGTTCCATACGCTGCGGGCGGCGCTTGACAACGAGTCGGGAACGGTCCAGACGGAATAGCCATGGCCGATTTCGACACACCGCCCCAGCCCGGCGCCGTCACCCCTGACGAGCGCGCGGAGGCGCTTCGACCGGCCATCGTGGCCGCCATAGGTACCGTCTACGACCCGGAGATTCCGGTCAGCATCTGGGAACTCGGGCTCGTGTACGACATCGCCATCCGGGACGGCCGCGACGTGGACGTCACGATGACGCTGACGACGCCGCACTGTCCGGAAGCCCAGTACATCCCCG
The DNA here is from genome assembly GCA_965116745.1 of Alphaproteobacteria bacterium. Lineage (GTDB taxonomy): Bacteria > Pseudomonadota > Alphaproteobacteria > TMED109 > TMED109 > VXPW01. The sequence goes on along the minus strand of OZ220701.1, from coordinate 2,391,111 downwards.
GACGTGTCGAGGAGGCCGTCCGGGAAGTCTCGGGCGTGGGTGACGTGAGGGTCGATATCGTCTGGGAACCGCCGTGGACGCCCGACCGGATGAGCGAGGCCGCTCGCCTTGAGCTAGGCTATTTCTAGAGGGACCGTGATGACCAATGCGCCGAAGCTTCTGACCTTGACCGATGTCGCCGCCGAGCGGGCCCGGGCCATGATTGCCGCCCGAGGAAACGACACGCAGGGGCTCCGCATCGCCCTCAAGACCGGCGGCTGCTCCGGCATGGCCTACGACGTCGAGTACGCGGACGAGGCGCGCCCGACCGACGAGGTGGTCGAGGACCGCGGGATCAAGGTGTTCATCGATCCCGCAGCGGTACTGTTTCTTGCCGGCAGCCGGATCGGCTGGGAAGAAAGCATCCTGCAGTCGCGGTTCACGTTCGAGAATCCGAACGAGGTTGCTCGGTGCGGATGCGGGGAATCGGTGTCCTTTGGAGGGCTTGGCGGGTAACGCTGAGGCCCGCGTGCCGCCGTCCAGGTTGGGTCTGTCGACGGATGCAGGCACATAGAGCGTAGCGCACAGTGGCGGGCGTCAGCGCGGGGCGATGATGTCCCCTTCACAGCCCTCCCTCCCGACCAGGCCTTCGAGTGCGGCGGTCCGTCGGCGGACCCACGGCCGCGGTCTCGATCAGAGCCATGGATGAGCCGGTCGCCGGCCAGGTGGTTCCACCTCGGATGCCGGGCTTTGGCGGCCTCGCCGACCGTTCGGACGGGAACCGTCGGATCATGAGCCTTGTCGACGAGGAATTTGGGAAGGTCGGTCCCGAAGACCCGGCGTGATCCTCGATACCAATGCGTTATCGGCGTGGACGGAATTGAGCGCGTCACGTTCTAGGAGAATCGAGGCTGCTTCAACTTCTCCGCCTGTTCGAAGCCAAATCGGGGGACGGCTATCATCAGGCGTCGACCTCGGACCGGGGATGGCGAACGTGGTCAAGCCGCTCCAGCATCTGATCGCGCCGTTGCTCTTCGGGCTCGTCTTCCTGCCGGCCGCAGCGTCGGCGCAGGGGGTCGAGAGCGGGGGCGGGGATCCGCTTAGCCGGGACCTGATACCGGCCCCCGTGCTGTCCCCGGAAGACGTGGTCCGCATTCAGCTCGAAGCGCTGCGCCACAACGACGAGCGCAATCGCGGCATCGAGGTCGCGTTTCGCTTCGCCTCTCCCGCCAATCGCGTCCAGACAGGGCCGTTGCCGCGCTTCATCGGCATGATCCGCAATGGTCCCTATGCCCTCATGCTGGACTTTCGAGCCGTGAGCTACGGCCCGGTGGAATCGAACGGCACGCAGGCGCGGCAGCGGGTGGTCCTGGCGGACGCGACGACGAGTGTCACCTATTGGTTCTACCTCTCCCGCCAGTCCAAAGACCCCTACGTGGACTGCTGGATGACCGACGCGGTGTTCATTGAACCGGCGGAAGGGCGGTCGGCATAAGCACGACCGCCTCCTGCAGGTCCCGGCCCGTTCGGGTCCGGCAAGCAGATCGGCAAGCTGCAGGGGCCGACCCGCAAGCGTGGACCTGTCGAGGCCCTACAGGCGAATGCGGAAGTCGTTCTCGCCGGACTCGTCGATACCGCGGACGAGGAATACCGTGCGATTCGAGTGGTCGGACACGCCCTTCTCCTCGGTAAGGCGGCGCGCGAAGTTCCGATCGAAGACGGTACTCGTCGGCATGTAGCGGAGCGTCATGCCTCGGCGCGGGTGCTCTGACCGGTTGGCGAGGGAGCCGTGCGTCAGGTAGACGTCATGCAGCGAGATCTGACCGGCCTCGAGTTCCAGGCCCACGGCTTCCGAGAGGTCAATCTCGTCGTCGTCGATCTCCTGATGCAAGGTCAGCTCGGGGTCGGTATTCGTGTGGTGGGAGCGAAGCTTCCTCGCCTTGTGGCTGCCCCGGATGACCTGCAGGCAGCCGTTCTCGGAACTCGCAGCGTCCACGGCGATCCAAACCGTGCACGTCGCCATCGGTCGGAGCGGCCAGTACTCACCGTCTTGATGCCATGGCGTCTCGTAGCCGTCCCGCGCCGGCTTGGCAAAGAAGCTGGAGTTCCAGAGCGCGATGTTCGGACCCAGCACCTGTTCGACCATGTCGAGGATGTCGGGAATTCTCGCGTAATTCAGGAAGGCGAGATCGTAGGCCAGCAACGTCGGGCAGTAGTTTCGGAACTCCGGGTGGCGGGCAACCAGTCGTTCGTGATGGCCGCGGATGTCGGCCAGATCCGATTCGGGCAATCGGTAGTCGGGAATCACGTAGCCATCTTCGTGGTATTGCCCGATTTGCTCGGCAGTCAGCATCGCGCGTCCTCGTCTGGGGCCCTCGGGAAATGGCTGAAAATAGTCTCACTTGCCGGGCTTCGATGCAATTTTGCACGACGCCGTACGGAGCACCTGTGAAATGCCGGTGGGTCGCGCGGCCCCGGGCGCTGAACGCATCCAGACATTTCTGCCGGAACGCTGCGAACGAAGTGCTGCTGCTTGCGGCGCCCGGCACCGCATAGGACAATGCCGCCAATGCGGAGATCCCGCTCCGATCCGGCGGTACCGGTCATTCGGTCGCTCCCGGTATCGCGGCGAGGTGCCGCCGGATTGCCGGCCGCCCCGTGGGCCTGCCGCTCTTGACGCCGGATCGCATTTGTCCCTCGCCGCGTCGGCTGATCGGCGTTTCGGTAACATTGACGCGCCCCCGATGAGGCGGGCAGCCGTCGGAAAGCCAGTCATGCAACTAAAGCGATACAGTGACTATTCGTTGAGGGCACTGATCTACCTCGGGCTCAACCCTCACCGGCGCTGCACGATTCACGAGATTGCCACTGCGTACGGTATTTCCGTGAACCACCTCACGAAGCTGACGCATCGGCTGGGGCAGCAAGGCTTCATCGCGACGTCGCGCGGCAGAAAGGGCGGCTTGAAGCTCGCCATGCCGGCCAGCGAGATCAACCTCGGCGACGTGTTCAGGGTGACCGAGGGGGACGTGCACTTGGTCGAATGCTTCCGCGGCGAAGAGAACAACACGTGTCCGATTGCGGGGCCGTGCGTGCTGACCAACGTGCTGGAGTCTGCCCTCGCGGCCTTCATCAACGTGTTGGACCGGCACACGCTTGCGGACCTGCTGGCCCCGTCGCAGGCATTGCAGGCCATCTTCGCCGCAAGGCAGGACGAGGGCGCGGTTCGCCCGCCGGCCACGAGGCAACGCGCCACCGCCTAGCAGGATGGATGCCGGGGCTCCCGGCCGCCTTTGGGAACTCGGAACGCCGGGGCCTACGATTCCAGCAGCACGCGGAAACCGAAGTTGCCCGGCATGGGTTTCACCGAGCAGCCGCCGGAGCCGATTTCCCGAAGAAACGTCTGCATGAAGCTCCGGTGCTCTCCCTGCAGGATCCGGATTCCGCAGTTCTCCCTGAACACGCTCCCGCCTTCCTGCGCGTAGGTCCGGTGCCAGCAGGAATCGGTCCATTCCCACACGTTGCCCCTGGTGCCGAAGACGCCGAAGGCATTGCCGTCGTCGGACCCGACCGGACTGGTCTTGCGGGTCGGTCTGGGGACGAGCGCGTAAGCCGAGGCCCAGGCCAGCCGCGCGTCCGTGAACAGCTGCGGTTGCTCAAACGGTTCATCGGACCCGGCGCGGGCCGCGTACTCCCACTCGAATTCCGTCGGCAGCCGGTAACGGTTGCCCGTGGCTTCGGAAAGCCACTGGACGTACTGCACGATGTCGTCCCAGCTCACGTTGATCACCGGCCGGTCCCCGCGCCCCCATCCGTTGTCGTCCGGACGATGGGCGCAGGCGCCGGCCCGGTGACAGTAGTCCCATTGGGCGAACGTCACCTCGAACTTCCCGATGAAGAACGGGCGCTCGAAGACGACGAGCGACGGGTCGTCACTCCCCGCGGCAACCGGAGCAGCGTCGGCATCCGCTGCCATCTGGCCGGCTGGGATCCTGACCACCTCGGGCAGGAACTCGTCGGGAATCGGTGGGGCCGGCGAACGGAGCGCGGCGAACACGCCCACGGACACCACCACCAGGACCACCGGCACCGCCACGACGCCAAGGCCCAGCCAACCGACGCGAAGTTTGGACATCCTCCGACTCATGGGGACCTGCTTCTGGACGCCTCCCGGAGCAAGGGGCCGGCGGTCGGCCGCTCCCGGGAATACCGGGAGCGGCACAAGTGCCGTGAAGACCTACCCGGCGATCGGGCCCGGGGCCTGGACCTGCGTCATCAGGTCATCATTCCATTCGCCCTCAACGACCACGGTCGCCAGGGCCCCGAGCTCAACCGCCTCGATCAGGTTGTGAGAGAGGTAGACGTAGACGCCCGGCTGCAGGAACTTGTACAGCGCCGCACCGGCCGAGCCGCCCCGAATGAACCAGGTCTCGAGGCCTTCCGCCGGCGGGTCGGCAAACGAACCCTGCTCCCAGACGTAGTCGCCGTGGCCGCCGATCAGGTGCGGCCGGGAATCCCGGTTGGCCTGCGAGTGGATGAAGAGCACGGATTCGCCGACGTTGGCCGTCATGGTGTTGTCGCCGGTCAGTCCGCCTACGCGGCCGTTCATCACGACGTGGGTCGGGGTCAGCGTCCGCATGACCTCGAGAGTCTCCGCCATGGCGTCGGCGTGCGATTCGAACGACTTGAAGTTGCCGTCGGCGTCGCGCGGGACGTAGAAGTCCTGCTCGCCGACGTAGTAGGCCTTGTCGTAGTGCAGCGAGTTCCCGTGCCGATCCTTGAGACCGTCCCTCGGCAGCACCATGACCGCGCCGTTCATGCCGGACACCACGTGGTACGGGATCATCTGCCCGCCCGGCGCGCAATGGTAAATGTAGGTTCCGGCCTTGGTCGCCTTCCAGCGGAGCACGACCTGCTCGCCCGGTTGCACGAGCGTGAGGCCGCCGCCGCCCAGCGCCCCCGTCGACGCATGGAAATCGATGTTGTGGGCGAAGATGTTCCCTTCGGGATTCTTCAGCGTGAGTTCGATGTAGTCCCCTTCGTGGCAGACCATCAGGGGGCCCGGAATGGAACCGTTGAATGAAAGCGCGTTGATGACGGTGCCGTTGTCGTCGATCTCCCGCTGGTCCTCGACGGCCGTGAGTTCGACCTCGATGATCTTGGGGCCGCCGGATGCCACCAGCTCGTGGGCGGGCGCATGCGGCGGGGCGAGGAGTTCCTGTTTCACGCGCGGCAGGTCGTCCATTTCGGCGGCGGCCGCGGTGTTGGTTGCCACGGGCACCACCAGTGCGTTGACGCCGGACGCGGCCCCGAGCGCACCCCCGCCAGCCCAGAGCAGCTGACGTCTGTTCATGTCCAGCATGGCTGATTCCTCCTTTTGGTTGTTGCCTCATCGCCAGGAATCGACGCGGCCCAAATGCTGATCAGCCCAGTGACTTCGACTCCCTGCAGAGACAATCAACGATCGCAATAAGTTGTATTTTAGATGCATGTTTAAGTACGGCAAGGTTGGGAGCGACTTGGCAATCGTGGTATCCGGCCGGTTGCGGGCGCGGTGGGTGCGGCTGCCCGATACGGCGCATCGCCGGAGTGCCAGCGTCCTGGGTCAGCGAGGCGTGGGGGTGTGGGTGACCGGCGGACCGGCGTCGAGAAGCGCACCTGGCCCACGCACCCGCGAAGCGCCGAAAGCCCCGCGATGACAACGGCTTGCAGCCCGCGCGGCGCTAGAGTGCGATGGTCGGGCCCCGGCCGAACCGCGAGCCCGGCCCCGTTCCCGGCGTGTCCTGGGCGTTCCCTGACACGGGGGCGTCCGTGCCGGTGGCGCCCGACACGCAGGTACGGGACCGGACCATGACGAACTGGATGAAGATCACCGAGGCGCGCGCACTGCTCGATGGCCTCGCCGACACCGCACCGCGTCCGGCGAGTGGGTGTTCCCCGGCGAGAAGGGGACGGACCGCTGGACAAGTGCGACCTCTGCCGGTTCGGGCTCAAGGCCCGTGATGCGGCGGGTATCGTGGCGGATGCGCGGCTGTACGACCCCCCGGCACGCGCACACCTCGCAGACGATGATGGACGGCGAGAGCCAGCATGTCGCTGGACGGGTGACCGGCCGCGTCCACCGGTCGACGGGCCCAGGCGGTGCGTTGCAACGGCGGGGGTGCCAGGTACACTCCCGCCCGGAGCCCCACAACCCGATGCTCGCATAAGGCTGGCATTCCTTAGAGGTTGGGTACATCCGGGGTGTTCGCGCCGTCGCGTGATGCGGACCCCGGCTGGCTGGTCGGCACTGGCCGGGCCAAGGGCCCACGTTGCAGCGTCTAACGCCTGCAGCCGTGGCCGCGCGCTTCCACGACGTTCTCTGTGGCCGGCCCAGGCACGCTGGCGCGGAGGCCCGCATGAATTACCGCGAATTCTTCACGATCCCGCGACTGTGGACGATGTTTGCCGTCCTGATGGTCGTGATGTTCGGAGCCCTGCTCCTGGTCGGCAGCCGGGCATTCCATGTGGCGCCGCCCGTGCCGTCGGCGGTCGTCATGGCGGACGGTGCGGATTCCGCCGAGCTGTTCACACGCGCGGACATTCACCGGGGGCGGGACGTCTGGCGTCGGCTCGGCGGCATGGAACTCGGCTCGGTCTGGGGGCACGGCGCCTATCTGGCCCCCGACTGGACGGCCGACCTGCTGCACCGCGAAGCCATGGCCATGCTCGACGCCGACGGTGCGTTCGATGGCCTCTCCGAGCCGGAGCGCGCCGCCCGGATCGCGGGCTTTGCCGCCCGGATCCGCGTCAATACCTACGATCCCGCCACCGGGCACATCGTGGTGTCGCCCGCGCGCGCTGCGGCGCTCGATGCCGTTACCGCGCACTACACGGCGCTCTTCGGCGGTACCGGCGACGGACCCGACGCCGAAGCGCTCCGCGAGGCCTACGCCATCCCGAACGCGCCGCTTGGCCCGACGCCGGATGAAGATATCCGGGCCCTGGTCTCATGGTGGTGGTGGACGGCGTGGGCGGCGTCGACGATGCGTCCCGACGACAAGGTTACCTACACCAACAACTGGCCCCACGAACCGCTGGTCGGCAACCGCCCGAGCGCTGCGACGTTCATCTGGACCTTCGTGTCCGTCGTGCTGCTGATCGCGGGCGCGGGCGCCCTGTGCTGGTTCTTCCTGCGCGAGCGGGAAGAGTGGCAACGGGACACCGAACCGCCGGACGGCTATCCGGACGCCAACCCCATCGCCACGGCCGCCCCCACCGCCTCGATGCGCGGTGTGGGAAAGTACGTCTGGATCGTCGTGCTCCTGCTCGGCGTCCAGATCCTGCTGGGTGCCGTCACGGCGCATTATGCGGTCGAGGGCCACGAGTTCTACGGCCTGCCGCTCGCCGACATCGCGCCGTATGCGCTGACCCGGACCTGGCATGTCCAGCTCGCAGTCCTCTGGATCGCCACGGCCTGGCTGGGCGCCGGGTTGTACCTCGCGCCCATGATCGCCGGGTTCGAGCCGCGGTACCAGCGCCTGGGGGTCGATGGCCTCTGGGCCGCCCTGGTGGTGGCGGTCGTGGGCTCGCTGACCGGCGAGTGGCTCGCGCTGACCGGGCGGATGACCGATCCAACGATGGTCTACTGGTTCGGGCACCAGGGGTACGAGTACCTCGACATGGGACGCTTCTGGCAGCTCCTCATCTTCGCCGGTCTGCTGATCTGGCTCGGCCTCATGATGCGCTGCCTGGTGCCGGCGATCCGGCGGGCGGGCCCGGACCGGAACCTCCTGATCCTGCTGCTGCTGTCCTCGGCCGGAATCGGACTCCTGTTTGGCGCCGGGTTCCTGTACGAGCGCGACACCCACCTCACCATCGCCGAGTACTGGCGATGGTGGGTGGTGCACCTGTGGGTCGAGGGCGTCTTCGAGGTGTTCGCGACGGCGTGGGTGGCCTGGGTGTTCGTGCACATGCGGCTCCTCCGGGCCACCACGGCCGCGATCTACGTGATGTTCTCGGCCATGATCTTCCTGGGCGGCGGCGTGCTCGGCACGTTCCATCACCTGTACTTCGCGGGCACGCCGGAAGCGGTCCTGGCACTGGGTGCCGTCTTCTCGGCGCTGGAGGTCGTGCCGCTGGCGCTGATCGCCTTCGAGGCGCACGACCACTGGCGGGCGGAACGCCAGGCGCCCTGGGTCCGGCGGTACCACCTGCCGCTCATGTTCTTCCTGGCGGTCGCGTTCTGGAACCTGGTCGGGGCCGGCGTGCTCGGCTTCCTGATCAACCCGCCGCTCTCGCTCTACTACCTGCAGGGCCTGCTGACGACGCCCACGCACGGCCATGCAGCGCTGTTCGGCGTCTACGGCATGCTGGGAATTGGTCTCCTGCTGCTGTGCCGCCGCGACCTCCCGCGGGCGGCGGCCTGGTCCGACCGGACCCTCCGGTGGGTGTTCTGGCTGTTCAACGGCGGCCTCGCGCTCATGGTGTTCGGCTCGCTGCTGCCCCAGGGCATCGTGCAGGCGCTCGTGTCCTTCGACCAGAGCTACTGGCATGCACGGACGCCGGAACTGCTGCATTCACCGCTGATGGAGACACTGGTGTGGCTGCGGGTTCCGGGTGACGTCGTGTTTGCGCTCGGCGCCCTGTTGCTGCTGGTGTTCCTGGTGCGCCTCGAGCTTGGCCCGCGTGAGCAGGATACGGCCGCGGCAGGGACAGCGTGACCGGCGGCGCGGGCGGCGCTCCGCCGGTCAGGCGGCGGGCGGGCTGACCGAGGGCGCCAGGCGGCGGAGGACGGCCCGGGCGTCATACGTCTCGGGCTGGCCGGCCGGCTTGGCGCCCCGCCGGAGCACGATGTTGGCGTAGCCCGTGTAGCGGTTGGCCGGCCGCGCCGTGGCCGAGCCGAAGCCGCCGAAGGGGTCGCCGAGGACATCGTACCGGCCGTAGCCGAAGCCGCCGCCGACGCCGATCATGGTCGAGAAGTACGTGGTGCTGCGCTCGATCTCCCAGTCGGCGACGACGAAGTGGTCGAAACCGTGCGCCACGGTGATTTCGGCGGCACGGTAGAGCAGGTAGTTCTCGACTGTCTCCCGCGCGGTCAGGCGGTTGCCGCTGAAGGTGACCCGGAAACGGTCGTCCTCCAGCTGCCGTTCGGCGTACCCGTGGCCGTCGACCGCCGGCTGGTACGGCGTCGGCGTCCCGCAGGCCGCGAGCGCGAGTGCCGCGGTGATGGCGAGAACCGGTGCGACGCGCTGGATCCGACGGGTCATCGCAGCCTTCCTGCTGGCGCTCTTCCATAGTTGATATGGGCCGGCGGGACGGCCCGGGCAACGGCGTCCGCACGTTTCGCGTCCTGCCGTGGGCGCGGGCGCGCTCCGGCGGGGGACCGGGCGCCCATCCTGACCTTCCCTGCGCAAGTGCCGCTAGGACCACGGTGCCGCTCACTGACCGGGTCCGCCGCCGTCATGTACGGGGCGGCTACAATGCGACAAGCGTCTACCCGATCCTCGACGCCATGCCCGTGGGCTCGGTCGGCTACGTCTTTGATGGACCCCCCTGCGTGACCCCGTCTCTGCAGTGGCGCGAGGGCGGCCACGTGTACTGGCACGGCTCCTCGGCCAGCCGGATGCTGTGAGCCGTGGACACGGCGGAGGTCTGCCTGACCGTCGCGATCTTCGACGGTTTCGTGATGGCGCGTTCCGGCTTTCGTCATTCGACCAACTACCGGCAGGCGATGCTGCTGGGGACTGCCCGCAAGGTGTCCGATCCGGACGAGAAGGAGACCCAGCTCAAGGCCTTCGTCGACGGGAATTTCCCGGGCCGCCGGGCCGTCCTGCGCCCGCCGTTGGCGCGGGAGATGAAGGCGACCACGGTACTGGGTATGCCGATCCGGGAGGCGTCGTCGAAGGCGCGAACCGGACCGCCGAAAGATGACGAAGAGGACCACGCCCTGCCGATCTGGGCGGGGGTCATCCCGGTCTGCACAAATGTGCTCGTCCCGGTCCCTGACTCGAGGAACCTCGAGGGAGTCGAGCCGCCGGCGCACGTCCTCAGTTTCCGGATGGGTTGAGCGGGCCGTTTCCCCCGGCCCTCGAATCAGCGGCACGGTACAGCCGGTACCGTGCGGATCGTATAAATTTCGTCGCATGGACCGCGCCGACCTGCTTGCCCACCTTCGCGCCACTCACTTCGAATCGGGCGACCGCGCGCTCGCTCGCTCGGATGCGCGGCGCATCGCCCGATTCCTGGCCGAGCAAGGCGCGCGACGGGTGGTCGGAATCGGGTCCACCTTCGATGCCCGGCGCTCATTCACCGATCGTTCGGACATCGACCTGATCGTAGACGGGATCGATGCCCGGGAGTTCTATGCCGTATCGGCACGTGCGGCGGCGATGACCGAGTTCAGGCTCGACCTTACTCCCTTGGAGGCCGCCACCCCGGCCCTCAAGCAGGTGGCGCGCGATGAGGGAGTGGAGCTTTGAAGCCGGAGGAGGTACTGGCGCGCAGGCTCGCTGCCGAGATCGAGGTCGAACTGTCGAGTCTCGGTGCACTCGAGACTGAACTGGCCGGCGCGCCGCCGGGAGACGACACCTACGCACTCCGGGCGCGCGGCTCCATCCTGCACGACTTCTACAACGGCATGGAGCGCGTGCTGGTTCGGATTGCCCGCGAGCTGAACGGCGGGGTTCCGCAATCGGAGCAATGGCACCGGGAACTGGTCCGAAACATGGTCCTCGATATCCCGGCCGTACGGCCCGCGGTGATCGATGCCGATCTTGCCGGGACCCTGGAGGAGTATCTCCGGTTCCGGCACGTCTTCCGCAACGTCTACGGAGCGGTACTAAGCGCCGAGCGCATGCGTTCGCTCGAGGCCGGCATGCCGGCAACCCTCGAGGCATTCCGCAATCGAATACGGTTTTTCCTCGCCTGGATGCTCGGGGACGAATGATCAGGAGAGGACTCCCGGGCACCGCATTCGTGTTCGGATAAAGACGCCAGGCCCGCCGGCGTGAGGCCGGGCGGATCATGTCGGCGGCGCGACGCGCAGCGTGAACGTCACAGGTCCGTCGTTGGTGAGAGAGACCTGCATGTGGGCGCCGAACCTTCCGGTCTCGACGAGCGGATGCAGCGCCCGCGCCCGGCGCACGACATGCTCGAACAGGCGCTTTCCCTCGTCCGGCGGCGCGGCGCCCGAAAGACTGGGACGCGCGCCCTTGCGCGTGTCGGCGGGGAGCGTGAACTGGGGCACGAGCAGGAGCCCGGCGCCGACGTCGGCGACGCTGAGATTCATCTTGCCGTGATCATCGGGAAACACGCGGTACCCGACCAGACGTTCCACGAGGCGATCGCCTGTCCCCTCGGTGTCTCCTCGCTCCACACCGATCAGGACCATCAGGCCGGCGCCGATGGCGCCGACGGTGTCAGGCCCGATGTCGACCCTTGCGCTGGAGACGCGCTGGAGCAGCCCGATCATGGGCGCCGGGCGTGGGCGTAACCGTCGCGTCGGCAGCGAACCGTGCCCGCCGGTCCCGCGTGTCCCGGTTCCGGGGAACTCTTGGACAGGTGCGGAATGCGCTGCGCGGGTTCGAACCCGGTCACGGCCACGCGGCCTAGGCGGCCGCCTGGCTCGGAGCCTCCACGACGCGGGTCCCGAAGTCGGCCGGCGAGACCACCTCCAGCACTTCGTAGTCGTCGGAGCACGCGATCTCGCGGTGCTTGATTCTCGGCGGCTGGAGGATGCTGTCCCCCTTCTCGAGCCGGCGCACGCCAAGTCCCTCGTACTCGAACTCGGCCCAGCCGTTCAGCACCAGCACGAATTGGAAGTCGCAGTCGTGAACGTGCCACTCCTGGACCTCATCCTCCATCCGCTTGCCGTTGGCCTTGATGATGTGCGCGATGTAGTCACCCTTGGTGCCGTCCTTGATGCCGAGGTCGCGGTAGTCGAAGATCTCGCGCAGACCGGGGGTCCAGGCGGCGTCACCCGCCTTGGCATGGACGAATTCCCATTGCTTGGCCATGTCCTGCCCTCACTTTCGCTGGATCAATGGAGCGCGGGGTGCCGATGATGGCATGAAGCGCGGGCGCCGTCTCGCCCGTGGGTCATCACATGGGAGCCGGACCCATTCGCCGGCGGCGACCCCATGACATTGACACCCCGACCATGCGAACAGCTTGGCCTCTGTGCTCGGTCCCCTTAAATCCGCTCGACAGTTCTCCAGCCGCGGGCGGGTCGGCGCGCGATCACTTCCGCCACACCGCTGTCAGGTGGGGCGCTGGGGCGAGGCGCTTCGGCCCCGTGCTGGTTGGGTTGACGACTCGCGGCGCGGCACGCATGTTGCAGCCTGCCGGCGTCCGCCGGTTCCCCTTTCTGATGACCTGACCGCGCCCCCGGAAACCGGCTTGTCCGAGACGTTTTCGCCTGCCACGTACCGCAGCATGGCCAATGCGGTGCGTGCCCTCGCCATGGACGCGGTCGAGCGGGCCGCTTCCGGGCACCCGGGCATGCCGATGGGCATGGCCGATGTCGCGACGGTGCTGTTCGCCCGGCACCTCAAGTTCGATCCAGCATGCCCGGATTGGCCCGACCGCGACCGGTTCGTCCTGTCGGCCGGTCACGGCTCGATGTTGCTCTACGCGCTGCTGCATCTCACGGGTTATGCGGACTTCCCGCTCGAGCAGCTCAAGCGCTTCCGCCAGCTCGGCAGCCGCACGGCCGGCCATCCGGAGTACGGGCACGGCAAGGGCATCGAGACCACGACGGGCCCGCTCGGCCAGGGACTGGCCAATGCGGTCGGCATGGCGCTCGCCGAGCGGATGCTGAACGCGCGCTTTGGCGACGACCTGGTCAATCACCGCACCTGGGTGATTGCCGGCGACGGCTGCATGATGGAAGGGATCAGCCATGAGGCGGCCAGCCTCGCCGGCCATCTGCGGCTCGGTCAGCTCACCGTCCTGCTGGACGACAACGGTATCTCGATCGACGGACCGACCAGCCTCGCGATGTCGGACGACTACCCGGCCCGGTTCGCCGCGCTTGGCTGGCACACCCAGTCGGTCGACGGGCACGATGTCGAGGCGGTCGACCGGGCACTGGGGGCAGTGGCCGAGGACCCGCGCCCCTCGCTGATCTGCTGTCGGACGACCATCGGACTGGGCGCTCCGACCAAGGCGGGAACCGCGAGCGCGCACGGGGCTCCGCTCGGCGCGGAGGAAATCTCCGGCGCCCGCGCCGCCCTCGATTGGCCGCACGATCCGTTCGAGATCCCCGACGACATAGCCGTGCACTGGCGGTCCACCGGCCGGCGCGGGCGGGAGGAGCGCTCGGCGTGGGAGGCCCGGCACGCCGCCGGCGGGGCGCCGGCGACAGCGCTGAGCAGTGCGCTGGTGGGCGAACTCCCGGAAGCACTGGAGACGGCAGTGGCCGGACTGGTCCGCAAGTTTTCGGAGGCCGCGCCCAAGTGGGCGACCCGGAAGGCCAGCCAGGAGGTGCTGAACGAGCTTGCGCAGATGGTTCCCGATCTGGTGGGCGGTTCGGCCGATCTCACCGGGTCCAACAACACCCGGGCATCCACGCAGGAGCCGGTCACGCCGGGACACTACGGCGGCCGGTACCTCTACTGGGGGGTGCGCGAGCTGGGCATGGCGGCGGCCATGAACGGCATCGCCCTGCATGGCGGCCTGATCCCGTACGGCGGCACCTTCCTCGTGTTCTCGGACTACGCCCGCTCGGCGATCCGCCTGGCCGCCCTCATGGGGATCCGCGTCATCCATGTCGCGACGCACGATTCGATCGGCCTCGGCGAGGACGGCCCCACCCACCAGCCGGTGGAGCACCTGGCCTCGCTCCGGGCGATTCCGAACCTCCTGGTGCTGCGGCCCGCCGACGCCGTGGAGACGGCCGAGTGCTGGCAGCTGGCCCTCGAGCACGCGACCGGTCCGTCGGTCATCGCGCTGACCCGGCAGGGGGTGCCGACGGTGCGGACGACCACCGGTCCGGACTGCACCGCACGCCGCGGCGGCTACGTGCTGCGCGACGCGCCGGGCGCCGAAGCCGTCCTGATCGCGTCGGGCTCGGAAGTCGCCGTGGCCATGGCCGCGTCGGACCTCCTGGCCGGGGACGGGATCTCCACGCGGGTGGTGTCACTGCCCTGCTGGCAGCTGTTTGCCGCCCAGGACGAGGCGTATCGCGAGCAGGTCCTCGGGGGTGATACGTTGCGGGTCGGCATCGAGGCGGCCACACGGTTTGGCTGGACCCGGTGGCTTGGCCATGACGGTGAATTTGTCGGGATGACCGGTTTCGGGGCGTCCGCACCGGCCTCCGACCTGTTCCCGCATTTCGGCATCACGGGAGAGGCGGTTGCCGAGCGGGTGCGCGCGCGGCTCGGCCGCGGGTGAGGAGACAGCGTTCCATGGCAGCACGACTGGCCATCAACGGCTTTGGCCGGATCGGCCGCCTGGTGTTCCGGGCCGTTCACGAATCGGGCCGGGACGATGTGGAGGTGGTCGCCGTGAACGACCTCGCTCCGCCCGAGACCTCCGCCCACCTGCTGCAGTTCGATTCGGTCCACGGCCGCTTTCCGGGCACGGTCTCTCTCGACGGCGGGCGGCTCGATGCCGGCGATTCGAGTGTCGCCGTGCTGGCCGAGCCCGATCCGCAGAAACTCCCCTGGGGCGACCTCGACGTCGACGTCGTGCTCGAATGCACGGGCCGGCTTGCGGACCGCGACGGCGCGGCCCAGCATCTCGAGGCCGGGGCCGCCCGGGTGCTGGTGTCGGCCCCGGCCAAGGATGTCGACCGGACGGTGGTCGTGGGCGTCAACGATTCGATGCTGCAGCCGGGCGACCGCGTGGTGTCGAACGCGTCGTGCACGACCAACTGCCTCGCGCCGGTGGCCAAGGTGCTCCACCAGTTGGTCGGGCTGGACCGGGGCTACATGACGACCGTGCACGCCTACACGGCGGACCAGCGCCTGCAGGACACGATGCACGGCGACCTCCGCCGTGCCCGGGGGGCGGCAATGTCGCTGATCCCGACCTCGACGGGGGCGGCGCGGGCGATCGGGCTGGTCCTGCCCGAACTTGCCGGACGGCTCGACGGCTGCGCCATCCGGGTACCGACCGCGAACGTATCGCTCGTGGACCTGGTGTTCGACGCCGGTCGCGCGACCAGTGCAGACGAGATCAATGCCGCGATGGCCGCAGCATCGGACGGCGAGTTGCGGGGAGTCCTCGCGTACACCGAGGCGCCGCTGGTGTCGTGCGACTTCAATCACGTTCCCGCCAGCGCCACGTTCGATGCCACCCAGACCCAGGTGGTGGACGGGCGCCTGGTGCGCGTGCTGGCGTGGTACGACAACGAATGGGGCTTCTCCAACCGGATGGCGGACACGGCCGCCCGCATGGCCGCGTTCGGCGGGCAGGTCGGGTGAAGCTCCGGACCCTCGACTCGATTTCGTGGGAGGGGCAGCGGGCACTCGTTCGCTGCGATCTCAACATTGCCTTCCACCCGGACGGCACGCCCTCGGGCGTCTCCCGGATGGAGCGCCTCAGACCCACCATCGCCGAGCTCGTCGGGCGGGGTGCCAAGGTTGTGCTGGCTTCGCATCTCGGCCGGCCCGGCGGCACGGTGGATCCGGATCTCTCGTTGACGCAGCTGGTGGAGCCGCTGGGTGAGACGCTCGGGGTGGAGGAAATCGCGCTCCTCGGCGACTGCGTCGGCGACACGATTGAGGCGATCACCCGGGACCTGCAGCCCGGCGGGATCGCCCTCCTCGAAAATCTCCGGTTCCATCCCGGCGAGGAAGCCAACGATCCGGAGTTTGCCGTGGCCCTCGCGCGGCTGGGGGATGCCTACGTCAACGACGCGTTCTCCGTTGCCCACCGCGAGCATGCCTCCGTCGTCGGGGTTCCGCGGCATCTCGACTCGGTCGCCGGGCGGGCGTTCGAGACCGAGGTGGACATGCTCGGGCGGGCGCTCGATGCAGGTGACGGCAGCGTGATGGCGATCGTGGGCGGCTCCAAGGTGTCTTCCAAGATCATTGCCCTGCGCAACCTCGTGGGCCGGGTCGACGCCCTCGCCGTGGGCGGCGCCATGGCCAACACGTTCCTCGCGGCGCAGGGTCTGGACCTCGGCAAGTCGCTGGTGGAGCCCGAGATGTTCGATGAGGCTCGGGCGATCATCGAAGCCGCGTCGAGATCGGGCTGCGAGCTGATGCTGCCCGTCGACGTGGTGGTGTCCGATGATGCCGCCGCGGAGCCGCAGGTCGTGCGCGCGGACCAGGTGCCGTCGGGGCAGCAGGTCTACGACATCGGTCCCGAGACCTGCGACGCCTACGGTAACCGACTCACGACCGTGCAGACCCTGCTTTGGAGCGGCCCCCTCGGGCTGTACGAGGTGGCGCCGTTCGACCAGGGCACGGCGGTCGTCGGCCGCACCGCGGCCATGCTGACCCGCGGCGGCGTTCTCACATCGGTCGCCGGTGGCGGGGACACCGCGGCAGCACTCAGCCGGCTGTCGCTGGGTGGCGGCTTCAGCTACGTCTCCGTGGCCGGCAGCGCCTTCCTCCGATGGGTCGAGGGCCGGAGCCTGCCCGGGCTTCTGCCGCTGGCTGCCTGACCTCGTCTCCTCCAGAAGGATTCTTGAGCATGCATGCAACGCCTGAAGTCAAACGCATCCTCAGCCACTACGAGGGGGAAGCACCGGCGCTGCTCGCGAACCTGGGCCGGATTCTCATGCACGGGTCGCTCGGCGGCACCGGCCGGGTCGTGATCCTGCCGGTCGATCAGGGTTTCGAGCACGGTCCCGGCCGGTCGTTCGCACCCAATCCGGACGGCTACGATCCGCACTACCACTACCAGCTGGCGCTCGACGCCGGAACCAGCGCGTTCGCGGCGCCGCTCGGCCTCCTTCAGGCCGGCATCGAAACGTTCGGCGGGCGTGTGCCCCTGATCCTGAAGCTGAACGGCGGCATGAGCTGGTCGACGGTCAAGGATCAAGCCGTGACCGCGTCCGTGAGCGACGCGGTGCGGCTCGGGTGCACGGCGGTGGGCTTCACGATGTACCCCGGTGCCGAAGCCCAGTACGGAATGATGGAAGAGTTGCGCGAGATCATTCGCGAGGCGCGGGCGGCCGGGCTTCCGGCTGTCGTCTGGTCGTACCCGCGCGGCGGAGCGCTCGCCAGGGAAGACGAAACGGCGCTCGACGTGACCGCCTACGCCGCGCACCTCGCGGCGCTGATCGGTGCGCACGTGATCAAGGTGAAGCCGCCGACGGCGCATCTGGCGCAGAAGGAGGCCGCGGCGGTCTACGCCGAGCAGGGCGTACCTGCCGCGACCCTGTCCGAGCGGGTCCGGCACGTGATGCAGGCCGCCTTCGACGGCCGGCGGATCGTGGTGTTTTCCGGGGGCTCGGCCAAGGGGCAGGATGCCATCCTGGCCGAAGTGGGCGAAATCGCCCGCGGTGGCGGCTCCGGCTCGATCATTGGCCGGAACAGCTTCCAACGGAAGAAGCCGGACGCCCTCGCGCTGCTGAGCGCCATCGTTGACATCTACCGGAGTGCATGCTGACGCATCCCGGGCCGGGCGCCGCGGAGCACCGCTGCCGCCTGTACCTGATCACGCCGTCGGTCTTTGACCTCGAGGCGTTCGTTCCAAGGTTCGAGGCGGCACTTGCCGGCGGCCCGGTGGGCTGCGTGCAGCTGCGGATGAAGGAGGCGGATGACGCCGCGGTGGTGGCGGCAATGGCCGAACTCTTGCCACGATGCCGCGAGCGCGGCGTGCCGCTGGTGTTGAATGATCGGGCCCACCTCGTGGACATGACGGACGCCGACGGGCTGCACGTGGGCGCGGAGGATCTGCCCGCCGTAGCGGCGCGCGAGCGGATCGGGGCGGACCGGGTCCTGGGGGTCAGCTGCTACGACTCCAGGCATGCAGCGATGGAGGCGGCCGCCAGGGCCGATGCGGACTACGTGGCGTTCGGTGCGTTCTTTCCGACGGCGACCAAGACACCGCGGGCCCGGCCCGGCGTCTCGCTGCTGAGGGACTGGGACACCGCCACCGTTGTGCCGGCGGTCGCGATCGGCGGCATCACGCCGGAAAACTGCGGACCTTTGGCCGAGGCCGGCGCGGCCTTCGTGGCCGTGGTCTCGGCGGTCTGGGAACACCCGGCCGGGCCCGGCCCGGCCGTAGCCGCGTTCAACCGCGCGCTCGACGAGGCGGCGAGGCGGTCGGCTGTGGTTCAGCGGTAGCGACGGGGAAGCGCAGGCATTCCCCTAGGGCGTCTAGGAAGCGGTCAGGCTTCGCGCGCTGCGCGCTTGCGCTGCAGCTTCCGCCAGCGGCGCACCGCTTCCGACTTTTCGCGGGCCCTTCGCTCGGAGGGCTTCTCGTAGGCCCTCCGCTTCTTCATTTCCCGGTACAGGCCTTCACGCTGGAGCTTTTTCTTCAGCGCCTTCAGGGCCTGATCGACATTGTTATCTCGTACGACGACCTGCAATGGATGCTCTCTCTCGTGGACGCAATTGCGTAAATTCCCGTCGGGACGGTCGCTTTCTATAGCACAGGCGCGGACACGAAGGGAAGGCGTCGGGCGCGGCACCCGCACCCGGCTCAGCCCCGCCGCGTCGCCCCGGTCATACGCCAGCAGCGCACTCGCCATCTTCCGCGCGTTGATCCGGTCAGTCTTGCGCTGTTTCGCCTTCCGGTTCACCAGCAGGCTCGCGGGATCCAGTACCACCGTCTCGATGCCCAGCTCCTGCTTCAGCCGGCACGCCAGCCAGAACCCCTCGTAGCCGGCCTCGTAGCACACCCACACTTCGACCCCCCGGCGGTCGGGTGTCCGGCGGGCCAGATCCTCGCCGGCGGACAGCGTGAGACGTTGGGCCGCGCCGACATCGATCCCGACTGGGCAGGCTGGCGTGGCGTCGGCCGCTGGTGTCGGCGCGGCGGCCGGCACGGCGTGGCAGAGGCGCACTTTGGTGCGCACCGATTTGCGGACGATGCAGACACTCTTGAGCATGGCCGGCGGCGGCAGGGGCCGCGAGGTGCGGAGAAGCATCGGTGGCAGGCCCTTCACGGCAGAGGCGGTGGAAGAGCACGGCCACCGATGAGCGTCGATGCCGCCAGGTATCGAGCAACCGGTCCCTGAGGGTTCGGGCTTCTTCGTCTCCACGGCGTCAAACGCCGCAGAATCGTTGTTGCCCGAACCAATCGATAACCCTATGCTCGGTTTCTGCACTCTAAAATATGCGGCGATGATCGCTGCCAATTCGCCCAGGCCTGAACCATGCCTCTCAACGCCGCCCTGCGCGCCGAACTGCCCGAGCTGGTCCCGAACGGCCTGCTGGTTACCCGGTCGTGGCTCATGGAACAGGGCGTCGCCCGCCATGCCATCGACAATCTGGTCAAGAGCGGGCAACTCCTGCCGCTCCGGCCCGGCGTCTACGTACGTCCGGGAAGCCGGCTTGTCTGGCAAGGGGTCGTCGGCTCCCTTCAACGGATGGGCGGCACCTTCGTCGTCGGCGGAATGAGCGCGCTGGAGCTGCACGGTCGGACGCACTATCTGCCCTTGGCCCGCCGCACGATACACCTGCACGGCTCCGGGCCATTGCCGTCATGGGCCAATAGGCTCGGTCTCGAGGAGACGTTCCGTCGCCATGGCACCGCGTGGCTGTCGGAACCGGAGGAATCACCGGAGCATTGCGAACGGCGTCCCCTGTCGTCCTTCACGGTCGAGGTTCCCTGGGGCGATGGTTTCCAGACGGTGCGAACCTCCACGCTCGAACGGGCGTTGTTCGAGATACTGAAGGACGTGCCGGCCTGGATATCGTTCGAGCACGCCGAACAATTGATGAAAGGGCTCGCCGACCTCTCGCCGCGCCGGTTCGATGCCCTTCTGCGCCGAACCCGCAGCATCAAGGTCAAGCGTTTGTTCTTTTGGCTCGCGGAGCGGCAGGGTCACGCCTGGATGAAGCGGCTGGACGCCGGCGACTTCGACCTCGGCCGGGGCAAGCGCGTCCTGGCAAGGGATGGCCGGTTGGTGAGCCGCTACGGGATCACCGTGCCGAAATCGATGCATGGATAGACGCAATCCGTTCTACCGTCAGGCGGCGCTGGTCGTCCAGGTGCTGCCCCACGTCGCCAGGCGGAAAGAGTTCGCCCTGAAGGGCGGCACGGCGATCAATCTGTTTCTACGCGATCTGCCGCGTCTGTCGGTAGACATCGACCTCACCTATCTGCCGCTCACACCCCGCGAGGAGGCCCTGCCGGCGATCCGCCAGGGTCTCGATGCCGTTGGGACGGACCTGCGAGCGACCATTCCCGGTATCGGGGTGCAGGCGACGGATCCAGCCGCGACGGATGCGCTGTGGAGAGGAACGCCCTGACGCGCGGCGCAAGCCACGCGTGAAACGGGCCTCCGGGAAGCCGGAACCGAACAGCGGCGCTGCTGCACAGCTTTGACGAGCTGCAAGCAGACACGCGTAGGTTTCGGACAGCGGCAGTGAGTCAAGTTCCAGTAACGGTGCGGCAGGCAGCCGCCTGGAGGCACGGGGGTCGCGATCCGCGTGCAGCCGCGTGTCGGTGCATGGTGCCGGACAGGGCCCTGCCCGCCCGCCGTGGCAAGATTGCAGCCCGGACGATTCCGTGGCCAGCGCGGTGCCGGGGAAGTCGGTCCAATCAGATGACGGTGAGGGAATCGGCGGTTGCCCGCCGGACAGCGCCCAGGGGTACTGACCTCTCGAGGGTGACAAAGCGGGCGCCGTGCGAGACGGCCAGGGCCAGCAGATAGACGTCCGTCAGCTGGCGCGGGGCCAGCAGTTGATGGCGGTCGACGGCGTGATCGTCGAGCAGGCTGACGTCATCCGCCAGGAAGCTGTGCCACGGGGTGGACACGGCGATTCGGAGCCGCATGACCGCCTCGGCCGCGCCCAGCACGTTGGGGTATCGCGGCTGGGACAGGATCCGCACACAGCCATTCTGCGTGAGCGGGCACGAGGCCCATCCGTGGTTGATATGCGCTTCAAACCACTCCGAGACCGTCTGGTGCTGGGCGTGGTTTTCGTCAAGCAGGGCGATCAGAACGTTGACGTCTAGCAGGGCCCGCATGGGTCAGACTCCCAGCTCATCCCGCAGTTCGTTGACGAGCTCGTTGGTGACCACCTCTCCCCCGGACGGAATGGGCTTGAAGCCGTAGACGTCGCGACGCGAATGCCTGGAGCCTGCGGAACCGGCCCGGGCCCGCAAGGCCTCGCGGAGCAGGCCGGAGACGAATTCGCCGGTGGTCGTCTGCTCGCGCTTGGCCAGTTCCTTGACGGCGTACAGGACATCGCCGTCGATGTTCAATGTCGTTCGCATGCCAGGGTTCTCGTGGCCATCCGGCACGACATGGTAGTGCGACGAGCAACGGCATCCAACATCAAGCATCGGCCATCACCGGCGCCAACGTCCGAGGATGCGCTTCGTGGCTGGCGGGACGGCGACGCGCGTTCCGTCCCGCTTCGGTGGGTCCGCCGGGCGCAGTGGCGGGATGCCACGGTTGCGGCGATTCGGCCGGATGCCGCTGCAATCACGTGACCGTTTCTGGCTCGCCCCTATCGCTTGACATATACTTAACATCCTGATGCACAAGCTTGGCTTGCACATGGTAACGCCGCTCCCCACGCCCGCTCCCGGGTGCAGCCGTTGCCGATTTTCCTCAGTTGCAACACCGGAGCGCCACGCCCGCGTGACGATGCCGGCTGGAGCACGACCTGGCGCGCTCTAGGCGAGTCATCCGCGCGGTTCCCCTCGCTGTGGCCGGTTCCTGCGTCTTCGCGTGGGCCGTGGGGCTTCAAGGTTTCATCCAGTCCCTGCCGACGGAGCCCGCGATCGATTCCGACATCGAGGCCGTCATCGTGCTCACCGGAGGACAGGGTCGACTTGCCGCCGGGTTTCAGCTGCTGGAGGTCAATCCCGGCGCGCGCCTGCTTATATCCGGGGTCGGAGCGGGCGTGCGCGCCGCCGACCTGACCGTGCCGCAGGGCATCGAGTCGCGGGTGGATCTCGGCCGGACGGCCGTCAATACGGTGGGCAACGCCGTGGAGAGCCGGCAGTGGGCACAGGAGCGCGGAATCGCGCGGGCGGTCCTCGTCACCAGCGATGTGCACCTGCCGCGCAGCCTGCTGCTGTTCCGGCACCTGGCGCCCGAGATCGAGGTCGTTCCGTTCCCGGTTGCGGGCCCGGGCGACAATCCTCACGACCGGTCGCTCGCGTGGTACACCGCCGCCGCGATCGAGTATTCCAAGTCGATTGTCATGCGAATCATCCTGATGTTCGGCGGGCTGGATTCCATCGCGGGCAGATCGTGACGGCGCCGGCGACAGGATGCCCGCGGTGGAACCGCGCCAAACAAACGCTATATGCTTGTGTTCATACACTTCCTGGGCGTGTGTACATCTGTTGCCGGGAACGTGGAGGTTCGCGGGCTGAGCACGTTCGGATCCGTCGCTCGACGATGCCGTCAACAGTTGCAACATCATGACCGAGCCCACTGGCATCGAAGCCGAACCGAAGCGTGCCGAGAACGGAGCGGCTCCCGCCGATCCGACGGTGCACCGCTTCCGATTCTTCCGCGGGTTCCGGCGCATCTGGCATGGCCTGCACTTTGTCGGCGTGCTGGCGGCCGGGATTGCCGTCTTCATGGCTCTGGTCCGCGCCAAGGCACCGCCGGAGATCCTGGACATGACCCTGCCGCCGCTGCCGGTCGCGGCGGTGACGGCCCAGGAGGGTGACCATCCGTCGACGATCATCGCCTACGGCGAGGTGGTCGCACGGCGTTCAGCCGATGTCCGCGCCATCGTCGGGGGGCCCATTCTGCGGGTGGCGGACCATTTCGCGAACGGGGCGCCGGTGGTGGCGGGGGAAGTCCTGATCGAACTGGATCCGTTCGAGTACGAGCGTCGGGTCGAGGAGACGGCCGCCAGGGTGCGGGAAGCGGAAGCACGACTGGAGGAAAATCGGGAGACCAGCCGCCATCAATCGGATCTGGTGACCCTCGCGGAGGAACGGCGGGACCTGACGCAGACGGAGTACGAGCGGCAGGTGGATCTTGCCGAACAGAACGTGAGCGCGAGGCGCACGCTGGAGGCGGCACAGTCCAGGCTGGCGGCAGCCGAAGCGGAACTGACGCAGCGGCGCCAGCAGGCGACCGCCGGTGCGGCCAAGATCGACCAGCAGGAAGCAGTGCTCGAACGCTTGCGCGCCGCCGAGGCACGGAGCCGTCGGGCGTTGAGCGACACCCAGATCCGCGCCGCCTTCGACGGCTATCTCGCCGAGGTGTCGGGTGACCTGGGCCAGCAGATCAAGGCGGGCGAACGCATTGCCCGGCTGATCGACACGGCCGTACTTGAAGTGCGGTTCTTCATTCCCGAACGCCAGCTGGCCCGGCTGGTCGAGATCGCCGACCGCGGCATTGGCGCCATCTGCGTGGTGTCGTGGCGGACGGAGGCCGGCGTCCGGACATATTCGGCGCGCGTGACCCGCATCGAGGGCGAAATCCAGTCCAACCGGGCCGGCGTCAACGTGTATGCCCGCATCTCCGATGCGGACCTCGACGCGGATCCGATCCGGCCGGGGGCCTTCGTTGAAGTCGAACTCTTCGAGGAGACCCACGTACGAACGTTCCGGGTCCCGTCGGAGGCGCTGCATCCGGGTCCCAGCCTGCTGGTCGCGGAGGACGGGACCGCGGTGTCCCGGGCGGTCACGGTGGTGGCCCGGGCAAGCAACACGGTACTGCTGCGCGGCGACCTGCTCCCGGGCGAGGCGGTGATCGTGACCCGCTCGGGCGAACTTCACCCCGGGGATGCGATCGCGATCGTCGCGGACGAGACGCCACGTGGACAATAGATCGAGGCTGGTCCCGCGCCGGGGCCTGATGGCCGCGTTCGCCCGCCACCCGACGGCGCCCAACATCCTGATGCTGATCCTGGTGGCGCTGGGCATCGCGTCGATGGATCGCCTCAATCGCCAGTTCTTCCCCGACTACTCGATCGACTATGTGAACGTGGAGGTGATCTGGCGGGGCGCCAGCGCCGATGAGGTCGAGCAGTCGGTGGTGGCCGCCGTCGAACCCGAGGTTCGTTTCCTCGATTCGGTCAAACGTGTCACTTCCACCGCCCAGGAGGGGTACGGCGGGGTGCTTGTCGAGTTCCTGGAAGGCACCGACATGCAGAAGGCGCTCGCCGACGTGGAGACGGCCGTGGCCAGGGTCACGACGCTGCCCGAGACGACCGAGCGCCCGACCATCACCCGGATCGTTCCGTTTGAGCAGGTGGCGCGGATTCGCGTCGCCGGGCCGTACGACGAGGCCCAGCTGCGGAGCTACGCCAAGATCCTGCGCGACGGCCTGCTCGCTGCCGGCGCCGACAAGGTCACCATCTCGGACCTTCGTGCGCCGGAACTGGTGGTCGACGTGGAACCGGCCGCGCTCCTCGCGCTCGACCTCAGCCTGAACGACGTCGCCGACCGCATCGCCGCCCAGTCGCGCGACATGCCCGGCGGCGACACCAGCGGCGCGGCCGAGCTGCAGGTGCGCATGCTCGGCGAGCGCGCCACCGCGCGGGAGCTGGCGACGCTCGAAATCGTGTCCGATTCGTCGGGCCGCACGTTCCGGGTCGACGACCTGGGGACCGTGTCCGATGCGTTCGCCGAAGGCATGGCAAGCGGCCGGGCGGGAGGCCGCCTGGCGCTGTCTCTCCTCGTGAGCCGTTCGCAGACCAGCGACATCCTGGATATCTGGAAGGACGTCCAGACGTATCTCAACGGCGATCTTGAGGGGCTGCCCGACAACCTCGAGCTGGCGCTCTACCGGATCGAGGCCGACGGCGTGATGAGCCGGCTCAGCATGCTCGTCCGGAACGGGCTGAGCGGCCTCGTGCTGGTCCTGATCATCCTGTTCGTGTTTCTCAGTCCCCGGACGGCGTTCTGGGTGGCGGTAGGAATCCCCACCGCTTTCGCGGCGACGCTGTTTGCGATGTACATCACCGGGCAGTCCATCAACATGATCAGCATGTTCGCCATGATCATGATGCTGGGGATCGTGGTCGATGACGCGATCGTGGTGGCGGAGCACGGACAGATGCAGTGGGAGCGCGGCGTGCCGCCGCTCAACGCGTCGGTCATGGGTGCCAGCGCCATGCTCTGGCCGGTGATGGCCGCGTCGGCCACGACCGCGTTCGCCTTCATGCCCGTGTTCTTCATGACCGGCCTCGTCGGCCAGATCGTCGGCGCCATCCCCTTCGTGGTGATCGCGGTCCTTGCGGCCAGCCTGTTCGAGTGCTTCCTGGTGCTGCCGGGCCACCTGCGCCACGCCTTCACGCAGAAGTCCGGCCGCCCCCGCGAGGCCAGGGGGTTCCGGCGGTGGTTCGATCGGGGGTTCGCGGCCTTGCGCGACGGGGCCTACCGACGCTTTGTCGCCTGGGCCCTGAGCCGCCGCTACCTCATGGTGGCGGTCGTGGTGGCCTCGTTCCTCGCGGTCGGGGGGTTGCTGGCAGGGGGGAAGGTGAAGTTCGTCTTCTTCCCCCAGCTGGAGGCCAACGTCGCGGAGGTCACATTCTGGTTCCCGGCCGGTACGCCGAGGAGTACCACGGTGGCCATGGTCGACGAGCTGGAACGTGCCGCCCACGTCATCGACGACGCCGGGTTCGTCGAGACCATCTACGGCTACGTCGGCCGGACGCCCACGCCGCGGTCCGGACTCGCCGGTGACCACGTCGGCGGCATGACCCTGCAGCTGATTCCGACCGAGGACCGGAACATCCAGCTGCAGCAGGTCATGGACGCCTGGCGGGCCGAGATCCGCCCGCTGCCGGGGCTCGAGAATCTGGTGATCGCCCCGCCGCCCCGCGGCCCGCCGGGCAAGGACATCGACATCCGCCTCTCCGGCGCCGAGCCGGAGGCGCTGAAGGCGGCCGCGCTCGAGGTTCGGTCGGTGCTCGCCGGCTACGTCGGCGTGAACGACATTCGCGACAACCTTCCGTACGGCAAGCGCGAACTCGCGCTCACCCTGACCCAGCGGGGCCGGGCGCTCGGGTTCACCACGGCCAGTGTCGCCCGCGAAGTACGGGGGGCGTTCGAGGGCATCATTGCGCAGCGGCTGGCGGCGGCGGACGAGGAGCTGGTGGTCCGGGTCCGGATGCGCCCGGACGCCATGCAAGCGCACGCGCTCGGGACCCTGTTCGTGCGGAGCCCGGCCGGGCTTCAGGTGCCGCTGTCCGAGGTCGTGGACATCACGGAACAGCAGGGGTTCTCGGTATTCCGGCGCGAAAACGGCGTGCGCGAGGTCGCCATCACGGCCACCGTGGATTCGAGCCGCGCCAACGCGAACGAGGTGCTGATCCGGCTCGCGGACGGTCCGCTCGCCGAGGCGGTCGAGCGGCACGGCGCGCACTGGCGGCTGGCGGGCCGGAGCGAGGAGCAGCAGGAGACCCTCCGCGAGATGCGACTGGGGGCCGCCCTGGGCCTGCTCGCGATCTACCTGACGATCGCACTCGTGTTCGGGTCGTACACCCGCCCGATCATCGTCATGGTGGTGATCCCGTTTGCCACCGTGGGAGCGATTCTCGGGCACTGGGTGATGGGCCACGACCTCACGATCATCTCCCTGCTCGGCCTGCTCGGCCTCTCCGGCATCGTGGTCAACGGGTCGATCATCGTGGTCAATACCATCGACCGGCACGTGAGCGCAGGTGAAGACCTGCTGGAGGCGGTGGTCAACGGGAGCTGCGAGCGGTTCCGGGCGGTCATCCTGACCACGGCCTCCACGATCGGCGGTCTGGCGCCGCTGCTGCTGGAGACGAGCTTCCAGGCGCAGTTCATTCAGCCCATGGTGGTGACGATCATCTTCGGGCTCCTGGCGACGACGCCGCTGGTCCTGGTCATCGTGCCGAGCCTGTTCCTGGTCCAGAACGACGCCGGAAGGTTGATCCGGTGGCTGCTCAGCGCCGCCAGAATCCGGGAGCGAACATCACCAGCGCCGTGAGAAACTCGAGCCGGCCGAGGAGCATGCCGACGGACAGCGCCCACTTGGCGGCATCCGGCAGGGGGGCGTAGGACCCGGCCGGACCCACGATCGGCCCGAGGCCGGGGCCCACGATGGCGACTGCCGAGGCGGCGGCCGACAACGACGTGAGGCGGTCCAGGCCGAGGACCGAAAGGAACCCGGCCAGCACCGTGACGGTGATCAGGAACAGCGCGGCAATGCTCAGGACGGGGCGAAGGTAGTCCTCGCTGATCGGCTTGCCGGCCAGCCGGGGCGTACTCACCAGTCGCGGCTGCGACACCTTCCGCAACTGCGCGGCGACCAGCGCCAGCATGACCTGGATCCGGAAGATCCGCAGGCCGCCGGTGGTGCTCCCGCTGCACCCGCCGACGAACATGAGCAGGAACAGCAGGGCGGTCGTGCCGCCCCCCCAGCCGGAGAAGTCCTCCGTCGCGTACCCCGTTCCGGTCAGGACCGAGATCACGTTGAAGGCCGAGCGGCGCAGGGCCTCGAACGGCCCGGTCCCGGTGCCCAGCCACAGCCAGAGCATGACCACGCCGACCGCGGCGCCGACGACCGCGAAGAAGGCCCCGACCTCCGGATTACCGGTAAACTGACGCCAGTTGCCCTGCGCGATCTGGCGGTAGCCGATGAACGGCAGGGACGCCGCCAGCATGCCGAGGATGACGACCGTCTCGATCGCGGGACTGTGCCAGGCGCCCACGGATCCGTCCCGCGTGGAATAGCCGCCGGTCGCGATGGTCGTCATGGCATGGCAGAGCGCGTCAAACCAGTCCATGCCGGCGATGCGGAGCAGCACCACCCAGACCGCGGTGAGAATCAGGTAGATCCTGACCAGCACCAGCGCCAGCCGCGCGTCGCTCAGCTTCCGCCCGCCGCTCAGGTCGTACTGGTCGATGCGGATGACCTCCATGCCGCCGATTTCCCGGAACGGCAGCATGACCAGCGCCATCACGACGATGCCGAGGCCGCCGAACCATTGCAGCATCGCCCGCCAGAGGAGGACGCCCGGCGGCCGGTCCTCGAGAGCGGTGAACACCGACGCACCGGTGGTCGTAAGCCCGGATGCGGCCTCGAAGAACGCGTCCGTGTAGTTGGTGTGCTGGTCGGCAAAGTAGAGCGGAAGCGCCGCCAGCACGATGGCGAGCAGCCACCAGAGCGTGATCAGTGCCAGGACCTGCCGCGGGTCATGGTTGCGGCCGAAGTCGCCCGCCAGCGTGCCGCTTCGGCAGGCGAGGGCCAGGGCCACCCCGACGAATGCGGTCGCGGCCCCGGTGCCGGCGAAGGCCAGGGACGACGGCTCGCCGGCCAGCAGGTCGACCGCCGAGGGGATCAGCATCGCTGCCCCCACCGGGAGCATCAGGATTCCGGTGAGGTACAGAACCGGCCGGATTCGGAGCATGCGCTGTCCGGGGTCCTAGCGGGGTCCCCGATCGATCAGATACAGGAATTCGCGGCGCGTGGAGGGGTCGTCGCGGAAGGCTCCGGTCATGCGGCTGGTCACCATGATGGCGTTGCGCTTGTGCACGCCGCGCGTCGCGACGCAGAAGTGCTCCGCCTCGATCACCACGCCGACGCCGCGCGGGCGCAGTTCCTCGGTGATCGTATCGGCGATCTGGGCCGTCATCTTTTCCTGGAGCTGCAGCCGCTTCGCGAACACGTCCACAAGGCGGGCGAGCTTGCTCAGCCCGACCACCCGGCGGTCCGGCAGGTAGCCGACATGCGCGTTGCCGATGATCGGGGTGAGGTGGTGTTCGCAGTGCGATGAGAAGGGGATCGACCGCAGGGCGACGATTTCGTCGTAGCCCTGGGTTTCCTCGAACGTTCGCCGCAGGACGGCGCCCGGATCCTTGGCATACCCGGCGAAGTGCTCATCGTACGCGCGGATGACCCGGCCTGGCGTAGCGGCGAGTCCCTCGCGATCGGGATCCTCGCCGATCCAGCGGATCAGGGTGCGTACTGCCGCCTCGGCCTCCGCCCGCGACGGGCGTTCACTGTCCATCAGTGGAGCGTGCGCTGGGACCATGGGCTCTCGAGCGGGAACGCCGGAATCTCGACTTCAAACGTCTGGCCGTCCTCGCCCTGCATCGAGTACGTGCCGCTCATGATGCCCGACGGCTCGGACAACGGCGTGCCGGACGCGTATTCGAACGTCTCGCCGGGAGCCAGCACCGGCTGTTCGCCGACGACGCCTTCGCCCTTCACCTCGATCGCCTGGCCGCGACCGTCGACGATCCGCCAATGGCGCGTCATGAGCTGGACCTTGCCGGCGCCGCGGTTCTCGATGCGGACCTGGTACGCCCAGAGATAGCGCTCTTCGTGCGGCACGGACTGCTCTTCGAGATAGAACGGGCGAACCCGGACCGTGATGCCACAACTTTCCTTCTGGTACCAGTGTCCCTCGTCTTCGTCTTCTTCGGGCTCGGCCACGTCAAACGGGTCTTCGTTCATGATCAGCTCGCCGAACAGTTGGCGCCGCCAAGGACGCAGAACTGCGCACAAAAGGGGTGGTTGAGCGCCACGCTCTGGTGGGCGTCGGAGAGTTTGGTGCCCAGCTCCAGCGCCTCGTCGTAGGGCAGCAAGGTGCACGGGACCACCGCGGGGGCGGGCGCCCCCTTCCGCCGCACCACCATGCGAGACGAGGCGCACATCATGGTATCGGGGTCCACGTCGAGAATCTGCCAGCAGGACTGCGTGATCTCCGGTACATCGCGGCGGCGGTCCATCACCGGAAACAGCACGAGGCGGGCCGGATCGAAGGCGTCGACGCGGAGATCGAGTTCCCGGAACAGCCTGGCGAAGCCGGCGCGCATTTCAGTTTCGGTTTCGTCATCCACCAGTCGGCACGCGATGTCGATGTGGAAGCCATGGTCGCGCAGCCAGCCGAGACCCCGCATGGCCGCCGCCCACGACCGGGCGCCGCGGATGGCTTCGTGCAGTTCGGCGCGGTAATGGTCGAGGGAGACGCGAATGATCAGGCCGTCGCGCCCGGCAAGGGCAGCCAGGGCATCGGCCTGCTTCGCCATGGGTCGCATCGCATTGGTCAGCAGCAGCACCTGAAACCCGCGGTCGAGGCAGCTCCCCAGCATGCCGACCAGCTCCGGATTCATGAACGGTTCACCGCCCGTGAAACCGATCTGCCGGGTCGCCAAACCGGCGGTCCGGATTTCGTCCAGATAGCCTTCAACTTCCTGCAGCGATAGATACTGCAGCCGGTCGTTGGTCGGGCTCGACTCGATGTAACAGCCCTGGCACGCAAGGTTGCAGAGGGTCCCCGTGTTGAACCACAGCGTATCCAGCCTGCGCAGCTTGACCCATGCCCGCGGGCTGCCGTCCAGCGTGAAATCGGGGTCGACGTACTTGGCCGACTTCGCGTCGATCGTCTGCAGATCGGTAGGGGCGCAGGCGTCCATGGGCAGTTCCGAGCAGGGATTGCCCCGGGAACGGGCACCCGTTCAAGATAGCGTAGGGGACTCGGGCAATCCACACCGGAAGCCGGTTTTCCCCTGCCTGCTGGGGGTGTTGCGGGCGCCTCCCGCGGGGCCTGCAGCGGGGGTCTTTGACCGTCGACGGGGCTGCGGATACCTTCAACGCCAGCGTCGGATGGATGCTGGTGTTCGCGCGGGCGTAGTTCAGTGGTAGAACGTCAGCTTCCCAAGCTGAATGTCGCCGGTTCGATCCCGGCCGTCCGCTCCAGTGCCGTCTGACGGCTTGGCGCCCTTTCGGGTGACCGTATCGGGCCTGCGCACGGTCCAGCGGTCCCGCTTCGGCCGTCCCGGCCACGTGGTTTCCATTCTCGATCCTGGCAACCAAACGCCGGTGCCGCTCCGGCGCGGCAACGGCGGGCGGGTGACCCGGATGGCGTTTCACGACGCGGTGCGCCCGACCCGGGGCAAGCGGCTGCCGTCGGCCTCGCACGTGCGCCGACTGGTCCGACTCGGGCGGCGGCTGGCGGTCGCAGGCTGCCGGCACGTGCACGTGCACTGCTATCAGGGCGTCTCCCGGTCCACGGCCGCAGCCTTGATCGTGATGGCGGCGGGCAGCGGCGGGGGGTCCGCCGACGGCCTGCTGGAGGAACTGGACCGAATCCGTCCGAAAAACTGGCCGAACAGCCGGATGGTGGCGCTCGCCGACCGGCAGATGGGTTATCGTGGACGGCTGACCGCAGCCCTGCGGGCACATCAGCGGCGCAAGGCGCATCGGGATCCGACGCTCGCGCGTCTGATCCGGTCGCATTCGTTCGGACACCGCCGCCACGAGGTCCCGGACGGCGTGTAGGACCGGCCGCCGTGCCGGTGCGGCAGGGCCCGGTGGGCAGGGTGAAGAGGGCGCGATGCAGAAAGCGACGAGGGACGAGAGCATCAGCCCGCTGAGCGAACTCGACGAGCGCTCGCAGGAGATCTTCCGGCAGGTTGTCGAAGCGTACCTCGAGGGCGGCGCGCCGGTGGGGTCGCAGACGGTGGCCAAGGAGCTCAACGGCACCCTGTCGCCCGCATCCATCCGCGCGGTCATGGCGGAGCTGGAGGGCCTGGGGCTGCTGTACGCGCCGCACGTCTCGGCGGGTCGGCTGCCGACCGAGCGCGGACTCCGGCTGTTCATCGACGGGTTCCTCAAGGTCGGCGAGCTGCCGGTGTCCGACAGCAGCCGCATCGAGGCGCTCTGCGCCGGCGCCGGCCGCAACCTGCGGGAAGTGCTGCGCGAGGTCGGCGAAGGGCTGTCGGGCCTGTCGCAGTGCGCGTCCCTGGTGATCACCCCCACCCAGGAGCAGCGCGCGATCAAGCACATCGAATTCGTGCGGCTGGATCCCGGACGGGCGCTGGTGGTCATCGTCGACACCCACGATCTCGTGGAGAACCGCCTGATCGATCTGCCTCCCGGGCTGCCGGCGCATGCGCTGGTCGAAGCCTCGAACTACCTCAATGACCGCTTCGCAGGACGTTCGCTCGAGGAAGCCAGCCGCGCGATCGAGGCGGACATGACCGTCGATCAGGCGGACCTTGACGCCGAGACCCAGCGGGTGATCGAGGCAGGACTCGCGGTCCGTACCGCGGCCGACGGCGACCCGTCGTTGATCCTGACGGGTCGGGCCCGCACGCTGGAGGGGGTCCAGGAACGGACCGCCATGGAGCGGGTACGGCTGCTGTTCGAGGCGATCGAGCGTGGCCGTACGCTCCGCCGTCTGCTGGATTCGACCCTGGATGGATCCGGCGTGCACGTGTTTATCGGGGCCGAGACCGAACTCTTTGCCCTGTCGGGATGTTCGATGATCGTCGCGCCGATCATGCAGCACGACGGCGGCACCGGACCCTTGGGCGCGATCGGCGTTATCGGGCCCACCAGGCTCAACTATGCCCGCATCATTCCGATGGTGGATTACACGGCGCGTGCCGTCGGCCGCCTGCTCGCCTGAACCATGAACGACGGGACAGCGACGGGTCCCGGCCCCGACCCGGCCGCCCGCCTCCGCAGCGAACTGGACTCGGCCCGGCGCATCCTGATCTTCACCGGCGCCGGAATCAGCACCGAGTCGGGTATCCCGGACTTCCGCAGCCCGGGCGGCGTATGGGACCGCAATCAACCCATTCTCTTCGACGACTTCCTGCGTTCCGAGGCGATGCGGCGGGAAAGCTGGCGTCGGAAGCGCGAGACCGACCGGTCGATGGGGCAAGCCGCGCCCAACCGCGGGCACCGGGCGATCGCGGCGTTGATGCGGCGGGATTCGGCGTCGGTGGTCGTCACCCAGAACGTCGATGGCCTGCATCAGGCGTCCGGGGTGTCGGCGGCGCAACTCGTGGAACTGCACGGCAATGCCACCTACGCCGCCTGCTGCGACTGCGGACTGCGGCACGAACTGGAAGACATCTTTCGTGAGTTCGACCGCGACGGGACGTTGCCGACCTGCCGGGGCTGCGACAGCCCGTACGTCAAGAGCGCGACCATTTCGTTCGGCCAGCCCATGCCCGTCGAGGCGATGCGCCGGGCCGAGGCGGCAGCCCGGGCCTGCGATCTCGCGATCGCGATCGGGTCGTCGCTGGTCGTCTACCCGGCGGCGGACGTTCCCTTGATGGCGAAGCAGCACGGTGCGCGCTACGCAATTCTCAACCGCGAGCCCACGCCGCAGGACAGTTACGCCGACCTGGTGGTCCACGGTGAAATTGGCTCCGTGCTCGGGGATGCCGTCGGCATCGACTGACCCGGGACCGGCGTTGAGCTCGATGACGTTGCGGCTGCGGCCGTGAACGAGCAGCGGGAAGGAGCCGGATGCTCCCCGTCCGCGCCCATCAGAACGTTCGTGTCCGGTGGGTGTCGGCCGGCCCCGGCGGGTGGCGCTGACGCCGGAGGGCGGGCGCGTGATGCGCGGGCGGTGCCGCGGGTAGCCGGTCTCGGAGAGGGCCCGGACAGCGAGCCGCGCCTGGTCCGCGACGGACCCCCTGCGGCGGACCCGGATGCCGGGCTGCTCCAACTCCTCGATGTCGAGGACGCCCGCGCGGCGCCCCCGTGCGGCGGGGCGGTTCGGCCGACCGGGACGGTCCCCGGTGTTGCGGTGGCAAGATCGGGCGCCGCGGGCACTGTTTGAAGAGAAGCGAAAGGGGGCGTCGCATGGCGTTTCTCGCACAGGTTGCGATTTTTCTCGCCGCCGCCGTGGTCGTCGTCCCGCTGGTGCGGCGGGCCGGGCTGGGCGCGGTCCTGGGCTATCTGCTGGCGGGCGTCATCGTCGGGCCATGGGTGCTGGACGTGGTCCTGGACGAACAGGAGGTCCTGCACTTCGCGGAGTTCGGCGTCGTGCTGCTGCTCTTTGTCATCGGCCTCGAACTTCAGCCGCGCCGCCTCTGGGCGATGCGCCGGGCGGTGTTCGGGCTGGGCGGCGGGCAGTTCGTGCTGACCGCCGCGGCGCTCGGCGGCCTCGCCCTCGCGTTCGGCCTGCCGCTCGAAGGCGCCGTGGCCGCGGGGCTCGCGCTGGCGCTGTCGTCGACGGCCTTCGCCTTGCAGGCGCTCGCGGAGCGCAACGAGCTCACGACCCGCCATGGCCGGCTGTCGTTCTCGATCCTGCTGCTGCAGGACCTCGCGGTGATCCCGATCCTGGCCCTCCTGCCCCTGCTGGCGCCTGCGGCCGGCAGCGCCGACGGCGAGCTCCTCTGGCTCGGCATTGCCAAGGCGATCGGGATGGTTGCGCTCGTTGCCTTCGGTGGCCGTTACCTCCTGCGCTACGTCCTGCGCCTCGTGGCGCGGTTCGGCACGCATGAAGTGTTCACGGCCACGGCTCTCCTCACGGTAGTGGGCGTGGCGCTGCTGATGGAGATCGTCGGCCTGTCGATGGCGCTTGGTGCGTTCCTGGCCGGCGTACTGCTTGCTGATTCCCAGTATCGGCACCAGCTCGAAGCCGACATCGAACCCTTCAAAGGATTGTTTCTCGGCCTGTTCTTCATGGCCGTCGGCATGAGCGTCAACATCGGGCTGGTGATCGAGACGCCGCTCACGGTGCTTGGTCTCACCCTCGGTCTGATCCTCGTCAAGATGCTCTGTCTGGTCGTCGTCGCGCGCGCTGGCACGCCGAACTGGCGGACCGTCCGCGGTACGGCCGTGGCGCTCTCGCAAGGCGGCGAGTTCGCCTTCGTCATTCTTGCGCTCGCCGTGTCTTCCTCGCTGATGGATGAGCCCACCGCCGACATGCTGATCGTCGCGGTGACGCTCTCGATGGCCGTGACGCCGCTCGCATTCAAGGCGGGCGACTGGATCAACGCGCGCTTCGACCGGGAGCCGGAACCGGAGTACGAACGGCACTTCGAAGAGGAGAACCAGGTGATCATCGCCGGGTTCGGCCGGGTCGGCCAGATCGTGGGCCGCATCCTCCGGCTGCGGCGCATCGGCTTCACCGCCCTCGAGACCAGCGCCGAGCAGGTCGATTTCGTACGCCGCTTCGGCAACAAGATCCACTACGGCGACGCGAGCCGGGTTGAGTTGCTGCGCGCCGCGAAGGCCGACAAGGCCGTACTCTTCGTCCTCGCGATCGAGGATGTCGAGCGCTCGCTCGCGACGGCGCGGGCGGTGCGCCAGCACTTCCCCCAGCTCACGGTCTTCGCCCGCGCGCGCAACCGCCAGCACGCCTACGCGTTGATGGACCTCGGCATCGACCACATCGTGCGCGACACCTTCCATTCGAGCCTTGAGCTCGCCCACGATGTCCTGGTGGGACTGGGCCTCGGCGGCTTCGAAAGCCGGCATACCGTCGAGACCTTCCGCGACCACGACACCGCACGGCTGCTTCACCAGCACCAGATCGCGCACGATCCCGACCGCCTGATCGAAGAGGCGAAGCATTGGACCCGTGAACTGGAAGAGATGTTCGCCGAGGACGAACGCGAGGCGGCAGGGGAACGGCCCTAGACCGCATGGATCGACCTGCTCTCCCGGTGCAGCCGCGGGTTGCCTCCGCGGTCGGGACCGGGCCGGCGGTACGCCCTCAAGGCGGGCAGGTCATGAGCAAGCGTGGCCGGCGGGCCATGCCAGCCTGACGGTCAGGCAACGCCGTCCGGTTGGCGCAGCATGTTCGCAAACAGTTGGAATTCTTTCACTCGCAACGACGTCCGGCGCCATGCCAGTCCGATCTGTCGCGATGCGGGCGCCGCCAGCCGGGAGAGCGAGATGTCCGCTCCCAGCGCAATCCGGGCGTCGACCGCGAGCCGGGGCACCAGGGTGACGCCGATGCCGGCCGCCACCATCTGCACCAGCGTGTGCAGGCTGCTGGCTTCGAACTGCGCCCGTGCCCGCCGATCGCCCAGCCGGCAGGCATCGAGCGCGTGGCCGCGCAGACAGTGGCCCTCCTCCAGCAGCAGGAGCCGTTCGCCGGCAAGCGCGTCGAGCGGGACCTCGCGGGCGCCGGCAAGCCCGTGGGCGCGGTCACAGGCGAACAGGAACTCGTCCTCGAGGATGACCTCGGTGGTGAGGTCTCCGACATCGTAGGGCAACGCGATCAGTGCCACGTCCAGCTCCCCGTCCTCCAACCGGGCGAGCAGCGGGGCAGTCTGCTCCTCCCTCAGGTAGAGGGTCAGCTCCGGGAATCTCTCGCGCAGCGCCGGCAGGACGCGCGGAAGATAGAACGGGCCGATCGTCGGAATCACCCCGAGCCGCATTTCCCCCGTCATCGGCGAGTGACCGGCTCTCGCCATCTCCATGACCTCTTCGGCGTCACGCAGCAGTGCCTTTGCCCGCTCGGCAATTTGCATGCCGACACGCGTGATCAGCACGCGCCGGTTCGAGCGCTCCGCGACGGCCGTGCCCAGCACCGATTCGAGGTCGCGAATGCCCGCGCTGAGCGTCGACTGGGTGACGTGACAGCGCTCGGATGCGCGGCCGAAATGTCGGGTGTCCGCCAGTGCCGCGAGATATTCAAGCTGCTTCATCGTGGGCAGGCGTTTCACCCGGCGCCTCCGGGACAGATTATTCGTAACATGCGATCATTGTAATAAGTATTCATCGTTATGCACGAAGTCAGGTAACTGCTAGGCTCATCCTTGCCGTCGTACCGGATGTCGTCAGACGGAGTGCCTTGGCCGTGGATCAACGCATCGCAGGCCGAACCGGTGAGAAGGCCCGCCACGCGGTCGCGGCTTCGCTCCCACACCCGCCGGCCCATGGCTGACAGGGCCGGCAGTGGACGCGAGGCGCACCAGGTTGAGCGGCGGCCCGCGGAACGCGCCAAGGCTGTTGACGATGTTGCGGTGCACGTTCGTTTCCGAAGCGTCGCCGCGCGAGGCGCGAATCGGCCGGCCCCGAATCGCGGTCGCCGCAGACGTTTCAACATGCTGAACATGTAGAGGAGAGAAGCATGAGCGAAGGCAAGTGCCCGGTCATTCACGGGGCTCGCAAAAACGCCGCCGGGGGCGGCACGTCGAACCGGGACTGGTGGCCGAACCAGCTGCGGCTCGACGTCTTGCACCAGCACTCCGCCCTGTCCAATCCGATGGGCGAGGCTTTCGATTACGCCGAGGCGTTCAACAGCCTCGACCTCGACGCCGTCAAGAAAGACATCTGTGACCTGATGACCACGTCGCAGGACTGGTGGCCGGCGGACTACGGCCACTACGGGCCGCTCTTCATCCGGATGGCGTGGCACAGCGCCGGTACCTACCGCATCGGCGACGGCCGCGGCGGCGCCCGCACCGGCACGCAGCGCTTCGCGCCGCTGAACAGCTGGCCCGACAACGGCAACCTCGACAAGGCGCGCATCCTGCTCTGGCCGGTCAAGCAGAAGTACGGGCGGAAGCTCTCGTGGGCCGACCTCATGATCCTGGCCGGCAACTGCGCCCTCGAATCAATGGGGTTCAAGACGTTCGGGTTCGCCGGTGGGCGCGAGGATGTGTGGGAGCCCGAAGAGGACATCGACTGGGGTTCCGAGGGCGTGTGGCTCGGTGACGAGCGCTATACCGGCGACCGGGAGCTCGACGATCCTCTTGGCGCCGTCCAGATGGGCCTGATCTACGTGAATCCGGAAGGGCCGAATGGCAATCCCGACCCGGTCGCCTCGGGCCGGGACATCCGCGAGACCTTCGCCCGGATGGCGATGAACGACGAGGAGACCGTCGCACTCGTTGCGGGCGGGCACACGTTCGGCAAGGCCCACGGCGCCGGTGACACGGCCCATGTCGGTCCCGAACCCGAAGGCGCCCCCATCGAGCAACTGGGCCTCGGCTGGAAGAGCGGCTTCGGTAGCGGCAAGGGCGGCGATGCGATCACCAGCGGCATCGAGGGCGCCTGGACCCCCACCCCGGTGACGTGGGACAACAGCTATTTCGACACCCTGTTCGGCTACGAGTGGGAAGTGACGAAGAGCCCTGCCGGCGCGTGGCAATGGGTGCCCAAGGACGGCGCCGGCGCGGATGCCGTACCGGATGCCCACGATCCATCGAAACGGCACGCCCCCATGATGACCACGGCGGACATGGCCATGCGGATGGATCCCATCTACGAACCGATCTCGCGGCGCTTCCACCAGAACCCGGACGAGCTCGCGGATGCGTTCGCCCGGGCCTGGTTCAAGCTGACCCACCGCGACATGGGGCCGCGCTCGCGCTATCTCGGCTCGGAAGTTCCCGACGAGGAGCTGATCTGGCAGGATCCCATCCCGGCCGTCACGAACGAGCTGATCGACGAGCGTGACATCGCCGCGCTGAAGGGCGAAATCCTCGCTTCAGGGCTCTCCGTCTCCGAGCTGGTCTCCACCGCTTGGGCTTCGGCGTCGACCTTCCGCGGCTCCGACCTCCGCGGCGGGGCAAACGGCGCACGCATCCGACTCGCGCCGCAGAAGGAATGGGCGGTCAACGAGCCCGCCAGGCTGGCTGCCGTGCTCGACAGCCTCGGGGGCATCCAGCGGAAGTTCAACGCCGCGCATGCCAACGGCAAGGGTGTGTCATTGGCCGACGTCATCGTCCTCGGCGGATGCGCGGCCATCGAGCAGGCGGCGAAGGATGCCGGGCGTGAGGTGGAGGTTCCGTTCACGCCGGGCCGGACGGACGCGTCGCAGGAGCAGACCGACGTCGAGTCCTTCGCGGTGCTGGAACCGCCTGCCGACGGTTTCCGCAACTACCTCAACGGCCAGTACGCCGTATCGTCGGAACAGCTGATGGTCGACCGTGCGCAGCTGCTGGGGCTGTCGGCACCCGAGATGACGGCGCTCGTCGGCGGCATGCGCGTCCTGGGCGCGAATGTCGGACAGTCCCGCCATGGGGTGTTCACCGAGCGGCCGGGGGTGCTCACCAACGACTTCTTCGTGAACCTGCTCGACATGGGCACGACGTGGGAAGCGGCCTCCGATTCGGCGGACGTGTTCGAGGGGCGGGATCGCGCCACCGGCGATCTCAAGTGGACCGGGACCCGTGTGGATCTTGTCTTCGGGTCGAACTCCCAGCTCCGGGCAATCGCAGAGGTGTACGGGTCCGAAGACTCCGAACAGAGGTTCGTGACCGACTTTGTCGCTGCCTGGAACAAGGTGATGAACCTCGACCGCTTCGATCTCGCCTGATCGCTGGAACAGGTCCACGGCGGGACGCGCCGTGGACCTGTTCGTCCCCGGCGCATCGGATCCGGTTTCGGCGCGGCGGCACGGTTTGCCCAGGCGCTCGCCGCGTCGCTGCCGAACGGCCGGACCCGATCCTCGGCCGCATCACGGAGCGCGGTGATTGCGGTGCACGCCGGCGGCCGCGGCAGGACGTGCCGCCCGGCATCAGCCGCACGTGTTGGCGTCGCCCCGCCGCTGAGGGCGGCCGACCGAGGGATCGTTCGTCAACGAAATGCACGGGGGCGCCTGCTGCCGTTCGGCCTCGATGCACGCGTGCGTCCGTCCGGGCAACCGACCGAACGCGGTCACCGCATCGTGGCAGCCGGATGACGGCAAGGCGGCTTCGTGCGTACGGCCTGCGTTTTCATCTCTGTGCCGATCCGCGTGGAAGTGGGGGTCTAGGACCCCGCGCATCGGCCGGCGCGACGGCCGAGCGGGCGAGAGAGGCCCTTGCATCGGAACTCGGGTACCACCATCTGCACCATCTGCCTGCATGGGGGACCGGCCTTGACCGACCAGAATGACGCCAAACCCGCCGCAAACGACCCACCGCCAGATTCCGATGTGACGGCCGAACCCCCGGCCGAGGATGCGCCCGAGCAGGATTCTGAAGGGGCGCCGCCGGCCGATTCGGAGGCTGAGGCCGCCGATCTCGAGGCCCGGGTCGCCGCGCTCGAGGAAGAGGTGGCGGCCGAACGGGACCGCGCGCTGCGTGCCCGAGCCGACGCGGAGAACACCTCGAAACGCGCGGCCCGTGAGCGCACGGAGGCCGTCAAGTACGGAGCGTCGGGCCTGGCCCGCGACCTGCTGGAGATCGTCGACAACCTGGAACGGGCCCTCGCGAGCATTCCCGAAGACCGGGCCGCGAAGGCGGAGGACGTCGGGACGCTGCGAGAGGGCGTCAAGCTGACGCTGCAGGAGCTCAACGCAAAGTTTCGCCGCCACGACATCCAGCGCATCGCTCCGGCTCCGGGAGATCCGTTCGATCCGAACTACCACCAGGCCGTAACCCAGCTGGCGCGACCCGACCTGCCGGGCGGCGCGGTGGCCGAACTCCTGCAAACCGGATACCGGCACCATGATCGACTGCTGCGCGCGGCGGTCGTGGCGACCGCCCTGAAGGAGGTCCCTGCGGCGACGCCCGAAGCCTCGTCCGACGGTGCCGACGACGCCGCGCCCGAGGCACCGGCTGATGGGGACCAGCCGGCCGAGCCGGACCCGGACATCGCTGACGCGACCGCCGACACGGCCCGGGCCGACGCATGACGGACGGTCAGCCCCTGGCGCTCGGCGACGGGACGGCCCAACTGACGCTGCCGGGGGACTGGCGTCTTCGTGAGGTCGAACGGGTCCGGGCCAAGGCGACCTTTCCGTTTGGCGACTATCCCGTACTCGGA
Organism: Alphaproteobacteria bacterium; assembly: GCA_965116745.1. GTDB lineage: Bacteria > Pseudomonadota > Alphaproteobacteria > TMED109 > TMED109 > VXPW01. The sequence continues at coordinate 2,350,670 of OZ220701.1, read as the reverse complement.
ATCAGCGTGGTGTCGGTGGACGACCCCGATGCGGTGGCGCGGGGCGAGCCCGGCGAGTACCTGCACGGCGGCGACGCCGCGCTGGTCGCTGACGGTGACCCTGCCGCCGGCTGGAGTCTGAGTTACCGGGCCGTTCTCGACGACGCCGAAGAGGTCCGGATCTGGCGCCGGGCAGCGGTCTTCGGAACGCGCCATTTCCGGATCGTGACATTGGCGCTGGCCCATCCGGCCACCGACGAGGCCCGGGCCGTCGTGGACGGGGTGGTTGATGACATCGAGGCGGTCGCCGCCGGCGTGTCCTTCGCGGACTCCGAGACGGCGCTCGACCGGGAAGCGCGGGCCGAACGCCGGGCCAGCGCAGTTGTGCTGGACCGTACGACGCCCTGGCCGGGCGTCGCCATCAGCCTCCCGGCCGCCTGGACGAAGCATCCGGAAGCAGGCGAGCGGTTGCTGGTGCTGGAAGCGCCGGACCTCCCGGGCACCTGCTTCGTGCTCGAGGGCGACGAGCGGAGTCTTTCCCAGACGCCCCCGGACGCCGAGGCCATGGTGCAGCTCATGCACTCGATCGCGGAGTCGAAGCAGGCGGGCGACATCCTGATTCGGAGCGGCCGCGAGGGTGAGTTCATGCTGTCTTGCAACCGGATCAACGAGGATCATCCGGAGGCTGGTCCTCTTCGCGAACGGTTCTGGCACCGCTTCCTGTTCACGCCGGGGCGGCTCACCACGCTCAACGCCACCTTCGTCCACCCGGAAGCCACCGACGAGCCGGAATACCACGCCGCCCTGGCCCGGGTGCTGTCGCGCGCCATGACCGAAGCCGAGGTCGCGACCCCGGTTTCGGACTGAACTTCACCGGCCCTGCCGTCTTGCAGGGGGCGCGCCTCGTTCCCATATACCGTTTCTTGCCCAATAAGAATGTCCGCCGCCGCTGAGGGCCGCGGGTCCCCGAGGAGAATGCAATGGCCAAGGTGATCGGGATCGATCTCGGCACCACGAACTCCTGTATCGCTGTCATGGACGGCAGCAGTGCGCGCGTGATCGAGAATGCTGAAGGTAGCCGGACGACCCCCTCGGTGGTCGCATTTGCCGACGATGGCCAGACCCTGGTCGGTCAGACTGCGAAGCGGCAGGCGGTCACCAATCCCGAAAACACCTTCTTCGCGATCAAGCGCCTCATCGGCCGGAACTTCAGCGACGAGAAGGTCACCAAGGACCGGGAAATGGTGCCCTACGAGATCGTCAAGGCCGACAACGGTGACGCTTGGGTGCGGGCAAGCGGCAAGAGCTACGCCCCGAGCCAGATCAGCGCGTATGTGCTGCAGAAGATGAAGGAAACGGCCGAATCGCATTTCGGCGGCGAGATCAACCAGGCGGTCATCACGGTGCCCGCCTATTTCAATGACTCCCAGCGCCAGGCGACCAAGGATGCCGGCCAGATCGCGGGACTCGAGGTACTGCGGATCATCAACGAGCCTACCGCGGCGGCCCTGGCCTACGGGCTCGACAAGCGCGAAAGCGGCCTGGTGGCGGTGTACGACCTCGGCGGCGGCACCTTCGACGTTTCGATTCTCGAGATCGGCGACGGTGTGTTCGAGGTCAAGTCCACCAACGGCGACACTTTCCTCGGGGGCGAGGACTTCGACATGCGCGTGGTCGAGTACCTCGCCGACGAGTTCCAGAAGGACAACGGCATCGACCTCAGGGAGGACAAGCTCGCCCTGCAACGCCTCAAGGAGGCGGCCGAAAAGGCCAAGATCGAGCTGTCCAGCACCGGGCAGACCGAGGTCAATCTGCCGTTCGTCACAGCGGACGCGAGCGGGCCGAAGCACCTCAACATGAAGATCACGCGGTCCCAGCTCGAGAAGCTGGTCGACGACCTGATCCAGAGCACCGTGGTGCCGTGCCGCAAGGCGCTCGAGGACGCCGGGGTCAGCGCCGGTGAAATCGAGGAAGTGGTCCTGGTCGGCGGCATGACCCGGATGCCGAGGGTCATTGAAACCGTCAAGAATTTCTTCGGCCGCGATCCGCACAAGGGCGTGAATCCCGACGAGGTGGTCGCCATCGGCGCCGCCATTCAGGGCGCGGTCCTGGCCGGTGACGTCAAGGACGTCCTGCTGCTCGACGTGACACCGCTGTCGCTCGGCATCGAGACCCTCGGCGGCGTGTTCACGCGCCTGATCGACCGCAACACCACCATTCCCACCCGCAAGAGCCAGACGTTCTCGACCGCGGAGGACAATCAGACGGCCGTGACGATTCGCGTGTTCCAGGGCGAGCGCGAGATGGCATCCGACAACAAGGCGCTTGGCCAGTTCGATCTCATCGGCATTCCGCCGGCGCCGCGCGGCATGCCCCAGATCGAGGTCGGATTCGACATCGACGCCAACGGCATCGTCAACGTGTCGGCCAAGGACAAGGCCACGGGCAAGGAGCAGCAGATCCAGATCAAGGCGTCCGGCGGGTTGAGCGATGATGACATCGACCGGATGGTCAACGAAGCCGACCAGCATGCGGCGGAGGACAAGGCGCGGCGGGAGGCGGTGGAAGCCCGGAACCAGGCCGACAGCCTCATCTACGCGACCGAGAAAAGCCTCGGCGAGCACGGCGACAAGCTGGGTGAGGACGACCGGAAGGCGATCGACACGGCGCTTGCCGACCTCAAGACAGAGGTCGAGAAGGACGACGCGGAATCCGCTGCCATCGCCGCCAAGACCGAGGCGCTCAACAAGGCCTCGATGAAGCTCGGCGAGGTGATGTATGCCCAGGCTACGGCCGAAGCGGCCGAAGCGGCGGGAGCCGGGGCCGAGGGCGCCGCGGCCTCCAACGGAGCGGCAGCAGAAGATGCGGACGACGGCACCGTCTACGACGCCGATTTCGAGGAGGTGCAGGAGGACGACACCAAGGACCGGCCCCGATCCTGAGAGCAGGCGCCGGCACGTCGCGGGGCCGTCTGTGTTCACGCCGCCGCTAGCCGGCAGGGGTTCGCATGCCTGACTTCTATGAAGTGCTCGGCGTCGAGCGCAATGCCGACGCGCAGGCCATCAAGAGCGCGTACCGACGCCTGGCCAAGGAGCACCACCCCGACCGCAATCCGGGCGACAGCAAGGCCGAGCAGACGTTCAAGGATGTCAACCGCGCCTACGAGGTCCTGAAAGACCCGGAACGGCGCAACGCGTATGACCAGATGGGGCATGCGGCCTTCGAGGAGGGGCTCCAGGCCGGCTCGGCCGGCGCCGGCGGGTTCGGCGGCTTCGGCGACATCTTCGACAGCATCTTTCGGGATTTCATGGGTGGTGGCCGACGTACCACCCGCTCGGCCCGTGGCGCCGACCTCCAGTACGCCTTGGCGGTGACCCTCGAGGAGGCCTACCACGGCGCGAACAAGACGATTCGTTTCTCGGCGGAGGAAACGTGCGAACGCTGCGGTGGTTCGGGGGCGGAGGGCAACCGCCTGGCGACCTGCAGTACGTGTAACGGCTCCGGCCAGATGTCGGCGCGGCGAGGCATGATGATCTTTCAGCAGACCTGCCCGTCATGCCGCGGCCGGGGCCAAGTCATCGAAGTCCCCTGTAGCGCCTGCCATGGCGGCGGGCGGATTCGCCGCTCCCGGTCCGTCGAAGTCAAGATCCCGCCGGGCGTCGATGACGGCACCCGGCTCCGGCTTACCGGCAAGGGCGAGGCAGGTGCCCCCGGAGGTCGCGCAGGCGACCTCTATGTCTTCATGGAGATCGAGCCGGATCCGCTCTTCGAGCGCGACCGTGAGCACCTCCAGATGATCGTTCCGATTTCGTTCGAAACGGCGGCGCTGGGCGACGAAGTGGTCGTGCCTTCGCTGGATGGGGGACGCGTGAAACTGGCGATTCCGCCCGGCGCACAGAACGGCCAAAAGTTCCGGCTTCGCGGCAAGGGCATGCCCCGTCTGCAGCGTTCCGGGCACGGCGACCTCTACGTGCAGATCAGCGTCGAGATACCTTCGAGGCTGACGCGTAAGCAGAAGCAGGCGCTGGAGGCGTTCGCCAACGACATGACGGACAGCAACTACCCCTCGATCGCCAAGTTCCGGGCGGCCGTCCGTCGCAGTGCAGCGTCGTGACCGCCCCCGTCCATATCGGCGTCGTCGGCGCCGCCGGCCGCATGGGGCAGGCCCTGGTGCGCGCGGTGGCCGCGGGGAGCGGCGTGCTGACCGGCGCGCTCGAACAAACGGGTCATGCGGCGGTCGGGACGGACGCGGGACGGATTGCCGGCCTGGACGACGTGGGAGTCGCGATCACCGACGCGGCCGACGCGTTCTTTGCGAAGGTCGATGTCGCCATCGAATTCACCATTCCCGAAGCCACGGTTCGACATGCCGCCGCCGCCGCCGAAGCCGGTACCGGCATGGTGATCGGAACGACGGGCCTGGATCGCGCGCAGATGGAGGCGCTACGCCGCGCGGGAACACGCGTGCCGGTGGTGTGGTCCGCGAACATGAGCCTGGGCGTCAATTTGCTGTCCCACCTGGTGGAGACGGCGGCGACGGCGCTCGGACCCGAATGGGATATCGAGGTCATGGAAATGCACCATGGTGCCAAGCGTGATGCACCGTCGGGAACGGCGCTGGCCCTCGGCCAGGCGGCCGCGGCCGGTCGGGGAGTCGATCCCGAGGCATCCGCGGTACGAGGACGGGATGGCGATACCGGCCCTCGGCAACGCGGCACGATCGGCTACGGCGTGCTCCGTGGCGGCGACGTCGTCGGTGACCATACGGTGGTATTTGCTGGCGCCGGCGAACGGCTGGAGCTCGGGCACCGGGCGCATGAGCGCGCCATCTTCGCGCGCGGTGCAGTGCATGCCGCTGCGTGGGCGGCGCGCCGGCCGCCCGGCTTCTACGGTATGCGGGATGTCCTGGACCTGCCCACGTGAACGGGGACGGGTTCCCCGTCCATGTTGCGTTCAACGGGGTCATGGGTGAGGGCTATGCGGAGTTGCTGCACGCGAGCCTGACCCTTCCGCACGTGCTGCGGTGTGCGGGTTCCGACCCGGCCTCCTGGGCGGCGGCGCTCGCGACCGCTGAAGTCGTCGTCACCATGGATTGGCCGGCGACCAACCCACCGGCGCCAAAGCTACGCTTGCTGCACCTGCCGGGCGCCGGCACCGATTCTGTCGATGTGTCTGCGCTCCCGGCCGGTTGTGCCGCCTGCAACGTGTTCGAACACGAAGTTCCGATCGCCGAGTACTGCATGCGGGCAATGCTCGAGCATGCCATCGGGGTGACCGCGACCGACCGGCGATTCCGATCCGGCGACTGGTCGGACAGCTTGGTTGCCGGCGGGCCTACGCATGGGGAATTGCAGGGGCGGGTGCTTGGAATCCTTGGCTACGGCCGGATCGGGAGAGCCTTGGCGAAGCGCGCCCACGCCTTTGGCATGGAAGTCCGGACGGTGACGGCACATCCGGTTCTCGAGCCTCCGCTCACCCAAGCGGTAACGCCCGACGGCCTGGTCGAGGCCGCCTCCCGGTACGACTACCTGGTGGTCGCGTGCCCGCTGACCGCGGCGACGCACGGGATGGTCGATGACCGGGTCTTCGCGGCGATGAAGGCAGACGCCGTGTTGATCAACGTCGGGCGAGGACTGGTGGTCGATGAGGAAGCGCTGTTCCGGGCCCTGGAAACCGGGGCCATCGGCGGCGCGGTCATCGACGTCTGGTACCAGTACCCAGGTCCGGATGGACCATCGGATGTAAGGCCCTCGCGATTCAACTTCGAGGGCCTCCCCAACGTCTGGATGACTCCGCACACATCGGCCTGGAGCACCCCGATGCTGGAGCGACGATTCGCCGTCATTGCGGACAATATTGTCCGGATGCGTGAAGGTCGGCCTCTCCTGAACCGTTTCGCCTGACGGCTGGTCAAGCATCACCGCGACGGTTCAGGGATTGACCGGGATGGGCTGCAAGTCGGGGGTGCCCGGCCTCCGACGCGCTCCCCGACGAAGCCTGAACAATGAAGACCGCGGATCCGGCCGCCCAGCGCTGAACTCCGGTACCGCGCCCGTCGCCCGAAGGACGTTGATCCGTCGGCGCGTCACGCAGGCCCGTGGTTGTTGAACTGTCGGGCCTGGGCCCGGTCCGAGGCGATCAAGGATTCGAAGGCCCGCCCGCGTTTCCAGGCGCCGGCCTTTGAATGCCCGACCCCGCTCATTTGCCGTCGCCGCCGCAATTCGCGCGGGCTCCTCGCAAACGTTGATCAATAAGAATAACTAATGATAAATATTGTAAATCGGTATTGGCCTTTATCGATAACTATTGCCAATATTATTGGTAGCGCTGATTAGGTAGGCGCTCTGAAGTCAGCCGGCTTCAGGATGTTGGAACAGGAGGCGACCATGGGTGATCAAGCAATGGCTGCAGCGGACGCCAGCGTGCCTTCCGTGGATCAGGCGGGCGTGCTCGAGGAGGCCGAGCTGGTCGAAGTCGCGGGCGGCATCGGGGTCAATGGCGACCGGGGACCGCAGAACACGTCTGACGGCCCGGGTTCCGGTTGGTGGAACGGTCCCGGCCGCCGAAGCCAGGTTTCCGGTCGTTGAACGCCCGCGAGAACGCTGGCGGAACCACCGGTAGTGGCCGCGCGTTAGGTGTGGCGAGGGCCCGAAACCGTGGTCGCGGACGGGCTGAAAAAAGGGCTTTGCGGCGGTCTGTGAGAGCGGCGCCGCCGCCATGGGAAAGGAAGAGGACGTGAGGGTTACATTACGCCAGTTGCGGTATTTCCGAGCACTGGTCGAGCATGGCTCGTTCAGTCGCGCGGCCGAAAGTGTGTTTGTTTCGCAGCCAGCGCTGTCACTGCAAATTCAGGAACTGGAAGGCACCCTCGGCGGTCCGCTGGTCGAGCGGGACCGCCGCGGCATCATTCTCACACAGCTGGGCCGCGATGTGCATCAGCAGGCGTTGAGAGTCCTGGACGAGACGCTGTTGCTGGAGACCTTGGGAAAGCGGTTCGCGGAAACGTCGCTCAGGGTCGCTGTCGGCATGGTTTCGACGTTGGCGCCGTACCTGCTGCCGGGAGTCCTTGAGCGTCTCCAGTCCGCGTCACCGCGGATCGAGCTTGACCTCAGGGAGGCTTCGGGTCAGACCCTGGTGTCCGATCTTCTTGCCGGCCGCCTCGACGCCGCCGTCGTATCGCTGCCGCTGGGGGTACTCGAACTGCCGGAACGGGAGCTGTTCGAGGATCGCTTCCTGCTGGCCGGTCGCCCCGAGCGCCTGGCTGCCGTCACCCACGCGTTTGAAGGCGAGCCTCGCCCGCCGGACCTGTCTCGTGCCGACCTCGGTCCGTTGCTCACCCTCGATGAGGGGCACTGTCTGGGCGAACAGATCCGTGGGGTCTGCGCCACGTGGCGGCTGCAGGAGGTGCGTCGCGGCGCCGGATCGCTGGCCACACTGAGCAGGCTCGTGGCCAGCGGCGCCGGACTGACATTGCTGCCGGAGACGGCGATCATCACCGAGCGCAAGAATTCTCCCGAACTGGGCCTCTTCCGGTTCGCCGCTCCGGAGCCCTCGCGGCGTATTGGCCTGGTGCATCGCGTGGCATCACACGGCCAGCACTGGATCGACGTGTTGGGAGACGCGGTGGCTGAAGCCGGCCAGGCGCTCGTCAACGATACCCGCGCGATGATCCAGTCCGGCAATACAGCCAAGGCGGCGTGATGCAATTGGTCCGGACCGGGCAGTCGCTGGCCGGTCCGGAAGGTGCGGTACGCCCCGCTGTCCGGAACGACGGTGGCGGGCGACGAGGACGGCTCGTCCGCCGCGAGCAATGCGGTGGTGGACGGGATCATTGCCGCGACCGGCCGCGGTGGGGCGTGGGCCAGGCCGGCCATACGCCTTGACAGACACTGCAACGGCACCTGGGCGATGAGGCCCACCACGTAGACCAAGCAGGATTCAACTCCGTCTTCCGGCACTGCCCCGCCTGCCATTTCGATGTGCCCGCGATCGATTCAGGGGCGCGCCACCAAGAATCGCCCGACCCGCTTGGCGCAGACCGCGCAGGTTGCGGCCGACGACAGTGGTAGCGTATCGGGATGGGCGCCGGGCGAAGGACCGCCGGATGACGGGCAGACGGCGAACGGCCTGGATGCTCTTCTGCACCAGATCTCCGACGTCAAAATGGATGTGACGATCGACGGTGTAACGGCCGGATGGAAGGATGCGCGCGTATGCGGATCGTGAGCTGGAACGTGAACGGAGTTCGCGCGTGCGTTCGGCGCGGCTTCATGGATTTCCTGGCGAGATCGGATGCCGCCATCGTGGGGATCCAGGAAGTCCGGGCGCTTCCCGAACAGGTCCCCGAGGCTGCCCGGTCACCCTCCGGCTGGCACGCCATGTTCGTGCCGGCGGAGCGCCGGGGCTACAGCGGCGTCGGGATGTATTCCCGCATCGAGCCGGATCGCGTGGACACCTCGCTCGGTGAACACCGCTTTGACGTCGAAGGGCGATACATGGCTGCCCACTTCCGGAGCCACGGCAGCAGGTTTGCCGTAGTCAACGCCTACTTCCCGAAAGGCAGCGGGAAAGATCGCGACAACAGCCGGGTTCCCTACAAACTCGATTTCTACGCGGCGGTGTTCGAGCGCATCCAGCGGATGCGGCGCCGGGGCCCCGTGTTCGTGGTCGGCGATTACAACACGGCCCACTGCGAAATCGACCTGGCCCGTCCGAAGACCAACGTGAACAGCAGCGGCTTCCTGCCCGAGGAACGTGCAGAACTCGACCGCTGGGTGGATGCCGGTTGGGTGGACACGTTTCGTGCGCTGCATCCCGGAGCCCCGGGGCACTACACCTGGTGGCGCCAATGGGGCGGCGCGCGCGAGCGGAACGTCGGCTGGAGAATCGACTACGTGCTGGCGTCGCCAACGGCGATGAAGCGGGTCCGCAATGCCTTCATTTGGCCCGACGAGTACGGCTCCGACCATTGCCCGGTCGGCGTGGATGTCGATATCTAGCCGGCGTCAGGACGGTGTTCAGAAGGAGGACCCTTCGGTCTTGAGGAAGGCGATCTCCTCCGGGGTGGAGGAACGCGAAAGCACGGCGTTCCGATGCGGATAACGCCCGAAACGATCGATAATCGCCTTGTGCTGAAATTCATAGTCCAGACTGTTCGCGTCTCCGAGCGCCTCGAATAACGGCACGGCCGTCTCGTGGACGCGCGCCGCTTCGCTGTGCTGGTAGGGCATGTAGAAGAACACGCGCCGGTCCAGCGGGACCGCCTGGTCGGCGCCAGCGCGCACCGCCTCCTGCGCCAGCACCAGTGCCATGCCGTCGTACGCGAAGGCACGTGCATCGTCGCGGTAGAGATTGCGGGAAAACTGGTCCAGCAAGATGATTTCAGCGAGACGGCCCTCGGGCCCGGCCCGCCAATGGTCGAGTTCAGCGCGGGTGGCGCGCTCGTGGAGCACACCAAACTTCGTGCGGATCGCTTCGTCGAACGCGGCATCCTTGGCCCACCACTGGTCAGGGCCGTGGAGTTCGAACCAGAAATCGAGTACCTGCTGGATCATCCGTTCCTCCGCAGTTGCGGTTGACACCACCATAGGGTCGCGGCAGGCGTCCCGGCCGACCATATGTGATGCTGCTGCCGCGCGGCTGGCGTTGTCGCCATTGTCGCAAACCGGTGCCTCGCTTCTGCACACGACCGCTGTACGCTTGTGCGGTGCCTGAACGGCATTTGGCCTCAAGCGGTGCCGTCGCGAGGCCACGTCAGTGCTCGCTTGCGCAGGAGCCGGAGCCGGCAATGCGAATCGTGGTGATCCTCGTGACCATGGCGGCGCTAGCGGGTTCGGTTGGGGTGGCCCAGGCCCGCTCAGTTACCGATTCCGCAGGCCGGACGGTGACCATCCCTGACACGGTCGAGAGGGTCTACGCGGCCGGGCCGCCAGCGGCCGTTCTGCTGTACGTCCTCGCGCCGGACCGCCTCATCGGCTGGCCGAGAGCGCCTTCGCCGGAAGATGAGCGCTACCTGCCGGAGGCGTACCGGGGACTGCCGGAGACCGGCCGTCTCACCGGTCGTGGCAATACTGCGAATCTCGAAGTCGTACTTCGCACCAAACCCGATCTGATCTTTGACTTCGGGGCGGTGCGACGCGCGCACGTCTCGCTGGCCGATCGCCTGCAGGAGCAGACCGGCATCCCGTACCTGCTGATCGACGGACGGTTCGAGCACACGGCATCCGCGTTGCGGTTGATGGGCGACGTGCTCGGGGTCCCGGAGCGGGCCGAGGCGCTGGCAGCGCATGTTGAAACACTGCTTGCCGACCTCGAAACCGTCCTGGCGGACATACCGGAGAGCGGCCGTCCGCGGGTCTATCTTGCGCGGACCCCCTCTGGGCTCGAGACCGGCCTGCAGGGGTCGATCAACACGGAAATCATCGAGCGGGCGGGCGGGCAGAACGTGGCCGGCGTCAACCCCGACGAGGCCAGCCGGCGCGGACTCACGCAGATGTCCGTCGAGCAGCTGATTCTCGCCAATCCCGACACGATCATCACGTGGGACCGGACGTTCTACGCCCAGGTATGGTCGAGTAGGGTCTGGGAACCCATCGAGGCGGTACGGCAGGGTCGCGTGTTCCTGGCGCCGACGTCCCCGTTCGGCTGGATCGACCGGCCGCCGTCCGTCAACCGCATCATCGGACTGCGATGGCTGAGCGGGCTGTTCTATCCCGATCGGATGCGATCCGACTGGCAGGAGGATGCCCGGTTGTTTTACCGCCTGTTCTATCATGTCGATCTGACGGATGAGCTGCTAAGCCGATTGACCGATTGAACCCGCCCGGTAATCCGGAACGACCGCGCGCGCGAGCCGCCGGTCCGATCGTTGGCGGCATGGCCGCCGGTCTGCTGCTGCTTGCGCTCCTTGCCATCACGGTCGGGCAATATCCCGTCTCGGTCATCCAGGTATTCGACGCGTTGCTCGATTACGCCTGGGGGTCGGTGGGCGAAACGGATGCGCAGCTCGAGACCGTGCTGTTCTCGGTGCGCATTCCGCGCGTGCTTGCGGCCTTGCTGGTTGGCGCCACCCTGGCGGCTGCCGGGACGGTCTATCAGGGCCTGTTCCGGAATCCGCTGGTGTCGCCGGACATCCTCGGCGTGTCTACCGGAGCCGGATTGGGTGCCGCTGTGGGCATCCTGATGTCGATGCCCGTAGTCGTGACTCAGGGCTTCGCTTTCGCGGGAGGGCTGGGGACGGTCGCACTGGTGTACGCCGTCGCGACGGCGGTTCGCGGCCACGATCCGATGCTGGTCCTGGTGCTGGCGGGCGTCGTGCTCGGAGCACTGGCGGGTGCATGCATTTCGCTGGTGAAGATTTTGGCCGATCCGTACGATCAGCTTCCTGCGATCACGTTTTGGCTGCTGGGTTCGCTCGCCGGCACGCAACCGGGTGACGTCTGGTCGGTATTGCCCTTCGTGGCGATCGGCCTGGTGCCGTTGGTCCTGCTGCGCTGGCAGGTGAACCTGATGACGCTGGGCGACGAGGAAGCAACCGCGCTCGGCATCGATCCGCGCCGACTTCGCGTGCTGTTGGTCGCGGCTGCGACTTTGATGACCGCAAGCGTGGTGGCGATTTCGGGCGTGGTCGGGTGGGTTGGTCTGGTGATGCCCCATATCGCCCGCCTGGTCGTCGGGCCGAACTTCGATCGCCTGCTTCCGGCCGCGATGATCATGGGGGCAGGTTTCCTCCTGATCGTGGATACGATCGCCCGGACCATGGCGGCAACCGAAATGCCGCTGGGAATTCTGACCGCATTCGTGGGAGCCCCGGTGTTTCTCTGGCTGCTCGCGACCGGACGGCGCAGCTGGTGAGCGTGTTGCGGGCCGAAGGACTGGGGTTCGGCTATCCCCGGTTTGCGGTCGGGCGCGCGGTCGACCTGACGCTGCAGGCAGGCGAAATCATGTGTCTGCTCGGACCGAACGGCTGCGGCAAGACCACGCTGTTCAAGACCCTGCTCGGGTTGATCCCGCGCCAGGCCGGACGGGTCCTGGTCGATGATCGCGACATTCTTTCGCTTGACCGCCGCCACATCGCCCGGGTGATGGCGTACGTTCCGCAAGCCCACTCGACAGTCTTCCCGTACGCCGTGGGCGACATGGTCCTGATGGGACGGACCGCCCACCGCGGCACGTTCTCCGGTCCGACTCGGGAGGACCGGGATCGCGCGACCGCCGCACTCGCGAAGTTGGGAATCGATGACCTGTCCGATCGGGACTACACGCAGATTTCCGGGGGCCAGCGGCAGCTGGTCCTGATTGCCAGGGCGCTGGCCCAGGACGCTCAGCTGATTGTCATGGATGAGCCGACCGCAAGCCTCGATTTCGGCAATCAGATTCTGGTACTGAACGAGGTAAGGAAGCTGGCGGCGGCCGGTCTGGGCGTCGTGCTTTCGACCCACAATCCCGATCACGCGTTCACGTATGCGACCAGCGTCCACCTGCTGGGCGATGGCACCACCCAAGCCGCGGGCCGCCCCATCGAGGTGCTGACGCCGGAGGTCCTGTCCAGGGTCTACGGTGCGCCGATCGCCGTCGAATCCCTGCCGAGCGGTTACAACGTCTGCGTGCCGACTGGCCTCGCATCCGCGTCCTAGGATCGGATGGACTGCCCTCGCGGCGGCGCTACCAATCCGGCCTCCGCAGTTGGTGGCAACCAATTCAAAGCGAGTGCGGCAGGCCCGCCGCGCCCGCGCTACGGGACCTGCCGCAGCCGATGCCCACATGGCGGCAGTGGCCCTTCAACATGACCTGATCCTTGTGACCCGAAACGTGAAGGGCTTCGTGAATTTCGACGTTCGATTGCTAGATCCGTGGCAAGACCCAAGGGGCGACGCATAGGTATCCCAGTAGCCTCACACCGACCCAAGCCCGGAAGACGCGATCAGGCCTTGACCGGCCCGTCATCCGCACGCGAGACCTGGCTGCCGGGGACGGACCCCGGCGCTGGCCTGCGCCGGGCTGAGCGACGGCTGAATCGCGCTTGAGGCCGGTTCAGGGGCTTCTTCGGGCGGCCACGGCCTCCACTTCGATCAGGAGTTCCTTCCGGACCAGTCCGTCGATGATCAGCAGCGTGTTGGGAGGATAGTCGGGCCCGCTGAACAGACTTGGAAAGAGCTTTGCGCGGACCTCCATGAAGGTCGGCAGCAGGTTTGCGTCGACCAGATAGGTCCGCATGGAAACGATGCTGTCGCAGCTCTCGCCGATCCCGTTCAGCACCGACGCCAGGTTTTCGTAGACCTGGCGGACCTGGGCGGCGAAGTCGTCGCTACCGACGATGGCTCCGTCGCCATCAACGGAGACCTGACCCGCGATGTGGTAGGTGCCGAACCCGGCCGGCATGAACGCGGCCTGGGAATAGAGGCCCTGCGCCGGGGCGGCGGCGGGCGGGTTAAGAAGTTCGATCTGGTCGGACACGGTTGCCTCCTGTGCAGGGCCGGATGGTGGAGGATCCCGAGAGTAGATGAGAGTTCAAAGCTTTCCGAGTTGACGAGTCCCGAAACAGCCTTCCCATATTCATGAGTATGGCTAATATGGGTCATATGAAGACGACCCTCGATATTCACGATGAGCTTCTCTCCCGCGCCAAGCGCCACGCCCGGGATACCGGTTCCACGCTGCGGGCCGTGGTCGAGGACGGGCTCCGGCAGGTGCTGGACAGGGCGAATCCGATTCCGAAGCACGTACTTCCCGACCTGCGGGTGGGCGATCCCGCTGCGGATGACCCGCTGGAACAGTACTCCTGGCCGGAGCTACGCGAGTTGATCTACGGCGACCCGGGTACCCGATGATCGCGGTGGACACGAATCTCCTGGTATACGCGCACCGTCGCGAGGTGCGACTTGGCGATGCGGCCTTTTCGCTGCTGCGGAATCTCGCGGAGGGCGACCGCGCCTGGGCCATTCCCTGGCCCTGCTGTTACGAGTTCCTCAGCGTCGTGACGAACCGCCGGATTTGGAAGGACGGGGCAACGTCTTCGGGAAACGCATGGCAGCAAATGGCAGCCTGGAAGGCCTCGCCGTTTCACCGCATGATCGGTGAAACGGCCGATTTCGCTGACATTCTCAGCAGTTTCGTACAGCGTCCACATGTTGTTGGCGGGGTGGTGCACGACGCGCGGATTGCCGCGATTTGCGTCGCGCACGGGGTCGATGAACTGCTGACCCGAGACCGCGATTTCTCGCTGTTCCCCGAACTGAAGACACGCGACCCGTTCGGCACACGGTCCATCCGGCACTGACGCATGGCCGACCTCGGGAGGCCGCAGGCTCAGCTTCCCGGTTGACGCCGCGCCTGCGGAAGGCGCGGCGAAGAGCGAGACTGGTGGCCCGCTGTCGCCCGAACAGGCGCCGGCGGTATCTCGGTTCACTCGAGGCGGGCGAGTTCCTTCCACTGTCCGCCCTCGATCACCGAGAGGATGACCTCGTCCGAGCCTTGGTGGTCGTCGGCCGAATAGTCGACGTGATTGTCGAGGATCGGGTCGTAGTAGTCGAGGCTCTCGATCGCCGCGAGGAAGCTGTCGACGGTGAGATCGCGTCCCGCCTTCTCGAGCGCCCGGGTCAGGCCGGTCGCGGCCGAGTAGCCGAGGAGCGCGCCGGTGCCCGGGAACTCGCCGTGCGCGTCCGTGTAGGCCGCGATGAAGGCCGCCGGTTCCGGCTGGTCGGCGCGCGCGGCCAGATCGGCCCAGCCGGCGGCGGCGTACATGCCCTCGGTCAGACCGCCGGGCACCTTGGCGAGAAGGGTGTGGAAGGTGCCGGACGAGCCGACGAACTTGATGTCATCGAAGCCGAGCTTCTTCGCGGTTCCGAGGACCGCAATGGTCTGGCGGATGCCCAGCGCCAGGGCGACCATCTCGCAGCCCTCGGCATGCAGCTTCTGCAGCGAGCCGGCAAAGTCCATTTCGTCGGGCTTGTGGGTGGTCTCGGCGACGTACGTCACCGCATCGGTTGCGGTGGCCTCGTCGCCGACGGCTTCCTGGACTTCGATGCCGAAATCGGACGGAATGTACATGGTGCAGACGGTCGTGACGCCGTGGTGTTCCGCCATGTACCGCGTCGCCAGCCGCAGCTGGTCGTAATACGTACTGGAGCCTTGGAAACGCAGGCGGATCGGTTCCGCCAGCATCTGACGCGCGGCGGACAGCGGTGAGATGTTCGGGATGTTCTTGGGTGTCGTCAGCTTGAAACCGGCGATGTTCATGGGCGTGCCCAGCGACAGGAACATGGCGAACACCTGGTCTCGGTTCACGAGCTTGTTGTACCCCTGCATCGCCTTCTGCATCTGGTAGCTGCTGTCCTCCACGACGAACCGGATGGTCCGGCCGTGAATGCCCCCGGCCGCGTTGACCGCGTCGAAATGCATCTGCGCGGCGGTGACCGCGGGCGCGCCGAACGCCGCAAAGATGCCGGACAGGTCGTTGACGGAACCGATGACGATCTCGTCATCGCTGACACCCTGCTCGGCGAAGGCGGGGGTCGCGACGAGCAGGGTTGCCGCCAGAAATTTCAGGAACCTCATGTTCGCTCTCCTTGACGAAGTCAGTACATGTCCGCGATCAACGCCTCGTGCTTGCGCTGCACGAAGTCGCGGCGAAGCTTCATGGTGGGTGTCAGTTCATCGTCTTCAGCCGTGAGCAGGCAGTCGATCAGGCGGAAGTCCTTCACCTGCTCGACCCGCGCGAACCGGCTGTTGACGGCTTCGACTTCCGTACGGATCAGTGCCTGCACGGGTTCCGCAGCGCACAGCGACGCAAAATCCGAGAACGGCACGCGGCGCTCCTGCGCGAAACGTTCCACGTTTTCCTGATCAATCATGATCAGCGCCGTGAGGTACTTCCGGCGATCGCCGACCACGACAGCGTCCGCGATGTACGGAGAGAATTTCATCTGGTTCTCCATCGTCGCCGGCGTAATGTTCTTCCCCCCGGCCGTGATGATGATGTCCTTGATGCGCCCGGTGATCCAGAAGAATCCCCGGTTGTCGACCCGCCCCACATCGCCCGTATGCAACCATCCGTCACGAATGGTCTCCGCGGTCTTGTTCGGATTGTTCCAGTACCCCTGGAACACGAGGGGCCCCTTGGCCACGATTTCGCCGTCTTCCGCGATCCGCATTTCCACGCCCGGGACCGCAACGCCGATCGAGCCGGTCTCGTTGCAGTCCGGCAGGTTGATCGAGAGCACGCCCGAGCTCTCGGTCTGCCCGTAGCCCTCGAGCATGACCAGCCCGATTGCCCAGTACCATTTCACCAGGTCCGGCGAAATGGGGGCCGCTCCCGTCGCGACGCGCCGCGCGCGGTCAAGTCCGATCATCCGGCGCACGTTGGCCAGCACCAGCCAGTCCCAGAGCCGGTAGCGCGCCTCAAGCCAGTCCGGCACCCGGCGCCCCGTCATCCGGAATTCGGCCCGCTGCATGCCGCAGGCGACCGCCCGGCCGAACGCCCACCGGCCGAGCGGCGTTGCCTCTTTGTTCAGCAGCATGACGCGCGAATAGATCTTTTCCCAGAGCCGCGGCACTGCGGTGAAGAACGATGGCGAGACCTCGCGCAGGTTGTCGAAGACGGTGTCGGGACTCTCGGCGAAGTTGACCACCGATTTGGCGGCCAGCGGCACGAAGGCGGACAACAGACGTTCGAGCACGTGGCAGAGCGGCAGAAAGCACAACTGCTCGTCCCCTTCCTCGACGGGGAGCATGCGGAGGCCCGACTGCACGGAAAAGACGATGTTCTCGTGGGAGATCATCGCCCCCTTCGGCTGTCCGGTGGTCCCGGAGGTGTAAATCAGAATGGCGGTGTCACCGGGACGCGACGCGGCGACTTCGCGTTCAAAGCGCCCGGGGTCCGCGGAGTGGGCGCGGTCGCCCAGCTGGTACAGCTCGTCGAGAAACATCACGGCTTCGTCAGCGAAGCCGCGTAATCCGTCCCGCTCGACCACGATGCACCTGAGCACGTTCGGCACGCGGTCGCGGATCTCGAGGAACTTGTCGAGCTGCTCGTCGTTCTCGACGATCAGGAACCGGCTGTTCGAATCGGTGAGTAGGAACGCTACCTGCTCGGCGCTGTCCGTCGGATAGATCCCGTTCGTGATCCCGCCCATGCACTGAACCCCGAGATCGGCATACAGCCATTCCTTGTTGTCTTCGGAGAGAACGGAGACCACGTCGCCTCGCTTGAGGCCCAGCGACGCAAGCCCCATGCCAATTGCCCGAGCGGCGTCGAGGAACCGCGCCCAGCTATGGCTCCGCCAGATTCCCAGCGTCTTTTCCCGGTGGGCGATCCGTTCCTCCAAGGTCCGGCAGCGGTGCAGGAACAACTTTGGCATCGTGTCGCACCCGTCGATCAGGTACGGGGCACAGGGCGCGGCGCGATCGGCGTGGACCGCCTGGCCGGCTTCCGGTGGCAGCGTTGACACGGTGGATCTCACCGCCAGGACTTCCGGCGTTTCCAGCGTCGGTCGCCGCGCGCGCCGTTCTGGTGGCCGCCAAGGTAGAACTCCTGGATGTCCCGGCTTTCCTTGAGGGCTTCCGTGGGGCCGTCCAGCACGATGCGGCCCGTCTCCATCACGTAGCCGAAATCCGCGACCTCGAGCGCCAGCCTGGCGTTTTGCTCCACGAGCAGCACGCTGATCCCGCGTTCCTGGTTGAGGCGCCGGATGACGTTGAAGATGCCGCGCACCAGCAGGGGCGAGAGACCCAGGGACGGCTCGTCGAGCAGCATCAGCTTCGGACGCGCCATCAGCCCGCGCGCGACGGCGAGCATCTGCTGCTGGCCGCCCGAGAGGGTGCCGGCAGGCTGCGCCATCCGTTCCCGAAGGATCGGAAAATAGTCGACGACCCTGCTGGTATCCGCGGCGATGCCGCGGTCCGTGCGGCAGTAGGCGCCCATCTCGAGATTTTGGGCCACGGTCAGCAACGGAAAGATCTCGCGTCCCTCGGGTACATGCACGATACCCCGCCGCACGATGGCGTCAGGCTCCTTGCGGGTGATGGCTTCACCGGCAAACCGCACCGCCCCTTTCTCCGGATTCAGAACACCCGAAATCGTTTTCAGAAGGGTGGTCTTGCCGGCGCCGTTGGCGCCGAGCACGGTCACAATGGCCCCCTCCTGCACGTCGAGGCTGATGCCACGGATGGCCAGCACGGGTCCGTAGTAGCTCTCCAGGTTGCGGACCTCGAGGAGAGTGCCGCTCATGCCTCGGGCTCCCGGTCGATTCCGAGGAACGCATGCAGGACCTCCGGATGCGACTGCACCTCCGCCGGGGTGCCGAGCGCGATCACCCGGCCTTCGGCCAGCACCAGCACCCGGTCCGAAACGGCGGAAACCAGCCCCATGTCATGCTCGACCATGAGGATGGTGATGCCGAGCTCCGCGCGGATATCGCTGATCCAGAACTGCATGTCCCGCGATTCCTCCGCGGACAGTCCTGATGCCGGCTCGTCGAGAAGGACGATCCGGGGCTCCATGGCGAGCGCCCGACCGACTTCCACCACCTTGCGGGTGCCGTACGGGAGCCCGGCGATCCGCTGTTCGCGGGAAGCGTGCAGATCGAGGAAGTCGATGACCCGCTCGACCGCTTCCCGATGCGAGATTTCTTCCCGCCGTGCGGCCGGGCCGAAGACCGCTTGTGACACGAACGAGGCCCGGCGGCGGGTATGGCGGCCGATCAGCAGGTTCTGCAGCACCGTCGACGCTTCGAACAGGTCGATGTTCTGAAACGTGCGGGCGATGCCGAGCGAGGCCATGTCGGCGGGGCGCCGATCCAGAATGCTGGCGCCGTCGAGACGCACTTCCCCGGCTTCCGGTTCGCAGAAGCGGGAGATCAGGTTGAAGAGCGTCGACTTGCCCGCGCCATTCGGTCCCACGATGGCGAAGATCTCGCCAGGCTCAACGTTGAACGAGACGTTGGCGAGCGCCGTGACGCCGCCGAAACGGATGGTGACGTCGCGCACATCGAGCAGACTCACCGAATGCGCTCCGTCTTCAGATACGACCGCTGGCGACGGAACAGGTCGCGGCGGTAGAACGGAAACAACTCGAAGTAGATCCTCCACTTCGTGATTCTGCCGTGGACACCCTGCGGCTCGAAGAGAATGAAGAGGACCAGGATCAGGCCGAACACCCCGGTCTCGAGCCCGGGAATCGCAACCCCGCCGGTACCGACGATCTCCGTGATCCAGTCCCGCCCGATGTTGATGGCCTGGGGAATCACGCCGACCACCAGCGCGCCGTAGAAGGCGCCATGAATCGATCCGATCCCGCCAATGACGATCATGAGCAGCAGTTGAATCGAGACCACCACCGTGAAGACTTCGTGGTTGAAGGTGTAGAAGAAATGCCCGAGCAGGGCACCGGCCCAGCCCGTGATCAAGCATGACAGCCCGAACGCGGCCGCCTTCGTCCATGCCAGCCGGACCCCCATCGCCTGGGCGGACACCTCGGAATCGCGGATCGCGACAAAGGCTCGTCCGAGCGGCGCGCGCAGGATGTTGCGGTATCCAAGCGTGATCAGCAGCACGACCGAAAGGCACAGCCAGTAGAACCGGTCCGGGGAACCGAACCGGTCCATGTCGATCCCGCCGATGGTGATGGTCGGCGCGGTCAGACCGATCACCCCTCCCGTCCACGGCTCGGCCAGGACGATGAAGTCCTCGACCAGCACCGACAGGGCAAGCGTCGCGATGGCGAGGTAGATGCCGTGCAGCCGGAACACGGGAATTGCGATCAGCACGCCGACGATTCCCGTAACGACGCCGGCGAGCGCGAACGAGGCCAGGAACGGGAGTCCGAAGCGGTCCATCAGGATGGCATGGGCGTAGCAGCCGACGGCAAGAAAGGCGGCGTGGCCGAGGCTCACCTGTCCTGCGTGGCCGGTCAGCAGCATGAGGCCCATGCCGGCGATGGCCCAGATGAGGACGCCCGTGACTTCCCCGATGAGGAAGTCGTCCAACACGAACGGCAGTCCCACGGCGAGCGCGACGAGAGCGGCATAGCGACTGGCCTGATAGCCGTCGGCGAACAGCCGAATGTCATGGTTGTAGCTGGTTTTGAAGGGAACGCGCATCGCTTCAGAGCTTCTTGCCACTGACCTGAGCAAACAGGCCGTGCGGGCGGAAAATCAGGACGAGGATCAGGACGGCGTATGGCGCGATCTGGGCATAGCCGGCCGCGACATATCGAGCGGCGAAGGGCTCCACGAGGCCGATGATCAGGCCTCCCAGCAATGCTCCCGGCAGCGACCCAAACCCCCCGATGACCGCCGCCGCGAACGCCTTGATGCCGAGCAGACCGGCACTGGGGTCCACCGATCCCTTGGCAGCAAACATGATTCCTGCAACGGCGGCGGTGGCGCCGGCCAGCATCCAGGTCAATCCGTGGATCCGCTTGACGGGAATGCCCATGTAGTAGGCCGCCAGCTGGTTCTGGCTCGCTGCCTGCATGGCAATGCCGAGCTTGGTGCGGCTGAAGAACAGGTACAGCAGGCCGGTCAGCAGAACGGTCACGGCGATCACCGCGATTTCGTCGGCACTCAGGACGACTGGGCCGAACGTGACGTGGGTGCCCGCGATCGGGTGGTCCATGACCAGTGGATCGTGGCCCCAGATGGCGCCGGCGATAAACCGCAGCACGAAACCGAACGCAATCGTCAGGATGACGACGGCGATCTGTGACTGGCCGAACAGTGGGCGTAGAAGCGTCCGCTCGACCGCCATCCCGAACGCGGCCATGATCAGAACGGCACCGGCGCAGGCCAGCCAGAACGGCAGGCCGCCGTGGGATTCGTTGCCCAGGCCGATCGCGATGAAGGCGCCGAGCATCATCATGTCGCCCTGCGCAAAATTGACCTGCTCGGTGGCTTTGTAGATCAGCACGAAGCCGAGGGCGATCAGGCCGTACACGCAACCGTTGGCAAGACCGCCCACCATGAGCTGAAGATCTTCCAAGCGCCTGCTCCGATGGCACGTCCGCCGATTGACATGGATGCGCCCCCGATAGTTTCACCGGCAGCCGGGTGCGGTCAACCGCGGACCTCGTCGGGCGGCGAGGACGGAAGAGCCGCCGCCGCCGTCACCGGTCGCGCCGGCCCGGCGGTGATCCGTGCGTCTGGCGCGCTCCTCGGCCGATACGGGGTTCGTCAGGAACCATGCGCCACAGGGGCGGCTGTCGCCGGGTCAAGATCCTGGTAGGGCGGATAATGTGGAAGGCGGTCTAGGACGGGGAGACGACACTCGGCGGCAGCGACCGCCATCGCCGGATGCCATCGCGGAGGAGCTCCGCGCACTTGGCGCGTTCCTCGGGCGCAAGGAAGGCGCCGATCACGAGGCTGCGGCCGTGCGACGAGAGCCGAAGCTGGTCGGCGCAGTCGCCGGAATCGTCGAAGTCGATCCGAAGCCAATGGGGCTGGAACGTCCAGGACCGGGCCCGGCCGTCCGCCCGCGTTCGCACGATCTGGAGTGCCTCCGTGTCGAGCCGTATCCGTTCACGTTCGCGCGCGCTCCGGTAGCTCCACCGGAACGCCATGTAGACGAGGAGCACGTCGAGGCCGAGAAATGCGAAGACGGGCCACGCCCCCAGCGAGGCGAATACGATTCCGATGGTGAGGCAGGACGCCGCGACCGTGCCCATGAGCAGGCGGAAACCGGTCGGTCCAAGCGAGCGGTGCGGCAGGAGCACGGTGTCGAGGAGGACCGTTCGCTCGTAGACGGCAAGTGTCTGGACCGGTGCCATGAGGGAAGAATAGGAGAGTTTCGGCGCCGGGGCAGCGACGTGCCGCAATGTCCGTCCACTGCGCTTGTTCATGTTGCGCCCCGGACTTCCGAACGGTTCTGCCGTTCCGCCGGTTGATCCTTCCCGGTTCCCCTTGTATGTCCTCGCAAGTGGTGACGTTCAGCGGCGCATCGGCGGTCCTGCTTGCCAGCCGGATGGCTTGGGCAGCCGCGACTCCCGTGGTGGGGCCGGTTCTACGCGCACGCGTCCGACGCGGGCGCGAAGATCCCGATCGCCTCGGCGAGCGGCTCGGTTACCCGTCCGTGCCGCGCCCGCCGGGACCGTTGTGTTGGGTGCACGCGGCAAGCCTGGGCGAAGCGCGTTCGGTGGAACCGATCATCCGCCGCCTGGTGGACGGCCACGGGATGGACGTGCTGCTGACCACCGTGACCGTGACGTCCGCCCGCGCCATGGCGCAGGCGTTGCCGCCTCGGGCCCGCCACCAGTTTGCCCCCCTGGACCGGCGTTCGGCCGTGGACCGATTCCTCGACCACTGGCGACCGGACTGCGCGCTACGCGTGGAATCGGAGATCTGGCCGGAAACGCTCAGTGCGCTCTCCCGTCGGCGCATACCCCGGGCGATCGTGCAGGCGCGCCTGTCCGCTCGTTCCGCGACCCGGTGGAATTGGCTGGGCGGCGCGCTCCGGCAACTGCTGGACGGGTTTGATCCCGTGATCGCCCAGACCACGGTTGACCGCAAGCGTCTCGCGGACCTCGGCGTGGCCCACCTTCAGGGGCCTTTCAACCTGAAGGCCGACGCCGGCGTCCCGGAAGCGGATCCGGCGTCGCTGGCGGCCCTGCGGAACGATCTCGGTCAGCGCCCGCTGTGGCTGGCGGCAAGCACGCATCCTGGCGAAGAGACCATTGCCCTGGACGCGCACGCCCGGCTTTCGCCGCGCTGGCCGGACCTGCTGACCATTCTGTTGCCGCGCCATCCCGACCGGGGCAATTCGATCGAATCCCACGTGCGGAAATGTGGACTCACGGTCCGGCGCCGAAGTCTTGGGGTGCTGCCGGGTGACGCGAACGTCTACGTTGCCGACACACTGGGGGAGACCGGACTCTTCTACCGGCTGGCGCCAGTTGCCCTGGTCGGCGGCACGTTGGCTTCCAGGGGAGGCCACAACCTGCTCGAGCCAGCGCAACTGGATTGCGCCATCTTGCACGGACCTGACATCGCGAATGTTGTCGACGTGGCCACGGAGCTCAAACAGGCGGGTGCGGCGATCGAGGTGCTGGACGCCCGCACGCTGGCCGGCGCGCTATCGCACCTTCTTGAACAACCGGCGGCGGCCGAGCGCATGACCGCCGCCGCGAAACTGGTGGCGGCCCGGGCGAGCGGCGTCACCGCGCAGGTGACCGAACTGCTCGGACCCATGATTGCGGCGGCCAAGGTGGCGCATGCGCGCACCTGATTTCTGGGCCCGCCGGGATAGTGTCGCCATGCGTGCCCTGACGCCCCTGGCAGCTTTCTGGGCATGGGGGGCAAGGCGGCGCCAGCGCCGGGGTCGATCGCGGTCCTGTGGCGTGCCGGTCCTCTGCGTCGGCAATCTGGTGTTGGGCGGAAGCGGCAAGACACCTGTGGTGCTGGCTCTGGCCGAGCGACTGCAAAACTCGGACATCGAGGTTCACATCCTGTCCCACGGATACCGTGGCCGTCTCAAGGGTCCGGTTCGGGTGGACCCGCGCCGGCACACTGTCGGCGACGTCGGCGACGAGGCATTGGTGGCCGCCCGCACGGCGCCGACCTGGGTCGCCCGGAATCGGGTTGAGGGCGGCGCTGCGATCGCCGCGTCCGGTGCTGACTGCCTGATCATGGACGACGGTTTTCAGGATCCGGCGCTGGCGAAAGACCTGGCCCTCCTGGTATTCGATGGCGGGGTCGGCGTGGGGAACGGCCGCACCCTGCCGGCCGGCCCTCTGCGGGAGCCATCCGACGACGGCTTTCGGCGCGCCCACGCTGCCGTCCTGGTCGGCGAGGACACGGTGAACGTGAGAGCGGTGCTGCCCGCAACGCTCCCCTGTATACGGGCTTCCATGCGGCCAGCTCCGAGACTCGACGCACTGCGGAACCGGCGCGTCTTCGCATTTGCCGGAATCGGGCGTCCCGAGAAATTCTTCCGGTCCCTGCGGGAGCTTGGTGCTGACGTCGTCGGGACCCGCCCGTTCCCCGATCATCATCGATACCGACCGCGTGATCTGGAGCAGGTGCTGGAAGCCGCCAGGGCGTCAGCCGCGGTACCGGTGACGACGACGAAGGACGAGGTTCGCCTGCCCGGGGAGTTCGCCGCGCGAGTGATGGTGGCGGAAGTGCGCCTGCGCTTCGATGACGGCGGCGCCTTGGACGAACTCCTGGCCCGGGTGGTCGACGCAAGGGAGCCAGGGTGAGGCGCCGCTCGCCGCTCCGGCGAATCCGCCACGCCGTGGAGGCGCTCGGCCTGCACTCCGCAATGGCGACTTCACGCGCCCTCGACATCGACCGGGCGTCGGCCCTGGGAAGCCGACTGCTCCGGACGTTGGGCCCGCGTATTCCGCTGCACGCGACGGCGGAGGGCAATCTCCGTCGAATCCTGCCGGAACTGGATGCGGCGGGACGTGACCGCGTGCTGTCCGGCATGTGGGACAACCTGGGTCGGCTGGTATTCGAGTTTCCTCACCTGCGCCGGTTGGACCCGTTCCGTCCCCAAGTGGCGCCCCTCCCGGACGGAACGCCGCGGTTTCAGCTGGAGGGTCTGGAAGTGGTGGAAGGGCTCCGCGCGCGCGGCCAGTGCGCGGTCTTTGCGAGCGCTCATCTCGCGAACTGGGAAATCGGTGCGCTGGTGCTTACCCGGGCAGGGATGCCCATGACCTACGTCTATCGACAGGCGGACAATCCCTGGGCGGATGGCGTCATCCAGAGCTTCCGGCTGGAAGACGCCGAATTTGTCCGCAAACGCCACGCCGGGCGGGCCCTGCTCGATTCGCTGCGGCGGGGCCGCTCGGTCGGCGTCGTCAACGACCAGAAGCTCACGGAGGGGCCGTTGGTCGATTTCCTCGGTGTCCCGGCCGGCACGGCGCCGGTGGCCGCGTCACTGGCCCTGCGGGCGGGTCTTCCGGTCTTCCCGCTCCGCGTTGAGCGGACCGGCGGCGCGGCGTTCCGGGTGACCGTCGAGCCGGCCCTTCCGATGCCGGCCGAACGCGGTTCGCGTCGGGAACGAACGCTGGCCCTGCTCCGGTCGCTCAATGCGCGGTACAGTGATTGGATCCGCGCCCGGCCCGAACAATGGCTCTGGATTCACCGGCGCTGGCCAGCCGGATAGCATCCGGCTGATGCCAGGCAGAAAGCGTGTCGGGATACCTCGAGGCCGGACATCTCGGTCGCGTCGGTTCGAGCAGAGCGCCGGGCAGGACCACGCGACCGGGCGAATGCGCGTCCAGCGGCTTCGGCGTTCCAGCCGATACCGGAAGAGTTGTTCGCGCGTGGCGCACAGCGAGAGCCGGCAGGTGACGGACGGTGTCGGGAAGGACGTCGCGCGGGCGCGTGGCCCAAACCCTCCGTCCGCGACATCACGTGGCGTCCTCCGCCCCACGCAATGAAGGGCGGCCTGAAGCTAGTCCTCGGTCAGGTCGACGCGGTCAAACGGTCCGAATGCGGCTGCTGCTGTTCCCGTGGTGCGACCATGTTTCCAGTCCTCGAGAGCCCATCGGACGGACGGAAAGGCGAGATCGTCCCACGGCACCTCGCTCCAGGAAAACAGTCGCACCTCGAGGCTCTCGGTCCCCGGCGCGATATCGGGATCCATGAGCTGAGCAGCAAAGATAAGCTGGATGAGCGAGATGCGGGGAAGCGAATAGATGCCCAACGGCCGCTCGATGGCGATGACCGCGCCGGCTTCCTCCTCGGCTTCCCGCCTGGCTCCCGCCGCCGCGGTTTCGCCGGTTTCCAAGTAGCCTGCCGGCAAGGTCCAGAAACCGGTGCGTGGCGGAATGGCGCGTCGGCACAACAGCACCTGCTCGTCGTACTGAACGACCGCTCCCACCACGATCCGCGGATTCAGATAGTGGATGAATCCGCAGTCAGTACAGACGTTTCGCTCTCGGTTATCCCCCTCCGGCACCATGCGGACGACGGGGCCACGAAGGGGCGCGTCGCTCACCGGCTGGCCGCGGGAGGATTCTGGTAGGCCGGAAGCGCGCACACCCAGAGGAGTCCCTGCTGGGCCGGCACGCGATACTCGGCTAGCCCGATTTCCATCCCGGTGTGACCGGCGCTGGGCTCGGCGCGGAACGTGCCGAACAACCGGTCCCACCATGTGACGCTGAACCCGAAATTCGAATCGGTCTCGGCCCGGATCGTCGAATGATGCACCCGGTGCACGTCGGGGGTCACGATCACCAGTCGGAGCATTCGATCTACGGCCCGGGGGAGAGCCAGGTTCGCGTGGTGGAAGAGTGAAGTGGCGTTCAGCAGCACTTCGAAGGCGACGACAGCCGCTGCCGGTACGCCAAGCAATGCAATGGTGGCGAACTTGATCAGCATGGACAATACGATTTCACCGGGATGAAACCGGACTCCGGTGGTCACATCGACCTCGAGATCGGCATGATGGACCCGGTGGAAGCGCCACAGAAACGGGATGTGGTGAAAGGCTGCGTGCTGGGCGTAGATGACCAGATCCAGCAGGGCAATTCCGACCAGGCACGCGGCCCAATAGGGAACGCCGAGGATCGGTGCGAGGCCGATGTCGTGCGTGGTCATCAAGGCTGCCCACTCGACTGCGAGCAGCGGAAAGAGCAGGCGGAGCGTCACCGTGTTGATGGCGGTCAGTGCCAGGTTCACCCCCCACCTCCGGGCCGTCGGTGCACGCCGCTGCCGCCGCGGAAACAGGTTCTCGAGAAGCGCCATGACGGCAAGTACGCCGGCGAAGGAAAAGAGGCGCACCTGATCTTCGTACAGGATCAGAAATTCCAACGCGGTATGTCCCTCGTGATGCGCGATCCAGTATAAGGGGCTGTCCGATTCCGGGAATTGCCTATGCGAAGCATGGTGGTCTCAACACTTGGTGGCCCCGAGGTCCTGCGCCTCGAGGAAGGGCCAGGTCCGGTGCTTGGGCCGGAGGCTGTCCGGATCGAGGTGCACGCGGCCGGGGTCAACTTCGCAGACTCCCTGTTACTGCGCGGCCGATACCAGGTGCGCCCGCGGCCCCCCTTCGTTCCCGGCCTCGAGATCGCTGGCGTGGTGCAGGAGGTCGGTGCCGGAGTCCGGGCTCGCACCGTCGGCGAGCGGGTGCTCGGGGTCATGCGTTACGGGGGTTTTGCCGACGAGGTGGTGATGCCCGCGGAAAACACGTACCCGCTGCCGGCCGGAATGGATTTCACGACGGGCGCCGCGTTCCCGGTTGCCTACGGAACCGCGCACGGCGCGCTTTCGTGGAAGGCGGCGCTTGTGGCCGGCGAAACGTGCCTCGTGCTCGGGGCGGCCGGCGGTGTGGGGCTGGCGGGCGTGGAAATCGCCGCGGCCATGGGGGCGCAGGTCATCGCGGCCGCCGGCAGCGACGAGAAGCTGGCGATTTGCCGCGAACGCGGCGCGACGGCAGGCATCAATTACCGGACCGACCGGGTGCGGGCCCGGTTGCCAGACCTGGCGCCCGGCGGCGTCGATGTGGTGTTGGACACCGTGGGAGGAGACGCTGGCGACGATGCCCTGCGGCGACTCGCGTGGGACGGCAGGATGGTGACTGTGGGGTTCACTGCAGGGCGGATTCCGACCTTTCCTGCCAATCGGTTGCTCCTGCAGAACGCCGCGGTTCACGGTCTCTACTGGGGTGAAGTTGCTGCACGCGACCCGCAGCGGGTGGGAAGGTCGTTCGTACGCCTCGGCGAGTGGTATGGCGAGGGACGCCTGCGCCCGAGGGTGGCGACCGTGTTGCCCCTCGACGAAGCGGCGCATGCGATCGAACTGCTCTTGTCGCGGGCTGTCAGCGGCAAGGTCGTGCTCGACTGTCGACGTTGAACCGTAGACACAGCGGCCCGGCAGCTTGACCGGGAAATTGGATGATGGATCCCGACCACCGCGGTGCTTAGGGCACGAACGTGCTTGAACCGAGATTACTGACAGAGACGTTGGGCAGCGGGATCGCGTCCCGATGACGTCGCGGCCGGTGCCGCGGGACCTGCCAATGTGGCGGCTGGCCCTGCCGATGATTCTGTCCAATCTCACGGTGCCATTGGTCGGCATGGTGGACACCGCGGTCGTAGGCCGTATCAGCGTTGCGGACATTGGCGCGGTGGCAGTTGGTGCCACGGTGTTCTCCTTCCTGTTCTGGACGTTCGCGTTCGTCCGCATGGGAACGACGGGTTTCGCGGCTCAGGCCCACGGGGCAGGCGATTCCCAGGGATTGGCCGGCGCTGGCGTTCGCGCCTACGCGATGGCGGTCGTGATCGGGTGCGGGCTGTTGATCCTGTCGATGCCCATCCGCTGGCTCGCGCTTCTGGTCGTTGGGCCTTCGGAGGCAGTCGCCCCGCTGGCCGACACGTACATCGGCATCCGCATCTGGTCGGCTCCCGCGACATTGGTGAACTTCGTGGCCGCCGGCTGGCTCCTCGGCGTGCAGCGAGCGGACCTCGTTCTCGCCCTCCAGGTGTTCATCAATCTGCTCAACGTGGCGCTTGACCTGTTGCTGGGAGTCGTCTTGGGATGGGGGCTGGTCGGCGTCGCATGGGCGACGGTGATTGCTGAGCTGAGTGGCTCCGGGATCAGCCTCGCACTGACCGCTCGCATTGCGGCCAAGCGAGGGGCCCCATTTCGGTTGGCGGCCGCGCGGGATCTGCAAGCCTTTCGACGGATTGCTTCGGTCAACACCGACATTTTCCTGCGCACCCTGATTGCGGTTTGCACGATCACGTCGTTCACGGCGGTGGGTGCCCGCATGGGCGAACTGGTCCTGGCTGCCAACGGCATCCTGATGTTGCTCCAGACCTTTGTCGCCTACGGGCTCGACGGTTTTGCACATGCTGCCGAGGCTCTGGTAGGCGGGGCGGTCGGGCGACGCGACCGGCGGGCGTTTCGGGCGGCGGTGGCCGCGACCAGCCGATGGGCAGTCCTGGTCTCGGGGTGCTACGTGGCCGGGTACGCGCTGTTCGGAGATCAGATCGTGGGCCTTATCTCGGACCTCCCGGAAGTACGCCAAATGGCGAGTAACTATCTGCCCTGGTCAATCGTGCTGCCGATCGTCTCGGTATGGAGTTTCCAGCTTGACGGCATCTTCATCGGAGCGACCCGAACGCGGGCCATGCTTGTGGCCATGGCGATCAGCGGCGCCACGTTCTTCCTGGCGATGGCAGTGCTTGTGCCGCTGTACGGCAATCACGGGCTTTGGGCCGCCTACTTGGTGTTCATGGTGGCCCGGGCGGTGACGCTAGGCGCGGCGTACCCGGCACTGGAGCGCACGCTGCACAACTGACAACCGCATACCCGTGACCCGGGGCCGGGCCGTCGCCGGCCGAATGCCGTGGAGACGGCCAAGACCGGCCGGGACATTCGGGGGCGTCCGCCCGCTGCGGCAATCCGGATCGGCAAGCGCCAAACGGTCCTCCTGTCGGGGGAAGCGACCCCGTTAAGGAGGCGATGGGACCTAGGTGTGCAAGGAGGCGCTTGGCCGCATCCGGGGGCCACAAGACCGCGCGGCCGCAACCTTGTGGACGGCGATTTCGGAACTTCAGAGCAGTTCCATACGTTGCTGAATGCGTGGTGAAGACGTGGAAAACTGGCTGGACGCGTCTGAGCGTCCAGATGCATGCTGTGTCCGGTGAACCGCGGCTCCGATCAAGAAGTCTCTCGGGACAGGCCGTCGTCGGAAGTTGAACGCCGCCGTCGCTTGGAGGCCCACGCTTCGACATCGGCGCGCAGATAGCGCACCCGGTTGCCGAACTTGTGAAACTCCGGGCCGTCTCCGCTCACGCGGTATCGGTCCAGCGTGCGCGGGGAAAGGCCCAGCAGGGCCGCCACCTCGCGCGTGCTCATATACTGATGGGGGCTGTCCGTCATGCCGTGACCTCCATTGGCTGCACCTTGCGGCTTCGATTCCTGGTCGGACGATGCAACGCGAATCGCCCGACGTTCCGCCTCATTTGAGTGCCTTCTCATCCATGCACGCGCCTTGTCTACCGTGGCGAGACGGGGCGACGCGCCGTGGCGAAGCTGTGTGACGAAGGAAGGACTACCGGTTACGCCTCGACCAAACTCCGACGACTTGACCCGGGTGACTGAC
Source organism: Alphaproteobacteria bacterium (assembly GCA_965116745.1). Taxonomy (GTDB): domain Bacteria; phylum Pseudomonadota; class Alphaproteobacteria; order TMED109; family TMED109; genus VXPW01. The sequence continues at coordinate 2,320,643 of OZ220701.1, read as the reverse complement.
AGGAAAGCTTCGACCTCGCGTCGAAACGCAGGGCCCATGGGTTGAAGACCCATGAATTCCAACACTCTGTCGGCGGTGTTGAGCTGCGGTGACCGCCCGAGTTCCAAGTCAGCTACGAACGACGGATCGCCCACTGCTGCCTCGCCGAACGCCGTGCGTGTCATGCCGCGTCGTCGGATGAATGCGTCGATAGCGAAACGAAGTGTCTTCTCCCAATCCATTGTTGCCACAAGTAGTTGGATTAATCTCATTTGACAATAACTTTTGTTACTTAATTGACTAGTCATGACGACAAAAACGCGAGAACATGCGAGAATGCGCGACTGCATATGAGAAAAAAGTCCGGAATTTTCCGAATGTTAGGTGGCCCCTGTCGGTGATTGAGCAGGCCCGCGCTCAGTAGCGGAGTACTAGGGCTTGGGAGGCGCTCGTGAATTGGCGCGGACCGATTCAACTCAGTAGTTACATTTGTAACAGATGGATAGTCATATTGTATTGATTGTTCAGTGCCAGTTCAACTTGCTAACGGATGCGTAATCATTCAAAAGACGGCTGCAAACTAATTGAACGAGATTTATTCTCAACTTGCTAACGACTTTATAGGCCTTCTAAGTTAGATCACAGTCAATTCTGAAGTCTGCTTGCAAGGTGCCGACTTGAAGTTCTCTTTGGGGCGGCTGCACCGGTGGTGAAGCCTGTGGGCTGGGCCCTAGGCCGTCGTGCTTCCGGACCCGTCAACTTGGCGGCCCCCAAGCGCCCCCCGTGATGTGTGCAATCCGGGGGGCTAAGCGCGCCCTTGCTAGTGCAGGCACGACAGGGGCGAACAGTTCCGGAGGTGACCCTTGCTGTCACCTTGGGCCGGATGGCAGGCCAGTCGGTTCAGGGACCGGAGGGAGCTGCATCCTCCGGCGGAGGGAGCGCGAACGGGATGGTCGTGCCGTCGCGACCTGCCTGCCGGTCTGCCGTTCGTCACGACAGTGCGAGTCCGGCCGCGCCGCGTGACGTCCGCGCTCCCTGTTGAGCCTCGGTCAGGCGGACAATGGCTCGCGCGAAGGGTCCGGTACCCGTAGCAGTAGAAGCGCTCCGACGACCAGGAACGGAATTACCGTTGCCAGGCCCCACTGCTCACTGTTCGTGGCGAGTGTGACGACACCGACCAGCCAAGGCCCGACGAATGCGGTGACCTTGCCCGACAGCGCGTACAGGCCAAAGGCCTCGGCTTCTTCCCCGACCGGGACCAGGCGAGCCATCAGGGATCGGCTGGCCGACTGGACGGGGCCAAAAAAGATCCCCAGAACCGCACCGACGGCGTAGAAGAGGACCTGGGTGCTGATGAACAGCATGCATGTACTGAGGACGACGATTGCCGCAAGTCCGATCAGAATCGTCGGTTTCGCGCCCAGCCGATCGTCCACCCGACCGAACACAAAGGCGCCGATACCAGCAGTGATGTTGATCAGGATCGCAAATTGGACGACTTCGCTGACGGTCATCCCGATCACGGCGGCGGCGTAGATTCCGCCGAACGCGAAGACCGTGTTGATTCCGTCGGTGTAGACCATGCGGGCGACGAGGTAACGGCCGACCACGCGCCGCTCCGGATCTGCCAACATGCCCGAGAGATCTCGGTAGAGCTTGCCGAGTCCCGTCCTGATGGCCGCGGGTGCCGACATGCGACCTGCCGGGACATCTCGTGTCCAGAGAAACAGGGGGAGGCAGAAGAGTCCCATCCAGATGGCAACCAGTGGTCCGGTAATGCGGACGTGCTCGCCCTGTTGTGGATCAAGGCCGAGCGGTGGAGGATCTGCAAGGACGATTCCGAAGAGCGCCAGCGCCAGGCAGGCCATGCCGCCCATATAGCCGGTCGCCCAGGCTGTGCCTGAGATCCGGCCAAGGCGATCGCGGGGCCCCAGGCCAGGAAGCAGAGCGTTGTAGAACACCAGCCCGAGTTCGAAGGCCACCACGCCGACGCCGGAGCACCACAGGATCCAGGCTGCCGATTCGGGTCCCGGTTTTCCCCACCACAACAGTCCGGTCGCAACGATCAGGACGGCGGCGCAGATGGCGATCCAGGCTTTCCGTCGTCCAGTCCGATCAGCGACGGAGCCGAGAATGGGACTCAGGACCGCCACCACGAAAGATGCAGTACCGACCATGAAGCCCCATTCGGCCTGCGCGACGGCATCGTCGGAGAGGACTGCACTCGCAAAGTAGGCCGGGATGACGAACGTCAGGATGATCGCGGCGAACGGCGAATTCGCCCAATCGTACAGGCACCAGCCAGCGATGCTTGCCCGTGTGGCGGCGGGTGAGGTCTGTGGCACGAACTGGATTCCAGAGGCTCGGGAACGGTTTCGAGAGCGGTATCACACTAGCTGGTATTCTTGGAGCGAGTGCTGGCTTGCGGAGGCCGAACGACGCCAACTACTAGTGCAGTGGGGAGTCTGCCATGTCGAGATCGCAAATGGATCTGGACCTTCGACATCGGTTGCGCGCGGCCGGTGTCCGCTTGACACGACAGCGTCTGCAGTTGGCACGAATATTGTTCACAGGCGGGAACCGGCACGTTACTGCGGAGGTCCTGCGTCACGAAGCCGAGCAGGCCGGAACACCGGTCGCAACCGGCACGGTCTACAACACCCTGCACTGCTTTGCTCGAGCCGGGCTGCTGCGCGAGATCACCGTCGATTCGGCGTGCAACTGGTTTGATACCAACACCGATTCTCATCATCACTTCCTGCACCAAGGAAGCGGCGAACTCGAGGACATTCCGGAGGAGGACATTCACGTCGCCGGGGTGCCGGAACCACCCGCCGGAACGCGGGTGGCTGGCGTTCACGTACTGGTGCGGCTGGAGGAGGATCGCAGCGTCCATTGAGTCGCAGGCCGTCCCTGGTCATTGATTGCGACACCTCCGGCCCGGCCGTCACCCGTGCAGGTGGTTTCCGTGTCCCTGTCAGCCGGCCGCGCCCTTCGGGGAGCGGAGTGTGTCCCTGAGCGACAGCAGGACCCGACTGAAATTCATCGTTGCGTTGGCCCGTGAATCACAGGCGAACTACCACAAAACGAAAATCCACAGTCGCTTGGGCGGCTTCGATGAAACTATGCGGATGGCAGTTGGCGGGCATGCCGAGTATCCGCACACGGCGGTACCGTCGGAATCCGCCCGGGCGGCACGCAGCGGAGACCTCACTCGGGATCCGTAGGTCCCCACAGCGCGGTCCGCGCGATGTAACCCTTCCATCCTCCAGCGGTCACCCGGCACCAGGTGGCCCCACAGGTGTCAAGGAGGTCGACGACGGCGCCGGCCCTGACCTCAGCGAGCACTGCGCTGTTTTCGCTCGGACGCCGCCGCAGCACCGTGTTCTTCTCAGCCAGGGCGGTTCGTCGCCGGGACAGCAGGCTGTGATGCATCCAGCCGGATTCCCCGGAGCGCAGGGTTACTGCGCGCCAGTTGTCGTGCCGATCCGTGATCATGACCGGCAGGCTTGGCGCGGTGAACACCCATTCGATCGGGAAGCGCTTGCCGGGTCCGGTGCGCAGGTGTGCGCGGCTGGCGGCGATGCTGCCCCAGGTCGGAGCGACTTCCTGGGCGGCAGCGATTGGCGCCGTGGAGACAGGATGCAGGAGCATTGCACCCACAAGGATCGGAATGGCTGTGCGCTTCACGGGTCCAATTCCGGTCGACCGGCCCGCAAATCGCTTTCCGCTGCCTGCCGTGGTTCGAGATACGGCGGGGCAGGGCAGGTCGCAATCGAACATGCGGACGCCGCGAAGTCGCCGGCCTGACCATTCGTGATGGGGCTGGTCGGACAATTCTCCGTCAATTCCGTCTTCCTGGATTCGAAGTTCTCGTGTCCGCCCATCCGGGATCGTTTTCCGGTCTTCTGCTCGGTGTGGCGCATGGCGGAACCGAATTCACGGCGGGAGTCTACGGGCAGTTCAGGCCAAGCCGGAGCCATCCCGAGCGTCGGTCCCGGCCACCGATTGTAGGCGCAGTCAGTCTCGCGGCGTCTTCTCATTCTTGACGAGAACGCCACATCGGGTGCAATGCCGGCAGGCTGACAGCGACCCGGCCCGGTTCGTGCTCAAGTCTGCTGCCCCGGCTGCTGCAGGAGCATCAGGGCTCCACTTTCTCGATGTTCCAGAAAAACTGGACCGGGGACTTGATCAGCCCGCGCAACGAATCGCGGTACGCGACCGGGTTTGACCACTGGCCATAAAGCCCATGCGTGACGACCTCGAACGCCCGGGCCTGGATCTCCTGGGCCAGGGTCTTCCGGCGGTCAGGATCGGCCGTGCGGGCAAATGTGTCGCGCAGGCGTTCGATCTTCCCGTCGCACGGCCATCCGAACCAAGCGCGTTCGCGGCAGCCTCCGGAAATCGCGATGTTGGCGACCGGGTTGGCGACGTCCACGGCGAGCGCCCAGGTGTGGAACAGGTTCCAGCCGCCTTGCGACGGCGGATCGGCGATGGGGCGACGCGAAGTCAGCGTGCTCCAGTCCATGGCCTGTAGATCGACCACGAAGCCGGCATCACGCAGCGCCTGCGCCGTGACCAGGGATGCGCTGTTGAGGATGGCTATGTCGGTGGGCTGCAGGATCGTCACCGGCGCCCCTTCGTAGCCGGCGGCGGCGATCAGCTCCCTTGCCTTGTCGATGTCGTGGCCCACAAGCGCCTCGCTGCCCACGGTCGACTCGAAGGGCGTGCCGCACGCCAGCATCGCCGGGCAAGTCTGGTAATAGGCTGGATTTCCGACCGCCGCCCGCATGTAGTGTTCCTGGTCGATCAGCCACAGGACGGCGGTACGGACGCGCAGGTCGTCGAACGGCGGATGGAGATGGTTCATCCGCAGCCAGCCCTGCACCCCGAGCGGATCCAGGTTCTCGATGACGACCCCCGGCGCCGTCTCCAGAATCGGCAGCAGGTCGTGCGGCGGCAGTTCGAAATAGTCGACCTCACCCGCCATCAGTGCGTTCATGGCCGTGGCTGAGTCCGGGATGTAGTGCCACTCGACCCGATCGACATTGGCACGCTTGGCGCCTGCGGCGAAGCTCGAAGGCTCGGCGCGGGGGACGTAGTCCGGATTGCGGACATAGACCACCCTGGCTCCCGGGATCCACTCGTCCTTCACGAAAATGAACGGTCCGGAGCCCAGCGCGTCGGGAATCTGCTCAAACGGGTCCATCGAGGCGTGACGCTCGGGCATCATGAACGGCACGTTGGAGCTGATCTTGCCCAGCGATTCGAGCACGAGGCCATATGGTGCGCCCAGCTCCAGCTCAAAGGTCTTGGCATCGATGACCCGTAGTTCGCGCGTCGCGTCGGCGAGCTTCTGGCCCATGCCGTCGCGGGCACTCCAGCGCCGGATCGAAGCAACGCAGTCGGCTGCGGTCACCGGCGCACCGTCATGCCACCGAAGCCCGTCGCGAAGCACGAACCGCCAGATCAGGCCGTCGTCGCTGACGGACCAGCGATCTACCATCTGCGGCTGGACTTCGAGGTTCTCATCCAGGGCAAACAGCGTGTCGTAGACCATGTAGCCGTGGTTGCGCGTGATGTACGCGGTCGTCCAGATCGGATCGATGTTCTTCAGGTCGGCATGCGGGACGATCCGCAGGATCGACTCCGATCGTGCCGGTGACGCCAGCGACACAGCCAGCAGCAGGCCGGAGACGATGGCAGCGAAGGCGGCCCGTACGATCGGGCGTGGCGCCATCGGGCTGTCGTCCGCCGTGGCCATCGTCTAGACCGGTACCTCCCGGTCGCGCCCCTTGGGGCCCAGTTCCTGAAGCCGAAGCGCCCGCCCGGGCCGCGCACCGGTGGCGGCGCCCGCCCGCCAGACCGCCCGGCCATTCACCATGACCAGCTCGATACCGGAAGCGGGCCGGGTGGGCTCCTCCCACGTGGAGCAATCGGCCACGGTTCGAGGGTCGAACACGACGAGGTCGGCATACGCCCCTGTCCGCAGGACCCCGCGGTCGGTCAGACCGAACTGGGCGGCGGACAGGCCCGTCATGCGTCGCACGGCCTCTTCCAGGGGGAAGAGGCCCACGTCGCGCGCATAGTGTCCAAGCACGCGGGGAAAGGTGCCCCACAAGCGCGGATGCGGATGCTGATCGTGCGGCAGGCCGTCTGATCCGATCATGGCGTGCGGGTAGGTCAGCACGCGCCGGACGTCTTCCTCATCCATGATGAAGTAGATGGCGCCGGCGGGCTGAAGCCTCTCGGCAGCGGCGGCTTCAGTGCACCCCCAGGCGGCGGCAATCTCCGACAGGTCGCGCCCCGCCGCCTCCGGCACCGACTTCGACCAGGTCACGATCACTCGGCTCGCGCTCATCATTCGGTGCGGATTCAGCACGGTCGAGCCCGCCACGTACGGATAGACATCGAGGGCAATCGGCTGCGTTTCCCGGGCGGTGTCGATTTTGGGAAGACTTTCGAGCGTCCGCCCGTGGTTGGGTGCGCCAGCGCACTTATGGTGGGAGATCACCACCGGGACATGCGCTCTCCGACCGATTTCGAAGGTCTCATCGAGCGATTCGAGAACGTGGGCGGTTTCGTCCCGCATGTGAGTGGAATGGATGGCCCCCGCCGGTGCCAGCGCCGCCGCGAGCTCCACGACCTCTTCCGTCGGGGCCGCGTTCGCGGGCGGGTAGAACAGCCCCGTGCTCATGCCGACGGCGCCGGCCGCCAGCGAGTCCTCCAGTCGCCCTCGCATGCGGGCGATCTCGCTCGGCGTGGCCGCGCGATCGAGCCCGTCCATGGCGCCGATGCGCAGCGTTGAGTGGCCGACCTGGGCAACGACGTTGACGGCCGGCGGATCGCGATCGAGCGCAGACAGGTAGTCGCCGAAGTCAGCGAAATAGTGTTCGGGCCGGTCGCCGATCAGGTCTGATGGCGGCGGCGGCGGGTCGGCGGGTTCGAGGGGCGCCAGGCTGATCCCGCAGTTCCCGGTGACGACGGTGGTGACACCCTGGCTCACCTTGCAGGTCATGTCCGGATCGCTCAGGACCGCGCGGTCGTCGTGCGTGTGCACGTCGATGAAACCCGGCACCACGGCCCGGCCGCCGACGTCCAGTTCCGCTGCGCCCGACAGGTGGGCAAGGTCCCCGATTGCCGTGACCCGGTCGCCCGCGATCGCGATGTCGCCGGAGCGGGCCGGCGCTCCGGAGCCGTCGATGATGCTGGCGTTGCGGATCACCAGGTCCGGTTTCGGTGCCGTGGTCATGGTGCCTGGTTAGCCGGCCCGGACAAATTTCTGGAACGCATGGCAGGTGAGCGGCGCGAAGTGCTCGATCGCCCCGGAGGCCTTGACGACCTCGCCAACGTACAGGTCCCCGCGCGAGTCGGCCCAGATGCCGTGCGGAACGATGAAGTTTCCGGGCAGCAGCGCGTCCGCGCCGCCGAGCTGGGCCTGAATGTTGCCGTCAAGATCGCAGACCGTGACCCTCGCGATCGGCGAATGGCCGGTCGGCGGATGCTGCATGAAGGGGAAGTGGGGTCGGGCGGGCACGGGTACCGCCCAGCCCAGCTCGGCGATGTAGAGGTTTTCCTGCTCGTCCAGAAACAGGTCGTCGGGTCGATTCACCCAGTCCCAGCTGTCCAGGTAGTCGCCGGTCGGAGAAAAGATCTGGATGCGCGAGTTTTCGCGATCGGCAACGAACACTCGTCCTGACCGGTCCACCGCGATGCCGTGCGGGAGGTTGAACTGGCCCTCGGCGCTGCCGGGCCCGCCCCAGGATGCCACGAGTTCGCCGGCGCCGGTGAAGTGATGGACCCGCGCGTTGCCGTAGCCGTCGGCGATGAACAGGTCGCCCGACCGCGTGACCGCCACGTTGGTCACCATGTTGAAGGGGCCGCCGGCGTGCTGGACCGGGGTTTCGCCGAGCACGAACCCGGTGTCCGCGGGCCGGTTCACCTCGCCCAGCGTCATGAGCAGTGCTCCGTCCGTGGTGAACTTTCGCACCGTGTGGTCGAAGTTGTCGGCGCACCAGACATGGTCGTTGTGGTCGATGAAGATCCCGTGGGCGCTCGAGAACACGCCCTCTCCCCAGGCGTTGAGGAACTTGCCTTCCTTGTCGAAGACGATGACGGGGTGCGCACCGCGGTTGAAGACGTAAACCCGGTCCCGCGAGTCGACGGCGACGCCGGCGACCTCGACAAAGGACCAGTCTTCGGGCAGCTGTTCCCAGCCTTCAAGCACCTCGTATTCGAGTTTGTGTGGGCCAATGGCCATATCGGCTCCCGGTTCCCCCGGCGGCTGCTTCGGCGAGCATAACGAAGGCTGCCGCAACGGGGCATGCGCGCATTCGCGACGGCGGCAGGCTCGCCGGCGGGCAATGACCGGACGCCGGCCGCGAGTCGGATCAGTTCACCGTCAGTCGGTCCCGGCCGTGCGGCGCGTCAAAGCGGATGTCCGGGCCCGCCGGTACGATTCCGTGCGGGTTGATCGATTCGTGGCTGGCGTGGTAGTGGTGCCGGATGTGGTCCATGTCCACCGTGGCGCCTACGCCCGGCCACTGGTGGAGCTCGCGCGTGTAGGCCCACAACGCCGGATAGTCGACCAGGCGCCGGACGTTGCACTTGAAGTGCCCGACGTAGACCGGGTCGAACCGAACCAGGGTGGGGAACAGCCTCCAGTCGGCTTCCGTGACGGTGTCGCCGGCCAGGTAACGTTGCCTCGACAGGCGGTGCTCCAGCCGGTCGAGTTCGGCGAACACGTTTCGGACAGCGGTGTCGTACGCGGCTTGCGTGGTCGCAAAGCCCGCCTTGTACACGCCGTTGTTGACGTTCTCGTACACCGGCGCGTTGACGGCGTCGATCTCCGCGCGCAGCCCGGTCGGATAGAAGTCCTGCCGGTCGCCGGTGATCGCATCGAACGCCTTGTTGAACATCCGGATGATTTCCGAGCTCTCGTTGGAGACGATCGTCCTCCGTTGCCGGTCCCACAGCACCGGCACCGTCGCCCGCGCGGTCACGTCGGGCGCGGCCGCCGTGTAGACCTGGTGCAGGAACTGCTTGCCCAGGACGGTGTCGCCGGTGGCACCGGGGTAGCCGTCCGACAGGACCCAGCCGTGCTCCTTCATCAACGGATGCACGACGTCGACCGAGACATGCTCCTCCAGCCGCTTCAGCTTCCGGAAGATCAGCGTCCGGTGCGCCCAGGGGCAGGCGAGCGAAACGTACAGGTGATACCGCCCGCTCTCGGCCTGGAAGCCGCCCTCCCCGGTGGGGCCCGGTGCGCCGTCTGCGGTAATCCAGTTCCGGAAGCCCGCATCCTGGCGTTGGAAGCTGCCGTCCGTTGCCGTCGATGCTGGCGGCCGGTTCCGCCAGACACCGTTTGCCAGAAATCCCATTTCCGCTCCCTACCCGGCGGCCTGCCCCGCCGCCCGCACGTCAGCTTCCCGCGCCGCGCGGGGCCCCCGTGGCCGCCGCCGGCCCGCTGCGCTCGGCCGGGATCCCGCGCCTGGGCGTGACAGTTTGTCGTCCGGGTGATCGGAACCTGAACGGCCGGCCGCGCCCCTAGACGAACAGCAGTTGCGCATCCGCACCGTCGCCGGACAACAGAGAGAACAGGCCGCCGATCGCGACGTCGAGGTCCGGGTCCAGCTGGTCCTTCGAAAGGTCGCTCGCACGCAGTCCCATCTCGCAGGCGATCAACGTGACCCCCAGTTCCCGGCATGCGCCCAGCAGCTCATCGAACCCGCCGATGCCCCGCTCCCGCAGCTTCGTGTCGGCGGCGGCGGCGTTGCTCCCGGTCGAGCGAAGCTGGTGCCAGCCTTGGCCCCGCTGCAGCGCCACGCACGCATCCATCGTGAAGAACAGGGTGACCGCCCGATCGGCGGCGGCGGCGGCTGCAGCCGTCGCGAGCGCGAACCGAACGCGTTCGTAGTCGCCGGAGTGCACGATGCCGATCAGCGGGCGATCAGGCCGCGGCATGGACCGTGAGATCGGTGATCGTCGGCCTGGTACCGCACAGGGGGCAGTCCGGGTCCGGCCGGACCCGGACCTTTCGGGACTCGCCGTCCAGGGCGTCGATGAGAACCAGCCAGCCGGCAAGGCTGGTGCCGATCCCCAGGATTTCCTTGATGACCTCGATGGTCTGGAACGATCCGGCCTGCCCGGCGAGCGCGCCGAACACGCCGCCCTGGGCGCAGGTCGGCACCGTTCCCGCTGGCGGCGGCTCGGGAAAGAGGCAGCGGTAGCACGGATGCTCCGCAGCGTATCCCTTCCAGGTGGCGAGCTGGGCCTCGAACCGCAGCAACGCGGCCGACACCAGCGGTTTCGAGGCCAGCACGCAGGCGTCGTTCACCAGAAAACGGGTCGCGAAGTTGTCGCTGCCGTCGGCGATCACGTCGTAGCCGGCGACGAGATCGGCAGCATTGGCCGGCGCGAAGCGCTCGGCGTGCGGCTCGACGGTGATCGTGGGATTGATTCTGCGCGCGGCGGCGGCGGCGCTTTCGGCCTTCGGAGCGCCCAGGTCAGCGGTGCCGTGGGCGATCTGGCGCTGCAGGTTCGAAAGGTCGACCGCGTCGTCGTCCACGATCCCGATGCGCCCGACACCCGCCGCCGCCAGGTACAGCACGAGCGGCGACCCGAGACCCCCGGCGCCGACCACGAGGACGCTGGCCGCCAGCAGCTGCTGCTGGCCGGTGCTGCCCACCTGCGGCAAGACGATGTGGCGGGCGTAGCGCTGGATCTGTTCTTCGGTGAAGTCGGCAGTCATGCGGCCGGCTGTCCGCGGCCGGTCCCGGTCGACCCGAAGCCGCCCGAGCCCCGGTGGGTCGCAGACAGTTGCTGAACCTCCTCGAAGCGGATGGCTGTCAATCGCTGGATCACCAGCTGCGCGACCCGTGCGCCCCGCTCGATGATGTGCGGTTCCGGCCCGTGGTTGATCAGGATGACCGCGACTTCACCCCGGTAATCGGCGTCGATGGTCCCGGGACCGTTGAGCACCGTAATCCCGTGCCGGAGAGCCAGTCCCGATCGTGGCCGTACCTGTCCCTCATATCCCTCGGGGATCTCGAGCGTCAGCCCGGTCGGGACCACGACGGACGCGCCGGGGGCGAGCGTCATGGCTTCCGGGATCGCGGCGGGGAGATCGAAACCGGAACTCCCTTCGGTCATCCTGGCCGGCAGTTCTTCGACGGCGTGCGGAAGTCGGCGGATTCGGACTGTCAGGGATGTCTCGCCGACCGTCATGGGCGGGCTGTCGGTTCGACCAGGGCGTCTGCGATGCGTTCGGCGAGTCGGTCCGCCACCTCCTCCTTGCTGAGGCGGGGCCAGGTTTCGGTCGCCTGGGAAGTGATGAGGTGGACGGTGTTGCTGTCGCCTCCGAACACGTTGCTGTCGGCGGAAACATCATTGGCGACGATCCAGTCGCATTGCTTGCGCTCAAGCTTGGCGCGGGCGCGGTCGACGACGTCCTCGGTTTCCGCGGCAAAACCGACGACCAGCTGAGGACGATCGTTCGCCGTCTGGGAGAGCTGCGCGAGGATGTCGGGATTTTCCTCCATCTCGTAGCGCGGTGGCTGTCCGTTGCGGCGCGACAGCTTCTGTTTGTGAACGGCCTTGACCCGCCAGTCGGCGACAGCGGCCACGCAAACCGCGATGTCCGCGGGCAGCGCCTCCCGGCATGCGGCGAGCATTTCCGCCGCGGTTTCCACCTGCGTGAGGCAGGCCACCGGCGGCGGCGGCTGGACGCTCGGGCCCGTCACCAACGTCACCTCGGCACCGCGCCGGGCGAGGGCGCCGGCGATGGCGTGGCCCTGTTTGCCGGACGATCGGTTGCCAAAGTAGCGGACCGGATCGATGGGTTCGATGGTGGGACCGCTGGTGACCAGGGCCCGGATGTTGTGGAGGGGCTTCGGCTGCGCCAGCAGCGTTTCGATGGCGCCAATGATGTCGGCCGGCTCCGCCAGGCGGCCTGGCCCCTCTTCGCCGCAGGCCAGGTCGCCGGAACCCGGATCGATGAAGTGCATGCCGTCTCCGCGCAGCCGCTCGACGTTCCGCTGCGTCGCGGGATGCGCCCACATCTGCACGTTCATCGCCGGCGCCACCAGTACCGGGGCGGTGGTCGCGAGGAGGACCGTGGTCGCGAGGTCGTCGGCCAGGCCGGTCGCCATCTTCGCCAGGAAGTCGGCGGTCGCCGGCGCCACGACCACCAGGTCGGCATCGCGCGCCAGCCGAATGTGCCCCATCTCGCTTTCATCGGTGAGCGAGAACAGGTCCTGGTAGACCTTCTCGCCGGAGAGCGCTGCCAACGCCAGCGGCGTGACCATCTCGCTCCCGCCGGCGGTGAGGATGGAACGCACGCTTGCGCCCCGTTCGCGCAGCCGGCGGACGAGGTCGAGACTCTTGTAGGCGGCGATGCCGCCGGTCACGATCAGGAGGATGCGGGTCGGTTCAGTCATGGGCACAACGGGCATGCGTGATGCGGCCCCGCCGAGCGCGCGGGTCAGGCTCCGACGCACGGAACGGTGACGGCGGGTCCGGTCGCAACAACCGAAGCATAAGGGAACTCACCGAGCCCGTGCGTCCATGCGCGTTCTGGCTGCAGCGGCGGACGGTATGGCGCTCAGGTCTCCTCCAGGAGCAGCGGCAGCTCCACGTGCATGTCATCGATGAGTTCGATGGGGTAGTCGCCCGTGAAGCAGGCGGCGCAGTAGGGCATGCGCTTGCCGTTCGGCCGGCCCCCGTGCACGGCTTCGAACAGGCTCTCGAGCCTGACGAACCGGAGGCTGTCGGCACCGATCTTGGCGGCGATCGCACTTTCGTCCATCTGCGCGGCAATGAGCTCCTTGCGTTCGGGCGTGTCCACGCCGTAGAAGCACGGATGCGTGGTCGGCGGGCTCGCGATCCGCATGTGCACCTCGCGAGCCCCGTTCGTGCGGAGCATTTCCACGATCTTGGTGGATGTGGTGCCGCGCACGATGCTGTCGTCCACCAGCACGATTCGCTTCCCGTCGACGGCATCGGCATTGACGTTGTGCTTGAGACGGACACCGAGATGACGAATCTCGTCGGTCGGTTCGATGAAGGTGCGTCCCACGTAGTGGTTGCGAATGATCCCGAGTTCGAACGGCAGGCCGGCCTGGTCGGCGTAGCCGAGGCCGGCCGGCACCCCTGAGTCCGGGACCGGAACGACGATGTCGGCGTCGGCGGGCGCATCGCGCGCGAGCAGCCGCCCGATCTGCTGGCGGACGGCGTACACGTTCTTGCCTTCGACCACGCTGTCGGGGCGGGCAAAGTAGATGTACTCGAAGATGCAGAAACTCCGTGGCGCCCGCCCCAGGGCGCCGGGGAGGGTCCGCACGCCATCCCGACCGATGTGCACGATCTCGCCGGGCGCCACGGACCGTTTGAACTTGGCCCCGATGATGTCGAATGCACAGGTCTCGGAAGCGAGAACGGCCTGGCCGTGCAGTTCTCCCAGCACCAGGGGCCGGACGCCGTTGGGATCGCGCGCGCCGATCACGCCGGTTTCCGAGAGCGCAATCAGCGAGTAGGCGCCCTCGACCTGGTGGAGCGCCTCGATCAGGCGGTCGAGAAACGTCGGCCCGCCGGCGGTCGCGATCAGGTGGACGATGACTTCGGTGTCCATGGTCGACTGGAAGATGCATCCCCGCTGAACGAGGTCCCGCTTGAGGGTGCGGGCATTGGTGAGATTGCCGTTGTGGGCAATCGCGACGCCGCCCTGGGCAATCTCGGCGAAGATCGGCTGGATGTCCCGAAGCTGAGTCTTGGTGCCGCTGGTCGAGTACCGGTTGTGGCCGATCGCCGCATTGCCCGGCAGCATGCCGATCACCTTTCCCGAACCGAACGAGTCGCCCACCCGTCCCTGCGCCCGGTGGGCAAAGAACTGGTTGCCGTCGAAACTGACGATTCCGGCCGCCTCCTGGCCGCGGTGCTGGAGGGCGTGCAGTCCCAGCGCGGCAATGGCCGACGCGTTCTCGGTCCCGAACACGCCGAAGATCCCGCACTCCTCGCGGAAGCCGTCGATCGATGGGCGGGAGTCGTCAAGGGCAGTGCGGATCATGGATCGCTGCCTCCTTCGCCGCTGCCGGATTCGATCTGGATCAGGCGGTCGAATTCCTTGCGGTCCTGACCCGGATAGCCGACCTCGGCCTGCGGTTCCGTCGTCTCGGGCGCCGGGGTCTCCATGCGCCGGAGGAGATCGGCCGCGTCGGTCGCGTTGCCGGAGGAGCAACTGTGGTTGACCATCAAGGCGGGTCCGGGGACCAGTACGGCGAGCATGTGGGCGCCATACAGTACCACGGGCAGGGTCCGGGCCTCGCGCACGATCTGCGGGCAATCGGTGAAGACCAGGCCGGACGCGAACAGTCCGATGTACAGCGCGGAAATGATGACCAGGCCGCGCACCGCCCCGAAGATGAACCCAAGCGCCCGGTCCAGCGGCGCCAGCACGCTTGCGGCGATCGCGCTGGCGAGCGGGACGATGGCGAACGTGAGGATGACGATGGCCGCAACGAAGATGCCCAGGGCGCCGATCCCGCGCGCGATGACCGAATCGCCGACCAGCGGCATGACGAGATCGCCGGCCCAATCGAGCAGCCACAGCGATGCCAGGCCCGAGATGATCCAGGCGGCGAGCGAGAGCGCGCTCTGCACGAAGCCGCGCGCGTACGCCATCGCGCCTGAGAACAGCACCGTACCAATGACCACGAAGTCAGCGATGGTCATGTCGGTGGTTCCGCGGTCACCGGGCCGTCGGCGCGACCGTGAACGAACTGCTCGACGTGGGCGGAACCGCTCCGGTCGAGCTCGCCGACCGGGCCTTCCCAGACGATGCGCCCGCCGTGCAGCATGGCGACGCGGTTCGCGATCTGGCGCGCGCTGGCAAGGTCGTGGGTGATGGTGACGGTGGTGGCCCGGAGCCGCGTGACGCAATCCTCGATCAGCCGGTTGATCGTGGCGGCCGTGATCGGGTCGAGGCCTGATGTCGGTTCGTCGAAGAACAGGAACTCCGGGTCGGCGGCGATGGCGCGGGCGATCGCCGCGCGCTTTTGCATGCCGCCGGACAGTTCGGATGGGAAGAGATTGGCCGCGCGCTCGTCCAGCCCGACCTCGGCAAGCTTGGTGCACGCGAGTTCGTAGGCCTCTGCGCGCCGCATCGACCCGGTGTGAAAGAGCGCGAACGCGACGTTTTCCCAGATGGGGAGGGAGTCGAAGAGCGCGCTCCCCTGGAACAGCACCCCCGAGCGTCGCATGAGCGCCTGCGGCCCGCTGGGCGGCAGTTCGTCCCGGGCGGTACCGGCGAATTGCACGGTGCCCGCATCCAGGGGCAGCAGCCCGAGGGCGCACTTGAAACTCACGGACTTTCCGCAGCCCGAGGCGCCGATGACCGCGAGCGAATCACCGGCCATCGCGGTCAGGTCCATGCCGTCCAGGACGGTCTTCCGGCCGAAGCGCTTGACCAGGCCGCGGAGCTCGATTGCGGGTACTTGGGCCGACCCGGTCATCGCGAGAAGAAAGCTTCCGTGATGAGGTAGTTGGCGACCAGGATAAGGGCCGAGGCCGACATCACGGCGTTGGTCGTGGCGCGCCCGACCCCGCGCGCGCCGCCCTCGGAGTGGAAGCCGTGGTAGCTCCCCATCAGGACGATCAGGAAACCGAATACGGCAGCCTTCACGAGGCCCGACACCACATCCAGCGTCTGCAGGCTTTCCAGGCAGCGGTTCAGAAAGATCCCGGGCTCGAAGCCCAGCTTGCCCACACTGATCAGGAACCCGCCCATCGTGCCGATGACATCGGCGATCAGGACCAGCGGGGGCAGCGCCAGCACACCGGCCAGCAGGCGCGGGGCCACCAGGTACTGGAGCGGATTGGCTGACAGGGTGACGAGGGCATCAAGCTGCTCGGTCACGCGCATGGTGCCGGTTTCGGCGGCGATGGAGGCGCTGACCCGTCCCGCCACCATCAGGGCCGTGAGGACCGGACCGAGCTCGCGTGTCAGGGACACCACCAGGACCGAGGGGATGGCGCTCTCCGCCGCGAACCTGCTGAAGCCGGTGTAGCTCTGCAGCGCCAGCACCATCCCGGTGAAGATCGCCGTCAGTCCGACAATGGGGAGCGAGTAGTAGCCGATTTCGAGGAACTGGCGGACGGCCAGCCGCAGGAAATACGGCGGTCGCACGGCCGCCAGGACCGCTTCGGCGGTGAACATGGCGACCCGCCCGGTGGCGGCGAGGAACTCGAGCACCACCCGACCGATCGGGGCCAGCGGATTGGGCCAGGCTCGCACGCGTGTCAGTCCACGTACAACCGGGGAACGCGGCTGCCGAGGCGGGCAAGAATCTCGTATCCGATCGTACCGCCCCGCGCGGCCACGTCATCCACCGGAACTAGGTCGCCCAGCAGTTCCACGGGGGTACCGGGTCGGGCCACATGGTCCGGCACGCCGGAAACGTCAACGGTGACCAGATCCATGGAGATTCGCCCCACCACTGGCGCGACATGGCCACCGATCGCCACGCGGCCCGTATTCCCGAGGTGTCTCGGGTACCCATCGGCATAGCCCGCCGACACGGTTGCAATGCGTCGCGCATTCGGGGAAACCCAAGTGTGACCGTAGCCTACACCCTCTCCCCGGTCAACGGAGCGCACCTGCAGGACCCGCCCCACCAGGTGGGCGACGGCGTTCATCGGATTGGGATGCGCGGGCGTGGGATTGATCCCGAACAGGGCCGCGCCGGCGCGGGCCAGATCGAACCGGAAGGCGGCGGGCAGCCAGATACCGGAGGAATTGGCCAGGCTCGCCCGCGCGACGAACGGCGCCAGCTTCCGTGCCGCTTCGAAGCGGGCGAGTTGCGTGGCATTGAGCGGGTGGTCGGGAAGCTCTGCCACGGCCAGGTGGCTCATCACGATCCCGATATCCAGTCCGGACCGGAGGTCAGGTTCCGCACAGAACGCGCGCCAGTCCGCCACTTCGTAGCCCAGCCGATTCATGCCCGTGTCCACGTGCACCGCCGCGGCGAGCGTCCGGCCTGCGTGAACGGCGGTTGCCCGGAGGCGTTCGGTCTCGCCGGGGTGGTTCAGGACCGGAATCAGGTCGCTGTCGGCGGGCAGATCGGCGCCTCCGGCCAGGACATGGATGGGGACTTCCGGGACGACAGAGCGGACGACGGCGCCTTCGTCCGGCGTGGCGACAAAGAAGGTGTCGCAGCCCGCGTCCGCCAGTGCCGCGACGACGCGGCGCGACCCCATCCCGTAGGCGTCCGCTTTCACGACTCCGGCAACTTCGCAGCCGGGACCGGCGCGCTGCCGGAGCGTGCGGAAGTTTGCTCGCACGGCCCCGAGGTCGACCACCAGAACGCAGCTGGCGCGAACCAGCGCCTTCTCGAGCGCGCTACCGCCCGGGAGCGGCTGACTACTGGTTGGGTTCGTGGAGATCGCTGAAGCGGGTGAAGCGGGGGTCGAACCGAACGTTGGCGACACCTTGTCGGCCATGCCGCTGCTTGCTGACGTAGATCTGTGCAGCGTTCGCGATCTTCTCGAGGCGCGTCTTCCAGTCGGCGTACCGACGGCTGAAGTCCGCGTCGGATTCGTCGTTTTTCTGCTGCGGATCCTGTTGTGCCTTGTAATAGTATTCCCGGTAGATGAACAGCACCACGTCCGCGTCCTGCTCGATCGACCCGGAGTCCCGGAGATCCTGCAGTTGCGGCCGCTTGTCGTCACGGCCCTCCACTTGACGGCTCAGCTGCGATAGCGCGACCACAGGCACGTTGAGTTCCATCGCGATGGACTTGAGACCCTGGGAGATTTCGCTGATCTCGTTGACCCGGGAATTGTGGTTCCGCGTCGCGGTCATCAGCTGCAGGTAGTCGACGACGATCAGGCGCAGCCCCTGCTCGGTCCGCATCAGGCGCCGCGCCCGGGTCCGGAGTTGCGGAATGGAGATCGCGGGGGTGTCGTCGATGAAGAGACGCAGTTCCTCCAGGTCCTTCGAGACATCGATCAGCTTCGTGAGATCCCGGTCATTGATCGCGCCGCGCCGGATCGATTCGGAGGAAATGCTGGTCTCGGCCGAAAGGATCCGGTTGGCCAGCTGGGTGGCGGCCATTTCCAGCGAAAACACCGCCACGATTCCCTTTTGCTTACCGGCGTCCTCCTCCCAGGGGATGAAGGTCTCGGGCCGGCTCGCGACGCGTGCGAAGTCGGTCGCAAGGGCGGTCTTGCCCATGCCGGGCCTGCCGGCAAGGATGATGAGATCGGAGCGATGGAAGCCGCCGAGCAGGTCGTCGAGCTCGGTCAGGCCTGACGTGACGCCGGAGAGTTTGCCGCCCAGCTGGTAGGCCATTTCCGCGGCGTGGATGGCATCGGTGAGCCCGCTGACGAATGGCTGCGGCCCACCCGGCCCCTTGCCGTGCTCGGATATCTCGAAGAGCCGCTGCTCGGCGTCCTCGATTTGCGCCGCCGCGGAGCTTTCCACCCGCACGTCGGATGCGTTGTATTCAATGCGGGCGCCGATTTCCATGAGCGATCGGCGCTGAGCCAGATCCAGGATGATCTCGCCGTACTGACGGGCCGCTTCCGGCGGCATGGCACCATGGACCAGCCGTTCCAGGTAGTCATCGATCCCGGTAAGGGCCTGGTCCTTGGCGAACTGCGGCTTCAGCGTGACGGCGTCGGCTCGTCGGCCCTGCTGGATGAGGCCGCGGGCCGCCTCGAAGATGCGACCGTGGACCGGAACGTAGAAGTGCGAACCGCGCAGCTGCTCGACGTATTCGAACGCCCGGTCGTTATGGAGCAGCGTGCCGAGCAGCGCCTCCTCCGCCTCCAGGTTTCGCGGCGGGGACTGGTCGCCAGTCGCCGTCTGGTCGGGGGGCGCGGAACCGGGTGGCGGGATCGGATGAGGGTCGTCGGGCATCCGGCACAGATTGGTGCATGACCCGACCCGCTGCAAGCGTGGCCGGCGGCGACCAACAGGCAAGCCGGTCGCCTCGCGAACACGGCCCGGAAATGGGTGCCGGATCGGGACTCCGGCCGCGGCTTCGACGGTGCCGGGGACCATCCGGCACCGGCCGGCCGGTCGCCGGGCTCCAGCATGACGTCCGGGCTGCGCGCCCACTCCCCGGCCATTGCGGAATGTTGCGGGACGGGCCCGAGACGCGGTCTTCGGCGAACCCGGGAATGGTCGCGCGTTTGCTGTTCAATGGGCTGGCGGATACGGTCGTTTGCGGGACCAGGTTGACCGCGTTGGCAATACCGGCTGCAAGACGGTACGAGATGCGGACGGGTTCCAACATTCCAACGTATCCGGGATCACAAAGCCATGAAATCGATCGCCACGGTGCTGGTCGCCGCTCTTACCTTGACGCTGGGTGCCGCAGGCGCCCAGGCCGCCGAACAGCGGGCAATCCTCACGCTCGAGGCGGCAAAGGTGATTGCGGAAGCGTGCGAGGCCAAGGCAGCCGAGATGGGCTGGCGGCCCGTCATCATTGCCATCTACGACCAGGGAGCCGACCTCAAGTACTTCAGCCGTGCCGATGACGCCCAGCGGGGCAGCATTCAGGTCGCCATGCTGAAGGGGCAGACCTCGGCGAACTTCCCGCGTTCCACGCGTTCATTCGGGGAATTCATCTACAAGGGCGACCGTCCCCACGGGGCCCAGCACGTTCCGGGACTCGTCATCTTTCCTGGAGGTCTGCCGATCATGACGGCCGATGGCCAGCACGTCGGGGGTGTCGGCGTGTCGGGGGCCACGTCCGACCAGGACGAGATCTGCGCGCAGGCGGGAATTGATGCCGCGGCAGAACTGCTGAAGTAGCGGGTTGCCTGCCGGCGTTCCGGGGCATCGGGCAGCGGACCCGGCCGGGACATGCACGATGGTCTCGTTCGGCATGGGAAGGGCCCCCCGTCCGTGCCGGTCGCCGTTGCGGGCCCGGATCGCCATTGCCGCTCCCGGTGACGATCGTCCTTGACATGGCGTGCCGATCCGGTTCCGGCGACACGATGCCTGGCCAGCCGGTGTGTCCCAATCACGTATACCCGGAGGGCCGGGCTGGCCCGGTTCGGTGCGCGTGCCAGTCGGAGTGGCGGGGATCGGGGTGCCCCGAGGGCTTGCCTGTGGTGCCGCGGGCGCTACGTTTACGCGCCGGCCGGGGCCTCCGCCAAGGGCGTTGTTCCGGTGCCCGGCCCGATACCGGTTGCCGCCGCAATCGGTACCCCTCTTCAGCCCGACGACCGATCTCTAGCTCTTCCTGGAGCGTCCGGGCGAACGCAATTGCCTACGTGCATCAGGGAGCACGACTATGAAACTCTATTTCGACCCGATCACGGTGAACTGCCGCAAGGTGGTCGCCGGCTTGGACCTGATCGGCGCCGGGTACGACGAGGAAGTTCTCGACTACTTCGGCGGTGACCACAAGAAGCCCGATTTCAAGGAAATCAACCCGAACGCTGAGTTGCCGGCGCTGGTCGATGGCGACCTGGTGCTGTGGGAATCGAATGCGATTCTCGTCTACGCAGCCGAGAAGGCTGGCAACCGGACGGTGTACCCCGCCGATCCCAAGATTCGCGCCGACATCACGCGCTGGCTGCTTTGGGAGTCGAGCAAGTGGTTCGAGGGGTGTTACGTCTTCCTGGTCGAGAATGTCGTCAAGCCGATCCTCGACGGCAAGCCGGACCAATCGGTGCTGGAGAACCACGCGCCCACCTTCCACGGGCTGGCCTCGATCCTGGAGGCACGCCTGAAGGATCGCGAATGGATCAGCGACGACCACGCCACCATTGCTGACATCGCCGTGGCAGCGCCCATGCACTTGCACGGGGTACAGAAGCTGCCCCTGGAAAACTATCCGGGCATCCGGGCCTGGATAAGCCGGGTAGAAGCGCTGCCGTGCTGGCAGAAGTCGGACCCGGTGCCGCACATTCCGCAGGAACTGCTCGCCAAGCTGGCGTAGGCCTCGGCGCACTGCGCCTGACGGATTGCCCGGGTGCCGTCGCCACGACCACGGGGCCGGTTCGGTTGACTGCGCCGGAGCCCCGGGGTCGGCGACAACTGCGGAGACAAGTGTAAGGACCGCTCTGGACGCGGGCGCGGCACGCCTTCACGCTGCGCCCGGTCAGGCTTCGCGCGGGCTGCCCCCCGGGGATCGGCGTGCCGGATACCGAGCACGCCGGTGTCCGGAAGCACTACGCCGCCGCTGCGCTCCGCATGTTCCGCCCGGGAAACAGCGCCGAGAGTTTCAACAGGCAGCCGTTCCAGCCGCCCTCGTGCCGGTCGCGTGCCTCGCTGTCGGCAAACCGGGAATGGGTGAGCGTGAGTCGCGTCGTGCTGGGCGATCCGGGTTCAAACTCGACGGTGACCAGTGATTCGATGTCACTGCCTGCCCATTGCCAGGTGTGCACGAGACGTCGATTCGGAATGACTTCACGGTAGACGCCGCGGGTCAGGTGGCTCTCTCCATCGGCGCCGCGCATCTCAACGAGAAACGTGCCCCCGACCTCGACTTCGGCGACGGCCCGCGCAACCTTGAGCTCGCCCGGCGCGAACCACTTGCGCATCAGTTCCGGGTCCGTCCAGGCGGAGTACACCTGGTCCACCGGCGCATCGATGGTGCGTTGTAGTGACAGAAAGATCTCTTGCTCGAGCGGCTGTGCCTCTGCCATGTCATTGGCTCCTGAGCGGGTTCGTACGAGGGTTCGAAAACGGTTGACCGCCGTCAGTCGGGTTCGTCGGGCTTCTGTCCGACCATTGCATCGAGGGCGTCCAGACGTTCAGCCCAGAAGCGCTGGTGGAAGGCAAGCCAGGCGCGGGCGTCGCCGAGTGCCGCAGGGTTGAGCCGGCACACCCGTTCGCGACCACGTGCCTCACGCGTTACCAGGCCGGCGCGTTCAAGCACGCCAAGGTGTTTCGACACCGCGGCGAAAGAGATGGGAAAAGGTCTCGAGATACGCCCGACGGTTGCCTCCCCCTCGGCCAGCCGGCCGAGGATGGCCCGCCGGGTAGGGTCGGACAGCGCGTGGAAGACCCGGTCAAGATGATGTTCAACCATGTGGTTGAACATAATGGTCTCGGACTCGATTTTCAACCGTTTGGTTGACTATGTTTGGCCGAGCCGGGAAATGGACGGATGTGCCGCCGCCCATCCGTGTGAAATCGCGCCCGCCTCCCGGGTTCGGGGGCGTGCGACAGCTCCTACGGCAGGGTGACGAGACCGCCCGATGTCACATACGTCTGGCCGGTGACGAAGCTCGCGGCATCGCTCAACAAGAAGTAGGTCAGCTCCGCGACGTCCTCGGGCTTCCCGGTGCGCGCTGCGGGCGTTGACGCGACGATGCGTTCGCGCATCTCCTCGCTCATGTCCTTGGTCATGTCGGTATCGATCAGCCCCGGTGCGACGCAGTTCACACGAATCGCCGGTCCGAACGCGATGGCACAACTCCGCGAGAACGAGATGACAGCGGACTTCGACGTGCCGTAAGCGATCAGGCGGTCGCGTCGGATGCGGCTGGGAGCGATACCGTTGATGGACGAGATGCAGACGATTCGCCCGTAGTCCTGGGCCAGCATCCGCTCCTTGGCGCGCCACACGCAATGGAACGTGCCGTCCAGGTTGACCGACAGAATCCGCCGCCACACGTCCGCGGTCATGTCGGCGTTGTCGTCAAAGGACGCGATCCCGGCGTTGGTCACCAGGAGATCGACGGTGCCGCGTTCGGCTTCGATTGCGTCGTACATGGCGTCCGTGTCCGTCAGCGAGGCCACGTCGCCCTGAAAGAGGCCGCCGCTCCCGCCTGCCGCGGTGACCAGTTCGAGCGTTTCCGCCGCGGCGTCGGGGTTGGACGCATAGTTGATCGCTATCCAGGCGCCGGCCTGTGCCAGCCGCACGCAGATGGCGCGGCCAATCCCGCGCGAGCCGCCGGTCACGAGTGCCGTCCGTCCGGCAAATTCCTTATCGCCCACGAGCAATTCTCCTTGTCTCTCCGCCCGCCAACGCGTCAGGCGTTTTCGTCCGTCTTGCAACTCTCGCGTAGGACAGCGACGCCGGGTCCGGTCGGGGCTGCCGGCGCGGTGAGCGGTCCCGGGCGCGTGCCGATGCTATTCGAAGGTGCCGGTTTTCCAAGGCCAGCCCATTTCCGGAAGGGTATCCACCACCTCGAAGGACATGGTCTCGGAGAATCTCCGCCCGTAGCGGTCAACGGTCACGATGTCCACCGTGTGGACACCGACCGGTAGCGACTGCGGGAGGTCGGCTCGCCAGAGATGACTCGATTTCCGGGTCAGCATCCATGACTGGAACGGGCCGGCAGCACCTTGCCAGGAGACTCCGCGCCAGGTCGTGAACCCGGCCGTCGCCTCGCCGCCTTCGGTACTACGAAAGGTGAGGCGCCCCTGGGTCGCCTGCAGCGCCAGCGCCTGTGGATCTGCGAACTCGAGCCCGACCCTCGCCGGTTCGCCGGTGCCGGTTTGCGTCCGCGTCGCCAGGACGGGTTCGCCGTTGTCGATCGATACCGACACCCGGCTGTCCCGCGAACCGTTCCAGACGTTGATTGCCAGCCAGGTCCCGTCTTGCAGGTCTTCGACGGTCAGCATGTTCCGGTCTCCGAGGTCGGAAAACGTGACCGGCGGGAGCGTGTCCGAGGGGGCCGGGCGGCCGTCGACAAAGTCCAACAGTGCCGTTGCCCATGAGCGAAAGCGCGGCGTGTTGAACGCGGCATGGAACTGCTCCTCCGGCCCGCGCCCGAAAGCCCGGAAGGTGTCGACGTAGTTCGCGCCATCGAACGTCAGCACGTAGTAGCCCCGCGGCGCACCCTGGCGCTGGGTGGCATGCGGGATGTTGTCGTCGTCGAGGTCGCCGGCCCACCACGAACCCGAAACCGCCCCGGTCACGATCTGATGAAACGGCGCCGGTCCCGTACCGGTCGCCTCCTGCCAGCCGGCAAAATGTTCGCCCGGCAAGATCTGTTCGATGGTGTGCGTGTGTCCGGATAGCCCGAGGGCCGGACGGTTGCCGATCAGGGCATGAAGCTCGGAGAGGTTGTCGATCTGGTGTTTCCGGGTCGTGGAGTCGGAAAAACTGACAAACGGAATGTGCGTGTTGACCACGAGCAGTCGGTCTTCCGGCACATGGGCGAGGTCGTTGCGGAGCCAGGCGAGCTGCCGGTCGTGGATCACGCCGTTGTACGTGGGGCGGGCGTCCGGTGCACAGAAGGGATGATCGTCGATGCCGTTGCAGGGATAGCGGACGTCGTCCAGCACGATGAAGTGAACCTTCCCGATGTCGAACGAGTAGTACTCGGGTCCCCATTCCCGCCGGAACGTATCGAATGAATGCGCGTCACTGACGGCGTCGAAATCGAGGTCGTGGTTGCCGGCAACGTAGTACTGGGGGACGCGGCCCTGCGCGATGATGCGCTTGAACCGGCCGAAGAGCGAGAGGTCGTCGCCCATGACGTCGCCCTCGAAGATCAGGCATTCGGTGGCCGCGTTGTCGCGCCCGGCCAGCATGGCACCGACGGTGTCGCGGACGTACGAGACCTCCCGGTTCGTATAGGGCTGGGTGTCACCGAAGATCAGGCACTCGAACTGATCTCCGAGCGGATCCCGGATGAGCGGGAAATTGACTGCCGCGGGCAGCGGCCCGGTTGGCTCGATGCCGCCGAACCGAAGGTCGGGTGAGCCCGCGACCTTGTGGACGTAGTTGAACTGGGGGACCATGTCGTCGTCGAGCGGGACGGCGTAGTCCGCCGGTTTCGTAATGAACACGTTCATGTCATCGTAGGCTGGCAAGGCGTATTCGCCGGAAGGGCCGGTGCGCACGACTTCCCGGCCATTCGAGACCATCACGTCCGGAATGCCGGATTCAGCAGCATCCAGCATCGAGTTGCGATTGCTGTCGAGAAATACCGTTCCGCGCACGACAGACCTGCCGCCGCCATCGCGAACCACCTCGACGGAGCCTAGGTAAGTAACGTCCTTACCTTGAGGGCTGACGGCCGGCGTGCCGAGCAACGCCGCCAGCGCGAGCGTGCCGATTGCCGGCGCCTTCAGTAGAGCCATGGTGTGGGTGGATTCTCGCTCGGTTCCGGTCGCGGACGGTTGCAATGCGGTGGAGGTTCCTGGTTGCGGGACGTTCCAGCCATGACAGCTGCAGGGCTTCGCCTACTCTGACGGCAATTCGACGGGGCCCAGGAGGCCGGCCTCCAGCAGTTCGGGTATGAACCCGAACATCTGCTTCTTCTCGATCCGGTCCGGGTAGAGGACCCCGTCAAGATGGTCGCATTCGTGCTGCACGACGCGGGCGTGAAACCCGTCGGCCGTCCGGTCGATCAGCTGGCCCGCCGCGTCGAGTCCGCGGTAGTGAATTTGCGAGAAGCGTGGCACGAGCCCGCGCATACCCGGCACGCTGAGACAGCCCTCCCAGGCCTCGTCCGAAGCTGCGCCTACCGGTGAAATGTCGGGGTTGATCAGGACCGTCATCGGCACGGGAGGTGCATCGGGATATCGAGGGTTGCTCTCCACGCCAAAAATCACGACCCGGAGCGGTACCCCGATTTGTGGCGCCGCAATTCCCGCGCCATCGCAGGCTCGCATGGTGTCGAGCATGTCGCCAATCAGGTCACCCAGTGCCGAGTCGCTGACGTCATCCACTGGATCGGACTTGCGCCGCAACCTTGGATCGCCCATCCGAAGGACATCGCGTACTGCCATCGCCGCTCCTTTCGTGACGTCCGGACCTGGCGATTTGCCGGGGCGCCATGCCAGACCGCCAACAGGGTGTAGATACTGTGGGAACTTATAAGATCAATCATCCGCACGCCTGCTGAACTTGGGCCGGCCAGGGCCGAGGCGGAGCCAGCGGAAAGGCCCTGCCCGGACTTGCCCCGAGTATCAATGGGAAACCCTGCCCCAGCGAACGGGATCAGCCGCCCACTTCGAGAGGCCGCGTTGGAACCCGCGTCGCCGCCGCAGGGTCCGAACGGCGCACCACCTCGATGGAGTGCATCCATATGAATTCGAACGCGGCGCGGGCGGCAATTCGTGAAGGTGCGGCCGCATCGGGTCTGCGTGTCGACGGGAACCTCAATCTGGTCGGCTGCGCGGACGTAGCGTCGCTGCCGGCCAATCTCCATGTCACGGGAAGTTTGCACCTGAACAGCTGCACCGGTCTTGCGGCGTTGCCCGCCGGTTTGCGGGTCGGGGGCTACCTGGACGTGACGGGCTGCATCGGGTTGACGGGCCTGCCGAAGGACCTCGACGTCGACGGCAATATCAACCTGTCGTACTGCCTGGGACTGGTCGGGTTGCCCACCGGTTTCCACGCCAAGGGCAGCCTTAGCATGGCGCATTGCACAGCGCTCTCCGAACTTCCGCCGGGATTGCGGACAGGTCGCCACCTCATCCTGACCCGTTGCACCGGTTTGGAAACTGTCCCTGCGGACCTCGTGGTCGGCGGAAATCTCGAATTGACCTACTGCACGAGCCTGAAAACACTGCCGGCCACCCTCGAAGTGGGGGGCGGTCTCTACCTGAACAACTGCCGGGAGCTGGCGGAACTTCCGGACCCTCTCCATGTGAAGGGCGGCCTCGATCTGACCGGGTGCACGCGGCTCGAGGCGCTCCCCGACGACTTGCGCGTGGACGGGGAACTCGATCTCACCGGGTGCACGCGGTTGCGGGCGCTGCCCCCGGATCTTCAGGTGGGTGGAAGGCTGGTTGTCGACGGTTGCACGGGCCTTCGTCCCCGGCCTGAAACATCCGGTTGACACCGTGCCCGCCCACACCGTGTGGTTGCGGCGTGATCAGACACGATGACCCGAGCCGATGCACGACAACGACCCCCTCACAGGGGTGGACCCCCCCCCCCCGCCAGTTTCCGCCGTACGGGGCGGCGGTTCTCCCAGGCTCATTTGCCCGAGTTCGTTCGCGGCGCATCCCACGTGAACCATCCACCGCCAACTTCCCGGCTTCCCGGTTCGTCGGTGAAGATCGTCCAGAACCGAGTGACTACCGGGGCACCCTTGCAGGACGATGACAGGGCGCGGGGTCTGTGACGGCCGCCTTGCGTGTGCCCCGTAACCACTGCGCCGAAGTTCTGCCGGTTGTATCCGTCGTGACTTTTCTACGGGACTTGGCTACCGGGCTCGAAGGTCGAGGATCCCGGCGTCGTCGGCCGCGTGGTTGCCGGCCAACCACGTCCTCGCACTGCCACAAGCGCAAGCCAGCAGGGCGTCTTGGGCGTGCTTGGTCAAGGCCGACCGAACCCGGTCGGCGTGAACGGGGAGGGCCGATGCCCGTCGCCGCAAGGTACGAACGACCACGTCACCGGGCATCGTGAAAGTGCATGCGCGGACGAGCCCTGGCAGCCGTCCCCGCTTCCGGAAACCTCGTTGTCGGCGCCGTCAGCAGGGGGGGTGACACGGCAAGATTAATGTTATAATGTAACACGTGCGGAGACGGTAGCTCCCTCTCCGTCTTCGCAAAACAATCGGGAACCCGGCGCGGACCACCCTTGGTGGGCAGCGTCGGGTTTCTTCGTTCCTACCGGACGCCGTCGTGTCGGGCAATGCCGACGGCCTGATGGCGGCGGCGTCGAGAACGATCTCCGCGTGCGCGGAGACCAGCCGGACCGTGTCAGCCCGCTTGGTAACGTACACCGTCCAGCTTGGTTCCGAGCGGGCGTGCCACTATCACGCACCGGCATGCCTGACGGGCCATCCCACGCGGTGGCCATGGCCTCTTGCATCTCACCGAACTCCAAGAGGGCTGCGTGTTGCGCCGCGAGGTCCTGGCGGTCAGTGGAGCTGCGTTGGGGTAGCTGACCCGGGTGGCCCCCATGACCCGACGCCTCCGATGTCCGTTGAGATGACCCTCACCGAGAACTGTTGGCGGACCAGATATACGAACACATCCGGGCAAGGAAACCGCTGGGGCGCCCATCGAGTTCCAAGGCGTCGGCATAGCCATCCCCGATCGGACGGTCTTCTGGCGCTCGCGTCAGCAAGCCAGCCGCACAGACATGCAAGCTTCGCACGCATATGCGCGATCGTCAGCACGAACTTCCGGTCAACGGGCTTCCAATGACGAGCCGCGATCCGAATGACTCGCTAGCGCTGCTAAACCATCCGGATGCTGGCTTGTATTGGTCATCCTTGACCGGCTGGTAAACTCCCCTGATGGACACGTACACGGCAGTCATCGAACGTTGCCGCGACACCGGCTTGTATGTGGGCTACGTGCCTGGCTTCCCAGGCGCCCACAGCCAAGGCGAGACGCTCGACGAACTCAACGCCAACCTTCGTGAAGTCATCGCTTTGCTCCTCGAGGACGGGGCCCCCGAAAAAATCGGCGACTATATCGGCACGCAGACCGTCGTGCTGTAACCGGCCGTGCCCGCCGTCCCGGTCCTCAGGCCACGCGAGGTCATCGGCATTCTGGAGACGCTCGGCTTCGCAGAGGTCCGCCAACGTGGCTCACACAAGCGGTTTCGCCACCCTGACGGCCGTACCACAACCGTTCCGGTCCATCCTGGGCGTGATCTCTCGCCGATCCTGCTCCGTCAAATTGCCCGCGATGTAGGTCTGACCGTCCACGACTTTGTCGCTCATCGCCGATAGCGGGCCGCCGCCGGCGGCAACCTGCATATGCGCTGGCGCCATTTGCGACACTGCCGTTAGCAGTAGCGACCAACGACACGGGATTCGGTGACGATGTGAGCACCGTAGCGCCAAGTGTCTACGGTCGGAGCGGGCTTATTGGTCTGCACGGAATGAGCCAGAATATAGATTCTGTCTCATCGCTTACGCTCGTGCAGCGTGCAGAACCACCAGCCAGGTCACGAGGTTGCGGAGCGCCTGGAGTTGGGGTTTGGGTCGGGATTCGTGGGAAACTGTGGCCCACCACAGTTTCAGGCGTGTTTCGCCTCTGGAAAATTCCCGCTAAGCGGTTGTATTGGTTTGGCGCACCCGGCAGGACTCGAACCTGCAACCTCTGCCTCCGGAGGGCAGCGCTCTATCCAGTTGAGCTACGGGTGCGGGACTTGCCGGCGACCATACCAGCCATAACGCCCCTTTGGGCTTGAGGCTGGTCTAGCCCCCTTCGGTTGGGCCACCGGTGTTGACCCAGGCCGAGTAACCGCCAACCAGATTCGACACGTTGGCGTACCCCATCTCCTGGAGCGTGGCCGCTGCCAGGGCTGAACGTCCCCCGGCCGCACAGTAGATCACGAGTTCCGTGTCGGTGGCCATCTGGGAGGGGTGACTCGACGAGGCCGGGTCCGCAATGAACTCGAGATGGCCGCGCGGGACGTGCAGCGCCCCCGGAATGTGCCCCGCTGCCACTTCGTGGTGATCGCGGACGTCGACAAACACGGCGCGACCATGTCGCGCCCGTGCCTCGACGATATCGATTTGCGGGACCTTGGCTTGGGCTGCAGCCAGCATCGACTGCATGGTCTTGGCTGAAGATTGCACGGATGTCGTCAATGGTGGCGTGATCGGGAACCCATCACGGTAGGGTTGTCCGGCCATGCGGACAGGTGGAAGCAGGATAGCGAATCACGGTGGGAGCGGGGGGCGTGCGCGGTGTCCGGTCGCGCTGCGGGCCTGAGCTACGAGGTGCGCACGCGGCCGGGAGTCCACGCATCCCGGTTCCCGGCCCGGGCGTTCGCCAACGGGCGCAGCGAAAGGTCAGCCGTTGCCGATGCGCCGGTACACGAACTCCGGAATCTCGCCCCCGGCCTCGCCGATGGGCATTTCCAGCACGTGTCGCTGGGGAGCGAACTCGCAGGCCGGGTCGGTCGTATCGGGATCTCCGGTCAGGGCGAACGCCTGGCATCGGCATCCCCCCCAATCGATCTCGCGCCGATCGCAACTGCGGCACGGCTCCGGCATCCAGTCGGTGCCGCGGAACCGGTTGAAGGCGCTTGAGTGTTCCCAGATCCAGGCCAGCGGACGCTCGGTCACGTTCTCGAACTCCAGGAAGTCCAGCGATTCCGCCGCGTGGCAGGGCAGCACCTTGCCGGCGGGCGTGATGTTCAGGAACTGGCGGCCCCAGCCGCCCATGCAGGACTTCGGTCGGCGCGCGTAGTAGTCGGGAACCACGTAGTCGATCGCCAGGATCCCCTTGAGGCGGACCCGGGCCTCTTCGACGATCCGGGTCGCCTCATCGAGCTGGTCGCGTGTCGGAAGGAACGCCTGCCGGTTCTTCAGCGCCCACCCGTAGTACTGCACCTGGGCCACCTCGAGCCGTTCAGCGTCGAGTTCCACGGCCATCGCGATCATGGCTTCGAGGTGATGCAGGTTCTGGCGGTGCATCACGGCGTTGACGGTGAGCGGCAAGTCGGCGGCCCGGACCATGCGGGCGGCTTCCTGTTTCTTGGCGTGTCCGCGGAAACCCGCGATGCGATCCGCGTTCTCGGCCTCCGTGTCCTGGAACGAGACCTGGACGTGATCGAGGCCCGCCTCCCGCAGCCGGTCGAGCCGGGCCGGAGTCAGCAACACCCCGGAGGTAATGAGATTGGTGTAGAGCCCGGCCTTGGCGGCGTGCTCGACCATCTCTTCCAGGTCCTTCCGTACGGTCGGCTCGCCGCCCGAGAAGTGCGCCTGAAGGATCCCCATGTCCACGGCTTGCGAGAGAACGCTCTTCCAGGTGTCAGTGTCGATCTCGCGCGATGCGCGCTCCAATTCGACCGGGTTGGAGCAGTACGGGCACTGGAGCGGGCATCGATGAGTCAGTTCGCAAAGAACGGCGTAGGGAATCAAACGATTGCGGGATTCCGAGGTTCCGGTCGCCGAAGCGCATTCGGTCTGCGCGTTCGCGGGGGCTTCAGCGTGGTCAGTCATGCGATCACAAATCCCTTGTCAGCCAGGTTCTGGAGCATGGCGGTGACATCGCGTTCGATGTCCGCACGGGTGGCCTGGTCGTACTTCGTCGCGAGTTCGTCGACCACGACCGCCAGGGTCCGCGTGCCGTCCACGAGCTGGATGACTTCGCCCGCAATGGCATCCAGTTCGAACACGCGCTCCGGCGCATTGATGATCCAGCAATCGCGGGCCCGGTCGAACCGGAGTTTTGCGTGCCGCGGCAGCCGCGGCACCGAGTCCAGGTTCAGGAGGAGACGCTCGGTCACGCAGCGCGCTCCTGGTCCTGGGGTGGGGGTTCGAAGCAGCCAGGGGGAATTCGTTTCGGTTCCACGTAGGCTGAATGCAGTGCATCGAGCTGGGCCCAGAGCACGTCGGTCTTGAACCGTACCGCGTCGAGCACGGCGTCCTGCTCGGCCCGGGTCCGGGCATTGCGGAGCACCCACGCGCGGCCGAAATCCACATCTCGCCGGGCCTGGTTGATACGCTTCTTGAAATAGGCCAGGGCGTAGTCGTCGGCCCATGCGTAGTGGCGGGAGAGCCCCGCAATCCGCTCCCGGTGGATGGCCGGAGCGTACAGCTCGGTCAACGAGGATGCGATCGCCTCCAGCACCGAACGCTCGCGCACAAACGCGATGTAGGCGTCGACGGCAAAGCGGGTGCCGGGCAACAGGCCGGCGCACGAGCGGACGTAGTCGAGGTCGAGACCGAGGCGTTCACAAAGCTGCAGATAACGGGCCAGTCCACCCGAACCATCCATGTCGCCTTCGTGATCAATCACGCGAGAACGCCATTCCAGCCGCAGATCGACGTCGGCGATCCGCGCCATGAGGGTCAGATCCTTGCGAGGGATGGAGCATTGGTAGTAGTAGCGATTTAGGGCCCAGGCCTGCACCTGTCCGTGGTCGAGTTCGCCGTCGTGCAGCAGCCGATGGAACGGATGCAGGCTGTGGTAGCGCTCGTCGCCGATCCGGGACAGCGCCGCCAGCATCTCCGGTTCGGTGCGCGGCGGCTCGGTCTCCGTGCCGGGCGCTCCGGGCACCATTGGCGCCGGTGCGATCACAGGTCGATCTCCATCCCGTCGTAGGATACTTCCCACCCGGCGTCCTCGACCGCCCGGCGTTCCGGCGTGTCGGCCGACAGCACCGGGTTGGTCGTGTTGAGGTGAATGAAGATCCGGCGTCCGATGCCGAGGCCGTCAAGACCGTGGAGCGAGCCGCCCTCGCCCGAAATGCTGGTGTGTCCCATCCGTTTGCCGGTCTTCACGCCGACTCCGTCACGGACCATCTCGTCGTCGACCCAGAGGGTGCCGTCAAAAAAGAGCAGGGGGGTGCCGCGGACCCGCTCGCGCACGGCATCGGTGATGGCGGCGCAGGCCGGCATGTAGTGAAACGAGGCATCACTTGAGGTGGAACGGACGTGCAGGGCGATGGTGTCTTCGTCGACCGAGCCGAAATCGGGCCCCTTGGCCTCGTCTTCGAGCCAGAGGGCAACCTTGCCGGGAACCGCGAACGGCGTGATCTCCAGGCCGGCGGCGGCCCCGGCGGCATCCACGAGCTGCATCGGCTCGTCAAGGGCCAGGGAACGCCGCTCCACGAACGCGGGGTTCAGGACGTTGAAGATGGTGTTGGCCTCGAGCACGCCGAGTACTCGGGGGGTCGCATAGAGGCTCAGCGGTTGCGATTCGCGAAGATTCAGCAGGCCGGCGACATGGTCCACATCGGCATTGGTCAGCACCGCGCCGGTAATGGGGCTGTAGCGAAGCGGCGCCTGGGCCGAGGGCTGGAGGACCGGATTCTCGGCTATCTGCTGGCGTAGATCGGGGGAAGCGTTAAACAGGAACCAACGCGCACCGTCGTCACTGACGGCAATGGAAGACTGTGTTCTTGAGGGAGTATCGGGGTTGCCGGCTCGCGCCCGGCGACTATTCGGATGATTACAATTCCACTGCGGAAACCCCCCGCCGGCGGCTGCTCCCAGAACACGGATTTGCATACGACATCACCGTTGCCCCAGGTTACCGTTCGGCGGGGGTCAAAGTCAGATCCAGACTGGGATCAGACCTCCGCGCAAGCGTAGCAGTTGATCTCAAGACCGACCGCCACCTCGCGAACCACAGGAGCTTTCCACATAGGTAACTCTCCAATGAAGGGTTCCAAGGTAGACGCAATTACGTGCGCCCGTCAGTGGGACGCAAGATAGGATGCGCGACCCGAGGGTCCATCTATACGTTGCATAGGAACTGCCTATTGGTATCTGCCGTCCGGGCCTATGCTCCGGCCAGCATGGCACGGCGTTGGTTACTCCTGCTCGCAACTTCGGTGGCCGCCGCCCTGGCGCCGCCCGCCGCGGCGGCGACTGCGCTGGTCGATGTGGCCTGGCTGGCTGAGCGGACCTGTTCCGACGGGCTGCTGGTACTCGACGTGCGCCGATCACGAGCCGACCACGAGACCGGGCACGTTCCCTGCGCCACCTTTACGAACTTCTACGAGGACGGCTGGCGAGAAACGCAGGCCGGAGTGCCGATGCGGCTCCCGGCGCCGGTCCGCACTGCCGAGCTGCTGGGACGCCTCGGCATCAGCCCGAACGACCACGTCATTATCGTGGCGCCGGGGTCCGGTCGCTACGACGCGGCGGAAGCGGCCGCAATCTTCGTCTCGCTGCGCAGTGTCGGCCATGCTGCCGTGTCGATTCTGGACGGTGGCCTCGCGGCCTGGACCGCGCGCTGGGACAATGACGTGGACACCGGTTACCAGCCCCCGGTGCCGGGTTCCTACACGCCGCGCCGGTCGCCTCCCATGCTGGCTGACCGTGCCGCCGTGGGAGCCGCGATCACGTCGGGCCGACCACTCGTGGACCTCCGAACCAGCGATCAGTACCTGGGCCTGAACCGCAACGAAACCGTGCTTCGTCATGGCACGCTGCCGGGCGCGCGGAACGTGCCGCTCGCCTGGTTTCTCGTGGACGACACCCTCGTCTTTCATGCGCCCGCCACGGTGCGCGCGGCGCTCGACCATGCCGGCGTGCCCGCCGATGCCGACCCGGTCGTGTTCTGCAACGCCGGGCTGGAAAGCTCGTTGGGCTGGTTCGTCCTGCATGAATTGCTGGGGCGCACCGGGACCCGCCTGTACGACGGCTCCCTCGCCGAGTGGTCGCGCGACCCGGAGCTGCCGATGCAGGTGATTGTGGGGCCGCCCGGCTGAACCGGCCGAACAGGCAGGCGTATGCTGTCGTGCCGGGTCGGGTGGAGCCGGGAGATTCTGTCCGCCCGCACTTTTTGCCATACTTGCGTGGCACATGTACGGCGTCTCGGCGGAGGCGCAATTGGCTGCGGAGACCGAATCCCTTGGCGATCCTACCCATCCTGAAGGCGCCTGACCCTCGGCTCACGAAGGTGAGCCGTCCGGTCGAGCAGTTCGACCGGACGCTCGCGGAGCTGGCCCAGAACATGCTGGAGACCATGTACGCCGCCAACGGCATCGGGCTGGCAGCGCCGCAGGTGGATGTGCAGCAGCGGATGGTGGTGATGGATCTCCACGGCGAGGACGAGCCACCCAATCCGCAAATCCTGGTCAACCCGGAAGTCCTGGAGGCGAGCGAGGAGACCGCCACGATGAGCGAGGGGTGTCTCTCGGTGCCGGAGGCCTACGAGGAGGTCGAGCGCCCGGCCCGCGTCACGGTGCGGTACCAGGATCTCGACGGCGTGACCCATACCCGGGAATGCACGGGGCTGGAAGCCGTGTGCTGGCAGCACGAGATCGATCATCTGGACGGGGTGCTGTTCGTCGACCACCTGACCCGCCTGACGCGCGACCGGATCATCCAGCGGCTGGTCAAGGAGAAGCGGCTGGCCCGGCGGGGACGCGATCGAACCATCCGTCCGGCGGCCTGAGGCGGCCTTGAGGGGGACGCCGCTGCGGGCGGCGTTCTTCGGCACGCCGGAGTTCGCGGTGCCGGCGCTGGATGCGCTGCATGCCAGCGTCCATCACATCGAGGTCGTCTACACCCAGCCGCCGCGCCCTGCCGGCCGGGGCCACCGGGTGCGGGAGAGCCCCGTTGCGCACCGCGCCGGGACCCTGGACCTTGCGGTGCGGACGCCCGGCACCCTGCGCGACTCCGGCGAAGCTGAGCGGCTGCGGTCGATGGAGCTCGACGTGGGCGTCGTGGTCGCGTACGGGCTGCTGCTGCCAGGTGCCGTCCTGAAGGCATTCCGGCTGGGGTGCGTGAATGTGCACGCGTCCCTGCTGCCCCGGTGGCGCGGTGCGGCGCCGGTCGAGCGCGCGATCATGGCCGGCGATGCGGTGACCGGGGTCTCGCTGATGCTGATGGACGATGGGCTGGACACCGGTCCGGTCCTGGATCGGTACGAGGTGCCGATCGGACCCGACATGACCGGCGGTGTGCTGCGCGACGTTCTGGCGACGTGTGGCGCGGACCGGCTCGCGGCGACCCTGAGCGGTTTGGCCGCGGGCACGCTGGTCCCGGTGGCGCAGCCGGAGGACGCCGTCTACGCGAGCAAGCTCGGTCCGGCTGACCGCGTCCTCGATTGGGAGTCCGCGGCCGAGCAGCTGGAGCGACAGGTCCGGGCCCTGCACCCTGCTCCGGGCGTCCGGGCCCTGTTTCCCTTGAAGGGGCGTTCCGAACCGGTCAAGGTATGGCGCGCCCGGCCCGTCAAGTCCCGTCCGGCGCCTGCAGGAACGGTGCTGGATGATCGCCTAACGGTCGCTTGCGGGGTGGACGGCCTGCGATTGCTGGAGGTACAGCGGCCCGGCGGCCGCAGGCTCGATGCCGCGGCGTTTCTGCGCGGTACTCCGGTTCCCGTCGGCACCGTGCTGCCGGCTCCGGGTTCAAACGAAGGTTAGTGCAAATGGCCCACCGTAATTCGCGCAGTCCGGCCGCGCCCATGCCCATGCCCGCCATGGGGAGAATCAATTGGGGGGGACTGTGGGTCCTGTGCGGGCGCGAGACGCTGCGGTTCCTGAAGATCGGGCAGCAGACCATCGCCGGGCCGATGGTCACCACACTCCTGTTCCTTGCGGTGTTCGCACTGGCGCTGGGCGGCACGTTCCGGGAAGTGGGCGGCCGACCGTTTCTCGAGTTCCTGGCGCCCGGCCTGATCGTGATGGCGGTGATGCAGAACGCATTCGCGAACGCGTCGAGTTCGCTGCTCAGCGCCAAGATGACCGGCAACATCGTGGACCTGTTGATGCCGCCGCTCGCGCCGGGGGAACTGCTGACGGGGTTCCTCGTGGGCGGGCTGGCCCGTGGACTCTGCGTCGGGCTGGCGGTTGGCCTCGCCATGTGGGTCTTCGTGCCGATCCGACTCCAGGACTACCTGGTGCTGGGGTACTACATGGTGGCGGCGGCACTGCTGATGTCACTGCTCGGCGTGCTGACCGGCGTCTGGGCCGAGAAGTTCGACCACATGTCCACGATCACCAACTTCGTCGTGACGCCGCTTTCGTTCCTGTCCGGCACCTTCTACTCGATCGAGCGACTGCCGGAACCGTTCTACACCATCATTCAGTTCAACCCGTTCTTCTATGTCATCGACGGGTTCCGTTCCAGCTTCATCGGCCACTCAGATGCGAACCTCGGCCTCGGCATGGCGTTGCTGGCGGTCATCAACTTCGGGCTGCTGCTGTGGGCGCTCTGGATGTTCCGGACCGGATACCGGCTCAAGGACTGATCCCGCCTCATCGCCGGCGGTTCTGCGCTACATTGCGAGGTCTTCCTTCCCGATCCTGCCCCCGTTTTCGG
This sequence comes from Alphaproteobacteria bacterium, assembly GCA_965116745.1. Lineage (GTDB taxonomy): Bacteria > Pseudomonadota > Alphaproteobacteria > TMED109 > TMED109 > VXPW01. Next base: position 2,284,052 of record OZ220701.1, on the reverse strand, counting down.
ATTTGTCATTCATGGACGCGCTGATGCCCACCTACGCCCGGCTCGATCTGGCCTTCGAGCGAGGCGAGGGTCCGTATCTCTTCACGACCGACGGTACGCGTTACCTGGACTTCGGCACCGGCATCGCCGTGACTGCCCTCGGCCATGCCCACCCGAAGCTGGTCGCGGTCCTGGCGGAGCAGGCCGGCCGGCTGTGGCATACGTCGAACCTTTACCGGATCGGCCCGCAGGAGCGTCTCGCCACGCGATTGGTCGAGCACTCGTTTGCCGATCGGGTGTTCTTCTGCAACTCGGGCGCCGAGGCCTCGGAAGGCGTGATCAAGACCGTGCGCCGGTTCCACTACCACCACGGCAATTCCGAGCGTGCCGAGGTGATCGTGACGGACGGGGCATTCCACGGGCGCACGCTGGCGGGCTTGGCGGCGGGCGGCAACGAGGCCCACCGCGCGGGGTTCACGCCGCTCGCGGCGGGGTTCGTGCGGGTTCCCTACGGCGATCTCGAAGCCACCCGGGCCGCGGTCACCGATCGGACCGCAGCCGTGTTTGTCGAGCCCTTGCAGGGCGAGTCCGGCATTGTGACCGCGCCGCAGGGCTATCTCGCCGGACTGCGCAGCCTGTGCGACGAGCACGGCATCCTGCTGGCCCTGGACGAGGTCCAGACCGGGGTCGGGCGGACCGGCCGGTTCCTGGCCTGCGAATGGGAGGAGGTCGCGCCCGATGTCGCCGGTCTCGCCAAGGGCCTCGGCAGCGGTTTCCCGATCGGGGCCGTCCTGGCGACGGAGCGGGCGGCGGTCGGCATGGTGCCCGGCACGCACGGGTCCACGTTCGGCGGGAACTTCCTGGCGAGTGCGGTCGCGGATGCCGTGGTCGAGGAGATCTTGGCACCGGGATTTCTTGCCAGCGTCGAGCAGGCGGGCGCCCGCCTGCGTGATGGGCTGGAGCAATTGCAGAATCAGCACCCGGGGGTGATTTCGGAAGTGCGAGGCCGTGGCCTGATGCTCGGCATGACGGCAGCGGTACCGGCGGCGGATCTCTATTCCCGTTTCCGTGAGCACCGGTTATTGACGGTTCCGGCGGGCGGGGACACCGTGCGGATGTTGCCGCCGCTCAACATCGAGAACGCCCATGTGGACGAGGCGTTGACCATAACGGAAGCCGTATTTCGCACGTTCCGGTGAGCGGCGGCGGGCCGGCACGATGAACCAACCTCGACACTTCCTTGACCTTGACCGTCTGAATGGCGCGCTGCTGGGACGGCTGCTCGAACGGGCCAGCGCCTACAAGCGGAACCGCGCCGCCCTGCGGGCGGAGCCCGGCGCGGGTCGCGGGCGGACGCTGGCCATGCTGTTCGAGAAACCGTCGACGCGAACACGGGTGTCGTTCGAGGTCGCGATGAACGAGCTGGGCGGGCGGGCGCTCACCCTCGACCGGCAGGGGACCCAGATCGGCCGGGGCGAGAGCCTTGCTGACACCGCCCGCGTGCTGTCGCGCTACGCCGACGTGGCGCTGCTGCGAACCGGTTCGCACGCCCAGCTGGAAGAGTTCGCCGGACATGCCGAGATTCCGGTGATCAACGGCCTGACCGACCGGAGTCACCCATGCCAGGTCATGGCCGATCTGCTGACCCTCAGGGACCGGTTCGGCTCGCTGGAAGGCCGGCACGTGGCCTGGATCGGTGACGGCAACAACGTGGCCAACTCGTGGATTCACGCGGCGATGCAGCTCGGCGTGCGGCTGCGCGTTGCGTGTCCTCCTTCCCGGCAGCCACCGGCGGATCTGGTGAGTCGGGCGGTCGAGTCGGGATACGTCGACCTGGTGGACGACCCGGCCGCGGCTGCGCGAGGGGCCTCGGCGTTGGTGACCGACACGTGGAAATCCATGGCCGCGGACCCGTCGGCGGACGGCCTGGCGGACCGGCAGGCGGTGTTCCGCCCCTTCCAGGTGAACCAGTCGCTGATGGATGCCGCGGCGCCGGGGGCCGTCTTCATGCATTGCCTGCCGGCCTATCGCGGCGAGGAGGTCACCGCGGAAGTGATTGACGGTCCGGATTCGGTGGTCTGGGACGAAGCGGAGAATCGCCTGCACGCGCAGAAGGCGATCCTCGAGTGGTGCCTTGCCGAGAGCTGATTCCGGGCCCCGCCCCCGAGCGCCGGACCGTTCGCACCCTCAGACGTAGGTCACCACTTCGTCAAGCGGCTTTCGACCGATGGCGGGTACCGTCGCGTTCCTGTCGGGGTAACCCACCACCAGCAGCAGGAACGGGCGTTCGGATGACGTCGGGCGACCCAGGATATCGTTCAGGAACTTCATGGGGCTCGGGGTGTGGGTCAGCGTCGCCAATCCTGCGACGTGCAGGGCCGCGATCAGCATCCCGGTGGCCAGCCCGACCGATTCCAGCGGGTAGTAGTGCTTGACTCTTCGGCCGTCGGCCAGGCGGCCGTACTTCTGGGCGAAGATCGCGATCAGATAGGGTGCGCGCTCGAGGAACGGCTTGTGTTCGTCGGTGCCGAGCGGGGCCAGGGCGTCCAGCCACTCCTGCGGTGCCCGATGCCGGTAGAAGTGGCGCTCCTCCTCCTCGGCCGCCTGTCTGATCCGGCGTTTCGTTTCCGGATCGCTGACGACGACGAAGTGCCACGGCTGGAGGTTGGCACCACTCGGCGCCGTCGTCGCCGCGCGCAGGCAATGCTCGACCACCTCCCTCGGGACGGGGCGGTTCGAGAAATGCCGAACCGTGCGCCGTCTTTTCAGTTCCAGATGGAACTGGCGCGCCCGCTGCATCATCTCGGCTTCGGGATACTCCCGATAGTCGGGGAGCGGAACAAAGGGATTCTTGTCCATCGTGTCACCCATCCGTCCGGAAGCCGGTCTCTCGGGCAAATCCCGGCCGGTTCGGCCCGCCGGGGATCATGCCGGTCCGCACCGGCGGGTCACCCGCCTCCGAGGCACGAATTCTCGTTGTGGGGCTTCCTTGTAGGGCCGCGGCCCGCCCGCCATACTGCCGCGCCGCCGGCGCCCGGACAGCGCGGCCGCGGCGGCCGTCCGAACCACCGCGCACGGGATGCCGTTCTCGCAGGCGGGGGGAAGGCTGCACGGAAGCTGGGGCCGTTACTCCGAAGCACCTTGCCCGAAAGGGAAGCACATGAAACCCTTGATGACACTCGTGTTCGGGTGCGCCGCACTGCTGGCGACATTCGGCGCTGCCCGCGCCGAGGGCAATGGAGTCCACGGGCTCATGATTCCGCTCGACGAGGTCGAATGGCAGCCCATCCGGGAGGGGTCCGCGGTCGACGTGGCCGTGCTGTTCGGAAATCCGGCAACGGGGGCCAATGTCCGGTTGATTCGATTCCCGGCCGGCTTCACCGCCCCCGTGCACGCCCATACCGGTGACTACCATGGCGTGGTCCTGACGGGAATCTGGAAGCACTGGTTCGAGGAAACCGGCGAGGAGCGGGATTTGCCGCCGGGCTCGTACGTGTTCCAGCCAGGCGGCGAGATGCACGGCGACGCCTGCATCGGACCCGAGGACTGTGTGTTCCTGCTGCAGCAGTCCGTTGCCGCCGACTTTATCCCCAAACCGCAGTAGCCCCGGCCCGCGGCCTGGCGCGGCGCCCGGCCGGGCCACCTGACGGGCGCTGCGGCCGCTACACGGGGTCCCAACTGAACACGTCGGCGGTGCGATCGAGCGGATAGAAGTCGGGCTGCAGCGCGGGGAAGGCATGCTCGACCACGGCTTCCGGAGACCAGCCTGAGCCCTCGTGGATGCCTCGGAGCGGGCGGGACTGGCTGAGCAGGAAGATCTCGTTGCTGCGGACACCGAAGATCTGGCCGGTTACCTGCGCCGCGCGATCCGAGCAGAGCGCGACCGCGACCGGCGCGATCTTGTCGGGGGTCATCTGCTTGAGCTTCTCGATGCGCGCGCGTGCGGCGTCGTCTGCTGCCGGGATGGTCCCGATCATGCGGCTCCACGCGAAGGGAGCGATGCAGTTGGACCGCACGTTGAACCGCGCCATGTCGAGCGCCAGGGACTTCGAGAGACCGACGATTCCAAGCTTGGCCGCAGCGTAGTTCGCCTGGCCGACGTTGCCGACCAGGCCCGACGTCGAGGTCATGTGCACGAAGCACCCTGATTCCTGGGCCCGGAACCGGGTTGCGGCCGCCCTTGCCACGTTGAAGCTTCCCTTGAGGTGGACGTCGATGACCGCGTCCCAGTCGTCTTCGGTCATCTTGTGGAAGATGGCGTCCCGAAGGATCCCGGCGTTGTTCACGACGATGTCGATCCGTCCGTACCGATCCATCGCCTGCGTGACCATGCCTTCCGCGGCGGCAAGCTCGGTCACGCTGTCAAAATTGGCGTCCGCGGCGCCTCCTGCCGAGTGGATCGCCTCCACCGTTGCGAGAGCGTGTGCCTGGTCCTGGCCTTCGCCCGATGTCGCGCTGCCCGGATCGTTCACGATGACACTCGCGCCATGCGCGGCCATCAGCTTGGCGATTTCGGCACCGATTCCGCGCCCCGCCCCCGTCACCAGGGCCACTTTTCCAGCAAGAAGGTCAGTCATGGTGCCGTTTCCGATATGCGTCACGGGCGTCAACTGCGGAAGCCCGGAAGATCGACGATTGTGCAGCCTTTCGCCGCAAAGGGAATCCCCTCGCAGCATGCCGGAGTACCGGCCCCGCGCATGCGCTCGCTGCAATGCCTGGCCGTGTTCGCGGAATCCGCACCGGCAAAGGTGGGAACCGCCGCCGGCGATACCGGATGCGAGGACGAATGGAACAGGCACGGTCAATGCTCACGCGGGTGTGCAGGCGACCTGCCTGTCGACGCGTTGGGCCAGGGTGTGCCCGGCCAGCGACCGGCAGGCGTGTCCGGTGCCGCGGCACGGGCGGCCGCATCAAGGGACCGGTCGCAAAGCGGCAGCAGTCGGGGCTAGGGAGCGGGCGTGGCGGCCGCGTCGGACGAACGTCTGCCGGTGGTGACCGCCTCGATCAGCGCGACCGTCTCGGCAATGCCGTAGAGCGCGATGAAGGACCCCATCCTGGGGCCGCGACTCTGGCCGAGCAGGGTCTCGTAGAGCGCCTTGAACCAGGTCTTCGGCTCGTCGAACCCGTTGGCCCGGCCGACCTCGAAGATGGTGCCCTGGAGCGTCTCGCCGTCGGCGTCCGGAGGGAGGGCCTGGAGGGCCTCGGCCAGTGCCAGCAGGGCGACGCGCTCGGGCGCGGTGGCCGGCCGGTACCGCTTTTGGGGACGCACCCGATCCTGGTAGTAGCGGACGGCGAGGGCGACCAGCCGGTCAAGCGCAGGTTCCGTCGCGGGCGCCGCGGCCGGGAGATAGCGCTCGATGAATCCCCAGAGGACCGAGGCGTCCTCGGCATTGCAGGCGCTGGCGAGATTGAGCAGCATCCCGAACGTCAGCGGCACGGTCCGGGTGCGCGCCGGCTGGCCGCCGTGGATGTGCCACACCGGATTTTCCAGCAGTTCTGCCGGGCCGCCTTCCTGATCCCGGTCCGCGAACTGCTTGAGGTGGCGCTCGTAGTCATCGACATGCCGGGGGATCACGTCGAAGTGAAGCCGCTTGGCCCGGCCGGGCTGGTGATACATGAAGAGCGACAGACTTTCCTCGGTACCGTACGTAAGCCATTCCTCGAGTGTCAGGCCGTTGCCGATCTTCTTCGAGATCTTCTCCCCGCGTTCGTCGAGGAAGAGCTCGTACGTCATGTTCGCCGGCGGCCTGGCGCCGAGCACGCGGGCGATCTGCGCGCCGAGTTCGTACGACGAGATCAGGTCCTTGCCGTTCATCTCGTAGTCGACGTCGAGCGCCACCCAGCGCATCGCCCAGTCCGGCTTCCACTGCAGCTTGCAGCGCCCCCCCGTCACGGGCGTCTCGACTTCCGTCCCGTCGTCGCCCCGGTAGGTGATCGTGCCGGCATCGGGATCGCGGGCGAGTACGGGGGCCTGCAGGACCCGGCCGGTCGTCGGGCAGACCGGCAGGAACGGGCTGTAGGTCGCGCGCCGCTCGCGCCCCAGCGTGGGCAGGATGATCGCGGTGATTTCGTCGTAGTGCCGAAGCACCATGAGCAGCGTCTCGTCGAAGACGCCGCTGCGGTAGCAGTGCGTGGAGCTCCGAAACTCGTAGTCGAACCCGAACCGGTCGAGGAAGGTGCAGAGCTGGTTGTTGTTGTGTTCGGCGAAGCTCGCGTGCTGGCCGAACGGGTCCGGAATGTCGCTCAGGGGGCGGCCGAGGTGCTCGGCCAGCATGGCCTGCTCGGGCACGTTGGTCGGCACGCTGCGCAGGCCGTCCATGTCGTCGGAGAAGGCGATCAGCCGGGTCGGCATCCCGGTCAGGGTCTCGAAGGCACGACGGACCATGGTCGTGCGGGCCACCTCGCCGAAGGTCCCGATATGGGGCAGGCCCGAGGGCCCGAATCCGGTCTCGAACAGCACATAGCCCTTCCCGGGCAGGCGGCCGTCAAGGCGCGTCGCCAGTCGGCGCGCTTCGGCGAACGGCCAGGCGCGGGCCTGTTCAGCGGCGGCGCGCAGCGAGGTCACGGGCGGGCTGCGTCGGGTCCGGGCTCGCGCGTCAGGGTCCGGAAGAGGTCTTCCAGGTTGGGCTCGCGCGTCGACAGGTCCTCGACCTGGAGTTCCGAATTGCGGATGCGGCCCAGGAGGTCGACCGTCCGGGTCCGGGTCGGCCGATATCCGATCACCACCGTGCGGTCGCCCTGGAGATAGGCGTCGAGATCGCTGAAGGCCGCCGGCACCTCGCTGCACGGTTCCGCCAGGCGGACCACGAGTTCCTTGCGGTCCAGCTCGGCCAGCATCTCGTCCATCGGTCCGTTCAGGATCACGGATCCCCGGTTGATGATGGCGATCCGGTCGCAGATGGCCTCGACTTCCTCGAAGTGGTGCGTCGTCAGCAGGATGGTCGCCCCGGCGTCGTTGATGTACCGGACCTCGTTCCACAGGAGCTCGCGCAATTCGATGTCGACCCCCGCAGTCGGCTCGTCGAGGATCACGATCGGTGGGCGGTGCACCAGCGCTTTCGCCATCATCAGGCGGCGGCGCATGCCGCCCGACAGCGTGCGCGAGTAGACGTCGGCCTTGTCGGCCAGCCCCACCATCTCCAGCAGCGCCTCGGTCTGACGCCGGCTTGGCGGGACCCCGTAGAGGCCGGCCTGCAACTCCAGTGTCTGCCGGGGCGAGAAGAACGGATCGAGGACGAGCTCCTGCGGCATGACGCCGATGGAGAGCCGCGCCTGTCGCCAGGCCGCGTCGAGGTCGTATCCGTTGATTTCAACCTGGCCGCCGCTCTTCACGACCAGCCCGGCCAAGATATTGATCAGCGTCGACTTGCCGGCACCGTTCGGACCCAGCAGCCCGAAGATCGATCCCCTCGGGATCTCCAGGCTGACGCCCCTGAGCGCCCGCATGGCCGGCTGACCGGACTGCGCGCGGTACACTTTCTCGAGGCCGCTAATGCGGATAGCCGCCGCCGACGCGCCGGGCACGGAATCAGGACCGGGTTCGTCTAGCATGGCCGTTCCCCTTTCCTTATCATCTAGCCCCGCGCGTGGCAACGACCTGGGCCGCACCGCGCTCAGGGGCTGCGTCGCATGGCGTCTCCCGAAACGGTCGAAGTCGATGAGGATCGCGTTGCCTGCGACGGCGGCGGCGCGGATGGTCATCCGCGCGTGTTCCTGTCGCTCCGGGCGGGGGGAGACATCGTGTGTCCGTACTGCGGACGACGTTTCGTGCGGCGCGCTGACTGACCCTGCCGTGCTGCCGTGGCCGACCCCACGCCCGTGACGGAAGCGCCCTCGGCGCGACCGCGGCTGATCCTGGTCGACGGCTCCGGGTACCTCTTCCGAGCATTCCATGCGATGCGGGAGCTCACGCGGGCCGACGGCACGCCGGTGAACGCCGTGTACGGTTTCTGCAGCATGCTGTGGAAGCTGTACCAGCAGGAGGACAGTGACGGTCTCGCGGTGATCTTCGACGCCGGCGCGAAGTCCTTTCGAAACGACATATTTCCCGCCTACAAGGCCCATCGGCCACCGCCGCCGGAGGCAATGATCCCGCAGTTTCCCCTGGTGCGCGAGGCGACGCGTGCGTTCGGGCTGCCGTCGATCGAGCTCCCCGGATACGAAGCCGACGACCTGATCGCGACCTTCGCCGAGCAGGCGAGCAACTCGGGATGGGACGTCGACATCGTCTCGTCCGACAAGGATCTGATGCAGCTGGTGGGCCCCCACGTCAGGATGCTGGGGCCGCGCGACCTGGAGCCCATCGGTCCGCCCGAGGTGGCCGAGAAGTTTGGCGTCCCGCCCGAGCGGGTCGTCGATGTGCAGGCACTGGCGGGCGACGCCACGGACAATGTCCCCGGCGTGCCGGGAATCGGCGTCAAGACGGCCGCCGAACTGGTGTCCCGGTTCGGCTCGCTCGAGGACGTGCTGGCGGGGGCTCCTGCGGTGAAGCAGCCCAAGCGTCGCGAGCGGCTGCTCCAGCATGCTGACGACGCCCGCATCAGCATGCGGCTCGTCACGCTCAAGCGCGACGTCCCGGTGGACGTCGGTATCGAGGACATGCGTCGCGCCCCGCCCGACCCGGACCTGTTGCTGGGATTCCTCCGGGCGCAGGGGTTTGCCAGCCTGGTGCAGCGGATCGCGGCGCAGCTGGACGGCGCCGGCACAACGGCGGCAGCGGCCGAAGCCGCGCCGGTCGAACGGCACTACGAACTGGTCACCGACGTTCGCCGCCTGGACGCCTGGGTTGCCCTGGCGAACGCGGCGGGCACCGTGGCCGTCGACACCGAAACCACGGGCCTCGAGCTCGAAACGCTCGAACTGGTCGGAATCTCGCTGGCCACGGCCCCCGGCCGGGCCTGCTACATCCCGCTCGCGCACGTCGGCGCAGCCGACGGCCAGGGGGATGACGGCCTGTTCACGCCGCCCCCGCCTGCCCAGGCCCCGAAGGATCAGGTGCTCGCGCGGCTGCGGTCGCTGCTCGAGGACCCCGCGGTCCTCAAGGTGGGCCAGAACATCAAGTACGACGCCAACGTCCTGCACCGGGCGGCCGGCATCGAGGTGACGCCGATCGACGACACGATGCTCCTGTCGTACGTGGTCGACGCGGGCCGCGCGAAGCACGGCCTCGATGCGCTGAGCGAACGCTACCTGGGCATCGAGCCGATTCCGTTTTCGGCGGTGTGCGGAACCGGCCGCAACCAGATCCTGTTTTCTCAGGTGCCGCTCGACAAGGCCTGCGAGTACGCCGCGGAGGATGCCGACCTCACGCTGCAGCTGCACCAGTGCCTCCGGCCGCGCGTGCTCAAGGAGCACATGGTGACGGTGTACGAGACGCTGGAGAGACCGCTGGTTCCCGTCCTGGCGGCCATGGAACGGGCCGGCATCGCCGTGGACCGCGGCACGCTGGAAGAACTCCGCTCCGACTTCGAGGCGCAGATGGCGGCGCTCGAGACACGGATCCACGGACTCGCGGGACGGCCATTCAACCTGTCCTCGCCGGCGCAGCTCGGCACCATCCTGTTCGAGGAACTCGGGCTCACGCCTGGCGGCAAGACCCGCGTGAAGAAGAGCGCATCGACGTCCCACGCGGTTCTGGAGGAGCTCGCGGGACAGGGCCACGAGATCGCGAGCAGCATGATCGCCTGGCGGCAGGTCCAGAAACTGCTGTCGACGTACATCGAGGCGCTGCTCGAGCGGAGCCGGGCGACGGGGCGCGTGCACACGTCCTACCACATGACCGGAGCCGCCACGGGCAGACTGTCGTCGAGCGATCCGAACCTGCAGAACATCCCGATCCGGACCGAGGATGGCCGGCGCCTCCGCCGTGCCTTCGTGGCGCCGCCCGGCAGGGTCTTGCTGGCTGCCGACTACTCGCAGATCGAACTGCGCCTGCTGGCCGAGGTGGCGGGGATCGAGCCGTTGCGGGAGGCGTTCCGGGACGGCGCGGACATTCACACGCTCACGGCCGCCAGCGTGTTCGCGGTCGCCGTGCCGGAGGTGGACGCGGAAATGCGGCGCCGGGCCAAGACGGTCAATTTCGGGCTGATCTACGGACAGAGCGCGTTCGGACTGGCCCGGCAGCTGGGCATCCCCAAGGGTGAGGCCCAGGGGATTATCGACGCCTACTTCAAACAGTACCCCGGCATCGAACGGTACATGGAGACCACCAAGCAGTTCGCCAGGGATCACGGCTACATCGAGACCATGTTCGGGCGCCGTTGTCACCTGCCGAACATTCGCGCCCGGAACTTCTCGGCCCGGGCCGGGTCCGAGCGGGCGGCCATCAACGCGCCGCTGCAGGGGGCTGCCGCCGACATCATCAAGCGCGCCATGGTCCGCATGCCGGATGCGCTTCGCGGGGCGGGGCTCCAGGCCGAAATGCTGCTGCAGGTCCACGATGAACTGGTCTTCGAGGTGCCCGAGGCGGAGGTCGAGGCGACTTCCGAGGTGGTCAGACGGACCATGGAGGCGGCGCCGTTGCCGGCGTGCGCGATGTCCGTGCCGCTGGTGGTGGACGTCGGTGTGGGTGTCAACTGGGAGGCGGCCCACTGAGACGCGGGAAATCGGATGCGGGACTCCCGCCGGTGTCGGCAAGAGGGCCAGCCGGTCGCCCGGAGGCGGCCGGAGCGCCGCCTGCGACCCCGTGATGGCAGCGCGCCCGGCGCCGCGCCGCCAGTCCACGCGCGGATTTCCGGGCGGCCTTCGGCGGCCCTAAATCAAGCCGCGCCCGCACGCATGTCTCGGTGCGCACTTGACCTGGGGCGGTCGCACCGGTCAGGCTGAGGGCAAGGCGGAGGTCTCGATGGCGGTATCGCTCACTCACATGCGCGCCTTCTGGGCAGTGGCCAAGGCGCGTTCGTTTACGCGGGCCAGCAAACAGCTGGGCGTGGCACAGGCCACGATCTCGCAGCACATCTCCAAGCTTGAGGATGAGCTGGGCGCCCAGGTGCTGCGGCGCCATGGCGGAACGATCGATCTCACGGACGCCGGCCGGTACCTCCTGCGACGGGTGGAACGGATCCTCAGCGACTACGACGAGGCCATGGACGGTATCGGGCAGTTCACCGCCGGCACGCGGGGCATGCTCAAGCTGGGAATCCTGAGTTCCGTCGCCCGAAATCTGCTGCCGGAGGCGATGCGCAGCTTCGCAGTGTCCTTTCCGAACGTCGAAATCGACGTTCTGGAAGTGCCGCCGGCCGAGACGATCGATCTCCTTTACGCCCGCCGCATTTCGATCGGCGTCGTGGCGTCGGACTCGATCGCGTCCAGCAATCTGCCGTTCGCCCAGACCGAGCTGTTCGTGGATCCCTATGTCCTCGCGGTCCCCAAGGGATTGGCGCTCGAAGGGGTCGAGGATCCGACGGAGGACGTCGAGCCGGCCGTCGCCAAGGTGCTGAACAGCACGATCCGGTTCGAGTACGGCAACCAGCACAAGCGTCGGATCGACGAGTGGTACAAGGGCGTGCTGCCGAAAGCGCGGGTCGAGGCGACCACCCGGACCTACGAAGTGGCGCTGTCGATGGTGCAGGCCGGACTGGGTGTTGCGGTCGTGCCGGCGCTCGCCGCCGAAATCGGCCCGGGCCATGGGTTCCGGGTCGACCTCTACCGGACGCAGCTGGAGGACCGACGGATGGCCGCGATGGTGCCCGACCAATACCTGCGGATCGATCCTCACCGGACGTTTATCGGCGCGCTTGCCGACGCCGGGCAGGCGCTCGAACTGCCGGCGATACTGGAAGCGCCGTTCCTCGGCAGGCAACCGGCCCGGCAGCGCCAGTCCGCGGCCTGAACGTCGTCCCGGCCGGGACGCCCGGCCAATCCAGGGTGTTCACCGTCGACGAACGCCAGGTGCAAGCGGGAGGCCAGTGCATGGGCGCCGCGTCCGGATCGATCCGCATCGCCGGCGTGCTGTTCGGCGCGCTGATCCTGCTTGGCGTGCCCGCGGCAGTCGGAGCCGCCGGGCCGGAACGTGCGGCGTGGTACGTGGACGTGGGAGCTGGTGCCGGCTGGAGCGCGACCATGGACAAGGCCGGGCACAACCGCGACACCACCTGCAGTCCCAACCGCGACTGCGGCGGCAGGCCTGTCGAGGGGTTTCGCTGGTTTCAGCATCTGGTTCCCGAAACCGGCCATGCCTTCGCGATTGCAGTTGGCCGACAGGCCGGGCGCCTGCGGTTTGACCTGTCGGCCACGCAGCAAATCCATCCCGTCGCGCTGGAGTTCATCGGCACCACGTATCTGGACGGCTCCGGGCGGGCGCCGCACGTCGTCGACAGCCCCTATACATCGCGCTCCACGAACACGGTGGACGAACTGACGACCCGCTCGCTCTCGGTGAACGTCTACCGGGACTTTCCGGTGCCGGGATTTCGGGCGACCCCGTACCTTGGCGCCGGTCTGGGCATCGCGCATGTCGAGGTCTCCGGGCTCTACTTCCACAGCGACTACTCCTGCAGGGAGGGCCGATCATGCGACCCGCCCGCAGACCGCTACGACACCGTGAAGTCGGCTGATCTCACGGACGTGGTGCCGGCAGCCCATCTGTATGCCGGGGTTGCATGGCACCTGGGCGACCGGTGGGCGCTTGATGTCAAGCTTGCCTATCGCACCCTCGGCGACCTCGGGCACCGGACCGCCTACGTCCGGCACGAATTCCCCGGCCTCACGTTTCACGAGGCGGTCCGCGGTATCCGGCAGGGGTCGGTCCTGCTCAGCGCGCGATATACCTGGGCCGACGGCACGACGCCGTAGCCAACCAGCCGCGGCGACCGCCTCACGGTCTTGCCGTCGCCTGTACTGGAAGGCGTGGCGCGGCCCGCTCGCGTTGCAGGCCATACGACACACGTGATAGGTTGCCTCTGCACTTTTTGTCCCTGTTCCCGCCATTTGCTCGTCCCGGACGACTGCCATAGGTCGAGGGTCAGGTTTGCTGCGGAAGTACGAACAAGCTCATGCCACCAGCCAAACCTTCGCCTCTGGCGGCGGTCGCCCAGAACGACGATTTTGTCGCCCAGATCGAAGCGGCGAACGATGCGGTCGGCCGCGCCCGCACCCACATGGCCGAGCTCGTGTTCGGCCAGCCGCACGTCGTGGACCACGCGATCATCACGCTGCTCGCCGGCGGGCACGCGCTGGTCATCGGCTTGCCGGGGCTTGCCAAGACCCGGCTCGCGCGCTCGCTCGGCACCGTCTTCGGACTGGTGGACAAGCGGATCCAGTTCACGCCGGACCTGATGCCCTCCGACATTGTGGGGTCCGAGGTTCTCGAGGAGGGAGATGGCGGGCAGCGGGCCTTCCGTTTCATCGAGGGCCCGGTCTTCTGCCAGCTGCTTCTCGCCGACGAGATCAACCGGGCCTCGCCCCGAACCCAGTCCGCCCTCCTGCAGGCGATGCAGGAAAACGAGGTGACCGTGGCCGGCCGCGCGCATCCGCTCCCGTCACCCTTCCACGTCCTGTCCACGCAAAACCCGATCGAACAGGAAGGGACCTACCCGCTGCCGGAAGCCCAACTCGACCGTTTTCTCATGCGGATCGACATCGGCTACCCCGACCGCGATTCCGAGCGCACCATGCTGATCGCCACGACCGGGCCCAAGGAGACCGAGCCCGAGCAGATCATCTCGGCGCAGGAACTCCTCGACATGCAGGCACTGGTACGTTCGATTCCCGTCGGCGACAGCGTGGTGGAAGCCATTCTGACGTTGGTCCGCCGCGGGCGGCCTGACCTGTCCGAAATCGAGATGGTTCGCGAGCATGTCTCGTGGGGTCCGGGGCCGCGCGCCAGTCAGGCGCTCATGCTTTCGGCGCGGGCCCGCGCAGTGCTGGACGGGCGGCTCGCGCCGTCGGTGGACGATGTCGTGGCGCTGGCCCGGCCGGTGCTGCGGCACCGGATGGACGTGACGTTCGCTGCACGTGCGGACGGCCTGAGTGTCCTGGACGTTATCGATCGTCTGACCGAATCCATCACCTGAGCCGTTTGGTGCCGACGCCTGATCCCGCTCCCCGGGACCGTGCTGAACGTCTCGCTGCCGGTCTTCCCTCCTTTTCGATCCGCGCGCTCCGTGTCGCCGCCGGTGTCATCAGCGGGGTCCACGGCCGGCGACGCCGCGGGCGCGGGGAAAGTTTCTGGCAGTTTCGGCAGTTTCAGCCGGGTGATCCGGTGTCCTCCATTGACTGGCGGCGCACCGCGGCCTCGCAGGACATCTTCATCCGCGAGCGCGAATGGGAGGTGGCGCAGCAGGTATGGCTCTGGTGCGACCGGTCACCGTCCATGGACTACGCCTCGTCGCCCGAACTCGAACCGAAGCGGACGCGGGCAGCGCTGATCACGCTGGCGCTGGCGGCGATGCTGCTGCAGGGAGGCGAAACCGTGGGGCTGCTCGGCGCGACGCCGCGCACCGGCCGCGGCCGGGCGATGCTGGGACGGATCGCCGAACATCTCGTGGCCGACGCTCCTCCCGGCTCCGGCGTGCCGGCCGCCATCCGGGTGGAGCGCCACGCACAAACGGTCCTGGTCGGCGATTTCCTCGAGCCGCTGGAGACGGTCGCCGCCCGTGTGCGCGGTCTCGCCAACCAGGAGGTGGCGGGGCATCTTGTTCAGGTCCTTGATCCGGCAGAGGAGCTGCTGCCCTTCCGCGGTCGCATCCGGTTCGTGGGTGCCGAGGAGGAGGGCGACCTCCTGATCGGAAGAGTCGAGGCGGTGCACCGCCGCTACGTGCGCCGGATCGAGGAGCACCGGCAGGGGCTTGCCGACATCGCCCGCAAGCATGGCTGGGGTTTCCTGACCCACCGGACCGACCGGGGGCCGGAACCGACCCTGCTGGCGCTCCACCAAGCGCTTTCCGGCGCGTTCGAACGGTTCTGAGCGGTGCCGTTTTCGTTTGCCGCACCTTGGGCCCTGGCGGCCCTGGCGGGGCTGATCGCCGTGTGGTGGCTGCTGCGGATTCGACCCCCGGCCCCCCGGCGGCTCCGATTTCCTGCCATCCGGCTTCTTTTCGGCCTCGACGATCGCGAGGAACCGCCGCATACCACGCCGCTGTGGCTGCTGATCCTCAGGATGGCACTCTTCACGCTGGTGGTCCTCGCCGTCGCCGGGCCCCGCTGGGACACCGACCCGGCGCTGGAGGCGGACGGCACGCTCGTCGTTGTCGTCGACGACGGCTGGGCGAGTGCGCGGGGGTGGGAGAGCACGCGGCGGTCCCTGCTGCAGGTGATCGATGCTGCGCGGACCCAGGACCGCTCGGTCGTGCTGGCCGGCACGGCACCGGGGACCGACTGGTTCCGCTCGCAGGTGCCGGTCGATCCGGCAGAAGCTGCGCGCCTGGCCCGGGTGCTGGCGCCGCAGCCCTGGGGCGTCGACCGGCGGGCATTTCTCGAATCGCTGGTCGGCGCGGAGTTCGTCGACGTCGGCGAGGTCATGTGGTTCTGGGACGGTACGGACGGAGGCGACCCCGAGGCGACGGCACTCCTGGCGCAACAGTTGTCCCGGGTCGGCGCGCTGTCCTTGATGGCCGGGCCGGAGCACGAGGCCCCGCTGTCGCTGCTGCCGGCCTCGGACGATGCGGACGGGATGGCGCCGCAGCTCCGCCGCACACACGACACGGGGCGCCAGGAAGCATGGGTGCGGGCGCTCAGCCTGGACGGCCGGGTGCTTACGCGAGTATCGGCAACGTTTGCGGACGGGGAGCGGACGGCCGGCGCGCCGCTTGGCCTCCCGCGCGAGCTGCGCCGCGACGTCACCCGGATCGAGATCGAAGGTCAGCGGCACGCGGGCGCGGTCGTGCTCGTCGACGATCGCTGGCAGCGTCGCACCGTCGGGCTGGTGACGCTGGGCGACGACTACGCTGCCCGCCCGCTGCTGGCGCCAACCTACTACCTGCGGCGAGCGCTGGAGCCGTTCGCCGAGGTCCGCCAGGGGCCACTGGGGACGCTGCTGGAGGATCCTCCGTCGGTGATCGTGCTGGCGGACGTTGGCCAGCTCCGTCCGGAGGGCCGCGACGCCCTCGAAGCGTGGCTGGAGTCAGGCGGCACGCTGGTGCGCTTCGCCGGCGAGCGCCTCGTGGACGCGGACAGCCCGCTGCTGCCGGTGCGACTGCGGGAAGGCGAAATGCGGTCGCTTGGCGGCGCCTTCAGCTGGGAGCAGCCGTTCACGCTGGGACCGTTTCCCTCCGAATCGCCGTTCGCCGGACTGGCGGTGCCGGAAGATGTTGTGGTTCACCGGCAGATGATCGCGGAACCGTCGGCGACCCTGGACGATCTGACGCTGGCACGACTGGTGGACGGGACGCCGTTGGTGACGGCGGCGCGGAGCGGTCGCGGCGAGCTGGTGTTCTTCCACGTGACGGCGAACACGGACTGGTCGAACTTGCCGCTGTCCGGCCTGTTCGTGAGCATGTTGCAACGGATTGTCGAGCGAGCGGAAGGCGGCGATGCGGAGTTGGGGTCTGAGGTGCTGCCACCCCTGACGGTGTTGGACGGCTTCGGCCGGGAAATGCCGCCACCGCCTGACGCCGTTTCGGTCGACGCCGCGCGGTTGCTGGAAGGGGCCCCGGGGCCCGGCCATCCGCCCGGCTACTACGGCCATGACCTGTTCCGTCGAGCGCTGAACCTGGGTGCGACCGTGGCTGACGTGCAGGACTTCCGGGGCCCCCTGCCAGATGGCGTGGAACCCGTCGCCAGGTTCGGTACGACGACAGTCGACTTGTCGGCGTGGCTGTTTGCCGCCGCGCTCGCACTGCTCCTGGTGGACATTGTGGCGGGTCTGGCGCTGCGCGGGCTGATCGGCGGCCAGCGGTGGGCCTCTGCGGCGGTCGTCCTCGTCGTGCTGGGCGCCGCCGAGACGCGCGCCGAGGATGCCGTGCCCCTGGGAGCGCTGGCCATCCAGTTTGGCTACGTGGAGACCGGCAACCCGGAGGTCGATCAGACGAGTGCGCTGGGACTGACGGCGCTCGGCCGGGTGCTGGCCGAGCGCACGTCGGTCGTGCCCGTCCCGCCCAAGGCGATCGACATCGAGCGGGATCCGCTGGTGTTTCATCCGTTCGTGTACTGGCCGATCACGGATCGCCAGGAGGCGGTCTCGGAGCGGGCGGTGGAACGCATCGAGGCCTACTTGCAGGCGGGCGGCATGATCGTGTTCGACACGCGCGACGGATCGCCGGTGGCCCAGCTCGAGTCGTCGCGTCGCGGTGATCCGCGCCTTGCCGCGGTGCTCGGCTCGCTCGATCTTCCGCCGCTGGTGCCGGTCTCCGGCGGGCACGTGCTCGGTCGCTCGTTCTACCTCCTGGGCGCGTTTCCCGGACGCTGGGCCGGCAATCAGGTCTGGGTCGAAAGCACGGCCGAGCGGTCCCGCGACGAGGTGGCAAGCGTGGTGGTCGGAGCGGCGGGCTGGGCGGCTGCGTGGGCGACTGACCCCTCGGGCCGACCGCTGTTCCCGGTGACCCCCGGTGGCGAACGGCAGCGCGAGATGGCCTACCGGTTCGGCATCAATCTGGCGATGTACGCGATGACCGGCAACTACAAGTCGGATCAGGCTCACACCCGGACCATCCTGCAGCGGCTGCGGCGCGCTGCGGAGCGGCGCTGAATCCGGATGGACGGGTACACGCTGACCTTCGCGCCGCTGTTGCCGTGGAGCCTGTTCGCGGTCATGGCAGCGGCCACCGCGGCGGTCCTCGGACTGGGTCTGCGAAAGCGGTCGTCCGGGATTGGCTTCCGCACGCTGGCGGCTGCGGCCCTGCTCCTCGCGATCGCCCGGCCGACGGTCACCGCAGAGCAACGGACCGAACTCGCCGACGTCGTGCTGGTGGTGGCGGACGCCAGTCCGAGCCAGCAGCTGGGTGACCGCGCGGCGGCGACGTCGTCGGCCGTGCAGGCGATCCAGGACGAATTGGCCGATGACGGGGGCCTCGAGGTGCGGGCCGTGACGGTCGCCGGGGGCGGCCCCGGAACCAACCTGTTTGCGGCCGTGCGTTCGGCCGTCGCGGACGTGCCGCCGGACGGTGTCGCTGGCGTGGTGCTGGTCACCGACGGACAGGTGCACGACGTGCCGGAAGACGCGTCGGCACTCGGATTCGACGCCCCGGTGCATGCCGTGCTGACCGGGGCGCCCGGCGAGCGGGACCGGCGCCTGGTCGTCGACGGAGCGCCGCGATACGGCATCGTCGGCGAGGCCGTGAAATTCCGGGTTACGCTCCTGGACGAAGCAGCTGTGGGCCAGGCCGAGCCCGTTCGCATCACCGTGCCGGGAGGACACGTTGCGGAGCGGGTGCTGCAGGTCGGGACGCCGACGGAATTCGAGTTGCCGCTGGAGCGGGCGGGCGTGGTCGCCGTGGCGCTGGAGGTGGCGGCCATTCCCGATGAACTCACGCCCGACAACAACCGGGTCGTCATCCATGTGAACGCTGTGCGCGACCGGCTCCGCGTGATGCTGGTCTCCGGCGAACCCAGCATGGGGCTGCGGCACTGGCGTAACCTGCTGCAGGCGGACCCCGCGGTCGATCTGGTGCATTTCACCATCCTGCGACCGCCGACCAAGCAGGATGCCACCCCGGTGCAGGAGCTGTCCCTGATCCCGTTCCCGGCCCGGGAACTGTTCGACGCCAACCTCGACGACTTCCACCTCGTGATCTTTGACCGGTATCACCTGCGCGGCATCCTGCCGCCGCAGTACCTTTCCAACATTGCCGAGTACGTGGTCCGTGGCGGGGCGCTCCTCGACATTGCCGGCCCCAGCTACGCTGGTCGCTTCAGCCTCGTGAACACGCCCTTGCGGGAAATTCTCCCGACCCTTCCGGCCGGGGAGGTCATCGAGCGCCCCTTTGTGCCGGAGCTCTCGGAGGCCGGGCAAAATCACCCCGTGACCGCCGGCCTCACCGCTGGCGAGGCCGACTGGGGCCCCTGGTACAGGATGGTGCGGGGCATGCCGGTGAAGGGCGAGTCCCTGATGTGGGGCGCCGACGGATGGCCGCTGCTGCAGCTCAGCCGTGTCGGCGAAGGCAGGGTGGCGCAGCTTCTCTCGGATCAGTCCTGGGTCTGGACCCGGCCGGGCCCCGGCGGCGGACCAAGGGCGGAGCTGTTGCGCCGCGTCGTGCACTGGCTGATGAAGGAGCCGGACCTCGAGGAACATCTCCTGAAGGCGACGGTGTCCGATCGGCGCATCGATATCCTTTACCGGAGCGTGGATACTCCGCTCCGCGAGATTACGGCGGTGGCGCCGTCCGGCGCGTCTACGGCGGTCCCGCTGGGTCCCGCCGCGGCCGGAACCGCGATCGCCTCGTTCGAGGCCAACGAACCCGGATTGTGGACGTTGCAAGGGGGCAACCTGAGCACAACGGCACTGGTCGGAGCCGCGGACGCGTTGGAACTGACGGAAATGCGGGCAGATCCCGGACCGCTCGAAGCGTTCGTCGGGGCCACGGGCGGCGGCGTGTTCTGGCTGGTGGATCACGGCGGACCGCCGCCGTTCCGGCCGGTGACAGCCGGGCAGACAGCGGCCGGCGACAACTGGATTGGCCTGCGACGTCATGGCCGTCACACGGTGACGGGCCTCGCCCAGTCACCGCTGCTGCCCTGGCCGGTTCTGCTGGCACTGGCGGTAGGGGCGCTCTTTCTCGCGTGGCATCGGGAGGCGCAGTAGCCTTGGGCAGGGTTCCGGCTAGGGGCACCGTGCCCGATTGGTGGGATCAGGCCACCGGAGCGCTGGCCCGGCGCGACCCGGTGCTGCGGCGGGTGATCGGCGCCTCGAAGGGCATGGCGCTCAAGTCCCGAGGCAACGCCTTCCAGTGCTTGGCCCGGTCGATCGTCGGTCAGCAGATTTCTGTGAAGGCCGCGCACGCCGTGTGGCTGCGGCTCGAAGCGCGCCTGGGGCGGGTCTCCCATCAACGGGTCTCGGCCTCCGACTTGACTGAATTGCGGGACGTCGGCCTGTCCGCGCGGAAGGCCGAATACATCATGGAGTTGGCGACGTGGTTTGCGTCGCGTGCGGGGCGGCGCGTGCACTGGCCCGAACTCAGCGATGCGGAGGTCATTGCCGTTCTTACCGAGCGTCGCGGGATCGGCCGCTGGACGGCGGAGATGTTCCTGATCTTCTGCCTGCTGCGTCCCGATGTCTTTCCGGTGGATGATCTTGGGCTTCTACGCGCGCTCAGTGAGTTGTATGGTAGTGAGAAGGGCAAGCGCTCGGCGGCTGAACAGTTCGGCGAGCAGTGGGAACCATGGCGTTCCTGCGCTACATGGCATCTTTGGCGCCACTTGGACCCTGTTCCAGTCGCCTACTAGCGTTAGGCATGTGGCTCGCCTGGGCGCGGTGTCGCCGCTCGCGCACGTATCGTGAAGTTGGGGTTTGCTGGTGATGTGGATTCGGTGTGTCGCAGGAACCGCTCGCTGTCTGCTGGTGGCAGGAGCATTGGTGTGGGCAGCGTCGCCAGCCTCGGCGCAGCAACCGGCGGTGGTGGGGACTGACAAGGTGACGGCGGAAGCCGTCGATCAGACAGCTCCGACCATCGGTCGCTTCGTGACACTGTTCGAGGCTGTCGTGCCGGCGTTGCTCGCCAGCCATGTAACCGAGATTCCGGTCAACATCGGTGACCGCCTGGCCGCGGGCGACATCATTGCGGTGCTCGATATCGACCGTCTTCGCTGGCAGGTCCAGCAGGCGAAGGCGAGCGTCGCGCAGAGCGAGGCCGGGCTGGCGGTGGCGCGGGCGCGGGCGGAGTTGGCCCAGCGGCGTCTGGAGCGGGCCGAGGGCCTGCGTGAATCCACGGCCTTCAGCCAGGCGCAGCGTGACGACGCGCGGGGCGAGGCGGACATTGCGGCGGCGCAGGTTCAGGTTGCCCTGGCCGCCCTCGAAGAGACCAATGCGCGGCTGGATACCGCGGAGGATGACTTTGCGAGAGGCACCGTCGTCGCGCCCTTCGACGGAGTGGTCGAGGAGCGTCATGCAGACCTGGGGGAAGCCGTTCAGCCTGGCGGGCCGGTGGTCACGTTGGTCAGCGAGAAGGCCCTCGAGATCGAGGCGGACGTTCCGTCGCAACGCGTTGCCGCTTTGAATCCGGGTGCAAGTATCGAGGTGACGCGTGCGTCCGGCGAATCGATCGGGACGACGGTGCGTGCGGTCGGCACGGTCGAGAATCCGCGCACCCGCACGCGGCGGGTGCGGCTGGTACCGGAACTGGCCGAATTGCAGCACGTCCCCCCGATTGGCGAGGGCGTTACGGTGCACGTTCCGATCAGTGACACCGCCGTGCTGCCGACCGTTCATAAGGACGCCATCCTGCAGCGGCGGGGCATCTCGGTGGTCTATGTCGTCGTCGACGGCAAGGCGGAAGTTCGCCCGGTACAGCTGGGCGATGCCGTGGGAGACCGGTTCGTGGTGCTGTCCGGCGTGCAGCCTGGCGAGGTCGCCGTCGTCCGCGGCAACGAGCGCCTGCTTCCGGGGCAGGCGGTGGCAGTGGCGCCACCCGCCGAAGGTGGGCAGGGAGACCAGTCGGATGCGGTCGCGGAGGCCGCCGCGACATCGGACGACGCGAAAGAATCCGCCCAATGAACCTCATCCGCCTATCCATCGAGAAGCCGATCGCCGTCCTGGCGCTGGTCGTCATGATCGTGGTGCTGGGCTTTCTGGCCCTCACCCGGATCCCGATCCAGCTGGCGCCCGACGTGTTCACGCCGGTGATCTCGGTGACGACCGGGTGGTACGGCGCCAGCCCGTACGAAATCGAACGCGAGATTGTCAACCGCCAGGAAGAGGTGCTCAGAGGTCTGGAGGGACTCGAACGTATGGAGAGCACCTCACGCGATGGGCAAGCTGAGGTGAAGCTCGAGTTCAATGTCGGGATCAACATGGACCGGGCGCTCCTGCTGGTCTCGAACCGGCTAAACCAGATTGACGACTACCCGGATGATGCCGGCGAACCGCAGCTCGATACCGCCGGTCTCGATGACAACGCGATCGCGTGGTTCATTCTCACGCGCACCCAGGGCAATGAGCGCGCCATCTCGACGTATGGCGATTACGTCGAGGACGTGATCCAGGATCGCCTGGAGCGGGTTCCCGGCGTGGCGCGGACCAACCTGTACGGTGGCACGCAGCGGGAGTTGCAGGTCACCGTGCAACCGGAACAGCTCGCCACCCATCATCTCACGGTTCCGGCTGTGGTGGATTCGTTGCGGCTCGCCAACGCTTCGGTGTCTGCAGGGGACGTGGACGAAGGCAAGCGCCGCTATGTCGTCCGGGCCGAAGGCGAACTCCAGACGCCCGAGCAGGTTCGGGACGTGGTGTTGGTGACCGACGAGACCGCCTCCGGTCGTATCGGACGCACCCGGATCGGGGATATTGCCGACGTCGGCTTCGGGTACAAGACCCCGCGCGCCGATATCCGCTTCCTCGGGGAGTCGGCGCTGGCCGTGAACGCCATGCGCCAGAGTGGCGCCAACATCATCGACACCATGGACGGGGTGCGGGCTGCGATCGACGAACTGAACGAGTTTGCTCTGCCGAGCGTGGGCCTCACGATGCGGCAGGTGTACGACGAAACCATCTATATCGATTCCGCGATCGAACTGGTCCGTCAGAACATCTGGATCGGCGGGTTGCTCGCCGTCGTGGTCCTGCTTCTGTTCCTTCGTTCCTGGCGTGCGACGGTGATCATCGGACTCGCCATCCCGGTGTCGGTCGTGGCTTCCTTCGTCGCGATGGCGGCGCTGGGACGTTCGCTCAACGTGATTTCGCTGGCCGGCATCGCGTTTGCCGTCGGCATGGTCGTCGATGCGGCCATCGTGGTGCTGGAGAACATCTACCGTCACAGGGAGGGTGGTCGCTCGGGGCCGGAGGCGGCCCATGACGGCACCCGTCAGGTCTGGTCGGCCGTGATGGTTTCCGCCCTCACGACGGTGCTGGTCTTCATTCCCATCCTCGTCATGGAGCTTGAAGCCGGGCAGCTGTTCCGCGACATCGCCGTGGCGATCTCGGTGGCCGTCCTGATGTCGTTGCTGGTATCGGTGACGGTTATTCCCGCGCTCGCGACCTGGCTGCTTGGCCCGGGCCGGGGACACCGCCGGATCAGCCTTGGCCCCATCGACTGGATTCCGCGCTTGGTGGCGCGGTTCTTCATTGGATACGTGAAGCTGGTCCTCCGTTCCCGGATTGCTTCGGCGGCGATTGCGTTGAGTGTCGCGGCGGTGGCGCTGTTCGTGAGCTGGCAGCTGCTGCCGAAGCTGGAGTATCTGCCGGAAGGCAACCGGAACCTGATATTCGGGGTGATGCTCCCGCCTCCCGGCTACAACCTTGAAACGCTTACCGAGATCGCGGAGCGAGTGGAGATCCCGGTTCGGCCGCTCTGGGCAAGTGAGACCGGTCCCGAGGCGGAACCCGGTCAGCCGCCCAAGATCAAGAACTACTTCTTTGTGGCTATTCGCGACGGTCGAACGTTCTTCGGCGCCAGCGCGATCCAGGAAACGCGGGTCCGCGAGCTCATTCCGGTTCTGACCCGGTCGTTGTTCGGCGAACCGGGCACGTTCGGCTTCTTTACTCAGCCGAGCTTGTTTCAGCGTGGCTTTGGGGGAGGGCGTGCGATTGATATCGATATCAGCGGACCCTCCCTTGAAGACGTCGTGGCGATCGCGCAACAGGCCGCCGGCCTGATCGGCCAAGGCTTCCCGCGCGACCAAGGCAACCAGATGCGTCCGATCCCCGGGCTCGATCTGGGATCCCCTGAGGTGCAGGTCCGCCCGGACCGGGTACGCCTGTCGGACAACGGCGTGACCGCGCGCGAGCTCGCCATGAGCGTCGACGCTTTCAATTCCGGGCTCCGCGTCGCGGAGATCACGGTGAATTCGGAGCGGCTCGACCTGACGCTGCAGGGCCCGCAGAACGATATCGATCACACGCAGGGCATCGAGACCCTGCCTGTCGTGACCCAAAGCGGGGAAATTCTCCCGGTAAGCTCGGTCGCCGATGTCCTGGTGACGTCAGGCCCCACGGAAATCCGGCACATCGAGCGGGAACGCACCATCACGCTCCAGCTGCGCCCCTCCGACCAAATCCCGCTCGAAGCCGCGATCGAGAGGGTTGCCGGCGAGGTCGTCGGCCCGCTGGAAGGCCAGGGACTGCCTCCCGGGGTGAAGATTGCGATCTCCGGGACCGCGGACGAACTAACCCAGACCTGGAACGCGATGGTGGGCAATCTCATCGTGGCCGTGGCGATCGTCTATCTGCTGATGGCGGTTCTCTTCTCCAGCTTCCTCTATCCGTTCGTGATCATGCTGTCCGTACCGCCGGCGACGGCAGGCGGGGTGATCGGGCTCTGGATCCTGAACTTCTACACGGTCCAGCCGCTCGACATGCTGACCATGCTCGGATTCGTGATCCTGATCGGCATCGTGGTGAACAACGCCATCCTGCTCGTGCACCAGTCGTTGCTGCACATCCGCCAGGAGGGCATGCAGCCGCAGCCGGCGATCGTCGAGGCCACGCGCAACCGGGTGCGCCCGATCTTCATGTCCACGCTGACCACGGTTGCGGGGATGATGCCGCTGATCCTCTTCCCCGGTGCCGGCTCCGAGCTCTACCGGGGCTTGGGCTCAGTGGTCGTTGGGGGCTTGACGCTGTCAGCACTGATCACATTGATTATTGTTCCTCCCATGCTTCGAATCTTCGTCGCAGGTGAATCCAAACCGGCCACCCAGCCGCGCGTGGCGGAGCCGGAATCGGACGTCCTGCCGCCCATACACGCGCCCCAGCCGTCGGAGGTGTAAGGAATTCATGGCTTCACGACGCATCCCGGCCCGCGCTGCCAACGGAATAAGTCGCCGCCGCGCCATCACGATCCTCGGCGCTACTGCGGGCGGCCTCACGTTGGGAGGGGGTGCACTGCTTCTGGGCGGTTCGCGAGAACTCGAGGCCGTCGAATGGAGCGGGGTCGCGCTCGGGTCACCAGCGAGGATCGCGCTGTACAGCGATGATCCAGCGCGTGCCCGGTCGCTGCTCGCGCAGGTCGCCGATGACATTCATGCGCTTGAGGATGAGTTCAGTCTCTACCGGCCAGGATCGGCGATATCGCGACTGAACCGCACCGGCCGGATCGACAAACCCGGTCGGGAGTTCCTGAATCTGCTTGACGAATCCGTCCGGATGTCGGAACTGACCGGCGGCGCATTCGATCCAACGGTGCAGCCGATCTGGGACGTCACGGCTGAGAGCTTTCGGAGCACCGGTCTGCCGCCTTCACTTGACGCGCTGGATCAGCTCCGTCCGCTGGTGAACTGGCAGGGTGTCGATGTCTCGGCAGATGCCATTCGGTTCGCGCGTCCCGGCATGGCAGTAACGCTGAACGGAATTGCGCAGGGCTTCATTACCGATCGCGTAGCGGCCCGCCTCCGGGAAGGAGGGCTACGGCACGTGCTCGCGGAACTGGGTGAAACACGGGCTATCGGGCGGCATCCCGATGGACGCCGTTGGCGGATCGGGATACCCGACCCCGATGGCGAGGCGCTGATCGAGACGGTTCAGCTCGGCGACGAAGCCATCGCTACATCCGGTGGATACGGCACACGCTTCGATGCTGAAGGGAAGTGGCATCACATTTTTGATCCAGCGACGACCCGATCCGCCCATCGTCATCGCAGCGTTTCCGTGATCGCACCGACAGCTACAGAGGCAGACGCACTGGCCACCGCATTCGCTGTGATGCCCGAGCGGGCAGCCGTGGAGGTGGCGGCCAGCCTGCCGAACGTGCGCGTCCGCGTGGTCGACAACGCAGGGGTAGCACGCCCGCTGGGCGCGTGAACTTCCGGGGACTGTCCCCGCAGTCTGGTCGAGAACTGCGTCGGTAGGTGTCGGGCGCCCCGACCGTCAGGCTGACTAGAAGTGGCCGCCCGGGCCCGCGTCGCGTTGCCGTGATTCGTTTGTGTCGCAAGTTTCAGGGTGTCCAAACCCGCCTTCGTCCCGTGGGCGAGGTCCGCGCGGCAACTGCGCATGCTGCGGTGTTCCGCGCTGCCCGAGCGGCTTCGCCGGCACTGGTGATCCCTGGCCAGGCAGACCCGGGGTTCGGGACCGCTACTATCAGTTGATTCCCATCCACCCCAACGCGACTGCTGGTACATCCTGCCGAGCTTCGACACCGGGCTCGATCATGCCGCGCGGGTTCGGCTACTCCGACACCGCTGGGTGCCGGTCGCGGAAGTGTTCAGCATGTGATGCTCACCCTGAAGGGAGCCACCATGACCCTCAAAGAGATGACCCGGACCCGGTCACTGAAGACCGGGACGTTCGTCGTCGAATTCAACACCCCTGGAATTGGCCACGTGTTGAAGGCGGCGGGGTGCGACTTTGCCTTCCTGGACACCGAGCACAGCGGCTTCGGAATGGACGCCCTTAAAGCTGCGCTCCGTTACATGGAGGCCGCTGCGCTGCCCACGATCGTGCGTGTCCCATCGGGAGAAGCCCACCACGTCAACCGGGCGCTGGATGCCGGGGCCGAAGGCATCATGGTACCGAAGGCCGAATCCGTTGCTGACGTGAAGGCGCTTATTGCGGCCTCCAAGTACCCGCCGGAAGGAGAACGGGGAGTCGCCCTCGGGATCCAGCACGACCGCTTTACGACAGGGACGGTGGATGACAAGTTCTCGGCGGCGAACGCGCGGACCGTCCTCTCGGTCCTGGTGGAGACGCAAGGCGCGGCGGACGATATCGACGCCATTGCCGCTTTACCGGACATTGACTTGCTCTGGATCGGGCATTTCGACCTCAGCGTCAGCCTGGGAATTCCTGGCGAATTCGATCACCCGGCATTCAAGGATGCGGTCGCGCGTACGGAAGCCGCTGCGCGCAGGCACGGCAAGTCGCTTGGACGCCTGATCATGGATCCGGTGATGGCTCCGCCCTTATTCGCGGCTGGCGTGGATTTCTTCTGCTATTCGGGTGACGCGTGGCTGCTCCAGCAGGCGTTCCGGGATGGAGCCGCCACCATCCGGGGCACCTGTACCGGTGATGTGCCCCGGGGTCCCTGACGAGCAGGTCGGAACAGGCGTCGTCGTCGGCTCCAGCCCCGGTAACTGATCTGCTGCGAAATTGAAGAGTGTCCTGACTTCCGGTCGGGGAGCCGTTGCGTTCGGATCTTCTTGATCTCGACCTCGAACCGCCACGCGGGTCCGGGGCTATGCTCTCCGTCCTGCGGATGCACATACCCGAAGCCGTTCGCTCCGTGACGAGGCGGCTTCAGCGGTAGGGAGGTGATGATGAGCGATCAACGCGATAGCGGTCGAGGGAGTCAGACGAGGATCTCGCGAATCGCCCTGCTGGGGTTTGCAGTCGCAGTCCTGGCAGCGTTAGCAATGATAGCGGCGGCGTTTGGTTATCGCTTGGGCATCTGGTCCTTTCGATTCGCCCTGCTGACGCTGACCGACTACGCCGCATACGCGGCATTTGCCGGCGGCGCCATCTCGCTGATTGGCCTGGGCCGAAGCCTTCCCGGCAATCTTCCAGGCATGGTCGTGTCGGTGATCGGAGTGGTCGTCGGGGGCTACAGCTGCCACACGATTTACCAGCAGTGGGTGACCGTAAAGAGTGTCCCGTTCATCCATGACATCACCACTGACACCGTGAATCCTCCGGCTTTCATCGCAGTCGTCGCGGCAAGAGAAGCGGAGGGTGCCAATCCGCATGACTACGCCGGGGAAACGGTCGCCCGTCAGCAGGAATGCGGTTATCCCGAACTCGAGTCCTTCATTGCTGACGCAGAGCCTGGAACGGCTTACGACCGTGCCCTTGACGTCGCCAATAGCATGGACTGGGAGATCGTGGCTGCCGACCGAGCGCTGGGCAGGATTGAGGCGACGGACACGTCGACTTGGTACGGCTTCAAGGACGACATTGTCGTTCGGGTCATCGCCGGAGAAGCAGGCACGGGTTCTCGGGTCGATGTGCGCTCCCTCAGCCGGGTGGGGCGCAGCGATGTCGGGGTCAACGCCGCGCGAATCAAGGCCTTTCTTGCTGCACTCGAGTTCGCGCTCTAGAACCGGCAGCGAGCGCCTGTCGGTGTGACCGGTCGTGCTTGCGGAGAACGCCATATCTGGCCGGGAAACCTTCGAGGCGGCCGCAGCATCAGTTGCTCCCGTAGGGCGGGCGTGATTGTCGGTGAACTCCCCCGGGGCTAGGCCCGCTGCCGCTACGACAGGGGCGGTGCCGGCAGCTGCCGCATAACGTCAATGCGATGACCGCAAACCGGCGCTTGCGGGTTATTGATTCGGGCCAGTTGCACCGGTCGTCGAGCCCTTTCGGCGACGGCGCAATGGCAATTGCGCTTCCTAGTGAAACATGTGTTGACCGCGTGGCTGTCGCTCGCGCGTCTTCCTCGCAAGATCTCAAGTTGATCAAGCTGATTTCCGCCGGGGGCGATCGTTGGACGGGAACCGTCGAGCTGCCGGCTGCGGACAACGCTCGCTGATACCTCCGATACCGCTCTGGCAGCACCGAGCCCCGTAGGGCGCCAAAACCACTTCCGCCGCGCCGGGATACGGGCACGCGAGACCAAAGTAATCGAAAACAGCATGTCAACTTGCCGCTTATATCGTAAGTTATGACATTACTTGACAAAATTACATTTGGATAGTAAGTAATATCAGCCTGAAATTGCCGGCTGAGGGGGGCGCTTCTGTCCGGCTGGTGCGGCGCGTTTTGGATCGCGTAACCCACGAGTTCCAGAACGCTGTGTCAAGGGGGACAAGTCATGAAACGATCGCTGGTTCTCGGAATTCTTACCGCCTTTCTCAGTATGGCGGCGTACAGCGTGGCGCACGCGGAGTTCTCCGGTGGCCTGAAGCTGGCTTCTCACTATGCCTGGCAAGGGGGGTCCGAATCCGACGAGGAGCCGGCGCTCCAAGGCAGCATGTACTACAATTTTGACGCCTGCTATGCGGGGTTCTGGGCGTCGAGCGCCGACTATCCCGGGGGCATTGAAATTGACTATGAAACCGGGTGCGGAGGTTCGCTGACGGATAACCTCGGGTGGAACGTTGATTTAATTTATCTGACCTATCCGGGGGCGACCGAAGAGAACCTGTTCGAGGCTCGATTCAAGCTGAGTGCTGATCTCGGAGTGGCAAGCGTTTGGGGCAGGGTGCTGTTCCCGACGTGGCCGGATCAGGATGGCCCAGACCAAAATACCAGCGGGCACAACCGCCCTCAGTTCGGACTCACTGTGCCGCTCGGGGACGCACCGGTCAGTGTCTCGGCAACCTATGGTCAGGACAACAACCGGCCGAATTGTGACGACTACGACTGGTATCACGTATCAGTGGACACCTCGTTCAACGGCTTTGGCTTGAGCGCGTTCTATTCTGACCGCAGTGACCGTGAGCCGAAGTGCGGTGAGTCCGGTCCCGGCAAGGCAGAGGACGGAATTTTCGGCGTGTCGATTTCACGAGGTTTTTGACGGCTGAGTACACACCTCATCAACGGGTCGCGGTGTCGGGCCTCTGACCCTGTTGCTGGCTAGGGCCGGTACGGGCACCTAACCTGTACTTGCGCGTGATGGCGCTCAGTCGGCCGATTGAGACGGATCAGACTTTAGGGCGTGTGACGTTTGTGCCGCCGTCAACTGCAGGTTCCCGCGGGTTCAGGCAGTTGACGGTGGCACTTTCGTTTGGTGCGGTCAGCCCTCGTGGGAACAGGCGCAATTTCCCGATCTTAGGTCGGGGCTGTATCTGCCCTGCCGTCAAACTGCGGCAACCCAGCGCGAATGCGGTTGGATCGACGTGAACGAGACATCCCTACGTTCAGCATTCCACACCGCAGAAACGTAACTTCAGGCCGTCAAAGTCGGCAGTCGCGGCTTCTTGCCGATGCAAGTGGAAAAACAGGGGTGTGTTCGGGCGCGTTCCGAACGGCCGGAGGATTGGTGACGGGCTTTACGGCATAGGCTGGCTACGGTTCGGCGGCTGGCGTACGCTCCCCGACGACAAGCTTGGTCGAGGGAGGTCCTCATGGCTTTTCGGAATGACCCTGACGGCACCAGGCTGCCGGTCAAAGTCGATCCCACATCGAATGGCGAGTTCGTGCCGGTGCCGCTGGATCCGATCCATCGCGGCGCCAATCGCCTGGCTCACGACTGGGCGAACGAGAACGCCGGGCGCCTGGGACTGTCTCGCCGGGCATTTTTGGTGTCGTCGGCCGGTGCGGCGACGGCGCTGCTTGCCTTCAATCGGGCGAATGCCGATGCTGGCCGAACCGGGGGCTTCTTTGATATCCCGCAGGTTGCCGCCCTCGACGTTGAAGCGGCACGTGAAGGCCTCGAAGGCCGTGAGTTCGTGTTTGACGTGCAGGGTCACTTTGTCGGTCAGCACGGTTTGGGACGGGTTGGGCTCGGTGGATCCGAAGCATTCATCAAGGACATCTTCCTGGATTCCGACACCGACATGATGGTCCTGTCCTTCATTCCCTCGAATCGTGAACGTGAGCTCCTGACCATCCAGGAAGCGGATGAGACCCGCCGGATCATCGACGCCATGGAAGGAAGCCATCGCCTGCTGATCCACGGCCGCGTCAATCCCAATCAGGACGGGGATCTGGACGGTATGGAGGAGTTGGCCGAACGATGGGGAGTCTCGGCCTGGAAGACATACACACAGTGGGGTCCGGACGGCACGCCGGGTTTCTTCCTGCACGAGCCGGGTCCGGGTATCGCCCTGATCGAGAAAGCGCGCGCGCTCGGAGTCAAGAACATCTGTGTGCACAAGGGACTGCCGTTCGGTCGTCGGTCGTACCGTCACAGCTTATGCACCGATATCGGGCCGGCTGCGAAGATGTTCCCGGATGTGAATTTCCTCGTCTACCACTCCGGATTCATCAGTGGCCAGTCCGAGGGGCCGTACGATCCCGACCGCGGCGAGGGCGTCGATGAACTGATTCGCTCGGTCGAGGAAAGCGGGATCGGCCGCAACGCCAACGTGTATGCGGAGCTCGGCAGTACCTGGCGATTCCTGATGCGTGACCCCGATGGCGCGGCACACACGGTCGGCAAGCTCGTGAAGCATATTGGCGAGAACAACGTGCTCTACGGCTCCGACTGCATCTGGTACGGCTCGCCGCAGGATCAGATCCAGGCCTTCCGCACGTTCCAGATTTCCGAGGCGCTACAGGAAGCGCACGGTTATGCCCCGATGACCGACTCTCTGCGGGCACGAATCTTTGGTCTCAACGCGGCCAGGGTCTACGGGATTGATGTGGAGGAGGTGCGGCAGAGGGCAGGCCGGGACCGGGTCGGCACGCAGCGCGCCGAGTATCGCGCTGCCCCCGACCCGCATTTCCTGACGTTTGGCCCGAAGACGCGGCGCGAGTTCGCGGCATTGCTCAAGGCCCGGGGCGGCCCGCTGTAGTCGTCGCTTTGCCGACCAGTTCCGGGAGCGGGTGCGCGCGATCCGGCAGCGGCCATACCGGTTCACACGCCAGTCATGCGAGAGTGAGTCCCACCGGGTTGCCGTGGCGGAGCGGCTGGGCGGCGATGGCCGCTGGCAGTGTGGCGAGAGGAGAGCGGTGTGGGGGCCGCCCGCGGGGTGACGCGGGGCTGGCGACACTCGTCCTCAAACCGGCCTCGCACGAGTACAGGTGAGCTCATGGCGGACTGCTGTCCGAGTAAAGATGTCAGTGACATCATTTCACTACATCAGTATGAGGATGTGATGCGTACTACCCTCACTATCGACGACGACATTGCCGCCCGGATCGAAGAGCGACGGCGCACGGACGGGCGGTCACTGAAGCAGGTCGTCAACCAACTGCTACGCGCGGGTCTGCGAAACAGCGAACGGCTGCCCGAGGCGAGGCCGTATCGCACGAAGACGCAGAAGCTGCGCCTGCGGCCCGGCTTCGACGCCGCACGGCTCAACCAGTTGGTGGACGAACTGGAGACCGAGGAGCGCGCGACACGGGAGGCCATGCTGCGCCAGTGATCGTGCCAGACGTCAATTTGCTCGTCTATGCGGTCGACGAGACGAGCCCATTCCATGCCCGAGCCCGTTGCTGGTGGGACGGGGCGCTCTCGTCGGCCGACATCGTGGGCCTGTGTTTCCCCACTCTTCTCGGTTCGTCAGAATGATGACGAACCGGCGCGTCTCCGACTCGCCGCTTGGCATCGGTGATGCGCTCGACCGCATCGAGAGCTGGCTCGATCAGCCCAACACCGAGTTGCTATCGCCCACGCCACTGGGCCATTCAGTCCGAGTTGCTGCGGGCGGCGGCCATGGGTGCCAACCTGACAACCGATGCACACATCGCTACGTACGCGATCGAGCATGCCGCCACGGTGTACTCGAACGACAGCGACTTCGCGCGCTTCGAGGGACTGCGTTGGAGGAATCCGCTGTCGTCCTGAGGATGTTCTGCCGGTCCTGCCGCGATATCTGAAGTCTGTCGTCGCGTCGCGGAGCCTGAGAGGTGGTTTGGCCCACCGGGTGGACACGTCGTACCGATGCCGTCGCGACGGGAAACCTATCCGGCGGCAAACGGATTGGCAGTGCGGAACAGGTTGCAGGCGGTCGCGGTGGGCCGGGCCTGAAAGAGGACGATGGCCGAGCCGTCGTCCGGCGTGGACCAGCCTCCCTGCGGCGGATCGACGAACGGCCGTTCGAGCCCGTATCGGCAAGCCTGGTCGGCCCGCCGGCGTGCTGTCGTGGAGCCGACTACGCGGCCCGGTTTCGATATGCGCGTTCGATCAGGTGATCGACGGACACCGGCCCTGGACCCTTCGCCACCACGTAGAGCAGCACGAAGAACCAGAGGATATGGAAGGTCCAGAAGCCCTCGGGCGCCACGATCTGGATAACAATGGTCATGACGAACAGCGCCAGGGCGGACAGTCTGGTGGCGAGCCCGACCACCAGCAGGATCGGGAGGATGTTTTCGGCAAGCGCCGCGAGGTGCGCCGACAGCACAGGAAAGGGCATTCCGAACTCGTGCTCGAACAGGAAGATGGTGCTGTCATTCACCGAAAACCCACTGATCTTCGCCTGTCCTGACCGAAAGAAGGTTGGCGCGATTGCCGCCCTCGCCAGAAGCTGCAGCAACCAGTCCGGGATCCGTGCCATCACTGCGTTCGCGCAGCTCACGATCTTGCCGATCTGCCTCAGGCCGTTCACTGGTGCACTCATGACGGGTCTCCATCATCGGAATTACGTGTATCTGGGGCGAGCCGATAGTCAGTAAACGTCCCGCCTGCAAAGAATCCTGCAAGGTGTCCTTGAAGATCAAAGTTCGGGTCCGACTTGCAGGCTGCCTCCCAGGCTCCACCCAATGTCAGTCCCCTGCTCAACGCGAACCCGAAGTGATAACCGGCTTCCGAAAGTGTGCGTACTTCCACCTCCGCATCCGGCCGTATGACCATAAGCCATTCAGGCCCGCCCTCAACTTCGATAGGGGCGTCGGGTTCGGTCTCGTCGCGTGCGAGCCGCCAGATCTCGGACACCGGATAACGCGATTCCAGCCATTGGCAGCTCGGATGTACCGCCAGCTCGATCATGCTCATCCGATCCGGCGGGACCGCCCCAAGTTCACCGATTTGGAGGCTCGGGGCATCCCCGGCGGCATATGCATGGTGCCAGGCCAGTTCAAGCCGCGCCACGTCGGCAAACCAGGTGTAGGCAGTTGCAGCCTTGTAGCCGGAGACAAAGTCGGGAAATTCGAACCCGTACTCGACCAGACGACCATGGGACGGGGGGTAGGCCTTGGCAAAATCTGCAGCGATCCGTTCGAAGAACGCCTGGCCCATGAGGCGGCAAAGAGAGGGATACAGCGCTTCCAGGGCCCTGACGGCCGCGTAGGCGATGTTGTTTCGATAGACATTGAGCCGCGTGGCGATGTCAGGGCCGGTGGAGGGCCGGGCAAGCAGCTGCGTGATGCTCTCGTCGCCACCTTCCTCCATGGCG
Organism: Alphaproteobacteria bacterium; assembly: GCA_965116745.1. GTDB lineage: Bacteria > Pseudomonadota > Alphaproteobacteria > TMED109 > TMED109 > VXPW01. Next base: position 2,250,119 of record OZ220701.1, on the reverse strand, counting down.
GTTCGAAAGGCCGACTGGACTTCAGCGAGACGGGGCGACACGGATACTCTACGTGCGGGGATCGACACGAACCGCTGCCGCCCTGGCCCTATCGGTGACCGGAGAAGACCGATCGTCGCTCACGTGGGCAATGTGCGCGCGCATGACCCGCGCGGCCATTTGCGCCTCGGCAACCAGATCGGACAGCTGTGGCAGGTTGGCGTCCCGTTCGATCAGCGTCGGCGTTGGTCCTCGGCGCTGAATGACGGTGCGGTAGAGGTCCCATACGCCCGTCGGCACCGGTGAACCGTGATCGTCAATGCGAATGGTCTGTCCACTTGCCCGATCGACCGCGTGACCGGCCAGATGGATTTCTTCGACAGCCTCCAGGTCGAATGCGTCGAGCCACTCGATCGGGTCGAACCCCTGATTGAATGAAGAAACGAAGAGGTTGTTCACGTCCAGCAGCAGGCCGCAGCCCGTCCGTTGGGACAGTTCACGGAGGAATTCAGGTTCCGGGATTTCCGGTTCGGAAAACTGGAGGTACGCTGAAGGATTTTCGATCAAGAGAGTGCGGCCAAGACGATCCTGTGCCCGGCATACGTTGGCCGATACGATCCCCAGCGATTCGCGTGTCAGGGGGAGCGGGAGCAGGTCGGCGAAATACGCGTCCTCGATCCGGCTCCATGAGAGATGTTCGGACACGACAAAGGGTTCGAACCGATCGATCAGGACTGACAATCGGTCGAGGTGACTGGGCAGCGGAGGTTCGATCGACCCAAGGGACATGCCTACCCCGTGCAGGGACAGGGGGTAATGACTTCGGATGGCTTCCAGGTATCGGAGCGGCGGGCCGCCCTCCATCATGTAGTTCTCGGGATGAACTTCGAACCAGTCGACCGGCGGGGAGGTGTCCAGCACCTCCCTGTAGAACTGTGCCTTGAGGCCGATGCCACTGCTCTGGGCCACAGGCCGGTCCGGGGCAACCGCTGATGCCGGCTCAACTAACGCTTCAGGCATACGCGGCTGTCCCGGTCCGGGTAGCAGGATGTCAGCGGATCAGATGAACCGATCAGCTCTCTTCGAGGCTGCCGCCGACCAGCTTCTCACAGAGGCCCGCAGGCACAAGAATCCAGGCATTCTTCTGGCCATCGACGGTTGAGGTGCCCTGGCAAGTGGTGCCTTCACCAGCCGCGCAGTCGTTCTGACCGGCCTTTGCGACTCCGTAGCATTTTTCCATGTCGCCTTCGGCGGACAGCGCTGTCGTTGCCGGTGCGGCCACCAAGAGCGCGGTCAGTGCCCCCGCTACGACCATGGCGGCGGAAGCCCGTTTGTGATCAGCCATTATTTTGTTCCTCTCGGGTTTGAAGGAAGGGCATGCCGGAAACCGTCAACCGACGGCTTCGCCAATTCTGAACACTTCCACCGTGTTCGGCGAGTGGGTCCAAACGGCATACACGGGATATATGTTTGTGCGGCTTCCGCGACCACGTGACGGTGCCGGTCGGTAGTTGACTTCTGGGGCGCCTTGCATCCGCATCCGGCGTACTTCTGGCTTGCGACGGGATGCAGATGCCAGGAACGCGCGGTGTCGCCCCGCTGCGGGCACACGGCGAACTGTGTGACAAGGGCAGTGAGGCCGTCTAGTCGAGTCCGTGCGCTCAGGGTCCCGGCGGACGTTGTAAGCGGGAAGTCTGCTGGCTTCTTTGTGCGGCACACCGTGCGGGGTATGCGATAATCGGAGCAAGACGCGACCCGAATCTGGACCGCGGTGGTGTGTGAATGCTTCTAGGAGTACATCGTCTTGAAACTCTACGATTTCGGCCCGGCGGCCAATTCGAAACGTGTGCGCATGTTCCTGGTGGAAAAGGACATGGAAGTGCCGATCGTCCAGCTGAACGTGCGGGATGACGAGCAATTCAAGGAACCCTACACCTCGATGAATCCGTTTCACTGCGTGCCCTTTCTCGAACTCGACGATGGCACGGTGATTGCGGAATCGATTTCTGTCTGCCGGTATCTCGAGGAACTGCAGCCGGAGCCGTCGCTGTTCGGCCGCACCGCGTCGGAGCGGGCCGTCATCGACATGTGGAATCGCCGGGTGGAACTGGACGGATTCATGCCAATCCTGCACGCGACGCGGAACCATGTTCCGTTGTTCGCAGGCCGGGTTGTGCCGGGAACGCGAACCGATTTGCCGCAACTTCCGGCAATGGTCGAACGTGGCCAGGAGATGCTGCACGTTTTCCTGGAGCGTCTGGAGCCCCAGTTGGTCCGTCACCAGTTCATTGCAGGGGATGACGTCAGCATCGCGGACATTACCGGCTTCTTTGTGATCAACATGGCGAACCGTTTCGAGATGGGGGTGGCGGATCGATATCCGGGCATCCATCGCTGGCATGGCGAATTCTCGGAACGGCCTTCAGCCAGCGCCTGAGTGCTCGCCTGGCCGTGGGCCCGGCGGGTTCGCCGGGACCGCATGATTGGCCGGCGCGGGAGACTGATGTGTCTCCACTGTCTGCGCTGTGGGCTTGACCAGGCCGGCGGCGCGAACCCTTTGACCGGCCCGATGTCCTCTCTGCCCCGAGGGGACTCGGCGCCGGATTTTCAGGCCACGGCCTGTCCTGCCGATCAAGAGTCGAGCTGACCCTCCCTTCCCTAGCGGGCGCGTTCGCCTTCAAGGCCATTTCGTCTCCGCAGCCATTCGACCACGCCCATGAGGACGAGGACGAACGCAACCAGAAAGGTTGCCACTGCGAGGATCTCGGGACTGATTTGTTCCCGGATTCCGGCCCACATCTGCCTGGGGATGGTGCGCTGTTCGAGGCCGCCCAGAAACAGTACCGTGACGACCTCGTCAAACGACGCCGCAAATGCGAACAGCGCCCCCGCGATGACGCCGGGTGCGATCAGCGGCAATTGAACGCGAAAAAAGACGGAGAGCGGTCCTGCGCCCAGGCTCGCAGCGGCACGCACCAAGTTACGGTCGAAGCTCGCGAGCGTCGCGGTCACGGTGATCACCACAAATGGTGTGCCGAGGGCGGCATGGGCGAGAATCAGGCTGACATGGGTTTGCGAGAGGCCCAGGTTCGAATAGAAGAAAAACATGCCGGCTGCCGAGATGATGATCGGCGTCACCATCGGCGATATCAGCAGGCCGGTAACGAGTGCACGACCCGGCATTGCCGGGCTGGCCAATCCAAGCGCGGCCAGAACTCCGAGGACGGTCGCGATTGCTGCCGCCGCAAGCCCGATGAACAGGCTGTTGGTCAGGGCGAGTCGCCACTCCTCGTCCTCGACGATGTTTCGGTACCAACGCAGCGAGTAGGCATCGGCGTCTAGTGCCAGCATGCCTTCGGTGAAAGTGAAATACGGATCTGCATTGAAGCTGAGCGGAACCACCACCAGCATCGGTGCAATCAGGAAGACGAAGACAGCGGCACAGAATCCGAGGTGCAGCCAACGCGCCAGACGGTCTCCAAGGCTGAACGTTGCCGTCTTCGGCGTCATCAGGTGAAGCGCATCCGCTCGACGCCCACCAGCCGATTGAACAGGAAGAACAGGAGCACCACGCAGACCAGCAGAATCGCCCCCAGTGCAGCGGCAAGACCCCAGTTGAGGGACTGCTGCATGTGGTAGGCGATCAGGTTGGAAATCAGCTGGCCCGTGCGCCCGCCGACCAGGGCAGGCGTGATGTAGTAGCCGATCGACAGGATGAAGACGAGCAGCGACCCGGCCGCGATACCGGGGAGGGTCTGCGGCCAGTACACGCGGACGAACGCCTGTCCGAAGGATGCGCCGAGAGCTGCCGCCGCGCGCATTTGCGACGGCGCAATGGTTCGCATGACCGCGTAGAGGGGCAGGACCATAAAGGGCAGCAGGATCTGGGTCATCGCAACCAAGGTGCCGGTCATGTTGTAGATCATCGGAATGCGGCCTTCTTCGGTGGTCAGACCGGTGGCGACCAAGAGGTCGTTGACCACCCCCTGGTTTTGAAGAAGCACGATCCAGGAGGTGGTACGAACCAGCAACGATGTCCAGAAGGGCACCAACACGAGCAGCAGCAGCAGATTTGATCGGGAGGGAGGGCTGTTGGCGATCAGATAGGCCACCGGATAGCCGAGGATCAGGCAAATCGCGGTGATCGCGACGCTGACCGACAGGGTGCGTCCCAGCAACGACAGGTAGATACGCTGATCCGGAGGCTGGGCCACCACGTTTCCCGCGCTGTCCCGCTCCAGGTCGAGCGCGTGCAGGAAGTGTCGAATCGTGTATCGCTCCCCCGCCCGCTGAATCGCGCGCCACGCCCTCGGCTCATCCCAGATGGGGGCGGCATCAATCATGGCCTCCCGCCAGGACCCGGGGTCGGCGTCGCGGAGTTGGCGCGCCGTGCGGACGATCGCACTTCGCATGCCTGCTTCGAGGCGATTGACGCGCGTGGCCACGCCACCGAGGGAACGTTGCCCGTGCAGGGACAGGAGTTCCCGTCCCAACGCCTGAAATGCGTCGTCACCGGGAGGGGACACCCCCTCCCACTCCTCGAGCACTGCGAGGGTGTCGGGGAGGGAGTCGGCGACCAGCGGTTCGTGGACGCTGCGTACCAGCATCAGCCCCAGTGGCGCGAGAAACGTCACACCGATAAAGGCCACGAGCGGCAGCGTCAAAGCCGCCGCTCGAACCCGCGCGGCTGCTAGCGAGAGAGCCACGCGCTAAAGCGTTCGTTCATTTCTTCGCCGTGGTCGCTCCACCACTCCCAGTCGTTCCGTACCACGCGACCCATATTCTCGGGAGCGCTGGGCATGTGCGGGCGCATCTCCACGCCGGTCTCGCGGTGGGTGGCGATGAGGTCGATGCCGGAGCGGCGCGTTGGACTGTAGGCGATGTAATGGCCGATGGCCGCCATGTTTTCCACCCGCGAAGCGAACAACAGGTACTTTCTGGCAGCTTCCAGGTTGGGTGTTCCGGCAACAATGGCAAACTGGCCGTAGTCCAGAACTTGGCCGTCCCACACAATGGTAAAGGGCTGCTGCTCCAGAACTTGGGCGTTGAAGATGCGGCCGTTGTACGCGGTGCTCATGACCACTTCCTGGTCGGCCAGCATCTGCGGTGGCTGGGCGCCGGCTTCCCACCACACGATGTGTTCCTTGATTGTATCGAGCTTGCCGAAGGCCCGATCGACACCCGCCGGATTGTTCAGGACGGCATAGATCTCTTCCGGCGGCACTCCGTCCGCCAGCAACGCGAACTCGAGGTTCGCGGCGGCCGTTCGACGCATGCCGCGACGTCCCGGGAACTTCTCGAGGTCGAAGAAGTCCTCGATGGTGGATGGCCGTTGCCCCGCGAAGCTCTTGTCGTTGTAGGCGTAGACGGTGGAATAGAAAATTCCGCCGCCACCGCATTCCGAGTAGGTTCCCTCGAAGTAGTCGTCGCGCGCGGGCGTACCGTCGGGCGCCGGCGGCAGTTCATCGATATCGATGAGCTCGAATAGGCCCTCGTCGCATCCACGCGCCAGGTCCGCGAACTCCAGATCGACGACATCCCAGTGAACATTGCCCGTCTCCACCTGGGCGCGGATCTGTGCGAGGCCGCCGTTGTAGCTTTCCAGCCGAACCTCGATATTTGTCTCGTCAGTGAACGGATCCAACACCGCCTTCTTGCACGCTTCTGCGTACGAGCCACCCCAGGACACTACGGTCACGGCTTCGTCGGCCGCCGCTTGGGCGGCGCTGATCAGTACCAAGGCAGCGATGAAGCTCAGGGCACGGCTCTGAAGCTTGATGCGAGATGGTTGATGCATACGCCCATCCTCCTAAACAGCTTGAGTGGACGGCGGGATGTCCGCTCGGCTGGCACCGGGTGTCCCAGCAGCACCGGGCGGCGAACGGTGTGGTGCGACCTGCCTGGTCAGTAAGGCGGAACGGGCTCCCTCCTCGTCGGGCAGCGCGCGACAGTCCATCACGCTCCAGCCGATGCGGACGCGGTCGCCTTCCAAGACTGCGCTGTGACCCACGGTGTTTTGAATCTTGACAACGAAATTGGGGTTGCCGCACAGGTTGACGCGCAACCGAAGATGGTCGCCAATGAACAGGATGTCCTCGACGACCGCCTCGAACTCGTTCGTGTAGACACCCGGTTTGGTGAGGCTCACGCGTTCCGGGCGAATCGCCAGAACGGACCTATCGCCGGGGCGACAATCGTGCACCGGAAATGCCCTGACGGTTCCGCCCGGCGTCTCGACGTCGCAGAAATCGCGCTCCACTTTCCGGACGTACCCTCGCAACATATTGTTGTCACCAATGAAGCTCGCAACGAATTCGCGCTCGGGTTCTTCGTACAATGTCTCCGGTGCGGCGACTTGCTGAATGTGCCCGCGGTGGAACACCGCGACGCGTGATGACATCGCCATCGCCTCCTGCTGATCGTGAGTGACGTAGACGACGGTCACGCCCAAGTCCTGCTGCATTCGGCGAATCTCGAATTGCATCTCTTCGCGAAGGCGCCGGTCCAGGGCGCCGAGCGGTTCGTCCATCAGCACCAGCGACGGGTTGAACACCAGCGCCCGGGCAATGGCGACGCGCTGCTGTTGACCTCCGGAGAGCTCCGCAGGCCGGCGGTCTTCGAAGCCGTCAAGCCGGACAACCTCGAGCGCTTCCCGGATTCGCTCTCTTCGACTGGCCGCCGAGATCCCGCGCACCTCCAGCGGAAACGCCAGGTTCCGTCTTACCGTCATGTGGGGAAACAGAGCGTAATTCTGAAAAACCACGCCGATACCCCGTTTCCGCGGCGGCAGGTGCTGAACGGACCGGCCCGACAAACGAATTTCTCCGGACGACGGCGCTTCGAAGCCCGCCAGCATCATCAAACAGGTGGTCTTTCCGGACCCGGACGGCCCCAGCAACGTGAAGAACTCGCCTTCCTGAACGCGCAAATCAAGGTCCTGGACAACCATGGTCCGCCCGTCGTAGGTCTTGCTGACACCCCGGAACTCAACATGCGGCGTGGACTGCATTTCCTACAACCTTCAGGAACAGATTTTCTGGCAGCAATTGTAAGCAATTGTACTTGTTGCCCCGCAGGCGACCAACGAGAATGCCGCCTTGGCAGCCTCGCTTCCGGTTCGCTGCGGGTTCAGCAATCGTTCGGGTGATGCGGACTTCAGGCCCGCTCGCACGCGGTCGCCATGGGACCGGAACCGTTGGTGCCCCCACGCGCGCTTCACCTCTGGTCGTGCGCGGAATCGCGGCGACGGCTCTGCGAGGTCTGGGCACCATCCGGAACGTGGGTATCACGCCTCAACCGAGGCGGCCAATTGGCTCGCACTGACCTTTCGGGACGCCGGGCTAGTTCAAAAGTGAACTTTCACCACCGAGAAGTCGTCGGGTAGTGCACCTTCACCGTACTGGGATTGCACCCATTCGTATATTTCTGCCGGTCCCCGACCGGCATCCGCCCTTGCAAAATCGACCAGGTCTTGTTGGGACAACATCTGGTCATCCGCGACGGGGATTTCGTACGCTCCATCGCTATAGACCAGCAATTGGTCATGTGTCTTTACGGTAGTTGTCGCTTCAGGGAATTGCAGGCCCGGAAACGTGCCGATTGCCACGTTTCCCTTGTTACCCAAGAGCCTGGTGGACACTGCACCACTATCGTCCGAGTCGTCACGATCAACGCTGAGCAGGATTGCGGCCGGATGTCCTCCGGACGAATACCGCAGCTCACCGCTTCGCTGATCATGGACACCGTACCAGATTGTAAAGAACATATTGTTCTGGTTTTCCATGGGAAACGTATCGTTAAGGGCAGCAAGGACTGAACTCGGGTCCCGGAAATCGGCGCTCGACATCGCCTGGGTCCGTAGGACATTGATGATGGTTGCGGACAGGAGGGCGGCACCGATGCCGTGCCCACAGACATCAATCAGGTAAATCGCGAAATGGTCCGGATCTATGTGGTGATAACCAAACGAGTCACCGCCTAGCTCTGTCGACGGCTCGAAATGCCACTCGGTGCTCGGCCACTCGGAACGCGGCTCCGGTAGAATCGAACATGCGTAACGGGAGGCATCGTTCAGTTCTTCTTCCAGCCGTGCTTGCGTGCGTTGCAGCAGGATGTTGCTTTCCGCGAGCTGATCCTCAACGGCCTCACCGTGAGCGATAGTGGCCTCGTAAAGCAGCTGGAGATCACTGTGCTCGGCCTCCAGCTCAGCAAGCTTGCTTCTGGTGTCCGCGAGCATGCCAGCGAGGGCAGGTGCTACCCGCGCTTCTTCCAATTCCTGCTCAGTCAGGCTTTCAGCCGCCTCGGTGGACATCGGCTCCGCTTGGCCTCAGCTTTGGACAACGCACACTTGTGAGAATTTTGATCGCCATGCACGGTGGTGTCAAATCATGAGCGTCGGCACCTGGTGTGCAGAAATGCAAGTAAATATCTGATCTGCGGCGCACTGTCGGAATGGCGCACACGAGTAGGACGTGATCGGCGCTGCCGGGATCCTGTCGTCACGTCCGGCCCGCGTTGGCAAGTCTGCGGGACTCGGCCAAGAACTGGGGTTGGCGCGCTGGTTCGACAGGTTGAAGGATGTGGGAACTGACCGGTCCTGGGAAACTGTGCGCACGGCGAGATCCAGGCGGGTAACGTGGCGCGGACTTGCGCGCAAACGGCGATCTCGGTGATACGGCAATCGGTCAACCAGGCGGTAGCGAGCCCGACAACGGTTCCTGGCGAAAGGAGGTCGAAACCCCAGTGCGCAGGACGCCCGGAAGGACGTCACGTGTCGTCGCGCAAACCGCTACAAGGCTTTTTCGTCACGGCGGGAGTGTGCGGTCACTGCCGGTTGTTGATGCACCGATCGCGATCGCGTCGTGACGGCTCTCTGTCACGTGGCCTCACGTGCCACTGTCACCCACCGCCGTCTGACGGGCGGGGAAGAAATGCGGGAGTCCTGCAAGTGGCTATTCGCCGCTGTGGTCAGAGATCAGGGCCAGTCGCGATCCGGTTTCTGTGCAGGCGGGCCTTCCGAAGCCAGCCTGCTCACGCGTCCTGGTCGGGTCGATCCCGATACCAAAACGCGCACATGTGCGCTGGTCGCTTCGCTATCCCCAGCTGCAGTAGCCTGTACATGGTAGCCAACCTGTGCTATAGGTCACCGGCAAGCGGTTGGCGATACTCTGCTAGCCTGTTGTGCGCAATAGCTTCTTCCAGCGATTGTGGAGCAGCATCCGGTCTTTCTGAGAGTTCTACATGATGGCGGCCGAACGGTTGGGCACCACGCTGGCCCCGTTCAATGGTGACGGGTGCCGAAGCCGCGACTTGCCCCGGGACCGCAAATGTGCGGACAGGGGTGCCGGGCTGGTAACTGCATGACCGATACGCAGAACAACAGCCTCCCTGAGGATGGCTACGACCTCCTCCTGGAATTCGAGTTGGACACCAAGGTCCTGGATGACCAGTGGGACTATTGCGATTACATGTCGTCATACGTGGCGCGCATGGTTTGCCACAATCGCGCCGACCCGTTCATGTTTTCGAACCTTCTGTCAGCGACCCTGAATGAGCTATTCGAGACGGTCTATCGCACCCGCAAGGAAGCGGGACAATTCCGTTTTCAGCTATTGCAAAAAGGCTCCATTGACCGAATCACAATGCTGGTGCCCTGCACAGTGGACGAGCAGCAGTTCTACATAAAGACAGCGGAGGAACTCTGTACGGCTGACGCTTCCGAAAAATACCTGGACCTCCTTTTTTCGGACGAGGGATTCGACCGTCGTGTCGGGCTGTTCGAACTCGCCATTTCGTACAAGGCCGCAGTATCAGCTGATGCGGTTGAGGATCGCGCGATTCGCCTGACGGTTGACTTGGCGTTGGAGCCAGGGGCGGACTGATGGCAAACCCTGACTCAACGTCGTATCAGTTCGGGTTCGACGAGAACGACCAGGTGTTCACGTTGAGTGGTTCGATGCGGCCGCAGGAGGCCAGCGAGATCAATGCGTGTCTGGAGTCTCTCCGGGCCTGCGCAATGCGAGCAACCGGGATGTTCTACGTCAACGTCCGGCGGTTACTGCAGTCAAACAACGTCGCGTTCAATGGCATGGCTTCCGTGCTGCTGGAAGTCTGCCGGGAACGGCCTGACGTAAACATTACGATCACGATGTCCAGTGTGGTGGGGTGGACACCCAGAAAATTCAGAGCACTGCAACGAAAGATTCCTCGTATCAACGTTGTGGAGTACGACAAGGATTTCTACCCTGGACAGACGTTTGTCGAAGATAGTTCGTTTGTGTCCGTGTTGCGGAGACAGACGACGATGACATGGCGACACGAGAAGCACATACTCCCGCGTCACGGAATCGGGGAGGGTATGAAAATCGCCGACATTTGCTGCGGTATCGGCGATTTCGCAATTTTGCTGTTCAAGGAGTTCAATCCGACTTACGTTGTAGCCCTCGACCACGCCAAGTCCAGCCTCGAATATGCCCGCAAGATGGCAAAGGAATTCGATGTGACCGGTGTCGAGTATGTCTACGGCGATGCTGCTGAGATGCTGCTGCCGAATGGCGAGTTCGATTTCGTGACGTGCCGGCACTCCCTCCAGGTGTTTGATCAGCCTGAGCGTATTTTGTCGGAACTGCTCCGAATCTGTAAGCCCGGCGGCCGCGTCTACGTCACCAACGAGAAGAATTCTCATTGCCTGGGCGAGCCGCACTCAGAATCCATCCAGTGGACCTACAACGAAGTTGCCAAACTTTGGAAGCACTTCAACATGGACATCGAAATCGGTCCAAAGAGTCGCAGATTGTTACTTGACGCCGGCTTCGTCGATATCCGCATGGAATCGTTCATGGTGACTAATCTTGATGGCGATCCGGAGGAGTTTGCGGAGGTCGTTAGAACGTGGAGGCAAATGTTTGCGGAAAGCATGGCCAGAAAGCGCGGTGACGACGAAGCATTCATAGAGAAGTTCAAGAAGGGTTTCGACGACCATATCTTTGCTGCCCTGCATCCCAAGGGATACGCGGGCTGGCCGATATGGGTCGCTTCTGGGCGAAAACCGCTATGAGCTCCCGTCAAAGTGATAGCGGTAAGTTATCGTTGGGGCGCTTTTCGCTTCGCAGTTTCCGCGCCAAGTTCGTGCTTGTCGTCGGCGCCGCAGTGGTGTTCGACCTGGCGCTCTCTGGCGGGGTGTCGATCTGGAACATGCAGCGGCTGTCCGAAGGAGCGCGGGAAGAGATCAGTGAAGGCCTGACCCAGTCCACCGAGCAGTTCCTGCAGACGTCCATCGAAATGACGACGTCCCAGGCCGACCTGCTACTGGAACGCGTGCATTCCGAAGTCACGATGCTGGCTAACGGGATGCAACTCCTGATCGACCACCCTGATGTGAAAGATGAACTCGGCGCCGCGATTGCGGCTGACCCGGACCTGACCAGCCCATTGGTGTACAGCGCCGAGGGCGGGTGGTCGCAAAATCTGCCGGGTGCGCCTTCCGCCGTCAGCGTCTGGGGATATCTCTTGGATGAGAACCGCCGGCCTCTCCCCAGCACTGCCCAAGAAATTCAGGACAGCAAGTTTCTCGACCTGATGGGGCCCGCGATCATGAAGACCGGTGCCCCCAAGTTGCAGGCCTATTACGTCGGTCCCAAGCACGCATCAATCTTGAGGGCCACGCCGTATTCCGAACAGGCCCAGACGTTCGACAAGCTCTATCCCGGACACAATGAAGGTCCCAATTTCTGGGACTTTTTCTTTCCGGGAGTGTACGAGGGCTGGCAGGCTTGGTTGACCGACCCAGACGCCAGGCAGGTCGATTCCAACATTGTGATGACCGAGCCCTACGTGGATGCGATCACCGGCATACTGATCGTGAGCTTTTTTCATCCACTCTGGACCGCCGATCGCACCGACGTCGCCGGGATGGTTGCCGTCGACATTACGCTCGACCAATTGACCTCGCTCGTTGAGAGCATCACGATTGCCGATACGGGTTTCGGCTATCTGTTGAATTCGAATGGAAATGTGATTGCCATCAACGAGTCCGGTGTAGCGACAATCGGACTGGTTGCAAGCGAAGGTGGGGGACAAGGCGTAACCGGCATCGACAGATCGATCCGGAACAGCAGTCACCCGGCCATCGCCGACATGCAATTGCCGACCGGAAGCGACGTAACCATCCAGCACTTGACACTTGACCAGAATGGCGAGGACACCGACTACCTGATCGTTCAGAAACAGTTGCGCCCGACAAACTTGTGGAATCTTGACGGCATCGGCAAGGAAAACATGACGGTTGGTTTCGTCGTGTCGGAAGAGGAGGTGTACCAGTTGCTGACGGCCGTGGAGAGTGGGATATCTGACGCCACATCGCGAATCTACAATTTGCAGATCGCCGTATTGCTGGTCAGTCTACTGATCGTTTTCTTTGCCGTTTACGCGATATCCGGACGCATCACGGCGGGTTTGAGCGCACTTGCCAGCGCTGCGAGGAGTTTGGAACAGAAGGACTATTCGGTTCGGGTCAACATTCCCACGCGCGACGAAGTGGGCAAGGTGGGAGTTGCGTTCAACAGCATGGTGCAGGAGATCCAGTACCATACCGAAAACCTGGAGAACTTGGTTGAAGAGCGCACTCGTAACCTTGAAGAAGCAAACCAGGAAATTGTTTCTCTTAATCAGCAGCTTCGAAGTGAGAATTTACGCCTCGGCGCTGAACTCGATGTTGCGCACCGGATTCAGAAAATGGTGCTGCCGCGGGTCGGCGAGCTGGACCAGATACCCAAGTTGGAAATTGCCGGATATATGGAGCCGGCCGATGAAGTCGGAGGTGACTACTACGATGTGCTTCAGGACGGCTCTCGCATCAAGGTAGGTATCGGTGACGTGACGGGTCATGGCCTTGAGAGCGGCGTATTGATGCTGATGGTCCAGTCAGTGGCCCGGGCTCTTTACGAAAAAGGGGACCGGGATAACGAGCGGTTTCTCGAAATCGTAAACCGTGCCATCTTCAAGAACATAGAGCGCACCGAGTCGGACAAACACCTGACCCTTGCTTTCGTCGACTACGAAGAGAACGAAGTCACGCTGACCGGACAGCACGAGGAAGTCTTGCTGGTGCGGAGCAATGGCACGCTTGAACGTATCGATACCATGGACCTCGGCTTCCCCATCGGCCTCGAATTCGACATAGCACAGTTTATTGGCACGCGTAAATTGAACTTCTCGAGCGGCGATACCCTCATTCTCCACACCGATGGCGTGACTGAAGCGGAAAATTTGGAAGGCGAGCTCTTTGGGCTGGAACGCCTGTGCGAGAGTGCGAAGGCGAACTGTAATGCTTCCGCGGTCGACGTGGTCAACGGAATTGTCATGGACCTCAAGTCGCACATCGGAACGCAGAAAATTCACGACGACATTACCCTCGTGGTGATGAGGCACCGGTAATCGGGTAGCGACGATGCGCAAGCAGGTAGGTAACACAGGCATCATCAGCACGTTCAAGGCTGGTTCCTTGCGTTTGAAACTGTTTGCCGTCCCGCTCGGCCTCGCTTGGAAACATTGCGGAATTACTTCGGATTTCCTTGGGGATTTTTATTCTGCGCGTGCTATTAGAGGTTCCGTCGACGCAAACGAGATACGTCACAATGTGTGTTATCTTGTAAACGAAATATTAGAAAACGCCGTAAAGTTCAGGACGTCGGGTGATATTGTCATCGAAACTTCTTTGGAGAACGGGAAGTTTCGGCTTTGCATTGCTAACACTATCAGTAAAGAGGGTGCACTGCGGTTCCAAGATGTATTGAGCGGGCTGCAGGGACGTGATCCTTCGGAACTCTTGATCGAACGGATCGAGCGAAATGCGGCTGATCCCGAATCAACGGGATCCGGCCTCGGCCTGTTGACGTTGATGGGCGACTACGGCGTGCAATTGGGCTGGGACTTCCAGGCGTCCGCCGACGAGGAGGGCACGGTCCAATTGGCAACCTACGCAGTTTTGCCATTGCCATAGAGTACGATATGCTAGTACGCTGGTACTTGCGTGTTTTTCAAGCGCATCCCCCTTCCATATGAACCACGGGTGATTCTGTCACATGGAAATCAAGACAAGTGAATACCGCATATGGGTAGAGGATGCGGTGATCCATTACGAAGGGACAATGCGACTGTCTGGAACGGAGGCCTATCAGCCGATTATGGCGATGATGAATGACGTCCTGGAGTCGCAACCTGAAGAAATCACCCTTGATTTGGTGGGGCTGGAGTTCCTGAATAGCTCCGGCATAAACCTGCTCGCGCGTTTCACAATAGAAGTACGTAAGCAAAAGAGTATTGCAATTGCCGTCAAGGGTTCTACAAGAATTCCCTGGCAATCGAAGTCGCTGCCGAACCTACGGAAGCTCCACCCGACGCTGCAACTGAACTTCGTTTAGACATCGCCAATCGTTACCGCGGCGGCCAGGCCCAAATGCGGCCATCACCAGAGAGATTGAAGAAGGCGCGAAGAAACCTGGGGGCAAACTGTCCCAGTAGCGGATAGTGGTGGCATGCCGTCGTGGGTGAGGCCCGCCTGCAGAACCCGTCGAAGATCGTAGATCTGAAGCATGGCTCTGGGGGTGTTCCGGGGTTCAGGTACAAGCGAGGGAATCGGGTACCGGCTTGCCGTTAGCCAAACTTTCCCGGTGCACCCATTGAATGCGCTGACGGCGTGCGGAAGTTCAGCGACCACGTCGTCAGGCCGGTGGAGATGGTGGCCAACTGGCGCTTGATGTAGCACCGAGGAGCGAACATGCAGGCGGATACACGGGGCGAAGCGGTCATCGCTTTGAAGAGCGCTCGACAGGCGGGCTTGGCACGCCTTAGTTTTGGGCCATCGGGCGGCAAGTCCCCCAGCGCTGGCCAACCATAGACGTGCCCGCTCGTCGAGATGCAAACCGGTCAATTCTTGCGGACTCGCGCCTGGTCAGACTGGAGGGTCGCGCCCGTTGAAAAGACGTTGCCCTACAACGGGTATCTCACTTGAGAGTCCGCTCGGCGGTGTCCTGCCGGTATTACCACCTGACTTGCCCAGGATCCATTCTGCGCACAGTGTCAGAGCGGGTAACAGTCTGCAGCCTGATCGGGTTACGATGAAGCGCGGACCGACTGCTCCCACGGCCGCTTCGGCGGAGTATTTCCGCCGGGCATACGGGCCGGAGCGCCAGGCGAGGACCAGCATGTTGGTGAGAGGTACATGAACGACCCATTATTTCCGGTACCGGACGCAACCGCCGCGGCCGCTCACGTGGACGCGCAGCAATACGAGGCCCTATATCGGGCCTCCATCGCTGACCCGGAGACGTTCTGGTCGGAACACGCCCGAACGATCGACTGGATTCGCCCCTACACCCGGGTCCGCGATGTCAGCTACGCCTCCGACGACGTTCACATCCGGTGGTTCCAGGACGGAACCCTCAATGTGTCCGCGAACTGCATCGACCGGCATCTCGCGTCCCGCCGGGATCAGGCAGCCATCGTCTGGGAAGGCGACCGTCCCGGAGACAATCGTACCGTCAGCTACGGCGAACTCCATGAGGAGGTTTGCCGCATGGCCAACGTCCTTCTGCAACGTGGCATCCGGAAGGGTGACCGTGTAACGATCTACATGCCGATGATCCCCGAAGCGGCTTACGCACTTCTCGCCTGTGCTCGAATCGGCGCCATTCACTCGGTTGTCTTTGGGGGCTTTTCTCCGGAGTCGCTGGCCGAGCGGATCCTGGACTGTGGATCGACCTGTGTGATCACGGCCGACGAGGGACCCCGAGGAGGTAAGCTGGTGCCCCTTAAGGCAAATGCGGACCAGGCGCTCCAGCGTTGCCCGGATGTGCACACGGTGTTGGTCGTGGAAAGAACCGGCGGCGACGTGGCCATGCAGGATGGCCGGGACGTGTCATGGTCCGCCATGCGTTCAGGCGTCGACGCCAATTGTCCGCCTGCTGAAATGTCGGCCGAGGACCCGCTTTTCATCCTCTACACATCCGGTTCCACCGGGCGGCCCAAAGGCGTTTTACATACCTCAGGCGGATACATCGTCTACGCGTCCATGACGCATCGCTATGTGTTCGATTACCGGGACGGAGAAGTCTATTGGTGCACCGCTGATGTCGGTTGGGTGACCGGTCACAGCTATATCGTCTACGGCCCGCTCGCCAACGGGGCCACAACCCTGATGTTCGAAGGGGTGCCCAATTGGCCAGATTCTTCACGCTTCTGGCAAATCTGCGATGAGCACCAGGTCAACATCTTCTATACGGCACCTACCGCGATCCGCGCGCTTATGCGGGACGGCGAGGCGCCTGTGCGCAAGACCAGTCGTTCATCACTTAGGATCCTCGGTTCCGTCGGCGAACCCATCAACCCCGAGGCATGGCTCTGGTACCACCGGGTTGTGGGCGAGGAACGTTGCCGCGTAGTCGATACCTGGTGGCAAACCGAGACTGGCGGCATCTTGATCGCACCGCTTCCCGGCGCTACCGCGCTGAAACCGGGTTCGGCCACCCTGCCTTTCTTCGGTGTGCGCCCGGGCATCGTCGACGACGAGGGAAATCTCCAGGAAGGGCCTGCATCCGGGAAGTTGGTGTTGCTGGACAGTTGGCCGGGGCAGATGCGAACCGTCTACGGCGATCATCAGAGATTTGTTGACACCTACTTCGCGACGTACCCGGGAATGTACTTCACTGGCGATGGCGCAAGGCGCGACGAGGATGGCTACTATTGGATCACCGGCCGTGTTGACGATGTCATCAACGTTTCCGGACACCGGATGGGAACCGCGGAGATCGAGAGCGCTCTCGTAGCACACGAAGCGGTGGCTGAAGCAGCCGTGGTCGGTTACCCGCACGAGATCAAGGGTCAGGGAATCTACGCTTACGTGACGTTGGTTGCCGGAGTTCCGGCTTCGGATGATCTCCGGGTAAAGCTCGGTCAGTGGGTGCGGAGCGAAATCGGCCCAATTGCCAGACCTGATCTGCTGCAGTGGGCTCCGACCCTTCCCAAGACCCGATCCGGCAAGATCATGCGCCGTATTCTCCGAAAAATCGCTGCAAACGAGCACGACGAGCTTGGAGATACTTCGACGCTCGCTGACCCGGCGGCGGTCGACGATCTCGTTCAGAACAGGCTCAACCGATGATGCGTTTGTGTACCGTCGCCCTGGCCGGAATCGCGTTTCTCGTTCCGGCCGCGTTTGCCGCCGAGACCGTCTGCGTGACCAACACGTTTGAAGTGGCGTGGGTGCACCCGGGAATCTATTTCTACGCCAACGAGGACCAGTATCGCTGCGAAGGGCCTTCTGTGCGGGTGAAGCAGGGGGAGACCGGCTGCTTTGCGACCGAACTGGTAACCGCGGGCAGCCGGTATTTTCTGGCTGGCGAGCATGCGGTGTCGGGCAAATGCGTGCCGATCTGCGAGACGACCCGAGCCGAGACCACGGTGATCTTTGATCTAGAGAACACGTACGCCTGCGCCGAGTGACTTGACGTTACTCGGTCAGGCGGACTACCAACCCTTGCGGCCTCGTTCGCGCAGCTTGCAGGCCGCTCACTGCCGGATCTGAAGACGATATGGCGACTGCCACGACCACATCGGAAATTCGTGCCGCGTTCCTGGAGTACTTTCGGGCGCACGGGCACGAAGTGCTCCCGTCGTCGCCGCTTGTACCGCGCAACGACCCCACGCTGCTGTTCACCAGCGCCGGCATGGTGCAGTTCAAGAACATCTTTACCGGCCAGGAGAAACGCAGCCATCCGCGCGCGACCACGTCGCAGAAGTGCCTCCGGGCCGGCGGCAAGCACAATGACCTCGAGAACGTCGGCTACACCGCCCGGCATCACACATTCTTTGAAATGCTCGGGAACTTCAGTTTCGGCGACTATTTCAAGGAACAGGCCATTGAGCACGCCTGGACGCTGGTGACGAGGGAGTTTGGCGTCGACGCCGACCGATTGCTCGCGACGGTCTATGCGGACGATGACGAGGCATACGATCTCTGGCGAAAGATCTCCGGGCTACCTGAAGCGCGCATTCTGCGGATCGCTACTTCTGACAATTTCTGGGCCATGGGCGACACCGGCCCGTGCGGTCCATGCTCGGAGCTCTTCTTCGATCACGGGGACCAGATACCCGGCGGACCACCTGGCAGCCCCGATGAAGACGGGGACCGGTTCGTCGAGATCTGGAACCTCGTGTTCATGCAGTACGAACAGGAATCCTCCGACCGCCGGGTCCTGCTGCCACGACCTTCGATCGACACCGGCATGGGTCTGGAACGCATGGCGGCCGTCATGCAGGGGTTTACGGACAATTACGACATCGACCTGTTTCGCACCCTGATCGAAGCGTCGAAAGCGGCGACGGGCGCGGACGAGAACGAGGGGCGCTCGGTTTCGCACCGGGTGATCGCGGATCACCTGCGCGCTTCGGCGTTCGTCATCGCGGAAGGCGTGCTCCCTTCCAACGAGGGGCGCGGCTATGTGCTGCGACGCATTGCGAGGCGCGCCATGCGGCATGCCCATCTGCTGGGCGCCCGCGAGCCGGTGTTGTGGAAAATTGCCGGAAGTGTCATTGCGGAAATGGGGGACGCTTTCCCGGAACTTGCCCACGCCCGCACATTGATTGCGGAAACCTTGAAGGGCGAGGAGACGAGATTCGGCGAGACGCTTGAACGCGGCATGCGCCTTCTCGGGAACGAGACGTCGAAGCTTGGAGACGGTGCCGCGCTGCCTGGAGCAACTGCGTTCCAACTCTATGACACGTACGGTTTCCCCATCGACCTGACGGAAGACATTTTGCGCAGCGAGGGGCGCGCTTTGGATCGGGCCGGGTTCGAGGCGGCAATGGCAGAGCAACGAAGGAAGGCGCGCGCCGCGTGGTCGGGAACGGGAGACACCAAGGCGGAGCGGGTCTGGTTTGAAGTTCGTGATGAGTCCGAACCGACTGAGTTTCTGGGCTACGCCGGAACCAGTGCGGAGGCCGTGGTGTCGGCGATCGTGACCGATGGCGAGCAGGTTCGTGTAGCCGACCCGGCCAGCGGGACCGTCGGCGTGATATGCAACCAAACCCCGTTCTACGCTGAAGGCGGAGGTCAGGTCGGCGACACCGGTACGATCCGTTGGCCCAGCGGAGCCATGACGGTGTCCGATACCCACTCCCGCGCCGAAGCACTTCACGTCCATTACGGGACCGTCGACGAAGGCGAATTACGCGTTGGCGAGGCGGTCGAGCTCGCTGTCGATGAGGACCGGCGCGCAGGCTTACGGATTCATCACTCGGCAACCCACCTGCTGCACGCCGCGCTGCGCGAGCGCCTCGGCGAGCATGTCATCCAGAAGGGATCCCTGGTCGCCCCTGACCGCCTCCGATTCGATATCAGCCACCCGCGTGCAGTTACGGGTGAAGAACTCGAGGACATCGAGCGCAAGGTCAATAGCTGGATACGGGCGGATGCGTCCGTGGAAACCCGGCTTCTGCCGCCGGATGACGCCATGAATTCCGGCGCGCTCGGCTTATTCGGGGAGAAATACGGCGATGAAGTACGGGTGGTTCGCATGGGCGCGGAGGCCGGTCCGACGTTTTCGCTCGAACTGTGCGGAGGAACGCATGTGGGCCGAACCGGCGAGATCGGCGTTCTGAAGATCGTTTCAGAGTCGGCGCTCGCTTCCGGCGTGCGCCGCCTGGAGGCGGTAGTGGGCCCCGCCGCGTTGAAGCTGTTCCAAAACCATGCCCATGTGCTTGATGGGCTTGCCGCCGGTCTGGGGGTTCGGCAGAACGAACTCGCGAATCGTATCGAGCGGCTCCTGAAGGAACGGCGCGAACTCGAACGTACTGTCGAAGACTTGCGCCAGAAGCTTGCTCGCGGAGATACTGAGACCGCGGCCCCGACCGAAATCGCCGGCGTGCGCGTTGTGGAAAGGGTTCTGGACGGCGTCCCTCCGAAGGTGCTTCGCGGCCAAGCCGAAGAGTTGAGGAACTCCCTCGGAAGCGGCTTGGCGGTAGTGGTGACATCCTTCGAAGGCAAGGGTTCATTGGTGGTCGCCGTCAGCGAGGACCTCACGAATCGCTTTGATGCGGTGGACCTGGTGCAGGCCGGCGTTGCGGCGCTTGGCGGGCAACGGGGAGGCGGCCGTCGCGACATGGCCCAAGGCGGCGGGCCCGATGGCACGGCGACCCGGAAGGCCCTGCAGGCCGTGCAGCGGGCGATTGGCGAGGCAGGCTAGGGCTCCGGCCGGTTCAGAGGGCTTGTCTCAGATTTTCGGCAATCGCGTCGAGGAACGGTTCGGTCTCCAGCCAGCCCTGGTCCGGGCCGACCAGCAGTGCAAGATCCTTGGTCATCTTGCCGGATTCGACCGTATCCTGACACACGCGCTCGAGCGTCTGGGCAAACCGCTGTACCTCTGGCGTGTCGTCGAATCGACCGCGGTGCCATAGACCGCGCGTCCAGGCGAAAATCGACGCGATCGGGTTGGTCGAAGTCGCTTCACCTTTCTGGTAGGCCCGGTAGTGCCGGGTGACGGTACCGTGGGCCGCTTCTGCCTCGATCGTCTGTCCATCGGGCGTCATCAGCACGGAGGTCATGAGGCCGAGCGACCCAAATCCCTGCGCAACGAGATCAGACTGAACGTCACCGTCATAATTCTTGCAGGCCCACACGAAACCACCGTCCCACTTGACTGCGCTGGCCACCAGATCGTCGATGAGACGGTGATCGTATTCCAGGCCGGCCTCGTCGAAACTCGAGGCGAACTCGGCGTCGAAGACCTCCTGGAAAATATCCCGAAAGCGTCCATCATATTGTTTCAAGATGGTGTTCTTGGTCGACAGATAGACCGGCATCTTGAGATTGAGGCCGTACCGCAGACAAGCCCTGGCGAAGCCTCGGATGGATTCGTCCAAGTTGTACATGCCCAGGGCTATTCCGGCCTCACGGAATCGAAACACCTCGGTTTCGGTGGGCGATTCCCGCCCGTCCGGTTCGAAGCGCATCACAAGACGTCCCGGGCCCGGGACCTGCAACTCGGTGGCGCGGTACTGATCACCGAATGCATGCCGACCAATTACGATCGGCTTGGACCAGCCAGGCACGTACTTGGGAATGTTGCGGCAGATGATCGGCTCGCGAAACACCGTGCCGCCGAGGATGTTGCGGATGGTCCCGTTCGGGGACCGCCACATTTTTTTCAGGCCGAATTCGGAGACTCGATCCTCGTCAGGCGTGATAGTCGCGCATTTGACGCCGACACCGTGTTCACGGATGGCGTGCGCCGCCTCCACCGTCACTTTGTCATCGGTCTGATCGCGGCTCTTGACGTGCAGGTCGTAGCTGACCAGGTCCACGTCGAGATGGGGGAGAATGAGACGCTCCCGGATCATGTTCCAGATGATCCGGGCCATTTCGTCCCCCTCGAGTTCGACGAGAGGGGAAGCAACCTTAATCTTGCTCACGGAATGCGCGCTCCAAATGATGAAGATGAGTGACTGCAGGGGATGACTAAGTTTGGCCGCCAGGTGTCACCGACGCCGGTGTTGCGAGCTGCTCGCTCACTGCCTGAACGGCCGCCTCGGCGGATTCCACCTTGATCACCATTGAATCAAGAATGTCGGGAAGAAATTCCTGTTCGACCATGCGTTCGAGCATCGCGAACATTGGCGCCCAGTATTGATCGATATCGATCACCACGATGGGGCGCGGGTGTTGCTTGAGTTCGCGCAGCACCAGCGTTTCCATGATCTCGTCCATCGTTCCGATCGCACCGGGGAGCGCCACACAGATATCAGAGGCGTTGAACATCATGGTCTTACGATCAGCCAGTGAATCCACGACCACCGTTCGCTCCAGCGCTGAATGCATTTCTTGCATGGATGCAATGTAGACGGGGATGAAACCGGTCGTGAGTACGCCTGCCTCTAGTGCGCCGTCGGTTACGGCGCCCATAAGCCCATGCTGTGAACCGCCGGTGACAAGACCGTAGCCTGCTTCGCCCAGCCTCCGACCCAGCTGACGGGCCTCTTCGGCAAACCTCGGGTTGCTGCCCACCCGCGAACCACAAAACACCAGCACGGTGCGCTTCTTACCATCTTCCAAGCGTCTACGTTGATCGCACGCAGGTAGCGTCGTCCTGCCGAAAGTCTGTTCCATCTACAACCCGTCTAAAGACGCGGTGAACCTACCGACCCACCGCGAGTTCGTCCAGCGAATATCACGTTCCGTGTCTGCGATTGATTTAGCTCATCCGCATGGCCGATCCAGCATTTGGCAGCCCGGTGTTACGCCGGCTGCCAAACAGCGTTGATACAGGCAGTCGCGCAGGGCGGGACTGGCCGTACGCGACGGGTCGTCTACCGGGTCCAAAACCATGGGCTGAGCACCGCTACGAGCGCGATCACCTCAAGTCGTCCAAGCAGCATGCCGGCCATCAACACCGTCGTGCCGGTGGAACCTCCCGGAACCGTTTCTGCGTTGACGAGAGTGGACATGCCGGGGCCCGTGTTGGTGAGCGCGGCCACTGCGGCCAAAATGGCGTCTTCCGCAGTCACACCCGTCACGGAGAGGAGCATGGCCAATCCGGCGCAGGCGCTGAACCAAAGGACTGCAAACGCGAACAGAGCAGAGACCAGTCCCGGCTCAGCAGTCTGACCGCCATAGCGCAGGGTTCGGACTTCATGAGGCTGAACACCGCGATTCAACTCGTTCCAAATGACCGCGCCCAGGAGCCACGCACGGCGGAGACGAAGGCCGCCTGATGCTCCGGCCACCGAGCCGCCGATGACCACGAGAGCCAGCAGCGGCGTGATGGAGGCGTCTCGAGCCTCGGTCACGATCCCGGACGTGCTGATCAGGGAGGCGGTGACAAAGAAACTGTCGATCAGGCCCATGCTCGGCACTGCCAGCCAGGCGAAACCGACGCCCCCCGCCACCAATGCCGCCAGCAGCAACGTTTCCCGGTTCCGGATCATCGCGGCCATGAACACGCGGGGTTGATTGAGGGTGCCGGGGAACCACAGGGCGCCGATGAGCATGAAGATACCCAGAATCAGATGGGTGCCGGCGCCCGGAATTGAGGACGGATAGCCCTTGGGGTCACCGCCGGTCGCAATCGCGGACAGTGCGTACAGGACACCGTCAAACGCGCTCGTTCCGCCGGCGAAAAGAAGAAACACGCAGATCACCGTGAGCGACGCATAGGCGACCGTGACCCCGCGAAACACCGAGGGCACCAAGCTGCTGATGCCTGAACCGGATCCCGGTGTGGCAAATGCGGCTCCGCCCAGCCCGGCCGGAAGGAACACCATGGCAGCCAACAGGAGCGTGGTCAGACCTCCGATCCACTGCAGCACGGCCCGCCACAGCACAAGGGCAGGGTCAGCCCCGCCGACCTGAATCGACCAGTAACCTGTGGTGGTAACGGCGGAAACGGAATCGAACAGCGCGGTAAAGGGTTCTGCCCCGGCGACCCAGAACGGAACGAGCCCGCCGATTGAAAGGGCCCCCCAGATCGCGACCGCACTGAGCAGGGCCGTCTTTCTCGTCAAGCTGCGGCCACGACTGCGAGTGGCGAGTAGCGTGCCGCCGCTGACGAAGAGAGCACCGGTGGTCAGCAGGAGAAACCCGCCCGCGGAGGGAAGTCCGGCAAACCATGCCCAGAAGCCGACGATCCCAGCGAGCAGCCCTTCGGCACCCAGGGCCAGCGCCAGGGCTCGCGAAATGGAGGCGAGTACCACTTAGAGCTTGACGGTTCCGAATGCAGCTTCGAGCGCCTGGACCTTTTCGTGGGTCACGAGGACAATGACTCGGTCGCGAGGACGGATCACGGTGTCTCCGACCGGCAATATCACTTCGTCGTTTCGCACGATGGCACCGACCGCGATGTCTGAATCCAGTTTCAGGTTGCGGAGCGAAGTTCCGGCAATGTTGGAACTGTCGAGCGCTTCGTAGTCCATGACTTCCGCGCGTCCGTCATGCAGGGTATGGACTGCCTGGACGCGCCCGCGCCGCACCCATCGTAGGATCTTGGACACCGTGGCGGACCGGGGAACAATGGCTTGGTCGATCCCGAGCTGGCTTAGCAGGGAGCCGTACTTGTTGTCGTGTGTGACCGTTGCTGCGTAGGGACAGCCCTTTTGTTTGGCCAGCGCCGAGACGAGCGTGTTGACCTCGTCGTTCTCGGTGACCGCGAGGAGCATCGCGGCATCATGCACCCCGGCTTCTTCCAGCACACCGTCATCACGAGGATCACCGACCAGGATCTTCATGCCGTCGAGAATTTCGTCTGCCTGATGGGCAATCTTCGGATCTGCTTCGAGAATCGTCACGCCCTCGGCCGACTCCTGTTTCGCGATCCGTTGCGCGACCAGCCGGCCCAGGTTGCCACCCCCGACAATCAGGATGCGTCGAGATGCCTCGATGTCCCGTCCGAAGGAACGGAGTACGCGATTGACGCGGTTGGCTTCCGTGACGACGAAGACTTCGTCTCCTACGGCCAGCGTCTCGTCTTTCTTGGGTACGATCCCGACGCCATCACGCACGATGTAGACAACTCTGGCATGAAGTTCGGGAAACAACTCCGTCAGTTCGCGCAATGGATGCGACAGGACCGGCGACTGTTGGTCCAGCTTCATGCCGATGAGCTGGACCCGGCCGCCCACAAAACCGACGGCATCGCTTGCCCCGGGCAGTGCGACCAGTCGTGACAGCGCGATCGCCACTTCTCGTTCCGGCACGATAATCTCGGCCGGCAGGTCGTTACGGCCGTAGAGCTGCGGCCAGTCTTCCTCTTGGTAGGCCGGGTTACTGACGCGGGCAATGCGCGTTCGAATCGAGAACACGCTGTGCGCCACCTGGCAGGCAACCATATTGATCTCGTCGCTGCGAGTAACGGCTACCAGCAGATTTGCATTGTCGGCGCCGGCGTCGCGCAGCACGGGGGGGTGCGCCG
Source organism: Alphaproteobacteria bacterium (assembly GCA_965116745.1). Lineage (GTDB taxonomy): Bacteria > Pseudomonadota > Alphaproteobacteria > TMED109 > TMED109 > VXPW01. The sequence continues at coordinate 2,225,184 of OZ220701.1, read as the reverse complement.
GGTGCCCATGGAGCGTTTCGATCCCAGCTGTGTCCCGGCGTGCCCGATCCAGAAATTCGGTTTCCTGGGCGACCAGCGTGACTGCAGCCGCTTCCTCTTCGGCCAAGTGCCGGGCGATGCTGCGGCCAACTTCCCCGGCCCCACAGACAATGGCCCGGAACTGGGCGTCTTCGTTCACGGTGCCTCCTGCTTGGACCCAGCCTCGTCGGATATGCCCAGGAGCCGCAGCTTACGATGCAGCGATGTCCGTTCCATGCCAACGAAAGCGGCCGTGCGCGTGATGTTGCCACCGAAACGCGCGAGCTGAGACGACAGGTACTGGCGTTCGAACTGCTCCCGGGCGGCCTTCAGCGGGTGGCTCATGATCGAGTCAGTTCCGAAGCCCCCGCCGGTTTGCCCGTGTTCATAGAGCACGTCGTCGGGCAGCATCGAGGCCCGCACCGGACTGGCTTCCGAATCCGGTGCCAGGATCAGGACGCGCTCGATCACGTTTCGTAGCTGGCGAACGTTCCCGCGCCAGTTGTAGGCCTGCAGCCGGGCTTCCGCCTCTTCGTCGATCGGGCGCGGCGGCCTGCCCAGGGCCCGCGCGCATTGTGTCATGCAATGCCAAGCCAAGGCAGGAATATCTTCGCGGCGTTCGGCGAGGGATGGCACGCGAATGGGTACGACGTTGATCCGGTAGTAGAGGCTGGCCGACAGCCGGTCCTGGCGGATATAGATCTCGGGGTCCACGCTGGTCGAGGCGACGACACGAACGTCCACCTTTACCGGGCTTTGCCCGCCCACGCGCGAGAAGCTGGGATTCTGGAGTGCCCGCAGCAGCCACGACTGGGCATCCATCGACATTTCGGCGACTTCATCCACAAACAACGTGCCGCCGTGGGCCTGTTCAAGTAAGCCGACGCGAAGTATGCGTCCGCTTTCGTCCTCCCGGCCGAACAGTTCCTCCTCGAACCGGTCGGCCGACGTGCGCGGTGCGTTCATCACGACAAATGGGGCATTGCGACGGTGCGATTGGGCGTGAATCGCGCGGGCCGCGGTCTCCTTGCCGGAACCAGGCTCCCCTGTGATCAGGACCCGGCTGTTCGTGGTAGCCACGCGCGCGATCGCGTTCTTGAGGGCACGAATGGCCGGTGAAGTCCCCACGATCGCGTCCGTGGTACCGGTGCGGTTCACGAGCGCGGCATTTTCCCGGCGAAGATGCTGGGTCTCCAGGCTCCGCTTGACCACGTGCAGCAGCAATCCGCTGTCAAACGGTTTTTCGAGGAAGTCAACCGCACCGAGATTCATGGCGTCAACAGCAGTGCGTACCGATCCGTGACCGCTGATCATGACGACCGGGAGGCCCTGAAATCGAGTGCCGATCGTCTCCAGGAGGTCGAGCCCTTCCCGTTCGCCATTGCGAAGCCAGATGTCGAGCAGCACCAGCGATGGCACCCGTTCCGCCAAGGCGGTCAACGCGCTATCGGTGTCGCTGGCCATTCGCGTCGTGTACCCCTCGTCCTGCAGCAAGTCCTGCACCGCCGCACAGATGTCCGGTTCGTCATCGACAATCAGTATCTCGCCCATCCAATTGGTCGCGGTGCGAGAGTTCTTGGACGTGGTGGCCATGACGATCAGGCTGCCACGGCGGGCGTGGGCGGTGTGGACGGGGCGCATGGAAGTGTCAACATCACGCGGGCGCCGCGACTGGTGTTGGCGAGGCTAATCTTGCCGCCCTGGTCCTCGACGATTCGGCGGACGATCGCCAACCCGAGCCCGGTTCCGCCCTGGCGGGTGGTGACGTAGGGCTCGGTCGCGCGGTCAAGGAAGTCCTCGGGAAACCCGCCTCCGTCATCCTCGATAGTGACGTGGTACGTATCGCCGTCGTCGGCCGCTTCCAAGATGATGTCGATGTTTCCCAACGCCGTACCAGGTTCGGCATGGCCGTGAATGGCCTGGACGGCATTCTGGACCAGATTTCCGAGGGCGCGGTCCAACTGGCTCGCATCACACAGAACCTGCACGGGCTGGTCGGGGACATGCGCGCTGACGCGGATATTGGCGTGCGCCGTGTCATTGATGGCCTGCACGCCATTGATCAGGGCCACCATGTCGACCCGGCGCAACACCGGGGGCGGCAGCCGTGCAAACTCGGAGAATTCGTCAACCATTCGGGTCATTTCCACGACTTGGCGCACGATCGTATCGATGCAGGACTCAAATACTTCCGGCTCGGTCCGCACTTCGCCGGCGTAGCGGCGCTTGAGCCGTTCGGCGGCCAGGCGGATCGGGGTCAGGGGATTGCGGACTTCGTGGGCGATACGGCGGGCCACACCCCGCCATGCCGCCGCCCGTTGGGCGAGAATCCGTTCCGTCATGTCGTCGAACGTGATGACGTACCCCTGGACCCGAGTGTTCCGGGTCGCGGCGTTGACACGTACAAGGAACACGCGCTCTTGGCCGTTTCGGGTCGTCATGACCTGATCCTGATTGACCCTGCTCGGGTAAATGACGGCGCGGTGGAACAAGTCCGACATTGCCGGAATCGCCTGGGCGAACGGACGGCCGGTGAGCGAGTCCTCGGGTACGCCCAGGAGGTCGGACGCGGAATGATTGGAGAGGAAAATCACGCCACGGGAATCCACCGCGACCACGCCGGCGCTTACCCCTGCCAGCACGGCTTCGGTGAAGCGCCGGCGGGTGTCGAGTTCGCGGTTGGCGGCCACGAGTTCGTAGCGCTGGTCCTCGATTTGGCCGGTCATGCGATTGAACGCGCGGAGCAGTAGCAAGAGTTCGCCGCTTTGGCCCTCTTCCTTGACGCGGGCACTCAGATCCCCATCCCGCACCCGATTGGCGGCATGGGCCAGTTCCGACACCGGACCGGCAAACCGGTTGGCAACCTGGAACCCGATCCAGGCGGCGACGGCGACCAGCAGTACGGCCACCGCAATGAACACCATCGTAAAGGTGATGTGTAGGCTGGCCCGCTCACGTTCCGCCTGCTGGTATTCACCCACCGCCGTTCGCACGGCATCGATATTGCGCAGTACGTTGGTGTCGATGTAGCGCCCCACGTAGAGCAGTTGGTCGGCGAGGCCCGAGAGCTGAGCCAGGGCTCGTACCCGGTCGCCGCCGCGAATCTGGAACACGACGGTCTCACCCTGCAGCGCCCTTTGCAGCGCTCCTGCCGGCAGCTGGTCGAACGCCAACAGCAGACTGAGCGAACTACGGGCCAGGATTTGCCCGTCCGCCCGAAGCACAAGAGCTTCGGCAATCCCGCGTTCAGTCACGAGTCGGTCAAGCGTCGCGGTATCCAGGCGATTCTCGGCAGGGGTGCGCGCGAGACCGTTGGCAATCCACAACACGTCGGCCAGCACGAGTTTCCGATGATCCTCGTAATAGGCGTCCGCCACAGCCATCGAATGCGTCAGCGCTGACGAGACGCGCTCCGAAAACCATCCCTGAATGCCGATCGTGAAAAATCCTGCAGCCCCCGCGGCTACGATGACTGCCGGGGTGGCGGCCAGCAGGCTGAACGCGGCGACCAGCTGCACATGGAGGCGCGCGCCCGGTTGGGCCCGCCGTCGACGAGCCCAGAGCAGGACTATCCGGCGCGCGAGGATCAGCGTCAGCAGCAGGAGAACGAGCAAGTCGGCGTACAGGAGTGCAAGGATCAAGTCGGGATCTGAGTCCGCGCTCGGGGTCAGCACCGCGAACGTGACGACGCCCAGCACCGCCCCTGTGAGCGCGAGCCCCCAAGCGAGCCACTGCTTTAGCCGCTTGCTGCTGGCCAGCTGGCGAACTCGCGTCCGCAATGGCGCCCAGACAAATGTGACGGCAGTCATTCGGCTGCTCGCCGGCGCCGCGGCAGGGCCCGGAGATCGAGTTCGCGAATCTTCTTGCGGAGTGTGTTCCGGTTGATTCCCAACAGCTCTGCTGCCCGGATCTGGTTGCCCCCGGTGGCCCGCAGGGTTCGCAGGATCAGCGGCCTTTCGACCTCCTGCACGAATCGCCGGTACAGGCCGGCCGGCGGCAAGGTATCTCCGTGCGCCGCGAAATAACGATGCAGGTGGCGCTCGACGCTGGCACCAAGCGTGGAGCCTTCGGTATCCGGCCGCACCGGAGACTGATCTGCGCCCCCGAGCTCTTCCTCCACGGTATCGGCACTGATCGTTTCGCCGGCGGTGAGCACCACCATCCGTCGGAGGAGATTCTCCAGTTCGCGAACGTTGCCGGGCCACGTGTGTTCCGTCAGGCGTGACAAGGCCTCTTCGGAGATTCGCTTCGGCTCCATACCGTCTTCCGAGGCCCGCGCAAGAAGATGCCGGGTCAGCAGGGGAAGGTCTTCCAATCGGTCCCGAAGCGGCGGCATGCGGATCGGGACCACGTTCAACCGGTAATACAGATCCTCACGGAACAGGCCTTCACGGACCAGGGCACCCAAGTCCCGGTGCGTGGCGGCAACGATGCGGACATCGGCCTGAACGGGAATCATCCCGCCGACCGGATTGAACTCGCCTTCCTGAAGCACGCGAAGAAGGCGCGTCTGGGCATCGGGCGGCATGTCCCCGATCTCGTCGAGGAACAGGGTTCCGCCCTCCGCTTGCCGAAAGCGGCCGGCGGACGCGCGGTGTGCACCGGTAAACGCTCCGCGTTCATGCCCGAACAATTCGCTCTCGATCAGATCGCGCGGAATGGCCGCCATGTTCAGCGCGACGAACGGACGCGCCCGGCGCGGACTGAAGTCGTGCAGCGCCCGGGCAACGAGTTCCTTGCCCGTTCCCGATTCGCCGAGCACGAGCACCGTGAGGTTGGTGCTCACCACCCGGGCGACCACCCGGTACACACGCTGCATTGCGGGTGATCTTCCCACCATCGGCAAGTCGTCGGGCGAAGAATCGGCGACGGATGGGGCGGGCACGCGTGTTTCGGCAATGGCGCGTCGGACGGTGGCCACGAGCTCGTCCAGGTCGAACGGCTTCGGGAAATACTCGAAGGCTCCGCGCTCACCGGCCCGAAGCGCTGTCAGCATGGTGGACCGGGCGCTGATCACGATGACCGGGAGATCGGGTCGAACCTTTCGAACCCGGGGCAGCAAATCAAGGCCATTGCCTGACGGCATGGCGACATCGGTGATGACGAGATCGCCCGCTCCGGAACTGATCCAGGACCAGAGTTCGCCCATGTCACCGGTGTCGCGGGCCGCGAAACCGTGTCGGTGCAGAGCACGCCGCACGACGGTCCGGATGGCCGCATCATCGTCGCCCACCAGGATCGTGGCGGCGGGGGATGTCCGCGTATTCAACGCGCCGTGTCCGCCGGCGAGGGAGCCGAGACCCCGTCGGCCGAGGAATTGACGGCCGGGAGGTACACCGTAAAGCGGGTCCCGGACCCGGCTGCCGCATCCGTGACCTCCACCACACCACCGTGGTCCTCGATAACCCGGGCCACCAACGAAAGCCCAAGACCGCGGCCGCCCGACTTGGTGGTAACGAACGGCTCGAACAGGTGCTGGCGCATGTCTTCGGGAATACCCGGTCCGCTGTCCTCGATAGCGACGAACACCGGCAGGCCCCGATGGGCCGCCGTTCCCGTCTGCACCCGCAGGCCATGCCGGATACCGGTGATCAGTCGAATGGTCCCCTCTGGATTGGCCTCGGCTGCATTCTTGGCGAGGTTGAGGAAGGACTGGACCAGCCGGTCGCGATCTCCCGGCACCATGGGGATGGAAGGGTCGTACTCGCGCGTGAACGAAGCATTCTTGGCAAACCCGTTCTTGGCCAGCATGAAGACCCGATCGAGCACGACGTGCACGTTCACCGGAGCCGTTGGCACGGTGGCCCCGTCCACGAACGTGTCGAAGCGGGCGAGCAGCTTGCCGATTCGGTCGGTCTCGTCGCGGATCAGTCGGGTGAGTTCACGGTCAGACGGACCGACCCCCTCTTCCAGCAACTGTGCGGCTCCGCGGATCCCGGAGAGCGGATTGCGAATCTCGTGGGTCAGGGTTTCGGCAAACCCGGTCGCCGATCGGGCAGCGCTCATTTGCCCGAGTCGGTGCCCGCCAATCGACTGGGCTACCGACCGTGCGTGCAACGTCAGCACGATCTGATGGTGTGCGTCATGGCATGGAGATGCCCGGGCATCGACAATGCGTGGCGCCATGGCTGGCCCGGTCAGGCGAATCCCGTATTCGACGGCGCTCCTCCCGCGGCGAACGACGCGGTCGAGCATGGCGAGCACCGGGCTATCGCCCGAGAGAAAGTTCCGGATCGGCCGCCGCAAGAGGCTACGGGCACCGGTTCCGAACAGGTGCTCGCCGGCTGGATTGACGTAGAGAATATGGCCGTTGTCAGAGATCAGGAAGACCGGCACTGCCATTGATTCGAGCAGATCCTGGGGACCGACAGCCGTTTGGGTGGAGGTGTCGATGGACTCCGCCACTGCGCGGTACTCCTGCACAAGGATTAGGCACAACACACTAATACCAGAACACACTCCGGCCCAACATCGGGCAACGGTACTAGCGGCGGCGCGGCACCACCCCGGCGCATGTGTCGTGGACGTCGGTCCGTATTGCGGGGCCCGTCGGCGGTTTCGCTACTGCGAACCTGTACTCAGTGAATGCTCGAGACCTGCTACGCCGGTTGCCGGCCCTCTACAGCGGCTCGGTTTCGTAGTGGCCCGCCGTCAGGCCAGCTAGGGCCGGTCAACCGGCCGAGCCGACGTCCTCGGATTGGCGGCAACGATCAGCCAGCAGCACCGACCACAGGACTGGATCCGTCGCCAGTTAGTGCCGGTCGCGTCAGCGGGATCATGCCTTCGTCACACGCCTTGATCTGGAGTGCCAGGTATTTCGAGTAGATCCGACACTGGGCGAAGCTGCCCGCGATGAACCAGAGTCCCGGCTGCCCGGTCCGGGTCCATAGGTTGCGGAGTTCCTGCTGCTCCGGGTCAAACCCCCAGATTGGGCCGACGCGATCCGCAACAGCATCGCCGAACAGTTTTCGCACCAGATAGTCCTGGCCCTTGAAGCCGGTGGCCAGCACGATGAGATCTGCTGCCCGCACATCGCCGTTTCGCATGCGGGCCCCGTCAGCGGTGAACTCCTCGATATCCGAGTACTGGATCAGCCCGATCTTGCGGTCGGCGATCAGGTCGGAACAGCCGACGTTGAAGTAGTAGCCGCCGCCGCGCTCGAGATACTTGAATTGCCAGCCCGTGCCGTCGGTTCCGAAGTCAAGCTTGAATCCCGCGCGTGCAAGGCCTTCAAGAAGATCCCGGTCGAGCGCCTTGGCCCGCTCGGTGATCTGCTGGTGCGTCTTCCTCAGCAACTTCAAGGGCATCGACGTGGTGATTAGATCGCAGTCCGCCAGGGAAGGGCCTTCGTCGTACAGGGCGTAGGGAAGCTGCGCGCTTGGCTCGATGTTGACGATCAGCGTCGGGTTCCGCTGGACCATCGTGACGTCCGCACCGTGCGAATACAGGTCCTGTGCAATGTCATGACCGCTGTTGCCCGTCCCGACGACCAGCACGTTGCTCTCGGCCCAATCGGCACTGTCCCCGAATTCACTGGAATGCAGGACCTGGCCGGCAAAATCCGTCAAGCTCGGAATATTCGGCCGGTTGGGAACGCCGCTGACACCGGTCGCCATGACGACATGGCGTGGATGAATCTCCCGCGTGCTGCCATCGGGCAGACGCAGCATCACCGACCAGCTCTCGTCCTGCTCGTCGTAGGTGCCGCCAGCGAACTCGGTGCCCGTCCAGAAATTGAGTTCCATGATTTCGACGTAGGCCTCGAACCAGCCGGCGATCTTGTCCTTGGGAATGTAGGTCGGCCAGTTCGGCGGGAAGGGCAGATAGGGCAGGTGATTGACCTGGACCTGATTGTGCAGGGTCAGAGCATGGTACCGGTTGCGCCAGTTGTCCCCGATGCGTTCTTCGCGGTCGACGATGAGCGTGTCGATATTCAACTGTGTCAGTTGCGCTGCGATGGACAGTCCTGCGTGGCCGCCGCCAACCACAAGGACCGCCGGATCCCGGTCGGCATAGGCGACGGAGGACTGCCGCTGGTCGAACCAGTTCGGTCCCCGGAAATCCCTCGAATAGGACTGGCCTGTGGGCCTGGCATCGCCAACCGCTGCTTCAAACCCTTCGATCTCGGTGAGCGCTGTTAGCAGGGTCCACGCCTTGACGGCTCCATCTTCGTCGTCGCGGCTCAATCGGAGTACGCCCTCCGCCGGGCCGGACGCGCTCGTGAACTCGAATATGGCTTCGATTCCCTCCGTTCCTGCGCGGGTGACGAGGCGGGGCGGCGTCCGACCCGGGTACGTTTCGAAACCGACGGGTCGAGCACGAGGTCCATATTGCTTCAATGCCTTGACGATGTTCGTCTTGCCACTGATGGTCTGAACGTTCCAGGTGAAGGCGAGAAGATCGCGCCAGTGGCTGTTGCGGAGAAACAACGATTCGAGCGCCCTCGGGTCGGAGTCGGAAATGGCCGACTCGAAATCTGCCAGCCAGCGGTCAACGACCCGGACCGGGGAGTCCTCTAGCCCAGCCAACATGCTTTGATCCTCGTCCATGGCGGCAACTCTTCTGTCATTGAGGCCCAGTGGTCGCGGAGCACCGGGGACGCTCGGCGCCCTGTTGACACTCGTTCATCGGACACTTCAGGCCGGGCAGTCTAGGCGGCCGGCTAGTCTGGATCGATCGGCCCGGCTGGAATGTTAGTGCACGGTTGGTTCAGCGGCCAAGCTTGACGGGCGGTCAAGCGTAGCGGCGCCAGGTGCGCGACCTGGCGACAGGACCGAGTTCGAAGCCGGTGGGCGGTAATCCGAGTCCTGGGATGGCACACCGTCCGATCAGGGTGATGCCAGACATCAATCTGCAGCCGGACGTCGCCACGTGAGAAGAAGATCTCCTGAAGGGACAGCCCGTCCCGTAGATTGCGAATTCCTGCGGACTGCCCCGAAAGGGGCCGGGGTGGCGGGGAACGCGACGAAGCTCTCTGCGGGTTCAGGATTTCTGCCCATGTTCCGGCGTTGCGCTGCTGTGCCCCCTCCGGCACATTGCGCCCGGACTGAGGAGAGGGTTCATGCGATCACAGGTGCGGAGTCTCGGTACATTCGACTATGTGGTGGTGGGCGCGGGATCAGCCGGGTGCGTGCTCGCCAATCGCCTGAGTGCGGACCCCGGCACTCGCGTGCTGCTGCTGGAAGCCGGCGGCTCCGACCGATGGCACTGGATCCGTATCCCGGTGGGGTACCTCTATTGCATGGGCAACCCGCGGGTGGACTGGTGCTTCTCGACCGAAATCGAGGCGGGACTCGGGGACCGTGCAATTCCCTATCCACGCGGCCGGGTGCTCGGCGGAAGTTCCTCCATCAACGGCATGATTTACATGCGCGGCCATGCCGCGGACTATGACCACTGGCGCCAACTGGGTAACACCGGCTGGTCTTGGGATGACGTGCTCCCGTACTTCATACGTGCGGAAGATCATTGGCGTGCTGACGACTCGATGCACGGCCAGGGCGGGGAGTGGCGGGTCGAGCAGGCCCGAATCCGGTGGGACATTCTCGATGCCTTTCGTGCGGCTGCCCAGGAAGCGGGCATTCCGCCGACCGAAGATTTCAATCGCGGTGACAACGAGGGCTGCGGCTATTTCGAGGTCAACCAGCGACAGGGCATGCGCTGGAACGCGGTACGGGGATTCCTGGACCCGGTGCGCCGTCGGCCCAACCTCGAGGTGGTTCAGGATGCGCATGTCAGGCGGGTTCGGATCGAGAAAGGCCGGGCCGTCGGGCTGGATCTCTGGCAGGGAACCGAGGCCGTCCGTGTGGACGCTGCCAACGAGGTGATCCTCGCGGCCGGCGCCATCGGCTCACCTCAGCTCCTGGAACTCTCCGGCGTCGGCCAGTCGGGGCGACTGGCGGAGCTCGGGGTGACTCCGGTCGTGGACCGTGCAGCCGTGGGTGAGAATCTCCAGGACCACCTGCAGGTGCGGCTGGTGTACCGCGTGCAGGGCATACGCACCCTGAACGAAACCGCCGGGACGCTCAGGGGCAAGGCGGCGATTGCGCTGCAGTACCTGCTGTTCCGACGCGGCCCGATGACCATGGCCCCGAGCCAGCTGGGTTGCTTCGCCCGGTCCGATCCGGACCGCGATGCGGTCAACCTGCAATACCACATTCAGCCGCTCAGTCTCGACCGCTTCGGCGCGCCCCTGGACCCGTACCCGGCCTTTACCGCCAGCGTCTGCAACCTGGCACCGGAATCGCGTGGGAGCGTGCACGCAACGTCTCCTGATGCCCGGACGGCGCCGGCCATCCGACCCAACTATCTCTCGGCCCCCGAGGACCGGCGGGTGGCGGCCGATGCGATCCGGCTGACCCGGCGCATCTGCGCGCAGCCGTCCTTGCAGCGCTACGGCGCAACGGAGGTTCGCCCGGGATCCGCTTCGGACGATGACGAAAGCCTGGCCAGTGCCGCCGGCGCGATCGCGACATCGATCTTTCACCCGGTCGGGACGTGCCATATGGGCCGTAACGGGGTAGTCGACGAGCGCCTCCGGGTCCATGGGGTTCGGGGACTGCGAGTGGCGGATGCGTCCGTGATGCCGACGATCACGCACGGCAACACGAATGCGCCCACCATGATGATCGCGGAACGGGGCGCGGACATGATTCGCCGGGACGCCCGCACGTGACGGCTGACGCGGCAAGGACGCCACCTGGCCGCATCGATGCGCTGGTCGTGGCTGCTGGTCGCGGCGAACGCGCCGGGGCCGGAATGCCCAAGCAATTCCGCGTCGTTCAGGGCAAGCCGGTGGTCCGCTGGGCGGTGGAAGCATTCGCCCGCCATCCCAAGGTTGAACGCGTAACGACCGTCGTCGCTCCCGGTCAAGGCGCCGCCGCCGCCGCCGCGCTGCTCGGTGTCGAGGCCCGCATCCTGGATTGCGGCGGCGCCACCCGGCAGGAAAGCGTGGCGGCGGGTCTCGAGGCGCTTGCCCCGGATCCGCCGCAGTCCGTGCTCATTCATGATGGAGCCCGTCCCCGGCCGGGCGCAGCATTGATCGGTCGGGTCATCGATGCCCTGTCCAGTGCCGACGGCGTAGTACCTACCGTGCCGCTGAGCGACACCCTGAAGGAGACCGGCGACGACGGGCACATCCGGCGGACCCTCCCGCGGTCCGGCTTGCACAACGCCCAGACGCCGCAAGGGTTCCGCTTCGCGCTCATCCTGGACGCGCATCGGGCGGCGTCGGAGGAGACCGGAGCAACCGACGACTCCTCGCTGCTGGAAACCGGTGGTCACGCCGTGCAGGCCGTGGCAGGCGATCCCGAGAACCTGAAAGTCACCGAGCCCGGCGACTTCGCCCGGGCTGAGAGGCTGTTCGGGGCCCGCCTCCCCCGGACCGGTCAGGGCTTCGATGTACACCGGTTTGGCCCGGGCGAATCGGTTCAACTGCTCGGCATCAGACTCCCGCATGACCGGGCGCTGGTCGGGCACTCTGACGCAGATGTCGGGCTTCATGCCGTGACGGACGCCATTCTGGGTGCCCTCGCCCAGGGTGACATCGGGCAGCATTTCCCGCCGGCAGATCCACGGTGGCGCGACGCTGATTCGGCCAAGTTTCTTCAGCACGCCAGAGCCATGGCGGTGAAAGCAGGTGCGGAAATCACGCATGTCGACGTCACCATCATTTGCGAGGCTCCGGCGGTTGCCCCGCATCGTGAGCGCATGCGGCAGTCCGTGGCCGACATCCTGGGCATGCCGGCTGCAACGGTGAGCGTGAAGGCCACCACGACCGAAGGTCTCGGCTTTGCTGGTCGTCGTGAAGGAATTGCCGCGTTTGCCTTGGCCACGGTGCTCATGCCGAACGAGAGTGCGTGAACACGATGGTCAGTAACCGTCTGGCCGAAGCCGTGGCACTGGTGGGCGGCTTGGGCCGGATTGGGCCGGCGCCCGGTACCGTCGCATCCTTGGCGGCGATACCGATCGGTGTGGCGCTGCATGTCCTTGGCGGCGCGGTGGCCGTGGTCGTGGCGGTTGCCTGCGTTGCAGCGTGTGGCTGGTGGTCGGCAGAGCGGTACGGGCGGCTCACCGGCCGCCACGATGCGCCCGAGGTGGTCGTGGACGAGGTGGCCGGAATGCTGGTACCACTGGCTGCGGCCGGAAGTGACATCGTGCTGGTCTTGGTAGCGTTCGGTCTGTTTCGCCTGCTTGATATCGGGAAGCCGTTCCCGATCTCCTGGTTGGACGCAAAGGTTCCCGGAGGATTGGGCGTCATGGCCGACGATCTGGCCGCGGGGTTCTTGGCAATGGCAGGTACCGTCGGGTTGGGAGCCTTGCGTGACGCCTGGTTCTGAGCTCGGACAGGTGAGCGCGGAATGCCTGCGATTGCTTGATCGCCTCGAACTGACGTTGGCAACGGCCGAGTCGTGCACCGGCGGAATGATCGCGGCCGCCCTGACCGATCACCCGGGCGCGTCGCGAGTGCTCAGCCGTGGTTTCGTGGTGTACTCGGACGAGGCCAAGGAACAAATGCTTGGCGTCCCCCGTAGCGTTCTGTCGGCCTGCGGCGCCGTGAGTGAGGAGGTTGCCCTGGCTATGGTCGGGGGAGCGCTGGCGCAGGCGCCGGTCGACCTCGCAGTCGCCGTCACCGGGATCGCCGGACCGGACGGTGCGACCGCGACGAAGCCGGTCGGGCTCGTGCATATCGCTGCCGGCCAGCGTGGGGATCGGGCGTGCCATGAACGTCTGCAATTGGCTGGCAACCGGCAGACCGTCCGAGAGCGGTCTGCCGTGTGCGCACTGAAGTTGCTGATGCAGGTGGCAACCCCGTCGTGAAAGGCGCACATGCATTGCTGGTGGGCGGTGCCGGGTTCGTTGGCGGCTGGACGGCCCGGGCGTTCCTGGGATCGGGATGGCGCGTGACGGTGGTCGATCCCTCCGCGGCAATCGCGAGCAGGCTGCCTGACGGCTGTACCAGCGTGGCCCGCCCAGCGCACGCTGACGTTCTCAGTGAAATCCTGACAGGAGATCCGCCGCAGGTTGCGGTCGGGCTCGGTGCGTTCGGTTCCGGTGGAAAGGGGCTTCTGGCGGCGGCGGACCGCGATCCCGGTACCGCCATTGCGGTGAATGCAGGAGGGCTCGCAACCCTTTTGGAAGCAGCGGCTGAGGCTGGTGTTCGAAGGGTTCTCTGGACCAGCTCCACGGTGGTGTACGGTCGGACTGCGGATGGCCGCCCGCCGCCGGCCCACGAGTCGCTGCCTGCGGATCCCGACACGGCCTACGGTCTCTCGAAGCAGCTTGCGGAGACCACGGCGGAGTGGTTCCGGGCGTACCGGCCGGTCGAGCCAACGGCGCTACGGCTGCCGCTGGTGCTGGGACCGGGGCTCCACTACCGCGGCGCAGCGGCCGAATTCCTGGATGTGATGATGGCTGCCGTTGCCGCGGGCGCCGTTCCGGCCCGGCGGACCGCTGATTTTCGGAGCGATGTGTTGTACGTGAAGGACGCTGCCCGGCTGCTGGTGTCGCTGGCAGAGTTTCCTGGCGACCTGGCGCCGGTATACAACGCCCCGTCGTTTTCGCTTCAGCTTTCCGAGTTCGTGCGTCATCTGCGTGCAGAAACGGGCAAGATCGTTACGCTGCCTCGGGTTGCCGAAGCAGATACGGGACCCAATTGGCGTACTCTTTCTGACGCGCAACTGCGCGCTGATACGAATTTCTCGCCCGCGTTCGACCTTGCCGCGATGGTTTCAGATTGGCTGGGGGAGGCCGCAGAAGGGATACCGAAAGCATGACCGACATCCTCGAAATGGCACGACTGACCTCACCGGAAATGGCCGCCGCCATACCGGATATCGAGGTCGCCTTGCAGCCGATCGGGGCCACTGAGCAGCACGGCCCCAACCTGGCGCTCGGTACGGACTTCGTGGCGGCCGACCGGATTGCCCGCCGCGTAGCCGCCGAGCTGGGCCGCCGGGCGTTGCTGCTGCCCGTATTGCCGTTCGGACTGTCGCCGCACCACATGGGTTTCCCCGGGACGATCACGCTTGACGCGGAAACGGTGATCCGGCTGTGTTTCGACGTCGCGCGCTCGATCGACCAGCAGGGGATCAAGGCCATCGTGTTCGTCAACGGACACAATGGGAACTCTGCCGTCCTGCAGGTTGCGGCCACCAAGATTCGCTACGAGCTCGGGATGCGTGCGGCTGTCGCCTTCTACTTTGCCCAGGCCTCGGATCGGGTGCGGGCGCACGGGCGCACGCAGCGTTTTGGCCACGCATGCGAAGTCGAGACCAGCGTTCTGATGCACCTGGACGCGGACTACGTCCGAGCCGATGCGCTTGCAAAGGGTGAGATGAAGGAGACCGGGCTTGCTCACGGGTTCAACAACGATCCATTTGCATTGCAGGTTCCGGTGCCATTTGACCGGCAGACCGCGAACGGCGTGTTCGGGGATGCCCGCCTGGCGTCGATCGAGGCGGGACGTGACATTGTTGACACCGCGGTCACCCGGACGGTTGCCTTCATCGAAAGCCTGAAGACCGCTTCGATCTGAACGCAAATGTGAAGGCTGCTCCGCAATCATGCGGAGCGCTGTGAATTCCTCGGTACCCCAACGAGTAGCCAGCCAATGCGACGAACCAGGTTTGCAGGAACGCTCATGCCGAAACGATCGCCAAGCCAGGTGCAAAGACCGGGATCCCCTGCGGTCGCGCGATCCCGGGTGCGCGGTCGCCGTTTGCTTCAGTGCTCAGTGCGGATCGCGTGCGGCCTGGCGGTGTTGGTCGGTCTGCTCCTGCTGGAGGTACCCACGGTCCAGGCAGCTGCACCCATTCTGTCAACCGATGATCGGGCGCTGTTTCGAAAGGCCCTCGTGGCCATGGATCGAACCAAGTGGAAGCGTGCACTCGACCTGACCCGAAAGGCGGAGGATCCGATACTGCACACCATCGCGAAATGGCGCTGGCTGTCGGCCGACGACGGCTTGGCGTCGTGGCAGCAGGCGCGTGACTTCCACACGGGACATCCTGGCTGGCCGTTTGCAGAGCGGCGGCAGGCGCTGGCCGAGCGCCGGATGCCGGCCAAACTCCCGAATTCCGATGTCATCGATTGGTTTGAACGATTTCCTCCGCTAACCGGACCGGGCCAGGTTCGCTTTGCGGAAACGCTTGCCGCGGCTGGCGAGGAAGTGGATGTAACTGTCGAAGCCCGGAATGCATGGCGGTCGGGCGACTTTCAGTCCGCGGAAATCCGACCGTTCCTGCAGCGCTACGGGAAGTACCTGGGCGACGACGACCATGCCGCCCGACTCGACCATCTGATCTGGGACCGACAGTGGGGGGCTGCACTTCGACAGCTCCGGCGCGTTTCGGCCGATGTTCAGCGTCTCGGGACTGCACGGATCCGGCTCGGCAGGCGGTCGTCCGGCGTCGACGCCGCCGTCGCCCGGGTACCGCAGGCACTGATTTCGGATCCGGGTCTCGTGTTCGAGCGGGCGCGCTGGAGACGAAGATCCGGCATGGACGAACGGGCCCTCGAATTGCTGTTCGAGCCACCGGGCGAACTTGGACCAAGGCCGGATCGCTGGTGGTTCGAGGTACGCGTGCATGCCCGGCGATTGGTCAATGCGGAGCGGCATGCCGACGCCTATCGGCTGGTGTCCGCATACACGGCGCTGGACGGTGTTCCGGGAGTTGAGGCCAATTGGCTGGCGGGCTGGATCTCGCTCCGGTTTCTCGGCAACAACGCTTCGGCCAACCGTCATTTCAGGAAAATGCGCAGCGCCGTCACGATGCCGGTGTCGATCGGCCGCGCCGCCTACTGGACCGCGTTGTCTTCTGAGGGAGACGAGGAATCCGTGCGCTGGCTCGACGAGGCGGCCGAGTACCCGGCGACGTTCTACGGCCAATTGGCGACCCGTTGTCGCGAACGACCCGTTGTCGTGCCGCCGCTCCCGGCCGGTGCCGTCGACATGGCACACTGGGAATCTCTGTCCGAAGTGCGGGCCATGCTCCTGCTTGCGGAACACGGACGACACCGTCTCGCGCGATCGTTTGCCCGGCAGTTGGCCAGCACGGCGGAATCGCTTGCGGAGGTGACAAGCCTCTATCGGCTGCTCCACGTGACCGGACACACGCACCTCGGGTTGGCCATGCTCCGGAAGGCCACACGCGCTGGATTGTACGTGCCCGGGCTGGCCTTTCCGGACGACGTGCACCCCAGCGCGTTCAATGCGGTCGAAGCGGAGGTAGAGAAGGCGCTCCTGTTGGCGGTGGCGCGGCAGGAGAGCGCGTTTCAGGTTGGCGCCCGAAGCGTTGCCAACGCCCGCGGGCTGATGCAGGTTCTACCGAGTACCGCGAAGTTCGTGGCCCGTCGGGAACGAATGCAGTACGACCAGCAGAAGCTCTCGACCGACGCGGCCTACAACGTCTCGATAGGTTCTCGCTATCTCGCAGGCCTTCTCGAGGACTATGACCAATCGTATCCGCTCGCCCTGGCTGCGTACAACGCGGGTCCCGGTCGGGTAAGACGGTGGCTCCGGCGATACGGAGACCCCCGCCACGGGGAAATCGCCATGCTCGACTGGCTCGAACTGATCCCGATAAACGAGACCCGGAACTATGTCCAGCGGGTCCTAGAAGGGCTCGCGATCTACCGTTCCGCCGTCGGTGACGGAATTACCGGGCAATGGGAAATGCCGCTCACGTGCCCGCGCTAGCAGCGAGCGGCGCGGAAATCTCGCGCGACGAGATTGTCGCGGCGAGCAGGGTCATCAAGGGGCGAGCTCGGCTTACCCCCCTGCTGGAATCCGGGGTGCTCAACGCGCGGACCGGAGGTCGCGTGCTGATCAAGCCCGAGTGCCTGCAACGTACCGGATCGTTCAAGTTCCGGGGTGCATACAACCGGATCGCCGCGATACCGATCGAGAGACGCTCTGCTGGAATCGTCGCCTGGTCGTCCGGGAACCATGCTCAGGGTGTGGCGTGCGCGGCCCACCTCTTCGGGAGTCCCGCGACCATCGTGATGCCGAACGACGCGGCCCGCATCAAGGTTGCAGGTGTTCAGAACTTCGGGGCGGAGATCGTGTTCTACGACCGTCATGCAGAAGGGCGCGAGGAGCTGGGCACCAGGGTTCTCCGGGAGCGGGGAGGCACGTTCGTCCATCCGTACGACGACCCGCTCGTCGTGGCCGGGCAGGGTACGGCCGGTCTCGAGGCGGCGCAGCAGATGCGCGCGCGGGACATCGTTCCAGACGTTGCGCTGGTGCCGTGCGGCGGTGGCGGCCTCATAGCCGGCGTGACGGTTGGCCTGCGCTCGGAGTTTCCGCAAATTGACGTCCGGAGCGTGGAGCCCGAGGTCCACGATGACATGGCGCGCTCGCTTGTCGAGGGCCGGCACGTGGCGGCCGATGAAGGGGTCACCACGATCTGCGACTCCCTGCTGCCGCCTCGGGTCGGAAAGATCGCCTACGCGATCGGAACCGAGTACCTCGGGCCGGGCCTGGTCGTGTCGGATGCCGAGGTGTTGGAAGCAGTCGCTTTCGCGCTGTTGCGGTTGAAGCTGGTCGTGGAACCGGGCGGGGCGGCGGCCTTGGCGGCGGCCCTTTCCGGCCGCATCGATCTTCGTGACAAGACTGCGCTCCTGGTGGTGTCAGGCGGCAATGCCGACGCGGCCATGTTGACCCGTGCACTTGCCGAGGCTGGCGAAGCACGAAGCCGCACTAACTGAGGGTGGCGCCGCGCGCGCCCTTCAGCGCCTCGTTGAAGCTGCTTGGCAGGAAACCGTACCGACGGTGGCGGATGGGGCGGGATTCGAACCCGCGATACGGCTCATCACCGTATACTCCCTTAGCAGGGGAGCGCCTTCAGCCGCTCGGCCACCCATCCTTCGCCACAGTATGGCATGAACGCGATCCGAATATGGCGGACCGCTGCTCATTTTTCCATGCTGCTGAAACTATTTGCGCGTAGCATCGGAGGCCGCCCGCGCCAGGGCGTCCGCCCGTTCGTTGCCCGGATCGTTCGTGTGGCCGCGTACCCACCGCCACGTCACGTCATGTTCGGCCGCCGCCTGCTCAAGTCGCTGCCAGAGGTCCTGGTTCTTCACCGGTTTACCGTTGGCGGTCCGCCAGTTCCGTCGACGCCAGTTGTCCATCCATGACGTGATGCCATTCATCACGTAGCGGCTGTCCGTGACAACTTGAACAGGCGAACCGGGTTGGATTTCCTCGAGCGCGCGGATTGCGGCCATCAGCTCCATTCGATTGTTCGTGGTACTGGTGGCACCACCCGACAGTTCCCGCGTACCCGCGGGAGATTCGATCACGACCCCCCAGCCTCCGGGCCCCGGATTGCCGATGCAAGACCCGTCCGTGTACACGATGGTCGGCTTATCGATCACGTGCGGGCAAGTCCGTAGCTGTCGGGACCCCGGGCTGCGCGATGAAATCGCAGGCGTCCCAAGTACTCGGCGGGGTCCTTGGGCCGGACAACTGCGGAGGATGGGGTCGTGCCCCAATCGACCAGACGCGTGAACAGGAACCGCATCGCTGACCCCGCGCACAGCACCGGCAGCGCCGCGATCTCTCCGGCCGACAGGCAGCGATTCTCCTCGTACCCCTTCAGGAGCGCGCCGGCTTTCGTGATGTTGAAGTCGGCGTCCCGCTCAAAACACCAGGCGTTGATGCAGATGGCGAGGTCATAGGCGAAGAAATCGTTGCAGGCGAAGTAGAAGTCGATCAGCCCGCTGACTTCTCCGTCCCTGAAGAACACGTTGTCCGGGAACAAATCGGCATGAATGACGCCCGTGGGCAGGGATGTCGGCCAGGCAGCCGCGATACGGGCGAAGTCATCGCTGACTTCCTTGTAGAGCCCCGTGTCGTATTTCTCGAGTCTCGCTTCCGATTGCAACAGCGTTTGTTCCCACGCGCGGAGCGACAGCCCGTTCGGGCGCGACTTCCCGAAGCCGGAACTGGCGGTGTGGAGCAGCGCCAAGGCCCGTCCTACGGCGCGACAATGCCCGGGTTCGATTCGGGAACGGGCAATGCCCTCCAGAAAGGTAACGAGCGCGGCCGGTCGGTCCGCCAGGCGGCCGAGGGCGTTGCCCGTACGATCGTGTAGCGGCACCGGACAGGGAATCCCCTGCCCGCTGAGATGGTCCATCAGATCAAGGAAGTACGGCAGGTCGCCTTCCGCTACCCGTTTCTCGTAAAGAGTGAGGATGTATCGGCCGGAGCCTGTAAACAGGAGGTAGTTGGTGTTCTCCACACCATCTGCGATTCCGACGTAGGTTTCCAGGGGCCCGATGTCGTAGCTGGCTATGAAGGCCCTTACCTGGTCCGAGTTTACTTGTGTATAGACCGCCATGTTTCAGCCGCGAAGTCCGGGAAAGCGCTCAGTCAGCGACACGGAACCCGAGTGTATGGCATTCGTTTGGGTAGCGGTGCCAGCATCCATTGCCGGCAGCGCGACGGCGGGCGCGGTACGCGTCTACCGTTAGCGTGACGCGGCCGGTCCGTGTCCGGGGGGCGGCTTCCAGAGCTGATCCGTTGCGCAGCCGGTTGTCGGCCCGGGCAGTTGGTGTGGGCGGCGGATGGCGGCGCGGCCGCTGTCGCGAGCCGCTACCCTGCGGCGATGTGCCTGAAGGGAACGGGGGATCGATTGGCGTGCCATTACGACAGCTGCAGTGCCCGGTCGCGCGTGGCGGGGGGAAGCCTTCCGCCTGCGCCTATCCTCGTGGCGGCCTGAGCCGGGGAACTTGACGGTGGCCCGTGTCGCATACGTGGACGGACACTATTCCGACCTGCCTGCAGCCGTGATCTCCGTCGAAGATCGCGGGCTGCAGTTCGCCGACAGCGTTTACGAGGTGATTGCGCTGGTCGCGGGGAGACTGGTTGACCTTGACCTGCACCTTGCGCGGTTGGCGCGATCCAGGTGCGGGCTTGGGCTGCCGGCGCCGATGAGCGACGCGGGGCTCCGTGTCGTGCTGAGTGAGGTGGTACGGCGAAACCGGCTGCGGGACGGGCTCCTCTATATGCAGGTCACCCGCGGGCAGGCACCGCGAAACCACCTGTTCCCGGCTGAACCACGGGCCTCGCTGATGGTGACGTTGCGCTCGTGGACACCGTTCCCCAGCTCACTGGCCTCGGGTGTGGCAGTGGTTTCCGGCGACGATCTTCGATGGCAGCGGTGCGACCTCAAGACGACCGGTCTGCTCCCGAACGTTCTGGCCAAACAGCGTGCCCAAGAAGCTGACGCATTTGAGTGTTGGATGGTCAAGGACGGAGTGGTGACGGAAGGCACGTCGTCCAACGCCTGGATCGTGCGGGACGGGTCTGTCCACACGCATCCACTGTGTCACGACGTGCTGGGCGGTATCACTCGTGAGGTGCTTCTGGAACTTGCCGCCGCGAACGGCGTACAGATTTTGGAGCAGCCCTTCCAGCCGACCGATGTCGGCAGTGCCGAGGAGGCGTTCCTGACCAGTACATCGTCCTTCGTCGTGCCAGTCATTTCCATTGACGGCAACGAGATCGGGGACGGCATTCCAGGTCCGGTGACGTGTCGCCTGCGGGAACTCTACCGGGGCCACGTCTATGGCCCGGCCGGCTGATCCGCCAGCCGGGCCCGCTGCGGTTCCTCGTCAGGCGGTCGCGACTGCCGGGATCGGCTCGAAGTCGCCCCCCAGAACTGCCCCCGGGTCTGCCCCCATCCAGTTCCCGACCGCACTGGCGTAGACCCTGCGGAAGTCGGTCGTGTGCAGCAGGTTCCCGTCGTCAAGCTCGGTCAGGCTGGGGGGTGTCCCGTACTGGCCGCCGGCCACTGGCGCGCCGGCGAGGAACACCGGGGTCGCGGTCCCATGGTCGGTGCCCAGGGAGATGTTCTCGGGTACGCGGCGTCCGAACTCCGTGAACACCAGCATGAGCACATCGTCGCTACGGCCAATTCGTTCGACGTCATCGACGAAGCCACGAATCGCGTCCGTCGCATAGGCCAGAAGCCGAGCATGCACGTCCGCCTGGTGGACATGGGTGTCAAAGGAGTTGCCGCGGTACCCGCAGTAGTAGAAACGAGCGGGCATCCTGGCATCGATTAGCGACACGATTTTCCGCAGGTCTTGCGCGAGACCGATGTTGATGCCGTAGTCGACATCACTCTGATAGGCATTCCATGCCTCGCGAACGAGCATTGCCGACTGGCGGGCGTCCCGAGCGCTCCGGCTCAGGAACGCCAGGTTGGATTCGGAAGCCCCGGGGTCTCCGATCAACTCGTCGAACATCGGTTGCTGTTCGTAGACGCCGTCTCTCCGGAAGGTTTCCGGCTGGTCGAACACGAGCGCCGGATGCACCGGATTCCGGACCGCCTGCGACGGACGCTCATCCACGTTGATGATGTAGTCGCGCTGCGGGGTCGGACTGAGGTTGGCCGCGGCACGCCCGACCCATCCGGAAGCCTCGCCGCTGTTGGGTGCCGCCGAGTGCCAGTAACTCATGGAAATGAAATGCGAAAAGCTTGGCTGGTCGTAGCCGCATCCGTGAACGATCGCGAGTTCTCCACGGTCGTACAGCTCAGCCAGACCCTTGCACGACGGATGGAAGCCGAAATGGTCGTCGATGGTTCGAAGGTCGCCAGCCGGGATCCCGATTCTGGGTCTCGCGTTGTAGTAGGCGTCATCGCCGTACGGTACGACGGTGTTCAGCCCGTCATTCCCGCCGGTGAGTTCGACCACGACCAGAATTCGCCCTTCGCGGTCCAGCGCAGCCCGGTCGGCAGCGTCCGTGGTCGCATCGGAGGCGGCGAGGGCCTGCTGGAACACCGGCGGCACCCCGAATGCGCCGAGTCCTGCAGCGCCGGCTGCAGACATGAAGTGACGACGAGACAGGCGCCGGATTGGGGAGAAGTTCATGATAGCTGGTACTCCGGGGTGCTGAGTACGAGGTGCACGAGAAGTCGGAGAGGTTCGTGGATCCAAGACGCTGCTTCCGCAAGCGATGCACCTGCGAGCTCGTCGTCTAGGAACTGAACCAATGCCAGTCGGTCCGCCTCGGCGAGTGGACGTCGCAGCAGCCGCTGGCAGAGCGAATCCACGATTTCTTCCGCGGTCTCCAGCCCGTCCACCAGGGCCAGGACGTCCAGTTGAGCGGCATCGTCCTTGGCGGGTTTGACGACGCGCATGGCTTCGGAGTGGCCGTGCCATGAGGCGTAGCGCGTGTTGTAGGCTTCGTCGGACGCCGCCATCTCCATCGCCATCGATTCGCCCTGCACCGTTGCTTGGGTGATCTCCGCGCCCGCGGCGATCTTCGCCCCGACCTTGACCAGCGTGTCGGAATAGAGCGGATCCGGCGATCGGAACGCAAACATGTCGGGAAACAGGAGCTGGCGGCCGAAGTTCCCACGGTCAAGCAAGGTGGCAGAGGTAATCCACGCGCGACCGCCGGCCCATCCGGCGACGTTGGGAGGCTCGAACAACCGCTGTCCCAGCCGCTCCGTCGTCACGTGAAAGTCGGGCACACCCGGTACCTGGGCGAGACCGAGTTTGCGGTACGTGCCCACCACCATTTGCACTGGGCTCTTGATCAGGGTCCCGACAGAAGCCGGGGCGTAGAAGTCCCGGCTCAGGAAGATCGTCCGGAGCAGGCCCGCCGTGTCGTAGTCGCTTTCTCGGTACTCATCCGCCAACGCGTCGATGACCTCCTCGCCGCCGCCGTCACGTACGAAGTAGCGATACAACTTCCCGGCAAGGAAGCGCGCGGTTGCAGGCTCTTGGAGGATCAGGTCGATGATGTCGTAGCCGTCGAAATTGCCGGTGTGTCCAAGGAACGTCTTCGGGTCGGTGTCGTGCTGGTCGGCATTGACCACAAAGGAAAGCGTACGTGGGTCATGCGTCCAGCCCGTGAACGCGCGGGCCGCTTCGCGAATGTCGGATTCCGTGTAGTTGCCCGGGCCCAGCGTGAAGAGCTCGAGAATTTCGCGGGCAAAGTTCTCATTCGGATTGCCCCTCACGTTTTGTCCGGCATCCAGGTAGACCAGCATCGCAGGGTCGGTGGCGACACCGCGAAGCAGGTCGCGCAGAGGTCCCTTGCCCTTGGCGTGGAACAGCTCGAGCTGCTGCAGCATCTTCCGGTAGTCGCGGACCTTGACATTCCCGGTGGCGAAGTGCCCGTGCCAGAACAGTGCAAGTTTTTCCTGCAGCGGCCGTTCGGTGAGCACCATGCGCTCGCCCCACCACCGCGACAGCCGCCTGATTTCCAGGCGGTCGGCATTCAGGATGTAGAAGAACGCATTCACGACCGGCTGCAGCGGCCGTGATCCGCCGGGTTTGATCTTCACGCCCAACGTCTCGCCGTCACGACGGGCGTCGCGCACCGCCTGCGCCCGGCTTCGAGGAACTTCAATCATTCCGGTCCGAAAGATGCCGGAGTGGTCGAAGTCCTGCAGGCGGTCGTTTGGCACGCGTTCCCAATCGATCAGGAACGAGACTGCATCTTCCGGGCTCAGCGCTGCCAGGCGCGCCACGTCTTCGGGGGAGCCGCTGAAGCCAGCCCGCTCCAGCAGGTGAGCGGCATGCTCGTAGTTCCACTCCGAAGCCGTAATCGGAGCGAGATCCCCCTCCCACTGGGTCATGGCTGTGCGGTCGCCGGCACTTCCTGCCGCAGCGATGGCCATCACCCCAAGGATTGCCGCCAAGGCCAAGAATATTCTTGTCATGATGCCCATTTCCCTGGAAGAGCTTCCGTGCAGACTATAGCAGCAGCGATGACGCCAAGACGGCGCCGCAATTGCGGTGATCGACGCACGACGGAGCGGAACGAGCCTGCGGTCGATTGCGCTGGTGATCCCGGCCGGCCGCCGTCGCGCGTGCGGTTTGGCACGTTCGGTGCTGGTTCGTCTAGGTCACTGATCGTCGCGCCAGGCGATCTCGCGCGCCGCCTGAATCGAGTACAGGAGACATCAATTGGACATCAGACGCGTTATTCCCAACATCACGTCCGATCGCCTCGCAGAAAGCCGGGCGTTTTACACGGATTTCCTCGGCTTCGAGGTGGCGATGGACCTGGACTGGATCGTGACGTTCGCGTCACCGAGCCATCCGGCCGCCCAGGTCAGCTTGCTGCGGGGCACCCGGTCGGACGCTGGGCTCGACGGGATGAGCATGTCCGTCGAGGTCGCGGACGTTGACAAAGTCTACGCTGACGCGGTGTCACGAGGCATTGGGATCGAGTATCCCTTGACGGATGAACCATGGGGAGTCCGTCGATTCCAGGTCAACGACCCGAACGGCGTACTCGTCAACATCCTGGCTCATACCGAGTGACATCCTCCGGGCGGAGGCGCTGCCGGCCGGCATTGCCGGCAGGGGGGACTTCGTCGTTGGTCGTATCCAGGGATTTTCCGGCAGCCTGCTCGGTGCTGGCTGGTCGTGTACGGCGTGGCGGTCCGTTGTCGCGAGGCAACAGCTTGTTTGCGCTGCACTCGTGTAGTCTTGTAGCGAATCGCCATAATTTCGGTGCAACCGGTCACCCGTTGGACTAAGGAATCACATGGCAACGCAGTCGTCTCTGTTCCCGGCGCCGAGGCATGATCACAGTGCGTGCATAGCGACCGGCCTTGCCCGGGCCGAGGAAGTATGCCAGGACCGACAGGAACGATTCACCGCGAACCGTCGGCAGGTGCTCGAGCTCTTGCTCGCGGAACACCGCTCGGCCGGGGCCTACGACATCCTGGAGCGGTTCGACTGGAAGGGCCGCAAGCCTGCACCGGTGCAGATCTACCGTGCGTTGTCCTTCCTTGAGACCATGGGGCTCGTGCATCGCGTCGCAAGTCAAAACGCCTATGTCGCCTGCAGCAGCGGGGGCGAAGGGCACGGCACATTCCTGCTGGTGTGCGAGCAGTGCCGGATAGTCGCCGAGCCGAGCGCCGCCGGATTGAGCCGTGCCGTGCAGGAGCTGGCCGGCAGCTCCGGCTTCGAGCCCCGCGCCCATATCCTGGAGGTCATCGGCCGCTGTCCGGATTGCGTTACGACCGGCGAAGCCTGAGACGGTGCATCCGCGCCCGGTGCCATTGCCGAACGGCTGCGCAGGCGGGCTACGGAAACGCCTGCCGTCTTCGGGCTGAGCCCGCGGGACAGCCCTGCTGATCGAGTGGCCCGGCAGGCCAGGTGTCGGCCACGTCAAGAGCCGCGCACGGGGGCGGAAGACTTCTCGCCGCTGCCTGCCCGCCGTGTCGGCGTGGTGCCCGCTGCCCGCCCGCGCACAGGTTGCGGTATCAATAGAGTTCGATGCTCATCGCCTCCATGGTGTACCCCGCGTCGCCAACTTCGTTGAGGTGTGCCTGCGTGGTGATCACGCCGGTGACCCATACCGGTTTGAACACGTTTGTCATCGGGTAAGAGTCCTTGGTCGTCACATAGACGATTTGGTTTGCGGGCGGTGGGGGCACATGAATGCATGCGCCGAAGTACGGGACGAGCAGAAACTCCCAGATCGCCATGTGCTCGAATTCGAGCGGCACCATGTATCCGGGGATCCGGATCCGTTGGCCATCGAGCTCCGTGACAACGGGTGCCGAACGGGCAGCTTCGCGGTAGGCGTCAAGCAGTTCTAGGGCTTGATCGCTTCCGTCGGTGAGGTCTTGCAAGTCCTCGCCCCCCAGGGCTTCGAGGTCGGCGCTCGGGTCCCAGCCACTCGGAATGAGATCCTCCCATCCGAGTTCCCGCGCCGCATCCGGCGCTGCTGCGACCGGGCTGCTCGACGCCAGCGCAGCGCAGAGTGCGGCCACGGCCAAGGTCGCCACCAGGGCTCCAGTTTTACGGGCCTGTCTTGTCAACATGGTCACATCCTCATCGAAAGGCCGTCGGCGAGCGACAGCCGGTAGGCGCGGATCGCCGGAACGGCGCCGGCTACTGTGCCTGCCAGGACGACGGCGGCAATGATCCACCAGTCCCCCGGGCCAGGGAGCGCGATCGGCAAGTGCAGGCCGAATTCCCGTGCGGCGATCGGTTGGCCGACCAGCAGTGCGACGTAGAGCAATACCACTCCGGCGGCCGCTCCGACCAGGGCAAACACCATCGCCTCGCTCATGAACAGCGCAAACACGTGCAAGGGCCTGGCGCCGACGGATCGGAGTACCGCCATTTCCCGCCGTCTCGCTTCAAGGCTCGAGAGAATGACGGTCAGCATCCCGAGCAGTCCGGTCGCTACCACCACGGCAGACACAAAGCGAAGCAGGTTCTCGGCGACGCTCATCAGATCCCACAACTCCTGCAGGGCAACGCCGGGAATGATCGCCAGGATCGGCTCTTCGCTGTACTCGTTGATTCGACGCTGGACGTCGAAGATGGCGATCTTGCTGTCGAGCCCCAGCAGGAATGCGGTGATCGTCTTCGGAGTGAGATCCATGCCGCGCGCCTCATCGGCGGTGATGGCGAGGCCGGGCATCGGCGCTCCAGCCCTCCAGTCGACATGCATCGCGGTGAAGCCCTCCACGCTGACATGCACGGTGCGATCGACTGGCGTGCCGGTCGGCCGGAGAATCCCGGCCACGCGAAACGGTTTGTCATCGTGGTCCACGAAGCTCACGTCGCCGGCACCGTGGGAAACGACGATCCTGTCACCGAGCGCATAGCCCAGCCGTTTGGCGACTTCCGCTCCAAGAACGGCGTCGAAGATGTCGACGAACGGCCCGCCGCTGCCGAATTGGAGGGTCTCGGTGCGGGCGTACCGATAGTGCTCGAAATAGGCGCTCGACGTTCCCATTACCCGGAAGCCGCGGTGCGAGTCCCCCAGCGAGATCGGCACCGTCCAAAGGACCCGGGGGAAGCTCCCGACGTCCTGGTAGGTTTCCCAGGAAATGTTGTTCGTGGCGTTGCCGATGCGAAAGACCGAGTAGAGAAGCAGCTGGATCGCGCCACTGCGGGCACCGACGACCAGGTCGGTGCCGGAAATGGTATTGGCGAAGGCGCCCCGGGCGTCGCGCCGCACTTTCTCCACGCCCAGCAGCATGGCCACGCTGACCGCGATTGCGAGCAAGGTCAGTCCCGCTGTCACGCGGCGGCTGAATACGCTCAGCAGTGCGAGTCGAACCATTGCCATCGGTCGTCCTAGGCCGGGAAATTCGGCGCTTCACCAAGACCGACGCGGGCTGGGCGGCGATCAAGGCATCGTGTGGCGCGGTTGTCGATCCGGCCACCCACAACCCGGGTTTGAAGGCGGTACAAGCTCTCCATTAGCCGTCTCATCGCTGATCGACCGTGTCGGGGTTCATTGCCGCGTTCGCCATCCCTCGGCACCCGCGCTGCTGAACGCGGGGCAGGCCGGCCCCCGCGATTGGCCTCGTATCCCCCCGCTGGTGTGCCGAAGAGCGAGGCACGGCGGCCGTTTAGGGTGCTCGCCCGGGCATGCCGGCGCTGTTCCGGTTCAACTCGTTGAGCGAGATCCGGCGGTCGAACAGCGCGCCGAGACGCGTGTCGTGGCTCGCGAACAACAGCGACACTCCGGCCTCGTCGCACTGCTCCGACAAGACTTGGAGAAAGCGCTTGCGGGTGCCCTCGTCGAGAGCGGAGGTGGGCTCGTCAGCCATGATCAGCTCCGGCGCTCCGATCAGTGCCCGCGCGATGGCAACGCGCTGTTGCTGGCCGATGCTGAGTTCGGTCACCGGCCGCGCCAGCAGTTCGGCTGGTTCCAGCCCGAGCCGGACCAGGAGGCGTCGGGCCTCTGCTTCGGGCGATCCGGATCGGGTCTGGGCCCGCTCGAAGCGCCGGTGAGAGAAACGGCAAGGCAGAACGACGTTGTCCATCATCGATAGGTAAGGCACTAGATTGAACATCTGAAACACGAAACCTATGTGGTCGGCCCGGAACCGGTCACGCCGAGCTGGCGGCATCTGGGAAATGTCCGCATGAAGAACCCGTACCGTTCCCTCTCGCGGGCTTACGACCCCGCCCAGCAGGCTGAACAACGTGCTCTTGCCGCTGCCGCTCGGACCTTCGATGAACACGCGCTCCCCTGCGGCGACTTCCAGCCGCGTGATGTCGAGGATGTCTCGCTGGCCGGTCTTCCAGGCAAACCGTACGCGGTCGATCTCGACGATCATCGCAAGCTCCCCTCTCGGGCTCTCACCGACGACCTCAGGTCGGACGGACCCAATCGAATCTGCCGCCGGTTTCCACCGCTTCGGGGCCGTCGCGCCATGATGATCATTTCGCCGCGCCTGGCGAACCTGTCGTGTGCGCGCATGACCGCGACAGCGCACTGCCAACCGGTTGTGTCGACCGGAGAACAGGGAAATCGCCGCCAGCGATGGCGGCGACGGCTAAACGTACCGAATGTCCTCAGGGCCGCCTGCAGGCATCGCCGCCTCAGGGTGCCAGCGCGACGGCAGTTGAGCCCGCGTCCAGATCAGTTGCCGATTGTGCGGTCGGCGTTACCACGCGCGCGCTGATCTCTTCAACGTCGTGCAAGTGCTCGAACACGCGCACGTCGACCTGATCAAGCCGCTCAGGCGCACCACAACGGAAACGATAGGTGGCGCGAAGCTCCGAATGCTCCTCCCCGCCGGCAGCAGACCCATTCCCTTCGTCCGCGTGCGCCGCATGCTCATCCGCTTCGTGGCCGCCTTCGTCATGATGGTCATCGTCTGAATGATGGTCATCGTCTGACAAGCTGACGATATCGGCGGCGGCCTCTTCGACTGCGCAGTCTGCATCTGCGGATAGCACGAACAGAGAACCCGCATCCCGGAGGGGTTCGAGTGCCCGCCGCACGGTTTCGTGCTCGGCATCGTCTCGCGGAGCGTGCTCGAATCCGACGACGTTCACGGCGGGGATACGAAGCTCGAGTACCGCCTGATCGCCTTCGACGACGATATCGAGCGTTCCGTGTCCGTGCGCATGGGCGCCGTGCTCGCGATGCTCCTGCTCCGCCGCCAGGGCGACAGGCGCAAGGAAGATGGGAACGGACGCCGCGGCGAGCCGCCAGCCGCGGAAGGCATGTCGTTTCTGAATGGATGTCACTTGCACTTCTCCACTCTCAGGCTGATGAACTGGCTCCAGCTTTCATGGAGGAACGATATAGTATTACACCGTGCGGGCGGTGCCCACCGCGCAGCGGCGAAGCGGACATGTGGCGCGTATAGGCCGGGCCGCAGGCGCGCCACCGGGACGTCCCCGCCATTCGATCGCGACGGTTTCGCAGTCCGCCATCTTCCGGCGGCCGGCGGCACGGTTGCTGACCGGGGCGGCAACACCGACGAAAAGGTGCGGAGGCACGTATTGGCGAGTAGGCCGGTCGGTCGCGTGCATGCCGGCTGGATCCGGGGTCCCTGGCGTACCGGTTGGTTGCCTCATCCTGGTATCGCGTGGGCCGGCGGGTCTGGCTTCAGTTGCCGGCGATTCAGTGGTTTGCATGCCGGCTGGGAGAGGCAGCAAGACCACCCAAAGATGGGTTAACCTCCTTATCGGCATAGCAAAAGAGGTGCCTTCCAACTTTGACGGGATTCGGCCCCCCACCTACTATGGAAGCATGGTCATCGGCCCCGATTCGCAGGAGGAGTCATGAGACTGGCACTGGGCGCAGCCCTCGTTGCGATGCTTGCGATTGGTACCGCGGCGGCGGACGAGATCGATTCCCGCGAGTTCGCGGTCGTCGGTACGTGGGGCAACCTCACCAATTGGAGCCTGCATGAAAGCAGGCTTTGGGGCGATGTGCTGCCGACGGCATCCGATGGGAAGATCACCGCGAACGCCAAGCCCTATACCGAGCTGGGGCTCTCAGGCTACGAGGTCGTCAAGTTGCTCAAGCTTGGTGCCTACGACGCTGTCCACGCGTTGACAACCTACACGAGCCAGGACAGCCCTGCCTTGGAAGGCATTGACCTCGCTGGCGTTTTCCAGGACATGGATACGTATCGTAGAGCTCTTCAAGCCTACCGGCCGATCATCGAGCGCGAGCTCAAGAACAAGTACGACGCCGAGCTCGTCATGCTCTACACGTTTCCGAGCCAGATGCTCTGGTGCAAGCTTGGCGACGCCGAGGACGGTTCGCTCGCGAGTCTGGCCGGAAAGAAGATCCGAACCTATTCCACTTCCCTCGGCGACTTCATCGAGGGGCTCGGGGCGTCTGCGGTGACACTGTCCTTTGCCGAGGTTGTACCGGCGCTGCAAAAGGGTGTAGCGGACTGCGGCATCACGGGCACGGGGCCCGCTTACAACGCCAAATGGTGGCAGGTGGTGACCCACAACATCCAGATCCGTCTCGGCTTCGCTGCGACGTTCATGGCGGTGAACGGTGATACCTGGGATTCGCTCAGCGATGCTACCCGGACGGTGATCCGCGAGAGTGCGACCAGGGTCGAGAACGAGATTTGGGATTCGATCAAGCAGCTGGACGAGACAGCGCTGGCGTGCAATGCCTCCGGACCGTGCCCTTGGGGCGAGGTGGGCGGCATGACCCCGGTTGCCCCGTCTTCGGCCGACCAGGCCAAGCTGAAGGACATTGTCGAGAATTTCGTCCTGAAGCGCTTCGCCGAGCGCTGCGGCCGGGCCTGTGCCGAGGAATGGAACGCCACCATGGGCGACATCGCCGGCCTGAAGGCACCCCTCTGACCACGCAGCAGCACACGGCACCGGGTACCAGCTAGGCAATTCGCGGGCTCCACTGACGGTAGCGCCGAGTGGAACTGTTCGCGTACATCCACCGGTTGCTTGAACGGCTGGCACTCTGGGCAGTCTGGGCCGGGGGCACTGCCCTCCTGCTGTCGGCAGTGATGGTCACCATCGACGTGCTCAGCCGCAAGTACCTGAACGTGACCATGTCGGGCTCAGACGAGATCACCGGCTACGTATTTGCCGGCGCCACGACGTGGGCCTATGCGTACTGCCTGCTACACCGCTCGAACATTCGAATCGATGCGCTGTACAACCTCTTGCCGCTGTTCCTGCGGGCCACTCTGGACATCGTCGGATTGCTGGCGCTGCTGATCTTCGTCGGCTTCCTGTCCTCCAAAGCCGTGACCGTGTTCACCGAGTCTTGGGTCAACGATTCGGTCTCTGTCACAACGCTAACCACGCCCTTGTGGATTCCGCAGCTGGTGTGGCTGGCCGGATTGATCTTCTTCAACGTCACGCTCATCTTCGTGCTCCTCTACACGGCCTGCTCCTTTGTGGTGCATGGCCCGGCCTCGGTCCAGCGGCTCGCTGGAACGCGGAGCGTCCAGGAAGAGATCACCGAGGAGACCCACAGCCTCGCGGAACCGGACCGGTGATCCGGCGCGGCCAGGGAACGCGGGGAACGGCCAGGGCGGACCGGCTGGCGGCAAATGTCTCTGCCGGGGCGCGAACCATGGGCTGCTGTCCCTCGGCAGCGTTCGGGCGCGACAAGAGGGCCCTGTAGATGGCTGCTTGGGCGCTCGTCGCGACTCTGGCGCTGGTGCTGGTTGCCGTGCCGGTGGCCGCGGTCCTGGGACTCCTCTCGATGGGGCTCGACGAAATCTACATGGGCGGGCGGCTGTCCCGTGCCATGGGTGAATTCGTCTGGGACAAGCAGAAAGAGTTCATCCTCGTCGCCATCCCGATGTTCATCCTCCTCGGCGAGATCATGCTGCGCGCCGGCATTGCCCGGAGGATGTACAACGCGGTGGCGCAGTGGCTCAGCTGGCTTCCGGGCGGGCTGATGCATGCGAACATCGGCTCGTGCGCAATCTTTGCCGCCTCGTCCGGCTCGTCGGTGGCGACTGCCGCCACCATCGGTACGGTGGCCTATCCGGAGATCGAAAAGCGGAAGTACCACGAAGGGCTGTTCCTCGGGTCGCTCGCCGCCGGAGGCACGCTCGGCATCCTGATCCCCCCGTCGATCAACCTGATCATCTACGGCCTGATCACCGACACGTCGGTTCCCGAACTCTACATGGCGGGCTTCGTGCCAGGCCTGATCCTTTCCAGCCTCTTTATCCTGATCATCGTTGCAGCCTGCGTTTCGCGCCCCGCCTGGGCGGGCGCCAAGCCAAGGACAAGCTGGTCAGAGCGAGTCCGCGCGCTACAGGACCTGTTACCCCCGATTTTTCTGTTTGCCGCCGTGGTCGGCTCGATTTACGCCGGGATCGCCACACCGACCGAGGCGGCGTCCATTGGTGTGGTCTTTGCGCTGCTGCTGGCTGCCTGGACCCGTTCCCTGAATCTCAGGATGCTGCGGGAGGCCTTCGAGGGGACCATGCGAACGACCGCGGTGATCATGCTGATCATTCTCGCGGCCGTGTTTCTGAATTTCGTTCTCGGCTTCATCGGCGTGACGCAGGCGCTGATCAACTTCATCGGTGATCTCGGCTGGACACCCCTGCAGACCATGATCGTGCTCGTGGTGTTCTACCTGATCCTCGGCATGTTCATGGAAACGCTGTCGATGCTGCTCACCACCGTCCCGGTGGTGTTCCCCCTGATCGTGCAGCTGGGGTACGACCCCGTGTGGTTCGGGATCCTGATCACGGTGCTGATGGAGACGGCGCTGATCACCCCGCCGATCGGGGTCAATCTCTATGTCGTGCACGGGATCCGGTTGCGGGGCGGCAAGTTCAACGATGTCGCTTGGGGTGCGCTCCCCTTCGTGCTCATGATGATTGCCATGGTGGCGCTGCTGCTGGCCTTTCCGCAACTCGCGCTCTGGCTACCGGAACAAGTCTATTGACCTTGGCCTGGCGCTCGCGGGCTCCATTCAGACGTGCTGCCGTTCCAGGAAGCCCCTGGCGACGGCTGCACATTGGGCACCATGCGACAGGGGCAAGCCGTGTTTCGAATGTGCGAACACCTGCAACTCCGCGTTCGGGAGCTTGCGCCGCATCTCGGCCATCAGATCAAGCGCGATGAACGGGCTTGCTTCTGGCGCCAGCAGCAGGGTGGGAAGCGTGATGGACCCGAGGTCGTCCATGAAGTCGGCGTGCAGCAACAGATCGGCAAGTGCCAGGTTGACATCCATCGAGCTGTCTTCATGGACCGCCCTGAACCACTCACGGACGCGGGGATCCAGGGAATCCGGATAGAAACGCCATTCCATCATCTGGCGAGCCCAGCCAGCCGCGCCGTCGCCGTCGGCGATCGCTTTCCAGCCGTCGACGTTGCGAATCAAGCCGCCGCGTGCTGCGGCATTGGACAGGATGAGGCTGTGCAGGCGCTCCTGGGCGCGGAGGGCCAGCGCGATGCCCACCGTGCCGCCCATGGATTCGCCGACAAAATGAAACCGTTCCACGCCCGCGGCATCGGCGACCGCCAAGACATCGTCGGTGAGCGATTCGAACGTGAACGCGAAACCCTGGCCGGCTGCCGAGGATCCGCCGTATCCCCGGGTATCGAAGCGGACGATGCGGTAGCGGTCAGAGAGCGCCGACAGCCAGGGCGACCAGAGATGCAGGTTGGCGGCAACGCCGTGGTGGAACAGCACCGTTTCCGGCGGTCCCGCCCATGGCGGAGCGGCGTCCAGAACCTGGTAGTGCAAGTCGCCGGTTGGCGTCGTGGCAATGGGCATGGGAAACCTCACTCATCGGAACCATCGTTCCGACACTGTTGCTTCTGAACCGTCTCGAGAAACGTGAACACCTTCCGGGGGGGGGATTATGTAGGAAAGTGCCGGGGAGCACCGGGGGGAAGCAAAGGGCAACGGGATCTGGTCGAGGAAGATCGGTGGGTGTTCCACGGCCGGCTCGGAGTTCCTTCCCCGATTGCCCGGATCGTGCTGAAGGACTCCGGTTCCTGGTTCCCAGGACGTGTCCTTGCGTCATGAACGGGACTCGGCCGCGACCGCTCCACCCGTTCAGGCCGAATCGTCACTCAGGCCTATATTTCCTTACGATTTGCGTACGAACCGGAGTGACTCGTTGTCCGCTGCCGCGATAGACTGGATCAGTTTCCAGGCAGAATCTTCCAAGACGTCCCGATAAGCATGCTCGGCGTAGTCGCTGCTGCTTTCAGGTTTCGTGTCGAAGAATTCGTTCCAGCCCCTCCACTGACCGCCCAACGCGCGGTACACGAATTCCGGGTGTAGCGGCATTGCCTCGTCAATGGCTTGGAGCTTGTCCGTTCCTCGCGTTAGCCATTCTCGACATATCTCATCAATGGCTGGCATGACGCATTCCAGGATCTGTCGGTTGACGCTCACTCGTTCAGCTGCACTCAGCTCCAGTTCATCGAGGGAGGTACCAAAAATGCCTGCGACTTTGTCGGCAATGGTCTTGCCTGGTTTGCCGTTGTCTGGGCTCGGCATTGACGGGGCTCCTCGTAATGGACATTGCGCAGCCGTGCTGGGGCGCCAAATCCCCTAGTGCAGTGAGTGCACGGGGAGAAGCTGGTCAACCTTGCTGCTACTCATTCCGAGGCCTTACGATCACACGCGCAGTGTGGTGGTGTGGCGGAGGGAGAGGGATTCGAACCCTCGGTACGCTGACGCGCACAACGGTTTTCGAGACCGCCCCGTTCGACCACTCCGGCATCCCTCCCGTGACCCGGGCGCGCCCCGGCCGGGGCGCGCCCGCGCCGTGCGGGGATTTATAGTCGAATCCGTCCGCTAGTTGACTTCGCTGTAATCGCCGTTGCTCCATTCGTAGAAGACGTACGACGGTCCCTCGATGTCGCCCTTTTCGTCGAAGCTCAGGGTGCCGAGCACCGTCTCAAAGGTGCCGCCCTTGAGTGCTGCCTTGATCGCATCGGGTTCCAGAGAGCCCGCACTTTCGGCCGCCTGGGCCCACGCCTGAATCGCCGCGTAGGTGTAGAGCGTGTAGCCCTCAGGCTCGTAGTTGAGCTCTTCCCGGAACCGCTTTACGACATCAGCCGCTTCCGGGTTGTTGCGTGGATCGGGCGAAAACGTCATCCGGGTGCCTTCACCCGCTTCGCCGGTAATCGCCCAGTATTCCTGCGACACCAGCGCATCCCCAGAAATCAGCTGCGTGTCAAGACCCTGATCACGCATCTGGCGCACGATCAGGCCGGCTTCGGAGTGATAGCCGCCGACATAGAGCACGTCGATCTGCTCAAGCTTCAGCTTCGACACCAGCGTGGAGTAGTCTTTTTCACCCGCCGTGTACGCTTCGTACAGGACCTCCGTTACACCCTGGGCGTTCAGCGCAGCCCGGGTCTCGTCGGCCAGGCCCTTTCCGTATGCCGTCTTGTCATGGACGATGGCAATGCGGTCGCTCCCATGGCTCTCGGCCAGGTAGACACCGGCAATCAATCCCTGCGCGTCGTCACGGCCGCAGGTGCGGAACACATTGTCCAGTCCGCGCTCAGTGAATTGCGGGTTCGTGGACGCAGGCGAGATCTGTACGATCCCTTCCTCGGCGTAGACGTTGGATGCAGGGATCGACGACCCGGAACAGAAGTGGCCGATCACGATCGGAACTTCCTTGGATGCCAGACTGTTGGCGACTGCGACAGCCTGCTTCGGATCGCATGCGTCGTCTTCGGCCGAGAACACGAGCTGTCTCCCGAGGACTCCACCTTGGGCGTTCAGGTCGGCGACCGCTGCCGCACCGCCCTGTTCCAGTTGCTGACCGAACGATGCGTACTGGCCCGTGAGCGGCCCCACGGTAGCGACTTCGATCGGTTGGCCGGAATCACCGTCATCCCCACCAAAGCGATCCATGGCGATGATGACAACGACCACGGCCGCGACCGCGACCAGGATCCCGTAAATGATCTGCTTCATTGGTCAGGTCCTCCCTTGACGCATCTCTGCGCGGCGCTTGCGCCAGACTGCGCCGGTGTCCGCACTATATCAGTCGGAAAGGGTACCCCGACCCGGCGGCTTGCTATCGAAAGACTTGGACAGGGGCCGCCACATGAGCGGTCCGTTGCGCTCGTATAACCAAGGGTACTGTCGCACCATCCGGCGGACCCGAGTGTAGCGGTGCGCGAGCAGCCCGAGGAAAAACAGGGTGGCAAACTCCGAGAGCGTGCCGGCGACGGGGTAGAACTCACCCCCGAACAGGGCCCACACGAAGAATCGGTCCGCGAGCGCCAGTCCCAGGGTGGTCGGTACCACCATCCACGTCGGTCTCCAACCGAGCGCCAGCGCCCGGCCGGACAACCATGCCGCCCCCCCTGCCACGATGACCGTGAACCCGACGTAGACGCTGAGCGGCATTCCGAGCAGGGCCTCGGTCACTGGCCGGTTCCTCCGAGATAGGCGGCCTGGACCGCAGGATTCTGCAGCAGTTCCTTGCCGGTCCCTTCCAGTGTGACCATGCCGTTGGCGAGCAC
Source organism: Alphaproteobacteria bacterium (assembly GCA_965116745.1). GTDB lineage: Bacteria > Pseudomonadota > Alphaproteobacteria > TMED109 > TMED109 > VXPW01. The sequence continues at coordinate 2,188,953 of OZ220701.1, read as the reverse complement.
GTATCCCCGGTGGCAGAGCCGCAGGGCGTGGTAGGCGTTCTGTTCCACCAGGAAAATCGTGGTCCCGCTGGAGCGGTTGATTTCGCGAAGTACCGCGAAGATCTGCCGGGCCAGCCGCGGCGCGAGCCCCAGCGACGGTTCATCGAGCAGCAGTAATTTCGGCCGACTGATGAGTGCCCGCGCGATGGCCAGCATTTGTTGCTCACCACCAGAAAGCGTGCCGCCACTCTGATTTCGGCGCTGCCCAAGCACCGGGAACAACTCGAAGGCGCGCCGGACGCCGTCATCGAAATCAGCATCAGGATTGGCAACCGCCCCCATCTGCAGATTCTCGAGCACCGTCATGCGCGGAAAGATCCGCCGTCCTTCGGGAGTCTGGGCGATCCCCAAACGCACGATGTCCCAGGTACGGAAGCGCGTGATGTCCCGGTCCGCAAATCGTATCTCGCCGGCGCGGGCCTGCGGATTGCCGCAGATGGTCATGAGCAGGGTGGACTTGCCGGCTCCGTTGGAGCCGATCAGGGTGACGATCTCGCCCTCGGCGACCTCGATGTCGACCCCCCGCAGGGCTTCGATCGCACCGTAGAACGTGCGCACGCCCGATACTTTGAGCAGCGGGGTCACGTCATGGCGTCCGCGGCGTTGTCGGCCTCGTCGTCGTCACTGCCCAGGTAGGCCTGGACGACCGCCGGATCGTTGCGGACTTCCTCGGGGGTTCCTTCGGCGATCTTCTGGCCGTAATCCAGCACCACGATGTGGTCGGAAACGCCCATCACCATGGACATGTCATGTTCGATCAGCAGGACGCTGATGTGATGATGGTCGCGGATGTACCCGATGAGCTCGCTCAACTGCTCGGTTTCACTCGGGTTGAGGCCGGCCGCCGGCTCATCGAGACAGAGCAGGACGGGATCGCAGCACATGGCCCGGGCGATCTCCAGCCGCCGTTGTTCGCCGTAGGGGAGGGCACCGGCCTCGCTATCGGCATAGCCGGCCAGCCCGGTGCGGTCGATCCAGTACTCGGCCCGCTCCACGGACGCTGCCTCGGCATGCCGGAACGATGGCGCGCCGATGAGCCCGAGGAAGGTCCAGCCGGACGCGCGCATGAGGTGATTGTGCTGGGCCACCATCAGGTTTTCGAGGACGGACATCTTGGGAAACGTGCGGATATTCTGGAATGTGCGCACGACCCTCGCGTCACGCACGATCCGGAAGTCGTCCATCTGTTCCAGGAGGAACGTGGCTTGGGATTCCGGCGAATTCAGCGTGATCCTGCCGACGGACGGCTTGTAAAAGCCGGTCAGACAGTTGAACACCGTGGTCTTGCCGGCGCCGTTGGGGCCAATCAGGGCATGGATGGCGCCTTGCGCGACCGAGAAGCTCACGTCGTCAACCGCCACCAGGCCGCCGAAACGCATGGTGAGGTGCTCGACCTTGAGAAGCGCGGAGGCGTTCATGCCGAGGCGGGCTGAGGACGCGTGCGGATCGTGGGTTCACGGTGCGTGAGGAGTCCGCCGGGGCGCCACAACATGATCAGCACCATGCCCATCCCGAACGCCAGCATTCGATACTCCTGCAGTTCCCGGAAATACTCGGGCAGGCCTACCAGGATGATGGCCGCGACGGCGACGCCGATCTGACTCCCCATGCCGCCCAGTACGACGATGGCAACCAGGATGGCGGATTCGATGAACGTGAAGCTTTCCGGGCTGACAAACCCCTGACGGGTGGCGAAGAACGAGCCGGCGAACCCGGCGAACATGGCGCCGATCGCAAAGGCGGAAAGCTTGGTGTTGCGGGGATTGACGCCCAGCGACCGGCAGGCGATCTCGTCCTCTCGAAGCGCTTCCCACGCCCGCCCGACGGGCAGTCGGCGGATGCGGAGGGTGAACGCGTTGGTCAGCAGGGCGAGCGCGAGAATCAGGTAGTACAGGAAGATCAGTCGATGCACGGGGTCATAGGCGATGCCGAAGAGTGTGTGAAACGATTCGGTTCCTTCGGCGGGCTTCGATGCGAACTGGAAACCGAAGAAGCTCGGTCGGCCGATGTTGGAGATGCCGTCCGGACCATTGGTGAAGTCGTACCAGTTGAGCAGGATGATCCGGATCATTTCTCCGAAGCCCAGCGTGACGATCGCCAGGTAATCGCCACGGAGCCGCAGCACGGGGAATCCGAGCAGGATGCCGAACAGGGCCGCCAGGGCGCCGGCCAGGGGCAGGCAGACCCAGAAGCTCCAGCCGAAGGTCACCGACAGCAGGGCGTACGAGTACGCGCCCACCGCGTAGAACGCGACGTAGCCGAGGTCCAGCAGGCCTGCCAGTCCGACGACGATATTGAGACCCCATCCGAGCATCACGTAGGTCAGGACCAGCGTGGCGACGTCGATCAACCGCCGGTCGACTGCGGGCAGCAGCGGCAAGACGATGGCAACGCCGGCCAGCGCGACCCCGGTCCACAGCAGCAGTTGCTTCATCGGCAGCGGTTTCCGCGCCACCGGCTCGCTGTCGCCGAGCAGGTGGTTGCGCCCCGCAACGACGGCGATGGCGACGCCGCCGGCGCTGGCGACGGTGGCCAGGAAGGTACCGGGCACGAACGCATGCCAAGGGGCGGCGCTGTCGGCCGCCATGCCGGCGGTCTCGAAGAGGAGCGAGAACGCGCCGACGGTCGCCATCGCAACGCCGAGCACGATCGGAAAGAGGCTGTGGCCGCGGCGCGCGGCGCTGATGCCCAGTCGCCCGAAAAAGATGAGCACGACTGCTCCGGCGAACTCGGGAAAACGCGTGCTGAGGGTTGGCGCAGTTCCTTGCGTGGTCAGCAGCAGGCCGACGAACGGGAAGGCGAGGACGCCGGCGATTCCCGCAACCAGCACCGCGTCGCGAAGAAGCGGTGAGGCGAGTGGCGGCCTCACACTTTTTCCACTTCAGGTGTGCCCATGATACCGGTCGGCAGGAAGATCAGCACGATCACCAGGATGGAGAAGGTCGCCACATCCTTGTATTCAATACTGAAATATCCTGACCACATCGCTTCCGTAAACCCGATCAGGAGTCCACCCAACATGGCTCCGGGAATGGAGCCGATCCCGCCCAGCACCGCTGCGGTAAAGGCCTTGATCCCGGCGATGAAACCGACGAAGAAATCGATGACGCCGTAGTAGAGCGTGACCATCAGCCCCGCCACCGAGGCCAGGGCGGCGCCCATCACGAACGTCAGGGAGATCGTCCGGTCCACGTTGACTCCCAGCAGCGCCGCCATGCTCTGGTCTTGCTGGCAGGCGCGCTGCGCGCGCCCGAGAGCCGTCCGGGCGATCAGCAGCGCGAACACGGCCATGAGAGCAATTGTCACCAGGACGATCAAGATCTGGAGGGCGCTGAGGCGGACAATGAAATCGGTGTCACCAAACTGGAACTCGAACCCGCCCTGGATGATCGGCGGGAGGGTCTTGACACGTGCGCCCTGCGTAAGCTGCACGTAGTTCTGAAGCGCAATGGACATGCCGATTGCGGAGATCAGTGCGGCCAACCGCTGCGACCCCCGGAGGGGTCGGTAGGCGACGCGCTCCAGTACCCACCCGTACAGCGATGTCAGGGCCATGGACACGAGCAGCGCGGACAGCAGAGCGATGATGACCAGGCCGCCTTCGCCGATCCCGAAAGCGACCATGACCATGAGCGCGATGAAGGCCCCGATCATGTAGATCTCGCCGTGCGCGAAATTGATCATGCCGATGATCCCGTAGACCATCGTGTAGCCGATTGCGATCAGGCCGTAGATTGCCCCAAGACTGATGCCATTAATGAACTGTTGCGCGAAATAGTCCATAACGTAGAAATGAGCCCGACCGTCGCCATGGCCCATGATCGCTTGGAGGAGTCGGGACTGCAACAATTGGTGATGACGTTCGGTAGGTTACGCCGCCCCGGCAGACCGCCCATGAACTAGGCGGAAACATGCCCAATAATTGGGCATGACCCCCTGATGCGCGGCCGGGTTGGCGTGGAAAGCACTGCTGCAAAGGCGTTGGTACGCAGTTTGCTTGATCAGGTCTAACAGTCACCCGACGGTCGCGGTGTCGGAACCATCCCGGAGAATGCCCGTGAAGAAAATTGAAGCCGTTATCAAGCCGTTCAAGCTCGACGAAGTGAAGGAAGCGCTTCACGAGGTGGGCTTGCAGGGGATCACCGTCACCGAGGTCAAGGGATTCGGCCGCCAGAAAGGGCACACCGAACTGTTTCGCGGCGCCGAGTACGTGGTCGACTTCCTGCCCAAGATCAAGATCGAGGTGGTACTCAGGGACGAGGTACTCGAGAAGGCGATCGAGGCCATTCAGAAGTCGGCCCATACGGGACGGATCGGCGACGGCAAGATCTTCGTCACGCCGGTTGAGCAGGCGATCCGGATTCGGACCGGCGAAGAAGGCGACATTGTAATCTAGCTACGCTGCCGGCTGTGCCCGGCTCGTTCTCCCAATCCAACTTGTGAGCATGCCGTGGAGGGACCACATGGCTTCTGATGTCGAAAACGTTCTCGAACTGATCCGTGAAAAAAACGTCGAGTTCGTCGACTTTCGTTTCACGGACCCGCGGGGAAAATGGCAACACGTATCCCAGACCACGAACGTCGTCACCGAGGACACGTTTGCCGATGGTGTGATGTTCGACGGCTCGTCGATCGCGGGTTGGAAGGACATCAGTCAGTCCGACATGTGCATGATGCCGGACGCGTCCACCGCCGTTGTTGACCCGTTCACGGCGCAGCCGACGCTGATCCTTTTCTGCAACATCCTTGAACCCACGACGGGCGAGGCCTACGAGCGCGACCCGCGCTCCACTGCGGTTCGCGCCGAGGCCTTCCTGAAGTCGTCGGGCATCGGTGACACCGCCTTTTTCGGGCCTGAGGCCGAGTTCTTCGTGTTCGACGACGTGCGCTGGGACGTGACGATGAATCACACGTTCTACCGCATCGATTCGGAGGAAGGACCCTACAATTCCGGCGAGGAGTTCGAGGGCGGAAACGTCGGCCACCGTCCGGTCGCAAAGGGCGGGTACTTCCCGGTCCCGCCGGTGGATTCCGCTACCGATCTCCGCTCCGAGATGGTGACGACCATGGCGGAGATGGGCCTTGAGATGGAAAAGCACCACCACGAGGTGGCGCCTTCCCAGCACGAGCTCGGTTTGAAGTTCAGCCCCCTGGTGCAGGCGGCAGACTCGCTCCAGATTTACAAGTACTGCGTACACATGGTGGCGCATTCCTACGGCAAGACCGCGACCTTCATGCCGAAACCCATCGTCGACGACAATGGGTCAGGCATGCACGTGCACCAGTCCGTCTGGAAAGGGGGCACACCGTTGTTTGCTGGCGACGGGTATGCCGGCCTGTCCGAGACTTGCCTGCACTACATTGGCGGCATCATCAAGCATGCGCGCACGCTGAATGCCTTCACGAATCCGACGACCAACAGCTACAAACGGTTGGTGCCGGGCTTCGAGGCACCGACACTCCTGGCCTATTCGGCCAGGAACAGGTCAGCAAGCTGCCGGATCCCCTTCACCACAGGGCCGAACGGCAAGCGGGTCGAGGTTCGCTTCCCCGATCCCTCGTCCAATCCGTACTTGGCATTCGCCGCAATGCTGATGGCCGGGCTCGACGGGATTCGCAACCGAATCCATCCGGGCGATCCGTTGGACAAGAACCTGTACGACCTGGCTCCGGAAGAACGGAGCGGGATCGCGACCCTGTCGGAGAGCTTGAAGGAGGCCGTCGATTGCCTGGAAAGCGACCACAGCTTCCTGACGGAAGGCGGCGTGTTCTCGACGGACGCCATCGAGGGCTACATCGAGCTCAGGCGTGAGGAGATCCAGCGACTGGATTATTCGCCACATCCCGCCGAATTCGACATGTACTATTCGGTCTGACGCTTTCCTGCATCGGGCGGCGGACCTGGAACCGCCGCTCGCCCTCACTCCGCCGCCGGTCATCGCTTGATCGGCGGCGGATTTGCGTCCAGGCGCCGCCGTCGCACGGCTGCCGCACGATCCAGGCGCTCCCCGACTACAAAATACCGGCATGGATGGTGCCTGGGCAGGCCACCGGGGTGCCGGTGGAGCGGTGCTCGGTGGCCCCTTGCCACCCCGTCCAGCGTGTATGGCTGCAGGCGCGTGCGGCTCTCGGACACCGTGCAGGCATTTGCGTGCGGGCCGAGACAGCCGTGGTTCGCCTCTCGATAGTTCGCTTCCGCGTGATCCGCTCCGAGCGGAGCCCGGCTTCAAGGGATCGGCCCGTCATCTGGCGGGAGGGCCGTTTCCTGGATGGCGCCCGGCGATCGGCTTGCGACAAGGATGGCGGCAACGGGCGTGTTAGGGTGGATTCCTGGTCTGAACGGGGGAGCGAACGTCATGGGCCGAACTGTCGTAGTCGTACTTGCGCTTCTGGTGGGTGCTGCAGGCGGTTTCGTTGCATCTCAATGGACCACCGAGGAGTCCGCTGCCCCCGGGGCGGAAACCGCCGGGGTCACGGACACCGGTGACACTGGAGACGTTGCCCCGATCCGCTGGAAGATGGCGAGCGCCTTTGGGAGCCAGTGGCCAATTCAGGGAGAGTTGGGCATCCATCTGGTGGAGCAAGTTGACCGGGTGACCGGGGGGACGGTCAAGATCCAGTTTTTCGAGCCGAATGCGCTGGTGCCTCCACTCGAAATGTTCGATGCGGTGTCGCAGGGCTCGATCGACGCGGCTTGGGCATCCGCAGGACTGTGGGCCGGCAAGATTCCTGCCCTGCAGTTCTTCACCGCGGTCCCCTTCGGCCCCGGGATCGGCGAGTACTTGGGATGGCTGTATGCAGATGGGGCCGAGAAAACGTATCGAGACCTCTACGTGCCCCACGACATTCACGCCATGCATTGCGGCTTGCATTCCCCGGAGGGGTCAGGCTGGTTCCGTGAGGAGATAAAGTCGATTGAAGATCTTCGCGGCCTGAAGATGCGCTTCTTTGGGCTTGGCGCGCGGGTAATGGAAAAGCTGGGGGTATCCACCCAGCTGCTCGCCGGCGGCGATATCTTCCCTGCCCTCGAACTCGGCGCTATCGACGCTGCCGAGTACTCCATGCCCGTTATCGATCTGAATCAAGGCTTCTACCAAGTGGCCAAGCACTACTACTTCCCGGGGTGGCACCAGCAGACGAGCCTGTTTGAGCTGCTGGTGTCGAACGATCGCTGGAACGAGCTGTCCCTGATGCAGCAGGCGCAGATAGAGATGGTTTGTGAAGCCAATTTCGTTCGCGGCGCGGCGATCGGAGAAGCGGCGCAATCGGAGGCGCTAGCCGAGCTGGCGGATCGCGGGGTTCAGTTTCACCGATGGTCTCCCGAAATACTGGACGCGATGAGAGAGGGCTGGAAGGAAGTCGTGGCCGAGGAATCAGCGAAGGATGCGGATTTCGCGCGGGTCGCGGAAGCCTACTTCGCCTTTCACGAGCGCTATCGCACCTGGGCGGAGTACGGCTACCTGCGATAGTCGACACGTGGGCTCACAGGGGCCGGCGTAGGAGACGTGAGCCGCCAGCAATGGCGCCTCCGCCCGGTTGCCCGACCGCGGACCACCGGTCTTGTGGTGATCTCGCGGCACGGGGTCCGGTAGGCAGACCACCTCGAACAGGGCGGTACATTCGGCGGCGTTCGCCATGAAACCCGGGGGCAAGCGTGGCAAGGGTCGGCCTCTGCCGATCGCGCGGCGGCTGACATGCCGTCAGGGAGCAGCCTTGTCGGCGCATCGACGGCGTGCCAGGGCAAGGATCACTGCGCGCCATCCCTCGCGGCGCGGTCCCACCTGACTGCGACGGGCCGACCGGTCCGCCGATGCTGCGGGACTTCCATGCGAGCACCGTTCCCATGACGAACGTACCTGGCGGCAAGTCCAGTCGTTGGCTGTTCCTTGCGATCGGATGGACGTGTGTGGGGTTGGGCTGTCTCGGACTGGTGCTGCCTCTGTTGCCAACTACGCCGTTTCTGCTGCTGGCGGCGTGGGCCTTTGGGCGCAGCTCGCCGCGGTGGCGACGATGGCTGCGCCAGCATCGGCGTTTCGGCTCATTGATGGGAGCTTGGGAGGACCATCGGGTGATTCCGCCGTGGGCAAAGGGGATGGCGCTGGTCGCGATCTCCGCGGGCTTTGCATGGCTGGTGCTGGTACGCGAGTGGCCGCTGTGGGCCTATGCCGCAACGGCTGCACTGCTGGGTCTCGTCGCCGTCTGGATTGTCACGCGCCCCTCACATCCTCCATCGTCGTGACGGGTCCATCGCTGTACTGCCGCTGATGTGCGCCAGCATCAGGGTGGGCGCGCCATGGCTTCGCGTGACGCCCTGAATGGTCCACAGCGGTGGTTTGCCCAAGGTCGGCCGTCCTGCTTCGGCGCCGGTCCTTTGGACGCTACGCGGCGGCCATCAGCAACTGGGCCAGCGCGTCCGGTTGGGCAAGAATGGCTTCGTGCGACGCGTCGATATCGACGAGGGAAGTTGGGTTGTCCGGCCAGGCGGCGTTCAGGTCCGCCACGATGGCATCGCAAGTCGACGGGACCACCGTGCGGTCGCCGGCGGCACGGATATAGGTGCGACGGAGGCCGCCGAAGGCCGGATCGAACGTGGCGGTTTCCCCGTAGATCGAAACGGGGGCATCGGGTGTCAGCATGTTCAGCACGGCCGACCAGAGTGCGTCATCGACGTCCGCGGCGACTGCTTCCTTGGTACCGGCTAGATAGGCCGCGTCGGTCGACCGCGGGTCGATGCGGAGTGCACCGACGACCGCCGGGTCCGCGAGAATCGCCTGACCGACCAAGCTGTTGGCGTGCTGATCCTCCAGCGCGAGGTAGGCGCCAGCGGGCTTGCCGGGCGTCGGCACAAGGGCAGCGACGTAGATCAGGCCCGTGAAGAGATCGGGTGCTCTGGCGGCCGCGAATGTGACCGGTACCCCGCCCATGGAATGTCCGACCGCGAAGACGCGCTTGGCGCCCATGGCCCGCGCGTCGCGCGCCGCCTTGACCACGGCATCCGCGTAGGCGTCGATACCGATACCTGCCAGCCCCGATGGCTCGCTGGCAAATGCTGCCGGGTCGACGGGTCGTTGCAGGTACGACTGCGGAAGGACGGCACCAAGGCCGTGACCAGGAAGGTCTACGGCCACGGTCGGGAAGCCAGCTGCATGCAGGGTGGGGCTCACCAGACCCCAGCACCAACCTGCATGCCACGAACCGTGCACCAGCACGAACATCGTTTCCGGGGGTGTCTCGGCCCAGGCCGGTGCCGTACGGACGGTGGTACCGCCGATGACCGCCGCGGCAGTCCCCCGCAAGAAGTTGCGTCGAAGCATGTGGATCACCTTACCGTAGAGAGCGACACGGCTAGACTACGGTCCGGGGTTTCGGACGGTTATGTCGTTTGCGCAGGCCCCGGTGTCCACAGTGCCAGGAAAAAAGACGCCATTGCTTCGCATTCCACGATGGCATGCCAATTAAACGAACATCTTCCGGCCTGTACGGACCGGCGCTTCGACGACTTCGACGCTCAGTCAGAGCAACTCACTGCGCATGATCAGGAGTATGTGCAGTTGTCGACCGGCGCGTTTCACGGCCGCTTCGTGTCGGCGTTCCTCGGCGAGGGGGTTTCGCTCCACCTGGAGACCGCGAACCAGGCCTTGGCGCAACGGGTCGGTTGTCCGGAGGGGTTGATCAGCCTCGGCCTCGTAATCGGAAACGGGCCGTCCTTCAAGGCCAACGGCGCTGAACTTTGCCCGGAACGGCTGCTGGTGACCAAGCCCGGGCGCGAACTGGTCCTCAACAGCCCGCCGGGCGGCCAGATCCTGGCCATTTGTCTCGATCAATCCGCGCTCGGCCGGGCTGCGGTCGGTGATGAGCCCGTCTATCCGCTTGATCCTGCATCCGGCGGAATCACGGTGATCCGGGCACCGGAACTGGCGGCGCGGGTCCGGGCCGGCGCGATGTCCCTGCTGCGTGCAATTCGAGAGCAAGGGAGCCAGCTTGCAGGACGCAATGTCGGTCGATCGTTCGCCGGCGCGATCGGGGCTGAATTCGCACTGCACGACGCGATCCATGACCTGAGGCCGGGTGGAAAGAGGCAGGGCGACTATCAGACCTTCGTGAAAGCCCGGAACGTCATGTCGACGAGCGTGATGCCGGAACTGGATTACCCGCTCCTGTGTGAGGCCACATCCCGCAGCGTCAGATCCATTCAGCTGGCATTCGCGAGGCATGCCGGCACCACGCCGCTTCGGTATTTCCGCGCCGTCCGGCTGGCCGCCGCACGTCGGGCGTTGCAGTCCCCGCGACGGGTCCAGCAGACGATTGGCGACGTCGCGGCTGAGTACGGCTTCTGGAATCACAGTCGCTTCGCACAGCTCTACAGGCTGCAGTTCGGCGAATCGCCGTCCAAGACGAGGGCACGGGGAACATCCAGACACGTGTGGCAGGCACGCTGACCCCTGCACGCGCGCGCCTCCCATGCCCCGTCGCGTGCGATGGAAACGTCGGGTCCAGGTACCTGGCCGAGTTCATCGACAGGCGGCGTACCGGCCCCGCCGACTCCGGTCCCCCGCCTCAGGAAACCCGGGCGCGCCGGCTGCAGCCAGGTTCGAGACGACACGTTCCGGTCCCGGCGTGTTGGGCGGGTAAACGGGCGGGCGCAGGCCGAAAGGACGATTTGCCGGCGTCGGCTGCGCAATGAAGGCGGCTGGACCACGCATTTGGCACGCGCCGTCATCTGGGTCCCGTGCCGGATATGCTTCAGGTCCGTCTCTTCGGGCGCCGCCTCCGGGATACTGGATCCAGGCGTTGCAAGAGGCTCGTGGCGTCGGAGGCGACACGCGGTGACGAGAATGCATGCGACAGGGCTGGCGCTGCTGACGGCGCTTCTGCTGCCAGTTGCCGGGCCGCGGGCGGCGGAGGTCGATGGACCGCAGCTGACCTGGGACGTTTCGCTCTGGGGCAAGGAACGGGCCTTCACTGCGGGTGTCGAGCGCCTCAGCGAGTTGGTCGCGGAAAAGACCGACGGGAACTGGAACATCGTGCTCCACTACGGTGAAGCCCTGTCGAAAGCCAGAGAGAATCTCGACGGCATTTCCATCGACGCGTTCCAGGCTGCCATGTTCTGCAACTTCTATCACCCGCGGAAGAACCCCGCGTTGATGGCGCTCACCATGCCGTTCCTGCCCTTGCGGAGCTGGGAGGACAACAGAAACGCCCGTGCCGCGGTTTACGCGCATCCGGCGGTCAAGAAGGAGCTTGCCCGGTGGAATGCGATGACGTACGTCTCGTCCTACCTGCCGCAGTACGAGTTTCTGGGCCGCGGCAAGCCGCCCCAGACGCTTGACGATTGGAAGGGACTCACCGTTCGTGCCGGTGGCGGGCTCGGGCGCGCGATGAAGGTACTAGGTTCGACGCCCACGAGTTCAACTGCGACAGAGGTCTACACCGGTGTCCAGCAGGGAACGATGGACGCGGTGTCCTTCCCGTTCTCGTACGGCCACGTTGACTACAAGATCCACGAGGTCACGGAATGGTTCACTTCCAACCTGACGCCTGGCACGTCCGACTGTCCAATAGCGTTTTCGATCAACGCCTACGAGAGCTTGCCTCCCCAATACAAGACCTTGCTTGATGATGTGAAGGAGGACGTCATCGAGACCCAGATCCAGGCCTATATCGCGATGGACGAGAAGAACCTGCCGATGCTCCGGCGAGAGCTCGTGGAGATCCGCTACTCGGAAGCCGACCTCGCAGAGTTTCGTGCCGCTGCCGGCCGGCCGGTGATTGAGGCTTGGATCGAGGAAAACCAGGACCGGTTCGATGCCCGCGAAATCATCGAGGCGATCTTCGGTGCCGTTGGACAGGCCTACTAGCCGCGTTCGTGTCGCTCGCTTCGTCACGCCGGCCCATGCACCAGTGCGCGTGATGTCCGATCGGGCCTGTTCGTGAGGGACAGCTTTGGCCGAGGTCTGACGGTGGCCGACCAGTGGTTCGGTTGGGTCGAGAGCCGTCTCAACCTCGTGGCCGGCCTGCTGATCTTCGCGCTGATGCTGTTGGGGGTCGCCCAAATCGTCCTGCGTACCGTGTTCCGGGCACCCATCTTCGGTTACATCGACATCGTCGAGGTTTCCATGGTCGGGTTCGCCGTGCTTGCGATTTCCTTCGTCCAGCGGGTCGGCGGCCATGTTCGGATGGAGCTCCTGGTGGGGCGCCTGAAGGGTCGGACGCTGTGGATCGCGGAAACCGCCGGGACGGCGCTCGCGGTATTCATCGTCGCGGTACTGATTCCCTACTCGTACCGTCATTTCGAGCGCGCCCTCAATTTCGGTGACTCGACGATCGACATCGAGCTTGTGACCTGGCCGGCCAAACTGGTCGTTCCGGTTGCACTCACCATATTGCTCGGGCGCTTGCTGCTGCAGCTGGCGGGCTACGCTCGCCTGGTCATCCATCCCGACCGCGATCCGGTCGCTGTGCCGCTCTTGAAGGAGGTGGAGGAGACGGCGGCCGAGAACATCAGTCAGACGCGGGATGCGGCGCCGCGCGACCCCCAAGGTACCGGCCACGGCAGGGATCGACCCTGATGCTCGGCTTGGACAACGCCACGATCGGCATGGTCGGGGTTTGCCTTCTTATCGTCTTCGTGGTCATTGGCGTCCGCGTGTTCGTTGCGGCCGCGCTTACCGGCTTCCTCGGCTTGCTCGCGCTCCGGAACTGGGACGTGGCGGGAGCCATCGCCGGCACGATCCCGCATTCGAAGGCAGTCACCTATCCGCTGTCGGTGCTGCCGCTCTTCATCCTGATCGGATTTCTCGCGTTTCACGCGGGACTCACATCACGCCTGTTCGAAGCGGCGCGACGCTGGTTCGGCTGGGTTCCGGGAGGGCTGGCCGTAGCCACGGTGTTCGCGGCGGCCGGCTTCGCGGCAGTGTCCGGCGCATCGACCGCGACGGCAGCTGTGTTCTCCAGGGTCGCCATCCCCGACATGATGCGCAACGCATACGACCGGCGGCTGACGGCAGGGGTGATCGCGGCGGGCGGAACGCTCGCATCACTGATTCCGCCATCGGCGATTCTTGTCGTATACGCCATCATCGTCGAGGAGTCGGTCGGTCGCCTGCTGCTGGCCGGGTTCCTGCCGGGGATCGTGTCGGCCCTGATTTACGCCGGGCTGATCATCGGAATGTGCAGGTTCCGCCCGGGGCTGGGCCGGCCGATCACCGGCTTCACATGGCGCCAGCGCTTTCAGAGCCTGCCCGGCACGCTGCCCATTTTCATGGTCATCGGCGTGATCTTCGGCGCGCTGTACACCGGTGCCGCGACGCCCACGGAAGCGGGTGCGCTAGGCGCCATGGTGGTGTTCTGCTTCTACGTGATCAGGGCCTACCGGGAACGTGCGCTTCGCGAGATGGGCGGACGACTCCGCATGGCGCTGATGGAGACCGCGAAGCTCACCGTCATGATCTTCACGCTGATCTGGGGCGTGTTCCTGTTTGTACGGTTCCTGGGCTTCGCTGGTCTGCCGAGCGTGTTTGCAGATTGGGTCGTCACGCTCGACATGCCCCCGATCCTCATCATGATCTGCATTCTGCTCGCCTATGCCGTGCTCGGCATGTTCATGGATGCGATCGGGATGCTGGTGCTGACGCTTCCGGTCGTCTTTCCGGCCGTCGTCGCGCTGGGCTATGACCCGATCTGGTTCGGCATCATCGTCGTCAAGATGGCGGAGATCTGCCTGATCACCCCGCCGATAGGTCTCAATTGCTTCGTCGTCGCAGGAGTTTCGCGGGAACTTCGCGATTCAGAGGGGCGTTCGCTCGCCATTCCGCTTCAGGACGTCTTTCGCGGCATCGGGCCATTCTTCGTCGCCGACCTGCTCACGGTTGCGGTCCTGCTGGCGTTTCCAGGGATCGTGTTGTGGCTGCCAAGGACGATGGGGTAGGCGGGGCACGTCAAGACCGCGGCGGTGACGGGCCGGCCGCGAACGAATCACCAGGCCCGGATTCAATCGGTCAAAGCGCACGAGGCGATGGGGTCGGATGACAGGGGGCACCCGCGGGCGGGCAGGTTGCTACGGTCCTCGCCGCGGCCCGGCGCGGGCGCCCGGGACGTCCATCACCGGGCGCGGACTGCGCGCAGTTTGTGCGAGGGCCGGACGCCGGGCGTTGGGGCCGGGCAGGGCTAGCGCTGGCTGCACGCCTCTTCGTTTACACGCTGAAATTCGCCGAGAAACCTGTCCATCAGGCCGTCGATCACGGCCAGGATCGCGTCCGGACTGCTTTCGTGGGTGCCGACGGCACCGGTTGGCCAAGTGGTGGCCGGCTGGCTTTCGCCGGAGTAACGATCATACAGCTGCTTCTTCAACGCGAGAATGATGTCATACGCTTCATCCGAGAGATTCACATTGATAAACAGGTAGGTATCGGAATCAGGGCCGTACAGGTCCGCAGCATTGAGTCGGCGTTCGACGGTGGCAATAATCGCTTCCCGGGTGAGGTTGATGTGCTCAGCCACCGGGTTCAATCCACCCACGCGGAAGTCAATGGGTTCGCAATTCGTAAACAGCTTGAACGCCGCCACGCGATCATCCATGTCATCGGCGTTGGCCGGGGCGGCCATCAGCAGCGACCCGACCAGCATGATCAGGCCGAAGCGTGCGCCCAGACCTTCCCGTCCAACAAGTAGGGTTCCCATTCGATCAACTCCGATGATGTGATTGGATGCAGCCGGTGACACTGTGCTGACAGACGGGTTCACCGGCTCCATCGACAGCGCCATGAGACGTTGCTGTTGGCGCGCCCGGAAGGATTCGAACCCTCAGCCTCCTGATCCGTAGTCAGGTGCTCTATCCAGTTGAGCTACGGGCGCCGCAGGCTGCGGTAGGGTAGTCCGACGGGCAGCCATGGCAAGGGTTGCGCGGTCAAAAAGTTAGCCCGACGTTATCGATCAGGCGGGTGGTGCCCAACTGGGCTGCGGCCAGCAGCCGTGCGGGCGTTCCGTCGCGACCGGACGGATGATCCAGGGTATCGGCGCGGCGAAGCTCGATGTACTCCACCGCCTGGAAGCCCCCATTGAGAATCGATTCGCGCGCTTCGCTGACGGCAGGCAAAACGTCGCTGCCATCGGAGATTTGCTGGGCGGCGCTCCGCAACGATTGGTAGAGCGCCGGTGCGGCTGCTCGTTCACTCCGGTTCAAGTAGCCGTTTCGTGAGGAACATGCGAGGCCATCGGCTTCACGCACGGTCGGAACGCCAACGATTTTCACTGGTATATCAAGGTCTTGAGCCATCCTTCGGATCACCAGGAGCTGCTGGTAGTCCTTTTCGCCGAACACGGCGAGATCGGGCAGGCACTGCAGGAGAAGTTTCGCAACCACCGTCGCGACCCCGTCAAAGTGCCCTGGACGAGCTGCGCCGCACAGGCCCTCCGCCGGGCCGGTCAAGATCACGGATGTAGCGAAGCGTTCCGGGTACATTTCTTCCACCGGTGGTGCGAAGACGAGGTCCACGCCGCCTGCTCGCAGTTGCCGGAGATCAGCTTCTTCGGTTCTGGGGTACTCGGCGAGATCCTCGTCATCGCCAAACTGGCGCGGATTGACAAAGATCGTCGCGACGACGCGGTCAGCGCGGTTGCGGGCGTCGGCAACCAGCGCGGCATGCGCCGCGTGCAGCGCTCCCATCGTTGGAACCAGAGCCACGCTGAGACGGGCCGCACGCCATTGCTGGACGGCGGACCTCAACTCCGAGACCTTGCGGACCACCTTCATGCCATCTTGCCTGGTCTGAGCGGGTATGGAGAGCTGGACCCGACGCTGTCAGCGGAGTACAGCCGACCCCATCAAAGCTTCTCGAAAGCGGTGCTTCAAGTACGTACCGTCGCGCGGCGGGAGCTCGGCCGGCGGGCCGGACAACTGGCCCGGCACCTGGACGACCGCAAACAGCGGGCCCTGTCTTTCCGGCCCCAGGGTTCTGAGGGCATTGGCTACGTCCTCCAGCTCGGCCGCCTCGGAAACGCGGCGGGAGTCCGCGATACCTGTCGCTCGGGCCACGGCAGCGAGGTCACAGGCGCCGGCGGTGTGCGACATCTGGCCGCCCGTTTCGCCGTACAGCTCGTTGTCGACCACGACGACCGCCAGATTGCCCGGTGCTGCGCGGGCAACCGTGGCCAGACTGCCGAGGCCCATCAGCATCTCGCCGTCACCGGTCAGCACCAGGACCCGGCGATCCGGGCGGCTCAGCGCAAGACCCAAACCCATGCTGGCGGCCAAACCCATGCCACCCCAGAGGTAGTAGGTGAGCTCGCGGTCGCCTGCGCGGCTGGCGTCCCAGGCGGTGCCGCCCAGCCCGGTCACAACCAGCAGGTCGGCATCGTTGCCAACCAGTCGATCAGCGATCATCTGGCGGGT
The DNA here is from genome assembly GCA_965116745.1 of Alphaproteobacteria bacterium. GTDB lineage: Bacteria > Pseudomonadota > Alphaproteobacteria > TMED109 > TMED109 > VXPW01. The sequence continues at coordinate 2,172,524 of OZ220701.1, read as the reverse complement.
CAGGTCGCCGGTCATTATCGAAAAGCCTTGGTTCCGATGAGACGTTGGGTTAGCAGCATTGCGACGCGTTGCGACGAGTCAAACGCGAGTCGCGCAGCAGCCAGGGCCGTATCGCCGACCTCGTCCGGCCGATGCACGTTCAGAACGCGGCAGTCGATGGCCAGCAGCACGTCGCGGGCGGCCCGGCCCAGTGGTACCTGCCATGGATTGAACTCCCCCCATTCGCCACGCATCGTAATGATCATGAGTAGTGGAAACTGCCCGGCTTCGGCGAGCGACGAAATGGCGTTGACGCAGTTGCCAAGCCCGCTGGACTGCATCAGCAGGGCGGCGCGCTGCCCGCCCAGCCATGCTCCGGCTGCCAATCCGACTCCCTCTTCCTCGCTGGTGAGGCCGGTTACGGCGATCTCGGGATCACGGTCGCAACGGTCGATCAGACGTGCGTGGCCGGCATCCGGGACATGCCCGACCTGGCCGATGCCGGCCTGCTTCAACGTGTCGAAGAGCGTGTCCGGCCACGTCGTCGGCACTTCGACCGACATCGGCGCTGGGACTGCCATCAGAGTTCACGGCGGACGCTTTGGGCGGCGACCCAGCCTTCCACGTTGCCGAGCTTGATGCGGAACCAGCCGGTTTTCTCCCCGACGACTTGCAAGCGAAGATCGCGTCCGACGACGAAGCCGGAGACGCAGAAGTGCTTGCCGGGGCCCAGGTGGACCGTCGCGTGCGGACGAGCGGTCAGCAGCCGCGAATTCATGAACCGGTTTGCACTGCCGCTGTCGGAACTGAATGAACGGCAGCCTGCCGCCTGTTTCTTGGCAGGAACGAAATCCTCTTCCATGGCGTCACGAATGCCTCCCTCGGAACCGGTCATCAGCGTGGCCAGCTGGAACGGCTGGTCTGCACCGTGAACTGGCGTTGGCGAGAGGCCGGCGAGGCATGCAATGCCGAGCGCAAGTCCCAAAGCCGTGCAAGCGCAGATGGAACGGAGTCTGATCATGGATGTCTCCAGAGGCCGAGCACCTCCCGGCAATCTATCGTGTATGCGTACCGATGCCACTTCAAATCCCCAGGGAATCCCTCGCTGTCCGCCGCGGAAAACTTGCTTTGTCGGGACTTCGGTATATGGTTAAGAGTGTGCAATAGAAGTTTCTGCATCGCCTCCACGATGTGGAAACGGAGGAGGAAACTTATGGCCCACGTGTGGCTAAGCGAGCGGGAGCAGGCACTGGTCGACGGAGCTGAAAAGCTTGATCTCGACCTTCCGGTTCCAACGCAGATTGTCTCCAACGGGGAGTATCTGCCCCCCAAGCAGTCTGAAACCCAGAAGCGCGTTGAGCAGCGGATTCTGGACCTTGCGGAGGAGAACGCAAAGCACCTCGGCATGAGCCGGCGTGCGTTCCTGCAGACGAGCTGCGGAATGGCGACTGCATTCATCGCCATGAACGAGATTTATGGCGGCGGGGTCTTCCAGGTCGGCGAGGCGGAAGCCCGCGACCCGGAGATGATGAGCGAGCGTGACAAGCAGCTGGCGGGCCAGTTCATCCTGGATGACCAGACCCACTTCCTGCGTGACGACTTCGCACACGAAGCCATCCTCGGCTTGGGTGAGTTTGCTGCAGAGCACTGGAACCCGAAGCTGAAGGAAGAAGGGCTCAGCCTTGCGCGGTACAAGTTCGAGAACTACATCCGCGAGCTCTGGTACACCAGTGACACGAAGATGGCGCTGCTCTCGGGCGCGCCGTTCGACGACCCGACCTGGTGGCTCCTGTCGAACGAGCAGATCACGGCCGCCCGTGACCTGGTCAACGACTTTGCCGGCGCACAGCGGATGCTTGCGCACTCCGTCATTACGCCGGGCCAGCCAGGCTGGATGGATGCGGTCGACCAGGCGATCGAAACACTTCGCCCCGATTCATGGAAGTCCTACACGATCGGTGACCCGCTGTCGCCGTCGAAATACCCGTGGCGCCTGGACGATGAAGAGATCATGTACCCCTTCTACGAGAAGTCGCTGAAGGCGGGCATCAACACCATCTGCACCCACAAGGGCCTGCTGCCTCCGGACTACGAGGTGTCATTCCCGGGCGTGTGGCAGTACGCCACCCTGGACGACCTGCCGCAGGCGGCCAAGGATTGGCCGGACATGAACTTCGTGATCTACCACTCCGGTCTGCGGCCGTTCCTTGAGCTGCCTGACCAGGCTTGGAAGGAGTTCGAGGAGTCCGGCGGCGAGATCAAGTGGGTGACCGACCTCACCCGCATCCCGGAAGAGCACGGCGTCTCCAACGTGTACGGCGAGATCGGTACATCATTCGCGAACTCCGCAGTGGCGCACCCGCGCTTCTCGGCTGCCCTGATGGGCACGCTCGTTCGCGACCTCGGCGCCGACCACGTGATCTGGGGCTCGGACACGGTGTGGTACGGATCGCCGCAGTGGCAGATCGAGGCCTTGCGTCGGCTCGAGGTGCCCGAGGACATGCAGGCGAAGTACGGCATGCCGTCCTTGGGTGGCCCGAACAGCCTGACCAAGCAGGCGATCTTCGGGCTGAACGCCGCACGCCTCTACAATGTTGGCGTGCAGTCGGCGTCCGAGATGCCGGACATGCCGAGCTTCTCCGAGGACAAGATTGCGCAGTTGGCGCAGCAGTTCCGGGAGGAGGGCGGAGTACCTTCCAACAAGCGGTACGGCTACGTCCGCACGGCCTAAGAAGGCCTGCTTCAGGGGGGGCGCGGGAACCCGCGCTCCCCTTCTTTCTTGCGATGCCTCAGGCAGGACGCGCCCCGCCTTCAGTGCCGGACGGCGACAGCTTGGGGTAAGTGGAGGGGCACTATGCGTAAGATCTTGATTGCGACGGGTTTTCTGATTGGCTCGATGGCTGCGTCTGCGGCGCAGGCCGATGTCACGGCCGTGAAGGGCGAGGAAGCTCGACTGTATTTCCAAGGGCTGTACCCCGCGTACATCCTGTTTCTGAAAGGCGGAATCCCCGAGGACACGCCGGATGCCTGGGTCGACCAGCCGTACATGGCCGTCCTGGATGTCCACGGTGGCCCGGAGGCGGGCAAGAGCGTCATCCTCCATCTGGTAACGACCAGCGAACGCAGCCCTCAACCTGAGTGGTGCGTGACTGAAGGCGCCGGCGAGTTTGGCGGCCACGGCCCAACCTGCATCAACAGCGACGCGCCAAAATCCATGAACCAGCTGCGTTTCAAGGTGAAGGTGCGCTACGCGAACGAGGCGGAGAACCTGCCCGCCGAGTTCCAGGACCGCGACTGGGCTGAATATCCGGAGCTGCCGGGGCGCCGCGAAAGCGAAGTGTTCGGCCCGGCTGAACTCCATATCATCCGCTAGTAGCGGTATTCGACTCGTTGTCATGACGCGCCCCGGAAGGCCAGTGCCTTCCGGGGCGGTATCCGTTGCCGCGAACCATCCGGTTGCGCCACTGTCAGACCGTTGCCGATGAAGATTCCGTCAGTGCGGAATGCGCCGGCTTGTTGCCCGATGTCCGATCCGTCTGGGTCTCGATGGGCCTGTTGGCCTGACTGGCTGCACTAGTACCTGCGCATGCTGCCACCCGAAAAACCCCCGATCGCGTCGGCGCCCACTGACAGCGCCAGCTCCGTGTATTCCTCGGCCCGGGACCTCGCCCAACCGGCGATGAGCCTGACCCGTGACCTCTCGTACGGTGTGCGGCTCAAGATGGAGGGACTCCACCTGCTCTCCACGCTGCCCGACGGCGGCGTTCCCGTGGTCTTCTTTGATCCGCAGTACCGCGGCGTGCTGGAGCATCTGTCCTACGGCAACGAAGGCGAGACACGCGGCAGTCCCCGCCGTGCCTTGCGGCAGATGACAGGAGAAATCCCCGAATTCGTACGGGAGATCGGTCGCGTGCTGATGCCAAGCGGCCACCTGTTCCTGTGGATGGACAAGTTCCATCTCTGTTCGGGCTTTGCGGACTGGATTACCGGGACGCGCCTCGAGGTCGTCGACATGATTACCTGGAGCAAGCGGAAGCTCGGGATGGGGTACCGCTCACGCCGAGTGGGGGAACATTTGGTGGTGCTGCAGCAACCCCCTCGTCGGGCCAAGGGGGTCTGGACCCGCCACGACATCCCCGACGTCTGGGTCGAGCCAGTGGCAAGGAGCCGGCACACCCACCGCAAGCCGGTAGGCCTCCAGGCCGCCTTGATTGAAGCGGTGAGCAATCCGGGCGATGTGATCGTCGATCCTGCGGCCGGATCATTCTCCGTTCTGGAGGCCTGCGAGCAGACTGATCGGCGTTTCTTGGGCTGTGATATCAACGGCTAACCGCGGAATTCGGTAGCGGGCTGCTGCCCGGCCCCGAACGCGCGAATGCCGAGCCCGCAACTGCGAGCGGTTGTCCCGGCGCTCGAGGGATGCGCCGATGCCCGCTCCCGGCGGCCCGCAGCGCCATGATGCGACGATCGGGCAGCAGCAAGATGCCTCCGCTCCATGGTCGGGGATGTGCCCTGCCCTCGCCGGGACGTGTTCGCGGTGCGTCCGATCGTCTGATCTCCGGCATCCGCCTGCGGCTTACCGGCCGGTAAATCGCGGTTCGCGCTTCTCGGCAAAGCAGGCGACGCCTTCCTTGAAGTCCTCACTGGAAAAGCTCTTCTCCATTTCCCGGTCCGCGATCGCCAATGCCTCGTCGAGGCCGTCGCCCAAGGCTTCCCAAAGCTGGCGCTTCATGATCCTCGTCGACCGCGGAGAGACTTGCGTGGCGAGCATGCTGGCGTAGCTGTTGGCTGACGGCAGGAGGTCGTCCGCCTTGAATGCGGCATTGACCAAGCCGAGTTGCGCCGCTTCCGTGCCCGAGATGCGACGAGCAGACAGCAGGATGTCCTGCGCTCTCGCGATTCCCACGAGGCGCGGCAGCAGCCAGCTGATTCCGTGCTCGGCGACCAGGCCGCGACGACTGAACGCACTGGAAAATACGGCCTCTTCAGCCGCAAAGCGCAGGTCACACCACAGCGCAAGTACCAGCCCGAGCCCCGCTGCCGGGCCGTTGATCGCCGCAATGATCGGCTGCGGCACCGTGGGAAACCAGGTGTGGGCGCCCTGAAAGCCCTTGGGTGCACTGGGATCGAATGGCGCGGGCTTGCCGCTGGTGCCGCCAGAGTCTGAATCGATCGCCTGAAGGGCTTCGATGTCCGCGCCGGCACAGAAGCCGCGCCCGGCTCCGGTCAGGATGATCACGCGGATCTCGTGATCGTCGGCAAGCGTTCGAAAGCACGTTCGGAGTTCCTGACTCATGCGTGGAGTCCACGCGTTCAACCGGTCCGGTCTGTTCAGCGTCACGGTGGCGATGCCGCGTTCGGCACGTACGAGAATTTGCTCAAAGGTCATCGGAATAGCCTGTTGCAGAGATGCGGAATGGTGTCCCCACGATCCACGATCCACTCACGGGATTGCCTTGCGTGGTACGGGGACAGCCTGCATCCACGATGTCAGCAAGTCGCGGCAACGGCAAGGACTCGCGCAGCGGTGCCAGCGCCCCCGCCGAGCGGTCGCCTGTCACACAGCGGACTTCGTGTGGGGCGATCCCCTACCGGGGCGGGACCGGTCGCGCGGCGCCCCGGCCATTCGCGCCGGATCGCGGGCAATCGCGCTCGATCATCACTTCACGCCGAACAGCCGGGCTCCGGCGCGATCACCCCAAGTCGCTCCACGATCTCGAGATCGCTTCCGCTTCCGCGCGCAGCGACAACGCCCAGATGGGCATGATGCGACCCGGCGTCGATGGTCACCGGTCCCGTAGCGCTGTCGAAGGTCAGTCCCTTGAGCCCGTCCAGTACGGCCGGGGCGTGTGCCTCGCCGGACCGTTCGGCGGCGGCGGCAACTGCGGCAAGGGCGAGGTAGTGGGTATAGGCGTAGTAGGTTGCCGGGACGTCACTTCCGCCAAGCCGGTTCATCCGTGCGACAAGATCGGGCACGCCGCCATCGGTGTCGCTTGCGACGAACGGAGAGACCGTCGCGACCTGCGACGCTTCGGCCGCGGGAAGCTGGCGGGCGTGCATCTCATTGAAGCCGACCCAGCCAAACTTGATGCGTTCAAGTAGTCCTAACTCACGAGCCTGATGGACGAACTGTACCCCGGGAACGCGCGGCACACAGAACAGGACGGTGTCGGCGCCGGTATCGGCGATCCAGCGAATGATGGGTCGGAACTTCTGCTCTTCGATGGGGGTAAGTGCCTGACCGGTAACGGACCCGTCGAAGCTGTAAATGACCTTGAGGATCGCCTGACGGAAGCTGGACAACTGCCAGCTGGAATAGGTTCCGATCAGAAAATAGCTCCGTCCCGCTCCGCCATCGAGATGGCGCACCAGCGAGAAAATGTCCTGATTGGGCGTCGGTCCGACCGAAAAGAAGTTGTCGGCGCAAAACAGCCCCTCATTGTTGGTAGCCGAAACTACCGGGACGCCCAGCTCGCCGAAGGCCCGGGCGGCGGTTTTTCGCCCGGCCGCGATGAACGGGCCAATAGCGGCGGCGACCTTCTCGTCGCGCACGAGCCGCGCACAGGTCTCGGCGAGCCCGCGCGGGGTGGTGCCCGTGTCGGCGTAAACGATCTCAATCGGTCTGCCGAGAACTCCCCCGGAGCCGTTCACGGCGTCTGCTGCGGTTTCGAGGCCGAGGCGCATCTGCGCCGCGTGGCGGTCGAGACCCCCGGTCAACGGGAGCAACGCCCCCACTCGGAGCGCCGTGCCTTGCCCGAGGGCAGGGATCGGAAACAGACCGGCGGCGGTGCTTGCGGCGAGCCCGGCGACGACGGTTCGACGATCGAGTGGGCGGGTGCCCGGCGTGACCTTCATGCGCATTCCTTCCGGGAAGTCGTGGCGAACCCATCACCTGACGTGCGGGCAGAGGGCTTGATCCTAACAGCACCGACGCGGGCGGAGCGGAGGACTGGATGGCGGCGAGCGCGCCCTGGAACGGCGGTTGCAGCCTGCAATGCACCTGTCCGCGTGCCGGCGGCGGACCGGCGGGAGTCGCGCCCCGCAGCCCTCATGTGGAAGCCGGCGCCGCGCCCTCGACGTCCTTTCGGAACAGCCGTACCTGTGCGCCGGTCAACATGTCCCGGAGTTTTCCGCGGATCAGCCAGAGGCACAGCAACGACGGGATGACCATCAGCGTGGTAATGACGAAGAACGTGCCCCAGTCGCCATCCAGGTAGTCGACCAGCGTGCCGGATGACGCAGCGAACAGAGTCCTGCCCGCGGTACCGATCGATGCAAGCAACGCGTACTGCGTGGCCGTGTACGTGCGATCCACCAGCATGGAGATGAAGGCGACAAACGTGACGGTCGCGAACGCACTCGTGAGATCGTCCATCACGACCGCGGCTGCAAACAGCAGCTCCGACTTTCCGGTCCAGGCGAGAGCTGCAAACAGCAGGTTGGTCAGCGCCATGGCCACGCCCGCTACGAACATCGCTCGCACGAGCCCGATCCGGATCGCACACAAGCCGCCGAGCACGGTAAACAGGACCGTTGTGATCCATCCCAGCCCTTTGGAATAGACGGCGATATCGGACTTGGAGAAGCCGATTTCCTTGTAGAACACGAGCGACATGCGGCCCATGAACGCTTCGCCGATCTTGAACAGAAACACGAACCCCAGCACCGCGGCGGCAATCGCGAACCCGTTCCGGCGAAAAAAGCTCAGCAATGGGCCGGTCACGGTACCGGCCAGCCAGGATCCGGTGCGGCCGAACTTCCCCGGGAGTGCCAAACGTCCTGCCACGAGCTTCTCGTCGGCATCCTGCGCCGCCGCCCTTGCCTCGGGGGGCGGTTCGCTGACAAACATCAGCCCAATGTTGCAAAGAATGACGACGATGCCGAGGATGAGAAACGTCGCTTGCCAGTAGTTCTCGAAGCCGGCCGCCTGAAAGCCTGCCGCCGTCTCCAGGGCAACCACGCCGCCGAGCTTGTAGCCCGTCCACCACCCGACCACGGCCGTCGCCGCGCCGGCCGCCATGGCTTCGCCTTCCGTGGTCCCGATCTGCTCGATTCTCAGGGCGTCGATGGTGATGTCTTGCGTCGCGGACGCGATGGCAATGACGAGGCCGATGGTGATGACGCCAACGAGATTTGCCGATGGATCGACCGCACTCCAGGCGACGAGGCACAGCAGGATGATCGCCTGGAGCACGACGATCCAGGCGCGACGGTGACCCAGTCTGGCCGACAACCAGGGTATTCGGACCCGGTCGATGAACGGCGCCCAGAGAAAGTTGAACGCGTAGACGCCAAAGATGAGGCCCGCCCAGCCGATCGTTGTCCGGCTCAGGCCGTCTTCCTTCAGCCACAGGCTGAGGGCGCTTCCGATCAGCACCCACGGAAAGCCGCTGATGATGCCGAGCAGGAAAATGCGGCCCATGCGCCGCTCGAGGTAGGTGGCCAGTGATGCCCGAATGCTCGGCATGAAGTGGGTCCCAGGGTTCGATCGCGCGGCCGGTCATGAATCGGTCGCATTGGGCCGATAGGTGATCTCGTCTGCCGAAATGCAGTATGGACGCTTCGCGGCCGGCCGGGAACCAATTGGACTGGTGCCGGGCAAGATCATCCGATGGGCGACGATGCTCGGGCGCCGCCGCCGCCGGGACTTCGGCTCTCCACGCGGTCCGGCCGCACAGTGACCGTTGCGGGAATTGCCCGAAGACTGGCCCGGCGGTGCGGCGTGCAGCATCCGGAAACTTCAGGCGTGAGCCCACGGCGGGCGTTCGGGGTACTGTCGGAGCGCAGATTCCCGGCGCCGAGCTGCCAATGGATGGCGCCCGGACAACTGCTGCCAACCTCGCGTCAGCCGCGATATATTGCCGGGGAGCACCGCCGTTCGCCTACGGCTCGGGTGCGCTCCGAACCCCGTTCACCGACGAATCGTTCCGAAGGAGGCCGCCATGGCCGAATACCGGGCTCCGCTCGCCGATCTCCAGTTTGCATTGAACGATATCGCGGATCTTCAGGCGATTCCCGACAGCAACGGTGCAACGCCGGAACTCGTCGAACAGGTACTGACCGAGGCGGGACGGTTCGCCAGCGACGTGCTGGCGCCGCTGAACCGGTCCGGCGACCTGTCCGGCGCGCGGATCGAGAACGGCGTCGTGCGGGTTCCGGACGGCTTCGCCGAAGCGTACGGACGTTTCGTGGACGGCGGTTGGAACGCCGTGTGTGGGCCGACCGCTTGGGGCGGGCAGGGGTTGCCGTGGGTCGTGAGCACCGCCCTCAGTGAAATCTGGCAGTCGTCCAACATGTCGCTCGCGAATTGCATGATGCTGACCCAGGGGGCGGTGGAACTTCTCGCCCATCACGGCACGGACGCGCAGAAACGGGCCTACCTGCCCAAGCTCATCAGCGGTGAATGGTCGGGGACGATGAACCTCACCGAACCGCACGCCGGATCGGACGTCGGAAGGCTGCAGACCCGGGCGGAACGGGCCAACGGCGCCTGGAAGCTGCGCGGGCAGAAGATCTTCATCACCTTCGGTGATCACGACATGTGCGACAACATCGTGCACCTGGTCTTGGGCCGACTGCCGGATGCCCCTGCTGGAGTGCGGGGCATTTCGCTGTTCCTGGTCTCCAAGCGCGATGTCCTGGAGGACGGCTCGCTCGGCGCCCACAACGATGTGCGAGTCAATTCGCTTGAACACAAGCTGGGTCAGATGGGGTCACCGACCTGCGTCCTCATGTACGGGGACGAAGAGGGGGCACGCGCCGAACTCGTCGGAGAACCGCACGGCGGCCTCAAGACGATGTTCACGATGATGAATCACGCACGGCTCAACGTCGGCATCCAAGGGGTCGCGATCGCCGAGCGCGCCTTCCAGCAGGCGCTGGAGTACGCGCAGACCCGGGTCCAGGGGTCGCCCATCGAGGAGCCGCGAGCCGACGCCGTCGAGATCATCCGCCATCCCGATGTCCGGCGGATGGTCATGGACATGAAGGCCAAGACGGAAGCCGCCCGGGCTCTGGCAATCGTGACGGCGGAGGCGCTCGACGTCGCCCGGGCGCATCCGGATCCCGGCGTGCGGGAGCGCTCCGCGCTTCGCGCCGAGCTCCTGGTTCCCGTGGTCAAAGGCTGGGGTACAGATCGGGGCGTCGATGTCGCTTCAACGGCGATTCAGGTGCACGGGGGCATGGGGTACATCGAGGAAACCGGCGCTGCCCAGCACTATCGCGATGCGCGAATCCTGCCCATCTACGAGGGTACCAACGGGATCCAGGCGCTGGACATGCTGCGCCGGAAGCTGCATCTCGCGGACGGTGAGCCTTTCCGGGAACTGGTGTCGGACATGCAAGCTGTCGCAACGCGACTGGCCGACAGCTCGGGCGAAGACCTGCCGATCATCGGCAGGCACCTGGCAGCCGCCGCCTCTGCGACGGGCGAGGCCGGAGCGTGGCTCGCCGGGAAGTTCCGGGACGATCCCCGCGCGGCGGCAGCCGGCGCCACACCGTTCCTGGAATTGCTGGGCTTCACGGCGGGTGGTTGGACCATGGGGCGCGCCGCCCTCCGGGCGGCGGAGCGGATCCGCTCGGGTGAGGCCGATCCGTTCCTCGGTACGAAAATCAAGACCGCCCGGTACTTTGCCGAGATGCACCTTCCGACAGCGACTGCACTGGCGGGGCCGATCCGAGCCGCCGGCCATACGGTGGATGCGGCAGCAGTAGCGTGACCCGGTCGGTCGACGGCCGGCAGTAAGGCTACGTAGTCCCCGGTATCGTCTCGGCGTGCATCGCGAGGCCGCCGTCCGGACCGCGGATCCAGAGCTCTGCGCCGGTATCGGTGGCGCGGCCCTCCGCGCGGATCGGGGTATTGGCGAACATGGGCCGAAGGGCCCGAAACGTGAAGGTCTCCGGACACGCCATTGCGGCTTCGTGGCGCAGCGTCTCCAGGAGCAGGGTGGCCATCAGCGGTCCGTGGACGATCAGATCGGGGTACCCCTCGACCTCGCGCACGTAGGGGGCGTCATAATGGATCCGGTGTCCGTTGAAGGTCACGGCGGAGTATCGGAACAGCATGACCGGGTCCGGCCGTACCAGACGGGACCACTGCGGCTCAGCCGGAACGGCAGCGGCTTTCGGCGTGTCTGCACCCGGAACCGGCGCGTCCCGGTAGACCAGATTCTGGGTTTCCTCGAGGCAGGTGTGCTCCCCGGAGGAGATCGTGTGCAGCACCGTCACGAACACGAGCGGTCCGGTCCTCCCGGACTTTTCTTCCACGCGCGTTACCTCGGAAGTCCGCGTGGCGGTTGCGCCGACCCGTAACGGCGCGAACCACCGCAGCTTGCCGCCAGCGTACATGCGGCGCGGCAGGTGTTCGATCGGGGGTAGGAAGTCGCCGCGCCGAGGATGGCCGTCGATGCCGATCTGGTCGGGCGCGACGGCTTCCAGGAAGTAGCTCCAGTGCCAGCCAGGGGGCAGGATGTCTCCCGTTTCCGGGGCCGGCGCTCCCAGCGTGGCAGCCAGGGCTTGGGCCGGCCACGGCGAGATGATGTCTTCCTGGACTCTGGGCTGCGGCGTCCAATCCTTGGTCATGCTGAAAACTCCGCCCGAATGGAGCTTGAATGCTGTCCGAGACCTGGCACCGCCCGGTAGGAGGGCGCCACTCCAGCCACGTCGTTGGGCGGCGCGATCGTTTCCACGCTTCCGCCCGGCGTTTCGTAGCGTACCAGTCGCAGCGCGGGATGCTCCGCAAGGTCCGCCACGTCGTTGAGCGCTCCGCACGCGATTCTTGCCTCGCGCAGGCGCTCAAGCAGCGCGGGACGGTCGTGGGCCCCGAAGGCGGCGCAGATAATCTCGTCGAGATCCCGACGATTCTTGAAGCGGTCGCCGACCGTCACGAAGCGCGGGTCGTCCGCGATCGCCTCGTCCCCCAGGACGTCGCGGCACAAATTTCGCCACTCGCGTTCATTCTGGATGGAGATCAGCACGAAGCGTCCGCAGCGCGCGGGAAAGGCGCCGTAGGGCGCGATTGAGGGATGCGTCAGCCCGAGCCGCTGGAGGTCCACGGCGCCGTATCTGCGGCTGAGGTACGGAACCGACATCCAGTCAGCAATCCCGCTGAAGAGCGATGTGCGGATGCTGCAGCCCTCGCCGGTCCGGGTCCGCCGGAACAGGGCCTGGAGGATCGCCGCGTGCGCGTTCACGCCGGCGCCGAGGTCGCAGATGGGGACCCCGACTCGGGCTGGGCCGTCCGGCGTGCCGGTCAGTTCGCAGACACCGCTTTCCGCCTGAACGAGCAGATCGTATGCCTTCATGTCTTCGTAGCTGCTGTCGCCATAGCCTGATATGTCGACGGTAATGAGCCGCGGATTCGAGGCACGGAGAGACTCGGAACCAAGGCCCGACCGGGCGGCAGCGCCGGGGGCCAAGTTCTGGATGAACACGTCCGCCTTGGCCGCGATCGCGTGGAGCAGCGCCTGATCGTCGGGCTTCTTGATGTCGGCTACCAGCGACTCCTTGCCGCGGTTCAGCCAGACGAAATACGCGCTCTGGTCGAGGACGGCCCGGTCGTAGTGGCGTGCGAAATCCCCGCTGTCCCGTTCGACCTTGATCACCCTTGCGCCGGCGTCGGCCAGCCGTGCCGTGCACAGCGGCGCCGCCACCGCCTGTTCGAGCGACAGCACAAGAATGCCTTCGAGATCCTGCATTGGCGGGGTGTTTGGACTAGTACGAGCGCGGCAGGCCCAGGACGTGCTGCCCGATGTAGCCGAGAATGAGGTTGGTGGAAACCGGGGCCACCTGGTATAGCCGGGTTTCGCGGAACTTTCGCTCGATATCGTACTCTTCTGCGAAGCCGAAGCCACCATGGGTCTGCAGACAGCTTTCGGCCGCGTGCCAGGAGGCGTCTGCGGCCAGCAGCTTCGCCATGTTGGACTCCGGTCCGCACGGCAAGCCCGAGTCGAACCTGAGCGCGGCTTTCTGCACCATCAGGTTGGCTGCCTCCGTCTCCGCGTATGCCCGTGCAATCGGGAACTGCACGCCCTGATTCTGGCCAATTGGACGATCGAAGACCACCCGCTCACCGGCGTAGGCGACGGCACGGTCGGTAAAGAAGCGGGCGTCGCCGATGCACTCGGCTGCGACCAGGATCCGCTCTGCGTTCATGCCGTCCAGGATGTAGCGGAACCCCTTGCCTTCCTCGCCGATTCGGGCCGTGTCCGGCACGCGGAGATCCCTGAAGAAGACCTCCGTGGTCGCATGGTTCAACATCGTCCGGATCGGGCGGATGCTAAGGCCGGACTGCAATGCCTCGGCCATGTTCACGATGAACAGTGACAGGCCGTCCGTGCGCCTGGCGACGGTTTCCGCCGACTCGGTCCGGGCAAGCAGGAGCATCAGGTCGGAATGCTCAGCCCGGCTGGTCCAGATCTTCTGGCCGTTGATGACATAGGAATCGCCGTCACGGTCAGCCCGGGTCTGCAGTCCGAGGGTGTCGCTGCCCGCGTTCGGCTCCGTCACGCCGAACGCCTGCAGCCGGAGCTTCCCTGAAGCCACATCCGGGAGATAGCGCTGCTTCTGCGCTTCGGAGCCATGCCTCAGCAAGGCGCCCATCATGTACATCTGGGCGTGACAGGCAGCTCCGTTGCCGCCACTGCGGTGAATCTCTTCGAGCACAGCGACAGCGGCGGAGACCGGGAGACCGGCACCACCGTACTGTTCGGGGATCAGGCAGGCCAGGTAGCCTGCTTCGGTCAAGGCCGCGACAAATTCCTCGGGATAGGTGCGGTCACGGTCCAATGCGCGCCAGTACGGGCCGGGGAAGCGGGCACAGAGCTTCCGCACGCCGTCGCGGACGTCGGCCCACGGATCACCCCCATCGAGCAGGGGCTCGGAACGCGTCAGATCAACTGGTTTCATGCAGGTCGGAGCCGACGGCGGGCAGCGCCGATCAGAAGCCGACGCTCACACCAATGGTCCAGGTGCTCTCCCGCTGGCCGGATGGCGCCTGCCAGCTTGCCAGTTGCTCAGGGTGGGTCACCTCGACGTAGTTGAAGTAGCCCCGGAGCCCGGGCTGGAATGCGTATTCCAGATCGACGGAAAGGGAGTCGAGTGAACGTTGGGTCGCGGGGTTCACCGTCCCCCCGGTCCAGGCGCCGTCCGTCCAGGTAGTGATGAGGGACGTGCCGACCCGAAATGCGCCGAACTGGTAGTTGGCTCCGAGGTTGTAGCCGCGGCGCACGTTGTCAATCGCGGGATCGTCGGCGTCGAACACCCCGGCGCCCAGGACGAAGCGGCCGTACTGGAGCGCACCCACCAGGGATACCGTTTCCCCGCCCGTCCGTTCTCGAGTGGCGAACGACCGTGGGAGCGCGCGGTAGACGACACCAACGGCGAAATCGAGGTCGGAATACCCGGCCGACCAGGCCGCGGTGGTCTCGATCGGTTTCCTCAGCCGCCATCCGCTTCCCGACGCCCGGCCTTCCTCGCAGGTAGGCGAGGGATGCACGAACGTCGTGGACACCTCGCCGCCGCTGATCCGGTGCGTGCGCATTGCACACGGCACCACGTCGGACGATCCGAAGTGAAGTGTGCCAAGCCCGCTGGAGCGTCCGTCGTCCGCTTCCGCGGGGACCGCTGAACATGCGACCAGCAATGCGGCCGCGCTCGCCAGCCGGCCGACCCGTCGACCCTTACTCACGCCCTGGCACTCCCGCATCGCTTCGGCAGCCGGGCCCGGCGACCGTAGTGGCTCCCCCTCACTCACAATTACCATATTTAGGTCTTCCGAACGGTTCAAGGAAGTTTGGAAATGCCTTGGTCAGTTCCGGGCAGACGACGACACGGCAACCGGCAGCCGATGCCGCGTTTCCTGCCGGCATCTTGACAGAGACCGGGTGTCGGTCGTAGACGCATGGGCCGGCCCCGTTGGTGTAGCCTAACGGGGCCGGGGTCGCCGGCCGGCCACCGGGGGCGGGGTAGCTCAGTTGGTTAGAGCAGCGGAATCATAATCCGCGTGTCGGGGGTTCAAGTCCCTCCCCCGCTACCACTCTTGTGGCGTTTCCTGGACGGGTGCCGCTCGTTTGGCCTGCGTTGACAGCGGCCTTGGCCGGGGCTAGACATAGGCGCCCGGTTGCGGTGTTGTGGCGGTGCAGCCAAGCCAGTCTCGCCGCACAAGTACGTTCCCCTAGGACCTTCCATGCGTACATATACCGCTCGCCCGGCGGAGATTAAGCGTGCTTGGCATCTGATCGATGCCGAAGGAGTTGTCCTTGGACGGCTCGCTAGTCTCATCGCCAATCGGCTCCGCGGCAAGCACAAGGCGATGTACACACCGCATTTGGACTGCGGTGACAACATCGTCGTGGTCAACGCGGAGAAGGTGGCGCTGACCGGCGTGAAATCCCGTGACAAGCTGCACCACTGGCACACCGGATATCCGGGCGGCATTCGGTCGCGGCGCTACGGCGACCTGCTCGCAGGCGCGCGCCCCGAACGGGTCATCGAACTCGCGGTGCGTCGGATGGTCCCGAAGGGTCCGCTGGGACGGGAACAACTGCGCAAGCTGCACGTCTACGCAGGTCCGGACCATCCGCATGCGGCCCAGCAGCCGGTGCCGGTCGATCTGGCGGCGCTGAACTCGAAGAACCTACGGCAATCTTCCAATGACTGACACGCTAACTTCCGCCCCGGTGGCCGGCTCTGGTCCGGCGGCACCTGCCGCCAAAGCGCGGAGTTACGGCACAGGCCGGCGCAAAAGCTCCGTGGCACGTGTCTGGGTGATGGCAGGCAAGGGACGGATCACGGTCAACGGCAAACCCCAGCAAGAGTACTTTCCACGGGCGGGGCATCTGGCGCTGCTGCGACTGCCGCTTCAGGTGTCCGAGCGTCAGGACGAAGTCGACGTCGTCTGTACGGTCCGCGGTGGCGGAACTTCAGGGCAGGCAGGGGCAATCAGGCACGGGATCAGCCGTGCCCTCGCCGCGCGCGAGCCAGTGCTCGGCCCCAAGCTTCGTGCGCACGGACTGCTGACCCGGGATGCTCGTCGAGTGGAACGAAAGAAGTACGGGCGTCCGAAGGCGCGCCGAAGCTTCCAGTTCTCCAAGCGCTGATCCGCTCCGGCTTGCGCGGCCGGCCGCTGACCTTACTGTTCCCATCTGTTCCCATGGCGCGGAAGTGCCGGGCCTTAGCACATGACTGATCGGTTCCCCGTCGCGATCCTGGGGGCCAGCGGCTACGTTGGCGGAGAATTGCTCCGGCTGGTGCTCGAGCATCCCCGGCTGGAGATTGCCGCCCTGGGTGCAAAACGCCGAGCGGGGACGTCGCCCGAGGACCTGTTTCCGCGGTTCCGCGGCCGGGACCTGCCGGCGTTCGTCGACATCGATGCGTTCGACGCGGCTGGCTGTGCGCTCGTGTTCTGCTGCCTGCCGCACGGCACCACGCAGGAAACCGTGGCCCGCATTGCGCCGGTGGCCCGGGTGGTCGACACGTCCGCCGACTTCCGGCTGCAGGATCTCGACAGCTACGCCGAGTGGTACGGCACGCCGCACCGGGCGGCGCACCTGCAGCCCGACGCCGTGTACGGCCTGACCGAGCATGCCCGCGACGCCATGCGCGAAGCCCCGGTGATCGCCTGTCCGGGTTGCTATCCGACCTCGGCGCTCCTGCCGCTGCTGCCGGTGTTGTCGGCCGGATTGATCGAGCCCGAACCGATCGTGATCGATGCCAAGTCCGGGGTGTCGGGGGCCGGCCGGTCGCTGCGGGAAGACCTGTTGTTCGGCGAGGTCTCCGAGGGAATCCGCGCGTACGGCCTGGGCGGTCACCGGCATACGCCGGAAATCGAACAGGCGCTCGCGCGGGTCACGGGGACCGAAACCCGGGTGACGTTCGTGCCGCATCTGGTGCCGATGAATCGCGGCATTCTCACATCCGTCTACGTTCATGCCCGGGCCGGCGCGACCGCCGGAGACCTGCAGGCATGCCTCGAGGACGCGTACAACGGCGAGCCCTTCGTGCAGGTCCTGCCGCCTGGCTCGGCGCCTGCGACCCGGGAGGTGCGCGGGTCCAATCAGGCGCATCTCGGTGTGGCTGCCGGGCGGGGCGGCCAGGCGATTCTGCTGTGCGCACTGGACAACCTGCTGAAAGGAGCGGCCGGGCAGGCGATGCAGAATGCCAACGTGGTCCTGGGCCTGCCGGAGGACACGGGCCTTGCGTCCAGCGCGCTCGCGCCGTAGTGGTTTGGTCCGGTTCCCGCCCAACGGGTGTAATGGCGGCTGGTATCGGTGCCCGGCCCGGCCGGTACACGGGGCGAACGGTGACGATTGCGGTCGGCACGGTGCGGCGCCGGCCGGACTGATCGGAGTGTGGGTCCGATGAAGCAAATCCCCGCCCACCGCGAGTTCGAGCGAATCCAGGCGCTGCCGCCGTATGTGTTCGCCGAAGTGAACGCGATGAAGGATGCCGCCCGGGCCGCCGGCGAGGACATCATCGATCTCGGGATGGGAAACCCGGACCTGGCGCCGCCCGATCACGTCGTCGAAAAGCTGGTGGAGACCGTCCGCAATCCGCGGGTGCATCGCTATTCGGCGTCCCGCGGAATCCGTGGCCTCCGGCGGGCCGTGGCCGGCTACTACCAGCGGCGCTTCGACGTGCGCCTGGATCCCGAGCGCGAAGTGATCGTGGCGCTGGGTTCGAAAGAGGGGTTTGCCCATCTTGCCACCGCCATCACGGAACCCGGGGACCAGGTGCTGGTCCCTGACCCGAGCTACCCGATACACCCCTACGGTTTCGTGCTGGCCGGCGCGGAGATCTGCCGGGTTCCGGTGGGGCCGGACCGGGACTTCGTGTCGGAGCTGGAGCGCGCGCTGGCAGCGGGGGCCGGACGGGTCAAGGCTGTGACGGTCAACTTCCCCGCCAATCCGACGGCGGCCGTGGTCGGGCTCGATGCCTACGAGGCCATGGTGGAACTGTGCCGCCGCCACGGTGTCTGGATCCTGTCCGATCTTGCCTACGCTGAGATCTATTTCGACGGTTCGCCGCCGCCCTCCATCCTGCAGGTGCCGGGCGCCAGGGAACTCGCGGTCGAGTTCACGTCGCTCAGCAAGACCTATTCGATGCCGGGCTGGCGGATCGGTTTCGCGGCCGGCAATCCGCACCTCGTGGCGACCCTGGCCCGCATCAAGTCCTACCTCGACTACGGCGCCTTCACGCCGATCCAGGTCGCCGCCACGGCGGCGCTCAACGGCCCCCAGGAGTACGTCGATACCGTCCGCGAAACCTACCGTCGGCGTCGCGACACGCTGGTGAGCGGTTTGCGCAGGGCCGGCTGGGAGGTGGAGCCGCCGGTGGCGACGATGTTCGCGTGGGCCCGGGTGCCGGCCCCGTTTCGGGCCGCGGGCAGTCTCGAGTTCGCGAAGATGCTGCTGGCGGACGCCAGGGTTGCGGTGTCGCCCGGTGCCGGCTTCGGTCCAGGGGGCGAGGGCTGGGTGCGGATCAGCCTCGTGGAGAATGAGCAGCGCATCCGGCAGGCCTGCCGGAACATCCGGCAGTTCCTGGAACGCGAAGATGTCGGGAGCCTGGCCACACGGGGCGCGGCGTGACGGCATCGCCCGAACGAACCTTGCTCGGGCTCGTGGACGGCCTGCTGCGGGCTACCGAGGACGCGGCGGTGGCGGCAGCGGCGTGGCGGGGGCGCGGGGATGAAAAGGCGGCGGACCAGGCGGCGGTCGACGCGATGCGTGAACGCCTTCGCCGGCTGCCCATGGCCGGCACCGTTGTCATCGGTGAAGGCGAGCGCGACGCGGCGCCGATGCTCTATGTCGGTGAAGCCGTGGGAGACGGGACCGGGCCGGACGTGGACATCGCGGTGGACCCGCTGGAAGGCACCACCATCTGCGCCACCGATTCCCCGGGTGCGCTGGCCGTGCTGGCAGCGGGCGGTCGGGGTGACCTGCTGCGCGCTCCCGACGTCTACATGGAGAAGCTCGTGGTCGGCCCGGGATGCCCTGACGATCTGCTTCGTCTCGACCGCCCGCCTGCGGACAACCTCGGTCGTATCGCCGACGCGAAGGGCTGCCGGATCGACGATCTGACCGTGTGCATCCTCCATCGCGAGCGCCACGACGCCCTGATTCGGGCGGTCCGCGCGGCGGGCGCCCGGCTGCGCCTGATCGGTGACGGTGATGTGGCGGCGGTCATCCAGGTGGCCGATCACGCATCGCCGGTCGACGTCTACATGGGAACCGGCGGGGCGCCGGAAGGGGTGCTGGCGGCGGCGGCGCTCGCCTGCACGGGCGGCGCCATGCAGGCGCGCCTCGTGTTTCGGGACGAGGACGAGCGCGCGCGGGCGTCACGAGCCGGCATCCGGGATCTGGAACGCGTCTACGACCGGCAGGATCTGGCTTCCGGCAACACGTTGTTGATGGTGACGGGCGTCACCGACGGACCGCTCGTCGAAGGACCGGTGCGCTCCGGCACTGGCGTTACGTGCGACAGTCTCGTGTTCGCCGCCGATGGCCGTCGTGAGCGGCGCCGGTCGACCGTCCCGCTGTCGCGGTGAGTGCCGGACCTGCAGCCCCTGGGCAGTCCCTGTCCGGGCGGGTCTGGCAGTATCGCACCGCGGATGACCAGGCAGTCGAGGCGGTTGTCCGCACGACGGGCGTATCCGATGGGCTTGCCCGGCTTCTGGTCGGCCGGGGCATCGGGCCCGATCGGGCCGGCGAATGGCTCCATGCCGGAGCGGCCCACGAGCTCCCCGACGGGAGTTCCATCCTCGATCTTGACCATGCAGTCGCCCTGCTGGTCGATGCCGTCGTCCTGAAACGGCGGATCGGGATTCTCGGTGACTACGACGTCGACGGCGCGGCGTCGACGGCGCAGCTGGTCCGCTTCTTGCGGGCGGCGGGCGCTGAGCCGGTGGTCCACATCCCCGATCGGGCGACGGAAGGTTACGGCCCGAGTACCGCTGCAATCGACCGATTCCGTGCCGCCGGCGTGGGCCTGGTGGTGACGGTGGACTGCGGTGTCACCGCATTCAAACCGCTCGCGCACGCCGCTGGTCTGGGGTTGCCGGTCATCGTGGTCGACCATCATGTTGCGGAAGCGGAATTGCCGGCGGCGGCGGCCATCGTGAATCCCAACCGGACCGATGACCGAAGCGGGCTGGGCACGCTCACGTCGAGCGCCCTGACCTGGCTGCTGGTCCGTGCCCTGCATCGCGAACTGGACCGCCGCGGCCTCCCGTTCGCTGGACCGGACCCCGAATCCCTGCTCGACCTGGCGGCGCTCGGTACGGTCTGCGACCTCGCGCCGCTGGACGGGGCGAATCGGGTCCTCGCCCGCCGCGGCCTCCGTGCACTCGCGCGGGGCGGCAACCCCGGCCTTCGGGCCATGGCCGCCGAGGCTGGCCTGGACGGGCCCCCGCAGGCCTGGCATCTGGGCTTCGTGTACGGCCCGCGGGTCAACGCCGCCGGCCGGGTTGGCGATCCGCGGCTCGGCCTGCGTGTCCTGGAGACCGATGATGCGGCGGCGGCCAGCCGGGCGGCCCGCGAGCTCGAACTCCTGAACCGGCGACGCCAGTCGCTTGAGGCCCAGGTCCATGCGGACGCCTTGGCCCAGGCGGAGGCTGCCGACGGCGAGCACCAGGCGGTGGTGATGGTCGCCGGCGACGGCTGGCACGTCGGTGTGATCGGCATCGTGGCGAGTCGCCTCGTCGACCGGTTCCGGCGTCCGGCAGTGGTGTGCGCCCGTGCGGGGGGCGGCATCCGCGGCTCTGCCCGCTCCCTCGACGGCATCGATATCGGCGGACCGGTGATACGGGCCCGGCAGGCCGGCCTGCTGGAGGCGGGCGGCGGGCACCGGATGGCAGCCGGCTTCTCCGGCCGAGCCGACCGGCTGGCGGCACTTGCGTCCTTTCTCAATGCAGAGGTGAACGCGGCCCGGCCGTCCGGCATCGCGCCGTCCACGCTGATGCTCGACGGCGTGCTCGCGGTGTCCGGTGCCAGCGTGGCGCTGGGGACGGAGCTGGAGCGGGCAGGGCCGTTCGGGATCGGCAATCCCTTGCCGTGCTACGCGTTCCACCGGGTGTTTCCGGTGTACGCGCGCGTCGTCGGAGCGAACCATGTCAGCTGCCTGCTGGCAGACGACACGCGCGGCCGGGTCAAGGCGATCGCCTTCCGGTCCGCGGACACGCCCGTCGGGGCCGCCCTGCTGCGGGGCCGGCCGGTGGATGTCGCCGGTCAGATCCAGGTGTCTACCTGGCGGGGCAGGAAACGAGCGGAAGTGCACATTCAGGACGTGGCGGCGTGCCGCAGCTGACCGGCAAGGGGGGCGGGGTCACGACTGCGGTGCTGCCGGTGGCGGGTCTCGGGACCCGATTCCTGCCGGCCACCAAGGTGGTTCCCAAGGAAATGCTTCCGGTCGCCGGCCGTCCGCTCGTGCAGTACGCGGTCGAGGAGGCGGTGGCCGCCGGGCTCGAACGCGTGGTGCTGGTCGTGGCGCCCGGGCGGAGCCTGGCGCTGCGGCACTTCGAGGCCGACCCCGAACTCGAGGCGGCCCTGGCCGCGCGCGGCCGGTCAGGCGCACGCGCCGAGGTCCGGGCGCTGGCTGCTCTTGGCGGCCGGGTGGAGGCCGTCGAGCAGGCCGCGCCTCTTGGATTGGGGCACGCAGTCGGCTGCGCGACCCGGTCACTCGAACCCGGACCATGCGCCGTCCTGCTGCCGGATGATCTGGTGCTGGGGCCGATTCCCTGCCTGCGCCAGCTGCTTGACGTCCATGAGCGGCTGGGCGGCACGGTGCTGGCCGTCACGGAGCTGCCGGCCGCCGAGGTTGGAAAGTTCGGCGTGGTGGTGCCCGGCGCGGAGGATGGCCGCGTGGTGGAGGTGCGCGGCCTCGTGGAGAAGCCGGTGCCCGGCACCGAACCATCTCGGCTGGCGGTCGTCGGGCGTTACGTGCTGTCGCCCGCCGTCTGCGCGGCCTTGCCGGACCTGACCCCGGGGCACGGTGGGGAGCTGCAGCTCACGGACGCCATCGCGGCCACCGTCGGTACGGCGCCGGTCCACGCCGTTCGCTTCGAGGGCCGCCGCTTTGACTGCGGGAGCCCGGCCGGCATGGCAGCGGCGGGCGTGGCGGCGACCCTGGCCGATCCCGCCTTCCGGCGGGCCGTCGCGGCGTCGGTGGAGGAACTCCTCGCGGACCATCGCGGCCAGGGCGGTCCGGCGTGACGGGCGCGGTCGCGATGGCCGGCGGCGCGGGCGGGGAACGGCACGGCAGGGGAACCGCGTGACCCACGTGTTCCACCCTTCGGTACTTCGGGCGTACGACATCCGCGGCATTGTGGGCGAGACGCTGGGACCGGACGACGCGCGGGCGCTCGGCCGCGCGTTCGCGCACCAGGTGCGTGCGGCCCGGGAATCCTGCCGGATCGTGGTTGGCCGTGACGGGCGGACGACGTCCCCCGCGCTGGAGGCTGCGCTCGTCGAGGGGCTTTGTGCGGCGGGCGCCGCGGTCATCCGGGTCGGGGTCGGCCCGACGCCGATGGTGCATTTTGCGGACCATCAGCTGGCCGCCGACGGATCCGTGATGGTGACGGGTTCGCACAATCCCCCGAGCCACAACGGTTTCAAGCTGTCGCTTGCCGGCGCGCCGTTCTATGGCGATGCCATCCGACAGCTGGCCGCTGCCGCTGCCGCGCCGTCGCCGCCCGCCGTCATCGCCGGCACGGCCAACGAACACCAGGTCATCCCGACCTATGCGGCGAGCCTTGCCGGCGCCGTGGCCGGGCGGGGGCGTCCGCTGCGGGTGGCGTGGGATCCCGGGAATGGGGCCGCGGGTGCGGTGCTGCCCGGGCTCACCCAGCGGCTGCCGGGCGAGCACCGGATCCTGAACGGTGCCGTCGACGGCCGCTTCCCGGCCCATCATCCGGACCCCTCGAAACCCGACAACCTGGCGCAGTTGGCCGAGGCGGTACGCACCGGCGGCTTCGATCTCGGGGTCGCCTTCGACGGTGACGGCGACCGCCTCGGCGTCGTTGACGCAACCGGGGAGGTCGTGTCATCCGATCACCTGCTTTGCGTGTTCGCCGCCGATGTGCTGGCTTCCCATCCGGGCGCCGCCGTCCTGGCGGATGTGAAGACGAGTGACGCGGTGTTCCGCCGCGTCGACGAGCTCGGCGGCCGCCCGAAGCTCGGACCGACGGGCCACGCCCACATGCGCTCAAGCGTGCTCCGCGGTGAGGCGCTGTTCGCAGGGGAGATGTCCGGCCACCTGTTCTTTGCCGATGAGCACCCTGGTTACGATGACGCGTTGTATGCAGCAGTGCGGCTGCTGCGAGCGCTTTCCCGCGGACCCACCCTCGCGGAACGGCGCGGTGCCCTGCCGCAGATGTTCAGCACGCCGGAAATTCGCATTCCGTGTCCTGACGATCGGAAGTTCGAAATCGTGCGTTCCGTCCACGATGCCGTGGTCCGCCGGGGAATCGTTCCGAACACCCTGGACGGCGTGCGGGTCTCCGCCGCCACGGGGTGGTGGCTCCTGCGCGCTTCCAATACCGAGGCCGCGCTCGTCGTGCGCTGCGAGACCCACGGGGAAGAGGAGCTGGCGAAAATGTGCGCACTCGTACGCGGACTGCTGACGGAAGTTGGCGTCGACGCCGCCCGGGTCATGGCGCCCTGACCGCATGAGCTGCTGATCGCTGGCCACGGACCCGACCCCGGCGGCTGTCTCAGGGCCCGAGCCCCGATTTTGGTTGACAGGCATCAGTTTCGAACACACAATTATCGTGTGTGGACGCAGCAAATGCGACCAGAGGGAGACATTTCGATGAGACGAATCGCTTCGGCGTTGGCCGTGTTGGCTGTATGTGCGTTTGGTGCAGGGTACGCTCTCGCCGACGCGCACGGAGGCGTGAAAGTGTACTGGACTGCCAGCGGCAAATTCGGTCCTTTCAACATCCAGGGTCTGATTCCGACCTACCCGGAAGCCCGCGACATTCTGATCCCCATCAACATGTGGGTCATTGACCACCCGAAGGGGGTGGTCGTCTACGACACCGGCAACAACGTGGCGATCTCTGACGGCAATTGCGCGTCGCACTGGGCTCAGGGGAACTGCGACTTCCTGTTGCCGAGCCAGACCCGGGCCGACGTGATCGACCAGCAGCTCGAGAAGCTGGGCTACAGCACGGGCGACGTGAAGGTCGTGATCACGTCGCACTCGCATCTCGACCACATCGGCAACATCGAGATGTTCCCGGACGCGATTCACGTGATTCAGAAGCGCGAGCTCTACCAGGCCTGGTGGCCCGAGAAGTTCCAGCGGCCGAGTGGCGCCCACGTGGTGGGTGACTACGACGACGCCCGGGAGTTCAACTACCACGCTATCGAGGGTGACTACGACCTGTTCGGCGACGGCACCGTCTTGATCCTCAGCACGCCGGGTCACACGCTGGGGCACCAGTCGGTGCGCCTTGAGCTGGCCAACACCGGCACGGTCGTTCTCTCCCAGGACGCGATCTGGATGGAGGAGAACCTTGAGGGGCACCCGGCCGGCCTGAACTACAGCATCCTGGACTACTTCGACTCCGTGAACCGGCTGAAGATGATGGCCGACATCCAGAACGGGAAGCTCTGGTTCGGTCACTCCATCAGGCAGTACGACAGCATGGGTGAGGCCTGGTACGACTGACGTCTAGCCTTCGCCCAACGAGAGGCTCTCCCCATCCGTGGGGAGGGCCTCTTCTTTTTTGTTCCGGCGCTGGTCCCCGTGGTCGCGCGCCGGGCCGTCGGCTTTCTTGATTCCCCGTGTCCCATCCAGTCGAACTTCATAGCCTGACCAAGACCTATGGTGAACGAACGGTCGTCGACCGTGTTTCGTTTCACGTGGGCCAGGGCGAGATTGTCGGTTTCTTGGGCCCGAACGGCGCGGGTAAGACCACCACCCTCCGGATGATCGCCGGTTACCTCGCGCCGACCTCGGGTCAGGTGACGGTTGCCGGCCACGACGTGATCAGCTCGCCCACAGAAAGCGCCTTCGCGGTCGGGTACGCGCCGGAGCGTCCCGCGCTCTATGAGAGTTTCGACGTGCTGGGCTACCTGCACTTTGTGGCCCGCGCCAAGCGGGTGCGTCGTGCCGACACCACCAGCCAGCTTGATCGCGTCGTTGCTGCCTGCCGCCTCGAAGCGGTTGCCCGAAGCGAGGTCTACAAGTTGTCGAAGGGGTACCGCCAGCGACTCGGCTTGGCCCAAGCCCTGCTCGGACAACCTGAGGTCCTGCTCCTCGATGAACCGACGTCGGGACTGGACCCCGGGCAGATTTCGGAAACCCGCGAAGTCATCCGGTCGTTCGGCCGCGACCATTCCGTCCTGCTGAGTACCCACATATTGCCGGAGGTGACCCTGCTCTGTGACCGGATCGCCATCCTGCACCACGGTCGGCTGCTCGCCATTGATTCTCCGGCGGGATTGGCAACGGCAGTGGGACGAGCCAACCGGGTTGAATTGCAGGTGGCAGCTTGCGAACCATCCGACCTCAAGGAGCGGCTGCTCGATATCAGCGGCGTGATCCGGGTCGACGTGGACGATCGACAGGAACCGTACGCAGTCAACTGTGCCGTCGAATCCAGCGGCAACGTTGAGGCGGCTATTGCAAGGGTGGTGGCCCGCGACTGGGAGCTGCTGGGACTGCGGCGGCACGACCCGTCGCTGGAGGACGTGTTCCTGCACTACGTCGAGGGGGCGGCATGAGCGGAGTGTTGGCGGTCTACGGCAAGGAGATCAAACTCTACTTCCGGTCGCCGATCGCGTATTTCGTCCTGGCGGTATTCCTGCTCGGGACAGGATATTTCTTTTCGTACAACCTGTTCGTTTCCGGTCTCGCGACCATGCGGGAAACGTTCCAGAACATGGGCCTGCTGGCAGTGATTCTGTTGCCCGTAGTGTCGATGCGCCTGTTTGCGACCGAGTACAGCGCGGGCACCTACGAGCTCTTGGCGACGCTGCCGCTAGCACCGTGGCAGGTGGTTCTGGGAAAGTACCTCGGGGCGCTCACGATGCTTGGCCTCATGGCGTTGGGAACGGTGCTTGACCTGGTACCGCTGTACCTGTTTGGCGCTCCCGAGACCAGCACGATTCTCTCGGGTTATCTGGGTTTTCTGCTGCTGGGCAGCGCTTGCCTGGCCATCGGGCAGCTCTGTTCGTCCTTGACCGAGAATCAAATCGTGGCCGCGTTGGTGACGGTCTCGATTCTCTTGGGCTTTTGGTTCGTCGGGCATTTGCAGTCGTTTCAGACCGTGCAATTCCTGCGAGAGCTTTTTCTCTACGTCTCCTTCGCCTGGCACTTCGGTGAGTTCATCGAGGGACTGGCCAGGTTCGAGTCGCTGGCGCTATTCGTGCTCTTTGCGGCCGGAGCGCTGATATTGAACGTCTGCGCTCTGGAGTGGAGACGCTGAGGTGAGGGCCTTTCACGCGGGTCTGGTGCTGCTGGTTGCCGTGGCGGCACTCATCGGATCCCTTGCCGTCCGACTGATTGCCAACGAATGGAACCCCGGGAGCCTGTTGCTCGGGCTGGGAGGGCTCTCGCTCGCAGTCGTTGGCGGCTATTTCCTCAGGATCCAGCTGCGCGCCGGAATGACGCGACGCCGTGGCGAAATCGCCCTGTTTGCGGTGGGTGCGTGTGCGGTTCTGGTGGTCCTCGGGGCTTTCGCGTCACGCGTCCCCCTGCGTTTCGACCTCACAACGCAGGGTTCCCACTCGCTGTCCCAACAAACCGTTGACATGCTTTCGCGGTTGTCCGCGCCCGTGCACATAACATTTTTCTACGACTCCGCCCTGCGCACTACCGTGGAGCTCTACGAACTGTTCGCCGACGCTACGCCGCAGGTCACGGTCGAGTTCCACAATCCGAACCTCAATCCGGCCGCAGCGCGGCTGGCGGGCGTGCAGTTTGCCGGCACGGCGGTGCTCGAGAGCGAGGGGCGGCGGCACTTCGTGCACGGTCCGACGGAAACCGACATTGCCAACGGCGTTCTTCGGGTGTCGCTTGGCGTCAAGCAGAGGATCTGCTTCCTGGACGGCCATGTGGAGGCCGATCCCTTCAGTCTCGAGTCGCACGATCACCAGGAGGGATCACCGGGTCATTCGCACGGCCTCGGGGCCAAGTTCGTCCTGCACGAGAGGCACGGGATGGCCAAAGCGCGAAACGCTCTGGAGACAGTCAATTACGAGGTCGTCAAGGTGACCCTCGCGGGCGCCACGGAATCCCTCGAACCTTGTTCGGTTCTCGTGGTCGCGGGTCCCAAGACGGCGTTGCTGCAGGGTGAGGTCGAGGCGATACGCGCATGGTTGGAGGAAGGCAACAACGCGTTCTTCATGCTGGACCCGTTCATCGATACCGGTTTGGAGCCGTTGCTCGGTGACTGGGGGATCGTCCCCATGGACGCGATCGTGATCGACGATGCCAGGTACTTTTGGGCGGATGTCTCAACGCCAACGGTGACGACCTACAATCACCACAAGATTACCCGGGATCTGGCGCTGACCTTCTACCCAGGGGTGCGGCCGTTTGCGCCGACGTCGGAGAGGGTTCCCGGAACGGCGGTCATTCCCGCGGTGAATTCATCGCCGACCTCCTGGGCGGAGACCGACCAGCTCAGGGCCGAGCGGGATCCGGAAGAGCAAACCGGTCCGCTCACGCTGGTGGCGATCTCGTCACGGCGTCTGGGCGATGAAACTGAAGAGACGGACGCGTTGCGATCACGAATTGTGGTCGCCGGCGACGCCGACTTCGCGCAGAATTCCTTCTTCCATCTCCTGGGCAACGGAAATCTCTTTCTGAACATTGTTAACTACTTGGCAGAGCAGGAAAATCTGATCGGTCTCGAGCCCCGGACCTACGACCTTCCCGAGATCAACATGACCAACCGGGAGATGAAGGGGACGTTCTTCTTCGCGGTGGTGCTGTGGCCGGCCCTGCTGGCTCTCGCCGGTACCGTCATCTGGTGGCGGCGGCGGTGAAGCGACCGACATTTCGCCGCCGAACCTTTCTCGTCTGGGTCCTGCTGCTGGTTGCGGTGGTAGCGCTGGTGCAGACGGACCGACCGCCGCCCCAGCAGCACGATTCGCACGATCACGGGCCGGAGGGGTTGGACGACCTGCCCGAGGGCAGGTTCCCGGTATTCGCGTTCGGAGAGCCGGACATCGGTTCCGTTACCGTGGCCTGGAAGAGTCGGCACGTCGACTTCGAACGGAACCCGGACGGACGCTGGTTTCAGGCAAGCCACGCTCACGACCATGACCATGGTCATGGTCATGGTCATGGTCATGATGTCGACGGGCACACGCATGACCACAGCGACAATGGGCCGGACTCGCCGGATGCGGCGCAGATCACCGAGCAGTTTGAGATTACGGCAAGGATGTTGGCCGACCGCGCGATCAAGCCGGACCGGTCACTGGCGGAATACGGGCTCGAGAGGCCCGACATCCTGCTTACCTTTCGCGATCGCCTCAACGGTGACCCGCTGGCGGTGCTGCGGGTCGGCGACCTGCTGGTCACCGGATACGCCTACTACACCGTGCTCGAGAGGCGTCCCAACCGGATCCTGCTCATTCCCCGTTACCAGATCAATCTGTTGCTGGCGCTGGCGTTTGGAGACGAAGCTCCAGCATTGGTGCCGGAGCGGTCGGAGAGCTCGGGCGAGACCGGCGGCCTCGAAGTCAGTGAGCGGCGCGGGAGCGAGCCAGGAGGAACGTAAGCCAGTCGTCGCGCCGCACGGTACGCCGTACGGTCAAGCCCTGGTCCACGTGGGCTCGCAGGACCGGCAGTCGCTGGCGCACGAGCAGGCCGGACAGCGCGGCGTAGCCCCTCGTCGACAGGCTGCGGGCCAGTGCCGGCGCCATCGACCGAATCGGATCGGCAAAAAGGTTGGCGGCCACGACGTCGAAGACGCTGCCCATCGCGTCGTAGCCGTCGGCTTCGACGACGTCCACCCAGCGCGCTACCCCGTTCCGGACGATGTTTTCGCGAGCGCATAGGACGGCGGCCTGGTCGTTGTCCGCGGCCAGTACCGGACAGCGCCACAAACGGGCCATGACGATGGCAAGGGTGCCGGCTCCGGTGCCCATGTCCAGCGCCGACTGCGGTCGAAAGCCGCGTTGCGCGAGGTGAACCAGCGTCTCGATCATGGTCGCGGTGGTCGGGTGATGGCCGGTGCCGAATGCCAGACCGGCGTCAACGCAAATGTCATTGCGGGCGGTCGAGCAGGCGGTCGAGTGGCACCCCCGCAGGACGAACCGTCCCGCCCGTACGGGCGGCTGGCGGGCCAGGCCACGGGTCACCCAATCATCGTCCGGTACGGGTTCCAGCAGGCAGGTCCGGGGCCGGATTCCGACACCGGCCAACGCCTGTTCGAATGCGCTCGTGTCGGGCGGCTGGCGCGAGTAGCCAAAGACCTCCGCCTCGTCACCTTCGACCAGGACACTGGATGCCTCGCTGATGCCCAGCAGCATCTCCTCGACCGTAATCCGTGCCTTGGCCGGCACCCGCACCCGGATCCGGTACATCACGGGAGGTCAGGCGTGTTCCGCGGGTCGCAGGTAGTCGCCCATGATGATCTTTCGACTGCTCTTGTCGAACTGGACGTCGACAGCGCCGTCGTCACTGGTGATCACGGTTCCGTAGCCGAACTTGTCGTGGAAGACCCGCTGTCCCTCGACGAATTGCTGGGCGGGTGCGTTCGGCGGAGGCAGGACGGCAGCGCCCCCCAGATCCACGACGGGTCCCGCAGTGTCAAAGCGTGTTCCGCCGTACGCCGGTGAGCCGAAGGTTCCGGGAGGGGTCTCGATGGAGACGTGTTCTGCAGGGAGTTCGCGAAGAAACTGGGAGGGGAAGCGGTCCTCCCAGTTTCCATACGTGCGTCGTCGGCTGGCCCACGAAATTCGCGCCTCGTAGCGTGCGCGCGTCAGGCCGACGTAGGCAAGTCGCCGTTCTTCTTCCAGCCCTTCGTCGCCGCCTTCCAGCACTGCCAGATCGTGCGGAAACAGGCCATCCTCCCACGCCGGAAGGAACACGACATCGAACTCAAGGCCCTTGGCTGCATGCAGAGTCATCAGGCTGACACGGGGTTCCGTCGTCGGTCCGTCGTGCTCGTGCACCAGCGCTACATGCTCCAGGAACCCTTGCAGGTGCTCGAAATCGCGGAGCGTACTGAGCAACTCCTGCAAATTCTCGTACCGACCGGCAGCATCCGCGTTGGTGTCTTGGCGCAGCATCTTGAGGTAGCCGGAGTCCTCGAGGACGGTCTCCGCCAGCTCGTGCGGTTTCTTGTCACGGGCCAGTTCGCGCCATCGATCCAGGGTGTGGAAGAGTGCACGCAAGCCGGCCCGCGCGGTTCCGTGAATCTGGCCCGTTGCGAGCAGAGCGCGACCAGCGGACTCGACGGAGGTCCCGCGTTGTCTTGCCGCGCTGGCAAGCTTCCGGAATGTTGCGGCCCCCACGCCGCGTCGCGGCCGGCCAATGATGCGTTCGAACGCCAAATCGTCGTGGTCGTGCTGCACGAGCCGGAGGTATGCCACCGCGTCGCGAATCTCCTGGCGCTCGAAGAAGCGCAAACCGCCCACGACCTGATAGGGAAGCCCGATTTGCAGAAACCGTTCCTCGAACCCGAGGATCAGCGCCGTCGTCCGAACCAGGACGGCCATGCTGTCAAGCGACGTTCCTTCACGGCGGAGCAGTTCGATTTCATCGCTGATCAGGCGAGCTTCTTCCTCGCTGTCGTGGGCCTGCCGAACCCGTACGGGCTCCCCCGGGCTTCCCTGAGTCCACAAGGTCTTGCCGAGGCGCATGCGGTTGCAGCCGATCAGGGACGAGGCGGCGCCGAGAATGTGGCCGGTTGAACGGTAGTTCTGCTCGAGTCGGATGACTTCTGCAGCTGGAAAATCCGCCTGAAAGCTCAGGATGTTTCCCACCTGCGCTCCCCGCCAGCCATAGATCGACTGGTCTTCGTCCCCCACGGCGCAGACGTTGCCGCGCGCTGCCGCCAGTTGCCGAACCCAGAGATGCTGAGCAGTGTTGGTGTCCTGGTATTCATCCACCAGGATGTGACGGAACCGCGACTGCCATTCGCCGAGGATCTCGTGGTCCTCAAAAAGTGTCAGGTTGTGGAGGAGCAGGTCGCCGAAGTCAGCGGCGTTCAATTCCTTCAGGCGACGCTGGTACGCTGCGTACAGCTCCAGTCCACGCCCACCGGCGAACGCCTTCCCTTCAACGTCAGCCCGCTCCGGTGTCAGGCCCAGATTTTTCCACCGATCGATGGAGTACAGCAGTTTTTTCGGTGGCCAGCGCTTGGGGTCGATGTTCGCGGCGCCGAGCACCTGCTTCACCACCCGTTCCTGATCGTCGGTGTCCAGGATTGCGTAATCGGACTCCAGTCCGACCAGCTGGGCATGCCTCCGGAGGATCCTGGCGCCCAGGGAATGAAAGGTTCCAAGCCACCAGCCGGAAAGCGCGCGGCCGGTCAGGGCCTCGACGCGACTCCGCATTTCTCGTGCGGCCTTGTT
Source organism: Alphaproteobacteria bacterium (assembly GCA_965116745.1). GTDB lineage: Bacteria > Pseudomonadota > Alphaproteobacteria > TMED109 > TMED109 > VXPW01. Next base: position 2,141,010 of record OZ220701.1, on the reverse strand, counting down.
GGTAAACGTTACAACCAGCAACTCAGAGGATCGGGCCCTGCCGGTGGCAAGCAGATGCGCGACTCGCATCGTGAGCACCCGGGTCTTGCCGGTCCCGGCGCCGGAAAGGACCAGCAAGGGTCCGTCGCCAGCTTCGACGGCACGACGCTGTTCCGGGTTCAGGCCGTCATCAGATAGATTTCCGTTGGCGGACTCGGCGGTTCGATGTTGAAGTCCAAGGCTTTGATTCATGGGCCTAGCGGGCCCAACGGCCGGCAGCGCGGGCTTCAGATTGCAGTCCAGCCACCATCGATCATCAGGAGATGGCCTGTCACCATGCTGGCGGCGGGAGAGGCAAGGTACAGAATGCCGCCGGCAATTTCCGATACCTCCGCAAAGCGACCAAGCGGCGTGCGTGATTCGATGTAGGCCACCCGTTCGGGTTGCTCCAGCAATGGCCGTGTCAGGTCAGTCTTCACGTAGGTTGGGCCGATCGCATTGACTCGAATGCCTTGGTCGGCCCACTCGCATGCGAGCGAGCGCGTCATGTTCACGACAGCGCCTTTCGTCGCATGGTAGGGCAGGTTCGGAGCGGCTCCGCCCCCCGTGACGCCCATGATCGAGGATAGGTTGACGATCGCGCCGCTCCGCTGCTCCAGCATGGCCCGTGCGGCTTCTCGGCAACACAAAAACATGGACGTTTGATTGAGGCGCAGGATTTCCTCCCAGGTCGCAAGCGCAACCTCCGTGGTGGCCATGCGGGGGCTGCGACCAACATTGTTGACCAGGATGTCAATTCGGCCAGTTGTGCTGCGGATCGCCTTGAACACGTCCACGATGTCGCGTTCGACCATGACATCGAGCTTGTGTGCCGATGCATTGCGTCCGACGCTGCGAAGCTCTTCTGCCGTCCGCTCCGCCGCTTCGAGATTGATATCGGTTACCGCGACGTGGGCGCCGGCCTCGGCAAGGGCTAGGCAGGCGATCCGGCCGATCCCGTTGGCGCCACCCGTGACGATCGCGGTCTGGCCGTCAACCCGAAAGAGATCAAGGGCCGAAAATGTGGCTGCGGGAGGCGGGGTGGGTACGTCGTTCATTGCTCAGAACACCCGGTAGCGCTTGTAGGCTTCCTGTGGATCTTCGCCTTGGCGAATTGCCTCGCGAAGAGCATCTTCGGTATTTGCCACCTGCTCGGCTTCGGCGATGATGGCCTCGGCCTGAGCGGCAGGGATGACGACAACCCCGTCGGCGTCCCCCAGCACATAGTCCCCTGAGCTAATGGCCAGGCCGCCGATTTCAACGGCTTCCCCCATCGAATCGACCATCCAGCCGGCGCTGACGTCTGCCGGCGTCGCATAGCGGCAGAAAACGGGAAATCCGAGAGCGTTGACCATCTCGACATCCCGACAACCGCCATCCACGACAAAGCCCCGAACGCCCCGCAACTGCAGGGTTTCGGCAGAAAGTTCGCCCATATGCGCGATCGAGTGGTCATTGGGCTGACACACGATCACCCGCCCGGGCGGCGCCGCCGAGAGAAATCCCGTCCACGACAACAGCGTCTCGTCGATCGAGACACCGCTGCGCATGGATCCGGAAAGAGTCCAGACAGGACCCGCCACTTTCCTGCCCTGATACAGGCTGGTGATCTCGGGCGGCAATGCGCGGTCGGTAAGTCCGGCAGAAGTCATCGTGTCGTAGACGACCGCCGAATAGAGTTTTTCCAGGCGCTCGGCGAGATTGGTCAATGCGTGGGTCCAATCCCCAGATCCACGGGGACGGTGCATCGCGCCTGCTCCACGTCGTAGTCGCCGGTGCAAAGCAACTTGACCGGATTGAAGCCACCCGGCGCAGGATAGCTAGCGCAGCTGCTGACAACCGTCGCCACGGTCACCATGGCGACGGCTAAGGTGAACTTGCTGATCAAACGACTTAGAGCAGGAAGAGCGCCATCAACACCAGAAGCGCAATCACCCCGACCGTGGTGTAAATCGTGAGCCGCACGAAACTGTGCCAAGTCTTTCTGTGTGCTTCGAAATTCGCGTCGCTCTCTTGAGCCATAGTGCACGACCCCAACTCCGGCGCTGTCTAGCCAGTGGTGCAGAAAACCTAGCAAAGTGGTGCTGCCGCAACAACGCGTAAATCGATTCGCATTGACCCTTCCATGAGGTGGCTTCCGCGCACTGGTCCGGTCACCGCGAGGCGGGCATGGCCGCACCGACTGCCGGGAGGGAGCCCGGCCTACGACTGGTCGTCGTGCTTTTTCCCGGCGTCGGCAAAGCCTTTCATGAAGGCCTTCTGCATTGCGTCCCACCCTTGAGTCCCAGTCGGCAGCCAAGCCTTCGTCAACGTCTCTAGGTCCATCGACCTGACCTGTTCCGCCACGCGCTCCTGCAGGGCCGCCATCATCGACTCCTGTACGTTCCGTACGTCGGGAAGGCCAAAGAACTGCCGGGCTTCTTCGGGGCTGCAGTCGATATCAATCCTGAATTTCATGCGGGTTGCTCCCCTGCCGTCACCGGCCCGGCTGCCATCGTCAGTTGCGTACAAGCACGTAGCTACCTGGCGCGGGTTCGATGATCTTCGCGGCACCATCCCCGACAACACGCGAGGGAACCCTCGGGCCCGACCGGCGTGACAGCCATTTGTGCCAGTCTGGCCACCAGGAACCGGGGTGTTCGACCGCATCGTCCAACCATGCGTCAAAAGTAGCGTAAGCCTTGCGCCTGGTGTTCAGCCAGTGCTGGTACTTCTGTTTCGCCGGCGGATTGACCACCCCGGCAATATGGCCAGCTCCCGCGAGGACAAACCGCTTTGGCCCGCTGAACAGGTGGTTCAGTTTGAACACGGATTCGGCTGGAGCGATATGGTCTTCCACGCTGGCCTGGATATAGACGGGAATCGTCACGGCACCCAGGTCGAGAGGAGTCCCGAGGAGCTTGAAGCTTCCTTTTTGCGCCAAGGCATTCTGCTGGTACATGCCGCGCAGATAGTCCAGTAGAAGCCGCGCAGGAAACCGGGTGGAATCCGCGTTCCAGAACAGCAGGTCGAAGACCGGCGGCTCCTTCCCCAACAGGTAGTTGTTGATAACGAAGTACCAGATCAAGTCGTTCGCCCTGAGCGCGTTGAAGGTGCCGGCCATTTGTGCGCCATCGAGATATCCCTTGGCACGAACCTGATGCTCCAGCGCGTCGACCTGCCCCTCGTCAGTGAAGACCTTGAGGTCTCCGGCGTCCTCGAAATCGGCCTGGGCGGCAAAGAAGGTCGCGGCAGAGATGCGATCGTCACCGGTGGCAGCCATGTGAGCGAGCGCCGCCGACAGCAGGGTGCCGCCGATGCAGTAGCCGATCGCGGTCACCTGGCGCTCGCCTGTTGCATGTTCGACAGCATCGAGCGCGGCAAAGATCCCGTCCTGAACGTAGTCGTCGAAGCTTTTGTCGGACAGGCGCTCATCCGGATTCACCCAGGAGATGATGAAGACCGTGTAACCCTGCTCTGTTGCCCAGCGGACGAATGAGTTTTTCGGCTTGAGGTCAAGAATGTAGTACTTGTTGATCCACGGGGGCACGATCAGCAACGGCTTTCGGTAGACCGTCTCCGTCGTGGGTTCGTACTGGATCAGCTGCATCAGCGGGGTCTGATGAATGACGCTGCCGGCGGTCGTGGCAATGTTCTTTCCGACCTCAAATGCCGACATGTCGGTTTGCTGCGGCCGCAGCCCATCGCGGCCTGCCCGAAGGTCGTCGCTGAGATTCTGCATGCCGCGTACAAGGTTCTCACCCTTGGAATCGGCTGTCTCACGAAGCACCTGGGGATTCGTGAGGGCGAAATTGGTCGGCGCGAGTGCGTCCACGAGCATCCGGCCAAAGAACTCCAGCTTTCGGGCGGAATCCTCGTCAAGCCCGTCTACCTCGGCGACCGTCTCACGGAGCCAGCGGGCATTGAGCAAATATGACTGCTTGATGAAATCGAAGACCGGGTTGGTGCTCCATTCGGCATCCCTGAAGCGCTGATCGTCCTGTTCCGGCTCGATCACCGGTGATGCGTCCTGCCCCATCATCCGCGTCGTCGTGCTGAGCCAAAGGGTCTGATAGTCACGCCAGAGTTCCAGCTGGCGTGTCATGATCCTGGACGGATCAAGCTGCAGGTCAGAGAGTCCTTCGGCGACCGACCGAAAGCCGCCGGTTGGCTGCGATCCTTCACCCTGTTGCTTGGCGAGGGAGGACATCCAATCCATCCAGTTCGTCTGCAACTGGGCAGCCGCCTTACCGAGGGCTTCTGCGATCTCGGTAAATTCGGGAGTCGATCCGTTAGTGCCGCCGTTTGCCATTACCGCCCTCAATACATGTGTTGGCCACCGTTGACCGAAAGGGTCGAGCCGGTAATGAAGCCGGCTTCGTCGGCGGCGAGAAACTTGATCGCTCGCGCAATCTCGTCGGCCTTACCAAGTCGCTTGACCGGAATGCGTTGCACGATCTTGTCGAGAATATCGTCAGGAACTGCAGCTACCATTTCGGTGTCGATGTAGCCCGGGGCAATGGCGTTTACCGTAATGCCATGGGCGGCGCCTTCTTGCGCAAGCGCCTTGGTAAACCCGTGAATCCCGGACTTGGCGGCCGCGTAGTTCACCTGACCGTATTGCCCGGCCTGTCCGTTGATCGAGCCGACGTTGACGATGCGGCCGAACTTGCGCTTCCGCATGCTGACGATCACGGCGCGGGACATGTTGAAACACGAGCCGATGTTGGTGTCAATGACTTCCCGCCACTGCTCGTAGTCCATGCGGTGCATGGTACCGTCACGGGTGATGCCGGCGTTGTTCACGAGAATGTCGACCGGACCCAGTTCTTCCGTGACCCTGGCCACACCCGCTTGGCAGGCGTCGAAATTGGACACGTCCCACTTGTAGACGGGGATGCCCGTGGTTGCGTTGAAATCCGCAGCCTTCTTGTCATCGCTGCCGTAGACAACTGCAACTGTGTAACCCTCCGCCTTGAGGGCAAGGGCGGTGGCGGCGCCGATTCCGCGGGTCCCGCCGGTGACGAGGGCAACTCTGCTCATAATGCGCCTCTATTCGTTAGGAGCTCGTCTGACCGGGTCGTTCTTTGCACTGAGCGCGTGGACGTCCGGCAAGGAGATGACCCGTAGAGCGGGCACGGTGCGAGTGCCGTGCCCGCTCAGGTCTCGGATTGGAAGCTCGACGAGGCTCCGGAGTCAGGCTGCATAAGGCTTGACGAGCACGTCGACGGCGCTGTCGATCCGGCCCTTGATGGGCTCGAACGCCTTGGTCACCGTGTCGGCGGTGATCTTGTGCATCTTCGTCGACTGCGAGACAACGCGGTTGACCGCCTTGTTGGTCGCTTCAACCTGCAGGTCCATGAGTTCCTGGGGCGTCTTCGCGCTGAAGAAGCGCTGCATCATGTCCATGTTCTCAGCCATGGCGACCTTCGTGTAGTCGACCACACCCTCGTAGTAGGCTTCCCAGCCGGCCGCCACGGCGGCGGCGGATTCGGACATCGCGTCCAGGTTGTCCTTGCCGTACACGGTCGCCTTGCCGTAACTGTCCCTGGCCATCTGCAGCTGCTCCTTGCTGAAGGCCGCCGCGTTCTTGTACCCCTCGGCAGTGGCTTCGGATCCCATCTTCATGACGGTCTCGAGAGTCTCCTTGCCGGCGGCAGCAATCTGTTCAGCTGTCTCCGTCGCTGCGTTCTTGGGGGTGGCATCAGTGGCGGTCATTGCATTCTCCATTCGGCGGGTCTCGCCGGATCAGTGTCCTGGGTCGACGCAGGCAGCCTACCGGATTTTGCGTCGCAAAAACACTGTAGGCTTGGGGGACGGCATGTCAAGCATTTTCTTTTGCGATGCAACACCGCAGTTGGCGAGAGAAATCAAAGAGCACCACTCGTCACCGCTTGGGCCGAGTGAGGCGTGTCTTGATCGTTGCCTGATTCCGCTTCGCTAGGCATCCCGCGTGATGAGGTGCGACAGGCGCCATGATGTGCCAGGAGACTGCTGCCCTGGCCAGCTTTCCGACTCGACATTTCTGTAACCAGGGTACGTCGGTGCGCCCATGCACGATTCCGTTGCTGTGCAAATGGGGGCATGAGTGGTTGTAACCGCTCGTCGGCTTGCGGTCCGCCTTTTCTGCAGTGCATAATCACGACGCGGCGCTTGGACACTGTTTGCTTCGGAGGCACGTGTGGGCCGAGAAACCAGCGAAACGGGCATGTCGGCCAGTCAGGAGTCCACCGGAGGGCGGGAGACCGTCATCAGGAAATACGCCAACCGTCGTCTCTACAACACGGCTACCGCGAAGTTCGTGACGCTCCAGGACCTCCATGACATGGTGAAGCGTGGAGAGGCATTCGTCGTGGAAGACGCCAAGACGGGCGGGGACATAACCTGCTCCGTGCTCGCCCAAATCATCTCGGAGGAAGAGACTAAAGGTCACAACATGTTGCCGCTGAATTACCTTCGGCAGGTATTGCAGGCCTACGATGCCGGACTTGGCCCGCAGTTCCGCCTATACATCGAACGCAGCATGGAAGCCTTTAGTGCGAATCAAAAACAAATGGCTGAGCAGGTGCAACACATGTTCGCAGTCGAATCCTCCGACAGCGCCATGAAACAACTTGCGGAAATGGGTCGTCAAAACGTGGAGATGTTCCAACGTTCCATGGAGCTGTTCACGCCGCCCGCCGAAGCATGGAGAGGCGCTGCCGACGAACCCGCAGTGGCAAGAGGTGAAGATCAAGGGCAACGCCAGGAGGACGAAATTGAGGGCCTCCGGCAGCAGCTCGCTGATATCGCGAAGCGCTTGGATACCCTGTCACGAACGAGATGATCGGCCGCGAATACTTGTGGCCGAGTTCCGTTCCGTGGAAGCTGACGGAGCCCAGTCAGCGCCGGGCAGGAAGCTCAGAGTGCGATTACAGTATCGGGCGGCATCGATCGACCGACAGCCGGTTGGCTTCGCAATTGCCGGCTGGCACGATGCTGCTCAAGAATCTAATGTTGGGAGGGTGGCCTCCTCTGCAGGAGTGTAGCTCAATTGGCTAGAGCACCGGTCTCCAAAACCGGGGGTTGGGGGTTCGAGTCCCTCCACTCCTGCCACACGGGTCGCGCGCGGACCGGATGGAACGACGATGGCCTGCGTCGATCTGGCGGGCGCTGACCGCAATCGCATTTCGGGTTTCGTCGGACTGAACCGGCCCGAGCCGTCGCCTCCGTGAATGCCTGCCTGGTGCGGTCTGCCAGCGGGTAGTCCGGCGGGCCCGTGGCAGGGCTGGCCGCTCACGCACCCCGAAAGCTTGCGGGGCGGGATTCTCGGAATGCAGACACACCTTCGATGAAGTCCTCTGTCAGTTCGGTCAGCATGACCTCTTCCGTGTCCATGTGAATTGACGCGCCGGAAAGCGCGCCAGCAACGGCGTTGACAGTTGTCTTCGTCATGCGCAGCGGTACCGGCGGCATCGATGCGGCGCGGGTGGCGATTTCCACCGAGCGCCTCGCCGCATGGCCGTCTTCCACGACTTCCTGAACCAGACCCCAGGCCAGGGCATCTGAGGCCTCGATGCGGTCATTCCCGAGGCACAGAATCTGTTTGGCGCGCGCCGGTCCGACGAGATTGACAAGGCGCGGGATCGTTCCCCAGCTCATTGACAGGCCCAGAGCCACTTCAGGGGCGCGGAAATGCGCGCTGCTACCCATTACGCGTAGGTCAAAGGCGACGGCCAGCGCGAGCCCGCCACCGATCGCAAAGCGTTCCACGGCGGCGACCGTAAACTGCTCAAGGTTTTCCCAGGCCGCACACAAGCGCTTGCCGGCTCCCGCCGCGTGCCGTCGAGCCAGCATCGGCTTGTCCTGACGCTGGTCCATGGCGGGGTCCGCGAGGTCGCGCCCTGCCGAAAATCCACTCCCAGCGGGCGTGCACAGCACGATGGCCGAGGTTTCCAGATCATCCGTGAAGCTCAGTGCCACCTCGGTCAACTCCTCGATCGCCTGCAGCGACAGCGGGTTGAGCCGATTGCCCCGGTCGAAACTGACGGTTGCGACGCGGCCTTCACGGACGACGGTGACAAACTCGTGTGCCATGGCGGAATGTGTCCTTGTCGGGTCGTGGGGAACTGGGTACCGGTCGAGCGTTCGGCGCGTTGGCGCGACGGTTCGAGAAGGGGACCCTTCAGCCGTACCGATCGCAACCGTAGCTGACGCCGGTGGTGCCTGTACTCACTGCGCCGGGCCCTCGCCCGAGCCGGCGAGGCACAGGCCATTGCCACCGCCGACGACTGGGCCGATGGACATTCCGTCTGAAACCGTTCCAGGCCACTAGTGGCAGCGGCGCTGGGTTCCTGCCCACGCGACATCCGCGAGGTGCGCGTGATGATTGCGGGCGTCGGCGACGCCGGCCTGCTCTGCCAGGTGTTGTACCCTTCGCCAGCCACCGTCCGTGGCTTGGCTGCCGCCTGCGGTGCCGGCAAGGGGAACCACGTGAGCGATCTAGACCAGTGGCTGAGCCGCGTCTATGAGGCCCGGTCTACCGCGGAGAGCCAGCGGATTTACGACGATTGGGCCGGAAGCTACGACACCGACGTGGCATCTGGAGGTTATAGCTACGCACCAATGGCGGCCGGCCTGTTCGGGCGCCATGTCACACCGGGCGATACCCCGGTATTGGATGCGGGCTGCGGCAGTGGCTTTATCGGTGCAGCGTTGGCGCAGCTCAACTATGCCAACCTCACCGGAATCGATCTGTCGGCCGGCATGCTGCGGGCCGCTGCCCGCAAGGGCGTGTATCGGGACCTGCGTCGCAGAACCCTGGGTGAACCGCTGGATTTCGAGAGTGGCGCATTTCAGGCAATCATCAGTACCGGGGTGTTCACGCCGGGCCACGCGCCGCCGGAGGCGCTGGACGAGCTCGTGCGGGTCACCGCGACAGGCGGGGTGCTGATCTTCTGCTGCACGGACGCGGCGCTCTCGGAAGGCGGTTTCATGGACAAGATTCGGGCCTTGGCCGACGCCGGCCTCTGGACCCTCATCGACACGGCGGGGCCCGTCACGGCACTGCCCCGCGCCGCGATCCGCCACGACGCGACCTTCTTCGTGTATCGGCGCTGACGACCCGTTAGCGGGTCGGCGGCCCACCCCGACCGTTCAGTACGCCACACTCGCTCCGAACCGCCTTTCGGGAACGGCTGCCTAGGTTGCCGCTGCATGGAGCGAGGGGTGACCGCGCACGCTGATGCGCCAGAGCAGCCGCGAATCCGCTTTGGACGTGGCCACGCCGATGGGGGTGGCCGCATGCATGGTCTGGAGCGTGTCCCAAACCACCAGGTCGCCCACCGAATACTTGTGGCGATAGATATGCCGCTCGTCCAGTGCATGGGTCTTCAGCCCGTCGAGCAGCGCTTCTGCCTCGCCGTCGGCCATGCCCTTGACGGCATAGGCGCCATGGCCAAGTGCGTAGAGCGCCTTGCGGCCGGTCACCGGGTGGCGCATGACCAGCGGGTGGTAGACGGTCGGTAGACGTCGATCCTGGTCCTCGCTGATGATCGGGTTCACCGGCGGCTCGCCCTCCCGCCGCCTGCCACGCCCGTACTTGTGGGCGACCACGATGCCCTCAATGCGCCGCCGCATCGCGTCGCCGAGATTGTCGTAGGCGGTGGCCATGTCACAGAACTGCGTTTCGCCACCCTGCTCCGGAGCGATGATTGAATACAGCATCGTCGCGCTGGCCGGGACCTTCTCGTAGGACTGATCGGTATGCCAGAGCGCCGCTCCGTTGCGGATCTTGTCGTCTTCGTCGCGTTTCTCGGTGTTGCCGATCGTCATCATTTCGGGATAGCCGGGCATTCGCATGTGGTCGAGCACGTGCGGGATTGGCGTGCCCAATAGTCGCCCGAAGCGCAGAAAGGTCTGCCTGTCGAGATTCTGGTTCCGGATGACAATGAGGCGGTGCTCGTAGAGCGCGTCTGTCAGGAGGCGCGTCAATGCCCCGTCCAACCCGGCGCCGAGATCGACACTGCAGACTTCAGCCCCGAAGGCAGCGCGAAGCGGGACGATGGTAGCCATGGCGGTTCCTTCCCATGGACGACTTCGTCTGGTCACGGAGCTTACACTGGCAGCCGGCAGCCGGATATCGATCCACCGGTAGGTCCTGCCCGGGTCGGGACGCAGCCTCGCATGGTCGCCTTCGGACGCCTCGGCTTGGTCCCGTTCCCGGCTCGGAAACCCTACGACACGGGACTGTGGGAATAGAGGAACGGAACAGGCGCCTTGCCGGTCGACCTTCGCGAAGCCAGCTTCGCCAACCTGGTCACCGGTTGCCTGGCCAGACCGACGCAGCTAGCAGGAGGTTTCCGCCTCAACCAGCAGGGTGGCATTGCCGCCGGCAGCGGTTGTATCGATGCATACATGCCGTTCGATCACATAACGTTCGATCGCTCCGGGTTCGCTGATGAGCGGCAGAATCGGACCTGGACGCCGAGCGAGGGCTACGCGCAGTGTCGTCATGACATCGTCGTCGGCGCAGCTGGCAACGGCGGCTATACCATCGAGCGTCGCGAGCGTTTCCGGAGCAAGCTGCCCATCCAGGACCGACACTCGGGGATCATCGCTCCAGCGGGCAAGCGCAGCCCCGGCTCCGTCGGCGATCACGACAGCAGCATTGCCGGCGGCAAGGGCCGTCGCCAGTTGGGCACCCGCCGTGTCCACCCCCGGCCCCAGGCAGAGCACCACCCCGCGGGACGCGACATGCAGCCGGTTTGATTCACCCGTTGGTCCGGGAAGGTCCAACGGAGCGAATTGGAAGCGCCCGCCACGTTCCTTGGCGTCCCATCGGCACTGACCGGCGTCTGCCTGATCGTCTCGATGCGGATTGCGGAGACGCGCGGCCTCGTCGGCGTGGCCCATCGTGGCACCCGCCTTGGGATCGTGATTGTGCAGACAGGATTCGAGACCTTGCGCCGCATTCTGAACTGCTGACTGCAGCCGTCCCCGGTCGACCAACGGGCCTGTCGGAACACCACCGGGCTCGGTGACACCGCGGGTCAGTCGCCGCAGGTAGTGGGGGCCACCCGCCTTGGGTCCGGTCCCGCTCTCGGCCTCGCCGCCGAAAGGCTGCGACCCCACAACCGCACCGATTTGGTTCCGATTTACATAAATGTTTCCGGCGCAGATGTGGTCGAGCGCATGCTGTACGCGGCCGTCGATGCGGGTGTGCAATCCGAACGTGAGGCCGTAGCCGGCAGCGTTAATGGCCTGAAGGACGGCGCCGATGTCTTGGGCAGCGTACGTCGCGACGTGCAGGACCGGCCCGAAGATCTCCTCGCCCAGCGACTCGATACCGTCCACCTGCACCACGCTGGGCGGCACGAACTGGTCAGTGCCCGGAGTTGCGGCGCGTTTCAATAGGCGCCCGTCACGCTCGGCCTCGCTGCAGTAGTCTTCGATCCGGTCCCGCGCCTGGCGATCGATGATCGGTCCGACGTCGGTGGCGAGGTTCCAGGGATCGCCGATGCGCAGCTCGTCGATCGCGCCGTACAACATCGCGAGGATCCGCTCCTCGACCTCTTGCTGGAGGTAGAGGATGCGGAGCGCGGAGCAGCGCTGACCGGCGCTCTGGAATGCGGACACGACGATGTCGCGCACCGCCTGCTCAGGCAGCGCGGTGGAGTCGACGATCATGGCGTTCAAGCCGCCGGTCTCGGCGATCAGCGGAGCGTCCGGCGCAAGGCACTCCGCCATCGCACGATTGATCTGCCGAGCGGTTTCGGTCGAACCGGTGAAGCAGACACCATCGACCTGCGAGTTGGACACCAGCGCCGATCCCACCCGCTCCCCGTCGCCGGGCAACAACTGCAATACGTCCCGAGGAATGCCGGCCTCGTGCATCAGAGCGACGGCACGGGCCGCCATCAGCGGCGTTTGCTCGGCCGGTTTGCCGATGACCGCGTTGCCGGCGGCCAGTGCAGCGAGTATCTGCCCGGTGAAGATTGCGAGCGGAAAATTCCACGGGGAAATACAGGCGACGACGCCGAGCGGGATGCGCTCGCCGGTACCACATTCCCGGATCGCCTCATTCGCGTAGAAGCGGGCAAAGTCACACGCCTCGCGCACTTCCGCGACGCTGTCGGACAAGGTCTTGCCCGCTTCCCGGGCCGCGAGTGCGAAGAGTTCCGGCGCGTGCGCTTCGTAGAGATCGGCCACGCGACGCACGCGGCTCGCTCGCTCCCGGACCTCCGTCGAAGCCCAGATGCCAGCACTCTTGCGGGCGGCCGCCATCACCGTGGCCATGTCCGCTGGCGCCGACTCCGTGACGTGGCCCACGACGTCGTCGTGCCGTGCCGGGTTCCGCACGTCCCGGCGCATCGCCCCGTCCTCCGGCCCCGCAACCGGGGGAGACGCTTCCCATCGGGCCGACCGGAAGCGTTGACGTTCGCGCTCCAGTGCGGCCAGCTGCACGGGATCGGTCAGGTCCCATCCTTTCGAATTTCGGCGTTCGGGCAAGAAAATATCTGCCGGCGTGGCAATCCGCGGGTTGGCGATCGTGCCGCCCAGGTCCTCGACCACTGCCAGCGGGTCCCGGGCGATTTCCTCCGGTGTCACGCTTGCGTCGACAATCTGGTTCACAAACGAGCTGTTGGCGCCATTTTCGAGGAGGCGGCGCACAAGATAGGCGACGAGATCGCTGTGGGCGCCAACCGGTGCGTAAATCCGGCACCGGCCGCCCCGTGCCTGCCGCACGGCTTCGTGCAGGGCAGCACCCATCCCGTGCAGCCGCTGGAATTCGAACGCTGACGTGCCGTCGGCCATGTGCAGCACCGCCGCGATCGTGTGGGCGTTGTGAGTCGCGAACTGCGGATAGATGCGGTCCGTCATGCCGAGAAGTTTGCGCGTGCAGGCGAGATACGAGACGTCGGTGCATGCCTTGCGGGTGAAGACCGGGAATCCGTCGAGACCAAGTGTCTGCGCACGTTTGATCTCGCTGTCCCAGTACGCTCCCTTGACAAGCCGTATCATGACCCGGCGTTCCAGTTGCCCGGCCAGCTCGTAGAGCCAGTCGATGACGTACGGCGCTCGTTTGCCGTACGCCTGCACCACGACCCCGAAACCATCCCAGCCGGCGAGCGCGGGCTCCGCCAGTACCGCCTCGATCACGTCTAGCGAGAGCTCCAGGCGGTCGGCCTCTTCGGCGTCCACGTTCAGGCCAATTCCGGCCGACTTGGCGAGCAGGGCGAGTGACCGCAGGCGGCTGACCAGTTCGGACAGTACGCGGTCCCGTTGGCTGAACTCGTAGCGCGGGTGCAAGGCGGAGAGCTTCACCGACACGCCCGGGCGGGCGCCGATTCCCGTTCGGCCAGCATGGCCTTCGAGGGCGGTTATCGAAGCGGAGTAGGCAGCGTGGTAGCGCCGGGCATCCTCCGCGGTGCGGGCCGCCTCGCCCAGCATGTCGTACGAATAGGTGTAGCCGCTTGCCTCCCTTGGCGCCGCCCGGTCCTTCGCCTCTTGCATGTCGCGCCCCAGCACGAAGCGATGGCCGAGTTGACCCATCGCATGGGCAATCGCGGTGCGGATGACCGGTTTGCCGAGGCGTCTGATGGCGTGGTGAAGCACCCCGGCCAGCCCCTCTCCACCGTCGCCGAGCACCTTGCCGGTCAGGTGCAAAGCCCGGGTCGAGGCGTTTACCGCTAAGGAGGTTGAGCTTCCCAGATGCGGCGCCCAATCCGACCCGACGATCTTGTCCTCGATCAGGCGATCGATCGTTTCAGTGTCCGGAATCCGCAACAGCGCTTCAGCTAGGCACATCAGTGCCAGGCCCTCGCGGCTGGACAGTCCGTACTCAACCAGAAACGCTTGCATCACCGGAGTTCTGCCGGCTGCCCGTACGGCGTGAACCAGCTCGACCGCATGTGCGACGATCGCTTCCCGATCGGTTGCCGTGAGGCCAGCCCCCCCGGTGCAGTCGCGCACTGCATCGGCCTCGTCCATGAGGAGTGCAGCGCGTACGGACGCTCGCAGTTCCGGCAGACGGCCGGGCTGATCAGGCACGAACAATCCTCGTTTCGTGAGTCTTCCCCTCGTAGATGGAAATAGTTGCGATACCGGACCGATCAAACTGTCGTGGGACCGGTTGCCGGCAAGGCCGTAAAGCGATTCCGTCTTCGTTTCGGCGCCCAACAATTCCGCAGGCCGGAACTCGTCAGGGGCTGCCGTTCGGTCAAGTGGTCTTCCCGACCGACCTGCCGGCGAGATCGCCATCAAGGGACACGAGAAGTCTGCATCTGCCCCCGGCTCCGGAATGCCCGCCGGAAGCGCTCCAAGGTTCCCTCAACTCCAGGCATTCGGATGACCGTATGAGCTTGCCGGCGGCTTGACGCCGGATTTCAAACGAACGCTGCCGCTGCGTTCAGGGTCACGCCCTCCTCGCCTCCGCCGCGACCCGCATTCGATCACATGGCTGCCATGAGCGGGGTCGCGCAAACGGAATGAACTTCCGGATTTTCAGCTTGCTCAATTCCGCCCACGGGAACTAGTGTGGGGCGAGAGCAATTCCGCACGTGTTGGTCAGGAATCACGCGGCCCGATGACTTCCCCATCCGAACTCACCGTCTATATCGACGTCAAGAGTCCCTACGCCTATCTGGCCATCGCCCCCACGCGGGCGCTGGCGGCCGAGTTCGACATCGCGCCGGTCTGGAAGCCCTATACGCTGGAGATCCCGGATTTCCTCGGCGCGGTGGAGACCCGCAACGAGCACCAGTGGCGCAGAGTGCGCTACAGCTACATGGATGCCCGGCGCCTCGCGAACCAGGTCGGGCTGACGGTCCGCGGTCCGCAAAAGATCTTCGACAGTTCGATCGCCCATATCGGCATGCTCCGGGCCCAGGAGCAGGGCCGGTTCGAGGCCTACATCGACCGCGTGTTCGAACGCTTCTGGAAGCGCGAGCTCGAGATCGAGGATCCGGCCGTGATCGCCTCGGTGCTGGAGGAGGCGGGTGTGCCGGCCACGGACTTCGCGGGATGGGCGGAAGACGAGGGACGCCGACGCCACGACGCAATTCAGCACGAGGCCGAGGACCTCGGCGTGTTCGGCGTCCCGAGCTACCTCTACCGGGAAGAGTTGTTCTGGGGCGGCGAGCGGCTGGGGATGTTGCGTGATCGCATCGAGGAGACGCTCGCCCGGTGATCGAACTGTGGATTCCGGTCACGATCTTCGCCGCCTTTTGCCAGAACCTCCGAAGCGCCGTCCAGAAGCATCTCAAGGGAGTGCTTTCGAACACGGGCGCGACGTTCTCCCGGTTCGGCTACGGCGTCCCCGTCGTGTTCGCCTACGTGCTGGTGCTGCACTATGGGGCCGGCTTGGCGTGGCCGGAGCCCAACCTGCGTTTTGTCATCTACGGCCTCATCGGCGGCGCGGCGCAGATTGCGGCGACGTTCCTCCTTGTCTGGCTGTTCTCTTTCCGCGACTTTGCGGTCGGCACGACCTATTCCAAGACAGAGACGGTTCAGGCGGCGCTGTTCGGGCTGGTCATCCTCGGAGACGGAGTGGGCCTTGCCGGCAGTATCGGGATCTTCGTCAGCCTGATCGGGGTGATGCTGCTCTCGACCGCGAAGTCCGGGCTCGCATGGCGGAAGCTGCTGCTCGGCTGGACCGAGCGGACGGCGCTGATCGGCGTGTTGTCAGGCACGCTCTTCGGGGTTGCGGCGGTCACGTTTCGGGCGGCGTCGCTCTCGCTCGATGGCGGCCCGGATGGGGAGGGGCCGGACTTCCTGATGCGGGCGGGCTTCACGCTCGTCTGCGTCATTCCAGCTCAGACGATCGCCATGGCGGTCTGGATGGGCTGGCGCGAGCCGGGGCAGCTTCGCGCCGTGCTGAGATCGTGGCGCTGGGCGAGCATTGCGGGGCTGGCCGGCGCGGTGTCGTCCATCGGCTGGTTCACGGCCATGACGATTCAGAACGCTGCCTATGTCCGGGCGCTCGGTCAGATCGAGCTCCTGTTCACCTTCGCCGCCGGCGTCCTCATCTTCAAGGAACGCAGCTCCCGCCTGGAGGTCACGGGCATCTTCCTCGTCACCGCCGGGATCCTGATCCTGGTCAGCGGTTGAGGCCCTTGCCCTGGGGGCAGGGGGTTTCCACCTGCGAGATCGGAATTTGCGGTTGAAGTGGAGCTGGTCCGCTGTCGCCGTGCTGGCGCTCAATGGAAGTCCCGCGACCGCGGGATGACACGTTGGTTCCTCGGATGGCGCCCAAGCGGGGGCGCGGCGGCGCAGGGCCCGTGCTTCCAGTGGATGGCATCGCCGCTTTCGGACAGCTGGGAAAGCCAGTCCGTGATGTCCTCGAGGCGGTCGGCGACCAGATGGACGATTTTTCCGGTGCGCTGAATCCGTCCCCTGATCCAGGCCAGCCGGCTGGTCATCACGACCCGGCGGAACGCTTCCGTTGTTCTGGGCCAAACCACCACGTTCACGACACCGGTTTCATCTTCCAGGGTCATGAAGATGACCCCCTTGGCGCTGCCGGGGCGCTGTCTCGCCAGGACCACGCCGGCGGCGACAGCCGACTGACCGTCGCGGGCATCTTGGTTGATTGTTTCGGCCGGCAAGGTTCCCGAGCGCGCGAGTCTCTTGCGCAGGAATGCGACGGGGTGTGCCTTCAAGGACAGGCGCAGAGACCGGTAGTCGGCGAGGACATGCTCACTCAGCCGTAACGGCGGAAGTGGGATTCTTGTGGTGCTGTTCGCTTCGGAATGGGTGTCAAACAGGGGCATCTCGGGCGTGTCCTCAAGGGCATCCCATAGTGCTTCGCGTCGGTCGAAACCGATGGAACGGAAGGTGTCCGCCTCGGCGAGGCACTTGAGAGCGGCGTCCGGAATGCCGGTGCGTCGGCGTACATCGGCGACACTGGCGTACCCCTGATCACGTTTCTCTACCACGAGATTGGCGTCGTTTTTGCGTAGCCCTCCGATCTGGCGCATGCCGAGCCTGAGTGCCCCGTGCTCGTCGGACGCCGGTTCCAGCGAACTATCCCAATGGCTCATGTTGACGTCGACGGATCGTACCTCGACACCGTGCTCGCGAGCGTCGCGCACGATTTGCGCCGGCGCGTAGAAGCCCATGGGCTGCGCGTTCAGCAAAGCGCAGGCGAACACTTCGGGATGGTGGCACTTGAGCCACGACGACACGTAGGCCAGATGCGCGAAGCTGGCGGCATGGGACTCCGGGAACCCGTACTCGCCGAAGCCCTCGATCTGGCGGAAGCAGCGTGCCGCGAGTTCGGAGTCGTAACCGCGCCTGATCATGCGGCCGACCATCTTCTCGCGGAGCAGGGGCAAGGTTCCGCGCTTCCGGAAGGTGGCCATCGAATGACGCAAGGCATTGGCTTCGTCGGGACTGAACCTGGCCGCCGTGATGGCGATGCGCATTGCCTGCTCCTGGAACAACGGCACGCCCAGGGTTTTCTTCAGCACTCTTTGCAACTCGTCTGGCGGACCGTGGTCCGGGCTGGGTTTCGGGTAAATCACCGGTTCCAGGCCGTCGCGCCGCCGCAAATAGGGATGCACCATGTCGCCCTGAATCGGACCGGGGCGCACGATCGCAACTTCGATCACCAGATCGTAGAAGCAGCGCGGCTTGAGGCGCGGCAGCATGTTCATTTGTGCACGGCTTTCGATCTGGAACACGCCGATGGAATCAGCGCGGCAAAGCATGTCGTAAACCGCCTGGTCCTCGCGTGGCACGCCGGAGAGTTCCAGGTCGATGCCCCGGTGGCGTTTCAGCAGTGCGAACGCCTTGCGAATGCATGTCAACATGCCGAGAGCAAGCACATCGACCTTCATGAAGCCGAGAGCCTCCAGATCATCCTTGTCCCATTCGACGAACGTACGCTTCTTCATGGCCGCATTGCCGATCGGGACCATGTCGCACAGGGGATTGCGGCTCAGCACAAACCCGCCGACGTGCTGGGAAAGGTGGCGAGGAAACCCCATCAGCCGGGAAGCCAGGGCAAGGGTCATGCGAAGCGCCGGATCGGCAGAGTCAAATCCGGCATCACGGACACGTTCCTCGGAGAATCCTCCCTCGGTCTTGAGGGAATCGGCAAGGGCCGCCGCCGTATCTTCGGACAGGCCCATGGCCTTGCCGACCTCGCGGGCGGCGCTACGGGCGCGGTAGGTAATTACGGTCGCGGCCAATGCCGCCCGATCTCGACCGTACCGTTTGTAGATGTACTGGATGACCTCCTCACGCCGTTCGTGCTCGAAGTCGATGTCGATGTCGGGCGGCTCTCTGCGCTCGGGAGAGATGAAGCGCTCGAACAGCAGGTCGATCTCGGCCGGATTGACGGCAGTGATGCCCAGGCAGTAGCAGACCGCCGAATTGGCTGCCGAACCACGCCCTTGGCACAGGATGTCCCGCCGCTTGGCGAACTGGACGATGTCGTAAACCGTGAGGAAATAACAGGCATAGCCGAGCTGCGCGATGAGTCCGAGTTCGTGTTCCAGCGTGCTGCGGAGCGCCTCGGAAAGCCCGTCGGGAAAGTGCCGGGCAGCTCCTTCCCAAGTCAGATCTTCCAGGTGCTGCTGCGCGGTTCTGCCTGCAGGCACGGGTTCATCGGGATATTCGTACGTCAGTTCGTCGAGACGGAAGCTGATCGAATCGGCGATTTCGACGGTACGGGCAGTCAACGCTTCGTATCCGGCAAAGAGACGCGTCATCTCGGCCGGGCTCTTCAGGTGGCGTTCCGCATTGGCATTCAGCTGGTAGCCGGCGCTCTGGACGGTCGTATGTTCGCGAATGGCAGTGAGGACGTCCTGCAGCGGGCGACGTTCGGGGAGGTGGTAGAGAACGTCGTTGGTGGCGACCAGCGGCATTTCATGACGGTCAGCGAGCTTGGCCAGCTGGGCGCTACGGGCGCGGTCATCACCCCGGTAGAGCATGTGAGTCGCCAGATAGAGCGGCCCCGGGAGACGGCTGCGTAACGCTGCGAGCCTTGTTGCGAAGGTTCCCGTGTCCGGGCCCGGAGGGGGCACGACAATCAGGACCTGGCCCTCGGCATGGACACAGAGATCCTCCAGATGGAGTTGGCAGCCGCCCTTGCTCGCACGCCGCTGCCCCAACGTCAGCAAGCGACAAAGACGGCCATACGCTTCACGGTTACGCGGGTAGCACAGCAGAGAGAGACCGTCTTCAAGATCAAGACGGGCGCCGACCAGCAGGCGGATTCCTGCGTCCTTGGCGGCCACGTGTGCCCGCACGATGCCCGCCAGCGAGTTTCGGTCGGTGATTCCGATTGCCGTCAGTCCCAGCGCTGCCGCCCGTTCCACCAGTTCCCCGGGATGAGAACCGCCCCGGAGGAAGCTGAAGTTGGTGGTGGTCTGCAGTTCGGCGTACAAGGGCGCCTTATCCGTACAGGCCGTGGAGAAACCAGCGGGGGACACCGTTGCCGCGGAGGCCGGTGCGATAGAGCCAGTAGCGATGCCCGTCCGTGTCTTCGACACGCCAGTAATCGCGTGTCGCCTGGTCGGTGTGCGGTATCCACCATTCCGGAGCGATGCGTTCAGGACCCGCGGCCCGGGTGATGCGCCGTCGCACCCGTCGCCAGATGAACAAGCGCGGCGGGCCATCCGGAATCAAGGCTATGACCTGCAAGGGTTCCGGCCGTTCAAACAGACGGAACGGGCGCGGAGGGAGGTCCGGGTACGGAAATGGGGATGTCCCGGCTTCTCCGGGGCCGGCAAAACGTTCGGCCTGTTCCGGGAAACGGCGCTCAGTGAAAACCGGACGGAGGACGGCACCGGCTCCCAGGCGCGCCACGAGTCGGTCGATCAGCGGGTCAAGGTTGTCCTGCTGGCTGCCGTCGAGCAAAGGCTGCCTGGCTTCCAGCGGCTCGACCAACGTTGCGTGAAGCACGATGGCATCGATCCCGAACCCGGGGTCCACGGTCTCGAGTTCGCCTACGAACAGGCGCTGGAGATGACGCGTGTCCCGCGTCGGCCGGGAGGCCGCCACGGTGCGTTCGGCCATGCTTCCGTCGATCCCGAAACACCAGAGCGCAAGCCGTCTTGCGCCATGCTGGCCGCGTTTCAGCGCGACCGTGAGCCGGGCCATCATGTTGGCCAGCGCCGTTGCCAATCCCTCTCGGTGCATGACCGGTTCCGCGAAATCCAGACGCCACCGATAAACCGGTGGCGGGACCAGGGGGGAGAGATGTTCCTTCCGGTTGCCGAGAACCCGGTCAAGGCGCTGAAGGAGCCCGTTTTCGGTCCTGCAGGATGGGAATCTGCGCGCCAAGGCTGCGCGTGGCAGTCGAGTGATCGCGCCGATGGTGTTCAGCCCCAAGTGACGCAGTGTCAGGGTGTCGCTGTGCGTCACCCCGAGGGCTTCAACGGGCAGGGTCTTCAAGGCTGCCCGGACCTTGCCGGGTTTGACGATGCGTTGGTGCTCAGGGGCAAAGCGAGCCAAGGCTCTGGCAGCGCCGGGGGTATCGGCGAGCCCCAGGCGCGTCTCCAGCCCGAGCCTCGTCAGCCGTTCTGAAACCGTCTGCATCATTGCCTGCTCGCCACCGAACAGATGGGAGCAACCCGTGACATCGAGCAAGAGACCGTCGGTGCTGTCGCAGGCGACGCGGGGCGTGAAACGGCCGCACCACAGTCCCAACCGCACGAGGGCTTGCTGGTCAGCGACGGGATCCGCCTGTTCGACGGTGATCCCGGCCACCAGGGCACGGGCGTCGACCAGACGCATCCCCGGCATCAGGCCGGTGCGTTCGGCCCGCGCATCGACGGCCGTCAGCACCATTCCGCGTCGACCGGGGGCCGCCAGTACCAGCGGAGGAGAGTTAGCTCGCTCGAAGGACTGCGGGGCGGAATGTGTTCCGCTGGTGGGTAGCCGTCGCCGGTCGATGGCCCAGCGCGGCAGCCACACGGAAAGCACCCGCTTCATGGTGCCACTCGACATTGCACCGGGCTGGGCGACCGCCCCGGCAGCGGACGAGCCCGAGGCGCCACCGGGGTGCTCCGGGAGCGCGGATGTCGAGCGAGTCGTGATCGGAGGGGAGAGTCCTGACCAGCCATCGCGTGGCCGCTGCGCTGGTTGGAACGAGTCCATCGTCGCGCCACAGCAAGGCGGGCGTCATGCTTTCCTGGGCGGCCAGCGACAGCCGTCGGGTCATGGTGAAACCAATGCTCCTGATTTCGGCGAAAACCGCTGCCAGGGCGCCGGCGCGCAATCCTTCCTCCATGGCCCATAGGACCTCCTTGTCATGCCGGGCTCGGACGATCAGCAGTGTGGCCGGATCCCCCCCGAGGTCGCGCCATCCCCAGCCATGTAGACGACCGGATCGACTTGCGCCGCTTTCACAGATCAGGATGGTGTCGCGTCCGGCTCGGTGCGACAGTCGATGCAGGAGGGCAACGAGGAAGGCTGCAGCCGACGGTCCGTCGGTGCCGGTGGCGCCGGCGGCTTCGTGCAAGGCGCCCAGCGTCAGCCCGTTAGGGGGGAGTGCGTCATCCAGCGTCTTGATTCCCGGAAGCCAGGCGGAATCCGGCTCGACAGATGCGTGCTTCTTCGACAGTCCTTCCAGCGCCGTGATCCGTTGGCGCAAGGTTGCCAGTGCGACGAAACGGGAACTGTTATCCACGACGTGTCCGCCCGTTTCGCCCACTGGAGACCAGAATGTTCTTTATATGTTCTCTTAATGAGATGTCAAGAACTGGCTGTCGGATACAGAAGCTGGTCCTGCCCCGTTCATCTCGTAGTTGCTGCACCCGCAAGGCCCGCTAGCCGGCTGCCCGGATGTTCAGCGGCAGCCAAGAACCCGTGGGGAGCAGTCGTCCGTGTCTTGCCACCATTCCCGGCCGAAGGATTCGCCGGGTCGCTTCCGCGTCACGCTTTGCGTGGATCTGGCTGTGAAGTCGAGCGGGACGTCCAGTGGGATACGACGCGGACCACGATGGCGGCCACGGCAAAACAGAGTACGAGGAACGGCCCGGCCGGAAGATCGGCGGCAGCCGATGCCAGGATTCCTGCAATGACCGCCGCGCCGCCGCTCAACAGGGCACGCAACAAATTGTATGAACCGTCCGCCCGTCGCCCGGCCAGCGCCGGCAGAATCAAGCTCGCGAAGACGACGTACACGCCCAACAACTGAACGGATGCGGTGATCGCAAGTGCAAACAGAAGAAAGAACCCTTGTCCGGTCCGGAGATTCGGGTACCCGAGCCACAGTCCCGCGACCAGCAGATATACCGGCAGGAATGCGGCCAAATCTGACCATGACGTGAACAGGATCTGGCCTGAGAGCACGTGCTCGAGCTCTTCCCCGCCATGCGGGCTGTTGGCGAGCAGCAGCAGTGTCACCGACGCCGCAACGATGAAGCAGCTGCCGATAACTGCCTCCTGCTCGGCGGGCATGATCTTTTCCACCCACCGGAACAAAAACGCAAACGCCGCCGCCGCTCCGAATGCCGCGACCTGGATTCCGGCCCACGACGGCTCCATCACCCAGACATTCAGCGCGACGATTGCGACGCCGGCCACCTGTGCCGTGGCAAGGTCAATAAAGACGATTCCCCGCTTCAGGACCTCAATGCCAAGCGGGACATGCAGCGCCGTACACAGGAGGCCGGTCACGAACGCCGGCATGATGATCTCAAGGATCTCAATATTGATCATGTACTTCTTCCAACAGCGCGAGCGTGACATCAAAAAGGTCAAACAGGTTATCGACACCCTCCAAACCGCCGACGGTGAAGGGTAGCTCGACAATCGGGATTCCAGCCCTGTCGGAAAGCCACTCCATCCCCTTGGTCGGTTCATACGGGGCACGGAGAATAGCCCGGGCCCCGGCACTCCGGGCCAGTTCCAGGACCTCTTGCAGATGGCTGACGGTCGGCGGGACACCAGGGAGGCGTTCGATTGCTGCGGCCTGCCTGATGCCGGTCCATTCATACAGGTAGGCCCACGCTTCGTGGTAGGCGACAACGGACATGCCGGCCAGGCGGGACGACCGTTCCATCCATCCTGCCGTGGCGCCCCGCCAGCGCTCCTGGAAGGCCGACAGCTGCCGGCGATAGGTCTCGGTGTTCTCCGGATCGATTGCCACCAGCCGGCGGGCCAGCTCCGTGGCCATGTAGCCAATGTTCTCCGGCAGGAGCTGCACGTGCGGATTCCCCTCCGCGTGCACGTGCCCGGGTCTGCGGTCGACGACGCTCGGCGGATCCAGCAATCGGACATGCTCGCTGGCTATCAGGTGACCGGGCTGACCATGCTGGAGGGACGCACTCGCTCCAAGCTGCAGGAGAACCGGGAGCCAGCCGTCCTCCAGGCCTGCCCCGGTGCAGAACAGCACCTCCGCCCGGCGCACGTGTTCGATGAGACTGGGGCGCATCCGGATGTAGTGCGGGTCTTGCCGGCCATGCGTTCCCGCGTGGACGCTGACCGCAGCGCCCCCGACTTCCGAGGCCAGGGCCGCCCACTCCGGTTCGCAGGCAAAAATCCGCACCTCGGCGAAGGCCGGGGATGATTCGACGATCACCAGCGCGGCCAACGGGGCGCCCCAGACCGCCCACGCAAGTTGTTTCAGCAACATTGCTCGGTGCCGACGAGTACGCATGGCTGCATACGTTCCCAAACTCATGATGGGCGGCAGGTACACCCGGGCGTCAGTCGCAACGTGGGTCAGGGCTTCCCGGCTGAACTGCAACGGCATCCGTCCGCAGTCGCTGTTGGTCCGCCCGGTCGTCAGCGTGATGGTGGAAGGATAGTGCGCGACCCTGTACTCGTCGCTCACCGCGTCGGTGGCCGAACTGACCCGACCAGGGCATGTGCGACGGGCGCCGAACCGCCGAGCATGGTCGAATGCGCAGATGCGTGGCAACGTATCAGCCGGGCCCTGCGCCGTCGACTTCGTGAATGTCCAGCTCTTCTTCGATGGCGCGGTAGTCGTCTCCGATTCGTCAGCAAACGTCACCCGGCAGGGTGAGTTCCAGCTTGCAGGGATGGCCGGTGGCCGTAAATGCGCAGTGGACGTCAAGGCCGCGGGGCGGCGTGCCTCAGGGGAACGGGCCTGCTGCGAACCGATCATGATGCGCATGCTCGTCGTTGTCGGCATGGTCATCCCTTGGTCGTCGCCATTTCTCCGCACGGCAGTGCTCCGCTCGACACATGCGCACTGATCTGAACCGACGGGTTGCGGCTGCATTCATCCTCAAGGCCGACGTTGCCGGGAACGCTAACGCCGTTGCCTGAAGCGCGGAAGGGAACGTCGGCGTCCCGGACAAGCCCCGCTCTGGCTTCCGGGCACGTATCGATTGGAAACGCGGACGCAAACTCGAAGCTATGGTTGCTGTCCGGTTTGTCGCCGAAGCCCCGGTACGGAGGCAGACTAGTTGGGAATGGCCTCCAGTCGGGTCAGGATTTCGGAGAAGTACGAAAAGAGGTCCGTGACTTCGGGGAAGGCACCCACCGTCGAGGGCAGTTCCACGACCGGGAGGCCGCTTCTCTCCGACATCCACTCCGAGGCGTCGGTGGGCTCGAAATTGGCGCGAATGATGGCCTTGACGTCCGTCGAACGGGAGTGTTCAAGCACCTCCTGGAGGTACGGTGCGGACGGTGGAATGCCGGGCACGCGCTCCATGGAGGCGACCTTTTCCAGGCCGGACCAGTTGAAGAGGTAAGCCCAGTAGGCATGGTGAATGATCAGCTGGGTGCCACGGAGCGCTTCCGCACGGGTCTCCCATTCCGCCATCGCGTCATCCCAGCGGGCCTGGAAGTCCGCCAGCCGGGACTGGTAGGCACCGGCTCGATCCGGATCGATTGCGCTGAGGCGTGCGGCGACTTCGCTCGCAAGCAGCCGGATGTTGCGGGGGTCAGCGTGGACATGCGGATTGCCGCTGGCATGGACGTCGCCCAGACTGCGGTCGACGACCGCGGGACGCTCCAAGACCTCCACGTGTTCTGCCGCCATCAGGTGGCCCGGCTGTCCCGGCTGGATGCCGAGCCGTGCCCCCCGTTGCATCAGGACCGGGAGCCAGCCGATCTCAAGCTCGGCCCCGGAGCAGAACAGGAGGTCCGCCCGGCGGATCTGGGCGATCAGGCTCGGCCGGGCGCGGATGTGATGGGGGTCCTGCCCGCCGTGCGTCGCGGAATACACAGTGACGTCACCGCCGCCCACTTCTTGGGCGAGGGAAGCCCATTCGGGTTCGCAGGCGAATACCCGCACCTCCGCCGAGGCCGGGAGCGCGGACAGGGCTGCCGTTGCCGCCAAGCAGCCCGCCGCCAGGGCGCGTGTCAGGAAACGCTGCATGGCGCCCTCCGTCAGAACGTGTGGGCCGCGTGCGCGCCGAGGCTCATGATGTACTGGAACAGGATCTGGTCATCCGGCTCGCCTTCCTCGACTTCCTCGCGGTTGTACTGCAGCCGGATGCGGCTGAACTCGCTGTTGGTCCAGTCCGCCATGACCGCATAGGCAACCGGTTCGTGGTCGAGTTCAAGAATGTCCGGCGGATCCAGCCGCGCGTAGCGGGCGCCCACCCTGAAGTTGCGGTTGAGCTTGTAGACGCCCTGCACGTAGTACCCCATGGATGTCGCTTCGTTGAACGTGACCTCGTGTTCCGGGCAATGGCCGTGCTCGTCACACTCATCTTCATGCACGAGGTGGTACTCGCCGTCCTCTACTCGCCAGAACACCTCTCCCTGAAGGATCAGCTCCTGCTCGCGGGGATTGCCCGTGGGCGCCCACGTGAACCGGCCGTCGATGGCGTACATGGCCGCGTCGCCGGAGAACATGCCGGCGGTGAACGCCTCGATGTCTTCCATTGCTTCGTCGTGTTCGTGGGCGTGCTCCTCACCGTCTTCGTCGTGGTGATCTTCGTCGTCGTGGTGTTCTGCTTCGTCGTGGTGCTCTTCTGCTTCGTCGTCGTGATGTTCGTCTTCGTCGTGGTGCTCTTCTGCCTCGCCGTGCGCATGTTCGTCTTCGTGCCCGGCCTCCCCGTGCCCGTGGTCGTGGGCTCCGCCACTGCGGTTGTGAGCCTCGCCTGCCAACATGTAGGCGCCAATGCGCCATGCAGCGTTGCCGATGTCACCGCCAATCCGCGCGTAGGCAGACCAGGCACCTGTGCCGTTCTCAGAGTTTGCGAAGGGAAAGTCTGCGCCACGGAACAACCCGCCGCCGACCTCGGCGTAGATATCGGTCGGCAGAACGTAGGAGAGCTCAGCGCCGTCGTCGTTGTACGCCTCGTGAAGGAACGCGCGGTAGGGGAGCGGACGGTCGGAGAAATCGTCGGCATGCAGATGGATCTCGTTGAGGTACCCGAAGGTCCAGAGTGCCCGCCCACCCTTGATCCTTGCGCCATCCGGCAGGCCCGCGCCCGGAAGCGTCTGGATGTACATCTCTTCAACTTCCAATGCGACCGGTTCGCCCGGGTGGGCGTCGATCGCGATCGTCGCGGCGCCAAAGAACTTGTCGTCCACATTCCCGCTCAACGTCAATTCAGGGTGGCCCAGTGCGAGACCTTCGGGCGGTCGTTCGGACCCGTGGCCCAACTGAAACCCTAAAGGCTCGAAGTCATGCTCGGAGGAATGGTTTGAGTACCGGGCATCCAGGACCAGGCCGATCGCGGGATTGAAGACGTTGTCCGTGGTGGCCGTCATGCGACCCATCGAGGAGGCCGGTGCCTGGGCTGCGGGCTGGGCGGGGGCGGTCGTCATCGCCTCAAGCTGCCCTTCCAGGGCCTGGATGCGGGCCTCGTATTCCTGCTTGATGGCCTGGATCTCGGCGGCGAGCTCCTCTGCCGTCGGGGCCGCATCCTGCGCGTGCGCCTGCAGCGCGACGCAGACCATGATGGACGTGAGGCCCGCTGCCCACAGAGCCTGGACGATGGTGCGCATGTCGAAAAGCCTTTTCCTGTTCCGAGCGGGAGTCGGTTTCCTCGTCCCGCACAACAGATGTGCCGTCTGGAAGGTGTCCGGGCAGACTCCCGGAGCGGACGAAACTTTATAACAGTTGTTACATAGTAACAACCGCTGCCCTGCCACGAATACCGGATGGTGACCCTCGCGCGCCGCGCGGAATCATTTGGACCTGCGCCACGCGTATCGTGTTCGCGGTCGGTGCGGGCACCAGTTGCCCGGCCCGCAAGTCTCAGGTCAGGCAGACATCGGAGGCGCTCGGATGCGGTTCGCCCGCAGTGCGCGTGTCGCAACCGGAAGCGAATTGGTCGCGGTTGGCGGCTCGAGAAGACTGGGTGCGCGCTCCTGCAGAGTGACAGGGAGAAGAGAGGTCTCCGCAGAAACGAGCGGGAACTCGCATGGCCCTTGCCCATCGTGCGAATGCTCGCCGTGGCCGGACTCCACCGCATGGTGGCTGGCGGCGGCTTGCGCAGCCAGTACAGCGACGGCAAGCGGGACGCTGAGGCAGCTTCGGGCCAGAGACGTGATCGTATGACCAGCGTAGCGAGCCATGCCGGCAGACTACATGTCCTGTCTAGCTCACCATCTACGTGCTGGCGTCTAGGAGCGAGCCGCACCGGCAAGCCTGTACCCTAAGCGCCCGAGCCGGGCCTGCAGGCAGCGCGGTGGCTCGGTTCCGACCTGCCGGATGCCCGATTTGCTGATGCGGCGCGGACACCCTGCGCAGACGTAGGTTCCGACCCACGACAGCAGGAAGCCACATGGATTCCGTGATTTCAATCGTGCTGGCTATCGGCGGGCGGCGGCGTTCCAGCATTGCGGACGGTGGTCGGCCAGGTACACTGGCTTCACGAGGAGGATTGCGAATGAGTTCCCCAATCGTTGTCCAAGCGGAGCCCTTCTGCGTCGAAGTTGAGGCTGGAAAAAACTACGCCTGGTGTGCCTGCGGCAGAAGCGAGAAACAGCCCTGGTGTGATGGCTCGCACCGGGACACAGAGTTCTCGCCGGTCGTGTGGAAGGCAGAGAAATCAGAAACGGTGTTCCTGTGCGGGTGCAAGTCGACCGGCGACAAGCCGTACTGCGATGGCACCCACAACATGCTTTGACCATGTGGGAGATTGAGCAATCGGCAGCGGTGCTGCTGGAACATCGGCGCAAGCTTCGACCCCAGCACGAACTGCCATCGGGAGCGGTACCTGCGGACCGGGATGCGGCGTACCGCGTGCAGGATGCACTGATCCAGCTTCACCTTGATGCCGGCGACGGCCCGGTGGCGGGGTGGAAGGTCGCGCTCACCAATCCGGCGATGCAGGCGATGTTTGGTGTGGACGAACCGGCCGAAGGCGCCATCTTCGAGCCGCTCGTGCATGCATCGGGGAAAAGACTGGAACCCGGAAAGTACCGGCATCTGGGTGCGGAGGGCGAAATCGTCCTTCGCATGCGCGAGCCGCTCGCACCGGGCCAGGCCCCGTTTACCGCAGAATCGGTATCCGAGGCCGTCGGCGGGTACATGGCCGGTATCGAGATCGTCGATGATCGGGATGCGGGTGCGGACGCGACGTTCGGGCTCCTCGTAGCCGACAACGCGATGAACTACGGCTGCGTGATCGGGCAGGAATCGGCCTACACACCGACGATCGATCTCGCGCGTGCTTCCGGACGGTTGACGATCGACGGACAGCCGGCGGGAGAGGGCGTCGGAGAAAACGTGCTGGGTGGTCCGCTGCACGTCCTGGCGTTGCTGGGAAACTCGCTGGCGAGACGCGGCCGGAGTCTGCGGGCGGGCGACATCGTCATGACGGGAAGCCTGGCGGTGACCGTCTGGCCGCAACCGGGCGAGACGATTCGGTGGGAGGTCGATGGAATTGATCCCGTGGAGTTCTCGCTCGCTGCCAACGGGACGATGTAACCATGGGAATGGTGGAGGAAATTCGGGTCCATCGGCTCGTGGAACATCTCCTGGCCGGTCGCGCTGACGGAACCGCGTTTGACGGGACATGGGACGACAGCCTGACGCCGCAGACGATGGCGGAGGCCTATCGCGTTCAGGATACGATTGTCCGGCGCATGCGCCCTCGGGGGACCGAGCCCGGTGGCTGGCGGATCACGCTGACCACGGATGCCCAGCAGAAGCAGCACGGCGTCATCCATCCGGTGGTCGGGCCTGTCTGGGACCGGGATCTGCATGCTTCCCCGTTCGGGTTGCCGGTCGGCGACACGCATAACCCGCTGGCGGGCGCCGAACTTGCACTGCGAATCAAGCGGCCAATGTCGGCCGAGGATGGTCCCTGGAACCGCGAATCGGCGGCCGCCGCTGTCGATGCGGCGGCGCTGGCCGCGGTGATTTACGACGACCGCAACATTTCCGGGCTGGCTGCGTACACGATCGGGCTGGGTATCGCGGACCTGGCCGGCTCAGCCCTGGGCATCCTTGGCCCGGAAACCGCTGACCTTGACGCGCTGGAACTCGATGACCTCGAACTCCACACCACCCTGGACGGGCGGGACGTCGGCGTGGCCAGCACGTCGGCCTATCTTGCCCATCCGTACGAAATCGTGTCCTGGGTCGCGACTCATCTCAATGTCCGACGTCGACAACTTGAGCCGGGCGATGTCGTGCTGCTGGGTTCCCCGGGTGACCCGTTTCCACTGGGCCCCGGCGATCGAATCGCGGTGGCCAACGATGCGCTCGGCGTTGCGGAACTGGCTATTGATGTTCGGCCCGGAGCCGCCTGATCGGATCAGAGGCTGGGGCGGCGCTCGCAGAAGAATTGACTGAAACGGTCCCGACTGTGGAAGAGTAGCGTGGACGTCTCGACCGGCGTGTACGGCGACTGCTTGACGTCGGTCCACTGCCCGTCGTCGCGAAGCCCACGGCAAGCCAGGTCCGCGTTCGCGGGCCGTTGCACCCGCACTTCGTACTGATTGACGCAGTCGCACGCGCAGACCCGAAGCATCTCGAAGCCGTCAACGGGGACTTCTTCACCCGCGTGGGCGATCGAGGTCAGACAGCTGAACGCGGCCCAGGCAATTGCGCTTCGGAGTGCGGTGTGCATGGGCCCATGGTGCACCGAAGCACCGCACTTGCCAAGTGCCGGCGGCGGTGATCGACAGGGCTGGCCCTCTGCCTGCAATCTCTCAAGACCGTCGGCGGGCTGGCGCCCCCTTGGTCGTTTGGCCGTTGGCCGGAGCTCTGAGAACACCGCCATCGGGCTGACGCGGAGCCCGCAATCGTGCCCGCTTGCGGGCCACCGCCGCCCGCATCTGCTCAAGGGCGAACTGCGTTTCTTTTGATGCGCAGGCCCTCGCGGCGCAGGAACCGCCAGATCGTGGCCCGGCACACCGTGATGCCTTCGCGTGCCAGCTGCTCCTGCAGCCGGTCGAGGGTCAGGTGCGGCTCCAGCAGCCACGGACGGCGGCCGCCGACCTGGCCCGGCGCGACGCTGCCGGTCGCCCGGTAGCGCGCCGTCCACTTCGGCACCGAGGACACGCTGACCCCGAACCGCGCCGCCACCGAGCGGATTGGCTCGCCGTCGAGGTGGGCGCGTACCACGCGCTCGCGAAGGTCATTCGAATAGGGTCGGGTCATGGGTCCGGCCTCCGGTACCACCAAAGCCCCTTTGAATCACATCTTTAACCGAATTGGAATCCCCCGGAGATTCTCTCAATGACAGACGTGCTCTAGGTTGGCTGCGAAGTATGCGACGACCGTGGCCTCGTAACGGTAGAGCTTGTTGGTACGCTTCGAGCGGTTGGGGTCCAACGGCGCGGAGCGCCTTCGTTCAAGACCGGCTGACCGGGAGATCGTCACGAAGGACTTTCCACAAGGTGTGATCGCGCTGGTGAGGGTCGGCTGCTAGGTCCGCCTCCGGAGGGTCCAGCTCTGTGAGGAAGGCAAACCCCTTCAGGCAGGCAGCGGCGATTTCGGTAGGGTCGATCGGCTGCGTCCGCCGGACCAGCTGCCGGAGATCTTCCCAGTCGAATGCGGTGGCATCGTTGAATCTCGTCATGAGGGCTTCCGGATCGAACGTGTCGCCCGCCTGCCAGAGCTTGAGCACGACGAGCCGACGTATAAGCGGGCGATTCAGTGGACGCGTGGCAAAGACGTTGAGGTCGTAGATGTCGCGTGCCTTGCTGCGCTGGTAGCAAGCGCGGATCTTCTCGGCGATGATCTCGGGCAGAGCCAGGCATGTGATGTCCACCGGGTCGAAAGGCAGGTGTCGGAAGTAGCTCTGAACGCGTTGAGCGTTCCGCGATGGTGGAAGGGTGGGTAGCTCGCGACGGCTGACCTGGAGTCTGATCTGGCTTTGCCCGCCCGGGTTCAAGTGGTGGGTGTAGACCGGATTGACACCCCAGGACAGGCCGTCCTGGGTTTCGTAGTAGCTGTCATCGGGCACGCCGAATTGGATTCCGTGAAATGGTTGCTCGAATGCCTCCATCATGGCGAGGACCACGTCTTCGTGGTCGTGTTCTTCGACCCGCGTGAAATCCAGATCGGTCGAGAAGCGCCCTCCGCTACCAATGAACATCTTGCGAAGGCAGGTGCCGCCCTTGAAGGCGAGCTTGTCGAGGATGCCGCGCTCCGCCATCAGCTGGAGCAGGTAGGTGAGCACGATCTCGTTCTCGGCGATCGTGATGTCGCGCAGCCCTGATTCGGCTGAGTAGCGTTGGACCTGCGGTCGGGTCAGAATCGCTCAGCGCTCCCGGTCGACCGAACGTCGCCGCGCGATTCCGGCACTGTCACTCAAGTCTTGGCTCGCGACGTTGGCGGTGAGCTGCCAACTGGCCTGATAGCCGATCGCGCCGGGCTTGGGGATTCTCGGGCCGAAAAACGCTTTGCCGGCTCCCCTCCCTATTTCTTGGAGATGCGTACGTACGTCCTCAGGGATCGTGGCGCCGGCACGTTCCGCCAGCCACCCGAAACGTCGCGCGAGGGTCTTGGATGACATCCGCTCCAGATAGCTGGCCGCCTTGTACCAGTCGATGCGGCGGCAGGCCGTCGCCAGGATGATCGCAGACTCTCCTTCGCCGCCGGCGAGGTCTGGACGGTCGATGCAGTCGATGACGGTCTTTTCGCGGTCGGACATCATGACGGTATGGCCGAGCACGTCGATCGGGCCGAACCCGAAGAATTTTCTTGGGACCGGATTGACGATGTGGACTTCAGTGTCGAGTACGTGTCGGTGTCGTGTGCGCACCGGCGTCACCAGTCGAACGACCTGGCGATGCTGTGTGGTGAAGCCGTAGTGCGCTGCGGCCGTGGCATAGCCGAAGTAGTAGGGTTCCGCGATCCGGCTGGCGAGTGCCAGGACGTTGCTCTCTCCGAGAGCATCGGGTCCCATTTCGGGAGGAATGAGCAGGTAGCGGCCCCAGCTTGCGCGTTCCAGCCATCCTTTGCGACGCAGCGAGCGGATCACGTGATCGGCGGCCTGCGGGCTGACGCCGAGCATGTCGATGATTTCCTTGCGCCCAATTTCCTTGCGGCCGTTCTCTGCCAAGGTGAGGACGACGCGGCTCTCCTGGGGCGAGAGTGAGCGGGTGACGAATGCCATGGTCAGACTCAGCGCAAAACCTGACAATATGCTGTGTTTTGATGAAGAATATATCCAACGAGAGTGTGGTAGTCAATCTCCCGCAAACGCAATCGACGGATCGACGGGACCGGACACTGTGGCCACGAAGTGCGATGACCAGCAAGCATGATGGTCAGGGGCCGTCATCCGCGCGCCGGAGTCGCTTCGGAGACATGCATGTCCTGCTCGATGCTGTCGCCGATGCGTGCCGCGGCGGCCATCACGGTATCGCGGGCAAGATGGGCATAGCGCGCCGGCGCGGCGACAAACAAGGTGAGGCAGCGAGTCCGGAACCTGCCGGACGCGATGCGGAACTCCCGAGGTAAGACCAGCCGCCTTCACCACACCCCCGCCGGATTTACCACCCCGGGCCTTGATGGCCGTTGCCTTCGCGATCATTTGCCCGCTCGTCCGCTCGGGTCGGCCTCGTATCCGGTTCTTGTCTATCGGGTCGTGGCTTTGCTCCACGCCTCCTTCAGACCCTGCCTCGCAACAGCGCCCTTGCGCTTCGCTAATCCTTCGCCGCGATCAGGCTGGATAGAGGACTTCCACCTCCAAGCTGTTGGTCATGCTCGGCACACAAAAAAAGGCCGGACGAGCAACGCCCGTCCGGCCTCGAATAGGTGACGGAACACCTGGACGCGGACGGACCGCGCCCAGGTTCCTGTTCCGGGTCAGGCTGCCGCGATGTCCTCCGGACGGATCGGCAGGTTGCGAATCCGCTTGCCGGTCGCGTCGAAGATCGCGTTGGCCAGCGCCGGGGCAAACGGCGGGACCATCGGCTCGCCAACACCACTCGGAATGTGATCGTTCTCAATCCGGTGGAGATGGACGTTGAGCGGAGCGTCGTCGATCCGCGAGACCGGGTAGTCGTGGAAGTTGCTCTGCTCCACGGCACCCTGGGCATAGCTGATGATGCCCTGGCGCGCGATGGTGTTGCCGTAGACGGCAGCGCCTTCGCACTGGGCCCGGATCCGTTCCGGGTTCGCGCCCAGACCGCAATCCAGCACCGTGTCGACCCGCGTGATGGTGTAGTTCCCATCGTCCGTGACCTGCACGCGCACCGCCTGGGCGATGTACGACAGGAACGAGCGGTGCACCGCGAGACCAAGGCCGTGCCCCTTCGGAAGCGCTTTCCCGTAACCGGAAACGTCACGCGCCTTCCGCAGGACGGCGGCCAGACGGCCGGTGTCGATCGGGTAGTCCTCGATCGGGTCACCGTAGTTCCAGTAGTCCTCGACACCCTCTTTCGTGAGGTCGATGATCGCCGGTTCACCGATGAGCTCGAGCTGGAATTCGACCGGGTCGCGGCCGATCTCGTGCGCCAGCTCGTTCGCGAAGCTGTTGATCGCGAAGGCGTGCTGGATGTTGTTCACCGAGCGGTACCAACCGATCCGGGTGGGCAGGTTGGCATCCCCGTTCTCGATTCGAACGTTCTCGATCGAGTTGTAGGGCATGTCGATCAGGCCGAGGCCGTGCTCGATGTTGAACCCGATCTTCTGTTCCGGGACCCACAGACCAAGGATGGACGGGAACGCCACACCGTGACGCCATCCGGATACCCGGCCGGCGTCGATGACCGCGCTGATGCTCTGGGCACTCGCGGCGTGGTAGTAGCCGTTCTGGACTTCGTCTTCACGGGTCCAGACCAGACGCACCGGGGCGCCGACCTCGCGTGAGAGGTAAGCCGCTTCCACGGCGTAGTCCGCCTTGGACTTCCGGCCGAATCCGCCACCGAGGAGGGTGATGTGCACCAGCACGTCTTCCTTCTCGATGCCAAGCACTTCGGCGATCGTGTCCCGGACTGCCATCGGATGCTGGGAAGCTGCCCAGATCTCGACCTTGCCGTCCTGGTAGTTGGCGACCGCTGCCGGCGGCTCCATCGGCGTGTGGATGAAGAACGGCACGAAGTACTCGCGGCTGAACTCCGTCGCTGACGCCTTGTCACGGGCCAGTTCGTAGCTGCCGCGTTCACGGATCGTGGTTCCCGGTTCGGCCGCCGCCTTGCGCAGCGCGTCGTTGTACGACGGGCTGTCGATGGCACTGTTCTCCGAGTCGGACCACTGGATGTTGAGCGCCTTGCGGCCTTCCAGGGCAGCCCACGTGTTGTCGGCGATAACAGCGACACCGCCCAGCTGCTTGAACGCGATCGGAAGTTCCGGCGTCGGCAGTTCGACCGTGCCGCGGACCCCCGTGATCGCCATGGCAGCGGAGTCGTCGTAGCTCTCGACCGTGCCGCGGTATACCGGCGAACGTGCGACCACAGCGGTCTTCATGCCGTCCAGCATCATGTCGGCACCGAACATGCCCTTGCCGGTGGTCATGTCGACCAGGTCGACGTACGCGTCCGGCGTGAAGGCGGATTCGTTGGCGATGTACTTCCAGTCGCTGCGGTCCTTGACCTGGACCGTAGCTGGGTCCGGAGCCTCGAGGCCGGCAGCGGTGGCGACCAGCTCGCCGAAGTCGGCGGAACGGCCGCTCGGAGCGTGGCTCACGCGGTGGTTCTGCGCAACACACTCGTCAGCCGGCACGCCCCACATTTCGGCGGCAGCCATCTCAAGCATCTTGCGCGCGCCCGCACCGGCGGCCCGCAGGTGATTGATGTCCCGACGGACCGAACGGGAGCCGTCCGTGTCGAGCTCTTGCCCGAAGTCGTTCCACTTCTGTTCGGCGTCCGCCTGGACGACCGAGCAGCGAGCCCAGTCGGCTTCCATTTCGTCGGCGATGATCATCGGCAGCGAAGTACGGACACCCTGACCCATTTCGGACCGGGCGCAGGTGATCGTTACGGACCCGTCACCGTCAACCGCAACGAAGAGGTTGGCTTCGAGTTTCCCTTCCGCCGCGTTGGCGGGAAGGCCCAGCAACTGATCGGAACCAAGCCGGGCACCCAGAACGAATCCAGTGGTACCGGCGATGCCCTTCAGAACCGTGCGTCGGCTCAGATTAGTAAGCATGGTCATGGTCAGACCTCCTTCGCGGCCGTTTTCACGGCGGCGAAAATGCGCTGGTACGTGCCGCAGCGGCAGATATTGCCGCTCATGCCGTCCAGAATTTCCTGATCCGACGGATCCGGGTTCTGGGAAAGCAGGGCCGCCGCTTGCATGATCTGGCCAGACTGACAGTAGCCGCACTGGGGAACGTTGTGAGCACGCCAGGCGCGCTGTACGGGGTGGTTGCCCTCCGCGTCCAGCCCTTCGATCGTGGTCACTTCCATGCCCTCAGCGGCCGACACAGGCGTGACACACGCCCGCACCGCTTCACCGTCCACATGGACGGTGCAAGACCCGCAGAGGCCGGTGCCGCACGCGAACTTGCTCCCAGTAAGCCCGAGCACGTCTCGGACGTACCAGAGCAGGGGCATGTTCGGGTCGCCGCCGAATTCCTGCGGATTGCCGTTGACAGTCAAATTCATGTCAACTTCCTCCTCGTTGTATCCGGATCCGCGGCCGCGAATCCGAAACCGGTGGTCGGCGTAGCAACCCCTCCAACTGGGAGCCGCCGCTACGTCGACAGCCTCCCCATGGTACTTTGCAAGGCGCGCAAGTCCAAATCGGGGCAATCGGCACGGTCGCGGCTTGAAGGCGGCGGCGCCTGAGGTCGCGCCTGGAGGGAATGATGGACAGTCTCGTCTATGCGGACGGAACCTGGCACGAAGGTGATCCGCCGCTCATCGGCGCACTCAGCCAGAGCTACATGCACGGCACGGCTGTCTTCGACGGCGCGCGGCTGTTCAACGACTGTGTTCCCGATCTCGGCCGCCATTGCGAGCGTCTTATGCGGTCAGCCGCGGTGATGGGACTGGACCAGCCCGTCGATGCAGCGACGGTCGAGCGCCTCGCGCGCGAGGGCTCGCGCCGTTTCGAGACGGGCGCTGAACTCTACATTCGTCCGTCCCTGTATGCGGCCCGCGGCTTCCTCACGCCGGAGCCGGGGAGCACCCGTTTCCTGCTGTCGCTCATGCGGATGGCGATGCCGGCTGCGCACGGGCGATCGATCACCGTGAGCCCGTTTCGTCGCCCCGGACCGGACATGGCCCCGACCGAAGCCAAGGCTTCGTGCCTCTACCCCAACGGATCGCGGGCCCTGCAGGACGCCGAGCGGCGCGGCTTCGACAACGCGCTGATGCTGGACGGTGACGGCAATGTGGCGGAGCTGGCGTCGGCCAACATCTGGCTGGGTCGCAACGGAGTCGCGATCACGCCGGTTTGGAACCGGACGTTTCTCAACGGAATCACCAAGCTGCGGGTATCTGCTCTCCTGAGCGAGCTCGGAATCGATGTCGTTGAACAGACGGTTTCGCTGGACGACGTGATGGGGGCAGATGAGGTGTTCAGCACCGGGAACTGGGGCAAGGTGCTGCCGATCACCCGCGTCGACGACCACGAGTTTGCCGTGGGCCCCCTGTATCGTGCGGCCCGAAAGGCCTACTGGGCGTTTGCCGAGACGGAGCCGCTGTAGAACGAGAGTCGTTGGTGTTGCGGCAACGCTGGCCCCCTGAGGGTGATCGCGTTGGGGGTCCGGCGCCGTTCGCCAGGGACAGATCGGCGAACATGCGGGCCGGCACCGGCATGCCGGAATGCCGAGCTTCAAGGGGATGTCGCCATGCAGTTGAGACTTCGGCAGATCTGCCTCGTCGCCGGCAATCTGGATCCCGTCGTGGACGCGTTGTGCCGGGTCTTTGGGCTCGCGGTCTGCCACGTCGACGACGCCGTTGCCGAGTACGGGCTCGTGAACGCCCTGATGCCGGTCGGCAGCCAGTTTCTGGAAGTGGTGGCGCCGACCCGGCCGGGAACGGCGGCAGGCCGCTATCTGGAGCGGCGCGGCGGCGACGGCGGCTACATGGTCATTACCCAGTGTGACGATCTGGATCACCGCCGGAGCCGGGTCGATGAACTCGGCGTCCGTGTCGCCAACCGGCTTTCCTATGGCCAGTTTCAGGGCATGCAGCTGCATCCCAAGGACACGGGCGGCACGTTCTTCGAGATCGATCGCCAGGAGGACGGCGATGCCGGGGACGGCGCGTGGCATCCGGCGGGCCCCGACTGGAAACCGTACGTCCGCACGGGCGTGGTGTCGGCGATCGCGGCGGCAGAAATTCAATCCCGTGATCCGGACGCCTTGGCGGCGCGCTGGAGTGAGATCGCGCAAATCCCGCTGACCCGGGACGCAGCGGGGGTGGCGACCCTGCCCCTTGCGAATGCGGATCTGCGATTTGTCGTCGCGTCCGATGGGCGGGGCGAGGGCCTGGCAGGCCTGGATCTGGCCGCCGAGGATTCTGACGCTGCATTCGCCCGCGCCCGCACCCAGGGATTCCCTCAGGAGGGGAACGTGATCCTGGTCGCGGGAATGCGATTTGCACTCGTGTAAGGCATCGGCGAATGTGGTGCGCCGCGATACCCACTGGCTGCATTCCTGATGGGTCGCGCCAATTCAGGCCAAGGGCTCCGGAGGTTACAGGCAATGTCCGATCATCTGTTGGAATCACGCGACAACGGCGTGGCATGGCTCACCCTGAACCGCCCGGACCGCCTGAACGCGATGAGCAACGAGATGCTGGATGGTCTCCTTGCCTCCATGCTTCGATTGGCCGCGGATGAGGAGGTCGGCTGTGTCGTGCTGACCGGAGCGGGACGCGGCTTCTGCGCCGGCGGTGACGTCAAGGGCATGGCGCAGGGATCGCTTCGCGAAGCCAGCCTGGAGGGCCGGATGCAGGCGCTGCGCCGCAGGATGGAAGTCAGCCGCGTGATCTACGAGATGCCGAAGCCGGTGGTGGCCATGGTTCGCGGTCCCGCCGCCGGGGCTGGTCTCTCGGTGGCCCTGGCCTGCGACCTCCGAATTGCCGACGAGACCGCACTGATGACGACTGCGTTTGCACAGGTCGGGTTGTCCGGCGACTTCGGTGGATCCTGGTTCTTGTCCCGACTGGTCGGTGCCGGCAAGGCCAAGGAACTCTATCTCACGGCCGCCCGGCTCACGGCTTCCGACGCTCTTGCGCTGGGGATCCTCAATCGCGTGGTGGCAAGTGACGCCCTCGAAGCGGAAACCCGGGCGCTGGCGGAGGGGCTGGCCTCTGGGCCGCGCGTCGCGCTGGGCTACATGAAGCAGAATCTCAACGGCGCCTGGACGGCTTCCCTGTCCGAGACGCTGGACATGGAGGCCCGCAACCACACGCGTTCGGGCTTTACGGAAGATCACCTGGAGGCCTCCAAGGCTTTCGTCGAGAAGCGGAAGCCTGTGTTCAGCGGCCGCTAACCGCCGGCGCGCGATTGCCGGTTCCGGCGCCCCGCCGGGGCCGGGTAAGCCGTGGCGGAATCAGAGCATCCGCTTGAGCGTGCCGTGCTGGTCGAGAAACTGGTGCTTGAGAGCGGCGCCGGCGTGGATGACCACGACGGGGAGGAGTCCGTAGGCGACGGCCGCGTGCACGCCGATGGCCAGATCACGCAGGATTTCCGACCGCGGGAAGATGGCCGGGATCACGAAGAGATCGAGGAACGGAAATCCGGCGCCGGCTGAGGTCGAGATCATGTAGCCGGAGACCGGAAGGGCAAAGATCGCGCATAGCAACAGGGCGTGGGTGAGGCGGGCCCCGTGCCGTTCCCAATCTCGCAGTTCGGCCTGGAGCGGCGGGGAGGGCGATACGAACTTCCAGACAGCGAACAGGACGGCCAATCCCAGAACAGCCATTCCCAGCGAGCGATGCAGCGACAACGCGAGGTTGTACCGGCTATCGAGGTAGCTCAGGTCCACCATCCAGGCTCCCAGCGCGGTCAGCCCGATGATTCCCGCCGCCAGGAGCCAGTGAAGAAGTTTGCTCGCCAGGCCGTAGCCGCTTTTGGTGTTGTGCAGCACGATGCGGCGGCAGGCGTCGCGCTATTGTCGGATCGCCTCGAGCATCAGGTGGATTTCGACTTCTTCCGCCGCCGGACCCAGGTTGTAGTCCATGCCGAAGTCCCGGCGTTTGAGGACATAGGTACCTTCGAAGCCGGCGCGGTAGCCGCCCCAGGGATCACTCCCTTCACCGATCAGGCGGACTGGGAACGAAATGGATTTCGTTACCCCGAGCAGGGTCAGGTCTCCGGTCAGTTCGCCGCCGTCCGCGTCCCCCTGGAAGCCGGTGCTGACGAAGGTCACCTCGGGGAACTCATCCACGTTGAAGAAATCCTTGTTGCGCAAGTGCTTGTCCCGTTCCGCGTGATTGGTGTCGAGACTGGCGGCATCGATCGTGACCCGGATGCTCTGCGCGTCCGGCCCGGACTGCGGATCGTAGGTCATGCTTCCCTCGAAGCGATTGAAGCGACCGACCAGCCAGCTGAAGCCCAGGTGCTGGGTCCGAAATTGAATGAACGAGTGGCTTGGGTCGACCGTGTATTCCGCTGCACTTGCCGGATTGGCGGGATCCGTGGAGAGGACGGCTGCCAGCCCGGCAGCCAGGAAGAGGGGCGTGGCGGTTCGATACGTCATGGGAGGCTCGGCCGTTCCGGGACAGGATGGCGTGAGACTAGCAAGCAGGCAGGTGACGGGCATGGTGTCCTGACCCCGCCCGACCCCGGCCAGCCGGCGCCGGTCGGTTCGGCGGGTAGGCAGTGGTATGCTCAGCCTCTATGTCATTTGTTGGACCAGTCGTGCGTCTGCTGCTGCGCCGGGCGGCGGCGGATCCGCGTGTTCGGAAGGCAGCCGCCGAGACTGCTGCCTCGGCCGTGCGCGAGGCGCGCGATATCGTCAACGACCCGTCGCCGGCCCGAAAACTCGGACGCCTTGCCGGCCGCGCCAAGCGGCGGCTTTCGGAGGCCGTGCGGAGCGACGACTGACCGTGCTGGGCCACGTTCGAGTGTACCGGAGGCTGGCGCAGGCGGTTGCTTGCGCGTTGACCCTCGCTGCTTGCAACAGCCCTGAGGTACCGCCCAAGCCCCTAAACCCTGAGGTCGCCGCATTCGACCGTCTCCAGATGGCGTTGCCCGGTGGCGACGGGCCGATCGACGCGGAAGCCCTGGTGCTGGCCGCGATCGAGTACGCACCGTCACGCCGTCGGGCGGAGGCCCGTTTGGCCCACATGGTGGCGTCCGTGCAGTTGACGCAGGTTAACCAGCCGTTTTTGTATGCACCGGAAGTCGAGTACCACACGGAAGGGGCGCCCTGGACCTTGGGATTGTCGGTCGAACGACCCTTTACCCGCGAAACCCTGCGGACGGCCCGAACCGACGCAGCTGTCGCCGAACGCGTAGCGGCGCAATGGGCGCTCGAGCGCGTGGGATGGGAGGTACGCGACCATATCCTGAAGGCCCTTGTGCGCATCGAGCACACGCGCCTTGATATCGCCTTTGCCGAGGAAGATGTCGAACTGCGGACGCGGGTGGAGGCGATGCTGCGGCAGGGGCTTCAGGCCGGCGTATCGCGCCTGGCGGATGCCCAGCGAGCAGCCGCCCTTGCGCAGCAGGCCAGGCTCGCGCTCGACGCGGCGCGCTCGCGGGCGGCGGAGGCCGAGACGGCACTTGCGGCTGCGCTTGGCGT
The DNA here is from genome assembly GCA_965116745.1 of Alphaproteobacteria bacterium. Lineage (GTDB taxonomy): Bacteria > Pseudomonadota > Alphaproteobacteria > TMED109 > TMED109 > VXPW01. The sequence continues at coordinate 2,100,040 of OZ220701.1, read as the reverse complement.
GTCGCGGATGGCGGTTCAAGGACGCGGAATCCGGCCACCGGTCGGCGAGTTGCTGCCGTCGCGAATCGACCCCGCCCAGTTCGACGCGATGCTTCGCCGGGCCCTGGTGCGCCGCTCCGATGTGCTGGTGAAGATCGCCGCCTATGGGGCGGCCGAGGCGAGGCTCCGCGTGACGCTGGCCGAGCTGACTCCCGATATCACCCTGGGGCCGGGCATCCTCTGGGACCAGAAAGACCTTGTGCTGCGTCTCGCCGGCGCCATCGTGCCGGTGCCCGAGATTACGGATGCGCGGGTCGCGATCGCGCTGGCCCATCGGGACGAGGCTCGCCTGGCCTTCGAGGAGACGCAGGCACAGGTCCTCGCCGAGGCCGAATCGGCATGGTCCCAGTTGGCCACGGCGGGCCGGGAATCGGCATCGGCGGAAGCCGAGATCACCGCCGCCAGCGAGTACGCTGCCCAAACCGCGACGGCAATCCGCCAGCGCACGTTACCGGCCGCCGCCAAGCCTGACGCGGATCTTCGGTTGCTCGCGGCCCGCAGGGCGGCGGCAGCAGCGGAGCTGCGCAGGCAAATGGCCTTGATCAATCTGGAATTTGCGATGGAGCGGATCTTCAGCGACGATTCGGCTCCACGCGGAGCCCCCTGGCACCGCCCGTCGCGGGCTGACCCATGACCCCCGCCGCTCCGGATCGATGCGCGTAGTTCTCGCCCTGATCGCCGCGTTCGCCGGTGGCTATGCAGCCGTGTACGGGCTGCAGCGCTTCGCCCCGGACGAGGTCCTTGCTGCGGTGAGTTTCGGACTGCTACCGACCACGCGGGTTGAAGATCACGCGGATGACGGTGTCGACGGCCTGGACGTGGCACGCGACGATGACGATGACGATGACGACGACGATGACGACGACGATGCACCGGTCGCGCTGCTGGAGATTCGTGACGACGAACGCGTCCTGATTTTTCCACCTGGTGTTGCTGAAGCGAACGGCGTCGTGACGGCGCCCGTGCGGACTGCGAACTGGGTGGAGCGCTACACGAAGCTCGGGACCGTCCTCGATGTTGCGTCCCTTCTCCGCGATGTGGCCGCCCTGCGCGGCACGGAACTGGTGCTCGGCCAGTCTGAGGCCCGGCTCGAGCCGCTGCGGAATCGACTCGACCACCTTCAGCAAGCGTACGACACCGGACTGGTCCTGCTGGCCGACGTCGATCTGGCGGAACGCACCCTGCGTGACGAGCAAATGATCCTGGCGGAGCACACGGCCGCACGTGCGCACACCCTGCGGCAGATCCGGCACGGATGGGGCGCCTACTTCGCAGAGGCGGCGGCCGAACGCTTGCCGCTCCTCGAATCGTTGGCGGACCGCAGCCGGGCGCTGGTGCAGGTGTCGCTGCCCGAGCCCCTCAGCGGGCGCGGCTTCCATGCCGACATTCAAGCCGGCGATGCTGTCCGTCCGGCTGAGCCGATCGGGCCGGGATACGCCGAGATCGCCGGTATGGGTCCGGATGCGGTCGTGCTGTTGGCCGAAGGTGCCGGCTTGCGTCCGGGCCTCCGGGTCGAGGTCACGTTCCAGGCAACGGAAGGCTTCGAAGCGGGATTCGTGCTGCCGACCGGGGCTGTCTTGTTCCATGGCGACGGCATCTGGGCTTACCGCGACCTGGGCGACGGACGCTTCCACCGCCTGCCTCTGAGTGGGCTCCGCCGCCTGGACCGCAGCTGGTTCGTCCCGAAGTCGGTTTTGGCGTTCGACGCCCGCGTCGTGATTCGGGGTGGCCAGATGCTCTTGGCCGAGGAATTCCGGGCGGAGATCATGCGCGAGGACGACGACTGAATTCGTGCTCGCTCTGATCGTCAAGTTCTCGATTCGGCATCCTGGCGTGGTGGTGACGCTTGCTGCCGCGTTGGTTGCGGCGGGGTTGTGGCGCCTGTCCGAGGGCGCCTTCGACATATTTCCGGAATTTGCTCCTCGGCAAGTCATCGTGCAAACCGAAGCACCTGGCTTGACGGCCGAACAGGTGGAAACTGGTGTCACTCGCCCGCTTGAGGAGGTTCTCAGGGGACTGCCGCGGTTGGTCGGGACGTTCTCCGAATCGATCAGCGGCTTGTCGATCGTGAACCTGACGTTCGCGGACGGTACCCGCGACGAGATCAACCGGGCAGCCGTCGCCGCGCGGCTTGCGGTCGCGTCCGGGCAGCTTCACCGCTCGGCCGCCACGCCAACGATCGTGCCGCTTTCCTCCAGCGCGGCTACCGTCATGACCGTCGGATTTACGGCTGAACGGGCGCCCGAACGTCTTCGGTCCACGGTCGAGCGGGTCGTGCTGCCGCACCTGCTGGAGATTCCCGGCGTGGCCGACGTCAACGTCTTCGGCGGCCAGATTGAAGCCCTCCAGATTCGGCCCGACCCGGAGCGCCTGAGGCGTGCGGGCGTGACGGTCGGCGAACTGACGGAAGCAGTACGGGCCGCTGGCTATCGGGGCAGCGGGCGGGTCGATACGCCCAACCAGACACTTGCCGTCGTGGTGGGCGAGGGCGCGCTGTCAGTGGCAGCCCTCCAGTCGCTCAACATCGCCCGGGCCGACGGGACGCGCATCCCTCTCGCCAATATCGCCGATATCGGGTTTGGCGCCTCTCACCCGATCAGCATGGCAACCGTCGGCGGCGAGCCCGCCGTGCTGCTCATGATTATCGGTCAGTTCCAGTCAAGCACCGTGGCCGTGACCCGCGGGCTGGATCAGGCGCTCGACGACCTGACACCGGCCCTCGCCTCGATCGGCATTTTCATCCATCGCGACCTCTTTCGCCCGGCCCGTTACGTTGAACGCTCGGTTGCCAACATTTCCGCTCACCTCGCGATCGGTGCCGGGCTGGTCGTGCTGGTGTTGCTGGTGTTCCTGTTCGACGTCCGGGCCGCAATCATTACCGCCAGCGCGATCCCGGTATCCCTGATCGCTGCCGGGCTGGGGATGCTGGAGACTGGCACGACCTTCAACATCATGGTCATTGGCGGGCTGGCCATCGCCCTGGGCGAAGTGGTCGACGACGCCATCATTGATACCGAAAACATCATGCGGCGCCTTCGCCAGGCACTGACGCGTCCAGCGCCGGCCCGTGCCGACGACGTGGTGTTCGATGCTTCGATGGAAGTCCGGAGTTCGATGGTGCATGCAAGCGCCATCGTCATGCTCGTGTTTGTGCCGCTATTCGCGGTCTCCGGCGTAGCGGGACGCATGTTCGCCCCGCTGGGTTTGGCCTACATCCTCGCGATCTTTGCTTCCCTGGTGGTCGCGCTGACACTGACACCGGCACTTTGTCGGGTACTCCTGGCCTCGCGCGGCGCGTACCGGGTGCCCCCGCTCATTCGGTGGATCACGCCTGCCTACGCGTGGATCCTGCGGCTGCTGGGCAGGGTTCCGGGCCTGACCGTTGCGCTAGCCCTTGGCGGCTCTCTCTTCGGCGTGGCGCTTTTGCCGGGACTCGGCAGCGCGTTCCTGCCCGAGCTGCGCGAGGGCCACTACATGATTCACACGTCCGGGCTGCCTGGGACCTCGCTGGAGGAAACCATCCGCACCGGTACCCGACTCACGCGGCAGGTGCTGCAGGTCGAGGGTGTGCGTTCCATGTCGCAGTGGGCAGGGCGCGCGGAGCGAGGTGCCGACACGTACGGGAGTCACTACGCGGAATACGAAGTTGAGCTGGATCCGCTGTCCGGCGCTGAACAGCAAGCCGTATTCGACCAGATACGGGAGATTCTGGACGGTACGCCCGGCATCGCTGCGGAGCTCAACACGTTCCTGATCGAACGCGTGGATGAAACGGTCTCCGGTTACGCGGCGCCCCTGGTCGTCCGCATCTTCGGTCCGGATCTGGATGTGCTTGACGCCGCCGCCGCCCGGGTGGCCAGCCTGCTAGGCGACATCGCGGGTCTCACGCAGGTACGCGTGCGCGCCGCGCTTGGGCGCCCGCAAGCGGAAGTGCACCTCGACTGGCAGCGCCTTGGTCAGGCAGGAATCACGCCGGTCGAAGTGGTGGAGGCCGTCGAAGCGGCCTACGGCGGCCTGCAGGTCGGCACAGTGTTCCGCGACGGCATTCCGGTACCCGTGACGCTTGTGTTCGAAGCGAGCGACCGTGCCAATCCGTTCGCGTTGGGTGACCTCATGGTGCGTCGCTCCGACGGGACCCTGGAGCCGCTGAGCACGTTCTCGGACGTCCGCATGGGTCGGGGCCGTTACACCATTCTCCGCGACGGGGGCCGCCGGTTGCAGGTGGTTACCGCGCACATGGCGGACGCGGACGTGGAAACGGTGGTACGGCGCGTCGAGGCGGCGCTCGTCGAGGCGGACGTGCTTCCCCGGGGCGTGTACTTCGATTTGGCGGGAACGGCACTGGAGCAGCGCCGCTCGCGCTCTGAGTTGGTGTTTGCCGCGCTGCTGGCCGGAATCGGCATCATGGTGCTGGCCAGAATCGCGCTGGGACGAGGGCGGGCGCTCCTGCTGGTCCTCGCCAACCTGCCGTTTGCGCTGGTGGGTGGTGTGGTCGCGGCCTATCTCACGGGCGGCGTGGTGTCGCTGGGCTCCCTGGTCGGTTTCGTCACGCTGTTCGGGATCACGTTGCGCAATTCGATCATGCTGGTTTCGCACTATCGGCATCTCGTGGTGGTCGAGGGCGCCCCCTGGACGATCGATACCGTGGTTCGCGGCGCGTCGGAACGTCTGCCATCAATCCTCATGACGGCGCTCGTGACGGCGCTGGCGATGCTTCCGATCGCATTCGACGCGGACAATCCTGGTCACGAAATCATGGGGCCGATGGCGGCAATCATCATCGGTGGGCTGGCGTCGTCCACGCTGCTGAACCTGCTGGTCCTGCCGCTGATCATGCAGCTGTTCGGGAGCTTTGAGGCCGAGCGCCGGGAGGCGGAGGCGCTCGCTTCAAGCCAGACCGCTTACGAAGGCTGAGGCCAACGTGGCGGCCTCCGGCCGGGTCACAAGGTTTCATTCACCTGTCCGTGTCGTCACGCGGCAGCCATGTAGCCCAAAGCGTCATCGAGCGTCCTGGTTTCCGCCAGCGCCCGGCGCCATCGCCGCGCCTTGGGTTGGTCTCGGAATAGTCCCACGAGCGGCCGGGCAACCCGGTGGAAGGGTTCACCATCGGCCAGTGCGCGGTCTACATACGCGGCGTGCGCACGCAGGGCCCCCTCCCTTGTTGGGGGCAAGGAGGAAGCAACCCCGAATACGCGCTGGTCGGCTTCGGTGAACTGCCAGGGGTGCTCCCAGGCTGCCCGCCCGATCATGGCGCCGCCCAACCCCTCGGCGAGAAACTGATTGGCTTCGGCGAGCGATCGGATTCCTCCGTTGATGATGATGTCGAGGTCCGGCCGCTGTCGGGCGAGACGATGAACTCGGGCGTAGTCGAGCGGCGGGACCGAACGGTTCTGCTTCGGGCTCAGTCCCTTCAACCAGGCTGAGCGAGCGTGAATGATGAAGCTCTTGCATCCGGCTTCGGCAACCGCGCCGACGAAATCGTCCAGAAACGCGTCGCTGCGTTGGGCATCGAGGCCGATTCGAGCCTTCACCGTGACCGGAAGACTCGTGCTTTCCACCATGGCCCGAACGCATTCGGCCGTGCGGGTCGGGGTCCGCATCAGGACGACGCCAAAGCCTCCGTGCTGGACGGAATGGCTCGGGCAACCGCAATTCAGGTTGATCTCGCGGTAACCGTAGGCTTCGCCGTAACCGGCCGCCGCCGCCAGGCCCGAGGGGTCGGCGCCCCCCACCTGCAGCGCGACCGGCTGTTCGAGCGGATCGAACCGAAGGCTCCGCTCCCGTGGTCCTTCCAGGATGGCACCGAGCGGAATCATTTCGGTATAGAGCAGGGTGTGCCGGGTCAACAGGCGCATGAAACGCCGGAAGTGAGAGTCGGTGCGCTGCATCATGGGCGCCACCGACAGCCGTCGATCCACTGCCGCGTGGGCCGGTGATCGCACAGTTGATTCAGCCATCATCTTCCTGCAATGTGCGACGATTGCACGGATCGGGACCTGCGCGGCTCGTGCTGTGTGCGCAATGCCGCGGAGACGCGTAATGATGGCGCTGGCCGCGATCGTCGTCGACAGTCTGGTTTACGCGTCCTGGCTGTTCATTGTCTCGATCGGCCTCACCCTGATTTTCGGGGTGATGAACGTCCTGAACGTCGCCCACGGAAGCCTGTACGCGCTTGGCGCGTACACGGCCGCTTGGGGTGTGGGCATGTACGTTGGCGGGGCGCCGGACGCCGGGTTCGTGCTGCTTGCCATCATGCTGGTTGCCGCCATCGTCGTCGGAGTCCTCGTTGGCATCCTGATCGAGCGTGGCGTGCTGCGTTGGGTTTACGGACGAGACGAAATCGTAATCGTTTTGGCCACGTACGCGGTCTTCCTGGTCCTCGAAGACGTCATGAAGCTGATCTTCGGGCCGGAGTCCTACATCGCATTTCAACCCCGATTCCTGTTCGGCACGATATCGATCGCGGGCATACCGTACGTGGGGTACGACCTGCTCCTCGTACCATTGGTGGCGCTGATCGGCGTCGGGATCTGGGCGGCGATCCACCGCACGCGCCCCGGGAAACTCTTGATCGCGGTAATTCATGATCGAGAGATCGCGTCGGCTCTCGGGATCAACGTGGCCCGGTTCTTCACGGTGACCTTCCTCTGCGGGGCCGTCCTGGGCGCGTTGGGCGGCGCTCTCAGCGCCCCGTTGATTTCGGTCGTCCCCGGGATTGGCGTCGAGCTGATTGTACTGGCGTTTGCCGTGGTGGTGATCGGGGGGCTGGGCTCCGTGGAGGGCGCGGCGATCGGCGCGCTGCTGGTGGGACTGGGCCGGACGGCGGCGGTGTTTTTCCGTCCCGAGCTGGAATTGTTCGTCGTGTTCGTGGTCATGACGGTGGTCCTGGCAGTACGGCCGGAAGGCCTGTTCGGCAAGCCGCAAACCCGTCGCATATGACGGCGCTTCGGAAGATCCGTCCGACGACGGCGGGCATCGCGCTGGCCGCCGCGGCGCTGCTTGGCCTCTGGCCGCTGCTGCCCGCGTGGGCGGCCCATACCGCGGCCGTATCACTTGGCGGGGGTTTGGTCGCGCTCGGACTGATGATCCTGATCCGCTTCGGGCTCGTGTCCTTTGGACAGGGCCTGTTCTTCGCCATCGGCGGATACGCCGCTGCCCTGGCCAATCAGTTTCTCGGCATCACCGACATGCTGGTCCTGAGCGTGGCCGGGATCGCGGCGGCCGGCACGATTGCTTGGGCTCTCGGTTATATCGTCCGGGGGCACCGGGGCATCTTTTTCGCGATGCTGAATCTGGCGTTCTCGATGATCCTGTTCGGGATACTCGCCAAGACCGTGGCGCTGGGAAGTACTGACGGATTCAGCGTGGGCGTGCCGACATTGCTCGGGGTCGCACCGGGCCCGGAGGCCGGACGGCTCACCTTCGTGCTGTTCGGCTTCATCGTGATTTCGAGCGCGCTCGTCGCGTGGCTGGTGGATCGAATCCTGGCCAGTCCGGTCGGCTATGCCGGCCAGGGCGTGCGGGAGAACGAGCTGCGGCTTCGCTACCTCGGGGTCTCCGCCCGTGGCGCCGTCCACTTGGCCTACATCATGGCGGCGAAACTCGCAGCGCTCGGCGGCGTGTTCACGGTGCTGCTGATCGGCCATGTGACCCCCGAGGACACCGCCTACTGGACGAAGTCAGGCGAATTCGTGTTCGTGGCGATCCTGGGTGGTGCCGGAAACGTCGCGGCTCCGTTCATCGCGCAGACGGTGTTCGAGCTGGTCCGCACGTTTGCCCTGCAATACGTTCCGGAAGCGTGGCAGATGTTGCTCGGCATCACCCTCCTCCTGGTCATTCTCTTCCTGCCGGGCGGCCTGTGGTCGCTGGTCGACCGACTGCGGGGACGAAATGCCTGAAGCGCTGCTCGAGACCCGCGGACTGGGAAAGACCTTCGGCGCAGTGGTCGCTGCTGAAGACGTCAGCGTGTCGGTTGCAGCTGGCGAGATCGTCGGCGTGATTGGCGCCAACGGCGCCGGGAAAACGACGTTCTGCAACATGGTGACCGGTTACCTCACGCCGGACCGGGGACGTATCCTTTTCCGCGGCGCCGACATCACCGGTTGCACCGTCGGAGAGGCCACGGCGGCCGGGATCCACCGCTCGTTCCAGATTCCGCAACTGTTTCCGGGTCTCACCGTGTACGAGAACCTGCTGCTGTCAGTGGGGGTGTTCGGCCACCGCCGGCCCCCTTGGTGGAAGCCGCTCGTCCGGCCGGAGATCCAAGAGAAGGCGCGCCGGGTCATGGAGCAGTATCGCATTTCGGACTCGGCCGAGACGCGGGTGGACCGGCTGCCGCAGGGCGTGCGGAAGTTGCTCGACATCGCCATGGCGATGGTGGGCGGCCCGGCCATGATCCTGCTGGATGAACCGACCAGCGGGATCAGCACGGAGGAGAAGTTCGACGTGATGGGCAACGTGATCGACGCGCTTCGCTCGTCAGGGGCGACGGTCCTGTTCGTCGAGCACGACATGGATGTGGTGGGACGTTACGCCGACCGCGTCATCGCATTCCGCGAGGGGCGGGTGTTGGCGGATGGCGCGCCGCAGGAGGTGCTCGAGAACCCGGCCGTCATCGAGCACGTGGTCGGCCGCCGCCCGCCCCGATCGACCGATGCTTGAGACCCGGAAACTGACCGTCAAGTTCGGCGGCAGCACGATCCTCCATGACGTCGACCTGCGGGTCGAAGGGTTCACCGGGCTGGTCGGGCGAAACGGCGCCGGCAAGACCACGTTGATGCGGGCGGTGATGGGACTGATTCGCACCCACTCCGGACGCGTGCTCCTGAACGGCCAGGACATCACCGCAGTTCCCGCCCATCGGCGCACGCGTGCGGGTGTCGGGTACATGCCGGAGGATCGGCGCCTGATCCCGGGTCTGACTGTGGAGGAAAACCTGCTGCTGCCTGCATGGGGATCGCGGCGTCCGGACGGCCGGGACCGTTGTGAACGCGCACTCGCCTACGTCTCGGAAGTTGCCGACATGCGCTCGCGCCGCGTCGAGCAGCTGTCAGGGGGGCAGCAGAAGCTGGTGGCGCTGGCGCGCGCATTGGTGTCCGGCGAGCAGGTATTGCTGCTCGACGAACCCTTCGAGGGGGTGGCTCCGGCCCTCGCGCTGAGACTGTCAGAGGTCCTGGCAAACCTCCAGAAAGAAGGCACGACCGTGCTGATCTCTGAATCGGAAATGGACAGGGCCGGCAGTCTCTTCGAGCGCACCTACCTGATCGAGCGGGGCGCGGTGGAGCCGTGGGATTCCGCCTGAAGCAGCTCGAGGCCGGCGCGCCGACGACCTCGGGACGACGGTTGGGGAAATGCGGGCGCGTGTTCCGGTGACGACCCGTCCATGCATCCTGTCTGCATTCCGGTTCGCGGAGCTCGCCGAATGGCAGGGGCTCCGGACCCGTTTGAAGGGCCCGGAATGTTGTGCCGCCCCCGTCACGCCCTGACCCACGAGAGCGCCGCACCCCAGGGACGGCCGCCGCCAGTTACCCGCGCAGAAACCCTTCGAGTTCGTTTTCGGCCCAGGCGATCGCGTCGTCGAGCGCTTCGTTGTGAGCGGTCACGCGCGCGACCAGATTCCCGAACACGCCCTGGGTGAAGATCTGGGCGGCCACATCATTTGGAGCGGGCGTGCCGCACAGAATGAGCTGTTCATCGCCACGCGGCGCGTAGTTGTACAGGGTGCCCGCTGGCGGGCCGGCCTCTTCGACCACGCCGAAGTCGCGGAAGGAATCGAAGATGATCGCTTCGTAGCCCTTGCTCGCGGTCACCAGCTGCTCCGCCACTTCGCGGGTTGCCATGTGCCGTAGCAGGTCCTTGGCGGCTTCCTTGTTCGGCGAAAAATGCCAGATGCCCCAGCCGTTGGGGATCAGGTGCCGAAACCGTCCGCGCGGGCCGACGGGAAGATCATGGTGCCAAATCAGCGGCGCGAGGTCGGGGGCGTCGCGTTTCGCCACGGCCCACGGGCTCGGCGGGTTGATCACCGCGGATCCGCGCCCGGACAGCATCCAGCGATTGTTGCTCGCGTCGTCCCATGCGTACACCGAATCGGACATGAACTGACTGAGTTCCTTCATGTACTCGAGCACGGCGCGGGTTTCGTCACTGTTGACCGTAATTTGACGGTCGGCGTCCACCAGGACCGCGCCGAAAGCCGCGAACAACGGTGCGAGCCAGAACGTCCCGTCCGGCGTCGGCGACAAAGGGGCACCGAACCCGAAGCCCGCGGCATGCAGTTTCTGTGCGGCGGTCAGCAGGGTGTCATAGGTCCAGGTGGCGACCTTCCCGGGATCACGCGGGCCCGCCGGAAAGATGTCGGGCAGATCAATTCCGGCAATATCGCGAAAATGGTCGATCCGGCTGTTGAATGCGTGGGTCTGGCCCATGACGGCCACCGGTGACGACCGCCAGGCCCCGTCGATGAAGAAGCAGTACTTGGCGGCCGGGTCCATCGGGCCGACGTCGGCCTCGACGTCGGCAATGACGTCATCCAGCGGTTCGAGCTTCGTTCGCTGGATGCTCGGGCCCCACAAACCCATCTGGAAGATGTCGTGGCCGGTACCGGCGCGGGCTTCCGCTTGCGCCGTCAGCGCGAGCTTGTTGCCGACACTCGTGATGAAGTCGACCTTGACCTCGACATTGTTCTGCTGCCCCCATTCGGTGCAGATTCGTTCCACCACCGGGTTGACGCCAGGCACCCAGTGGTCCTGGACACCAAGCTCCAGTCGTCCCGCCGAATGGGCGGTCTTGACGTAGGGGGCGGCCATCGCGACCGCTGCCGCTGAGCCCGTTCCGAGGAACCGACGCCTGCTGAGAGCTGGAAGTCCTGCCATGGTGGCGCACTCCTTTCAGAAGATGTGCCCGTCGCCGATCGATGCATCGGCGAACTGCGACGGTAGCAGCAACACCGCCTAGGCCGGCGGCACCCAGGCCCGCGGTGCGATCCCGTCAATGTCGGTCTTCACGTCCACCAACGCCGGTTTCCCGGCAGCGAACGCCTGCTCGAGTGCGCCCTGCAGCTCCCCTGGCTTGTGGACCGTGATCCCGACGCAGCCCATCGATTCGGCAATTCCCGCGAAATCCGTCTCGGGGAACAGCCAGAGTTCGTCGGAGCCCTCGGTTCGCCCGCCGTAAACCCCCTCGACGCCATTCTTCTCCTGATTGAGTGAATGGTTGTTGTTGACGACGGTCACGGTGTGGATCCCGGCCTTGCGCGCCGTATCCAGTTCCCCGATGTGGTACCAGATGCCGCCGTCACCGGTGAAGCACACCACCGGGCGATCCGGTTGCGCGCACTTGGCGCCCATGGCTGCCGGGAGCCCCCAACCCAGCGACCCGGCGCAGCGCAGGTAGCGCTGATCGGGATGCTTCAGGTCGAGCATGGTGCCGGTCCAGACGCCGGAATGCCCGGTGTCCGACACCAGAATCGCGTCGGTGGGAAGCAGCTCGGAGAGTTCCGCGCACAAGCGCTCGGGACGCATGGGCACATTGTCGGAAGCCACCAGTGCGCTGACACCCTGCTTCCAGGTATCGACCAGTTCCTGTACGCGGCCGATCCAGGACCGGCGCGGGGAAACTGGCTCGGCACGGGCAAGCATGCGACGGATCGTGTCGCGCACATCTCCCTGCAACCCGACCTTGACCGGATAGTTGCGGCCGATTTCAGCGGGATTGATGTCCAGCTGAATGGCCGGTGTGCCCCGGGGTGGAATGGTGTAGCCGTTGGTGACCTGGCCGCCGGCGTGGCTGCCGATGAAAAACACCAGGTCAGCCTCGCACAGGGCCTGGTTGGCACAAGCGCGGGAATAGGATCCAGGCACGCCCACCGCGAGCGGGTGGTCGCTCGGGAACATGACCTTGGCATTGAGCGAAGTCGCCACCGGGATCGACAGCTTCTCGGCCAGCGCGCGCAGTTCCGTGCCCGCATCCGATGCGGTCACGCCGCCGCCCGCCACGATCACAGGCCGTTCCGCCTGCATCAGCAGTTCAAGCGCTGCGGTTACCGCGTCGACGTCGGCCTCCGGCCGGAACGGCGGCACCTGTGCGAAGGTCTCGTCGATCACGACGTCAAGTTCGGCTTCGGCGTCGATCACGAACTGACCGGCCAGGCCTTCAAGGTCCAGGTGCGCCGGCCCGGGCGTGCCTGAAGTGGCAGCGCGAAACGCCTGCGGCAGGTAGACCGGCAGTTGGTCGGGCGTTGACAGCATGGCGCTGTACTTCGTGACCGCCGAAAACGGACCCTTGTGATCAACCTCCTGATAGGCGTGGCGCTGCTGGCTGACCTGACGTTCCCGGCCGGTGATCGCGATGACCGGCGAACAAGCCAGGTAAGGGTCCTGCAGCCCGGCCGCGAGATTCATCGCGCCCACGGACTGCGCCATGCAGAGGCCGGGTCCGCGCCGCGCCCGGGCATAGGCGTCAGCCATGTAGGCGGCCGCCTTCTCGCCATGGGTCTGGACGCGTCTGATGCCCAGTTTCTCCATTTCCATCAACGCCCGTGGCGCGATGTACGGGACGAAAAAAGCATGGGTTATGCCGTAGCCGTGAACGGTTTCTGCGACAAACCGGCCGCCGGTCATTCTTGTCATGGTGCGCCCCCCGGCGTGTGCGGATCGCTATCAGACCGAATGCCTCTGACGATTGCAAACAGCCCCCGCCGCCGGCGGGTTGGCGGTGTCGCATCATGGAGACTTGTGCGCGTCCTGTTGTGGTCGCCGCCCGGCCCGACGGCCTCGGCACGGTGCGCTGCGAACAGGGTCGGGTGACTGACCCGGCGCCGACGGGTCGGCAGGCCGTCGCGACCGATTCCAACGCACCCGGTCATGGCCCGTGCATCGAAGCGGCCGCAGCGCAACCCGGAGGGCGGCAGACCCGATGGTCTACCGGGATCTGCCGGCGCGGACCTACGTGCCGGTGCCGAGGGGTTTCAGCGCCTTCAGCAACGCGACCAGATTCTCATCGCGCCATCGTTCGAGCGTGTCGACGTCACGCCCGCCCGTCATCTCGTCGGCCGCCGCAACTGCCGCCTCCTGCAGCCCGGCTGGTCCCGACCAACCGAAATGGGCGATGGTGCCCCTGATACCGCCTTCGCCGCCGGTGAAGTGCATGCCGAGCATCGGCCCCATGAACGCCCAGCGCATTCCCGGGCCGTAGACCAGCGCCTCGTCGGCTTGGTGATAGTCGCAGATGCCGGCCTCGACCAGCGAATCGATCTCCCGCCGCACGACGGATTGCAACCGGTTGGAGACGTAGCGCTCGATTTCCCGCCGCAGCCGGAGCGGACGTTTCCCGATGCGGCGATAGAAGGCCATGGCCCAATCCAGCACGGCTCCCGGGGTGGTATCTCCGCCGACGACCTCGACCAGCGGCATCAGGTAGGACGGCGTGAACGGATGCCCCACGATGACGCGCGCCGGCACACGGCTTTGCCTGGCCAAGACACTCGGCAAGAACGTCGATGACGAGCTTGCAATGACCACATCGTCGGGCAGGTTCCGGTCGATCTGTTCGATCAGCGCGACTTTCAGATCTTGGTGATCAGGCGCCGACTCCTGGACGAACTGGGCGCCGTCGAGCGCGGTTCGGAGATCAGCATCAAACATCAGGCGGGACGGGTCCGCGCCGTCGGCGAGCCCCAGACTCTCCAAACTTGGCCAGGCCCGTGCCACGAGCGCCCGCAGGCGGTCTTCCGCGCCCTCCGCCGGGTCGCTGGCAGTGACGGCCATCCCCTGGCTCAGAAACAGGGCTGCCCAGCCGGCGCCGATGGTCCCGGCGCCAACGCAAGCCACGCGGTTGACAATCGCTGGATCTGGCAGGTTCATGACGGCATTCTCCGGTTCAACGCGGCTGGATGGCTGGGTGCTCGAGACGGGCTCCAGCGTGGAGCACGCGTGCCCCCGGGCACGCGGAGGCGTGACAGCGATCGATCTGGCGGGACAGTGATCTCACACCGGCACGATCGGATTGGTCGCCCGGCGTCAGATCAAGTTGTCGACTACTGCCAGCGGCGTTGCTGCCAGCAGCCCGGCGTCAATGGGCAGGATGACACCTGAAATCCAGCGCGCCTCGTCGCTTGCCAGAAACACTGCCGCCCACGCGACATCCCAGGCGTCGCCCGTGATCCCCAGCGGAGCAGCCCTCCGCCGCAATTCCAGCTGCTCTTCGGTCATGGAGGCCACAAACGGCGCGTGGATGTGCCCGGGTGCGATGCAGTTGACACGGATGTTGTCGCGGCCGTGATGGACCGCCATGGCCTTGGTCAGCGTGACCAGACCACCTTTTGCAACCGAGTAGGGGACATTGTGCGACGCGCCGGCGCGCAAACCGTCGATCGATGAAACGTGGATGATGGAGCCGCCGCCGTCCGCTGCCATCTGCGGGACCGCGAACTTCGACACTAGAGCGGCGGACTTGAGATTGCCGTCGAGGGCGCGGGACCATGCCTCTTCCTCGATATCCGTGACCTTTCCCGGCCCCAGCGCACCCACGTTGTTGACCAGAATGTCGATCCGGCCGTACCGGTCGGTGCAGGCGTCGATCAAGGCCCTGCAGGCCGGCTCATCAGTTACGTCCGCCTTGAATACCGAAGCGATGCCGCCTTCGTCAGCGATCTGACTTTCGGTTGCGCGAGCACGACCCTGGTCCAGATCGGCGAGCAGGACCTTGGCGCCGTGACGGGCAAAGAGAATCGCGGTCGCCTCCCCGGTGCCGGTCAGTGACCCGCGTGATCCGGCACCGGTAACCAGCGCCACCTTGTCGTTGAGGCGTTTCTCGGCCATGTCCGGCATCATTCCATCACCGCGCCGCCGGCAACCGTGACGGACAGGCCGGTCAGGAATTCCGCGTCGGCTGACGCCAGAAACGTGGCGACCCGGGCCACGTCCTCGGCATTGCCAACGCGCCCGAGCGGGGTGTTCGCTTCGGTCCGGGTCTTCATGGCCAGGTGATGCTCCGCGGCCGTGACCCCTTCGGGGGCCAGCGCCGCGGCGATTTCAGCGACTCGTTCGGTCTCAACGTAGCCCGGGCAAATGGCATTCACCGTGATGTTGTGAGGTCCGAGTTCCTGTGCCAGTGCCTGGGTGAAACCGCGAACCGCGAACTTGGATGCGCAGTAAGCCGCGAACCGGGCCACGCCGCGCTTGCCCGAAACCGAAGACAGGTTGATGATTCGCCCGCCGGTGCCCTGTGCAATGAGAACCCGCGCGACGGCGCGAGAGCAAAGGAACGTTCCCTTTGCGTTGACGTTCTGCACCCGGTCCCATTCGGCTTCGTCGAGGTCGACCACGGGCACGCGATCTCGACCGGCGATCGCTCCAGCATTGTTGACGAGGATGTCGATCCGGCCGAAATGGTCGAGTACCCGGCTCACCATGACCTCGACGTCATGCGCGCTGGATACATCGCCGACGACGCTCAGCACCCGCCGGCCGATGGCTTCGATCTCACGCTCAACGTCCGGCAGGCCCGCCCAGCCCTCCGAACCGCCGCGCCGCGGGACGATGTCGTTAATGCCGACATCGGCGCCAGCCTGCGCCATGCGCCGGGCGATGGCACGTCCCATCCCCTGCTCGCCGCCCGCCCCCGTTACCAGCGCGACCTTACCCGTCAAGTCGTACATCGTCTGATTCCTCGTCTCGCCGGCGTGCCGGCCGTGAACGCCGCTTGGTTGTCACGAAGCCTTGCCGACAAATCGACTGTGTCCGTTGCATCGGATGACCGAACCGGTGGCGCAACGAAGCCCAACGCTGCATGCCCATTCGCCGGAAGGGCACTATAGGGATGTTCCGGGGCCAATCGTCGGCGTCGGTTCTCTCCGCTCCTGCCGAACCGGGAAACGACCCTGGTCGGAATGAGAGCCAGCCGCTCATCTCCGCCGCAGACTGCACGGTGGGGCGGTCGAACCGCGCACGGCGTCGGGCGGGAGTACCTCCTACGCACTACAGGTCTTCCGTAGGGCCGCCGACCACGGTTCCAGTTCGACGCACGACCTCAGCTACGTCGACAGCGCACTGGCCCACGCCGACAATGGTTCCCACTTCAATGACGACCCACTGTCAGTCATGTCTGAGCCGAAGATAACAAGCGCGAGTCGCAGGTCGGCGGGTAGATCCGCGCTTCAATTGGCGCCGGCAGCACTATTCCTGGGACAGCAGCAATCGTACCACCACATCCGCCGCATCGTCGGCGGAAAGCACGGTCGTGTCGATTCGTAGTTCG
Organism: Alphaproteobacteria bacterium; assembly: GCA_965116745.1. Lineage (GTDB taxonomy): Bacteria > Pseudomonadota > Alphaproteobacteria > TMED109 > TMED109 > VXPW01. Next base: position 2,083,747 of record OZ220701.1, on the reverse strand, counting down.
GGGTCCTGTGGCGGCTCGTACGGCGAATCGATGCCCGTAAAATTCGCCAGCTTGCCGCTGCGGGCTTTCGCATAGAGCCCCTTGGGATCGCGTGCCTCGCAGATCTCCAGCGGGGTATCGACAAAAATCTCGACGAACTCTCCTTCCTGGAGCAACGCCCGGGCCATAGTCCGTTCGGATCGAAACGGCGAGATGAAGGAGACGATGACGATGAGTCCGGCGTCCACCATCAGCTTCGCAACTTCGGCGACCCGGCGAATATTCTCCACCCGGTCCCGGTCGGTAAAGCCGAGATCCCTGTTCAGGCCATGTCGGACGTTGTCTCCGTCGAGCAGGTAAGTGTGTTTCCCCATTGCCTGGAGCTTCTGCTCCAGCAGATCGGCGATCGTCGATTTGCCGGCCCCGGAGAGGCCAGTCATCCATAGGACACAGGGCTTTTGTTCGTTGACCCGCGCCCGCTCCGCCTTGTCCACCTTCATCTTCTGCCAAACGATGTTGGTCGCGCGGCGGAGCGCGAAGCTGATCACGCCGGCGCCGACCGTGGCATTGGTGAACCTGTCGATGAGTATGAAAGCGCCCGTCCTGCGATTCTTTGCGTAGGCATCAAAGGGGACGGGGCGATCGAGCGAAATCTTGCAGTACCCGACTTCGTTCAGTTGGAGTGTCTTGGCAGCCAATCGGCCCAGGGTGTCCACATCGATACGATGGGTAAGGTCCGTGATCTGGGCGACGGCAGAGGCGCTGGCAAAACGAGCCAGATAGGGTCGTTCCGGCAGCATGGCATCCGTGTCCAGCCAGATGAGATGAGCGGCAAACTGGTCGGCAAGCACAGGAGGCTGTCCGTTGCCGGAGATCATGTCGCCGCGGCTAATGTCGATTTCGTCGGCGAGCACGAGCGTGATCGCCTGGCCCTCGCCAGCCCGGTCCAGATCGCCCGACGGCCCGAGGATGCGCTCGACGGTCGATTGCGAACCGGGCGGGCTGACGACAACTGCCATCCTGCGCTCGACGGAACCGGAGACGACGGTGCCGCTGAAGCCACGGAACTCCGAATCGGAACGATTGACCCACTGCACCGGTAAACGGAAACCGCCCGTTACATCGTTCCCGGGGATGTCGCACGTCTCCAGTACCTCCATGAGCGTCGGCCCGAGATACCAGGGCGTGTCTTCGCGAGATCCGAAGACGTTCACACCCGTCAGCGCGGACAGCGGAACAGCGGTCACGGATTCGATTCCCAGTTCATTCGCAAACGCCACGTATGCATCGACGATGGACTTGAAGATGGAGCGGTCGTATTCGACCAGATCCATCTTGTTGACTGCGAGGACCACTTGGCGAATGCCCATGAGCGACACGATGTAGCTGTGTCGGCGGGTTTGGGTCAGAACCCCCTTTCGGGCATCGATCAGAACTATCGCGAGATCAGCCGTGGAGGCACCGGTGACCATGTTTCGCGTGTACTGCTCGTGGCCGGGCGCATCGATCGCGATGAATTTTCTGCTGTCGGTTTCGAAATAGCGATGCGCGACGTCGATGGTGATGCCTTGTTCGCGTTCCGCCTGCAGCCCGTCGACCAGTAACGCGAGATCAACAGCGTCACCTTGGGTGCCGTAGGTTCGACTCTCCGCCGCGGCTGCCGCAACCTGGTCTTCGAAGACCGTCCTGGATTCGTAGAGCAGCCGCCCTAGAAGCGTTGATTTGCCGTCGTCAACGGAGCCGCAAATGATGAAGCGGAGTTGTCCCTTGTCGGTTTGCGTTGAGAAGGCAGCAGCAATGTCATTCGACGCGGCCGGCGCATTCTCGCTGGCCGGCATCAGAAATACCCTTCCTGCTTCTTTTGCTCCATCGAGCCGAGCTGGTCGTGATCAATGACTCTGCCCGCCCTTTCGGATGTCCGGCTCTGCCTTAGTTCGGCCATGATTTCCTGGATCGTGGCAGCGCTGGACCGGATCGCGCCCGTAAGGGGATAGCACCCCAACGTACGGAACCGGACCAACATCTCTCTCGGCGTCTCCCGGGGTTCGAGCGGCAACCGTTCGTCGTCAACCATGACCAGAAGGCCCCCGCGCTCCACGATGGGACGAACGGCGGCGAAATACAGCGGCACCACGGGAATGTCCTCCCGCTGGATGTATTGCCAGACGTCGAGTTCGGTCCAGTTGGACAGCGGGAACACCCTGACGCTTTCCCCAGGGAAGACGCGGGTGTTGTAGAGGTTCCAGAGTTCGGGCCGCTGGCTCTTCGGGTCCCAGCGATGCGTGCTGCTCCGAAAGGAGAATATCCGTTCCTTGGCACGCGATTTCTCCTCGTCGCGTCTTGCACCACCGAACGCGGCGTCAAAACCATGCATGTCGAGGGCCTGTTTGAGTGCCTCGGTCTTCATGACCTCAGTGTGCGCTCTGGACCCGTGGGTGACGGGGCCGACGCCCCGCTCCAAGCCGAACCGGTTGACGTGGACGATCAGATCGATCCCGTGACGGGCCGCGGTCTCGTCACGAAACCGGATCATGTCGCGGAACTTCCACGTCGTGTCGACGTGCAGCAACGGAAAGGGGAGGTGTCCGGGCGCGAAGGCCTTGCGCGCCAAGTGAAGCATGACGCTCGAATCCTTGCCGATCGAATAAAGCATCACCGGGTTGCGGAATTCGGCAGCCACCTCCCGCATGATGTGAATGCTTTCCGACTCCAGGCGGTCCAGATGGTTCAGCATCGCTCAAGAATGCGGGGTTTCCGTTGGCGTTTCCATCGGACCTCGACGCTCGGTACCAATTCTTGGATTCGCGGACACGCAGGTCCCGTTCAGCGGAAATAGCTGGTATCGAGCTTGTCCCAGCAATGTGGCTGCGGTCCAAGAGCGCTCAGCACAGTGGGGTGACGTCATGGCGCCGCCGAAAATTCGATTCAAATGCATGATCGCCGGAGCTTTATCCACCGTTGCCACTTGCCGCTGAAACTGGCAGTCAGGCCACGCATGGCATCGGCCGAACCGAACCGTGCGGAAGATGCGGCCTATGAACAGGGTGGATGGATACCTGCATTGGATATCTCAAGGCCCTCGTCTCTCGGGCGACTCGTTTGCAGGCGGCACGGGGGTACGATCTATCAAGAGCTTGACGTCGCTTGTCTGCCAGTCGACCGGCGCGAAAAGACACCCATTTGCGAAGTTTGTGGTTTGCTGACCTGGCGAAGGACCTCTGAATTCCGGATACCTGTCGCGCTTGGTGCGGCTCCTAGCCGTTCAACCAAAGCCCTGGAACCTGATGGGGAGATTCGGTGGTGATCGGCTCTCCCGGTTGGAGTCGATTGAATCGTGGTCGAAACGGCCTGCGGGCTCGCCGGCACTTCAGGGCGCCAAGAGCAAATGCACGTTGGGTCTCCCGTGCGGTTGGCGCGCTGCCCCTACGGTCAGAAGCCATTCCAACAAGCCTGATCAACGGCGCCACCGGGCCAAGTCCGAACCTCTGCCTCGCGAGCAGGTTGGTGATTCGCCGCCGCTCCCCGCAACGCTAGTTGGCGTCTCCCACCACTTCCTCGAGACCTTTCTTGCCAGGCGAAGCGGTCTTCAGTTGCCGGGAAACCCCCTCCAACAGGTTGGCTAGTTGGCGCCGTACCTGTTCTTCCTCGGATCCGGTCGGAAGATAAACGGTAGCTGCCAGGATGCCCGGGGCTTTCCTTCCGTCGCCTGAGTTCGTGGACCCGGAGACCAAGACATCAAACTTGGCTGTCGGGCTTCGGTCATCAGGAAAGGCGTGAACGTCGACATACTTGATTTCAAATTCCTGCATATCGAAGCTCCATCGGTTCCATTTGGCATCCTAGCATGAAGCCTGAAGGAATCGTGTATCGAACGTAGTATCACGGTCCGAGACATATGGGGCGGCAACAGTTTCGTGAAATCTCCTGAAATCCGGCAAATTATCCGGGCAGGGGTTGACGCGATACTGAAAAGGAAAGGATTCCGTTCGAAACTCTGGTCAGCAACGGCAAGGCGGCCATCTCTATATAGCGACGATTTGTGGAAGTTCCCTGGATTTGGGATTCACCGGTCGGGTTGGCAGTGCTTCGCGCCGGTACCGTTCCCCGCCCAATCAAGCGGGGACACTCGTGGCTGGCGAACTGGTCCGCAATGCCACGACGGCAGGGAGCTTCGCGCCATATGCGCTGGACTGCAGCATGCTCTCCTCGGCAACGCCGGGTGTCAGTCGCAAAGTGTCCCGGGTCCACCCTCAACCAGTGCGCAAGCGCATTTTCTCGATTGCTTATCCTGTGCTCGCGCAACAGTTCGCAAGCGTGACTCATGGGAGCGGCTTGGCTGTGCCACTGGATCGGCCGATTCCCGGGATCGGGGGCGTTTCCGGTCAAGCTAGACAGCTGCGAAACTGGCGGTCCACGAAGACCTCATCTGCCGGCGGCGCTGCGGTCCGATCCCAATGCCGGATTGGCGGGAGCCCAGATCCGAGCCGGTGCCGACGGAGGGACTTGAACCCCCGACCCACGCATTACGAATGCGTTGCTCTACCGTCTGAGCTACGTCGGCGATGATCGGTGCAGAAATCTAGCCTAGCACGTCTCGGCCTGCAGCCTGCCGCACGTGGTCATTCGGATCGCAGGCGTTCTGGCTGGCGCTGCGATCGGGCGCCCGGCAACCGGATTCGGATTCGCAGGCCCGGGGTGTTGTCCTCCAGGCTCAGCGTTCCTTCGTGGAGGCGGACCACCGCGGCTACAAGCGAAAGCCCCAGTCCACTACCGGGTAGGTCTCGGCTGGAGCTTAGTCTGACAAACCGATCGAGCACCCGCTGGCGTTCCGTCTCCGGAATGCCGGCCCCGTCATCGGCAATGATCAGTTCCCTATCGCCGGACGGAGCAATGCGGACGGCAATGCGGATGCTGCCGCCGGGTGAACTGTACTTGATAGCGTTGTCCAGAAGATTGGACAGGCTTTGCGCGAGCAGCGTGCGGTGACCGAGACACACGCACGGGGCTTCCTCCACGTGGACAAAGAGCGCAAGGCCCGAGTCGTCGGCCGCGGGCTCATAGATCTCAGCCAACTCGCGCACCAACAGAGCGACATCCACGGGTTCGAACTTGGGCTTGACCCCGCTTTCCAGCTGCGCGATCTCCAGCAATCCGTTGAAGGTTTCGATCAGTTGATCTGCCTCGGCGATGGCCCGGTCCAAGGCGTGCTGCCGCTTTGTGGCGTCGTTCGCATCGATCAAGGCGGCTTCGAGCCCGCTGCGCAGCCGATGCAGGGGGGTACGGAGATCGTGCGCGATGTTGTCGGTGACTTCGCGCAGATTCTTCACCAGCCCCTCGATACGCTCCATCATGACGTTGAAAGTCCCGGCCAATCGGTCGAGTTCGTCACCGGAACCTCGCTCTGGAAGGCGCTGGGTCAGGTCGCCTTCCAGCACATTGCGAGCAGCCGAATTGATTCGGTTCACCCGCACTAGGCTATGGCGGGCGACAAGCGCGCCGCCTGCAAAGCCAAGGACGAGGACGATGCCGCCGGCCCACAGAAAGGATTCCGTGTAGCGACTTTCGATCACTTGGAGTCCCTGCACGTCCCGCCCCACCAGGATCCGAAGGTCAGGTCGAAGGAGCACCACCTGAGCCCGCGCGGCTCGGTTTTCGAGCCGCCCGCCACGCTCGGGAAGCGAGTAGCTGAAGTTGACCCATCCGTTGGCGTCAGCGTCGACCGTTGGCCACGAATCCAGGTTGCCGGTGGTCATGGCAGGCTGACCTGCAAACGAGAGCAGGTAGAGACTGGTGGTTTGCCCGTAACTTCGATCCTCCACGATATGACGAAGTGTCCGTGGCCCGCCGCGCCGAAGCTGGGCAGAAAAGAATTGCAGTTCGCGCTGAATGCTCTCGTCGGTTTCACGATTCAGCAAACCGACAGACATGGTGTGCACCAGGGTCAGCAGGGCTGAGCCCGTGATGGCCACCAGGACCAAGTAGAGCAGCGTAAGCTGTACCGCGGCAGTTCGCAGCAGCGAGAAACGTGGGACCGGTGGCGCGGATCCCGCCATCAGTGGGACGTACCGGAACCGCGCAACGAGTAACCGGCTCCCCGGATGGTCTGCAGGAGCGGCTCGGAGAAGCCGCGGTCGATTTTCGCGCGCAGACGACTGATGTGGACATCGATGACGCGCGTCTTGGGTTCGAAATGGTAGCCCCAAACCTTTTCGAGGAGCATGGTGCGCGTGACGACTTGGCCGGCGTTTTCGAGCAGGAACTCCAGCATCCGGAACTCTCTCGGCTGCAAGTCGATGGGCTTGCCAGCGCGCATGACGGTTCGTTTCAGGCGATCAAGCTCAAGGTCCGATAGTCGCAGTGTTGAGGCGGTAACTTCTGAAGAGTGACGCCGTACCAGAGCATCCAGTCGAGCCCGTACTTCTGCAAACGCGTACGGCTTGACGACGTAGTCATCTCCTCCTGCCTCCAGGCCCCGTACCCGGTGATCAACTTCCCGCAAAGCCGATAAGAAAAGGACCGGAGTATCGATCTTCTTGGCGCGCAGTTGGCGGACCATCGCGATACCGTCAAGTTCGGGCAACATGCAGTCGACGATCAGCGCGTCGGGCTGTGTGTCGAGTGCCCGGTCCAGGCCGGTCAGCCCGTCTGCTGCGTGATCGACGACGTGACCAAGTTCCGAAAGACCTTTGACCAGGAATTCCGCTGCAACCGTGTCGTCTTCCACGATGAGAATGTGCATTGAAGACGCCTCCTGTCCTTGCACCCGATGAAGCTTCCTCGGAATAGTCGGCGCAAATGCAGTGGGAGCCACCTCCTGTGGCGGGAGCCACACCCCGCGGTAGGGTTCTTCTGTCTTGGCCGCAATCCTAGCCCGTCAGGGTCGACTTAGCGATTTCGCCAGGCGAAGTCCACGCCCCCGGGGCACCTGGCCGTCGCTTCACCTCGCGGACGGTCGCTTGGCAAAGCGATGCTTCGGTTTCCCCCAGGACGCCAGGACGGCTCCAATGGGTCAAAGAGGACCTCGGTGATCTTGGGTATGACGAACCACACCGTGCGCAGCTGGAGCCGATCAGTCGGCCGCCACGCCACCTGCGGCAAGTTCCCAACGACGCAGGTCGCGGCCAGCGGCCACCAATCCCGAGCGGGAGTTCCCTTGCTGCGATCAGCAGCCGACGGGGCAGGTTGTGGAATTGTGGCCGGCGTCCCGAGCCGTCCGAGTTTCCTAGCTCAAGTTCGCCCGCTCAGTTGACGTTTTCCGACTTGAGCGTGTAACGGCCTTTCTCAGGGCCATCGAACAGTCTGGGAATCTGCGGATGCAGGCACGGCTGGCTGCTTGTGTCCGGAAGCAGGTTCTGCTGGCTGACATAGGCAATGTAAGGACCTTCCTCGCTCTCCGCGAACAAATGGTAGAAGGGCTGGTCCTTGCGGGGACGGAGATCTTCCGGAATCTGCTGATACCACTCCTCAGTGTTGTTGAATTCTGGATCTACGTCAAAGACTACGCCGCGAAAGGGGTAGATTCGGTGCCGGACCACTTGGCCAAGCCCGAATTCCGCCCGAACTTGCAGCAGCTTCTGCATGATCGTGTCCCTACGCCTGCACCGACAGGTACCGAACTACCGGTAGTTTACCAGATGGGGTCTGGCCCATACATGTTCAAGCCAGCCCTAACCGGCAAGTGCTTCGCGGACGAACTCAAGACGGTCCTGACCAAAAAACATCTCGTCGTCGACAAACATCGTGGGGATTCCGAATAGACCGCGTGCCACGGCGGCGTCCGACTGCTGTCGCAATGCCACCTTCACGTCGTCCTCCTGCGTGCGACGCATCAGGAACTCGGTATCCAGATCGCTCTCTCGAAGGCAACGCACGACTTCTTCCGGTTTGCCGAGATCGACGTCCCGCGCCCAGAACGCGGGATAAATGACATCGAGGTAGGCTTCCAGCTGGCCAGCCTGCTGTGCGGCCACCGCGCCACGCATCAGACCAATGGTGTTGATCGGGAAAGCGCTGTTGTAGACGAGTGGGACGTCGTAGCGGCGGGCAAACCGGGCAAGATCCATGGACAGGTACCGACCCTTGGCCGGGACCTCGGCAGGGGAAGTGTTGCCCGTTGCCTTGAAGATTCCGCCGAGAAGGATCGGTCGGTAGTCGATTTCTGCTCCAGCTTCGCGGGCGATCGCCGGCAGCTGTGTCCATGCGAGATAGCCGCTCGGACTCCCGACATCGAAATAGAATTCCACGCGTTTGGCCATGAGTACACCCTCCGTTGTCGATGGGCCGGTCGGCGAACATATACTCGCTTTTCGCCTCTGGCGATCAGATCTACTTCCGGATCGGCACCGATGTCCAGCCTTACCGAGCAACTCGTTCAATTCATCGAGGCCAAGCCAGTTGCCGACGCTGACCTTGCGAAGGCCTCCGAGTACGTTCTCGATGCCCTGGCGAACACCCGGGCAGGCCAGTCGACGGAACCGGGGCGGATCATCAAGGCCTGGAGCGAAGCGGCCGGTCGCGATCCCGGCCGGGAAGCGTTTCAGCTTGGCGCGCTAACGCACATCCTCGAAGCCGACGACCTGCACCGCAAATCGGTCACACATCCCGGGTGTGTTGTCGTGCCGGCGGCGTGTGCGCTTGCCCGCTCCACCGGTGCCGATGGGCGAACATTCCTGGCTGCTGTCCTGAAGGGCTTTGAGGCCATGTGCCGGATCGGTGCCGCCGTCGGACCGACGCATTACCGAACCTGGCACAACACCGCGACCTGCGGGCCGTTTGGTTCCGCCTATGCGGCCGGTACCCTCCTGGGGCTTGATCCGCAGGCGATGGTTCACGCATTGGGGAATGCCGGCACGCAGTCAGCTGGCCTGTGGGAGTTCATTGCGTCTGGTGCGATGAGCAAGCACCTCCATGCCGGCCGGGCTGCAGAAGCCGGGGTTGTGGCAGCTGAGCTCGCGGCACATGGCTTCACCGGCGCGCCGTCGATTCTGGAAGGGCCCCGTGGCTTCTTTGCTGCCGCTTGCCCGGATGCGGACCCCGAGGCAGTGCTTCGCGCTCCGGACGAACCCTGGCAACTGCACCTGACGTCGATCAAGCCGTGGCCGTCTTGCCGACACACACATCCGGCCATTGATGCTGCCCTGGAGTTGGCGCCGCACGTGGACCAGTTCCGGAAAGTCGAGGCGTGGACCTATCGGGCCGCGATTGATGTTTGCGACAATGTTCATCCGAAGACCGAATACGAAGCAAAGTTTTCGCTGCAGCATTGCATTGCCGCGGCGTTGGTGGACAAGGAGGTCGTGTTCGACAGCTTCGAGGCAGCCGCCCGCAAGCGGCACGCCGATCTCGCGAACCGTGTCGTGCTAGCGTCCGGTCCTCCGTACGACGAGGCATACCCTCGTGCGTGGGGAGCGTCGGTCCGCGTCGAATTGGCTGACGGGCGCGTGCTGGCGGCGGAACGGGAGCACGCGCTCGGCGACCCGGACGCCCCGCTCTCGTCCCACCGCCTGGAAGCCAAGGCGCGCGACCTTCTGGCACTCGGAGGAGTGGACCCGGAGCCAGTGGTCCGCCAGGTGTATGCGCTTCGTACCGGCGGGTCGCCCGTCGGCCTTGCTGACCTCGTAGCCTAGCCCGCGTCGCGCGCTAGACCGATCCAGACAGAATCTCCGTCGCGTACCTCCCGCAGATCGGCCGGGTCGCCGTCAGCGTCTGCCCAGACGTTCACGGCGGTCACCAGACGGATCTCGTCCCCACGCGACGCCGGTGTCCGGCCATACCCGATCGCGATTGCCGACCCGCCGGTCCAAAACGCGATCTCGCCCTTGTCGACGATGTCGCGGGCATCATCCTCGAGTGCTGCTGACACCGGGACGCGGAAATAGACTTCCTCGCCCCACGTTTGCGCGACTGCCTGCAGCGGCAGTTCCTTCAGAATCGCTTCGGCAGTGGGCGTGTCCCGAGTCGTCATCCCGAGTTCTATGGCGTTGATCCGGACCACGATCCGTTCCATCAGTCGTTCTCCCGAAGCTGTGCGAAACCGCACGACGTGCAGCTCCGTACACCTTGTCCAAAGCCTGCCGCCCCTTATCATGCAGCATTGTACGGGCGCAAATGGACGCCCCTTGAAAGGAGCCTCCATGGCCCAGTTCGGTATCGGTCAGCCCGTGGAACGGGCGGAGGATCCGCGACTCCTGACCGGCAAGGGGCGTTACACCGCCGACCTTTCGCTTCCCGAGCAAGCCTGGTTGCACGTGGTCCGTTCGCCGATGGCCAGTGCCGACATTCGTTCCATCAGCACCGAGGTTGCATCGCAAGCCGAGGGCGTGCTGGGCGTATTCACCGCCAAGGACTTCACGGCGGCAGGCGTGGGGAACTTGGCCTGTCTGTACGTCGGCAAGAACCGCGACGGATCTGACAATCTGGTCCCGCCGCGACCGGCGTTGGCCGGTGAGCGGGTTTACTACGTGGGTGAGCCCGTTGCCATCGTGGTGGCAGAAACGGCGAATCTTGCACGCGACGCAGCGGAACTGGTCGAGGTCGACTACGAGGAGCGACCGGCGGTCACGGACACGGCCGGTGCCGCGGCTGATGACGCTCCCCAGCTCCACGAGGGCATTCCCGGCAACCTCTGTTTCGACTGGGCTCTCGGTGACGAAGCCAAGACGGATGCAGCGTTCGAGAAGGCCAGCCATGTGGTTTCCCTCGAGCTGGTGAACAACCGGCTGGTCCCGAATCCGATGGAGTGCCGTGCGGCGGTCGCCAGCTACGAGGAAGGCAGTGGTTTCTCGATTACCTGCGGTTCGCAGGGGGTCCATCTGCTCCAAGGGCAGTTTGCGTCCATCCTCGGGGTCGAGGCGGACGCTGTCCAGGTGCGAACCGGTGATGTCGGCGGCGGCTTCGGGATGAAGATTTTCCTGTACCCCGAGTACATCCATGTGCTGTTTGCCGCGAGAGCGCTGGGGCGTCCGGTCCGCTGGATTTCCGAGCGTACCGAAGCGTTTCTTTCCGACACCCACGGGCGTGACCACGTTACCCGCGCTGAGCTGGCGTTGGATGCGGACGCGCAGTTCTTGGGGCTGCGGGTGCACACGATCGCGAACCTGGGTGCCCAGTGCTCCAACTTCGGGATTTTCGTTCCGACACTGGCCGGCACCATGATGCTGACAGGCTGCTACCAGACCCCCGCCGTGTACGCGAATGTGCTGGGCGTGTATACGAATACCCCGCCGGTGGATGCCTATCGGGGAGCAGGGCGTCCCGAGGCTGCGTTCGTGGTGGAACGGATTGTGGACAAGGCCGCGCGGCAGCTGGGACTTGCGCCCGACGAGATTCGCCGCCGCAATTTCATTCGATCCGACCAGATGCCGTACACCACGCCCATGGGCGAGGTCTACGACACCGGGAACTTCGTCAAGAACATGGATGACGCGATCGCGCGCTCAGACTGGGCCGGCTTCGAACAGCGTCGTGCCGAGTCGGAACGCAGCGGCCGACTGCGCGGGATCGGGATGGCCAGCTACATTGAAGCATGCTCGAGCGGCGCGCCCGAGGAGGCGACCATCGAGATCGGTGCCGACGGCCGCGCGCGTGTGTTGATCGGCACCCAGTCCAACGGGCAGGGCCATGAAACGGCCTATCGACAGATCGTGTCGGAACGTCTGGAGCTCTCGTTCGACCAGATCGATATCGTACAGGGCGACACCGCGACGATCGGCTACGGAGGAGGAACCGGCGGATCGCGCTCGGTTCCGGTAGGCGGCGCAGCCCTGTCTGATGCGGCGATGCAGGTGATCGAGCGTGGCCGGAGTCTCGCGGCCGACCAACTGGAAGCCTCGTTAGAGGACATCGAGTTCCAGGATGGCCGGTTCAGGGTACCCGGTACGGACCTCGAGGTGTCCCTCGGAGAGGCGTCCCAGCGTGCGGCCGATGCCGGCGACCCGTTAGCAGAAGCTGCGCGATGGACCCCTCCGGCCGCGACGTTCCCGAACGGCACCCACGTCTGCGAAGTGGAAGTGGCTCCTGAAACCGGGGCGCTGCAGATCGTACGCTACACGGTCGTGGACGACTTCGGCACGGTCATCAACCCGCTGCTCCTGGAAGGTCAGGTTCACGGCGGAATTGTGCAGGGCCTGGGCCAGGCACTTCTCGAGCACACACAGTACGATTCCGAATCCGGTCAGTTGCTGAGCGCGTCCTTCATGGATTACGCGATGCCGCGCGCGGACGACGCACCGCACATCGATTTCACCTACAATGTGGTTCCGTCGACCACCAACGCGTTGGGCATGAAAGGGGCTGGGGAAGCGGGTGCCATCGGCGCTCCACCGGCCATCATCAACGCACTGGTCAATGCGCTTCAAGGTTACGGCGTCGAGCATGTCGACATGCCGGCCACACCAGAGCGCGTCTGGTCGCTCATCGATACTGGCTCGCGTCGAGCCGCCTGAGATACATCCTTGTTTGATCCTACTGAGCGGCCGGGGCGTCCCGGCTGGCAATTCCTGCACACGCCGGGGCCAACGAACATCCCCCGACGGATCGTGTCCGCAATGGCGGCCCCCCAGTCAGATCATCGGAGTCCCGAGTTTCTGGCAATGGCCGAGCGGGCCCACGCCCGGCTCAAGGAGTTGCTCGGTACAAAGTCGCCGGTAGTGGTGATGAGTGCTCCGGGCCACGGTGCCTGGGAGGCGGCCTTGGTGAATCCGCTGGCGCCAGGCGACCGCATCATCATGTCGGAAACCGGTTTCTTCTCTCAACGATGGAAGGAGATGGCGGAACGGCTGGGTCTTCAGGTCAACTATCTGCCAGGTGACTGGCGTACCGGGGTCGATGCAAATCGGATCGAGGAGTGTCTGCGCGCCGATGCGTCCGGAAGCATCAAGGCCGTCTGCGTCGTCCACAACGAGACGTCGACGGGAGTACGGAGCGACCTCGCGGCGGTTCGGGCGGCGATGGACGCCGCGGGGCACCCGGCACTTCTGATCGCGGACGTCATCTCGTCCTTTGCTTCAAGTCCCTACTACCATGATGCTTGGCGCGTGGATGTCTGTGTCGGCGGGAGTCAAAAAGGTCTCATGTTGCCGCCGGGCCTTGCCTTCAATGCTCTGTCGGACCGGGCACTGGAAGCTGCCCGGACATCAGGGGGCTGCCCGCGCTATTTCTGGGATTGGAATGAGCACCTCGGACCGGAGGGCTCCCTGGGTTTCATTTCAACTCCGGCGATTTCCCTCTGGTACGGGCTTGCGACCGCTCTGGAGATGCTCTTTGAAGAGGGGCCTGAGCAGGTGTTCGCCCGCCACCGGCGCCTCGCTCGAAGCGTGCGGGCGGCGGTAGCTGCGTGGAATCTCGAGCTGGTCAGCACCATCCCGGATGAACACAGCGACACGGTAACGGCGATCCTGCTTCCGGAGGGCAGCGACCCGGATGCATTCCGGACCCTGTGCCGAGAGCAGTACGGGGTTGCGCTGGCTGCGGCCGTCGGGCGCTGGGCCACGAACGGATTTCGAATCGGCCACCTGGGCGCCCTGAGCGAGGCGATGATTCTTGGTTCGTTGGGGGTTACCGAACTTGCACTGGGGGAAGCCGGAGTTCCGCATGAGGCAGGTGGTGTCGGAGCGGCCCTGGCAAGCTTCAGGGCCAACCAAGCCCGGGAAGCACCGCTACGCGCCGTCGGCTGAACGACGCGTCCGCGTCAGGCGAAAGCCTCGTCCCACGTTCCCCGCGTGGCAGCTCGCGAATATTCCGTGGACCGGTTTTCAAAGAAGTTGGTGTGCTCAAGCGCATTGAGCATCTCGTCCATCCAGGGAAGCGGATTCGTGTCGGCGGCGAAGAGAGGCGGCTGTCCGAGACGGTTGAGCCGACGGTTGGCGATGTATCGAATGTAGGCTTTCACCTCTGCGCCGGTCAGACCCTCCACACCGCCCAATTCGAAGGCTCTGTCGATAAACGCGTCCTCGTGGCACACCACTGTCTGACAGGCCTCGCGCAGGTCATCGGCGAGCTCGTCGGTGTCGATGTCGGGATTTTCCTGCAGAAAGGTTCGGTAGAGGCGGACAATCGAGTTCGTGTGCAGGGTTTCATCGCGGGCTGACCACGTGACGATCTGGCCCATCCCTTTCATCTTGTTGAACCTCGGGAAGTTCAGCAACACGGCGAAGCTTGCAAAGAGCTGAATGCCCTCGGTGAAGGCCCCGAACATGGCCAGAGTCCGGGCGATGTCCTCGCGGGTATCGGTGCTGTAGCTCTGCATGTAATCGTACTTGTCGCGCATCTCCTTGATGTTGAGAAAGGCCTCGTACTCGACTTCCGGCATGCCGATCGTGTCGAGGAGATGTGAGTACGCGGCGATATGCACGGTCTCCATGTTGGAGAACGCGGCCAACATCATTTGAACTTCGGTCGGCTCGAATACGCGCGCGTAGTGCCGCATGTAGCAGTTGTTGACCTCGACATCCGACTGCACGAAGAAGCGGAAAATCTGAGTCAGCAGATTCCGCTCCTCGTCGGTGAGCTTCTCGCTCCAGTCCTTGACGTCTTCAGCGAGAGGCACCTCTTCCGGCAACCAGTGAATCCGCTGTTGCTGCAGCCAGGCTTCATAGGCCCACGGGTAGTGGAACGGCTTGTATACGGGGTTGGCCTTGAGCAGGGACACTTCAGCTACTCAGCCTTGCCGAAGGCCCGCGTAGCGAGCAGGAGAGATCGCTCGCTACCACTACCAGATGATGTTTCCCATGGTCCATGCGACACAAGATACAGTGTCTCATGGGGATTGTGAAACCGGCTCATTCTGTTCGCTCCGGGGTCAGCATGGCCCTAGCGGAACGTGGCTTCGACCCGCCCAAGCGGACCAAAATCGCAGACCGCATGGTCACCCGGCTTCGCGTGGACGGCCGCGTTGGCGATGTTTCCGGTCGTGACGATGTCTCCGGCATGAAGCGTTGCACCCCTGCCGGTAACGCGGTTGGCGAGCCAGAGCAGCGCATTCGCGGGGTCGTCAAGCGCGTTGGCTCCGACTCCGTCGGTGACGGGCTCCCCGTTCACTGTGACTGCCACCGTGAGCCCCAATCGATCGATATCGGCCCAGTCCGAACGCCAGGATCCCGCGACAAAGCACGCGTGCACGCCGTTGTCGACGATCGTTTCCGCAAGTGTGGGCGACCAGCCGCCTTCGAACCGGCAGTCCACCACCTCGATGGCGGGGGCCAGTGCGGCGGTCGCATCCAGAACCTGGCGAAGCGTGAACGGCGCCTCGGCAGGGGTGAGGTCTCGATGGAACCGGAAGGCAATCTCCGGCTCGACAATCGGCGACGCAAATGCGAGACCGGCGAGGTCCGCCGGACTGTCGAACGTCGTCTCTTCATGCATGCGGCCGTAGAACGGCTCGTCGGTACCCGTCAACTGCTGGGCCCAGGCGTTCGTGCATCCGATCTTCCAGCCGACCACGGTGCCTCCGACGGCAGCGTTCAGTTGGATTTGCAAGTCGTACGCAGAATCGGGGTCAAGCGGAACGGTCGTCGGGAACTTCGCCATTAGATGACCGGCCCGCCGTGACTCGGCGAGCGCCGATACCAGGGACTCCGACGGGGCGCTCACCTGACAGCAACCCGCTTCAGTTGCAGCCGCTTGGGGGCAAGTTCACCGACAAGCTGGGCTTCCGGGTCCGCGTTCTGCACATATGGGTGTCCGACCCGCCCGTATGCGTTCCAGATGCGAAAACCCAGCCGATCCAAGAGCTCTCTGGGGGCATCTTCAAGAAGGTCCGGATCCACACCAAGCGTGTAGTTCTCTTGCGGTCGAAACTGCGGTCCGCAGAAGGTGGCCAGCACCGCAAGGCGGTCCTCACTCGACTGGTTCGCGCCGGTTCCGTGCCAGATTCTTCCGTCCCACACGATGGCTGAGCCGGCGCCCGCTTCGGCGGGCAGCGTGGGCACCGGACAGGGAATGCCGGGCGGTGGCTGCAGGCCCGTCAGGTGGCTGGTCGGAACGAGCCGTGTGGCGCCGTTCGCTTCCGTAAAGTCATTCAGGCAGTACACCACGTTAACGGCGCAGGGGGGGTTGATCGGGCGCGTCAAGTCACCGTCGTCGGCGCCGTGGAACTCGCCCCGCTGCATGGCTCCGGGCATGTGCGGCTCGTCATGCCGGGGCAGGGGACGTGGCAACCACCATTGGTCCGTATGCAGTCCCATGGGACGACCGCCGGGTTTGGCGATATTGGCGGTAAGGCTGGACAGGACAAATTCAGGTCCGAGCAGGGATTCTACGAGAGGGGAGAGCCGCTGGTCGGTTACCAGGTTGCGGAACACTACGCCCTTGTTGACCAGCATCCAGAGACGCTGATTGATGCCGCCATTGGCCGCCGTGAACACGTTGTCGCGGGTATGCCGGTGACGATTGGACCAATCCTGCCCGGGCCCCTGATCCTCGAACGCGACCCCTATCTCGATTTCCGCCTCGGCCTGCTCCACCAGACGTGTTCGAATGGCCGCCAGCTCGCTGGCGCCGAGGATGTCGTCCACGACGCAGTAGCCGAATTCCCGAAGGTCGCTCCGGGCCCGATCAATGTCCGTAGTGGGAGATGCGGAAGGATCGCCGGGCTGCCATGGTGCACAAATTTCCATGCCGAACCTTTACCGGTTGCAGGTTGCGAAAAAGGTCATCGTAACGCCTTGCACCGGTGTACCAAAATCGGGTCAAGTCGCCGGAACGGCTCCTTTGGACCGTGGATCGCAGGGATGAAAATCCCCGGCCGCAGCTGGCATTCGCCGTGTCCCAGTCCGTGCAATACGGCGGGCGCGGGACAGTGTCACGCCTGGTTTTCTACCGATCACTGTCGCGACGGCAGCCTGCCCTTCGGGGATTGACCGGGCTGGCCATGGCCATGAACGCAGCGAGGGTCCCGCGGCAAGTTGACACAGGAAGCGCCAGGGCAGGCCTGAAGAAGCGCGGGCATCTCTGCCCGGTGGCCGGTCAGTTCGCGGGTGCCGGCGGCTCTTCCGCTGCTTCCTCCGCAACCTGCTCCTTGATCAGGTCCGCCATGCGTCGCGAGAACTGCCTGCGCTTGGAGGGCGGCACGGCGAATGCCCACTTCGACAATTGGGCGTTGAGTTCGTCGACCTCCAGCTCGACGTCTTCCAACGACGGCATCTCCGGAAGCCCGACAACGTTGGGTCCATCGTCCGGCAACTCCTTGCGAACCGACGGTGCGTACTCGGCGTCGACCCACAGCCAATCGATGTCGTCCAGTTCTGCCGTTCTGACAACCAGTCGAAGCCCGTCAAACGTCTCTACCGTCGTGGCCGGGCCGTCCATGGGGAGCGCGAGGTCCGATCGTTTTTCGATCGCCACCGCCTTGACCCGCTCGAGCGCCGTTCCGTGCTGGTTGCCGACGTACGGATTTTCCGCCTCGTAACCCTCAGGGATGTTCTGGAGGCCGAAGTACTGATCCGAATACAGCGCCCGTTCGATCAGGACCTGTTCGCCGTCTGCATGTTCCGTGATGAAGCGCTGTACGCGCCAGCGGGGCAGGTCCAGAATTGACGAGTCCAGCCAGCCCATGGGCTGGCCGGGGAGATCGAAATTTCGCCACACCAGCCACGCCTGATCCTCGCCGGCACGGCGCACGTAGCGAGCCCTCTGGTTGCCGCTTGCGTCGCGTCCGACGAGCAGCGACGCAAGGGTGGTTTCCGCCTCGTCAACGAGCGAAATCGATACCGCACCGCCCTCGGATGCCGTGGGATCATTGAGGTCAAGCGCACCGTGTCGTGCCGGGTCCGACGTCCGGGGCTCGAGCGTTTCCAGCACCGACATGGAGACAAGGATCTGTTTGACCTTGTCGGGTTCCACCGGGTAGTCGGCAAGCTCCGGCATGATCCAGTCGCCCGCTTCACCGCGGATAATTCGGAAGATCCCGTGCTCGCTTTCGACGCGCACTTCCTGAACCGCATTGATCTCGTCCATCAGAGCCGGAAACACCCGCTGTGGTTCATTGGTGCTCTGCAGACTCGTATCGCGCCAGATCGTGGCGGCGACGGCGACGGCCACCACGACCACGGTGCCCACAGCAAAGACGACGAGGCGCTTCACCGCGACTGCCTCCGGCGGCGTCGGACCATTGGCACGATCAGGGCCGCAATCACCACCAGCACGGGCATCACGTAGCTGTTCAGCGCCTCCAGACGTGCGGACAGCGCGTCGATGTCACTCCTGAGCTCATACTGCACGTCCCGCAGGCGTTTGCGGATCGTGACGATCTGCTCGCGGAATTCGGCGATCGTCTCGCGCTGTTCGGCGGTCAGGATCGGTGCGCCCTCTTCCGCCTCCTGGGCGACGGTTCCCTGCAGCTGACGGAGCTTGTTCTCGGTCTCCTGCAACTGGCCCTGCAGCGCGCGCTCGGTTTCGCGATAGCGAGTCTCGGCCTCGCGCTCCAGGTCCTGGACCACGGTGAACGGGCGCACGGACGAGCCACGGCTTCGGAGCCCGATGAGTTCGCCACCGCCCGCGAGCGACTCCAGCGCATTGATTACGAACGAGCCATTGTCGGCGGTCGGTACCGCACTCGCCCGGCCGAAGAACTCCCGCGTTGCGACCCACACGTTGTCGGCGAGGACATCGCTGTCCGCCACGACGACCAGGTGTCCCGCCTCGGTCGATGACCGATGATCTGCCGGCACGGATTCCGTTTCCTCTGCGGCGTCGTCGGCGCCCGGCGGGCCATCCGGAAATGCCGACGGAAGCGTCCCGGTAACCCTGGCCGCCAGCACCCGAGTTTCCGTATCTGCCACGAAATCCGCCAGCAACTGAGTGGGGTCGGGCCGGACTTGGATTCGAAAACGCTCAACCGACATCGACTGGGGCGTGGCGCGGACAAGGGATGCGAATCCGGGCGCCGGATTTTCTTCGGTGGGTCGCAGCCATCCGGACGAATGCATGAACAGCCGTTCCAGATTGGCGGTGATCACATCGTCATTGCTGAACGATGGATTCAAGAGCGCGAGCCAGAGAATGTAATCCACGACCTGCCCGCCGCCGATGCTCACTTTCCGGGCTGCCAGACGGTCGCCCACAACTTCGCCGGGTGCCAGTTCGAAGCCCCAGGGCTGGAAAAGTTCCGACAAATTGGAGTAGGGGATGTAGACGCGGCGCTGCTGCGGATCGATGTACGAGAATTCGATCTCCGAGAAAGGATCGACGAAGAAGATTGCCCCGCGCCCGCTCATGACGAACTGGTCGATCAGATAGAGCACGTCCGGTTTCGGAGTCTTCGGGTGCACCACCATCAGGATGTCGATGTCGTCGCCGATCTCCGTGGGCTCGGGTCCGAGGTTTTCGACGTCGAACAACTGCAGCAGCTGTCCGTGGATGGCCCACGGGGGTACATAGTCGGTCGGGGCACTTTCTTCCGTCGGAAGCCCGCCGGCGACCGGCAGCGAGGTCACCAGGCCCACCTTCACACGGCGCGGATTCGCCAGGTCGTACACGATCCGCGTCAGGTCGTACTCGAGAAATGCTTCCCGCTCACGCTCGAAGAACGGAATCCGTTCGGTGTCGTCGGTGCTGTTGGTGGCCACCAGTCCGAAGTACAGGCGTTCGCCGGCCGAACTGACCGGGACTCCCTGCAAGTCGTAGACCACCGCCAGGTCTTCCTGGTCGGAGAAGGGTACCGGGTCGATCCGCTCGAGCTCGATCAGGCCGTCGGAGGACGCGACGTACTGTTCGAGCAGTTCCCGCACGCGCCGCTCGTAGTCCCGGACCTGCGGGATGTCCCGGCTCAGCTGTTCGGAAAAGAAGAGGCGAAGGGAAATCGGTTCGGCAAGATTGTCCAGCACATGCTGGGTGCTGTCGGAGAGGGTGTAGAGCCCTTCGGCCGTGAGGTCGACGCGGGCATTCCGGAAGAGCGCCCCGGACAGGACATTCACTGCAACGAATGCTGCAATCGTCAGGGCCAGCCAGATGCCGGTGGCGAGGGTGCGTTGTTTCTGGAGCATCGGTCAGCTACCGCGCTTCGCGTCGACAATGACAGTGTTCAGCAAGAGCGCGCCGATGATCAGGGAGCCGAAGAACACCAGGTCCCGAAGATCAATGACCCCCCGGCTCAAATCATTGAAGTGCGTGAGGAAACTGAACGAGGCAATGGTGTCGAGCAGTGCCTGCGGCGTCCAGGCCGAGAAGAAGTTCAGGACGATCGGAAGGCCGCTGACGGTGAACAGGAAGCACACGCTTACCGAGACCACGAACGCGATGACCTGATTCCGGGTGAGCGCGGATACACAGGAACCGATGGCGAGGTATCCCCCCGCCATCAGGAAACTGCCGACGTAACTGCCGATGATGACTCCGTGGTCCGGGTCACCGAGGTAGCTCACGGTGATCCACAGGGGAAACGTGAGGCTCAGCGCAATGCCGGTAAAGGCCCACGCGGCGAGGAATTTCCCGACGACGGCCTGGGCCGCCGATATCGGCAGGGTCATCAGGATTTCCAGCGTCCCGGTCTTGCGTTCTTCGGACCATAGGCGCATGGCGATGGCGGAGACGAGAAACAGGTACAGCCACGGGTGCCACTGGAAGAATGCGTACAAGTCGGCCTGACCGCGGTCGAAGAAGTTGCCCATGTGAAACGTCAACAGCGAGGCAAGCAACAGAAAGATGGCAATGAATACGTAGGCGACCGGCGTGACGAAGTAGCTCACGAGTTCGCGGCGCAGCACCGCCAGGACCGGAGTTGTCATTCCGTCCTCCCGGTGAGCTTCCGGAACACGTCGTCGAGCGTTCCTGCGCCGCCGGCATCGGCCAGCAGGTTGGACGGCGTGCCGTCCACCAGCTTGCGTCCTCTAGCGATGATCATTGCGCGAGTACATACAGCGTCGACCTCTTCGAGAATGTGGGTTGAAATCACGATCGCCTTGGTATCCGCCATCGTTTTGATGAGCTCTCGGACTTCGTGTTTCTGGTTGGGGTCCAGGCCGTCGGTGGGCTCATCTAGTACCAGCACACCGGGGTCGTGCAGAATCGCAAGTGCCAGGCCTACGCGGCGCTTGAATCCCTTCGACAGCGTCTCAACCTGCTGATAGAGAACCGATTCAAGACGCAGCCGCTCGATGACGTATTCCGTGCGCTGCTGGCGGGTGGCGGCGTCCATCCCGCGCGCCAGCGCGACGAAGTGGAGGATGGCGTCCACCGTCATCTCGCCGTACAGCGGGGCGCCTTCCGGAAGGTAACCGAGCTGGCGTTTGATTTCGCGCGGATGGTCCTGCACGTCGAACCCCGCGATGCGTGCGGTGCCGGCGCTCGGTGGCAGATAACCCGCCACCATCCGCATGGTGGTGGTCTTTCCAGCTCCATTCGGGCCCAGAAAGCCCAAGACTTCGCCTTGTTCAACCGTAAATGAAATGTCGTCGACGGCAGTGAACGGGCCGAAGCGTCGGGTCAGCCGGTCGATTTCGAGCAATGCAGGCATGGCTTTTGGAGAGGTCCGAGGAAGGTGCGGGGTCGCGGACTGCCGGATGGAACATAGTGCGGAAGGACGCATGCGCAAGGCGTTGGCCAGGTCGCACGTGCATCGCCCTGCCGCGTACTGGCCTAACGGAGCCGATCAGCCTGTCGCATATAGCGGAATATTCGCGCTGCGGATAGCTTGATTCTGCGGGGATGCCAAGAAGGTAATGGCCTGTGCCGCAGCTTCCAGGGTAACCCAGCTCGAGTGGTCGGCATCAGGTTGGGCACGCCGGTTCTCTTCGGTGTCCAGAATCGAGGGAGCAATGGCATTGACGAAGATGTTTTCCCCGGCCACTTCCTCCCCAATCGCTTCAGTCATCGTGGCGACAGCGCTCTTGCTGAGGGCATAGGCAACCATACCGCCCGCATTCCTGGGCTCGAGGGCAGCGCGGGCGGACACATTCACAATTCTCCCTCCACCCCCGTGGGTGCGGAAGATGCGAATGGCTTCCCGGCAGCAGAGGAAACAGGAGCGAGCGTTCATCCGCCACATATGCTGGAGCATGTCCTCGTTGGTGTCCCCGATGTCGGCCATGGCAAACCCACCGGCAAGGTTGACGGTCGCCCACATCGACGGATGCCGCCGGTACCAGAGGTGCACGGCCGACTCCCGGGCCAGATCGGGGCCGCCGTCAGCCGGGTCCTTCGGCGCCTGAACGTCCGCGTTGAGCGTCTTGAGCATCGCCACGACCGCTCGGCCGAGGTTTCCCGCCGCACCCGTGACCACGACCAGGCGGCCCTCGAAATCGACACCGATCGGCATTGGCTGGCTCCGGAACCGGGGTATTCTGGTAGAGCGGGCCTCGTCCCGCGACCCGCCCAATGTCTACCGTCTTGCCCGAAATGCAAGCGACCGCCAGCAGGAGAAGCTCATGGCCGCCCAAACCCCCATCTGCGACTTCGGCTGGAACGCTCCCGATTTCGACCTGCCGGGCATCGATGGCCGAAATTGGACGCTGGCGGACGTGACCGGCCCCCGGGCGACGTTGGTGATGTTCATCTGCAACCATTGTCCGTACGTCGTCGCGGCGGCGCGGAAGATCGTCCGGGATGCCGCCGAACTCAAGGGTCACGGCGTTGGCATCGTCGCCATCATGCCCAACGATACCGAGGCGTATCCGGCTGACGACTTCCCCCGCATGAAGGCGTTTGCGGCGGACCATCAATTCCCGTTTCCCTATCTGATCGACCGCACGCAAGAAGTTGCGCGCGCGTACGGTGCAGTCTGCACTCCGGATTTCTTCGGTTTTGACGACCGTGGGGGGTTGCAGTATCGCGGTCGGTTGGACGATGCCCGCGCGGAGAAGCGTGACGGGACCAGGCGGGATCTGTTCGAAGCCATGAAAGCCATCGCCGCGGGACTGGGAGGACCGCAGGAGCAGCACGCGAGCATGGGATGCTCGATCAAGTGGAAAACCTCCTGACGCATGCGAACGGATGCGCGGATTCGGGTCGAGGGAACAGATCTGGCCTTCGACGCGGCTTCGGACCAGCCGGTCCTCGATTCCGCGCTGGACGCGGGCATTCGGCTGCCGCACAACTGCAGAGGCGGGATCTGCGGGACCTGCCGGGCGACGGTGGTGTCCGGCACGCTCGACGCCGAGAGTTCGGTTCAATATGCCCTAACCCAGCGGGAGCGCGAGAGCGGTGTCTGGTTGCTTTGCCAGGCCCGCCCGACGGCAGCCGACGTCGTCGTCCGGGTGCACGCTCCCCTGCCTCCGCAGCCCAAGGCAGCCGACGCACGACCGCAGACGTTTCTTTGCGAAACGGTTGCGGCCCGCCCCGTCACACCACGAGTCCGTGAACTCGTCTTCGCCCTGCCGAAGACCGCCCGTTTCGTGTTCAAGGCCGGCATGCACGCGGAAATCGCCGTACCGGGCATTGAACCACCGCGCACGTATTCGATGCTTGATGCGCCGGGTCCGGACGGAATGCCCGTGGATGGACTGCTTCGGTTCCTGGTGGCCCGCCAGGCCCCGGGTGCGGCAAGCGCCTGGCTGCACGAGACCCTGCGTCCAGGCATGGTGAGTTCCCTGACGGGCCCGTTCGGTACGTTCGGGCTACCGGAGCGTGTTCCTGGCCCCATCCTGGGCCTTGCCGGCGGAACAGGAATCGCTCCGGTGCTTGCGGTCGTGGAGGAAGCCCTCGCCGCCGGCTTCAGCGCCCCGGTCACGCTGGTGCTGTCCGTGCGCGACCGGGACGAGATCTTGGCCATGGACGCCTTCAGCCGAATCGCGAGACAGTACGAGAACTTTGCGTGGAAGGTGACGCTGACCCGCGAACAGCCGCCGCCAGGTACGCGTTTCGGCACTGGCCGCATACCGGACATGCTGCATCGCGTGCACGGTCAGCTCGCGCACCATACGGTCCTGATCGCCGGCACCCCGGGGTTCGTCGACGCCTGCGAAGCCCGCGTCCAAGCTCTGGGTGCTGCGCCGGATCGAATCGCCGTCGACTCGTTCCTTCCGGCCGATCCCGCAACATCGCAATAGGTCGAGTTGGACGACGCCAGGCCGATTTCTCGCCTGGCCAATGTTAACTGAAATTTACATTCCGGAAACGTCGCGACAACCTTCGGGAAATATTCCCTAAACGCAGGGTCCTTAAGTTGGAATCCCGAGGCTCCCGGGTTCGATCGGAGCCTCCGTTTTTCCGATAAGGAACCTGCATGTCAAGAAACGTTCTTCTGTCGGTAGCTGCAGCGGTGGCGGCGTTGGCGGCTGCGTTGCCAGCAATGGCTGCCGTTCCGAGCCTGGCGCCGGTGGTTGAGGTTGTTCAGCCGGCCGTCGTGGCCATCGAGGTGGAACCGGTTGCGCTGCCAGTCGCCCGGGATGAGCCTAGGACCCTGCCACGAAAAAGCCCATTCGATTCCGATTCGTTCTTCAAGCGGGAGTTCGGCCAGCACCTGCCTTGGCCTCCTGGGGTTCCCGCGATCCCCGATGACCAGCTTCGAAAGCACGGCGGATCGGGATTCTTCATTGATGCCGATGGCCACCTCGTCACCAATGCGCACCTGATCGGCCAGGGGCGCGACATTCGGATTCACACCACTGACGGGGACGTCCTGGAAGCGACGGTAATCGGACAGGATCGGCAGAGCGACATTGCCCTCCTGAAGGTGGATGTAGAGCACGCGGTTCCGTACGTGACGTTCGCCGACTCTGACGCCGTGCGGGTCGGTGACTGGGTGTTCGCAATTGGCAGTCCCTACGGTTTTCGAGGGACGGTGACGACCGGCATCGTCTCGGCGCGTGGCCGGGATATCGGTGCCGGGCAGTACGACGACTTCCTGCAGATCGATGCACCCATTAACCGGGGGAATTCCGGAGGTCCGACGTTCGACCTGACCGGGCATGTGGTCGGCGTCAACACCGCGATTTACTCGCCCAGCGGCGGCAGCGTCGGCATCGGATTTGCGGTGCCATCCAATACCGTTCGCCTGATCGTCGCCGACCTGATGGACGACGGGAAGGTGGACAGGGGCTGGCTGGGCGTTCAGATCCAGCCGGTCGACAACGATCTTGCGGCAGCTCTCGGACTCGACGGGGCGCGCGGCGCAGTGGTTACCGACGTGTCAGACGGAAGCCCTGCGGCAGCGGCAGGACTGCGGCCTGGCGGTGTCGTCGTCGCGGTCGATGACACGCCTGTTCGAGGGGCCAGAGACCTGGCTCGGCAGATCGCCCGCACGGCCCCTGGCGAAGAGGTCGCCCTCACGATCTGGCGGGACGGGAGCGAAGACACGGTCTCGGTTCGCCTGGGCCGCCGGCCCGGAGCCGATCTGGCGGCGCTTCCTGCGACACCGGGCGGCCCGGACCTGGGTCTGCAGCTGGGGCAAGACGATGGCGGCGGCGCCGTCATTGAACAGGTCCGGCCCAGGAGTCCCGCGGCCGCCAAGAGCCTGCTCCCCGGCGACCGAATCCTGAAAGTGGACGGCATCCCAGTGGCCGACGCAAACGACGCGACCAGCCGGTTGACGGAGGCGTGGAAATCCGAGCAGCGGTTCGTCGTGCTCGAGGTGGCACGCGGCTTCGAGGTCCGGTTCGTCGCACTGCGTTTGCGGCACGCCTAACTACGCGTGCCGCATGCGGGCGGTGATCGGCATCCAGCCCGTCACGATCACCGCCCGCCCCTAGGTTGCACGCGGGCAGTTCCTCCCGTCGCCCGCCTGCCTGTTGCGGCCCCGGTCATCAGGTGACCGGGGCCGTAGTTCTCCGCCTGCAGATCCGACGTGGCCGCGCCTGCCCTTTGGCCGGGTCGCGTCCGCCAGGAGGGCCATGGTCCCCGCACGAGTCTTGGACGGGGAGATACGACGGTGTGGCGCGATCGGCCCCTGAACACCAATACGGATTCCGACTCAAGGAAAGGAAGCCACCCATCCGGTTCCGAGGCTCGGCGACAGATGCAGGCCTGCCAGCGACATCGACCGCAGGGAATTTGGTGAGGAGAGCTGATCGCGCTCGCCGGCGGCCGGAGCCAGGAGGGGCCGGTCCCGGCAGGGACACTCGCGTGGTCAGAGAGCCGGACGGTCCAGACCGGCCGGCGATAGGGTGAATACCTCGAAGCCTTCACTGGTCACGCCAAGCGTGTGCTCGAACTGTGCCGACAGGGATCGATCTCGCGTAACCGCCGTCCACTGGTCATCGAGAATCCGTACGTCCGGTCTGCCTGCGTTGATCATGGGTTCGATGGTAAAGAACATGCCTTCGCGCAACGTCAGCCCGGTATTCGGCGTGCCGTAGTGGAGAACGGATGGAGCGTCGTGAAACACCCTGCCGATGCCGTGACCACAAAACATCCGGACCACAGAGTAACGTTTGATCTCCGCACGCTTCTGAATCGCATGCCCGATGTCGCCGAGAGTGGCTCCCGGACGAACTGCCCGAATCCCCGCCCACATGGCATCAAATGTCGTGTCGGTCAGGATGCGGCCCTGCAGCGACGGCTTTCCGACCCAGAACATCCGGCTGGTGTCACCGTGCCAGCCGTCGAGAATCACGGTGACATCGAGATTCAGGATGTCCCCGTCCTTGAGACGCGTGCCGTCCGGAATGCCGTGGCAGACGACATGATTGATGGACGTGCACACGGACTTGGGAAAGCCCTTGTAATTCAACGGTGCCGGGACCGCCCCGTGGTCCACGATGAAGTCGTGGCACAGCTGGTCCAGCTCTTCGGTGGTCACCCCCGTCCTGACCTTCGGCGTGATGAAATCGAGCACCTCTGCGGCGAGCCTGCCGGCCCGCCGCATTGCGGCAAACGCCTCGGCATCGTGAATTCGCACGTGTCCATGCAAATCGTTCATGGGGCGTTTCCCACGGGGTCCGTCATGGCCAGAGAACCTGCGACCGTAATTTCTTCCACCGTCAGTCGACACCCATACGCTAGCACCTCGATTCCGGCAGCGCGTGCCGCTTGGAACGCCTCCGCGTAAGCAGGGTCGATGTCACCGGCGAGGCGGAAGGCCGCGCAATCTTCACGTTGTACCAAATAGAGCATGACAGCACGGTCGCCGCCCTCGACCCGCCGAGCGAGCTCGACGAGATGCTTGCGGCCTCGGTCCGTCACCGAATCGGGAAACTCGGCGACGCCTGGCTCCCGTGACATGTGTACATTTTTGACTTCCACGTAGCATGCCCGGCGGCGCGGATCCTCCAACAGCAGATCGATCCTGGAACGGGTTCCGTAACGCACTTCCCGTCGTACCGACGAGTAACCGACCAGCGGCGCCAATTGGTTGGCGCGGATGGCTTCCTCCGCCAGGGTGTTCGGGCGGCTCGTGTTGACGCCGATCAAGGTTGATCCCAGTCGAAGCATTTCCCAGCTGTAGCGCAACTTCCGCCTGGGGTCGTCGTTCGGCGCGAGCCAGGTTTCGACGCCGGCATCGGTCAGTCCGAGCATCGAGCCGGGATTCGCGCAATGCGCGGTGACGAGTCCGCCGTCGTCCAGTTCGTGATCACTGAGGAAGCGCTTGTAGCGACGCTGGAGACGGGCTCGCACGAGCTTGACGGGAAACTGCACGGGAACGGCTCCGTCCGGTACCGGGAGGCGGTGTCAGCGGAGACTAGACGAACGGCGCACACCCGATGGCAAACGGCTAGCATGCCGGCGACCGTCCGGAGCCAGCCATGCCGCCTCAAGAAGCCCCCACTGCCGCGATGCTCGTGATCGGCAACGAGATTCTCTCCGGCCGCACCCAGGACAAGAATGTCGCGCACGTGGCGAAACGGATGTCTGATCTGGGAGTGCGCCTGTCGGAAGTGCGGGTGGTTCCGGATGTCCGCGACCGGATTGTCGCTGCTGTCCAGGAGTTGTCATCGGCTTGGGACTACCTGATCACGACCGGCGGAATCGGACCTACGCACGATGACATTACGACTGAATGCGTGGCCGCCGCGATGGGCGTCGACGTGGAGCGGAATGCCGAGGCTCACCGGCGTCTCCGGGCGCACTACGAGGGTACCGAGATCGAATTGAACGAAGCCAGGCTCCGGATGGCGAACATCCCGGTGGGGGCAACGCTGATCGACAATCCGGTTTCCGCGGCACCTGGATTCCGGCTGGCGAACGTCTTTGTCTTGGCCGGAGTGCCGGCCATCATGAAAGCCATGCTCGCGGTCCTGGAGCCACAACTGGCGCGCGGTCCGCCGCTTCGCTCGCGGACGCTCGTGGTGAGTCGGCCGGAAGGGCTGGTCGCGGGCGACCTGGCCGCCGTCGCCGCAGAATATCCGGACGTCGATATAGGCTCGTATCCCTTTTATCGCCCGCCGGATATCGGGACCAGCCTCGTGCTGCGCGCTGCCGATCCCGAACGGCTCGACCAGTGCGCTGATGTGGTGCGTCGGTTCCTGACCCGGCTGGGAGCACCGTTCCGGGAGGAACCGTGAGCGATCGCTATGATGGCGCCCGGGGACTGCGGGCGTGGCGGAATTGGCAGACGCGACGGACTTGCAGGAAGTTGAGTGCCTGTCGGGAAACTGGCAGCGTAGAACCGCTCAAATTCGGGGAAAGCTCACCGGCATGGCCGATGCTGATCCCGAGCCAAGCCTGCTTTCGGGCGGGAAGGTGTAGAGACTAGACGGGCGGCGCCTGGGGCCGACACATCGGCGACGGCGAAGGGATAGTCCAGACCACGAACGCGCCTTCAGCGTGGCGGCGAAAGCCGAAGTGGTACGAAAATCCGTTTCTCCGGAGGAGAGTGAGGGTTCGAGTCCCTCCGTCCGCACCCTGTCCCGCTCCGGCGACGAGTGTTTCCGGACGCTGCAGCAGCGCTGGCCCGATGCGGTCCCCTAGCCCGTGACATGGGCCGCCAGGGCACGAGATCATCGGTCTCGTGAAGAACGCCCGACGCTCCACCGGCGCCGACCCGCGACCGACGGCACAGGTCCGGCGGCCGGAACCCAACAAAAGCGTGGTTACCCGAGCTTCTTGCCGTGTGCTTCCAGAACCCCCTTGTAGCCGGCGATCCGCTGACGGCCGAGCTCCGCCAACGCTGCCTCCACTTCCTGGGGATCAAAACCGTGGGCGCGATGAAAGGCGTCTTGGTCCTTGAGGTAAGCCCCCTCCAATTCCGCGTCGTGTTCCATCCGTTCGTGGAGGTCCCGCAGCCGATCCAGCATCGGGCGGTCGTCGGAGGTCTGGGACATCTGCTGTACTCCCTGAGGAATGTCGTCAATCGGGTGGTAGTCGTTCGCCGTTGCGATAGCGTGCCAACTCACGGTTCGAGTAGGCGGACCGCACGGACAGCGCGTACGGGACAGGCTCACCACCGGCGCTGATCGAACACGACAGCAAGGCCTCAAGTCCATCCTGACCCTCGGTCCCCATGTCGTCCCAGCGCTCGGCATCAATGCGCATGACGTACTGAAGCACGCCATCCTTCTCGGAAGCCCAAAACGCCAGCGTGTTCGTCGCCAGAAGCTCCTGGATCTCCGTTCGGCAGTCAGGCCACGCGTCAGGCGAGGCGGCTTCTACCACAGCCGGTAGGAGTACGAGCTGAACAGCCGCGATCCAACCTGCCAGCATCATGGTTGCGAGAACTCTACCGCCAGATCGCGGCTGCGACTACGGGCAAACGCAAAGTCATTGGTGTCGAAACTGCCCAGCACGAGATCTCGATTCCGCGCGCCGTCACTGCTCCCCCGCTCGGCGGCGAGCAAGAAATACGCTAACCCTTCGAGGCGATCCTCCTCGACGCCGATGCCGTGGAGGAACATGTAGCCGATGCTGCTGAAAGCGTCCGCATCGCCGTTGCGGGCCGCCCGGCGGTACAGGTCGAGGGCCTTGGCCCGATCGCGTTCAACGCCTTTTCCCTCGAAATACAGCAGACCGAGGTTGTACTGGGCCGTGGGATGACTTTGGTCGCTGGCCGCGGCGTACCAACGGGCTGCTTCCTGATAGTCCTGCGGAACACCCTGGCCGGTGTCGTGCAAGATGCCCATGTTCAATTGTGCGTCTGCGTCGCCACTTTCGGCAAGCGGCCGCAAGGCTGCTATCAGCGCTACGGCGTCCCCGTTGTCGAATGCGCGCCGTACCTCCGCCCAGTCCGCGGCCGCGGGCGCACCGATCACCGCGACAAGAACGACCAACAGAACTCCGGCGATCCGCGGTTCGATCATGCATCTTGCTCCATGTCGGGACCGGTCGAGGCTTCGCACTGGTGCCGGCGGCAGGAATTGAACCCGCAACCTTCCGCTTACAAGGCGGGTGCTCTACCGTTGAGCTACGCCGGCTCCGGGATCTGTCTGGGCCCCAAGTATAGGATCCGGATCGCGGGAATCTTGCCCGCGTCGATCGGCCCTATGGTGTGCTAGTCTACGGGCTTGTCTCCGGTTTCCGCAAAGGCTCTCTCTTGATGCAGCAGAATATTGCCGCGGTATCTCCGCCGGCTGAGGAGGGGTTTGCAACCCGCCTGATGATGACGATGGCAACCACCATCGTCGGTCAGCAAGAGATGCTGGAACGGATCGTCATTGCGTTGTTGTCCAACGGCCACGTCCTCATCGAAGGTGCGCCAGGGCTGGCCAAGACGCGGGCCGTGACTACGCTTGCCGCTGCCATCTCAGCGAGCTTTCGCCGGATTCAGTTCACACCCGATCTGCTTCCTGCCGATCTCGTGGGCACCATGATCTACGAACCGAAACAGGGCGAGTTCCGGATTCGGCGGGGGCCCATATTCGCCAATATCGTGCTTGCGGACGAAATCAACCGGGCGCCCGCCAAGGTTCAGAGCGCGCTCCTGGAAGCGATGCAGGAGCGGCAGGTGACCATCGGTGACCAGAGCGAGCCGCTGCCGGCGCCGTTCATGGTGCTTGCGACGCAGAACCCGATCGAGCAGGACGGCACCTATCCACTGCCCGAGGCGCAGATGGACCGGTTTATCTTCATGCTTCGGACCGAGTACCCGGATCGGGAGCAGGAAATCGCCATCATGGACATGGTGGCGTTCACTGCCGAAGGGTCGATGCCTGATCCCGTGGTGTCCATCGAAGAGATTGTGCAGGCGCGCCAGGCGGTCGATCGGGTGCGAATCGAGGATTCCGTGAAGGAATACATGGTGGATCTTGTGCGCGCGACCCGTCACATCGAACAGGTGGATGCCGATCTCAGCCCGTACGTCACGTTGGGCGCGAGCCCACGCGCCACGATCTACCTCGCGATTGCATCGCGAGCCCGGGCCTACCTGCAAGGGCGCAACTACGTTACTCCACACGATGTCAAGGCGATCGCGCCCGACGTGCTGCGGCATCGGATACTCACGTCATACGAAGCCGAGGCTGACAGCGTCACTACTGACGACCTGATCACGAGGATCCTCGAACACCAGCCTGTTCCCTGACCCAATGGATACGGACAGCCGGCCCGCTGCCTCGCGGCGTGGTGCGTTACGCCTCCGGATTCGCCCGAAGCGTCCCATCGACGGAGCGGTTACAGGCGAATTCCTAAGTGTTTTCAAGGGCCGCGGTTCCGAGTTCGAGGAATTGCGCGAATACACGCCTGGCGATGATGTCCGGACGATTGACTGGAAGGTCACGGCTCGCGCCGGCAGACCGTTCGTGCGCCAGTACATCGAGGAACGAGAACTTACCGTCATCGTGGCGGTCGACCTCAGCGCATCTCTGCGAACCGGCAGCGGGGCGCTGAACAAGGATGCGATGGCCCGAATGGCCGCCGCGTCGATCATGTACGCGACGATCGGGAACAATGACCGTGCAGGGTTGCTCCTCTTCAGCGACCGCGTGGATTCGTGGACCCGTCCGAAAAAGGGCAAGGGGCACGCGGTCTTTCTTGAGGAGCGGCTGCGACGCGCCCGTCCGGAAGGCCGAGGCACCGACCTTCGGGGTGCACTCATTCGATTGGGGATTGTGGCCAAGCGGCGCTCGCTTCTCTTCATTCTGTCGGACTTCCTGGCGCCGGACTACGAGCGTCCGCTGCGCGCGCTCGCGTTGCGGCACGATGTCATTCCCATCGTCTTCAGGGACCCGCTCGATGACACGCTGCCCGCGGCGGGATTGGTGGCCATTCGCGATCTCGAAACGGGGAAAGAACGCCTTGTCGATTTCAGTGATCCCCGGGTCCGGACCCAATATGAAGCAGCCGGGCTCCGCCGACTTGAGGAACGCTGGCGGGTCTTCACGACCCTCGGACTCAAGCCGCTTGAGATCGTGGGCGGCGCGGACCCAGTCCAAGCATTGATTCAGTACTTCATGCGGCGCGCCGGGGTGGACGCCGGGCGGGCGGCGGCATCGGCATGAAGCGTATTGCAGCTCTGGCCTTTGCCTTGCTGGGGATCGCCGCGCCGGCCGCGTCCGCGGACGGCGGGATTGACGACATTGAGATCACGGTGGCTGCAGAGCCCGAGTCGGTGCGTCCCGGACAGGAGTTCACGCTGTCCATCTTCATGGACATGCCGTGGGAAATCGGCGTGCACGTCCCCCGCTATTTCCATTCGATCGGACCGTTCAGGATCGTCGAGGGGTACCAAGCCAAGGCGGTCCCCGTGGCAGAACGCCGACGCTCCCACGCTACCTATCGCCTCCAGGCACCCAACCGGCCGGGAAGCTACGAAATCGAAGGGATGACGGCGTACGTGCAGCTGGTCCGCTTGCAGCGCCCTGGCGATTGTGAACGCGGTCCAGATGGTGAAGTCGTGACAATTCCAGGGGCTGGAAGCCCGTTCGAAGAATGCAAGGAAGATCTCAGTGCGCGCTTCAACCGCATGATGCAGGGTGACCGCTTCCAGATGACGTCACCGCCGCTGGTCGTGGTGGTGTACGAACACGTCCCGCCTGACGCGAACACGATGGCCCCCCTTGCCCTTGCACCGCCCGTGCCGCTGCCCCCGCCGGCGCAGCTGCCCCTGTGGCAATGGGCGGGAGCAGGCGCTGGAATTGCCGCTGTGGTTGGGGTTGCGGGACTCTGGCTGCGCCGCCGCCGACCTGATGCCCCCCCGCCGGAACCAGTGCCCGAGACCCTGCCGGTCCCGGCCGGCGACGTTGCTCGCGCTGCCCTGGCCCGCTTGCGCGAAGCCTTGACGGGGGAGGGGCGTCCTGCCGCGACGGCCCCGTTTGAACTGGCGGCCGTCCTGCGCAGCTATATCGAGCAGCACCTTGGACTGCCGGCTCCGCGTCGCACCACGGAAGAGACGGTTTCGCAGCTACCGGAGACGGCGCAGAAGGCCGGGGTGCCGACCAGTGTCCTGGTGCGCCGCGCCGAAGAAACGCTCGCCATTTGCGACATCGCGAAGTTCGCCGGTCGAGCGGCGACAAGAGAGGACATGGAGACGGCGCTGGGTGCTGCCGAGGCGTTCGTGAGCGCAAGTTCGGAGAAAATGGCGTGAGCTTCGCCGAACCCTGGTGGTTGGCGCTGCTGGTGTTGCTGGCGCTCGTGGGATTGCGCGCGCGGCAGCGACCGGTTCGAAGGCTGCCCGGAGGCCACGTGGGCGTGGCGTCCCTGGAGGACTTTGACGGCGCGGCATCGGGCTTACGTGTGCAGGCTGCCCGGCTCCTGCCGGCAATCTCTGCCCTCGCGTGTATCGCGCTGGTCGTGGCCTTGGCACGTCCGCAGGCAGGCTTCGAGGTGACGGAACGGGAAACCGAGGGCATTGCGATCGCGATGGTCGTCGACGTGTCCAGCAGCATGTCGGCGGTGGATCTTGGCGGTGAGGGCGAGGCGGATCGAAACCGGTTGGAAGTTGTCAAGGACACGTTTCGGGATTTCATTGCCGGCGTTGGAGACAACCTGCCGGGACGGGGCTCCGATCTGGTTTCGCTGGTGACGTTCGGTCGCTATGCGGACACCCTGACACCGCTGACGCTCGACCACGAGGCGTTGTTGCAGCTGAGCGCATCGCTCCGCCCGGTGGAGCTGCCTG
Source organism: Alphaproteobacteria bacterium (assembly GCA_965116745.1). GTDB lineage: Bacteria > Pseudomonadota > Alphaproteobacteria > TMED109 > TMED109 > VXPW01. The sequence goes on along the minus strand of OZ220701.1, from coordinate 2,049,912 downwards.
AAGAGGACGGTACGGCGATTGGCGACGCGATCCTGGCCGGTCTCGATTCCCTGACCGGGGGAGAGCATGCGAGTCCCGTCCTGATCTTGCTGACCGATGGCAGCCACAACGCCGGAACCGTCGAACCGCTGGTGGCCGCCGAGGCGGCGCGGGCGCTGGGGGTCCGCATCTACGCAGTCGGTGCGGGAAGTCGAGGGCGAGTCGCGATGCCTGCGCGTCCCGGGAGTTCCGACGTTCGGATGGTGCAGGTGTTCATCGATGAGTTCACGCTCACCAGGGTGGCCGAGGCGACGGGAGGACGCTACTTCCGGGCGACCGACGCCGAGGGTCTCCGAGCGGTCTATGAAGAGATCGACCAGTTGGAAAAGGGTCGAAACATCGCCCGTCACTACCAGCGGCGCGTCGACGTCTATCCGTGGTTCCTGGGCTTGGCCTTGCTCCTGGTGCTGCTGCGGGCGGGCCTGGACGCGACCGTGCTGCGAATAGCGCCCTAGGGAGCGGGATATGGAGTTCGAGCACGTCTCCCTGCTGTGGATTGCTCCGCTCGCCGCGGCGGGGTTGCTGTTGCTGCACGGCCATGCCGCGCGGGCCCGGGCCCGTGCGGTCGCCATATTCCATCCCGGTCCGGGCCAGTTGTCGGCCATGGCCGTCGCCCGACGACGTGCCACTTGGTCGGTGGCTGTCGCCGTTGCGATGATGGGGATCGCTCTCGCCAGGCCGCTCGGGGGCTTCGAGGAAGGGGTCGCCTCCCGCGAGGGACGCGACGTCCTGGTGGTGCTGGACGTATCGCTCAGCATGTATGCGAGGGACCATGACGCGGGTTCCCGTGCTGAAGCTGCGCGGGACGCCGTCGATCGGCTGGTGGAATTGCTCACTGGGGACGGCGGTCACCGGCTATCGCTGCTTGCGTTTGCCGGGCGTGCCACGCTCTTGCTACCGCCGGCGCTTGACTACGAGGCGTTCCGGACCCGTTTCGACGCCGTGGGCCCACATGACATCTCTCGCCGGGGGACCCGCGTGGACGCCGGACTGGCGGCCGCGTTGGGCAGCATCGAGACCGGCGACGAGGGATTTACCGACGTCGTGCTGGTCTCGGACGGCGAAGATCACGGAACGGTCCTGCGGGCGGCGGGCCGGAATCTTCGCGGGACCGGCGTGGCGGTCCACGTGCTGGCGCTCGGTATCCCGCACCTGCCGACGCCGGTGCTCGTCCCGGGCGCGGACGGGATCGACGCGCCGCTGCTGTACCGGGATGAACCCGTCCGGAGCCGGGCCGACCATGCGAGCATGCGGGATCTCGCCGCCTTCAGCGGCGGCTCGTTTTGCGCGCTCCACCAGGCCGACTGCATTGGCGACGTGTTCACGGCGATCGATGGCGCTCCCAGGCGCGCATTCGCGGCCGAAGGTCGCGAGCAACGGCGTCGGCCGCTGTATCACTGGTTGGCGGTGCCGGCACTGGTCTTGCTCATGGGCGGAGGGTTGGGATGGCGGGTGCGATGATTCGGGGCTGGATCCGGTGCGCGGCGGTGACGGGCTTGCTGGCGCTCGGAGGGTGCGCGGAGGAGGATCTGGCCCGCCAGGAAATGGACATGGGGATCCAGGCCTATGCGGCCGGCGACTTTGCCGAGGCACTTGCCCGCTTTGAAGCCGCCGAGGCGGAGGGAGGGGAGACTCCTGAAACGTTGTTCGCTCGGGGCGTGGCTGCGTACGCGGCGCACGACAATGCGTCGGCCGATCAGTACTTCACCCTGGCCCTGGAGACAGCTCCGGCGGAGTTGCGAGCCCTGGTGCATTACAACCTCGGCTCCGTCCGCTACCGCCAGACGGTCAACGCGGTGATGAGCTTCCTGAACGGCGATGCCTACCTGCGGGAAGCCATCGAGCAGTACCGCGACGCGCTTGCCATCGACCCGACACTGGCCGACGCTGCGTACAACCTTGAGCTCGGGCTGCGCCTCCAGGACGAGCTGGCCCGGCGCCTGCTGGTAACTGCCGGCAGCGAGGGCATGGCTGAAGGGGAGGCCCGCACCGACGAGGGAGTCGAAACGCCGGAAGGGTGGGATCCCGGGGACGTCAAGGCTGGACGGCCGCAACCGAACGAAGGCCAGTCACGGGCCCGGCAGGGAGGGGATCCGGGAGAAGGCGGTCGGGAAGCCGGTCAGGCGACGGGAGCCAACGAGGCGCAGAACATCGACCTCACGAGCGCGACTGCCCGCGAGATGACCGCTCAGGAAGCGGCGGAACTCATCGAGATGGTGCAGGGAGCGCCCGGCAAGCAGTCCGAGCGGGCCTCCGATCGGGAGGCCCGAATGCGGGCCGGCGGCGATGTCCCGACGTGGTGACCTAGAAGGTAGTCACCACCTCCAGCGAGGCGCGCTCGGTCCAGCCCACGAATTCGACCCGCGTTGCGCGGCCGCCGCGCCGTGGCACCTCGGGTGGCCGGAGCCGCTGGTAACGCTCGACCAGGAACTGAACCTCGACAAGGTCGTCCTGCTCGCCAACGATGCCGACCCAGGGCGCCATGATGTCCTCCACGTCGTCGAGGGTGATCAGGGCACAGGGGAGGTCGCCCGGCGAGTCGGTCTCCGCGAGCCGGGTTTCAAGGCTCCGGAAAGCGTCGGCGGTCCGACAGATCCAAGTCGGTTTGCCGAACGTGAAGTAATCGGTGAACGTGTTCTGCTGTGCGCCGGCCGGCGAGGCCACCCCGAGCAGGATCAGGCACGCAAGCATCCGAGGTAGGGTCATTGCCAGTTCGCTCCTTCGATCGAGACAGTTTCGAGAAACGCTCCGATCTGGCTGATCTGATCGAAGTCCAGGTACTCCCCGAATGGCGGCATCTTCGGGAGTTTCCCGACCGCCACGACCTCGATGAACTTCTCGTAGCCCCGCCACCACATGCGGAGATCGAAGCCCCACTTGCCCCAGCGTGGCGACACGCCGTCAGCCTTGACGCCGTGACACTGGACGCACCACCGACCGTAGAGGAACGCGCCGGCCTCGATGGCTTCAGGGTCTCCCGACATGGGGTTGGCGGATTCGATGTCAATGGGATCAGGCACTTCGTCACTCTCGGCAACCGCGGGAGTAATTGAGCCGGCGATGAGCACTGTTGCCAGCACTGCGGAACGAAAGAGTAACGGTTTCATAGAAGTTCAAGGCCGGGAATCCCCGGCCTTCCAACGGTGCAAAATCAGAGAAAAGCGGGTGGCGGACCCGTATCCGCCACCCGCAAAATATGGGCGAACCTTTACTTCAAGGTAAAGGTGACTACGAGCGCGCTGCGCTGGTAGTCCAGGGTCTCCCCGGCGAAGGCGCCAGCGAGCATGCCCATGCCGACGTACGTCCCGTGACCGGTCGCCACGGAAATGTACTGCTTGCCGTCAACGCCGTAGGAAATGATCCCGCCGTTCGTGCCGGAACCGAGGTTGAACGTCCAGAGGACGTCACCCGTGTCCCCGTCGATGGCTTCGAGGTTGCCGGTGTAGTCCGCGTTGAACAGCAGCCCGCTGCCCGTCGTCAAGAGGGCCGAGTGCGGGATGATGTCGTAGCGCTTCTCCCAAAGGATCTCACCGGAAACCGGCTCACGGGCGACCAGACGGCCGTGGGCCTTGTCGGTCTCCGGGTCAGCCTGGATCCACTCTGCGGCCATGTACACCTGCGCGTACGGCTCGGTGATCCGCGTGGCTTCACCGAAGCTGATCGGGCCGGAACCGTCCTTATGGGCGATGGTCAGCCACATGCACCATTCCTGGACCGTGCGGTAGGAGATACCGTTGTTCGGGTTGTAGGAACCCGCGTTCCAGCTGTGGCCACCGTCGATGGCCGGGCAGACCAGGGTCTTCTCGCCGGCAACCGGCCAGAGCATGTTCTCGAACTCGCCGGTTTCCAGGTTGAACCCGGACGTCCAGTTCTGGTGGTTCATCGCTGAGTAGACCGCCAGCGGCTGGCCGGTCGCAGCATCGTGAACGTGGTTGAACCCGCTCTTGCCCGGGTGGAGGACCATCCGGCGACCGTCTTTCTCGAAGATCACGTACTCGCCGGGTGAGGCGTCGTAGTCGTACGGGTCGCTGGGCGCTTCCTGGAAGTACCAGTTGAGCGCGCCGGTGTCGAGGTCAAGCGCCACGGTGGACGACGTGTAAAGGTTGTCGCCAGGCCGGTGCGCGTCCACGTTCGGGTCGCGGCAGTCGGCACCACAGTAGTCGTAGTCCGGATTCGGGTTACCCGTACCGATGATGATCTGGTTGTTTTCAAAGTCGATGGTACCGGGCTGCCAGGAGCCGCCGCCACCGTACAGCCATGAGTCACCACCCCAGGTCGCCAGCGCTGCGTCGTCGCCGCGGCCGGTCGTGTAGAAGGTCCAAACAACCGATCCGTCCTGCGGGTTGATGCCGAAGATCCGGCCTTCGACCGGGTACTCACCACCGTTCTGCCCGATCACCATCATGTTCTCGTTGACATAGGTGGCCGCGCCGCTGAAGCCCGCCGTGATCTTGGCGGAGTCGACGATCTGCTGGTCCCAAAGGACAGATCCGTCATCCTGGCTGAGTGCCACGATCCGGCCGTCAGCCAGACCCATGTAGACGCGTCCGCCGCCCACGGCCGTGCCGCGGGTGTGGGCGAATGCCGAGCGGGCAACCACCGCCTGGTTCATCTCAGGGACGTAGGCCCACTGACGCTGGCCGGTGGCCGCGTCGAGCTTCATCACCGAAGACGGGTTGTAGGCAACGTACATGGCGCCGTCGAGCACGAGCGGCGTGCTGTGGAGCCCACCGGCCGACTGTTCTGCGCCACCGGGCTGGAACAGCCAGGCCACGTTGAGGTCGCCCAGGTTGTCCTTATTGATCTCGGAAAGTGGCGAGTGGCGATATGCCTTGTCGATGGTGCGGTGATAGGCACACCAGTTCTCATCAGCGCAACTGGCGATCTCGTTTCCGTGGTCCATCGCCGAAGCCGACGACGTGACCAACGCGGAGACCATTGCCACAGTGGCAGCAGCCCCTAGGGCCGAGCCGATGCGGTACAGGGTCATCTGTTTCCTCCCAAGGATGGCGGCTGGCCGGACGGGGCAAACCGTTCCGGCCAGCAAACCCTGCGATTGTAACCATTTGGCCGTTTTCCACAACGCATCCGGTGCGCACGGGGGCGTGGCGGAAGGTGGCGCTAGCTGTCGAAGGCGGCAACGACCACGCGCAGCGGAATCAAGACAGCATGCCGGGGGTTGGCATTCGCCTGGATTCGAATGCGACGATTGACGGCACCGGGTGCGCCCTTCAGGGCTGAGAGCCACGCACGCCCCTGCCACCGGGTGCCCACAAACAGTCCGTTCAATTCGGCATGGCGGGCAGCAAACGCGATGTGTGCCTCGCCTTCCAGGACCCAGGGGCGAATGCCGATGGCAACCAGCGCCTCCGTGTCATCCGCCCGAATGGCGCCCGCGACGCGTAGGTTGGAGTGTTCGCCGGCTTGGCACCCGCCGAGGTGCCGAAGACACGCCTGCCAGGCGGACGGTACATCCGTGGCGGCGTCGGTTGCGCCGATATCCGGAGAGAATGCGAACCGCTCTCCCGGCACCGAGGATTCGGGAAAGGGATTGAATGGGAACGGCAGGTGATCGCTCCGATAGAGCAGGAAGTCGAGGATCGAGCCCAGCAGCGCCTTCATTGCATCCGCGAGCTGCGTGATGCGCTCATTGCTGCGGCCTGCCCACAGGTGAAATCCGAACTGGACCACGGCGAGCAGCAGCAGCAGGGGAAGCAGGACATAGCCGATTGCCCCGAACGCGATCATGGCAAGCAGCCGTTTCCACGGCTGCTCAGGTCCTAGCACCACGGGCGGGTCCGCAGGCATGGCGGTCTCCAGGCAGCTGCCACGATCGGCCCATTCTGCGCAATTGGTCCGGAAATTCCAAAACCGCGACCGTTGGCCGGCAATTGTTTGCTCCGTGGGCCAACCCGATGCACGCGCGTCACGGTCGGGCAGGTTCATCTCGTCTAGGATTGGGTACAGCAGCAGTGTGAGGATGTCATCGATGCCAACCAGCGCAGCCGCTTCCCGGCGGCGGTTCCAGTCGAAGTCCCGCATGGTCGGAGAACTCAGGGAGTTTCTTGGCGACCGTGTCTCGACGGCGCCGGCCATCCTGGATCAGCATGGTCGGGATGAATCGTACCATGCGGGTCACCGCCCGGACGTGGTCGTGTTTTGCGAATCCACCGAGGAAGTGACACGTACCGTGGCGCTCTGCGCGCGTGACCGTGTTCCCGTGATCCCGTTTGGGACCGGTACGTCCCTCGAAGGGCACGTTGCGGCTCTTGAAGGAGGGGTATGTATCGACCTGAGCAGGATGGATCGGGTACTTGCCGTCAATCCGGAAGACCTCGACTGCACCGTGGAGGCCGGTGTAACGCGGCGCCGGCTGAACGAGCACCTGCGCGACACAGGCCTGTTTTTCCCCGTCGATCCGGGAGCAGATGCGAGCCTGGGGGGAATGGCCGCGACCCGGGCGTCCGGTACCAATGCGGTTCGCTACGGGACCATGCGCGAACTGGTACTCGACCTCAAGGTCGTCCTCGCGGACGGCCGCGTCATCCAGACCGGGACGCGGAGCCGCAAATCGTCGGCCGGCTACGATCTCACGCGTCTGTTCGTCGGATCTGAAGGAACGCTGGGCATCGCGACCGAGGTAACGCTCAGGCTGTTCGGGCACCCGGAATCCATCGTTTCCGCGGTGTGCTCATTCCCGACAGTCGATGCGGCGGTCCAGACCGTGATCGCCACCACGCACGCGGGGGTGCCGGTGGCCCGCGTGGAACTGATGGACTCCGTTTCAATGGAATGTTTCAACAGCTGGGGCAAGACGAGCTACGCCGAGGCACCTGCGCTGTTTCTGGAGTTTCATGGCACGCCGGCGTCGGCGGCGGAACAGGCGGAAACCGTGTCACAACTGGCGCAGGAGTTCGGTGGCCGTGACTTTGCCTGGAGCGCCAGCCAGGAAGAGCGGAACCGCCTGTGGCGGGCGCGTCATGATTTGCTGTATGCGCTGATGGCCCGATGGCCGGGCCGCAAGTCGCTGACAACTGACGTGTGCGTCCCGATTTCGCGACTGGCGGAGTGCATTGCCGAGACGAATGCCGACATCGCGGCAAGTTCGTCGATCCCGGCTCCGATTGCCGGGCATGTCGGCGACGGCAACTTCCATATCGCCTTCATGGTGGATCCTGACAACCCAGAGGAAATTCGGGAAGCCGCAGTGCTGCACGATCGTCTGGTCCGCCGAGCACTGGACATGGGTGGAACCTGCACAGGAGAACACGGGATCGGCTACGGCAAGATGGAGTACCTGGAGATCGAGCGCGGGGAGGGAGTCGGCGTCATGCAGGCGCTCAAGCTGGCCTTGGATCCCCACAACATCATGAATCCGGGGAAGATCGTGCCGTTTCCGAGTCAACACTCGATCCTGCCTCAGGTTGCGTGAGGTAACACTGGGTCCACGCAGCGGCACGGCGCGTGCGTTTGGTGCATGGCTGGTATGATGTTTCGGTCCGGCTCCTCCCGGCGCGGCAACTCAGCGGCCCCGGGGCTTCCGGAGCTGGCAACGGAGGAGACACATGGACTTCAGTCACCTGAGCAGGCGTAAGTTCCTGCAAGGTACGGGTACCACCGCGGCTGGCGTCGCGATCACGGGTACTCTCGGTGCGGGTGGCATCGCGATCGCAGAAGACGCGTCTTGGGCCTTCGAGCCGAAGGCCTTGGACGAAACCACGATCCGTGGCCTCATCGCGATGGCGCGCCAGCTCTATCCGCACGACTTTCTGGATGACGGGCCGTACGTGCAAGTGGTTGCCGGCCTGGATGCCAGCGCAGCCGAGGACGCCGACCTGCAGGCGCAGCTTACCGACGGGGTGCGCGCCTTGGGCGTCGTGGTGTCTGGCGATGCCTCTACCGCCGTGGCCTTCCACGAGCAGAGCAGCGGGCTGCAACTAAGGGCGATGAAGCGCGAAGAGGCAGCGAACAACGCGTTCTTCGAGGCAGTGCGCGGCGCGACCCTCGGCGGCCTGTACGGCAATCCCGAAGTAGCGGCTACGTTGGGCTTTGAGGGATCTGCGGTCGAGCACGGTGGTTACCTGGACCGCGGCTTCGATGACATCGACTGGCTGCCGCAGTCTTCCTGACTGCAGAGGGGGGATAAACAATGGCTCGTACATACGACCTGAGCGACGACAGCGTCGTCGTCATCATCGGTTCTGGAGCTGGCGGCGGCACGCTGGGACACGAACTATCCGAAAAAGGCATTGATGTCGTCTGCCTGGAGGCTGGTCCACGACTAGACCTCGGCGACATCGTGAACGACTGGGGCGAGATGGGCGCCAAGCTCAGTTGGAACGACAAGCGGATCGGCTCAGGGGTGCTCAACCCCGGGTACCCGCTGTGGGTTTGCAAGACCGTCGGCGGCACCACGGTGCACTGGGCGGGCGCGAGCCTGCGCTTCCAGGAGCATGAATGGAAGGCCCGCACGACCTACGGGGACATCGCGGGTGCCACCCTGCTGGACTGGCCCATCGATGCCGCGGAGATGGATCCGTACTATTCCCGCGCCGAGGACAAGATGGGGACTACGGGAACCCATGGAATTGCGCGGCTCCCGGGGAACAACAACTACAAGGTCATGGAGTACGGCGCCAAGAAGCTGGGCTACCAGACCGTGCACACCGGCAACATGTCGATCAACCCGGAGCCTCGCGACGGGCGGCCCGGCTGCCTGCAGCTCGGCTTCTGCATGGCGGGATGTGCGATCGGGGCCAAGTGGTCGATTCTGTATTCGGAAGTACCGAAGGCGGAAGCCACCGGGCACTTCGAACTGCGTCCCGACTCGATGGTGGTGCGGATCGTGCACGACGATTCCGGCAAGGCCACGGGCGTCGAGTACCTGGATGCGGATGGCAACCTGCAGATGCAGAAGGCGCGGATCGTGGCCGTGGCAGGAAACTCGGTCGAAACACCGCGGCTCCTGCTGAACTCTGCCAGCAGCATGTTCCCGGACGGTATGGCGAACTCTTCCGGCCAGGTTGGGCGCAACTACATGCGGCACCTCACCGCCACCGTGTACGCCGTGATGCCCGGACCCGTCCACTTTGACCGCGGCACCCAGATGGCCGGCATCGTCATGGACGAGGTACGGCATGACGACAGCCGCGGGTTTGCCGGCGGCTACCTGATGGAGACGCTGCCGGGCTTCGGAGTTGCCGCGATTGCTGGCAACGTCGGCGGAATGTCGATCGATACCCCAGGAACATGGGGACGGGACTACACCCGCGAAGTGATCGAGAACTACCGCAACATGGCTGGCATGTGGCTGGTCGGAGAAGACATGCCGCAGGCAGACAACCGGGTCACTCTCCACGACACGGAGAAGGACCAGTACGGGCTGCCGGTCCCGGTGGTGCACTTCGACGAGCACCCGAATGACCTGGCCATGCGGAATCACGCTTACCGGATGGGAAGTGCGGTCTACGAGGCGGCCGGGGGGAGCAAGAGCTACGAACTCCCGCCGTTCCCGGGCACGCACAATCTCGGTACGTGCCGGATGAGCGCGAACGCGGATGAAGGTGTGTGCGGCTCCTCCGGAGCGACGCACGACATCCCGAACCTGTTCATTTCCGACGGTAGCCAGTTCACGACCGGCGCGGCGGAAAACCCGACGCTGACGATTGTTGCGTTGGCAATCCGGCAGGCCGAACTCATGGCGGAAGCCATGCGGACCAACTCGATCTAGCGGGTTCGTTTCGAGGACAGGGGGCGCGGGCTCACGCGCCCCCTGTCAACACCGGATCAGACGCGTTCCGCGCGCGGCGGTTGGCGCCGCTACGTGATCACTCGGCCATCGACCGGGGCTGTGGCAGCGACCGCCAGAGCTATGCGTTGCGGTCCCCCGGGTCGGTCCTGAGCGAGCCAGGCCAGGTCGCATTGCGCCGCGCTTTCCACGTGGGCGGGTAGGCGGCATGCCGACGGGCTCGGACATGAAAAGGGCTTGATTGCGCTATCGATCGTTGACGCAATTTGGCTAGCATGGTACTCAAGACAACGATGTGGCGTGGCCCGACACTGTCGGTCCGGAGCGCCTCCAGAAGGAGTAGTCACCGTGGAAATGAAGAGTACTAAAGAAGGAGACGTGCTCATCTTCGAGCCTGAAGGCCGCATCGATGGAACCAACGCCCGAGACGTTGAAACCGCGTTTCTCGACAAGGTAAGAGGCGGTGAGCTGGTCATCCTCGTCGACTTCTCGGAAGTCGACTTTATTTCCAGCGCCGGTTTGCGCGTGTTGCTAATGGTTGCGAAGGAAGTCAAGGCCCGATCTGGACGGATCGAGCTGTGCTCAATGCGAGACTATTTGAAGGAAGTATTCGAGGTAAGCGGCTTTAACGCGATTTTCCAGATCCATGAGGCCCGGAGCGACGGACTGGCGTCGCTTTCGTAGCAGGGGTCTGAGGGGGCCCAGAGCGAGAGGTTGAGGCCATCGTGCCGGTGCTGGCCGGTGGCGAGCCGGATCGCCCCTCGAACTGACCCGGTTCTGCGGTTGCCGCGCGAAGCGGCCGAACCAGACGGGTACCACGATAGTCCGGGGCCGCGTGCGATCGGGGCCAGGGCGGACCGGATGCCAGGTGGTTGCTTCGTCGGCCGGTTTCGACAGGTTTTCGTTCAGGCAAGGTGATTTAGCGGGCCGCGACCGCCGCCCAGTCCTGGTGCAGTCCGTATCGCACGCTGAACGTAGGCGTGTGCGCGTGCCGTCGCGTCGACCAGAGTGGCGCCCTTGGCGATGCCGGAAGCGATGGCACTCGCCAGCGTACAGCCGGTACCGTGGGTGTGGGGCGTGTCGATCCGATTCGCAACGAATTCCTGTACTCCCGCACCGGTCACGAGTAGGTCAGTCACCTGGGTGCCGCCAAGGTGCCCGCCGGTGATCAACGCCGCTTGTGCGCCCATCGCGATCAGGTGTCGACCGGCGAGGAGCATTTCGTCGCGGTTGGTCACAGGAAGTCCTGTCAGCCTCTCTGCTTCGGGAGTATTGGGCGTTACCAAGTACGCGCGTCGCATCAGTCGGTCGCGGAGCGCCGCTTCGGCTGCCGGCTCCAACAGAGGTTCACCCGACGTTGCCGTCAACACTGGGTCGACAATGAGCGGCAATCCGGCGGCGCAGGTGGCCAAGGTGCCGAGTACGGCGTCGATCGTCTCGCTCGAACCGAGCATGCCGGTCTTGATCGCATCCGCCCCGATGTCCTTCAAGGCCGTTTGCATCTGGAGGGCGACGAGGTCCGGGGGCGTGTGCATCACCCGGTGGATTCGATACGTGTCTTGCGCAGTGATCGCCGTCACGGCCGACATGGCGTACACGCCCATGGACATGGCGGTTTTGAGGTCGGCCTGAAGACCGGCCCCACCGCCCGAATCCGAACCGGCAACAATCAGCAACCGACCGCACAAGTGGCCGCCTTGACGAGCAGACTCGATTTCCGTCAAGCCGCGTCCCGACCGGCTGTGGCGACTGCGGTTGCGATTGATTCGATGATTTCTCGGGCAGCCGGTTCATCCGAGGTCTCGACCAGAACGCGCAGCAGCGGCTCGGTGCCTGAAGGTCGGACGATCAGTCGGCCCTTTCCTCGGAGGCGTTGTTCCGCCTCCTTCACAACCGACCGGACGGACCGCTCGACCAGGGGTTCGACGTCCCGGCCGTTGGGAAGGCGGACATTGGACTGATGCTGCGGAACGGCTTCGTAGCGGGGCAGCAATTCGGACAGGGGATTGCCCGTACGGGCCATGACAGATAGCGCCTGCAACGCCGAGACCAGTCCGTCACCCGTCTCGCTGTGGTTCGCCAAGATGATGTGCCCCGACGGTTCGCCGCCAACATTGCATCCGTGCAACCGCATCCACTGCGAGACGTGGCGATCGCCGACGGGGGCGCGTAGGAGCTCCAGCTGAAGGGTGCCCAGGTAGCGCTCGAAGCCAAAGTTCGAGAACGGCGTGCCGACCACCGCGCTGCCGGTGAGCTTTCCGCTCTCGAGCCACTCGCGCGCAATCAGTGCGATCAGCCGATCACCATCCACGACCCGACCGCGCTCGTCCGCGAGCACGCACCGATCGGCATCTCCGTCCAGTGCGATACCGAGATCTGCCCCGGATTCCCGCACCCGCGCTGCCATCGCGTCGGGTGCTGTCGAACCGCAGTTTCGGTTGATGTTCGTGCCATCAGGTGCGACGCCCATGGCCACGACGTCTGCGCCAAGTTCCCACAGTACTTGCGGCGTGACTCGCCAGGCCGCGCCGTTGGCGCAATCGACCACGATCTTGAGACCGTCAAGTCTGAGGTTAGCGGGCACGGTGGCCTTGACCCACTCGTTGTAGCGACCGACGGCATCGTCGATTCGTTTGGCGCGTCCGACGTCTGGTGCGTCTGCCAGGGTGTGGGACGACGGATACGCCTGCAGGCGCTTCTCCAGCGAACGTTCGACTTCTTCCGAGAGTTTGCGGCCATCCTGACCAAACAGTTTGATGCCGTTGTCGTGCCAGGCATTGTGCGAGCCCGAGATCATGACCCCCAGGTCACACCGCATGGAGCGAACCAGCATGGGGATCGCGGCAGTCGGGATCGGCCCGACAATGAACACGTTCATGCCGATGGACAGGAAGCCGCTCGTCAGGGCCGTTTCCATCATGTAGCCCGACAGCCGCGTGTCCTTGCCGATAACCACGTGATGGCGGTGGTCACCGCGGGTGAATTCCGCGCCGGCAGCAACGCCGATTCGCTGGACGAATTCCGGCGTAAGCGGCGGCACGTTGGCGCGACCGCGAATGCCATCGGTGCCGAATATTCGTCCCATCGTCCCTTCCGAATCGCTACTGTGGCGCCTTTCTACAGCCGGCACCGCTACCCGTAAACGGGCGCCAGGAGATCAGGAATGAAAATTACTGCGATCGAGACGGTCTCGCATGCCCGTTTCCCCAACCTCCTGTGGGTTCATGTGCACACCGACGAGGGAATCACCGGATTGGGAGAGACCTTTTACGGGACCGGGTCTTCGGAGGGGCACATCCACTCGTACGCAGCCAAGCTTCTCCTGGAGGAGGATCCGCTCCAGATTGACCGGCACAGCAAGCGCTTGACGGCCTACATCGGCCACTCGGGAACAGGCGCAGAAGTGCGGGGCAACTCGGCGCTGGATGTGGCGCTTTGGGATATCTGGGGGCAGGCGACCGGGCAGCCGATCTACCAGCTCCTGGGCGGACGGAGTCGGGACTCCATCCGCGTGTACAACACCTGCGCCGGCTACCAGTATGTCCGGACACACTCCAAGCAGTCCACGGACAGCTTTAACCTGCCTGGCGGCCAACCGGAGGGGCCGTACGAAGATCTTCAGGCGTTCTTGACGGACGCCGGAGCGCTGGCCAAGAGCCTGCAGGAAATGGGCATCACCGGGATGAAGATCTGGCCCTTCGACTATGCGGCGGAAGCTTCCGGAGGACATTACATCTCGCCGTCCGACCTGGCGCGCGCGGTGGAACCGTTCCAGAAGATTCGCGACGCCGTGGGTGACACCATGGATGTAATGGTCGAGCTTCACGCCATGTGGGATCTACCGCAGGCGAAACGCATCGCGGCGGCTCTGGAGCCATGCAGCCCGTTCTGGTTCGAAGATCCGATCCGCATGGACAGTCTTCGTAGCCTCAAGGACTTTCGGGATTCCACACGGGTCCCGACGACGGCCAGCGAAACCCTTGGAAGCCGGGGTCAGTTTCGGGAGCTTCTGGAACTCGGAGCCTGCGACTACGTGATGTACGATATCGGCTGGGTTGGCGGACTGTCGGAAGCCCGCAAGATCGCCGCCATGGCCGAAGCCTGGCACCGCCCGGTTGCCCCGCACGACTGCACGGGGCCCGTCATCTTTGCCGCCTCGGTTCATCACGTGATGAATGCGACGAACGCTCTGGTGCAGGAGGTGGTTCGCGCTTTCTACTACGGCTGGTTCCAGGAAATCGTGACCGAGTTGCCACCACTCGAGAACGGTTTCCTGCGTCCGCTGGAAGGACCGGGGCTCGGGCTACGCCTTCGGCCGGACTTTCTCGAGGATCCGGACTGCCGGATTCGCAGGACCGACGCCACCGGCTCCTCCGGTTGATCCGGCCGCCGGCGGGATGAACCGGCGCCCGGCCGGCCGGCGCGCTGTCAGCGGACAACGACGTCGTTCGGTCGGACGATCACCAACGTCAGCTCGGGGGCCCGCCAGCGTCCAGGACCGGTTCGGCCATCGACTGGCCAAGGGCCGCCCAGACCCGCAGTGCCTGCCGCGTCTCGGCGACGTCGTGCACCCGGACGAGGTTTGCGCCCTGACACACGGCGTGCAGCGCAATCGCCAGCGAACCCCCGATTCGGTCGGAAACAGGAGCATTGCCGTCCAAATGCCCGATGAGGGACTTGCGGGAGGCGCCCACCATCAGGCCATGCCCCAGGCAGTGGAACATGGGCAGCCATGCGAGCAATTGCAGGTTGTGGTTCCGGTTCTTTCCGAATCCGAGACCCGGGTCGACGATGATTTGGTGGGGCGGAATGCCAGCGGCGCGGGCCCGCTCTACGGCGACGGCAAGATCCGCATAGACCTCGCTGGGGGCGTGGTCGTAGTAGGGCCGCACTTGCATCGTTCGCGGGTTCCCCCGCATGTGCATGAGCACGACAGCTAGGCCCGTTTCGGCAACGATTCGGGCGCTGTCCGGCGAATGCGAGAGGGCAGTGACGTCATTGACGATGGAGGCGCCTGCCGCCGCCGCCGCAAGCATGGTCTCGGGATTGCGGGTGTCGACAGATATCACGGCGCCGGTTGGCCGCAATGCTTCGATCACGGGGACGACGCGCCGGATCTCTTCGGCCGGCGGTACCGTCGTGGCCCCGGGGCGCGTGGATTCCCCTCCGACATCGAGGATGTCGGCCCCCGCCCTGACCATTGAGCAACCGAGCGCCACCGCGCTCTCCGGCGTGAGGTAGCGGCCGCCGTCCGAGAAGCTGTCCGGTGTCACGTTGACCACGCCCACGATACGGGGGCGGTCGAGCGCAATCCCGGCAAATGGAGCCCGGGCGGCGGTAAGGGCATGGCATACCGCTTGGTGACGGCCTTCCACCAGTGTCGCCAGTGGCAGCGGGCGCACCTGGGGAGCAGGATGACCGGGGACGATTTCATCCACGGCGGCAAATGCCATGGGGCCGCCTGCCAGAGGTAGACGGTCGGCGGCAGGATGAGCGGAGCGCGAGAGCTCTCGTGGTCGCAGCAGGACGGGGTTGGCTCCTGCCGTTAGCCGCCCGCCGGGTGCATCATGCGTTCTCCGGCTGCGCCGTGCCGTCGCCCTGATCCTGGGACGCACCGCTCTGCGGGACCGATGAACGTCGGCCCGTTTCCGGCGCCGCTCCATCGTCGTCCTCGCGGTGGATGGACCGCCCGACCAACACTGCATCGACCTCGTCAGCCGTCAGCGTTTCGTACTCCAGTAGGCTGCCGGCCAAGGCGTGAAGCTGGTCGACACGGGCTTCAAGAATCTTCCGAGCGGTGCCTTCTCCGTCCTCGACGATTCTCCGAATCTCTTCGTCGATCATGCGAGCGGTCTGATCCGACATGTTGCGCTGCTCGGCTACGGAGTGCCCGAGGAACACTTCTTCCTGGTTGCTTTGCAGGCGGATCGGACCGAGTCGATCGCTGAATCCGAATTCCATCACCATGCGGCGCGCCAAATTGGTGGCCTGCTGGATGTCGTTGCCGGCACCGGTGGTGATGTGACGCTTGCCGTAGATGAGTTCCTCGGCAATGCGGCCGCCAAACAGGCCGGCGATTTGTGCTTCAAGTTCGATTTGCGTGTGCGCGTACTTGTCGCGTTCTGGCAGCCACATGGTGACTCCGAGTGCACGACCACGCGGAATGATGGTGACCTTGTGGAGGGGCTCGTGGCCTTCGACGTTCAGCATCACGATCGCGTGTCCGGATTCGTGATACGCGGTCATCTTTCGTTCGTCTTCCGTCATCACCATCGAGCGTCGCTCGGCGCCCATCATGACCTTGTCTTTCGCCTGTTCGAATTCGGCCATGCCGACGGAGCGGCGGCCCTTTCGGGCGGCGAGCAGTGCAGCTTCATTGACGAGATTTGCGAGATCCGCGCCTGAGAATCCAGGGGTTCCGCGGGCGATCGTCCGGATGTTGACGTCGTTTCCGACCGGAACTTTGCGCATGTGCACGCGGAGGATCTTTTCGCGCCCGACGATATCCGGATTGGAGACCACGACCTGACGATCGAAGCGGCCGGGACGCAGCAGCGCCGGGTCGAGGACGTCAGGCCTGTTGGTCGCGGCGATCATGATGACGCCTTCATTGGCCTCAAAGCCGTCCATCTCGACCAGCAGTTGGTTGAGAGTCTGCTCACGTTCGTCGTTGCCGCCGCCAAGACCGGCACCGCGCTGCCTTCCAACAGCGTCGATTTCGTCCACAAACACGATGCACGGGGCGTTCTTCTTCGCCTGTCCGAACATGTCGCGGACCCTGCTGGCCCCGACGCCCACGAACATCTCGACGAAATCTGAGCCTGAGATCGTGAAGAAGGGCACGTTCGCCTCACCCGCGACGGCGCGGGCGAGCAGCGTCTTACCCGTCCCGGGCGGGCCCACCAGCAGCACGCCCTTGGGAATGGAACCGCCCAGCCGCTGGAACTTCTGGGGGCTCTTCAGGAATTCCACGATTTCTTGCAGCTCTTCCTTCGCCTCGTCGACTCCCGCGACGTTCTCGAAGGTCACGCGCTGCTGATTCTCGGTCAGGAGGCGCGCTCTTGATTTTCCGAATCCGAACGCCTTGCCATTGCCCGATTGCATCTGGCGCATGAAGAAGATCCAGATGCCGATGAACAGCAGCATCGGTAACCAGTTGAGCAGCAGGCCGACTACCGGCGAGACGCTGCTCTCTTCCGGCGCTGCCCGCACGGCGACGTCGTGTTCCCGCAACAGCGGGAGCAGGCTGGCGTCGTCTAGGCCGTATGTCGTGAAACGCTGCCCGTTCCGGTAGAGACCATCGATCACGCGGCCGCTGACGGTGATGGACTTGACCTGACCTGTTTCCACGTTCTCGACGAACGTCGAGTAGTCGATCTCGGCAGCATTCTGCTGGGTGCTGCTGTTGAACAGGTTGTAGGCGGTCACTACGACCAAGCCGATCACAATCCATAGGGCAAGGTTGCGGGCGAAACCGTTCATGCGTGTCCTCGGCAGCCGGTGTTCCAACCGGTCCCGTTCCTGTTCCCCGGCAACGACGATATGGCGGTCAACAGGCCAGACCGGGGTTTGAAAACGACCCGTATTCTTGTGCGGAGACGGTCGTCCCGCCACCAATTTAGGTGGGGCACTGCGACCAGTCCGTCAAGATCACGGAATGCTGGCAGTGTAGCAAGATGATCACGGCGCACGCCGGGTCCGGGCAGCGGGACGGGCAGCTTGCGAAGATCCTGCGTTCCAAGAGCGCCGACGATTAGATCGTCGGCCGGGAAATCGGTTTCGATCTGGAAGCGATTGTCCCATCGCAGCTTCGGAGACCGGAGACGGGCAGGAGCGGAGACGGCCCGGACTTCACGGGTGAACGCGAGCCATCTCGCGGTCACCGAGAGGACAGTTCCACCAAGCGTGGACGTGCAAAGCTCCTGGTGGTGAATGCGCTCGAGGAGCCGCCGAAGCGACCGGGTGCGTGGCGGATAGTCCCGGCCAGCTACTGCCTGCACCACTGCGGCAATGCATCGAAGCGCTAGCAGGTCGGGAAGGGCAGCGAATGGCCCCGGGTCGATCGTCACGAAGCCCAGAGGTGACACCTGCATCGAATCGCACAGTCGAGCTGCAGTCGCGCGTTCAGCAAGCGCGTCCAGTCGTCTGAACGTCCGGGTCGCACGGGCCAGTGTGGCGGGCTTAGGGAGATCGGAAGCGGGATGAAGCAGGAGCCTGCGAAGCCGGGTCCTGGAGTACCGGAGATCCTGGTTGGACGGGTCCTCCACGAAGTTGCCGCCGCTGCGCGCCACAGTTGCGCGCAGGCGGGACTTCGGAATTCCAAGCAACGGTCGTACGAGTTCGACTGCTGCCATCGGGGCGCGCACGCGCATGCACCCGAGCCCAGCGATGCCGCTTCCTGCCTCCAGACGCATGAGAAACGTTTCAGCCTGGTCCTCGAGATGATGCGCCAGCAACAGGTTGGCGACCCCAACGCGCATGCACCACGCACTCATCAATCGAAAACGTGCTGCCCGCGCCGTGGCCTGGGTCCCGTGCGTAACCTTTCCGTGCTGCCACACCAGGGTCTCATGCTGCATTCCGATGTCTCTGATCCACTGCGCAACCGTGGCGGCTTCGGAGGCTGACTCCTGGCGAAGGCGGTGGTCCACGGTCAGTGCGGTAACGGATCCGCGGCGTCCGCCCGCCCATTCCGCCACCAGGTTGGCCAGCGCCATGCTGTCGGTACCACCGGAAACACCGATAGCTAGCGAACTGCACTGGTCAGGCGAGAGGCCGGCCTCTGCCGCGAGGCGCCGAAATTCTGCCGGAGTTACCGGCGTGGAAGCCGCTGGCACATTAGGTGCAGCCAGCGCGCTCACTTCCAAGGACCGCGCGGTCGAGGATCCGCTTCGAGGCCTCCGGAAAGTCCAAGCCAAGGCGGCGGAAGGCTTCACACGCGTCGTCGTTCTTGCCCAGAGCGACTAACGAGAGCCCCAGCTTGAGCAAGATGTCGGGTGCTTTCTGCTTGTCTGGGGCACTTCGAAATCCGCGCGCGAATTCGGCGGCAGCCTCCGCGTACTGTTCACGAACGTAGTGGCTCTCGCCAAGCCAGTAATACGCATTGTCGGTCAAGGTGCCGTTCGGGTATCTGCGAATGAAGTCCCGGAAGGCTGCCTCCGCGGCCGCGTAGTCCGCCCTGACCAGCAATTCGTAAGCCTGCCTGTAACTGGTTTCCTCGTCATCAAACTGCGTAGCCGTCACAGGTCCGGGCACGTCCGCAGCCGACCCTGACGGTGCTTCCTGCGCCACCGCGTTCTCGGTTTCAGGCCCCGCGCCATCCACTGGCGCCGCAAGTACGGCGTCAACCGTCGGCGCCGGCAGCGGCTGGGGCAGCGCATCACCGGATGCCGCCTGGGTCTCCTCCAATTGTCGAAGCTGCCGGTGAAGCTGATCAAGCAGGTGGCGGTTTTCTTCCATCCTGCCGGTCACGGCGCGCAAAGAGTCTTCAAGCTCCTGGATTCGCCGCTCCTGGCGCGCGATCGCCTCGGTTTGCCTTGAGAGGGCCTCGAGCCTGGTTTCCAGTGCACCGAGCCGTTCGTCACCGGCCTCTTGCGCAATGGCAGGAATAGCGACGGTGCTGCCGCAAAGGGCCGCGATTACAAATGCTGCAGCACGTCCGATCACGGATTGATTACTGTGATTGCCACCCGGTTCTGGCGCCAAGCCTGTTCATTGTGGCCCTCGATTTCCGGTCGCTCCTTGCCATAGGAGATCGTCGAAATTCGGGTCGCCTCCACTCCGAGCGATACGAGGTAGGTCTTGACGGCCTCGGCACGGCGTTCGCCAAGCGCAATGTTGTATTCCCGGGTACCGCGTTCATCACAATGCCCCTCGATCGTCACGGTCACATCCGGAGCACCCAGCAGGAGTTCGCTCTGCGCACGCAGGATTACCTCACCCTCGGGACCAAAGGAACTCTTGTCGTAGTCAAAATAGACTCGGTCACCAGCATCAATCAGGTCGACTTCGGCCTGTTCAGCGGGGGTCAATTGCGTTACCCCCGCGGTCTCATCGGTTTCGATGTCGATACCCCCGGCAGTGATGTCGGCGAGGCCGGTCCCCTCCACGACCTCCGCCGGTTCGGCGGTGGGCTCTTGTTCGGGGGGGCTGCCGCAGGCCGAAAGTGCCAGCGCCATGCCGAGGGCCACAAGAATTTGGATAGGCCGATGCATTACTGTGTTCCAGACAACAAATGGGGCAACCGCCGAGAATTGGGACGAACAGGTGTACGAAACCAGCCGCCACATCAAGGGACTCGACCGAGCAATCAGTACGATAAAAGAAAAGTAGGGTGTCCACAACGACGGGAACACCGTCCGCTCGGCGAACGGCGGAAGGGAAGCGAGCCGTACCGCCCTCTCGACCTAGCGCTCTTCGACGCGCATTCATTGCGGTTGGCGGATCCTGTTGCTCGAGCCGCCCGGCGGAGCCTGCCGGGGTCGCTGACCATCGCGTCAATTCTGAGGACACGGAGTAGCCGCTTGCGAACGCGGGGCCTGTACCGCGAGCGCTGGTGCGGTGGGAACAACGGGGACTTCGCGTGCCAGGTGCTGATGACGGCGCCCGGCGTAGACTCAAGAGGCAGGAACGGATTCGCCGCGCTATGGCGACCCGATGCCAACCGGGGGGCTGAGCCATGACGGCACTCAATGATTCCATGCGGCGGCAGTTCCGCCACCGCGGGTTCCTCTTGCTGCCTGGCCTCTTTTCGGAGGACGAGATCTCTCGCGTGCGCTCCGCGGTCGATGCAGTAGCGGCGCGGGAAGGACCCGAAGTGATACACGAGCCGGATTCAGACGCTGTGAGAATGGTCTACGGCGCGCACCGCTTCAATGAGGCTTTCCGTCGTCTCGCAAGGCACCCGCGCTGGCTGGAGCCGGTGCAGGCTCTGATGGGCGGCCCGGTCTACATCCACCAGTCGCGCCTCAACACGAAAGCCGCGTTTCACGGCGGCCCCTGGACATGGCATCAGGACTACGCCACCTGGTCGAATCGCGATGGGCTCCTGGAACCGCGCGCCTTCATGGTCGCGATCCTGCTGGACCCGGCCACTGTCAGCAACGGACCGCTAATGCTGGTCCCCGGTTCCCATCGCCATGGGCTCATTGCCGACGCCGTGGACAACCAGGAGTCGCCCAGCTACACGGTGTTCCAGATCGGCGAGGAGCGTCTTACGCAGATTGTCCGCACCGGTGGCATCGAGTTGTTCGTCGGGCCACCCGGTTCGGTGTTGATCACCCATGCCAACATGGTTCACGGGTCGGCCGGCAACATCACCCCCTGGCCGAGGCGCATTTTTTATCTGAATGTTGCCGCAGTCGACAATCCACCCACCAAGTTCGACCGCCCGGAGCATCTGTGTGCCCGCGACTGGACCGCCGTCGGGCCCCTGGATGACGACTGCCTCCGCACGCTGGAGCCAAGCCCGGCGAGACGCTGAACGGGAGACAGGTCCGCTGCGAGGAATCCTGCGACCAACCGAAGCACGTTACGGGGTCCGGCGGAAGTATCTCTGAGTGCCGGGTCGTGTAGCGGCGCCCGTCAAGCAAATTCCGCAATCACCTCTTCAGCGCCGATATTGTCGCCCGCCTTCACGCCGATTTTCTGGATCACGCCGTCGCGCTCTGCCCGAAGTTGATTCTCCGCCTTCATTGCCTCCACCACAGCGATCACCTGGCCGGCCCGTACCTCATCGCCCTCTGCCACCGCAATCGAAATCACCAGGCCAGGCATGGGGCTGCACAACCGATTTGAGTGGTCCGGCAGAGTCTTCTTTGGCATGTGGACGGCGAGTGCGGCAACTTCGGGAGTCCGGACCAAGGCTCTGGTCGTCACGCCGGCATGAGTGAACGTCCATCCCTCCACCGCCGGATCGATCTGGATGACCACCGACCTCGCGTTCACGCGGCCGCGAAACACGACTTGGCCGGGACGCCACGTACTTCTTACCGACAATTGCCGATTGCCGACTTCCACGTCGTATCCGCCATCGGCGGCACGGATCATGCAGGGGACAGCCTCTTCACCCAGCATGACGACGGCTTGCCATGCCTGCCGCTCCGCTGCCAGTACGACCCGCTCTTCCTCGGTCCGCTGGACGAACGCGGCCGCTGCGATCAGTGCGTCCCTGGTCTCTCCTTCGGGGAGGGGCGGTCGGTAGCCGTCGGGGTACTCGGCATCGAGAAATCCTGTGTCGAGTTCTCCTTGCTCGAATCTCTTGGTTCGGGCCACGCCGGCGAGAAAGGTGACGTTTGTCCGGGGACCTCGAATGTAGAACCCGTCCAACGCTGCTTGCATTGAACGCACTGCTGTCTGCCGGTCTTTGCCGTAGGTGATCACCTTGGCGATCATGGGGTCGTAGTGCGGCGTGATTTCTGAACCCTCGACCACTCCTGTATCGACGCGGACGCCGTTTCCGGCCGGCGTCGGCGGTGTCGTCAGTCGTCGAATTCGGCCGACAGATGGCACAAAGCCGCGTTCGGCATCCTCCGCGTAAACCCTGGCTTCGATGGCCCATCCCGCATTGCGTGGGACATCCTGCTGGCGCAGGCGAAGCGGTTCGCCTGCCGCGACCCGCAGCATCTCCTCCACGAGGTCAACGCCCGTGACCTGCTCGGTCACCGGGTGTTCGACCTGCAGGCGGGTGTTCATCTCAAGAAAATGGAACTCCCCTTCCGAATCGACAATGAACTCGACGGTGCCGGCTGAGCGGTACCCGACCGCCTTGGCCAGCGCGACAGCCTGTTGCTCCATGCGTCGACGAACTTCCGGTTCGAACCGAGGCGCCGGGGCCTCTTCGAAAATCTTCTGATGGCGGCGCTGGATGGAACACTCGCGTTCACCGAGCGAAATACATTGCCCGTGCGCGTCAGCGAGAATTTGCACTTCAATGTGGCGGGGACTTGGGAAGTAGCGTTCAACGAATACCCGCGCGTCACCGAAACTTGACTTGGCCTCGCCTGATGCCAGTGGAAACAACTCCCGGACGTCTACGTTGCTGCCCGCGATGCGCATTCCCTTGCCGCCGCCGCCGGCGGCAGCCTTCAGCATGACGGGATAGCCGATGTCGTCGGCCATGGCAGCTGCCTCAAGGGCGGTTGCCGCCGGTCTGCTGTTGCCGGGCACGACATTGACACCAGCCTTGGTGGCCAGTTCCTTTGCGGCCAGCTTGTCGCCCATGACTTCAATGGCGTCCGCGGGCGGACCGACAAAGGTAAGACCGGCTTCTTCAACCGCGCGGGCAAAGGCCGCATTCTCCGACAAGAAGCCGTAGCCAGGATGGATGGCATCGGCCTTGGTCGCGCGGGCAGCTTCCAGGAGTGACGCGACGCGAAGATAGCTCTGGCTCGCCGGCGCGGGACCGATCGCGATCGCTTCATCGGCAGTTTCCGCGTGGAGAGCGCCCCGGTCGGCCTCAGAAAATACGGCGACTGTCTTGATTCGCATCCGCCGACAGGTGCGGATGACCCGACACGCGATTTCGCCCCGATTGGCGATCAGGACCTTCCGGAACGGCCGGGTCCGCCGGCGAGGCTTCACAACGGGATGTTTCCGTGCTTCTTCGATGGATTCGTCAGCTGCTTGTTGCGGAGCATTTTCAGCGAACGGGCAATGCGGATCCGGGTCTCACGCGGGAGAATAATGTCGTCGATGTAGCCACGGCTGGCTGCCACGAACGGGTTTGCGAACTTGCGGCGGTAGTCGTCGGTGCGCTGCCGGATTTTCTCGGGGTCGCCGATGTCCCCGCGGAAGATAATTTCCACGGCGCCCTTTGGTCCCATGACGGCAATTTCCGCAGTCGGCCAGGCCAGGTTGATATCGCCCCGAAGATGCTTTGACGCCATCACGTCATAGGCCCCCCCGTACGCCTTGCGCGTGATCACGGTGATCTTCGGGGAAGTGGTTTCTGCGTAAGCGAACAGGAGCTTGGCGCCATGCTTGATCAGGCCACCGTACTCCTGGTCAGTTCCGGGCAGGAAGCCGGGCACATCGACGAAGGTCACGATGGGAATGTGGAAGCAGTCGCAGAACCGCACAAAACGAGCGGCTTTCCGGCTCGAGCTAATGTCGAGACAGCCAGCGAGCTCCATCGGTTGGTTGGCGACGACTCCTACCGTCCGTCCCTCAACTCGGCCAAAGCCGATCAAGATGTTGCCGGCGAAGTCGGGTTGGATTTCGAAGAAATCGCCCTCATCCAGGACTTTCTCCACCACCTCCCGCATGTCGTACGGCTTGTTGGGGTGCACGGGGACCAGCGAGTCCAGAGAGGGCTCCATGCGATCAGCAGGATCTGCGGTTTCGCGGATCGGCACCTGATCACGATTGGAGAGCGGCAGGAAATGGAACAGGCGCCGGATTTGCGTGAGGGTTTCGAGATCGTTGTCGAAGGCGAGATCCGCGACACCTGACGTCGCGGTGTGGGTTCGCGCGCCGCCGAGTTCCTCGTGCGAGACCTCCTCTTGAATCACGGTCTTCACGACGTCTGGCCCGGTGACGAACATGTAGCTGGTGTCGCGCACCATGCAGATGAAGTCGGTCATCGCCGGCGAATAGACGGCGCCGCCCGCGCACGGACCCATGATCACCGAGATCTGCGGGATGACACCTGAGGCCAGCACGTTTCGTTGAAACACCTCGGCGTAGCCGCCGAGCGATGCGACGCCTTCCTGGATCCGCGCTCCTCCGGAGTCATTCAGGCCAATTACCGGCGCTCCTACCTTCATGGCCTGATCCATGACTTTGCAGATCTTCTCTGCATGGGCCTCCGACAGTGATCCGCCAAACACGGTGAAGTCCTGGCTGAACACAAACACCGGGCGACCTCCGATTTCGCCCCAGCCGGTGACGACTCCGTCGCCGGGGATGGTTTGCCGCTGCATGCCGAAATCACCGCTTCGGTGCTCGACAAACATGTCGAATTCCTCGAATGATCCCGGATCCAAGAGCGCGGCGAGACGTTCGCGCGCAGTCAGCTTTCCCTTGGCGTGCTGCTTCTGTATGCGCGCCGTGCCGCCGCCCAAGTGGGCGTCGCGGCGTTTCTTCTTGAGAGTTCGTAGAACGTCTTGCATGGCAATCTAGCGAGGGATGTCGCCGGGGTGGAGGCTAATGGCAATCAGGCGAAATCAGGTTCGCAACGATTGCCCCCGTGATCGATGCTTGCGCCGACGGTGCCAAAACGACGGAACAGACTACCGGTTCGCCGCCGCCGCCATGCTAACAGATGTCCGCCGATGTCTTCGGCCGCCAATTCGGTTACGGCCGGGTAAGCTTGAGTTCGATCCGTCGGTTACGACGGAGGGCCGCCGGATTGGTTCCCGGATCGATCGGTTGAAACTCCGCGAAACCCGCAATCGAAAGCCTCTCGGGAGGCATCCCGTTGTCAAGCAGGATACGGGCGACCGCAGTAGCCCGCGCGACGGACAGCTCCCAATTGGAGGGAAACTCGTCGGTGGCAATCGGGTCAGTGTCGGTATGCCCCTCGATTTGCAGAACCCAGGGTACGTCGTCCGGAATTTCCCCGGCGAGGACCTTCAACGCGTCCGAGACCTCGGTGATTTCGCGCCGACCGTTCGGCCCTATTTCCGCGGAACCGCTGGCGAACAACACTTCGGACTGAAAGATGAAGCGGTCGCCTACGGTCCTCACATCCGAGCGATCGCCAAGGATGTCGCGGAGTCGTCCGAAGAACTCGGACCGATAGCGTGCCAGCTCACTGACCCGGGTGGCCAAGGCGGCATTGAGGCGTTTGCCGAGTTCGACAATTTGGATTCCCTTGGCTTCACGGTCGGCCTCGGCTGCGTCTAGAAGCCGTCCGAGTTCATCCAGCCTGGCGCGTACGTCAGCCAGCTGGCGGTTCAGCAAGGTCGCTTGCTCCCTTGCTGCTACCGAAAGCGCGCGCTCCTGTTCCAGGTCTGCTTCCGTCTGCAGCAGGTCAGTTCGGGCTGCCGCCGCCGTCGCCGCGAGTTCGGCCAGTCGTACTTCCAGCTGTTCCTTATCGAGCTCCAAATTTCGGGTCTGGTCAGACAGGCCCTGCTCCGAAGACCGAACGCGGCTGAGGTTCGCACGAAGGGCCCGCTCGCTGCCACGCAGCCGTTCGACTTCGTCTCTCAGTTCCGTTGCCTGTGCCTGCGCCTCCCCGAGCGACCGCCGCAGCGTCCTGACTTCGGACGACAGATCCCGGTTACGTGTCTGCAAGCCGGCTTCCAGGGTGCCCGCTTCTTCAAGTTCCCGGGTAAGTTGCTGGAGGTCAGTGGTCAATTGCTCATTCGTCGTCTGGAGGTCCAGTCCCATCGCTTCAGCGGCCTCGAGCGTGAGCGTGAGTTCCTGAAAATCTGCGCTCAGCACGTCGTTCTCGGCCCGGAGTTCACTGCTGCGAACCTCTGCAATCTCAAGTGCCCGCGTAAGTTCCAGAAGTTCGGCGGACAGCGATTCGTTCTGGGTCCGGAGCTCGTCTCCGAGACTCCGGGTTTCGGCCAGGGCGCGCGACAACCGCTGGATGTCGACGTCGAGAGTTTCATTTGCGGCCTGCAGGTCATTGCCACGGCTTTCCGTGGCGGCGAGGGCCTGCGACAGGCGCGTGATATCGGCATTGAGGCCTTCGTTTTGCGTCTGGAGGTCGTCGCCGCGAGTTTCCGCGGCGGCCAGCGCCTGCGCCAGTCGCTGGATGCTGGCGTGGAGGTCTTCGTTTTCTGCTTGCAGGTCGTTGCCGCGAGTCTCGGCCACGGCGAAAGCCTCAGTGAGCTGCTTGACGTTGTCCTCGAGTGATTGATTCCGCGCCTGCAGGTCCTCGCCGTGCGTGTTGGCCGTTTCCAGAGCGCGCCGAAGCTGCTCGATGTCGCGGGCCAGCAGCTCGTTCGTGTTCTGTAACTCGTCGCCGTGGTCCTGTGCTGCTGCCAGCGCACCGGTCAACTGCTGGATGTTGGCGTTGAGCACTTCGTTCTCGTTCCGAAGTTCATTGCCGCGGGCTTCGGCCACCTCAAGTGACTGTGCAAGTTGCCGAACCTCCACAACAAGGGTTTCGTTCTGGACCTGAAGGTCGTCACCACGGGTCTCGGCGCTCATGAGCGCTTGTGCCAACCGCGTGACCTCGGCATCGAGGGATTTGCTTTCCGTCTGCAGCTCGTCGCCGCGTGTCCGCGCCGCCGCCAGTTCCTGTGTGAGCTGTTGGACCTGCGCATCGAGAGCCTCGCTACGGGTCTGCAGGTCATCGCCTCTGGTGTGGGCCGTCGCGAGGTCTTCCGTCAATCGCTGAACGTCGGCATCGAGGGCCCGATTCCGGGCTTGGAGGTCATCACCTCGGGTCTGCGCTGTTGCCAGGTCCTGTGTCAGCCGCTGTACGTCGGTGTCGAGGGCCTGATTCCGGGTCTGGAGGTCATCGCCGCGGGTCTGCGCTGTCGCCAATTTCTGCGTGAGCTGCGTCACATCTTCAGAAAGAGAATCGTTTTGGTTCTTCAGGCCTGCAGCAAGCGTCTCGGTTTCCTGTACCAATTGCGTGAGTCGTCGGACATCTGCCGCGAGGGCGTCATTCCGGGCCTGTCGGTTTGCCGCGAGGGTTTCGGCTGCCGCGAGCGATTGCGAGAGTTCGCGGACCCGGAGAGTCAGTTGTTCGTTTCTTGTCTCCAGGTCTTGCCCGAGGGCTTCAGCGGCCTGCAGCGACTCGGTGAGGAGACTGACTTCATCGCTGAGGCGAACGTTGGCTCCGCGCAGAGTGCTGACCTGTGCCTTGGAGTCATTGAGCGATTGGGTGAGATCGAGGACATTCTCGGACAATTCGGCGTTCTGGGTTTCCTCCCGGGCAAGCT
The DNA here is from genome assembly GCA_965116745.1 of Alphaproteobacteria bacterium. Lineage (GTDB taxonomy): Bacteria > Pseudomonadota > Alphaproteobacteria > TMED109 > TMED109 > VXPW01. The sequence continues at coordinate 2,022,282 of OZ220701.1, read as the reverse complement.
GCGCCGTGAGCGCGTCCATCTGGGAGGTCAGTGACTGCAGTTCCGCGTCCCGCCCCTTCAGCAGCAACCCCAGCACAAACTCGGACAGGACGTAGATCGCAAGCAGAAAAATGAGGACGAGCAGTAGTGTCGAGATACCGTCGACAAAGCCCGGCCAAATGTTGGGAGATTGGCGTCGCGTAGGCACGCCGCAGGCTCAGCGCTTGGACCGCGCCTGATCGGTGCTGCGCGACTTAGCCTCGGGCTTGGCGGCTGCCGAGGAAGTGCGTCGCGTCGTTTTCGAAGTAGCCCTGGCCGGTTTGGACTCCGGCACGGAAGTACTCAGGGTGCGTGCGAGCAGCTTGATTTCGCCGCGCACCCCTTGGAGAAAAGCCTCCTGACCGGCGGCGTTCGCGTCCACCAGGCGCTTGAGGTTGGAATCTACACTGCGCAGGTGCGCCAGGGAGTGCTCGTCAAGATTGCCGCCGCTGTCGGCGATGCGTTCGATCTGCCGAACGACCGACGATTGATTGCTTCGCAGCTGATCTCCGAGGGCCGCAATCTGGGTGGCGATGGAGGACATCGACTCGCTGACGTTGCGGCGTTCATTCTCTCCCCTGACCAGCGCTTTCTGGAGTTCATCGATGCTTTCCGCAGTCTGCTCAAGCAGCGCCTGCACGTAGACAGGGACCGGAGTGTGTCCCAGCTCCAGTTCGCTGCCACTCCCTGCAGAAACGTGGGCCCGGCGAGCAAGCCACTCTTCAAGATCCAGGTAGAAGCGATTCTGCGCTTGCGCAACCTGCAGGTCGAGGAAACCAAGGACCAGTGAGCCCGCAAGTCCGAACAGCGACGAACTGAACGCGGTACCCATGCCGGCCAGTGGCTCGGTCAACCCCGCCTTCAATGATCCGAAGATCGACGCGACGTCTCCACCTTCACTGATCGAGAGATTGCCGATGACGGCGCCGAACGAACTCACCGTCTGGAGCAGTCCCCAGAACGTCCCCAACAACCCCAGGAAGATCAACAGCCCGATCATGTAGCGGGAAATGTCGCGAGTCTCGTCCAACCGAAAGTTCACCTGGTCAAGCAGCGAGCGCATGGAGAGCGCAGAGATCAGCGGTCGCGAGGTCTTGGTCTGTTCGGTGAACGTGCGCGCAATCGGGGCAAGCAGATTCGGCGGCCGGGCGTTGGCGATGCTGACACTCATGCCGGATGCGTAGCGCTCCAGCCAACGGATTTCAGGCACCAGCGCCAAGACCTGGCGAAATGAGTACGCAATTCCGATAACCAGCACGCCGGCGATGAGACCGTTGAGCGCTGGATTGGCGTTAAACGCCTCCCTGAGCGTCGGCAGCAGCAGCGATGCCAGGCCGCCGGACACCACGACGAACACGACCATGCGAATCAGGAATCGGTGGGGACTATGCACGGTTGATTCCCGCTAGTTGGACTGAGGCCGACCCGGCAGCGGTCGACCCGCGAATGAGGCGGGACACATCTGGCGGACAACAGTCTCGCTGCCAGACGGCGCGCGCGGCCGCGATCGGCCCAGCATGTCCAACGCGAACAGTACCTGACGAAATGGCAGAAAAATTTGGAAAGATCAAGCTGAGCGGGGTCTGCCGGCGGCATGATTTGCCCGATGGAAGCGCCGCTGATGGCCGGTGCCGAGCGGGTGGCGAGGCAACGCTTCTTGGATCGCCGCCGCGGCCCTCCGTCTGACGTCCGTCGATCCCGTGTTCCGCCGCGGACACGGTCGGCCTGAACCCCTGCGCGCTTGGTGTCATCGTCAGGCTTGTCGGTCAGCCTCCGCCAAGCAGTCTTGAAGGGCGATTGCGATGTCGGGAGTACCAGCCACCACATCTCCCGTGATCAGCGGACTGGAATTCCTGCGCAACCCGACGACTGAACCGCCTGCTTCGGTCACACACAGCATCCCGCCTGCGATGTCCCAAGGGTTCAGGCCAGTCTCCCAGTACCCGTCGACGCGGCCAGAAGCCACGTAGCACAAGTCGAGCGCGGCGGCACCGAACCGGCGAAGTCCGGCTACTTTCTGCATGACCAGACGCTGGCGGGAAAGATGCTGGTCATGTGCCCCGCGACTCCGGTGCGGAAGACCGAGTGCGATGACCGCTCCGTCGAGGGTGGAGCGCGGCGTGATGCGGAGACGCCGGTCGTTCACGTAGGCGCCGCGGCCTTTTTCCGCCCAATAGGCTTCGTGCTTGATGGGGTCGAGTACGAATGCACCGACGATCGTGCCCGCTCGTTCCAGGGCGATCGAAATCGCGAAGTGGGGAATTCCTCGCAGGAAATTTAGGGTTCCGTCCACGGGGTCGACGATCCACCGGTGCTCGCCGTCGCCTGCCTCCTCCAGGCCTTCCTCCATGAGAAAACCGTAGCCGGGCCGCGCGCGCGAAAGCTCGCGGTGCAAGATTTCCTGGGTTCGCAAGTCTGCAGATGTAACGAAGTTGTCGGGCCCCTTGAGGGACACCTGGAGGTTTTCGATTTCGCCGAAATCACGGCGGAGCGGGCGGGCCGCCTTCTCGGCGGCCCCCGACATGACGTTGATGATGGCGGTCGGGTAGGGCACGGCTGGCGGCCAGGCGTCCTACGACTTGGCTCGTTCTACGTATGCCCCGTCGAGCGTGTTGACCACGACGCGGGTGCCGGTCTCCACGTGCGGCGGCACCATGGTCCGGACACCGTTGTCGAGCACGGCAGGTTTGAACGAACTCGAGGCGGTCTGGCCCTTGACGACGGCTTCGGTCTCCATGACGACCGCCACCGCCGTGTCGGGGAGCCGGATCGCTACCGGCTTGTCGCCCGCGTACTCGACCGTGACATCCATGCCGTCCTGCAGGAAAGGCAGGGCGTCACCGACCATGGCCGAGGGAAACTCCGTCTGGTCATAGGTTGTCGTGTCCATGAGCGTGACGGTGCTCCCGTCGCCGAAAAGGTACTGATATGCGCGGCCTTCGATGTACAGCCGTTCCAGGTTTTCCGCCGCGCGAAACCGCTCGTTCAACTTGCTGCCGTTTTCGAGGTTGCGCAGTTCCAGCTGAGCGTAGGCGCCGCCCTTGCCTGTCCGGACCGCCTGCTTCCGTACCACACGCCAGATGCTGCCCAGGTGTTCAATCACCATGCCGGGGCCGGCTTCGTTTCCCTTGATGCGCATCGCCTATTTCCGCATTGGTCGGAGGCAGGAACGTACCGGCCAAAGTGCGGGGCGGCAACCGCGATCCGAGGGTTCTGAGGTGGGGCCCCCGCCATCGTCCGCCGCTGCATTCAGTGCGATCGAGGCTGCATCTCTACTGACCGGATTCGCCGGACTGTCCTATAATTCGCTCTTCATATCTGCAGCCGTTGATCGGAGTTGAGATGCAGGTCGCACAAATCTACGTCGACAATGATTATCGTAATTTCAACTACCTGATCGCGTGCGAAGAAACCGGCGAAGCGCTCGCCGTGGATCCGTTGGCGGCAGACCTCTGCCTGGCCGAAGCCGAACGCCGCGGTTGGACCATTACGAAATTCGTCAACACGCATGAGCATCTGGACCACACCGGGGGCAACGCACGCATGCGCGAGGCCACCGGGGCCACGCTGTATGCCCATGCGGGCGCCGGAGCCTCCATCGAAGGCATTGACGTGGCGCTCAAGGCGGGGGATTCCATTCAGGTCGGCCGCACCGTGGAACTGGAAGCGCTGGATACGCCCGGCCACACGATGAGTCATGTCTGCCTTCTCGCCCACGCTGACCAACCGTCGCTGTTCTCAGGCGATACCCTGTTCAACGCTGGTGCCGGCAATTGCCACAACGGCGGTCATCCCAAGGAGCTGTATCGAACATTTCGCTCGATCATTGCGAAGCTGTCCGACGACGTGACCGTGTATCCGGGACACGATTACTTGGAGCACAACCTCGGTTTCACGCTCGACCGCGAACCCAGCAATGTGCGGGCGCAGTCCTTGCTCGAGGAAGTACGTGGACGAGATCCCCACCAGGCCGTTCCCACCAGTCTCGGTCTCGAACGGGAGATCAACGTCTTCCTGCGCCTTGACCAGCCGGAAGTGATGGCCCGATTGCTCGACGGAGAAGTCGGATCGGCGACCGGCCTCGATGAGCAGGCAGTGTTTCTGGCGCTTCGCGACCTGCGGAATGTCTGGTGATCGCCTGACCTAGCGGAGCGCCCGGACGATTTCCTCCACCATCTTCTTGGCGTCCCCGAACAGCATCAGCGTGTTGTCGGCGTAGAAGACGGCGTTGTCGATTCCGGCGTAGCCGGGCGCCAGGCTCCGCTTGACGAACAGCACGGTCTTCGCCTGCTCCACGTCCAGGATTGGCATGCCCGCAATCGGGCTGCTCGGGTCGGTCCGGGCAGCGGGATTGGTGATGTCGTTGGCGCCGATCACGAAGGCGACGTCGGTTGCCGAAAAATCACTGTTGATCTCTTCGAGCTCGAACACGTCCTCGTAGGGAACGGTGGCTTCCGCGAGCAGGACGTTCATGTGTCCCGGCATCCGTCCGGCGACGGGGTGGATCGCGTAGCGAACGCTCACGCCCTTGTCCTTCAGGAGGTCCGCCATTTCGCGCAGCGCATGCTGGGCTTGTGCGACGGCCATGCCGTACCCGGGCACGATGATGACTCCCGAGGCATTGCCCATGATGAAGGCGGCGTCGTCCGCGTTTCCTCCCTTCGCCGAACGGTCGCCCTGGTCAGCCGCCGCCGCGTCGCCCTCCTGGCCAAACCCGCCCAGGATGACGGACACGAACGGCCGGTTCATGGCCCGACACATGATGTACGACAGGATGGCCCCGGAACTGCCGACCAGCGCCCCGACGATGATCAGCGCGGTGTTCTGCAGGGTGAAGCCAATGCCGGCTGCCGCCCAACCCGAGTACGAGTTCAGCATGGAGACCACGACCGGCATGTCCGCGCCGCCAATCGGAATGATCAGCAGGACTCCGATGGCCAGGGCGAGGCCGGTCATGACGCCGAACCAGACGACGTTCTCGTCGCCGACGAACAGCGCGATCAGGGCGATGATCGCGACCCCGAGAAGCAGGTTGAGCGGGTGTTGCAGGGGGAATACGGTTGGTGCGCCGCTGACCAGCCCTTGAAGCTTGAGGAAGGCCACGATGGAGCCGGTGAAGGTTACCGCTCCGATGACGACCCCGAGCGCCATTTCGACTCGGCTGGCAAGGTGGATGGACCCCGAGGAACCGATCCCGTACGCGTCGGGCGCGAACAGAGCCGCCCACGCGACCAGCACGGCCGCGATTCCGACGAGGCTGTGGAATGCCGCCACGAGCTGCGGCATTGCCTTCATTTCGATGCGGAGCGCAATCGCTGCACCGACTACGGCCCCGCATCCGCCCGCCACCGCCGTCCAGCCCAGCTGACTCATGCCGGGCTGCAAGAGCGTGGTGACGACGGCGATGGCCATGCCGGCGATGCCGAACAGGTTTCCGCGCCGCGCGCTTTCGGGCGACGACAGCCCCTTCAGGGCGAGAATGAAGCAGACCGCTGCTCCCAGGTAGAGCAGGGCAGCAATATTGGCGGTCACGAGCGGCCCCGCGGTTCCTTGCGCCGGAACATGCCCAGCATGCGCTGCGTGACGATGAAACCGCCGAAGATGTTGACGGCCGCCAGGCCGGTGGCCACGACACCCAGCCACTGTGCGGTCGAAAGTGCACTCGCCGCGCCCTCGCCTTCGTCAGGGGCGATCCCCAGCGCAATGAGGGCTCCGACCACAATGATCCCGGAGATGGCATTGGTCACCGACATTAGCGGGGTGTGCAGTGCCGGCGTCACGGACCACACGACGTAGTAACCGACGAACACGGCCAGGACAAAGATCGTGACGTTGATGATGGTTGGATCAGCCATTCGCTCGGTCCTCAAGTGATTCGTGCACGACAGCGCCGTCCCGCGTGACGACGCTGGCGGCCACGATCGGGTCGTCCCATAGAATGTTGAGTTCGCCGCCGTCCGCGATCAGGGGCTCCATGAACGCGTACAGATTCCGCGCGTACAACGCGCTGGTGTCGTGGCTCAACGTGCCCGGAAGGTTGCGTGGTCCCACGACCCGGACGCCATTGCGGTCTATCGTTTCTCCGGTCCGGGACAGGGGGCAGTTGCCGCCGGCTTCCACCGCCAGATCGATCACCACGGAGCCGGGCAGCATGTTGTCGATGGTGGCTTCCGGAAGCAGCACCGGTGCCGGGCGACCCGGGATCAACGCGGTGGTGATCACAATATCGCTGACGGCAGCCGCGTCGTGGATAAGCTCCTGTTGCCGGCGGCGGTACTCCTCGCCCATTTCCCGGGCATAACCGCCTTCGGTCTCCGCTTCCTCGTCGCTGGCATCGACCTCGATAAAGCGCCCCCCTAGGCTCTCGACCTGTTCGCGTACGGCAGGCCGCACGTCAAACGCGGAGACGACTGCTCCAAGCCGCTTGGCCGTCGCAATCGCCTGAAGTCCAGCGACGCCCGCGCCGAGCACGAGCACCTTCGCCGGGGCAACGGTGCCGGCCGCCGTCATCATCATGGGTAGGGCCTTCGGCAACATGGCGGCCGCGTCCACGACGGCCTTGTAGCCCGCCAGATTTGACTGAGAAGACAGCGCATCCATCGACTGCGCACGGCTGATGCGCGGCAGGAATTCAACCGCGAACGCGGTCACGCGTTGCTTGGCGAGCGCCTGAATACTGTCGGGATTGCTGTGCGGATTGAGGAACCCCACCAACAGCGAGCCCGCCGGCAGCTGCGCGATTTCGTCCACGCCTTGCTCCGCCGTCATTGGACACCGGACTTTCAGCACGACGTCGGCGCCTTCCAGCGCCCCTTCCGGAGATCCGAAGACGCTGGCGCCGGCTGCTTCGTAGGCCCCGTCGTCGATGCCCGACGACAGGCCGGCCCCGGCTTCGACAGCCACCGTGGCACCCTTGGCGCAAAACCGTTTCACCGTGTCGGGCGTGGCGGCGACACGGTCCTCGCCCGCGTGCAGCTCTTTCAAGACGACTATTCGCATACGATCGCTTCAGCTCCTTCGCGAGGGCACCGCTTTCTTCCGGGAACCACAGGCCTGGGCGGGAACTCCCGGGTCAGGCTGGATTGACGGCCCAGTCGGGGAACTCGCCGGGAACTACGCCAAGTGCGGGCCCGAGAAGAAACCACAGAAGGGCGACGATGACGAGCGTGGCGAGAGGATTGAGGACGAGGCCGGCGCGGAGCATCGAGGAGCTGGGCACGTGACCTGAGGCGAAGACGACGGCGTTCGGTGCCGTAGCAATCGGCAACATAAAGGCGGCCGAGGCCGCGAACGTGGCCGGAATGCAAAGGAGCAACGGATTCTCGCCGATACTGACTGCTACCGCGGCCAGGACCGGAATGAACGTCGCCGTGGTTGCCGTATTGGAATTGATCTCGGTCAGGAACACAACCAGCAGGGTGACTAGGAACAGGAGGCCGAGCACAGGCAGGACCGCGACCACGGTCGTGCCATCACCGATCCAGGCCGCGAGACCGGTGGACTTGATGGCCGCTGCGAGCGAGAAGCCGCCCCCCAGAAGGAGAATGACCCCCCAAGGCAGCCGCATCGCGGTCGCCCAGTTGAGCGCGAACTCCCGACGGCCCTCCGCATCACGGCCGACCGGGATCAGGAAGAGTGCAAGCGCGCCGCACACCGCGATGCTGGTGTCATTGATCCCCAGACCCGGAGCCAGTTCGTTCAGCGTACGGCGGGCAAGCCAGAGCACGGCGGTCACCAGCAACGTCAGGAGGACCGTGATCTCGGCGCGCGACAGGGGTCCAAGGGCGCGGGTGTCAGCCGCAATGCGCTCGTGGTGGTGTGCGCCGCCGCCACCCGGCACCGCAAAGCAGACATACGTCAGAACGATCCAGATCAGCGGCAGGAACACGATGGTCATGGGCAACCCGATCGCCAGCCATTCGACGAAGCCGATCTGGTATCCGAACGTTTCGTGCATGACACCCGCCAGGACTGCATTCGGCGGGGTACCGATCAGGGTTGACATTCCACCCACATTGGCCGCAAAGGCGATGCCGAGCATCAGCGCACAAGCGAAGGCAGACTTGTGCCGGTCGCTCATGCCGGGGTCCTGTTGAAACAGGGCGAGCACGGACAGTCCTATCGGCACCATCATTGTGGCGGCAGCGGTATTGCTGATCCACATGCTGAGAAAGGCCGCCGGCAGCATGAAGCCTGCAACCACGCGTCGCGGCCCGCCACCGACCCGCGACACCACGTTCAATGCGATTCGCCGGTGGAGGCCCCAACGCTGCATGGCCAGCGCGATCATGAAACCGCCCATCAGCAAGAAGACCACACGGTGACCGTACGGCTCGCCAGCCTCGCTGACTGACGTGATGCCGAGCAGAGGAAACAGTGCGAGCGGGACCAGCGCCGTTGCCGGGATCGGGATTGCCTCGGAGATCCACCAACAGGCCATTAGCAACGTGACGCCGACCAGCCGCCACGCGGGCACGGTCAGTCCTTCAGGTGGATCCACCGTCAGCGTCAGCAGGACGGCAAGCACGCCAAGCACCAGCCCGGTCCTTGCGAAGCGCCCACGCTCCGGTTCATTGCCGACGGCGTGGGCGTCAGGTGCGGGCGGAGTCAGAGCGAAGCCTCGTTCATCGACCGAAGCGCTTCGACCAGTCCGTCAATGCCTTCCGCTTCCACAATGGCGGCGAAATCCTGTCGCTTGGTGGCAAACAGGCTTACGCCTTCGACCGCCACCTCGACGATGCGCGGCTGACCGTCCTGTTTCCGATTCCGAAATCGCCAGCGCACTTCCAGCGGCTCGCCACCGTCGCGTCGAAAATGCGTGTACACGAAGGTCTCACGATCGTTTCTGGGAACCGTGCGGAGAATTGTGAGAGATCCGCCAGCTATGCGATCCAGCTGGGTGTCCACCAGCTGCACCGTGTGATCCTCGAATGCGAGTTGGTACGCTGCTTTCTGCGCGTCGGAGATTATGCGCCAATGCCGCCCGAGGACGGCCCGTCCGATCAGGGGCAAATTGAAGTAATCGTGCAGGATGCGCCGCACCGCACCGGTGCGCTCCTCCTGGCGTTCCTCGGGGAACAACGCCAAGGTTGCAACATCCTGAGCCAAATGGGTCAGCAACGCTGCGGCAGGGTGGTCGGCTTCGGTATCTGCTGACGCCGATGCGGTGGCGACGACGAGGCTTCCGAGCCCGATGAGGCCGAGGCGCAGTGTGGCGGAACTCAGGATGGTGATCGCGCCATGCGCTTCGGCGCCCCCGCCTAGATTATCCGTAGGATAACGTGCACCAGTGGGTAGGCCGGTAGCGTCGACCGTGCCAAGCAACCCGTGAAATGTATCGCTGCGTCAACGCGGTTTCAATGGGAATTGTGTGGCTGACTGCGCATCAACCCGATCAGGTTGACGGCGGCCACTCCTGACGGATATCCGCACCGTTCCGCGTCCTGCCCCGGCAACCCGGCGACACGGGCTCCCTGGCGCGCATCGTGCCGGCGCATCCGGATCGTGCCGTGGTCGGGTTGGCGCGCGGGCGTCCGAATCGGGCACAATGCGGCGCGACCGGACAACCCAATGCTAGAGGCGGGAACCGCGATGCCGCTGCGAGAAGGCCCACTGTCCCGATTCACCGTGCTGGACCTGACTCGAGTGCGGGCAGGCCCTACTGCGGTTCGCCAGCTGGCCGACTGGGGCGCCGACGTGATCAAGATCGAACCACCAGAACCTGTCGACACTTCGGCCGGTCTGGGCGGCAGGCGCGACGGCTCGGATTTTCAGAACCTTCAGCGCAACAAGCGTGCCGTCACACTCAACCTGAAGGACGCGCGTGGCCTGGCGCTGTTTCACCGGCTCGTGTCCAACGCGGATGTCCTGGTGGAGAATTACCGACCGGATGTGAAGCGTCGCCTGGGCATCGACTACCCGACGCTGAGTCGGATCAACGCCGGACTGGTTTACGCGAGCATTTCCGGGTTCGGCGAGGACGGCCCGTATGCCGGACGGCCAGGCTTTGATCAGATTGCGCAAGGCATGGGCGGCCTCATGTCCGTCACGGGTCTTCCTGGCCAGGGGCCGGTACGGGCCGGAATACCGGTTGCGGACCTAAGCGCCGGCATTTACTGCGCGTTCGGGATCGTGATGGCTCTGCTGGAGCGCGAGCAAACCGGCGAGGGGCAGTGGGTGGGCACGTCGCTCCTGCAGGCTCAGATCGCGATGCTCGACTTCCAGGCGGCGCGCTGGCTCATGGATCAGGAAGTACCCCCGCAGGCTGGCAACAATCACCCGACCAGCATGCCTACCGGGGTCTTCCGGACGGCAGACGGGCACATCAATGTCGCAGCCTCGGGTGAGGCCATCTGGCGGCGACTGTGCCAGGCGCTCGCGGCCGAACAGCTGGTGGAAGACCCGCGCTTCGTGTCTGCGGAGGCCCGCTCCGACAACCGCGATGACCTGCATCGCGAGCTAGAGGCCTGCCTGGGCAATGAAACCAGCAGCCACTGGATCCGGGTCCTCAATGAAGCCGGCGTACCGTGCGGCCCCATCAACCGAATCGACGAGACGTTCGCCGATCCGCAGGTCCAACATCTGGGTATGGCCCGTTCGGTCTCGCATCCCCGCTTGGGAGATCTGGCCCTGGTCAACCAGCCGATCCGGCTAAGCCGCGCCCCCGATGCGCCGTTTCAGCCCGCTCCCGAGCGGGGGCAGCATAACGCTGAGGTGTTTGGCCAACTTGGCGTCGGCCGGGATGAGCTATGCACCCTTCAGGACCAGGGGATTATCTGAGCGCCAGCCGAACTGCAGCGCGATCGCTCGGGCGGCTTCGGCTCAGCGGCTAGTTTCGGACTGACAATTTTCTTTCGCAGGAAACCGATTGATGCCTATCGCACTGCCAACTTCCCTGATCGTGGAGACGTCCGAAGGCGTCGCCCGGCTCATCCTGAATCGGCCGGAGAAACACAACGTCATCGACTACGAAATGTGGCGCGGAATCGCCACGGCAATGCAGGCATTTTCTGCGGACGAAGGCGTGCGGGTGGTCGTTGTCAGTGGAGCGGGCGGCAAGGCGTTTTCCGCCGGCGCGGACATCTCGGAATTCGAGCGCAAGCGGCAACGGGACACGGCCGACAGCTACAACCTTGCCACCGCCGCCGCACACAGTGCCCTTGGCAACTGTCCGAAGCCCACCATCGCCGAGATCGGCGGCTATTGCGTCGGCGGCGGGCTTGGCCTGGCGCTCGCGTGCGACCTTCGCATCGCCGCCGATCATTCCCGTTTCGGGATTCCTGCAGCCCGGCTCGGGCTCGGTTACGACTACGGCAGTCTCAAGGTTCTCGTAGGCGTCGTGGGACCGGCTGCGGCCAAGGACATCATGTTTACGGCCAGGCGTTTCGGCGCCGCCGAGGCCGTCGCGCTTGGCCTCGTGAACCGCGTGGTGGCACCGGAGGAGCTGGAACCGGCGGTCGCCGACTGCGCCCGCATGATCGCTGCCAACGCGCCGCTGACCGTCCGTGCCTCGAAACAGATCGTGACCGAGGTTCTCAAGGACTCCGACCAGCGCGACCGGGCCCTTTGCGAGCGCCTCGTCGCCGAATGCTTCGCGAGTGCCGACTACGTGGAGGGTCGGCGGGCATTCATGGAAAAGCGGGAGCCTCGCTTCCAGGGCCGCTGAGATTCGGGCGGCCGGCGCGTGGGCGCCGGCCAAGGCTACTGCCCGGCCCCGAGAAGCTTCTCTGGTGTCCCTGCCGTCAGTCCGCAGCCGTGCCGAGGGCGGCCGTCGCTTTCGGGGACTCCTCGTGCGCGCGCCCAAGCGGTGCTCGCTGGCGTCGAACGACGGCCGTCGAGGCGCCTTGCGATGCCCAAGCAGCGTCTCCGAACGGGCGCCGCCGCCCAGCGGGCATGGGATCACCGATGCCGGGACCGCCCCTGCGCACTGGGAAGTCGGGGGGCGCCGGGCGCGCCGCTCAGCCGGCCCGCCTCCGCATTCCGTCGGCAGCGACAGCGATTGCCACGGCGACATGACGGTAGGGCCGTGCTGCCGCCCACTATTCCTCGAACGCGTCGAAGTCCAGCTCCGACTCGCCCATCAAATCCTCGTCCGTGACACTGCGGGCACGAAGCACTTGCAGGTACACACTCCGTGCAGACGCGTAGGCGTCGAGTGAACCCGCGAACCCGGCATCGACCTCCTCGAAGTGTCGGTCGCGAAACATCACCGCCCGCAAGCCGGTTTCCGCTGCCTGGAACGTGGCGCTCATCCCCGAGGTCCGAATCAGGTAGTAGTGCGGCGTCGAAAACGCGTCGATCCCCGTGCCCGCCAGTTCCCGCACCGTTGACGGGCCCAGCAGCGGGAGTACGAGATAGGGGCCGGGCTCGACGCCCCAGTGGGCCAGCGTCTGGCCGAAGCCGTGCGAGTCGCCGCGGATTCCGGCTTCCGCCGCAACGTCGATCAGCCCGCCGAGGCCGACGAACGTGTTGAGCAGAAACCGCGACATCGCAACCTCGAGGCCGGCGGCGTTCCCCTGGAGTAGCGCGTTCAGCGCGTAAACGGGTTCCAGCAGGTTGTCCAGGAACTGGCCGATGCCCCGTCGCACCGCTGTCGGAACCGCGAACCGGTAGACCACGGTCGTCGGACGGAGCACGAAGCGGTCAAGTTCGCGATTGACCTCGAAGACCGCCCGGTTCAGCGGCTCGAGCGGGTCCGCCGGCGCGGCGGCGGCGGCCGGCAGGGAGTTCGCGATGCCGAGGAGGAGGACGGTCGCCATCCGCGCATACTGGCGGCGGCGCCTTGGTGTCTCACGCACGGCCGAAACCGCCTCCGCCCGGGGTCTCGATCACCATGACGTCGCCCGGGTGCACCTCGCGGGAAGCGCTGCCCGGCAGTCGTTCAACCGTACCATCGCGCCGCCGCAGAGAATTGATACCGAGCGCACCGTCGCCGCCACCCGCCAGGCCGCGCGGTGGCACCCGTCTCCGATTGGACAGGATCCCGGCCGTCATGGGGGCCAGAAATCGGATCCGCCGGACCGTGCCGTCTCCGCCTCGGTAGCACCCACCGCCACCACTGGCCCGCCGGATCGCGAACGAGTCGACTTGTACCGGGAACCGGTTCTCGAGCACTTCGGGGTCGGTCAGGCGGGTGTTCGTCATGTGGCAATGAACGGCGTCGGCTCCGTGGTGATCGGGCCCGGCGCCTCCGCCTCCGCAGATCGTCTCATAGTACCCGAATGCCTGGGTTCCGAACGTGAAATTACTGACTGTGCCGTAGCTGTGCGCCTGCACGCCCAGCGCCGCGAACAGGACGTCGACAATGGCTTGGCTGGTTTCCACGTTGCCTGCTGCGACGGCGGCGGGATGGGACGGCGCGAGCAGCGACCGCTCCGGAATACGGATTTCCACAGGGACGAGGCAGCCGTGGTTGAGCGGAATCTGTCGTTCGATCAGGACCCGCAGCACGTACAGAACGGCGGATCGGGCAACCGCGCTCGGGGCATTGAAGTTGTTGGCAAGCTGCGGCGACGTCCCGGAAAAGTCGATGAGCGCCGTGCGCTGTTCACGATTCACGGTGATCTGCACGCGAATGACGGCCCCGTCATCGAGCTGGACCTCGGCCGTTCCCGGCTGCAGTCGAGGCAGCAGACGCCGGACCTGTTCCTCCGCGTGCCGCTGGACGTGCCCCATGTAGGCGTGCACCGTCGCCAGGCCAAATTCCTCGATCATGGCGTGCAGTTCCTGGATCCCGCGCTCGCTGGCCGCCAGCTGGGCGGACAGGTCGGCAAGATTCTGGTCAGGATTGCGGGCTGGCCAGCGTCCCGCCGCGAGATGTCGGCGCAGTCCTTCTTCCAGCAGACGACCCTGGGAGAGAATTGGCAGCGCATCGAACAGGATGCCCTCTTCGCAAACGTTCGTACTGTTCGCCGGCATGGAGCCCGGCGTGATGCCTCCGATATCGGCGTGGTGCGCCCGGCTTGCGACAAAGAACAGGATCCGGTCGCCAGCGCGGTCGAAGACGGGCGTTACCACCGTGAGGTCAGGCAGGTGCGTGCCGCCACGGTACGGCGCGTTGTGCAGGAAGGCGTCCCCCGGGCGCAGCGCACCGGCGCAGGCGTCGCGAACGGCGACCACCGCTTCACCCATTGAACCGAGATGCACCGGGATGTGCGGCGCATTCGCTACCAGCGCGCCGGTTCGATCGAAAACCGCGCACGAAAAGTCGAGCCGCTCCTTGATGTTGACCGAGTGCGCGGTATTCCGCAGCACCGATCCCATTTGCTCCGCGGCGGACATGAACAGCCCGTTGAACACCTCAAGCAGCACCGGGTCGACGTCGGTCTCCTCCCTGCGGCGCCGCTGTTGGGGTGACCCGCGCTCCAGCAACAGCTGCCCGTCGGCCAGCATCCGGGCCTGCCAGCCGGCGTCGACAACGGTCGTGGCGGTCGGTTCGACCAGAATCGCCGGGCCGCTCAGCAAGCTCCCGGCGCCCAGGTCGGAACGGCGGTACAGCGGGACCCGCAGGCGATTCCCCCGGTCATGCAGGGTGACGTGCTCGAGCGGCACCGGCGGCGTGTCCTCGGCGGACAGTCGTGACACCGGAAGGGGGTTGGTCCGGGTGGAGGCTTCGACCTCGGCCGCTTCGATATGGAGGGCCCGGCCTTCGTGCAGGAAGCCAAACAGTCGCCGATGGCGCGTTTCGAACTCCTGCCGTACCTGAGCCCCCGTACCGGCAGGCACCTGGAGTGCCGTGTTCGTTCCTTCGTACCGAACCCGAAGGCGCCGGGTCAGTTCGACCTCCGCAGCCGGGTCGTCGGCGGCGATCTCATTGGCGGCGGCGCTGCCGGCAGCCTGCAGCTCGGCCGCGGCCGGCTCGGGATCGTCATCGTCGAGCTGACGCCCGATCGGCTGCTGGCGAATAGCGGAGAGGTTGGCCAGGCCCATGCCGTACGCCGACAGCACACCTGCGAGCGGGTGCAGCAGAATCGCTTCCATGCCGAGGTTTTCGGCGACGCGGCAAGCCAGCTGTCCAGCGGCCGCACCGAAACCGGCCAGGGCGCAGGTGGTGACGTCGTAACCGCGCTGGACGGAAATCTTCTTGATGGCGGCGGACATGTTTGCCACCGCCACCTCCAGGAACCCCTCGGCCACACTTTCCGCCGTGGTCCCGACCTTGATGGCCAGTTCCTCGAAGGCCTGGCGGGTGACTGCGGCGTCGAGCGGCAGGTCGGCAGCGGGCCCGAACACGGGCGGAAAGTGCGCGGCCTGAACCCGCCCCAGCAGCAAGTTCGCGTCGGTGATGGTGAGCGGACCGCCATTCCGGTAGCAGGCCGGGCCAGGCTCCGCGCCCGCGCTGTCGGGTCCAACCGTGTAGCGCGCTCCGTCGAAATGGAGGATCGACCCGCCGCCGGCGGCAACGGTCTGAATCCGAAGCGATGGCGTTGCCAGGTGCAGTCCCGCAACTTCTGCCTCTTCAACCCTTTCAAGGTTGCCGCCGAAATAGCTCACGTCGGTGGACGTGCCGCCCATGTCGAAGCCGATGATCCGCGTGAAGCCTGCGGCCTGCGCCGTCCGCGCCGCGCCGACCACGCCGCCCGCCGGGCCGGAAAGGATGGCGTCCTTTCCCCGGAAACGTGCCGCCGAGGCCAGGCCGCCGTTGGATTGCATGAAGGCCAGCGGAATCCCGTCGAGTTCCCGCTGGAGTTCCCGGATGTAGCGATCGAGGACCGGCGAAAGGTAGGCGTCTGCCACGGTCGTCCCGCCTCGACTCACGAGCTTCATGAGCGGGACGGTTTCGTGCGAGACCGACACCTGCGAGAACCCGGACCGGCGGGCGATGTCGGCGAGCATGCGTTCGTGCTCGGTATAGCGATACCCGTGCATCAGGACGATCGCGACCGACCGGAAACCGTCGCCGGAGGCCCGCCGCAGCATCCGTTCGGCGGAGGCCGCATCGAGCGGCACCAGTACTTCGCCGCTCGCACTGACGCGCTCGTCGATTTCGATCACCTCGGCATAAGGCAACTTCGGTCGCTCGATGCGGCGGGCGAAGATGTCGGGCCGTGCCTGGGTGCCGATCTGCAGGGCGTCGCCGAAGCCATGCGTGACGCACAGCACCACGGGTTGCCCCTTGCGTTCCAGCAGCGCGTTTGTCGCTACCGTGGTCCCCATCCGAACCGAACTGACCGAGCCGCCGGGAATGGGCTCGTCCGGACCGACGCCGAGCACGGCGCGAATGCCGGCCACGGCCGCATCCCGGTAGTGTCCGGGATTGTTGGAAAGGAGCTTTCTGGCCGTCAGCCTGCCGTTCGGGGCACGTGCCACCACGTCGGTGAAGGTACCGCCGCGGTCGATCCAGAACTGCCAGCCGTGCGAAGTGCCCATTTCCTGCAGCAAGCCATGCGCGGGCAGGGCCCGCCAACCGAAGTCGAAGATATCCGAAAGCGCGCGGGTCCTTGCCGGCTGTTTCCGGAACTAGATGCCCGTGATCGACGGCCGAGCGACGGCCTGCCGACAGGATATCGACCGGCGGCCGGCGGTCATGCTGCTGCGCAGCCTCTGCGGCACGAGACGCCCGGTGCGCGGAACGGAGGCAAGGGCTGGGCCGTGATCGGTCGTCGGAGTTCGCATGGACGGTCCCGCAACCTGTCCAATGACAGGGTCCGTGGCGGGGCGTTGACCAATCACAGTTTGTCAACACTTGCGCCGATAATAGAATGCCAGCGCATCCAGAGCGGACAACTCCCGCCCTCAGGGTGCGGCGGCCAAAGGGCTCCCGCGAGCGGATTCGATGGCATTTCTAGGTACATTGCTCGGCGGGACCTTGGGTTTCGCGATAGGAGGGCCGATCGGCGCCCTCATCGGAGCGGGTGGCGGGCACTTGTTCGACCGCTTCCGGGAAAGCGAACGGCGGACGTTGGCAGGTCCGAACGCCGGGGTGACCGGGAATCAGGCGGAGGCTCAGGTTGCCTTCTCCGTCGGATTGATCGGGCTGTCTGCGAAAGTCGCCAAGGCCGACGGCCGCGTGACGCCTGATGAAATACGGGCGTTCCGCCGCGTTTTTCATTTCCCGTCGCGCGATGAAGCGAGAGTGGCGGCCATCTACAACGAGGCCAGGCAGTCCTCCGATGGTTTCGAACAATATGCCCAGCAGTTGGCTGCGATTCTCGGGTCACGGGACGAACGATGCGCGCAGATTCTGGACTGCCTGTTCACGATTGCTGCTGCTGACGGCGTGTTTCATCCGAACGAAGATCGGATCATTCGGGAAATCGGTGGCATCTTCGGCTTCAGCGATTCGGAGGTGGCATCGGTGCGGGCCCGGCATCAGGGGACGGCCGGAAACGGGACGCAGGGTGCCGCCGATACTTCGAACTACGAGGTGCTGGGAGTCGCTCCGACCGCGTCCGACGATGACATCAAATCGGCGCACCGGAACCTGGTGCGCAAATTTCATCCCGACCATCTGGTGTCCAAGGGACTGCCTGACGAGCTGATCGAGCACGCCACCGAACGACTCGCCGCCATCAACGGCGCCTACGAAGCGATCATGAAGAGTCGGTCGCGCAAATGAACCGCGAGATTCGGGAGTTCTTGTCTCCGAATTACAATGCCCGCCCGGCCAGCGCCGACATCGAGCTCGTGGTGGTTCATTTCACCGGTATGGAAACCGCCGCTGCCGCCCTGCGCGAACTCACCCAGTTGGGCTCCGGCGTGAGCGCCCACTGGATGATCGACGAGGATGGAACCATCTACCGTCTGGTTCCCGAGGAGCGGCGCGCCTGGCACGCTGGCTTGGGTTCCTGGCACCACTGGCACGATGTGAACGCGGTCTCGATCGGGATTGAGCTGGTGAATCCTGGTCACGATCACGGCTATCGGCCGTTCCCGGATCCGCAGATCGAAGCGCTGGAGGACCTGCTGGCCGACACGTTCAAATGCCATGGACTGCGTCCCTGCGACCTCATCGGACATTCGGATGTGGCGCCGGAACGCAAGCAAGACCCGGGCGAGTTGTTTCCATGGGAACGACTGGCGCGAGCCGGCTTCAGCATCTGGCCGGACGAGGTGTCGGAGTATCCGGACGGCGGGCTCGGTGTGATGGATGATGCCGAGGATTTCATCGGCGACGAGGAAAGCCGGACGGAGTTCGGCCTTGATTCCATTAGCCTGCGCGAGAGCGTCTCCGAGCTTCAGGAGAATCTCCGGGCGATCGGGTACGGGATCGAAACCAATGGCGTTTTTGGTGCTCAGACCGAGGCGGTCGTGGCTGCCTTCCAGCGGCGGTTCCGACCCGGCACTGTGGACGGTTATGCGGATTCTGAAACGCGGGCGCTGATTCAAGCGGTCGCCCAGATCTCCCGCTAGCGAAATTCGCTCGGCCGCGGCCGCAGAGCCATCGTCCGGCCGGCTGCGCCGGCGGGCCTTGACCTGGCCCACCCGATCCCGTTGAATCCCGTGGCCAGACGGCTGGATGACTGCTCCCGGGGTTCCTCGGGGGAGGAAAGTCCGGGCTCCACGGAAACACGGTGCCGGGTAACGCCCGGCGGAGGCGACTCCAGGGATAGTGCCGCAGAAAACAAACCGCCGGCGCGAACGCGCCGGCAAGGGTGAAACGGTGCGGTAAGAGCGCACCGCGTCTTCGGCGACGGAGACGGCACGGTAAACCCCACCGGGAGCAAGACCGAATAGGGACGGCGTGGCTCGTGATCGGGCCGATGGTGTTTCCGCCTCCGTCCGGGCCGGTCGCGTGAGGCACGCGGTAACGCATGCCCCAGATGAATGGTCATCCTCGACAGAACCCGGCTTACAGGCTGTCTGGCACCACTCGTTCCTCGGGAGAACCTGCCAGGAATCCACACTACAGCGGGCTGATATGGAACAAACTGGGATCATCTAAGCACTTGTCGAGGCGTCGATTATCGTTGACTTGCCCATGAATAGGCGTACAATCCCATGCTCACCCATTTGGGGTGAACAGCGCAGCTGGGGCGTCGTGTGGAGGGTCGAGCGATGCAGGAGGTGGGAAACCGCGCCTTCTTCGCCGGCACGTTTACGCACCGGATTGACAAGAAGGGGCGGATCAGCATTCCGGCGCGCTGGCGCTCGGAGTTCCGGTCGGAAGAGTCTCCCCATCTGTTCGTCGCGTCGACGGCGAGCGGTGACGAGGCCTGCGCCATCGAATGCGTGATGCAGTCGGACCTGCGCCGTCGTAACTCCGAGCAGGCTGATCGCACTGAGCTTTCCCAGAAGCAGCGGGGGTTGCTGGGGCTCCACCACTTCCACGCCTATACCGCCCAGCTGATTGACCCCGAAGGCCGTGTCCAGCTGCCTGCCGAGGCGCTGATTGCGGCCGATCTGGCCCTGGACCTTTCAGGTGAGGGCAGCTCCAAGACACGCAGTTACTCCATGCGGTCGCCGACCGCCGTCCTGATGGGCGCCGGCGATCGGTTCTACATCCTTCATCCGGACCAGGTCCGGCCATTCTTGGCCGAGGCGTCGGCCGAAGCCGAGGCTGCCGACCGCAACTCCAGGTCCGGGCTTTAGAAACGCCGGCACGTGGGCACTCGCCTTTCCTCCCTCCAACATGGCATCCCAACCATGGCCCACGTGCCGGTTCTCCTTGCAGAGATTGTCACGCAGCTGCAGCCGGTCGACGACGCGCTCTACGTGGACGCCACGTTCGGCCGCGGCGGCGTCGCGCAGGCGCTGCTTGAAGCGGCAGATTGCCGCGTGATTGCCATCGACCGCGATCCGACCGCGCGCCCGGCCGCCGCCGCGCTGGGGGAGCAGTTCGCCAGCCGGTTCCAGTTCGTGCAGGCGCGTTTCGGAGGGGTGAATCAGGTCCTGGCCTCGCTCGACGTCGAGCATGTCAGCGGCGGGATCGTCTTCGACTTAGGGGTATCGTCTCCGCAGCTTGACGATGCGGAGCGCGGATTTTCGTTTCGCCGGGACGGGCCGCTCGACATGCGGATGGGCGGTTGCGGGCAGACGGCCGCCGACATTGTCAACGCATTGGATGAATCGGCGCTCGCAGAGATTCTGCGAACGTTTGGCGAAGAACGCCACGCCCGCCGGATTGCCCGCGCGATCGTGGCCGCCCGGCCGTTTGCTCGCACGGTCGAGTTGGCGGACGTGGTGCGCTCGGCGGTTCCGGGCAGGCAGGACACCATCGACCCCGCGACACGCACCTTTCAGGCTCTCCGCATCGCCGTGAACGATGAACTCGGTGAACTGCGTGCGGCCCTGCACAGTGCGGAGCAGCTGCTAATCGAAGGCGCCATCTTGGCGGTCGTCGCGTTTCACTCGCTTGAGGACCGACTGGTCAAGCGCTTCATGGTGGAACGGTCCAATCGCGCGCCACGTGCGCACCGGCACATTCCTCCCACCGGTGCGCCGTTCGAGCCGACATTCCGGTTGTCGAGAACGCGCGCGATTAGGCCATGCCAGGCTGAACTGCATCGCAATCCACGGGCCAGGTCGGCGCGGCTGCGGGCCGCGGTCAGGACCGCGGCTCCGGTCATCACGGCGGTTGCCTGATGCTGTTGTGGGCGTTCCGAGTGGGCCGGCTGATGGGCTTCTGGCTGTGCCTGTCGACGGTCTCGGTCATGGTGCTTGGCGGCAGCTCCATCTGGCTTCGCCATCAGCTTCGCGCCGGGGAGGCCCGGCTCGAGGCACTGCATGCCAAGGAGGAAGAACTCCGCGCCGGGATGGATCGTTTGGCCATGGAGTGGTCACGTCTGAACCAGCCGGAGCAGCTGGCCGACCTGGCCCAACGTCATCTTGATCTCCGACCGATTCCGGTCAGCCCGCCGGCTCGACTCGTCGAGGTGATGTCGCAAGGTGCATCGCCTGGGGGGACAGGACAGTGAACCGGCGCTGGCGGAAGTATCGTCGCGAACCCGTAGTCAGTCTCTGGCAGAGCGGAAGAAGCCGCTCGGAGCGAACGGGAGAACGGCTGCGCGCCGGCATGACGATGATTGCGATTGCCTTCGTTGTCGTCGGCCTCCGCCTCGGCGAAGTTGCGCTGTCCGGCGAGACCGAAACCGGGACGCCGCGCCTGGCAGAAGAAGCGCCAGTCCGGGGCGAAGTCTTTGACCGGCACGGAACGATGCTGGCGACCACGGTCTTGGTTCCGTCGGTTTGGGTCAACCCTTCCGACGTCAGGAATCCTGCCGCCCTTGCCGAAGAATTGTCGGTGGTGTTTCCCGAACTCAATCCGGCCGAGTTGGCGGGACGGTTAGCGTCTGCCAAGCGTCGCGACCGGCAGTTCCTGTGGATTCGTCGCCACGCGCCTCCCTCTCGGGCCGAAGCCGCCATGCGCATCGGTTCGCCCGGCCTGCACATCCAGGAGGAGAGGCGTCGCGTGTACCCCCAGGGCCGGCTGACTTCCCACGCGGTCGGTTACGTCAACATAGACGGCGTACCCCAGGCTGGCATCGAGCGCGTCGGTGACCGATCCATTCGGAAAGGCCCGCTTCAACTGACGCTCGACATCAGGGTTCAGAATGTCCTGCGAAACCGCCTGCAGGCCGCAATGGAGAGATTCCAGGCGGTGGCAGCGGCGGGAGTGGTGCTCGAGATTGGCTCTGGCGATGTCCTCGCCCAGGTCTCGCTCCCGGACTTCGACCCGAATGATGTGCGAGTCGCGGACGATCCGGGAATGTTGGATCTCGGGACGCACGGTGTCTTCGAGATGGGGTCGACTTTCAAGACGTTCACGATTGCCGCGGCGCTGGATGCGGACAAAGCGAACGTGAACTCGAATTTCGATGCTACGGAGCCGATCAAGATCGGCCGCTACACCATCAACGATTACCACCCGGAGGAACGCTGGCTTCGGCTGTCCGAAGTATTCGTGCATTCGTCGAACATCGGGATGGTGCGGGTGGCCGAGGCATTGGGCGCGGAGCAGCATTGGGACTACTTGGGACGCTTGGGGCTCCTGAGCGACATTGACGGATCCGGGCTTCGAACCGCCTATCCGCGCCTGCCTGATGCATGGGGCCAGGTCCAGCGTGCCACCGTGTCGTTCGGGCACGGGATTGCGGTTTCTCCGATGCATCTGGCGGCTGCAATGGCAGCGGTCGTCGGGGACGGACAGTACCGGGCTCCTCGACTGCTGCTCGCAGGGTCGTCGGAGCCTTCCACCGCTGCGTTTCGTCCGTCGACGGTACGGCAGATGCGCATGTTGCTGCGCCAGGTCGTGCTGCACGGAACCGCCGGATTGTCCGACGTCGGCAATTACGAAATCGGCGGCAAGACGGGAACCGCGCAGAAGGTGGTTGGCGGGCGGTACCGGCTTGGCGCCCGGACGAATTCGTTTGTGGCGGCGTTTCCCATGAGTGCCCCGCGGTACGTCGTCGTTGTGCTGCTGGACGAGCCCAAGGCAGCTCCTGGGACCCACGGCTTTGCCACTGCTGGCTGGAACGTGGCCCCCCTAGCGGGTTCGGTGGTGGCCGGTGTGGCGCCGCTTCTTGGTGTGCCGCCAGTGCCGGTGGAGCCGCCGGCACTGGATGCGGTCACACAGGTGGCTTTACGCTAGGAGGCGGTGAGCATGCGGCTTGCCGAACTTGCAGCTCGGACGGGGCGGCCGCTGCCCGAGGGTATGCCTGACCCTGTCATCCACGGGCTCAGCTCGGACTCTCGATCACTCCACGCAGGGTATCTGTTTGCCGCCCTGCCGGGTGGCCAGATCGACGGCGTCGAGTTTCTTGAGGAAGCCATGCATCGCGGGGCCGCGGCCGCGCTGGTACCACCGGCCGCAGCTTCCCGGGCCAAGGCGCTCGGAATCACTGCGGTGGCCGACGTGGTGCCACGCCGCCGTCTCGCCCGGATGGCGGCAGCCTTCTATGACGCCCAACCCGAAACGGTGGTCGCCGTCACCGGCACCAACGGGAAGACCTCGACGGCGCATTTCCTTGCCGAACTGTGGCGAGGGGCCGGCTTGCAAGCCGCCGAGATCGGGACGCTTGGTGTGAGTGCAGGCTCCGGCACTGATCTGGCCTCGGCGGCACCGAACCTGACGACCCCGGACCCCGTGACCCTGCACGCTGAACTGGCATCGCTGGCGGAGTCGGGCCTCGATCACGCAGTGCTCGAGGCCTCGTCGCACGGCCTTGATCAGCACCGGCTGGACGGAGTGCGCATCGCGACGGGGATTCTGACCACTGTCGGCCGTGACCACCTCGACTACCACGGTACCGAGCACGCGTACCGGGCGGCGAAGCGGCGGCTCTTCGCCGAACTGGTCACCCCGGGTGGCACCGCGATCTTCAACTTGGCGAGTGTTGACCGGGACACCCTCGCCGCGGCCGAGCGTCGAGAACTCGACGTGGTGACCTACGGGCGGGGAGACGGCGCCCACTGGCAACTCAAGGCAGTGGCTCCCGACGCCCAGGGTCAGGTCCTGCAGCTGCAGACCCCGCGCGGAGAGCGGACGGTGTCGTTTGGCCCGCTGGGCCAATTTCAGGCCGAGAACGCGTTGGCCGCCGCGGTGGCAGCCGTCGTGTCTGGCGTGCCCGTGGATGATGCCATCAACGGGTTGTCGTCCCTGACCGCGCCAGTTGGTCGGCTCGAACGCATCGGGAGCGCCGGCGGAGCCTCCGTATTTGTCGATTACGCCCATACCCCAGACGCTTTGGCCGCTGCCCTCGACGCCCTGCGGCCGCACGTGCTCGGCGTGCTTCACGTCGTCTTCGGCTGCGGCGGGGATCGCGACCCGGGCAAACGCCGGTTGATGGGCGAGGTCGCTGCCCGGCACGCCGACCGCGTTACGGTGACGGACGACAACCCGCGGTCCGAAGACCCGGCGACGATTCGTGCCGAGGTACTCCAGGGGGCGCCTGACGCGACCGAAGTCGGCGACCGGTTCGAGGCCATCGGCAGTGCCCTCGGGTTGCTTCGGGATGGCGATGCGCTCCTGGTCGCCGGCAAGGGGCACGAGACCACGCAGACCGTGCGTGGCGTTGCGACACCCTTCGACGACCGCGCAGTCGTGCGGCATTTGATCGGGCGAGGTGGGGCTTGACCGCGTTGTGGGCGGCGGATGCAGCTGCCGTCGCCACCGGCGGCCGGACCGGCGGGTCCTGGCGTGCGCACGGCGTGTCGATCGACACCCGCCAGCTCGCGGCCGGCGACCTCTTCGTCGCCCTGCCGGGACGCAACACCGATGGCCACGCGTTTCTTGACGCCGCGTTTGCCGCCGGTGCGGCTGCCGCTCTCGTGCGGCCGCAAGATGACCGTGACGATCGCTACCTCGAGGTCGATGATCCCCTGGAGGCGCTGCAGGCCTTGGGGCGCGCGGCGCGCCAGCGCACCCAATCAAAGGTGGTGGCGGTCACCGGGAGCGTCGGCAAGACCGGTACCAAGGAGCTGATTCGAGCCGCACTGGCCCCGCTGGGATCCGTGCATGCCAGCGCGTCGAGCCATAACAACGCGATAGGCGTTCCGTTGAGTCTGGCGCGGATGCCGGTCGCCACTTCCGCGGCCGTATTCGAGCTCGGTATGAACCGCGCGCGCGAGATCGGTTCGCTCGTCGAGCTCGTGCGTCCGGACATCGCCCTGGTGACGTGCATTGCGCCTGCCCACCTTGAGCACTTTGGCAGCCTGGACCGGATCGCCGAGGCCAAAGCCGAAATCTTCGAGGGGCTCAAACCGGGCGGAACTGCCCTGATCCCTGTCGACACTCCGGGGTCGGATGTGCTGCTCGGGGCGGCGCGGGCCAGTGGAGCGGCGCGCATCGTCACCTTCGGTACGGGCGAGCATGCCGACGCGCGTCTGCTTGAAGTGACCCCGACGGACACCGGCTCGGCGTTCCGCTGGAGTTTTGCCGGGGAAGTTCATCGCTGCCAGCTCCGGCTGTCGGGCGCCCATTGGGCGTTGAATGCCGTGGCCGCCGGGTGCGTGGCGGAACTCCTGGGAGTGTCGCCCGCCGTATCCGGTGCTTGCATGGAAACGGTGGAACCGCTCGCGGGCCGCGGGCGCCGGCATGCCGTCCACCTCGTGGGCGGGGAAGCCTGGGTGATCGACGACAGCTACAACGCCAATCCTGCCTCGATGTGCGCAGCCCTGGCTGCACTGCGCGCCATGCCGGCGGCCGGCCGGCGGCTGGCCGTGCTCGGTGAAATGAAAGAACTGGGCCGGGCATCGGCCAAGCTGCACGCGGGTCTCGCACCAGCGCTCGAGGGCGTGGACCGGGTCTGGTGCGTCGGGCCCGAAATGGCGGCACTGCATCGCAAGCTTCCGGACGACACTGCTGCCGACCTGCTGGTCGATGCCGAGACGGCCGCCGAGCGGGCCGCTTCCGAACTGCGCGCAGGGGATGTTCTGCTGGTAAAGGGCAGTCGGGCAAATGCTCTTGAGACCGTGGTGGCGCGAGTCACCGGGTCGAAGGCGCGCTGATGCTGTTCCATTTCCTGGTCCCGCTTGCCGAGTCCTTCGGCCCGTTCAACCTGTTCAGGTACCTCACCTTCAGAACAGGCGGCGCCATGGTGACCGCGATGCTGATCGCGTTCTGCCTTGGACCAACGCTGATTCGGCGCCTCGGAGCCATGCAGGGGGGTGGCCAGCCCATCCGCGACGACGGTCCGGACCGGCACTGGCTGACCAAGCAGGGAACTCCCACCATGGGGGGCCTGCTCATCCTGGTCGCAGGACTTGGTGCAACCATCATCTGGGCGGATCCCGCCAATCCGTACATCTGGACGGTGATCCTGTCCGGCATCGGCTTTGGCCTGATCGGCCTGTTTGACGACATCCGCAAGGTTCGACGCCGCCTGACCGGAGGGATCTCGTCTTCGGTCAAGTTCCTGTTGCAGGTAGCGGTCGCCCTGCCGACGGCCTTGGCCGTCTTCTGGCTGGCCCCAGACTGGCTCGCCGGCCGCTTGGCCGTTCCGTTCGTCAAGGACTTCCTCCCCAACCTGGGGCTGGCATGGATCGTGCTGGCCGTCTTTGTCTCGGTGGGAACCTCCAACGCTGTAAACCTGACAGACGGCCTGGACGGACTGGCCATCGTTCCCATCATGATCGCAGCGGGCGCCTTCGGCCTGATCGCGTGGCTGATCGGTAACGCGTTCTTTGCGGACTATCTGCAGGTCCACTACGTGCCCGGTGCGGGTGAACTCGCGGTACTGTGCGGCGCCTTGATCGGCTCCGGCCTTGGTTTCCTCTGGTACAACGCGCACCCGGCCCGCATCTTCATGGGCGACACCGGGTCGCTGGCAACCGGCGGAATGCTGGCAGCGATAGCGCTCATCACCCGCCACGAAATCGTCCTCGCGGTCATCGGAGGACTGTTCGTGGTGGAGACCGTCTCGGTCATTCTGCAGGTGGCGTCGTACCGGCTCACCGGGCGGCGCATCTTCCGAATGGCCCCGCTGCACCATCACTTCGAGCAGAAAGGGTGGCCGGAGGCCACCGTGGTGGTGCGGTTCTGGATCATTGCTGCAGTCTGTGCGCTAGCCGGACTGGCCACGCTGAAGCTTCGGTGACGGCAATGGCGGAACCTCCTACCGGCATTCTGGGATTCGGCCGCACCGGGGCCAGCACGGCGCGCGCCCTCATGGCCTCGGGCCAGGCAGTCGTGGTGTGGGACGATCGCGCGGATCGCCGTTCCGCCGCCGCCAAATCGGGATTCGCGGTCAGGGAACTGGCGCCCCCCCTTGCCCGAATCGTGGCCAGTCCGGGCGTCATGCCCACACACCCGCAACTGGAAGCAGCGGCGGCGGCGGGGATTCCGGTGTGCGGCGACATCGATGAGTTTTCGGCTCGACTGGCACGGGATCCGGACGTCCCGTCGCTGACCATCGGGGTCACCGGCACCAACGGAAAATCCAGCGTGGTGGGCATGATCGACCACCTCCTGCGCGCTTCCGGTCGTACCTGTGTTGCGGGCGGCAACCTGGGAACACCCGTGCTCGATCTGCCGCGCTTGGCCGACGGCGTGTACGTCCTGGAGCTGTCCTCATTCCAGTTGGCCCGGTGCCGGGAGTTTCGGCCGAACGTCGCGCTGCTACTGAATCTCGGGACCGACCACCTGGACTGGCACGGGACCCGGCAGGCCTACGTCGCGGCAAAAGAAAAGATCTTTCTGGCGCAACGTCCCGACGACATCGCTGTCGTCTGCATTGACGATGCGGACGGCCTGCGCATACGGAACCGGTTGACGGAACGTCCAGGTGCGCCACGGGTCGTCGCAGTTTCAGCGCACCGGCGCTGCCAAGGCGGTGTCTGGGTCGAGGATGGCGTGTTGCACGAGGATCTCGACGGTGGCCATCGCGCCATCGGATCGATGGATTCTCTGCTCCGGGTCGCCGGCCGGCACAACTGGCAAAACGCGGTCGCCGCATGGGCCGCTGCGAGGTCGGTCGGAGCCGGGCCGGACGACTTGGTGCCAGCCTTGGCCGAGTTTCGGGGTCTGCCGCACCGAATGGAGCGGCTGGCGTCGGTCGCCGGTGTCGCATTCATCAATGACAGCAAGGCGACCAACGTCGCGGCGGCAGCGGCAGCGCTGGCCTGTTTCGAGCAGGTCTGCTGGGTGGCTGGGGGCCGAGGGAAGGATGAAGATCTCGACCCGTTGATTCAGCTGGCTCACCGGGTCGATGCCGGCTTCTTTTTCGGCGAAGACGGGCCGGTCTTCGAGGCCGCATTTGCCGCCCGGGTCCCGGTCTTTCGGTTCGAGCATTTGGATTCGGCCGTGACATCCGCCTTCACCAAGGCTCGGTGCGGGAAGCCGCCGCAGCCGGTGCTCCTCTCGCCGGCGTGCGCAAGCTACGACCAGTTCACTGACTTCGAGGCGCGCGGAGCGGCCTTCCGTGAAGTGGTCGAGGCGCTCGCGAGGTCCGAGTCGTGACTTCCGGGAGCGAGGTCGTGCGCGGCTGGTTCGTCCGTTGGGCGGGCAGCGTGGATCGCATCAACCTCGCGTTGCTCATGGGGCTGGCCTGTGTCGGGGTGCTGGCGGTGATGACGGCGACCCATCTGGTCGCCATCCACCGCGGCTTTGGCGAACTCCATTTCTTCAGCTGGCACGTGCGGGTGCTGGTTCCGACCCTCGCCGTCATGGTGGCGCTGTCGTTTCTGTCGCCCCTGGGGGTGTTTCGCTTCGCCGCCGGTGGGCTGGCCGTCGTGATGGTGCTGATGGTGCTGACGCTCATCTTCGGTGAGCCCGTGAAGGGGGCCAAGCGATGGCTCCAATTCGGTGGCCTGTCCCTGCAAGCCTCCGAACTGGCCAAACCCTTCTTCGCCGTCGTGACGGGATGGTTGCTGGCGCGCGGGCGCAATGCGTCGTTCGGGGTGCTGGTCCGCTCGCGACCGTCCTACCTGCTCCTGCCGCTGGGGTTGCTATTTGCCCTGTGGGCACTGCTGGTCGCCCAGCCGGACTTCGGCATGACGGTCATTTTCGGAATTGCCTGGTGCGGCCAGCTGTTCCTCGCGGGTCTGCGCCTTCGGCTGATGCTGCTGGTGGCCGTCGTGGGGGCCGGCTTCATCCGAATCGCGTACACGACCCTGCCGCACGTGGAGATGCGCATCGACCAGTTCCTGAATCCGGAAGGGGAAGCGGGGTACCAGGTTGCCAAGGGGCTGGAAGCCTACGGACGCGGCGGCTTTCTCGGGCAGGGACCGGGCGAAGGAACAGTCAAGGCGAGCATCCCGGACGCACACACCGATTTCATCTTTCCGGTCATTGCCGAGGAGTTTGGCGTGGCGGCCTGCTTCGCCGTCCTGGCGCTGATCGCCGGCATCACGTTCCGGGGGTTCAGCCGGCTTCGCGGGAGCCAGGACCTGTTCGCGATGCTGGCCGCGGGTGGCCTGCTGCTGCAGTTCGTCCTCCAGGCGTTGATCCACGTGGCGGTGACCCTGAACTTGGCGCCAACGACGGGCGTGACCATGCCCTTCATCTCCACGGGCGGCTCATCGCTGCTTGCGGTCGGGATTTCGATGGGGCTGATGCTGGCGCTGACGCGGCGGCGGGTTGTGCCCATGGGCTGGCACCGATGAGTCGCGTGGCCGTGCTCGCTGCCGGCGGTACCGGCGGTCATCTGTTTCCGGCCACCGCATTGGCCGAGGTGCTGCTGGAGCGGGGCTGGCTGGCCCATGTGGTGACCGACCGCCGCGGCGCGCATCACATCAGATCCACCGAAGACGTTCCGTGCACGGTGCTACCTGCCGCCGGAATCGCGGGACGGGGGCTCTGGCCGCAGGTCGTCGCCATGCCGATCCTGGGGCTTGGTGCCATTCGCGCAGTCAGCCTGTTCCGCCGCCGGCGACCGGCCGTCGTCGTGGGATTTGGCGGCTACGCATCGGTCCCGGCCGGCCTGGCGGCGCGGGTCCGGAAAGTGCCCTTGATTCTGCATGAAGCCAACGCGGTGCTGGGCCGGGCCAACCGGCTCCTGGCGTCGACGGCGCATACCCTCGCGACGACGTTTAGCAGCGTGGCGCGGATCCCGCGCGGGCTGCAGCCGAGGCAGGTCGGCCTGCCGGTACGTCCCGAGTTCGAACGCCTCGGCGCGATTGACTACGAGCCGCCCGCTCCGGGCAGCCCGGTGCGGCTCGTGGTGACCGGTGGGAGTCAGGGTGCGCGCGCCATGGGCGTTGTCGTGCCGGCGGCGCTGGCTGCTGCCGACGCCGCGACCCGCGGCCGTTTCCGAGTCCTGCAGCAGGCGCGGCAAGAGATGGTTGACGCTGTCAGCGCCGCCTACCGCGATGCCGGCATTCAGGCGACGGTGGTGCCGTTCATCGATGACATGGCAGGCGCCCTGCGTCAGGCACACCTGGTCGTTGGACGCGCGGGTGCGGCAACGGTGACCGAAAACTCGGTGGCCGGCCGACCGGCCATCTACATCCCGCTCCCGTCATCAATCGATGGCCACCAGGAGGCAAATGCGCGAGCCGCCACCGCCACCGGGGCAGCGTGGATCGTGGACGAGGCTGGAGGGGCTCCTGCCCTGGCCAGCCTGGTGACACGCTTGCTGGCCGAACCCGCTCGCCTCGCGGGAGCAGCCGACAGCACGCGGTGCGTGGTGCCGTCCGGAGCCGCGGGAAGGCTCGCCGATCTCATTGAGGGTGCCTTGCCGGGAGCGAACCGGTGAGCGGCTTTCCGCTTCCTCTCGGCGCTGTGCATTTCGTCGGAATCGGCGGCATCGGCATGAGCGGCATTGCGGAGGTGATGCACAATCTGGGCCACCGGGTGCACGGCAGCGATTTGGCGGAAAACAGCAACGTCGGCCGGCTGCGCGAGCTTGGCGTCGAGATCAACGTTGGGCATCACCCCCGCAATTTGGGTGACGCGTCGGTCGTGGTGGTGTCGGCAGCGCTGCCGGATGACAACCCAGAGGTGCAGGCGGCGAGATCGGCCCGTATCCCGGTTGTCGGTCGCGCCGAGATGCTCGCCGAACTCATGCGCTTCCGACCCTCCGTGGCCATCGGCGGCACGCACGGCAAGACGACGACCACCTCCCTCGTGGCGGCAGTGCTTCATGAGGCCGGTCTGGACCCGACATTTGTCAACGGGGGAGTCGTCAACGCACACGGAACGAACGCCCGGTTGGGCACGGGGGCGTGGACGGTCGTGGAGGCCGATGAGTCCGACGGCTCGATTGCCCGCTTGCCGGCGACCGTTGCCGTGGTGACCAACATCGACCCTGAACATCTCGACCATTACGGAACGTTTGAAGCGCTGCGAGACGCCTTCCGAGACTTCGTCAAGCAGGTGCCGTTCTATGGCGTGGCCGTCCTCTGCGTGGATCATCCGGAAGTGCGCCGACTCGCTGCGGCAGTCACCGATCGCCGGATCGTGACGTACGGTTTTTCCGAGCACGCGGATGTCCGGGCTACCAATGTCCGCGCCGACACCGGCGGCATGCAGTTCGACGTCCTGCTGCGATCGGAGGCATTCGGGAACTGCGGCAATGGCCCCGGCCGCATCGAGGGCATGTCGCTTTCCATGCCGGGCCGGCACAGCGTTCAGAATGCCCTGGGGGCGGTCGCAGTGGGGCGCACGATCGGTGTCGCTCCCGACAGCATCCGCAACGGCATCCGTAATTTCGGCGGGGTGCATCGGCGGTATACGCGGGTGGGCGAAGCGCGCGGTGTCGTCGTCGTCGACGACTACGGTCATCACCCCGTGGAAATCCGTGCCGTGCTGTCCGCAGCCCGGGCGATCACGCCGGGCAATGTGGTCGCGGTCGTGCAGCCGCACCGGTACTCGCGGCTGCAAGCGCTGTTTGACGACTTTTGCCAGGCCTTTGACGACGCCAGCGCGGTGATCGTTGCCGACGTGTATCCGGCCGGCGAGCTTCCCGTCAAGAATGTCGACCGAGACGCGTTGGTCCGCGGCATCCGGGCGCACGGTCACCCCTGCGTGCACGCCCTGCCCGCGCCGTCAGCTCTCCCGGCGGTGCTGGCCCCCTTGGTGTCAGCCGGCGACACGGTGCTTTGTCTGGGCGCGGGCGACATCACCAACTGGGCTGCCGGGCTGCCGGGCGCGCTCGAGGACGTGCTCGCCGGTTCAGGCAGGGCAGCATCGTGACCGCGTCACTGGCGCAGCGTCTGCCGGCCGTACGTGGCCGGCTGCGGGCCGGCGCCCTGTTGGCGAAGACCAGCTGGTTTCGCGTAGGCGGGGCCGCGGAGGCCCTGTTCAGTCCGGCGGACCTCGAGGACCTGACCGAATTCCTGGCCGCGCTCGACCCGGACGTCCCGGTGACCGTCGTGGGACGCGCCTCCAACGTCCTGATCCGTGACGGCGGTGTCCCGGGCGTGGTCATTCGATTGGGCCGAGCCTTTGCCACCGCCCGCGTGGAGGGGAAGATCGTGGAAGCGGGCGCCGCCACCGCCAGTGCGGACGTGGCGCGCGCGGCTCAGGCAGCGGGCGTTGCCGGCTTCGGTTTCCTTGAAGGCATTCCGGGAAGCATCGGAGGCGCATTGCGGATGAACGCCGGATGCCACGGGAAAGAGACGCGTCACGTCGCGGTTGCCGCCCGCGCCGTCGACCGGACCGGTCGCGTGCACGACCTGACGGTCGCTGATCTGGGTCTCCAGTATCGCCGCTCCGCCGTGCCTGCCGACTGGATCTTCGTGTCCGGACGCTTCGCCGGTGCCGACGGCGATCCGGCCGTGATCGCGACCTGCATGCAGCAGTTCCGCGATCAGCGCGAACGTACGCAACCGATCCGCGTTGCCACCGGCGGCAGCACGTTCCGAAACCCACCGAACCAGAAAGCCTGGAAGCTGATCGAGCGGGCCGGGTGCCGGGGCCTCCGCCGGAACGGCGCAAGCGTTTCCGAAAAGCACGCGAACTTTCTCGTGAACGACGGAACCGCCAGCGCTGCCGATCTGGAAGCCCTTGCGGAGGATGTTCGTCGCCGGGTGCAAGCGCAAACCGGGATCCTGCTCGAGTGGGAGATTCACCGACTCGGGCGGCCGCTTGGAGGCTCGGTCGGATGATGGTCGGCAAACGAGTGGTGGTGCTCCATGGCGGCACTTCGGACGAGCGGGAGATCTCGCTTCGCAGCGGTGCGGCCGTAGTCGACGCGCTGGATGCGAGCGGCCTGCAGGTCGACACCTTCGATCCGCGCTTCGGTGTTCAGGCGCTGGCGCGCGCGGTCGAGCCGTCCGGGACGGTTGTATTCAACGCCCTCCACGGTGGTACCGGCGAGAACGGCTCTGTCCAGGGTCTGCTGGAAGTGATGGGGGTGCCCTACACGCATTCAGGGGTACGGGCCTCGGCCTTGGCGATGGACAAGCCCGCGTCGCGTGACATCTTTGCCGCCCACGGACTGAACGTGGCCAACGGCCTCGTCGTCTGTCGAGGCGAACTGGCAGCGCGCGACCCGATGCCAAGGCCGTATGTGGTCAAGCCTCTGGCGGGCGGATCCAGCATCGGGGTCATGATCCTGCGGGACGGAGACGCCCTACCCGCCCCGGCGGCGGGCGGCGAGCGCGACCCGGTCCTGGTGGAGGAATACGTGCCGGGTCGCGAGATCACGGCGGCGGTTCTCGACGGACGACCGCTGTCGTTGCTCGAAATCCGCGCTCAGGAAGCGTTCTACAGTTACGACAGCAAGTACAACTCCGACCGCACCGAGTACGTCGAGCCGGACTATCTGCCAGACGACGTGAGGGAAGCGGTACTGCATGCCGCGCTGCGCGCCCATGAATTGCTGGGCTGTCGCGGGGTCACGCGGTCGGACTTCCGTCTCGACGACACGTCGGGAGGGCACCGCCTGGTCCTGCTGGAGGTCAACACCCAGCCAGGGCTGACCCGGACATCGCTGGTTCCCAAGCTCGCCCGACAAGCCGGCGTGAGCTTCGAGGAGCTTTGCCTGTGGATGGTGGAGGACGCCTCATGTCCACGATGAGGTGGCGTTGGCGTTGGGTGCTGGTGGTGCCGGCCGTGGTCGGCGGGATGGCGGCCCTGCTGGTCTGGAGCGACGCGTTCGCGCGGCTGGCATCTGCTGCCAAGGATGCGAGCACAAGTGCCGGGCTGACGATCGCGGAGGTGTGGGTCGAGGGCCGCAGTCGGACCGAGAGAAACGCGCTCATCCGTGCACTGGCGGCTTCGGTGGGGGAGCCCAGTTTGTTCGTCGACGTCGATGCGATTGTCGAGGAGGTACGGGAACTCGACTGGGTAGCGGACGCCCAGGCGCGCGTTCAGCTCCCCGGCAGACTGCAGGTGTCGTTGCAGGAGCGTACGCCGGTCGCGCTCTGGCAGACCGATGGGACGCTGTACGCGATCGAAGCATCGGGCCACGTCATCGGCACTGTCGTGTTCCACGACTTCCCGGAGCTGCCCCTGGTGGTCGGGGAAGGCGCCAACACGATGCTCGGCGATCTTGCGGACCTGTTAGCCACCCAACCCCAGCTCGCCTCTCGGGTGGATGCCGCCATCTGGGTGTCACGGCGCCGCTGGACCCTGCAAACAGATAGCGGGTTGATGGTTCATCTGCCGGAAAACGATCCATCGGCAGCGCTGGCCAAGCTGACCGGGTCTGTTGGCGGGATCGAGTCGCTGAGCTCCAGCGTCGGCGCGGTCGATCTGCGGATACCCGAGCGCATTGTGGTGCGGATGCGGGCAGATGCCGCGCCACCGTCGTTGCCGGACGGGGTCTGATCGTGACGGACGTCTATTCGGTGCTTGATGTCGGCGCGGAGAAAATCTGCTGCTTGATTGCTGCGCGGGAGCCCGGTCGAACGCTGACCGTGATCGGCAGCGGACATACCCGCTCCGAAGGTTTCGACAACGGGGTGGTGACCGACATGTACGCGTTGCCCACGGCGATTCGTCAGGCGGTTCGCCGGGCCGAGGAAATGGCCGACGGTCGGATCACCCAGGTCATCGCGACCCTGCCCTGCGCGCGGCCGACCTCTGCGCATCGGGAACTACCGCCGTTCCAGGTAAACGGGGGGCGGATCTCCGAGCAGAGTTTCAGCGAAATGCGGCTGGATGATCCCAATGACGACGATGCCGGTGCCAGCAAGCTCGTTCACGCGCTGCCGGTCAGCTACGAACTTGACGGCAGCCGGGTGGCCGACCCCGTCGATATGGTCGGCAGCCTCCTGCGGATAAACGTGCACCTGGTGCACGCCGAACGATCAGTCGGCTGGAACCTGGAGACCTGTCTGGCCGACGCCCAGATCGAGGTCAAAGCTCTGGTGTTTCCTGCGCTGGCTGCCGGTCTGGCGGTCATGACGGAGGAGGAACGCCGCATTGGCTCCGTGGTGGTCGACATTGGCGCCAGCCGCACGTCACTCGGGATCTTCCATGACAACGCCATGGTCTACACGTGGGCTTGCGCCGGCGGGGGCGACTATTTCACCCGTGACCTGGCGCGCGGACTTGGCGTGTCGCTTCAGGAAGCGACGCGGATCAAGAAGTTTCACGCGTCGACGGTTCTAGGAGACGGGCTTGGACCCGTGTCGGTCCAGCCGCACGAAGCGGATACCGAGGACGAGCGGGTGGAGATCCCTGCGGAGGCCGTGAACCAGATCGTCGCGTCCCGGGCCAAAGCGATGTTCGAGGAGCTCGCGGACGTGCTTGCTGCCAGCGGCTTCCCGCAAGAAATGGGCGGGGTTGTCGTGTTGACCGGAGGCGGCAGCCAGATCCGCGGGCTCGCTGACGTCGCCAGCAAGGTGCTCGGGCGGCGGGTGCGCCTCGGTCGGCCCGAGGGCGTACCCGGTCTGCCGGAGGCGCTTCGCAAGCCTGAATTCGCTGTGCTCGTGGGTCTCCTTCGATACGCCGAGGATCCCCCCCGCGAGTTCCTTTCCCGAGCGTTGCCACCCAGGGCCGGCGGCCTTCGCGCCGCGTTCCGCTGGCTTCAAGAGAACTTCTAACCAAGCGCGGACGTAGTGTCCGAGTGCATACGGAGATCACCATGCCAATCAGTCTCAGTGTCCCCGAGGATCTTGACTTCAAGCCGAGGATCACGGTCGTCGGTGTAGGCGGCGGCGGATGCAACGCCGTCGATCACATGATCGAAAGCAAGCTTGAAGGTGTGTCGTTCGTGGCGTGTAACACCGATCTTCAGGCCCTCCGGCGTTCCACCTGTCCCGTTCGAGTCCGCCTTGGCCTGGACAGCACGCAGGGTCTCGGGGCCGGATCCAATCCGGTCATCGGCCGTGAAGCGGCTGAAGAGTCTCTGGACGAGGTGATGGACGCGATCGGCGATACGCACATGCTGTTCATCGTGGCCGGCTTTGGCGGCGGCACCGGCACCGGGGCTGTCCCCGTGATTGCCCGGGCCGCCCATGAGCGGGGCATCCTGACCGTAGCCGTCGTGACGACGCCGTTCACGTTTGAGGCGGTCAACCGGACGGAAGTAGCCCAGGCGGGCTTGCAGGACCTGCGCAATGCCATCGATACGTTTGTGGTGATTGCGAACCAGAAATTGTTCGACGTGCAGACCGACGGGATGAGTCTCTTGGACTCGTTCAGACTGGTTGACAACGTCCTCTACGACGGGGTCAGGGGAATTACCGATCTTCTCATGTGTCCCGGTCTGATCAACCTCGACTTCGCCGACGTCCGGTCGGCCATGAAAGACGCCGGCGCGGCCCTCATGGGTACCGGCGAGGCCACCGGCGAGGACAGGATCGACGAGGCAACTAACGCGGCCATCAGCAATCCGCTGCTCAGTTACCAAGGACTGGAGATGGATCAGGCGACAAACCTGCTGGTGAACATCACGAGCAGCGCCAACGTCAGTCTCACTCAGACTGAACGGATCATGGAGATCATCCGCGGACGGACCCATGAGCGTGTCAATCTCAAGGTAGGGGTGGCCATCGACGACAATATGGGCGATACGATCCGGGTATCCGTTGTCATGGCCGGGCTCGACCGGGAGCACGGGTCGGGTCTCGAAGCGTCCCCGCCACGGATTTTGGGACATCCCGAGAAATCATCGAGGCCCTCCAAGCCGGAGCCGCACGACGGCGAAGAGGCCCCGGCGCGTCAGGGACACCTCGAAGTCCCGGGAGTGTTCGGGCATCCGTCGGCGCACTCCGACAGCCCCCGCTCACACCAGACTTTCGATGACGCGGCGGGCTCGAGAGCGGACCCGAACGGCCTGGACCCGGCGGGTCCGTCGGTGATGCCGTGTTCGGAATCGGTTGGCGATGGCTCCCACGGCGGGGAGACCATGGAACAGCGATCAGCGGACCGCGGCGGCGACGTCGGACAGGCCGCCGACCGCGGCCGGGACGGCCGGCCGGCGGTCGCGGTCGGCGGGAGTGAAACCGGCGTAACGCGCGCAGAACCGTCGTCAGCGTCCATGGGGAACGGTGCCGGTCACCGGGCTGCCGAGGTGGCGGAGCTGGAGCGTCCAAGTTCTGCCCGTCGCGCCCGGACTCCGCACAGTGAGCAGGGTGGCGGGCTGGGCGGCTCCTTGGCCCAATCCATCCGACCTGCGCCGCGGGTCGTCGATCGAGACGATCCGATCCAGGACTCGCTACCGGGAGACGAGCGACACGCCGCTGTCGGGCGAGAGCGGATGCGCGCGACGCAGGGCCCGGAAAGCAACGGTCTGGGCCTGGGAAGCACGCCGGCTCCCGACCGGATGGCCGGTGCGGCGGTAGCCCGCGGCTCCGTCGCCACCCCACAGTTGCGACCGGCGGTGCACTTTGACTCGGAGACGGGTCAGGCTTCATCGTCCTGGACGAAACTGTTCGGCTTTCTCCCGGTTCGCCGGAAGTCCGGAAAAGGTCGTCAAGAACCGTCCCTGCAGCTGCATGCGCCGGGAGTGCGGGAGACCGCTTCCAGCAATGCCCGTTCGGCCGTGTCCGACGTCCCGTCCGGGCGTGATTCGAGCGTGGGCTCGGGGCCGTCTTGGGCGGGGCGGGAAACCGTCAGCGCACGTGCCGTACTGGGAATCGATCCTCGGCAGATCCCGAGTTTTCGGAAGTGAGGTTCTGGGGCGACTGAGCCAGGGTGCTTTCGGGGTCCGGCGGCGGCGCTTGGTGATGGTGCCGCCGTCGGCCCGCGGTGGTTACTGGCGTCCAAGCCGGCGGAGATAGGCGCCGGCCCGCTGGAGATTCTCCAGTGGGCCGGTGAACGCGAACCGCTCGATCCCGGTATCGCTTCGGAAATCCGCACCCTCGGCATCCAGGCCGACCAGGGTCCATTCGGGCTGGGGTTCGGCGTGACCGGGCAGGACCCAGGGCCGATGCTCGGCATGCAGGGTTTCGAGCAGACGCGGTTCGGCCTCGGCAAGCCCGATGTGGTCGGGGGCCACCAGGTCCGTCGCACTCAGCCAGTGAATCGCGCCGAACCCTGCCACCAGGTGCGCGGCCTCGATCGCGACGCGGTACATCCGGAAATCCCCCAGCGCTGCGTACCGGCGTGCATGCGGGTATCGCCGGAGAAACCGCTCGCCGACCGGGCGCCGTGGTTCCGGGATTGCCTTTCCGATCACGCTTACCCGATTTCCCGCGAGCGGTTCGGGGCCGCCGTCGTCGGCGTCGTACAGGACCGAGATTCTTGGGTCGGCGGCCAGGTTCCGGGTATGTACCGCGAGATCCGACAACAGAAGCAGCGGTTCGCCTTCCACCGTGGTTGCGGCCAGGGCCAGCGATCCGTGCGGCCGGCTCTGGTCCTGCGCCAAGGAGGTTGAGAGCGCGACCTTTGAACCCGATCGCACCAGGCGGCGGGCGAAGCGCGCATGGACGTTGGGTTCGGGCGCGGTCGGTGGCGGCATGGCAAGCGGCAGGCGGCGCGGTTGTGGCGGAGATGCGATGCCGACGGCATCGGGTCGGTCGCGACGGTGCACGATACCAGCAGCCGGCCCGCGACCCGACCGAGAGACCGGTCGCCGGGCCTGCTTGTGTTTCCCCGGAGTTTGTCCAATGTGGGCCGCGCCGGTTCGTAGTTTGCCGCGCAGCGCCGGGGAGGTGGCCGTGGTCTTCAGACCTGAGATGGTGAAAGCATGCGTATTCGACATGTTCGGAACGCTCTTCAATGTGCACTCGAGCGTGGCGGCGTGTCAGGAAGCTTTCGCGGAGGAGGCGGACGAGTTCAGCCGCCGGTGGCGCCGCCGGCAGCTGGAGTACTCGTGGCTGCGGGCGACGATGAAGCGGTACGTGCCGTTCTGGCAGCTCACCCGGGATTCACTTGATGTCACGCTCCAGGAGTTCGGCCGCGCGGCGGACCTGGAACTCCGGGATCGACTCCTGGAGGCGTACCTGCGGATCGAGCCCTACCCGGACGCGGGTCCCGCGCTGACGGCGTTGCGGGACCGGGGCGTGCAGGCGGCGATCCTCACCAACGGCAGTCGCGAAATGACCGAGAGTGCGCTTGATTCGTCGGGCCTGCACGACCGGGTCGAAGTGGTGATGAGCGCCGACGATGTGCGGACGTTCAAACCGGATCCGGCCATGTACGCGATGGCGCCGGATGTTCTCGGAATTGAGCCGCACGAAATCGTCTTCATCTCGAGCCATCCGTGGGATCTGGCGGGCGCCACCCTCGCTCGCTTCCAGACGCTTTGGGTGAACCGCACGGATGCGGCGCTCCCGGAGCTGCTCGGTTTCGGGCCCCATCTCGCGATTTCCGGCTTGGCGGAGCTGCCGGGCAAGTTTGCGGCGCAGGAGACGTGACAGGGCGCGCTTGGCCCGTTCGCGCGGCGGGTTTCGCGTTACAATGCGGCGCTGACACGCGGACGTCGTATCAGCCGGTGACCGAGCGGCGGCGTGCCGTCTCTCTCGATGCCTGTTTCGCAACCCTGTGGGAGTGCTGCAATGCGTGCTGAGCTTGAGGATCTCGTGCGCGAAATCCATGCTTCCCTGGCGTTGCTCGGGAGGCACCTTTGACAAGGATGAGGCTGAGGCCCGCCTGGCCGAACTGAACGCTGCCGCCGGGGCGGGCACCTTGTGGGACGACCCTGACCGCGCCCGCCGGGTCATGCAGCAGCGGGCCAGCCTGGAAGCTCAGCTGAAGGCGCTCACCGGCCTCGAGCAGGAACTGTCCGATACCGTCGAATTGCTTGCGCTCGCCGAGGCCGAGGAAGACGAAACGGCAGCGTCCGAAGCACAAGCGGATCTCAGTGAGCTGGCTGCAGAGGCGCGGCGCCGGGCCACCGAGGCGCTCCTGTCCGGCGAGGCTGACGGGAACGATTGTTTCCTGGAGATCCATGCCGGCGCTGGCGGCACCGAGAGCCAGGACTGGGCGGAGATGATGCTCCGGATGTACCTGCGATGGGCCACGCAGCACGATTGCGGAACCGAGGAGTTGTCCAGGACCGACGGGGAAGAGGCCGGATTGAAATCGGTGACCGTCCGGGTCAGCGGGGCCGACGCCTATGGATGGCTGAAGACAGAAAGCGGGGTTCATCGACTGGTCAGGATTTCACCGTTTGACGCGCAGGGGCGCCGCCACACGAGTTTTGCAAGCGTCTGGATTTATCCCGTGGTCGAAGACGACATCGAAGTTCAGGTCGAGGACAAGGATCTGAAAGTGGACACATACCGGGCGTCGGGCGCCGGGGGGCAGCACGTCAACAAGTCAGATTCCGCGGTGCGGATCACCCACAAGCCCACGGGAATCGTCGTGCAGTGCCAGAGCCAGCGGTCCCAGCACCAGAACCGGGCGACGGCGCTGCGGATGCTCAAGGCGCGCCTGTTCGAACTGGAGCTGCAGAAGCGCGAGGAACAGCGGCAGGCGTTGGAGGCGGGCAAGACCGAGATCGGCTGGGGCCACCAGATCCGTTCCTACGTCCTGCAGCCACACCAAATGGTCAAGGACCTGCGGACCGGAGTCCAGACCAGCGATCCGCAGGCGGTGCTGGACGGAGACCTGGACGCATTTCTGGCGGCGGCCCTTGCGGCCAGGCTGGGCGGGCAAGGCACCGCCGAGGCGTGACGCAAGATGTCTGCCACGCCAGTAGGCGGCGTGGCGGCCGGACAGGCGGGATTCCCCCGGTCCCTTCCGATCGTCGAATCGGCTTCCTGCCTGACCCAACTGGACCTGAATAGGTCGCATGGTCTCTATCTGGTCTGACAGACCATGTATGGGATGAGGCCTCAGGCTCCAGCCGGTCATCCGCCTGCCGTCTACCCTGGCGGGAGACTGGCTGCCACCGGCCTCCCGCGTGCATATCGCCCACCAGCGCGCGGTGACGCCGAATCCGACGCGGTGCTCCGGCACCCCGCCGTCGCGCCGGGTGGCGTCGAGACCGACCTCGAGGCCCCACCGCCCGCCGCAGGAGGTCAGCTCAGCCGCTGCGCAACCTCCTCGTTACGGTGGCGTTCCAGCAGCGTCAGCAACTCAAGCTCGCCCTCGCTGGGCAAAGCTTCTGACGGATGCGCCCCGACGTTGTCGCTCAGGCGTTCGCGCAGCTGCACCGCCCCGGCGTCAGCGGTGTCGGTCCCGGGAGCCTCGGCCCACGCCGTCGAGGACTGCTTGGGCACCCGCGCCCATACGCGACCCGGCAGCGTGGCTAAGGGCTCTGCCTCAAGACGCCGTTGTGCCCAGCCGCTCACGGGCGGCGGCGAGAACGGCTTCGGCGTGCCCGGTAACCTTGACCTTGCGCCAAGCCTCTGCGATTCGACCGGCCGGATCGACGAGGAATGTCGCCCGTTCGATGCCCATGTACTTCCGGCCGTACATGCTTTTTTCGACCCAGACCCCGAACGCCTCGCAGGCGGCACCGTCCTCGTCGGAGGCTAAGACGACCCTTAGCTCGTGCTTGTCGCGGAACTTCTCATGTTTGGCGAGCGAATCCTTTGAAATGCCGATGACTGTCACGTCCATGGCGTCGAACGCAGACCCAAGTTCAGTGAATGCGATGGCTTCCTTCGTGCATCCGGGCGTGTCGTCCTTCGGATAGAAGTAGACAACGTACGCGCGTCCGGCGAGGGTGGTGTTCGACACGCGGTTGCTCAGCGTGGGAAGGTCGAAGGCAGGGACCGGATCCCCGGGTCTGGGCGAACGGTTGGGCGTGTCGGCCATGATCACCACTTCGTGCAGGTTGGCGGATCGGGCACGCGAAGGGCGTTGCCCGCGGAGCAAGTATATCGGCGCGGTCCGGAGAGCAGGTCCGCGACGCCAGATCAGGCGCGCGGCGACGCATCGGCGGGTGCCCTCGACCGGCCGGTTCAGGCTGCCGCGCTGGCGATATGGGCCTCCGTCATGGCGCGGACGCTGGCCCGGGCTCCGAGGAGCGCCTCCTCCAGATCGCCAGCTCGGTCGAAGCCGGTCGCCTGACCGATCCGCTCGATCATGGCAGGGTGCAGCAGGTCCGGATCGGTGCGACTGCCGACCGTGATCCGGAGCATGGCCTGTACCGACTGATAGAGGTGGCTGGCTTCGGCCAGCCGGCGCTCGTCCTCCGGAGAGAGCACGTCGATGGTCCCGAGGAGCCGGAGCACGTCTCCGGTGGACCCGCGCAGGGGCCGACCAAGCCGCTGAGCCGATGTCACCGCGAGGAACTGCACCAGCAATTCAAGGTCGAGCAGGCCGCCGGGAGAGTGCTTCACGTCGAACGGGCCCGACGGCCGATGGGTGTCCTTGATCTTGGCACGGAGCGTCAGGAGGTCGGCGGCCAGGGCGTCGAACTCGCCCTCAGCCGTAAGCGTCCGGTCAATGATGGCGTTGAGCGTATCGACGGTTTCAGGCGCACCGGCAATGACTCGACTACGGACGAGCGCCAGCTTCTCGACCGGCCAGGCGTCCTTTGCCAGATACGTTTCGTATCCGCTGAGTGCCGATGCCAGGGGACCGGCACGGCCGTGCGGTCGCAGGAGGAGATCGAACTCCCAGAGTCGTCCAGCGACCGTATGCGCGGTGAAGCCGGTGATGAGGCGATTGGCAAAGCGCGTGAAGTACACCGACGCCGCCAGCGGGGCCGAACCATCAGACTGGGCGCTGACACTGGAAGCGTCGTAGAAAAAGATTCCGTCGAGGTCGGATCCGGGCAGCAACGTGCGCCCCCCCAGCT
Source organism: Alphaproteobacteria bacterium (assembly GCA_965116745.1). Classification (GTDB taxonomy): domain Bacteria; phylum Pseudomonadota; class Alphaproteobacteria; order TMED109; family TMED109; genus VXPW01. Next base: position 1,979,857 of record OZ220701.1, on the reverse strand, counting down.
TCCCCAGGGCCAGAAACGCTGCGCCGCCGCCAGGTACGCGCCCGTGTTTCGGTTCGAATTCTTGGGCAACCCGGTCCATCAGGCGCCGGATGGCGACATCGGCAACGTGCGTCAGTGCGACCGCGGCGTCTCCAGACGTCTCAACGCCGCACAGGAGCTTCAGGGCAACGGCGAAACGCAGTTCACCGGCCCAGCGGCGAAATGCGTCAAGGTCATCCTGGTAGTCCCCGAGCCCCAAGCCAAGCTCGGCGTCCAAGGCGGCTTCGATCGCCGCCGGTCCCGGGAGCGGTGCCTCGAGCGGGGTCTCTAGCAGTTGATCCAGCAGCCGCGGATTCGCCGTGAGGGATTGTCCCAATTCCGGCGCTGAGCCCATGATTTCCACGACCACTGCCATCAGTGACGGGTAGTTGGCAAACATGGACAGCAGTTCGACGCCGGCATTGAGGCTTTCGAGAAACCGGGCGAACCCGGCGAACGCCACCTCGGGGTCCGGTGCTTCGCCGATCGCGCCGAGCATCTGTGGCGTGATCTCGGTCAACAGGGCGCGTCCACGCTCCGAGCGAGTCGCGGGGATTCGGCCGCGATGCCAGTCGGCGACTTGCGCGATCACTCTCTCGGGATTCCGGAAACCCATGCGCGTCAGCGTGGCGACGGTTGCTGGGTCCGGGTCGACACCGGTGAAGACGAGGCTTCCAAATGGATGGACGAGACTTTCGTCCGCCGCGTCGCTTGCTGCCGTAAGGGTCTGGACTGCCATAACGTGCCCGGCCAGCTCGGCATCGAACTCGGTCAGGTTGGCGTGGCCCAGGAACGATGCGAGGCGCGACCGTTCGGTTTCATTTTCCGGCACCACATGGGTTTGTTCATCTCGGATCATCTGCAGTCGGTTTTCGACCTTGCGCAGGTACCGGTAATGGGCAATGAGCTCGTCTGCGACCGTCTCTTTCATGCGGCCCGCCGCAGCCAGTGCCTGCAAGCCTTCGGCGGTACCGCCGCGGCGGAGCGCCCGGTTGCGCCCGCCCCAAACCAGTTGCTCGGTCTGCAGGTGGAACTCGATGGTGCGAATGCCGCCGCCGCCAAATTTCAGGTGAAATCCGGCGGGGCTGAAGTCACTGTCGCCGCGGCTGGTCTGGCGCAGCATCGCCTGGATGTCCCTGACGGCGCTGAAGTCAAGACTCCGTCGCCACACGAATGGCGCAATGCAATGAAGAAACCGCTCGCCGGCCTCGCGGTCACCAGCGATGGGTCGAGCACGAATAAACACCGCTCGCTCCCAGTTCTGGGCAAGTCCGGAGTAGTAGAGCTCTGCTGACTCCATGGAGACGGCAAGGGGCGTTGAGCCTGGATCGGGGCGTAGCCGAAGGTCCATCCGAAAGAGGTAACCATCGGCGGTACGCTCCTGAAACAGGTTCACGAGGCGTTGCGTGAGACGCGTGAAGTGCCGGGAAGCGCGGCCGTCGCGGGCGGCGGCAGGAAAGGCGGGACTCTGCTGGTCGTAGAAGATCGCCAGATCGACATCGCTGGAGTAGTTCAGCTCCCTGGCCCCGAGCTTTCCGAGCGCGATGATCGCGTATCCGGATTGAGGGGCGTCGGGCCCCAGCAAGTGGAACGACGCGAGGTGCAACAAGTCGCCAGCGAACGCGCTCCACTCCTCCAGCACACGCGGGACGCTCCATGCACCGCTGATGTCGGCAAGCGCGACCGCAAGTGCCACGCGGCGTCGCACGATCCGCAAGCGCTTGGCGACATCCGGGGTCTCCATGGCGACGACGGCTTGCGGTTCGGGGAGATCGTGACGGGCTGCCGCAACAGCTCCATCGGCTCCGTCGGCGACAAAGGCTTCGATGATTCCCGGTTCAGCAACGGCGCTGTCACTCAGGAACGGACTGTGACCAAACACTCGGTTGAGCAGGTCGGTTCCCTCGCCGCCCAGTGCTGACCGCGTCGGATGGCCGGCGTCAGACCACTTCTTCCAGTACAAGTCCTGCTGGTGCTGATCCCCGCTCCAAAATCCCGCCGCCATTCGAGATCGGCCCTGCACTAGACTAGTCCCGGACGCGGCAGCCCGTACGCGGTCTGCGGACGGTTGGAAGCATGGGCCGTGGCATCGCGGCCATGGCGGGTATAGGCAATTCGTACACTTCGAGAGATTGAGTCACTGTGTTCGGTCTTGTGTGGATGTTAGTGGACCGGAGAACTCTAGCGTGACGGCTTCCAGTCCAAGGCCAAGGGTCGGTTACCGGGATCGGCGCCACCGGGCCCGGCTGATTCGGTCGGCACTAGTGGTCGGAATTATAGTGGTTTGCCTGTCGGCTGCAGGAATCTGGCGGTTGACCCTGGGGCCGGTGGCCGTGCCGTTCCTTTCGGCCTATCTCGCCAGCCAGCTGGACCACGCCGACCTGCCGGTAGAGGCACGCTGGGACGCTGCGGCCGTCCACTGGCCGTTCATGGCCCCTTGGTTGTACGTACGGTTCTCCGATTTCCGTGCCAGCGACGTGCTGACGGCAGAGGGAATTGGCATACGGGTCCCCTTGCGCGATCTGGCCAGAGGCCAGCCATCGGTGGCCGGTGTGGTGCTCTATGCCCCTACCGTTGTGTTGAAGCAGGGTGAGGGTGACGGCTTCAGCTTGGGCAACGGTGCCGCTCAATCTGGTTCCGAATCTCCTTTGGCCGCGATCGCTTCGGGAACCATGATCGAGGTGTTGGACGGGACGATCACGTTTGAGTTGCGGCGCTCCCCGGTTGCGATCCAGGTTGTCGACATTCAGGCGAGCGTGACGGAGGTCGACGGGAAGGTCGTGTTCGACGGAACTGGTGCGGCGTCCCTTCCGACGCATCCTGCGGTGCCGTTGGAGCTGGCCGCGCAGCTGGTGCCCGACCAGGGAGAAATCCTGGCCGAACTCGCCTTTCGCGGGGTCGAACCAATGGCCGTCGCAGAACTGGTCGGCCTCAGTGCGCCGCAGGCAATGCTGCTGGCGCCCTTGAGCGGCTCGGTTGCCGTATCCGGGCCGCTTGAAGCGGCGGTCCTGAGGCTGACCGCGACGGGAGCGGACGGTCAACTGCAGGTCCCTGACGCCCGTACCGGAGCGGGGACAGCCGCCGTCCCGATCAGTTCGATGGAGGTAAGTCTCGGATACGCCGTCGAGAGCGGCGCGCTCGACCTCACGGAATTGGCCTTGATGGGTCCGGTCGGCGACCTGCGCATCACTGGCAGCTTTCAAAACCCTCCGGCGGGGCCATCGGAAATCCATGCCAACTTTGCCGGCAGCTTGTCCATCGATGATCTGGCGGCTTGGCTGGGGCCGGCACTCGACCCTTCGACTGAATCCTGGGTACGGCGGCGCATCGAGGGCGGAAACCTGACGAATCTCACGTTAACCGCGGACTTTCCCGACGGGCTTGCCGCGGGCAGCCGTCTTGACCTCAGCGGTGTGGTTCGGGAAACGGCCATCAACTGGGAGGAAGGAGAGCCAACGCTCAACCTGGCTGTTGTGGACCTGGATCTGGCGGGATCTGAGCTGACCGTGGTCGCCCCCACCGCGACGGTTGGGGCCGCGACGCTCGACGATCTGCGGCTGCACAGCACCGACCTGTTCACGGAATCCGGTGCCGCGGAACTGACCGCACGATTGTCGGGTGACTCCGGTTCTCTCCTGCAGCAGATCGGGCTGGATCGAGGTCCCACCGCAGAGCCCATGTTGCGGGGTCCTCTTCGGGACGCTGAGTTGCGTGTGTGGATCCCGTTCGCGAGCGACCGCGAGGCGGAGGTCACGCTACGCGGGGCGTTTCAGGACCTCTGGGTCGATCCGACGTCGTTTCCGCCCGGGTACTCGGAGTTCGACCTGCACGGGCTTGCGGGAACATGGACCTACGGTGCCGGCGGCATCGACGTCCAGTTCGCGGGAAAACTCGGCGAGTCCATCCTGATCGATGACGCAGTGATCACTGCCTCGGGCCCGGAAGCGCCGTCGTTTCGGATCGCGGCGACCCTGCAAGGGTCACTCGCCGATCTCATCGGACTTGGGGTGAAGGCGCAAGGTGCAGGCCGTCCGCCGCCTGGTGTTGACGGGCTGGCCGGGACGGCGCGAATTCGTGTCGTCATGGACGTCCCGCGTCAGGAGGGCGTTGGTCCAGGCATCCGGCTGCTGGAGGGTGTGTTTGCTGTTCCATCGTTCACGTCCGGAGGCTTCGGGTCCGGACCCTGGGAGGGCCACGAGTTTCGGGACGTGACGGGAGCCGTGGCGCTGCAGGGCAAGACTCTCACCGTGTCCGGCACCGCCGCTCTTGCTGATTCGGAACTGTCATTTGCCTGGCGATCTCCCCTTCCTGATGCGGCCGGTGATCAGGAGCTGACCGTTCGGGGTTTGCTGTGGCCTGAGGCCAGCAACGCCCTCGGAATTCAGTTCGCCGACGTGGATGGCCCCCTCGATCTCGCCGGGAGCGCGCTGCGCCGCCCGGAATCGGGGGGGTGGGAAGTGGATATCGAGGCCGGATTGTCCGCTGCCGAGGTGACCATCCCGGCCCTCGATTGGACCAAACCGGCGCATGCGCCTTTGCATGCCAAGGTCCGAGGCCCGCTTGCCGGGGGAGAGCCTTTGTGGCTCCAACTGGTGGGCGGCGGGACGGACGTGGCCGGCCGCATATGGTTCGTCGACGGAGCACTGGACCGGCTTGTGTTCGCGCGGCTGCAGATCGGCGAACACCGACTGTCCGGTACCGTTGCACAGGGCACGGACGGGTACCTCGGGGCGGTGCTGCAGGGCGACCAGACGGATCTCCGTCCGTTCCTCTCAGCCGATTCCGAAACACTGGCCAGACCGGAACCGCTGCGGCTTCGCGTGGACAGCCAGTCTGCCCGCACCATGGCGCCTGCACTTGCAGGCCCGCTGGCGTTCACGATGGAGGCCAACGAGCACGGGGTTCAGGAACTGCATCTGGCACTCGGGCTTCCGGACGAGGAACGGATGGAGCTGCGGGGCGTCGGAACCGAGGGCGCCCTGGAACTGGAGCTCACTGGCACCAACGCGCGCTCGATGGCGGATGCGTTCGGATTGGGCGTGGCTGCAAACGACGGGGCGGTGCGGATCGAGGCAACCCGGAAAGATGGCCGGATCACCGGTACGGTCCAGGTCGGCGAGTTCACCATGGTGGATGCGCCGGTGTTCCTGCAGTTGCTGCAGACGGTCACGGTGCTCGGCCTGCTCGAGCAGATTGCCGGCGGCGGCGGCGTAGCCTTCTCCAGCTTTGACGCAGACTTCACGTTTGCGGACGGTGTGATCGATATTCGCGACGGCATCGCCCAGGGCTTGACCCTGGGAGTCACGGTAGAAGGCGCCATTGACACCCGGAACCGGCTTCTTGACCTCCGGGGTGCGCTGATTCCGGCCTACGCCGTCAACCTCCTTCTCACGCGGGTTCCGGTCATTGACCAGCTGATAACGGGTACGGACTCCATGGGCGTACTCGCTGCTGACTATGCGGTGACCGGCCCGGCTGCAGAGCCGGAGATTGCGGTGAGCCCGCTGCAATTCCTGATGCCGGGGGTGCTACGCAATATTCTGCGAGGGTTTGGGGACGCCCCGGGGTCTCAACCGTCACCCGACGAGTAGGCTTCGGGAACTCAGCGACCTCGCGACCCGGCGCTCAATCCGCATCGCGCGCTCGGATGGGCCGGAGCACGGCGTGCCGTTTCCGCCCGGCCGACAAGCGCACCTCGCCGTTCACCAAATCGGCCGGACCCAGTGTCCGGCGTTCGTCGATCACCTTCACATCGTTGACGCGCGCGCCGCCTCCGCGAATCAAACGCCGCGCCTCGCCATTTGTCGATGCGAGTACCGCATCGCGGGCGAAGACCTTGACGACCGACATTCCTGCGTCGAATTCCTCTGCGGGCACCAGGATCGTGGGCAGCGCTTCGCCGGTGCCGCCCTGCTCGAACGTGGCCTGGGCGGTCGCTTCCGCCCGCTCGGCTTCCCGGTCACCGTGGGCGAGCCGGGTAGCTTCATTGGCCAGACGGATCTTGGCGACATTGGCCTCCTGGCCACGAAGTGCTTCCAGCCGATGGATTTCGTCGAGAGGAAGTTCGGTAAAGAGCCTGAGGAAGCGGCCGATGTCCGCATCGGCCGCGTTGCGCCAGAACTGCCAGTAGTCGTAGGGACTTCGCATTGAGGCGTTGAGCCACACGGCGCCGCGCGCCGTCTTCCCCATTTTTTCCCCGCTCGCCGTCGTGACAAGGGGAGAGGTCAGGCCGAACAGCGGGGGCAGCGGGTAGCCCGCACCATCCAGGCGGCGAGCCAGCTCGACGCCGTTCACGATATTGCCCCACTGGTCTGATCCGCCCATCTGCAGGACGCATCCCTCGCGGTGTGCCAGCTCCGTAAAGTCGAAAGCCTGCAGGATCATGTAGTTGAATTCCAGGAAACTCAGAGGCTGTTCGCGCTCCAGTCGGAGACGCACCGAATCGAAGGTCAGCATGCGATTCACGGAGAAGTGCCGTCCGACGGTGCGCAGGAAATCGACATACCTGAGGTCGCCGAGCCAATCCTGATTGTCGACCATGATGGCGTCCGTAGGGCCATCCCCGAAGGTGAGAAAACGTTCGAAGACACTCCGAATCCCGGCCGCGTTCACGGCAATGGTCTCGTCGTCAAGTAGTCTTCTGGACTCATCCTTTCCCGAAGGATCCCCGACGCGGGTCGTGCCGCCGCCGATCAGCACGATCGGTCGATGTCCCGATTGCTGGAGATGCCGGAGCAGCATGATCTGCAGCAGACTGCCAACATGCAGGCCCGGTGCGGTGCAGTCGAACCCGATGTAGGCGCTGACCGGCGGATGGTCGGCAAGCAGCCGGTCCAGCCCCTCGAAGTCGGTGCACTGATGCACGTAGCCCCGCGCGGTCGCTAGTTGCAAGAATGAGGATCGGAAGTCGGTCATGAGACGGCTACGGCGGGTGCTGCATGGAGGACCGGGGAAAGTACCATGGACGCGTTGAGACCGGGGCAAACATGGCGATGCAGACCGCAATCGGGCTGATGAGCGGTACCTCGCTCGATGGGGTCGATGCCGCCCTCATTCAGACGGACGGCCGCAACCGGGTGACGCTTGGGCCGGCGTTTACACAATCGTACGGGGATGCTTTCGAGGGCTTGGCGGCGAGGAATCTGGCGGAACCGCCGATCGTCCGCAAGCTTACCGACCGCCATGTCGCCGCCGTGCACGAGCTGCTGCGGCGAACCGACTTGAGTCCCGCTGACGTTCACGTCATCGGGTTCCCCGGGCAAACGGTTGGCCACGCTCCGGGCGAGGGCTGGACCTGGCAGGTCGGTGACGCCGGGCGGCTGGCCACAGCGACGGGAATCCGCGTGGTGACCGATTTCCGAAGCCGCGACGTGGCGCATGGCGGCGAGGGAGCTCCGCTCGTTCCACTGTTTCATGAGGCACTGACCCATTCGATGGCCCGGCCGCTCGCGATGCTCAATCTGGGTGGAGTGGCTAACGTCACCTGGCTGGGTCATGGCGGAGCCCTGTCTGCGTTCGATACCGGACCCGGTTGCGCCCCCATTGACGACCACGCACGGCGTACGCTTGGAACCGCATTCGATCGAGACGGCCGGCTAGCTGCGGCGGGAACGGTGCCAGAAGACGCCCTGGAAGGGCTGTTGACCGACCCGTACTTTCACTGCCCGCCTCCGAAATCGCTGGATCGCGATCACTTCGTTGACCGTTGCGCGCGGATCAGCCGGGCCCATTCACCCGCCGACGGGGCAGCGCTGCTGACCGCTTTCTGTGCCGCGACCGTGGCCCGCGCCCGGGTGTGGATGCCCGAGCGGCCAGCGACGTGGCTGGTGACTGGCGGCGGCAGACGCAATCCCGTGCTGATGCGCGAACTTCGGCACAGGCTCTCGACCACTGTCGAAGCCGTGGAAACTGTTGGTTTCGATGGCGATGCTCTGGAAGCGCAGGCGTTCGGCTGGCTTGCGGTACGTTCGCTGCTAGGTCTACCGCTGGCTGTCCCGGCGACCACCGGGGTCGCTCGGCCCTTGAGTGGCGGGGTTCTCGTTCATCCCGGAATTTCGTGACTAGTTGGGAAGCCGAACCTGCCCCGACACGTAACGCACCACGCTCTGCGCGAGCACGTCCAGGTGGCCTTCAAAGAAATGATCGGCACCGGGGATCATCTGGTAGGTGATTGAGACGTTCTTCTGAACTTCCATCTCCTTCGCCAGCTTGGCCACTGCCGCTTCTTGGACGATGGTGTCTTGGTCCCCCTGTAGGACAATGCCCGAGCTCGGGCACGGAGCCAGAAAGTTGAAGTCGTACCGATCCACCGGCGGGGCGACTGAAACAAATCCGCCCAATTCAGGCCGCCGCATCAGCAAGTGGAAGGCGAGCCAGGCCCCGAAAGAAAAGCCGCTTACCCAAACGATGCGGCTGTCTTCATGGGACGCCTGCAGCCAATCCAAGGCCGCGGCAGAATCCACGAGTTCGCCTTCCCCGTTGTCGTAGGTTCCCTCGCTTCGACCAACCCCCCGGAAATTGAAGCGGAGTACCGAAAAGCCCAAGTGTGCAAAGGAGTGAAACAAGGCATAGACGACCTTGTTGTTCATGGTTCCGCCACCCTGCGGGTCTGGATGCAATATCAGGGCAAGTGGCGGGCTTGACCCGACCCCGGCGTGGTACCGACCTTCCAAACGCCCGGCGGGCCCATTGATGATGACTTCGGGCATGGCGGCTCTCGTGGCGGACGAGGTCTCACGCGTGGAGAGCGTCTCCACGACGGGTTCGCGATATCCGGTGGTTTTTCACGATTCTATATAAATCGGGCTGGCGTTCCAATATGTTCAGCCTCACCGGCTTGGCCAGAAGCCATGCCGCCGCGCGTCGCTTCTGTGACCACGCCTCCGGAGCATCCATGTTCACGGCACTGCGCGACGAGTTCAGGGCGATACGTACCCGGGACCCGGCGGCGCGGGGCGCACTGGAAATCGTGCTTTGCTATCCGGGTTTTCACGCGGTCGCTGCGTACCGCCTGGCCCACTGGATGTGGCGGCGCGGACTGAAGCTGTTTGCTCGATGGTTGATGCATCTCGCGCGGTGGCTCACGGGCATCGAGATTCACCCGGGAGCCTCCATCGGCAGGCGGTTCTTTGTCGATCACGGCATGGGCGTCGTCATTGGCGAGACAGCGGAGATCAGGGATGACTGCTTTCTCTACCAGGGAGTCACGCTCGGCGGCACGTCCCTCAAACCCGGCAAGCGGCACCCGACGCTTGATGACGGCGTGATCGTCGGGGCCGGCGCAAAAGTGCTTGGGCCGATTACGCTCGGCAAGAACGCTCGCGTCGGGGCCAATGCAGTGGTGGTGCGCGATGTTCCCGCCGGGGCTACGGTCGTTGGCATACCGGCCCGTGAGACCAGCAGGTCGGATCGGGACCGGGAGCAACTGACGGCGTACGGCACGCCGCTCGACGCGCGGGATCCGAATGCCGTCGCAATGGAGCGCATGGCGGCTGAGATATCGGCGCTGCGCGACCGGTTGACCGCCCTTGAAGAGCCGGCGGCGTCCGAGAGCGACGAATCCGGCGACACGGGGGCCGCCGACGATGGGTCCGGTAGCGGGGCCCGCTCCGGGAACTGAGCCCGGACCAGCGATAGTGATGCCCCCTGCAGCACCTGGAAGGGGCGTGTATTTCGACTACAACGCTTCGGCGCCCCTCCTGGACATCGCCCGGGACGCAGTGATCGAGGCGATGGGGTACACGGGCAATGCCTCATCGGTTCACGGTTCTGGACGCGCTGCCCGCCGCCTGCTCGAGGATGCGCGCGCCGCAGTCGCGAGTTCGGTGTCGGCTGCCCCGCAGGAAGTCGTGTTCACGTCAGGTGCGACCGAGGCCAACGCGCTGGCTTGCGCCGGGCGGTCGCCGCACCGGATCGCGGCCACCGCAATTGAGCACGACTCGGTTCTCGCGGCAGCAGCCCCTGGCCGGCGCATCCCGGTACTGGCTGACGGCACGGTTGACCTGACCCGGCTGAAGGTACTGCTGGAGGACGAGCCCCGTCCGGAGCTGGTGGCCGTGATGCTGGCCAACAACGAGACCGGGGTGATCCAGCCCGTGACGGAAGCGGCATCACTTGCGCATGCTGCCGGGGTATCGGTCCACTGTGACGCGGTGCAGGGGTGGCGCCGTATGCCCTTTTCCATGGACGGTTTGGGAGTCGATTCGTTGGCCCTGTCGGCACACAAGGCGGGCGGCCCCAAGGGGGTGGGGGCGCTGGTCGTCCGCGGCGGGATACTCCGCCAGGCATTGCTGCGTGGTGGTGGTCAGGAACGGGGCTGGCGCGCCGGGACCGAAAACATTGCGGCGGCAGCCGGGTTTGGTGCCGTGGCCGCCGCCCGTCCGCCGGCGTGGACGGCACTTCGGGCCATGCGCGACAAACTTGAGCACGCGGTCTGCCAAGCCGTGCCAAAGACTTGCGTCATTGCACGGGATAGCGACCGGCTTCCAAACACCTCCATGCTCGCGCTGCCCGGTTGCGATGCCGAAGCCATCGTGATCCGGCTGGACCTCGAGGGAATCGCCGTGAGCGCCGGCTCGGCCTGCTCCTCGGGCAAGGTCGGGCCGAGCCACGTGTTGGCGGCAATGGATCTCGCGCCGGATCTCCTGCACGGCGCGATCCGGGTCAGTTTCGGACCTGAGGTGACCGACACCGACGTCGATGCGTTTGTGGCCGCCTGGGGGCGGGCTGCGACCGTTTGCGGGCGCCGGCCGACCGGCTGACCGACGCCCGGCGGCCGCCGGGCCGGCGTCAGATCTGCGAATTGGTCGGTTGTCGTTGCGCGCAAGACGACGCGTGCCCGCACTCGGACCAGTGCACTGGCACGGTCATCGCGACTTGTCCGCAGTCAGCGTTCGCGCTCCTCCTTACGGGCCTCGGCACGCGCTTGCACGATGTCGTTTGCGACCTTCCCGGTCAGTTCATTCAGATGGTCGAAGTCGGCGTGGTAGGTCCCGACTCCTTGGCTGAGCGAGCGAAGCTCGATGATCAGGTCATGCAGTTCCGACTGCGGCATGTGGGCCTGCAGCGAATCCCAGCCGTTCCAGCCTTCCTTGGGCTCGAAACCGAGTATCTGGCCACGACGGACACTGATCAGGGCATGCACCTTGTTGGTGTACTCCGACGGGACGTCGATCGTCACCTTGGCAATGGGTTCCAGCAGCACGGGCGCGCACTTCGGCATCCCCTCGGTCATCGCCACGCGGGCAGCCAACTTGAATGACATTTCGTTGCTGTCAACGGAGTGGAACTGGCCATCGGTCAGTGTCACCGCGAAATCGACCACGGGGAAGCCCAACGGCCCCTCGGTGGCAAATTCCTTGATGCCGGTTTCCACGGCCGGGATGTACTGACGGGGTACCGAGCCGCCAACGATCTTGTCCGCAAATTCGAATCCGCTTCCACGGGGGCGTGGCGCAATATCGACGACAACGTCACCAAACATGCCGTGGCCGCCCGTCTGGCGCTTGAAGCGACCGTGCTGGGTCACCGGTTTCCGAATCGTTTCCTTGTACGGAACGCTCGGTCGGTTTGACGTTGCCGTGACGTTGTACTTGGACCGGAGTTTGTCCAGGGCGATTTGCAGATGAATGTCCCCTTGACCCAAGAGCACCAGCTCGTGGGTGTCTTCGTTCTGCAGGTAGGTGAGTGAGGGGTCCTCTTCGTTGAGGCGTTGCAGTCCGCCGGTCAACTTGACTTCATCACTTCGATTCTCCGGCGTGATGGCGAGGCCGTACACAGCCGACAACGGCGCCGGCCAATTGGACGCGTCAGCAGAATCGGCGCCCGCACTCAAGACGTGTCCGGTGCGCACGGTCTCCATGCGACCGAGACCGACGACATCGCCGAAGGCGGCTTTCGAGATCTTTTCCGCTTGACTGCCAACCATCACCTGCAGGCTTCCGATCCTGGTCCCGCCCAGGGTCTGGCCGTCAGCAACCTCGCCGCTCCACACCCGCGCCAACGAGATTTTTCCACTGTGCTGGGCATGCAGAGTCTTGAAGACCTGCACCGCGGCTTCGCCGTCGGGTTCAAAGCCGAGATCGGCGGCACGTTTTTCGGGTGGGGGAGCGTCGTGGCGAAGTGCCTTCAGCATCCTGCGTACGCCGTGGCTCCGTTCAGCGGAGCCGAAGAACACCGGGACGATGTCTCCGTCCTGCATGATCTTGGCAGCCTTTTCATACACCTCTTCGGCTTCCGGGATCTCTTCCTCCAGCATTTTCTCAAGTATGGCGTCATCGAAATCGACCAGTACCTCCAGCATTTCTTCGCGGGCAATCGTGATCTCGTCGGACAGCGCTTCTGGGAACTCGATCTCCTCGGACTCCTTGCCGTCGACGTACGAGTAGGCCCGCCGACTTGCGAGATCGATGTAACCGACCACCGTGTCGCCGTCCGCAATCGGGTACTCCCGGAGGAACATCGGCGTACCCGCCGCCTCCTTCAGTGCGGCGACCACGTCGGGAATCGATTCGGTCAAGGTGTCGACCTTGTTGATGAACACCATGTAGGGAACTCCGCGAGCCCGCAGAGCTTGAATGATGGGTGTCAGCGTGAGGACCCGACTGACCGAAGGTTCGATTACCAGCACCGCGATGTCCGCGACGTGGAGAGCGTTCAGGGTCTCCTGCACCAACTCGATCGAACCGGGGCAATCGAGCACAGTCCAGTCATCGCCCAGGTACGTCATGCGGGCCGGGGTGAGTTCGGTACTCATGCTCCGTGCCCGCGCCTCCTCGGACGAATCGCCGACCGAAGTTCCGTCCTTCACTGACCCCCGACGGTTGATCGCTCCCGTTGCAAAGAGAAAGCTCTCGAGAAGGGTCGTTTTGCCGCTGAGATAAGGGCCGACCAATGCGGCACAACGGGCTCGATCAGACGCCATACGGTTTCTCCAGTGCTGCGGTTGCATCCTCTGTCGCGGCGGCATTGGTGGGTGCCCCAAGGATCAGCCCGACAGCGCTTCGCGAATCCGGTCATTGTTGCCGCATAGGTACTGGCAATCAATGGATTGCGAAACGCCGGGGCGGCGGCCCTTCGCCGGGAAGGGCCGTGCCTCAGGGTCCGTTCTTGGAGCAGAGTCACTCCCAGGGGGCCGGGCCCTGGTCCGCGGCCTGGCCGGCGTCACCCCGATCGTGGCATCCCGATCCTTCGATGCCGGTGCTCGGCGTGTGCTTCGGCGTTGACATCCGAGGGGTATCGTCACGTTGACCGGGCGGTGCCCGTGGCCGGGACGGAAGCCGAGATCGCCCCCGAGCGGGCCTCGCGGAGCTTCGTTCAGGTGGTCTCCAGGAAGCGCTGCAAGGCCTGCACCGTGGCATCGGGCCGTTCCTGCTGGACCCAATGGCCCGCGCCCTCGATGAGGTGGACGGCGCGCATGTCGGCGCACGCCGTCGTCTGCATCCGGTCAAACGCTCCCGGCGCCTGATGCACGCCCCAGTCTGCGGCGCCCGCGATAAAGGCGGCCGGCACCTGCACGGTGGCCCCGGCGTAGAGCCTCAACTCGTCGAAATGGACGGGGTCCAGCATGACCCGGTACCAGTTCAGGCCCCCCTGAAACCCGGTTCGGGCGAACTCGGCCGCATAAACGGCAAGCTCGTCATCGGTGAGCCAGGCAGCTTCCCGGGGCGGTGCGTGGTGGGCGACGGTGGCCGCCATGGTTTCGTGATAGTCCATTACGTAGTAGGTGGGAAGCTTGGCCAGCTCCCCGGCCGTCCACGCCTGCAGCGGATACGGACGGTTGTCCGGCCAGTCGGCGCTCTTGTGGTGCGAGTAGGCGCGGAGGAACGCGTGAATGCCCGCTGGCGCCTCCCGCATGTCCCGGTCGGCCGCACGAGTGGTGTAGTAGTGCTGGTAATGCTTGCGCGGACGAGCCAGCGCCTCGAGTGCGGGTTCCACCGCCAGCACGGCAGGCGGTTCCCGGCGCGCCGGAGCACCCCCGATGGGAGCGCTCATCAGGATCAGGCGACGGAACAGGTCCGGGCGGGCGAGGGCGCTGTAGTACGCCACCGTCGCTCCGAAATCGTGGCCGATCACCGCCTCGAACGATTCGATTCCGACCGCCGAGCGGAGCCCCACGACATCCCTGACGAGGTTCAGGAAGCGATAGGGTACAAGGTCGTCGTCATAGTGGGCCGGCGCGACTGCGGTAGGGCCGTAACCACGCTGGTCGGGCGCCAGGACGTGATAGCCGGCATTGGCCAGCAGGACCATGACCTTCCGCCAGCTGTAGGCGAGCTCCGGAAATCCATGCAGCAGTAGCAGGCTGGGATTGCCGACCTCTCCGGCTTCCAGGAAGTGCATCTGTAGATCGTTGCCGTTGTCCACGACCCGGGCTCGGATCGTCGCCGGAAGGGTTGCATGGGGGTACGTCACGAGAGCTCCTTCGTGGTTGCGGGTTTTTTACGGTCACGAGGCGCTCGGCCGGGGCGCGCACTGCATGCCGGGCCGACTACCGCACGGGTTCCGGGATCTCAGCCAGGGCGCGTGCACGGAGGGAGGACTTGACAATTTTTCCGTTCGCATTGCGCGGGAGCGGTTCGGCTTGCAGCGTGAAGGTCTCCGGGACCTTGTAGTCGGCAATACGGGCCGCGACGAAATGCGTCAGTTCCCGGGCGGTGGGCTGATCCGAAGAGACCGCAACGAAGGCATGTACCCGCTCGCCGAGAACTGGGCAGGGGCGGGCCACGACCGCCGCCTCCACCACACCGGGATGCTGGACCAGCAAGCCCTCCACCTCCGCCGAGTACACCTTGTATCCGGCCCGGTTGATCATGTCCTTGCTGCGATCCAGCACCTCGACGTAGCCATCGGCATCGATCCTGCCGATGTCGCCGGATCTCCAGCTGCCGTCGCCGAACGTATCCCGGTTGACTTCGGGAAGGTTCCAGTAGCCCGGGACGACCATTGGACCTGCGATCCGGAGTTCGCCCACGCTGCCCGGAGGCAGTTCCCGGCCTTCCTCGTCGCAAACGCGGATCTCGGCACAGTGCACCGGGAGCCCGACGCTGTCGCGTCGGCGCACCGCGTCGGCGGCCGGCAGCAACGTCGCGGGGGACGTGGTCTCGGTGGACCCGTACGCGTTCATCAGCTCCAAGCCCGGAAGCCGGCGGTGGATCTCCTCTGTCAGCGCCGGCGGCATCGGGGCCCCTCCGTAGGCGCCGATCCGAAAATGGGTGAGCGGGGCCACCTCCAGCCCGCCGGAACGCAGCATCAGGTTGTACATCGCGGGCACCATGACGGCGTGGGTCACCCGTTCATCGCGGAGCAGGCGGACGGCAGCATCTGCCTTGAATTCCCGTTGCACGACGACCGCGCCCGCACAGGCGAACATGGTCAGGATCTGGGCGACGAGCCCCGTAATGTGGGTAAACGGAACAGCCAGCAGCGTGCGTTCGAGCTTGTCGACGAGGCGCATTCCGCGGATGTAGTGGAGGACGCTGTGCGCCAGGTTGAAATGGGTGATCATGGCGCCCTTGGGGCGGCCGGTCGTGCCCGACGTGTACATCAGGAAGGCGAGGGTTTCTTCGTTGCCGACCGGTGGCGGTCCCGGTTCACCGTCGGCATCGGCCGCGAACGTCGTTTGGCCGCCTTTTTCGGTCAGAGGAAATACGTGGCGCAGGTCCGGCAGCCGCCGTTTGCCAGGGACCCGTGCCGCGAGCTCGTCATCCACGATGAGCACCCGGGCGCCACTGTCGTTCAGCATGTAGTCGACTTCATCAGTCTGCAGCCGATGCCCGAGCGGGACGGCGACGAATTCGGCACGGAGGCAGGCGACGACAGCAGCAATCGCCTCCCATCGATTGCCGGACCAGATGCCGACGCGGTCACCCCGGGCCAGACCAACGCGGTGCATGGCAACGACCATCCCTTCGGCGTGCCGCAGCAGTTCGGCGTACGAAAGCCGCCGCCTGCCATCGATGACGGCGTCACCGTCGGCATGCCGCGCGGCCGTGGCACAGAGCATCGCGCCGATGTTTCTCGGGCGCTCCGCGAAACAGGTCAGCGTGCGGCCAAAATGGGTTTCGGTGATCAGACCGCCGGGGTCATTGGTGCACCAGCCCGGCCGGTTCACGAAGTCTCGCCGCAAACCAGCGACCAGGCCGTCCGCGCGTACGGGACCGTCTGTGCGCCCACTTCCGTGGCGTTGGAAGAACTTGCGTTGCCGCTGAGCCCGCGGGCCAGGACGCCTTCCGCGATGGCCGCAAACCGAAACATCGAAAAGGCGACGTAGAAATGGGTATCGATGGGATCCCGACCGGTCCGTCGACAATAGTCGGCGACGTAGCTCGCCTGATCGGGGATGCCGTAGTCGGCTGGCAGCCCCATGATGCCGTGGCGGATCGACTGCGGAATTTGGAAACCGGAGATGTTGTAGCCGAGATCGCCCAGCGGATGGCCGAGGGTCGAGAGCTCCCAGTCCAGTACCCCGATCACCTCGGGCCGGTCAGGAGCAAAGATCATGTTTCCCAATCGGTAATCGCCATGGACCACGCTGGTCTCATCGCCCGGCGGAATGTTGGCGGGGAGCCACTCGATCAACCGATCCATTTCCGGGACCTCGCGCGTCCGGCTGAGCTCCCACTGCCGGGTCCATCGCGCAATCTGTCTGGCGAAGTAGTTTCCCGGGCGACCGAAGTCGGCAAGCCCGGCAGCCTCGTGGTCGACCAGGTGAATGGCTGCGAGGGTCCGATTCATCGCGTCATACAGCGCCGTCCGGTCCGCCGGCCCCACGTCCGGGAGCAACGGATCATCGAAGACCCGGCCGCGCAGGCATTCCATCACGTAGAAAGGGGTGCCGATGACGGAGTCGTCGTCGCAGAACAAGTACATCTCGGGAACCGGCACGCCCTGGTCCCGGAGTGCGGCCTGCACGCGGTATTCGCGGTCGACGGCGTGCGCGGATGGCAGCAGTTCGCCCGGCGGCTTCTTCCGAAGCACCCAGATCGCGCCGTCTCCTTCAAGCGCAAATGTCGGGTTGGACTGCCCGCCGTGGAACTGCCGAATTCGATCAAGAACGGTGAACCCGGGCAGCCGGCCCGCCAGATATTCCACCAGTGCGTCTTCGTCAAACCGGTGCGTCTCGCGCACTTCGATCAAGCCCTCAACCGTCATGACAACGCCCGTTTCCGCGCTGCGAACGCGGCAAGCACCAACGCCGCCGCACCCAGTGAGCCGGTCCAAATCCGGGTTCGTTCCACGATGGTTTCAGCCCGGTTACGGCCGCGGCTCAGCGCCCCCTCCACACGCGACTGAGCCTGCAGCAGGACCTCGTCGAGGGCACGTGTCGATGTGCTGACGGATTCCAACCGAGCCGAATCACCGGGCTCCTCGGCCAAGGCTTCCGCGCGGACCGTGACTTCGCTGACGGCCTGCGCTACCAGTTGGAAGGCGCCTGCAAAGGAATTCCGCTCCGCTTCGGGCAGGATCGGACTGACTTCCGCGAGGTAGGTGCCCAAGGCTTGGTGTTTCCGCTCGAGGGCGCGGGCCCCGTCGACGATCTCGCGCGCCGCGCCCGTGTCGACGCGCGCATTCGTCATCAGGAGCCGGTTGGCGACGCGGTGGAAGGCGGCGTCCCGGTCGGCCCGCTCGAGTGACAGTCCCTGGACGCGGCTGAGCAGCCCGAGCCGCGCCTCGGTCTGGTGCGCAGCGTCATTGGCCAGCTGCGCGAGCGAATGGCTGGCGATCCCCAGTGCGGCGAGCAGGGCCAGGATCGCCAGAGCTGCAAGATGATGGGCGCCAACACGTTGCCACATGGTCAGGTGCGGTCAGTTGTAGCGTCGCAGTTCGAGCTTCGCGATCTGGTTGCGGTGCACCTCGTCGGGTCCGTCGGCGAGCCGCAGGGTCCGCGCATTGGCGTACGCTGCGGCGAGCCCGAAGTCGGTCGTGACCCCACCGCCGCCGTGCGCCTGGATCGCCCAATCGACCACCTTGCATGCCATGAGCGGGGTGGCAACTTTGATCATGGCGATGTCCTTGCGGGCTTCCTTGTTGCCCACCGTGTCCATCCGCCACGCCGCATGCAGTACCAGCAGCCGCGCTTGGTCGATGGCAATCCGCGCTTCGGCGATGCGCTCCTGCGTGACGGTCTGTTCCGAGATCGGCCGGCCGAAGGTGACACGGGACTTGACGCGCTTGCACATCTTCTCGAGCGCCCGCTCGGCCAGACCGATCAGCCGCATGCAGTGATGGATCCGGCCCGGTCCGAGGCGGCCCTGTGCGATTTCGAAACCGCGCCCTTCACCCAGCAGCATGTTGTCGGCCGGCACACGGACGTCCTTGAAGGTGACTTCGGCATGCCCGTGCGGGGCGTCGTCGAAGCCGAATACCGGCAGGTGTCGGACAACGTCGACGCCGGGCGTGTCGAGAGGAACCAGCACCATCGACTGCTGCTTGTGACGATCCGGATTGCCCGGATCGGTCTTGCCCATGACGATGAGGATCTTGCATCGTGGCGACAGTGCCCCCGACGTCCACCACTTGCGGCCGTTGATGACGTATTCGTCCCCGGCTCGTTCGATCCGGCACTCGATGTTCGTGGCGTCCGAGGATGCCACCTCAGGTTCGGTCATCGCGAAGGCTGACCGGATCTCACCTGCCAGCAGCGGTGTGAGCCATTGGTCTTTCTGAGCCTTGGTGCCGTAGCGGGCGAGCACTTCCATGTTGCCGGTATCGGGTGCTGAGCAGTTGAAGACCTCCGGGGCGTACTCGGAGCGCCCCATGACTTCGCACAGCGGCGCGTATTCGAAGTTCGATAGGCCGGCTCCGTGATCCGATTCCGGAAGAAACAGGTTCCACAGGTTCTCCGACCGCGCCTTTTCCTTGAGTTGTTCCATCAAGGGTGGATGGCCCCATCGGTCACCCTCGGCGATCTGCGCGTCGATCTCTTCTTCGTTCGGATAGACATGTGCATCCATGAACGTGTTCAGGCGTTCAAGCAGTACATTGGTACGGTCGGAGAATTGCAGCATGGGGTCGGACTTCCTGTGCACTTGGTGGTCGCCGGAACGCTGGTTCGTGGATGGCGACAAGCGATGGAGATGTAGTTTCCATCGTAACCCAGTGACACGGAAGCGTCACCGGATCACGATGCCCAGAGGCTTGCGCGCGGGAGCCCGCGCAACGGGACTCGGACACGTGCACCGGATACGGCGCGTTCGTGCGCCCCCCGCCGGGAGAGCCTCCGCCTGCCCTGGAGTGGTACGGACTGCGGAGCAAGGCGCCGTCGTGACGCGGGGCGCATCGGCGGCGTGTGCCGGGTTCGATACGGCCGCCACTGACGGCCGAGTAACGGCGCGGGCGGACCCTCGATCGCCGGCGGAGCCTGACCGGCCAAGTGGCTAGACTTGAAGGGGCGCCAAGGCACCGGGGGCCGGTCACAGCGACAACGGGGCGGTACCAGTGAGGACCGAGCAGGGCAACTGTCCGAGGTGCGCAACATGACGAACTTCCACGACGTGGTCATCGCCGGGGGCGGCATCATGGGCTGTGCCGCCGCCTACTTCTTGGCCGCCTCCGACGATTTTGACGGCTCAGTGGTGGTCATCGAGCGTGATCCGACCTACCAGACGGGGGCTGCGACGCGCTCGTTGGGCGGGATTCGCCAGCAATTCACCACTCCCGAGAACATCCGCATGTCGATGTTCGGCGCGGAGTTCGCCCGGATGGCGGCCAGGACGCTGGCAGTCGATGGCACCGCATGCGATGTGACCTTCCGGGAGCAAGGCTACCTGCTGATGGCGTCGGGAGCCGACGTCGACCAGCTGCGGCGGAACTGGGAGGTGCAGCGCGACCATCAGGCGGCAGTCGAGTGGCTGGCCGGCGACTCACTCGCCGAACGCTTCCCCTGGGTGAATTGGCACGGTGTCGACGCGGCCGTATTCGGGTCAGCCAATGAGGGCTGGGTCGATCCGTATTCCCTGCTGATGGGGTTCCGCCGCAAGGCGCAGTCGCTAGGGGTCCGCTTCATGCACGGTGAGATCACACACCTGGTCCGAAAGGGGAATCGCGTCACCGGCGTTGCCACCGGTGCGCATGGATTGATTCGGGGTGGTACCACGATCCTGGCAGCCGGCGCCCGGGCTGGCGTGCTGGCGGCGACCATTGAGGTCGATCTCCCCGTCTTGCCGAAGAAGCGCTACGTCTACGTATTCGATTGCCGGGACGACCTGCAGCACGCGCCTCTGACCGTCGACCCGACGGGGGTCACCTTTCGTCCGGAGAGCGGCCGGTACGTCGCCACCGTGTCGCCGGCACGGGAACGGGACCCGGACAGCGACCCTCTCGACTTCGGAATGGAATACACCGAGTGGGAGGAGGTCATCTGGCCGGTGCTGGCGACCCGGGTCCCGGCATTCGAGGCGGTCAAGCTGACCGGGTCGTGGGCCGGTCATTATGACTTCAACGTCTTCGATCAGAACGCCATCCTTGGGTCGCATCCCGAGGTGCAAGGCTTGCTGTTTTGCAACGGTTTCAGCGGCCACGGCCTGCAGCAGGCGCCGGCCGCCGGTCGCGCCATCGCCGAACTCGTCACGTTCGGCGAATATCGAACACTCGACCTGTCTCGATTTGGCATCGCCCGGATCTATCGGGACAGGCCGATCGTCGAAGCAAACATCTGGTAGGCGCTGCCCCTCGGGTCATTCATCGGCCGCCAACGGTCGATCGCAGGCTGCCGACGCCGCTGCCTGCCCGGAGCCGGCCGGCTCCGGGCAGGGGAACGCGTTCACCAGGGGAGGGCCAGGGCCGGTGCGCCCTGGCCTTGGGGCGAGTGATGGGACTTGAACCCACGACCCCCGGTACCACAAACCGGTGCTCTAACCACTGAGCTACACTCGCCAGAGTGCTGGGCAGATGTGTAGGCAAGACTGGGGCCCGAGGTCAAGCGATTCCGACCGGTCGGAACCCGACCCAGCCTCGCGGCACAAGCCTCGTGCGGCGACGGCCCCGTACCGCCACCGCGTCGCTACTGGGCGACCAGCAACGCGCGGGCGCGGGTAAAGATTCGGTCTTCGAGCGCCGTTTCGGTGTCGGCGGCCACAGTCGCCGCTTGCGTCGTGCCGTCGTCTGCGCGCAGCCGGCGGTACACGCGGACGCGCAAATTGCTGACTGCCAACTCGCGGCCGGTAATCCGGGCCACGACCTTCATCTCCTCACTCGGAGCGTCGGCTAGCTCCGTCCATTCGGTGATGATGACACCGCCGACCGAATCGACGGAATCCAGCGGCGCGAAATCGAGAATCTCGAGCGCGGCCCGCCAGAGCTGGGGATTGATCGCCATCTGTACGCCCGCTGCCGACTCGCCGCCGCCGCCGAAGAGTGCGGAAAGGGAAAACCCGGGCGTGATTCCCTGTGCCTCCAGCCGTTCACGCCTCGCTCGATCGGCCGGCGTCTCTGGAGGGGGGGTGATTTCGACCGGGCCACTGCAGGCGGTAAACGCGATGGGGCCCAACCCGGCACACAACAGCGGAAGGACAAGTGTGGCGGCGAGGGCGCGGAAGGAGGGACAGGACACGTTGGTCGGCGCTCCACGGCATGGGTGGCCCGGCAGGGCAAGATCGTCATCCGCTTATATCACACGACCGCACACTGCGACCTGTCGCCCGTATGCTCGTGGGTCGGTTCGTCCGGAGGAGGTCGCCGCATGGATCCCATGGTGTTGCCCTATCGCGAATACCGGCCCGCCGTCAGGCCGCTGCTTCGATGCGGCCCGGGGGCTGTCGTCATTGGTCAGACCGAGGTGGGCGACTCCGTGGAGCTCGGGCGACTCGCCGTGTTGCGCGGCGACGGCGAACGAATCTCGATCGGATCTGGATGCTGGTTGGGAGCAAGGGCCACCGTGCATATCGCCGATGACGAGCACGGGAGCGTGGTGGGGGGTGACGTCGTCGTCGGCCGCTATGCATTGGTGCACGGCTGCACGCTGGCCGACCACGTCGTGGTCGGCGACGCTGCGGTGGTGATGGACCGGGCCGTGGTCGGCCCCGGCGCGGTCATTGCGGCAGGTGCCCTGGTGCCTCCAGGAAAGAAGCTGGCGGGCGGTCGGCTGTACGCGGGGAGTCCGGCCCGTCTTGTCAGGACGTTGGCCAGCGGTGAGGTCGATCAATTGGCGGCGGCCGTGCGGCGCTCGGAGCCCTCGCCGGCGACCGCCACCGACGATGACCCGCTCCCGCCGCTGGACGACACGGCATTTTGCCCGCCAGGTGCAAGCGGCCCGTTGCATGGAAGTAACGGGTCCTCGCCGGTGATTCCTGCCAGCGCCTACGTGGCGCCCACAGCGGCGGTGTGGGGCGACGTGCGCCTCGGCCGGAGCGCGAGCGTGTGGTTTTCCACAGCCATGCGCGCGGGTCGGGGGCGCATTGTGGTTGGCGACCGGACCAACGTGCAGGACAACTCCTTTGTCGACGTAGCCGAGACCGGCGCTTCGACCGAGATCGGGAACGATGTGACGATCGGCCATAACGTGCGGCTTGAAGCCTGCCGGATCGGCGACCGGTGCCTGGTCGGGATGGGGGCCACGGTCAGCGCCGGTGCGACCATCGAAGACGATGCACTGGTCGGCGCACGGGCATGGGTGGCGCCGGGCACGGTGGTGCGTACTGGCTGGATCTGGGCCGGCCGGCCCGCCAAGCCGTTCCGGGAAGTTCGCCCCGAGGAGGTGGAGTACTTCAGGCGTGGCAAGGAGATCTACGAGGAGTACGCGCGCGACTATCAGGCCGGCGGACGTGCAGCGTGATCCTCAAGTTCGCGATCGCGATCTTGGCCGTGCTGCTGTTGCGGCTCATATTTCCCTCGCTGGTGCGAGGCGTGCGCCGGACCCTCATGGTCATGGCCGTGGCCATCGTGATCTTCGGGGCCGTCGTGTGGCTCAACGCGGGGTGATGTGCCGCCCGGTCCGCTGTGGGCCGTTTGTCGATGGGAGAGCCGCATGACGTCGAAGCGATACCGGATCGCAGTCATTCCCGGTGACGGGATCGGGCGGGAGGTGGTGCCGGAGGGCATGCGCGTGATGGACGCGGCCGCGAGCCGATACGGGTTCGCGTTCGAGTGGGACTCGTTCACCTGGAGCTGTGAGACCTATCACGCGACCGGCCGGATGATGCCGGCAGACGGCCTGGACCAGATCGCCGGTCATGACGCCATCTTCCTGGGAGCAGTGGGTTATCCGGGGGTCCCCGATCATGTCTCGTTATGGGGGTTGCTCATCCCCATTCGCCGACGCTTCGACCAGTATGTGAACGTGCGCCCGGTGCGGGTCCTGGATGGGATGCAGTCACCTTTGCGTGATCGCGGGCCGGAGGACATCGACTTCGTCGTGGTGCGAGAGAATGTCGAAGGCGAGTACTCGGAGGTCGGGGGAAAGCTCTATGCGGGCACCGAAGACGAGATGGCGATGCAGGAAAGCATCTTCACTCGACGCGGCGTTGACCGGGTGCTCGATTGGGCCTTTGAACTCGCCGCGACCCGCTCTGCGCGGCACGTTACTTCGGCCACGAAGTCCAACGGCATCGTGCACACGATGCCGTTCTGGGACGAACGGTTCGCAGCCGCGAAGGGGCGCCACCCGGACATCCGGACGGCCCAATTCCACATCGACATCCTCACTGCCCATTTCGTGCTGCATCCTGACTGGTTCGACGTCGTGGTGGGCTCCAACCTCTTCGGCGACATCCTTTCCGATCTGGGGCCTGCGGTGGCCGGTACCATCGGCATCGCACCGTCGGCGAATCTCAACCCCGGACGGGAATGGCCCTCCATGTTCGAGCCGGTGCACGGCTCGGCTCCCGACATCGCGGGACGCGGCATCGCCAACCCGATCGGCCAGATCTGGTCGGGCGCCATGATGCTTGACCATCTTGGGCAGTCGGCGGCGGCGGCGGCGGTGGTGCGCGCGATCGAGGCCGTGATCGGGGACGGACCGAGAACCCCGGACATGGGCGGTACCGCCACGACTCGGGACGTCGGCAGGGCCGTGGAAGCGGCCGTCGCCTGACTCGCTGCCGGCACCGCGGCGGCGTCCCGGCTGAATGGAGGACGTCCTCGCGACGACGATGCTTGCCGAATTTGTGCGCCTTGAAGCGGTATGATGCCCAGGCGTGCGTAGTGGACGAATCGCTCGACGGATCGCGAGTTCGATAGGCTGCGTTAGTCCCCAAGCGACCCTTCCCGAACTTGCTTATCGCGTGCAATTGCGCTAGGTTACGCGCTAGGCGATGGTCCCGGACGCGCTGGGCAACTACGGATTGAAACTACAACCACGCCGTCTTCCCTTGAGGACGCGGCGCGGTTGCTTGCGCTTGCGTCACCGCGTTAGGCGGCGCACGGGCGTTGAGTTCGCCGTGCACCTCGTCCGGGCATTTGCATGTGGGCCCAGGGGACCTTGATGCTGACGAACTCCAACGACCTTTCCTTCACTGGCCGCAAGCGCCTTCGTCACCGTTTCGGCCGACAAGCTTCCGACCCGATGCAAATGCCCGATTTGATCGGGATCCAGAAAGTCAGCTACGACGCCTTCCTGCAGCGCAATATTGCCCCCGACGCCCGCCTGGAAGACGGCCTGCAGCGGGCGTTCACGTCCGTGTTTCCGATTACCGATGCCTCCGGCCGCGCCAAGTTGGAGTTCAAGCACTACGAATTTGACCCGCCGAAGTTCCAGGTCGACGAGTGCCTCCGTCGCGGCAAGACCTACGCGGCGCCACTCAAGGTGACCCTGTCGCTCATCATCTATGACGAGGACCGCGGCGGAACCGCGAGGGCTCCGAAGGAGATCAAGGAGCAGGATGTGTTCATGGGCGACATGCCGCTCATGACCGACAAGGGCACGTTCATCATCAACGGTACCGAGCGCGTGGTGGTCAGCCAGATTCACCGCGCCCATGGCGTGTTCTTCGACAATTACAAGAAGACCACGCAGAGCGGCGAGGAGCTGCTGCCGCAGGCACAAGTAATTCCGGCGCGCGGTTCGTGGCTCGCGTTCAAGATCGATGGCCGCAAGAAGGATGGCTACCGGATGAGCGTCCAGTTCGGCCGCGCGCTCGAGCGGATTCCGGTCACGGTCCTGCTCCGGATCTTGGGCATGACGTCGGAGGACATGCTGACCGAATTCTGTGATGTCGCCACTTACACGTACGGCGCCGTCGGGACCCCGGACGGAACCGGGGAATCGGGTTGGTCAACCCTGCTGGACGTTGACGAATTTCGTGGCCGCGCGCCGCGGTGGGACCTGGTAGACGCCGCTGACGGCAAGGTCATTGTTCCCAAGGACCGCAATCTCTCTGCCGGTGAGTGGGAGGAGATCGCGGCCAAGGGCGAACGCCGCCGCTGGATCGGGACCGAGGAGCTCTTCGACATCCGGCTGGCTCGCGACGTTGTGGACACGGCAACCGGCGAGATCTTCTACGAAGCCGGCGAATGCATCGGTCAGGTCGAGGACATGGCGCCCGGCACGCTGGCGCGCCTGCTCGAGGCCGGCATCACGGAGCTTCCCGCGGTCACGGTTCGGGAAACCGAGGGTCCTTTCGTGCTCAACGCACTGGAAGAGGAATGCCGGAAGATCCGGCCGGTCGATCTCATGGTGCTTGACCCGGGCAGCGGGGAAGGCATGGAAGAGATTGGCGAGGCGGTTGCCCGGATCCTCAAGATTACGCCGCGCCGCGCAGAGGAGATGCTGGGCCGGGGCAAGGGACCACTGGTGCGGATGCTGTCGTGGGAGGAGGGCGAACGCGTCCTCCGCGTGCTGGGCGACGGTCGAGGCTTTCGTCGTGAGAGTCCTTGCGTCACGTCGCATCGCGCCAGCGGCATGACGTTTGCGCTCCGGAATCGCGGCGTCATGTCCCGGGACCGAATCCTGGAGCGCACCTCGGGCGCGCTTCGCGAAGGCGGGGTCTGGATGGGCGAGGAAGGTGCCGAGCGCTTCTTCTACAACTTGTTCTTCGCGCCGGCAGTCCTGACCGAAGAACTTACGCCAGGATACTCGACACCAAGCGAGACGGCCCGGCAGGCCTACGTGCTGGACCGCACCGCGCTGGGTGACGCCGGTGCATGGGTGCTCGATGAACAGGAGGGCTGGACCCTCCTCGGGGTGTCAGTGGCGCATCGGCCACCCGGTTCGCCCGCCACCATTTGGGTGCAGGCAGATGCCGTTGAAGAGCGGCTGTCCGAGAACTACGACCTGTCGGCCGTGGGCCGGGTCAAGCTCAACGGGCGGCTTGGTCTCGACATCGATGATTCGGTTCGCGCGTTGCGCCGTCGTGACGTGCTGTCCGTGGTGCGGACACTGGTCGGGTTCCGCCCGGGCGCGAGCCACATTGACGATATCGACCATCTAGGCAACCGGCGGGTGCGTTCAGTCGGTGAGCTCATGGAAAACCAGTACCGCATGGGACTGGTACGCATGGAGCGGGCCGTGCGCGAACGCATCGGTTCGGCGGACATCGAGAAGATGATGCCGAACGACCTGATCAATGCCCGGCCCGTTGCCGCGATGGTCCGAGAGTTCTTTGGCGGGTCCCAGCTCAGCCAGTTCATGGACCAGACCAATCCCCTGGCGGAGGTCACGCACAAGCGGCGGTTGTCGGCGCTGGGACCAGGCGGCCTGACACGGGAATGGGCGAACCTGGAGGCACGGGATGTGCATCCGACGCATTACGGCCGTCTTTGTCCCGTGGAAACGCCGGAGGGCCCGAACATCGGTCTGATCAGCTCGCTGGCCACGTTCGCCCGGATCAATCGGCACGGCTTCATCGAGTCCCCTTATCGGAAAGTTGAGGGTGGACGGGTCACGGACACGATCGAGTACATGACCGCTCTGGACGAGCAGGGGCACACGATCGCGCAAGCCAGCACGCCGCTTACCAAGGATGGCCGGTTTGAGCGTGAGATCGTGAATTGCCGGCGCGGCGACAACTTTGTGCTGGCCCCCCGCGAATCCATCGACTACGTCGATGTCTCGCCCCGGCAACTGGTCTCTGTGTCGGCGGCGCTGATCCCGTTCCTGGAGAACGACGACGCCAACCGTGCACTCATGGGGTCGAACATGCAGCGTCAGGCCGTGCCGCTGCTGCAGGCGGAAGCACCCCTCGTCGGCACCGGCATGGAGGCCCACGTGGCCCGCGATTCCCGAGCGGTGCAGACCGCCGACCGCACTGGCGTGGTGGATCAGGTCGATGCGCGCCGGATCGTGGTCCGGGCAATTCAGGTGATCGGCGATGAGGAACGAACGATCGGCGTCGACATCTACAACCTGAGAAAGTTCGAACGGTCCAATCAGAGCACCTGCATCAATCAGCGCCCGCTGGTCAAGGTTGGCGACCGGGTTCAGGAAGGCGACGTGATCGCCGACGGGTCGAGTACCGACCTTGGTGAACTCGCCCTCGGGCGGAACGTCCTGGTCGCGTTCATGCCGTGGCAGGGCTACAACTACGAAGACTCCATTCTGGTGTCCGAGCGACTGGTCCGTGATGACGTGTTCACCTCGATTCACATCGAGGAATACGAGGTCATGGCCCGCGACACCAAGCTGTGGCCCGAGGAGATCACCCGCGACATTCTGAATGTCGGAGAGGAGGCTCTCCGGCACCTCGACGAGACCGGCATCGTCCATATCGGGGCGGAAGTGGGCCCGCGTGACATTCTGGTAGGCAAGGTGACGCCGAAGGGCGAGACGCCGTCCACGCCGGAGGAGAAGCTGCTGCGCGCCGTGTTCGGCGAGAAGGCCGCCGACGTGCGCGACACGTCGCTGCGGGTGCCGCCGGGGGTATCCGGCACGGTGGTGGATGTGCGGATCTTCTCCCGGCGCGGGCTGGAAAAGGACGCACGGGCAATCTCGCTGGAACGCGAGGAGATCGCACGCCTGACCAAGGATCGCGATGACGAGCTCGCGATCATCGAGGGCAACATCTACGACCGCCTGCGTACCCTCCTCATCGGGCAAACTGCGAACGACGGGCCGTCTACCGGGGTGATTGCCGCCGCCGAGCTGGACAGCACGCCGCGGGCGCGCTGGTGGCGCTTCCGGCTCGACAATTCCGAGGTTACCGCCCGTGTCGAGGCCCTTCACAAGGACCTCAAGCGGGCACAGAAGGAGCTTGAACAGAGCTACTTGGACAAGGTCGAGAAGGTCCGTGCAGGTGACGAACTCCTGCCCGGCGTGCTTAAGATCGTGAAGGTCTACATCGCGGTAAAGCGCAAGCTGTCGCCGGGCGACAAGATGGCCGGCCGGCACGGCAACAAGGGAGTGATCTCCAAGATCAACCCGATCGAGGACATGCCGCACACGGAAGACGGCACCCCGGTGGATATCGTTCTCAACCCGCTGGGCGTGCCGTCCCGCATGAACGTAGGCCAGATCCTGGAGACTCACTTGGGCTGGGCATCCGCGGGCCTGGGGCGCCAGATTGGCGACGCGCTGGAGGGCGCGAGGAGCGCCGCGGAGAGGGCGCGCAAGTCCGCTTCCGTGATGCGGAAGATCTACGGAGCGTCCACGTGGAAGCAGGTGCGTCGAGAGCTCGACGATTCGGCCGTCGTTGAACTCGGGACCAATCTGGTGGGAGGCGTGCCGGTGGCGACGCCGGTGTTCGACGGCGCGGCAGAGGCGGACATCCGCGCAATGCTGAAGGCCGCCGGCTGCTCGGAATCAGGTCAGGCAACGCTGATCGACGGTCGCACCGGCGAACGCTTCGCCCGGCCGGTAACCGTCGGATACATCTACATGCTCAAGCTCCACCACCTGGTCGACGACAAGATGCACGCCCGTTCCACCGGGCCGTACAGCCTCGTGACCCAGCAGCCGCTCGGCGGCAAGGCGCGTTTCGGGGGTCAGCGATTCGGCGAGATGGAGGTGTGGGCGCTGCAGGCCTACGGGGCGGCCTACACCTTGCAGGAAATCCTGACCGTCAAGTCGGACGATGTGTCCGGACGGACCAAGATGTACGAGGCGATCGTCCGCGGCGAGGACACGTTCGAGGCCGGCGTGCCCGAGTCATTCAACGTGCTGGTCAAGGAGCTGCAGGCGCTTGGCCTCGATGTTCAGGAA
Organism: Alphaproteobacteria bacterium; assembly: GCA_965116745.1. Lineage (GTDB taxonomy): Bacteria > Pseudomonadota > Alphaproteobacteria > TMED109 > TMED109 > VXPW01. The sequence goes on along the minus strand of OZ220701.1, from coordinate 1,950,771 downwards.
GTTCACCATGAATGAAGTGATGCTGGCCGGCAGGACCGGCCCGATGGCAAATCTCGTGCCCGCCGGGGCTGGTGCGCGCTCAGAAGTGGCTTCCGCGGGTACCCCCGTCCGGTTTGCCGGAATCCGGATCTCCATCGCGAGTCCGGAAAAGATGATGTCGTGGTCCTACGGCGAGGTGCGCAAGCCCGAAACCATCAACTACCGGACACTGAAACCCGAGCGCGATGGCCTGTTCTGTCCCCGCATCTTTGGCCCGGTGAAGGACTACGAGTGCTTGTGCGGAAAGTACAAGCGCATGAAGCACAAGGGTGTCTTGTGCGAGAAGTGCCAGGTCGAAGTGATCCAGTCGAAAGTGCGCCGGGAACGCATGGGGCACATTGAGCTGGCCGCGCCGGTGGCTCACATTTGGTTCTTGAAGGCGCCGCCGTCCTCCCGCATGGGCCTCCTTCTGGACATGACCCTGAAGGACATCGAGTCGATCCTCTATTTCGAACGGTATGTCGTTCTGGAACCCGGGATTACGCCGCTGCCGAAGCGGGCGCTGCTGACGGAGGAGCAGTACCAGCAGCTGCAGGCCGACTATGGGGCTGACACGTTCACGGTGAGTATCGGTGCCGAAGCGGTGCGTGATCTCCTGGCCGAGCTGGACCTGCACGCCTTGCGCGCCGAAATCCGCGAGAGTCTGGAAGCGACCCGGTCGGAAATGAAGCGCCGGAAGCTGGCCAAGCGGCTGCGGCTCGTCGAATCGTTCATTCGGTCCAAGAACCGGCCCGAGTGGATGGTGCTGACCGTGGTTCCCGTCATTCCGCCCGAGTTGCGCCCACTGGTGCCGCTCGACGGCGGGCGGTTCGCAACTTCCGACCTGAACGATCTCTACCGCCGGGTGATCAACCGGAACAACCGGCTGAAGAGACTGATGCAGTTGCGGGCTCCCGACATCATCATTCGCAATGAAAAGCGGATGTTGCAGGAGGCGGTCGATGCGCTGTTCGACAACAGTCGCCGCCGTCGTCCCGCCAAGGGGGCCAACAAGCGACAGCTGAAATCGTTGTCCGACATCGTGACCGGGAAGCAGGGACGGTTTCGTCAGAACTTGCTGGGCAAACGGTGCGACTACTCCGGTCGCTCGGTGATCGTGGTGGGGCCGGACCTGCTCCTGCACCAGTGCGGCCTGCCCAAGAAGATGGCGCTCGAGCTGTTCAAGCCATTCATCTACTCGAAGCTTGAGCGCTACGGCCACGCGGCGGCGATCAAGAACGCGAAGCGCATGGTGGAACTCGAGGTGCCAGAGGTGTGGGACATCCTGGAACAGGTGATTCGCGAGCACCCGGTGCTGCTGAATCGGGCACCCACGTTGCACCGGCTGGGAATTCAGGCCTTCGAGCCGGTGCTGGTGGAGGGCAAAGCCATCCACCTTCACCCGCTGGTCTGCACGGCCTTCAACGCAGACTTCGACGGCGACCAGATGGCGGTGCACGTACCGCTGTCGGTTGAGGCGCAGCTGGAAGCCCGGGTGCTGATGATGTCGACGAACAACATCCTCAGTCCGGCCAATGGCAAACCGGTAATCGTGCCGACGCAGGACATCGTGCTGGGCATCTACTACCTCAGCCTGGAACGGGACGGTTTGCTCGGCGAGGGCATGGCGTTTGCCGGATTGGGCGAGGTTCGGCATGCGCTGGCGGTGGGGGTCGTCGACCTCCACGCCAAGGTGCGGGTGCGGCTGGTCAACCCGCATTCCCGCGAGAGCCGGGTGGTGGAGACCACGCCTGGCCGCGCGCTGCTCAGCGAGCTCCTGCCCTCGCATCCAGAGATCAATTTTGATCAGGTCAACCGCAAGCTCACCAAGCGTGAGGTCAGTGAGCTGATCGGGCTGGTGTACCGCTGTTGCGGGCAGAAAGAGACGGTCATCTTCACCGACCGGCTGATGAAGCTTGGCTTTACCGAGGCCTGCTCAGCGGGGATCTCCTTCGGCAAGGACGACATGATCGTGCCCGCCGAGAAGGAGCGGTTGGTCGACGATGCCCACGATCGGGTCAAGCTGCTGGAGCGGCGTTATCAGGCAGGGGCCCTGACGGCGCTCGACCGGTACAACCGGATTATCGATACCTGGAGCAAGTGCACCGACGGCGTCGAAAAGGCCATGATGAACAAGATGGAGGGAACCGGGCGCGCCGGGCACGTGAACTCGATCTACATGATGGTGGACTCGGGCGCCCGCGGGTCGGTCATGCAGATGAAACAGCTGGCCGGTATGCGCGGGCTGATTACCAACACGTCCGGCGAGATCATCGAGACCCCCATTACGTCGAACTTCCGCGAGGGCCTGGAGACCGCCGAGTTCTTCAACTCCACGCACGGATCGCGAAAGGGGCTTGCGGACACCGCCCGGAAGACGTCGATTTCTGGATATTTCACTCGCCGTCTGGTGGACGTGGCCCAGGACGTAATCATTACCGACCTGGACTGCGGGACCCGGCAGGGCATCGAAAAGACCGCCGTGGTGCGTGGTTCGGAAGTCATCGAGACCCTTGGCGATCGGATCGAGGGCCGGCACGCCGCCGGCAAGATCGTACACCCGGAGACCGGCGAAGTTCTGGTCAAGGCGGGCGGGCACATTGGCCCGGAGGAGCGTCAGCGGATCGATGATGCGGATGTCCCCGTGGTCCGGGTGCGCTCCGTGCTGACCTGCGAGACCATCAGTGGCGTGTGTGCGAAGTGCTACGGGACGGATCTGGCCCGGGGGACAGACGTGAACGTCGGCGAGGCCGTCGGCGTCATCGCTGCCCAGTCGATCGGAGAGCCCGGCACGCAGCTCACGATGCGCACCTTTCATATCGGGGGCGTCGCAAAGTCAGGCTCCGACCAGTTCGGTGTCGACAGCACTGCTGACGGCACCGTGTACTTCCGTTCCACCGACGGATCCGAACTGAAGAACGTGGTGGCGAAGGGCATGGTCATGACGCGGGGCCTGGAACTGGTGGTCGAGGGTCCGAAAGGACAGGTGCTGAGTCGGGCGCGCGTTCCTTACGGCGCAGAGCTGAAAGTCGAGGACGGGATGGCCGTGACGCGCGGCGCGCGGCTGGCGGAATGGGATCCGTACACCCGCCCGATTCTCAGCGAAATCAGCGGAACGGTTCGGTTCGACGACCTGCGAATCGGCGTCTCGCTCGTGGAACGGATGGACGAGTCCACCCGCCTGCCGTCGCTCGAGGTCGCGCAGTGGCAGGGAGTGAAGCAAAGCCAGGAGAACCTCCGCCCCCGAGTCACCGTGGTCGGTTCGGCAGACGGGGCGGGTGAGCCTGAAGAGCGCAGTTACGAGCTGCAGGTCGGAACCGTTCTCGTCGTGAAGGATGAGGCGACGATCGAGGCTGGCGACGTGATTGCGCGCGTCCAGACAGAGGACCGCAAGTCCCGGGACATCGTCGGCGGTCTGCCGCGCGTGATTACGCTGCTGGACGCTCCCAAACCGAAGAAGCCGGCCGTCCTGGCCGAAAAGGACGGCACGATCCAGTCCGTCGAGGAAGCGGCTGGCCGAACGCGGATCACGATCGCGACCAAGCGGGATGCGGAGACACACCTGGTGCCACGCGACCGGTACATCCTGGTGCAGGAAGGGGATCAGGTGCGCAAGGGAGACCCGCTCACAGACGGCAATCCCGTCCCGCACGACATTCTCAGGATCCAGGGGATCGATGCGCTTGCCCACCACTTTGTCGAAGAAATTCAAGACGTTTACCGGCTCGAGGGGGTCCGCATCAACGACAAGCACATTGAGGTGATCGTCGGTCAGATGCTGCAGAAGGTCCAGGTGCAGGATCCGGGCGATTCCGAGTTCCTGCGCGGCGACGAGGTGGACAAGCGAACCTTCCTCGAGGTCAATCGGGAGATTCGCACGGATGGGGGCAAACCCGCGTCCGGTACCCCGGTGCTGCAGGGCATTACGCGGGCCAGCCGCGAGACCCAGTCCTTCATCTCGGCTGCCTCGTTCCAGGAGACGACCCGGGCGCTTGCCGACGCGGCGCTGGCCGGAAAGACCGACGAGCTCCGCGGCCTCAAGGAGAACGTCATCGTGGGGCGCCTGATTCCGGCCGGAACGGGCAACAGCACGGCAACGTACGCCTTGCGGGCGTCGTCCCGAGATCGCGTCGTGCTGGAGAAGCAAAAGGAGCGCCAGACCGAGCAGGCCGCCCGTCGCCTGGCGGCTGCCGGGGCGATGTCGCCGGCATCCGGCGTCGCGTTGCCGGAGGTGCTCCCGGTCACCAGCTAGGTGGGTCAGACGGAACTTCCTGGCGGTCGAAACCGGGCCGCCGGGAGGCTCCGTTTGCAGGCGTCCATCGCAAGAAACCCCTTGACGCGGCGGGGCTAACGGCTTACGGTGCGGCCCACCACGCGGCGTGCATGCCTTCGTCGGCCCGCGTCCCGTGGTTCAGTCGAAGCAAACGTTGGGTGGACCGCCGTGTCACGCCGACAGCGTGACCCGGATCGGTCCGTTTTCGCATGAACTCCTCCGGGGTTCGGAATTGAGGCATCTATGCCGACGATCAGCCAGCTCGTCCGCAAGGGGCGGAAGATGCCGGAGAAGCAGCGCAAGGTCCCGGCCCTGCAGTCGTGCCCGCAGCGCCGGGGCGTCTGCACGCGCGTTTACACGACCACGCCGAAGAAGCCTAACTCGGCTCTCCGCAAGGTTGCGCGTGTGCGTCTCACCAACGGCTACGAGGTGACCAGCTACATCCCCGGCGAAAGCCACAACCTGCAGGAGCACTCGGTCATCATGATCCGTGGCGGGCGGGTGAAGGACCTGCCGGGGGTGCGCTACCATGTGATCCGCGGCACGTACGATACCCAGGGCGTCTCTGGCCGCCGGCAGCGCCGTTCCAAGTACGGCGCCAAACGGCCGAAATAGTCGAGCGGAGCCTTTATCCATGTCACGACGGCATCGCGCGAACCCACGCGAGGTTCTGGCAGACCCGCGCTACGGCGACGTCATGGTCACAAAGTTCACGCACGCGCTCATGCGTGGCGGTGCCAAGTCTGTGGCTGAGCGGGTCCTGTACGGTGCGTTCGATCGCATCGCGGAGCGCACCAATCAAGATCCGCTGACGGTGTTTCGTCAAGCGGTTGAGAACATCAAACCGGACGTTGAGACCCGTTCGCGGCGGGTCGGCGGTTCGACCTACCAGATTCCGGTCGAGGTCCGCCCGGCCCGGCGGCAGGCGCTTGCCATACGGTGGCTGATCGAGGCGGCACGGGCTCGGTCGGAACGAACCATGCTCGAGCGTCTGGCCGGAGAGTTTGCCGACGCCGCCTCCGCCAAAGGCGCGGCCTACAAGAAGCGCGAGAACACCCACAGCATGGCCCGCGCCAATCGCGCGTTCTCGCACTACCGCTGGTAGGTCCCGGAGTCGAAACGTGGCAATGACCGTTCCTCTCGACCGATATCGCAATATCGGGATCATGGCGCATATCGACGCCGGCAAGACGACCACCACCGAACGGATCCTGTACTACACCGGTCGGTCCCACAAGATCGGTGAGGTCCATGACGGGGCCGCCACCATGGACTGGATGGAGCAGGAGCAGGAACGCGGAATCACCATCACGTCGGCGGCGACGACCTGCGCCTGGCGCGACCACCGGGTCAACATCATCGACACGCCCGGTCACGTCGACTTCACGATCGAAGTGGAGCGCAGCCTGCGGGTGCTCGACGGCGCGGTGGCCGTGTTTGACGGCGTCGCGGGAGTGGAGCCGCAGTCCGAGACTGTCTGGCGCCAGGCCGACCGCTACGGCGTTCCCCGGATCTGCTTCATCAACAAACTCGATCGGGTGGGCGCCAATTTTGAAGGCTCCGTCCAGTCGATCCGTGACCGCCTCGGGGCGGAGCCGCTGATCCTGCAGCTGCCGATCGGCATCGAGGCCGAATTCGTGGGGGTCGTGGACCTGGTCACGATGAAATCGATCGTCTGGCAAGAAGAGGACTTGGGCGCCACCTTCGTGGTCGGCGATATACCGGCGGAACTGGTGAGCGAAGCCGAGACGGCCAGGACGGCGCTGATCGAGGCGGCGGTGGAACACGACGATTCGGCTCTGGAACGCTACCTCGACGGCGAGATTCCGGACGACGACACGCTGCGCCGATGTGTCCGGCTGGGTACGGTGAAGTCGGCGTTCACTCCCGTCTTTTGTGGATCCGCCTTTAAGAACAAAGGTATCCAGCCCCTTCTTGATGGCGTTATCAGTTACCTTCCGGCGCCGGCAGACTTGCCGGCGACGCGCGGACACCACCCGGACACAGGTGCGGAGGCGGAGCGAGCAAGCTCGCGGGAAGCTCCCTTCGCAGGATTGGTCTTCAAGATCATGAATGACCCGTTCGTCGGTTCACTGGCGTTCGTGCGCATCTACTCCGGAGTGCTGGAATCCGGCGCGACCGTCAAGAATTCGACCAAGAACCGGCGCGAACGAATCGGCCGGATGCTGCTGATGCACGCCAATTCGCGCGAGGACATCAAGGAAGCCTCTGCGGGCGACATCGTGGCGCTGGCTGGCATCAAGTCGGTGACCACCGGCGATACGCTCTGCGATCTTCACCACCCGGTCGTGCTTGAGCGGATGGAATTTCCCGATCCGGTCATGGAGCTGGCGATTGAGCCCAAGACCAAGACCGATCAGGAGCGCATGGGGCAGGCATTGGGCCGGTTGGCGGCCGAGGATCCGTCTTTCAAGGTGTCGGTGGACGAAGAGACCGGCCAGACCGTGCTGAAGGGCATGGGCGAACTGCACCTCGACATCCTGGTTGACCGGATGCGCCGTGAGTTCAAAGTGGACGCCAACGTGGGTGCGCCTCAGGTCGCTTATCGCGAAACCATTACGCGGGCGGCGGAGGTCGACTACGTGCACAAGAAGCAGACTGGCGGATCCGGTCAGTTTGCTCGCGTGATCATGACGGTGGAACCGGGCGAGTCCGGAGAAGGACTCGAATTCGTCAGCAAGGTCGCGGGCGGAAATGTTCCCAAGGAGTTCATACCGGCGGTCGAGAAGGGCATCGAAAGCGCCATGCAGAACGGAATCGTCGCCGGTTACCCGGTGATCGACGTGCGGGTGACGCTTACCGACGGTGCCTACCACGAGGTTGACTCGAGCGCAGTCGCTTTCGAGATCGCTGGCCGCGCCGCGTTCCGCGAAGCCATGCAGAAGGCGGCGCCGCGCCTCCTCGAACCGATGATGCGGGTCGAGGTCGTTGTGCCGGAAGCGTTCGTTGGCGACATTATCGGTGATCTCAATGGCCGACGCGGCCAGATCGAGGGTATGGAGCCACAGGGCAACGCCACGCAGGTCCGCGCTCACGTTCCGCTTGCAACGATGTTCGGCTATGTCAACGCGATCCGATCTCTCTCGCAGGGTCGCGCGCAGTTCACCATGTTTTTTGAGCGGTACGATCAGGTGCCGCAAATGGTTGCCGAAGAAGTGCGCTCCAAGCTCGCATGAGTGCGCGAATGAAGGAGAAGTAGGCGATGGCCAAAGAGAAATTCGAACGGACCAAGCCGCATGTCAACGTGGGCACGATTGGCCACGTCGACCACGGCAAAACCACACTGACCGCGGCCATCACAAGGGTGCTGGCGGAGCGCGGCGGCGCGGAGTTCGTCGGATACGAGGAAATCGACCGGGCGCCGGAAGAAAAGGAACGCGGTATCACGATCAACACGGCACACGTGGAGTACGAAACCGACGCCCGCCACTACGCCCATGTCGACTGTCCCGGACACGCCGACTACGTGAAGAACATGATCACCGGTGCGGCGCAGATGGACGGGGCTATCCTCGTCGTGTCCGCGGCGGACGGCCCGATGCCGCAGACGCGGGAGCACATTCTGCTCGCCAGGCAGGTCGGGGTGCCAGCGCTGGTGGTGTACCTCAACAAGGTCGACCAGGTGGATGACGAGGAACTCCTCGATTTGGTTGAACTTGAGGTTCGCGAACTGCTTTCCGAGTACGACTTTCCCGGTGACGACATTCCTGTGCTCCGCGGCTCTGCGCTGCAGGCGCTGGAAGGCGGGCAGGCAGGCGTCGATTCGGTCTTGGAGCTGATGCAGGCGGTCGACGACTACGTGCCGGAGCCCGATCGCCCGATCGACGGCGCGTTCCTGATGCCCATCGAGGATGTCTTTTCGATATCCGGCCGCGGGACCGTGGTAACGGGCCGTGTCGAACGCGGCATCGTCAAGGTAGGCGACGCAGTCGAAATCGTTGGCGTCAGAGAGACCGAGACGACGACATGCACGGGCGTCGAGATGTTCCGCAAGCTGCTTGACCAGGGTCAGGCGGGCGACAACATCGGCGTGCTCCTCCGGGGTGTCGAACGTACGGGCGTGGAGCGTGGTCAAGTGTTGTCGAGACCGGGTTCGATCACGCCGCATACCAAGTTTCTCGCCGAGACCTACGTGCTGACCAAGGAAGAGGGAGGACGGCACACGCCGTTCTTCAAGAATTATCGGCCCCAGTTCTACTTCCGAACCACCGATGTGACGGGCACCGTCGCGTTGCCGGAGGGGACCGAGATGGTCATGCCCGGCGACAACGTGGAGCTCCAGGGCGAATTGATTGCGCCGATCGCGATGGAGGAAGGGCTCCGGTTTGCGATCCGAGAAGGCGGCCGAACGGTCGCCTCCGGCGTCGTTACCAAGATCATCGCTTAAGGCGAAGCCGGGGCGGAGAGGACGATGGAACACCAGCGCATCCGGATCCGCCTCAAGGCGTTCGATCGGCGGCTGCTCGACGAGTCCGCGCGCGAGATCGTGGGGACCGCCATGCGCACAGGCGCCCAGGTTCGGGGCCCCGTCCCGCTTCCCAATCGAATCCAGCGCTTTACGGTCAACCGCTCGCCGCACATCGACAAAAAGTCGCGGGAGCAGTTCGAGATTCGCACACACAAGCGTGTACTCGACATCTTGGACCCGACACCGCAGACCGTGGATGCACTCATGAAGCTCGACTTGGCGGCAGGCGTCAACGTCGAGATCAAGTTGGGCTGAGGCGATGCGATCCGGGGTTCTCGTACGTAAGCTGGGCATGACGCGCCTGTTCCTGAATGACGGCCGGCACTGTCCCGTCACGGTGCTCGCGTTGGAAGGTTGCGAAGTGGTCGGGCAGCGCACACCGGAGCGCGACGGGTACAGCGCCGTCCAGGTGGGGTCAGGCAGCGTGCCGGCCAGGAACATCGCCAAGCCGCAGCGGGCCGCCGCCGAGAAGAGCGGCGTGCCCCTGAAGCGTCATATCCGGGAATTCCGGGTTGCGCCGGAGAACATGCTTGAGACCGGAAGCCGTTTCCGCCCTGGCCATTTTGTTGTTGGCCAGTACGTCGACGCCCACGGTGTCACCATCGGAAAAGGCTTTGCCGGCGCCATGAAGCGCCATAACTTCGGCGGCCTCCGGGCCTCGCACGGGGTGTCAGTTTCGCACCGGAGTCATGGTTCCACGGGAAACAGCCAGGATCCCGGTCGTGTCTTCAAGGGGAAGAAGATGGCGGGGCAGATGGGTGCCCGGCAACGGACCATCCAGAATCTCCAGGTGATGTCGACCGATGAGGAACGTGGCGTGATCCTGGTGAAGGGCGGCGTTCCCGGCGCGCCGGGAAGCTGGCTCACCTTGTCAGATGCCGTGAAACGGGCACTTCCGCCTGGGGTGCCGTTCCCGGCCGGGATTGAAGAGAAGCCGGTGCCACAGGCGGCCGACGACGCGCCGGACCAGATCGACGAGAGCGCCGCATCGACGGAGGACGGCGACGTCCCGGTCGAAGCGGGGGACGGGGAGTGATCCGGTGAAGCTCGACGTTCGTACGCTCGACAACGAGAAGACCGGCGAGACCGAGCTCGCGGATACCGTATTTGCGGTGGAGGTGCGGAAGGACATCCTCCACAGGATGGTGAACTATCAGTTGGCGCGCCGCCGTCTAGGCACGCACAAGGCCCGCGAACGCGGAGAGGTAACCGGGACGACGGCAAAGATCTGGCGGCAGAAGGGCACTGGGCGGGCCCGCCACAGCTCCCGGAAGGCGGTGATCTTTCGCGGCGGCGGTGCCGTGCACGGTCCGCGCCCCAGGAGCCACGCTCACTCGCTGCCGAAGAAAGTACGGCGCATGGCGCTCCGCTGTGCGCTTTCGGCGAAGGTGGCGGACCAGCAGGTCGTGGTGTTGGAATCGTTGTCGCTCCCAACGCCGCAAACGAAGGTTCTGGCGGAGAAACTCCGGGCGCTGGACGTCAAGCGTGCGCTGATCGTTGCGGGTGGCGAGGTGGATCCGGGTTTCCGCCGTGCCGCGGCCAATCTGCCTGGCGTCGACTGTCTGCCGGTCCAGGGAGCGAACGTCTACGACATTCTTCGCCACGAGACGTTGGTGCTGCTTCCGGAAGCGATTCGTGCGCTGGAGGAACGGCTGTCATGAACGTCGAGCGCTCCTGCGAGATTGTGCTCCGCCCGTTGGTGACCGAGAAGTCATCGGCCGCGCTGGAACACAACCAGGTCGTATTCCGGGTCAACCGACAGGCGACGAAGGCACAAATTCGCGAAGCCGTCGAGCGACTGTTCAAGGTGAAGGTCACGGCGGTCAACACGCTGGTAGCCAAGGGCAAGACCAAGCGGCTGCGGGGCGTCAAGGGACGACGAAGCGACGTGAAGAAGGCGTTTGTGACGCTGGAGGCAGGGCAGTCAATCGATCTTGGGAGCGAGGTCTGACCATGGCTCTGAAGCAGCATCGTCCGGTGACTCCTGGTCGCCGTCAGCTTGTCCTGGTCGACCGGTCGAACCTGCACCGTGGAAAACCAGAGAAGGCCCTGACGGAAGGGCTGTCCAGTACTGGTGGCCGCAATAACCAAGGGCGGATCACGGTTTGGCACCGCGGTGGTGGGCACAAGCGGAGATACCGCCTGATCGACTTTCGCCGCCGTCGAGACGACGACCCTGCCACCGTCGAGCGCCTGGAGTACGACCCCAACCGGAGTGCCTTCATCGCGCTGATTCGGTACACGGACGGCACGCTGTCCTACATCCTGGCGCCGCAGCGGCTGGCCCCGGGTGACACCGTTGTTTCCGGCAGCCGGACCGACATCAAACCCGGTAACTGTATGCCTCTGCGCAACATGCCGGTCGGATCGATCATCCACAACATCGAGTTGAAGCCCGGTGCCGGTGGCCAATTGGCCCGGTCGGCCGGGAGTTACGCGCAATTGCTCGGCAAAGACCCCGACCGGGTCGTGATCCGGCTGGTCTCCGGGGAACAACGCCTCGTGCGAGCGGACTGCCGGGCGACGGTGGGGTCGGTTTCGAACCAGGACCACCAGAATGCCAAGCTCGGGAAGGCGGGAAGAAGTCGCTGGTTGGGGCGGCGACCGCACGTGCGCGGCGTCGTCATGAACCCGGTGGACCATCCGCATGGCGGCGGCGAGGGCCGTACGTCTGGGGGGCGGCACCCTGTCACTCCGTGGGGTGTTTCCACGAAGGGTCACCGTACCCGTAGCAACAAGTCGACCGACCGTTGGATCATCCGACGTCGGCGGAAGAAGTAGGAGCCCGTACGATGGCACGGTCAGTGTGGAAGGGACCATTCGTGGATGGCTATCTGCTTCGTAAGGCGCAGCAAGCGAACGAGAGTGGTTCGCGCGCGCCCATTCGGACGTGGTCGCGTCGGTCCACGATCATGCCGCAGTTCGTCGGACTCACATTTGCCGTCCATAACGGCCGGAAGTTCATTCCAGTGCTGGTGTCGGAAGATATGGTTGGCCACAAGTTCGGCGAGTTCGCTCCGACTCGCACGTTTTACGGGCACGCTGGCGACCGCAAGGCGACGAGGCGTTGATCGGCCATGGGTAAACGTTCCGCTCCGAGCCGTCTTCGCCCCAATGAAGCCATGGCCATGGCTCGGGCTGTCAGGGTCAGCCCACAGAAGCTGAACCTGGTGGCCGGACTCATTCGCGGGCTCAATGTCAGCGATGCGGCCCGGGCTCTCGAATTCTCTCGCAGGCGGGTGGCGAACGACGTTCGCAAGGTCCTGCTCTCAGCCGTGGCCAATGCGGAAGGCAACCGGTTGGACGCGGGCAAGCTGATCGTCGCGGACGCGTCGGTCGGGAAATCACTGGTGATGCGGCGTTTTCGGGCTCGTGCGCGGGGCCGGATGGGGCGCTACCGACGCGCGTTCAGCCGGCTGACAATTATCGTGCGGGAAGAGGAATAGGCAGGCATGGGGCACAAGGTCAATCCGATCGGTTTGCGACTCGGCATCAACCGAACGTGGGACTCGCGCTGGTATGCGAGTGCCGACTACGCGGACTTGCTGCACGAAGACCTGCAGATCCGCCGTTACATCCAGTCGGACCTGAAGGGAGCGGGGATCAGCCGGATCACGATTGAACGCCCGCCCAAGAAGGCGCGCGTCATCATCCATACGGCCCGGCCAGGCATGGTGATCGGCAAGAAGGGCGCGGACATCGAGCGAATTCGCAAGAAGCTCGCCACCATGACCGAGAGCCAGATTCAGCTGAACATCGTCGAAATCCGCAAGCCGGAAATCGAGGCGCAGCTGGTGGCCGAAAATGTCGCCGAGCAGCTGGAAAGACGGGTTGCCTTCCGTCGCGCCATGAAACGCGCGGTGCAGGCGTCAATGCGCCTCGGCGCGCTTGGAATTCGGATCACGGTTGGCGGCCGATTGGGCGGGGCCGAAATCGCGCGGGTGGAGTGGTACCGCGAAGGCCGCGTGCCGCTGCACACGCTGCGCGCCGACATCGACTACGGCATCGCCACCGCTCGTACCGCCTACGGAACCTGCGGCGTCAAGGTGTGGGTATTCCGGGGCGAGATCTTGGCGCACGACCCTTCCGCGATGGAGCGCACGCGTAGTGAGCAGCAGCAACGGCCGCTCGCGGGCACTGGTCAGGGGGGCCGCCCAGGTTCGGGGCGTGGAGCCCGTTCAGCGCGATCGGCTGCCGCGGAGCGCGCGCCGGCTGAAACTCCGCCCACCGAAGCGGCGGCTGCGGCGGTGGACAAGCCTCCGGTCGAATCGGATGCGACCGTGGCGCCAGCTTCCGATCCGGAACCGGCAACTGCGTCGGAATCGGAGGTAGTCGCGGCGCCTGCTCCCGATCCGAAATCCGCGTCTGCGCCGGAAACCGACGTCGCTGCAGAACCTGCCCCAGATCCGGAACCGGCAGGCGCATCGGAAACCGAAGTCGCTGCGGAACCTGCTCCCGATCCGGAACCGGCAAGCGCGCCGGAAACTGAGGTCGCTGCAGAACCTGCGGCTGACGCCGAGCCTGAGGCCAGTGATGAATCTCAGGCAGCTGACGGAAATGAAGAATCGGCGTCCGACAAGGCAGAGGGAGATGCGCAGCCATGATGAGCCCGAAGCGGACCAAGTTCCGCAAAGCCCACAAGGGGCGGATCCACGGCAACGCCAAGGGAGGAACCACGCTCAATTTCGGGTCCTTTGGCATCAAGAGCCTGCAGGCTGAAAGGGTCACGGCACGGCAGATCGAGGCGGCCCGGCGTGCAGTGACGCGCCACATCCGCCGACAGGGACGGGTCTGGATCAGGATCTTTCCCGACGTTCCTGTCTCGACCAAACCTACGGAAGTGCGTATGGGCAAGGGGAAGGGCTCTCCCGAGTACTGGGTTTGTCGCGTCAAACCCGGCCGAGTCCTCTTTGAGCTTGACGGCGTTACCGCCGAAACGGCGCGGCGCGCATTTGAGTTGGCATCCGCGAAACTTCCGGTGCGGACCCGTTTCGTCACTCGGTTGGAGCAGTAGCCGTGGCATTACGAATCGCGGAAGTGCGGCAAAAAACGGACGATGAGCTCGCCACGATGTTGGATGAACGAGCCCGCGAGCGCCTGAATTTGCGGTTCCGGCAGGCCACCGGGGAGCTCGAAAACACGGCACGGGCCCGCGAAGCGCGGCGCGAGATTGCGCGGATCAAGACCGTGTTGAACGAACGCGCGAAAGGTTCCTGAAGCATGCCGAAACGCGTGATGCGTGGCGTCGTGGTGAGTGCCGCGCCCAAACAGACCGTTGTTGTTCGGGTGGAACGCCTGATTCGCCACCCGCTGTACAAGAAGTTCATCCGGCGATCGGCAAAGTACCATGCGCATGACCCGGACAATGCCTGCCAGCCCGGTGACGTGGTGCGCATCCGCGAGCGTCGACCCATGTCCAAGCTCAAGTGCTGGGAAGTAGTTCCCACGGACGCCAACTGAGGTGTTGGATCAGTGATTCAGGCCGAGACGAATCTGGGGGTTGCCGACAACTCCGGTGCCCGGCGTGTCCAGTGCATCAAGGTATTGGGCGGCGCCAAGCGGCGCTATGCGTGGGTTGGCGATGTGATCGTGGTTTCGGTCAAGGAAGCCATTCCACGCGGACGCGTGAAGAAGGGTGACATTCACCGGGCCGTAATCGTACGCACCGCAAAGGAAATTCGCCGTTCCGACGGGACCGCGATTCGGTTTGATTCCAATGCCGCAGTACTGATCGATCAGGAAAACGAGCCAATCGGTACGCGGATATTCGGACCTGTGACCCGGGAGCTGCGCGCCAAGAGATTCATGAAGATCATCAGTCTTGCGCCGGAGGTGCTGTGATGCCGGGCAAGTTCCGCCTCCGCCGAGGTGACGAAGTCGTGGTACGGACCGGTCGCGACCGGGGTCGTACCGGCGAGGTGATCAGGGTGGATCGAGACCACTCGCGCGTCGTCGTGCGCGGGGTCAACATTGCGCGGCGTCACATGCGACCTTCCCCAGCCAATCCGGGTGGAATCGTGGAACGGGAGCTGCCGATCCACGTCTCGAATGTGGCTCTGCGAGACCCCTCCGATGGCCGTCCTACCAAGGTGGGCTACCGGCGCATGGAGGACGGCCGCAAGGTGCGGATTGCGAAACGATCTGGCGATCTACTGGACGACTGAGGTCACCATGACTGCACGTTTCCGTGAATTGTACGACACCCGCTACCGCGAGGAACTGCAGCGGGAGCTGGGAATCACCAACCGGTTTGCCGTGCCTCGGCTCGAGAAGATCGTGCTCAATATGGGGGTCGGGGTACCGTCTCAATCGTCCATCCGAGGCGGCCTTGCCAAGGAGGATGACAAGGGGGTCGAAGGCGCCCTTCGAGACTTGGAGGCAATTGCCGGCCAGAAGCCCGTGGCGACGGAGGCGCGCAAGCCGATCGCCGGCTTCAAGATTCGCCAGGGAATGAAGATCGGTTGCAAGGTCACGCTTCGGTCCACGCGCATGTATGAGTTTCTGGACCGGCTGATCAACATCGCTCTTCCCCGTGTGCGAGATTTCCGGGGGGTCGACCCGAACTCGTTTGACGGAAACGGAAATTTCGCGCTTGGCCTGCGAGAGCAGATTGTCTTTCCCGAGATCGATTACGACACGGTCGACCAGGTGCGGGGCCTTGATGTCGTGATTGGCACGACCACCTCGAACGATGATTGGGCACGTGCACTGCTGCTCAAATTCAATATGCCCTTCCGCGGGCAGGGAGCCTGATTTCCATGGCCAAAGTGAGCGCCATCATGAAGAACCGTCGACGCCGACAGATGGCCGAGCGTGGGCGCGGTGTCCGACTTGCTCTCAAAGCCAAGGTGCGCGATCGCAAGGCTCCGCCTGAGGAGCGGTTCCAGGCAGTGCTGACCCTGGCCAAGCTGCCGCGAAACGCCTCGCCTGTACGCGTCCGCAACCGCTGCGAGCTGACCGGCCGGCCCCGCGGGTATTACCGGAAGATGCGGATTTCACGGATCGCGCTGCGGGAGCTTGCTTCGATGGGCCAGATTCCCGGCATGACCAAGGCGAGCTGGTAGGAGGGCCCCGACGATGACCATGACGGACCCGCTGGCGGACATGCTGACTCGAATCCGTAACGGCCTGATGGCCGAGCGGCAAACGGTCCGGTGCCCGGATTCGCGTTTGCGACGGAGTGTTCTCGAGGTGCTGAGGCAGGAAGGCTATATCCGCGCATGGAATGTCGAGGAACTCGGCGGTCCGAAACGCGATCTCGTGATCGAGCTCAAGTATCACAAGGGCACGCCTGCAATTAAGGAAATCAAACGTGTTTCCAGCCCGTGCCGCCGCGTTTATTCGCCGGCGCGCGAGATCCCGCGCTTCTATGGCGGCCTGGGTGTGCACGTGCTGTCGACGCCGGCGGGGGTCATGTCTGATCGGGCCGCCCGCGAGGCCAATGTCGGCGGCGAAGTTCTGTGTCGGGTGTTCTGACCATGTCCCGCGTCGGCAAGCACCCTGTTCCGGTTCCGGATGGCGTTACCGTCACGATTGAGGGGCCTCGCGTGACGGTCGAAGGAAAGCTCGGGGTCCTTAGCCAGTCCTTTCCGGCGAGTGTCGAGATTCGACACGCAGATCAAGTGATCGAAGTGGCCCCGGTTTCGAAGAGCGACAATTCGCAAGCTGCGTGGGGCCTGACGCGGGCATTGCTCGCGAACATGGTGACGGGAGTAAGCACCGGATTCAGACGATATCTAGACATCGAAGGGGTCGGTTACCGTGCTGCCTTCAAGGACGGCATTCTGAACCTGCAGCTCGGTTACAGCCACGACGTCCACATCGCCGTGCCCGACGATCTGCAGGTAGCCTGCCCAAGGCCAACGGAGATCGAGATTTCAGGGGCCAACCGGCAGCGTGTGGGGCAGCTGGCGGCCGAAATCCGGGCATTTCGCCCGCCGGAACCCTATAAGGGCAAAGGTGTCCGCTATCGGGGGGAGTACGTCCGCCGCAAGGAAGGCAAGAGGAAGTAGGTCATGGCTGTTTCTCCTCGGGAACGCATGCTTCGGCGACGGCGGCGCAATCGCCGCCGGGTTCGCGTGGCGGCCATCGGGCGGCCGCGGCTGTCCGTATTTCGTTCGAATTGCCACATATATGCCCAGGTCATTGACGACGAAGCGGGCCGGACGCTGGCCAGCGCATCGACTCTTGATCGCGCACTGAGATCAGAAGGCAAACCCGGCGGCGGAATTGAGGCCGCGCGCGCGGTTGGCGCGTTGGTTGCCCAACGTTCGAAGGAAGCTGGCGTCGACACCGTGGTCTTTGACCGCGGAAGTTATCTTTATCACGGTCGTGTGCGGGCGTTGGCCGAGGCGGCACGGGAGGGCGGTCTCGGGTTCTGAGCCCCGGACCGAGAGAGCGTATGGCACGCAGACAACGTAATCCTGAGGAACGTCAGGAACTTACCGACAACCTGGTCAAGATTCGCCGGGTGGCCAAGGTAGTCAAGGGTGGACGTCGCTTCGGGTTTGCCGCAATCGTCGTTGTCGGTGACGGCCAGGGCCGCGTTGGCTTCGGTTCAGGCAAGGCCAAGGAGGTTCCGGAGGCGATCCGCAAGGCGACGGAAAACGCCAAGGGAAGACTCATCCGCGTCCCACTTCGCGAGGGGCGTACGCTGCACCATGACACAAGCGGCAGGCTTGGCTCCGCCAAGGTGATCCTTCGAGCGGCGCCGGCAGGGACCGGCATCATTGCCGGAGGTCCTGTTCGCGCGGTGCTGGAGCGGCTTGGTGTACAGGATGCGGTCGGCAAGTCGGTCGGCAGCGGCAACGCCATCAACATGGTACGCGCGACCTTCGATGCCCTGCAGAAAGTGCAGTCGCCGGCAGACGTGGCCTCTCGGCGGGGCCTTAAGGTTTCTGAAATTCTCAATAGGACTGATCGTCGGCGCCGGGCGGGCAAGGCTGCCAATGGTGCGGATGGGTCCGGCAAGAATGCAGGCAACCGTGCGAGGGAAGAGACCGAAACGCCGGCGGTCGAAGGAGCTGGTGCAGCCCCGGCCGCCGCCGATGAGACCGGCAAGCATCTCACTGAAGGCGCGGCTTCCGCGTAATTCGTCATGGCCACACCCAGTTCCGGACGCATTCGCGTCACCCAGATCAAGAGCCCAATTGGTCGCAAGCCCGTTCAGCGGAAGACACTGATCGGACTAGGCCTGAATCGAATTGGTCGAGTTTCCGAGCTTGAGGACACGGCGGCCGTGCGCGGGATGATTACGCGGGTCCAGCATCTCGTCTCGATGGAAACGATTGCCACCGGGGAGCCCAGCGAATGATGCTTCGAGAACTCGGGCCCTCCAAGGGGGCGCAACGCAACCGCAAGCGCGTCGGTCGCGGCATAGGCTCGGGCAGGGGAAAGACCTCCGGGCGGGGCCACAAGGGGCTGAAGGCCCGGTCAGGTGCCAGCACTTCGGGCTTCGAGGGTGGGCAGATGCCGCTTTACCGCCGCCTCCCGAAGCGCGGGTTTCGACCTTTGTTCCGACGTCAGTTTGCGGAGGTGAATCTTGGCCGGATTCAGGCGGCGGTTGACGCTGGCCGGTTGGACGCTGCTACGGTGGTGAATGCCTCTGTATTGCTGGAAACCGGGATCGTCCGGCGCGTGCGCGACGGCGTGCGCCTTCTTGGCTCTGGATCCCTGTCTGTGCCCATGACCTTTGAGGTTGTCGGAGCCTCTCGTTCCGCGATCACGGCCGTGGAACGAGCGGGCGGCAGTGTCCGCCTATTGTCCTCCGGGAAATCAGACGGAGGGAAACCGTCCGCTGAGACGTCGGAAGAGTCGGCGGAGGCATGAACGTGATGAACCACTGCGGTGTCCACCTGGGTAAGGGTGGTTGTCCGCTGGGGAGTGCCGGCTGATGGCATCTGCCGCCGAACAACTCGCTGCCAATATCAATTTTGGTGCGATAGCCCAAGCGACCGAACTCAAGCGGCGCATTTGGTTCACATTAGGCGCCCTGATCGTCTACCGGATCGGGACCTACATTCCGCTGCCTGGGATCGAGACCAGCGCGGTTGCGGACATATTTCAGCAGAATTCCGGCGGCATCCTCGGGATGTTCGACATGTTTGCTGGCGGTGCGCTCGGCAGAATGACGATATTCGCCCTGAATATCATGCCGTACATCTCTGCCTCCATCATCATTCAGTTGATGACGACCGTCTCGGCACATCTCGCGCAACTGAAGAAAGAGGGCGAATCCGGGCGCCAGCGGATCACCCAGTACACGCGGTATGGCACTGTGGTCCTGGCAGCCATGCAGGCACTCGGGATTGCCGTCGGGTTGGAAAGCCTCTCGGGCTCGCAGGGGCCGGCGGTTCGCGACCCGGGCCTGTTTTTCCGGTTCGTGACCGTGATCACGCTGACCGGCGGCACCGTGTTCCTGATGTGGCTTGGCGAACAGATTACCTCGCGCGGGATCGGCAACGGGATCTCGCTGATCATCATGGCCGGAATCGTTGCCGAATTGCCCGCGGCTCTGGTGGCGACATTGGAGCTGGGTCGCACCGGTGCCCTGTCTGGCGCGTTGATCATCTTGTTGATGGCGTTGGCGGTGGCAGTGATCGCGTTCATCGTGTTTATCGAGCGGGCGCAGCGCCGCATTCTCATCCAGTACCCGAAGCGGCAATTGGGGACCAAGACATTCGGTGGCGATACCAGCAGCTACCTGCCGCTGAAGCTCAATACGTCGGGCGTGATTCCGCCGATTTTCGCGAGCTCGATCCTCCTTCTGCCGGTCACGGCACTCAGTTTCAACGCCGGACAGGGCCCCTCGTGGCTGCTGGACGTCACGGCCGCGCTGGGACGAGGGCAGCCAGGCTACCTTGCCCTCTACGTCGCCGGGATCGTGTTCTTCGCGTTTTTCTACACGTCGGTGGTCTTCAATCCAGCCGACACTGCTGACAACCTGAAGAAGTACGGCGGCTTTGTGCCGGGTGTGAGGCCTGGTGCCAACACGGCGGCCTACATCGACCGAATCCTGACGCGTCTTACCACCGCCGGGGCCGCGTACCTCGCCCTGGTGTGCCTCTTGCCGGAGATGCTGATCTCGCAGTACGCGGTGCCGTTCTATTTTGGGGGCACCAGCCTGTTGATCGTGGTCAACGTAACGATGGATACCGTTGCACAGATCCATTCCCACCTTGTCGCGCGCCAATTCGAGGGATTAATCAAGAAAGCGAAGCTCCGGGGCCGATCGTAATGCGCTTGGTGCTGCTGGGTCCGCCGGGATGTGGGAAGGGCACTCAGGCAGCTGTTCTACGTGATCGTTTCGGGATTCCGCATCTTTCGACGGGTGCCATGCTGCGCTCAGCCGTGGAGGCAGACACCGAGATCGGGCGACGTGCCGCTTCGATCATGAGCCGGGGAGCCCTGGTTCCGGACGAGGTGGTCCAGAAAATCGTCGCACTTCGTTTGGACCTGGAGGACTGCGCGCGCGGTTACATCCTCGATGGCTTTCCGCGCACAGTGGCCCAGGCCGACGCCCTTGAACAGATGCTGGAACGGGCAGGCCAGGCGCTCGATCAGGTGATCGAGTTTACGATTTCGGAAGATGAGCTGGTGCGCCGGATCACGGGGCGGTACGTCTGCGCCAAGTGTGACGCCGTGTACAACGAGCATTCCAAGCCGACCCAGCGGAAGAATATCTGCGACGTATGCGGTGGCACATCGTTTCGCCGACGGGAGGATGACCGCGCGGAAACCGTGGCGGAACGCATGGCGGCATACCGGGCAGAAACGTCGCCGCTGGTTCCCTATTACGGAAGCAGGGGGCTGTTGACGCAGATCGACGGCAGCCAATGTACGGTCAAGGTGACCACTGCACTGCTTGGAGCGCTGTCCTGAGCCTCGCTTGAGGCCACTCTTCCTCGTTGCAGTTGGCAGTGCCCGAGGCAGTCCCCATGGGTCTCGCCGGCCGCCATGCCTCGGTTCCGACCGTTTCTGGTCCCGATCGTCGCGGCTCCCGGTTTGCATGACTGGCGTGGGGGCGGCATGAAACCCGTCCTGGCCTGGTTCCGCAACGACCTGCGGCTGTCGGACAACCCGGCACTTGGCTGGGCAGTCCAGACGGGCCATCCAGTCATTCCCGTGTTCATATGTGATAAGGGGCCTGGCACCCGGGCTGTCGGGAATGCTTCCCGCTGGTGGCTGCATGGCAGTCTCCAGGCCTTGGCAGCCTCACTGGGCGCCGTGGGCAGTCGACTGATCTATCGTCGAGGCGCGCCTGCCGCCGCACTCGAAGCCCTGGCCAAGGAAACCAGGGCAGGGGCGGTCTGCTGGAATCGGCGGTACGATCCCGTGCTGAGCGGTCAGGACAGGGCGATTGAGGCTCAACTGCACGCCGCGGACTTGGAGGTCCGGACGTTCAACGCTGCGCTGCTGGTTGAACCCCACGAAATCCGATCCGGGAACGATTCGCCCTACAAGGTCTTCACCCCATTTTGGCGGCAGTGTCTTGCACAGGATTTCAGGCAGCCGCTGCCGCCCCCGTTGTCGCTGCCCCGGCCGACAACTTGGCCGACCGGCGAGCGACTCGAAGCGTGCAGCCCTGGCGGCAGTAACCCGGAATGGCCGGACCGCCTAGCTGCCCATTGGAAGCCCGGAGAAGTTGGCGCGTTGTCCCGACTGGAAGATTTCGTGCAGGGTGCGGCGAGCACGTACGCGACCGATCGCGACAAGCCGGGAATGTCGGGCACCAGCAGGCTCTCGCCGCACCTGCACTTTGGCGAGGTCGGGCCCTGCCAGATTGCTGATCGCCTCGCACGGAGCGGCCGTGTTCGGGAGGAGGACCCGTACCTTCGGCAGCTCGGTTGGCGGGAGTTCAGCCAATACCTGCTGTTTCACAACCCGGATTTGGGAACCGCGAACCTGCGAGGTGACTTCGACCGGATGCCTTGGCGAGACAGCCCGGCAGACCTGAGGCGATGGCAGCAAGGCCGGACGGGCTATCCACTGGTCGATGCCGGAATGCGCGAACTCCTCGCCACAGGCTGGATGCACAACCGTGTCCGGATGGTCGTGGCGTCCTTCCTGACCAAACATCTACTGATCGACTGGCGGTCGGGCGCAGCTTGGTTCTGGCAGATGCTGGTCGACGCGGACTGGGCAAATAACAGTACGGCTTGGCAATGGGTGGCCGGTACTGGCACCGATGCTGCTCCGTACATCCGAGTCTTCAATCCGATAGCCCAGTCGCGGCGCTTCGATCCCGAGGGAAGATATGTCCGAGCTTGGGTTCCGGAACTGGGGCGAATGCCCAACCGGTTTATCCATGCACCTTGGACGGCATCCGCACCGGTCTTGGCCAATGCCGGAATTCGACTAGGCGAGACCTATCCGACCCCGATGGTGGATCACGCCGAAGCGCGGCAGCGCGCCCTCCGGGTCTATCGAAGTCTGGTTCGTGGCGGCCGTGCCGCTGGTCGGCGCGAATGATCAACACTGACGACCCGACCGTGGCGCTCGCTGGATCTGCGGCGTGCCTGCCCAATGCGGTCCGTCACGCGGTAGCAGTTCGCTGAACTCGCTTCGCAGTTTCCTCTCGTGGGTCAAACCACCAGGCCAGGGAAATTCCGCCAGTGTTCTGTGGAAGTGACAGTGAACGCGCCCACAGGCGCAGAGATCTCATGTCCGCAACGGTGCGCACGCTTCAACCAGCCAATCACGTGTGCTCGGGGCAAGTCTTGGAGAAAGGGTCGATACGACGCGCTGGTGATAGCTATCAAGCCAACGCACCTCGTCCGGGTTGAGCATGTCCGCAACGATCAGCCGGCGGTCGATTGGCGCCAGTGTCAGGGTTTCAAAGCCAAGCAGGGCAAACTCGGCGCCCTCAGGTTCAGGTTCGTCGCGCACCGCAACAAGGTTCTCGATGCGTATTCCGTATGCGTCTTCGAGGTAATAACCCGGCTCATTGGAGACCACCATCCCCGCTGCGAGAGACACCAGGGCGCTCTTCGAGACAGTGGGTGTGCCCGCGCGGTCGATCCGAAAGGAGATCGATTGGGGACCTTCGTGCACGTTGAGAAAGCTGCCTACCCCATGACCGGTGCCGTGGTCGTATGAGAGCCCTGCCTGCCACAGTGGCGCTCGGGCGAGGATGTCCAGCTGACCGCCGGGCGTGCCGATGGGAAAGCGCGCCGTCGCCAGCGCAATATGCCCCTTGAGCACGCGGGTAAATCGGTCACACATTTGCGGTTCGGGATGGCCCACTGCGACCGTCCGGGTGACGTCGGTCGTGCCACCGGGGTACTGACCGCCGCTGTCGACCAGGTAGAGGTCTCCGGGACGAAGCTGTCGGTCGGTTTCCGGTGTAGCCCGGTAATGGACGACGGCACCGTGTGGACCGGTGCCGGAAATCGTGGGGAAGCTGGGCGACCTGAATTCAGGACACTCTCGCCGGAATGCCTCCAACTGAAGCGCCGCGCTGCACTCAGTAACATTTCCCGCCAGAGCGTTTGCGTCGAGCCAACACAGGAACTTGGCCATCGCCAGACCGTCAATTTCGTGCACATCACGCATGCCGTGCAATTCGACGGAATTCTTTACCGCCCTTGGTAGCTCGACGGGGTCGGGGGCATGTCGAACATCGGCCCCCGACTCGGTCAGGAGCGTCTGGATCCACACGGGGGTTGACGCAGGATCCAGTTGCACCGTGGCCTGGTCTGCCCCGAACGCAGACAACGACTCCAGAAGCGCCGACCGAGGATGCAGGGACACGGCATCGCCCAGATGCGATCGAACTTCGTCGGTCACGCTTACGGGATTCGCGAACAGTTGGGCAGTACCGTCGCACGTCAGGATCGTGGTGGCCAGCGCCACCGGCGAGTACGGCAGGTCGCTTCCACGGATATTGAGGAGCCAGGCGACCGATTCGCAGGATGTCAATACCGTTGCCGCGACTCCATGTTGCTTCAGGACCGCCGCAAGCCGGCCGCGTTTGTCCGCGCTTGACTCGCCTGCGTATCGGATCGGGTGGGCGAGAATGCTCCCAGCCGGTGGGGGCGGGCGGTCAGTCCAATGTTCGTCGATGGGATTGGAGGCCGTCGGTATTAGTCGCCCGCCGGCCTGCTCGACGGCCTGCGCCATTTGTCTGGCGCGACTGACGCTGAACAGTCGCGGATCAAAGCCGATGTTTGCATCATCGCCCATCGCATCCGTGAGCCAGCGGCCGGGCGGGCAGGAGCTGCTGTTGAGAACTTCGTAACAGCTTGTTTCAACTTGCGAGCGTGCCTGAATCGTGTACCGGCCGTCGACAAACAGCGCCGCCCGGTCCTCGAGTATTACTGCGGTTCCCGCAGAACCAGTAAAGCCGGTCAGCCACGCCAGCCGTTCTGCCGCAGCGGGGATGAACTCGCCGAGGAATTCGTCTTCATGCGGTTGTACGAAACCCCGAAGCTCGTGTTTCGTCAGCCAGTTCCTGACCAGCTGCAGGCGCTTCCCATTCATGTTGTCTGATGCCGAATCAAATGGTGCCGGACTTGTCGATGGTGTCGTCGAAGTAGCGAAAGTTGATATTAGCACCGAAGTTACGGCCGATACGCCTCGCCGGTCGGGCTGTCGGGTAGGTCGCGCCGCGGGTGTTCTCCCGGCACCTGGCGCCCAGGGGCGCCTCGGCGTTCCGCCGGTTTCTCCCTAAATGAGACATATGGAGCGGAAGGTCCTTCAAGGCGTGGCATTTAGCTTGCGCCAACGACCCGCGAAGGGCTAGATTTCTCTCCTGATTGGGGCCGTGACGAACGGTTCAGATACGCGTGCGGACGGCAAATGAGCGATTCCACCGGCAAGGACGGAAAAAACAGTCTGTTCTGCTCGTTCTGCGGCAAGAGCCAGCACGAAGTCCGAAAACTGATTGCCGGCCCGACCGTGTTCATCTGCGATGAATGCGTCGAACTGTGCATGGACATCATTCGTGAGGACAATCACTCCAGTTTGGTAAAGAGCCGCGAGGGCGTTCCCACTCCGGCAGAGATTTGCTCGGTACTCGATGACTATGTAGTCGGCCAGGATCATGCGAAGCGCGTGTTGTCCGTCGCCGTGCACAATCATTACAAACGCCTTGCCCATGGCCTCAAGTCGTCGGATGTCGAACTGGCCAAGTCCAACATTCTCCTGATCGGCCCGACCGGGAGCGGCAAGACGCTCCTGGCGCAGACCTTGGCTCGGATCCTTGATGTCCCATTCACCATGGCGGACGCAACCACGCTGACCGAGGCCGGTTACGTTGGCGAGGATGTCGAGAACATCATTCTCCATCTGCTGCAGAATTCCGAGTACAACGTGGAGCGCGCCCAACGCGGCATCGTCTACGTCGATGAAATCGACAAGATCAGCCGCAAGTCAGACAATCCCTCCATCACGCGCGATGTGTCTGGCGAGGGCGTGCAGCAGGCGCTGCTCAAGATCATGGAGGGCACGGTCGCAAGTGTCCCACCGCAGGGTGGCCGCAAACACCCGCAGCAGGAGTTTCTGCAGGTCGACACCACCAACATCTTGTTCATCTGCGGCGGTGCGTTCAGTGGTCTCGAACGGATCATCGCCGATCGGGAAACGGGTACCGGCATCGGCTTCGGTGCCGACGTACGTTCACCGGAAGAGGCGCGTAAGGACGACATCCTGAAGAAAGTGCAGCCCGAAGATCTGCTTCGTTACGGGCTGATCCCGGAATTCATCGGTCGACTGCCAGTCGCGACCACCCTGCGGGAACTCGATGAGCCGGCGCTAGTCGAAATCATCACGACACCGAAGAACGCACTGGTGAAGCAATACGCGCGCATGTTCGAAATGGAAGGTGCAAAGCTGACGGTCACCGATGACGCGGTCCGCGTGATTGCGCGCCGGGCCATTTCGCAGAAAACCGGTGCCCGTGGCCTTCGCTCGATCTTTGAGGCTATTCTGCTGGATACCATGTTCCATCTGCCGTCGCACGATGGAGTACAGGAAGTTGTGATTGACTCGGAAGTCGCCGAGGGTCGTCGACAGCCCCTGATGATCTTCGCGGATCCCGCGGTCGGGTCATCGGTCGAACGCGCACAACCCCGCGCCATCTCTGGAGCACGCGCAGGGTCTTGAAATAGGGCTCCGGAGTTCACAACTCTGCTAGGCGCCGCCAGCCGTCTCCGGAGCCACTAAGGACACATCAGCATGCAAGAAGACACCGAGAAGGCCGTCCCCACGGTGCCGGAGCCCAAGAACTGGGTGTTGCCGGTGTTGCCGCTGCGCGACATCGTCGTGTTCCCGAACATGATCGTGCCGCTGTTCGTTGGACGTGACAAGACGGTGCGCGCCCTAGAAGAGGCCATGGCGAACGACAAGCAAATCCTGCTCGTCGCCCAACGGGAATCCGCGGAAGATGATCCGGGGCCGGACGATGTCTATCCGGTCGGCACAGTCGGGAAGATTGTCCAGTTGCTCAAGCTGCCCGACAACACGGTGAAGGTGCTTGTCGAGGGTGTGATTCGGGCATCCATCGAAGAGTTCACGGTTACCGACAAGTTCTTGCAGGCCAGAATCACCGACCTTCCCGATGAAACGCCAGCGTTGGACAGCACGCTTGAAGCCCTGCTACGCGCCGTACACGCTCGGTTTGAGACCTACGCCAAGCTGAGCAAGAAGATCGGACAGGAGATGGTGTCGTCGATCGCGCAGATCGACTTCACCGATCCCGGCCGAATCGCGGATGCGGTATCTGCCCAGATCGGAAGCAAGATCTCTGACCGGCAAACGCTGCTGGAGACCGGCGATATCCGGAAGCGGCTTGATTTGATCCATTCGCTGATCGAGGCCGAAATCGAGGTACTGAAAGTTGAGCGCAAGATCCGGACACGCGTCAAGACGCAGATGGAGCGGTCTCAGCGCGAGTACTACCTCAACGAGCAGATGAAGGCGATCCAGCGCGAACTGGGTGAAGGCAGCGACCGCGACGAGGATGATGCCGACAACTTCCGCTCAAGGATCATGGCGACCAAGTTTTCCAAGGAAGCCAAAGCAAAGGCTCTGGGAGAATTGCGCAAGCTGCGCTCCATGAGCCCGATGTCTGCCGAGTCAACGGTTGTCCGAAGCTACATCGAGTGGTTGTTGGATGTCCCATGGAAGAAGTCCAGCCGCGTCAATCGCGATCTCAAGAGGGCGGAGAGAATCCTGAACGAAGACCATTACGGATTGGAGAAGGTCAAGGAGCGCATTCTCGAGCACCTCGCTGTACAGCAACGAACCAAGCGCGGGCACGGGCAGATTCTTTGCCTGGTCGGCCCGCCCGGAGTGGGCAAGACCTCCCTGGGCGAATCCGTTGCCCGAGCCACAGGCCGGAAGTTTGTACGGGTGGCGCTTGGCGGAATTCGTGACGAGGCGGAAATCCGCGGCCATCGTCGAACTTACGTGGGTTCGATGCCGGGCCGGATCATCCAGGGAATGAAGAAGGCCAAGGTGTCCAACCCGCTCTTCCTGCTGGACGAAATCGACAAACTGGGTGCTGACTGGAGAGGCGACCCGACGTCCGCCCTGCTTGAAGTGCTGGATCCGGAACAGAATGTCACGTTCAACGACCACTACCTGGAGGTCGATTACGATCTGTCGGGAGTCTTCTTCCTGACCACCGCGAATACGCGCAGCATGCCGCAACCGCTGTTGGACCGAATGGAAATCATCCCACTGCCGGGCTACACGGAGCGCGAGAAAATCGAGATCGCGAAATCGCATTTGATCGCCAAGCAGATGAAGCGCAACGGGGTGCGTTCGCACGAGTGGAAGCTGCAGGACGATGCGCTGGAGACGATCATCCGCCGCTACACCCGTGAAGCCGGGGTTCGTGGACTCGAGCGGGAAATCGCGAAGCTATGTCGAAAAGCCGTCCGCAAGATCGTTGGCGACGAGATTGAGACGGTGGAGGTAGCACCGGAAGATCTGCCCGAATACCTGGGACCGCCGCGCTATCGCTACGGCGAAATCGAAAGTGAGCAGATGGTGGGCGTGGCAACGGGACTCGCGTACACGGAAGTGGGCGGCGATCTCCTCACCATCGAGGCCGTGACCATGCCCGGCAAGGGGCGCCGTCAAATCACCGGCCAGCTGGGCGATGTGATGCAGGAGTCGGTCAAGGCGGCCGTGTCCTACTTGCGTTCGCGCGCCCCGCTCATGAGCATTGACCCGGAAGCATTTGATACTCGGGACATTCATCTCCACGTGCCCGAGGGTGCGACTCCGAAAGACGGGCCTTCCGCGGGGCTTGCGATCGTCACGTCGATTCTCTCGGCGCTTACCGGAATTCCCGCGTCGGCTCGGGTTGCGATGACCGGAGAAGTCACCCTGCGGGGGCGGGTCCTCCCGATCGGCGGGTTGAAGGAAAAGCTCCTGGCGGCGCTGCGGGGGAGCATTCGAACGGTGCTGATTCCGAAAGACAACGAGAAGGACCTGGCGGAGGTCCCGGATGAGGTCAAGGAAGGGCTCGAGATCGTACCGGTCAACGAAGTCGACGAGATCCTTCCGCATGTCCTCCCAGGCCTGTCGACCCGTGAATGGAGCGACGACATGGGCCAGCTCAACATTCCCGCGGGCCCGCCAGTGAAACCGGTTAGCGACGACGTTACCCGCCATTGAACGGCCGACTTGGCGACAGCCCGAGATTTCAGGAGTTAATGGATGAATTTCAGTAACGCCCATGCATTTGTGACTGGTGGCGCGTCAGGCCTAGGTGCTGCGACAGTCGAGGCCGTGGTCGAGGCGGGCGGGCATGCGAGCATCGTGGATATTGATGGCGATCGCGCAGCGGCGCTTGCTGCCCGCTTGGGAGCGCGCAGCCGGGCGGCAACGCTCGACGTGGCGGACGAGACGGCCGTGGCCGATGCCGTTGCCGCCAGCATCAGCGCGTTCGGCCCGCTCAACCTCGTGGTCAACTGCGCAGGTGTGGCCACGCCGGGGAGGATCGTAGGCCGCAACGGCCCCCTGCCGCTCGAGGCCTATGTCAGGGTGATCCAGATCAATCTGGTAGGAACGTTCAACGTCATGAAAGCGACCGCGGCCGCTATGCAGGGGAACGAGCTGGATGGCGAGGATCGGGGCTTGATCGTCAACACGGCGTCGGTGGCCGCGTTCGACGGCCAGATTGGTCAGGGCGCGTACGCTTCGTCGAAGGGAGGCGTAGCCGCGCTGACCTTGCCGGCGGCCCGTGAACTTGCACGAGCGGCGATTCGCGTCGTGACCATCGCGCCCGGACTGTTCGAGACACCCATGTTGGCCGGCCTGCCCGAGGCAGCCAAGGAATCGTTGATTGCATCCACGTTGCAGCCGTCGCGTCTCGGACGTTCCGAGGAGTACGCAGCTTTGGTTCGCCACATCTACGAAAACCCGATGATCAACGGTGAGACCATCCGGCTCGACGGTGCGGTCCGCCTAGCACCCCGTTAGGGAAAGACATGCCGGCACTATCCGGAAAAACAGTCCTGATTACCGGCGCAAGCCGGGGAATCGGGAAGGCCATTGCGATTCGCTGTGCGCGCGATGGCGCCAATGTGGTGGTGACCGGCAAGACCGAGGATCCACACCCGAAACTGCCCGGTACGATTCACTCGGCCGCCGAGGAAGTGGAACAGGCAGGAGGGAAGGCCCTTGCTGTGGCGCTCGACGTCAGAGCCGAGGAGCAGGTGGCCGATTGCATCCGGCGAACGGTCGAGACGTTCGGAGGCCTGGATGTGCTGGTCAACAATGCCAGCGCCATCCACTTGGCCGGGGTAGAGGGGACACCGGCCAAACGGTTTGACCTGATGTTTGCAATCAACGTGCGTGGCACGCACGTGGTGTCGCACCACGCAATCCCGCACCTTCGGCAGGCCTCGAACCCGCACATCCTGACCCTGGCACCGCCCCTGAATCTCAATCCCGACTGGTTTGCGCCGCACGCGGCGTACACGGCCTCCAAGTATTCGATGTCAATGCTGGCCATCGGCATGGCCGGGGAACTGGCGGATGCCGGCATTGCGTCGAACGCACTGTGGCCGCGTACGACCATTGCGACTGCGGCGGTCGAATTTGTTGTCGGCTCCGAGCTGATGGAGCGAAGCCGACAGCCCGCCATCATGGCGGACGCGGCGCACGCCATCGTGACTCGTCCCGCGCGATCCTGCACAGGAAATACTTTCATCGACGAGGATGTCCTGCGTGAAACGGGGCTCAACAGCTTTGAGTCCTATGCGGTCAAGCCCGGCGCCACGCTCAAGCAGGACATTTTCCTGGACTGAGTGCTTCGCGGGGGACGACTGTCGCGCCTCCTGCCATGAAGTGATGCAGAATCTGCATGGCTAACATCAAATATTGCGGTGACATCCACCCGCGGACGTGGGCGGGAAAGCTGTAAAAGCACGCTTCAGAGGCAATCTTATTGGCGGCTGCAATTGGCTAATGGCCAACTTCCGAACCTCAGAGTCGGGATTGAGCTATGCAACTGCTGCATGATGGATGCGCAGGTTTGCCTCTTGGGTAACCGTTACCAATCTCCTACATGGTTCTGTAGGCACGGCAATCGCGTGCTTGAAAGGAACAAGGTGATGAACACCCAATCATTCCGGTCTTCGACCGGTATGCCCGTCGTCGGCACGCTGGACGCGGATTTCTCTGAGTTGGCCCGGGTTGGTCGCGCCCTGCAGGGCAGGGCCGTTCGGGAAGCAATCGTCGCAGCCTTCCGTTGGTTTGGCGCGGGCCCCCAGGCCCGGCTGATCGGCGGGCGCGTTTCCCGCCACGCCTGAGCGGTTCTCGAATGCAGCGGGTCCGGGGGGCTCACCGTACGGTACTACCGTGCCCCGGCGGGCGTTGCTAGGTGTCAGCCGCATCCGGGTCCCTGAAGCCGGATCGTACGAAGCGGGATCGCATCGTCTCGGGCAAAGGCGCTTCAATCCGGAGCGTGAACCCTTCCAGGTCCGGCACGGTGAGTTCGCGGGCATGCAGCTGAAGCTGGCCTTCCGCTTCGGCACGAGCACCGCCGTACTTCGAATCCCCGTGAATGGGACACCCGATCATCGCGCAATGAACCCGCAATTGATGGGTTCTGCCGGTCACCGGACGTAATTCGAGCCACGCCGAGCCATCCGAGAATCCTCTTGTGCTGTAGTGGGTGGTTGCGGTCCGCCCTGTGAGACTGCCGATCATGCGTCGCTCACCGCCGGCAGTGATCTTCCGTAAATGGCCCGAAATCTTGCCGGTGCGGGGACTGGGGGCACCGCGGACCAGGGCCCAATAGACCTTGTCGGCGCGGCCTTCCCGGAATAGCTGGGCACAATGTTGCGCAGCCTTGCGGGACCGCGCCAACAAGAGGACGCCGGTCGTATCCCGATCCAGACGATGGACCAGCCGCGGTCGCTCATCGGCGCCGAATCGCAGAGCGTCCAGCATGCCGTCCAGGTGACGGGAAATCCCCGATCCTCCCTGGACGGCGAGTCCTGCCGGCTTGTCAAACGCGATGAAGTGATCGTCCTTGTGGAGGATGCGGTCCGCCAGCGCCGCGACGTGCAGTCCAGCCGAGGCGTGTGCCGGCCCCTTGCGGAATTGGCCCCGGACAGGGGGAATGCGCACCACTTGGCCCGCGGCCAGTCGAAGATGGGCTCTCGCGCGATGCCCGTCCACGCGGACCTGGCCGGTGCGGATAAGCCGCTGGATCAGCCCGAAAGGCAGTTGGGGCAGCTGCTCGCGCAGCCAGCGATCGAGCCGAATTCCGTCATCGTCCGGACGGACCTTTTCCGGAGTAGGGTTGCTCGTCACGATAGGGCCAACCGCACGCCGCCGGCACCGAGATAGAAGCCGCCAATGCAAAGTGAGACAGATAGCCCGACATAAAGGATGCCGGAGATCATCGCTTGGCGATCGAACAGGTTGGCCGCGTCGAGCGCAAATGTCGAAAACGTGGTGAAGGCCCCCAGGAGCCCCGTGGCAATCAGGGCACGCAGCTCGGGCGTCAACTTCAAGGTCGATGCACCGGCTTCGACAACAGCGCCGAGAGCAAGGGATCCGAGCACGTTGACCGCCAGGGTTCCCCACGGGAAACCCATTCCCAACCAGCTGTACATTCCAGTACTTACGGCGTGGCGGAGTACAGCGCCAATGGCGCCGCCGACAGCGATTGCTAGGAACAAGTTCATTCCTCGGACACACTATCCCGATCTGGCAGACGTGCATGGGTTGACAGCTGCGCGGCGACAGGATTCGTGCAGCTGCGCATTGCGGTCACGGCGTCCGGGCGGGCGCCTGCGCAGTATGCGCTACGAAAAGACTCTTCGCATCGGGCTGAAGGGAGCAGCCGTCAGGGCCGTTCCGGTTGGGTCGCCACAGCCTTCGGACCAGGATTTCGCGTTGGCGGGTTGCGCAAATCTCATTGAGGAAGCCTGTCAGCTGTCCCGTGTGTCGATGGCAACTGAAAACTGCACACTTTCGCGTGTCCCCGCACATCAGGAGTGAACCCGGATTCGGATCACCCGAGGTCGTGAGTACCACGTACCGCGGTAAGGAACCAGGGTCTTGGGGGGCCTGAACCGTCGGCGACGACGCTGGCGTCCGGCCGACCGATTTAGCCATGGTTCCGGTGGTATCTTGGTTCCATGCCACCGGTCGCCCGGATGCGAGCATTTTGAAGATGGCCTCACGAGATGCACCGGAATCCAAGGGCCCGGCTTCTCCCGCGCAGTCAGACCGGTCCGCTGTTACGGCTACGGCCCCGGCAAGCTCGAGCAAGGACGAGGCCGCCGATGCAGGGACGAAGCAGACGTCACAGGACGGGCAGGAAGCCGCGAAATCTCAAAGCGGGAAGCGCACGGGCCAGCCGTCAGTACCGTCATCAACTGGTGCAGGTCCGGGAGCGAAAGGCAAACGGCGCGCGTCCACCGTGGCCACCGGGCAACGGCGACCTCGATCGCTACGTCTGGCCGTCATTGGGGTTGGTGTCGTCTTGGTGCTTGCCGCCATTGGTGTTGCCGTCTGGGAACTCCGGCGTCAGTTCACGGCGGCGATTGACGAGACCCGGACCTTGGACCTCCGCGTCGCGGAGCTCGAGCAGCAAATATCGAACATTGGGGCGCAAGCGCTGACCGACGCAGACTTGCGGCAGCTGGCCGCTCAGGTGGAGCGACTCGTGGCCCACCAGGACTCCTTGGCGTTTCGGAGCGAGGTGGATGCACTCGGCGATTCGCTGGGCCGTCAGCTCCGCGCCGTTGAGGACAGACTGGCAGCGCTGGTGCTGCTTCCAGGGACCGAGGCTGAGGCGATTGCGATGACCGGGCAATTCGCCGAGATTTCCCGCACGGTGGCGGCGGACAGGGCCTGGCTGCAAGCTGGGCTTCGCGCCCTTGCCGCGGCCCGGACACTGCGGTGGATCGGCACGGAAGTGGAGCATGGCAGGCCCTATGCGGAGCCGCTGGCTCTGCTTCGCGAACTGGTTGGCGGCGATCCACAGGCGGCAGCCGCCCTCGCAGTGCTGACGCCGTACGCACCGACCGGGTTCGCAACGCAGGCGGAGCTGGCTCGAAAGTTTTCCGTTTTGGAGCAGGCAGCCCGTGCGGCGCTTGGAGACCCCTCGGCGGCCGGTCTGGACAGGTTGATCGACCGCGTGGCCGGTCTGGTTGAGGTCCGACGGACGGAAATGCCGATGGGCGAGTCACCGGACTCGGTGCTGAGCCGGGTGAGTTTTCTCGTCGAAGCCGGCGATCTCAGGAAAGCTTGGCAAGAAAGCGGTGCGCTTCCGGAGGCGATTCAGGCCGAGCTTGCCGAGTGGCAAGGCGAAGCGGAAGCGGTGTTGGCCGCACACGACGCCCTGCAGGCACTGGAACGCTATGCCGACGGGCAGCTTGCGGATCTGGTCCGAAACGTGGAATTGGAACCCTTGCCGGGGTCACGATGATTCGACTGCTGGTGCTGCTGGCGGTGCTGTCAGCTGTCGGGATGTCAGCTGCTTGGCTTGCCGAAGTGCCCGGTCAATTGCGTCTCCAGTGGCAGGGCTGGGAGGTCCGTGCCGCACCCGGTCTGTTGGCGGCAGCGCTCGTGGTCCTAGCTGCGCTGGTGCTCGGCGCACTTTCAATGTTCAGGTTTTTGTGGAGTCTCCCGCGGCGGGCGATGACCGCGTGGCGGGATCAGCGGGTACGGCGGGGATGGCGCTCACTGGAAACCGGCCTGACGGCAGCTGCGGGCGGTGACGAACGTGGCGTTCGCAACGCTCTCAGGGGCGTGCGGGTGCTGCCCGCGGACGCGCCATTGCGGCTGTTGCTCGAAGCGCAGGCAGCCATGCTTGTCGAGGACGTAGCCAGCGCTCACGCAGCGTTCGAACGAATGGAACACGGGGCCAGCACCAAGCTCGCAGCGCTCCGGGGTTTGGTCGCCGAGGTGCGGCAGCAGGGCCGGCTTGCCCAGGCTCTTGACCTCGCGGAACGTGCGGCCGAGCAGGTGCCATCGCCGCGTTGGGCTCTGCAGGAGTGTCTGGACCTCAGCTTGCGGCTCCGTCGATGGGACCGGGCAAAGCAGGCCGTTCTCGCAATGCGGCGTAGTGGACACATGGACGAAGCGGCAGCGCGCCGAGCCCGAGGACTGATTGCCGTCGAAGTGGCGAGGGCGTGTCGTGCGGACCGGGATGCGGCCGGGGCAGAACGGGCAGCATCCGAAGCCGTTTCGATGTTGCCCGATTTCGCGCCGGCGGCCGCTATTGCCGCGGAAGTCTGGTTGGATGCGGGCCGCTCGTCCCGGGCCGCGCAGGCCATCCGTGCCGCTTGGAAGTCGCAGCCACATCCGGACTTGGCGTTCCTGCTGCTGCGAGCAAGTGGTGCGGACGGTCCACTCGCTGGAGTCGGTCGATTGGAGGAGCTGACCGAGCTGACCCCGGATACGATGGAGGGAAATCTCGCGCTGGCGGAGGTGGCCCTGCGTGCCAAACTGTTTGGGGTCGCCCGCAAGTATCTTGAACTGGTGCGGGGAAGCCAGCACGATGAGCGCGTGTATCGGATACTTGCCGATCTGGAACGGGTCAGCAACAACGATGCCGAGGCGGCGTCGAAGTGGCTGTCAGCGGCACTGGACGCTAAACCGGCACCGACTTGGCTATGCAACGCCTGTACCGAGGGATATCTGCGCTGGCAGGCAGTCTGTGACCGGTGCGGCTCGTTTGACCGCATCACATGGGGAGTGGATGGCGAGGAAAGCATGCAGGCACCAGTCAGGCAACTCCAGCGTCTACCGGCGGAACCCGCCGCGTTGGCCGGGGCAACACCATGATCAGGAGAACATTCCTCTCCACGCTCCTAGCCATGCCTTGGGTTCTGGGTGCGAGCACGTCCACGGCAGGTTCTGTTGACCTCGTGGTCGTGGAAAAACGACGGCGCACCCTTCGTCTGTTGCGCGGAGGTCGCACTGTTCGAACGTACCGGATTGCGCTCGGCTTCAATCCCGAAGGTCACAAGTCGCGCGAGGGCGACGGGCAAACTCCAGAAGGCTTCTACCGGATAGACGGATTTGTGGCAGAAAGCGCATACCATCGCGCCCTGCATATCAGCTACCCGAACGCTTGGGATCGCCGCCGGGCAATG
Organism: Alphaproteobacteria bacterium; assembly: GCA_965116745.1. Lineage (GTDB taxonomy): Bacteria > Pseudomonadota > Alphaproteobacteria > TMED109 > TMED109 > VXPW01. The sequence goes on along the minus strand of OZ220701.1, from coordinate 1,915,415 downwards.
GAGGCCGGGTACGATCCCGGAGGCCAGATCATGATTCATGGCCTTCCCAACGGTGTGTCGGCGCAGGAAGTCGGGCATGGAAGCGAAGACTGGACCAACGGCTGCATTGCCGTCACGAATCGGGAAATTCGAGAGCTGGTGTCGTTGGTCCCTGTGGGTACGCCGATTCTGATCCGGAGGTAAACGGACTGACCTCGACGAGTCGCAACCGCCCAAGACACCACCCTCGGCAAGGGGGTACGTTGACGCCGGATGCGCGTGGATGATCGCCCTTGTGAGCATGGTCTAGGTCGTGGGCGGTCCCGAGATTCGGGTCTATCGCCGGTGCGATCGCCGTCGTATCAACAACCCGGCGTGCGAGCCCCTAGCCCCGGTAACGGTGCGGTCACTCGTTCTGTCGGAAACGTCCGGCCGGGCGAGCTAAATACATGTCGAAGACGTGCGCACAGCAATTCAATATCGCGATATGTTGCTGCTGCTAGCGCTGTCAAACGGGTTGAAAGGGCTAACGTTTGACCTTCCCCGAGACTATAGTTCAGTGCCTTGACATAGTTGCGCCACCAACGTTGGCGTTGCTCCGCAGATAGGGCTTGCAGTGGTGAAATCGGTACCGGGAACACCAGCCATGAACCGAGACGCTCGTCAACGTCGTCCAGCAGCGTCACCGATCGAGCGCCATCCGCCAGAACACGGGTTCCCAGAACATGGCGAACCGATCGCAATCGTGGGCATGGCATGCCGGTTTCCGGGAGCGGACGATGTTTCCGCCTTCTGGCGCCTGTTGGACGATGGCGTGAATGCCGTGACCGAAGGGATTCCTGGCTCTGGAGTCGGACGCATCGGCGAACTGTTCCCCGACCCCGACGTGGAGCCGAGAGCATGTCGCTTTGGTGCCTATCTCGAGAACCTAGATCAGTTCGACGCCGCCTTCTTCCGCATCTCGCCCGTCGAGGCACAAATGCTGGATCCGCAGCAACGGTTGATGCTGGAAACCTGCTGGCGGGCGCTGGAAGACGCCGGCATGGACCCGGATGGCCTTAAGGGCAGCCGTACCGGCGTCTACGCGGGAATCAGCAACAACGAGTACCGCGGCCTGATCATGGAATCGAGCGAGACGGCCGAGGCCGCCGCGAGCTTGTACGCGGTCACGGGAACGTCTTTCAACACTGCCATCGGAAGAGTTGCCTACGCGCTGGGCCTGGAAGGTCCCGCGCTTGCGCTCGATACCGCATGCTCATCGTCATTGGTGGCGATCCACCAGGCTGCATCCGGGCTGCAGCGCGGCGAAGCGGATCTGGCGATGGCCGGAGGCGTGCATACGATCTTGTCTGGACGCCTGCTCGAATTGCGCGCCAAGGCCGGAATGCTGTCGCCGGACGGGCGCTGCGCCACGTTCGATGCGGCGGCGAACGGCTACGTACGCGGCGAAGGCTGCGGGATCGTGGTGCTCAAGCGGCTCGCCGAGGCGGAAGCCGACGGCGATCGGATCTGGGGCGTGATCCGTGGCTCGGCCCTGAACCAGGACGGGGCAAGCCCCGGACTGACGGTGCCAAGTGAACCGGCCCAGGAGAAGGTCATTGCGGCGGCGCTAAAGCGGTCAGGGATTGCTCCCACGGAAGTTGACTATGTCGAAGCGCATGGCACGGGGACTGAAGTCGGTGATCCGGTTGAGGTGCAGGCGACGGGAACGGCATACAGTTACGGGCGCGAGGCGGACCGGCCGCTACTGATCGGGTCGGTAAAGACCAACATAGGTCATTTGGAAGCCGCCGCTGGCGTGGCCGGAGTGATCAAGGTCATCCTGGCCATGAACCGGGGGGTCATCCCTAGACACCTCCATTTCCGCACTCCGAACCCGGTGATGGACTGGGATCGGCTGCCGCTGGAGGTCACCGCGACGCCGACAGACTGGCCGGTGGTTCGTGAGCGGCCTCCGCGGGCAGGTGTCAGCGGCTTCGGCTGGTCCGGCACGAATGCCCACGTCATCCTGGAAGGTTACGGGAGGCCCGATGGTGCGGCTGCAGCGGGGCCGGAACACTGGGCAGCCGGCCGAGCAAAGGCGGTGTCCGCCACGTTCGCAACGGAGGGAGCGCAGGCGACCTCGGCGGAGGCGTCACTGGTGAGACGCACGGTCCGGTTGCTGCCGCTTTCCGGGAAGACTGACGCGGCGCTCGGCGCGGCGATAGAACGGCATCTCGCATGGCTTGACCGGCGGGCAGATGCACTCGCGGCGGAAGGCCAATGCGCGGATGTGCTGGCCGACATGGCCTGGACAGCCAGCATCGGGCGCAGCCATTTCAGCCGTCGTGCGGGCGTGGTGTTCCGTGACGCCGAATCGTTACGTGAGGCTTTGCTGGAGTTCTCCGATGCGGGCGAAGGCGGTGTTTCCCCGCCGTCGAGCAAGGTGGCGTTCGCCTTCACCGGCCAGGCCAGTCAGTGGGTCGGCATGGGGGCTGCGCTCTACGACAGCGAGCCGGTGATGCGTGCCGTTCTGGATCGCTGCGACGCCCTGCTCCGCAACGACCGAAACGGCGGATCGCTACTGGACGTGATGTTCGGCCGCCCGGGGACCACAGGCGATCTTGACGACCCGCAGTGGAAACAGCCGGCGATCTACGCGCTGGAGTGCGCACTGACCGAGCTGTGGTCGAGCGTCGGGATTCGACCCGACGTCGTATTCGGGCACAGCCTCGGGGAGATTGCTGCGGCGCAGTGTGCGGGCGTGTTCAGTCTGGAAGACGGGCTGCGCTTTGCGGCCGCACGGGGTGCCCTCATCGGGGCGCTGCCAGGCGAAGGCGCGATGGCCGCCATCTTCGCTCCACCCTCGCGGGTCGCAGCGGCGCTGGACGAACACAATGCCGGCTCGGCCGGGGTCGGTCTTTGCATCGCCGCTGACAACGGCGCACATCAGGTCGTTAGCGGTCCCCGGGACGAAATCGAGGAACTCCTCGAGCGACTGGACGCGCAGGACATCCGGGTTGCGCGGTTGAGGAAGAGTCCCGCCTATCACAGCGCCATGGTGGAACCGGCGCTGGACGGTTTGGCAGCGGTACTCTCCGACATCACTTTCTCGCCACCATCGCTGACCTTCGTCAGCAACCTGACGGGCGAAGTGGTCGAAGCGGCCGACGCACTCGATGCCGATTACTGGCTGCGCCAGGCTCGCAACCCCGTGGCCTTCCGCGGCTGCGTTGAGGCCCTGGCTGCCGTCGGGGTCGATGCGGTCGTGGAGATCGGCCCACACGCCGTGCTCGGTCCCATGACGACCCTCGCCTGGCCGGAGTCGTCGGGGAACGCCACACCGGCCGTGCTGGCGAGCCTCAGGCGGCCGCCGAAGGACGAGGCGCCGCCCGCGCCGGGTTCCGGCGGGGGCTTCGTGGAGGCCGTTGCCGAAGGCTACGCGGCAGGCTTGCCGATCGACTTCACGGGGCTCTTCACGGGCGAGGCGCGCCGCCGGATCTCGTTGCCCGGCTATCCATTCCAGCGAGAACGTCACTGGGTTGAGACGTCGAGGCGGCGTCGGCACGGTTCAGGGCATCCCCTACTTGGTGAGCGCCACGATTCTGCCAGCGGCGAGACCGTGTTTGATACTGAGGTCCTGCCCTCGGACCCGGCTTGGTTGAACGACCATCAGGTGTTCGGCCAGTTGGTAGTTCCAGGCGCGCTGTACGGGGCCATGGCGGCGTCTGCGTCCCGGTTGGAGGGAGGCGAGTCAGCCGTCGTCGAGGACTTCCAGATCCAGACGGCACTGGTGTTTCGGAGCGACGGCGCCGACGAGGCCTCCGACCATCCGGGCCGACGGCTTCAAGTCCTGCTCGGTGACTCCGAAGACGACGCATCGCGAAGGGTTCGGCTGCTCAGCCGGGGCGACGGGGAGGAGGTCTGGACGCTGCACGCGGAAGGGCGAATCTCGACATCATCACGCGCCGCTCCGCCAGAGACGGTCCCACCGCTCGATCTCGACCGAATGAAGGCGGGCCTCGCCCCGGTGGAACTGCCGGCCTACTATCGCGCCAAGGCGGCCGTCGGCATCGACCTCGGCCCGTCATTCCGCACCCTGGAGGCATTGTGGTCGGGACCCGGCGAGGCGCTGGGGGAGATCACCCTCCCTGCCGGTCTCGAGGAGAGCCGGTTCGAGGTGCACCCGCTCGTGCTCGACGGCTGTTTCCAGGTCATGGGGGCGGCCCGCGAATGGGACGGGGATGAAGGCGGCATCACGTACCTTCCCTTCGCGTGGGAACGGCTGTACCTGCCGGACCGGCTACCCGACCAGCTGATTTGCCACGTGCGAATGCGGGCAGGCCCCGCCGAAGGAGCGGCGGGATCGGAAGACGCTGGACTGCGGGAAGTCCAGGCCGCGGATCTGCAACTCTACGACCGAAGCGGTCATCCGGTCGGTCAGCTGTCCGGATTTACCGTGAAGCGGGCTACCCGGGCCGCACTGCTCTCGGCGATCGAAGGCATCGACGACCTCCTCTATCAGGTGGTCTGGCGCGACAGCGCCCTGCCGCCCGGCATGCCGCCAGCAGATTTTCTCACTCAGCCCTCGACGGTTGCAGGGGAGACCGATCTGTTCGCCGAATATCTCGCGAACGAAGGTGTCGGCGCCGAAGATCGGGCCAACTTGCTGGCCGATCTTGAGCAATTGGCTCACGTGTACGCCGTCGCGACCCTCGACGGACTGGGATGGGAACGCACCGCGGGGGCGGAGGTCGATTCCACGGCGTTGCGGAAGCACCTCAGCGTAGGCTCAGAACACGAGCGGCTGTTCCGACGGCTGCTGGAGATGCTGACGCGCGGCGGGATCCTGAAGGAGGCCGGCGACGGTTTTCGCGTCGCGATCGCGTCCGGGGAACCGCTTCCGGCAGGACTGGCAGACGATCCTGACGCCATTGCTGCCCGTATGGCAGAGAAATATGCGCACGGTTCGAACGAGATCGGGCTGTTTCGTCGCAGCGCCGCCGCCTTGCCCGAAGTCCTCCGGGGCGATGCGGATCCGCTGACACTCCTGTTCAGCAGTGGCGAACCGACCGCCGCGGACCTGTACCTGAAGGCGCCGGTGGCGCGTGCGGCGAACCGCATGCTGGCCGAGGCGACCGCGACTCTCCTGCGGTCCATGCCGGCCGGTCGGCGGCTGCGAATTCTCGAGGTCGGGGCAGGAACGGGCTCCGCGACGGCCGCCGTGCTCCCCGAACTCCCGGAAGGGGGCTACGACTACGTCTACACCGACATCTCGGCAGGCTTCTTCGCGGAAGCTGAAGCGCGGTTTGGAGGACGGGAAGCCTCGATCGATTACCGCGTGCTGGATATCGAGAAGGATCCGATCGAGCAGGGATTCGACCGGCACGGCTTTGACCTGCTGATAGCGTCCAACGTGCTGCACGCCACGCGGTACCTGAACGAGACCCTTGCGCACTGCCGCGCACTCCTAGCGCCATCGGGTCAGCTGGTGGCGCTGGAGAATCTGCGCTCGCAGGGATGGCTGGACCTGACGTTCGGGCAACTGGACGGCTGGTGGCGGTTCGCCGACAGCTATCGCCCGCACCACGCCCTTGCCAGGCCTGGTGTCTGGCGCCAGGCACTTGGCGACGCAGGCTTCGAGGACATAGCGATCCTGGGCTTCGACGAGGCGGATCCGAATGCGAACCCGGATCGCGGTGTCATCGTGGCACAGGGACCGGCTGAAGTGACCGAGGCGCCCGGCGTATGGGTGTTGGCCTGCGATCGGGGCGGTGTCGCGGACGAGCTGGCTCGGGAACTGGCGGGACGCAATCAGGTGGTGGTGGCGGTACGCGCGGATGGCCGAGCTGCGGATGGGTCGGAGCCGGTCCCGGCGGGTCTGCTCGAAGTGTCCGTGGAGATGGACCAACGCGCGGCGTGGACGACCCTGTTCGAGGAAGTGCCCGGAGACGCGCCACTGGCGGGCGTGGTGCATTTGCTTGGACTGGACGGACACGGCACGGAAGCGACCACGAGCGAGATGGCGGAAGACATACGCCAGGCGACGGCAACCGCGCTGGCGATGGCACAGGGTGTTGCGGACGCGGATGCGGAGCCGGCAAAGGGGATGTGGTTCATCACCCGCGGGGCCCAGGTGCTGGAGATCGAGCGCGGCGGAACTCTCGCCGGTGCCACGTTGTGGGGTCTCGGCAAGGTCATGGCACGGGAAGCGCCGCAACTGCAGCCCAGGATGCTCGATCTGGACACCGTGGGGTCGGTACCTTGCGCCGACCTCGTGAACGAGTTGTTGTATCCCGATTCCGAGAGTCACATTGCCTTTCGTTTCGGCCGGCGCCAGTGCGCGCGGCTGGTCCCGGCCGCAGCTGTCGTCGACCGGCTGGCCCTGCCGGACGAACCGGGTTGGGCGCTGGCGCCCGATGCCGGCGGTGCACTCGACGGGATGCGGGTGGAGTCTCTGCCGGAACGTGCCCTTGAGCCCGGCGAGATCCGCGCCTCGATCGAGGCATTCGGTCTCAATTTCCGGGATGTGTTCATCGCGCTCGGACTTGTCGAAGACTCCATGGGAGGGGAGTTCTGCGGCCGGGTCCTGGAAGTGGCGGACGGCGTCTCAAGTGTTGCCGTCGGCGACCGCGTCGTCGGATTGACGTTCCGCGCCTTCGGGTCCGAGACGGTGACCCTCGAAAAGATGGTGGCTCCGGCCCCCGACGGGTTCTCGGTCACCGAACTGGCGACGATGCCGACGGCGTTCGTGTCGGCTGCGCTGTCGTTCGAACTCTCGGGGCTGAACGCCGGCGACCGCGTGCTGATTCATGCCGGTGCCGGCGGTGTCGGGCTCGCGGCGATCCAGTTGGCGCAGGCGGCGGGTGCGGAAGTGTTCGCCACGGCAAGCGAGCGCAAGCGAGACTTTCTGCGCGCGCTCGGCGTAACGCATGTGTTCGACAGCCGCACCACCTCGTTCGGCGAGGACCTGCTTGCGGCCACGGCGGGCGCCGGGGTCGACATGGTCCTGAACAGCCTGACCGGAGAGGGCTTCATCGAGACGAGTCTCTCCTGTCTGGCCCAGGGCGGCCGCTTTGTGGAAATGGCCCGGGTCGACATCCTCAGCGAGGAAGAGATGGCGGCGAAGCGTCCGGATGTTGCCTACGCCATCCTCGCAATCGATGCCTTGAAGGAAGAGGATCCGGTACGGGCGGGAAGCATTCTGCGGCGGGTACTGGGCATGCTGGAAGCCGGGACGTTGACCCCGCTGCCGCACGCGAGATGGCCGCTGGCCGAGGCAGGACCGGGAATGGAATGCATGCGTGCGGGGCGACACGTTGGCAAGATCGTCTTCACCAATTCGCCCTTGGCCCGCGGTCGGCTGCGCGCGGACCGGTCGTATCTGGTGACCGGAGGGCTCGGGGGCATCGGCTGTGCGGTGGCAGGCTGGCTGGCCGAGCGCGGTGCCGGCGTGATCGTGCTCAATGGCCGCCGCCCGCCCGAACCGGACGTGGCAGAAGCGATCGAGGTGCTGCGCCGACGCGGCTCCACGGTCCAGGTGGAACTTGCGGACGTGACGGATACGGACGCGATGGATGCCATGCTGGAGCGGATGGATGCGGAGCTGCCCCCGCTCGGAGGCGTCATCCACAGTGTCGGCGTGCTGTCCGACGCTGCAATCGGCAATCAGAGCTGGGAGACGTTCGAGACCGTGCTCTGGCCAAAGCTGTTGGGAGCCTGGCACCTGCATCGAGCGACGGTCGACCGCGATCTGGACATGTTTGTGCTCTTCTCCAGTGTTGCCGGCGTGCTCGGCAATCCGGGCCAGTCCAACCACGCTGCAGCCAATGCATTCCTTGATCAGCTGGCCGCTCACCGGCGTGCGCTGGGGCTCCCTGGACAGGCCATTGCCTGGGGAGCTTGGTCGGAGATCGGCGAGGCCGAGGAGCAGCGTGAGCGCATGACGCAGCGTTCCGCGACCAGCGGGATTGAGTGGATTACGCCGCAGCAAGGCCTTCGGTCGTTCGATCGGCTGGTGCGGGAGGATGCGGCGACCGGGGTAGTGCTGGCGAGGGATTGGGCCGCGTTCGGCGAGTCTCTCGAGGTTCGTCCACCCTTCTTGGAGGAGGTGCTGGCCGACGATGCGGAGGACAGTGACCAGTCGTCGTCGTCCGAGGACCTGCTGTCCAGGCTGCGGGATGCTCCGGCGGGGACGCGCGAAGAAGAGCTGGTTTCGTACTTGCAGGGAGAGGTTCAGGCCGTCTTAAGGCTTCCGGCCGCTCCGCAGTCCACGGTGGGTTTCTTCGACCTGGGAATGGACTCCCTGATGGCGGTGGAGTTGCGCAACCGGTTGAACCGGGCGTTGGCCGGAGCGTACACGGTGTCCAATACCGCAGTGTTCGACTACCCGAGTATCTCCGTCCTCGCCGCCCACTTGACAGAGGAGCTCGTCGGGGTGGTCGGGGCGTCCACGCCGGTAGTGCAGCCCGGGCCGTCGCAACCGCCAATCACCCCTGGCGCTCCCGGCGGCGAGGCGGATGCCGTTGCAATCGTGGGAATGGCATGCCGGTTCCCGGGCGCGAGAAACCTTCCGGCTTTCTGGGACCTGCTGGCTGCCGGTACCGAGGCCCTGCAGGACAAACGCCGCGAAGCGCGGCCCTGGTCCGATTTCCTCGACCTGCTGCCCGACCAGTACTCCGCCTACCGCCGTGGCGGGTTTGTCGAGGGGATCGATCAGTTCGATGCAAAGTTCTTTGGAATCTCGCCCATCGAGGCCCGCCTGATAGACCCACAGCAGCGAATGCTGTTGGAGACCGGTTGGCAAGCATTCGAGGATGCGGGAATCAATCCGGACCAGCTGAGTGGCAGTCGCACCGGGGTGTACGTCGGCGTCGCCACCAGCGAATACCGGGACCTGATGAAGAACGGCGACTACGGCATTGGCTATCTGAGTACCGCCGCAAGCATGGCGGTTGGCCGGCTCGCCTTCTACTTCGGCTTGGCCGGGCCGACCATGCCAGTGGAACTGAACTGCGCATCGTCACTGGTCGCCGTGCATCAGGCGGTCGACGGCCTGCGGCTTCGCGAGGCGGATCTTGCCCTTGCCGGGGGCGTGAGTGCCGTGCTGTCGGCTCCGATCACAAGAGAGATGGCGGACCTCGGACTGCTGTCTCGGGAAGGCGCGTGCAAGACCTTCGACGCCTCTGCGGACGGTTTCGTTCGAGGTGAAGGCTGCGGCATGGTGGTCCTGAAGCGCCTCGCCGACGCGGAGGCCGACGGCGACCGCATTTGGGCAGTGATCCGCGGAACGGCCGTCAATCAAAACGGGGCGAGTGCGGGACCGACGGTCCCTAACGGCTCAGCGCAGGAACGGGTGATCAGTCAGGCATTGTCGCAAGCTGGCATCCCGCCTTCCGACGTGGACTACCTTGAGGCCCATGGAGCCGGATCCGCCTTCGGTGATCCCATCGAAGTGCAGGCTGCCGCGGCCGTCTACGGCCAGGAACGTCCGGAGGAGAACCCCCTGCTGATCGGGTCTGTCAAGACCAACATCGGTCATTTGGAATCGGCCGCCGGCATTGCGGGCTTGATGAAGACAGTGTTGGCGATGAGCCGGAAGGTCATCCCCCAGCACTTGAACTTCGACAAGCCCAGCCCGCTCATCGAATGGGACCGGCTGCCGGTGCGGGTGGCGAGCACGACGGCGGCGTGGCCCGCGGCGTCTGATCGGCCGCCCCGGGCGGGGGTCAGCGCGTTCGGGATTTCCGGGGTGAATGCGCATGTCGTCCTGGAAGGGCACGAAGGGGCCGACGGCGGCGAGAATGTAGACGAGTGTCTGCCCGAGGGCGCCGCCCGGCGGGTCCCTGCCAGTTTGCCGCAGGCGCTTGCCGAGCCCGCCCGCGGCGATGACGCTTTCACGTCGCGTGATGCGCGACTTCTGCCTTTGTCCGCGAAGTCGGGCGGGGCGCTGCAGGCTTTGGCAGGGGAATATCTGGCGTGGCTGGATGAACGTGCCGGCCTGCTGTCGACCGATGGTGACGCATCGGGCCCGCTTCTTTCAGACATGGCGTGGACGGCCGGAGTGGGACGGAGCCACCTTGCCGTTCGTGCCGGCGTGGTGTTCCGTGACACCGCCTCGCTGCGAGAGCGCCTGCAGGCACTGGCGAAGATCGAGAGCACCCCGGGCAATTCGGCGGGCGTGAAGCTGGCGTTCGTTTACGCCGACGAAATCGGCCGATGGGCGGGAGTCAGCAAGGCTCTGTACGAGAGCGAGCCCGTGGTGCGGGCCGTCCTCGACCGTTGCGAGACGGTGCTGCACGACGAGCGCGGGGCCTCATTGCTGGATGCAATGTTCGAGCGGGGCGGGCCCGCAGAGGCGCTCCACCACTCGGAGTTGAGAGATCCGGCCGTGTATGCGCTCGCCTGCGCGCTCACCGCCCTTTGGTCGAGTATCGGCATTCGACCGAGCGTGGTCGGCGGACAGGGCGCCGGTGAGATCGCAGCTGCCCAGGCCGCTGGCGTATTCGATCTGGAGGACGGGATTCGGCTCGCGTCGGCACGGGGCTCGCGATGCCAAGAGCTGCAGAACGGCGCGGCTCGCGGGACCGATCCGGGTGAACTCGACGCCACGCTGGACGAGATCAGTTTCGCGCCACCCTCGATCGGCCTTCTGTGCAGCGCGACGGGTCAGCCGGTAGGTCCCGGCAGGACACTGGATGCGGCGTACTGGCGTGCGCAAATGCAGGAGTCGCCATTGTCCGAACCTTGGGCAGACGCGCTAGCGACGCTGGAGGTCCAGGTAGTTGTCGAGATCGGCGCGCACACCGCCCAGGAGTCGAAACGAGGCCGCAAAGGGTCGGCGTCGGTAAATGGCGCGGCAGCACCGGTGCTGCTTTCGAGCCTGCAGCCAACAGATTCCGATGGGTCGAACTTGGCGACGGTCTGCGATACCGGTTTCCTAGACGCGGCTGCCAGGGCGTACGAAGCCGGGCTGCCGGTTTCCTTTGAAGGACTGTTCGCCGGCGAGGAACGCCGCCGCGTCTCGCTACCGGGCTATCCGTTTCAGCGTCGGGCCCACTGGCTCCAGAAGCAGCAGACCTGAGGTCAATTCAATCGGCAGCGCACTGTCGGCAACGGAACTGGCCTTGCGACAGGAGCCTTGACTGCCCCGCGTTCGGGGCAGTCGTTTCGCTCGGTTGACGCCAAGTGGCGGTCGGCCGGAGGCGGCCGGCCACCAAGAAATGGTCAGGCAGCGCGTGCGTCGATGTGGGTTACCAAGTCCCGCAGCGTGTCGAACTGCATGCAGTCCTCGGCCACCATCTTCAGGTCGAACTCGTCGTTGACCAGCTTGAAGAATGCCACCGCTTGCATGGAGGTGACCCCAGCATCGCTGAACGCCCTGTCGAAATCTGGCTCATGATCCAGATCAAGGTTCTCGTTGATGAGCTGCCTCAGGCGGCTTTCTGTTGACGACATGTGTTTGGGTTCCTTTCATGCGATGCGTTCAAGCGGAATGCTGGCCTCTAGCTTCGCCGTCCGCCTACCTTGTAGGTGGAGTTTAGATAGCTTGAAACTAGACGACACAGGCGATCGAGAAGCGCTCGCAAACTAGCGCAAGCTCATGCTACCCGCAAGCACGTTTGCGAGACGTTGCCATGCTATCGTGGTCACCGACAGGACGATTGGAGCAGGCTGCGGACACCCGACAGCCCAAGTGAAATGGCAATGAAGACCAAGCTGCGCGAAAAGCAATGGGTCGAGAAGTACCCTGATGTCGGAACCGAGCCACTCCCCACCGAGCCCTACCTTTCCGAGGAGCGTTTCGCCCTTGAGCGTGATCTGGTCTTTCGCCGCAGCTGGATCAATGTGGGGCGCATCGACGAGGTCCCGGGCATCGGTGACTACTTCGTGCGAGATATCGCCATCTGCCAGGCTTCCGTCCTGGTCGTCCGGGGTTCGGACGGTATCGTACGCGCCTTCCACAACGTCTGTTCGCACCGCAGCAACACCCTGGTGCTGGACGAACGGGGGACATGCCCGGGCAGGCTCAATTGCCACTTTCACAACTGGGTATACAGCGACACAGGAGAGCTACTCTGGGTCCCGGACGAAGAGAACTTCTTCGATCTCGACAAGCGGGACCATGGTCTGACCCCGGTCAACATGGACATTTGGGAAGGTTTCGTGTTCGTCCATCTGGACCCGGAGCCGGCCCAGTCGCTACAAAGCTATCTTGGCGGTGTTGCCGATCAGCTAGCAGGCTGTCCGTTCGACAAGATGCCGCTCAGCCAAACCTACCGCGTTGAGGAACGCGCCAACTGGAAGGTGGGACTCGACGCCCAAAACGAACTCTATCATTTCCCGTTTCAGCATCGTCATGTGGCCGGCGATGTCTTCAGGACCAATGACAAGCATCAAAGCCGCTATCAGGACCTCAGGCTCTACAACTATCACAGTGTCTGGTCATGCGAGTACAGTGACAGCCACAATCCCACACCGATAGCCTCCACCCTCTACAAGTTCGACGGCATTCTTCGGGCGTTCACGATTCCGCAAATGATCGGTGAGATGGATTTCTTCACCGTGTTCCCGAATTTCGTGATCCTGCTGTACCAGCTCGGCACGTCGACGAGCTACCTCACGTATCACTTTTGGCCGCTGGCCGTCGATCGCACAATGTGGGAAATCCGCATCTATTTCAGGGAACCGCTGTCCGTTCGGGAGCGCCTTCGGCAGGAGTACTTCAAGTGCGTTTCCAGAGATACGCTGCAGGAAGACACGGCCATGCATGAGGCCGTCCATTCCGGCCTCGCCTCGCGTGCCAAGCCGCACATCATCTTGCAAGACAACGAGATTGCCATCCGCCACTTCCACAAGGTCATGGAAGATCGGATTGGTGCCGGTCTGCCAGCTTGATCAGCACCGGCGACGGAGGCGGGATGCCGGCGATGGACGAGCCGTCGTTGCCGGAGGAGTTCACGGATCTCCAGCCCTATCTCGAATGGGCGCTCGAGCCCGAGCGCGCGCGGACCGAAAAGAGGGTCGCGTCCTCGATGGTCGAGGTGCGCGACTTTTACGACGCGGTCCTGCCGCGGCTCGAAGCGATGATTCGCTATCTGGAAGACTTCCGCGACGACCCAATGCCGGCGCCGGCGCATCGTCTTTACCTGATCTCGCTGTCGCTGGTCGAGGTGGCCAACTTGGTCGAGCTCTACAAGCGAAAAGAGGTCTTCGAGGGATGTGATCCCTTGCGGTACGCGTCCGACCGGTGATCGGCAACGGGACTGCGGGGCGCCCGGCAACGGCCCGAAATTAATGACCGCTCGGGGTCCGAAAGGCTGCGGACGAGAGATGCGAGGTCCGTCGAGGGAAGAGAAGCGGCATCGGCGACTCTCGAGGCGAGCCAACGGCGGCAGCGCCGGTGCCACGGCTGCCAAGTAGGCACTCGCCCCTGGCCGATCGGGGACTCAGGGCGCCGCGCGCCCCGGGACCGGAAAACCACGGATCGCATCGCCGGATCTCCACATTTCGTGGATTCATTGAGCGGCCCAAGACCGAGTATTCTCCGCCGAATTTGGCAGCGAGGCGCGTATGCGTGGACGCCACGTCTTCATGGACAGCCTATCCGCCCATGGCGTCAGGTACATCTTTGGCAATCCCGGGACCACCGAGAATCCGTTGATCGGAGCGCTTTCGGACCACCCCGACCTGCAATACATCCTGACGCTGCACGAAGGCATCGCCGTGGGCGCGGCGAGCTATTACGCGCAGGCGAGCGGCAACACCGGTGTCGTCAACCTCCATGCGGCCCCCGGGCTCGGCAATGGCCTCGGGATGCTGTACGGCGCTCTGAAGGCGAACTCACCCATGATCGTCACCGCTGGTCAGCAGGACACGCGGATGCGACTGCGCGAACCGCTTTTGAGTCACGATCTCGTTGCGATGGCGGCGCCCGTGACGAAATGGAGCACGCAGGTGGAGCGCGTCGACGAGATTGCGGACATCATGCGCCGAGCGTTCAAGATCGCGCATGACCCGCCGGCGGGCCCGGTGTTCGTGGCGCTGCCGATCGACGTGATGGAACGCGAGACGGACGTGGGCGCCGCGAACGCCGGCGACCTGTATCGCGCCGCCAGTGCCGATCCTGCGGGTATCTCCGCGGTGGTCGACCACCTGCTCGCCAGCAACAAGCCCGTGGTCGTTGCCGGGGATGACGTGGCGCGCTCGGGCGCCAACGACGACCTGGTACGGTTGGCCGAGACCGTCGGAGCATCAGTCTGGTTCGAGGGGCTGCACCAGCGGATCGCGTTTCCGACCGGTCATCCGAATGCCCGCGGCGGATTGCCGTTCGACGCAGCGCGCATTGCGGCGGCCCTCCGCGGTGCCGATCTCGTGGTGATGGTTGGAGGGCCATTCTTCGAAGAGGTCTGGTACTCGGACGGCAGCCCGTTCCCCGGGGGTGCACGAGTCGTGCAGATCGAGGAAAGCAGCGCGCGCCTCGCATTCAATCACCCGGTGGCCGCCGGTCTCGTGGGCCACCTGCCAAGCACGCTCGCAGCGATCAATCAGGACCTCCGGCAGCGGGCGAGCGCAGCCTTCGCCAACGCAGCGGGGGAGCGCAACACCGAACTGAGGCAGAAGAAGGCGGATGCAGCGAGTTTCCAGAAGCTCCGGGTCGAGCAGGCGTGGAATCGCGAGCCGCCGTCGCTGCCAAGGGTGGTGGAAGAGGTCCGCAGGGGCCTCCCGCCCAACACCATTGTCGTCGACGAATCCATAACGGCTAGTTCGGACTTGGGTCGGACGATCCAGTTCGAGACGGCCGATGACTATTTCGGAGGGCGAGGTGGCGGGATCGGCCAGGGCCTGGCCGGGGCAATCGGTGTGAAGCTGGGCCACCCCGACCGACCGCAGATCGCGATTTCCGGTGACGGTTCGGCGATGTACAGCATCCAGGCCCTCTGGACGGCGGCTCATCACGACTTGGCGATCGTCTTCGCGATCTTGGCGAACCGCGAATATCGCGTGCTGAAGCACAACATGGACAACTACCGACAACGTTTTGATGTCCCGTCAAACGAGGGCTACCCGCAGATGGACCTTCACGAACCCGTGCTCGGTTTTGTCGAATTGGCAGCTGGTATGGGCGTCGCCGGTACGCGCGTCACCGAAGGCGATGAAATCAGTGCCGCGATCAAGTCCGCGTTCGATTCCGGGAAACCGCATCTGGTCGAAATCGTCATGGAAGGCAAAGCGTGACGAGGCCGCTCTCATCAGATGGCACCACGCCGTCCGGGGGGCAGCCGATACGAAGCCGCGAGAAGTACCGGGGTTTACGGCTTTCGGGACCACGCCCCATGCCGGTGCATGGAATCACGAACCGTCTGCCTGAGCGAGGCAGATCGTGTTGCGTCCCCCAGCCGGGACACGGACGCCCGGCAATTCTGCCGGAGCCGGTTCAATTGGGGTCACCCCGCGGGAGAAGCCGGGCGGTTCCTATCGGCGGGTCGGCGCCGGGGGCAGCTTGTAGGCGAGCGCGGCGGCAAACCGCGGTTCCCCAAGGTCCAGGAGACGCCAAGCGGCAGCCGGAGCGTGCGGAAACCGAAACACGCTGGATCGAACCCCCTGCAGCATCGCTTCCGGTACTTCGAAACCGGATGGGTCAAGCGAGAATCCGGAACCGAGCGCCTTGATCAGCGCCTCCTTCAAACTCCACAACTGAAAGAAGCGGTTCACCTTCTGTTGCCCTTCGACACTGGCGAGGGACTGCCGTTCGCTGGGGCTGTAGACCATGCTGCCGATGCCATCGAAGTCGCGACGCGCGATGCGTTCTTCCACATCCACCCCGATGCACTTTCGGTGCCCAATCGCGATCAGTCCGTGGCGCCCACTGTGGCTCACGTTGAACCCGAGCGACACCGGCTGTTCGCCCACGGTGGCGTACGGCTTGCCGTGTTCCCGGTAGTGGAATGACAGTTGACTGACAGAGCAGCCGAGGCGCTCGGACAGGCTGAAACGTAACGCAGCGCGACAGAGTGCGAACTCGCGCCGCGGCCGGTCCGACGCAAAGCGATGCCAGCGCTCTTGCTCGTCTCCAGCAAGTACGGCGCGAGCATGGCGCTCGTGCTCTGGGTTGGCGGTCAGATCGACATGTAGGACCGTTGCGCCACTGACTTCGCGCCACGGCTTCCACCATCTCGTGGCCGGGCCGCTCATGTCGGGGAGCGGTCTTGAGGGGTCGTCTTTATGTCGCGCAGGGTGTTACCGACCGCCCTGCCCACCTGGAACATCGACGCTGCCGCAAGGAGTGACCACCTGCGCCCAGGCGAGGATTTCGTGCGTTCGTCCAGCAGGCTTGTTGCCGCCAGGGTCGTTGCCAGGTTGCCCGCCGCAATCAGCATGATGACCGGATCTCCTGACGTGGCCCGGGTGGACATCTTCCGAAAGACGGAAAGATCGTCCGCGCCCGCGCGGCTGCGCGTGTCGGAGAGAAATGCGGATCCCCGACCGAGGTCCAGGCTGCCGCAACCGGTCATACCGACCCCTGTCGTTCCAGACGAACGGCGACTGGCACGCGTCTGCCGGCGTGGCAGAGCAGACGGCAGTCACGCAATTGACTGACAGCAATCACCATCCAGGCAATTACACCTTCAGGCGCCGCGCAGGCCGTGCTCGTGCGGCGCCAAGGCGGCATACACCGTGCGGTGGGTGGGCGTGTCAATCCCGATCTGCCGGCCCAGGCGCTCGACCGCGCCGCTCAATGCCGATATCTCCAGCCGCTCTCGCCGCTCCAGAGCAACGAGCAGCGATGCCTTCATCGTGGCTGGCAGCCTGTCCAGGAGTTCCAGCGTCCGTGCTTCCTGATCGTCGGGCATGGACACCCCGAGGCCCCGCGCCACGGCAACGGTTTCGGCCGTCAGGCGTGCCATCATCGCCCGCGTTGCAGGATTGGTCCGACAGGGCCCGAGCGACAAGCGCGTGAGGCAGTTGGCCCCAGCCAGAGTGCAGATCATCGCCGCCTTCTGCCAGAGCTCGTACTCGATGTCGTCAGGAGGCGGACAGTCGATGCCAGCCGCGGCGCAGGCTTTGCGCAGGGCCTGAACGCGCTTGCTCGGCGAATTGTCCATTTCGCCGATGCGGAGCATCTGCATGCGGTCGAAGTGTCGAATCACCCCGTCGGCTTCGATCAGTGCGCTGATCTGCGCGACCCCGCCCAGAATCCGCCGTGGCCCCAGCATCCTGCGGAGCACGTCGATGTGTTCGATGCCGTTGAGCAGCGGCACGACACCGGTGTCGGCCGAAAGCGCGGGGCGCACGAGGGCGGCTGCCTGCTCGCAGTCGTAGCTCTTGACCGTGAACAGGACGTAGTCGGGCGCCGCAAACACGGTCGGATCGTCACTCGCGCGCACCTGTTTCAGGACGATGTCACCGAGGACGCTGCGAACCGTGAGGCCATGCTCCTGCATCGCCCGAAGATGCCGGCCGCGGGCGACGAACCCGACTTCGTGTCCGGATGCTGCGAGCCGTGCGCCGAAGTATCCGCCGACGCCGCCTGCGCCCATCACGATGAACTTCATGCCCCAACATCCGCGCCTGTGTGGAGCCCGGGATGATGGCCGTTGCCGGGCGGTTTCTCAATTGATAGCGGGCGGTGGACGGAGTGCGGGCGGGAGTGCTTCCGGACCGTGGACGGCATGCTTGCCATGACCCGCACCGGGGGTGGCGTGGCGACCGGTGACCATCGGGCCCTATGTCCTGCTGGCGTGCGACCCGACCGTGGCCGACACGGAAACACCGACCAGCGGGTTACCGGATTTGGTGGATGCGCAAGCCGCCGTCGGTGACTCCGGGGGGGCAACCCAAGTCAAAATGCGTTCAATATCAATCGTATGAAAGCGAAATCGTAAACATGGTTGTCGATACCATATGCATCGCTATAGTCTGACAAGGTGCCGGTGGCCGTCGCTCGAAGATACGTAGGTTTTCCGGTCAGCTCCGAGCATTGCCACTCGCCGTCCGCCCTCATATTCGCTGGAACTGCCGATGCTTCTTCGCCTGCTCACGTATGCGTACGCCATTGCTTTTGTCGTTGGAATGGGAACCCAGGCATTCGCTCAGGAAAGTGGTTCTGCCGAAACAGATGCGCGGATTCAGGCGCTGGAACTGCGCGTTCAACAGTTGGAAAAGGCATTGACCGAGGCGTTGGGGACCGGGACCGCTGAACCGGCGCCGCCAGCCGAGAGCGCAACCACGGTAGCGCAGGCCGAGCCGGCCCCGAACGGAAACAACCGATCGGACATCACCGGCCAGCAAGGGGCGTACAACTACGACAAGGCCTTTTTCGGTCCGATCGCGCCCCTGTCGTCAAGCGATGGGCGTTTCAAGACCTTCCTGTACGGAAACCTGCAGACTGATCTTGCGGCGTATAGCGAGAGCGGAGACTGGGGAGGCATTTTCGGGGAGGCTGACACGGACTTCAGTGGTGGCGCCAAGATGCGGAGGGCCAGCTTCGGCATCGCGAACGTCGTCGAGCAGGACTGGATCGTCTTCATGTCGTACAACCTGGCGGACGGTGGCGAGCAGGTTGACAGCGGTCTTCGGGCGGCAGCCATCGTGTACCGGGGCATCAAGCCATGGTGGCTGATGGCGGGGCAGTTCGGCAACTCGGTCGGGCTGGAATCGTCCACGTTCAACAGCTTCCTGGGCATGGCGGAACGCCCGATGATGTCGAATGCGTTCGCTTATGCGCCGAGCGCGCCGGTGATGGCGCTGATTGCGTCGCACCGCGGGAAGATCACGTACTCCCGGTTCGGTGTCTTCGGAAAGAACTCCGGTGTGGACAGCGAGTTTGACGAGGGGTGGGGCCTCCATGGCCGTTTCCTGCTGCAGCCGCACAGAGAGCGGAGGCTGAGTTCCCACATCGGCGTGAGCGGGTACTGGCGCAAGCCTGAAGAGGAAGTTGTGGGCGCCGACCACATGCGCTCATGTCCGGCAGGCTCAATGGGCAGTGGCTTCCGCTTCAAGGCCTTCGGCATTTCCGCGGTCGATGGCACATCCCTGGTGAACACCGGCAAGTTCTGTGCTGTCGAGGACTACACGTACGTCGTTGCCGAGGGCGCCATCTCCCGGGGCCCCGTTTCCCTTCAGGGAGAATGGGGCACTGCACGGGTCAACACGAAGTCGAGCGGTGATTACGAATTCAGCGGCGCATACGTCGATGTCGGCTACTTCCTGACCGGAGAGAGCCGGAACTACAACCCGTACTTCGGTCAGTTCTGGCGCCTGAAGCCGAACAACGATCTGGGGCAGGGCGGGCTCGGCGCGTTTGAACTGCGGGCGCGCTGGCAGACGATCGACCTGAACGACCGGCTGGCCGTCGTCGACGGCGACGTCACCGGCGTCACCGGCGGTGAGGCCAGCGGCTTTACGGTCGGGCTCAACTGGTATTTCAACGCATTCACCCGCGCCATCTTCAACGCCGGCCGCATCGATGTGGAGTATCCCACGGCGGTCGGCGGGCGTCTGGGCACGCGGGAAGCGAGCGTCGACGAGTACGTGGCACGCGTAGAGATCTTCTTCTGAGCATGAGGGCGCCGGCCCACCCGGAGACGGTCGGGACCGGCGGTCACCTTCGGCCGGAATCGCTGCGCGGGTATCTCAGCCGGGGCACCGGGGGCGTCGCGAGGCTGCTCTCCGCTGTCTCCGCCGGAGCCGATGAACTGCCGGTGACGTAGTCCCGCGAGGCGTTGACGCGCCCGGCCGCCTGGCGAAGCTAGCGACCGCCAGCGCCCCCGCCATCGGCGTCCGTACCTGTAGGCACGCCATGCAGCTTGTATGATGGGGCGAGCCGATCTGCCATTACGGCGGGGTTTGACGCCTGCTTCGCTCCATTGAGCCACCGCATGATTGATGGCCTGTACGGACACCGGAACCGCCGTAACGGCGATTCTCCTGCGCCGGGCGTGAGCCGGGCGGAACCCTCCGGTACGGTGTAATGGTCATGCCACGGGTACGGATCGGTCGATGTGGACGGACTTCGGGGCACTGGTCCACTGGCCCGCTGGCATCGCGTCAGATCGGCCGCGATCAGCGCTGACCCGGCGTCCGCTGCCACGGCTGACAGGCCACGGAAGGTCACGCAACTGATGGCGTCACAGCATCCGATTTATCTCGACTGCCAGGCCACCACGCCGCTCGATCCGGAAGTGCTCGACGCGATGCTTCCCTATTTCCGTGAGCAGTTCGGGAACCCGCACGTCGATGCCCACGCGTTCGGCCGGGAAGCCGCCGCCGCTGTCGAAGCCGCACGTGGCGAAGTTGCAGAGTTGATCAACGCCCACCCCCGCGAGATCGTGTTTACCTCTGGTGCGACTGAATCCAACAATCTCGCGATCAAGGGCGCCGCGCGGCACCGCCGCGAGCGGCATGGCTTTGATCATGTCGTCACGGTCGCTACCGAGCACAAGTGCGTGCTCGAGTCGTTCGCGCGCCTGGAGCGCGAAGGTTTTCGGTCGACGGTCCTGCCGGTCGAGCCCTCGGGTCTAGTTGATCTGCAGCGCGTGGAGGCGGTGCTGGAGGAGGGCGTCGCCCTTGTCTCCGTCATGGCTGCGAACAACGAGATTGGCACGGTGCAGCCCCTGCAGGAGGTGGGCAGGCTTTGCCGGGAACGCTCCGTGGTGCTGCACACCGACGCCGCACAGGCTGCCGGCAAGATTCCCTTCGACGTACAGGCCCTGGACGTTGACCTGGTCAGCCTGTCTGGACACAAGCTGTACGGCCCCAAGGGCGTGGGTGCACTCTACGTTCGCCGCCGGCCGCGGGTGCGCATCGAGCCGCTCTTCGACGGCGGTGGCCAGGAGCGCACGCTCCGCTCCGGGACCGTACCGGTGCCCTTGGTTGTGGGCCTCGGGGTCGCCGCGCGCATTGCCCGCCAAAGGCTTGCCGAGGAGGCGGAGCGCACTCGGATGCTGCGGGATCGCATGCTCTCCCAATTGCGGAGCCGGCATCCGGACGTGGTCGTTCACGGCGAAATGGACGCACGGCTGCCCGGAAACCTCAGCGTTGGCTATGCCGGAGTTCAGGCCCATCGCCTCGTGCGGGAACTCGGTGACGTCGCGCTGTCGACCGGATCCGCGTGTTCGGATACCTCCGTCGAGACTAGCTACGTGCTGCGGGCCCTGGGAGTACCCGAGGCGCTGGCAGCAGGTACCTTTCGAATCTCGCCAGGCCGCTTTACGACCGAAGCGGAGATCGACCGGGCAGCCGTGGCCATTGCCGACGGTGTAGATGCACTCCGCGCACAATGCGCCTAGGGGTCAGGTGGTTATGCCGCGCGTGATCTTCCACCAGCCGGATGGATCGGTACTCGAAGTAGACGAGGCCGCAGGACAGTCGATCCTGGCTATTGCCCACAAGCACGGCATCGATATCGAAGGGGCCTGCGAAGCGTCTCTCGCGTGCTCGACCTGCCATGTGATCGTCCACCCTGACTGGCACGACCGTCTGCCCGTGCCGACCGATGACGAGGAGGACATGCTGGATTTGGCGTGGGGCGTCACTCAAACGTCGCGCCTGGGGTGCCAGGTCGAGCTGACCGAGCAGCTCGACGGCCTGGTCCTCAATGTACCGAGCAACTCACGCGACGCCCGGGGATAACGGCGGCAACCTGTCGATCCGGTTCGGCAAAGCCTGGCTGGCGACGCGAACGGGTCCGGTTTCCGAACTCCGCAAACCGGACCTGCCGGTCTCTCCCCCGGCGTGACGCGACGACCTCCCGGGAATGCGGCGGGGGCTCATGAGCATCGGATCTCCGCCGAACCGATCGATCCGTCCGCAATGCTGGATCGGACGTCAATCGTGCTTGTGGAACTGGTCCTTCAAAGCCTCGACCCGGTCCGCGGGTTGTTCCTTCTGGAACTTCGCCTTCCAATCGGCGTAGGGCATGCCATACACGGTCTGGCGGGCGTTCTCGTACGTCACAGCCTCCCCGTGCTCCTCTGCCGCCGCGCTGTACCACTTGGAAAGGCAGTTCCGGCAGAAACCGGCCAACTCCATGAGGTCGATGTTCTGCACGTCGGGGTTCTCCCGAAAGTGCTCGACAAGGCGGCGAAACACGGCTGCTTCGATCTCTGTACGGGTTCCTGCGTCCATGAAAGAGTTCCTTACCGGAAGCCTGGGGATATGTTCCGAGCGCCGTCAGGATAGGCGGTCGCCGGGCTTCGGCAAAGCAAGAGGCGTTGCGATTTCGTCGGATCTTCACACCATCATCGCGGCCCAGCCTGAACGTTTGTCGATGGTGTGAACGACCGGCCCCGGCTACCGAGGGAATAGCTCGTGCCTTTCGCGCAGCCGCTGACCGCCGGAAGGCGGTCGGGGGCTCGCTCCGTCAGAGCGGAACTGATCATCGCCCTGGACGTCTTCGACCTGATGGCCTCCGTCGTCGCAAGTGCCCTCCTTCGCCTCGACTGCAACTCCCGACGACCGCGGTGCGGGTCTCCGCCGCCAGCCGGGGCCCGGCGAGATGGGGATCGTCGATACGGGAGTTCATCACCAAGCCCGGGCCGTCCTCCCGGGGTTGCGTAGCCGAGGCGGCTCGGGTGGTCTAACTTCGCGGCGACCGATCAGCGGCCGCCTGTCATGTACACGCTCCTCTTTCTCGAGCCCGGTCACTTCCACGCCGCACTCACGCTGCGTGTGAAGAATCCCAGGGTCGCCCCCACCATCCATCTCTACGCCGGTCCCGGTCTGGAGCGCGACTCGTTCATCGCTCTGGTCCACTCGTTCAACGCGCGGGACGAGCAGCCGACGAACTGGAGCATCCGGGTGCACGAACCCTCCGACCCGGAGCGGGCATTGATCGAGGAAAAGCGCGGGGGCGTCGTTGTCCTTGCTGGGCAGAACCAGCCCAAGCTCGCCACCATCGCCCGCCTGCATGCGGCGGGGCTGCACGTGCTGGCCGACAAACCCTGGCTAACGGACAGTGCGGCTCTCCCGAACCTCGAGCAGGTCACCGCGGGTTGGCCGCTCGCGATGGACATCATGACCGCTCGCCACGACGCAGTCGCACGACTCGCGCAGATGGTGGTGGCCGACACGGAACTGTTCGGCGCCCTCGACGGAGGCACGGACGAGCCTGCGATCGACATTCAATCCGTGCACCACCTGCTCAAAGAGGTGAATGGCGCGCTGCTGCGGAGGCCTTCCTGGTATTACGACACCCGCATTCAGGGCGACGGCATCGTTGATATCCAGTCCCACATGGTCGACCAGGCTCAGTGGCTTCTCGGTGACGGCCCGGGCTTCGTATTCGAGCGAGACTACAAGCTCGAGGACGCGCGTCGCTGGAACACTCGGGTACCACGCGAACTCTTCCTCGCCAGCACCGGCGTCGAGGAATTCCCGGCTGTGCTTGCGCCGTACGTGGATGCCGGGGTGCTGCACCTCGCCTGCAACAGTGAGATCCGGTACCGCCTGCGCGGCGTGGCCGTCCGCCAGCGAGCGGAATGGGGCCAGCGCGAACCCGACGGCGGCGGCGATGCACACCGGATGACGGTCCGAGGCGAGCACGCCACGGTTGTCGCGCGCCGCGGACCCGAGACCGGCTTCCGGAGTGAACTGCACGTCGCGCCGCGCGACTCGGCATCCGGCTTCGGGAAGCGCCTTTCGGAGAGGCTTGCCGCGTGGGGGGCCGAGAGGCCCGGCCTATCGCAGCGCCTGTCTGCGCTCGGGCGCGAAATTTTCATCCCAGCTGCGCTCCATACTCCGCACGAAGCACACTTTCCGATGGTTCTCGACGACTTCCTCGATCTCCTCGACAGCGGCGATTGGCCTGCTGCGCTCGCCGCGCGGATCCGTTCGCGTTACGCAATTCTCGCGCGGGCGCAGGAGTACTGCGCTGCGGGTCGCGATTGACGAATTCCCGGCTGGGCCCGGCTGGTTCGAGTTCGGGCGCCAGACGTCACCGTCCACCGTTGGAGAACACGGATGCGTACTCGTATCGAGGTGATCAAGGCTGACATCACGTCGTTGTCGGTGGACGCTGTCGTCAATGCCGCCAATTCGACCTTGCTGGGCGGCGGCGGTGTCGACGGCGCCATTCACCGGGCGGCAGGCCGGGGCCTTCGCGAGGAATGCAGTACCTTGGGCGGTTGCCGCACGGGTGACGCCAAGGTCACCAGCGGACATGACCTCCGAGCTCGTTGCGTCATCCACACCGTCGGCCCTGTCTGGAAGGGCGGAGCGGCCGGAGAGGCGGTACTCTTGGCCAGTTGCTATCGACGTTGCTTTGAGATTGCCGCCGAGAGACGGTTCGCGTCGATCGCATTTCCCGCGATCAGCGCGGGGGCCTATGGCTATCCGCTGCAAGAGGCGACACGGATCGCTGCGGTCCAGACAAGAAACCATCTGGAGCGCGGCAGCGACCTAGACAGAATCGTGTTTGCATGCTTTGGCGAGGGGGTACGAGACGTGTATCTGGCGACTTTTGAAGGCACGTTCGGGCCGGACCTCTTCTCCACCGACATACCGGGTACCCCCTGACCGCAACCGGTACACGCTGGGCCCGTCGGGAAACATGTGCGGCAGGCATCCGGAGCCGACCCGTCGAAGGCGACACGCAGCAGCATTCGGGCACCTGTGACGGCTGCTCAGGGCCCCCTTCGGATGTGTCTCGCCATCTGCGAACAGACTGACGTCTACTCCGGCATTGGGCTGACGGGCCATGCGGTCTGGCCCGAGGCGGCCGGAGGGGTCATCACGGCTGCACGCTCGCAAGGAACGGCAGCAATTCGGCGAGCAGCTCAGCCGGGGCCTCTTCCGGAATGAAATGACCGCAATCCAGTGCTCTGCCGCGAACGTCGTGAGCTCGCATTCGCCAGACGTTCAACATGTTCAGCGATGTGCCTGTTTGCCAGCCGGGGCGCTTCGGCATCCTGCCGGCCCACAGGACGAGAGTCGGACAGGAGAGCTTTGTCCCGCGGTCTTCCCTGTCGTGCTCGAGATCAAGTGCCACCGCTCGATAGTCGGCACACATTGCGCGGATGGTGTCAGGATTTGAGAAGCAACGGAGATATTCCGCGTAAGCCTCTTTGTCAATTGCGTTTGGGACTGCCGTCCATTGATCGAGCAGGAAGTCCAGGAAGAGCTTGGCATTGCCAGCAATCAAGGTTTCCGGGAAAGGGAAGGGCTGGCGCATCAGATGCCAGTGAAACCAGGAAAATGCCAACGAGGCATCCATGTGCTCGAACGCTTCTGCGGAAGGCACCACATCGAGATTGGTGAAGCTCAGGACCTTGCCCGGATGGTCCAGCGCCATCCGGTGTCCGACTCGCACCCCCCGATCGTGGCCGACCAGATGAAAGCGCTCAAAGCCGAGCGTCCGCATTACCGCAACCTGGTCGCGGGCGGAAGTCCGCTTGCAGTACGCCGAATGATCCACGCCCGATGAGGGCGGCTTGTCGCTGTCGCCGTAGCCGCGGAGATCCGGGCACACGACGGTAAAATGTTCCGCTAGGGGCAGCGCCACCTTGTGCCATTCGACATGGCTTTGTGGATAACCGTGAAGCAACAGTACCGGTGGGCCCGAACCGCCATGCCGAACATAAATGCGGCAACCGCAGGCGTCGACACGAGTTTCCACAAATCCAGGAAACATGGGCGACCTCGGGCTCTTCGTCGTGGGGCGAACGCCCGACCACCATACGTGGCGGTGCCGCGGCTGCACACGGGTGTCCTTCGGCACCGACCCGCACAAACCGAGTGCCACGCACTACCCCAGCCCCGGGGGGGCTCCCGCCAAGGCCAGGGTTGCGATGGGTCTCTCGGCGTCCCTTGCCGTGGCCCGCGGCCGGGCTAGTCGGCCCGTCCAACCTTCCGATGCCATAGCATCTTGGTCCGGGAGTCCGGTCGACCTGTGCGTCCGGCTCGGCATTACCTATCCGGCGCCCACCTTTGTTCGACATTGCCAACCGAGCACGTTCCGTCCGCACCGTTCGGACAGCGATGCTGGTGAGCGGCCCGTCGGCGCCTACAATCCGGTGCGAAGAGCACGTAGAGCTGGCCCTAAGTTGGCGTGGGGTGCCGAGCGATGAACACGAAGCCATATGGGATCGGCATGGTCGGAACGGGTCGAATCTCCGATCTACATGCCATCGAGTACTTGCAGAACCCGCACGCAAGGATCGTGGCCCTCTGTGATCGGGACGTCGAACTTGCCCACCGACGTGCGTCCAAATGGAGAGTTGACGGCGCACGGATCACCGACGACATCGATGAACTACTTGCAGATCCGGAGGTGGACCTCGTCGAGATATTGCTGCCCCACCACCTGCATCTCTCTGCTGCCGAGAAGGCGATTGCGGCCGGAAAGATCGTGTCCCTCCAGAAACCGATGTGCATTTCCATCGAGGAGGCCGATCGGCTCGTTGCGGCGGCAGAGCTTTCCGACAGACCGTTCAAGGTGTTCGAGAACTTCGTCTTCTTTCCACCCGTGATCCGGGCGAAGCAGCTAATTGACGATGGGGCGGTAGGGCGGCCGTTGGCGATCCGCTTGAAGAGTAACAAGGGGTCCAACCGCACGGCCTGGGAGGTGCCGAAGCCGACGCGCGCCTGGCGCCAGGAGCGAAGCCGCACGGGTGGCGGCCCGCTGGTATTCGATGACGGACACCACAAGTTTGCACTGGCCTGGCACTTCATGGGCAATGCGGAGGAAGTGCACGCGTTCATCGGCAAGACAACGTATCCCGACGGATCGTACGTGGACGCTCCGTCGATCATCTCGTTCCGGTTTCCGGGGAATCGGGTGGGAAGCCTGGAGTTGGTCGATTCCCCCGACCTGCACGTCATCACGAGGCACTACGCACAGGATGACAAAGTGGAGATCACGGGCACCGAAGGGGTGCTCTGGATCAATGTCGGTCATGGCCGCCTGGGTGACCCGGCTCCCGTGGCGCTTTATCGGGATGGCACCGTCACGACGTACCACGACATGGCGACCGGATGGGAAGAGAGCTTCGTGCTGTCAACGCGCCATTATCTTGACGTGCTTCGGAACGGTGGTGCGCCCGTCCTGACAGCCGAGGAAGGCCGGCAGGTGCTGCGGTTCGCGCTGGCGGCCGAGGAGTCGGCTCGAACCGGCCGCGCCGTCCGTGTCATGGCCGCCTAGGGTCGGAGCCCGGTGCCGATGGGGACACGGTCGACGACAATCCCTTCCAGCGTCGGGGATCGTGCGGCATGGCTGGTCGAAGCTGGCGGGCTCCATGCGGCCATCCGCGATGGCCTGCTCGCGGCGCCCGTCGCCTTGCCGCTGGCCGAGGCCCTGATCCTGGGCCTCATGCGCCAGGGTGTCACCAAGTATCTCGCCATTTTCGGGCACGGATCCACCACCATCGGCGAGATCCTGCGCATCTACTCGAAGCATGGGCTGGTGCGGTGCTGGCAGTTCCGCAACGAGGTCGAGATGGCCCACGCGGCCACGGCGCTCCGCTGGATCTACGGGGAGCCTTCGGCGGTGGTGACATCGATCGGACCGGGCGCCTTGCAGGCGATGGCGGGGTCCCTTGTGAGTGCGTCCAATGGCGTCGGCGTCTATCACCTGTACGGAGACGAGACCACCCATGGGGAAGGCTACAACATGCAGCAGGTCCCCAAGCCCGTGCAGGGCCTGTTTGGCCAGATCACCTCCCTGATGGGGCAGTCCTACACGCTGCACAGCCCCGGAGCATTGCGGGCTGCCCTCCGGCGCGGCGCCGTGACCGTGTTTCATCCGTGGCGCCCGGGTCCGTTTTACGTCAACCTGCCGCTCAACACGCAACCGCGCGAGACCCGGATCCGGCTCGACGCGTTGCCCGAGCCGCCTCAGTTCACGCCCGCCGTTCCGGGCTCCGATGACGGTTTGGCCGAGGCCGCCCGCCTGATTGCTGAATCCAGGCGCGTGGCCATCAAGGCCGGGGGCGGCGCTCGCCCGTTCGCTACGGCCATCCGGGAATTCGCCGAGCGCGCCGGCGCCGTCGTCGTACTGGGGCCAGGATCGACGGGTGTGCTGCCGGATGCCCATCCACAGAACATGCATGTGGGCGGTTCCAAGGGATCGATCAGCGGCAACTACGTCATGGAGGAGGCGGAGCTCCTGGTGGTGATCGGGAGCCGCGCGGTGTGCCAGAGCGATTGCTCCGGGATCGGCTGGCCGAACGTCCGGGGCGTCATCAACATCAACGCGGACCCAATGGACGTTCAGCACTACAACCGGACGACTGCGCTCTGCGGGGATGCCGGGCAGATCCTCGAGCGACTGCACGCACACATCGTTCGTGACCACCCCGGATGCGCCGAGGGAAAGGCTGACTGGTTGAAGGCGTGTGCCGAGAAGAAGGCAGTGTGGCGGACGTTCAAGTCCGCGCAATTCAACGCCGAGCTGCCGCCGGACCCGGTGTGGGGTCGGCGTGTGCTGTCCCAGCCGCAGGCAATCAAGATCGCTTCGGATTTCTGCAAGGAACGTGACGTGCTCAAGCTGTTTGACGCCGGGGACGTGCAGGCGAACGGTTTCCAGATCGTCGAAGACGACGAACCGTTTGAGACGTTCACCGAGGCGGGAGCGTCGTACATGGGGTTTGCGGTATCGGCCTTGCTGGCCGGGGCCATTGCGGACCGGGGCCGCTACGCGATGGCGTTCACCGGGGATGGATCGTTCATGATGAATCCGCAAGTGCTCCTCGATGGCGTCGAGCACGGCGTACACGGAACCATCCTTCTGCTCGACAATCGGCGGATGTCCGCGATCAGCGAATTGCAGGTCGCGCAATACGGCGAAGCGTTTCGCACATCCGATTCGGTTGTAGTTGACTATGTCCAGATGGCGGCCTCGATCGATGGGGTGATGGCCTTGCCTGGGGGTGATGACGGCGTGGCACTGAGGGCGGCATTGGCCACGGCCTACGACCATCCGGGTCTCAGCCTGGTGCATGTACCGGTCTATTACGGGGCGGATGCCGCAGGTGGCATGGGCGCCTATGGGCAATGGAACGTGGGGAGCTGGTGTGAGGAGGTGGAGCGCAAATACGAACAAACTTTCATCTGACATACGCGCCGGCCCTCGATCATTGGCGCTCTGAAGGCAATCGAGAATCCGCCGTCAAATGAAGGCCCCGCCGCGCTTGGCGCGGCGGGGGTTACCACTGCTGATACAGGCCCAGGCCGGGCTCTTACCACTTGTACTGCCAGCGAACGCCGTGCACCCAGAAGTCGTCGGTAATGGAGGCGTCTTCGCCGTAGGTGCCGCTGGTGGCTTCGTCCAAGCCCACGCGAATCGTGTTGAACATGACGCGCGTGTTGCCGTTGAGGTACCAGTTCAGACCAAGAGTGACGTTCGACTGCTTCCCGTAGTGCGACGGAGTCGAGGTGTCGGTGCCGAAGTCCATGACACTGTAACGGGCTGCAAGTTCAATCACGCCCCGGCCCTTTCCGGGGAACGGGTTCTTGACCTTCGGCCCGGACCAGGCGCCCTTCTTCATGTTGTAGCGCTTGGCGCCGCCGATCAGGTAACCGGCCTGCACATAGTACCCGTCGGCTTCCACGTCAGGGCCGGAGGACTTCTCAAACGTACCCTTGATGTATTCAGCCTGGGCCCAGAAGGGGCCGTTCAAGTAGGCGAGCTCCAGGCCGTAGTGGACCATGGCATCGAGGTCGCTGTTCTCCTTGTCGCCGTACAAGAGCTTGTAGTCCGCAACGTTGAGTTCAGTCCGATAACCCCACCGGGCATCGCCGACTGGTCCGCCAGACCGATCCATCCAGCCCCCGAGGTGCAGTGCAGACGTCTCGGTCTTGATCGGCGCGTAGACCGCACGAACGGTGAAGCCCATGTCCTCGGCCCCGCCGTCAATGCCGTACGTCTTGGTGTCACCGCGTGCATGAACGGCAGCTTCGATCAAGCTCTGCGCGCCGTACACCCAGATTTGCGCGTTAACGGCCTTCGGACCCAGAGTCTTGTCGGTGAACATGTCGACTGGCAGCGAGCGTTCGATGAAGCTGATGTCGTTTGATGAGGTGCTCTCTTCAAAGGTGACGGGGATCTTCATCTTCCCGAAGCCGATCTTGATCGTTTTCGATGGCGAGTAGTAGATGGCGGCTTCGTCGATCTCTGCTTCGTTGTTGTCGTCGGCTGAACCACCAACATCGACCGTCAAGTTGTACGAAAACCCGCCGGCCTTGCCCTTCACTCCCAGTCGGCCACGACGCAGGTTCGTGCCCGTGTCGAAATTCTCGCCCTCGAACTTGTCGGACGGGTAGAGGCCCACGTCCCAGTGTAGTCGTCCGGTGAGCGCGACCGATTGGCCACCTTTCGAAATCGAGAGCCCGGGGCCGACCTTGATCTTGGGCTCGTCATTCTCGTCGGCCTGTGCCTCAGCCTGTGCCGCCTGCCGGGCCTCGAGGCCCTGCAGCTTGATCTGTAGGTCCTGTATGGCCTCCTTGACAGCTTGGATCTCGGCGTTCTGCTCCGCTTCGGCATCCTGTGCCAAGGTCGGGCCGGTGACCGCCAGGCCAACCGTCAGCCCGGCTGCGGCCGCAATCGCCCATAGCGTGCGGTTCATGGAAGAATCCTCCCGGTGATTCAGGGTGGTAGTGGGCAATCGCCCCGTAACGCGGTGACGGCGGCGCGTGCCGCGCGCCGGCGCCTGCGAACAAACCTGCAGGTCGGTTGTTGCGGTTCCTTTACAACCGCGTGACGATTGCGGGTGCGTCGGGGGCGGGGCGTTGCAGCGCGGC
Organism: Alphaproteobacteria bacterium; assembly: GCA_965116745.1. Classification (GTDB taxonomy): domain Bacteria; phylum Pseudomonadota; class Alphaproteobacteria; order TMED109; family TMED109; genus VXPW01. The sequence goes on along the minus strand of OZ220701.1, from coordinate 1,884,722 downwards.
CGGGCAGTACAACTGCCGCCCGTGCGTTTCTGGTTTCTTCGATCGCTCGGTGGCAGGCTAGCGAGGCGTCGACGAGCCAGAGGGCCACTACATGCGGCTGATGTCATCTGGGCGAGCGTTGCCGCCGGAAATCCTGACGGTGGATCAGACGGCGGCCGCCGACCGCGCCGCCATCCGATCGGGCACACCCGGCATCGTGCTGATGGAAAATGCCGGGCGGGCGGTGGCGGAGGCCGTCGAAGCTCGGTGTCCGAGCGGCACCGTCGCGGTCCTGGTCGGGCCGGGCAACAACGGCGGCGACGGGTTCGTCGCGGCGAGGCATCTCGCGCGACACGGGCGGAACGTGCGCCTTGCACTCTACGGTACCCGCGACGCCCTTACCGGTGACGCGGCCTTGGCCGCTGCCCGCTGGACGGGCGGGATCCAAGCCTGGGACCCGGCCCTTTTCGACGGGGCGACGACCATCGTGGACGCGGTATTCGGCGCCGGGTTGTCGCGGCCGCTGCCCGCCAGCGTCCTCTCCATGTTCGACGCGGCGCGGGATCTGCCTTGCGTCGCCGTAGACCTTCCGAGCGGGGTCGAGGGTGATACCGGCGATGCGTCGACGGGCGTACTACCGGCCCAGGCAACCGTCACTTTTCACCGGCTGAAGCCGGCGCATGTCCTTTTTCCCGGTCGCGCCCTGGCGGGCGAGATCGTGCTCGCCGATATCGGCATCCCGGCGACCGCCGCGACGGGAACGGCTCTCCTCAATGGTCCCGCACTCTGGCGCGAGCAGCTGCGGCAGCCGGACTGGCGCAGCCATAAGTATCAGCGTGGCCACGTGGCGGTCGTCGGCGGCCCGCCTCAGCGCGCCGGCGCCGCCCGTCTAGCCGCACATGCCGCGTTGCGCGCGGGAGCAGGACTGGTAACGCTGGCGGTGCCTGACGACGCGCTCGTCGCCTACATCGGCGATCCGAAGGCTCTGATGGTGGCGCCCGCTGCTGAGCCCGATGGCTTGCGGGCACTGATTGCGGATTCAAAGGTCCGGGCGGTTGTCTTGGGACCCGGTAATGGTGTGGGACCTGCGACCCGACGGCGCGTGGCCGTTGCCGCAGAGGCCAGCCTGCGCCTGGTGCTAGATGCCGATGCGCTGACGAGCTTTGCCGATGAAGTCGACTCCTTGGCAGCTCTCTGCGCGACCGCGGAGGCGGTTGTGCTGACGCCGCACGACGGCGAATTCCGGAGACTGTTTCCCGATATTCAGGGCGACCGCCTGACCCGCGCCCGTGCGGCTGCCGAACGAACCGGCGCCGTGGTGGTCAGCAAGGGGTCAGACACGGTAGTAGCCGGCAGGGACGGACAGGCCGTCATCAACGCGAACGCTCCCGCGGATCTTGCGACGGCAGGTTCGGGCGATGTGCTGGCCGGAATCATCGGAGGATTGCTGGCGTCGGGCATGGAGCCGTTCGCGGCCGCCGCTGCGGGCGTTTGGCTGCATGGCGAAGCTGCATCGGTGCACGGTACGGGTCTGATCGCGGATGATCTGCTGAGTCGTCTCCCGTCTGCTCTCCAGTCAGCGCAATCCTGACCCTGCAGAACGGCGGTTTCCTGCCAAGGTCCTGCCGTCTTTTGCCGGGGACAGGACCTGGTGGTGGATTGGAATTCCTTATGCGACTTGACGATTCTGGAGAACAACGACACCCTGCACATTGACGGGCTCCGTGTAACGCGTTCTAAGGTTGTTCCTACCATGAGATTGTTGTCGCGTTCGGCGCGCCGATTCGGCGTGCCGGCGTTGGGTACGGTTGTGCTCGTCGCAGCCGGATTCGGCGCAGTTCCCGTCGTCGCGCAAGAAACGTTGCCCGAGGTTGAGGTCATCGGCGTTACCCCGATGCCCGGCACTGGAGTGGCACGCGATCGCGTTCCTGCTGCAGTTCAAACGATTACGGACGAGGACATCGACGCGCTGCAACCGCGCAATTTGACCGACCTTGTCGAACAGACGCTGCGCGGTGTCAGCGTGACGGATGTGCAAAACAGCCCGTACCAGCAGAACCTTTCGTACCGCGGCTTCACGCTCTCACCGCTTCTCGGGGAGGCGCAAGGGATCGCCGTGTACTTGAATGGTGTCCGCGTCAACGAGGGCTTCGGCGACACCATGCAGTGGGATCTGGTGCCGGAGGCGGCGATTCGGCGGATCGATCTGGTGGGTGGCAACCCTGCGTACGGTCTGAACGCGCTGGGTGGTGCGTTGTCGCTCCAGACGCAAAGCGGCCTCTCTTTCAGCGGCTCGGAGTTTGAAATCAAGGGCGGCTCGCACGGCCGTCTCGATACGTCGGTCCAGGTCGGCGGCAAGCTCGATGCGACGGCGGTGTACGTGGCCGCCGAGCGGGGCGAGGAGGACGGCTGGCGCGATCACAGTGACAGCAGCATTCTGCGGCTGTTTGGTGATGCGACGCATGTCTTTGATCGTGGATCCCTTGGTTTCAGCGCCTTGTTCGCCCGGACCGACCTCACAGGGAACGGCACGACACCGGAGGACTTACTCCGCATTCGACGGGAATCCGTGTTTACGTACCCCGACATCACCGAGAACGAACTGGGCATGTTCACGGCGCGTGGGGAATTTGAGGTTTCAGACAATCTGCGGGTATCGGGCTTGGTCTATCACCGAGGATTGCAGCGTGACACGGTCAACGGAGACGAATTCGACGGTGGGTTTGGCGAGGATGGCTTCCTGCGCGCCGGAGAGGGCGACGACGACGATGATGACAATGGCAACGGCAATGAGCACGCCACGAACGGCAACGGTGATGACGATGACGAAGAGGAGGAGGAACAGACCATCCTGTTTGGCTCGGTCGAGGGGGTTGGCGGTACGCCGGAGGCGATTTACCTGTTTGGTGAAGACGATGATGACTTCCCGACTCCGGGAGTGCGCAACCTGACCTTCACCGACACCCAAACCCAGGGGATGTCGCTACAGGCAGATTTGGCCCAGGGGGCGCACCAGGTGGCGTTCGGAATGGCGTATGACCAGTCCGAAACCACCTTTTCGGGCCGCTCGCTCGTCGGCGAGCTGGAAGCGGACCGGAATGTGCCGGCGATGCTCTTCGCCGATGGTCGGCCGCGCATCGTGACCCATGAGTGCGAAGCGGATGACTTCGAAGCCGATGAAGCCGAGTGTGAGGAGGAATTGGAGGAGTCCGACGTCGGCCCGCTCAATGTGGTCTCGGACTCGCAGGCATGGGGGCTCTACGTCTCCGACACGATGGCCCTGTCCGATCGCACCGACGTGACGTTCAGCGGGCGCTTCAACCATGTTGCCATTGATCTCCAGATCGACGATGACGACACCGAGTCCCACACCTTCCGGCGCTTCAATCCGGCCGTCGGGGTGACCCACCGCCTGACTGACGGCATGACCGCGTTTGCCGGCTACCGGGAGGCCAACCGGGCGCCCACGGCGGCGGAACTGGGCTGCGCAGATCCGGAGGAACCGTGTCGGTTGCCGAACGCATTCGTCGCGGACCCGCCGCTTGATCAGGTGGTGACGCGCGCCGTCGAGGCGGGCCTGCGTGGGCGCACGGCATTGGCAGCCGGTCCGATTGCCTGGGAGGTGTCCGGATACGCCAGCGCGAACCGGGACGACATCATCTTCGTGGCAGTCCCGGAAACCGGTGCGCAGCCGGGTCTCGGGTACTTCCAGAACTACGGTGAGACCCGACGCGTCGGTTTCGACGGCCAGGTCGGGGGCAGCTTCGATCGCTGGGACTGGAATGCGAACTACAGCTACGTGCAGGCCACGTTCGCGGAGGACGCCGCGCTCCCGGGAGCCAACCACCCGGAAGGACGGGAGATCGAGGGTGGCGAGGAGGCCAAGCTCATCGATGTCGCGGCCGGCGACACGATCCCCGGCGTCCCGGAGCATTCGGTGAAGGTCGGGCTCGGCTACACGCTCGACAACGGTTTGCGCATCGGCGCGAACTGGATCGCCCGCTCCGGCGTGTACCTGCGTGGCGACGAGTCCAACCAGCTGGCCCGGACCAACGACTACAGCGTCGTCAACCTGACGGTCGACTGGGCCTTTGGCGCATTGACAGTGTTCGGACGGATCGAGAACCTCCTCGGCGAGGACTACGAGACGTTTGGAATCCTCGGCGAGTGTGAGCTAGAGGAGGAAGGCGAGCCGTGTGAAGGCGAAGTGGCCATCCTGAACCACGGCCTCCCGGACGACGTGCACCACACGAATCGGTTCTTGTCTCCCGGAGCCCCGCGGTCCTTTTTCGTTGGGATCCGCTATCAGCTTTAGAGGGCTTGACATTTGTTGACGGGGCCAACTGGCACCTTGGCGGTTTCGAATTTTCTCGAATGACCGCTAGGTATACAGTTGGCCCCGCAACGGAATGCACGATGTACGGAGTACGATATGCCGGAATTGAGCCTGGAGCACTGGAATGCTGCGGCAGACCTGCTCCAAAAGGGGGGCGCCGTCATGTACGTCCTGCTCCTCTTGTCGGTCTCGTCGCTGGCAGTGATTCTGATGAAACTTTTGCAGTTTTGGAGAATCGGTGCGAGGCGTTCTGGCATGATGGAACTCATTGCGACCGGATCTACTCACGAAATCCGGCGCCGGATGGCGCTGTCACGCCATCCGGCTGCACGCGTGGTTGAAACGGCACTTGACACGGGTCATCTGCCGCGTGAACTCCAGGAAGCCGAGATCGAACGCATCGGATCGGTCGAGATCCGCACCCTGGAGACGTACATTCGCTCGCTGGAGGTCGTGGCGAACTTGAGCCCGCTGATCGGGCTCCTCGGGACCGTGATCGGAATGATCAAGGCATTCGGGCGCCTGGAGGAGGCGGGCGCACGGGTGGATCCCAGCCAGCTTGCCGGCGGGATCTGGGAGGCGCTCCTCACGACTGCTTTCGGACTGATCGTGGCGATTCCGGCGCTGGGTGCCGTGCACTACTTTGAACGCAAGATTGAGGGGGTACGAGCGCTGATGCGCGACGCGGCCGCCCGCGTAATCGCGTCGCAGTCGGTCTAGGGAGTCCTCACCGGCATCGGCAAGGAATCAGGGTTCCACCATGAACTTCGGCGAACAGGAGCGCCGCCGCGCGGAACTTTCGATCGCGCCGCTGATCGACATCGTATTTCTCTTGCTGGTGTTCTTCATGCTGGCCGGGTCGTTCCTGAACCTGGAAGCGCTGGATCTCGCGAGCCCGGGTACCGCAACCGCGTCGGGAGGCGGCGGCGAATCAGACGCGCTTGTGATCCGCTTGCACGACGACGGAGCGGTGACGTTCGGAAACGTCGTGGTGGACCCGGATGAGATCGTCGAGCGTGTAGAGCGGGCGCGAGCGGAAGACGCCGACCTGAACGTGGTGGTAGTGGCGCCGTCCCAGGAGGCGGTGCAGCGACTGATAACAGTCGTCGACGACATCCGTATGGCCGGGGTCGAGGCCATCGCGATTGCGGTGCGAGACGAACTGTGAAATTCGAGGGAGCCCCGCGCCATCGGCAGCACGCGATCAACATGGTGCCGCTGATCAATATCGTCTTCCTGTTGCTGATCTTCTTTATCCTGACCAGTACATTTCGAACCATCGATCCGATCGATCATCAGCTCCCGGAGGCTGACAGCAGCGAGCCCGGTGTCGCGGTTCAGGCTGTGTTGACGGTGGCGGCCGACGGCGAGCTCACGATCGACGGGGAACCGGTGGCCCGGGGCAGCCTGCCGGCAACCCTTCGCGCGGCGGTGGCGGCAGACAAGACGACGCTCCTGATCAAGGTCGCGCAGTTGGCCACTATCTCGATGCTCCGCGACGTCATGGATGAGGCCAAGGTGGCAGGCTTTGATCAGGTGCTGCTTGCCACGCGCCGGGCCGAGCTCGAGGCACCGTGATTCCCCAGGCCGTTGCCCGCGGCGCCAACGAGATCAATTTCCTGGATGTGGCCGGAGCCGCCATTGCTGCCGTTGCACTCCACGTCATGGTCCCGGCACTCGTCGGGATCTGGGCGCTGAGCGAGCCCGAACTCGATTTGGAGAACTACATTTCCCTCGAGCTCGGGCACGATGTGCCGCTCGGAGACTTGCCGCCCGACGCGCTGGCGGCAGCCCTGCCGGACCAGGATGTTCTGCCGCCGGCAAGTGAGCCGCCCGCCGCCCTGACGCCACCGCCCGAGACCCCGCCGGCGCCTGCGGATACACCGCCGCCCGTCGTCGAGACCGTCCCCGACCTCCCGCAACCGCCGCCAGAGATCGAAGCTCCCCCGACGCCGGTCATGCCCCAGACGAGATTGCTGGAGCCGGAACCGACCGAGGTTCTCGTTGAGCCGGTGCCCGAGCCGCCGCCACCGCCGGAAGTGCTGCCGGAGCCCGAGCCCGAGCCGCTGAGCGAGCCCGAGCCGCCCACCGTGCCCGAGCCGCCGGACCTCCCGGATACCCCGCAACCACGTCCCGACGTCGCGCCTCCGCCTGCCCCAGCGGAAGTGCGGCCGGTCGAACCGCCGCCGCTGGAGCAGGTGCTGGTGCCTGATCTCGAACCGCCACCACCTCCTCCTCCGGCTGAGACTGCACCTGAAGCCGTAGTCGAACCCGACCTTGCTCCGCCACCGCCGCCACCGCCTCCGGTACCCCCGGCTTCGCGAACGGCGCCGGCCGCGGTCACGCCACCGCCGGCACGCACGACCGAGGCACCGCCGCCGGTCGCCGCCGACGCACCGATTGCTACGCCCGCGCCCGTAGAGGCTCCGCCATCGGCGGACCCGCCGCCGGCGCCCCAAGCGCTGTTGGCCTCGGCACCGCCCGCGGTGACTGCCCCGCCTGCGGCGCCGGCGCGCCCCGAGTCCGCCTCGGCTAGGGCGGCGCGTGAGGCAGGGGTTCCGGAGGCCTACTACGTCCGCCTGCGTGGCCAGATCAGCACGATCGCCGCCCGGAGCTATCCGCGTCGCTCTCTCGATCTTGGCGAGGAAGGGAGCGTCGTCATGCTGATCCGGGTACGCGAGGACGGGAGCGTCGTCGACATCACCATCGAGGAGGAGCGCACGAATGCCTCGCTTCGCCTCCGGCGAGCGGCGCAGCGGGCGGTGTTGCGCGCGGCGCCGTTCGAACCGTTGCCGGCAGGGGCGGGCATCAAGTCGATCCTGCTGCCAGTGGTGTACCGGATTGCGGACCGCTAGAGACGCTCAGCCTGCCCGATGGTTTGTGATTGGTGGACCTGAGACCGCTGGCGGTGCGCCGGCGGGATCTGGACACGGCAGCGTTGGCGGACTATGAAAAGAGTCATCTCGGTTGCAGGGTTAGCGGCCGACCATATGGCGCCTGGCAGCGAGGAGGAGCTGCTGCCGGCGCCAACAGCGAGGGTGTTCCTTGAACGGGCACCCGGAAAGGTCTCCTCGTACCGTGATCAGAACACGAGCCTTGTCGTCGCGGCCTGCGGCCGCCACGCTTCTCCTGTCAGCCTGCTTGCTCTGTGGTCCTGCATCCGCGGCGACCGCGGGCGAAACTTCCGGAGCGGTTGCGCGGGTATATGCCGACATCGCGCTTGCCGGCTATGAAGATGCGCTCCTGCGGGCAGGCCTGCTGCAGCAGGCGGTGACAGACCTGATCGATACGCCTTCCGATGCCACGCTGACGGCCGCAAGAGAAGCCTGGAAGCGGAGCCGGATTCCCTACATGCAAACCGAGGTGTTCCGGTTCGGAAACACGGTGGTCGATGACTGGGAAGGACGGGTGAACGCCTGGCCACTCGACGAAGGCTTGATCGACTACGTGGTCGGCAACCCGGACGCGGTCAACGTCATCGCCAATCGCACACTGCTGATCAACGGCACCTCCGTGACGGCGGATCCGATCGACGTTGCCTTGCTGCAAGACGTGCTGCACGAAGCCGAGGGCATCGAGACGAATGTTGCGACCGGCTATCACGCCATCGAGTTCTTGCTGTGGGGACAGGACTTGCACGGGACCGGGCCGGGGGCCGGAAATCGCCCAGCGACGGATTTCGACCCGGCCCGCTGTACAGGCGGGAACTGCGAGCGACGAGTCGCTTATTTGCGCACGGCCACGGATCTGCTGGTAGCCGACCTCGAGTGGATGACGGGTGCATGGCGTGAGGGCGGACCCGCCCGCACTGCCTTGGAGAATCTGGACGTGGCAGGCGTTGTACGCGTGATCGTAACCGGGCTGGGCAATCTTGCGGCCGGTGAGCTTGCGGGAGCCCGTATGCAGGTTGGTCTGGAGATGCACGATCCAGAGGAGGAGCACGATTGTTTCTCCGACAACACGCATGCATCCCACTACTGGAATGCGGTGGGGCTGCGAAACGTGTACCAGGCCCGGTACCAGAGAGTTGATGGATCGACCGTCGAGGGTCCATCACTGTCGGAACTGGTCCGTGCCGCCGACCCTGAACTCGCCCAGAAGCTTCATGACGGAATCGATCGGGCGATCAAGCGGGTCGATGCGATCCGGGACGCTGCCGCCGCCGGAAAAGCGTATGACCAACTGCTGGCTCCGGACGACCCCGAGGGAGGAAAACTGATCGGCGAGGCGATCCGGGCGCTCGTCGCCTTCAGCGAGCAGCTCAGGGACGTCGGGCCGCTTCTCGGCGTGGGCGAGTTCCAGTTCGAGATCGAGGGGTAGGATCGGTTTCTCGGGAAGATGCCCGTGGCTGCCGGCTTTACCTGGGACACCGTCGTGCGCCTGGCAAAGGCGGGAACGGTACTCCTGCTGGGTCTGGCGATCGTCCATGGAACGGCCGCGGCCGATGGTCCCGATGGGGCGCCACGGTCCGCTGCAGACGGCAAGTTGGTTGCGGAGCTGACCGCATGGCCCGCGGACTTCTCCAGAGCGGAGACGTACGAAAGTCACCCGGGTGGAGCGGGGACGAGTTTCCATGCGCCGACCCGGAATGCGTTCTCGCATCCGGCCCAGAATCTCGCCCCTTCGCAACGCACCCGATTCCGGGTGGGAGACGCGATCTTTCGCAAGCTCTGGGTCACGGCCCCGGCCTCCACGGCCGCGTCGGACGGGCTGGGCCCGCTGTTCAATGCCCGATCCTGTCAGCGGTGCCACCGGAAGGACGGTCGCGGCCGGCCGCCACTCAACGAGGACGACCGGGGCGGCACGCTGCTCCTGGCCTTGACGCATCCGGACGGCGCAGATCCGGTGTACGGCAGACAGTTGCAGACCAACGCGGTCCCGGGAATCCCGGCCGAAGGCAAGATCTCGATCACGCGTCGAATGATTCCGGTGGCGGGGCAACCGGATCTCGCGCTCCGCAGCCCCCAGTACGGTGCACTGAACCTCAGCTGGGGGCCGCTGGATCCGCGGACCGGACTGTCTCCACGGGTGGCACCGCCAATGATCGGGCTCGGACTACTGGAGACGATACCCGAGGCAGATATCCTGGCTCACGCAGACCCTGACGACGCTGATGATGACGGGATTTCCGGCCGGCCGTCCTGGGTGGCTGCGGAGGCCGGCGGCGCCCCCGTGCTCGGCCGGTTTGGTTGGAAGGCTGCTGCTCCCACTGTCCGCATGCAGGCGGCAACAGCCTTCTTCGAGGACATCGGCATCGGCAGCGAGCTGTTTCCGGGGTCCGCAGGCGCCTGCACGGAGGTGCAAGCCGAATGCCGGCACGCGCCCGGCGGAGACCACCATGACGACGGGATCGAGATACCGGCACGGTTGTTCGACCAGGTCGTGTTCTACTCGCGGAATTTGGCGGTGCCGGCCAGACGGGATCCCGACAATCCGGACGTCCTGGCCGGAAAGCGGATCTTTTTCGACAGCGGTTGCGCCGACTGCCACGTGCCGAAGTTCGTAACCCAACGAACCGCGGACCGACCCGAACACAGCTTCCAGCTGATCTGGCCCTATACGGACCTGCTGCTGCATGACATGGGCGAGGAACTTGCCGACACCGGAGCTGACCCGCTCCGGCGCGAGTGGCGAACGCCACCCCTCTGGGGCATTGGTCTGACGGAGACCGTGAGCGGCACGTTCAGGTTGCTGCACGATGGTCGGGCCGACGGTCTCATGGAGGCCATCCTTTGGCATGGAGGAGAGGCCGCTTCGTCGCGAGACCGCGTGGCGCAGTTGTCTGACGAGGAACGGGAGCGCCTGTTGGCGTTCCTACGCTCACTCTAGTGACGGTTCGGTCGGGGTCCCAACCGAGCCCGAACGAAGTTGACGTCCGGCCCGGTATCAGCCGCCAGCCAGCAGGAAACGGGCCCAGATTATGCGGCGTGTAATCCCCGTCGTACTCCTCTAGCCGAGTGTCGTTGCCGCACCAAGAGCAACCCGACATTGCTGCGCAATCAGAACGGTCACGGAGAGGATTGCCCGAACGGATCACTGCGCTGAGGTCAGCTGTGCCGCCAACCACGGATTCTGAGACTGTACAACGAAGACCTGAGCAGACCCTGCCGTTACGGAGTGATTTCCCGTGCACCCAAATCCGATGTTTCGACGGGAGCCGCGCGCACGCTTGCTGGCATTCGCCAAGGATCGCGGTTTCGGCGCGTTCACGATCGCGGGCTCGGACGGCGTGATTGCCGCTCATGCCCCCTTTGTGGTGCAGGACGAGCGCGTTGCCGCCCATTTGGTCAAAGGCAACCCGGTGGCTCGCGCCCTACAGGGTGGCCCGCTTGCAGCGCTGCTGATCGTTGCGGGTCCGGACGGGTACATATCGCCGGACTGGTACGGCACCGACGGGCGGGTACCGACCTGGAACTACGTTGCCGTCCACCTTCGAGGGACGTTGAGGCAGGTTGCACAATCCGAAATTCGCGCTCATCTCGACCAGCTTTCCGCCAATTTCGAGGAACGGCTGGCGCCAAAGCCCCCGTGGACGACGGATCAGGTTGACACCGCGGTGCTAGCCGATCTGATGCGGCAAATTGTTCCGGTGGCGATGACGATCGTGTCGGTTGAGGGCACGTTCAAGCTCAACCAGAACCGCACGCCCCGGGAACGCGCAGGCGCCACGTCAGCACTCGATGGGGGAGCTACGCCGGGTCTGGACACCCGTGCTCTAGCAGCACTCATGCGGGCTCGCGCGGAAACTGGCGACCCGTAATCGCGCTTCCCTGCAAGGTCGCAGCCGGACAGCAAGATGGCCCGATCGGCAACGGGTGCTCGCGGTCTAGCGCCGGTCCTTGCCGGGGGTCTGCCGTTTCCTGGCCAGACCTCATTGGGGGCCGGCAGGATCGCTCAAGTTGAAGTGTGCGGCAGATGCTCCAATAATGAATAGCCGACGTGTGAGAAGGAGTACCAATAATGTTGAGATTAATTCAGGCACTCGCGCTCACCCTGGTCTCGACAGTGACGGGCGCCGCGCTGCTGTCGGCTCAAGCCGAAGCATCCGAGTGCGGCAGTGTCACGATCGCCGACATGAACTGGAATTCCGCGACGTTCATTGCCAACCTCGATCGATTCATTCTCGAACATGCCTATGGCTGCAGCGCCGAGCTTGTCGCGGGCGACACGATGCCGACCGGAACATCAATGGTGGAGAAGGGCGAGCCGGATGTCGCGCCTGAGCTTTGGAGCAACTCGTTTAGGGCGGCTATCGACACCGGAGTGGCCGAGGGCCGATTGGTCCTGGCTGGAAAGGTGTTCTCCGACAGTGGTGAAGAAGGATTCTGGGTTCCGGGTTACATGGTCGCCGAGCGTCCAGAACTTGCGACCATCCAGGGCGTGATCGAACACGCGGACCTGTTCAAGAACCCGGAAGACCCCAGCAAGTCGCTCCTAATGGGGTGTCCGTCAGGCTGGAACTGCCAGATATCTGCAGAGAATCTGTTTCGGGCACTGAACCTCGAGGAGGCAGGGTTCGAACTTGGAGATCCCGGTTCCGGAGCGGGATTGGCCGGGTCATTGGCAAAAGCCTACGAACGCGGGGAGCCGTGGTTCGGATACTACTGGGCACCGACCGCGCTGCTCGGCAAGTATCAGATGGTCAAGGTTGACTTTGGCTCCGGCGCAGACGTCGAGGAGTTCCGCAGCTGCACCACCCAGGCGGACTGTCCGGATCCGAAGCCGACGATGTATCCCCCGTCTCCGGTGCACACTCTCGTCACGGCTGACCTTGCCGAACGATCGCCCAGCGCCATTGCCTATCTTTCTCAACGGGCGTTCAGCAACAGTTTTCTGAACGCGTTGCTTGCCTGGATGGAGGAAAACCAGGCCGATGGTGAGACCGCCATGGTGCATTTCCTGACCAACAACGAAGATATGTGGCGTCCTTGGGTGCCAGATGACGCCTTGCCGCGGGTAAAGGCCGCACTAGCCGAGCTCTAGTCGCTCGGGCCGGCGCGGTGGACCTTTGCCACCAGGGCCGGCTTATGGATCATCACTCGGCTGCCGCTCCGAAGCGGCAGCCGAGCGCTGCTGTGGGTTCCCGACCGGATCAGCCATTTGCGTCGATGCCGCCCGCCGTGTTGCGCCCTCCCGCTCATATCTGCAGTGGAAGTTCGCGAGGTTCTGTGCGGCAACCTTCACCTGGTGTGCTTGACGTACTCGACACGTCAGTAGGAGGGAGCTGCCGCACCCGCGCATTCACGAATCGGCCATGAACCTGGGAGAGCGCACCAATGGCTAGCAAAGCATGGTGGATCGAGTTTCCGCAGATGGAACGCGAGTCCCTGGTGGCACTTCGCAAGACGCTCGACGGTGCGTATCGAGAATTCTCGCGGTCCTATGGCGAATTGATCGAAACCTTCTTCGGGCCGCTTCTCAAGTTCCTGGTCTGGTTCGAGAGGATTCTGCTCAATGCTCCGTGGTGGGTGGTGCTGCTTGCGGTGTGTGCGTTCGCCTTCCTCGCGAGCCGTTCATGGAAAATCGTCGCCGGGACCATCGTCGCGTTTCTGCTGATCGGTTATTTCGGCATGTGGGAAGACACGATGAGCACCATGAGCATGATCGCCGTGTGCACGCTGCTGTCGATCGTGCTCGGGGTTCCGATCGGCATACTGATGGCCAGGTCGGATCGTACTCAGGCCGTGGTGACCCCACTGCTTGATGTGATGCAAACGATGCCGGCGTTTGTGTACCTCATTCCGGTCGTGATGCTGCTCGGTATCGGCAAGGTGCCGGGTCTGATTGCCGTTGTGATCTATGCTGTTCCACCGGTGATCCGTCTTACCAACCTCGGTATTCGCTTGGTTGACCGCGAGGTACTGGAGGCCTCCGACGCGTTTGGGGCAAGCGGCTGGCAGCGGTTGGTCGGCGTCCAGATTCCCCTGGCATTCCCGACCATCATGGCGGGGGTAAACCAGACGATCATGATGGCCCTGGCGATGGTCGTGATCGCGTCGATGATCGGCGTTCAGGGCCTGGGGCAGCCTGTCCTTCGATCGATTACCAACCAGTACTTTACGTTAGGGCTGCTCAACGGCCTCGCTATCGTGGCCTTGGCAATCATCTTCGACAGGGTTTCGCAAGCCTATGGGAAGAGGCTTCAATTGCAGTACAAGCAACTCCACCATGGCTGAGCCCATGGTTCTCATCCGGGGTCTCTACAAGATCTTCGGACCTCGCGCAGAGAAGGTGCTGCCGATGGTGCTTGACGGCATGGGGAAGCAAGAACTTCTCGATAGTCACGGTCGCGTATTGGGCCTGCGCGATATCAACATGTCGGTGCCGCGACATTTCATTCAAGTCGTCATGGGACTGTCAGGTTCCGGAAAATCGACGCTGCTTCGGCACATCAACCGGCTGATTGCGCCGACGGCCGGGGAAATCGTCGTGGATGGTCTCGATGTGTCGACCATGGATGTGCCGACGCTGCGGGAGTTTCGGCGGCACCGTGCGTCCATGGTGTTCCAGCGTTTCGCGCTCCTGCCGCACCGCACGGTCCGCGACAACATTGGTTTCGGCTTGAGGATTCAGGGACTGGAAAGCGCGGAAGTCCAACGGCGCGCGTCCCGCTGGATCGAACGTGTCGGTCTTGAAGACTTCGCTGACCGGTATCCCGGAGAACTCTCCGGCGGCATGCAGCAGCGTGTTGGCTTGGGCCGGGCGTTGGCAACTGATCCCGATATCCTGCTGATGGACGAAGCATTCAGCGCTCTCGATCCGCTGATCCGATACGACATGCAGAACATGCTCATCGACCTGCAGAAAGAGCTCAAGAAAACAATCGTCTTCATCACGCATGATCTCGAAGAGGCGTTGCGCATCGGCGACAACATCACGATTTTGCGCGACGGGGGGGTTGTGCAACAGGGCACCGCGCAGGAAATCGTGCTCGAGCCCGCTGACGACTATGTCGCGGATTTCGTCAAGGACGTCAATCGGGGCAAGGTCATCAGAGTGGAGAGCATCATGAAACCGGCGACCGAATGTGGCGACACTCCCGCAATTCCGGTCGGGACACGGCTGGAACGAGCTGCGCTCGCGCTATCGGAGGCGACGTCGGAACGAGGAACGGTCACAGGCCGAGATGGAAAGGCCCTCGGGAGTATTTCACAGGTGGACCTGCTGAGCGCGATGGTGCGACGAAAGCAGCCGGCCAACTAGGGAAATCGTTTCACGGATCCTTCGCCCTCGCGCCAAGGTCGGCTGGCCTGTGCCGCCAATCAACTTGCACCAACTGGCCGGTTCCGCCAGCAAGTATGGCGCCCGTCGGATCCGCGGCCCGTCGAGTTCGGGCTGCAACCCTATCGTCAATTTCGCTGCAGAGAAGGCTGTCGGTCCGCTGATACCACCTGATACGATGCCCCACCGCGGCTGACCGAAAGCGCTTCCATGCGGCTACCGATCTATCAGTTGGATGCCTTCACCGATCGGGCGTTCGGCGGCAATCCCGCTGCCGTGTGCCTGCTGAACGATTGGCTGGACGACGCCACCCTGCAGGCGATTGCGCTCGAGAACAATTTGTCCGAGACCGCATTCCTGGTCGCCGGTGACAACGGAGACTACGAGCTTCGCTGGTTCACGCCGACGCTGGAGGTCGACCTCTGCGGGCATGCAACGCTCGCGTCCGCCTGGCTGATCCTTCATCGGTTGGCGCCGGATCGGGAAGAGGTCGGATTCGCGACGCGCTCAGGGCGCCTGACCGTGCATCGCAGTGACAGTGGCCTCCGCATGGATTTCCCGGCAGACCCGCCAGCCCCCATTCGCGTGCCGGACGGTCTGGAAGCGGTGCTCGGCGCCATGCCCGAGGCGGTACTCATGGGACGTTATTGCATGGCAGTCCTGAATACCGAGGCGGAAATTCACGCCATGGCGCCTGATCTTGACGGGGTCGGCGAGTTGACGGCGGGCCACCTGATCGTGACGGCCAAGGGCGTGCAAGTGGATTTTGTTTCCCGCTTCTTCGCCCCTGGATCCGGCATTGCAGAAGATCCGGTAACCGGCAGTGCGCACTGCATCCTCGCTCCCTATTGGGCGAAGCGACTGGGGAAGCGGAGCCTGACAGCTCGCCAGGTGTCAGCCCGGGGCGGTGAACTCCGCTGCACGCTGGATGGCGATCGTGTCGGCCTCACAGGCGCCTGCACCTTCTACATGGAGGGATGGATCGAGATTCCGGATGGGGGCCGACCGAGCCCACGACTTGCCGCCGATTGAGGTATTGCGGGAACGCGCCTGCGGAGCCGCCCGCCCGCGGCCCTGAGACGAATCGTCGGCACGCGTGGCGGCGGGGAGGGTGACGTCGGTCGGGTGACCCGCGATCTCGATGGCACCGGTGTGGTCGCCACCAGACCGTCACGGTTGCCTGAACCCTGCCGGTGGGCTAATTACGCGGCATCGTGACTTCAGGCAGGGTCAGCCCAACAGCTGCGGCAGGCGGTTATGCGGACGACAATTTCCATTGGCCGCGCAGGTCGCGCGGGTGTGGCGGCGGCGGCCGTGTTGGGGTGGGCGGTGTTCGTCAATGCCGCCGAGATCACCGACGATATGCGGGCGCGAGCGGCGGACGCGGGTGTCGTCATCGAGTACCCCCACGATCCCAAGCGTCCCTACCAGAGCACCGATTATCTGCTTAGGGATACCAATGTCCGCTACATGCAAGGACTTCGGTATGCGTCCGTATTTCAGCTTGGCGACGCCTTCGAGATGTTTCTGTTGGGGGCCAGGCGGGGACATGCGCTGTCGCAGATTCACTTGGGCAAGTACTACGCCAACGGACAGGGAACGGACGTCGATCTCGTAGAGGCGTACAAGTGGTTTCGCCTATCCGGCGAACCCAACGCGGACTACTACATGGATGTGCTGGCGGACGAGCTGACCGCGGGCGAGGTCGCCGAAGCTGAACAGCGCGCCCGCGATTTCATCGGATCCTACGAGTAGGCTGCCTGCCGGGTATCTGCCTCATCGAAGAACCGGTGGGCTGCAGCTCGCTGGTTTTCGAAGATGGACCCCGGATGCAGGGCGGGCGGCAGGGGGATGCGTACCGGGGCGGCCTCCATGCGCGGGGCAAGCGTGGGTCTGCCGCGGACGACCCGCTCGTTGAACTCCTCGAGATCACCCGCTCCCATCAGCGGCCACGCGTCCGCGGCAGCGTACTCCCACAACAGCAGTCGCCGCGGCTTGCCGGAACGATTAGCGCTGGAACCGTGCACGAGCCGGACGTGATGCACGCTGATTGACCCAGCCCGGCCGGTTACGGTTTCGGCCTTGCTGAAGTCCAGGTCACAGGTGGCAAGATCAATCGCTCCGGAGAACTTGCCTTCGGCGTGGTGGTTGTACACCGGCCCCCGGTGAGTCTCAGGAAGCATCAAGATCGGGCCGTTGTCGAGGTCCATGTCGTCCAGCATCACGCCGACCGCGAGGAGATCATCATTGGTGTGAGGGTAGAAGGCCCAATCCTGGTGCCATTCCACTGCATCTTCGGCCTTGCCTGGCTTGAGATTGATCTTGCCGCCATGCAGACGGACGTCACTTCCCAGCAGGTCCGCCATGATGTCGGTGAGGACGGGATCGGCGGCGAACTGCCGGAATTCCGGGTGGGCCTTGTGGGGGAGCTTGATCCGCCGAACCAGCGGCGCTTCCGGTGTGTGGCCGTCGGCGACGTCGTACACATCATCGTGCCCCGGCACGCCCACCGCATTGTCTACGAATTCCTGGGTCAGTGCTTTGAGCCGGTCGATCGTGGAGGCAGGAATGGCGTCCTCGATGACGAGATAGCCCTTCTCCCGATAGGTTTCGATTTGGGCAGGCGTGAGCATGCTGGAAGGCCTCCTTCGACCGAGCCCGAAGGCGCCGGTCGCGCGCAATCCCCCACTGACGAAGACTGCCGATCCTGGCGCAGTATCCAGTTGTGCGCTGGAGCAACAACCTCGGGAAGCATAATATAGTCATCCCTCGCGTCTTCGCGCGAACGGATACACATGCGCCATGTTTCAGGGTTCCCTCTGTGCGTTGATCACCCCGTTTCGCGACGGCGAAGTGGATGAGGCCGCGATTCGGGAGATCGTCGACTGGCACGTAGCCGAGGGGACGACCGGGCTCGTGCCGTGCGGCACAACCGGCGAATCGCCGGTCCTGTCGCACGAGGAGCATGATCAGGTGGTCAGCCTAACGATCGAGTGCGCTGCTGGCCGGGTCCCGGTGATGGCCGGAACGGGCTCGAACTCGACCAGAGAGGCCATCCGCCTTACGCAGCACGCGCGGGCCGCCGGTGCCGACGCGGCCCTGCTGGTCATGCCGTACTACAACAAACCGACCCAGGAAGGGATGTACGGCCATTTCCGGGCAGTGCACGACGCCACCGATCTGCCCCTGTACATCTACAACATTCCAGGACGATGCGTGGTCGACATGTCGATCGACACGATGGTCCGATTGGCTGAGCTCCCCCGGATCGTCGGGGTCAAGGATGCGAGCAACGATCCGGTTCGGCCGCATCAGCTGCGGGCTGCGCTGGCGGATCGCGAATTCAACCAGTTGTCGGGCGAAGACGCTTCTCAACTCGCCTTCCTTGCGTGCGGGGGCCATGGAACGATTTCTGTCACGGCGAACGTCGCGCCTCGCGAGTGTGCGGCCATGCATCAGGCGTGGCGGGCCGGCGACGCCGCGAAGGCGCTGGAACTGCACGAGCGCCTGATGCCGCTGCACGAGGCCTTGTTCGTGGAGACCAGTCCAGGGCCCGTGAAGTTTGCGACTTCACTGCTCGGCCGGTGCAGCTCGGAGATTCGATTGCCGCTGGTACAGCCGGGGCCATCGACGCAGCAGGCGGTGCGGGACGCCATGGCCGGTCTCGATCTCCTCGCCAACGGGGCCGGGTGACGCGGTGAGGCACCCGGTCGCGGTCAATCGCCGCGCCCGCCACGATTACGAGCTGGGAGAAAAGTACGAGGCCGGTCTGGTGCTTCAGGGCAGCGAGGTCAAGTCGCTTCGCGCCGGCGGCGCGAGCCTCCGCGAAGCGTACGCCGAGCCCAAGGACGGGGAACTCTGGCTGGTCAATGCCCACATCGCGCCTTGGCGTTCGGCGGCGAAGGGGCACCAACACGAACCGAAGCGTCCCCGTAAGCTCCT
Organism: Alphaproteobacteria bacterium; assembly: GCA_965116745.1. Classification (GTDB taxonomy): domain Bacteria; phylum Pseudomonadota; class Alphaproteobacteria; order TMED109; family TMED109; genus VXPW01. Next base: position 1,866,244 of record OZ220701.1, on the reverse strand, counting down.
GCTGCACCGACGGCAGATCGATCGGATCACGGTGGCCATCAACGAGCAAGGCATGACGGTTGCCCTGTTGTCGATCTACTTCAACGAGACCGGTGCTGCCAAGGCCGAGATTGCACTTGCCCGCGGGCGCAAGAGCCGCGATCGGCGGTATGACATTGGCAAGCGGGAATGGCAGCGGGAGCGGGCGCGCGTGATGCGGGAACGAGGTTGAATGTGCCGGCAACATCCGATGCCCGGCAGCGCTCGTCACCCGGTGCGCGCGCCCGGCCTCGGAGGCTGCAGGTTCCACGGTCCGATACCGTCCTGATCGCCATCGGGGCCAATCTCCGGGCCCCGGGGCTCGGCCCGCTCACATCCCGGCCAGCGCTCGTGTCGCTTCGTCTGGCGCGCGCCGGATTGCGTCCGGAGCGGCTTTCGCGGCTCTACTGCGCTCGTCCCTGGCCAAGCGGACTGGGCCCGGCGTATGTCAACGCGGTCGCGCTGGTCCGGTCCCGGCTGGCACCGCCGGTCATTCTCGGACGCCTGCTCAAGATCGAGCGCGCGTTCGGCCGGCAGCGACGTCGTCGGAACGCCCCACGGACGCTGGACCTCGACCTATTGGCTGTGGGTGTGACCGTGACGGCGGAAGCCTGCGACCCCGTCCTTCCTCATCCGAGGCTGCACGCTCGGGCGTTCGTGTTGCGGCCGCTACTAGATGTGTGCCCACGGTGGCGACATCCCGTGCACGCGTCTCCGCTGTCGGTACTGCTGGCAAATGTATCGCGACGGGGGGACACGTGGGCGTGGAAGCGGCCCAACCGGCGACCAGAGGGGGCATTTCGGTTGAAAACGCGCTAGTTTCAGGCTAAACGGGCGAACCTTGGCGGGGCGGCCTCATCCGGGCGGTCTCGCTGTTACCGAGGAGAGATGCTGTGGCGCGCGTAACGGTCGAAGACTGCATTCCTGTCGTCAACAATCGCTTTGAGCTGGTGCTCTACGCGGCGGAACGGTCGCGGGCGATCGCCCGAGGATCCGAGATCACGGTGCAAAAGGACGACGACAAGGATTCGGTCGTGGCTCTCCGGGAAATCGCGGAAGGCAACCTCGATCTCGAGGCCCTGCAGGAAGGGATCGTGCGTTCGCTTCAGAATCACTTCGAGCGCGACGAGGCCGACGAGGACCCAATCGAAGCATACGCTCGCTCACTCGGGCTGGACCGGGTTCCTGTCGTTCCAGACGCAGACATCCTGTCCTCAAGCGAGGTCGAGGCCGCCAGCGTGCCGGACGCGGAGCAGGCCGGCATGCATGTCGCGGATTCGGCCGCGGAGCTGAGTGCGGGCGACGAAGAGGACACCGACGTGGAGGGCGACCTCGACGAACGGGAGGAGCCGGACATGGCGCTGGGTCTCGAGGCTGAACCCGGCGCCTCAGGCTTTGACGACGCTGGCGAGGATTAGGTGCCGGTGACGGATTGAGCTGCCCACAGTGACGGAGGATCCACCATTCGCCAGCAAGAGCTGATTGAACGGGTTCGCGAATACGACCCTTCGGTCAATGAGGCGAAACTCAACCGCGCGTTCACATTCTCGATGGAGCGTCATCACGCGCAAAAGCGCGAATCTGGTGAGTCGTACTTTTCGCATCCGCTGGAGGTAGCCGGCATCCTGGCACGGTACCGGCTGGATTCCGCCACGATTGCCACCGGCCTGCTGCATGACACCATCGAGGACGGGGTGGCGACCGAGGACGAGATTCGGCGCGAGTTCGGTAAGGAGGTATCCGAACTCGTGGACGGCGTCACCAAGCTGTCCAAGATCGAGCCGCGTGCGGCGGCCACCCGAGGCGACCTCGGCAAGTTCGTGCTGGCCATGTCGAAGGATGTCCGGGTTCTGCTGGTGAAGCTTGCTGATCGCCTGCACAATATGCGGACGCTCCAGTACATCCAGCGGCCGGAACGGCGGCAGCGCATCGCCCGCGAGACGCTCGATCTTTATGCCCCACTGGCCCGCCGGGTCGGCATCATGGCGATCTGCGAGGAACTCGAGGACCTGGCATTCGCGGAGCTGCAGCCCGCCGAGCACGACGCCATCTGTCGCCGGCTCGAGTTTCTCAAGAAGCGGTATCCCTCCCAGGTCGGGAGAACCCTCAACGAGTTGCGTCGGGTTCTGGAAGCGTCGGGCATCGAGAGCGAGGTGACCGGTCGTGAGAAACGGCCGCATTCGATCTGGCAGAAGATGCAGCGCAAGCGTGTGACCACGGAGAAGGTCACCGACCTGTTTGCGTTCCGGGTAGTGACGCCCTCGGAGGAGGAGTGCTACCGCACCCTGAGCGTGGTGCACCGGCAGTGGCGCTTCGTGCCGGGCAGCTTCCGTGATTACATCAGCCTGCCGAAGCCCAACGGCTACCGCTCGCTGCACACCACGGTGATCGGACCACACAAGCGCGCGATCGAGATACAGGTCCGGACCAGGGACATGCATCAGGTCGCCGAGTACGGGCTCGCGGCACACTGGCAGTACAAGTCACAGGGAAGCGGTCCCGAGCAGCTCAGCGCTGACACGCTTCGGTGGCTGCGCGGCCTGCGCGAGATCTTCGAGAGCGCGACCCACCATTCGGAGGGGATCGAGGACACCAAACTCGAGATCTACAACGATCTCGTGTTCTGCTTTACACCGAAGGGTGACGTTATCTCGTTGCCTGAGCGCGCCACGCCCGTGGATTTTGCGTACGCCGTTCATTCGCGTGTCGGCGCGACCTGCGTCGGCTGCAAGATCAATGACCGGCCGGCGCCGCTCGACACCCCGCTGCAAAGCGGCGATCAGGTCGAGATCCTTCGGTCGCGCAGCCAGCAGCCCAGCGCCGTGTGGGAGACGTTTGTACGGACCGGCCGCGCCCGCAGCCAGATCCGAAAGTCGTTGCGGCGCAGCCGGGAGCGGGAGCACCTGAAGCTGGGGAAGGCGATTATCGAGCATGAGTTCGAGATGGCAGGTGAGAAGTTCGTGCCCAAGACACTGTCGCCGGTATTGAAGGTATTCGGCTACAAGACCCAGCGGGAACTCTTCACCGCCATCGGCGCCGGCCAACTCGAAGGGGCGAAGGTGGTTCGCGCCATTCATCCGAAAGCGCACAGGAAGTTCGCCGCCAAGACCCGCAAGGGCCGTCCCGTCAAGGGCGCAGCGGTGGGGATCAAGGGACTCAAGCCCGGGATCGCCGTGCACCTCGCGACGTGCTGTTCACCGCTGCCGGGCGAGCGGATCGTCGGAATCATGACCGAGGGACTGGGGGCCCAGGTCCACACGATCGACTGTGAGACCCTCGAGCGATTCTCTGGCGATCCGGAGCGCTGGTACGATTTGAGCTGGGCCGAGGGAGACAACGTACCGGGCCAGATTGGCCGGCTGCGGGTGAAGCTGACCAACCGCCCGGGCAGCCTCAACGCGCTGGCTGCCGGCATTGCCCGGACCGGGGCAAATATCGCGAATCTGCGAATCCAGCACCGCTCGGTCGACTTTTTCGACCTGGACGTTGACGTTGAGGTCGAGAACATCCGGCACCTCAACGAGATCCTGGTCGCGCTGGAGGCCTCCGCCGAGATCTACAAGGCCGAGCGGGTGACCAAGCGATGACGCGGATACCCGATGAGGCGGAGGTGCTGGCGGAATTCGAGCAGGCTGGCGCCATCCGGACGGGGCATTTCATCCTGACATCGGGGCTGCACAGCCCGACCTATCTGCAATGCTCGCTGGTGATGCAGGATCCGGCGCGCGGTGAACGCCTGTGCGCGGCGCTGGCAGCGAAAGTGCGGGCCAGCCTCCCGGATGCCCGGTTCGAGCTGGTCGTCGCGCCGGCGGTCGGCGGGATTCTCGTGGGTTACGAGACCGCCCGGCATCTGCAGCTTCCCGCCATCTTTGCCGAGCGGGTCGAGGGAGCGTTCACGTTGCGCCGCGGCTTCGACATCCGGCCGGGAACCCGCGTGCTGGTCGTGGAGGACGTCATCAGCACCGCGCTGTCGTCGCGGGAATGCATTGCCTGCGTCCAGGCGGCCGGCGGGGAAGTGGTCGCGGAAGCCTGCCTCGTTGATCGAAGTTCCGGAAAGTCCGATCCCGGTGTGCCCCTGGTGGCGCTTCTAAGCTACGAGGTTCCCGCCTATCGGCCGGACGCCTTGCCAAGCGAACTGGCAGCGTTGCCGGCCGAGAAGCCGGGGAGCCGCCATCTCGTCTCCTCCTGATGTTTCGTTCACGGCATCCAGTGGGTTGGTCCAACCGGCTGCTGGGGTGGATCTGGCCACGCGGTGGCATGGTGCGCTCAGGCCGTTACATGATCCGTCGCCTGCAGCGCATTCCGGGAACTCCGCACCGTTTGGCGATCGGCTTCGCTTGCGGCTCGGCGCTGTCGATGACGCCGTTCATCGGCCTCCATGGTGTTGGGGCGATCGTGCTCTCCTGGGCGCTGGGCGGCAGCTGGGTGACGGCCCTTATCGGCACCGCGATCGGCAATCCGTGGACATTTCCGCTGATCTGGCTTCTCATCTACCACACGGGGGCGCTGCTGGTGCCCGGGGTTGCCGTCGACGATCTGTCGGTAGCGGCGGTCACGAACGAACTGCTGGTTCTCGCCTCCGCAACCGCCAACTTGGCCCTGGGTTGGGATATCGACTCGGTGATCCACGATCTCGGACAACTTCGCCTGCTGCCGACGATGACTGTAGGATCAATCCCGTACACACTCACCGTGTGGGTCGCGTCGTACTACCTGGTCCGTTCCTCGGTGTCGCAGTACCAGAAGATTCGGCGCCTGCGCATCAAGTCGGTACGGCAGAGTCGGCTCGCCCGGCTGCGTGGCGGAGACGTGAATCCTTGAGTAGGACCCGCGTCCGCCTGGGCGTGAACATCGACCACGTGGCCACGATCCGCAATGCACGGGGTGGGCGTCATCCCGATCCTGTGCGCGCTGCCCGGATCGCGGCGGCGGCCGGCGCTGACGGGATTACGGTGCACCTTCGGGAAGATCGTCGGCATATCTCGGACGCGGACGTGAATTTGCTGCGCCGCGCCATTCCGCTGCCCCTCAATCTGGAAATGGCGGCGACCGAGGAGATGGTGGGTGCGGCGTTGATTGCCCGACCGGCGCGTGTCTGCCTGGTGCCGGAACGACGCGCGGAGCTCACGACGGAAGGCGGGCTGGACCTGACGGCTGCCAAGGAGAGCGTGCTGCGCACCCAGGCGGCGTTGGCGGCGGCCGCGATCCCGACGACCCTGTTCATCGACCCGGACCTGGAGATGGTGGCGCGCGCCCCGGATCTGGGAGCGCAGGCGGTGGAGCTGCATACCGGCCGGCTCGCGAACGCCACGCCGGCAGGGCAGGGCGATGCCCTGGCTGAGCTGAGGGAGGCGGCGGCCGCGGCGGCCGCGCTGGGCCTCGAGGTGCATGCCGGCCATGGGCTGGACTACAACACCGCCGGGCTGGTTGCGGCGGTCGAACATGTCCGCGAGCTGAACATCGGGCACTTTCTGATCGGGGAAGCCGTATTCACCGGCCTCGAAGCGGTTGTACGGGGCATGCGCCGTGTCCTTGATGACGTCGCCGGACCGGCAGCATGATTGTCGGACTTGGACACGACGTTTGCGACGTGCGCCGGATCCGGGGCACGCTGGCCCGATTCGGTGCACGGTTCACGCGGCGGGTGTTCACCGAGGTGGAACGCAGCCGCTGCGACCGACGGCGGGCACGAGCCGAGGGCTATGCACGGAGATTTGCGGCCAAGGAGGCTTGCGCAAAGGCGCTGGGCACCGGAATCCGTCAGGGGGTACGCTGGCGCGACCTGGAGGTCAGGAACCTGCCGAGCGGCCAGCCGACGTTGCGGCTGACCGGCCCGGCTGCCGACCGGCTGCGGACGTTGATCCCTGCCGGCATGGCACCGGATATCCAGCTGACCCTTTCGGACGATCGTGATCTTGCGTATGCGATCGTCATTATTTCCGCGCGTTCCGACTGAGAGTCCCTTTACGTGTTTCGATACCTGGGCCGCCTGGCCTCTTCAAATTTCGGCACGCTGGTCCTCGCCTTGCTTGCGGCGCTGGTGATCCGTTCGCTTGCGTTCGAGCCGTTCAGCATTCCTTCGGGGTCGATGAAGCCGTCTCTGCAGGTTGGCGACTATCTCTTCGTGTCGAAGTACGCGTACGGATTCAGCCGGTACTCCTTTCCCTGGCAGCTCGTTCCGATCTCGGAGAGAGTGCTGGAACGGGAGCCCGAGCGCGGTGACATTGCGGTATTCAAGTTTCCGCCCAACCCGAAGTCCGACTACATCAAGCGGATCATCGGTCTTCCGGGCGATACGATCCAGATTCGTGACGGGGTGCTGTACCTGAACGAGGTCGCAGTCCCGCGCACGGCGCTGGGTGAAGAGCGGGTGACGGACCGACACGGTGCCACGCAGACCTATCAGGTCTTTCGGGAATCCCTCGAGAACGGACGTGAATGGCTCGTATACGACGCCACCCCGATCGGTGCGCTCGACAATACCGACGTCTACCGGGTGCCGGAGAGGCACTATTTCGCGCTGGGAGACAACCGGGATCAGTCCTCGGACAGCCGCCTGCTCGACCGTGTCGGTTTCATTCCGGCCGAGAATCTGGTTGGACGTGCGGAGATAGTGTTTATTTCGTTCGACGGTTCGGCCCGGTTCTGGGAGGTCTGGCGTTGGCCTCAGGCGATCCGCTTCTCACGGATAGGCACGTTGCTGTGAAGCAGGCGAAGTTGTCTGCGGTCGAACGGGTCCTTGGCTATCGCTTCCGAGATCGCGCGCTTCGCAAGGCCCTTCTGCCCCCATCGCCGGCGTGTCCCGAAACGGCCGCGTTCCAACGACTGGAGTTCCTCGGTGACCGGGTGCTCGGTCTCCTGCTGACGGAACAGCTGTTTGTCGAATATCCGAGCGAGCCGGAGGGCGCACTGTCGATCCGCCTGTCATACTTGGCGAGTGGCGACGTCCTCGCACTGATAGCCCGCGATTCCGGCCTTGCCGACGCGGTCGCGAGCGATATGGAGCCGGAGCCGTTTCCCGATCACCGCCGGGTGTTGGGTGACTGCGTCGAGGCCGCCCTGGGAGCGCTCTGGAGCGACGGCGGAACCGACGCCGCGCGCCGTTTCGTGCGGAAGCACATGGCGACTCGCGTCGCTGCGCTGACCGATCCGCCACAGGACGCCAAGACGGCCTTGCAGGAATGGGCGCTCGCCCGCGGGCTGGAGTTTCCGAAATACACACTGCTGCGCCAGATCGGCAAGGACCATGGTCCGGTCTTCGAGATCGAGGCCCGGGTTGAGCCCGTAGCCGGAGAGAGCGTGGCAGCGCAAGCGAGCGGGCGGACCAAGCGGGCCGCGGAAAAGGACGCCGCCGCGCGGCTGTTGGAACGCCTGTTGCAGCGTCAATGACGGAGCAACGCTTCGGAATGATTGCCCTGCTGGGGGCTCCGAATGTCGGCAAGTCCACCCTGGTGAATGCGCTGGTGGGTCAGAAAGTGGCGATTGTCACCGCCAAGGTCCAAACCACCCGGGCCCGGCTCCGCGGTATCGCTCACCATGCCAATGCCCAGATGGTGCTGATCGATACGCCTGGCGTGTTCGCGCCCCGCCGGCGTCTGGATCGAGCGATGGCGCGCGCCGCCTGGCGGGAGAGTCGCTCGGCAGACGCGCGGTGCGTGCTGATCGATGCCGGGCGTGCGCTGAACGAGGAGAGCGAGGCGGTCCTCTCGGGACTCAAGAAACGGAAGGCAGAAGCCCTGTGCGTGATCAACAAGATCGACCGGGTCCGTCGTGACACGCTTCTCCACCTGATCGACGAGCTTCGTCCGAACCCACTGCTCACCGACTTTTTCCTGATCTCCGCGCTGCACGGCGACGGGCTTGATGAGCTGCGGGCGGCATTGGCCGACCGCTGTCCCAAGGGAGCCTGGCACTACCCGCCGGATCAGGCTGCCGATGTTCCCTTGCGCATGCTGGCCGCGGAATGCGTGCGGGAACAAGCCTACATGCAGCTGCATCAGGAGCTCCCGTACGATCTCGCGACCGAGACTGTGAGTTGGAAGGATTTGCCGGACGGCTCGGCCCGGGTGGACGTCTGCGTGCTGGTGTGTCGACCCAGCCAGAAACCTATCGTGATCGGGCAGGGCGGGCGGCGCATTCGATCCATCAGCGCCGCGGCCCGCCACGCGCTCACCGAGGCTGCAGGGTGTCAGGTCCACCTGTTTGTCCATGTCAAGGTGGACCCCTCCTGGCAGGACCGGCAGGAGCATTACGACGCGCTTGGCCTGGAATTCATCACGTGACCCGCGAGCAACCATGAGGTGGGAAGACGAGGGCGTCGTCCTGTCGGCTCGACATTGGGGCGAGACGTCGCGGGTCGTCCAGTTGCTGACCCAGGCGCACGGGCGCCATGTGGGCTTGGTGCGCGGCGCCAGCACCACCGGCCGGGCGCACATCTATACGCCGGGCAATCGTGTGAACGCGCGCTGGAGCGGCCGTCTTCCCGAACATCTCGGGCATTTCACCTGCGAGTTGGTTGACGCGCGATCGGCCCGTGTCCTCCATCACCCACTGCGACTGGCTGCGGTATCGTCGGTGTGCGCGCTCGCCGAATGGTTCCTGGCGGAGCGGGAACCGGTACCGGACGTTCATGCGGCGAGTGAGGCCATCCTCGACCGGCTTGCTGGCACGGCCGACTGGCAGACCGACTACGTTCTCTGGGAGCTGACACTGCTGCGAGAAACCGGGGCGGGCCTGGATCTCGCCAGGTGCGCGGTCACTGGCGGCACCGACGATCTCGCCTACGTGTCGCCGCGGACCGGCCGGGCGGTTTCGAAGACCAGCGCAGGGTCATGGGCGCCGCGGCTGCTGCCCCTGCCGGAATTCCTGCACACCGGCGCGGCGCCGGCGCAGGACGACTTGCTGGCAGCCCTCCAGATGACCGGGTATTTCCTTCACCGGAACGCCGTCACGCACGGCCGGCGCGCCCTGCCGCCCGCGCGCATGCGGTTGGTCGACCGACTGACCGCGAGCGCGTCGTCCAAGCCGCCAGAGGGGCCAGACCGCCAATGAACGAAGCCCGGGACATCCGCGACACACCGTTCGTCGACGTGCTCGGAGAGCGCTACGTCAGCTACGCCCTGTCCACCATCATGTCGCGGTCGCTCCCGGACGTGCGCGATGGCCTGAAGCCGGTGCATCGACGCCTGCTGTTTGCCATGCGGGCGCTTCGGCTGGACCCCGCATCCGGGTTCAAGAAATGCGCACGTGTGGTCGGCGATGTCATCGGCAAGTACCACCCGCACGGAGATCAGGCTGTGTACGACGCCATGGTCCGGCTCGCGCAGGAGTTCGCGATTCGATATCCGCTGGTCGATGGACAGGGCAATTTCGGCAACGTTGACGGCGACGGGGCGGCCGCCATGCGATACACGGAGGCGAGGCTCACGGCGGTTGCGGATGCGCTCCTCGATGGCTTGGACGAGGACGCCGTCGACTTTGTCGATACCTACGACGGCGAGGACACGGAGCCCGCCGTGCTGCCCGCCGCATTCCCGAACTTGCTCGCGAACGGGTCGCAGGGCATCGCCGTCGGCATGGCGACGTCCATACCACCGCACAACGTTGATGAGATCTGCCGGGCGCTGCTCCATCTGCTGCAGAACCCGGGTGCCCGTCTCACGACCTTGTTGCGATACCTGCCGGGCCCCGACTTTCCCACCGGCGGCGTGCTGCTCGAAAGCAAGGCGGTGCTCGAAGAGGCCTACAGGTCGGGAAGAGGCCGATTTCGCCTGCGCGCCGCGTGGACTGCCGAACCCATGTCTCGCGGGCGGCTTCGCATTGCTGTCAGCGAAATACCTTGGAGCGTTCCGAAGGCCCGCATCGTGACGCAGCTCGACGAGCTGCTACAGGCGCGGAAGTTTCCGTGGTTGGCCGAAGTCCGCGACGAATCCGCCGACGATGTCAGGATCGTGCTCGAACTTCGGGCTCGAAGTGGCGAGCCAGCCGAACTGATGGAGGTGCTGTTCCGGCTCACGGACCTGGAAACACGGGTTTCCCTGAATTTGAACGTCCTTGATGGTGGCCGCATACCCCGGGTCATGGGCCTGCCCGAGGTGTTGCAGGCCTGGCTGGATCACCGGCGCGATGTCCTGCTGCGACGGAGTCGCCATCGACTGGAGGTGCTGGAACGGCGGCTCCACGTGCTGGAGGGCTACCTCCTCGTGTTCGCTGACCTGGATACGGTCATCCAGATCATCCGCGAGAATGACGAGCCGCGATCCGAACTGATGCTCGTCTTTCGCCTGACCGAGACGCAGGCCGAGTCGGTGCTCAACATGCGTTTGCGGACGTTGCGACGACTGGAGGAAGAGAAACTCCGGATCGAGCATGCCCGGCTCGCGGCGGAGCGCGGCGAGCTGATGGAGCTCATGGAGTCCGAAGAGCTCCAGTCCGATCGCATCGACACGGAAATCCGGGACGTGCTCACCCGGTTCGGAGCCGGCACGGACGGCGGCGCGAGGCGCACCAGGATCGATTCGCATGCGGCTCCGGTTGAGCCGCGTCTGGAACATGTCGAAGCAGCGGAACCGGTCACCCTCATTTGTTCGCGTCGGGGCTGGGTGCGGGTCGTCCGCGGCCACGTGGAGAACGAAGACGAGCTTCGTTATCGCGACGACGACGAGGGTCGCTTCGTCGTGCGCACCGAAAGTACCGCCGATGTACTGGTGGCTACGGACAAGGGGCGGCTCTACACGCTTGCCGTGTCACGGCTGCCCGGCGGCCGCGGCTTCGGGGAGCCGATCCGACTGCATGCGCAAATCGGCAACGACGAGGAGTTGATCGCATGCTGGCCGGCCGACGATCGGCCTGCCTTGCTTGCTACCGAGGACGGCAAGGGTTTTCTGGCCCAGGCGGAAGACTTGATCGGCAGTCGGTCCGGCCGTCAGGTGGTCACAGCGGCAGAGGGAGCGAAACTGGTCGTTTGCCGTCCGGCGAGCGGGGACCATGCGGCCGTGGTCGGCAGCAACCGGAAACTGTTGATTCTCCCCTTGTCGGAGGTGCCGCAGCGGAGCCGAGGGCAGGGGGCGTACCTGCAGCGGTACCGGACGGGCCGATTGTCGGATGCGGTGGTATTCGCGAAGGAGGACGGCCTGGTGTGCCGGACCGGCAGCAGAATGCGGACGTTTCCGATCGAGACCCTTGCACCCTGGATCGGCAAGCGGGGCCAGGCCGGGCGAAACGTGCCCAAGGGATTTCCCGCCTCGCTGCGCTTCGACTGAGCAAGAATCGGAGTCTGCGCGACTTTCGATCCAAGCAGGCTATCCTGCAGTTAGGTTCGGGCCCGGGTCATCCCTCGGTGTAGGACCAAGGTACGGCAGGGCGGAACTGTTGCCTACGCGTTCCGACGGCCGTGCTGCCGCCGCAAAGTATCGGGACGACTCACCGCATGTCACGACTCCTGGTTGCCGTGCCGTCATGAGCCAAAGCGCAGCCATCGTCGCTGCGATTGATCGGTTGAACGAGCTGATCGGTCGGTGGATCGCATGGCTGACGTTGTTCATGGTGCTGGTGACGGTCGTCATCGTGGTCCTGCGGTACGGCTTCAGCATCGGCTTCATCTGGATGCAGGAATCCGTGCGTTTCATGTACGCGGCCGTGTTCTTGCTGGGTGCCGGCTACACGCTCAAGCATGACGGTCATGTCCGTGTCGACATGCTCTATGAACGCATGGGCCTGCAGCGGCGGGCCTGGGTCGATCTCCTTGGGACGCTGCTCTTCCTCTTCCCCGTCTGTTTCTCGGTCATCTACTTCTCCTGGGACTATGTGCTGAACTCGTGGGCCGACTTCGAGGGTTCAATTGAGGAGCGCGGATTGCATGCGGTGTATCTCCTCAAGACCTGCATCTGGCTGTTCGCGGGACTGTTGATCCTGCAGGGAATCGGCACGGTCATCCGCACGACCCGCTCGCTCAGGTCTCCTGGAAGCAGCTCGAAGTGACTCCGGAGCTACTTGTCGGCGGCATGCTGCTCGCCCTGATGGCAGCGCTCCTCGCCGGATTCCCGGTTGCCTTCACGTTGTCGGGCGTTGCCCTGCTGGCCGCGGCATTTGGCGCTGCCGTGGGCATGTTCGATTTCAGTTTCGTGGCGGCGTTCCCGAATCGCATCTACGGGATCATGACGAACGACCTCCTGATCGCGGTGCCGCTGTTCGTCTTCATGGGCGTCATGCTCGAGCGCTCGCGAATCGCCGAAGAACTGCTGACGACGATGGGGCTGTTGCTGGGCGGTATGCGCGCGGGTCTCGGAATCGCCGTGACGTGTGTCGGCGCGCTGCTGGCTGCCTCGACCGGGATTGTCGGTGCGACCGTGGTCACCATGGGACTGCTGTCGCTGCCGACCATGCTCAAGCGGGGATACGAACCAGAGATCGCGTGCGGCTCCATCTGCGCGGCCGGTACGCTGGGGCAGATAATTCCCCCGTCGATCGTACTCATCCTTCTCGGCGACCAGATCTCGGCGGCCTATCAGCAGGCGCAGCTGGCTCAGGGCAACTTTTCACCGGAGGCCGTGACCGTCACGGACCTGTTCGTCGGCGCACTGCTGCCAGGGCTTGCCCTCGTCGCCCTGTACATCCTGTGGCAGTTCTTCTACGGGACCATCAGGCCGGACGCGATGCCGTCCATCCCCCAGAGCGAGCGGGCCGCGGTTTCCGCGGCAGAACTGCGCGCCCGGGTGCTCCGTGCCCTGGTCCCGCCGCTGCTCCTGATCGTGGCGGTCCTTGGATCGATCCTGGCCGGCCTGGCCACACCGTCCGAATCGGCCGGCGTCGGTGCAGTCGGCGCGATGCTGCTCGCGATTCATCGACGGCAGTTCACCCTTGAAATCCTGAGCGATGTCATGCGATCGACCGTTCGCATGACATCGATGGTCTTCACGATTCTGGTCGGCGCCGCCCTGTTTTCACTGGTCTTCCGGGGATTCGGCGGCGACGAAATGGTGGCCGAGTTCCTCGGCGGGCTCCACGGCGGCGTGGTGACGGTCCTGATCCTCACCATGGTCCTGATGTTCCTGCTCGGCTTCTTCCTCGATTTCATCGAGATCACCTACGTGGTGATCCCGATCATCGGGCCGCCCATCCTGATGCTCGGCATCGATCCGGTCTGGTTCGCGATCCTGGTGGCGATCAACCTGCAGACGTCGTTCCTGACCCCGCCCTTCGGCTTCTCGCTGTTCTACCTGCGGGGCGTGGCGCCGAAGTCGGTGCCGACCGCTGCGATCTACCGGGGGGCCGTACCCTTTGTGGCCATCCAGCTGCTCATGCTGGGAGTACTGGCCCTGATGCCCGAACTCGCTACCTGGTTGCCGAAGGTCATCTACCCGCAATAGGACAGGGGAGCGGCGCCGTTCCCTTGGGGCCTGTCGCGTCAGGGTTGACCGCGCGTGTCCGGCCCGCGGCCGGTCGCACGTCCGGCGAGCCTCCCGGTCCAGGCAGCGTGACACCCCCTGGGTCGGCCGACCGCTGCGGATTGTCCGGAGACAGATGGATGCGGGCCGACAGGGTCCCGAACGTCCGGGCCCCGCGCCAAGCGTCGAACGCAGGCTGACGCGGTACGTTGCGTGCCCGGCCGGGTCCGGCTCTCGCTGCACCCTCCCGCCCGCAGTGCGCGTGCCGCGCAGAACGGGAAGGTACGTCAATCGCCGATAGTGTTCCGGATCAGTACCTTCTTAGGTTCTCCTCGAATGATTCGAATACCGAATTTGGTCGTCGGCGGGCAGGGCGATTCACCCGCGTAGCTGGAGGTACCCCTGTTCAGCGTACGGATTGCGGGCGCGCGCCTCGGTCCGGAACCGCTCCCAACTCTCGAAGATACGTCGCGACAGATCGCCTTCCTGCGCAGTGGCCCGAACCACGTCGTCGCTGTGCACGAGCATTTCGTCGAACACGTCCTTCGGGAACGGCCGCAACTCGACGCCGTGCTCTTCGACGAGTACCCGCTGGGATTCGTTGTTGGCCGCGGTGAACTCGGCGAGCATGCGCACGTTGGTGGCGGCGGCCGCGTCCTCCACGATCGCCTGCAGGTCCGGCTCCAGGCCGTCCCATGCCGCCTTGTTCATGAGCAGTTCGGACGCCGTGCCCGGCTCGTGGAACCCCGGCCCGTAGTAGTTCTTCGTGATCTTGTAGAACCCGAACGCCAGGTCATTCCACGGACCCACCCACTCGGTGGCATCGATCACACCGGACTGGAGGGCGGGCATGATCTCGCCGCCCGGCAGGTTCACGGCCGTGGCGCCCAGCCGATTGATGACTTCTGCCCCGAGTCCGGGAATGCGCATCTTGAGGCCCTGAAAGTCTTCGATGGAGTTGATTTCCTTCTGGAACCAGCCGCCCATTTGGGTCCCGGAATTGCCGGCCAGGAACGCCTTCAAGCCGAATTCCGCGTAGAGTTCGTCCCAAAGCTCCTGACCACCGCCGTGGTACACCCAGGCATTGTGCTCCTGGGCCACGAGGCCGCCCGGCACGGCCGCGTAAAACGGGGTCGAACGATGCTTGTTGATCCAGTAATAGGCCGCCGCGTGGCTCATTTGCGCCTTGCCTTCCCGAACGGCATCAAAATTCTCGAACGGAGGCACGAGCTCGCCGGCGGCATACAGCTTCACGGTGAGTCGACCTTCCGACGCGGTGGTGATGTGGTCGGCAAGCCGTTGCGCGCCGGTCCCCAGACCGGGGAAGTTCTTCGGCCATGTAGTGACCAGCCGCCATTCGCGCGTCCCGCGGCTGACTGCGGGGGCTTCGGCCGGGTTGTCCGGGGTGCCGGTCTCCGCAGTTTGCTGGTTCTCTTGGTCTTCGCCCTCACCACACGCGGCTAGAGCGACCGAGGCGCTGACGACGGCGGCGCCGGAAAGAAAGGTTCGACGATCCAACTCAGAAGCTCCTCACGAAAAGCGGCAGGTACTGCCGGAGGGGTAAGGGTTCGCTGTCCCCGTGAACAGCATAGTCGCATGGCGCCCGCCTGCCGATTATGACGCTTGAGTGGCGCTCCCCCCCTGGCGAACCCAACCCCGCCCGGTCAGCTCCTCGAGCGGCTGGAAGCGTCGCTTGTAGGCCATCTTGGAAGATCGCGGTATCCAGTAACCCAGGTAGAAGTAGCGAAGGTCGAGCGATTGCACCCGCAGGATGTGCCAGAGGATGGTCGCGGTGCCGAGGCTGTCCTGCCGGCGCTCGGGATCCCAGAACTTGTAGATCCCGGACAGCCCGTCAGAGAGCCGGTCGGTCAGTGATACCGCGATCAGGCTGCCGTCCTGGTCGCGTGCTTCCACCACCCGGGTGTCAACCGGCGTTTCCTCGATCATCGCCTGGTACGATGCGTAGCTCATTCCCTCCATGTCGCCGCCGATGTGGCGATCGGTCTGGTAGCGCCGGAAGAGGCCGTACTGCTCCCGGGTGGCAACGGGGTCGCATTCGCGCCACGTGAGGACCCGGCAGGTCCGGCGAGCCCGACGGAACCGGCGACCAAGCTGAAAGCAGCTGGCGTCAATGCGCACGGGTCGACACTCGGTGCAGGAGGGGCATGCCGGCCGGTAGGCCATTCCGTGGCTGCGTCGAAACCCGGCACGAATGAGGTCGGCGTGAAATTGGTCAGCGTGCTGCGTCGGGATCTGGGTGATCACCTTGCGCTCGATCTTGCCCGGCAGATACGGGCAGGGAAGCGCCGACGTTCCGACGAAGATCGGGATGGTGTCGCCGAGCGGAAGCGTCATGGCCGTGCCCTGCCGGGAAGCGAGTGATCGGCAGCCATGCTAGCAATCTGACGACACGCCGCGCACGCCGCCGGTCGCGGACCGGGCGGCCGGCACCGGCGATCGATCGAGGATGGCCACCGCCCGGCGTTGGCTGCGGGCGGTGGCAACGGACCTATGCGATCCCGTAGTACCACGGCACGAACAGCGTAAACGTCCCCCAGCAAATCAGTGTGAGCGGAGGACCGCTTCGCAGGTAATGGCGGCCGCGGTAACCCGCGGGGCCCATCACCAGAAGGTTGGTTTGGTAGCCGATGGGTGTCGAGAACGACATGTTGGCGCCAAATATCACCGTGACTGCGAACGGGAAGGGGTCGACCCCGAGAATCTGGGCGATGCCAATGGCAATCGGCATGTAGAGCAGCGCCGCCGCATTGTTGGTCAGCATGTCCGTCGTGATCGCCGTGACCAGGAAGAGCGCCGACATCATGGCTGCCGGCCCGAACCCGAACATCTCCATGGCCCGCACGGCGCCGTCCGCCACCCACTGGGCCGCCCCGCTCATCTGCATGGCCCCGCTTAGGCCAAGCATCGCCGCCACCGGCAGGGCGACGCGGCCGTCGATGGCGCCGAGCGCGCGCCCGACGGAGAGCGTGCCCGAGGCGATCATGGAAAACGCACCGGCTACGGCAGCAACGACCACAGGCACGAGCCCGCTCGATGCGGCCAGCACGGTGCCCAGGAAGATTCCGGCCGCGCGCCAGCGGAACTTGACGGGCGGCAGCTGGCTCTGCCGCCATTCCGTCGGCACCACGATGCCGGACTGGCGAAGCTCGCCTACCGCGCTCTGGGTCCCTTCCACCAGTAACATGTCACCGCTTTGGAGCGGCACCTCCAGCGGCCGGACGCGACGGTTGGTGAGGCGGGTGCGCCGGAGTCCGAGGATCGTGCACCCGGTTCGCCGTCGGAACGTCTCGGGCGTCATGGGCGGAGTTTGGGTAAACGGCGAATCCACCGTGACCACGGCCTCCGCAAAGAAGTTGGCCTCGTTCTCGGCGCGGATACGCGCGGTTCGGAACACACCGCCAAGCGACCCCAGAATGGCCGGAAAACGGGTACGGGCGAGCGCGACCACCAGCACATCTCCGGCCTGAAGCACCACGTCATCAAATGGGGAGAGGTAGGTGTCCAGCCCGCGTCGCACCGAGAACACGGTCATCTCCTGGAGGCTGGGAAACATGCCGCCGATTGACGCTTCCCCCACGGCGGGCGCATCCGAGCGAACTTCGAGCTCCGTCACGAACTGACGGGACTCCACGGGCGTCACTGCCTCGCTCTTCAGTTTCGGCAGCAGCCAAGGGAGGACGGCCGTGACGTAAACGAGACCGGCCCCGGCCACGACCAGGCCGGGAATCGTGAACGCGAAGAAGTCAAACGGGGGCAGCCCGAGGTCCACGGCGACACCGGCTGCGATGAGATTGGTGCTGGATCCGACGAGGGTTGTCATGCCGCCGAGGATGCTGGCGTAACTCAGTGGAATGAGTGTGCGCGAGGGGGGCAGGCGGTCGGATGCGACGAGGATCAGAATGGGAATGAAGATCAGGACAATGGGGGTGTTGTTGATCAGGCTTGACGTGAACGCTGCGACGAGAAGGAGGAAGACGAACGCGACCCACTGGCGGTGACGCGCAATCCGGTTGATGACGTCTGCAACCCGGCTGAGGGCGCCGGTTTCGGTCAATCCCCGGGCCACGATCAGCAGCGCCATCAACGTGATGAGGCCGGTGTTCGCGAATCCTGCGAAGACCATGCCGGGCTGGGCGCGGGCGTCCGGCATTTCGACCGTGACGAACAGGAACAGGAGCGCGAGCAGCAGGCCGATGGCTACGGTTTCGAGCCGGAAGCGTCCCGAGACGAAGGCCGCCACGGCCGCCACTGCGATCGACAGCGTCAATGCGATGGGGAGCGTCATGACGGGTCGACCGTTCCCGCCGAGAAGGGCGTCAGGATTGCTGGCGGGGCCCAGCTCCCCGCTCTGTCAGCTGCACTCGGAGATGATCGGGGATCGGCACGCTTGCTTCGCGGGTTCGGTCCGCGAGTACCATGACCGCGCGCGCCTTCGCGGCACAAACGCCGCCGTGGAACACCGCCTGGTCCCAATGGACGGAGGACCGGCCGAAGCGCGCGATTCTGGTGCCGACCGTGACCGTCCCGGGCCAATGTAATTGGGCCAGGTAGTCGATCGCGATGTGGGCCAGCATGAAGACCGGATCTGCCTTAATCGGGTCGTTGATGCCGTCGAGATACGTGAGCCGGCCTTCCTCGAGGTAGCGCGCAACGGCCGCGTGGTTGACGTGTCCCACACCGTCCAGGTCGAAGAACCGGATGTGCCGGTCGACTCGGTGCGCGTAGGCTTCCAGGATCGGAATTTCCGGTCTGGGCGAGGCTTGGGCTGGCGTCGGCATGAGCGCGACTATGCGAACGCCGTCCGGTCTGCGCAACTGCCGCCATCATGGGTCGAGTCGGGGGACCAGGATGAGCTCCCGCTCGGCGCTGATCCTGGTCCAGTCCGATTCGAACGGCAGGAGGCGCCCGGCGAACCACAGATCGGCGTGATCGCGGTACCACGGCGAGAACGGATGGCCAGCCTGCCCGGTGGACAGCACGGCCCACGATCGCGTCGGCTCGGCCAGATCATGGACCATCCGTACGCCCGCTCCATGGATGCCGGCGAACGGCTGTCGATCGTCGCTCCAGTCCGAATGCATCCGCATGAGCGTAAATGGCCCGCCTTCATGCGCGCGAACGATGTTGACCAGATACCCGACAAGCGGGAACTCGCCCAGCGGACGATGCCGGTGGACGCCGGTTGCTGCAGATTCCCAGCGCCAAGCGAGCGGGTCGTCGCCCTCCCGCTCCCGCAGCCATTGCACTGCATCGTGCAAGGCGCCGCGAATCACGTCGTCGCACGAGCGTTGCGGGTCGCCGCATCCGGGCACGCGACCGGTCAGCAGATCGACGAGCAGCTGGGGCCGGGGGGCCTGCGGGACCCTGTCGGTGCCGAACACCGCGGACGACAGGCGTAGCGTCAGCGCGCGGTGCCAGGCCGAATACACAAGCGGTTCCGGCCGGCCGGCTTCCATGCGGAAATCCCATTGGTTCAGCAGATCGGCCGCTTCAGCATCGGGTTGGGGAAACGGGCCAGCGGCAAGCAACAGGGGCACGATGGCCCGCGCGGCTGACGACACAACGTCGGTCTGCATGGCTGCGAACCGCACAGGCGTGAATCCTCCTGCGGGGACGTCGGCAAGGAGCTCCCACAGGCGTTCGGCCCGATATGAGGAAGGGCGGTCCCGCATGATGAATGGCTGATAACCGGCCGGTACGAGGTACTCGTTGGCGCTGGCGACCCACCCGTCGGAAGGATTGGTTTCGCTCGGAAGTGCGGCGCCCTCCAAGCGACCGATCCACGCGGCCCCGGCGTCGGTCCCATCGACGGGCAGAAAGCCGTCGCCTGTGGCCCGGACCGGAATTCGGCCAGTCATCACATAGCCGATATTGTCGTCGACGTCGGCGTGCACGGCGATCTGGACGACCGCCTCGAGCTCGTGCATGGCCTCGCGGAAGGCGGCGGCGGTCGCGGCGCGCACGCTCCGGAACGCGGCCCGCTGGGACCGGTCCGTGTCGGCCAGCTCGTGCGAGCGGAAAGCCACGACCTGCCCGGGTCCGGCGAACCCGAACTCAGGAAGGTCGGATACCACGGGCCCGTGCCGGGTGGTCCGGATGGTGAGATGGACCGGGTCCCGACCCCGCACGGCGATCGTTTCGGAGCGGACGCGAAACGGCTCCGAGCCGTCTGGGGTCAGGTACGATCCGGGTTCGGTCGGATCCAGGGTTTCGACGTAGAGATCTTGGACGTCGGCATAGACCGAGGTCATGCCCCAGGCCACCTGCTGATTGCGGCCGATCGGGACCGCAGCAATCCCCGGCAACGTCGCGCCCCACACCCGCAGCCCAGGTGCCTCGAGATGGGCGAGGTACCAGACCGACGGCGCGGCCAGGCGGAGATGCGGGTCGCTCGCCAGGAGCGGCTTGCCGCTGGCGGAATGGCGCCCGGCAACTGCCCAGGCGTTCGACCCCGCGAGGGGATCGTCGACCGAGCGCGAGAGCTCCCGGAGCCGAGCTTCGCCAAGTTGCGGGAGGAGGCGTGCCCGTTCGGCTTCCGTGTCCGCGTTGCCGGAGAGGAGTGTTCCCATCATCTTGATGGCGAGGATGCTGTCGGCGGGCAGCCATGGCTCAGGCGTCAACCCGAGGACCCGCAATTCAAACGGGCGATGGTTGCTCTCGAGGGCGGCGTTCACGCCATCGGCATAGCCTTGCAGCAGATCCCGAGTCGCCGAATCGAGCGAGGCCGCAACGGCTTCGGCGGAACGTGCGTAACCAATTGTCCGGAACTTGCGGTCCAGCGGGACGGCGGCCGCCCCCATGATTTCCGCCAGGCGGCCACGACCTGCCCGGCGGGCAAATTCCATGGCGGTGAACCGGTCCTGGGCGTGCACGAACCCGAGGCCGAACCAGGCGTCGCGTTCGCTGCCTGCGGCAATGTGCGGGACGCCGTGCGCGTCGCGCACGATCTGCAGCGCCGTGTCGAGGCCCCGGACCTCAAGTTGTCCTTCGAGTCGGGGAAGGGCGGCCTGCAGCACCAGCAACGGCAGGGCAAGCCCGACGGCCGCCGCGGTCAGCGCAGCAGCCAGGCAGAGGCTGAGAACCGGCACTGGCCCGAAGCGTGCGCGGGGGCTACTTGTCACGCACCAGATCCAGAACGCTGGCTCGGTCAGCATCGAGTTCGGGCACCGGCCCCCGCGTGGGCGGGTCCCGATGCCCAGACAGCTTGATGGGGTTGCCGGCGACCTTCATGCCGTCGACGCTGCCGCCGGCCACCTCCACCAGCATGTTCCGGGCGTGCACCTGCGGGGACGATACCGCATCGGCGACGTCGTTCAGGGGGCCGGCCGGAATGCCGGCCGCCTCAAGCCTTGTCAGCCACTCGGCACGCGGCGCGGTCCGGAAGCACGCATTGAGCTCGGCTTCCAGGCTCTCGACGTGCTCGATGCGGCCACGGTTGGTTGCAAAACGAGGATCCTCAGCGAGTTCCGGTTGCCCGAGAACCGTCATGAGGGTTTGGAACATGCGGTCATTGCCGGCGGCCAGCACAAGATGCGCATCGGCCGCCCGATAGCAACCGAACGGGGCGATCGCGGGGTGACGCGCGCCCGACGGGGGCGGGGACACGCCGGTGGCAAAGTAACGGGCTACCGCGTTCTCCAGAATCGCGATCTGGCAGTCGAGCATGGCGACGTCAATCCGCTGCCCGAGTCCCGTGCGGTGACGCTCATGCAGGGCGGCGGCGATGCCGACCGCCGTGAACAGTCCCGCCGCGATGTCCCCGATCGATGTCCCGACCCTGGTGGGCGGGCCGTCTGCATGTCCCGTGAGCGACATCAATCCGCCCATCCCCTGCACGATCATGTCGTAGGCTGGTCGGGTGGCCCACGGCCCGGTTTGGCCGAAACCCGAGGTAGATGCGAGAATCAATCGCGGATGCCTGGCGTGGAGCATGTCCCATCCGAACCCCAGCCGCCCGAGCGCGCCGGGTCGAAAGTTCTCGACCAGCACGTCCGCCCGCTCCAGAAGTTGCCCAAACAGGGACCGGTCGGCGTCGTCCTTCAGGTCGAGCGCAATGCTTTCCTTTCCGCGATTGAGGGATCCGAAGTACGCAGAGGTATCGCCGATCCACGGAGGGAAGGTGCGTGCATCGTCTCCGTCGGGTGGTTCGACCTTGATCACGCGGGCGCCGAGATCACCGAGAACCATGGTGGCGAAGGGGCCTGCAAGTACGCGCGTGAGATCGAGGATCGTCACTCCTGAAAGGGGACCCGGCGGGGGGACGGGTGCGGTGGCGGGATGATCCATGCGTCGGCTCCGGCAATTTGCGAGGTCGCTCCGTCTTCGAGAGCGGGTAAAAGCAGGGTTCACCGCGAACGGTACGGACTGGACCCGCAGGGAGTTTGCTGCAAATGGTACCGGCCCCGGCAACGGGTACGGGCTGACCGCCTCGGGCCGCGGCGCGGCAACGCTACTGGTTCGGCTGGATTGCATCTACATTAGCGGCGCTGTGAGGCCCGACAGCGGCGCGGCGTGCGAAGGAAGAGTTGCCATGAACATCGAGTGGACCAGCGCGGACCGCGCATTTCGCGACGAGGTGCGTACGTTCCTTGCCACGAGCCTCCCGCCCGACATCAAGCGACGCGTCGAGAACGGCCTTGAGCTGGGGCGCGAGGACTACGCGTCCTGGCACAGGATCCTCTATGAGAAGGGCTGGGTGGCGCCGGGCTGGCCGGTCGATCATGGCGGCACCGGCTGGACGCCCATGCAGCGCTACCTGTACGACGAGGAGTCCGCGGCCGCCAGCGCACCCCGGATCATGCCGTTCGGGGTGAACATGGTGGGGCCGGTGATCTTCACCTTTGGGAACAGTGCGCAGAAGGACCATTACCTCCCGCGGATCCTGTCGGGAGAGGACTGGTGGTGCCAGGGTTACTCCGAACCCGGCGCGGGTTCCGACTTGGCCAACCTGCGCACCCGCGCGGTGCGCGACGGGGACGCCTACGTCGTCAACGGCCAAAAGACGTGGACGACATCCGCGCACTGGGCCGACCACATCTTCTGCCTGGTGCGCACCGATCCGGATGCGGCCAAGCCGCAGCAGGGCATCTCGTTTCTGTTGATCGACATGCGATCGCCGGGCATCGAAGTAAAGCCGATCATCACGATCGATGGGGGTCACGAGGTGAACGACGTCTTCTTCGAGGACGTTCGCGTGCCGGTGGAAAACCTGGTCGGCGAGGAGAACCGCGGCTGGACATACGCCAAGTTCCTCCTGAGCTTTGAGCGGGCGGGGATTGCTGACGTGGGACGCTCAAAGAAGCAGCTCGCCAGTCTCAAGCGAATCGCGGCCGCGGAACTGTCGAACGGGCGTCCGTTGTCCGAAGACGATCGGTTCCGCGAGAAGATCGCCTCCCTGGAGATCGACCTGCTGGCGCTGGAGTACACCGAGTTGCGGGCGCTAAGCCGGCAGACCTCGGGCAAGGAGCCGGGAACGGAGGCAAACATCCTCAAGATCCGCGGTACAGAGATCCAACAGCGAATTACCGAGCTCGCACTCGAGGCGGTGGGGACCTACGCCAATCCGTACGTACCCGAGGCCCTCAAGGACGGCTGGAACGAAGAGCCGATCGGGCCCGAGTATGCCGCCGGCGTGGCGCCGAGGTACTTCAACTGGCGCAAGGCCTCGATTTACGGCGGTTCGAACGAGATTCAAAAAGGCATTGTTGCCAAGCTCGTACTGGAACTGTGAGGCGTAGCGATGGACCTGTCATACAGCGAAGATCACACCCTGCTATCCGAGAGCATCACCCGGTTCATCCAGAACGACTACGACTTCGAGACCCGGAGCCGCATCGCCGCTGGCGACCTCGGGTTTGATCCGGCGGTATGGCAGCAGTTCGCGGACCTGGGATGGCTGGCGATTCCGTTTAGCGAAGATGAGGGCGGGCTTGGCGCCGACCCGGTGTCCGTGATGATCCTGATGGAACGGTTTGGCCGCGGGCTGGTGTTGGAGCCATATGTGCCGAGCATCCTTCTCGGCGGTCGACTGATCGCGGCAGCGGGAGGCGCCGAGCAGCGCTCCCGTTACCTCGGCGACCTGATCGCGGGCAAGCTCCAGCTGGCGTTCGGCCACGGCGAACCGGGCGGACGGTATGCGCTCGCGCATGTGGCAACCCGCGCGGAGGGCGGTACCGGCGGTTTTACGCTGTCGGGGCAGAAGGCGGTGGTGCACAACGCCGAGGCGGCCGACTTCATCATCGTGTCGGCTCGAAGCAGCGGCGAGGTGCCGGCACAGGATGGTATTTCGCTGTTCCTTGTGCCGCGCAGGACGCCCGGCCTGACCGTGCGCCCGTACCGGACGGTCGACGGCCTCCGCGCGGCGGAACTCGTTCTCGAGGGGGTTCAGGTTGGCGGGGACGCCCTGCTGGGCGAGGAAGGCCGGGCATACCCGGCGATCGAAGCTGTCACGGACCGGGCGGTCGCCGCCGTCTGTTCGGAAGCAGTGGGGGTAATGGACCTGCTGCGGGAGACCACGCTGGAATATCTCAAGACCCGCCAACAATTCGGGCGACCGATCGGGGCATTCCAGGTCCTGCAGCATCGCGCGGTGGACATGCTGATCGCGTGCGAGGAGGCGCGCTCGCTGGCCCTGATGGCGAGCCTCAGCCTCGACAAGACGGTGGCCGAGCGGCGACGCGCGGTGTCGGCGGCAAAGGCCCACATCGGCAACTCGGGCCGGAAGGTCGGGCAAGAAGCCGTGCAACTGCATGGCGGCATGGGTGTGACCGACGAACTCAAGGTGGGCCACTATTTCAAGCGCCTGACCATGATCGACACGTTCTTCGGTGATGCTGCCCACCACCTCGACCGGTTCGCCGGCAATGCGTAAGCGGTGGGCGGAGGTCTAGGGCCCGCTAGCGAAGCAGGGCGGCGAATACCGTATCCCTGGGAGACGAAGAGACGGTCGAATGCGGCGTCGACGTCGGGGTGTTCGGCTTCCATCGCTGCGGCGGCGCCTATCTCTCACCGCAGGTCCTGACCGAGGTGGACCACTCGATGCGAATCATGCGTGACGAGACCTTTGCGCCAGTGGTTGGCATCATGAGGGTGAGAGCGATGACGAAGCGCTTGGGCTGATGAATGACAGCGATTTCGGCCTCACCGCCTCGCTGTGGACCACGGATGCCGAGCGCGCCGAGGCTCTCGGGAACCGCGTCGAGACCGGGACCGTCTTCATGAATCGGGCCGACTACCTTGATCCGGCGCTTTGCTGGACCGGCTGCAAGTTCACTGGCAAGGGTGGGGGATGGTCGGAAATCGGCTACCACAACCTGACCCGGCCGAAATCCTTCTACTTGAAGAAGGCGTCCGGATGACGCTCACGGCGGACTGGTCGTACCCGACGACCATCCGGTTCGGCGCCGGACGGATTCAGGAACTGCCGGGCGCGTGTGGCGAAGCGAAGATCCGCAATCCGCTGTTCGTCACGGATCGAGGACTGGCCACGCTGCCGCTGACGCAGGCCGCCCTCGACGTCCTCGATGCCGCCGGGCTGGGGCACTCGATCTTCTCCGACGTCGATCCCAATCCGAGCGACCGGGACCTGGACGCTGGCCTCGTGCGCTTTCGCGAAGGAGGGCATGACGGTGTCGTCGCGTTCGGCGGTGGTTCCGGCCTCGATCTCGGGAAGGCGGTTGCCTTCATGTCCGGCCAGTCACGTCCGGTGTGGGACTTCGAGGACGTCGCCGACTGGTGGCGGCGGGCGAACCCCGACGGCATTGCGCCCGTGGTGGCGGTTCCGACCACCGCCGGTACGGGATCCGAGGTGGGCCGGACCAGCGTCATTCTCCATGCCGAAACCCATGTGAAGAAGATCATTTTCCATCCCCGGGTGCTGCCAACGGTGGTGATCATCGATCCGGAACTAACCATTGACCTGCCCAAGCCGATCACCGCAGGTACCGGGATGGACGCCTTTGCGCACTGCCTCGAGGCGTACTGCTCACCGCACTACCACCCCATGGGTCAGGGCATCGCGCTCGAGGGCATGCGTCTGGTGCACGAGAATCTGCCGCGCGCGTACGCTGACGGTACGGATCTCGTTTCGCGTGCGAACATGATGGCTGCCGCCACCATGGGGGCAGTCGCCTTTCAGAAAGGACTGGGGGCCATCCACGCGCTTAGCCACCCGGTCGGCGCCGTGTACGACACCCACCACGGCACCACGAACGCATGCGTGATGCCGTATGTCCTCGACTTCAATCGCCCGGCGGTCGAGGACCGGCTGGCCATGGCTGCCGCCTATCTCGGGCTTCGGGGTGGTTACGCCGCGTTCTACGACCGGGTGATGGAACTTCGCGAAACGCTTGGCATTCCGCTAACGCTGAGCGAGATGGGCGTCGATCACCACCGTCTGGACGAGCTCACGACCATGGCACTCGAAGATCCGTCGGCCGGAGGCAATCCGGTGCCGATGACGGAGGCGAATACGCGGACACTGTTCGAGGCCTGCATGTAGTCGCCCCCGCGAGGCATCCCGATCCGCGAGGGGGCGGCTTGCATCGACCGGAGCCCAGCGTGCGACCGGCTTCGCAGTGACGCCGCATCTGTCAGTGAGCCGGGCCTGCGACATGCGCATCGCGAGCACCGAGGGAGAGGAACGGCTCAGCCAAGAACCGGCTCCCGGGTGGCACCGGCGAACGCCTTCTGCATCCAGGCCGGCATGTCGGCGGAGCACAGCTTCTCGAACTCCGACGGGCCAAGTACGTCCGCGATCGTGGCGATCGTTTCCGGCGTCACGTTGTCTTTGCCGAGATACCACAGCGCCGAGAGAGCGGCGCCCGTCGCCTCGCCCGCGTATTGCAGGAGGCGGCGGTTCGAGGTGTGGACCATCCTGACGGTGATGCCGGCGACCACGAACGTGCGGCTGGACGCGCTGGTATGGAACACGGGCGCAGTCGGTACCTGGGTACTGAGTCCGAACCGCCTCGCGGCTTCGGCTCCGTGGATCTGGACCGTCTCGCCGTTGCCGCGCGCGATGACCTCAACCACCTCGTGGATGTCGGGAAGGACGGTGCCGACGAACCGGCTGGTCCTGGGACGAACGAAGACACCGTGGGCAAGACGCTGGATCTTGCCTTCACCGACAAGGCGGGAAAGCGTTCGGTCGATGGCGCCGTGGGTGCCGTGCTTGCCGAAGCGGGCAGCGGTGAAGGGCCTGCCTCGCGGCAGCTTGCCGATCGCGGCTCGAACGGCTTTCGCGGTGGACATGGCGTGGACCGTGTTTGTCTAAATTTATGACGATAATTTGGACAGTATCAAGCGGCGGTGTGCCGCATCGGTCTGGCGCCCAGTGCTCTGAGGCGGCGCGGGGTTCCGGCGTCGTCCATTACTCCCTCATCCGGCCGAAGTGCCGCTGACGTGAAATTTCACAGTCCTGGTGGCAGTGCAGGATCGGCCAGCCCCGCATATTGACGGAGGCCGTACCCGTGTTTGCTGCGGTCCTGCGCGAGCTCGAACCGGAATGTCGGCGATGGGCTACAGCAGGCGCCCCTCTGCATCCACCAGCGGGACGGCGTGTTCGCGCAGGATGGCCTCGATGGCATCGGCATTGGCGTCCAGCAACGCCTGCAGCTGTGCCTTCCAGTCCTGTTCGCCGAAGCGCACCCCGATCGAAATGCCGAAGTGCATCTGCAGGCCGGCTTGTGATTCCACGGGAATGACCCGGATCGGTACGTCGGGGTTGCTTCGGACGAAGTGTCCGGCGATGGGGCCCCACATGAACGTGAGGTCGATATTGCCGGCCAGCAGATCCTCCTGCTCGAGCTGTCCGGGTCGCACATCGGGGTCGCCATGCTGAGACGCGTAGGCTTTTGTGAGCCGGCTCAGCATGCCGTGCTCGGCCAGCCACAGCGTCCCCGGGTTGCGTTCCGCCAGACCAAACCTGAGCGAGTTCCGTTGCGAAGCGTCCAGCTTTGGCAGATCCGAGGCTGACCGGACAGAATCAAGCCCGCGCCCCTCCACGAAAACGAGCGCGTAAGTGGAGCGGTAGTAGGGATCCGTCGTGATCGCGAGTTCAAACCCGTCCGGCAGCCCCATCACGACGTCGCACCGGTAGACGCCGTCATCGCCCCTGGCGCGCAGCGTGTTCCGGATGAATCCCATGCGCTGCGGAAACCAGGTGTATTCCACCGGCAGGCCGAGTTGCTCGGCCAACAGCGAGGCGATGCGATTTTCGAAACCCTCCTGACGATCATTTGACCAGGGCAGGTAGTTGGCGTCGGCGCAGACCTTGAAGGCAGTCCGCTCGGCGCCACCAGCCGCGACCGGGAGGGCACATGCTCCTGCAATCGCCAGCGCCAGCGCCAGCCGGCGGGCCGCCCCGGGAAAGCAGGGGCGGCCATCCGGCCGGGGGAGCAACGTCATCGATCGTATCGCTTCAGCCTGCCGGGCGGGAGCACCCCGTCGGCCCGGGCTAGGAGATAGGCGTAGAGCTGATCGATGTAATTCATGACGTTGGGGTTGGTGCCCCAGCCCGGCATCACTCCGATCTGCCCTTCGTAGCCGTTCACGACAACTTCCATGAAACGATCGAGGTCGATTTCGCGGAGCTTCCGGACGAGGCTTGGGCCGATGGTGCTGCCATCACCGGTCAGACCATGACAGACCTGGCACTGGCTGAACGCCCGGTAGCCGCGGGTCAGCCAGAGATCGATCTGGCAGGTACTCCGGTCACCCTCCGTTTCGCACTGGATATGTCCGTCATAGGGCGGGGGGTCCTCGGCCGCCGCTGCGCCCGCGGAGATCAAGGTCACGCCGCCGATGGCGATGCCGGCCACCAGGCCGACCACGTTGACCCGAAAATACTGAAGCAATGTGCTGGCTCCGTGTGCTGTGTGGACGCGCAGGGTTCGTGACTGCGAGCGTCATATACCCTGCCGAATCCCGCGTTCAAAGAAAAACCGGTTGCGGCATAGGAGCCGCAACCGGTCAAGTGGACTAGTGACCGGCGGTCGCGCCGCCCGTCAACCTGTCGCGTGTCGGTCCTACGGGAGCGCGAACACGGTCAGCACGCCACCAAGCTGGGTGTGCTGGTTGAGGCCTCGGTACGCCCCGACAGCGCCAAGACCATCGGTGTCACCCTCAAGGCCCGCTGCCATGCCGATGCCGGCCCAGCCGCCCACGCCCGACAGGACGCCGATGTACTGCTTGCCTTCAAAGGTCCAAGTGTTCACGTTGCCGATGATGCCAGACGGGGTCTTGAAGCTGTAAAGCTCCGCGCCGGAGTTGGCGTCGACCGCCTTCAGACGGCCGTCGAGAGTCCCGTAGAAGACAATGTCGCCGGCAGTCGCCAGGGCGCCGCTCCAGACGGAGAACTGCTCCGGCAGGGACCAGACGATCTCACCCTTGGCGGCATCCCACGCGATGAAGTTGCCGAGGTTGTCGCTCCCGTCGCCGGTTACCCGGCCAGCGGGGAACATGCTCAGCGTGGCCCCGACGTACGGCTGCCCGGATACGTACTCGACCCGGAACGGCTCGTAGTCCATGCAGACGTGGTTCGTCGGCACGTAGAAGAGGCCGGTCCGCGGCGAGAACGCGGCTGGCTGCTGGTCTTTTGAACCGAGCGCGGCGGGGCAGATGTTCTGGGTGTTGACATCTTCACCCTGCTGGTCAGTGCTGTACTCGGCGACCACCTGCGGCCGGCCCGTCGCCATGTCGACATGCGTCGCCCAGTTGGTAGCCGGGTCGTACTTCTCGGCAACAAGCAATTCGCCGGTGGCGCGGTCAAGCGTGTAGGCGAAGCCGTTGCGGTCGAAGTGGACGAGCACTTGCCGAACAGCACCGTCGATTTCGATGTCAGCGAGGATGCTCTCGTTGATACCGTCGTAGTCCCATTCGTCGTGCGGCGTCATCTGGTAGACCCAGCGGGCCATACCGGTGTCGGCGTCACGGGCGAAGATGGCCATGGACCACCTGTTGTCGCCAGGACGGACGACCGGGTTCCAGGTGCTCGGGTTTCCGGTGCCGTAGTAGATCAGGTTCAGGTCAGGGTCGTAGGTGTACCAGCCCCACGTGGTGCCGCCACCGATCTTCCACTGGTCTCCCTCCCAGGAGTCCAGGCTGGAGTTCGGGCCGACCGGTTCCAGCATGTGGGTGGTGTTTTCCGGATCAACGAGCATCTCGTCGTCCGGACCCGTGCTGTAGGCCTTCCAGGCCAGGCTACCGTCATTGATGTTGTAGGCAGCGAGGAAGCCGCGGACACCGAACTCACCGCCACTGATCCCCGTGTACACCTTGTCGTTGACAACGATGGGGGCGTTCGTGTTGGTGGAGCCGGCAGACGGGTCCCCGTTCACCACGCTCCAGATCACCTCGCCGGAGTTCGCGTCAAGCGCGACCAACGTGGTGTCCGCCTGCTGCAGGAAGATCTTGCCTTCGGCGTAGGCCAGGCCACGGTAGACCGTGTCACAGCACATCACCGGAATGACAGACGGGTCCTGTACGGGGACGTACGACCAATTGATCGTCTGGTCGGCGAGGTTGATCGAAAATACCTTGTTCGGGAAAGGCGTGTGGATGTACATCGTGTCGCCAATCACCATCGGGCCACCTTCGTGCCCGCGGAGGACCCCTGTGGAGAAGGTCCAGGCGACTTGGAGATTGCCGACGTTCCCGGCGTTGATTTCTGAAAGCGGGCTGTAGCGGGCGCCGTCGTAAGTACGGCCCCACATAGCCCAGTTGTTGACGTCGCTGCTAAGCGCTTTGACGTCGTCGTTTGCCGATACCGAAACCGGCACAGCGACAAGCACTCCCATCGCGACAGCGGCGACGAGAGACAGAATTCTGGTAATCATGATCCTCATCCGTTGCATGGAATTCGGTGATGCCACACTCCCCTGAACCAACCAGTTGCCTGACCGCTCCATGTTGATGGAGTGCACCCGTCACACCGACCACAAGAGACCCGCAGGGCGCACAAGAGCGGGTGCGGATGGCCAGCCTCTAGATTAAAGCACCAAATCAAACGCATTGCATGTATGACTTGCGTTTTCCGCGACAAGGTTCGCAGCCGGCGCCTCTCGACCATCATCCGATCGTCGTTTGTGAGCGGGCGAGCCGTTGCGGTGTTCGGCGGGCGCGGCCGCGCACGATGTGCGCTGAGACCACGAGGGCGGCGGCCGGACCCGCGCCCAGCCGAAGCGGGGCGCTGGCTCAGTCGGTTTTCAGGCGCTGCCTCAGTCGCGATCCTCGTCCGGGTTCACCGTCTTTCGCGATATAAAACAAGCCGCTTCAGCCTCCTGGCGGAGCGTTTCAAATTGCGCGATGCGGGATCTCGCTTCGGGCGCCGCGTCGCGGAAGATGCCGCCCCGCTCGCCCGGGGTGGAATACAGGAAGCTCAGGGTCTCGGCGGTCGTGTAGTCTTCATAGGAGATCTGCGACGCGATCCGGTCGACCATGCAGACGCAAGGGTAGAGCGTGTCGTAACTCTGACCACCTTTCAGCCCCATGCAGGCGAGGACGAATTCGACACGGGCCTGCGTGGGAAAGTCGTTGGCCGACCCGCGTTCCGGGCCGAGCGCGGCAAACACTGCGAATGCCAGCAAGACCTTTTTCATGATTCTAGCCACCCGGCCGACAGGAGCATTCAGCATGATAAACAATGGCGGCGCAGGGGCGAGCAGGGTCAAGGCTGCTGGACGGTTGACGCCCGTGGCTGGACATGCCGGCCGTCGTTGGCTGGTGGCGCTTGCCGTGGCTGCGACTGTGGCGGTTCCCGCCTGCGCGCAAGCCGGGGGAACGCCCGTCCGCGTGGCGGTGCTCGACGTCGAGCTCCTGAAGGCCGACTACCTGCCGGATGCACACACGATCACCGCAGAAGAACGGCACCGCCTGGATACGGTAGCCGAGCTGATCCGCACGCGGCTCCGTGCGGAAGGTTACGACGTGGTACCCGCAGCCGCCACGCGGGAGGCAATCCGGGAGGCCAAGCCCTTGCAGCGCTTGCACGCCTGCAACGGCTGCGAGCGGGGCATCGCGCGCCGCCTGTCGGCGGACTGGGTGCTGGTGGGATGGGTTCAGTTTGTCAGCAACCTCATTCTCAACCTCAATGTCGTGGCGATCGACGTCGAGACGGGAAGTTCCGTTGCGCATGCGTTCGTCGACCTGCGGGGCAACACCGAACGGACCTGGCGGCATGCCACGACCTACATGCTCGATCACATTCTCGTGGACCGGCTCGCCGCGCGCCGGTGACGGGGCGGCGGCACGTCCGCCTACTGTCCCTTGGTCCGCTCCACTGGCGAGACTTCGGTCAGTTCGAGACCGGCGGCCTGCCAGCCGTCGGTACCGTCGGGATACCAAACGATCGACGAGTAGCTCCAGTCCAGGGCACGGCGCGCCGCATTCCAGGACATCCAGCAGTCGCTGAGGCAGAAGAAGACGATCGTCCGTGTCCGGTCGCCGTCAGTGAACCGCTCCAGGTTCGCGCGAAAGTAGTTCTCCTCTTCGACCGGCAGCACGCCAAGACCCACGTTCGGCAGCCACACGGTCCCGGGAAGGCTGTCCCGGATCGGCGGCAGCCACAGGTGGTCTTCGCTGTCGCGCACGATCTTTGGCGCCCGCGGCGCCGGAAACACGTCGATCAGCAGCGGGTCGCCATGATCCAGCAGGACCTGGAGCGCCTCGGTGGTGACCACCGTGGCGCCGTCGAGCGAGCAGGGCACCGCCGCCCGGAATTCGGACGTGCGATAGGTCGGCGGCTCATCGGGAAGGCACGCGTGGCCATCCGCCGGACCCGGGTTCGGTGTCAGCAGCACCGACAGGGCGATGGCGAGGCCGATCGGAACAGCGGCAGCCGGCGGAAACTGCCGCTGCCACGCCGCTATCCTCGATTTCACTGGGACTGACGTCATGGGATCAAACGACCGAGCAGCGAGACCGGGGTCCGGGGCCCAGTTCCGGAGGCAGACATGCGGACGATGCCACATCCGTTCGACAACGCCTGGTGCCGATAACCGGCGGTGGGCCCATCGGGTGTACCGCAATGGCTTTCCCGGCCCGGGAATCGAGGCATGAAGCGCCTCCGTTGCATAATCTGGTCGAGGAACCGGAGATCAGGGACATGCTGCATGGAAAGGCACGGGCATTGACGGGCTCGCCTGGTTCGCGGAAGGCACTCCGCGGGCAGGCTCTGATCGCGTGCCTCTGGCTGGCAGCCGTAGGCGCGGTTCTGGGGCCTTCGGCCACTGGTGCCGCGGATGCCATCCAGCTGAAGCCGGTGGCGCAGGGCATCTACGTCTACACGGGTCCGCATACCGACGCCAGCGACAGCAACCTGGGTGCCGTCGGGAACGTGGCGGTCGTAGTCGGAGAGCAGTCCGTGGCGCTCATCGACAGTGGCGGCAGCCTCGAATTCGGGCTGCAGCTGCGCGCCGCATTGGCGGAAATTACGGACCTTCCTGTGAGCCACGTGATCAACACCCACGTGCATCCCGATCATCTGCTGGGGAATGGAGCATTCGCAGGTCCGACGGTCGAGTTCGTCGGGCATCGCCGCCTCGGCGCTGCCCTGGCCGCGCGGGCGGCGTTCTACCTCGAAGCCGGCACCCGGAACGTCGGTCCGAAATTTGCCGGAACGAAGGCGATCGGGCCGACCCTGGAGGTGGCGGATTCCATTCATATCAATCTCGGGGGACGGGTCCTGAAAGTGACGGCACACGCCACCGCGCACACCGATAACGATCT
This sequence comes from Alphaproteobacteria bacterium, assembly GCA_965116745.1. Classification (GTDB taxonomy): domain Bacteria; phylum Pseudomonadota; class Alphaproteobacteria; order TMED109; family TMED109; genus VXPW01. The sequence continues at coordinate 1,833,095 of OZ220701.1, read as the reverse complement.
CACGGTCTACGACCGACGCACCCGCACGCTGTTTGCCGGCGACCTCGTGTTCGTCGAACGTCTGCCGATCGTGGACGGCAGCCTGAAGGGATGGCTGGCGGTGATGGATGACCTTCGGGCCGTGCCGGCCGTGCGGGTGGTTCCCGGACACGGCCCTGCATCAGTGCGTTGGCCGAGCGCGCTCCATGCGCAGGAGCGGTACCTCCAGGCGCTTCTGCGCGACGTGCGGGTCGAGATCGCGGCGGGAGGGACGATCGAAAACGCCATCGGCTGGGTCGCGTCGGAGGAGCGAACGAAGTGGGTACGGTTTGCAGAGGATCACCCCCGCAACGTCACGGCAAGCTTCACGGAACTCGAGTGGGAGTAGGGCGGTGCATTCGCCGACCGCGTAGACAGGTGTCAGCGCCACTTCGTGCTAGAATTACCGACACGCGTCTGTGAAGGGGAAGCCATGAGAGTTGCCGCAGCCACCTTCCTGCTGGCCATGGCGGTTGGCATGCCGGCTTGGGGCGCGACCGAGGACGAGAGTCGCTGGCACGACCTCCGCGAGTCGTTGTTCGGCGACCGCCAAATCCACGAGGAAAGCGGCGTCGTGTCGCTGGAAGCGCCGTATCGGGCCCACGACGCGGCGCTGGTCCCCATCACCTTCGAAGCCGCCTTTCCGCAAACGAACGAGCGTTACGTCAAGACGATCACGCTGATCGTGGACGAGAACCCGTTGCCGATGGCGGGGCAGTTCCATTTCACGGAGGCGAGCGGCTGGGCGGCGATCAGTACCCGGATTCGGGTCAATGCCTACACGCATGTGCGCGCGGTGGCCGAAACCAATGACGGCGAGCTACACATGGCCAAGCGGTACGTGAAGGCGTCCGGGGGCTGCTCCGCGCCCGCCGGGAAGGATCCGGAGGCCGCGTTGGCAAGCCTCGGCAGGATGAAGCTCCGCCGGTCCGGTCCGGTACTGTGGGGGGAGCCGAACAGCGCGCAACTCCTGGTGAGTCATCCCAACCACACCGGGATGCAGATGGATCAGGTAACGCGCCACTACGTGCTCGCCTACTTCGTCGACAACATCGAAGTGCGCTACGGGGACGAGCCGGTGCTGTCAGTCGAGTCGAATTTCTCGCTCAGCGAGAATCCGGCCGTCCGCTTCCACTACGTGCCCGACGGTCCGGGCGAATTGTCGGTCCGGGTTACCGACAGTGACGGGGCAATGTTTGCACGCGCGTGGAGCGTTCCGGCGTCCGTGGCAAAGGCCCCTGTCGGAGAAGAGGCGGCTCCGGTCAACCCAGTGCAATAGGAACGGCCGGCGCTCGCCGCTATTGGAGCGGCAGTGCGTCGAGCTGCCGCGCCTGATCGTGAATCCGGTTGCGGACGGGCTGGCCACCGTACGACAGGCCCGCGAGCGTGCCAGCGAGATGGCCGCGGAGAATTTCGCAGCAGCTTGAGTGGCGCGGCTCATGGCTAGCTGTCCCGCCCCGAGCGAAGGCTCCAAGCGCAACGTTCGTGACCGGCCGGTTCCGCTGTCGCGTTGACCAAACCTCCGCGCAGCGCCGGGCGGCAAGCTCAATAGCAGGAAGGTTGCCCGCATCGGCCGGTGGTCGGCCCGGGCCGATACCGTGGCGCACGCAGCTGCCCGGAACGGCTGCCGTCCGAGTCGGCCCACGAGCAGCCCTTCACTATGCTTGGCCGCTCATTGCCATCCAGTCGAGCACCCGCCATGACGACGCCTTCCGCAGCCGACCTGGGCCGGGTCGACGCCAATCACTCTCCACTTAGTCCGATCGGTTTCCTGGAACGCGCTGCTCGCATCTGGCCCGAGCGTGTCGCCATTGTCCACGGGGAGAAGCGCATCACGTGGCGAGGCTTTCGGGACCGGTGCCGCAGGCTCGCGGAGGGACTCCTTGCTTCCGGGATCGAACGTGGGGACACGGTGTCCGTCCTCCTGCCCAACATTCCCGAGATGCTCGAGGCCCACTACGGGATCCCAATGGCTGGCGCGGTGCTAAACCCGTTGAACACCCGCCTTCAGGATCGGGAGATCGCGTTCATTCTCGATCACTGCGGGGCCACCGCACTGATCGTGGATTCGGAATTCGCGGAACTCGCCAGCCGCGCTCTCCGGCACCTTGAAGAGCCTCCGTCCGTCATTCTGGTCGAAGACACGGAAGGCCCTGAACCGCGGGACGACGCGAGCTTTCTTGCTGCGCGGCGGTACGAGGACGTGCTGGCCGCCGGATCGGCCAAGTTCCAGTGGACCCCGCCGGCCGACGAATGGGACACGATCTCGGTCCTGTACACCTCGGGAACGGTCGGTAATCCGAAGGGCGTGGTCTTCCAGCACCGTGGCGCCTACCTCAATACGGTCGGCCAGGCGCTCGTCACGGGGATGCGCTCGGATACGTCGTACCTGTGGACCCTGCCGATGTTTCACTGCAACGGCTGGTGTTTCACCTGGGCGCTGGCGATCGTGGGCGGCCGGCACATTTGTCTTCGCAATGTGGTGGCGGAGCGCGTCTTTCAGCTGGCTGTCGACGAGCGGGTCAGCATGTTCTGCGGCGCACCGACGGTGCTCACCATGCTAATCCATGCTCCGGAGAGCGCGCGGCGTCGGTTCGAACAGCGGTGCGACGTCTACACGGGCGGCGCACCGCCGCCGGCGGCCGTGATTCAGGGCATGGAGGAACTGGGCTTCAGCGTGACCCACCTGTACGGACTGACCGAGACGTTCGGGCCCGCCACGGTGGGGGTGGTCCAGGACCAGTGGGCCGGGCTGTCATTGCCGGAACGGGCCCGGTACATGGCTCGTCAGGGCGTGCCCTATCCGACGGTCGACGACTTGCTCGTCGCCGATCCCGAGTCACTCGATCCGGTGCCGGCCGACGGCGAGACCGTGGGCGAGATCCTGATCCGGGGAAACACCGTCATGAAGGGTTATCTGGACAACGCGGACGCGACCCGCGAGGCATTCCGGGGAGGCTGGTTCCACAGTGGTGATCTTGCCGTCGTGCATCAAGATGGATACGTCGAAGTCCGTGACCGGGCGAAGGACATCATCATTTCGGGTGGGGAAAACATTTCGAGTATCGAGGTGGAGGACGTGCTGCACGCCCATCCGGCCGTCATGGAGGCGGCCGTCGTCGGTACCGCCCATCCGAAATGGGGTGAGCGTCCCGTCGCGTTTGTCACGCTCACTCCGGGGACCGAATCTCCGTCGGGGGAGGGCCTTCGGGAGTTTTGTCGGGACCGGCTTGCGGGCTACAAGGTGCCGGACACCTTCGTATTCGGGGATCTTCCGAAAACCTCGACGGGTAAGGTGCGCAAGACAGAACTTCGTGAGCAAGCAGCTAGGAATGCCGCCGAGGACACGCGTTCGGAAACTCGGTGACGTCGGGACCGCCTACGGTTCATCGTGGATCGGCAGTGAACCGGTCAGCAACTGCACCATCGCCGTTGATCCGTGCGCTTTCCTCCCACGCCGGAGGCAGCTTGTCGTCCACAGGAAACGCCTCGCTGCCCGCGCTAGGGTCGACTTGTCCGGCATCCCGCCGCTGACTGCCGCCTGAAAACGATCCGGCTCCGGTCGGAAGATTCCGTTCGAGGAAAGGGGGCCTGTCGTCCCCCGGCCCGCCGGACTACCGGGCTCCCGCGCGGGAAGGCGTCTCTGTACGCGGCAATAGCAAGGCGGCGACAAAGACCGCCGAGGCCGCCAAGGCAAGCACCAGGAACAGTGCGGCAAAGTCCCAGCGGGCACGGATGAAGGCGATCATCGGCACCGCCGTCGCTGCAACCGCGAACGTGATGACGAAGCGGATGGAGTAGGCCCGGCTTCGCCAGGCGCTCGACGTGGCACGTCCGATCAACACGTCATTGATGGGAATTTGTCCGAACACCGCCAGCATGAAGCAGACGGCGACCAGCAGTGCCGCCGCCCCGGTCAGGTGCTGCATTACGGCGAACAACACGGCCTGCAGGGCGGCAATGCACGCGAAGACGGTGCGAATCGAGTAGTTGTCGACCAGATGCCCGACCACCAATTGGGCCAGGGCTGCGACCGCAAAGGCGAGGAAGGCGTACCAACCGATGAGCGTATTCGTCCCGGCCAGGTCGCTCAGCCGTTCCTCGAATACCTTCGGCAATGCGAAGGTGGTGCTCTGAAAGATCAGGCCCCCGATCGCGGTCGTGAAAAACACCACACCGAACACCCGAACGAGCAAGCGCCGGTCGAGTTCGATCGGCCAGGCAGAACCTGCCTTTTCGTCGGGTTGGTGCGGCGAACGGTCCTGCGGTCGGCGTCGTCCCCCGTACAAGAAGATCGCATAGGCACAGCCGAGCGCGAAGCAGAGCGTGCCCGGCACCGCAAACGCAGCCCGCCAGCTTGCCACGTCGACGAGCCAGCCGGTGAGCAGGGCCGCGCAGGCCACCCCCATGTTTCCGAACACGCCGTTGATGGCCAGCGGCATGCCAGTCCGGCGGCGCCCCTCCACCACCAGGGCGAGGCCGACCGGATGGTAGATCGCGGCGAACAGGCCGATCAGGAACAGGCCGGCGCCGATCTGGAGCGGGGTGTCGGCCAGCGCGGTGGCCATACCGGCCGCACCCAGGCCGATGAAGAAGACCACCATCATCGCTTCGCGGCTCCACTTGTCCGCGATCCAGCCAGCAGGAAGAGCGCCAACGCCGAATGCGATCAACCCGGGCGTCGCGTACGGGATCAGTTCGGGATAGGGGATGCTCCATTCGTGCACCAGCACGAGCGCTGCCGCGGTCGCGAAGACCAGAATGATCAGGTGATCAAAGAAATGGCCGAGGTTGAGAAACAGGAAGCTGATGCGGTCACGAGTCAACGTTCGGGTCCGCCCATTTCCATCTGCAACACAACGTGCGGCGCCGGCTGGCACGATCCATGGTCCATCCTATCGCAGGGGGTTATAGGCGCAGCTGAACCAAAGTCGACGATACGTCCGTCGTTTCTGGTGGCCGATGGTTGCCGTATGCTCTGCCTGACCGGATGAGAGCGAACGTCATGCAGGAAACCCTTCAAGCCGCCCGTGTGGATTACGGGGAGCACGAGACAGCCTTGCAGGCCTATCTGCGGGACGGCGAATCCCGGGCCATGCAGCTGGGCAACCGTGGCCCTATCCGGCTGGACGACAACGGCACGCTGCACCCGGAGATCGCCGAGGCTTACTGGCGCAACGGCTTCTACGTCTTCGAGGGCGTTCTGCAGGAAGCCGAGCTTGCTGACATCGAAGCAGATGTTCAGGAGATCCTCTCGCGCCTGCCCGTGGCCAAGGATGCTGATGTCGATGCGCAGGGAAGACCGGCCTTGGGGGCGGACTGCGAGGCGCCCACATTGTTCTGGGCCAAGCCGCTGGGCGATCCGTTTGGCGGAACCGAGGAGGCCGCCGGCCGGCACCCTGTGAAAATGATCGAGCCGGAAGCGGCGCCCGACGCTCCCGAGGATGTCGTGTATCTCATCCTCGGGTCTCTACAGTTTTCCGAGGCCTGCCTACGGGTGTACGGCCATCCGGAATTGCTCGCGGTAGCGGCAGCCATCAACGGCGATGATTTCGTACCGTTCACCGAGGCACTGTTTCTCAAGGAACCAGGGAGGGGGGCCTCCGTCGCGTGGCATCAGGACGGGGTCACGCACTGGGATTCACCGACCTGGGATGAGGGCTCGCACGGGTTCAACTTCATGGCGCAGCTCTATGGCTGCACGGCCGCCAACGGGGTCTGGGTGCTTCCCGGGTCGCACAAGCTTGGCAAGATCGACATCGCCGCGCTGGTCGACGAGAGTGGTTCGGACCGAATCGAAGGCGCCGTACCAATCCTTTGCCGGCCGGGCGACGTAGCGATCACCAATCGACAGGTTGTGCACGGGTCGTTTGCGAACACCAGTACGGACTGGCGCGTGACCGTCAATTTTGGATTTCACCGGCGTGCTTCGGTTCTCGGCGTGACGACCGGCGGACTGCACAATGCGGTGGCGCATTACGATGATGCCCGCATTCGTGCGCGGTCTCGGATGATTGGCTACGCGATCGATGCCAGGCGCCAGCGTTATCCCGGCGAAACGCCGTACGTGTACAAACCGCTGGCAGATACCGAGGAATCCTGCCGATGGACGGAAGCGGCAAAGGCAGGCGTCAAGGACTACAACCTGCTTGACTTGGGGCTGTGACGCGTAGCCGGAAAGGCATCTGCCGAGAGCGGCCCGACACCCACGCCACCTTCCAGGTTCGGTGCGTCTCTACAACCGAACGGCAACGCTGGAAGGACTGCGGCCAGTGCTGGAACAGCAGGGGAAATTGGCCGGGCAGGTGAGGGCGGGACGCCGATCGGGCAAACTCATATCGCGTGCCTGCAGGTTCTATTCCCAAACCGGGTCACGGCCGGCCCGATAGGCCGTCATGGCTTCGGCGAAATCCGGTCCGCCTATTAACTGCTCCTGGCGCACCAGGTACTTCCGGAAGAAGGCGTCCCAGCCGATGTCGAAGCAGTCCGCCAACATCTGCTTGGAGACCCTGCTGGCGCTGGAATTGAACTTGGCGTACTCGGCCAGCCATTGCTCGAACTCTTCCTGTGCGGTGTCTTCCTCGACCAGGTGATCAACGAGACCAATCCGTTCCGCTTCCTTCCCGTCGATCATGTTGCCCCTGATGATCAGGGACTTGGCCCGCCCCAGTCCGACGTAGCGCGCAAGACGGTAGGTCCCGAGTCCAGGAAGCAGGCTTTCCTTGATCGCCGGCAATCCGAGGCGCGTGGTCGGCGTGCACACGCGAATGTCACATGCCAGCGCCAACTGGAGGCCCCCGCCGATGGCATAGCCGTGAAGGAGACAGACAACCAACTTGTCCATCGTTTCAAATGCCCGCAAGGCGCCATCCCACATCTCGAAGTAGCTTTGCTCGATCCGCCCTGCAGAGAGATCCTTGAGGTCCATACCCGTGCAGAATGCCCGGCCCGCGCCAGTGATGGCGACCATGCGGATGGCATCGTCTTCGGCGATGCAACGGGCGGCATCCAGCAACTCCCGTACGCCGGTCATCGCGACAGCATTCAGGAGATGGGGTCGCGTCATTTCCACGCGGACCAGCGGACCGTCCGTCCGCACGTCCAGGGTCTCGTAATTCCCGGCCATATCGGGATTTCCCTTCTGCATGCTCGTCGTGGATTCCAACAATCTAGATGCTCTCAAGGCTCGCCAGATTTCGCTGCGGTGCGTACCCAGCGTCAATGATGCGCTGTAGATACAAGGTTTTGCGCCAACCGCAACTCCCGGCGACGGCCACCCATTGCCTGCTGAACGATATAGGTCGCGCCGAGGTCTGCCGCGACCCTCTGCCCGCCCGAGGAACAGTCGATCGTCCGGTGCTGCCTGCCCGGATCGGTCGGCCACACCCGTGGTCGACGTGCTATTGCGCGGCCGAGTCCGTCCCGTCCGACTGGGCGGTACCGCGAGGTGCGAGGAGATCGCGGTCCCACCAGGTCTCGGTGACGATCCCGTAGAGCGGCGTGACCGCAGGCCGGCCGAACCGGTCCCAGCGAGCGATTCGATCCGCGTTCGAGTGGAACAGCGGGACAAAGTGGTGCCCCCACAGCAGCACTCGGTCGAGGGCCCGAACCGTGTCGACGAACGCGTCACGTTCGCGTTTCTGCGTCATCTGCTCGATCAGCGCGTCGACGGCGGCGTTCCGCACGCCTGCATAGTTCCGGGTGCCTTCCTGCGTCGCTGCGGCACTCCCCCAGTAATAGGCCTGCTCATTGCCCGGCGACAACGATACCCCCCAGCGGTACATGATGACGTCGAAGTCGTAGGTGTTCAGGCGATACTGGTATTGGGGCGTGTCGACCGTCCGCACCGTTACGTCGACCCCGAGGCGTTCCAGGTTGCGGGCAAACGCCAGGGCAATCTTCTCATTCCGTGGATCGACGAGCAGGATCTCGAAAGCCATCGGTCGACCGCTGTCGGTTTGCGTCAGCACGCCGTCACGGACCACCCACCCGGCCTCCGAAAGCATGCTCAGGGCGAGCTTCAGGTCCGCGCGAACGTCGCCGGTCCCACCGGCCGGGCGATAGACCTGCTCGAAGACTTCGCCCGGAAGGAGGTCCCGGAACGGCTCCAGGAGGGCCAGTTCATCGCCGCGCGGAAGCCCTCGCGAGGCGAGCACGGAATTCGCAAAGACGCTTCGGGTTCGGACATAGGCGCCATACAGCAGGGTTTCGTTGACCCAGCCGAAGTCGAAGGCATGTGCAAGGGCATGGCGCACCGCAGGGTCCGCGAACGGCGTGCGCCGGCTGTTGAACACGAACGCGAACATTCCCGAGGGCCGTCCGTGCGGCTCGTGTTCGAGCTTGACCCGGCCGTCACGAACTGCCGGAAATTCGTAGGCAGTCGCCCAACGTTTCTCGGAGGTCTCGAAGCGGACGTCGTATTCGCCGGCGCTGAACGCCTCCATCATCGTGTTGCCGTCGCGGTAGTAGTCGTAGCGAACCTGATCGAAGTTGTGCTGGCCGCGATTTACCGGCAAGTCGCGTCCCCAGTAGTTGGGATCGCGTCGGTAAGTGACGCTGCGGCCAGGATCGACCGTTTCGACACGATAGGGCCCGCTGCCAAGCGGCGGCGCCATGGTGGTCTCGTCGAACGGGACTGTCAGGTAATAGGCCTTCGACAGAATTGGCATCAGACCGATGATCAGCGGAAGTTCTCGGTCCCGCGACAGGGCGTCAAACACGAACCGCACGGCGCGCGGGCCCGGCTGCTCGACCCGTTCGACTTGCCGGTAGTAGAGCTGGAGGTTGGGCCTGCCGTGATCCCGGAGGGTGCGCCAGGAAAACACCACGTCGTCCACCGTGACCGGGCTTCCATCGTGGAATTTCGCTTCCGGTCTCAGGACAAACAGGGCGGAACTGCGGTCTTCGGGTACCTCGATGGATTCGGCGAGCAGACCGTACAGCGAAAACGGTTCGTCCCACGTCCGTTTCATGAGGCTCTCGAACATGAGATGCCTACCGCGCGCGGGCACCCCCTTGATGATGAACGGATTGAGGCTGCTGAACGTGCCCTGCACAGCGAGACGAATCGTGCCGCCCTTGGGTGCATCCGGATTGACGTAGTCAAGGTGGTCGAATCCCGGGCCGTACTTCGGCGCACCATGCATGGCGATACCGTGGTCTTGCGCGTCGGCCGGGGTGGCCAGGCTGGCGAGCGCCGCCAGGAAGACTCCTGCAACTAGCGTTTGGAGCATCAACTTGGCGTGCCGGGCAACAACGCCCCCGACATTCCAAACTTCTGCTGCGCGGCTGCCGATGATGGTCGCGGCGTGGACGCGCTCAGGGAATCGAACACCGCTGCGATCCCGGGAGACCGCCGACCCCGTCGCGTTGTCCCGGTGAGCGGACCACGGGCGGACGGGAACCTGCGGTGTTCCGTGCGATCCTGATCTCAGGAGCACTGGGCCCGCGTGTGTCGGTTGGCGGGGGCGGGCGCAAGCATTTCTCATGTCATTCGCATTGTGTCAGGGACTGAGGTCAACCGGGGCCGGTTTCCGCTGAACTTCGGGGATGACGCGTACTTCGGATCTGTCGCCACCTCAAGGCCACGGCGGCGGTTGCCGAGGTTTCTTGTGGATTGCCGTTGCCGACCCAGTGGAAATCGGTGGTCTACGAAACCCACAGACAGTCAGGCTTGGTGCCCCTCTGGCCGGAAAGGGCTTACTCTGTCCGGCGCGCCGACATGCGATGCGCCGCGTGCGATCACGCGCCGTCGACGTATGCGTCGCTGACGGCAACGGGTGGCCCCGAGTTCTTGTAGGGATGGTTGTCATGAGCGGCGGATTTGTGGCGATCGACTGGGGTTCCTCGAATTTCCGTGCCTACAGGGTAGGTGCGTCGGGAGCGCTGCTTGATCGTCTGGCGACCGCCGAAGGCGTGGCGAACCTGGACCGGGATGGGATGGCGCGCGCGGTCGAAGGGGTGGTGACCCGATGGCCGACGGAGGCCAACGCCCTGTTCTGTTGCGGCATGATCGGATCGACGGTGGGCTGGGCGGAAGTTCCCTATCTGACCTGTCCCGTACACCCCGACGAAATCGCTCGACAAATGACCTCGATGACGATTGCGGGCAACGTGGTTCAAGTGTCGCCGGGGCTGACCTGCCGCTCGACCGACGGGTTCCCTGATGTCATCAGGGGAGAGGAAATGCTGTGCCTCGGCGTCGTCCGGAAGACGGAGAGGCTTCAGCGCGGCCTTGGGCTCCTCTGTATGCCAGGAACCCACACCAAGTGGATCGCAATCAGGGACGGCGTTGTTGGCTCGTTTTCGACGTCACTGGTCGGTGAACTCTATGAGGCGCTTTCGGCAAGCAGTTTGCTGAAGAACCATCTCAGGGGCGTCGCACGCGATGAGGAGGAATTTCGCCTCGGTGTGAACTCCGGCCATTCAGGTGGCGGGCTCATGCGCACGCTGTTCGGTGTTCGCAGCCGCTCCGTGGTCAAGGAACTGGCCGATGACGCCGCGGCCTCATTCGCGTCGGGGATTCTGATCGGGAACGACATTCGAGACGCGATGAATGTGTATTCGGAATTGATCGATGCGGGTCCGGTGGTACTGATCGGCGAAACGGGCCTGTGCGCACTCTATCGTGCTGCGCTGCAGCATCTGGGGCACGATGCGGTGGTGACGCCGTCCGAGGACGTTTGCGTCGAAGGGTTCAAATTCATTCATGACGTGATCGGCCGAAGGTAGCGGTGAGTTCCTCGCTTCTTGCGGCAGCGTTGGCGCGAATGCCCTTGGTGGCGATCCTCCGGGGAGTGACCGCGTCGGAAGCGGAGGAGGTAGGGGCCGAGCTCGTCGCAGCGGGCATCGATGTATTGGAAGTCCCGCTTAACTCCCCGAATCCCTACGACAGTATCCGGGTCCTGCGAAACACCCTTGGGGATTCCGCCGTGGTCGGCGCCGGCACGGTTGTCTCCTCCAGCGACGTGCAACGAGTACTTGATGCGGGTGGCCAAATCGTGGTCGCTCCGAACACGGACGAGCGCGTTATCGAGGCGTGTTTGCGCCGCGATCTGCTACCCGTGCCTGGCTTCACAACCGCGTCAGAAGCGTTTCGGGCGATCAGCGCCGGCGCGACGTTCCTCAAACTGTTTCCTGTCAACGCCTTTGCCCCAAGCTATGTGGGCGCATTGGCTGCCGTGCTGCCTGCAGAGATTTCCGTATTGGCCGTCGGGGGAGTCGACCGCACGAATTGCCGGAACTACCTGGACGCGGGTTACCGCGGCCTTGGGATTGGAAGCAGCCTTTACCGACCAGGCTGTACCGTGGGGCAGTTGAGGAAACGTGCCGGGGAGTTCGTCAGGATATGCCGTGACTGGCAGGGCGATTTGGAACCCGGACGGACATGATCGATTCTCTGCCAAACCCGGCGTCCGGCGGTTTGGCGTCACGCATTGGATCCTGACTGAGGCTGGCGGGAGCCCTTGAGAAGACGGGTCATCAGTTCCGACCGTCGTGGCATGACGAGGGGCGACCAATGCACGGGCGGCAAGATCAGCACGCTTCGATGCGGAAGCTTCGCGTCGAACCGTCAGGCCTTCGATGCTGACGGCCACCGACGTCCCGCAGGATCTGGATCCGGCAGCGCCTCCGGGGCACAACCAGGCGTGACCAGGGCGTGATCCGCCGCAACTGCATCACCGTCCGTTCGTCGCCTGACGTGACCGCTCCTACTTGGTTCGCTACGTGCCCGATGTCCGCAGCTTGCTATTCCTCGGCGTCGAGCCGTCTTCAGGCCTGCACGCGTCGATCTTGCTGACGCTTGGTCAGAGAGCGTTCAGCTTTTCGAGGTTAGCCTTCCGCAGCTCGTTCTCGGTCAGGCCGAGGTCGTAGGCGGGTGAACAGATCATTTCGGCCGCCGTGATGGCAACCTTCACGTAAGCCTTCATATGCGGGCGGTAGAGGCTCCAAGCCGCATCGAAGGCGGCGTCGAGTTCAGGGGTTGCATCGGCGCGTAGGACGACTGCGGCTGTACCCGTGACGCGAACGGCCTTGCGAGTCACGACATCGGTGAAACAGATTTCGATAGCGGGATTGCGGTGCAGATTGCGGATCGTTCCTGGCGATCGGATATGGCCGAAGGCCAGTGTCTGAGCGTCCAGAATCACGAATGTCGCCTTGGGAGAAACCGATGGCGAGCCATCGGCGTTCACGGTTGCGACTGCACCTGCGGAGAAGCTGCTGATCAGCCATACCATTTCTTGCGTCAGCATGTTCAGTTCTCACGGCTGATGGTCGCGTCCGCCTCGCATCGGATGCGAGACGATCGGCGCTGAGATCGGCGCTCAAGCAAGCGCGATGATAAGCAGCCGGTGCTCAAGTGATCCGGATCTGGTTTGGGGTGCAATCACGGCGCTCCCGGTGCGCAAGCTTATGCGACCGGTATAAACCGGGTGTAGATCCGGTGGACACAGGTCCTGGCCGATCCCGAACGTCCCCATGACTTCGGACACCATCACGTACCCCATCGCCGGCGCCGTGGTGGTTACCGCAGCCACGACCAGAACCCGTCGGCCGAGCCGTCGTCGACGTACACCTCCACCATCATCCCGGGCTTCAGCCGCGCATCCGGCGGCGCGATGTCGATCCGCACCTTGATCCGCTGCGTCACCTTCGTGAACGTGCTCGAATCGTTGAGCCGCGGCAGCAGCGAGAACTGGCTGGTCGCCGCGTCGCCGATCCGCGCCACCCGGCCCGCGACCTCCAGGTCGGGGTAGGCGTCGACCTCGATCCGCACCGGCTGCCCCACCTCGAGCCGCGCGACCTCGGTCTCGCGGATGTTGGTCTCGACCCAGATCCCGGCCGGATCATGCAGCACCAGCAGCCGCTCGCCCGCCGACACGTACTCCCCGGCCATCACGAACGTGCCGCCCACCACCCCGTCGATCGGGCTGGTGATCGTCCGGTCGGCAAGGTCGATCTCCTGGCGCTGCCGGCGCGCCGCGATCTCCGCCGAGCGCGCCCCGAGCGTCACCCGCTCGGCCTCGCTCACCCCCAGCATCGCCCGGTCGGCCTCCGCCTCCGCCAGCTGCGCCTCCGCCTTCGCCACGCCCGCCGCCGCCCGCCCCAGCTCCTGGCGCGCCTTCAGGAAGTCGGCCCGCGCCCGCTCCAGGCGCGCCGCCGGGACCGCGCCCGATTCTGCCAGCGCCTCCATGCGCCGGAACTCCGACTCGAGGTACGTCAGCTCGTCGGCGTGCACGCGCCGGTTGGCCTCCGCCTCGCCGACCTGCGAGCGGGCGGTCGCGATGCGGGCTTCGACCTGGCCCTCGGTGAGCGCCGCCTGCGCATCCACGCGGCGCAGCTCGGCCTCAAGCGCCGCGAGCTCGGAGTCGGTCTCGGCGAGGGCCAGCGCCGCCGCGCGCGTGTCGAGCCGGGCGAGGACCTGGCCCCTGGTGACGCGGTCGCCCTCGCCGACCAGGCGCTCGAGCAGGACGCCCTCGGCGGTGCTGCTGACCGCGAGGAGGTCAGCCTTCACGCGGGCGTCGGCCTCGTGCACGTAGAGGACGGAGGTGCGGATCCACTGCGCCGCCCAGGCGGCCATGGTGGCCAGCAGGACCAGCAGCAGCAGGACCCGACCGGCCAGGAACAGCAGTCGGCGCCCGCGCGCCGGCGCGGGGGCGTCGGCGGGGGGCTCGGGCTCGGGCGCCGGCGGCGGCGCAGTCTGGTCAGAGGCGACGGCCGGGCGGAACCGGCGCTCGGCGCCGAGGTCGAGAGTGCGTCCGGTTTCAAGTTGCCTGGGCAACGCAAGGCTTCTTCCGGTGGTCAGGAGAACGTAAGTATACGTTAATGACACTGTTTGACGCGACTTCCTCCCGTAGCCGGTGAAGACAGTCCCGGATTCATCACATGAAATTATCGCTGTGAGCGAGGGCAGCGCCTGCTCCCAAACAGTTGCACCCACCTGCGCAGCCAGTCTGTCGCCGGCACTATGGGCCTCCATTCCAGTCGCTAAGCCGTAGGGCAGACATTCCTAGCCAGGCTGTCTCGGGGGTTTCCCGCGATTGCACGGCAGCCGGCGCTGCGATGTCTGGATCACACCGGCCATCAGGTGAATCGGCCTCACGCGCAGACGCCGGGCATGTTCCTCCGGTACCGCCCATGCAGTCGCGCCGTCCCGGATCCGCGGGGTCGCCGAAGCGCTGGCGGAAGCCGAAAAGGTTCTGGGCTCCATCGATGGTCTGCAGAGCTTGATGTCAGCCGATTTCAAGCTCGACGAGTGAACCGAAAAGTTTCTGAATACAATCGGTTAGGATCTTATGGGTTCCAAATGTCTATTGTATGACTTCCAATTTACATCTTCTGGACTTCCAATTGTCATGCAATGGAGGCCCAACCGTTGGAGATCGAGAAAGGGCGTAGACCTTGTACAAGCGGTTCGCGGAATGTCTGGCGAAAGAAGCGCTCTCCGATACCCCGGTGGTTCTGATCGTCGGACCGCGACGGGTGGGCAAGACCACACTGGCCCGGAAGATGGAGGACGGCGGCCGCGGTGGCGGAAGCTTATATCCATGGGTTGACATGGACACGGTCATGCCACGGCACAAGGGGTTGCGGCCGCTGCACGAGCGCGCCGCCGTTGGGCGACTGCCTGCCGGTCTCGTCACAGGAATACGGATGATCAAGCCTGTTGATGGCGGTCGTTAGCTTCGTTCAGTAAGACGGCACAGGCGGTCTTGCGGAGCGGAACAAGCTGCGCTCCGCATCAATTCGGACGGGAGACCGTTCCGTCCAAATGGATCTACATGGTCAGGCTGGTCCAAATGCGCCGTTGGTGGCGAAGGGGACGATGTTGCTGCGGGGCCGTCGCCCGCGGCAACGTCTCTCCCCCGGATGCCAAGTCAACCTATCGATCAGAGCTGGCCGTGAGGTATCACCCGGTCGTCAAGCGATTGTACAAACGTACGAAATCCCGCGATCTATTACGAATGTCTATTGCCGCTCCCGTCGCCAAGCGCGAATCTGACCACCGTGATCAGCAAGCTCGGTGGCGGAATCATGGCCCATCGAATAGCGGCTTCGGCGTCATGCGCGGTTCGGCGCCCGCGTCAGCAGACGGTTTCTTCCGCGGGATCAAAGGCTTCCCGCCGTTTCGGTGTCCTGCTCTCTACTGCGTGGGTCATGGCCGTAATCGTGACGCCAAACATCGCCGTACCTGCGGATCTGCACCGAGATGGCGGTTGGCAGTCCGAAACGATGAAATGCCTGCACGGCGGTGTGCTGGCGAAACGAACATCATTCCAGAACGACGCATTTGCAGGAGTTTCGCACTGCCTGCTCAATCGGTTTGCGAGTGCGGTCCTGGGCCACGGTTTCATGGTGGGTCAAGAGCTTCTGGGGGAACAAGCGAGGTTTTTCGGTCGAACGGCTTGGGATTACGAGGAGGGGCTTCAGGGCGAATTGGACACGATCGTGCCATTGACGACTTCCCCGGCAATTGCGCAAACGCTGCGTTCTCCCCATCGACTTCCCCGGGCACTGTTCCTCCAAACCGGTGTTACGACATGGGGAGATGACGGCGCCCGTCGTACCGATGCGCGCACCGGAGTGATTTACCGCTTTGGATTGTCGGATGACCTGGAGGACGGTGTATTGGGCGCGATGACATTTCTGCAGGAAGACCTTCGCACCAGGCATCGTCGATGGGTCGCGGGCCTGGATTATCTGGGGCGACGGTTATCCGGCTCGTTTCAATACTACCTGCCTGCGACAAGCTGGAGATTCAATCGAGACGGTTTCGAGCAGCGGCCGCTCGCTGGCATGAAACTGGATTTTGGAGTCAACCTCCTATCCAACGTCCGGGCCGGGACGTCGATTAGCCGCTGGGAAACCGGAGACGGATCGCACTGGGACACCAGGACCGGTTTGCGGCTGTCGTGGCACCCGACACCGTGGTTGGGAGTATTCAGCCGCTACAGTCGGAAGGCTG
Source organism: Alphaproteobacteria bacterium (assembly GCA_965116745.1). Taxonomy (GTDB): domain Bacteria; phylum Pseudomonadota; class Alphaproteobacteria; order TMED109; family TMED109; genus VXPW01. The sequence continues at coordinate 1,817,110 of OZ220701.1, read as the reverse complement.
AGGAAAGTGACGAACTGGTTGGCTGGATTGCTGCGACAATTCCGTTGGGCGGTCCGAAAAGACGCTATGGCCGTCTCTCCGGCGTGGTTCAGGTGGCCGACGGCGGCGAGAAGGCAGGCCCAGATGCACTGTGGCGGCCTGCGGCACCGCTTGAGCCCATTCGCTATGCGGATCGATCACCCAGCAGCGAGAATTGCGCTGAGGATAGTGAAGACGCCAGTCTCAGGTTTACGCACGGTGAGGCCGACAGTGGGGACACAATCGGGTTAGAAGCAGAACTTCCGGCGCCTGCATGCGACCGGCTAACAGTGACGGCGCGGCTTATCCCTGGTGAAGGAATCCATCCTGCTGTGCCCGGAGTGGATTACAACGACAGCCCCATCGACATCACCATCGTGGAAGGCCAGCGGCGCGGCGTGGCTCCTGTCACGCTTCTGTACAACGCTGCACTCACGGAGGAACGGTCCTTGAGCGCCGAAATCATATCGTTTTGACAGGGTGAACCATGATGAGAGTCATCAAGAAAAAAGCGGTCACATACTGGAGCGTACTTGGCCAGATAGCTCTTTCTAGGCTTTCATTTCTCGGGAAAGCCCTTGTGGCGTTGGCTCTGGCCGCTTGCGGTTCCGGCGGAGGAGGCAAGCCGACGACCAATATGGCATCAGCGCTGCCGCACTTGTCGATTGTTCCTGCCGCAGTCGGCGGCGACGGCGACGGTGACGGCGACGGTGATGGTGACGGCGACGGTGATGGCGATGGGGACGGCGATGGCGACGGCGATGGCGACGGCGATGGCGACGGCGATGGCGACGGCGATGGCGACGGCGATGGCGACGGCGATGGCGACGGTGACGGCGATGGCGACGGTGACGGCGATGGCGACGGTGATGGTGACGGCGATGGTGACGGCGACGGCGATGGCGATGGCGACGGCGATGGCGACGGTGACGGCGACGGTGACGGCGACGGCGATGGCGACGGGGACGGGGACGGCGATGGCGATGGCGACGGGGACGGGGACGGCGATGGCGACGACGACGATTAATTTGTTCCTGCTACCCCTTGGCCATACCCGACTCGGTGTGTTCTAGTCGACGGGAAGGCGCGGCATGCAGAACTTCACGAGGCTTGCGGAGCACTTCGACACCCGGCCGGTTCTGGGCGAGCTTGCTACAGCGTCTGGCGCATGGGAGGCGGACACCAGTCGCCAGCGCAACGTGCGCTGTCAGCGCTACACTCGGAATATTTTCCTGCGGGCGCCCGTGAAGCCGTTACCGGTGGGGGAAAAGAACTCGAACAACGTTCACAAATGCCGACTGACCCGGCAGGCCCATTATTTCCCCCAAACGCTTGCTTTGTGCCGGAAGGTGGCGACGCAACGGGGCGGAGACTTGGGGCGGGCGATGTTGGTGGCCCTCCAGCCTAAGCGGATAGTGGCCCCGCATGTCGATCTCGGGGCGTACTATCGAATTAGAGACCGGTTCCATTTGGTGTTGGCGAGTCCTTGTGGGAGTCCGGTCACGGCGGGAGAGGAGACGGTAGTCATGCGCCCAGGAGAGCTATGGGCTTTCGACAACAAGAAGCGTCACTGGGCGTGGAATCCGTCTGACGAACCGCGGGTGCACCTTATCTTCGATGTTCTTCCTCCGCTTGGACAAGGGCTCTACGTTTACCCAATGCTTAGGGCACAAGACGACACAGCCACGACCGTTGCGACTGGATAGCAGAGTGGGAGCTGCCTGCCATGCTTTGGATCGGGTCTGGGATCAAGTCTAGGAGGAAGTTGTGGGAATCCTCGTGATCAAAGCGTCACGCGATCGAGGGACCGGAATCAGTGAAGCGACGCCCCCGTCAACCGGCCCGACCGCATGAGCGTTGACCCGGAAAGGACTGTGCGGCAGCACCTGATGGGCCTTGCCGCGCTGGGCATAGCAGTTGTGTTCTTCGTGTACGACCTCGCTGAGGACGCATTCTGGGCCGGTGAGTTCGGTACGGTTCATTTCACCATCGAGTCGGTCGTGTTTGTCGGCCTATCAGTGGCGCTCGCCATCGGGGTGCGGGACTTGCGCCGCCTGCGGGTAGATTTGGAACGGGAAGAGAAACGTAACGAGATGTTCTCCGAGGTGCTGGTCGACAACATCGACGCATTAATGGACGAATGGCGGATTACCAAGAGCGAGAAGGACATAGCCTGGTTGATCATCAAGGGGTACAGGTTTTCGGAGATTGCTCGGGCACGTGGAGTGAAGGAAACCACCGTCCGCCTGCAGGCGGCGTCACTCTATTCGAAGGCCGGTGTGAGTGGGCGTGCGGAGTTCGCTGCCGAGATCATTCTGCCCCTCCTGACGTCAGCTCCCATGGACGCTGTGCTTCAAGACCAGCAGACCACCACTCCGCCGGAGCCGAATTGAGCGGACGAGACCTGCCGGGCGAAACTACGTGGTACTGCGTCCGGCAGAATGGCTTCGGAGGACGCAGCGGCTGGATCGACTGCAGGTCACCGAGCGGTTTGCGCAACCGTGTCGGCGCCCGGCCGGATGAGTGGGTGGAAGCGTGCGTAGCTCACGGCTTTCAAGAAGTTCCGGCGGAACGTTTCGCAAGTGTTTTCATGCAACGTGCGCGTGGGCTAGTCGGAATGGAAATCGCCTACGGCGGGGAAGTGACCAGGATCTCCCCTACGAAAATGCTGGCCGGCAACTTGCGGTTCCGGCGCGCGCTGGAGAGGCACCTGGAGGAAACGTCAGTTAGCGTCGGGGACTTCTTTCGTGCCGGCCGCCTCCGAGCATTCTCCGGTCGACAATACCTCTTGCCCGGTGTCGCCGGGCACGGTCCGGTGGAGCTCTTCCGCGGCTCCACGCTCATCAGCCCGACACGGTCGATAGACACGGGGCGGGCCTCCAAACTGGCGGGCGGAATTGGACGCTGGATGCTTCGCAATCAGGCGGCAGATGGTTCGTTGCCATACAAGTACTGGCCCAGCCGCGGCAGCCAATCACCTGCGGACAATGCCATCCGGCGCTTTCTCGGGTCATTGGCACTGTTTCGCCTCGCAGAATTGCGGAAGAGTTCAGCACTTCTGGAGGCAGCCACGCGCAATTTGCGATTCAACCTGGATCGGTACTTCCGGCCAACTGGGGAAGGCTGCGGCGTCATTGTCGAGCGGGCGGGCGCCAAATTGGGGGCTGCAGCTGTCGCCGGGCTTGCGATTCTGGCAAACCCAGCACGAGGGCAGTTTTCCGAGCAGTTGGCGATGCTGTCCAAAGCCATCGAGTCTCTGGCCGATCCCACGCTGGGATTTAGAACGTTCTTTTTTCCCCGCAACCGAGATGGAGACAACTGGAACTTCTATTCTGGAGAAGCGTTGCTGTTTTGGGCGGAGTCGATCAGGCAGGGACTGCCATCCGCGCCGACCAAAGAGCGCTGCACAGCTGCATTCGAGCGATGCCGGGCGAGGCATCGGCTAAAGCGAAACCCTGCGTTCGTACCTTGGCACGCACAGGCGTGCGCCTCGTTGTACGCGATTACGGGTCGGCAGGAATTCGCAGATTTCGCGTTCGAGATCAGCGACTGGCTCTTGCCGATGCAGCAGTGGGATGATGCATTGCCTCCCGATCTTGCCGGTCGCTTCTACAATCCCCGTCGGCCTGATTTCGGACCTCCGCATGCGGCTTCGACAGGAGCTTATCTAGAGGGACTTGCCGACGCGTTTGCATTGGCTCAGGCAACCGGCAACCACGCCCGTGCAACACGTTACGAGCAGGCTCTGGCAAGAGGGCTGCGATCGCTTCGACAGTTGCAATTCCGGGACAGTCGGGACGCGTTTTACGTATTCCGAAAGCGGCGAGTACTCGGTGCGCTAAGAACAGAGGTATATGACAACGCCATCAGGATCGATTCGGCAGCACATGCCCTGCTTGCCGCCATAAAGATCCTGCAGCCGCCCAAGTTTGGGATCAGCGCCGGCCGCGTCGAGATCGCGGACTGCAGTGCGGGCATCCGAACACGGTCGTCGACGGACCGGAAGCGCGAAAGGTGCCCCGATCTTGGCGCGGAAGACGGCGCCGCAGATCGGGGGCGACATCCACGGCGCCGCGGCCAGCGCAGTGCAGGACTGGGACAACGACAGCGACGTGCGCCGAGGTGCGGTGGCCGGTGAAGAATACTCGCTTCCTCATGAAGGGCGGGTATCTGGAGTTTGCCGCCGCCAGAGGCAGCGGCTGTGACGACCTTCAGATTGGAACTTCCCTGAGCTCTCCTGGGCGCACGTCCTCCATGGCAATTCGGATGTCGTCCGTGCGGTGTTGAACTTTGGGTCAAGCGGTCGCGAGCAACACCACGCCCGCCAGCCGCCGGTCAGCGAGATTCTGCTGGTGACGCATGTTCTGGTCCGTGGTCACGATGACCCGATACCCTTCCTCCTGGGCTTTCCGGATCAGCTCCCCGTTTTCCAACAGCTCCCATCCCTTCTCGGCCGACCTGTCCACCGAGTGCCCCGGAAGGTACTGCCGTAGAGAAGCCGGAGTTCCACGGTCAAACAGGATCTTCATGCGCCGTCGGGCGTCTTGAAATACTCCGCTTCATGCTTGAGCATGGCCAAGATCTGCCAGTCCTGAACTTCGGGATACCATTCCAGAAAGTCGCTCACGGTGGCGCCGCTCTCGAGGTTCTCGAAGAGGGCGTAGACGGGAACCCTTGTGCCTGTGAAGGACCAGGCCCCGCTGATCTTGCGGGGATTCCGCTCCACCGCCGCGCAGGCCGTCCAGTCGGTCATCGATTCTCCTCCAGCGGACTCGCTACGGTGCGTAGACGGAGCAAAAGTTGTCGGGCGGCGCTTGTCCGCCAGCGGCAATTCGGTCCCGAATCAAGCTATTGACTGGTCTCGCAGGCATCTGCGAATGGTCTTGAGAACACCGGCTCGGTCGCGCTCCATGCCGCAGAGGAAACCTCGCCCGACCAGCACATCAAAGACCCGCACCGGAGATGTGGGCGCCGGATCGCCCCTGTACCGCAGACAGGTGACAGCCCCGGGGACTAGGATCATCCAGAATCCACCCTGCATATTCTGTGGCATGGCGTGCCTTCTGTAGACGCGGCGGTCAAGCGGTCAGGCTGCCGCGAATTTTCGCACCTCGACCGGCGACCGGGCCTGTTTCGCGTGCCAGAGGTCGTACTGCATCTGCTGCGCCAGCCAGCTCTCTGGGCTGCCGCCGAAGGCCTCCGACAGCCGAATCGCCATCTCGGGCGAGATGCTGATTCGACCGTTGAGCAGCAGCGAAAATGTGTTGCGCGAAACGGCGAGTCCCCTCGCAGCTTCAGTCATTGTCAGCCCGATGGGTTCGAGGCACTGGCGGCGGATGAAGGTGCCGGGATGGGGCGGATCGTGCATTAGCATTGGTGTTGTCTCCCTAATGGTAGTCCAGATAGCCGACGTCCACGGCATGGCCCTCCTCGAACCGGAAGATCATTCGCCAGTTGGCGCTGACTGTCACCGCCCAGCACCCGGCATGCTTTCCCTTGGCGGGCGCAGTCGGAACCCCGGCAGGTCCATGTCGTCCGGAGTCGCGTCGCCCGCACGCCGCCTCGCCTTGGCAAGGCTCACGGCAGGGTAGGGATCAAGCCCCAGGTCGTGGCGGCGCCCGTCTACCACCACTCGGTGCACCCGGGACTTGGCGCCACTTCGCTTGACGTTCAGGTAGAGGGTCGCGCTGTCCGCATGCCGACCAAGCCTGATCGCAGCCTTCACGGCCGAAACAGTAAGCTTGCCCATCTTAGTTCCCACATGCTGTGTGGGCACGTGGTGGAAATTCAGGGAATCGTCAAGAACAGAGGAGGGAGAGAAGCGTAGGAAAGATAAGGGAAAAAGGGGGTATTCGGGAACTTTTGGAAAGATGGAGTGGCTCCGCGGGCAGGACTCGAACCTGCGACCAATCGGTTAACAGCCGATTGCTCTACCAACTGAGCTACCGCGGAACGTCCTCCAAGATAAAGGGGCGCATCGATTTGCGCGACCCCTTGAAGCTCGTGCAGGCGGGCTGGCGTGCGCTCCAGTCGCGTGCGGGATTCAGGCTACCCGCCGGAGGTCCGAGCCGGCGTGGTTCCTGCCCAGGAGCTCGGCGACCTGGAACGCCACCTCCAGACCCTGCGTCGCGTTCAGGCGTGGGTCACAGTGCGTGTGGTAGCGGAGACCGAGGTTTTCCTCCGAGATTCGCTGGACGCCGCCCACGCACTCGGTAACGTCGCGCCCGGTCATCTCCAGGTGAATGCCGCCCGGGTAGGTGCCTTCGGCGCGGTGCGCGTCGAAGAATCCGCGGATCTCCGCGCAGATCCGCTCGAGCCGCCGTGTTTTGTAGCCAGACGTGGACTTGAAGGTGTTGCCGTGCATGGGATCGCAGATCCACAGCACGCTTCGGCCTTCCTCGCGCGTCTTGCGAAGCAAGGGCGGTAGGCGTTCGGCGACCTGGTCCGCGCCCATGCGCGAAATGAAGGTCAGCCGCCCGGGTTCGTTGTCCGGGTTCAGCATGTCAGCCAGTTCGATCAGGACGTCCGGTTCGGTCCGGGGCCCGATCTTGACGGCCAGGGGATTGTTGATCCCACGGGCGAACTCGAGGTGCGCTTCGCCCGGATTCCGCGTGCGCTCGCCGACCCAGAGGAGATGTGCCGAACATCCGAACCACTGGCCCGTGAGGCTGTCGACCCGCGTCAGCGCCTGCTCGTAGGGGAGCAGCAGGGCCTCGTGGCTTGTGAAGAAATCGACGGTCCGGGTGACCGGCGCGGTCTCCGGGGTGATGCCGACGGCGGCCATGAACGCCATCGCGTCCGCAATCCTGTCGGCGTAGTTCTGGTAGAGCTCCGCCTGCTCGCTGCCGCGGACGAAATCCAGGGTCCACTGGTGAACTTTCTGGAGATCCGCATAGCCGCCCTGCGCGAAGGCACGCAGCAGGTTCAGCGACGCCGCCGCCTGCGAGTAGGCCTTCAGCATGCGGGACGGGTCGGGTGCGCGGCCCTCTTCCGAGAACGCGATGTCGTTGATGATATCGCCCCGGTAGATCGGGAGCGTCACGCCGTTCTGCGTCTCCGTGGGCTCCGAGCGCGGCTTGGCGAACTGTCCGGCAATCCGGCCGAGCTTCACCACGGGCATCCGCGAGCTGTACGTGAGCACAACGGCCATCTGGAGGAGGACCCGAAACGTGTCACGCAGGTTGTCAGCGCTGAACTCCGCGAAACTTTCCGCGCAGTCGCCGCCCTGGAGCACGAACGCGCGGCCTTCCGCCGCGTTCGCCAGCTGCGATTTCAAACTGCGGATCTCGCCGCCGAACACGAGCGGGGGATGTGCCGTGAGTTCGCGTTCGACGTGCGACAGCGCGTCGCGATCGCTGTAGTCGGGCATCTGGCGGGCCGGGAGGGCGCGCCAGCTGTCCGGCGACCATTGAGAGGTCATCGGTTGCATTCCTGAAACAGAAATCGAAGGTATTGCCCAAGTATTGCCAATTTACCCGGCAAATGCACCTTCTTTCTTCGCTACCGGTGTCCGCAGCGTCACGAATTCCTCGGCCGTCGTTGGATGAATCCCGATCGTGGCGTCGAAGTCGGCCTTGGTGGCTCCGGCGCGGATGGCGACGCCCACCATCTGCATGATCTCCGGTGCGTCGTCGCCCACCATGTGCGCGCCGAGGATGCGGCCGTCTTCACGGTCGACGACAAGCTTCATCATGACCTTGCTGTCGCGCCCCGTAAGCGTGTGAAGCAGCGCCCGAAACGAGGTGCGGTACACGTCGATCGGCCGGCCTGAATCCCTGGCCTTCTCCTCGGTCCATCCGACCGTGGCGATCGGCGGTTGCGAGAAGACGGCGGAGGGTACAGCGCTCAGATCCACGGACCGCGCCGAGCCGCCGAAGATCGTGTCCGCGAGCGCGTGGCCCTGGGCCGTGGCGACCGGCGTCAGGTTGAGGAGGTTGGTCACGTCACCGATCGCGTAGATGTGGGGAACCGACGTGGCGAGCTGGTGGTCGACGATGACCGAGCCGTCCTGCGCGAGCTCCACCCCTGCCTCCTCAAGACCGAGGTCGGCGGTATTGGGGGCGCGGCCGGTCGCGACCAGGACCTGGTCGCTGAGGAAGGTAGAACCGTCACCCATGGTGGTTTGCAGGCCGTCGCCGGTGCGTCGGATGCGCTCGGGCGCGAGGCCCAACTGCACGTCGACACCGTGGGCTCGCAGTTCCTCTGTGATGGCGGAACGGACGTCGCCGTCGAAGCCGCGGAGGATCTGCTCGCGCCGGTAGGCAAGGATGACCTCCGAGCCGACCCCGTTGAAAATGCCGGCAAACTCGACAGCAATGTAGCCGCCGCCGATGATCAGGACGCGGTCCGGCCGCTCGGCCAGCGACAGAGCTTCGTTGGAGGTGATGGCAAGGTCGTTGCCGGGGAACGGCGGGACACTCGGCCAGCCGCCGACCGCGACGATGATCCGGTCCGCGCGAAGCAGGCGCCCGCCGACCTTAACCGTATGGGGGTCCAGAAGAACGGCACGCCCCATGACCGTGACGACACCGGCGTCGTCCAGCAGCCGGCAATAGATGCCGTGCAGCCGGTCGAGTTCCGCGTCCTTGGCGCGGATCAGTGCGCCCCAGTCGTGTCGGGCGGCGTCTACCGTCCAGCCATACGCGGCGGCGTCGGCGAAGGTTTCCCGATAATGCGCCGCGTACACCAGGAACTTCTTCGGGATGCATCCGCGCAGCACGCAGGTCCCGCCGACCCGGTCGCTCTCGCAGATTGCGACCTTGGCGCCGTGCCCGGCGGCGATCCGTGCCGCGCGCACGCCGCCGGAACCGGCCCCAAGGACGACCAGGTCGTAGGATTCTGGTGTGCGCATGCGGTCAGCTGTGAAAATCGCGTTCGATCGTCACATTCCGGCCAGACACAGGTACTTGGTCTCCAGGTATTCCTCGAGACCTTCCTGGGCGCCTTCTCGGCCCAGCCCCGACTCCTTCACGCCGCCGAACGGAGCGACTTCGGAGGAGAGGATGCCGGCATTGACGGCGACCATCCCGTACTCGAGTGCTTCCGCCACCCTCCAGATCCGGCCAATGTCCCGGCTGTAGAAGTAGCCGGCCAGGCCGAAGCAGGTGTCGTTGGCCATCTCGATCACGTCCGCCTCCGACGAGAACCGGATGAGCGGCGCCACGGGCCCGAACGTCTCTTCGTGGAAGATGCGCATCGTGCGGCTGACGCCGGTCAGGACCGTCGGCTGGTAGAAGTTGCCGCCGAGATCGTGGCGCTGGCCGCCGGCCGCGACCACCGCGCCCCCGGTCACGGCATCGCTGACATGGCTCTCGACCTTCTCGACTGCATGCCGGTCGATCAGCGGACCGATCTCGGTCCCTTCCGCGAGGCCGTTGCCTACCGCGAGGCCGCGGACCCGGGCGGCGAACTTCTCGGCAAATGCTTCGTAGATGCCGTCCTGCACGAAGATGCGGTTGGCGCAGACGCACGTCTGGCCGCCGTTTCGGTATTTGCAGGCCATGGCGCCTTCGACCGCGGCGTCGAGATCGGCGTCGTCGAAGATGATGAGCGGCGCGTTTCCGCCCAGCTCCATCGACACGTTCTTGATGGTGCTGGCAGCCTTCTGGATCAGGATCCGCCCGACCTCCGTCGAGCCGGTGAACGAGATCTTCCTGACCTTGTCGCTGGTGCACAGCGTGTCGCCGATTTGGCCGGACGGGCCGGAAACGATGTTCATGACCCCGGGGGGCACGCCGGCGCGAAGGGCCAGCTCGACGAGCGCGGTCGCCGTGAACGGCGTGGCCGAGGCCGGCTTGATCACCATCGTGCATCCGGCGGCGAGTGCCGGAGCCCCCTTGCGCGTGATCATCGCCGCCGGGAAGTTCCAGGGGGTAATGAGGCCGCAGACGCCGACCGGCTGCTTGATCGTGAGAATGCGTCGGTCACCCATGGTGCTCGGGATGGTGTGGCCGTACGCGCGCTTGCCTTCCTCCGCGAACCAGTCGACGAACCAGGACGAGTAGGCGACTTCCCCCTTGGATTCGGCCAGCGGTTTCCCGTTTTCGAGGGTCATGATCAGGGCCAGGTCGTCGCTGTTTTCCAGGATGAGGTCGTGCCAGCGCCGGATGATCTGGCTGCGCTCCTTGGCCGTGCGGGACCGCCAGTCGGGCCATGCCGCCTCGGCCGCCTCGATGGCGCGGGTGGTCTCGGCCGCGCCCATCTTCGGCATCGTTCCGACCGGACGGCCGTCTGCCGGATTGTGGACGGCGATCGTTTCTCCCGAGTCGGCGTCCTGCCATTCGCCGCCGATGCAGCCCTGCTGACGGAAAAGCGCGGGATCGCGAAGCGCCATGAGTGGCTGGCTGAGATCGATATCCATGCTGGCGTGCTCCTGCGAACGGTGCCGGCGGCCGTCCGCCCGGCGTGAGTATAGGTGGCCTCTAGGGGTTGATTTAGGACACGGTCACCGTTTTCGCCAAGTTGCGCGGGTTGTCGACATCCGTGCCCTTCAGCACGGCCGCGTGGTAGGCCAGAAGCTGGAGGGGGACCGCGTACAGCAGAGGGGCCACGAACGGGTCGGAGTGGGGCACCTTGATCGTGTGCCGGGCGGTCTCGCCGAGCTCGCTGATGCCGTTGTCGTCGCTCACCAGGATGATGGGCCCGTTCCGGGCATTCACCTCCGCAAGATTGGATGCGTTCTTGGTGAAGAGAGGGTCCGACGGCACGATTCCGACCGTTGGGACATGTTCGTCGATCAGCGCCAGGGGGCCGTGCTTGAGCTCACCCATCGGGTACGCTTCCGCGTGGATGTATGAAATTTCCTTCATCTTCAGCGCACCTTCACGCGCCACGGACGCGCCCGTCCCCCGTCCCAGGTACAGGACGCTGGGGGCGCGGATGAGGTCGGAAGCGACGTCCTGAAGCCGGTTCTGGGCCGCGAGAATGTCCGCCATCTTGGCCGGAACGGCGGTCAGCTCGGCGGCCAGCAGTGATTCGTGTTCGGAGTCCAGCTTGCCCCTGGCCCGCCCGGCGGCCAAGGCCAGGCAGGCCAGGGTGGCGAGTTGCGCGGTAAACGCCTTGGTGGACGCCACGCTGATTTCACTGCCGGCATGAATGGCGACGACCGCGTCGGCCTCGTTGGCCATGGTGCTCGAGGTCATGTTCACGAGTGCGACGGTGGGCACCCGCTGCGCCCGAAGCTGACGCAGCACGGCCAGGGTGTCGGCGGTTTCGCCGGATTGGGAGATGAGGATGGCGGCGCTCCGCCCGGCGGGGCCGAACAGGGGGGCTCGGTCCTGGAACTCGGAAGAAATGTCCACGTCGACGGGCAGTTGCGCCAGTTCCTCGAACCAGTGGCGCGCCACCCCCGCGGCGTAGTGCGAGGTGCCGCAACCCACCAGGATCAGGCGATCGATGTCGGCGAACCGGAACGGCAGGTCAGGCGCTTCTGCCCGCATCGCACGAGTGTCGAGGAGGGCACGCAGGGCGTCGCCGATCACGATCGGCTGCTCGTGGATCTCCTTTTGCATGTAGTGCCGGTAGCCGCCTTTCCCGAAGGCGGTCGGGACGATGCTTGACGTCACGGTCGGGCGTTCGACCGGCTGGCCGTCAACGGCGCGGACTGAGGCTCCGGTTGCGGTGACCGTGGCCCGGTCACCCTCGTCGAGATGGATGATTCGGTCGGTGAACGGCGCAAGCGCGAGGGCATCCGACCCGACCCAGGTCTGATGCTCGCCGATCCCGATGGTCAGCGGGCAGCCGTGCCGCACCACGAAAATGCGTCCAGGTGCCCGCGCGACGATCGCAGCTACCGCAAATGCGCCCTTCAGGCGGGCGAAGGCCGCGTCGGCCGCGGCTTCCGGGGTAAGCCCGCGCCGGAGATGAAAGACGATGAGATGGGCAATGGCTTCGGAATCGGTATCGGTCTCGAACTCATGGCCGGCATCCGTGAGTTCCGCGCGGAGCGACGAGAAGTTCTCGACGATCCCGTTGTGCACGATTGCGACCTCGGCATTGCCGTGCGGATGGGCGTTGGTCTCGTTCGGGACGCCGTGCGTGGCCCAACGGGTGTGGGCGATTCCGGTGTCTCCCGCCATCGGTGTGTCCTTGAGCACCGCCTGGAGGTTGGCGACACGTCCCGCAGCCCGGCGCCGCTCCACCCGTCCGTTGTCGAGCGTGGCGATCCCGCAGGAGTCGTAACCCCGGTAGGTGAGGTACTCGAGACCGTCGAGGAGGGGCGGCGCGGCACCATGCTCCGAAGCGCCCACCACGCCGATGATTCCGCACATCGGCCGGAGCTAGCCGGTGCGGTGCGGGGGGCGCTGTCGTCCCCTGGAGGGCCTCACGCGTGTGGCGGCGCGTTCGACGGCGAGCGTGGAGTCCGGCACATCGCGGGTAATCGTGCTGCCGGCGCCGACGATGGCGTGGCGGCCGACGCGCACCGGGGCCACCAGGGCTGAATTCGATCCGATGAACGCGCCCGCGTCCACGACGGTGTGGTGCTTCCGGGTGCCGTCGAAATTGCAGAAGATCGTGCCGGCGCCGATGTTCGCTTCGGCGCCCACGGTTCCATCGCCGATGTAGGCGAGGTGATTCGCCTTGGCTCCGGGGCCGATGACCGCGTTCTTGACCTCGACGAAATTCCCGACCCGCGCCCCGTCTTCCAGTCGCGTGCCGGGACGCAAGCGGGCAAAGGGCCCGACCCGGCACCCTTTGCCGATGACCGCTCCCGCAAGATGCGAGAAGGCCAGGATCTCGGTGCCGGTGTCGACCGTGACGCCCGGGCCGAAGAACACCTGGGGCTCTACCCGGACGTCCACAGCGAGCACCGTATCCCATGCGAACCATGTCGTGGCAGGGTCGATCAGGCTGGCTCCCGCCTCCAGCGCCCGGCGTCGGAGGCGCGCCTGGAGGGCCGCCTCGCAGGCGGCGAGGTCGGCGCGGGTGTTGATGCCCAGCAGGTCGTCGGCCGGCCCTTCGATCCAGGCCACGCGCCGACCGGCGGCGTTGGCGCCGGCGACAACGTCGGTCAGCTGGTGTTCGCCAGCCGCATTGACCGTGTCGAGTTGTGCGAGCAACGGGCCCAGGACGGCGGCGTCGGCCGCGAGGACACCCGCATTGCAAAGGTTCGATGCGCGCACGTCGCTGGTCGCATCACGCTCCTCGACAATCGACTTCAGGTACCCGTCCTCGTGGACCTGGAGGCGACCGTAGCCCGAAGGATCGTCGGGCCGAAATCCGAGCACTGCCAGGGCCGGCCGGTCGGGCTCGTTCAGGCGGTCCCGCAGCGCGGTCAGCGTGGCCGGTGCGAGGAGCGGGACGTCGGCGCACAGGATGATGACGTCGCCCTGGAAGTCGCCAAGCGCCCGCAAGGCGACTCTCGCGGCGTCACCCGTGCCGAGCGGTTCCGGCTGCAGGGCAAACTGCGCATCCGCACAGTCGGTGCGAACCGCCGCGAGCAGAGCGTCGGCACCGGGCCCGTGGACGACCACGGTGGCGGCCGGGGCCAGTTCGGCGGTGGTGGCCAGGACGTGGAGAATGGCCGGCCGTGCGGCGACGGGCTGGAGCGGCTTGAGCACACGCGAACGCATGCGGCGTCCAGCGCCGCCAGCAAGTATCGCAGCTGCGAGTGGGCGAGCGACCATTGCGGGAACCTTTGGAGCGGCGCTAGACGGCCGCGCGGGCGATCGGGAACGCGCAAAGTGTGTACAACGCAGTCAGTGTACCTGCGCCGGAGCGATTCTGTCCATGAAACCACAGCATGCGCCGTGCACGGTAGTGTTCGATCTCGACGGGACCCTGATCGATAGCGCTCCGGATCTGGCCGGTGCGCTCAACGATCTGCTGGTCCAGTACGAGCGCCCGCAGGTCAGGCTCCCGGACGTCCGCACGATGGTCGGTGACGGGGCGGTGTCGCTCATCAGGCGCGGGTTCGGCCGGTCAGGCGGGCTCGACGGCATCCCGATCGAGCAGCTGCGAAACCGGTTTCTCGCGCTCTACGTGGATCGGATGACGCTTGAGACCAGTCTGTTTCCCGGCGCCGAAGCGACGCTGAATTCGCTGCGCGAACGGGGCTGCCGTGTCGCCCTGTGCACCAACAAACCGGTCGGCATGGCCGAGGACATCCTTCGGTACTTCGGCATACGTGACCGGTTTCACGCGGTCCTGGGTGGAGATTCCCTGGCGGTTCGCAAGCCCGATCCGCTGCACCTTTCGGTGGCCATCGAGCGCGCCGGCGGACAGGTCGGACGGGCGGTCATGGTGGGGGACAGCAATGCCGACGTGACGGCGGCTCGACATGCAGGGGTGCCGTCGATCGCGGTCAGCTTCGGGTATTCTTCGGATCCCGTGGAGAGCCTGGGAGCGGACCTGGTGGCTGAACGGCTCGACCAGATTCCCGATTTTCTTGTTCGATTGGAGCTCCTCGGGTAAAACCGACTCCCATTGTCCGAAACGGGCTCGACTGACGCCCCGGGGCGGTTAGCTCAGCGGGAGAGCACTCGCTTCACACGCGAGGGGTCACTGGTTCAAATCCAGTACCGCCCACCATCCCCACGGCGAACCGGCGCGGCCAGCAATCTGAAGCCGGAACCCGGGCGGTTAGCTCAGCGGAAGAGCACTCGCCTTACACGCGAGGGGTCACTGGTTCAAATCCAGTACCGCCCACCATCAGCACAGGGCCGCGCGCCGCGTGGCGGCCCCACAGACCGCCGCAGGAAGCCAGCGCATCATCGGTCGGCGTGCCGCTGGTCATCAGGAGCCCGCTTGAGCTGGACCCTTTGACGGCCCAGGGTTCGTGCGTTGCCTTCGCTGAGTCAAGCGCTATGTCGAGCATTGCGGCATCATCGCCGGTCTCTCCCGGGGGCCCCGCACAGCTGGCTGCGCCCGGCAATGGAGGAGGAGCCCGCGGGTGAGGGGGACTCGGTGCCGCGCGGCCTGCTTCGGCTTCCCATTGAACCTGAGGTTGCGGATGCAGGCCGGGCGCGATGCTGTCCCGGCCGTCTGTGGGCGGTGGCCGTCAGTCCGAAGCGCGGGGCGTTCCGGCCTACAGGGCGAGACCGGTGCGGGAAGGGAGCGCTTGCGGTGACCCGAATCGACACACGTACCGCGGTGGCGGTCGGGCTCGTCGTCGCCTGGTCGCAGGCAGCTGCCGCCGACTACTCGGATGCCCGGGCCGCCCTCGGGCAAGACGATCTGGCGGCAGCCTACGGTGCCTGCATCCAGGCGGCCGAGGCAGGCGATTCGGACTGTGAGAACCTCGTCGGCTGGCTTGCGCTCCAGCACGATGAATTCGGCGGTCCGGAGAAAGCCCGGCAGTGGTTTGCCAGGGCTGCCGAGCGCGGCCACCGGCGCGCGATCGAGAATCTCGCCTTTCTTTGGGGGCGTGGACTTGGTGGGCCGGTCGACGTCGAGCGGGCAGCATCGCTGTATCGTGCTGCGCAGGCTGCGACCACGGTTCAGGTGCCGGCCGTCAGTCCGGTGCAAAGTGAACCGGCGCGCCAGCTCTCGGCCGAGCGTCTGGCGGCGGCGCGCTACCGCGGCGCCTACGCCGAGCTGCTCAAGTTGCGGGCTCTCCACGACCTGCGGCGTGACCCGGAGGAATCCTACGTCAGTGATGCGGAACTTCGGGAGGCCGAAGCGGCGCTGGAAGTGCTGGCATCGCAAGTGGAAAACCAGGGCGGCAACGCTGCCGAGGTCCGGGCCGCGGTGGAGAAACAGCAGGCGATTATGCTCCGCCTGCTGGGACGCCACGCCGACGCGTTCGATCCGGCGGTGCGGGCCGACGCCATGAGCGGGCTGGACCGCATCACCGCCGCTCTGGAGTAGCTGGTGCGTAGGTGCAGCTGCGAGAGTCAAGCCGCTGGCCGGACCGGTGGGCGAGGTGGAGGAAACTGGAGGCCGGGGTCGGAATTGAACCGACCTACAAGGATTTGCAGTCCTCTGCATAACCACTCTGCCACCCGGCCTCGGGCGCGCCACACTCTATCGGCATAGCGGCTCCTCCGCATCTGCAGCGCCTACAATCCGGTGGCGGAAACACGCACAGCCAACGGTCGCGGATGAGCGGCGACAGGGGGTGGAAGCCATGTCCGATTTTGCAGCGATGCGCAGGAACATGATCGACGGGCAGCTGTTTCCGAACCGCGTTACCGACCGGCCTGTACTTGCGGCATTCGAGAAGGTGCCGCGCGAGCGCTTCGTGCCTGATCAAGCCCGCGCCCGGGCCTATCTGGATGAACATCTCAACCTCGGCGGGGAGCGCTACCTGCTGGCCCCGCTCGTGTTTGCGCGGATGGTTCAGGAGGCGCGAATCCGATTTGACGATGTGGTGCTGGACGTCGGTACCGCAACCGGATACTCGGCTGCGGTGCTGGGACACCTGGCGTCGGCGGTGATTGCACTGGAAAGTGACGAGGGCCTGGCCGTGCAGGCCGAGGAAGCGCTTACCGAACTTGGCGTGGACAATGCCGCGGTGGTGCAGGGCCCCCTGTCAGGCGGATGGCCTCCCGGCGGGCCCTACGACATTGTCCTGATTCAAGGGGCTGTACCGGAACCCCCGGAGGAGCTGGTCGCGCAGCTGGGGCCGCGGGGGCGGCTGCTGGCCGTGGAGAGCCAGCCGGGCGCACCTGGTCGGGTGGTACTGGTGGAAGCCACCAACGGGAATCCGGTGAAGCGGGACCTCTTCGATGCCTCGGTCCCGCCGCTCGCGGCGTTCGCCCGGCCGGCAACGTTCAGATTCTGACGCGGCCCGGCCCGGATCCGACCTGACCGTCCAGTTTGCCGGTCAGAACTTGATGACGATCTTTCCCATGTGTTGCTGGGATGCCATGAGCTGATAGGCCTCCCTGGCTTCGCTGAACGGAACGACTTCCGAGATGCGGGGCCGGATCGCGTGTTTCTCGATGGCCCGGTTCATGTCACGGAACATCCGTCGACTGCCGACGTAGACGCCGTTCAGGCGAACCGACTTCCGCATGACCGGAAGCGGATCGATGGTCCCCCCGGTAAGGATTCCGATCAGGGCAACGGTACCGCCGACCCGTACCGCGTCGAGCGACTTCTGGAGCGTGCCGGGACCTCCCACCTCGACCACGCCATCGACCCCCTGGCCCCCGGTGAGGTCGCGGACGGCCGCCGACCAGTCGTCGACTTCCCGGTAGTTGATCCCGTGGGCTGCACCAAGAGCGGCCGCCTCCTCCAGCTTGCGGTCCGAGGAAGAGGTCATGATGACCCGAATTCCGGCAGTGGCGGCAAACTGCAGGGCAAACATGGAGACCCCGCCCGTGCCCAACAGGAGAACCGTGTCTCCGGGCCGCAAGGCCGCTGTCTCGAAGATCGCGTTCCAGGCCGTCAAGGCAGCACAGGGCAGGCAGGCAGCTTCCACGTCCGAAAGGGCCGGCACCTTCGGCAACACACCTCGGGCACTCAGCACCACGTACTCGGCCAGCACGCCCTCCCGGGCACCGCCCAGGGCGCTCGCCATGGCCGCCGGGGTGCACCCGCCGTCTTCCCAGTCCTGGAAAAACGTCGTGGTCACGGCCATGCCTGGCTGGACGGTGGTTACCCCCGGACCGACTGCTTCCACAACGCCAGCCCCGTCGGAGTTCGGGATTCTGGGCAGCGGGAAGCCGCGAGACAGCGGATCCTGGATCGTGGAGAGATCACGGTAGTTGATCGCGTTGGCCGTCACGCGAACCAGAATCTCTCCCGGACCCGGCTCGGGACGCGGGCGCTCCACGAGCGCGAGAGCGTTGATTCCACCGTCGCCCTCGATCTGCCAGGCGCGCATCGAGCTCACGCCTCAGCTGCCCTTCTTCCGGTAGGCCTGCTCGGCATGCGCTTCGCAGTAGGATTTACCGGGTGCAACGGGGGCAAGGCAGAAATCGAAATCGGGGTTGTCAGGCTCGCCGTGCGGCCAATGGCATTCGTTGTAGCCGGGAAACCGAAATTCCCGTTCCCCGGTCCGTTCAGGGGCGCCGTCCGCACCCGGCCCCGCGGCGTCGTCGGCCTGGTCAGGTCGGTGTTCGCCGATGAATGACGCAGGGTCCTCGGAAAGAGCTTCACCCCTGCCGGAAGCATCGCCACCGGAACTCCCTGCGGACACATCCTCTGATGGCCATGCCGGTTCATCTGCGGAGTCCGCCGATGCTGGCATGGAATGCCGCGATGGATCCGACGATGCGTCATCGGCGCGGTTCGACCCGGCTCCTGTCGACGGCCCGCCGCTTCCTTGCTTGGCGGAGTGTGAACCCGCCGCCGCTTGCGCCGACCGTGCAGCGGAGGTTCGCCGCGGCGACTGCGCGGCCGGCTGCTGTTTCCCGGCCGTGCCGTCGTCACGTTTCAGACCGAGGCGTCGGACTTTGCCCTTGACAGCCGATTCCGTGATCGGTGGTCCAAGGGCATCGGCAACCTGGGCACGGGTCCATCCCGCCAGCCAGAGCTCAGTGAGCTTCTCGACCCGTTCAGGGGTCCAAGGATTGTTCATACGACCAGACTTCGTTTCGGCAGGCAGCACGCCTCGCCCAATGTGGGGTGGTTTCTCAAGAAAGCAAGGGGCTCCGCATTGACCACCCGGCTGCCCGGTTACCCGTGGGCGTGTCCGGTGCCGCTTCCGGGCAGGGCGCCTTAGGCCGCGGCGTCCGGACCGGGCCGGTCTGCGAGGCTGACCAGGGCCCTGAGCAGGACGTTCGCCCCCCGAACGATGTCATCCGGAAGCGCGTTCTCGATCTCGTTGTGACTGATCCCGTCGACACAGGGGATAAAGACCATCCCCGCCGGCGCAACCCGGGCCACGTTCATGGCGTCGTGGCCGGCCCCACTGATGATGTCGCGGTGCGAGTAGGACAGGTCTGCGGACGCCGATCGTACCGCCTCGACCACCTCGGCATGGAATTCGACGGCCGGCACGTCGAGTATCTGGCGGACAGTGCACGCCACCCCCTCCTGGCTGCCGGAATCCTTTACCGCGCTGCGCAGCCGGGCGTCCATCGTCGCCAGCACCTGCGCGTCCGGGTGGCGCATATCCACGGTGAGGAACACGGAACCGGGAATCACGTTTCTGGAGTTCGGCCGGGCCTCGAGGACGCCACATGTCGTCCGGGCATGCGGCGCAAATTCTTCTCCCAGGGCACGGACAGCCGTCACGATGCCCGCAGCGGCGACGAGCGCATCGCGGCGTACCGGCATGGGCGTGGTGCCCGCGTGCGATTCCATGCCGACGAGTTCGATCTCGTACCATCGTTGAGCCTGGCCGCCAGTGACGACCCCGATGGCGATGCCTTCGTCTTCGAGCAGTGGGCCCTGCTCGATGTGAAGTTCGATCAGCGCCCCGGTCGGATTTCGCCGATGGGTGCATGGGATCGGCCCGTGGTATCCGATTCGCCGGAGCTCTTCGCCAAAGCTGCGGCCGTCCGGATCCTCGACCTGCATCATGAAATCGCGATCGTGCAGACCCGCATGGACTCCGGATCCCATCATCGCCGGCGCGAACCGGCACCCCTCCTCGTTGGTCCACATCACCAGTTCAAGCGGCGCTTCGGTCACATAATCCGTGTCGTTCAAGGCGCGCATCACCTCTAGGCCGGCCAGCACGCCCAGCGCACCGTCATACCGCCCTCCGGTCGGTTGCGTGTCGAGGTGGCTTCCGGTCTGAACGGGGTCGCGCTGATCATCCCGGCCGGCGCGACGAGCGAAGAGATTACCCATCTCGTCCACGCGGACGGTCAGACCGGCTTCGTCGCACCAAGTGCAGAACAAATCGCGTGCCGCCCGGTCAAGGTCGGTAAGGGTCTGGCGATTCACCCCTCCCTTGGGCGTCGCGCCGAGTTCGGCCATCGTGGCGAGACTGGACAAGAGGCGTTCGGCGTCGACCGACAGTCCAGTGTTCGATTGCGGCAGTTCAGTCGGCGAGGAATTCATGACGGGTTCGCAAGCTGACGATGGAAGGCGGTTCAGTATAGGTCGCGCCCAACATCGTACCGCCGGGCCAGCGTGCGGCAATCGGGAGGCCGGCGGCGCGCCGCCTCCGAAACCGGCCGCTCCGTGCCCGCAGGAGGGCGCGCGGACGGACCGCCACTACAGCCGGGAACGCCGCTTCGGTTTTGCTTTGCCCGATCGGATCTTGGCAAACGATTGCGCAGACTGACCAATAGGAACACCAAGATGACAAGCGCAGCCTGTTGCCCCCAAGTTAAGGCTGTAGACTTGGTGCCACTTGCAATTTCAGCAATGCAGTTTGGTTGTGGCGAACGCCGTTGAGAAGGGGCAGCATTCTTTCGGCTAATCTATCCGGCCAATCAGAATAACCATTCGTTTCATAAAAATTCTTTGGAATTGGCTGTAGTAACTTGCTATATTGCTTTTTGATGCTCATATCTTGGGCGCCCCAAATTCTGCACATATTCAATGAAGGAACCATTTTCCATGGCGGACAATGCATCCAAGTCGACCGTAGAAATTACTGGCGACATTGTTGCTGCCTACCTGGGTAACAACACGATTGGGGCTGCCCAGCTACCAGAATTGATCGAGGCCGTGCACAAGTCGCTTTCCGCGATTTCCGGAGCGCCGGCTGCTGCTGAGGTCGCGCCAAGCTCAGACGCAACCACCGACGTGAAACGCCGGCCGGGCCGGCCGCGCAAGGCGGAAACGGAGGGCAGGGAGGCTCCGGACCTCGGGCCTGCCAAGACGGCGCGGCGCGCCGGGCGCGCGGCAGGCGACCCCGCGGTCCCAATTGGGGAGTCCGTCAGGCCGGACTACATCGTCTGCCTCGAGGACGGGAAGCAGCTCAAGATGCTGAAACGCTATCTGAATACCAACTACGGCATGACGCCCGCGGATTACCGGCAAAAATGGGGGCTGCCTGCCGACTACCCGATGGTGGCGGAGAACTATTCGAAGCGGCGTTCCGAAGCCGCCAAGCGATTCGGCCTGGGCCGGAAAGGTCTTCGTCGTCGATCCACCGCATCCGGTTGATGCGCTGCGGTGCCCGGCCCCGACCTGGGGCCGGGTCGCCAACCCCTTAGGAAGTGCGGGCTCGCGTAGTAAGGTGTCCCGCCTGGCGGGGTCGCTCCCCGTTTGCGCCCGGCGCATAGCGCGTCGAGTTCGCGCCGGACCGGCGCCCCCGGCACCCAAGAGCCATACCTGATGAAGCTGCACGACATCCCATCCTCCGCTTCCGAAACTCCCGCGCCAGGCGATGTGCGCGGTGCACTGACCTTCATCGTGCCGCAGGCGACCAAGCCGTATTTCGAGAGCTCGGCGCTGACGGGAGGCCTTCCCAAGGTCTACTTCGATACGGAAGATCACTACGTCGACGTGCACGACATGCGACGCATCGCTGATCGACTTTCCCTGGACCGGCACGGGTTCGTGCTGATTCGGCATGAGACCGCCGTCGTCGATCTCTACGACGACGAGGCGGTCGCGGGCGTCTACGACCGCGAGCTCGAGGAGCTGATCCAACGCGTGACCGGCGCGGACCGGGTTTCCGTGTTCGACCACACGCGCCGGTCCGACAGACCTGACGGCGCCGTCAATCAGGACGGCCCCCGCGCGCCGGCTGACCGCGTTCACGTCGATTACACCGTGACGTCCGGACCGAAGCGGGCGGCCGATGTCCTCGGAGAGGACGAGGTCGAGCGGATCCTCGGTGGCGGCGGGCGCATCATGCAGGTCAACGCCTGGCGGCCGATCCGGGGGCCGGTTCTTCGGAGCCCGCTGGCCCTCGCGGATGCCGGCAGTGTGCGGGCGTCCGAGCTGATCGCGACGGACCAGAGGTTCCCGGACCGGGTCGGGGAGATCTACCAGTTGGCGCACGGAGCGGGGCAGCGATGGTACTGGGTTCCGGAGATGCGACGCGACGAGGTCCTTCTCATCAAGGGCTGGGACAGTCTCGACAACGGCTGTGCCAGGTTTACCCCGCACGGCGCCTTCCAGCTGGAAGGTCAGGATCCCGCCGCGCCTCCGCGCGAGAGCATCGAAGTGCGCACCTACGTCGTGGTCGAAGGATGACGCTGCACGTCGCGGGCCGCCGTCACGGGCACCACGCCGGCGACGCGGCGGAGGCGCCGCCCCCGGCGCCACGGAGTCGCGCGGCCCGATAAGGCGGCATCAAGGCGCCCGCCACCTGCCGACCTGCGAGGTGATCTCCAGGCGACGCGCCGCCTCGTAGCTGTCCCGGAACGGCGTGGAAGCGCCGCCAATGATCCCCGGGTGCCGGCACCGGGCTCCCGTCGCGATCGCGGGCTTCGAGGAACCGGACGAACCCGTTCCTAGGCCGCGCCGTTCACGCAGATCTTGCCGATGTGCTGGGCGGCTTCCAGCCGGTCGAGCGCGGCGGGGAACTCCGGGAACGGATAGGTTCGGTCGATCACCGGCCGGATGGTGCTCGCGTCGATGGCTCGCACCATGTCCCGGAGATCGTCACGTGACCCGCAGGTCACCGATTGCAGACGGACCTCCCGGGTGATCGCCGGTCCGAGCGGAAGCTCCGCCTTGCCGCCGGAGAGCACGCCGATCAGGGCGATGGTTCCCCCCGGCCGCACGGCCCGAAGCGCCTGTCCGAGCGTTTCCGCGCCGCCGAGCTCGATGACCAGGTCGGCCTCCCGCACCTCGTCGCGGACCGCCTTGCCCCATTGCGGGGTGCGGCGGTAGTTGATCAGCGTGTCGGCCCCCAGGCCCTGGACAACCGACAGCTTGGCGTCGCTCGACGACACCACCACCACGTGCGCACCGCACAGGTGCGCGAACTGCACGGCAAAGCAGGCAACGCCTCCCGTTCCCTCCACCACGACCACGTCTCCGGGCCGGGTTCGCGAAAGCACGGCGACGGCGCTCCAAGCCGTGATCGCGGCACACGGCAGCGTGCTTGCCTCCAGGGCGGTCCATCCCTCGGGAGCGGCGACCACGCCCGCCGCATCCAGGAGCATTCGCTCCTGCAGCACCCCGTCCAGCGGGCCGCCAAGCGCGCCTGTCAGGGCATCGGGGGGAAAGCGGCCGCTGCGCCAGTGCTGGAAGAAGGAGGGGACCACCAGCCGACCCGTCAGCGAGCGGTCGACGCCATCACCGACTTCGAGCACGCGACCCGCTCCATCCGACACCGGCACGACGGGCAGCCCGCCACCGGCGCGCCCGTACCCGCCGGCAACCATGACCAGGTCCCGGTAGTTGAGCGACGCCGCCTCGATTCCCACGACGACCTCGCCCGGACCGGGGACGGGTGATGGACGGTTTGCCAGCCGCAGTCCGTCGCGGGACCATGATGTGAGCTCCCATACCTGCATGGTCAGCGCACCGCCGCCCCGAGATTGCCACCATCTACCGTCAGCACACCGGCAGTGGTCCGCTTCTGCCGCGCCAGATCGACGAAGGCCTGCGCGACGTCCGTTGCCCGGACTTCCTCGCCCAGGAGATTGCCGGCCATGTAGTCCTCCACGCTCAATCGCCGTTCCGCGGCCCGCGCCTCGATCATCGCATCGTCGAGAATGCCGCTTCGGACGCGATCCGGGTTTACCGCGTTCGCCCGAATGCCGTCGCTGCCGCACTCCATTGCGTACTGACGCATGAGGGCGAGGGTCGCCGCCTTGGCCGCACCGTAGGCGCCAAGCTTGGGTCCCGGCAACACCGACTGCTTGGACACGTTGAAGAGCAGGCAGCCGCCGAGCCCCTGTGCCCGGAACACCGCGACCGCAGCCTGAGCCACGCGCTGGTGGGCAAAGAAATTCACCTCGAAGCTCTCGCGCAGGGTGGCCTCGTCGACCTCGGCGATCGCTCCGGCATAGGCCACACCAGCGTTGGAGACCAGGACGTCGAGACCGCCGAATGTCCGAACGACCTCATCGAAGGCGTGCGCCACGCCGTCTTCGCGGGTGAGATCCGTTTCGATGGCCAGTCCCTGAACGTCGCCAGCGGCCTCGTCAAGCCCGCGCCGGTCCCGGTCGAGGAGCACGACCTCAGCGCCCTCGGCCTGGAATGCCCTCGCCGTGGCCCGCCCGATGGCGCCGGCGCCGCCGGTGATAACGACGACGTGGCCCTCGAACGCGAGCGGTCGACGGTTACCGAGCTTCGCTTGCTCGAGCGACCAGTATTCGACGTCGAACAGTTCTGCGTCCGGCAACTCCTGAAAGGACCCCAGGGCGGCGGCGTCACGGACCACTTCTGCCGTGGCCTCGGCCAGGTCCGCCGTAATGGCCGCGGCGCGACGGCTGGGGCCGGCAGCGAAGACGCCGAGCCCGGGCACCAGCAGCACCCTCGGGGCCGGGTCCAGCGGCCTGACCGATCCATCGGTCCGTCGTAAATTGGAATTTAGATATGACTGATAACGGTTTGTATATTCTTGGAATGCCTCCGACGCGAGGGATCGGAACGCGGCCACGCCGGCGTGCCGCCGGTAGGGCGGCACGGCCAGGGGCCACGGCTTGGTCCGCAGGACATGGTCAGGCGTTGCCGGCCCGGTCGCGAGCCCCGGATGGTCGGCATACCAGAGGGCCCGACGGCCGCCCCGGTGCACGAGCACCAGCCGGCGATCGGGCCGGTCACCGTGATCCGGATCCAGTGCCTTGCAGAGCAGGCCCCGCAGTGCCGGTGCGGCAGCGGCCACGGCGCGGGCGGGCGGTTGTTGCGAGCGGGCAGGCTTAGCCGACCGTCGCGCCTGCGCGATCGCACGCTCGGCGGCATTCACCAGCTCGATCATCCGGTCGTAGGCGATTCGCGCAGTCGGGCCGAACGCGAAGATCCCGTGCCCCAGCAGGATGAGCCCCTCGACTTCCGGGGCCTCCTCGTAGATGGCCGCACAGGCCTTGGCGAGTTGGAAGCCCGGCATCACGTAGGGCACGATCCCGACGCGATCCCCCCAGATGGCCCGGGCAAGCGCGGTTCCGTCGGGCTGGTTCGTGACCGCCAGCACCGCGTTGGCATGGGTGTGGTCGATGTACGTGTGCGGAAGGAAGGCGTGGAGCAGGGTCTCGACCGACGGGGAGGGCGAGGAGGGGTCCAGCAGGCAGGCACGGTGGGTCTGGACCATCGCCGCGTCGGACAGCACGGCCCGTGCCCGGAGGGCCTGGAGCGGAGCGAGCTCGACTCCCGGCAGGCCTTCGGGTTCGATGTCAGCCATGTCCCAGCCGCTGCCCTTGACGTGCAGTACGTCGGCAGCACCGTGGCGGCGGCCTGGCCGGCGCACCTTCACGGACGTGTTGCCGCCGCCGTGCAGCACCAGCTGGGGATCGCTGCCCAGCAGGCGGGTCGAATACACGCGGAGCGCGAGCGCCTCCCCAATGCCGCGCCGCCGGAACTTGCGAACGAGGGCCGCGGCGTCGTTCGACCGCCAGCGATTCTTCATGCCGGCTGTCCTTCGGAAGTTGGGCCGAACAGGGTTTCGATGCCTTCCTCCGTCGCCGGACCGACGCCGGCCTCGGTCACCAGGCCGCGCACGAGGTTCGGCGGCGTCACGTCGAACGCCGGGTTGAATGCAGCGGTGGCGGGCGGGGCGACGGCGATCGAGGCGTGGCTGCCGCTGGCGTTCCGACCGGATGCGCGCAGTACTTCTTCTGCGTCTCGCTCCTCGATCGGGATGGCGCCGCTGCCCGGATGCGTGACGCGATCGACCGTTGATTCCGGGATAGCCACGTAGAACGGCACGCCGTTGTCGTGCGCGGCCAGCGCCTTCATGTACGTGCCGATCTTGTTGCACACGGTGCCGTCACGCAGCACCCGGTCGGCCCCCGTGATGGCGATGTCCACCCTGCCTTCGGACATCAGATGACCGGTCGCGCTGTCGACGGTCAGGGTGTGGGGGATGCCGCCTGCCTTGAGCTCCCAGCAGGTGAGCGCGGCGCCCTGATTGCGAGGCCGGGTCTCTCCGACCCAGACATGGACGTTGCAGCCGCGTTCCGCGGCGACATAGACGGGGGCAAGCGCGGTACCCCACTCCACGCAGGCGAGCCAGCCGGCATTGCAGTGGGTGAGCACGTTGACCGGGCCCTCCTTCTTCGTGTCGGCAATTCGTTCGATCAGTTCCGCACCGTTCTGGCCGATCGCACGGCACTTGTTCACGCATTCCTCCGCCAGTTCGTCCGCCATCCGCCAGGCTTCCGCCTTCCGCTCGGCCGGCGGGAGGCCGGAGAGGGTCAGGCGCATCCTGTCGAGAACCGTGAACAGATCCCGTCCGGTCGGCCGGGTCCTGGCCAGGGTCTGGATGACGTGCGCCAGCGTTGCGTCGTCATCATCTTCGGTCAGCCCCATCGCAACCCCGTACGCGGCCGTGACGCCGATCAGGGGAGCGCCACGGACCTGCATGGTGCGAATGGCCGCGGCCGCGTCCGCCAGCGAGTCGAGACGTCGGGTCTCGAGTGCGGCCGGCAGGCGGGTCTGGTCAATAATCTCAACCGTTTCCGAATCCCGGGACCGCCAAATCGTGCGCGGGCGGGTGGTTTCTACCGGCATTGCGGCTGTGTCCTGATCGTTGACGCAAGGGGGTGCCAGATTAGGATGGGGGAGCAAATTTTGCCCACCGAGGGTTGTTCGATGCCTGAGACTGGGCTTGTGACCACGGCTGTAGGGCCACTGATGGCTGGGCGCAAGGGGCTGGTCCTCGGCGTCGCCAACGAACGTTCGCTGGCCTGGGGTGTGGCCCGGGCCGTGGCCGCACACGGGGCGCAACTCGCTTTCACCTATCAGGGCGATGCTCTACGCAAGCGGGTCGGGCCGCTGGCGGAGCGGACCGGATCGGATATCGTCCTGCCCTGCGACGTCGCCGAAGACGGCGCCCTCGACGCCACCGTGGACCAGGCCGCGGAGCGCCTCGGAGGCCTTGATTTTCTGGTACATGCGATCGCTTTTTCAGACAAGACGGAGTTGACGGGCAAGTACGTCGACACCAGCCGCGCCAACTTTCTGCGCACGCTGGACATCTCATGCTATTCGCTGACGGAAGCCAGCCGTGCCGCCATGCGGCACATGGGCCCCGGGGGCAGCATTCTCACGCTGTCCTACATCGGGGCCGAGCGGGTGGTGCCGCACTACAACGTCATGGGCGTGGCCAAGGCCGCCCTGGAGGCGAGCGTGCGCTACCTGGCAGCTGACCTCGGCGGCGTGCAGGTTCGCGTGAACGCGATATCGGCGGGTCCGATGAGGACGCTTGCCGCATCGGGGATCGGCGACTTCCGCTACATTCTGAAATGGAACGAATACAACTCGCCGCTGAAGCGGAACACGGATCTGGACGACATCGGCGGCGCGGCACTGTTTCTCCTGTCGGACCTTGGCCGGGGGACGACCGGCGAGGTCATGCACGTTGACAGCGGATACCATGTGGTCGGCATGAAGGCGGTCGACGCCCCTGATATCGCTGCCGTCTAGCCGCGGGAATCGGGGCTCACATGGCCGGCAACTCCTTCGGAACCGCGTTTCGCCTGTCGACCTGGGGCGAGAGCCACGGGCCGGCGATCGGCTGCGTGCTGGACGGCGTGCCGCCCGGCATCCCGCTGGCGGAAGCCGACGTTCAACGCGACCTTGATCGTCGTCGTCCGGGCACCTCGCGCCACACGAGCCAGCGGCGCGAACCCGACACGGTCCGCATCGAATCGGGAGTGTTCGAGGGCCGTACGACGGGCACCCCGCTCGCCATGGTGATCCAGAATCAGGACGCGCGGTCCAGCGACTACGAGCGGCACCGGACGGTGTTCCGGCCGGCGCATGCCGACTACACCTACTGGAAGAAGTACGGCGTCCGCGATCACCGGGGCGGCGGCCGGTCGTCCGCGCGGGAAACGGCGATGCGCGTGGCAGCCGGCGCGGTCGCGAAGAAGGTCATCGCGCCGGTCCGCGTTCGGGGAGCGCTGGTACAGCTCGGGCCCCTCGCGATCGATCGTGACCGGTGGGACTGGGACGCGGTGGCACGGAACCCGTTCTTCTGTCCCGACCCGGAGAGCGTGACCGCCTGGGAGACCTACCTGGACCAGGTCCGGGGCGAACGGTCGTCCTGCGGGGCAGTGGTCGAAGTGCAGGCCGAGAACGTTCCGGCGGGTCTCGGGGAACCGGTGTACGACCGGCTCGACGCCGACCTTGCGCGCGCCATGATGGGCATCAACGCGGTCAAGGGCGTGGAGATCGGAGCCGGGTTCGCGGCGGCGGCCCAGACGGGCGTCGAGCACGCCGATGAGATGCGCGCGGGCGCTGAACCCGGCGAGGTCACCTTTCTTTCGAACAACGCCGGAGGGATTCTCGGCGGAATTTCATCCGGTCAGCCGGTCGTCGTTCGATTCGCGGTGAAACCGACGAGCTCCATCCCGCAACCGCGCCGCACGGTCGACCGGGACGGGAACGACACGGAGATCGTGACGACGGGGCGGCATGACCCTTGCGTGGGGATCCGTGCGGTGCCGATCGGCGAGGCAATGCTGGCGTTGGTTCTTGCCGACCACCTGATTCGTCACCGCGGGATGGTTGCCGGGATGCCGTCCGATTGATGCGGGTCGGCCTTGATCGACAGCCGGACAGAGAGGAATCGCCATGAGTGATGGTCGAGACGTGCACGCCACGACCGCGCCGCCGGAGACTTTTGACAGCCAGGGCATGCGCGAACCGGGCAAGGTCTGGGAGCTGGCGCTCGAACCGGACTTCGACTCGCTCGACGATGATCTGAAGCGGTACATCGAGGTCTGCCGGGAGCGGCTTGGCCTGATCCCCAACGTGATCAGCGCGAACGCGCTGGATTCGGAACGGCTTCGTACCTTCGCCGACAGCTACAACCGGCTGATGCTCGGTGAGGGCAGCTTGTCGAAAGCGGAGCGCGAAATGATTGCGGTCGCGGTTTCAAGCATCAACCGGTGCTTCTACTGCCTGGTCGCACACGGAGCCGCGCTTCGGGAGATCACCGGCGATCCCATTCTGGCCGAAGCCATCGCCTTCAACTACCGCGCGGCCGATCTGTCGCCGCGGCATCGGGCGCTGCTCGATTTTGCGGCGAAGTTGACGGCCGATCCGGCGGGCATGGACGAGGCCGACCGGGCGGCGCTGCGGGCGGCCGGGTGCGACGACCGCACGATCCTGGAGGCGGCGGAAGTCGCGGCGTTCTTCAACATGTCCAACCGGATCGCCGCCGCAACCGGCATGCTGCCGAACCCGGAATACCACGCGCTGGCCCGCTAGGGCGCCATTGCCGGAAAGGTTGCGGGCGGCGGCCGCGGCCGGGCGGGCCCGCCGCCGGTATCAGCCGGTCGGGTCCCGCAGAGCGCGGGCCGCGCCGGCCGCGCCGCGGAGCGGATGGCGGCGACCAGGCTCTCGCGGTTCCCGTCGGCGCCGTGAATCGGGCTTTCGGTCTGCCCAAGCACGCGCCAGTCGGGTTGATCGGCCAGGAACCGGACGACGCCGGCGACGGCGCGCGCGCGCGCCGTCGCGTCGCGCACGATGCCGCCCTTGCCGACGTCCGCCCGCCCGACTTCGAACTGCGGCTTGACCAGCGCCACCAGGTGGGCGCCGGCCTGCGTCAGGGCGAGTGGCGCCGGCAGCACCTTGGCGAGGCTGATGAAACTCGCGTCGCAAACCACCAGGTCGACGGGCTCCGGCACCTGCCGGGACTGGAGGTAACGCGCGTTGGTCCGATCCAGCACCGTCACCCGCGGGTCCGTGCGGAGTTTCCAGGCGAGCTGTCCGTAGCCGACGTCAACCGCGTAGACCCGCCGGGCTCCCCGCTGGAGCAGCACGTCGGTGAACCCGCCGGTCGAGGCGCCCACGTCGATGGCGACCGCCCCGGTGGGATCCAGCTGAAAATGATCGAGCGCGTGGGCGAGCTTGATCCCGCCGCGGGAGACCCACGGATGCGGCGGCCGGCGGACGTGGAGTTCAGTGTCGTCCGGCAGGAGGGTGCCGGCCTTCGTGATGCGGGTTTCGCCTTGATAGACGCACCCCGCGAGGATGAGCGCGCGCGCGGCCGCGCCGCTCTCGCACTGCTCGCGCGCCACCAGCAGCCGGTCGGCGCGGATGCGCCGGCGCGTCATCCCGGCTCCGGCGGGAATGGCCGGCCGCGGCTCGTGGTGGTGCGCATCGCCACAGTCGGAATCGGTCGTCCCGCCAGCGGAACCCGGCCGGTCTCAGGTGCTGGGCGGCGGCGGGAAGTTGAGAGCCAGCCCGGGGCGCGGCCAGTCACAGGCGGCGAGGCGTCCGCCCGACGACAGCGTGATGAATGCCGTCCGGAGATCGGGGCCACCGAAGCAGATGTTGGTCGCGTACAGGTCGGGCATCGGCACGTGGTCCGCCCGCGAACCGTCGGGCGCAACGACCGTGATGCCGCCCTCGATCAGCGTCGCCACGCAGATGTTGCCGCCGTGCTCCACCGCGAGACTGTCGAACCTGCGGTACCGGGAGACCCCGGTCAGGAAGCGGCCGCCGTGCGGCGATGGCCAGGGCTCGGGCCGGATCCGGCCGGGCGCGATGATGTCGAACTCCCACAGCCGGCCGGGCTCGGTCTCGGCGACGTACAGCCTTGATCCGTCCGGTGAGAGCCCGACGCCGTTGGGGGTCACCATCGGATGGCAGACCTCGTGGATGGCGGTGCCGTCGGCCTGGGCATAGAGCACGCGGCCGCGGTCCATGTCGCGTTCACGGAGCTTCCCGAGGTCGGTGAACCAGAAGCCGCCGTGGGCATCGAACACGATGTCGTTCGGCCCCTTCAGGGGATGGCCGTCCGATTCGGTGTAGAGCACCTCGATCTCGCCGGTGTCGAGGTCAATGGCCTCGATGCGCCCGCCGCTGTAGTCGCGCGCCTGCATGACCGGTCGGGCTCCCAGCGGCGTGTCGGCCCACTCGAACCCGCCGTTGTTGCACACGTAGCAGCGCCCGTCGGGCCCGATGGCCGCGCCGTTGGGCCCGCCCCCGGGGGTCGCCACGACTTCCTTGCCGCCGTCCGGCCACACGCGCGTGAGGCATCCCTTGCGGATTTCGACCACGATCACGCTCCCGTCGGGCATCGCCACCGGCCCTTCCGGAAACGCCAGGTCAGTCGTGACTTCACGAAGGTTGAGGGCGTCTGTTGTCATGGCAGCTTGATCTCCAGTCCGAGGAGCAGGCTGCTCCACGACTTGCCGTGGCCATCGAGGTTCAGGGACCCGTTGACCCCGCCCTCGAGGGCATCGTCGAGGACGAAATTGAGGCCGCCGAGGGTCGGGAGCTCGTAGCGCGTCACCGGGCCCTGCACCAGGGCGCCGAATTCGCGTTTCACCCGTTCGGCGGTCACCTGCTCGCGCAGGGTCGGGTAGTGCTGCCGGTCGAAGACGAAGACGGACACGTTCGAACGGTTGCCCTTGTCACCCGAGCGGGCGTGGGCGATCGCCCGGAGCCGCGTCGTCCCGGTCATGTGCTGAGGACCTCCACGCGGGGGGTGATCACGTCCCGGTCAACCGATGCGGAGTACGTGACGACCGACGGGATGACCGAGCCCCGATAGCCGCCCCCGCCACTCGGGCCGCAGCAGAGGAGCGATTCCACTTCCCACAGCAGCGCGTCGGCCTCTTCGCGCGATTCGGTTCGGAGCGCGCAGCGTAGCCGCACATCGCGGGCGGCATCCGCGTACCGGCGGGCGGTGGCGTGCAGCGACCCGGCCCCGATCAGGTCGGTGCGGAGGGTGGATCGGCTGTCATGCACCGTGCGCATCCGTTCGCCGACGATCTCTCCCGCCAGCGCGGCGCGGGCCTGCGCCCCGTCGCCGGCGTAGGACACCTCCGCCTCCGCCAGCCAGCCGCCGTCGAATGCCACGGTCGCCTTGAGTTGCTCCGGCCGGGCGCTCCCTGAAATGTCGCGCACCGTGACCCGGTCGGTGCCGGTCGCGGTGACGCAAGCGTTGGAGAAATCCGCGGTAACGTCGGGCGTGAGATAGCGTGCGGGATCGTGGACCTCGTAGAGCAGCTGCTCCTTGACGGTGCGTTCGTCAACCAGGCCGCCGGTATCGGGAAGCTTGGTCACGCAGATGCTGCCATCGGCGCCGACCTCGGCGTACGGGAAACCGATGTTCGCCTGGCTGCCCACGTCCTTGTAACCGGGATCCGCGAAATACCCGCCGGTGACCTGTGCGCCGCACTCGAGGAGATGCCCGACAGCGGTCGCCCGGCCGAGCGACGCCCAGGCGTCGGCCGACCAGCCGAAATGCCGGCGCAGCGGGGCGACGAACAGCGAGGGATCCGCCACCCGGCCGGTGATGACGACATGCGCGTCCGTGTCCAGCGCGGCCAGGATTTCCTCGGCGCCGAGGTACGCGTTGGCCCCGATGCAGGGCCGACCGACCTCCGCGAGGGTCATGCCTTCCCAGAGCGGCGTGTCGGCGGGGAGCAGCGCCCCGACGTCGTCCCCGATCAGCGCCGCGACCTTGAGCCCGGTCAGGCCGAGTTCCCGGGCAACGGCGACGGTGCGCTCGGCAGCGGCCAGCGGATTCGCCACGCCCATGTTGGTGACGATGCGCGGACCGTCCGGGAAGACCAGCGGCAGCACGGCCCGCATCCGGCGAGGCAGCAGGGGGTTGTAGCCGCCGGATGGGTTGGCCTGCCGGTCGCGGTGTCCGAACGCGAGGGTGCGTTCGCCGACGCATTCGAACACCAGGACGTCGAGGGCACCGTGCACCGCGAGGTCGACGGCTGGATCCAGCCGGTCGGCGGAGAAGCCGGCGCCGCAGCCGATTCGGAAGTCGCGTGTCACGGGGTCGGCTGCCGGTCCTGAGATATGGATGGGATCCCTCTGCCACGGTCGTCGTGCGGAATCGCCGGGTCAAGCATCCCGTGCCCCGTTGCCGAGGGGTCGGCGCGATCCCCGCATTCTAGAGGGTAGCCCGATCTGAACGAGTCGCCGGGTGGATTCCCGGGCGTCTGATGACGCGATGCAAATGGCTTGCCGATCGGCGTGGGCCGGTCGCCGCGTCGAACGCCCTGTCCCCGGATGGGCCGGTCGCCGCGTCGAACGCCCTGTCCCCGGATCTTCGACGGCCGCCAACTGCCGTGGCCGACGGCACCGGCCACCGTGCGGTCGCGCTGCACCGATTGAAGCTGCAAATGGTGTGCGTCGTCGACGTCCGTCGATCGTGGAACGGGCGCGGCCGGCTATCCAGGCCCGCAGCCGCCGGTGGCCAGGCAACGATTATGACGACCGAGCCGCACGGTCCTTTCGCTGGTCCGCCGCCGCTTCCTCGCCGAGGTGTGAGACGGCCTCCAGCGTCCGCCGTACGTCGTCCCAGGTCGTCGTGTGGTTCAGAATGCAGATCCGCAGGGAAAATACGCCCTTGACGGACGTGGACGAGAAGAACGCCAGGTCGTCCCAGAACACGCGCGCCAGCACGGTTCGATTGATGCTCTCCAGCGTTTCCTCGTCACAGTCCTGGCCGGCGGGATTCACCCGGAAGCAGACGATGCTGAGCGAAACCGGGGCCAGCAATTCCAGTACCGGGCTGTCGTCGACATAGGCGGCGGCCCGGTGCGCCAGATCCAGCCCGTTCTGGATCGCGGCCCGGAACCTCGCCATGCCAAACGTTCGCACGGACATCCAGATCTTCAGTGCACGTGCCTGTCGGCTCAACTGCTGGCCGCGGTCGGCGAAGTTGGGGTGGTTTTTGCCCCAGACCGTGTCCTGCAGGACATCGTTGCCGATGGCGAATGCGTCCTCGAGGTGCTGCTTGTCCTTCAGGATGAGCGCACCCGCCTCGTACGGTTGAAAGAACCACTTGTGCGCATCCAGGCCCACGGAATCCGCCCGGTCGATTCCGTCGAGTAGTTCACGGCCCTGCTCGGTTACCAGAGCGAAGCCACCGTACGCGGCGTCGGCGTGAAACCAGATCGCTTCCTGTTCGCAGAAATCCGCAATGGCCGGCAAGGGATCGATAGCGCCCGTGCCGGTCGTTCCCGCATTCGCGCACACGGCAAGGGGCTGCAGCCCGTCGTCGCGATCGCGAGCGACCTGACGTGCCAATTCGTTCACGTCGATTCGGAAGTTTTCATCGGAGGGCACCACACGAACGTGTTCGCGCCGCGCACCAGCAATCATCGTGGCCCGCTTCAGGGCGCTGTGGCTCTGATCACTCATGTACACGGCGAACCTGTCCGGGTGGCCCGCCGCTTCGCGCGCCGCAACCATGGCCTCGACGCTCGCAGCCGAGCCGCCGCTCGTCAGCAATCCCCCGGCGGATTCCGGATAGCCGATCCAGCGGCGCATCCAATCCGTAACCACCAGCTCCAGCTGGCCGGTCCCGCTCGAAACCAGCCAGGTACAGGAGTTGATGTTGAACCCGGCGGCCAGAAAGTCCGCGACCACACTTGGCCAGGTTGGTGACGACGGAACGAAACCGAAGAAGCGCGGGTGGTCCAGGCGTGCCGCATACGGGAGTACCTGTTGCACCGCCAGTGCGAGCACGTCCTCGGCGGGCAGGCCGGTCTCCGGCGGCAGACCGCCCAGCTGCTCTTCCAGGACATTGCGAAATTCCCCGTCCCAGGCCTTCTCGTTCGCCAGGTCTGAGATACGTTCGACGAGGGCCTCCGTGGCCTTGGCTGCCAGTTGCCGCATAGCCTGCGGGGTCATCGTCAAATCGCCCGGCACTGTCCTGTCCATCGTCAATCCTCGATCACGCGTCGCAATGTCCCTGTGGCGTGGGCCCGCCGCATCTGCAATCCGGCCTCACGGCGGTCATCCAGTGTGCCACATTGCCACCGTGAACCCCATGCGGGACACTCGGGCAACGGCAGGCACTCGGAACTTCGCCTCGTCACGGGCGGTGGCGGTCTCCGTCTGCTTTTGGCCTTCTTTGGCGAATTCCGCAACCTGCAAATGCAGTAGGCTGCACCGCTGAATCCACGAACGCGGGGGAGACAGCGACGTGCCTCAGAAAATCACCCGTTCCTTCAGGGCGTTGGTCGCGGAGGCCGACGCGGCGGTTCGCACGCTTGATGTAGGCGAGGCCGTCGCGCTGCACGGGAACGAAGATGTCGTGTTCGTCGACTTGCGGGATATCCGCGAAGTGGCGAGGACCGGGACCATCGCCGGCGCCCATCACGTGCCGCGCGGGATGCTGGAATTCTGGATCGATCCCGAGAGCCCGTATCACAAGCCGGTCTTCGCCGAGGACAAGACATTCGTGTTCTACTGCGCCGGCGGATGGCGCTCGGCGCTGGCGGCGAAGACGGCCCAGGACATGGGCCTCCGGCCGGTGGCGCACCTGCAGGGCGGGATGGAGGCGTGGATCGAGGCGGAGGCACCGATCGATCCGCCGAGGGAGCGCAAGGGCCGCTGACGCGGAGCGGGTTCAAGGAGCAGGGGCACCCGGGCCGCGCATCCTGGGGCCGTGCGTGCCGGGCACGGATCGGGAATCCGTGATCGCGCGGCCTACGAGTTTGGGGGTCAGGTCTTCGGACGGCGGCCGCTGAGCCGGTCGCGCCAAATCCCGCTCAGGAACCGGGAGCATGCCCAGGTGCCCACGAGGATCAGGGCGAATGCCACGACGATGTCGCTCGCGCTTCCGTCGAGTGAAAAGGCGGTACGTAGCCGAAGATGAAGGGGCCGGATAGAGGAGTTCGGCGAATCTGAAGGCGGAGAAGGCCGTCTTCCACGTGTTGGCCTTGGCGATCGCCGCGCCGTTCCCGGACCTCGCGCGTGCGGCTGCGCTTGATGCGGTTCAAAGGCCTCGCTCGTCGAGGAAGGTGTGAAGTCGGGCGTCCTTCGTGCGGAAATGTTCGCCGAACCACGTTTGCAGCTGCTCGCCCAGGCCCGCCTCGAAATCGGTGTGCCCGGATTCATCGAAGGCGTCCATGATGTCGCGGATATCGTCGAGCAGGTTTTCGTGGTCCTCCTTGTGCTCCGCGTACTCGTCGTATTCGAGTTCGCGCATCACCCGTTCCTCGAGGGCGAAGTGTGCGGAGATGCGGGCGTGAATCTCGCCGAGGAAGTCGGCGACGGTCTCGCGCGTGGCCCCGCGACCGAGCCCGTCATGGAGTTCGTTGATGAGTTCGATCAGCTCGCGGTGTTCGTGATCGACCGACTCGATCCCGATTTCGAATGATTCGCGCCACGCGATCAGTGCCATGTCGGCGTCCCCACGACCATCCCGCCCGCTTCGCCGGTCATCGGATGATGAACCCCTCGCTGCCGTGGAAATCGACGGCAATGCTCTGCCCGGCCGCGAACTCCACGTCCCGCCGGGCAACATGGTCGAACCCCTCGCTCCGCCGGGAATCGCGCAGGCGGAGGTCGAGGACGTGGCGGCCTGCGGGGAGCGCAAACCGTTCGTAGACGCGCGACGGTCCGTCCCCGGCGAGCCCGGTCGGCGGGAGCAGCGCCTGGTAGAGCGGCACTCCGTCGAGGTCGATCTCGAACCTCACCCCGACCCGTTCACGCGGGCAATCCATCGTACTCCGCATGTTGGCCGCCATCTCGGCAAGCTCCTCCGGCGTCCGCTTCCGGCACTCGACCTTGCGAGCGCCGCCGTGCGTAAAGCCCACCTTCAGCAGGGCCTGCCCCTCCGGGAAGTGGCGGAAGGACGGAGCGCCCGAAAAGAACCCGACCACCGCGACGAAGGCGGCGAGCACGGCGGCCTGGCCCACGTACCGAAGCACCCTGATCATGGACCGCCGGCGCCCTTGTCTTCCTGCGCGTGTCCGCTGCGGGCGCCGAGCTGCCTGGCGGAGGGAACCTGCCGAGGCGGCAGCCCGCGAACGTCGCGGCGGAACGCCTCGACGGACTGCCACAGCCGCGCCGACTGGTGGGGCTGGAACCAGCCGCAGCGCACCCGGTCACGCGGAACCCGCTTGCGCAGACCCGGATCGCGCCGCCTCGCCAGGCGGTCCTCGGTCCACGTGCCGCCGAGACGGTAGTGGCAATTTCCCTCCGGGCATCCGGCCAGGTAGACGCCTGCCGCGCCGCAGCGGCTCAGGAGGTAGTCGATGAACGGTGGCGGCAGGGCGCCGACGCATGGCAGCGAGGCGACGGCGACACCCGGGCGCCCGAGCTTCTCGGGTCTGACCCCGTGCTCGCACGCGATGACGTAGACCTGCTGGCTGTCCGCCTCCGCCGTTCGGTCGAGCGCGTCCCGCAAGCTCGCGAGCGTGGCGTCGGGCAACTCGATCCCCGGGACCAGGTTGCCGGCACGGCGGAACGGCGTCGCCGTCGGGCAGGACCCCGCGCAAATGCCGCAGCTCACGCACAGCGAACTCTTCACGACCGCCTCCCGGTCGAACGGCTTGCCGTCGGTTCGGCGTTCCATCGAGATCGCGTTGAACGGGCAGTCCTCGGCGCAGCGCGCACATCCGTTGCAGTTATCGAGATTGACCTGCGCTGCGGCGGCCCGGCGAAACGGCGGCAACCACGGCATGGCCGCCAGCATGAGCGTCAGGATTGCCGCCACGGCCCACACCGTGCCGTGGGACCAGAAGTCCAGCAGGGGGTAGAACCCGAGGTAGAACCAGTCGAGGTCGAGGACCGTCGGCACGCTGGCCAGGTCAGCCGGCGCGTGACTCGTTGCCGGCATGACGAGCGAGAGGGCGAGCAGCGCCGTGAAACTGGTCACCGCCAAGCCGCGCGGCGGGTTCACGCGCGGTCGGCTCACCCGCTGCAGGTGCAGCCACAATGCCAGGAGCAGCAGCAGCGGTATGGCGATGTGCAGGAACACGAGCAGTGAGAAGAACCGGTCGTCGAGCGCGTCGGGCGCCAGGAAGTTGCGGGCGATCGGCTCGCCGAAGATCGGCAGCCAGTCGAGCCATTCTGTCGTGGCGATGGCGACGTACTGCGCCAGCTGGTCCCACACCAGCCAGTAGCCGGTGATGCCGGAGGCAAGGACCAGCAGGACGATCGGGACCGCGGTGAGCCAGCTGAACCAGCGGACGCCCCGATACCGGTCATAGGAGAATTCGCGGGCCAGGTGCAGCACCATGACGACGACCATGGCGTCCGCGGCGTACCGGTGCAGGCTCCGCATCACGCCGGCGAGGTACCACTGGTCGTCCGTCATGTAGGCGACGGAGTCGTAGGCTTCGGTGATGCCGGTGTCGAAGAAGATGTAGACGTAGATGCCGCTGACCGCGACGATCCAGTAGCAGAAGAACCCCAGCGCTCCGAGGTTGTAGAGGGGATTCCAGGCCGGGCCGAACACGCGCGAGGCCCAGTCGTCGAGGCGCCAGAATGCCGGCCGCAGGATGCGCTGGAGCGCCGTCACGCGCCGATCCCTCGCCGTCAGATCCGCGTGCGGCGGCGATGCCGGACCCAACCGCGCACGACGACGAAGCCCAGGGTGCCGAGAAGAGCGATCCCGACGGCGATCCCGACGAAGGGGGAGTAATCGAACCGGTACCGGCCGCTCCACGGATCGTAGATCGTGCAAAACAGGCGGATACGATTGACCAGCCCCTCGATCGATGTCGGTACGCTCGCGCGCCCGAACACCAGATCCTTCAACGGCTCCACCAGGAACGGCGGATCGAACATCGCCCCGTACACCTGCCGGTAGACGACGCCGTCGGCGTCGACGACGGTCGTCTGGGCAATGTGGTCGAAGCCCTTGGCCGACGGGAAGAACAGGAAGCCCAGATCCTTCGACAGCCGGGCGATGGTTTCAGGCTCGGCGCTGGCGAAGCGCCAGCCGTCGTCGCGAATCCCGTGATTCGCGGCAAATTCCCGCATGCGCTCCGGCGTATCCATGCGCGTGTCGAAGCCAACGGTCAGCACCTGGAAGTTCTCCCGGCCGACCGCGTCGCGCGCGACGTCGATGGCGTCCGCCAGCGTCTCGATGACGAGCGGACAGCCGAAGGCGCAACTCGTGTAGACTAGGTTGATCAGCAACGGACGGCCGCGGAACTCCGAGATCGTGAGCCGTCGCATCGAAGCATCACGAAATTCGTAGCCCGAGAGCGTTCGTCCAAGGGCTGCCTGGCTTTCCGCGAGCGCTTGATCGGGATCGAAACCGGTGGTGGCCGGCGGCGCCGACAGTCCCGGACCTGCCGGATACAGGCAGACCGCCGCCAGGACCCACGCTCCGACACGCCTCACAGGGGCAGCCATGCGTCCGCCATGGCTCCGACGAGGATCAACGAAAGCTGCAGCAGGGAGGCCTTGAAGTTCGCGTGCGCCGCCGCCGGTCCGGGGGCGCGCACGAGGGCGATGCTCTTCTCGAGAAACACCCAGCCGCCGATCACGGCCAGCGCGAGATAGACCAGCCCGAGCCCGAACACGAACGGCAGCAGGGAGGCCGCGACGAGCGCCACCGTATGCGCCAGAATGACCCTGGCCGCCTTGGCATCCCCGACGACGTTCGGCAGCATCGGTACGTTGGCCCGGGCATAGTCGTCCCTGGCCGCCATCGCCAGGCTCCAGAAGTGCGGCGGCGTCCACAGGAACAGCACGACGGCGAGACAGACCGGCACGGCGGAAGGGGCGGGGTCGACGGCCGCCGCCCCCGCCAGCACGGCGAAGCTGCCCGACAGGCCGCCGACGACGATGTTGAGCCAGGTGCGGCGCTTGAGCCACACGGTATAGACCACCCCGTACACGAAGGCACCCAGGAAGACGTGGGTGGCCGCCACGACATTGGCGGCCCAGGCGGCGAGGGCTACCGATCCGACCAGCAGCGCGCCGATGATCACAAGCCAGGCCGGCCCGGCGGTAAAGCGGCCGGTGACGAACGGCCGATCGCGGGTGCGGATCATGCGCGCATCGAGATCGCGCTCAGCGAACTGATTGAAGGCGCCGGCACTCGCAGCGCCGAGCAGCACGGCGAGGACGAGTGCGGCCGCGTTCCAGAACGGAAACGGCGGACCTGGCGCCACCGCGAGGCCCGCCAAGGCGCTCAGGGCAATGGCGAAGCCGATACGAAGCTTGAAGACACCGCACAACTGCCTGATGTCTGCTGCCATGCCCGGCGCCCCCGCTCAACTCAAAGGCCAGACCTCCGAGAGGAATTTCCAGTTGACGAAGTAGTACAGCACGAACGCCACGAAGAAGATCGTGACCAGTGTGATCGTGCCCGGCAGCTTGAGCGTGCCCTCGCTGCCGTAGCTCGCCACCGCCTCGGCGCCGCCCTGGGGCAGCAACGGCTCAGCTTTTGCCTTCTCCTCGGTTCGCCGTTCCCCGAAGAAGACGGAGCTGACCACGACCACGACGTACATCACGCCGCCCAGGGCCGAGAGGACGCCGAACACGCCGTTCAGCCCCATCATCAGGAACGCCGTGCCCGGGTAGTCGAACGCCACGGGCGCATCGGAGAACGTGATGTCCCAGTGGCGCCGGCTGACGCCGAGCGTGCCCGCCCCCATCATGAACAGCGAGATCCCCGCGACGCCAATACCGAAGACGTACGGCTGCCATTGCGCCAGCTTCTTGAACATGATCTCGCGGCGGAAGATCAGCGGCACCACGAGGTACGTGACCGCCATGAAGGCGAGCGTCGTTCCGGCCACCACGGTGCCGTGGAAATGGCCCGGCACGTACATGGTGTTGTGCATGATCAGGTTGATCTGCTCCGACCCCAGTACCACGCCGGAGATGCCGCCGATGAAGCCGAACATCACGAGCGACAGGAACATCCCCGCGAAGGCCGGATTGCCCCACGGAGCCTTCCGCAACCATTCGAACACGCCCTTGGTATAGCCCCGCCGGCGCTGGGCCGCCTCGATGGCGCCGGGGACGCTGAGGCCGTGAATGAGGCTGCCGAGGACCGCGAGGTACAGCGCGTAGCTCGTATTGAAGATCTTCCATTCCGAGCTGATGCCCGGTTCCACCAGCAGGTGGTGCGCCGCAGCGATCTGCAGGAACAGGATGTACATGAGAAAGGCGAAACGACTCACTTTCTCGGATAACGGCTTCGCGCCCAGCACCATGGCGGCGATCGCGTACCACACCGCGACATGGGCCGCGACGTTGATCTGCTGCGACGAGTGGCCCATGCCCCACCACACGACCTTGTAGATCACCGGGTCGATGTGGCTGATCAGGCCGACCGACCAGAGGAAGGTGGGAATGAGAATGATGGCGCCCGAGGTGATGGTGAACACCGCGATGATCGCCGCCGCGATGGCGCCGAACGTGACTAGCGGTACCGAGCCCTCGTAGGTGCCCTCGTCCTTCGCGATGACCAGCGTGCCGAAGAACACGGCGACGGCGACCAAGGCGCCGACCGCGAAGAGGATCAGGCCGAGGTAGAAGTGCGGGGCCGCCTGCATGGGCACGTAGGACGTGAACATGACGCTCGATTCGCCCTGCAGCACGGCCACGTTGGCGAGCAGGGCGCCGGCCAGCATGAGCCAGAACCCCAGCCACGCCAGCCGCGGCGTCGCGAGACGGCAGCTGAGCAGGATCGCCGAGGCGAAGTAGAGGATGGCGATTTCGAAGAAGATGATCCAGAACAGCAGCACGTCGGCGCCGTGCGCCGTCAGGGCCAGATAGAACCACTCCGCGGGCAGCAGGTGGACCGCCGGCCAGCGGGTCAGCGCGACCAGCAGGCCGAAGAAGCCCCCGATGGCAAGAAACACGACGGCAACGACCGCGTTCCAGCGGATCAGCTTCTCGGCCGCAAGATCGACCTTGAGGCCGGTGTCTGGGCAGGTCCGGAATTCGGCAGCTCTGGGCAGCGTGCCGGCGTGAGCGATGCTCGCCATGGCTGGCTCCTATTCTGCTGCGACCACGTGGATCTTGCCCACCATCTGGTGGTGGCCGATCCCGCAGTACTCGTTGCAAACGACGCCGTACTCCCCGACGCCCTCGGGCGTGAGCGTCAGCACGAGCTCATAGCCCGGATGCACCTGGATGTTGATGTTCTCCGGCTGGAGGGAGAACCCGTGCTGCCAATCCATCGAGGAGAGGTGCAGGCGATAGTCCTTGCCTTCCTCCAGTTCGAGGATCGGCCACCATTCCCAGAGGCGCGCCAGCATGTACACGTCGCTACCCGGGGGCGGACGGACGACCGGCAGGCCCGACTCTCCCTCCTCGCGCACCGTATACTGGTCCACCATCGCCTCGGTGCGCTCGGCGAACGTTTCGGGATGGATACGGTAGGCCTCGTTGGAGAGGTTCTGCTCGCCGGTGAAGTGCCAGAAGACCATGGTGAAGAACATCACCAGGCCCCAAATGAACGCGATCGTGATCCAGGTGATTTCCGATTTTTCGAGCGGCTCGTTCCACCAGATCCGTTTTTCAGGCGGGTGAATGGCCATGTCGGGACCTCCGGACTATTGCGCGATGGGAATTTGGGCGACCTCCATGATGCCCCACATGAGATAGAGGACCGCCGGTACGGCGACGCCCAGGAAGAGCAGCAGGAATGGATTGTCCAGCAAGCGCTGCATGAAGGGTACGCGCTCGACCGGCTGATCCGGTGACCCAGCGTCGTGACCTGTATCTGTCATGATTTGCCCCTTCTCACTGCCTCGCCGCGGTGCGCTCGAGTCAGGGTGAGGCAGTAGGCAGCAAGGATACCCGAAAACCCGCCTTCATTCAATTCACTACGAACCACCGGTGAGGGTTCGAATCAGCCAGAAGAAGACCATCCCGAGGGCAAAGATGATGGCGAAGAAGAGCAGCGTGCGGTGTTCGAAACGGCGTCCAGCTGCCTGCTCGAGCCGATCCACAATCCAGTCGGAGACAAAGTAGAGCGCGATCGCCGCGACGGTGAAGTAGAGAAGCTCCATCCCTCCCTGCCGATTTCTCCTCGCTGGGTCCTGCCGGCTCGCGGTGCGGCCGCCTGGTTCCGTTGGCCATCCCGGCGGCCCGGGAAACCGGGGTTCCGGGTGATGCTCGGGACGCCA
The DNA here is from genome assembly GCA_965116745.1 of Alphaproteobacteria bacterium. GTDB lineage: Bacteria > Pseudomonadota > Alphaproteobacteria > TMED109 > TMED109 > VXPW01. The sequence goes on along the minus strand of OZ220701.1, from coordinate 1,774,364 downwards.
GCATACGACAGAGGCGGTCCGCAGCTCCGCCCGCAGGCGGGCCAATTTCGCGGCATCCGGCCGGTCGCGGCGCCGGATCGGCGCGGATTCAGCGCCGGCAGACGTAACGCGGGGGGTTCTTCAGCGCGCCGCCGCGGCGGGTTCCGGGGCCGCTCCGTGCGTGAGCAGCTTGCGCGTGTAGGCGGGGAGGCGCTGACCGTCGTCCCGGCCCGGATGCCAGATTTCGCCCGGGGCGGGGTCGCGCGTCGTCGCGCCGGCGCGGATCTCGGTCCGGAGGGTCAGGTGCGTGAGGCCGTGCTCGACCAACCCCGGCACGCGCTGCCAGGCGGGGGCCGGGGGTTCGGCCGCCTGCACGGCGGCCGGCGAGGGCCGGGTGGCGTCCCAGGGGGTCGCGGGGAGCACCAGCATCCCCTGGAACGGGCCCGGGTCCGACTGTCGCCGGAGCAGCACCTCACCGCGGCGGTTGGTCAACCGAAAGGCGACGCTGTACCGGACGGCCGGGCGCCGCCTTGGCGCGGACACCGGGAAGTCCGCCGTCCGGCCGGTTCGGAAGGCCTCGCAGGCGCGCTGCCACGGACAGATGTCGCACCGGGGCGCGCGCGGCCGGCAGACCAGCGCGCCCAGCTCGATCAGCGCCTCGGCGAACTCGCCGGACAGGGCCTCGGGCGCCAGCTTGGCCCCGATGGCCTGCAGCCGTCGCGACGACCGGCCGGCCGGCGTGGGGACGGCGAACACCCGCGCGAGGACCCGGGCGACGTTGCCGTCCACGGCCACGGTGCGCACGCCGAACGCCAGGGCGGCGATGGCGGCGGCGGTATACGCCCCGACCCCGGGGAGTGATTCGAGATCCTTGACGGAAGCCGGGAAGCGACCGCCCCAGGCGGTAACGATGACCTGCGCGGCACGGTGGAGGTTCCGTGCCCGGCGGTAGTAGCCGAGGCCGGCCCAGGCATCCAGGACTTCCCGCTCCCGGGCGCGGGCCAACGCCTCCACGGTCGGCCATCGATCCAGGAAGGCTTCGAAGCGGGGAACGACCGTCGCCGCCTGGGTCTGCTGCAGCATGATCTCGCTGAGCCAGACCCGGTACGGGTCCCGCTTGCCGCCCCAGGGCCCCCGCCACGGAAGGATGCGCCGGTGCCGCTTGAACCACGCGAGCAATCGGTCCGCGCTGGGCGTTGACGGCGGTGACATTACGGGTGCAGATCAGGACAGCTGAAGGCCGGGTCTTCGCTGCTTGCGCGGCGGGGGCAGGATGCGTAAAGAGACGCGTGACGATTGCGGGTTCCGGCCATACATCTAGTCCCATGAATCAGTCTGCAGTACGACGATCCCTTGCACAACAGGGAGCTAACTGGGACCGGCTGGCGGCTGAAGTCGGCCGTGCAGCCCGTCCGCTCGATCTCCTTGCCCGGTCAGATCAGGCGGCCATGACCTACGCGGTGGCCGAGACCGAGCCGATCCCCGGCCTCTTCGACCTGTGCGAAGAGATCATCACGGACATCCCGCCCCACGAGACCATCTACCGGCCGGATACCTGCCTCCGGGACGTCAACGGCCGGGTTCGGCCCTACCTGCTGCGATGGCATCTGCGGCCCAAGCAGACGGGCCGGAGCGAATTCGCACTGTATCTCCATCGCTTCCTGCAGCCCGACGAGTCGGTACTGCACGATCATCCGTGGCCGAGTGCGTCCTGGCTGCTCTTTGGCGAGCAGAGCGAAGTGTGGAAGACGGAAGGCGGTGCCGCGGGGCCGCCGTCGCGCCATCGCCTGGTGCCGGGGAACCTGGTGTGCCGCCCGGCCGCGCACGCTCACTGCCTGGGCCTCCCCCGGGACGGCAACGGCGCGTGGGTGTCGGCCACGACCCTGTTCGCGACCGGCCGGCGAATCCGGGATTGGGGGTTCTGGCCGGAAGGACGGTTCGTGCCCGAGGCCGAGTACCAGTCCCGGCTGTCCGCGATCTCGCGGCGCGATGCCGCCTGAACCGCCGACAGCGGGGCGGCAGCGGGACAGGCGCCAGGAACCGGCGCGACGGGGCGGCCGGTCGCTGGCGAGCGCCGCCGAGGAGGCGGTGCGGCCGCTGCTTCGCAAGCGCGGCTTCCGCGAATCGGCGCTGATCCGCGAGTGGCGCGCGATCATCGGGCCGCAGCTGGCGCGCCGGACGGCTCCCGTGAGCCTGTCCAGAGGGGTGCTGACCGTTCGGGTCGAGCCCGCGTTCGCGACCGAGTTCCAGCACCGGAGCGCCATGGTGATGGAGCGGATCGCCACGACGTACGGCTCCCCCGTGGTGAAGCGGATCGTCGTCAAGCAGGGGCCCGTCCAGGGTCGGTCTCGACACGCGCCACCAGCGCCAGCCGCGGCGGCGCCCACGGACCGGGCCCAGCGGCAGGTTGCGGCGCAAACCGCGGCCGTTCGCCACGCCCCGCTCCGGGACGCGCTGACGCGGCTCGGTGGAGCGGTGGCCGGCCGTGTCCCGGACTCCGGGAAGGGCTAGCGAAGCGGCCAACGCGCGTGTTCGTGGCCCGCCGCGCGCACTGACTCAGACAACCCGAGCCGGTGGGCCGGATGCGCAAATCGGCAGCGGGGGCTTGGTTTGGGCCGCCCGCGGGGATTCGCCCGCGCAGGAAGTTGCCCCCAACATCGGGTACCCTGTGGCCGGGCGAGCAGCGAACTCGCGCCAGCTCCGGGAGACCGTACCTCATGAGATCATCTCTTTGGCGATTCGTGAGCGCCTTGGCCGCGCTTGCCGCGTTGGGTCTGGCGCCGGCAGCCGCGCAGGCGCAGGACTCCGACGAGGGCCGCACGCTCAGCATCGGGTTCGTGGCGTTCCTGTCGGGACCGGCGGCGGGAAGCTTCGGCATTCCGAACTTCGAGGGCTTCGAGTTCATGGTCGATGCCATCAACGCGGGCGAGGTGCCGCCCCCGTATGACACGCCGGGCATCGCGGGCGCGCAGATCGAGTACTTCGTGGTCGATGAATCCGGGGGGCCGACCAAGCAGGTGACCGAATTCCGGAACATGGTCGAGCGCCGGAACGTCGACCTGGTCATGGGGTACATCTCCTCCGGCGACTGCCTCGCGATTCCGCCGGTGGCCGAGGAACTCCGGCAGCTCACGATCCTGGTGGACTGCGGCACGCCGCGCGTCTTCGAGGAAGCCGACTACCGCTACGTGTTCCGCACGGGCCCGCACGCGGCGATGGACAACATCGCGGCGGTTCGCTACCTGCACGACATCGACTCGGAAGTCGCCACGATCGCCGGAATCAACCAGAACTACGCGTGGGGCCTTGACGCCTGGGCCGACTTCACGAGCGCGATGGCCATCCTGTACCCGGGCGTGGAGACCGTTACCGAGCAGTTTCCCAAGCTGTTTGCGGGCCAGTACAGCACGGAAATCTCGGCGCTGACGGTCCGGGCGCCGGAGGCCATTCACACGTCGCTCTGGGGCTCCGATCTCGAAGCCTTCGTGCTGCAGGGGGCCCAGCGCGGCCTGTTCATGAACCGCCACATCGTGATGGTCGCGGCGGACCACGTGCTCCCGGTGCTGGGGCGCAACGTCCCGGACGGGGTCATCGTCGGCGCCCGCGGTCCGCACGGCGATTTCGCGCCGGACACCGAGCTGGCGAACTGGTTCCGTGCAGGCTTCAAGGAGCGTTACGGCAAGCTGACCACGCAGCCGCCGCACAAGTCGGCCATGGCGATCCTCGGCGTGAAGGCCGCGTTCGAGAAGGCGGCAGCGGCAGTGGGCCGGTTCCCGACCAACGAGGAAGTGATCGACGCGATGGAATACCTGCAATGGGACACGCCGTCGGGTCCGGTCGAACTGGCGCTCGGCAAGGGGCATCAGGCCATCCAGGCCTCGGCGATCGGCGTGACCCGCTGGAACGATGACGAGCAACGTGTCGAATTGGTGGACATCAAGCGGTACGCTGCCCGATGTGTGAACCCACCAGAAGGAGTGCTGTCCGTCGAATGGATCAAGGACGGCATGCCGGGTGCCCAATGCGACTGACCTACTCGGGGCCTGCACCGGGCCTGGCGGGGCGCGCCACCGTGCGCCGGCTGCTGCCGTTCGCGCTGGTCTCGGGCCTGCTGGCCGCGCCCGTCGCGGCCGCGGATACCCTGCAGACGGCGATTTCCGACGCCCACGCCTGGCATCCCGCCATCCAGACCGCACGCGCGCAGGTTCGCATTGCGGCGGCCAGCGTGAACGAGGTCGAGCTGGGGAACAGCCTGACCGCGACCGGGGACTTCGGCGCCTCCATGACCGAACGGACCGCGGAGCTCAGTGACGGGTCCAGCCAGAGCGAGGCCAAGCCCGTGTTCACGTCGGCGCGGTTGTCGCTCTCCAAGCGGATTTTTGACTTCGGCCGGGTCCGCGGCCGTGTGGGGGTGGAGGAGTCGCTGCTCGAAGCCGCCCACTACCAGCTGCAGGTGGTCGAGCAGCAGGTCCTGCACGACGCCGTGATCGCCTACCTGAACGTGTTCCGGGCCCGGGCCCGGCTGGAGCTGGCCGTCAAGGGTGAAGAGCTGGTGCAGAGCGATCTCAAGGCGACACAGGAACGCTTCGAGGTCGGCGACGTGACCCCGACCGACGTGGCCCAGGCCGAAGCGCGCCTGGCCGACCGGCGGGCCGACCGGCTCAACCGCGAGCAGGACCTGGACCACGCGTTCCGGGAGTACCGCCTGGCGACCGGCTCCGACTTCTCCGAGAACGCGGCCTATCCGACCGAGCTGCCGGCGGTACCGGCCAGCGAGATCGAGGTCGAGGACAGCGCCGTCAACATGCACCCCGCGGTGCTGATGCGGCGGGCCCGGGTGGACGCGGCGACCCGGGGCAAGGACACGATGGTGCTCGAGATCCTGCCGACGTTCGACGTGACCGGCACCGCCACCTACGCGCGCAACCCGAACACGTTCTTCGAATCGTCGACGGACCTGTCGATCGGGATCGGTGCGACGGTCCCGCTGTGGTCGGGCGGGCGGGTCGATGCCGCGGTGCGCAGCAGCGAGGAGCTGCTGGGCCAGACGCGGCGCGAGCTCGATGCCGAGATGCGGGGCGTCCGGCTGCAGGCGCTCAGTGCGTGGCACCGCTTCCGGAGCGCGGCGGAGACGATCACGGCCCTCGAATCGTCGGCTCGTGCGAACCGCATCGCCTCCGACGGGGTCCGCCGGGAGGCCGAGGTCGGGAACCGCACGACCCTCGATGTGCTGAATGCCGACCAGGAGCTGCTGGTGGCCGAGGACCGCCTCGACGAGGCGCGCCACGTCCTGCAGGTGGCGGCCTACGGGCTGCTCCATGCCACCGGCCGGATGACGGCCGAGCAATGGGGTCTCTGAGCGGTTCGTGACGGCATCGTCGCAGGACAGGATCGAGGCCACGCTGGCGGCGATCCGGGCCGACCTTGAGCGGGCCGGCCCGCATCCCGAAGGCCCGGTTTCCCCCGGCCTCGAGGCGCGTGCGGACGATCCGCTTGACGAGTACGTGCGCCGCCGCGTCGACGAGTTGATTCGGGCGTGGCTCCGCGAGAATCTCCACGCGACCGTCCGCGACATGCTCCGGGCGGAGCTGGCATCCCGGCCTGCGGGCCCCCGTTCCGACGAACCGGCATAGCCATGTCCGAGCAGCAGATCGGCCGCACGTACGAGGCGGCCAGCGTGGAATCACGCATCTATCGGGCCTGGGAGGACGCTGGCGCCTTCGCCTGCGATCCGGGTTCGGCCGAAGCGCCGTTCGTCGTGATGATGCCGCCGCCCAACGTCACGGGGAGCCTGCACATCGGGCATGCGCTGAACATGACGCTGCAGGATGTCCTCAGCCGCTACTGGCGCATGTGCGGCCGGGACACGCTGTGGCAGCCGGGTTCGGACCACGCCGGGATCGCCACGCAAATGGTGGTGGAGCGGCAGCTGGCAGAGGCGGGCGGGCCGGACCGCAAGGCGCTGGGCCGCGAGGCGTTCGTCGAGCGCGTCTGGGCGTGGAAGCGGGAATCCGGCGGCACGATCAACCAGCAGTTGCGCCGGCTGGGCGCGTCCGCCGACTGGTCCCGCGAACGCTTCACGCTGGACGAGGGCCTGTCGGCCGCAGTCCGGAAAGTCTTCGTGCAATTGCACCGCGACGGACTGGTGTACCGCGACAAGCGGCTGGTCAACTGGGACACCCAGCTGCGGACCGCCATTTCGGACCTCGAGGTCGACACGCGCGAGGTCAAGGGCGGCTTCTGGTACATCCGCTACCCGTTCGCCGACGGTGACGGCCACGTCACCGTGGCGACGACTCGCCCGGAGACCATGCTGGGGGACACCAGCGTCGCCGTGCATCCGGAGGACCCGCGCACCAAAGGCTTCGTGGGACGCGAGGTCCGGCTGCCGCTCACCGACCGGGTGATCCCGGTGGTCGCCGACGAGTACGTGGACCCGGAGAAAGGGACGGGAGCGGTCAAGATCACGCCGGCCCACGACTTCAACGATTTCGAGGTGGGGCGCCGGCACGGCCAGACGCCGATCAACATCCTGCACGCCGACGGCTCGCTCAACGCCAGTGTGCCCGCGGCCTATCGCGGCCTCGACCGCTTCGAAGCCCGACAGCGCGTGGTCGCCGACCTCGAGGCGCAGGGCCTGCTCGAGCGCGAGGAGGAGATCGTGCACACGGTCCCGTTCGGTGACCGCTCGCAGACGGTGATCGAGCCCTGGCTCACCGACCAGTGGTTCGTCGACGCGAAGACGCTGGCCGGGCCGGCCATCCGCGCCGTCGAGGAGGGGGCGACCCGGTTCGTGCCGGCGAACTGGGCCAATACGTATTTCGAATGGATGCGCAACATCCAGCCCTGGTGCGTCTCGCGGCAGCTCTGGTGGGGACACCGGATCCCGGCGTGGTACGGCCCCGACGGCAAGGTGTTTGTCGCCGAGTCCGAAGCGGAAGCCCGGGCGGCCGCCGAGCAGGCGTTCGGCAAGCCGGTGGAGCTGGTCCAGGACGAGGACGTCCTGGATACCTGGTTCTCGTCGGCGCTCTGGCCGTTCTCCACGCTGGACTGGCCCGCCCGGACGGACCTGGTCGAGCGCTACTACCCGGGGACCGTCCTGGTGACCGGGTTCGACATCATCTTCTTCTGGGTGGCCCGGATGATGATGATGGGGCTGCACTTCCAGAAGCAGGTGCCGTTCCGGGACGTCTACATCCACGCCCTCGTGCGCGACGCGAAGGGCCGGAAGATGTCCAAGTCCGAGGGGAACGTGATCGACCCGCTCGAGCTGATGGATCGGTACGGAACGGACGCGGTCCGGTTCACGCTGGTGGCCATGGCCGCACAGGGCCGGGATATCCGGCTGGCCGAGGACCGCGTCAAGGGCTACCGGAACTTCGTCACCAAGCTCTGGAACGCCGCCAGATTCCTGGAACTGCAGGGCGCCGGCCAGGCCGCCCCGGCCGCCAGACCGGCGCCGGTCCTGAGCCTCAACCGGTGGATCGAGGCGGCGGCGGCCGAGACGGCGCAGTCGGTCGCCGCTGCGATTCGCGCCTATCGCTTCGACGAGGCCGCCGCGGTGGCCTACCAGTTCCTGTGGCACACGTACTGCGACTGGTATCTCGAGCTCGCCAAGCCGCTGCTGGGCGGCGATGACGCGGCCGCCCGGGCCGAAACGCAGGGCAGTGCCGCCGCGGCGTTCGCCGTGACCCTGCGGATGCTGCATCCGCTGATGCCCTTCGTGACGGAGGAGCTCTGGTCGCTCCGCCGGGAATCGGAGCGCCTGCTGGCCCTCACGCCATGGCCGGATACGTCCCGCTCACCCGATCGGGAAGCGAAGGGCGAGATCGAGTGGCTGATGGCGTTCGTGAACGAGGTCCGCTCCGTACGCTCGGAACTCCGGGTACCGCAGGCGGCGATGGTGGGAATCCGGTTCCGGACCACGACGCCGGCGGCGGATCGCGCGCTCGCCGTGCACGGCGACGCCATGCGGAGGCTCGCCCGGATCGATTCGTTTGCGGCCGACGACGGGCAGGACAGCCAGGCCGCCGAGCTCGAAGCCGCGGGGACGGTCGCGCTCATGCCGCTCGCTGGCACCATCGACGTCGCCGCGGAACGCATCCGGCTCGAGAAGGAAATGGAGACGCTGCGCAAGGACATCGCCCGCTTCGAGGCGAAGCTCGCCAACCCGTCGTTCGTGGACCGGGCCCCGCCGGCCGTCGTGCAGGAGCAGCGCGACCGGAAGACCGATGCGGAGGTCCGTTCCGAACGCATCGAACGGGCCCTGGCCCGGCTCGGAACCGGGATGGAAGCCGCGTAGCGCCAGTCGTATTCTGCCCCCGGCCAGCCCGGGCCGCCCCCCACATCCACGGACTTCACGCCATGACGATCGACAAGAGCAGACTTCCCAGCCGGCACACGACCGAGGGCCCCGAGCGCGCCCCGCACCGTTCCTTCTACTACGCGATGGGTCTCACCGAGAAGCAGATTCACCAGCCGCTGATCGGGGTGGCGACGACCTGGAACGAGGCGGCGCCGTGCAACATCACGCTGCGTCGGCAGGCCCAGGCGGCCAAGGCGGGAGTGGACCAGGCCGACGGCACCCCACGGGAGTTCACGACGATCACCGTGACCGACGGGATCGCCATGGGGCACCAGGGCATGAAGGCGTCGCTCGCGAGCCGCGAGGCGATCGCCGACACGATCGAGCTCACCGTGCGCGGGCACGCCTACGACGGCCTCGTGGGTCTCGCCGGCTGCGACAAGTCGCTGCCCGGCGTGATGATGGCGATGGCGCGCCTCAACGTGCCGAGCGTGTTCCTCTACGGCGGCTCGATCATGCCGGGGCGGTTCCGCGGCCGCGACGTGACCGTGCAGGACGTCTTCGAGGCGGTGGGGCAGTACCAGGGCGGCAACATGAACGCGGACGACCTTGACGAGATCGAGCGGGTTGCCTGCCCGTCGGCGGGCTCGTGCGGCGGGCAGTTCACGGCGAACACCATGGCCTGCGTGTCCGAGGCGCTCGGCATCGCGCTGCCGCATTCCGCCATGGCGCCGGCGCCGTATCAGTCGCGCGACGAATACGCCTTCGCGTCCGGCCAGGCGGTCATGAAGCTGATCGAGCGGAACCTCCGGCCACGCGACATCATCACGCGCGAGGCGCTCGAGAACGCGGCGCGCGTGGTCGCCGCGAGCGGCGGCTCGACCAATGCCGGGCTGCACCTGCCGGCGATCGCGCACGAGTGCGGCATCAAGTTCGACCTGAACGACGTCGCCGAGCTGTTCCGCTCGACGCCGTACATCGGTGATCTCAAGCCGGGCGGCAAGTACGTGGCGAAGGATCTGTACGAGGCGGGCGGGCTGCCGGTGCTGATGAAGGCGCTCTACGACGGCGGTTACATCCACGGTGATTGCGTGACGGTGACCGGACGGACGGTGGCCGAGAACCTCGCGGACGTCGCGTTCCCCGAGGACCAGGACGTCATTCGCCCGGTGTCAAATCCGATCACGTCGACGGGTGGGGTGGTCGGCCTGCGGGGGAATCTCGCCCCGGAGGGCGCCATCGTGAAGGTGGCGGGCATGCAGCGGCTGCGCCACGTGGGGCCGGCGCGCGTGTTCGACACCGAGGAAGAGGCGTTCAAGGCGGTGAAGGAGCAGCAGATCCGCGACGGCGACGTGCTCGTCATCCGCTACGAGGGGCCGAAGGGCGGGCCCGGCATGCGGGAGATGCTCGCCACGACGTCCGCGATCTACGGCCAGGGCCTCGGCGAGAAGGTCGCACTGATCACCGACGGCCGGTTCTCGGGTGCGACGCGCGGCTTCTGCATTGGCCACGTCGGGCCCGAGGCGGCGGTCGGGGGCCCGATCGGTCTCGTGCAGGACGGCGATCAGATCACGATTGATGCGGAGACCGGCGAGCTGTCGGTGGCGCTCAGCGACGAGGAATTCGCCGCGCGCCGCGAGCGCTGGACGCCGCGCACGCACGAGTACACGTCCGGGGAGCTCTGGAAGTACTCGCAGCTCGTGGGACCGGCGGTCGCCGGCGCGGTGACGCATCCGGGCGGGCAGGCCGAGACCCACTGCTACGCGGACACCTAGATCGTCAAAGGATCCGGGACACTGCTTCCGTCGGGGGCGCACTTGAATCTCGCGGCCCCCGACGGCCGGCCGGAGGCCACCTGCGTGGATCAGCCCGCGGCGCCGGGAACTGCACCGAGATAGCCATCGAGGAAGGCGCTCCGGTAGCCGTCCTCGGTCCACAGCACGGGAAAGAAGGATTCGTCCATGTCCGTGCTGTCGGCGCGCTTGTAGCGGCCGTAGACCGGTCCGACGTTGGTCGGATGGTAGCGGGCTTCGGAAGACATGCAGTGCGACACGAGCGCCCGTCGAGGCGCGTCGGTGCGGTTGGTGCCCGAGCCGTGGAAGACCCGTCCGTGGTGAAAGACTCCCCCGCCCGCCGGAACCTCGACCCGCACCACTTCGGGGACGGCACCCGCCCGGGCGGCGGCCTCGTGCATCTCGCGTTCGTAGTCGTCGGGGGCGTGGAACCGGGAAGCCGGCCGGCCCAGGTCCCAGCGGTGCGAACCCGCGACGTATTCGATGGTGCCGCCGGCCCCGGTGGTCGCATCGAGCGCCATCCAGCAGGTGCATAGCTCGGGCGGCACCACCCACTGCTGGTAGCTGTCGTCCTGGTGAAAGGCGAGCGGGCGGGCGCCCGGCGGCTTCCACAACACGTTGTCCTGGTTGAGCCGCGCGCCCGGCCAGCCGCTGAGCCGCGCGCACCAAAGGCCGATCCGGGGGTGCAGGACCGCGCGCGCCACCTCACGGTCCGATTTCCAGGCGTTGCAGATCTGCCGCGTCAGGTCCGCGGCGTCCTTCCCTTCGCGCCAGTTCCATTCGTCGGGGTGGAGGCCGGTCTCGAATTCGCCGCGGAAGAGCGGCCCGAACCGCGCGGCCAGACGGGCGGCAGCCTCGGGCTCGATGAGCCGTTCGACGACGAGAAAGCCGTCCCGGCGAAAGCGCCGAACATCCGAAGGGCTTGGTTCTTTGATCAGGAACATGGCTCCTACGGTACCGCGGCGCATCGTGCGTCTCGTACATCGGGCTTCGGCCGTTCTCTCCCGCACTAGGCCAGCCCGTCTTGGCCATCCTCGGCCAATTGTAGTGTCAGGTAAGGAAGATACGGGGGGCTACAAGTACTTTCCAAAGCAGGGGTTCTCTTATCAAGGAGTCTCCGCTACAGACAGTGCCACTCATACCGTCGCGAGGAGCGACGCCAGTTCGCCCAGACCGATCACTTCGACGGCCTCGCTCCGGGGGTATCGTTCGATGCCCGAATACACGACGAAGGAGCGCGTAGGATTGAGGTCCTGACGCGCGTGGTGAAATCCCTTGTCAAGCCGCGGGGCGAGACCGCGCTTGATTTCCACCGCCCACAGGTCCCCGCCTGGCATCTGGAGCACCAGGTCGATTTCGGCGCCAGCAGCAGTTCGGTAGAACCACGGCCTCACGCGCTCCGGGGCGGCGCTGAGGAGGTTTTCCAGCACGAACCCTTCCCAGCTCCCACCGGCGACCGGATGACCCAGCACCGCATCCCGGTCATCGAGGCCGAGCAGTGTGTGGACGATACCGCTGTCGCGCACATAGACCTTTGGGGATTTCACCAGGCGCTTGCCGACGTTGGCGTGAAAGGGTGGCAGGCGTCGGACCAGCAGGAGGTCGACCAGCAGGTCGAGATAGCGGGCGACTGTCTTGCCATCGACGGCAAGCCCACGTGCGAGCTGGGCAGCGTTGAGCAAGCCGCCCTGCATGTGGGCCAGCATGGTCCACAAGCGTCGCAGCGTTTCCGCCGGCACGCGCGGGCCTAGCTGCGGAACGTCACGCTCCAGGTACGTGCGGACAAAATTCTCCCGCCAGACCATGCTGGCTTCGTCGCTATCGGCGAGAAAGCTGTCCGGGAATCCGCCCCGGATCCAGAGCTTCTCGTACGCACCGGCGTCGACTTCGAGAACGTTGAAAGGCCCGAGTTCGATATAGGCGATGCGGCCGGCAAGGGATTCACCCGACTGCTTGAGCAGGTCGATCGACGCCGAACCCAGAAGCAGAAACCGGCCCGCGCGGATGTTTCGGCGGCGCCCCCTGTCGATGAGGCCGCGAAGTGTCTGGAACAGCTCCGGCACGCGCTGCACCTCGTCGAGGATCACCAGCTCTTCTTCGTGCCCGGACAGGTAAAGTGCGGCATCGCTTAGCTTCTCGCGGTCCGCTGTGTCCTCAAGATCGAGATAGGTGCTCGCTCGCTCTTCAGCGATAAGCCCAGCCAGCGTGGTCTTGCCGGTTTGGCGCGGACCCAGGAGGGCCACGGCCGGGAACTGGTCCAGTCGAACGCAGACGAGTTGCGATTTCTGACGCGGTATCATCCTTGCATATATGGTATATCATTCCATAAATGCAAGCATAAAGCGGATACCGGGAAGCTGAGAAGCGGGCTGCGGAGCTCGGGAACACAACAATTCGAGCACGGAATCACAGGCTTGGTTCCGAAATGTGGCGCTCTCCGACCGTGTTCCGGCCGGCAAGCGCGCGCATCCCCCATTGCGAGGACGCGGGCGCATGGGCCAAGGAGCACGGCGGCAAGCGAAACGCCGGTGGGCGGCGGTCCACGCGGGCGGGAGGCTGAAGACCGCGAAAAAGGCAGCGAGAAGTCGGCGTGTCGGGAACCTGCGACAGGCGACGTCACGCCACGATGGCGCCAACTAGAGGGGACCGGCTCCGGCTCGCTACAGGATCCGGTACACCTCGTACGTCGGGCCGGTCGGCTTCCGGTCGCCCTTGCCCACGCATACGAGGCCGTTGAGCCAGGCGTACTCGGGCGCGCCGGTCTCGAAGAACGGCGCAATTCGGAAGTAGTACTCGGAAGGGTCGACGGTTTCTCCAGCGTTGAGCCGGCGCATCACGTCCTCGGGGCCGTGCCGGACGCCGAAGTAGGTCATGTAGACGAGGGCGCCGTCGTGGGTGCGGAGGGTCGCCCGGACGTCCAGCCGAAGCGATCCGTCCGCGCGGAGCACGAGCCAGTCACCGCCACCCTGGAGAACCTCGCCCCGGAAGTCGGGGCCCTCGAACGTGCCGCCGGTGACGTTGACGTTGAGACGCCGGCCGGACGGCGTGTTGTCGAGCACGATGGGCTTGTCGACAGTCAGGTCGAACACGGCAAGCAGTTCGGATTCGAGTGGCATGGGGGACTCCTGGAGGGATGGGCGAGATGCCTCTTGCGCGCCGCTCCTTATACACGCCTCCGGTGGTCCCGATTCGCCATGGCGGGCCGTCCTGAAGTCGGGATGCTGCCACAGTGTCCGGCGTCGGCAAGGCATGAACGGCTGACGCCCGGCGCACCTGACGCCGCTTGCCCGGAGTATCTTCTGCGCCAGGTTCCACAGCTGGCTGGGCCGGGGCAGCGGCCCACGGCGAGCCGGCTGCCGCAGAAGCATCCGCGCCCGCCGTTTTCCGGCGGCCGACAGGTGCACGACTACCCAGGTTGAGGACCATGCCATGGCGGGACATATCGCGATTCTCGGCATCTTCGTTGCCGACGCCACGTTCCGGACGGATCGCCTGCCCCGAATGGGCGAGACCGTCATCGGCGAGAGTGTCGCGTTGAGTCCGGGCGGCAAGGGATCCAATCAGTCGGTCGCCGCGGCCCGGCTTGGCGCCGGGGTCCGGTTCATCTCCAGGGTCGGCCGCGATGCCTTTGCGGACATGGCGTTTGCGACCTGGGCTCATGCGGGCGTGGAGCCCCTGGTGGCCCGGTCAGAGAGCACGGCGACCGGGGCCGCGTCGGTGATGGTGAATGCGGCGACCGGCGAGAACGCGATCGTCGTATGCCCGGGCGCGGCCTTCGAGCTCTCGGAGGCCGACATCGACGCGGCCGCGGACGCGATCCGCTCGGCTGCTGTCTTCGTCACCCAGCTGGAGCAGCCAGTCCGGGCGGCGATGCGAGCGCTTGCGATCGCGCGAGAGGCAGGCGTGACGACCGTCCTCAACCCGGCTCCGGCCGCGGAGGTCCCGCAGAACATGCTCGGCCTCTGCGACTATGTGACGCCGAACGAGACGGAGGCTTCGGCCATGACCGGTCTCGCGGTGGGAAGCGAAGACGAGGCCCGCGCCGCTGCACGCGTGCTCAGGGAGCGCGGGGCGGGGGCAGCCGTGATCACGCTGGGCGCCGAGGGGGCGCTCTTCGAAGGTCCCGGGGGCGGCCACCTGGTGCCGGCGTTTCGCGCGGGCCCGGTGGTGGAAACCACAGGGGCCGGGGACGCGTTCAACGGTGCGTTCGCGGTGGCTCTTGCGGAAGGCCGGGAGGCAGGCCAGGCGGTGCGCTTCGGATGCGCGGCTGCCGGTCTCTCGGTCACGCGACCGGGAACGGCGCTCTCCATGCCGCACCGGGCCGAGGTGGAGGCGCTGCTGGACGGGGTGTGACCAACCCTCTTCCACAAGGAAGTCGGAATGACCTTGTGCTTCGCACGCCGTTGCCAGATTCCGAGTTCGCTACGACTGGCTTGGAATTTTCGCGGCGCTTGAGCGAGGCGCCAGGACCAACACCGCGCTTGACAACAACCGGGGTAGACTGGCCAGATCGTTCGATTCAGCTTGCGAGGAAGTGTCAGATGCAGGATTGCAACGCTGAATTCACCACAGTCGGACACACGCCGGAACCCGATCCGGTGATTGAAGCGTACAAGCGCGACATCGACCGCACGCTTCTTCGACAGAATCTGCGGCGATCCGTGACGGAGCGGGTGGAGAATCTGATGTCCCTGCAGCGCTTGGCGGCTGAAGCACGCCGGGCTGGGCAATCTCTGCGAGGTGACACCTGACCGACTTCGAGGCAGCCCTTCGGTCCCTCTGCGAAGCGGGAGTCGAGTTCGTCATCGTTGGCGGGCTTGCCGCCGTCATTCACGGGTCGGCACGACTCACCCAGGACATCGACGTCGTCTATTCGAGGTCCAGCGCCAACATTGAACGCCTCGTTGCGGCACTTGGCCCCCATGCGCCCTACCTGAGGGGGGCGCCGCCCGGCCTGCCGTTCGAGTGGAGTGCTGCGACCGTCGAGCGTGGCCTCAACTTCACGCTCACGACGGCGGTTGGAGATATTGATCTGCTCGGCGAGATCACTGGCGCCGGAGACTACGATGCCCTCGTTCCCGACACTGTGGAAGTGGATATTTTCGGGTTCCGATGCCGGTGCCTGGACCTTCCGCGGCTCATCGGCGCCAAGCGCGCGACCGGACGGCCGAAGGATCTGGACGCACTCGCCGAACTGGAAGCGCTGCTGGAGGAGCGCGGAGCGTAGACGGCCCAGGGCGCTGGCGGGGTTCGCCGAGGTGGAGGCGCTGCCGGACGGGGTGTGACTGCCCTGGGCGGGGGCAAGAAGCAAGGTGTCCTGCACGCGCGACGTGGAGTGAGATCTGTGACCAGCGATTACCTTGCGGGCACTGGCCTTGGGAGAGAGCCGTATGGCATCAGCACCGGGCAACACCCCCGTCGGATCGTCGTCCGCGCATTGACAACGAGGCTTCCTTCACTTCGATCTTGCGGGTAGTCCGGATATAGACTAAATATCTATTAAGAGACATTTATGGAGTCTGCCATGGCTGCGCAGGCGCATCCGGCAACAGCCTTTGACCGGAAGGGCCTCTCCGGCCCGGCGTTGCGAACGTTCTTTCGCATCGCCGAACTCTGGGGCCTCTCCGTCGAGGAACAGATGGCCCTGCTCGGGCTCACGGCGCGATCGACCTTCTTCAAGTGGAAGAAGAATCGGAACACTGTTCTGCCGAAGGATACGCTGGAGCGCATTTCCTACATTCTGGGCATCTACAAGGCGCTTCAGGTTCTGCTTCCCAACGAACAGGCGGCCGATGAATGGGTAAAGCGTCCGAATACTGCGGCGGGGTTCGGCGGTCGGTCGGCCCTCGACCGCATGCTCTCGGGCCAGGTGGCAGACCTCTTCGTCGTACGGCAATACCTCGACGCGCAGCGGGGCGGCTGGGCATGAGGCTGCCGGTTGCCCGCATCCGATGGAAGCCGTGCTGGCGAATCATCCCCAGCCGGTTTCCGCCGGTTCAGCTCTTCGAGCGGGTGACCGATCCGGACGACCTCGAGGCGATCTTCGCGTTGGAGGCGCTCACGAATCCCAGGCTTCGTGACGAGGTCGGCGATATTGAGCTCGTGCCTCCGGAGGATCGCATCAGCGGACCCGGGACCGCTGTCATCATGGCAGCCTTCACCCACCTGAACCCGACCGGCAGCCGCTTCTCGGACGGTACTTACGGTGTCTTCTATGCCGCGAACGATCTCAACACGGCCGTTGCCGAGACCAAACATCACCGCGAGCGGTTCCTGAGCGCCACGGCACAGGCGCGTATGGAACTGGACATGCGGGCCTACCTGGTCGACCTCAACGGGAATCTGCATGACCTGCGCGGCCAGAAGGCGGCCCAGCCGCTCGTCTACCACAACGACAACTACGCCGCTGGCCAGCATCTGGCGAGAACGCTGCGCGCAGCCGGCTCGAACGGGATTGCCTATGACAGCGTCCGCAGGACCGACGGCGAGTGTGTCGCGGTGTTTCGACCTCTCCTGCTCTCCAACGCCCGCCAGGAGCGGCACCTTTGCTACGTATGGAACGGTCAGAAGATTGAGACCGTCTATGAGAAACGCGAAATCGGCGACGACAGCCAGTCCTGATCTCGTCGTGAGGCAACGGCCGGCACGCATCCGGCTTGCATCCGGTACGGACGGGCTGAATGCTGCCCGCAAATCCGTTTAACAGGGACCCGACGATGGCAGCATTTCTGATCGTTCGCGCCCAGGTGGATCCGGCGGTGAAAGACTCGTTCGACACCTGGTATCAGAACGAGCACCTGCCGGAGGCGGTCGACGCCTTCGATGCCGTCGGCGCCAGCCGCGGCTGGAGCGAACTGGAAGAGAACGTGCATATCGCCTTCTACGAGTTCCGGGACATGCCGGACGTGAACCGGGTGATGGCCTCGGCCGCGCTCAAGCGAATGATCGGGGAGTTCGACCGGCTGTGGAGTGGCAAGGTGACGCGCACGCGCGAGGTGGTGGACCTCGTCCAGGCGATCTGAGCGCAGGTGACGGGCCCGGTTGCGGGGCGAATGCGATTGGCGAGGCAGCGGCCCCCGGGCGCATCATGTCGCTGACGGTCCAACCACCCCTGATACGGCAAGCAACCCCCCCGGGGGCACCTGCTGAGGGAATCCCGGCGTCGATCAACGTCGCCCGGTCGGCCGAGATGGTCATTTGGCCGCAGGCGGACTATGTATGCGGTCGGAGAGCATGCGTTCCTGGCGGCCGGCAAAGTCTACGAACGACCGCCGGACGGCGAACGCCCCCGCACGGGAACAGGTAACCGGCATGACCAGACTGGCCACGGAGGGAACCCGCGAAGGGGTTCGTCTCGGCACCTTCCGCTACATGCAGCCGTCGGCGGAATCCTCGCTCTATCGGAACGGCAAGGTGCTCAGCCGGCGCGACCGGGACGGCAGCGACAGCGGCCTCCTGGGCGTCGATCTGGAAGATCGCGAGATGGCGATCCTCGACGCCCGCACGGTGACGCAAGCTGAACAACCGACATTGTCGGCCAACGGCTTCGAGCTGCTCGAGCGGCCGTCGGCGGACCCGGACCTGGACTTTCTCGATCACGACGCAGTGGCCCGGGCGTACTACCCCGAATGCGCCGAGATCGTGCGCGCTGCGACCGGGGCGGCTACCGTCGCCGCCTTCGACCACAACGTCCGCTCGGCGACCGGCAAGTCGGGCAAGCGGCGCATCGCCGGCGGCCAGCAGGTCCAGGGGCCGGCGCATCTGGTGCACGGTGACTACACCCTGACCAGCGCGCCCCAGCGAATGCGTGATCTCGCCCGGCCGCCGACCCTGAACGACACCTATCGCACGGTGCTGGCCGAGGGCGAGACGCTGCTCGACTCCGCGGCGGTCGAGCAGGCAATCACGGACGGACGGTTCGCGCTCATCAATGTGTGGCGCAACATCGCCCGCGAACCGGTGGCGACGCGGCCGCTCGCGCTCTGCGACGGGATGAGCGTGCACCCGGACAGAGCTCGTCGTCTTCGAAATCCACTACAGCGACCGGATCGGCGAGAACTACTTCGCCAAGCACGACGCCCGTCACCGTTGGGTCTACTGGTCCGCCATGACCCGCGACGAGGCGCTGCTCATCAAGCAGTGGGATTCGGCCGGCGAGCTGGCCCGGTCCGAAGGCACGAGGGGCGACCCTGACGGTGTCGAGCAACCCTGCACCTTCAGCTTCCACAGTGCCTTCGAGGACCCTGCAACCCCGCCGGATGCGCCCGACCGCTGGAGCATCGAGGTCCGCTGCGCCGTGCTCTACGCGTAGGGCGGCGAGGCGGCTCGTCGCGCTGACACGCAACGTTCCGCAGGAACCCCTCGGCGCGCGTCCGTGGCGGCGCATCCGGGTCCCGGGCTGGACGGTCCCGGTTCACGACGTACACGATGACCGGAGGCGTCCAGGCCCTCCCGCGCCAGCCCCGCTGAGCGCCGCCCTCAAGCTTTCCGGCGCCGACACTTCCGGAGTCGCCGCGGCTCCGGCAGGAGCCCTTGTGCCGGGTTGGCGCGTCAGCGCAGCCAGGTGAGACAGCCGGCCGCCTCCAGCACCTGATCGAGATCGGCGTTGTCGTCGAGGCGGGCGTACCGTTCGCGAAGTACGCGAAGCGAACGGGCGTGGTAGCGCTGCGGTTTCTGGGCCCAGCGGTCGCCGGCGAGGTCGACCTCGAATTCCTCGGCTTCCTCGGCAATGGCCCGGGCATTGGCGTCGGACCAGGGGAGGAAGCGGTCTCCGACCTCTTCCGTGAGCAGCGGCATCAGGGTCGGTGCCAGTGCCGGCCATGTCTCGAACGGTCCATACGTCTTCGGGTCCTGCATCTCCCGGCACCACTCGAGCGTCCGCGGCGGGATCAATCCGCTGCCGGTGGGATCGGTGGACATCTGCCAGACCTGGGCGGCAATCCCGAAATCGGCGAGGGCGGGCCGCGCGCCGAACAGGTAGTTCCGGCTCTCCAGGTGCGCCTCCAGCAACTCGAGCATCCGGGCAAGCGAGTTCTCGATGATCGGGGCCGTTTGTGGAGACGAGCCCACGAACCAGACGCGGGGGACCATGCGTTCGCGCACGGCCCGGGCACGCTCGGCCACGGCGTCGTCGCTGGCGCCGGGGAGCATGGACCGGGCGATCCGATCGGCTGCCGACAGCTGGTCCACCTCGTCGCGCCAGCGATAGTGGAACATCGGCTTGTTGCCCCATTCGTCCCCGTACTCCTCGAGGAGGGCAGAGAGAAAGGCAAGCACGGGGTCGTCGGGCTGCACGGCAGGCTCGGCGAACGCCGCCTCTAACCGCTCGATGATGGGGGTCGAATCCTGGAGGCCTTCGCCCTCGGGGGTGATGACCAGCGGCACGAGCGGCAGCCGGGCATGGGCGTCGAATTCAGCTTGGGTGTCGGGCGTTCGCGTCAGCCACTCGTGGGCGATCTGCTTGTAACGAAAATAGGCCCGGACCTTCACGGAGTACGGCGAGAGTTCCGAACCGAAAATGCGATAGCTTGCCACGAGCGGTCTCCAGTCTGCGAAGGGCCGACCTTGCCAGCGACCGTCGGTCGATGGCAAGGCGCATGGACACCCTGGCCGGACGCCACGTCGCGAAGGCACGTCGCCACGGACGACGCGTACTCCGATGGATCCATGGAGCGCGTCGCGGTGACGCAGGAGAGACTGCCCGGTTTCGATCCCTGTTGCGGGCATGCCCAACACGGAGTCCGCTGGCTGCCCTCAGCTGCCGTGGCGTCCCTCGGGCCGCGAAGAATCGCGGCACCTTCCCACGGGAGGGCGCTCCAAGGGGTGTTGTGGGAGACTGTGCGGGCCTGCCGGCGATGCGCCCGGCGGGAATGCGGAGGATGGCGAGAAGGAGACCGCGATGACGACCTTGCTTTTTCACCACGAAAGCTCGGCCCGGCATGACACCGGTCCCGGCCATCCCGAGCGCCCGGCACGGTATCGCGCGGTGATGGAGGCATTGTCCGTCGACGCGTTTGCAGATCTCGTTCGGCGCGAGGCCCCCGAAGCCGAACGTGAGCAGGTCGCGCGTGCCCATAGCGCGCGGTACGTCGAGGCCTTGCTGGCCGCGGTGCCCGAGACGGGACTCGTCCGGGTGGACGCCGATACCGTGATGTCCCCCGATTCCGGCGAGGCGGCGCTCCGCGCGGCGGGTGCGATGGTGGCCGCGGTGACGGCGGTGATGGGGGGCGAGGCAACCAACGCCTTTTGCGCGGTCCGGCCGCCGGGGCACCACGCCGAGCCCGAGCGCAGCATGGGGTTCTGCCTGTTCAACAACGTCGCGGTGGGCGCGCTGCACGCGCGCCAGGTGCTCGGGGCGGAGCGGGTGGCCGTGGTCGACTTCGACGTCCACCATGGCAACGGGACCCAGGCGAGATTCGAATCCGACCCGTCGCTGTTCTTCGCCTCGACCCACGAGTTTCCCCTGTATCCCGGGACCGGACGCGCCGACGAGCGGGGCGTCGGCAACATCGTCAATGTCCCGCTCGAGCCGGGGTCGGGTTCGACCGAGTTCCGCGCGGGGATGGAAGGGGCCGTGCTGCCGCAGCTGCGGGCGTTCGAGCCCGACATCATCCTGGTGTCCGCAGGCTTTGATGCCCATGTGCGCGACCCGCTCGCAAACCTGCAGCTGGTGGATGACGACTTCGCGTGGGTGACCGAGCGGCTCTGTGAGGTTGCCGACGAGGTCTGCGGCGGGCGCTCTGGCCGCAACGCTGGAAGGCGGCTACGACCTCGGGGCCCTCGCGTCGAGCGTCACCGAGCACGTTCGTGTGCTGATGTCGGCCTGATGCCGAGGCGGTGCGGTCTGGCCTCGTGGTGCGGTTGACGTCGGGTGGGGGACGGCCGAAGTAGGCGGCCGCGGCGAGGTAGGTCAGCGCAGGCTGGTGGGATGGCTAATTGTCCCGACCGCCGGACCTCGGGTGCGCGCTCCACACGGCCGTGAGTGATCATTTCATCGTGATTGGCGGACGGATCAGATTGCCGCCTGGTTCCGCTTGACCGCCGGCGGCCGGCGATCGTGCAAGGTCGGACTCCTTCGACCGGGTCAGGACGCGCCATGGCCATGGCGAGACCTATGATGGACGAGAGCAATGGGCAGGGCAGGGCGAAGCATGGGTGCGCGGCCACTGATCATCGACTGCGATCCCGGCCAGGACGACGCCATCGCCCTGTTGATGGCGATCGCGTCGCCCGAGGAATTCGATCTGCTCGGCGTCACGGCGGTTGCCGGGAATGTGCCCCTTGGCGAAGACCGAGGCCAACGCGCGCCGGGTCAGGGACTTGGCCGGTCGGCCGGAGCTGCCCGTGTATGCCGGCTGCCCGCGGCCGATGGTGCGCACGCCGGTGACCGCCGAGGCCGTGCACGGTCCGAGCGGAATCGACGGCGCCGATCTGCCGGAGCCCAGCCACCCGGCTGAAGAAACTCATGCCGTGGACTTCCTGGTCGAGACGCTTGGCCAAGCGTCCGTCCCGTGACCCTCGCCACCCTCGGGCCCCTCACCAATGTCGCGCTCGCGATCACCAAGAAGCCGTCGATCCTCGACAACGTGGCCGAGATCGTGGCCATGGGCGGCGCGATCGGGCTCGGGAACGTGACCCCGGCGGCCGAGTTCAACATCTATGCCGATCCACATGCGGCCCATGTCGTCTTCGAGGCGGGCGTGCCGCTCACGATGGTGGGGCTGGACGTCACCCGGCAGGCGATTGCAACACCGGCGCGCATCGAGGCGATCCGATCGCTGGGGACGGCGCCCGCGGCGGCCGTTTGCGGGATGCTCGAGTACTACGGAGCGCGCACCACGGCTACGTATCGGCATGGTCCGCCGCTCCATGATCCGTGCGTGACCGCGTACCTCGTGAGACCTGAGCTGTTCAAAGGGCGGGACATGCATGTCGCGATCGAGCTTGCGGGCGAGCACACCCTGGGACGGACGGTGTGCGACGTGTACGGGCGCAGCGGTGCGCCCAACGCTCGTGTTCTCGAGCACGTGGATGCCGACGGTTTCTTCGGCCTCCTGACCGAGCGCCTGGCGCGACTCCCGGTGTCGATGCAGTAACGCGGCTAGCTCCTAGTTGTTCGACCGAGCAGACCCGAGGTACCGTGGCTGGGGCGAGCCGAGCCACGGGTTGCTTCCGACGCTGGGCAGATTGCGCACACGGCTCTCAGTCGAGTTGTTCGGTTCGCTGGACCACTCGGCTGGCGATGCTCCGATGAACCCGTGCTTGGGCCAGTTGTCGACGGACAGTGAGCGTTGCCAGCGCGCATTGGGCGGCCGCTCCTCGCGCAGATCGCATTCTGGTGGTGCGAACGTCCCCGAGGTTGATGCACGGTTGGCGCCCCTGGCTTACGCGACGAGTCCCATACCCGGGGAGGTGGAACTAACATCCAACATCATTGCGGCGGGGGAGGGCCTCACGGTGAACGACAGTCTTCAGGCAGACCTCGGACTGGAAGGAAAGGTCGCCATCGTTGCAGGGGGGGGTGCGGCTGGCGACGGTATCGGCAACGGTCGTGCAGCGGCCATTCTCCTTGCGCGTGCAGGCGCCAAGGTATTCGTCGTGGACCGGTCGCTTGAACTCGCCGAGGCGACGGTCCGCATGATCGAGTCGGAGGATGGCGTGGCGGTTGCACATGAGGCCGACCTTACTGACGAGGATCAGTCCGCAGGCATGGTGCGGGCAACGGTTGCTCAATTCGGACGGCTTGATGTTCTCGACAACAACATCGGTATCGCGAGCCTCAGCGCAGTAACCGAGGAAACGCAGAGCCAGTGGGAGCGGGTGATGCGGGTCAATGTCGAGGCGATGTTCCTCAACGCCAAGCACGCGATCCCGGCGATGATCGAGAGCGGTGGTGGGGGCGCGATCGTGAATATTTCCTCGATCGCTGCGCTGCGGCCGCGCGGCATGTCCGCTTACTCCACGTCGAAGGCCGCGGTCATCGGCCTGACCCGCGCGATGGCGATCGACCACGCCAGCGACGGGATTCGCGTCAACTGCATCGCTCCGGGCGTGGTCTATACGCCGATGGTGTACGCGGACGGCATGTCAGACGAGGCGCGCGAACAGCGCCGGAAGTATTCGCTCCTTGGCATCGAGGGGACCGGCTGGGACATCGGTCGCGCGGTGGTCTTTCTCGCGTCGGGGTGGGCGCGTTACATCACTGGTCAGATCCTCGTCGTGGATGGGGGCGGCACGCTCGGTGGACCGCCGCGCTACAGCGGTACCGAGGCGGCGCAGGTGAGCGGCTACCAACGGTAATGGTCCGTGGCGTGCCTGTTGCACGAACAGCAGTTCCGGGTCATGTCAGATGAATTCGCAGTTCCCGAATCGCGCACAGGGTGTTGAATGGTATGGTGCGGCTTCCGTGTGGGTACCGCTTCTGCATGTGAATCGTAGGAATAAGGCTCGATGGCGAGCCTCTTGGGGGATCGCCGTGCTGCCCCACCAATCGCGCACTTCCGGCAAATTACCTGAATGTCATTGTATCAAAACCCGCACTGGAGCCACACTAGACATCCTGGAAATAGTGATGCTTTCAGGGTGTTGTGACTCCAGAAATTAGGGAACAAATTTCTCTGGGAATCACGAAAAATTGTAGTCACAACTTGGGCCATCAACGGTAGCGTTCAGCGTACTTTAGGCCACGGAAGCAGGCGGTCCGACGTGTGTTGCAGACGCATAGAAGTCTGCTGCAAGGTAGCGAACGGTGTCGGAGCTCTTTAGAGCGGCATAGATTGTCGGTGCGAGCGGTTTCGGTCAGGAAGCAGACTATGGTACATGTCCTCCCGTGTGGCGCCGCTCATACTTGCGTCGGTGAGCTGGAGGTCGAATTGGAACCCACTGGACGAACATAAACAGGGTGCAGTCCATTGTGAGCGCAGACAATTTCGGGTACCGCCGAAGCGGGGCATGGCTCTCGGAACATTTCTCGACAGTACTTTGCAGGACCGACTGAGGAGCTGATATTGCTGAAGTTGGGGCAGCAGCATGTGGCCGGATAACGAAACCGAACACGACTTTCTGAACTTCTCTGGCGTCGCAGATTCGGTAGCGGAGATCATCGTTCAGGCTCGCGGCCGCCCCATCTCGATCGGAGTGTCCGGTGCTTGGGGCGCTGGCAAGTCGTCGATGATCAAGTTGACACAGGCATCTCTCGGACGGCTTCCGCGCGATGCAGATGAACGAGAATTCGTTTTTGTTGAGTTCAACGCTTGGCTTTATCAAGGCTATGACGATGCGCGCGCGGCGCTCATGGATGTGATCGCGACAAAGCTGGAAGAGGAAGCGAAGACGCGCGAGAGCGGGATCGACAAGGCAAAAGCGCTGCTGAAGCGGGTCAATTGGCTTCGGTCAGCCAAGCTAGTTGCAGGCTCGACGGTCGCGATGTCCTTGGGGCTACCGCCAACAGGCCTGGTCGCAGATCTCTGGGGTCTCGGGCGGCGCTTCGCGTCAGCGGGACCTGACGAGACACTGATTGAGGACGCTCATGCTAAGGCAGGGGAAACGGGTGAAGCGGCCAAAGGCCTCCTCAACCCGGTAGAGGAAACGTCCCCGCCGAAGGAGATCCAGGCGCTACGCAACACCTTCGAGGAGACACTTGAGGAACTCGGTGTCACTCTGATCGTACTGATCGATGATCTCGACCGTTGTCTTCCGGAAACCACTATCTCGACCCTTGAAGCCATCCGGCTCTTCCTGTTCCTGAAAAATACCGCGTTCGTGATCGCCGCCGACAACGACATGATCAGACATGCGGTCCGCCGGCATTTTGAGGGCGTGCCGGATGATCTGCTCATTACAAGTTACTTCGACAAGCTGATCCAAGTGCCGATTCGGGTGCCAACGCTCGGTACACAGGAAGTTCGTGCGTACATGATGTTGCTGTTCGTACAAAACAGCGACCTTGAAGTTGGTGTGAAAGAGAGAATTCGGGCCTGTGTCTGCGCGCAGCTGCGCCAGACATGGCAGGGTAAGCGAGTGGACAGGGCCTTTGTCCAGAGCCTCCACGATGGGTTCTCCGCGGATCTGGTCGGGCGTTTTGATACAGCGGACCGACTCGCTCCAATGATGACGACTGCTTCGGGCATTCTCGGCAACCCAAGGTTGATCAAGCGCTTTCTTAATGCGCTGGCCATCCGCATGCGATTTCAGATGCGCAGGGTGTCGGCGTCGACGAAGCGGTCCTGGCAAAGTTACTGCTATTTGAGCGCCTCGGCAGCCCTGAAGCGTTTGCTGAGCTGATGTCGAAGGTTGGTGCAAGCGAGACCGGCGAACCTACATTCTTGGCTGAATGGGAGGAAAAGATCGCTGCCGGCCATGACGTGGCGCCGCAGGCGCCTTTTGACGATCCCTTTTTCTTGGAATGGCTCAAATTGTCCCCGGCGCTCGCGGACACCGATCTCCGAGGCGCACTGTATGTGAGCAGGGAGCATGCGCCACTGATTACACCGGAAGATCGGTTGTCGTCAGAGGCGGCCGAGCTTCTGGCAGCGCTGCTTGGGCATCCTGAGATGGCAGCGAGCCTAAAGGAACGCTTGGTCGTTGTGCCTCGCACCGAGATGACTGTAATCATGGATCGTCTGCTTGATAGGGCACGGCAGGAACAAGAATGGGGCGTTCCTGCGGTACTCGAAGCGTGCCTTGTTGTCGGTGAAGCTGATCCTCCACAAGGCATCCGGTTGGCCGCCTTCCTCGGCGAGCGTCCGGCCACGCAAATCAAGGCAAATATAGTTCCCAAGATTGGCGATCAGTCTTGGGCAACAGATGTGTTTAAAGTCTGGGCTAACAAGCAAGTCTCAAGGCCCGTAAAAAACGCAATAGAGAAGCAGAGGAAGAATGGGAACGTCACAATCTAGCGGAGGGCCGGGCAGCGGTGTCCCAATGGTGCCGCCCTGGACCCCCGAACCGCCTACCGGAGATGCTCCGGAACCAAGGCCGGACGACGAGGCGGCCCCTGACGAGCCTGCGCCTCCGGATCCGAACGCTCCATCACCTGCGCCGGCAAACACTCTACTGGCTCCAGCTAGGAGGTTCGGTGGCGCACGTCGGGCTCTCGGCGAGTATGCCCGGACAGGAGACCGCGGTGAGATGAGGCGCGGTCTCGGCCGCTACGTTTGGACCGGCTATGGCGGCTCTGCCACCGCTACTCGGCGTTTTGGAAGCACGGCGACAACGGCGGGGGTGCTCGAGAGTGCTCTCGCCAGCGTTGCTGATGGCCAAGCATCCGCCTCTGGAAGCCCGCTTGATCCAACTTTGCTTGCGGGTCGGACAGCGCAGGAGGTCATAAATGCCGTCATCGAAGCGGTTCGTCCCGTCGATGGCACTCAGGACGCGGAGGCCGAGCGGGCATCCATCCGCGATGCGTTGTCTGAGTTATTGACCCGGTTTCCGGAAGCCGATTTGCTAAGTCTGGAGGCCGATCAAAGAGATTACGCGATCGAGAGGTTTACCGCGATTGACGTATTCAGGCGGTTTGAATTGGATCTAGGCAAGACCATCGTCGACAAGGCACCGAGCGCAACTGTAGCGCTGGGTCGGCTCAAGGAGGTGAGGGACTACATCAAACAAGGTGTCGCGGCATCGTTCCGCAGGCTTCGAGACGCAGGCCGTTCATTGACTAGTGGGAGAATCGGCCAAGTGGTTCGGGATGCCCTTCAAGAGACCTTTGAAGTCTTCGAAGGTTACGCAGAATGAGATTCGTATGCGGTCCCGATTATTTTGTGTTGCCGGACATGGATAACTCAATGCGGGTAATCCTCTACGGACAGGCTAGGGCGGAGGGTCAGAGTAGTGCGGGGGAAGCGGCAAGGCACGCAGTTCTTCGCAGACGTTTCCAGTGTGCGCAGAAAGCATGGGATCTGCTGTCAATCGCGCTGAGTGTTGTTACCGCAGACTTTGCGGCCCTGCGCCGTCAAAGTCCCGACGGCTGGACACGCGAGATCGAACTTGATATCGCGGTGGCTGATGCACCATTTTGGAACGGGCAGGCTAGGGCGCTTGCCAAGGCCTTGGCTTTTCTGTCAACGGATCGTTGGACATTGCGCTTCCATGAAGGCGGCATGCAAATGGCGCCTCTCCGGAAACCTGTACGGCCTCTGGAAGATTGCGTGGTGTTACTGTCCGGCGGGCTTGATAGTTTGGTGGGCGCGATCGACCTCGCTGAGGCGGGTCACAGATGCTTTGCGGTCAGCCAGACGGTGCGAGGCGACGCTGAAAAACAAGTGGACTTTGCTGCTCGCATTGGTGGTGGGCTTGGGCATCTTCAACTGAACCACAATGCGAAGTCACCTGGAGTCCAAGAAGCCTCCCAGCGGGTAAGATCACTGATTTTTATTGCGTATGGCGTACTCGCAGCTACTGCGCTTCAGCG
This sequence comes from Alphaproteobacteria bacterium, assembly GCA_965116745.1. Taxonomy (GTDB): domain Bacteria; phylum Pseudomonadota; class Alphaproteobacteria; order TMED109; family TMED109; genus VXPW01. The sequence continues at coordinate 1,746,877 of OZ220701.1, read as the reverse complement.
CTACCATGATGGAGATCAGGTCCCGCTGTACTTGTGCGAGAATGGGTTCATCGCGATCAACCCTCCACTTACCGGCAGCCGTCTCGGTGGGCTCAGCACGCGAACGGCGCATCCAGAATTTCTGGGATGGTTGCAGACTGTGCTTGATGCGGCTGATTTGGCTGTGGAGATCGTGAATCCGTATAGCGCCAAGACCAAAGGCGAGATGTTGCGCGAATGTACGAACCAACTGCTATTGAAGTCAGAGGCAGTACGGTCCACAAGCTGTGGCCGATATCAGCGCTTCAAGTATCGCCATTGTGGTCGCTGCGTACCCTGCCAGGTTCGTCGAGCGGCTTTTCTCGCGTGGGGAGGGATTTTGGACACCACTTCTTATGTCTACGAGCAACTCGGCCGTCATGATGAAGACCATTCGGGCTTCGACGACGTTCGCTCTGTTGCGATCGCGCTCGTGGCTGCAGGTGGAGATGGTGTCGAATCTTGGCTCGGTCACGCGCTCGCATCGCCGTTAATTCGTGATCGCGCGGCGCTGATCAGCATGCTTGATAGAGGATTGGTGGAGCTCCGCACACTGCACAATGCCTATGGCGTAACGTGATCGACTTTCATACTCATCTCGATCTCTATCCGAGCCCGCAGGTGATCGCGCGGGAGTGCGTAGCTCGGGACTTATACGTCCTTTCGGTCACAACCGCACCGTCTGCATGGGCTGGGACAGCGGAGTTGGCAAAGGGTGCACCAAGGATCAGAACAGCGCTTGGGCTGCACCCGCAGATTGCCCACGAACGGAAGGCAGAACTAGCAATATTCGAGGAACTGCTGCCTCAGGTTCGTTACGTGGGAGAGATTGGCCTTGATGGTGGACCTGAGTTTCGGCGCTATCATCCAGATCAACAACAGGCCTTCACTAGGATACTTGAGCTGTGCGAAGGGGCTGGAGGAAGGATTATGAGCCTGCATAGCCGTCGAGCCGCTACAGAGGTGCTTGACGGGCTATCAGCTTGGCCCGGCGCAGGAACACCAATCTTGCATTGGTTCTCGGGCACGCAGAGGGAGCTTAGGCGCGCGATAGACTTGGGATGTTGGTTCAGCGTAGGACCGGCAATGCTTCTCGGGGAAAAAGGACGCAAGCTAGTACGAAGGATGCCGCGAGACCGCGTCCTTACAGAGTCGGATGGACCATTCGCCCAGATTGATGGGCGACCTGCATGGCCATGGGATGTAGCGAGGGCGACCGAGTTGTTGGCACAACTGTGGTCTGAGCCTATTGATGCAGTGGGTCAACAGCTTGTGACGAATCTGAAGAGGCTGTCCCTGCGCTGCTAGATGTCCTGTCGCTGAGATCGGAGGAATTGCACGATAGTCACGGCATCAGACACAACAGACCCTTCAACGACGGCTGGGCTAATTCCCCTTAGGCACCTATCCAAATGGTCACAAGTGAGTCTGACAATGGGATTGTCAGGCCCAACACGACGTGAGCGCACGTTTGATCCGGCACCTGACAAGGAAGACTATCCGCTCAGGCGCGAGCCAACGTTGCACTGGCACGTCCGGACGCGCCCGGTCGGCTGCGTACGGAGCCTTTTTGACAGTGATCCTATATCAGCGGAAGAACCGCCTGATCGATACCCGGCTCGGAGTCACGCCCGGCCGGGCCCAGTGCCGCGCAGATATCGTTCAGCGTCAGGTCCGGCTGCGCCTCCAGCGACACCAGGATGCACGACCCAAAATGCCTCCGTCGACCCCGCACGGTGGTTTCCGCTCATCGGCGCTGCTGTCACGTTTCTGGTCCGCTACCAGCGTTGAAGGATCCTGCTCACCAAGCTCGGGTTCACCCCGAACCGTTTACCGACAGCACGGACCGTGCCACATACCCCCATATCAAACAAGCAAGCAACCTGCACGCAACCGCGATTCTATGCGCTCGAAACCTGTCCCAAGATTGCCATGGCTTCCACATGGCAGCTATACAGTCTAGTGTCTGGTTTGCCTCCACGTGCCTCTCCGCCTGATGTGACGGCATTTGCGAATGAGGGCTGTTGATGATCACAAAGCAAGAGCAAACACAAGACCTCTCACTTCAGGATTTCGATGATAATGTTGCGCTGCTTAAGCGAAACGTCCATGTCAACATCGAATGTGAGCACAATCTAAAGTTTATGCGTCGCCTTCCCGACGAATCGATGAGTCTCATAGTTACCTCACCGCCGTACAATATCGGAAAGGCCTACGAAAAGCGCACTTCGGAAGAGCAGTACGTCGAGACTCAGGCAGCATGCATTGCAGAAGCGACGAGGCTCCTTGCGCCAAATGGATCGATTTGTTGGCAGGTTGGAAACTACGTCGAAAATAGTGAAGTAGTACCATTAGACATTGTTCTTTACCCAATCTTCAAGAATCATGGACTACAACTTCGGAATCGGATAATTTGGATGTTTGGTCATGGGCTACATTGTCAAAAGCGCTTCTCCGGGAGATACGAAACCATTCTTTGGTTTACCAAGAGTGACGAATACGTATATAATTTAGATCCGGTTCGCATACCGGCAAAATACCCTAAGAAAAAGTACTTCAAGGGTCCGAAGAAAGGGCAGTATTCAGGCAACCCGCTTGGGAAAAACCCATCTGACGTGTGGGATATTCCAAACGTGAAAAGCAATCACGTCGAAAAAACAGATCATCCGTGTCAATTTCCAGTGGGTTTGGTGGAGCGGCTTATCCTTGCCTTAACGAATATTGGCGAGAGTGTACTTGATCCGTATTTAGGGGTGGGATCCACGGCAATAGCAGCTCTCAAGCACGGCAGACATGCTTATGGCTGCGATCTTGAGCAGTCATACGTAGACACTGCGTGGAAGCGTATTCATCAACTCCGGGCCGGAACATTACGCACTCGCCCAATGAACAAGCCCGTTTATGATCCTCGGTCAGGGTAGTTGCAATGAAGCTAGCATTTACGTACGACAGCCATCATAATGCGGGGGCGGTCTGGGAGCGGCGCGAGCTAAAGGTTTGGTTAACAGGCGTATTCGATGCTCCAGCTGTAACGATAGCGCGTCGATGCACACCGGCAATTCGGGATCATGTAGAGAGGGAGTTCACGAACGAAGGATGGGCTCTAAATGTCAAGCTACATCAAGAACTTGGCCTGACCGTTTTTGCAATCAAAGATGACCTGGCATTTCAGTTGCAGACTGGCAATATGAGTCGAGCCCCATATGATCTACTGAAACTGCAGTACCTCTTTCAAAGTAAAAGGATTGAAGCTGCCGCGCTTGCCCTCCCGACGAAAGCGGCGGCTCGCACAATTGGTGACAATATTGCGAATGCGGAACGTATCATTAATGAGCTGGAATTGTTTGATCGCGTAATCAGTGTACCTATTATTGTTGTTGCTTTCGATTGAGGAGAGACTTCCGATGAGTTATCCCGTTTCGATTGTTCCGCGTTCAGAACGCTTGGCCGTCATCAGTCAGAGATACGCGGTATCGGAAGAACTTGGTGAGCCGATCTACGAGTTTCGGGGTGGGATTCATAGACCGAAGGTGATTATTCTTCCAGTTGACTTACCTGTGTATCGGATGGAAAACTGCCGAGCCTTCAGCGCACAGCAAACAGAGATTGCCAGAGAAGGATTAGACAAGAACTTCTTCGCAAAGGGCCAGGAGGTTCTATCTGCGCAAACCGCGCAGCACAAGATACTGGCCGAGCTGGCCAGAAAAGGTACCGAGTCCGTCACGCCAATTTTCGACGTGCTTCAGAAGGAAGGGCAACGCGAGACAATCTTGATTAGTAGCAGTGGTGTTGTTGTAAACGGCAATCGGCGTCTGAGCGCTATGCGGGAACTGTTGCGTCAACAGGATGGCTCCGTCGATCAGCGATTCGAGCACGTACGTTGCGCTGTGCTGCCGGCGGATACAGCCCGTGACGAAATCGATGATATTGAAGCGGACTTGCAAGCCCGTCCTGAAACTAAGCTGGATTACGACTGGATTGGCGATGCACGATTGATACGGCGACAAGTTGACAGGGGGAGAACAACCAAGCAAGTGGCTGACAGGCTTCGGAGAAGCAGGTCCGAGATCGAGAATGTGTTGCAGGCTTTGGATGAAGCCGACCTCTATTTGAGCGAGTGGTTGCACAAGCCTGGCGAGTACGCGTTGGTGCAGGAGGGGGAACAGATTTTTGGTGACATTCCAAAGAGGATTTCTCGGCAGGATTCAAAGCTAAAGGATGCAAGTCGAGCGATTGCATGGTCGATTTACGACAATCGGAAGAAGATCACCGGTCGCGTGTACCGGTTAAATCGCGCGTTTGGAGACTTGGTGCCCAAAACGCTGGAGTTATTGGAGAATAGACTTGGTCTAGCGGATGACAGTGATGGGGAAATCTCGAAGCCGGCTGACAGCGCAGGTGACAACGATTTTGCTGTGGATATAGAAGACGATCCAGAAACACCAGATTATTCAGTAATTGTACGTGCGTTGCGGGAAAACAATGGGGGGGACGAGAAAATCGATGCATTGGTTGATGCATGTGAAACCGCCATTGAGCTTGACAGAGGACAGAAGAATGAAGAGGCGGCGCTGAAGGCACTTGGACAGGTGAATTCCAAGGTGGTGGGAATTGATGTAACGAGTGCGGGAAAAGGAACGCTTCCAGGAATTTTGAAACAGATACACTCTATCCGAAGCGGCCTTGATAAACTTGAAGCTCGTGTCAATAAACGGTTAAAAGACGACTTAGTAGGCGATGCCAGTGCGGAGCATATACCGTGAATCAGGAACCGACCACAGTCGGGGTTCGGTATAACCCGGATCACGGTGGAACATTACATGTGCCCACTGAGGCGTTGGAGAGCGCAATTTGGGCTAGGCTCAAGCTCGAGATTCGGGGGAAGAGGCTAGATCACCAGATAACGGGCACGGAAATTGCGCTCAGCTGGCCGGATGTTCTTGGTGTCGTACGAGAACTCGGTAGTAAGGCAACGCAAAGTTCCCTGAATTTCCGGTTTCGGCCCGAAGGCGTAGCAATTGTAAAGTTGCGCTCCTTTTCCGAAGAGATTCGTAAGGCACGCACGCAAAGACTGCAGTTAGATCAACTACTGTCTCCGGCTGAGATCAGACAACAGTTGCGCTTGGCCGGCTTTTCGAAAAGAGAGTTAAAGAAGTTCCAACTTAGAGACTTGTGTCGACTATTGGCGCTGGCGAACGGTGCAAATTTTTCGGTACCTGGTGCCGGAAAGACGACAGTTATGTTCGCACTGCACATGTTGACCCGCCGACCGGATCTGACTTTCTTGGTTGTGGCCCCCAAATCGGCATTCCAATCTTGGATTGATGTCGTCATGGAGTGCATGGATGAAGGTGCCCCCGACCGTGGTGCCGAGCCATTCACAATGCTAAACAGTTCCGAAAACGACACAAGAGAAAGTCTCTGTTCCGGTATCACCCGTTTCATAATTTCCTACGATCTGGCCATTCGGCAAGAAGAGGTTTTGACTGCGCATATGGCGAGTCGAAACACTCATCTTGTTCTTGATGAGTCACATCGAATGAAGGCGGGTTGGCGATCGCGACGTGGTGCATTTTTCCTCCGAATAGCAGCGTACCCTGTGCGGAGGGACATATTGACGGGCACGCCTATGCCGCAGGCCGCGAGGGATATGGAATCGCAATTGGATTTTCTATGGCCGGGGCATGGTTACGGAGCTGAGATATCGTCCGGAAAACCTCCGCGTCAAGTACTTGGCAATCTATATGTCCGAACAACAAAAAAAGAACTAGGCCTTCCGAAGGCGAAACGTCATTTCATCGACGTGGACATGGAACCAGGGCAACTGGCGTTATATTCAATCGTTCGTAACGAATTTTTACGGCAGTATTCGAGCAGAAACTCCAAAGTGCTAACGGAAGCAGGGCTACTGCGTGCGAGACGGTCAGTCATGCGCCTCCTTCAGTTGTCTGTAAATCCGACATTGGCGCTTCGGTCAATGTCAAACGATGAAATTCCCATCGAGTCAGCAATTGCAGATCGTGTATTGGAAGAGGGTCATTCAGCAAAGATGGTGGCGGTGATTGATTATGCATACTCGTTAGCACGAAGAGGAATGAAGTCAGTCATTTGGACAATATTCACAGATACAATTCATAGTTTCGCTTCTGCGCTCGCAGACCTGAATCCAGTCTTCATTCATGGAGGGGTGCCGTCCGGAGGGGGTGGAGAGTCAGGGAGTCGCGAAGAGCGTATTCGGCGGTTTCATGAAGATGATGGCTGCCTTGTATTGGTAGCTAATCCAGCGACCGCGGGGGAAGGGATTAACCTTCATAGAGTTTGTCACGATGCAATTTACGCTGATCGTAGCTATGTGTCGACGCACTATTTGCAATCGATCGACAGGATTCATCGGCTTGGCCTGCCTCCAGATCAGGAAACACATATTCACATCTTCCGTTCGAAAGCTCCTCCCGTGGTCGGGAGCATAGATATGTCTGTCAGCAGGCGGCTGGTCGAAAAGATACGCAATATGCAAGTTTTGCTGAATGACCCGGATCTACAGGAGTTAGCGTTTGATGAAGAAGAGGCTGATGACGCAATTGACTACGATATCGAAATGAAGGACATCATGGATCTGATTGCTGAACTCGAAGGGACTGCAGCAGAGGTGCCGCCGGAGGAACTGTGATTGGATCCATACCTACGGAACGCGTTTTTTCACTTTCATGCTTCGAGGGGCTGCGGTTACTGCGAAAGCACGAAGAGCGGCAGCCGAATCTCTCATCGTTGGAGTTGATTTCGCTCGTCGAAAGTGTGGAGGCGGATGCGCTGAGCCTTGATCTCGAGGCGTCAGCGCACCTGTCTAAGGCGGTCGAGCAAGGCGTTACGCTCAACGGTAGCATATTTTATCAGACATGCATTAGAGCAGTGTTGCGTCAGCGACAACCGGCTTGGACCAAATCCATGAAAAGCGGGAGAAAGCGCTTCGTGGCCGAACTCAGCCTTGATGAGCGTTCTGTATTTGAAGCAGCTGGCTTGATGGTCGACCCGCCATCGCGGGAAGTTGTCGGTTGGTGGGATGATATTTCGGGTTATGCGCGGCTGGGTGGCAGTTTGGAGAGTATGGAACAAGCGCGAGAAGCGGAGTTGCTGACATTGGAGAGAGAAGGGGAGCGATTGAAGGAGAACGGTATTTTCAAGGAGCCAGAGTGGCTAGGTTTAGACGACAACTACGCCGGATACGACGTTTTGACGTACGAGGCAGGGAGTACTGGGCTTGTCAATCGCCTGATTGAAGTAAAGTCTACTATCGCCTCCCCACCGCGATTTATCGTGTCAAGACACGAATGGAGGACAGCCGAAAGAGCCGGAGAGGCATATAGCTTCCACATTTGGGACATGCAGCAGACACCTCCAGACCTGTATGTGAAGTCGGTAGAGGAGGTTGCACCGCATATACCTAAAGATAGAGGAAACGGCGAATGGCGTGATACTGAGGTAAGGGTGGGTTAAGTTCGTTGGGTGGAGGACGACGCGGAAAGCAACGGAGCAGTCGAGATCTCATCTAAGCCGGCAAGGTGGTAATAGAAATTGTCGCCCACACATTGGTTTTTTGTTGCGGCTTTTGATGTCCGACCCCGAAAGTTTGGTTGATGTTGCTCGGTGTCTTGACCGTTTCCGGTTAGCTCTGTAACCAAGACAGGAGGCTTGCGGAGGAGTTTAGTTCAGCGCGTCGTTGGGCGTGAGGGCGAGACAACACTGAGCACGCCGGAAGATGGGTAGCGCCGCTCCCGTGCTGGGCGAACGCGGCTAGAGTGACCGCCCCCAATCCGTAAGCGGTTCCCGTACTCGATCCGGGCGAGGGGTGTCCCATCGACGGGAATCCGTCACTCAGCGGAAGGAGCACTTCCATTGGACCGCAGAACATTTCTTTCCGGCGCCGCCGGTTTTGGAGCCTCGGTCGCGTTGGCCGCTTGCGACGAAAACGATAACCAAGACCAGCAGCAGACCGGGGGCACTGGTACCGCCAAGAACCTAGGCCAGGTCCCCGCCGTCAGTCGGGGACTGCGTGAATGGAACCTCCTCACGACGTGGCCAAAGAACTTCCCCGGGCTCGGAACCGGCGCACAGCGCCTCGCCGACCAGATCACGGCGGCGTCTGAAGGGCGCTTGGCCGTCAAGCTGTACGCCGCCGGCGAGTTTGTGCCCGCGTTCGAGAGCTTCGATGCGGTTCGGGAAGGGAAGGCGCACATGTTCCATGGGGCGCCGAGCTACTGGACCGCCAAGCATCCGTCCATCCCGTTCTTCGGCACCGTGCCCGGCGGCCTGGTCCCGCAGGAGCACGACGCCTGGGTGTACCACGGCGGCGGCCAGGAACTTTGGGATGAACTGTACGGCGAATTCGGTCTCAAGGCCTTCGCGGCCGGCAACACCGGGACCCAGATGGGAGGCTGGTTCCAAAAGGAGATCAACGCGCTCTCGGACTTTCAGGGCCTCAAGATGCGGATTCCCGGCCTCGGGGCGGAAGTCATCAACCGGCTCGGCGCCACGGCGGTCAACATGCCGGGTGGCGAGATCATGCCCGCCCTCCAGTCCCGGGTCATCGATGCCACCGAATGGGTCGGCCCCTGGAATGACCTCGCGTTCGGCTTCTACAAGATCACGAAGAACTACTATGGCCCGGGTTTCCATGAGCCCAGCGCCGCCCTCGAACTCACGGTGAACAGGGAGGCCTGGGACGGGCTCGAGCCCGACCTGCAGGCGGTCGTGGAGAATGCCGCCGCGGCCACCAACGTCCGCATGCTCGCGGAATTCACTGCCGCAAACGTTGCATCGCAGCGCGTGCTGGTCGAGGAGCATGGCGTGCAGATCCGCCCGTTTCCGGAGGAGGTCTTCAGGGAGATGATGCGCCACAGCGATGACGTCGTGCGGGCGACGGCGCAGGAAGACGACCTGGCGCGCCGCGTCTTCGAGAGCTGGGAGCGGTTCCGGGCCGACGCGCGTGCCCGCAACCCGTACGCGGAACAGGGCTACCTGCAACTCCGGGGCTGAGCAGGAACCAGCGTGACGGCGGCGCGTCGACCGGGTCCGGGAGCCGTTCCTGGTTCCCGTGCGCCGCGCCTGTCGGTGGCAGTCCCTGAACGGTCGCCGCGACCGCCATCAATCTCCCGGGCCGGACGATGTCGGCCGCGCGAGGACGTCCGGTGTCGGGAACGATGCTCATCGCGGCTCCCCGCAGCCCAGGGATCGACGATCCCGGCCCCGGTGGCTGGGCTGTATGGCAACATGTTCCTGACACGATGACATTTTCGTGACGGGGTTGGCACATGATCACGATTCCTGTTGCCGAACTGAAAGCACAGTTCTCCAAGGTGCTGGAGGCGGTTCGCGCCGGCGCGCGGATTGGCATCCTGTACGGAAGATCCAGGAAACCCGTCGCGATGATCGTGCCGTACGAACCCCCGGACGTGCCGGAGCGTGAGGTCGGGTTCCTCGACGGCAAGGTCAGGATTGAGTCCATGGACGACTTCGACATGACCGAAGAGGAACTGCTCGGCCCCGGGAAGTGAACGATCTCCCCGGGCGCCCACACCCCCTCATGGTCAGTCGGACAATCGCACCGACACACGTCGTCCGCTCGAACATCCGTCCATCTTGAAGGCGTAATTGGGTTGAATGTAATCCTCACTGGTATTGCGGAATGACAGTATTGCTACCAGATTTCTGACAAACGAAGTGGAGACACCGGCTGATGCGAGGCCTTCCCAAGCACATCATGGAGTACGCCCGCGCGCTTCCGGAAGCCACGCCGCTATGTCCGGGCGCTCTGCTTCACCTTGGCCGCCGCGCGGCGGTCGACCAGGCATTGTCGCGCCTGGCTCGCTCGGGAGAGCTGATGCGGATCTGCCAGGGCGTCTACATGCGTCCCGTCAAGACCCGGTTCGGCTTGCGGGCGCCCCGCCTCGGCAAGGCGCTCGCCGCGCTGTCCGCACTCTGGGGCGAAACCATCGTGCCCTGCGGAGGGGCGGCGGCCAACCGCCTCGGACTGACGACGCAGAATCCGGTTCGCGCGGTCTACCTGACCTCCGGCCCCAACCGCCGTCTCCACTTCGGATCGTCTGTCGTGGAGTTGCGACACGCTCCGCGCTGGCACCTCGCGGCCCCACACCGCAAGGCTGGCGATGTCATCCGCGCACTGGCATGGCTCGGTCCAGAAGAGGTCGAGGACGGGCTGGAAGCGGTCCTGCCGACGCTTCGCGACGAGGACCGCGCCGAACTGTCGGCCGCGCGAGCGACCATGCCGAACTGGATGGCACAAGCTGTGAGCACCCGCTTGGCGCATGGCTGAGACGCGGTAACGGGAGCTTTCAGTCGACGACCGACGCAATGCCCGGAAGGTGACGGAAGCAAGGCCTTGGGCCCTCGTCGGCGATCGAATCGAGCAAGCGGGCAACCCGAGGTTCGGCCGTAGGCGCATCGTTTCGGAGATCACGTGCGTATCAATCGGTCACGCGGGTAGGGCGGTCATTCCCCTTCCTCTGAGGAGAATGTCAGCGGTTGGTACCCACGACGGACCGTGGACGGAAGCTCGACGCCATGCTCCTCCCCAAAATGCCGGGCGAAGGCGTTGGAGGGCTTCAGATCACGCTCGGTCCTGGTGCGCTTCTCGTGGATCAGGCGGCGGACCACCTCTTCCATCGACACGCCGGTCCGGCGGGCTTCGCGTCGAAGCCAGGACTTGTCGCCGGGATCGATGTCGCGGACGGTGAGGCTGTCACGCATGCCGGTGGCTCCAGTTCGGTCGACACTCCGCTGACAGCCAATCGAACCTGCTGGTCGATCTCGCCCGTTTCATTCGTCTTCCGACGGCACGTGTTGTCCGAGCTTCGCTACGCGTCGCGCGAGTTCCCGTTCAAGCCGTTTTCGGCGGAACGGCGAGAGCTTGACCCATGCTCCGATCTCGGCGGCAGTCCTGCCGCAGCCCAGGCACCACCCCGTCCTCGGGTCGAGACGGCAGACATCGACACAAGGGGATTGCCCCCGTTTTGCCCTCCGTGTCATGGATGAGCCTCGATCGTAGTTCCTCGGTTCGCGCTCATGATGGGGGGTCTGTCAACTGGAAAGGCCAACTCGACCGCCAAAGCCGGTTCGCTTCTTACGTTCTCGAGCCAACCGATGCCGGAAAAACGGGAGTTCGACGATCGGGCGGTTGGTGGGGCCCGGCGGAGGCGATCTCCGCGTCGAGGACGGGGTCCGGTTCCGGGATACGGAACGTGAACGGCAGGGCGTTCATTCGATCATCCCGTGCTCTTGGAGGAAGTCATGGAACAAGGCGAAGCATTGCTCCGGTTCTTCGACCTGCAGGAGGTGAGTGGTGTCGGGCACCGTGGCGTATTCAATGCCGTGAAGTTCGCAGAATTCCGCGCAACATCGCGCGGTTGTCGGCGCCCCGGCCGGTTCCGGGTCCGAGCCCACGACCAGCATCGGTCGCGCGGGCTGGCCAGTTTCCTGCCAGATGGGCAGCGTTGCGACCTCGGTATACAGATCGGCCTCGACCGGGCCCGGACAGCAGAGTTCCCAGGTGCCGTCGGCGGGAACGAAGCGCAACGTCGATCGCGCGTTGAGTTCCGCCACCCCGCTCCGCATGCGCCGGAACCGGTGCAGGGTACGAAACACTTCAGCCAGTTCGGCAGGGTCGGAAAACCGGAACTGGCGGATTCGGGCGGCTTCGCGAAGGATCTCGCCGTCGGCCAACAGCGGTGCGCGCAACGGGTGGCCCGCGGGCGGTGAAACGGGCGGGTCAAACAGCACCAGCGCATCCCAGTGCCAGATGCCCTCGATGACCGCGAGCAATGCCGCAATCGCCGACATCGAATGGAAGACGCCGATGGTGGTCTTCCCGCCCCACGCTTCCGCGATGGCGCGATGCACCGTCACGTTGTCGCGAGCGAAGCGGGGATAGTCGTGGGGCTCGGCCGCATGGAACGGATTGCGCCCGCAGTTCCGGAAGTCGAACAGGGCAAGGTCGAAATGCTCCAGCATGTGCCGCCAGAACGGGAAGTAGGAATCGCTGGCGAAGCCGTTCCCGTGGCTCAGTACCACGCGTGGCCCAGACGGGTTGCCGTGCCGGACGACACGGATGGGCGCGCCATCGTCCATGGTGAGGTCGAGCGTCGCCCTGGGCGCCGGCAGCTCGAAGCCGGACGGCACTGTCATTTGGCGCGGCCCGAGCTGTCCAAGACCACGGCGGGGCCGATGCGAAGGTCGTCCCGAACCATCACCGGCATGGGATGACTGCCGCGACGGCCGCACGGGTTGCGCCCGAGGCGTCGGAAATCCTGAACGACGGCGTCAGCCGCCAGGAGCAGGAGCGACCAGAACCAACGGTTGATGGCCGAGGGGCAGTTGATTTCATGGCTGATGACGAAACCTCGACCGTTCGGGTTGCCAGATGGCCGCAGCGGGACGGTCCCTCCGTCAGCGGCTCCGGCGGTGGCCCGGTCGTTCGGTGGGAGGTTCACGGGTTTGCCCCCGAACGAACACCCTTCGGCACAGGCCGCGCGGGTTTCCTACGAGCGGCCCGTGTGTGAGTCAACGCGGTGTCGCGCCGGACGACTTCTCAGTCACGGCGGCCATATGTCCCGTCAACGTGCTCTTGAGATGATTAGATCTTTATGACAGGGTCGGCGCATGATCACTTTGTCCGTTGCCGAACTGGTGGGGCAGTTCTCCAAGGTGCTTGCTGCGGTCCGCGCCGGCGAGCGGATCGGCATCCTGTACGGACAGTCCCGGGAACCCGTCGCGATGATCGTTCCGTACGAGCCCCCGGACCCGCAGGAGCGAGAGGTCGGGTTCCTCGACGGCAAGGTCACGATTGAGTTCATGGACGACTTCGACATGACGGAAGAGGAACTGCTCGGCCGCGGGAAGTGAACGATCTTCCTGGGCACCCTCCCTCCATCATGGTCAATCGGACAATCGCTCCGACACACGTCGTCCGCTCGAACTTCGGTCCATCTTGAATGCGTGATTGGGTTGAACGTAATCCTCGCTTGTATCGCATAATGTCAGTATTGCTACTATTTTTCTGACAAACAAAATGGAGACACCGGCCGATGCGGGGCCTTCCCAAGCGCATCATGGGGTACGCCCGCGCTCTTCCGGAAGCCACGCCGCTGTGTCCGGGCGCTCTGCTTCACCTTGGTCACCGCGCGGCGGTCGACCAGGCATTGTCGCGATTGGCTCGCTCGGGCGAGCTAATGCGGATCTGCCAGGGCGTCTACATGCGTCCCGTCAAGACCCGGTTCGGCGTACGGGCGCCACGTCTCGGCAAGGCGCTCGCCGCGTTGTCCGTGCTTTGGGGCGAAGCCATCGTGCCTTGTGGTGGCGCAGCTGCCAACCGCCTCGGACTGACTACGCAGATTCCGGTTCGCGCAGTCTACCTCACTCCTGGTCCCAACCGTCTTCTCCGCTTCGGATCGTCCGTCGTGGAGCTGCGACACGCGCCGCGCTGGCAACTCGTGGCCCCGCACCGCAAGGCCGGCGATGTTATCCGCGCATTGGCATGGATAGGTCCGGAAGAGGTGGAGGAAGGGCTAGAAGCGGTCCTCCCTACGCTTCGCGACGAGGACCGCGACGAACTCTCGGCCGCGCGAGCGACCATGCCGAACGGGATGGCACAACTTGTGAGCGCTCGCCTGGCGCATGGCTGAGACGCGGTATCAGGAGCTTTTAGTCGACGACCCACGCGATGCCCTCGAGGTGGTGGAGCGCAGCAGCAACCACAAGGCGCACCTGCCGGAGAAGGACATCTGGGTCGTCGCGACGCTCGGCGTCCTTTTCGACGGCCCTTTCGCCCAACACCTCACCGTCAAGGGTGGCACTTCGCTGTCGTAGGTGTGGTGCGCGATCCGGCGTTTCTCCGAAGATGTCGACATCACCTACGACATCCGCGCCTTTGCGCCGGATCTGGTAGCTGGCGCCGGCGATGCGGCGCTTCCGCCAACGCGCAGCCAGGAAAAGCGGTGGCGTGGAGCGAGCGGCCGCTCCTCCGCCAGCTCGGTGAGAATGCCCGCACGTTCGCTATCGAGGGTTCCGGCCAAGCGACCTTTCTGGTCGCGCCGGTAATCCCGCCTGAAGACCGCGGTCCGCCTAATCGTCCGCATTGAGGTCGGCCATCAGGCCGTCGACGTCGCCGCCCGCGATCAGGTCGCCGCGGCGGGCGGCCTCCATGGCCGCGATGGTCTCCTCGTTTGGCACCAGCGGCTCGAAGGGCAGACGCTTCTCGGCCGCGATGCGTACCATCATTAGCCGGAAGGCATCAGACACGGTGAGGCCGATAGCGCTCAGGACAGCGGCCGCCTCGTTCTTGGTTTTCTCGTCGATACGGGCTCGGACGACAGTGCGCATGCGTCAATCCTCCTGTACGGGCCACCTTGTAGCCCAAGCTGGTGCCCCAATGTCCATACCGCCAGCGACGAGCGAGCACAGTCCGCCGGCTGGTCAAGTAGGCGCGCTTTCTCGTGACGGCCGGCTAGATCAAGTTAGCTGTCGGGCGTTGGCCCCGCTTGTGATGCCGCGGGGTGCAGCGGGTAGCCCCACGGGCTTTACCTTGCCGAAACCGCGTGGCGACGTTGGGTGAGAGTCGGCAAACAGCGCGCCGTGACCATCGCACCCATCACGCGGCGACAGACGCGATCTCCGTTGCAGTCGCGTCCAGGCCCGCCCGACGCAGCGCGACGAGATGGCGTTCGCGCGAAATCGGGGGGTTGCGCAACCGGACCCTAACGCGTTCCAAGGCTTCAAGGAAACGATCAGGGGTTTCACGACAAAGGCGGGCCAGGAAGCTGTCCGGATGCTCTGCGACGAGCCCGTGTGGGGTCAGCGCGCGCGCTGGAAAGTCCCGAAGGTTGGCGGTAAGGATGATGTTCGCTTCGCCGCAGATCGCTGCAGCGACGACATGGCGGTCGCAGGGATCGGGTAGCCGAATGATCGGCACGAGATCTTCGAAGCCGGAGATCAGGGCGTCGCGGACGTGCACGTCCATGAGCCGGCGGGTGCGTTCGAGGCGGGCCCGTGTGGGGTCAGCGCGCGCGCTGGAAAGTCCCGAAGGTTGGCGGTAAGGATGATGTTCGCTTCGCCGCAGATCGCTGCAGCGACGACATGGCGGTCGCAGGGATCGGGTAGCCGAATGATCGGCACGAGATCTTCGAAGCCGGAGATCAGGGCGTCGCGGACGTGCACGTCCATGAGCCGGCGGGTGCGTTCGAGGCGGGCCCGTGCGATGTCTGGTCGGCGTCGCCTCAACGCACGGATCCACTCCTCGTGGACGGCGTCGGACCACTTCGCATGGTAGACGTCCGATACCGCGAGTTCGAGCAGCAGGTCGCGCAACGGCGCGGGGTACAGGACGGAGGCGTCGAGAAACGCTACAGGGACCGGCAACGACGGTCAGTAGCCCATGTCGAGTTCCTGGGCGTCGGCGACCAGTTCGTCAAGCGCCCGGCGCCGGGCCGCGTCCACCTCGTTCTTGTAGCGGAGGACGTCGTCGATGCGCACGCGGCGGTGTGTTCCGACCTTGCGGAAGGGAAGGGCGCCCTGTTCGAGGAGCCCGACGAGGAAGGGACGTGAGACATTGAGGACGTCGGCCGCCTGCTGCGTCGTCAGTTCGGCGTCCTTGCGAAGCACGGCGACCGGGCTGCCCGCGGCCATGTCCTTAAGGATCTCCAGGAGGAGCGCGCCGACCGGAGTGGGCAGTTTGACTGCCTCCTCTCCGTGTGCGCCGGTGACATTGAGTGTCAGGGGCCTGTCACCGTGCAGCAAAGCGGCAAGGCGTTGGCAGGATGCGCGGGCGACCTCGGTGTCCGCGGGCGAGAGAACGGGAAAGCGGCTCTGTGCGGTCATGGTGCTGGCAGGCGATTGGTGACGATGGAAGCACCATACCGGCTGTGCGCCCCAAACGCAATAATCGAAACGCCAAAGGGCCGGTTTTGGAGATCCCGTCCTCCTTCAGCACCATCACGGCGACCACACGATTGCCGATAGGGTCGGGGGCTGACGCAGCAGCCACGGACTGCACGGCGCGACGTCCGCATCCCCTCGCAAGATCCACGTCTCTTGACCGCAGGCCACACGGAGCATCCTTCGCCCGTCCGTTCACACCAGCCGGGTCAGGTGGGGGATGAGCGCGGCGTCGTTCGAGCGTCTTTCAGCAGGGTCTCCTCGCCGGCGAGGTCCGGCTCCCCGCAACCGGCCAGGATCGCCGCCCGTGCGGCGTCGCGGAGCGCGATCACGGTATCGAAGCCACCCTGCTCCGCGAGCAGCGGGGTGCCCACCGTGACCTGCACGTCGCCGGGGCGGGGAAACCACTGGCCGCCGCGCAGCACCGTTCGCGTCCCGCGCAGCGTGACCGGCACCACGGGTACCCCGGCGGCAGCAGCAGCGGCGAAGGCGCCGAGCTTGAACGCCAGCAGGCCGGGGCGGCGGGTGAGGGTCCCTTCCGGATAGACCGCGAGCCGGCGGCCCGCCCGCGCCGCCCCGATGACGTCGGCCATGTCGCCCCGGCCGCGGGCGTCGTCGAACCGCTCCACGAACAGCGCGCCGACCCGGCGCAGGAACGGCCCGGCGATCAGCTGCGACGCCAGCTCGGCCTTGGCGACGAAGGCGGTCTCGCCGGGCAGGGCGGCGACGAGCACCAGACTGTCGAGATAGCTGCAGTGATTAGCCACCAGGATGGTGCCGCGTTCCGGCACGGTCTCCCCGCTCACCGTCAGCTGCGTACCGGTGAGCTTCAGCATGGCCCGCGCGGCCGCGTGGAGCACCTTCCAGCGCCACGCGCGCCGGGGCAGCACGATCACAAGCGGCCAGACGGCCAGTGCCAGCGCCACCAGCACTGCCCACCAGTAACCGGCGAATGCGCGGCCGAGCGCCACGCGGCCGCCGGCGCGCAGCCTGGCCGCCGTGCCCGAGAGCCACAGGCCGAGCAGTTGCCGCCACAGCCCGGGGGCGGCTTCGTGGAGACGCCCCTCCAGGTAGCGGGCGCGGGTGGCGGCGCGCCGGAGCTTGCCGCTCGAGGTCTTGAGCACGGCGCGGGGCGGCGCCAGGACGACGTCGTCCGGCGCGATGCCCGTGACATCCACCGCCGCGGCCTCGATGCTCTGCCGCATCCGGTCACGGGCGGGACCGTCCTCCTTGCGGGTTTCGGCCACCACCACCAGCCGCTCGGCCCGGTCGGGCCCGGCGGCCGCGAAGACCGCGACGCAGCCGCGCCGGATGCCGGGCAGGTCGCCGATGGCGGCTTCCAGCTCGTGCGGATGGATGTTGCGGCCGCCGCGGATGATGATGTCCTTGATCCGGCCCGTCAGATAGACCTCGCCGCCGGCGACGTAGGCCAGGTCGCCGGTCTCGAGCCAGCCGCCGTCGAACAGGTCGCGCGTCGCCTCCGCGTTCTCGTGATAGCCGACGGTCGACGAGGGACCGTTGAACTGCAGCCGCCCCTGGCGGCGTTCGGGCACTTCGCGGCCGGCATCGTCGACCACGCGGAACTGATGCCCGGTGAGCGGCGAACCGCACGCCACGATTTCGATCGCGTCTTCGTGCCCGGTTGTCACCGGCACCGCGCGCGACCGCTTGGTCAGCTCGGTCCGGTCAACCCGCTCGGCGAGCAGCCCGCGGCCAGGCCTGGGAAAGGCCAGCCCCACGCTGCTCTCGGCGAGGCCGTAGACAGGGGCGAGCGCCCCGGGATCGAAGCCGTGGGGCGCGAAGCGCTCGCAGAACGCCCGGACGGACTCGGCCCGCACCGGCTCCGCCCCGTTGACGATCATGCGGGCCGAGCTGAGGTCGAGGCCCTCGATCGCGCTGTCGTCGATCCGTCCGACGCACAGGTCGAAGGCGAAGTTGGGTGCACCGGAAAGCGTCGCCCGCCGGGCGTGAATCTCCCACAGCCAGCTCTCCGGGCGCGCCAGGAAGATGAGGGGCGACATGATCGACACCGGCACCGCAAAATGGAGGCTGCCGAGCCACGCGCCGATCAAGCCCATGTCGTGGTAGAGCGGAAGCCAGCTCACGAACACGTCGCGGTCGGGTTCGACTTCCATGGCCCGGCCCATGGCGCGGATGTTGGTCAGCAGATTGGCGTGGCTCAGCACCACGCCCTTCGGATCGCCGGTGCTGCCCGAGGTGTACTGAAGAAAGGCGACATCTGTTGCGCCGCGTGCAGGAGCGGCTGCCGCTCCGCCGCGCCCCAGGAGTCCCTCGACGGTCTCGACCGACCGCAGGCTCGCGACCTTCGAGCGCAGGAAGGTCGCGAGCACGCGCGCCTCCGGCACGGTGATCAGTATCTCGGCTCCCGCGTTGGCGAGGATCACGGCCTGCCGGCGCAGGTGATCCGCGAGCTGCGACGGCCGCGCCGGCGGATAGATCGGAACCGGCACGCAGCCGGCGTAGAGGATCCCGAAGAAGGCGTGCAGAAACCCGGCGCCGGTGGGCAGCATCAGCGCAACGCGGGTGCCCGGCGCCGGTCCCGCATCGAGGATGCCGCCGGAGACGGCGAGAGCCGTCTCGCGAAGGCTCGCGTACGTGATGGTCTCGAGATGGTCTTCCCGTTCCCTGATCCAGGCCTGGACGCGGCCGGGATGCGCGTCGGCGTGCCAGTCGAGCACCTCGGTGAGGGTCGCTGCGGCGCTCGGTATCGCTTCAACGGGCCCGTGGGCCGTGTCCGCCAGGGGCGGCGGGGTCGCGCGTCCGTGTCGCCCGGCGGTCGCTTCCATCGCGCGCCAGAGATCGGCCGGGGTTTCGGCTTCCGCCAGCGTCGACCCGGGAAGACGGACCGAGAATGTCTGCTCGATGCGCGCCAGCAGCTCGGTGCGCCCCAGGCTGTCGAAACCCAGATCTTCGCCCAGCCTGCTCTCGAGGGTAACGCGCGGGGTATCGCGCGCGGAACGAAGCTCGCGTGAGAGGGTCGCGATCAGGTGCAGCAGTTCCGCTGCATCGTCGGGGCCGGTCTTGCCGTTACGTGATCCTGTGCCGCCGTTTTCCATGGCGAAGGCAATCTCGCATGCCCGGCCGGCCTGTCAACAACCATTGGAGATAACACCGTGGTGTTGGCATCGGCGCGCGAGCTGTCCTGCAAGCGGTTGCGTCGGAAGATCGTGTTATCTCAATCGCAGCTTGTTGAGATGGGCGTCAATCCGCTCCGTTACCTGCCTGCGTTGCGGCAGGTGGTGCTTCTCCTTCTCCCACACTTCATGGAATCGCTCCACCGTCTGTCGAGCCGTCTTGAGCACCGGCGTTTCAGGCAGACGGGCCTTGGCGGCCAGGAAGGACAGTTCGTCGCTTGTGTAGCCGTCAAAGCGCTTTGTTCTTGCGAATTTGAGCGCCGCGTTCTCGTCCTCGATATAGGGAATGGTCGAGACAAGATCGTAGGCCGGCGACAGCGCGGGCGTCCGTTTGTCCGGATAAATCAACGACCAGTTCTTGAGATGCATGTCGGCGTTGCCGGTCAGGGTGCAGAAGGTTAAACGCCTGATGAATTCTTCAACGTCGGTCTCACCGGTCTCCGCTCCAAGTACCGTTGCGATATTGCGGTAGCTCGCCGTGTCATATTTCTTCTCTGGGTAGACGCCGAAAACCTGCGCGAAGTCCTCCGTGTGGATGGGCCCGGCCGGGGCGCGGTCAAAGCGCTTGGTTGCAAGAGCCTGTCCGTTGAGATCGCTGATCCCCTCTGGCAGGTTTGCGATCGCCTCAACATCGACGAGCTGAATCTCGGGCACGTCGATGCCGACCTGCCGGGCCAAGGTAAGGAGCGCATACTCGTTTTCGGGCAGGCCCTCGAATCTGGTGGAGGGCAGTTTCACGATCCAGGAACCGCCGATGCCGGACGCCGGTATGGTCAGGCCCTTGTTGGATTGTTTGGTCTGGACCGCCGAGAATTTCAGCTGCACGCCTGCGAGCGAAAAGCGGAGCGCATTCTCGCGCTTCCGTCTGGTGTCTTCGGCGCTGTCGTCCTTCAGACCGGGGGGCCATGCTTCGCCGTCCGCAGGATCGACCGTGACCGCGCCCGCGAGGTCGTGGCCCAGGGCCCAGAGCAGATAGAACTCGCGCTCCTGCTTCACACCGGCAAGGCCGGCGAGATATTCCCGCAGATATCCCTCGGGCAGCAGGTTCGAAAAGAATGGCAACAGGCGTTTTCGCTTGACGGGAAGTTCGGTAATCAGCTGCCCGTACTGGTCCTTGAACGCCAGTCCAAGAGTCGGACGGTTCCCGTCGGCGATGTAGTCGTCCGTAAAGCTGAAGAGGGTGCGGTCGCCGCCGACATGGGCCAGCGTGCCGATCGTTTCGCCGTAGAGATTGACGTTGAGGACGGAGACGTCAGCCATCGTCGCGCTCCCCGTCATCGTCAAGGCGGTAGGCCGGTTGCGGCAACGAAGGCTGCTCGGACTGGGCGTGCACGAGTCGGTTGCGCAAGTTCTCTACGGTGTTCGCCACTCTGCGTAGTGCCTCCAGGTGTTCCGCGGGAATGTTTGCCGCGTTGTGGATTGCCTCCAGTTGCTTTGCGGATCCTTGCCATGCTGTCGGCGGATTCTTGTACGTCTGTTGCAGCTTGCGGAACCGCCTGCCTACATCCCGCAGTGCTTCCCGTTCTCTGTTGACGTCGCGTAACGTTCTGAGGGCGTGGAGGTTGTCCTGGAGTTGCTTCAGTTCGCCTAGACCGGGATAGATGGTGATGAGGTCCCTGACGGCATACAGAAGCCGGTTGAGTTCCTTGACTGCTGGCGTGGCGGTGACGGTTGGCACGGTGGCGCGCACAACGCTGTCCACTGCGGGCACGGCCTTGCGTGGGACCAGCCTCAGGTCAAGGTCGAGCGCGCGCGCCAGTTCGGTCAGGCTCGACAGGCGGATGTCGGCCCCGCCGCTCTCGATCTTGGAAATATGGCTTTGCGGGACGCCCGTGCGCTCGCTCAAGGCCCGCTGACTGAGGCCCTTGGCTGCTCTTGCGCGCTTGAGCGCGACGATAATGTCGTGTATCGCGTGACGCATTGATATGTGATACCATATTATTTTTTAGAAATGATATAAGTAAGCATATCAAAAACAACGCAACTGACCAGCCTCGATCTATTTTTTGCAGCTCGCTACCGAGTAAATATCTACTATTGCAGATCAACTATGCCGCTGGGCTGTAGTCATGTCTTGCCCCTCTCGTTTTCCTAACCCGGTCCCGCATACGAGAATCCCCGGGTTCGCGCTTCGAATCACCCATGTGCAATCCGACGTCAGATCAGGCCGACCAATGTCCAAATTTGCGTTCCCGGCATCGTCTTTCGCGCAGTAGCCATCCCAGCGTGGCAGCCGGCACCCCGCGCCGGCGAGGCGGTCTGGCCGATGGAGGCAACCCACGCAGCAGCCCGGCGACGATCTGTTGAAGGCGCCCGTGAACCGGCGTAGGGTCGGCGGCATGCAGAAGGACAAGAGCACGAATTCCCCGCCACCGGACATGCCGGGCCGGCGGAAGGACTGGCGCGACCGGATCAGGGCCGACCTCGCGGCCCAGGTCAAGGCCGGCGGGACCCTCTACGGTATCCAGCCCGACGGCACGTGGATTGCGCGGACCAGGGACGGGGACAGGGTCATCAAGCGACGAGATCGGGAGTCCGCCTGAATCGGTCGGTCGGCGCTGTCTGCGATGCCGACGCTTTACGTCGTCGCCGGCCCGAACGGGTGCGGAAAGTCCACCCTGACGCGTACCGTTTGGCGCGGGGAATTGGAGATCATCGACCCCGATGAGATCGCGCGCTACCTGCCCGGCAGGCCCGGCCAGGCCGCCCGTGAAGCGGTGCGCCGCCGCCGGGCGGCGCTCGGCGCGGGCCGGACGCATCTGCTGGAAACCACCTTGGCCGGTTCCGGTGTCCTCCGCCACATGGAGGCCGCCCGAACGGCACGGTACCGGATCGAACTGCATTATGTGTCTCTGGAGTTGCCCGACTTGGCATTGCACCGCATCCGCAACCGGGTTGCGCTCGGCGGACACGATGTCCCGGAGCCGGACGCGCGAAGACGGTTCGCCCGGTCGCAGGGCAACCTGCCTGCCGCAATCGCTCTGGCCGACGTGGTTCGTCTGTACGACAACACCGACCATGACCGGCCGCACCGCGAAGTTGCGGTCCTCGCGGAGGCGAGTTCGTGGACGGCGGAGCATCTTCCAACTTGGGCGGCTGCCGCAATCGCACGGGTGACGGCGCCATCCCCGTAAGGGCAGCGGCGAGGGCGGAACACGCCCTATTGAGGACGCCGGAGCGGTTTCTGCCGCATCACCAGTTCGTCACCCGAGGTTGACGGCAAACGCCCGAAGTGGCGAGCGGCAACCACATGACGCGTCGGGGCAGTGCCGTGCCTGCATCCCGGAGCACCGCGCGAAACCGAGAAAGGACCCGCAACGCCATGAGCAACCTGACACTGGTGATCGGCAACAAGAACTACTCGTCCTGGTCGCTCAGGCCCTGGCTTGCCATGCGCCACGCCGGCATCCCCTTCGACGAGCGGCTGTTGCGGCTGTTCGATGAGCACTGGAAGGAGGCCATCGCTGCCGTTTCGCCCTCCGGCCGCGTGCCGGTGCTGCTACACGGCGGGCGCCCGGTTTGGGAAACGCTGGCGATCCTGGAATACCTCAATGAACTGTTCCCGGACGCCGGGCTCTGGCCCTCCCGCCGCGACGCCCGCGCCCAGGCGCGCGCGATCGCCAACGAGATGCACGCGGGCTTCATCGCCCTGCGCACCCACATGCCCATGAACCTGCGCCGTCAGGACCTGAAGGGGAAGGGCCGCGCGCCGGGGGTCGACGGCGATATCGCGCGGGTCTGCGAGATCTGGCGAGACTGCCGGGCACGGTGGGGCGCGGGCGGCGATTTCCTGTTCGGGGCCTTCAGCGCGGCCGACGCCATGTTTGCGCCGGTGGTGACCCGGCTGGACACCTACGGCATCGACCTCGACGAGACCTGCGGTGCCTACAGTCGTGCCGTGCTGAGCCTGCCGGCCTTCATGGAATGGCGCGAGGCCGCGCTGAGGGAGCCTTGGATCGTGCCCGAGGACGAAATCGACTGAAGGCCCCTGTGGGGTGCGTTTCGGCCCAAACGCATGCCGGCATACCGATTGACGACGGCACAGCGGAAGCCGGTCAGGGACTTCTGATCCTGCCGGCACTGCATGGACGCTGACCGTGCAGCGCGTCGCGGCATGCGGCTCGGCAGTCAGGATGATCTTCGCGCCGATCCCGTTGTTGTCGCGTGCAGGACCCCGTCCGGCCGGGGCGCCAGGTGTTCAGTCACGTGGTGACGCCGATCGGCGTCGAAGCAGCTCGCCGGGCCTCAGTCGACGGATATCACGGCATCGGGGTCGTGAATGTGAATGAGCATGATCACCCACTTGCCGTCCTTCTTCCTGAGGGTGTAGGTGGCGCCTGCGCGCTGGTAGACCTGCCCGCGGGAATTCAGGCGTTCGAACGCGGTACTCGCGATTGCGGTGCCGTCGGTCAGCCGCTTGACGTTGAGCGCAACCCAGCGGGAATCCTCGAAACCGCCGTGGAACATGTAGCGCTTCCACTTCTTGATGGTCAGCCGGATGTCCTTCGGCGTTTCGTAGGCGCGCAGGTCCCCGTTGGGCGCGAGCATGAGCAGCGGTGCGTCGTAGTGCGCCACGATCTCCCTGACGTGCCCGTGGTCGAAGGTCTCGAGGTAGTTCCGCATGAACGTGTCGATCTCGGCATCGCCCGCGGCGCCCTGCACCGGCAGCACCAGCAAGACCCACGTGGCCGCGACGGCGACCCCGGAAGCGATCCTCACGCCGTGGCCTCGTCGGAAAGATCGCCGATCGGCTTCACCTGACATGACGCTGCTCCTTGAGGCCCGGTCGCGGCCCATCCGCCCGCCCGCCTGCCCGGGCGATGTTGCGGTATCGATCGGATCATAGGCCGGTACGGCCCGGAGACGTATGGAGGCGCGGATTCGCGGGCGGAGTCCGGGCGGTTTCCACGCGCGGTTCCCGTGCCCGCGACGGGCGGCGGGTCTCGCAGGCGGTGTGGCGGTCAAGCCGGGCGGCCGCGTGCAGGCCCGGCTCCCGGCCGCCCGGGGCACCGCCCCGCCCGGCGTGCCGGCGGCGGCGGGGGGCGTCGGGGCGACGTCGGCGCCGGGCGCTAGCCGGCTTCGCCCTGGCGGACCACATCCTCGAGGATCGCGTCGGTGGACATCCCCTCCGCCTCCGCCTCGAAGTTCAGGATGATCCGGTGGCGAAGGGCGGGCGGCACCATCGCGTCGACATCCCCGAGGCTCACGTTGAAGCGACCGTCGAGCAGCGCCCCCACCTTGCCGGCGAGCACCAGGGCCTGCGCGCCGCGGGGGCTGGCCCCGTAGCGCACGAACCGCTTGACGCTCGAGGGCGCGTCTGCGGCATCCGGGTGGGTGGCCAGGATGAGTCCGGCCACGTGCGCCTTGACCTCGCTCGGCACCAGCACGTCGCGGACCAGCAGCTTGAGGCGCTCGACCTCGTCGATGCCGGTGACCTGGGTCCCGGCCGGCTCCTCCCGGCCGGTGGTGCGTTCGATGATCTCCGCGATCTCCGTGGCTGCCGGCGCCCCGACCGACAGCTTCAGCATGAAGCGATCGATCTGCGCTTCGGGCAACGGATAGGTGCCGTCGATCTCGATCGGGTTCTGGGTCGCGAGGACGAAGAAGGGCCGCGGGAGCGGATGACGCTTTCCGCCCACCGTGACTGCGTGTTCCTGCATGGCCTCGAGCAGCGCGGACTGCGTCTTGGGCGTGGCCCGGTTGATCTCGTCGGCGAGCAGGATCTGTCCGAACACGGGCCCGGGCTGGAATCGGAGCTCCCGACCGGCATCGAGGTCCGCGATCACGTCGGAGCCGATGATGTCGGCGGGCATGAGGTCGGGCGTGAACTGGATACGGGCGAGATCGACCCCCAGGCACCCGCACAGGGCCTGGATCATCCGGGTCTTGCCCAGTCCGGGAAGTCCCTCGATCAGCGCATGGCCCCCCGTGAACAGGCAGACCAGCATCTGCTCCACGACGCGGTCGTGGCCGACGATGGTGGCGCCGATCCCGGCCTTCAGCTTCTCGAACGTGTCGAGGAACTCCCGGACGCGTTCCGTGCCGTCGGCAGGCGCCGCGAGGTCCGTGACCGCGGCGGCCTGCGCAGGCGTCGCTGTCGTCATGTCTTTTCCCTCATTCGATTGGCACGCCACCGGGCACCGAGATCCAGCAGCAGCATGGCGAGTGCCGCCGCGAGCAGCCACTCCCGGACGGGAACGGGCTGCGGATACGGCTCCCGCGGCAGCTGGAATACATCTGCCGCACGGGCCAGCACCTGTCCACCGGTCTGCGCCGCAAGGATATGCAGGAACGTGCGGTCGGGTGGACGATGGCGGTACTCGTCCGGATAGGAGACCACGGCACCCGTGATCGTGGACAGGACGTCGGCACCGGTCGCCGGCTCGCGGGTTCGATCATCGTCCCGGCCGGACCCGATTCCGGCTTGGTTGTTCATCGAGACGGCGACCAGGTACGCACCATGGCCGGCGGCGGCCACCGTTCCGTGGTGACGCCCCGGCGCGACCTGGCGGAGCGGCAGGACGCGGCTTTCCCGGTCCGGGCGGATCACCTCGGCCTGCACGTCCGCGAAATTGACCGGGCGGCCGTCCTCGCCGGCGACATCGACCGTGATGTCCAGCTGGTCCGTGTCGACGTGGGTCCGGACCGCCAGGTCGTCCCGGCGCTCGCTCCTGGCCGCCCAGCGGACGAGTTGCGCGAACAGCGGCCCGAGTGATTCCCACTCGACCCACTGCGCGCCCCAGCGCGGCTTGACCTCGGACGTGAACACCGCGGACCGGCCGAGACCGAAGCGCCAGGCGGCGAGGACCGGATCCTGCGCCGGACCCTCCAGGAGCACGTCGGCGCCGCGCCGCGCCGTGGTCGCGACGTAGCCATCGAGCACCGGCACCGCATCGAGCACGTTGCCGCGCGCCACCTCGTGATGGAGCGCCCGCGCCACGGGCCGGAACGATTCCTCGACCAGGCCGCTGCGGGTCGCGAGCTGGGTCTCCATGGTGAAGATGCGCGGCAGCTTGGAGGCGTCGCTCGTGAAGTAGAACCGGCCCTGGCCCATCTCGCTGATGCTCTGCAGCTGCGGCCTGCCCGTCTCCGAGCCGATGGTGACGGCGGAGACCGTGATGTTCTTCCTGACCATGCGCCCGAGAAGCTCCGGAAACTTCGAGGAGTACACCTCGCCGTCCGACAGGATGATCACGTGGCGGATGACGGCGGGACTGCGGTCGATGGCCCGGTACGCCTTCTGGAGGCCCCACATGAGCTGCGTGCCGCCGCCGCCGGCGCGCATCGACGCGATGGCGTCAAGCGTCCGGCGCGGCGCGCCGATCGGGCCGATGGGCACGACCCAGGTCGATTTCATGTCGAAGGCGAGCACGCCGAGCTCGGTGCGCTGATCCATCACCGACACCGCGCGTTGCGCGGCCTCGCGGGCGAGCGCCAGCCGGTGATGGTCGCCGTCGGCCTGGTTCATGCTCCCGGATCGGTCGATGAGGAGCACGATGGCGGTGGAGGGTGCATCGAGCTTGCGCCGGGCCACCATCCTGACCGGGAGCGCTTCCTCGACCGGCGTGTCGTAGTACCCGCCCAGACCGAAGCTCCGCTCCCCGCCCAGCATCACCAGTCCACCGCCGCGGTCGCGCACGAAATCGCGCAGCGCCCGCATCTGCGCGTCCGTCAGGGCGAGGGACGAGAGGTTGCTGAGCAG
Source organism: Alphaproteobacteria bacterium (assembly GCA_965116745.1). Taxonomy (GTDB): domain Bacteria; phylum Pseudomonadota; class Alphaproteobacteria; order TMED109; family TMED109; genus VXPW01. The sequence continues at coordinate 1,720,060 of OZ220701.1, read as the reverse complement.
CACCACGTCGTAGTCGGCGAACATCTCCGGTCCGACCGGGCCGGCCGCGGCGGCAGCGGCCGCGAACGCGGCCGGCTCCGCATACACGCTGACATCGATGTTCTGGGTCCTGAGGGCGCGGGCGAGGAACTCCGCCTCGGCCGGCACCGGATCGAACAACAGGGCGCGCAACGCCGGGCGGACGGCGACCACCCCGGCCGCGTGGTTGTTGCCTGGCTCCCCGTCCTCGGCCGCTTCGATTCGCGCCTCGAAGATGCCGAACCCCTCGCGGTCCATCACCTCCCGGTGGACCAGCGGGTTGTCCCCGCGGCGGAGCTGTACCTGGCCCGATCGCACCAGCGTGCCGTCGCGAAACAGGCCGATCCGCGCGCGGCCGTCCTGGTTCGCGCGGACCGTGACCCGGATGTCGAACGGCTCGCCCTGCCGCACGTCGGCGGGGACGTCGATGCGTTCCACCGAAACCTCGCCGGGAGCAGGGCCCCCGATCACGACCGGATGGATCGCGATCCCGCTGCCGTGCGCGCTCTGGGCAATGCGGGCCGGGTCGGAGACCGTGTCGTGACCGTCGGACAACAGCACCACGCGGCGATCACCCGCCTCGGGCAGGAGTGTCTGCGCGCGTCGCAGGGCCAGGGCCAGGTCGGTCGCACCGGGCGCGGGATCCGCGGCCGACGCCGCGTCCGGTGCCGGGTCGGGCAGGGGCGAGACCGGTCCGCTCGTGCCATCGCCGGGCTCGATCACCCTCGCGGTGCCACTGAAACCGATGATCCCGATGGTGTCGTCCGGACCGGCCTGGGCTGCGGCCAGTGCCGCCGCCTGCACCGCCGCGTCGGCGGCGCGCGCGCCGACGCTCGCCGACTCGTCGACGGCGAACACCACGTGGCGGGCCTGCGTATCCAGCAGCAGGCGGGGCTGCCACAGCGCGGCCGCCGCCAGGGCGAGGGTGACGAGCCGAAGGCCGGTTGCCAGGGGCGACGCCTGCCGGCGCCGGCGGTGCAGGTACAGGGCGAGTTCGGCGCCGCCCGCGGCGAGCGCGATCAGGGCAAGGACCAGCCAGAGCGCCTGCTGGTGCGGGTAGGCCGGAGGGGCGGGATCGGCAGCGGACGGGTCGGACGCGGACTCGGCCCGGCCCGGAGCAATATTGGATTCAGTCGCATCGAGAAGGTTGATCGCGATCCGGCCCGGCGCGCCGCCGGCGGCGGCGGCGTGGCGCGCATGGATGCCGGCGAGGAGCCCGATGTCGGGACGCTCGCCTGGCACCGACGCTCCCGTGCGGTAGTGCACCGGCAGCGAGTCCAGCCGCACGGGATGCAGCCATTCCAGCGCGTTGCCGACGAGGAGGGGAAAGGCGACCCGTACCCGCAGGTCCGACTGCAGCGAGCGGAATCCGAGGAACACGGCCCGGACCGACTCGTCGCCCGCACGGGCGCCGGCGTCGCTCTCGCGCGACCCGGTGTTCGCCTCGGCCGCGTCCGCCGCCGTCTCGTCGTCCCACGCGTACATCAGCAGCGTGTCGCGCGCTTCCGCGAGCACGGTGCCGCGACTGTCCGGTTCCTTGCGCTGCACGGCGAGCGCTTCCTCGACCAGCAGGTCCGTGAGGTCCACGTCGCGCATCACCGGATGGGCCGGGTGCCAGCTGGTGACGGCGGGGCGTTCGACGCGGCCGCTGCCCGCGATGGGTGCATCGGCGGGGAGCGCCCCCAGGAGCAGGTACCGCCCCGGCGGCAGGCGTTCGGGCGCGGCGGCATCGATCACCACGACATCGGCCCCGGCGGCGTGGGCGGCCGCGACGGACGGCGCCCGGAACAGCTGGCCGGCGCCGTCGGCCCGCAGCGCTTCCTCCAGGAACAGGTCGCCGTCGCCGACCAGCGCGATCCGTCGCGAGCGCGGCGCCGGCAGCACCGCGTGCACCGTGTCGTCCGCGCCCAGCGCGTCGCCGCCGGCGATGCGGGCGGTGAGCACGCCCGCGGCGTCGTGCCGGAACGGCAGCACCACCCCTCTTTGCACGCCCGGGGGCAGCGACAGCTCCTGCTGATGGAGCAGGGCGTCTTCGAACGCAACCTCGAACTCGACGGCGCGCGCGGCATCATCGAAGTTCGCGATCGTGATGTAGAGCTGGTAGTCCACCTCGGGCGCGGGGTCCCGGCGAAGCGCGAACTCGGTGATGCCGGCATTGGCTGCCGACCCGCCGACCAGGTGCCAGACGAGCGGCGTTCCGGGGGTCGCTTCCGCGGCCGGCTCCGCGGCGTCGGTGAAGACGTGGATGCGCGCGGCGGGTCCGGCGGCAACGAGACGGCGGGCGCTGTCCACGGCGTCAGACAGGCGATCCGACCGGTGGGTCGCAGCGAGGGCGTCGATCCCGTCCCGGAGACGGTCGGTGTCCGTGGTGAAGGGGACCGCGATCTCCCCCCGGGAGGTCATGAGCATCCCGGACTGGCCCCGGTCGAGCTCCCCGGCGACGTCCCGGGCCATCCGGCGGGCCGCCTCGAACCGCCCTTCGGGGACGTCGGTCGCCTGCATGCTGGCGGAGGTGTCGACGATCATGACGACCCGGGGCCAGCCGGACTGGGTGGTCGACCAGAGCGGGTTGGCGATCGCCAGTGCCGCCGCGACGACGGCGAGGAGCTGCAGCCCGAGCGAGGCGCTCGGACGCAACCGGAGCCAGGCCGGGCGCGGTGAGCCGCGTCGGTCGTCGACCGCCTCCCACAGCGACAGGGTGGTCACCCGGATCTCCCGGCGCTGCACGCGATACATGTGCAGAAGGAGCACGAGCGGGACGGCCGCGAGCAGCCAGAGCGCCGCGGGGTTGGCGAGGCTCATGCCAGAAATCCGGCCGAGCGAAGCTGCTGCAGGAGCTGCACGTCGGACGTGCCGGTGCCGGCCAGCCGGACGTACGGTACCTGCAGCCGCCGGCACAGCGCCACCCGCTCGTCGAGGAAACGGGTGAGGTTCTGCCCGTATCGCCGGTGGGTCGCGCGCTCGGCGGTCAGCCGCTTCGCCGTGGCCGGCGAGGGTTCTTCGACGTCGAGGAGTTCCACGTCGCCGTCGATGTCGGGCGCGATCTCGTCGTTGGCGAGCACCTGCACCACGCGCGCATCGAGGCCGCGGGCAAGCAGCGCTCGCAGACCGGCCTCGATCCGGCCCGCCGGCTCGATGAGATCGGAGATGATGACGGCCACGCCCGGTGCGAGCGACGTCCGCGCGTGTTCGGTCAGGGCGTCGCCGAGCCGGGTGCGCCCGCCCGCCCGGATGGCACGGAGCCGGTCCAGGAGGGGCGCCATCCGGCGATGGCCGCGACGCGGTGTCATGCGGTTGTCGCGCTGCCCATCATCGGCGAGCAGTCCGACGGAGACGCGTTCGTGGTTCGCGAGCGCGACGCAGGCGAGCACGGCCCCGGCTCGCAGGCCGTGCTCAAGCTTGGAAGGCGTGCCGGTCCCCATGGAGGCACTGGTGTCGACGAGGAGATGCAGGCAGAGATCCCGGTGTTCGCGAAAGCGCTTGACCACGATCCGGTCCAGTCGCCGGTAGACGTTCCAGTCCACGTAGCGCGTGTCGTCCCCCGGCACGTACGGCCGGACGTCGACGAACTCCAGGCTCGCGCCGTAGCGCGGGCTGCGGCGGTCGCCGGGAATGCGCCCGTCGAAGAGGCGCGCGGAATGCAGCCGCAATCGGGCAAGCCGGTAGAGGAAGGCCGCGTCAAAGCGCTCCGTGATGCTCATCGTCGGGTCTGAATGGCCTGGAAGTACCGCTTGATCCGGCCCCGGGCGTCCAGCGGGATCCACTCCTCGTTGAGCGTCTGCTCGGCGCGCCGCGTGAACCGTGCCCGCATGTCCTGCATGGGGCGCCGGGCCTGCCCTCGGGCGACCTGTCCCGCCGAATCCGCGATGAACGACCGATGGGCGCCGTCCTGGCGCAGGCCTGCGAGCTCGACTTCCGGTGCCTGTTCCGTGTCGATGCGGCCCGCAATCGAGCCGGGCGGCAGGTCGGCGAACCCGGTGCCGGGTTCGCCGGCGTTTCGCCCGGTTCCTTCCTCGTCTCTCGGGCTGTCGTCGTCGATGCCCTCGCCGGGCCCGTGCTTGGGCCACGGCGGCACGTCGCTCGTCGTGGTGTCGGTCGATTCGGGGAGGCTCGCGAAGCGGTCGCTCGGCGGGGTCAGGCGCTCCTCATCGGGAAAGAGCGGTATGGCCTCGGGTGGGTCGCTTTCCGAGGGCTCGCGTTGCACGGGTTCGGCCCCCTCGGGCTGGCTGGCCGGGCCGCCCTCCTCGGGGCGATCCCGCACGACTTCCAGCGGCGGCGGCCGCGTCGTGTCGCGTTGCCGTGCACCGCCCCACAGGGATTCCAGCTCGCCGAGGGCCGCGGCCGCCTCAGCCCGCGAGTAGCGCCGGGCCGACAGTTCGGCGTCGGGCCCGGACACGGCGTCGGCCGGGAGCGGGAGGAGGTTCCCCGGTGCTCCCCCGACCCTGAGACTGGGCAGGCGATCGTCGAGATTGCGGAACGGACGGCTTTGGTCGGAGAGGCGGAGGGCGTGCTCGAGGGTTTCGGGATCGATTTCGATCGGCGAGTCCCGGAACTCGACGGCAGGCGTCTCCTGGACCGGCTGCCGGGGCGGTCGCCGCAGGGGAGGGATCGGGGCCATCGTCGCCCCGAGCTCCACCGGCCCCGTGCCGGCGACCGGCCGGGCCTCCGGCGCCGCATGGACGGCTGCGGGGGAGACGAGGGGGACGGGCGGAAGCCAGACGAGGAGGGCGGAGACGGCGAGGACGGCAAGGGCAGCGTGTGTCGGCCGGGAGGACGGCGCCACCGGGACGCCCGCCGGTACCGAGAGCCTGCCGGCGTGGGCGGCGGCGTCGGCCAGGAGCGGGCCGGCCAGCGGCAGATGGGCGCTGGCTTCGAACTCGAGGGCGGCGCTCAGTCGCTCGTTCAGCCCGAGGTTCCGGTCCAGGGTCCTGGCCGCCAGCCGCAGCGGCACCGGAACGAGGAAGCCGGCCATTGCCCCGAGCGCGGTCGCCGCGACGACCGCGAGCCCGTACTCGGTCCCGTCGATCGGCCACACCGACTTGAGCAGCAGCCACGGTATCAGGACGACATGAACGGCAAGCGCAGCCAGGACCGCGCCGGCAATGCCTCTTGCCAGGCGAATGCGTCGCCCCGCCCGGCGCAGCGTCGAGCGGAGGCCGGCCCGCTCCGAAGCGTTCACCGTCACCGCTTGCACCGCCTCTGCGCGATGCCGATCAGGAGATCATCCGTGCGTCGATGCTGCATCGGTGCCGGCCCAGTTGAGATCGAGAAGGATGCAAGGCTCTCCGCACGAGCGGCGAACCTTCTCCCGATCCGCCTCCCGCGCCCAGCGCGGATCATGTGCGCGCCCGAAGGGCTTGGGCGAGACAACCGGTCTGGCAAATCGAACGGTGCATGGCGGCTCGGGCGCGGCGGCATCGAGGATGGATCATTCCTGCCCGGCGGCGCAATGACAACGTCAAATTTGCAAGCCTCGGAGTTCGGGGCGCCATGGCGACGGTCGCCACTCCCGTGGCTCGGGAACCGGGCAGGAGTACCACGCCTCGATGCCGCGCCGAGGCGGCGGGTCGGAGGCGCACGGTCTTCGGGATACCCGGGTCCCGTGCCGTGTCGTCGCGGCGCCGCGAACGCCGGCAAGACCGGGACAGGGCTCGGGCGAGCCGCGGCCGATGCGTCATCAGGAGCTCGGTTGCGTACAGGCGGACCGATGCCGTTATGATGGGGCCACGCTACGCATACGCGAGAAGGGGCTGTCACGTCAGAGGAGGAGATCCGGGACCGATGAAGGCATTCAGGCCAGCGGGAAGCTTCGGTATCCGTTGGAATCGTCGTCGTGTGGTACAGGGTGTTCTTGGCCTTGGCATCGCCGGGGGACTGGTATCCCCCGACGCCTGGATGGCAGATGCCGACGCGGCGGAGATCGCGCGACAACGTCCGCAGGACGGTGATCAGCTGACGTTTTTCGGCGGCGACCGCGATGGCGAAGTCATCGTGCCCGCCGATCTCTCCCTGGGTGAGCAGCCCTTTATCGCCTATCCACGTGATCCGTCTTCCGGCGTGATCCGGGATGGATCACGCCTCAACCAGATCACGTTGCTGCGGGTGGATCCTTCCCGGTTTGACGACCGGACCCGACCGGGCACCGTGGACGGGATCATTGCCTTTTCGGCCACCTGCACACACCAGCAGTGCCCCGTGACCGCGTGGGACGTCGAGGCCGAGGCGTTGTTCTGCTTCTGCCATCGGTCCCGCTTCGACCCGTGGAACGCCGGCAAGGTCGTGAATGGGCCGGCCACGCGGAAACTTCCCACGCTGCCGTTGCGATTGGAGGGCGACAACGAGCTCAGGGTCGCGGGCGGCTTCAGTGGACGGGTCGGTAATTGATGTCGCGACGTGAATGTCGGGTGTCTTTCCGTGGGAAGAGACGCCCGGGCGGTGCTCCGGCACCCCATTCACCATCCAACCAATCCCACGAAGAACAACCATTGGGGAGATTCACATGAGGAGCCTATTGACGGGCAAGGCCGTAGCGGCCGCACTTCTCGCCCTGATGGTGAGCAGCGCGACCAGCGCCAACGCCATCGAGAACTACAACCCGGTCACCGAGGATCGACTGGACAACCCGGAGCCGCACAACTGGCTCCAGGTTCGGGGTAACCGGGAGGGGTGGGGGTACAGCCCCCTCGACCAGATCAACGCCGCGAATGTCGGGTCCCTGCAGCCGGCCTGGCTGTTCTCGACTGGCGTTCAGGAAGGACACCAGTCTCCGCCGCTGGTCAACGACGGCGTGATGTACGTCACCACGCCGATGAACCAGGTCCTGGCTCTCGATGCGGCCACCGGCAAGCGGCTGTGGCGTTACCAGAGAGAACTGCCGGAAGACCTCTTCCAGCTGCACCCCACCAACCGCGGACCGGCGCTGCTCGGCGACAGGCTCTACGTGGCGCTCACCGACTGCTTCCTGGTCGCGCTCGATGCTCGAACCGGCGAGGTGATCTGGGAGGTCGCCGTCGACGACTACCAGGCGGGCTACTACATGACGCTCGCTCCGCTGGCTGCCAAGGGCAAGATCATGGTGGGCGTGTCCGGCGGTGAATACGGCATCCGCGGTTACATCGCAGCCTACGATGCGGAGACCGGTGACGAGGCGTGGCGTACGTACACGGTCCCGGCGCCGGGCGAGCCGGGGAGCGAAACCTGGCCGGATGACGACGCCTGGAAGACCGGCGGAGGCTCGGTCTGGCTGACGGGGAATTACGACCCCGAGACCAGCATTTCCTATTGGGGTATCGGTAACGCGGCGCCCTGGATGGGCGACACCCGTGGCGGCATGGACAACCTCTACACCACGTCGGTCATGGCAGTGAACGTCGAGACCGGGGCGCTCGTGGGACACCACCAGTACCACTGGAACGATTCCTGGGACTGGGATGAGGTCTCACCCCCGCTCATCTACGACGTCACCCGTGACGGAGAGACCTTCAAGGCGCTCGTCAACGTGGCCCGCAACGGTCACATCTACCTTCTCAAGCCGACCGCTGACGGTCCGATCGAGTTCGTCGACGCGTGGAACTACGTCTACAGCAACGTGATCACCGCGTTCGACCCGGACACGGGCCGCGTGTCGTATGACGACAATCACTGGCCGGGCACCGGGAAGGCAGCACTGTTCTGTCCGTCGCTCTGGGGCGGCAAGGACTGGCCGTACTCAGCCTACAGCCCGGACACGGGCCTGCTCTACATTCCGGCGAACGAGAATCTCTGCAGCACCCTGGAAGGTGCTGAAGAGAAGTACGTGCCGGGTGAGCTGTACATCGGGGTGCCGATCCCGGTGATCCTTGGCGGGTTCAGCCTCCGTGAGGGGTGGGACCACATCGGGGAAATCCAGGCCTGGAACGTCGACAGTGGCGAGGAAGTGTGGAGCCAGAACTTCGATCACCAGAACTGGGGTCCGATTCTTGCGACCGGCGGCGGCGTGCTGTTCTCCGGCGGCACCAACGACCACATGTTCCGTGCCCATGACGCGGCGACCGGCGAAATGCTGTGGGAATACCCGACCAATTCCGGTGTGACCGCTTCGCCGAGCACCTACAGCGTCGATGGCAAGCAGTACGTTGCCGTACAGTCGGGCTGGGGTGTGGACGCCGAACGCAAGCAGGACGTCCTGCGCGGCATCATTCCCGGGTATGACGTGCACGTACCGCAGGGTGGCGTGATCTGGGTGTTCGCGCTTCCGTAGGCCTTGCAGATGGCGCTTGGGGCGGCGTTGCGGATGCAAGCGCCGCCCTGAGGGCCAACCCTGAACACAGGTACTTTGCGACCGGAGTCCGATTACCGGACTCCGGTCGTTTTTTTGGTGATTGCGCCCGTCGAACTGGCTGTTGACCGCGAAGAAACCGTTGTCGCCGCTTGACGAGGCACCGGGCCGCATCAGGGCCGCCCGCCCGCGAGGCCGCAGAACGTCGGAACCGGGTGGTGGGACGCGCGGTGCCATCCGTACTGGGCGCTGGCGGCAATGGATCCCGCGCATCTACTGCGGCGGTGAGCTGGGGCGCGGTGGCGGAAGGCGTGTGGGCAGACCGGGTGCGGTCAGTGGTGAAGTTGCTGCACGACAAATTGGTTGCGCAGCTGTGGACCGCAGTTGCCGGAAGGTGCTGGTTTCAGCGGCTTCGAAACCCCGTTGAACGACAATATCATCTGAAAATACGTTGATTGCCAGAGATTTCTCATGCCCAGGTCAGGTGTTGTCGGCCGGTTTGCGAACAAACTGACAAACACTCCAGCTGTCAAGACGTGATGGGCGCTGCCGAGAAATCCGTTCTTGGGCGATTCATGGGTGATGGGGCCGGCGGGAGGAGAAGGGACTGCGCGCCAACGGAGGCCGTAGGCGAAGACCCAACCGGAAACCGCTGGGTTCGAGTGACCTGCATGCGGGTCGGCAGAGGCACGCCACGGCAGTGGCTCGTCGATACGAGCGATCGCATGTTCGAAGATGCTGTAGAACGGACGCAGGTCAATGCCGTCCGGCCGGTGTCACACTGCGACAATGACCTTACGAAGCGCTGGGAACCGAGCATGTCTGCCATTGCACCGGAATCGTGACAGTGGATCTGCTCGCCATCGGCGAAGTCATGGCCGAGATCCGGCAAGATCCGACGGCCGGCTTCCGCGTCGGGTTTGCAGGCGACACGTTCAACACCGCGGTCTATTGCGCCAGGGAATCCGGCCCATCGGCCCGCATCGGCTATTGCACGCGCGTCGGCTGTGATCCCCTTTCCCATGCCTTCCTCAGCGCAGCGAGGAATGAGGGGGTCGATGTTTCCCAGGTCGGCTTCGATCGCGAACGTAACCTCGGCATTTACACCGTGTCGACCGACAGCACCGGCGAACGCCTCTTTCACTACTGGCGCAGCAACTCCGCGGCGCGCCGACTGTTCGCATCCGCCGAGTTTCCTGCTTCGCTGCCGGCCGCGAGGGTTGTCTACCTATCGGCCATAACGCTGGCCATCGTGCATCCTTCGGCCCGCCAGCGCCTCATCGCGCATTTACGCGAGTTGCGGGGGCGCAGCGCGTGCCATGTGGCCTTCGATTCGAACTACCGGCCGCAACTCTGGGAGGATGTCGAGACCGCGCGCCGCTCAGTCCGCGAGATGTGGCAGGTTGCGGACATTGCCCTGCCTTCGGTCGACGACGAAATCGCCTTGTTCGGCGATGCGGATGAAGAGGCCGTAGTCGCGCGATTCGCCGCTTCAGACTGGCATGCCTGCGCCATCAAGCGCGGGGCGCTCGGCCCGGTGTCGCCGCGGCTTGCGCGCCGAGCGCATCCCGAATTCGCTCCCGCTTCCGATGTCGTCGATACGACTGCGGCCGGAGACAGCTTCAACGGCGGTTACCTGGCGGCACTCCTTCGCGGCGAAGATGAAGAACGATGCCTCTCGGCCGGCCACAAGATCGCCTCCCGGGTGGTTGGCGAGTCGGGAGCCCTGATTGCGCGCAGCTGAACCGATCGTCCGATCTCACCAGTCGGACACCCGGTCGGAACCGTCCCGATGCAAACCCCATTCGGATCTATGACCATGACCGACAGCGCACGGAATGTCTTGGCCCGGCTCGGCAAGGCCGGGGTAGTGCCGGTCGTCGAACTGGATAGCTGCGAAGTCGCATTGCCTCTTGCGAGAGCGCTGATGGCGGGTCGCTTGCCCGTTGCCGAGATCACGTTCCGGTCGGAAGCGGCGGCGGATTCGATCCAGATCCTGCGGGAGCAAGTTCCGCAGATGCTGGTGGGAGCCGGGACGGTTCTCAATGTCGAGCAGGTGGAATTGGCCTGTCGAGCTGGTAGCCAGTTTGTCGTCACGCCCGGCTTCAATCCCGCCGTCGTCGAAGCCTGCATCAAGCTGGAAGTCCCTGTTCTTCCAGGCGTCAACAATCCGACCGGCGTCGAGCAGGCCATGGGCTTCGGTCTTGAGGCCGTCAAGTTCTTTCCGGCCGAGGCCAGCGGCGGCGTGCCGTTCCTGAAAGCGTTGTCCGGCCCGTATCCCTCGATCCGGTTCCTGCCGACCGGTGGCATCGGTCCGAATAACCTCCGCGACTATCTCGCACTGCCCAATGTCCTCGCATGCGGCGGGACTTGGATCGTACGGCCGGCATTCGTGCGGGCATCCAGGTTCGACGAAATCACCCGCCTTGCGGACGAAGCGGTCGCACTGGTCACCCGGAGCAATTGAACATGCCAATCGGCATCGAAGATCGCCTACCTGATAGGCGCCGCTGAAGTTGTCCCGCTCCATCAGTGGCAGCTTTCCAGCTCCAGTGACGGTCTGCCCGCCTTGCGCGGATGCCTCGAGGTGACGCGGCAATTCTCGACCCTCGTAGGGTCGCCAAAGAAGCTTGGCTGTCGATTTGACGCCCTTTCACCGGAAATTGCCCTCAATCAGGTCATGCAGGCGGCCATCGAGAAGCTCGCCCGCCTCGCTCGGGCTCCTGACAATCAGCGCGCCCTGCGTGAGTAGAGCTTCGGGTGGGTCGCTACCGATGCGTGTCGTTGTGGCTGCCGCGATCCTCAGTCTGCTTACACGGTACTGTGGAAAGTCAAAGGGTTAGCGTGCCGAACACTGCTCTGTCCGGAAGCCGGTCAACATGTCGTGGAACTGGGATACTCTGGCCCGGCCGAGATGCCGTCCGGCACTCCCACAAACCCAATGCTCGTTCACGCGCTGAAGCCCCCAACAATACCGATGGAGTCCCGTTAGATGCCGCTCGAGTCCCTGACCTTCCACAGCGTCGATGTGCGTCCTGTCGTTCTCAAGTTGAATCGCCCCGTGGTCGCGAAGATCGCGACCATCACGGATTGGCCTCTCATCCTGATCGACCTGAAGACCGAGGAGGGGGTCGTCGGGCGCGCCTATCTCGAACCCTACGTCGTCAAGTCGATGAACTATCTCGTGCCAGCCTTGCGTGACATGGGGACGATGCTCAAGGGCCAAAAGCTGGCGCCGACTGAAATCTATGAAACCGCGCGAAAGTCGCTGCACTTTGTAGGGTACGAAGGCATGACGATGATCGCTGTTTCCGGCATCGACATGGCAGCCTGGGACGCACTGGCGAGAGCTGCCGGCCTGCCGTTGTGCACATTGCTCGGAGGCTCACCCGGACCGGTGCGCGCGTACAACAGCAACGGGCTCTGGCTCCAGTCGCCTGCCAAGGTTGCCGCCGAGGCGATCGAGATCCGCGATGAAGGACAGTTCGATGGCGTGAAACTGCGTCTTGGCAGGGAAGATCCAAAGGACGACCTCGCCACGATCGATGCGGTTCGTCAGGCAGTGGGCGAAGACATCCGTTTGATGATCGACTTCAACCAGGGTCTGGACATGGCGGAGGCACTGCGCCGGTGCCACATGCTCGACGATCTTGGATTGACCTGGCTGGAGGAGCCGGTTGTCTACGACAATTTCGATGGATACGCCCAACTTGCCCGGGAACTCAAGACGCCGCTGCAGATTGGCGAGAACTTTTACGGACCGCGCGACCTGCATAAGGCATTGCAATGCCAGGCCTCCGACTATGTGATGCCGGACTTCATGCGCATCGGCGGTGTCACCGGATGGATGCGCGCGGCAGCCATCGCCGGCGCGGCCGGAATCCCGATGTCAACGCACCTCTATCCCGAAGTCGGTGCCCATGTGATGCGCGTGACCGAAACCGCGCATTGGCTGGAGTGGCAGGACTGGGCCGATCCGATCCTGGAAAAGCCCTATGAGATCAAGGACAGCCATCTGCACATCCCGGATGTGCCTGGGATGGGCCTGGACTGGGACGAGGATGTCGTTGCTGGAAACCTGTACGAAGCCTGACCGCCCCGGTGACGAAGACCGGGGCGGCAAGGCTGCAAATTGCTAACGACGGAACCTATTCGTCGATCTCGCCGGTGAAATAGTTGACGTGGGTGTCGCCTTGGTAGAACCGGAAGAAATATTCGTCGTGGATGTCCTTGCCCTCATAGAATTCGGCAAGCCCCCGGTTCCAGTCCGCCCCGCCGAGCACGCCGACCTTGCCGGAATCCGGATATTCGGTGATTTCCGGCATGAGGTTGGTCGACAGGCAGAGATAGACCAGGTCGCTGTCGCCGGTGTTGACCAGCTTGTGGGCCAGGTGCCGGCCGACCGGCAGGGCGGCGTAGTCGCCCGCCGATACCACAATTTCATCATCGCCGATGGTCAGCGTGCCGGTCCCTTCGAGGATGAAAAGGGCCTCCTCGTTGCGGATGTGCGAGTGCCTCGGAAAGGCGTATTTTCCGGGTGCGACTCTGAAATGGCTGCAGCCCAGTTCGACGTTGCCGGTCGAACTGCCCAGTCCCCTGACGACATGGTGGAATTTGTCGGCGACCGAGATTTCCTTCGGCTCAACGTCGTTGACGTTGATCACATGCTTGTGGCGGGCCATGGCGGGATCCTCCTTCCCTAAGGTTGTATTCCCAGTGTTACAACGGGCCGCTAGGCGGCCCGTTGTTCAATGGAGACGTGACAGGTACGGCCTGGATGCCCACGCATTGCAGTGAATCCGGACCCAGGTCCCGGGGCTGGAGCAAGCTGCCAGCTGGAACGCTCGCGTGGCAGTCGTCCAGACCGCGACGGTGCTTGGCAGGCAGCATTTCGGCCTGCATCAGTTCGGAACCGGAACCGCGCCGCAGTTCCGCCGCGCGGGCGACCAGAGTGATCGTGTCGGCGCGGGCGGGCAGCTGCCTTCGTTCGCGATGGGGCGGCTGCTGAAGGGCCCACGAACCGCTGTCGCTGATCACCGCCGCACCCTGCTTGGCGCGGGAGCGACGGTCCGGTTTGCCGCCAATGGTGGTGAAATTCAGAGAATGTCCGGCGCCTTGCGGCCGAGCGGCGAATGCAAGCGGCGCGCGGACATCGCTGGTCACGTCGCCAGCGACCGTGTGCGCAGTGAGCGCTCCGGGGTTGGACAGTCTCATTTCGCGATCGTGCCCCGAGGGAGAGCGAACCGGAACTGAACGAACCTCCTGCAGGCTACATCAACAGCACCAGCGTGTACAGGTTGTCCGGTTCTACGGTGCCTGAGGCTCCGTCTGCGTCTGGGTGTCCGATCGATTGGCCGGGCGGCGAATAGCCGGAAGACGGTCCTGATCCGCAGGTGAGGCATTGCCGCCGTCCGCGAGGCCCTTCAGGGATCCTGGTGCCAGTCGGGATCGTCGCTCGGCGAAAGCGGCTTGTCGCCTACGAGCAGCCCTTTGCCCGGGACGTGGTTGATTTCGAGACGGATCCCGTCCGGGTCTTCGAAGACGAAGTAGTAGTAGCCCGGAGCCCAGTCGCCCTCGAGCGGCCCCCGGTCGATCTTCGCCCCCATCTCGCGCAATTTCGCTGCCGCCTGGTCCACGTCCTCTCGCGAGCGGGCCCGCAGGCAGAGATGGTGCAGCCCCACCCGGTTCGGCACAAAGCGTTCGTTCTCGTATTCCGGGGCGGCGCGCTGGATGCCGAGCGCCGTGCGCCCACCCACGTGATAGACGAAATTGTTGCCGTCGTAGACCATTTGCATGCCGAGAAAGGGCAGCAGTTCGCAATAGAATTTCCGTGCTTCGTCGAAACGGCTGACGGTCAGGATCACGTGGGCCATGCCGTTGACTTCGATCATTGCGTCGCTCCCGGGTTCGGATGGGCCATCAGGTGCTTGCGGGCCTCGTCGTCCCAGTTGCCGGTGGGACGCCCGAACTCCCGGCCAACCTCGTAGCCCCGCCTGAGCCCCGGGCGCTGCTGGAGCGCCTTGTACCAGCGCTTGACGTTGGGAAAGGTGTCGAGGTCCACTTCCTGGCGCTTGTAAGTGATGACCCAGGGCCAGCAGGCCATGTCGGCGATGGAATAGTCACCGGCAATGAACTCGCGCCCTTCCAGGCGCCGTTCAAGTACTCCGTAGAGGCGCAGCATCTCGTTGGTGTACCGCTCCACCGCATAGGGAATCGTGTCCGGCGCGTAGAGGCGGAAGTGTCCCGCCTGGCCCAGCATCGGCCCGAGCCCGCCCATCTGCCACATGAGCCATTCCACGACCTCCACGCGACCGCGCAGGTCGGACGGCAGGAACCGGCCGGTCTTCTCGGCGAGATACAGCAGTATCGCTCCGCTTTCGAACACCGACACAGGCTCGCCGCCGCCCGGCGGGTCGTGGTCGATGATCGCCGGCATCCGGTTGTTGGGGCTGATCCTGAGGAATTCTGGCTCGAACTGGGCGCCGCGGCCAATGTTGACCGGGACAACGCGATAGTCGATCTCCATCTCCTCGAGCGCGATGGAGATCTTCCAGCCATTGGGTGTTGGCCAGTAATAGGCGTCGATCAAGAAACGTACTCCTGATGAGGATCATCGATCGGGGGCTGAGTTGAGGCGTCGAACCCGAGTCGTCTTGCGGTGCGCCCGCCCATCCTGACAGAGGTCCACCGTGATGCGGCAGCCGTCGGCCGCACGTGTTGGCAGTGCCCGGCATCCGGTCGCCTTGCGCGTGCAAGCGTTGCGCCATGCCCGATGGGCGAGTTTCTGCGACGCAACGCCGGTAGGCACGCCCGGACGGCTGCCAGCATTGTCAGCGTGGTCAATAGCCGGGCGGCGGAGCGAAGCGGTGGTATCCCTCTTCGATCAGTGCTGCCATGTGCAGGCAGGTGCGATCGTCGTACTGGCGCCCGACGATCTGAATGCCGACCGGCAGGCCGTTTGCCAGCCCGATCGGCGCCACGGACGAAGGCAGGTAATACCCGCAGGGATAACCGGCCCAGAAGAGCTGATCAACGACCGACTGGGTTTTACCGTTGACGGTGATCGTTCGGTCATGGCGCTCGCCCGCCTGGTCGTGAGGGAAGGCCGGTGAGGATGCGGCGGGGCAGAGCAGCAGATCGTAGGTCTCAAACCACTCTTCCCAGCCGGCCATCAGCTTGTACCGCCGCTCGTTCCACCTCAGCCAATCCCGGTGCAGCATGGCCTGGGCTTCCAGCATCCGGCGGCGGTAGGGAGGCGCTTCCGCCGGGAGGCGGGCTAGGTCTTCGTTTCCCTTCGCGATCACCTCGTCGCCCAAGCGCTTGGACGTCGCCGCTCGCAGCAGCATGGTGTAGATCTCCATCGCCTCGGCAGGCGCGAAGGCGGGCTTGGCGTCAAGCTCAACGGTCGCCCCTTCGCCCTCCAGCCAGCGGGCAAGCGCGGCGATGGCGTCCTGGTAGGCCTGCTCGACCTCCGCCTGTGGATCGCTCAGCATGACCCCGACGCGGTAATCCCGGAGACGTTGCTTCCGCGGCCGGGGCAGCGCCAGTTGCCATCCCCGCGCGGCGGGGCCGTCGGCTCCGGCCAGAAGGCCGAACGCCAGCTCAAGATCCACGGCCGATCGGGCCAGCGGGCCAACGACCGCAATGTCGGTGGGGGCGAGGTCGCCGGGCAGCGCCTGGCCGCGACCCGAGATGACCCCCCAGGTCGGCTTGTGACCGAAGACGCCGCAATAGTGCGCAGGGTTGCGAATCGAGGCGCCAATGTCGGAGCCGGCGTCCAGCCCCGTCATTCCCGTGGCCAGCGCCGCCGCCGATCCGCCGGAGGATCCGCCCGGTGTGCGGGTGAGGTTCCAGGGATTGCTGCAGGTTCCGTGGATCACGTTGAAGCTTTGCCAGTCGGACAGCATGAACGGGACGTTCGTCTTGCCGAAGACGACGGCGCCCGCACGGCGATACTTCTCGACCAGGGCCGAGTCGGCGGCCGCAATGTTGTCCCGGTACTCCGGAACCCCCCAGGTCGTGGGCGCACCCACCAGGTCGAAGCTTTCCTTCACGGTCACCGGCAGCCCGTCCAGGGGGCCGGTGTCTTCGCCCGCCGTGCGGCGCTGGTCCGAAGCGTCGGCTTCCGCCCGGGCGCGCTCGGTGTCCTGCCAGATAATCGCGTTAAGCGCCGGATTGTGCTGCTCGACGCGTTCGAGAAAGTGATCGAGAAGTTCCCGGGCACTGATCTCTTTTCGATCGAGCAGCGACATCAGCTCGGCAGCCGCCCGGTAATGGATTTCAGACATTCTGCGCACCTCGTGCTCGAATTTCATTCCCGCGGCAGGTGCCATTGGCCGAGGTTTGGCCATCCGCAACTTCGCTCGTGGTCATGATGGTTGTGTCGCGACACTGCCGGACGATATCCGGCGCCTGCCAGGTACAGTAATCGACATCAGACGCTGGCGGGAGAGCGGGTAGGCTGGCCGGAGTCCCGCCTGGGATTGTCGTCGTTGCGGCGGCGCCAGTGCCGTGAGGACCGGCATGAGAATTGGAGTTGGGCGATGATTGATCGGATTGACCACGTGGTGCTCAACTGTCGCGATGTCGATGCCATGGCGGAATGGTACGAGCGGGTACTGGGGTTTGAACGAGTCGACTTTTTCGGGCCCATTCCGCGGATAGCGCTCAAGTTCGGCAGACAGAAGATCAACCTTCGCCCGAGCGGAACAAGCAATTGGATGACCGGCGAGGCCGATCCGCCCGGCGCGCTGGATCTCTGTTTCATCACGGAAGGCAGTTTGGACGCCGCGATCGAGCGCCTGCAGGCGGAGGCGATCGAGATTGTCCACGGCCCTGTCGCCCAGATGGGCGCATTGGGCGACATGACATCGGTCTATTTCCGGGATCCGGAGGGCAACCTGCTGGAGATCGCCTCCTACGGGGAGCGTTAGCGCCCGGAGGGCTAGTTGGTTCGGACGAAGACGAGCTTTGGTGGGCTGCACCCGTTTCCCCTACGAATGCACCGCATCTGCGATGCTTCGTCGCCCGAGCGCCGGCCTGCGAGAAGCGCGGTGCCGAACCGCCGCACTGACGCCAAGATGCCCTGATTGTTCCAACCTAGCGAGATTCCTGCATGTCTCCTGAGACCGTGAAAGACCTTGCCCCGAGCGGTACGTTGCGAGTCGCCATCAACATGGCCAACTTTCTTCTGGTTACCGGGCGCACGACCGACGGAGATCCGGACGGCGTCTCGCCCGACATGGCGCGCGAGCTCGCCCGTCGTCTCGGCGTCGGCGTCGAACTGCTGCCATACGCGTCTCCGGGTGAGATTGCCGACGATGCCGGAACCGGCGCCTGGGACATCGGCAATATCGGCGCGGAGCCGAAACGTGCCGAGAAAATCGATTTCACGGCGGCCTATTGCGAGATCCAGGCGACCTACCTGGTGCCGGCTGGATCACCATTCGAATGCATCGCGGACGTGGACCGGCCGGGAACGCGCATCGCGGTCTCTGCCCGCAGCGCCTATGACCTGTGGCTGGAACGAAATATCAAGCACGCCGAGCTGGTGCGCAGCAATGGAATCGACGCGTCGTTCGAGCGGTTCGTGAGCGAAGGGCTCGATGCGCTTGCCGGGTTGCGGCCCCGGTTGACGGCGGATGTCGAGAAACTGCCCGGCGCCCGCATTCTCGACGGGCAGTTTGCCGCGGTGCAGCAGGCGATCGGTTGCACCCGCGGGCGCGTGGCCGGTGCCGCCTTTCTCAGGGAGTTCGTGGAGGAGGCGAAGGCCTCCGGATTTGTCGCCCAACTCATCGACAAGCACGGGGTGACAGGCCGCCTGTCCGTTGCACCGCCGGTGCGCTAGCGAACGCTCCGGGGCAGGGGAGCCGGGACAACTTCGCGCTCGGGGGGCAACCGGCCAGAGATTCTCTCGAGGGTGATCGCCGAGCTGTCGCGGAAGGAACCGTGGATGATCCGCCCGTCCCGACCGCAGCTGATGGGCGCGGCCGGTTCGGGCCGCCGGGCCGAACTGTGACCGACAACACGTTGAGCCGCCGATACTGGGTCGTGCGCCCATTCCGGGTGGGGGGTTGACTGTTTGATCCCGTTTTGCTTCAACTACGGCATCAGGACGCGCTCATCCAGAGCGGCGGAGGGACAGGCCCTTTGAAGCCGCGGCAACCGCTTTGAGCGGTGCCAATGCCTGATCGATGAGTTAGCCGGAGGCGGAACTCCGCTCTCGGCGCTCTTAGAGAGAGCGCGTAGGAAGCGAGAGAGGAGGCCGCCGGATGCTGCCCCTATGTGCACTGTTCAGAGCTGAGTGGCGCGGCACGTCCGCATTCGGCCGCTCGGTCGACGGCACCTCTTTCACTTCGCTGCCTGAGAGCAGGGAAGGGTCTCCGGGCCTCGGGGCCGGTCGTGTCAGGACCGGCCTGGAGCCGAACCTTCCCACTCCCTAGTGCGACATCCCAGTGAGGAGGATCCGATGACCTCAACTTCAGAAAAACCCGCCGTAAATGGCGTTAACGTCGAGGCTTTGCTCGGTGCGCGGAACGCGTTGGGCGAGACCCCGGAAGCCGGCAAGTTCACCTGGCGGGCTACCAACGAGTGGCTGCACGGCACCCACAGCCGATCCTCGGTGGCCGGCTACTTCGGTTTGGGCCAGGAGCACGAGCACAAGGCCGCGTTCGGCTTCGAGTCCGATCATCCGCTCGTGTTCGCGGCCGAGGACAACGCCGCAACGCCGGTCGAAATCGTCCTGGTGGGCTTGGCGAGCTGCCTGACGGCGGGTGTCGCCGCCGTTGCCCAGAACCGGGACATCCAGCTTCGTTCGGTGAAGGCAACGGTCGAGGGCGACATGGACATCCAGGGCATCCTGGGTGCCGACCCCGACGTCCGGAACGGGTTCAGCGATATCCGGGTGACGTACGACATCGACGCCGACGCCAGCCCGAACGACATCGAAGCGCTCGTCGCGCAATCGCAGAAGCGTTCCGCGGTGTTCGACATCCTGACCAACCCGACGAACGTAACCGTCCAGGTCAGCTGATCGTCACCATGCGCACGACCACGGTCGTGGTCGGGGCCGGCCATGCCGGCCTCGCCGTCAGCCATTACCTCGCAGCGTGCTCGATCGACCATGTGTTGATCGAGCGCGGCGAGGTCGCCAACTCGTGGCGAACGGAGCGTTGGGACTCGCTGACGCTGCTGACGCCGAACTGGCAGGCACGGGTCCCGGGACTTGTCTACGACGGCGACGATCCCGACGGCTTCATGGACGTCAGTGAAGTGGTGTCATTCATCGAGCGGTATGCCCGGCTCGTCGGACCTTCGCTCGAGACCCGCACGAATGTCGAATCGGTTGGTCAGAACGGTGCCGGTTATCAGGTGGTGACCGATCGCGGAGTCTGGCACGCCCCCACCGTGGTGCTCGCCACGGGCGGGTGCAACATCCCGAAGGTTCCCGCGTTTGCGGCGGATCTTCCCGGCGCGATCGCTTCGTGCACGCCGATGGACTACTCGAACCCCTCCGCGCTGCCGGACGGGGGCGTGCTGGTCGTGGGAGCGTCGGCCAGCGGCGTCCAGATTGCCGAGGAAGTGCACGCCTCCGGCCGCCCGGTGACACTGGCGGTCGGCGAGCACGTCCGCATGCCCCGAACGTATCGCGGCAAGGACATCCTGTGGTGGATGGACCGGACGGGGCTCCACGACGAGCGGTACGACGAAGTCGACGACATCAAGCGGGCGCGACGAGTGCCGGCACCCCAGCTGGTGGGGAAACCGGAAAGGACCACCCTGGACCTGAATACGCTGACCGAACAGGGAGTCCGCCTGGTCGGCCGGTTTGCCGGGATCATCGACGGGAAGGCCCAGTTCTCGGGCTCGCTTCGCAACAAGTGCGCTCTGGCCGACCTCAAGCTGGGGCGGCTGCTCGACACGATCGACGAGTGGGTCGATGACGCGGGCCTTCACGGTGAAGTGGAGCCAGCGTGCCGTTTCCCGCCGACAAGGGTCGAGGAGTCACCGCCGCTGACCCTCGACCTCGCCGGGCACGGCATCCGGACGGTCATCTGGGCGACCGGGTTCGAGGCTGATCACTCCTGGCTCCACCTGCCCGTGCTTGATCACAAGGGGAGGCTCCGCCATGACGGCGGGGTGGTGAGCCAATCACCCGGTCTGTATCGGATCGGCCTCAACTTCCTCCGGCGCCGCAAGTCGAGTTTCATTCATGGGTCGGGAGACGACGCCCGCGACCTGGTCGCCCACCTGGCGGCCGGGATCGGCGCCCCTGCGCCCGGCTAGGGCGTCTCCGCATGGGGCCGGATGGCCCTGCATGCCGGGCAGGGCCCACCGTGTCGTCGTCCGGAGCGTCGTGCCGGCGAGATGGCCGAGACGGCAGCAGATGACCCGCGGTTGCTCCCCGGTCCCTGATCTCCAGTCCGTCGTGCGACGGTGTCAGGACACGCTCGGCACCGGCTGGTGCGAAAGGTGCCCTGACACCTTGTCGCCAAGATGCTGCCGGACCCGACCGGCGGTGGATCAGGCGTGTTCGCGCGAGGGTTCCTCGGCCACCGCAAAGCGGGAGCAGCAATCGCCCCGAGTCTCCTCCGCCACCCGGCGCCACGCCACCAGCGCAGCGTCGCGATCGGAATAGGGGCCCATCACGCGCTCGCTTCCGCTCACGAGCTGGCTGAAGCCCGTATCCGTGTACTTTCCACCAATCACCCAGAACCTCGTGTTCATCGTTCTGTCTCCCGTTGCTTGATGCACGCTATGCGGCCGCCAGGGCCGGCGCCTGGAACTGGGCGGCCTCGGTCGACTCGCCGAGGGCGGTCGTCGACGTGTGCCCGCCGGCGATCACCTCGCCCACGGCGTCGAAGTAACCGGTGCCCACTTCATGCTGGTGACGCGTTGCGGTGTAGCCGCGGGTCTCCGCCCCGAACTCGGATCCCTGCAGGTCGGCATACCCGGCCATGCCCCGGTCCCGGTACGCCTCGGCGAGTTCGAACATGCCGTAGTTCAGCGCGTGGAACCCGGCAAGGGTCACGAACTGGTACTTGTAGCCCATGGCGCCGAGTTCGCGCTGGAAACGTTCCATCGTGGAGACGTCGAGATGGGCCGACCAGTTGAATGAAGGCGAACAGTTGTAGGACAGCAGCTTGCCCGGGAATTCCTCGTGGATGGCTTCGGCGAAGCGCCGCGCCTGGTTCAGGTCGGGGGTCGACGTCTCCATCCAGATGAGGTCGGCGTACTCCGCGTAGGCCAGGCCGCGGGCGACGCACCGCTCGAAGCTCGTTCCCTCCGTCAGGCGGTGGAAACCTTCCGGCGTGCGCTCGCCGGTGAGGAACCCGCGATCCCGTTCGTCGATGTCGCTCGTGATCAGCTTGGCGCTTTCCGCGTCGGTCCGCGCGAGGATGAGCGTGGGCACCCCCATGACGTCGGCCGCGAGGCGCGCCGCCTGCAGGTTGCGGATGTGCTGCTGGGTGGGGATGAGGACCTTCCCTCCCATGTGGCCGCACTTCTTCTCGGAAGCGAGCTGGTCCTCGATGTGGATACCCGCGGCGCCGGCCTCGATGTAGGCCTTGGTGACTTCGAACGCGTTCAGGACGCCACCGAACCCGGCCTCGGCGTCGGCGACGATGGGGGCGAACCAATCGATTCCGCCGGTGCCGTCGAGCGTCTGGATCTGATCGGCCCGACGCAGGGTGTTGTTGATGCGCCGGACGAGTTCGGGTCCGCTGTCGCTCGGGTACAGGCTCTGGTCGGGAAACATCGAGCCCGCCTTGTTGTTGTCCGCGGCAACCTGCCATCCGGACAGGTAGATGGACCTGAGGCCGGCCCGCACCATCTGCATGGCCTGGTTGCCGGTCACGGCACCGAGCGCCCGCACGGGCTCGTCGGACTGCAGCAGCTGCCACAGTCGCTCCGCACCCCGGCGCGCGAGGGTGTGCTCGACACGCAGGCTGCCGGCGAGCCGCTCGACATCGGCAACCGTGTAGTCCCGGCGGATATTGGCAAAGCGGCCGGCAGGGGCCCGCGTGAATCGCTCCATTTCACGTTGCATCGGTCGTCTCTCCGCTCCCGGCTCCAGCCGGGCCGTTGTCTAAGCCAAATCTAGTTCACAAAATCCGGGCTGGTCCATAGCCTTCTGTATGAAAAAGAGTCACGGAGATAATTTTGCAAATTTGTATTTTGTGAAGTAGTAAATGTTGCAAATTCCTCGCCTGCGGACCGCACCAATGACCGACCGATCCATCGAACGAAAAGTCCTGCTGGGACACAAGCTTCGCCGGTTCCGCGCCGGTCTTGGCCTCAAGCAGAGCGAGATGGCGGAACAGCTCGAGATCTCGCCGAGCTACCTGAATCTCATTGAACACAATCAGCGCCCGGTGACGGTCCAGCTCCTGTTCCGGCTCGGACAGGCGTTTGACATCGATCTCAAGGAATTCGCCGAGGACGACAACGCCCGGCTGTACGCGGCCCTCCGTGAGGTCTTCAGCGACCCGCTGTTCGGGGACAGACCGGTGCGCGAAGCGGACGTCCGCGCCGTCGCGGAAGCGGGGCCGACGGCGGCCGAGGCGGTTCTCCGGCTGTACAAGTCCTACCGGGAATTGCGCGAGGATTCCCAGGTCCTGGCGGAGCAGGTAGCAAGCCGGGACGCGGCGCAGGGGATCGGTGGTGCGGTCTTCCCCGTGGAGGAGGTCCGGGACTACCTGCAGTCAGAATCGAATCATTTCCCCGAGATCGAGGCGAGTGCCGAAGCCCTGTGGGCCGAAGCCGGTCTGGATCCGACCGACGTATTCGGCGGTCTCAGCAAGTACCTGCTCGATGTCCACGGAATCTCGGTCCGCGTGCTGCCCGTCGACGTGATGCCCGAGACGACGCGCCGCTTCGACTTCCACCGCCGCCGCGTGCTGCTTTCGGAACTGCTCGCGCCCGCAGGGCGATGCTTTCAGCTGGCTGTCCAGATCGCCTACTGGGCGCACCGTGACCTTCTCGACCGCCACGTGGAGCGCGCGGAACTCTCCAGTCCGGAGGCCGAGCGCCTCTGCCGCCTGTCGCTCGCCAACTACCTCGCGGGCTGCGTCATGATGCCCTACGGCCGGTTCCTCGACGCCGCCAAGACCCTGCGTTACGACATCGAGATCCTGCAGCGCCGTTTCGGCGCCAGCTTCGAGCAGGTGTGCCACCGCCTGACCACCCTGGAACGGCGCGGCGCCCGCGGCGTGCCCTTCTTCTTCATTCGGGTCGACAACGCCGGCAACGTCTCCAAGCGCCTGAGCGGCGGCGGATTTCACTTCGCCCGATTCGGCGGCACCTGCCCGCGCTGGATCGTGCACGACGCCTTTCGCATGCCCGGCCAGATCCGTACCCAGATCGCGGCCATGTCCGATGGTTCACGGTTCTTCACGATTGCCCGAACCGTCGATCAGATCGAGTCCCGCACCTGGGAACAGCCGCCGCAACACGCCATCGGATTGGGATGCGATATCCGGGACGCCGGCCAGCTCGTCTACGCGGACGGTCTCGACCTCGGCAGCGAACGGACAGCAACGCCGATCGGTGTCGCATGCCGTGTCTGCGAGCGCCTGGATTGCCAGCAGCGGGCGCATCCGCCGCTCAATTATCGCTTGAAAATCGACGAGAACGTGCGGCGCAGCACGCCGTTCACGTTTACGCCGGCGTGAGAGGTCTGGGACCGCCACCGTAGGCGGCCAGCCGTGCCGGAACGCTCGACAGCGGCACAGGGAGGTCGTGATGCACTGGCAGGCGCGTCCCCGCCGGATACGGGTGGCTGGTGCCTACACGGCCGATCTGATGCCGTCGGGATGTTCGCCCGTTGCCGCCAGCCGCGCCCTGGCGGCCCAACGCGCACTGGCCGCAATACCGCCAAACGGGAACAGGTGAATCTGTTCGATATTGCTGTCGGGGTGAAGCCTTGTGAAATCGTCAATGGCGACCACGAGGTCGTCCGGCGAATAGGACTGGAGCAGCTGCGTCAGATCGCGGGCCCGTTTCCGCAGGACCGACAAGGACGGACCGATCCCGCAACTGAGCGCAAAGCGGATGAGCGTTCTGAGCTTGGCGGGGCCCGCAACGCCCACGTGGACGGGCAAGGTCGCCCCCATGTCCTGCAGGCGGTGGGCCCAGGCAATGATCGGTGCCGGATCGAACGCGAACTGGGTGACCACGGCCATTCGGCAGTCGGTCCCGTCCCGGGCGAACCTGTCCTTCCAGAGTAACGTTTCGTCGACCAGCCGGGTGCCGCCGTTCGGGTCGATGTCGCGGCTGCCTTCGGGATGGCCGGCGACGTGGAGCCTGGTGAACCCGAGCCGGTCGAAGAGCCCCGTTTCCAGAAGTTCGACGGCGCTGGAATAGGCGCCGGCCGGGGCTGACACATCCCCGCCGATCACCAGCGCTTCCTCGACGCCCGCTTCTCGGTACCGTCCCAGCCAGTCCTCCAGGGTCGATCTGCTGTCGATCAGGCGGGCGGGAACATGCGGCATCACCGGAAAGCCCTGCTCGCACAGGCGTCGGGCGGCAGCGACCATGTCCGCGATCGGGGTTCCCGGAACATGGGCGACATAAATTCGGGTTCCTGGAGGCAGCAGCTCGCGAAAGTCGGTCTCCAGTGCGGCCGTCCTGGGCAGCGCTTCGATCGAGAAACCTTCAGTGATCTTCATGGTCACTGTCCTTGGCCCATTGACCGCAAGGCAAGACGGGCACGAAGCGTCACGAATTCGCGTGATGTCTCAAGCATCGCGGTCTTGCTGCCGTGGCGGGTGCCGCGACCGCTCAGGGCCGGAGAGGTCGCGCAACCTAGCACGCGCTGCTCAGGTGACCCATCGCAGCGAACATAGATGGCCGGGGCATTGGCGCGGCGGACGCATTCCGCGTCCATTGCAACGACGGTTCGCTGGTCGAGACCGCCGGTCGGATCAGGCGGCGGTAGACACGTCGTTCGCGTGGCCGGGCAACACGAAGAACGCGAAGCTTCCCGTATCCGGATTGGCGGCTGGCGGTCGCTGGCGCACCCGGCCGCGCCCCCGGGCTGTCCGGCCGCACCGACGAATCCGCCGCCGGCGTTCGGAACCGCCGCCCGGCGGCGTGCCCGCTTCGCGGGCGGTCAGCCTGCCGCCGGGTTGACGCTCAAGGAAGTCTCGGTGCCGGCCCGGGCCTAGAAGAACACGTAGGAGCGGACCACGACGTTCTTGCGGCAGGGCGCGTCGATGGGCGTGGTCGGATCGATGCAGGCGGTGTGGAACGACCAGCGTGAAACCGAGCCGTCCGTGACCGAGTCGTAGCACTTCAGCATCGACACCTCGGTCGGTTTCTGCTGGGGGATCCAGTACCACTCGTGTTCAGGCCGGTAGGTGAAGCGGGTGGTCTCGCCGACACGGTCGTCGTAAATGCGGTAATTCGTGATGTAGGGCTGGTCCGCGAACGACGGCCAGGCGCAGAGGACGAACGGGAACTGGCCCACCGTCTCCATCGGCTTGGCGAGATTGATCGACATGAACCGCCGCGACATCTTCGCGTCGGCTTCGGCCTCGGTGTAATGCTGCGTGCGCCCGAAGTTCCGCAGGTTCTTCGTGAGCAGTTCGCGACAGCGTACGCGGCCGCTGTTGTCGTTCAGATCGTTGTGGACAAGGTTGGCGTATCTGGCGTTCACGCCCGGGTTCTTGGCGTCCTGGTCTTCCGTGCGGTCGCCCTGGTAGTTCTTGTCAAAGACGTCGTGGTTGTAGACCAGCGCGTCGGTCGCTCCCGGAAAGAAGTCCAGGAGGAGCTTCTCGATCTCCGGATAGAAGACGCGCTGCACCTCAGCCGAGTCGTAGAAGTCCGCGCACTCGGATTCGAGGTGGGCCAGCGACACACCGAGCTTGTCCATGCATTCGGGGCTACTCACGGACAGCCCGGGGTAGTACTCGCCGATCCGCCGGGCATCGCGCATCACCTGCGGGAAATAGAGGTTGCGCCGCTGGAGGTCGTCCTCGGCCTGCCGCAGCAACTTCGTTTCGTCGGTGCGGGCCGGGTCGCGCCAGAGCGAGTTGGAGGGCACGACGGTGTAGGACGGCTCCTCGTAGACGGTGTAGCGCAGCGGCAGCGCCAGGCCGCCCTCGGGGGCTTCGATCCCCTTCGCCCGAATGTAGTCCAGGCATTCCGCGTACTTCCGGAACCCGGGCCCCCACTTGGTCTGGATCGGTCCCGGCGGGGCGTTGCCCAGCTCCTCGACAAACGCCCGCGCTTGGCCATCCGCGATCTGCTTGAAGGCCGCCTCCAGCGCGGCCCCGGTCCCCGCGTCTCCGTCCCGTTCGAATGACATGTAGGACACGCCGCCATTTGCGGCGATCGGCGGTGACTGGCCTTCCGTAAGTTCGAAGGTCGGCACATAGGCTGACGACACTGCCTCCGCGTCCGTC
Organism: Alphaproteobacteria bacterium; assembly: GCA_965116745.1. GTDB lineage: Bacteria > Pseudomonadota > Alphaproteobacteria > TMED109 > TMED109 > VXPW01. The sequence continues at coordinate 1,693,381 of OZ220701.1, read as the reverse complement.
GCAACGTGATTCTCGATGGCTTCGTGCTGGTCCATGACATGCGTTCTCCCGCCGAAGGTCGCACATCGTGGCACACCGGACCGGCATTTTCTAGCGCTCCGGCATGCCGGTTGCGCGCCGCCGGATCGACCCGGCGGCCGCGGCGCTCGGCACTGATTCAGGGGGTTAGCTTGGGGGGCTGCGCCCGTCCGCGCATCGGCGCCGGGTCCCCGGTCATGTGGGGTCGGCTTCCGCCCTTTCGGGTCCGTGCGGCATGTGGCCGCCATACGATGCAGTTGGGCTACCCGGTGACGCTTCCCGCATACATCCGCCCGATCACGTCGACGATGTCCGGAGCCTCCGCGAGGTAGCGTCGGCGGGCGGTGTCAATGAGGTCGCCCGGGACCCCGTGCAGTGCTTCCGCGATCGGGCCTGCAATCGCGGCAAGGGTGTCGGAGTCCCCGCCGAGCGAGACCGCGTTCCGAATCGCGTCCTCGAAGGAAATCGACTCGAGTGCGCTGGTGATCGCCTCCGGAACTGTCTGTTGGCACGTTTCGTCGAAGCTGTATCCCGGCCGGATCTGATCGACGTTCCGCGAGAGGTCGTACCGGTACGTGCGCTCGATGGACCGGCGGATCTGGCTTGGCGGGGTGCCGGCATAGGCGAGCCAGATCGCGTGGACGGTTGCCCGGGCGCCCTTCATCCCCTCCGGATGATCGTGCGTGAACTCCGTCACTCGGTCGGCCGCGCGGAGCGCATCGTCAAGGGGCCGGTGCCGGTTCAGGTAGGCCGCCGGGGAGACCCGCATCGCGGCGCCGTTGCCGAAGCTGCCGTAGGGCGCCGGGTTCGCGCTGTCGATCCAGTGCGCGAACATGCCGCCGTAGCCGCGGCCGGGATGGCGTCGGCACCACGCTTGGGCGGTTGCAGCGGCAGGGAGCCCGTCCAGCAGAGCTTGCGCCACCGCCGCGGTGCACACGCTGTCATCCGTGTACTCGCAGCCGGGCCCGAACAGGTCGAACGCCTTGGACTTGATCCGGTCCCATTCGAACCGGGAACCGATGATGTCGCCGATGATTGCTCCCCACATGGTCGTGGCTTTCCATTGCTGCAGTTGGTCATCCGGCCTGCTGCCATGGCGGCCCTATCCGGAGTGGCAACTGCACTTTATTGGGGCTTATATCCATGGGTTGACATGGACACGGTCATGCCACGAGCGGAGCCAACGCCCCGCTTGACGGGACGGACGTCCCGCCTGCACCGGGCGCGCAAGACGCGCCCGGCCCTGCCGTGGCCACGGGAGGCGGAACGTCCGCCAGGCCCCGCCCGTGGGCGGGCCAGGCCCGCCGCAGGATGCAGATCGCTGCATTGTGATCGCGATCGAGGTCGAGCCCGCAGTGCGGGCACCGGTGCCGCCGGACGCCGAGCGCCTTCGGGACGTTGGCGCCGCAGCGCGAGCACGTCTGGCTGGTGCCGTGCGCCGGCACCGCGATGACCGGAAGGCCGGCGCTTGCAGCCTGGTCCTTCAGGATCGTGACGAAGGCCGACCATCCCTGGTCGGCGATGGCGCGGTTGAGACCGCGTTTCTGCGCGACGCGCACGCCGGGTGCGTCGGCCGTGCCCTTGGCGGAACGGGTCAGGTTCCGCACGTCCAGGTCCTCGACGGCAAAGCCGTCGAAGCGCGCGCAGAGCGTATGCGCGAGGCGGTGCAGCGCCTGCCGGTCGGCGTCGCGAAGACGCTGCCAGGCGCGCCCGAGCGCCCGCACCGCCTGTCGGCGCCCCCGGGAACCGCGCCGCGCCCGGGCTATGCGCCGCTGGAGGCGGCGGAGCCGACGTCGATCGGGTGTCCGGCGGGCCAGCGCTTCGCCGGTGGACAGCGTGAGACGCCGGGCTACGCCGACGTCGATCCCGACCGGGCAGGCTGGCGTGGCATCGGCCGCCGATGCCGGCACGGCGGCCGGCAGGGCGTAGGCGAGGTGCACTTCGGTGCGCACCGGCTTGCGGACGACGCGGACGCTCTTGAGCATGGCCGACGCCGGCAGGGGCCGCGAGCTGCGGAGACGCATAAATGGCAGGCCCTTGACGGCGAGGACGGTATGCCGACCCCGGCGGCGGACCATGCCGGGCGAGACATCGTCGAGGTCGATCGTGCGCCACCGGCTGGCCGGCTTGAAGCGCGGGAAGCCGGGTGCCTCGCCGGCCCGGCAGCGACGGAAGAATGCCCGGAAGGCCCGGTCAACGCGTCGCAGCGGGGCGCGCTGCATGCGGAGGTCGAGGGCGCGGAAGTCGGCAAACAGCGGATCACGACGCAGCACGGTGAGGCTCTTGCACTGGTCCTGCCAGGTGATCGAGCGGCGCTGCCGGCGCCAGGCCTCGATCCGCTCCTCGAGAGCCGCGTTGTAGAGCTGCCGCGTCAGCGCGAGAACCTCGCCGAGGCGGCGGTGGCCGGCCGGCGTGATGCGGGCGCGGCAGACGAACGTGCGGTGGAGGAGGACGGGGTCACCTGCCGGTGGTGTCCCTGAAGTTCCCGTCATCAGCGGACGAGGCCCTGTAAATGTTCTTTATATGTTCGTACCGTGAACTTTCTTGCACCTGTTGTCAACCCAAGGATATCAGTCCTACTTTATTCTGGATTACGGTCCTGAGCCCGATTCGTATCTGTCAGGGAAACCGGGCGCCGGAGGGAGCCGATGAACGGAGAGGATCTCTGTTTCGCTCCCGCGAGTGTGCTGGCGTCGGCCGTCGCGGCGCGCGAACTCTCACCAGTCGAAATCGTTGACACGGTGCTGAGCCGCATCGACCGGCTTGAACCGAGGCTCAACGCATTCGCCACGCTCACGGCCGAACGGGCCCGCGACGCTGCGCGGCAGGCGGAAGCCAAGGTGATATCCGGCGACGCGCTCGGCGCCCTCCACGGCGTTCCGGTCACGATCAAGGACCTGACCAATACGGCGGGAATCCCGACCGAACGTGGCTCCTTCACTTCTCGCGGGGTGATCCCGGCCGAGAACGCCCCGTGCGTGGAACGCCTCGAGGCGGCCGGCGCGATCTCGCTGGGCAAGACGACAACGTCCGAGCATGGGTGGAAGGGGGTCAGCCAGAGCCCGCTGACCGGCATCACGCACAATCCCTGGGCTCACGGAATGAATGCCGGTGCGTCCTCCGCGGGCGCCGGGGCTGCTGCTGCCGCCGGCTACGGACCGCTCCATCAGGGCTCGGACGGCGCCGGCTCCATTCGCATGCCGAGCCACTTTTGCGGCGTCTTCGGCCTGAAGCCGAGCTACGGCCGCGTTCCGCACCTTCCCATCGGCAATGTCGACCAGGCGAGTCACGTGGGGCCGATGACCCGGACGGTCGCAGACGCGGCACTGATGCTTCGCACGATCGCGGGCCCACATCCGCTCGATCACTACAGTCTCGAGGCCCAGCCTGCGGACTACCCGGCCCTCCTTGGCGAGGGCGAACGGCTGTCGGGCGCCAGGATCGCCTACAGCCCCGACCTCGGCCATGCCCGCGTCGACGCCGAGGTGGCGGAGCTGGTGGCGTCGGCGGTCAAGGTGTTTGTCGGCTTCGGGGCAGAGATCGAGGAGATCGTTCCGGCTTGGGGGCCGGACGGCCCGGAGATCGGCCGGTTCTTCTGGGCAGCGCATGAAACCAATTTCGCCGGGTATCTCGAAGAGTTCGGTCACCGGATGGATCCCGGCCTGGTCGCCTGCATCCGGGACGGCCAGGGCTATCGCGCCGAGGACTACATCGCCATGCGCGCTCGCAAGCTCGCCTACGTGGAGGCGATTCACCGCTTCTTCACGGATTTCGATTTCCTGCTGACGCCCGCTGTCTCGGTCGCAGCGTTTCCGGCAGACCAGCTGTCGCCGTCGGACTGGCCGCAGCACGAATGGAACTGGCTGCAATGGGCGCAGTTCAGCTACCCGTTCAACATGTCGCACAACCCCGCTGCTTCAGTGCCCTGCGGGTTCACGCCGGCAGGCCTGCCGGTCGGGCTGCAGATCGTGGGACGCCGGCTGGACGATCTCGGCGTCCTGCAGGCCGCCGCCGCTTTTGAGGCGGCGCAGCCTTGGGCGCAGCACCGCCCGCGGCTTTGAGCCGATCCTTCAAACCGGTCGGTCAGCCAGCGTCTGCCCGGATCACGGAGTGCCGCGCCAGGTCGGCGTCGCCGGCAAGTCCCGTGAGGGGACGGCCAGGGCCGGCCACCGGGCCGGCAGGTCGCGCTTGTGCGACGTGTGTCGATCGCGGGCCGTCATCGCACGAGCGATCAGCGAACACCGGCCATCGCGGGACGGTAGAGTAGGGGAGAGGGAAACCGCGGCGATCAGCCTGGAATGGCGGGCCGGACGACTGTCCAGAACCATGCATCCGGGCGAAGCTGCGAATGCGGGAGGCGACAGGCGATGAACGAAGGCGCGATGAGCAACGTCACCATCGGGGCCGAAACACTCCAGGACCTCTACGTCACCATGCGCCGCATCCGGGCCTTTGAGGACAAGACTGCCGACCTGTTCGAGGAAGGTGTCGTCAAGGGCACGGCGCACAGTTACAAGGGCGAGGAGGCCATCGCCGCCGGGGTCTGCGAGGCGCTCCGCGATGACGACATCATCGCTTCCTACCATCGCGGCCACGGTCACTGCATCGCCAAGGGCGCTCGCATCGATCGCATGATGGCCGAGTTGATGGGTCGCCAGACCGGCTACTGCCAGGGCCTCGGCGGTTCCATGCACATTGCCGACATGGAGCTCAACATCATGGGCGCCAACGGCATTGTGGGGGCCGCCATGCCGCTTGCTACCGGCGCGGGCCTGGCTGCCAAGCTGCAGGGGACGGACCGGGTGGCGGTGGCGTTTTTCGGCGACGGCGCTTCCAACCAGGGCGTCTTCCACGAATCGCTCAATCTGGCGGCCGTATGGAAGCTGCCGGTGATTTTCGTGTGCGAGAACAACCAGTACGCGCTCTCTACGTCCTATCGAAACACGACCTCAGTTTCCCAGGTCGCAAACCGGGCGGCTTCCTACGAAATTCCCGGCGTCACGGTGGACGGCAACGACGGGGTGGAGGTCTACCTGGTGCTGCGCGAAGCGGTGGAGCGGGCCCGGGCCGGGGAGGGCCCGACGCTGATCGAGGCGATGACCTACCGCCACGGCCAGCACTCGCTCCGTGTCAACCTGCGGGATCCGCGACCGGAGGAGGAGCTCGAGTCGTGGCTGGACCGCGACCCCATCGCACGCATGGAAAAGCGGCTCACCGGCGAAGGCGGCTTCACCGACGAGCAGCTCAGCGAAACCGGCCGGGCAGTGGAAGCAGAGCTGGAGACCGCCGTCAGCTACGGCCGCGAGAGCCCCGAGCCGCCGGTGCAGGTCATGCTGGATGCGGTCTACGCCCCGCACGCGGCGCATACCGAGCCCGGGCCCGTTACGGAGCGAACGCTTTCCTACCCCGAAGCGCTCAACGAGGCGCTGAACCAGGAAATGCTGCGGGACGACCGCGTTTTCCTGATGGGCGAGGACGTCGGCGCCACGGGCGGCATCTTCGGGGTTTCCAAGGGGCTGATGGATCGGTACGGCCCAGAGCGGGTGCGCGACACGCCGATCTCCGAGGCCACCTTCGTCGGCTGTGGCGTGGGGGCCGCCATTGCCGGGATGCGGCCGGTAGTGGAGATCCAGATCTTCGACTTCGTGGCGCTCACCATGGACATGCTGGTCAACCAGGCGGCCAAGTTCCGCTTCATGCTGGGCGGCAAGCCTTCCGTGCCCTTGGTGGTGCGCGGTCCCCAAGGCGGCGGGATCCGCCTCGCGGCCCAGCACAGCCAGAGCCTGGAAGCCTGGTTCACCCATGTGCCGGGATTGGTGGTGGCAGCGCCATCGACCCCGTATGACGCGAAGGGGTTGCTGGTTGCCGCAATCCGCGACGACAACCCGGTGATCTTCCTGGAACAGAAGCTCCTCTACGTCGGTGGTTCGGGTCCGGTGCCGGAGGAGCTTTACGCCATCCCCCTCGGCAAAGCGGACATCAAGCGCGAGGGCACGGATGTGACCGTGGTGGCGACCTCTGCCATGGTGCCCCGGGCGTTGAGCGCCGCCACGGTGCTGGAGCGCGATGGCATCAGTGTGGAGGTCGTTGACCCCCGGACGCTGCAGCCGCTCGACGAGGAGACGATCCTCGCGTCCGTGCGCAAGACCAATCGCCTCCTCGTCGTGCACGAGGCCTGCGTGCGCGGCGGCTTTGGCGCCGAGGTTGCGGCCATGGTGGGGACCAAGGCGTTCGATCATCTCGATGCCCCGGTCGCGCGGCTGGGCGCACCCCATACGCCGATGCCCTACAACGACCGCCTCGAGCTCGAGGTCATCCCCTCTCAGGAACGGATCGTGGAGGCGGTGCGGTCATTGCTGTAGCCGCCTGGATCATTGGCGCCTGAAGCCTGCTTGGAGTTCCTCTGATTTTCTGTAAAACAAACTGTTGGATGGGATATCTTTCCTTGTGTCCAGCTGACGGAAGCCTGCCTCCCGGCGAATGATTGCTGAGTCAGACGCATCCAAATCTGGAAAAACGTGACTCCTTGAACGCCGGCGGACCCGCCCGCCCGGGTCGCATGCCCACGCAAATCAGGTCCGCCCGTGACTACCCGCCATGTCGAAGCGGATTGAAGGTTTCGACGCCGTCGAAGTTTTTCTCGCTATCGGTCACAACGATGCAGTCGTTTGCTTCCGCGATGGCTGCGATCATCGTATCCAGCGCGCTGCGCGAGCGGCCTTGTGGGCTGCCGTCAACCATGAGCCGGGCCCAGACCTCCGAAGCACTGACCGATTGCTCAGCCGCCAACAGCACTGTCGTCACAATTCGCCCACCGTGACCGCTTCTGCATGGCTGCCCCTCCCGGACGGGCATGGCCATGGACACCCCGCCTGCACACCTGCTGTCGGCCGACCCCGCTCCGCCTCCCAAAGTCGCTGCGGGCGCCGATGGTGATTTTGACCTGAAGAGCATGGCTGTCCTCAGGGTGGCGCCGGATGGCGCGCAGAATTTCTCGTCCGTGCGGTTCGCACCGACCCACGATGTCGTGCCGACCCGGGTCTTCCCGGGTCTCGAACGGGATGATCTGGCGCTGTCGCTGGCGGGCAAGAGCGGCCGGTTGTCGTCGAGGGACTTTGTCCAGGCCGGCATGACGATGGGCGTGGATGCCCATCGGGACCGCGATTGCGTCGAATCACAGTGTGGGCGTTTGCGTGCGCATCTCGGCAGCCTTGAACCCGCTTCCGGACGCGTGGGTCGGGCGCTGGAGATCTGGAGGCAGAGAATTGAAGCCGCCGCGGATTGACGCAGCCGCCCAGATCGGTCGGGCTGTTGTAACAGTCTCTGAGCTGGACGGGGGGAGGCGTAAAGGCCTGTAACGACGCTCAATTCCTCCGGCTTGCGTGACGGCGGCCGTTGACGGAAAGCGAATCGGCGATGCGCCGGGTGTAGAACCACTTTCCAAGACGGAGAATTGTCTCGTCGTCGCCCCGACGGCCGACGAGATGGATTCCCACCGGCAGCCCGGTCGGCCCCACCGCACCAGGAATTCCGGCAATCGGGACATTGAGAAGGGTCCACATCGCCTGGAAGACGGGACTTCCCGTCGCCGAGATGCCCTCGGGCGCTTCGCCCACAACACTCGGACAGAGAAAGGCGTCCCGGTCGTCGAAGGCGTGGTTGATGGAGGCCCGGCACGCCTCGGCGCGGGTGCGCAGGGCCTTCTCCTGGTCCTCAGGCACGGCGAAACCGGCCTCGATCATGCCGCGAAGCACCGGGCTCATTCGGTCCCGGTGATGCCGGTAGTCCTCGTCCAGGCTCCGGGTGAGCGCGGCCTTGAGGATGGTGGCATGGGTCTCCAGCAGACCATCGAAGGAAGACGGCAGGCGAACTTCCCGGACGGAGGCACCGAGCGACCTCAGCTGCTCCGCCGCTCCCTCGACGGCATCGATGCTCGCCTGCTCGGCATGGGGCCACATCGGCGTCCGGCAGAGCCCGATTCTCGGTTTGCGGCCGATGCCGTCGTCCAGCGGCCGCGGCGTGCGGTCGTGGACGATGGCGAAGAAGGTCGCGAGATCGTCGAAATCCCGCCCCAAATAGCCGAGCGTGTCGAAGTCGGGTTCCAGCTGCAGCATCCCGGAGATGTCCGTGATGCCTCGCGTGGGCTTGAATGCGCAGATGCCACAGAACGCGGCCGGTCGAATGACGGAGCCCGAGGTCTGGCTGCCGAACGCGACCGGCACCATGGAATCGGCGACCGCGGCCGCGGATCCGCTCGAAGAGCCGCCGGGGGTGTGGGCGAGGTTGCGCGGATTCCGGGTCTTGCCCGGATGGTAGAGCGCGTACTCGGTGGTGACGGTCTTCCCCATCATGACGGCCCCGGCCGCCTTCATCCTGGCGACGCAGGCCGCGTCCTCGGCTGGCCGGCGCCCGGCGCGAATCGGCGTGCCGCATTCGGTCGGCAGGTCCGCGGTGTCGATGATGTCCTTGACGCCAAAGGGAATGCCGTGAAACGGGCTCTTGCGTTCGGTCGCATCGGCGATGCGGGCGGCGTTCAACGCCATGTCCGCATCGAGATGCGCCCAGGCGCCGACTTCTCCATCCCTGGCGCGGATCCGTTCAAGGCAGGATTCGACGAGCTGCACCGAGGTGAGTTCGCCGCTCGCCATCCGGACCGCCGCCTCCGTTGCGGTGATCTTGCATGGATCCGACACTTCTTGTCTCCTTCGATGCTTGTGCGGAGATTCTCAGGGAATATTCAGGCCTCTGCCGCCATGAATCGCGGAGCGTGTTGTCAGGCGGGAAGAGTGGCCTGTCGAGCTGCTCCACCGGTGCCTAGCGGTCGCCGAAATGCCGCTTCCAGATGGGGCCCACGACGGGGTGCCGGCGAACCCGGTTCCTGATTTCGGTGAGGCGCGGCATCTCGATCTCGCCGTGATGCCAGGCCAGGAACATGGCCAGGTAGACGTCCGCGAGGGTCAGCTCCTCGCCGAGCAGGAAGGGTCCCTCGACATGCGCCTCGACCAGGGCGAGCGCCTCGTCCAGGCGCTGGATGGCGGCGCTCCGCAGCGCATCGTGGCCGTCGGCGTCATGCGTGAAGCGGAACGGGTAGCCCCGCCGCAGTACCGCCTCGTACAGGTTGACGTTGGCGAAGGTCGTCCAGCGCAGGAACGACGCGTGTGCCGGTGTGCCTGCCTCGGGGGCGAGGCGTTTGTTCGGGAAGCAAAGCGCAAGGTGCACCAGGATCGCCGACGTCTCCGTCATGGTCGTCCCGTCCGGGAGGATCAGCGTCGGCAGCTGGCACCAGGGATTGGTCGCGCGAAAGCCCGCGGGCAGTGGCGTGCCCGCCTTCGAATCCAGCTCGATCAGCTCGAACGGCGCGTCCGCCAGGGTGAGCGCCGCTTCGACCACGAACCCGCCCGAGCCCGGGCGGTTGTAGAGGGTGTAGCTCACGGCTTGGCCCTTGGCGCCGGCAGCGCGTTGGCCGGCACTGTGGTCGCGGCATCGGCGACGGTGCGGCTGGTCTCGCGCCTGCGACGGGTGAGCCGCGCCAAGGGTGATACCCGGTCGCGTCGCGGCACGCGAGCGTTCGTCTGCGTCAGGCCGCGTCGCCGGCCTTCCGCTCGGCCCGCCGGCGGTGCAGTACGGGCTCGGTGTAGCCGGAGGGCTGCTCCCGGCCCTCGAAGACGAGCTCGCAGGCGGCATTGAATGCGGGGCCGTCAAAGCCCGGCGCCATCGGCGTGTAGGCCGGGTCGTCGACGTTCTGGCGGTCCACCATCTGGGCCATCTTGCGCATCGTCGCCTGTACCTCGTCCTCGGAACAGACCCCGTGGCGCAACCAGTTGGCCATGTGCTGGCTGGAGATCCGGCAGGTGGCACGGTCCTCCATGAGACCGATGTCGTTGATGTCCGGAACCTTCGAGCAGCCGATGCCCTGGTCCACCCAGCGGACGACGTAGCCAAGGATGCCTTGGGCGTTGTTCTCCAGTTCGGCGCGAATGTCCTCCGGCGTCCAGTTGGGGCGGGGCGCCACCGGGATCGACAGGATGCTGCGCAGTTCGGCCCGCGGCCGGCCGGCCAGCTCTTCCTGGCGCTCCGCGACGCTGACACGGTGGTAGTGGGTCGCATGCAGGGTGGCGGCGGTGGGCGAGGGCACCCACGCCGTATCGGCGCCGGCCATCGGGTGCCCGATCTTCTGCTCCAGCATCTCGGCCATCAGATCCGGCATGGCCCACATGCCCTTGCCGATCTGGGCGCGGCCGCGCAGGCCGCAAGCGATGCCGATGTCGACGTTCCAGTCCTCGTAGGTGCGCAGCCAGGACGCGGCCTTCATGTCCGCCTTGCGGATCATCGGCCCGGCTTCCATCGACGTGTGGATCTCGTCCCCGGTGCGATCCAGGAACCCGGTATTGATGAACGCCACCCGCCGGTGCGCCGCGCGGATGCACTCCTTGAGATTGACGGTGGTGCGCCGCTCCTCGTCCATGATGCCGATCTTGATCCGGTAGCGCTCGAGGCCCAGCAGGTCCTCGACCCGGCCGAACAGGGTGTTCGCGAACGCAACTTCCTCCGGCCCGTGCATCTTGGGCTTCACGATGTAGATGGAGCCGGCCCGGCTGTTGCCAAGCGCTGTGTTGCCCGTGAGGTCGTGGAGCGCGATCAGGGACGTGAACACCGCGTCGAGGATGCCCTCCGGTGCTTCGCGGCCTTCCCCGTCCAGCACTGCCGGGCAGGTCATCAGGTGACCGACATTGCGGACCAGCATCAGCGAGCGGCCCGGCAGCGTGACCTCGCCGCCGTCGGCGCCGACGTAGCGGCGGTCGGGATTGAGCCGGCGCTCGACCGTCTGCCCGCCCTTGTCGAAGCTCGCGGTGAGGTCGCCCTTGATCAGGCCAAGCCAGTTGCGATACGCGAGGACCTTGTCCTCGGCGTCGACGGCGGCGATGGAATCCTCGCAGTCGACGATCGTCGTCACGGCCGATTCGAGCACGACGTCCGAGACGCCCGCCTTGTCGGTCCGGCCGACCGGATGGGCGCGGTCAATCGCGATTTCGATGTGCAGCCCGTTGTGGCGAAGCAGCACGGCCTCGGGAGCCGCCGGGTCGCCCCGGTAGCCGGCGAGGACGCCGGGCCCGGCCAGGCGGGTCGCGCCGCCTGGCGTGTCCGCAACGAGGGTGCCGTCCTCGACCCGGTAGGCGAGGACGTCGCCATGCGAGCCGTCGGCCAGCGGCACCGCCGCGTCCAGGAAACTCCGCGTCCAGGCGATGACTTTTTCGCCGCGGGCCGGGTCGTATCCGCCGGCCCGGGTCGCGCCTTCCTCGTCCGGAATGGCGTTGGTGCCGTAGAGGGCGTCGTAGAGGCTGCCCCAGCGCGCGTTGGCGGCATTGAGGGCGTAGCGCGCGTTGGTCACCGGCACGACGAGCTGGGGGCCCGCAATCCGCGCGATCTCGTCGTCGACATGCGACGTCTCGATGCTGAAATCGGGCCCCTCGGGCACGAGATAGCCGATGTCGGCGAGAAAGCCGCGGTAATCGTCGGGATCGACGGGCTGGCCGCGGCGGGCGCAGTGCCACGCGTTGATCTCCGCCTGCAGCGCCCCGCGACGGGCAAGGAGGTCGCGGTTCGCGGGCGCGAGGTCGTGGAGGAGAGCGTCGAAGTCTTGCCAGAAGGCGTCGCTCGAGAGGTTAAGTCCCGGCAGAACCTCATTCTCGACAAAGGCGTGCAGCGCAACCGCGATCTGGCTTTGTCCGACTCGCACTCTTTCGACCATGGTACCGACGCTCCGAACTGCGGGGTTGCAGGTCTAACAAGACTGGCTTCACACGGCAATCGGGCGAATCGGTCGAGCAGCGGGCGCAAGCCGGCCGGCCCGGTGCTTCGCGAGAGCGGCGGGCTGCGCGTTCGAACGGGCATGGGTCGCCGGATGGCAGCGCATGCGCGTCCTGATCCGCGGATCCGTCGCGATGGCGGCTACAGCTGGCCGCCCGCGCCTGCATCCGTGAAGGCGTCGAGATAGGCGGGGTCATCGAACCGGGCCGGCAGGAAGGCCGGCGCGTAGCGGGGCAGGGGCGTTTGGCAGACATGGGCCGCGAGCAGCTCGCCTCCCGCGCAGGCACCCATGATTCCGAAGCCCGAGTAGGCGGCGTTCACGAACGCGCCGGTCACGGCGAGGGGTCCCACCAGGGGCCGATTCTCCGGCGTCTTCGTGTAGTAGCCGCCGTCGAGAGTCATGCGCGGCAGCCGGGAGAAGTAGCGCTTCAGCGAAGGCAGCATGCGCGACCAGCCGCGCAACGCGATTTCCGGCAGATGCGCGTCCGCCGAAATCGGGAACACTGGGGCGACACTGTCGGTGTCGTAGGACCACAACATCAGGAGCCAGTGGCTGCCGGGCGTCCCTTCCGGTCGACCGTGCACGCCGGCCGGCAGAAGCTCGAGGAGCCGGCGTGTCTTGGCATCGGCAGCGAGATCGGCCCGTTCTTCGTCCGACCAGGGCAATCGAACGGGATCGGCCCAAACCAGGAGGGGCGCGTCGCCGGGAACGGCCTGCTCGGTGTCGCGGAACGACACCTTCACGTGGCACTCGCAGGCGACCGGCAGCCTGACGCCGAGCTGGCGGGCGACCTCGGCGAGGTGCGGACCGGGCGACAGCACCAGTGTCGGGGTGGCGATCGTCATTGCCTCGCCTGAGCGCTCCACCGCCACCGAGCGCACGCGACCGCCTCGCGTGTCGACGCCAGTCACGCGTCCCCGAATCAGCTCCACGCCATGCGCCCGCGCCTGTTCGAGCATCCACATGCCCAGCTGCTGCGCGCTCAGCCAACCGCACCGCCGGGCATGCAGCACCGCGACGACCGAGGAAGCCAGGTACGGAAACTCGGCGCGGATGAGGGCGGGGTCAGTGATCAGGTCGGCCCCGGACGGGACGCCTTCGAAGCCGTGGGCCGGCGATCGGACATAGGCACTGTTCGATCCGGGGCGGTCGTGGACGCGAAGCGGCCCGGCGCCCAGCGCCTGCGCTTCGCTGGCGAGCGCATGGAACGTGGCGATGCGCGAGGACTCGGCCGTGGCAAAGAGATAGCCGCGACGGTTCAGCCGCAGTCTTCCATGGCTCTCTCGCTCGTACCGCTCGAGGAGGTCGATGCTGCGGTTCATGAACGCGACCATCGCGTCGCCCGGGCCCGGCCACCAATTGCGATAGCACTCGGTCGACTTGTCGCTGGTGAGCGCCAGTGGATCGCCGGCTTCGACGATGACCACTCTCCTTGTCCCCTGCCGTACCGCGAGATGGAACGCCGCGGTGACGCCGGCGATCCCCGCGCCGACGATGACGACGTCGGCCGCCTGCCCGTTCATGCCCGGGACCCGGTGACCGCCATGGGCCGCCGGTCACGTCGGCGCCGCATCCGGTAAGATTTGGGCGCCGCGATTGTCCGGGACGGTCGCCGGGGGAGGGTTCCAGGCATGCAGTACGCCGAAACCATTCTCGATCTCATCGGCAATACGCCGCTTGTCAAGCTGAATCGCATGGTCGATTCGCAGATGGCGACGGTGCTGGCCAAGCTTGAGCAGTACAACCCCGCGGGATCGGTCAAGGACCGAATGGCGTGGAACATGATTCGCCGGGCAGAGGAGGCAGGCCTGCTCGGGCCGGGATCGACGCTGGTGGAGAGCACCTCGGGCAATACCGGGCTCGGGCTCGCGATGGCGGCAGCGGTGCGCGGGTACCGGTGCATCTGCACGATGCCGGACAAGATGAGCAAGGAGAAGGTCGACATGCTCAAGGCGTACGGCACCGAGGTCATCATCACCCGTACCGACCTGCCGCACGATCATCCCGAGAGCTACGTGGAGGTCGCCAAGCGCGTCGCATCGGAAACCCCGGGCGGCTTCTACACCGACCAGTACTACAACATGAACAATCCCGAGGCCCACTACCTCACCACCGGTCCTGAAATCTGGGAGCAGACCGATGGCCAGATCGACGCCTTTGTGGGCGGGATCGGTACTGGAGGCACCATTTCGGGCGCGGCGAAGTACCTGCGGGAGAAGGCCGCCGAGGCGGGCCGCTCGCTGTTCGTCTCGTGCCCCGACCCGATCGGCAGCATGTACTACGACGCGTTCAACGAGCGCGAGATTCGCGAACCGGGGATCTACCGGGTCGAGGGGATCGGCCATGACTTCATGGTCGGGACCCTGGACTTCTCGGTCATCGACGAGGTGATCGAGGTATCGGACAAGGATTCATTCATTGCCGCGCGCGAGCTGGCCCGTCGCGAGGGCATCTTCGCGGGCGGCTCGGCCGGTACCGCGGTGCACGGCGCACTCGATGTCGCCCGCCGCCTGGGCCCCGGGAAGTTCGTCGTCGTGATCATCCCCGATTCGGGTGACCGCTACCTCAGCAAGTGCTTCGACGACGAGTGGATGCGCGACATGGGCTATCTCGGCCCCGAGCAGCGTCTGGGCACGGTGCGGGAGCTGCTCGAGTTCAAGCCCGGGCAGGTTGAGTTTGCGCGTGGCGGCGAGACCATCGCCGCCGTCGCCAAGCGCATGGCGGAACTCGGTATCTCGCAAATGCCGATCCATGCGAGCGATGCGCGTGATCCCTTGATGATCATCCACGAGGTGGACTTGCTCCAGGGCATGGTGCGGGGCGAGTGCACGGCCGATGGCGATGTCCTCCGGGCGGCCAAGCCGATGCACGGGATGGTGGGGCTCGATGACTCGCTGGCAAAGGTGCAGGACGTCTTCGACGAAGAGAACGTGGCCATGGTGGTCGAAGGCACTGACGTCGTCGGCGTGATCTCGAAGATCGACATGGTGGAGTTCCTCGCCGCACGGAGCTGAGGCTTCAGGCAGCCCGGCCTGCTTGCTCGACGTTCGCAGCCGGCCAGTTGCAGGGTCACGGCCGGCCCTGCTTCAGGGTTGCCCGTCCTGAATGGATCCCGCGGACGTGGCGATGCTTCCGGTGCTTCGCGGTGCGGCGGACTGGACGCAGTATTGAAGGGGATGGCGTGGTGGACGGCTGCCCGAACTCGGGCATGAACCGAGCGCCCGCCGAACGGTGCGACGCTTCATCCGGGGCCGCGCGACCGTCACCCCCAGCCGCCGGGGCCGGGCGGCACATCGGTTAGTGACCACCTGAGGATTGTGGTCTTGGTTCGGCTGCGCCTGCCGTTCGGCGAGGGCGTGGGGCGCACCAACGCGGCTGCAAATCTCGCAGCGCAGAGGCTGCACTTCCGGTCAACGTACCCGACCAACAGGACCGGCGGGCGTCACGGGTACTCGCAACATCCCGATCAGGAAAGACACTGTTGTCTTATATGAGACATTATTGTATCATCTGAACATCATGTCGGGAGCATCCCCTGTGCAACCAAAACACCTGCAGACCCAGTCGCCGCCACGGCGACGGCCAAGCCGCGCAGCCATTATCGACACAGCCATGGGTGTTCTTGCGGGAAACCCGGATGCTTCCTTGGCGACGATTGCGGAGGCAGCAGGGGTAGGCCGCGCCACCCTCTATCGGCATTTTCCGGGCCGAAGCGACCTGATCGACGCAATCAGCCGGCAGGCAATCGAGGAAACCGACGCAGCCGTGCGCAAGATCCGTTGGGAGCACACCTCCAGCAGCGAGTACCTCCGCGCTGTCTTCGAAGCGATGGTTCCCCTTGGCGACCGTTATCACTTTCTCATGGTGATGGCGCCTGCTGCCGTCGGCAGCGAGGTGGGAGAAGCCTACGCCCGCCAGCTCCGGGAAGTCGAAGAAATGATGCACTGGATGAGGCAGGACGGCACGCTGGCGCCGGACGTGCCGATCGACTGGGCAGTGCTGATCGTCGACTCCCTGATCTACGCGGCCTGGTCGGCCGTGCGCGCCGGCTCGGTCGCTCCGCGGCACGCTGCCGCGCTCGCCTGCCGCACTTTCCTGTCCGGCCTGTCGAGGGGTGGATGATGACCGTTTCCGAAGTGCGCCGGCGAGCCGCCCAGCTTGGCTTCAAGCCGCTCACCGTCACCGTGCTTGCGGCGCTGCTGACCGCGACGCTCTTGGACTGGTATTGGCCGTGGGGGCTGCTCTTCCTCTACTGGGTGGTCGTCGGTCTCCGGCAGCGGGAGGCGTTCCTGATCGAACGCGTCGCGAAAGGACGCAACCCCATCCTGTATTGGTGCATCAACGGGATGTGGGCCTGGTTTGGCCTCTGGACCCTGTACGCAGATCTGGCTTGGCGGCTGGCCTAGGCGCAGGTCGGCCGAAGGAACAGCGTTCACGCAATCGATGGACACGGAGCGCGCGATGAAGAACGCGACGGGCGGGCGAGACCGGACCGGCCACACGATGCCGGACCAGCCTGCGCAGCAGCTGCCGCGCGACGCCTACGTGAGTCGGGCGTGGTTGGAACGTGAACGTCGCGACTTGTTTGGGCGCTGCTGGACCTACGCGGGAGTACTTCAGGATCTCGCGATGTCCGGCGACTACGTGACGGTAACCGCTGGCGACTATCCCCTGATGGTCCTCCGTGATGACGGCGGAACGCTCCGCGCCTTTCACAACCTGTGTCGACATCGGGGGACGGAACTCGTCGAAGGCTCCGGACGGCTGGAACGTGCGCGCATCACGTGCCCGTATCACCGCTGGACCTACGGTCTTGATGGGTCACTGCGCGCGGTGCCGATGCGTGCGCGATGTTTTGCCGACCTGGACACCGAGGCGTACGCCCTGCTGCCGGCGGCGATCGGCGAACTGGGCGGGCTGATCTTCGTAAACCCGGATCCCCATGCGGATTTTGGGGCTTGGCAGGCCGATTTGGAATCAGTTCTCTGGCCGCACCGGTTCGAGCGAATGAGCGCCGGTCTCGACTTGACCTACGAGATCCGCTGCAACTGGAAGGTGTTCCTGGAAAACGCCATCGATGGGTATCACCTGGCGTACCTCCACAGCGAGACGCTCGGGGGTCCGCGTGCCGACCGAAATGTCTGGGATGTGCATGGCCGCCATTTGGTTTGGTACTCGACGGAGAGCGGTCGAAAGACCTGCCTGCCCGAGGCGGTCGCACGGGCTGGGAGCGATAGCGCCCGACTTCCCATAGAAGGAGCTGAAACAGGCGAATACGGCGGTGTGTTCGTACTGTTTCCCAACACGATCGTGACGGCCACGCCGACCGAGCTGATCGTGTCAAGACTGGATGCCGTGACGGCCGATCTCACCCGCCTGCACACGCGTGCGTGGGGGCGAAAGGGCGGGGAGTGGAGAAGGTGGCTCGGCGGAGAGAGCGTCGAGGGCATTCCCGGTTACGACCCCGCCAGCGGTTTTCTTCGACTCTCGTGCCTTGAGCAGCATCCGCTCGAGATCGGGGACTTCCACTGGGAAGACGTGTGGGTGTGCGAAAAGCTGCAGCGTTCGTTGCGCTCGCCGGCGTACCGGTGTGGGCGCCTCGCCGCTGGTGCCGGCGCCGAGGCGCCGCTGGAATTCTTTCAGCGAAACGTGCTGGACTACCTCGCACCGGTCCCCGGCTCGACTCCGGACAGCTCCGCTGCCCGGCCCGCCGAAGCCGTGCCCGGCGGCGGCTAGCGCCGCACCGGAGGCCGCCAGGCGTACGCTGTCTTCGTCCGTTCCGAGTGATTGCGCGCACGCGGCCTGACTGTTCCGCGGAGGGCGCATTCGGTGGTCGCAGTGCCCGGACCCTGCAGCCCGACGCGGTGCCCTGGCACCGCCCGATGCGAATGGTTCAAGCTCTGGCGACGTCGACCAGGGTCGTGTGCGCGGTGCAGCCCTGGCCGATGCGCGACGTGCCGATATCGCGCGTGAGCACGTTCGGGTTGCCCTGACGGTCGGTGTCCTCGTCGTCGGGGTCGAACCAGGCGCCGGTGGATATGGCGACCACGCGTTCCCGAATGTCGTCCGAAAGCCTGGCTCTGGCGCGACATCGGCCCCGGTCATTGAAGACGATCACCGCGTCCCCATCGCTGATCGTACGAGCCCGGGCGTCCACGGGATTCATGATGACCGGCATCGGGCGCGCGTCCTCGATGTCGGCGAGGGCGCTCTCCATCTGGCTGTGCAGCTTGTCACCCGGCTGCGGCGACACGAGATGGAGCGGGTGGGTTGCGGCGGACGGTGCGCCCAGCCATTCGTCGGGAGCATTCCAGACCGGGTGGCCCGGGCACTCGTCGTATCCGAAACCTGCAATCGTTTCCGAGAAGATCTCGATTCGGCCGGAAGGCGTGTCGAGCGGATTTGCCGCCGGGTCCTCGCGGAAGTCGGCCAGGGGAACCGGCGCGAATTCGGCGCCTTCGATGGGAAGCTCGACCCAGTTCCGCTGGCGCAGCTCGTCAAGGCCCGGCGTTTCGACTCCGTGGCGGGCGGCATCCTGGCGGAATCGGTCGTAGAGGTGACGTTGCCAGTCGGCGGCGGTCCGGCCCTCCGAAAACGTCTCGCCATGGCCCAGGCGGTGCGCCAGTTCCACGAAGATTTCATAGTCGTCACGGGCTTCGCCGACCGGTTCGATCAGCCGGTCCATGTGAAACAGGTAGGCATCGTTCGGCGAGCGCCCGATATCTTCGCGCTCGAACGGCGTCGTGGCCGGAAAGACGATGTCAGCCCGCTTCGCCGTGGCGGTCCACCAGGGTTCGTGGACGATGATCGTGTCGGGCCGCTCCCAGGCTTGGTTCAACCGGTGGAGATCCTGGTGGTGATGGAACGGGTTGCCGCCGCACCAGTAGACCAGCCGGATATCCGGGTAGGTCCTGCTCTCCCCGTTGAAGTCATACTGACCACCCGGATTGAGCAGCATGTCGGCGATCCGGGCCACGGGGATCGCATCGTCGACGGGATTGTCTCCCTGGGGCAGCCTGAGGCCGGACAGGCGCTTGAGCGGGACCCCGACACCACCGATGGCGCCGTAGCCGTAGCCGATGCCGCCGCCGGGCAGGCCGATCTGGCCCAGCATCGCCGCCAGAACCGCCGCCATCCAGTAGGGCTGCTCTCCGTGCTGTCCCCGCTGCAGCGCCCATGCGACGGTGATCAACGTGCGGGTTCTCGCCATTCTGCGAGCGAGGGCTCGGATGGTTTCTGCTTCGATGCCGCAGATCTGGGTCGCCCACTCCGGTGACTTGGGTTGGCCGTCCGCGTCGCCGAGAAGGTACGGGCGGAACCGGTCGTAGCCGACCGTGCATCGGCCGAGGAATGCCCCGTCGACGAGCCCCTCGGTGTCCAGAACGTGGGCGATTCCCATCATCAGGGCGGTATCGGTGCCGGGAATGACGGGCAGCCACTCGGAGCCCGCGATCGTGTCCGTACGTTGCGGGCCGACGTTGACGAGGTGTATGCCCTTCGCCCGGTAGCGTTCCAGCCACCCCAGGGCCTGATGCCGCGTGACGCCGCCCATGCTGACCTGCGAGTTCTTCGGGTTGATCCCGCCAAACATCACGAGGGTCTCGGTGTGCGCTTCGATCATCGGCCACGAATTCTGGTAGCCCCACAGCAACTTGAGGAAGGGCATGCCGAACACGTGCGGGATGATCGCCTGCGCGCCCGCCGTGCTGTAGCTCGCGACCGACGCGACGTAGCCACCGATTGAGCTCAGGAATCGGTGGACCTGGCTCAAGGCATGGTGGAAACGGCCGGCACTTGCCCAGCCGTAGGAGCCGCCGAAGATGGCGCCGTTGCCGTGCTCGTCCCGAACCCGCTGAAGTTCGGCGGCGGCGATATCGAGCGCCTCGTTCCATGGCAGCTCGACGAACGTGTCGTTCCCCCGACGCGCGCGGGCGCGATCCGAGCCGCCTTCCAGCCATCCCTTGCGGACCGACGGGCGAGCGACCCGCGTGCGGTGGTGGATGGCAGCGGGAAGAATGTCAGAGATGGGTGGCGGATTCGGGTCTTCCGAAAAGGGGCCCGCGGCGACCACGCGGTTATTCTCCGTCGTTACCTCGATGGCACCCCAGTGACTGGTGGTGACCCTGGTCCTTCGGCCTGGCCCCCGATCTTCTTCGGCATGTCGCGACATGTCCTGCTCCGCCAAGTTCGCCCAGCCTGAGCCTGGCTCCCGTTGATCCCATGCGACGCGCGTTGCCTTTGCGCGCTCAGGCGAGCGCCGGGCCGCTGATGGTCAGGTTCCTGCGCATCCGTACCGGAACGGCCTTCCGACGACCCCACCGTCGGTCCGCGCCGCTCGCGTGGGTCGATGCGGATGTTAGTGCAAGGGGAGTCGAGCGCCCAAACCGGCCCGCCGAGCGACAATTTCACAGCCTTTCCGGCGCCCGTCGTTGGGGGGGTGGGTCCGCCCTGCGCCTCCAATTGGACGAGAAGTGCAGGGGCCCCATTCGGCGAAAACCGTGGCCCGGGAGGTGTTCCGGGCCTACGGTGGCCGTTGCACGCTGAGCGGATGGCCGAAGGGGTCCAAAGACGGACTCGGGATCGCGGGCGGTTTGGTTAGTCGTCCTCGGGATGCACAAACGTGTAGATACGGGTGATGTCCGCGTTCGGCTCGTTGGCGTCGAGGCTCCGCCAGATTGCCGA
This sequence comes from Alphaproteobacteria bacterium, assembly GCA_965116745.1. GTDB lineage: Bacteria > Pseudomonadota > Alphaproteobacteria > TMED109 > TMED109 > VXPW01. Next base: position 1,672,872 of record OZ220701.1, on the reverse strand, counting down.
TACTGCGGGACTGATCGGGCACGATGCGCCGATTGCACTGGCCGCGTCGTGAAAGAGCCGAAGATCCTTGACGAACTGCGCACTTGAGAAGCCCGCGTCATAGGTCCCGGTCAGGACCCGGTTGGGGAACTTGTCGGCGGTCGCAGTGTTGCGGCCACTCGACACGTTCACGACGTCGAGGATCATCTTCATGTCCAAACCCTGCTTCATCCCGAACGCAACGGCCTCGGCGGTTGCCGCCATCGCGGTGGCGGAAAGGAAGTTGTTGAGCACCTTCATGGCCTGGCCCTGGCCGGGCTCGCTGCCCACGCGAAACACGTTGCCGGCCATGGCTTCGAAGGTCGGTTGCAGCTGATCGAACGTATTTTCTGGGCCCGAGTACATGATGGCCAGGGTGGCGTTCACCGCGCCACTCACACCGCCTGAGACGGGCGCATCCACGTACTCGATTCCCGCGCCGGCGAGGAATCCGTGCACCCGCTGGGCCGCCTCGATGCCGATGGTCGAGTGGTCCACGACGAGTCTGGTCTGGCGGTCGGTCACGCCGCGTATGTCGCGGGCGACCGTTTCCGAGGCGCATCCGTCAGGTACGCAAAGGTGTATCACGTCGACCATGCCTGCGAGCGCTGCAGCGGAATCGGCGACTTGCGCGCCTTGAGGTGCCCGCGCCGCCGTTCCGGCAGCGTCGTACACGATGACGTCCTGCCCCGATTTCACGAGGTTCCCCGCTATCGGCCTGCCCATGTTGCCAAGGCCAACGAATCCGATCGCCTTCTGTGGCATGGTTGCTGATTGCCTCCACCTGGTTTGTGTCCTTCGATAGTAGTCACCGGAGCAGGAGGCGTGGACAATGATCGCCGGCCAAGAACCAGAGACTCGCGCCTCCATGCCGGGCTGGTCCTGGAGAGATCGCGCAATGCGGAAGGTGACCGTCTCCGGACGTGGCCGAGCTCCGGAATTTCCGGCAGGTGCTCCGGTTGCGTGCGCGCCCCCACGACCCAAAGAGGCCCTCGAAATCCTAGGCCGATTCAACGGCTTCGCGATTCCCGGGAACAGCGTCCGTGGGGCAAAACGTCTCTTGTATCGCGGAACTGTTCCCCCGCCCCCGAGCGCTGCGGCCGGAGCTCTTTCTCGACGCTCGCCCGGGCCGTTGGCGTCCTATGGGCGGCCGCCGGCGCGGCATGAATCGGACTTAGGTGCCAGTGGTTCGTGTCTGATACCGGTTCATGGACGGCAACAGGGCAGTATTGCACTGCGGGCAACGCTGGCACGGCGGATGACCTCGCAATTCTTTGCTGCCGCTCGACCGCAGTCTCCACTTGCACGGCCATGACGGGTGCGTCGATACTTGCACAGCATGCACGGCATCGTTCACGGAGCGTGACATCGTGGTGCAACAGGGCGAGCGTCGAACCCTCATTCTCACCGGTGCCAGCCGTGGCATTGGGCACGCCACCGTAAAGCGCTTCTCGAGCGCAGGCTGGCGGGTCATCACATGTTCCCGACAGCCCTTTTCGGAGGACTGCCCGTGGGAGGCTGGACCTGAAGACCACGTAGTGGTCGACCTCCGCGACCCGGCAAGCGTAAACGCGGGCGCAGAGGAGATGCGCAGGCGCCTCGGCGGGGAGCCCCTGCACGCCCTCGTCAACAACGCCGGCATTTCTCCGAAGGCTGACGACGGTAGACGCCTCGGCGCCATCGACACGCAGCTCTCCGTGTGGCGGCAGGTCTTCGAGGTGAATTTCTTCGCCCCCCTTGTGCTTGCGCGGGCACTTGCCGAGGAATTGCGGGTCGGCAGGGGTTGCATCCTGAACGTGACTTCCATCGCCGGAGGACGCGTGCACCCCTTTGCGGGCACCGCCTACGCCACCTCCAAGGCGGCACTCGCATGCCTGACGCGAGAGATGGCCGCGGACTTTGGGCCCCTTGGAATCCGCGTCAACGCCATCGCGCCCGGGGAGATCGATACTGCGATCCTGTCGCCGGGCACGGAGCAGCTTGCAGGTGATATTCCGATGCGACGGCTTGGGTCCGCCGAGGAAGTTGCGGCTGCCATTTACTACCTCTGCTCGCCCCAGGCGAGTTATGTCAGCGGTACCGAAATCCACGTCAACGGCGGTCAGCACGTTTAGGCGGTTCGACCGATCAGTACGAATTCGCGTCCGCGAGTGTTGCACCCGCAATGCATGATTCGAGAAATAGCGGCGGGCGGTGCCGATCTTGGCGAGCGTGAAGAGATCAGACCTCCTGACCAATTGACCTGGGCACAGGCTCAAGTGACCAATTCAAGGGGGGCAAGTCACGCTTGCCGCTGCGCTGGTTGGCGAACTGCCGGTTCCCCCCGACTACGTGGACATCCAGCTGATCCTTGCCGCGTGATGATTCCGTTGATGTTCCAAATGCCGAGTCTCACAAGTTCTTCCACCGCTTGCCGATTTCTTCAGAGGTTTGCTCTGCAAACCGCAACAGTCAAGAGTCCCAAGTCAATCGAACCTTTAGACCGTTTAGATGCTTCCATGGGAGCACCCCCTTGTGTTGAAGCATGCCGACGACGATGCCTGGTGCAATGCCCTGACCGTCAGCGAATGCTCTGATGACGTCCGCACTGCGTGGTGACGTCGCCACAAACTGTTCCCAGGCTGACTTGGGAACAAGAATGTTAGACGCCCATTCGTTGGCTTCCGTTTCTTGCTCTGCGTCGTTTCCGTTGGCCTCGTCGACGAAAATGCCTTTCTTGCTGTGAAGCAAAACGTGTGCCGCCTCATGGAAGAAACTGAACCAGAGATGGTCATCGGACTTGTGTCGGGCGGTCAGTTGAATGACGGCCTTCTTGGGCGACAGCCACCAGGCCGCGCCGCTGAGCGCCGTTCTTGGCAGCGGTTGCACCAACGCCAGCGCAACCCCGGCCTCGTTGCACAGCCTTTCGGCCTGCTGCAGAGCCTCAAGCATCGGTTCACGCGTCAGGTTTCGAATGTTTCGCGTCGCTTGCCTGAACCGGCTCTCGCTGTATTCAGCACATTCTTGGCCCTCGGCTTCGATTTGACCGAGCCGAAGCCATGTGGCCAATGCAGCCTCATTGCTCTTGAATTTCGGAGAATGGCGGTAGGCCACGTTGGCGAGGCCGTAGCGAGCGGTCCAGGCATCGACTGAACCCACTCGAAAGAACGCCAGCAGCTTCGATACGGCGTCTACGTCCGATTCCGGCCGCTCGAAGAAGCCTCGCTTTACCAAGTCACGAACGGGGAAGGCCTCGGCCCATTCCGCCGAATCGGCTGCACGCTGGGCTTCGGCCTCCCGCGCCCGGTGGAGGCGATACTCGGACTCAATTCCCAGCCAGATGCTGGCGTCGACGCCAAGCACCTTCTCAAACTGCAGTGCAGTTCCCGGCTCAAGTGGCGCTTTGCCCGAGACAATTTCGCTGATCAGCTTTGGAGAGCGACCGCACCGACGCGCGAATTCGGCATGCGAAATTCCCTCGACCTCAAGACGCTCCTCAAGAACCCATCCGGGTGGAACCGCATAATCTGGGCTGAATTGGTTGGTCGCTGTCGCCATTTGTTGTCCTCCCTCAGTGGTAGTCGACCACGTCAAGGATCGTGATCGCTGTCACTTGGTCTGTGTCGATCCATCCATCGTCTCTACGTGGGACCGGCTCGTGATTGGCTTCGAAGACGAGCCGATGCGGGTCAACGAGGGCGACAGCGAACTGTTCATCCCGGTTCCCAACGAGCTGATGCCGCCTCTCCGGGCGCGTGGTCGGTACCATTCCAAGATTATGTGCCGCTCTGAGCACCGCCATCCGCCTCATGATGACCTTCGCCATCCTCGCTCCATAGGTCTTCGTCAGGGCATCCTCCGCATTGAAGACTTTTTCTAGCTTGCGGGTCCGGAAAGCGATGTCCACGATGGCAGCTCACAATCATTACCTGATAGGTAACGGGTTTTCTCCGGCTGTCAAGGGGAGAACGCGGTCCGTTAGAGAACATGCAACTGCCTGGCCCACTGGCGGCTCCACCGAGCAATTGGGTGCGATTAGCCGGGCAGGTGAGGCTCGGCGCAAGCGCAGCGCCGGACAATTACTTCCGGGCACGCTCTAAGTTTCGACGAACCGGCCAAAAACGCTCGCCCGTGGTCAGCAGCTCAGCTTCGCCCCATCCGGTATGAAGACGAGGTACGGGCCTGTGGGCTGCGAGTTGACGTAAGGATGCTGAATAAGAACAGGTTGTTTCGTCTCAACCAGAGCCTGTGCAATTCCGTCGAAATAAAATAAAACCCGGCGGCGGGGTGCGCCTTCCCGGTCGGCCGGCGATTTCGGGACGGTTCCAGCGCTCGAGCTGGGGCTCGGCTGCCTGGCCGGGAGCTTCCGCGGGCCGGCGCACGAGGAGGCCTGGGGCGTGTTCGACACGACGGGCTACATCGGCGCGTTCGGGGCGAGGCGGACGCCGTAATGATGGCAAGGGAGGTTCCGATGGGCGGCGGTACGAAACACGGGCCGCGAAGACGCGAACTGGCCTGACTCTGGTGCACGCGGGGCTCAAATGTCGATGACAAGCAGGTGTTGGTCTCGTCTGTAGCGGGCTCTCGTCAAGACATGTATGTCGAGACCCGCGTGCCGGTGTTGCGGCTGGGAGCGGGCTTGATGCCGACCTGCCTCATCAGTCGTGCCGGCGGCTGCTTGGGGGTTCAGCCCACAACATGGCGCCAAGCGTGAGGCTCCCGAAGAGCGCGAGGGCGCCTACCTGCGTGTAGAGGGTTCCATCGAAGGCTTGGCCGATCAGGCTCCCGAGCGGTACGGATATCAGGGTGGAGAGTGACGTCACCACCGCTGCACCCACGCCGGCAATGTGCCCGAGCGGTTCCATCGCAAGGGCGTTGAGGTTCCCGAAGACGAGACCGATAAAGAGGAACACGACGAACAGGTACGCCATGAAGAGCCAGAGCGGCGGCAGCCCGTCGAACTGGAACAGGCCGATCCAGGCGATCATGGACGTCAGCGCGACAGTGGTCGCTCCGATCTTCGAGAGGCGTCGCATGCCATGCCGGAGGACCAGGCGGCCATTGATCATCCCGCCGAAGCCAATGCCGAGCGCCAGGACGCCGAAATACACCGGGAACATCGCACCGGTCCGGTACGCCTCCTGGAAGATCTGCTGGGCGGAGCTCAGGTAGGCGACGAACGGCGCAAACACAAGCCCCGTTGCGAGGGTGTACCCGAGTGAGGTCCGAATCCGCACAATCTCGCCGACCGCCTGGCCGATGGCGCGGACAGAAAAGGGCCGTCGGCGTTCGACGGGGAGGGTTTCCGGCTGACGCAACGTGATCCATGCGAAGGCCACCGCGGCGACCGCGAAGAACGTCGCGAAGATCGTGCGCCAGCTTCCCAGCCAAAGGATCCCCTGCCCGAGCAGCGGGGCGAGTGCGGGGACCAGGATGAAGACCGCCATCACGAAGGACATGAGCCGGGCCATCTGCCGGCCGCTGAACTGGTCGCGGACCAGGGCCATGGTCACGATCCGGGGTCCGGCAGCCCCCACGCCCTGGAGGACTCGCCCGGCGATCATCGCTTCGAAGGAGGACGCGAAGACGCTCACGAGGCAGCCCGTCATGAAAAGGGTGAGGCCGGCATAGATCGCGGGTTTTCGGCCGATGCGATCCGAGAGCGGCCCGAACACCACCTGTCCGAGCGCGAGGCCGAGGAACAGGGCCGTGATCACGAACTGGACGTCGTTCGGACGCTGGACGCCGAGGTCGCGACCGATCATCGGCAGGGCCGGCAGCATCGCGTCGATCGCAAGCGCGACCAGCGACATCAGGAGCGCGGCGAGCGGGACGAACTCGGCCGTGCGAAGGGCGCCAGCGCGCGCTGATCGGCTCATCCTGCCTGCCCCTGCCCGGCGGAGACGATCAATCTTCCGGGACCATCGATTGCCGAAGCTGCCGGCCGCCGGGCCACCGCGGCTCAGCGCCCGCTCCGCACCGAGACGGCGGCAGCGGGCGGACCGCTTCAGTCCGCCCAGCCTGCCGGTTCAGCCGATTGCCGTTCGTCAGGTCCGGTGCGTTTCCCAGTCGGTGCCGTGGTAGAGGATCTTCCGTCGTTCTTCTTCCGACCAGCGGTGGAATTCCACGGCATGGGGGTCGAAGTCGTACTCCGGCTCCGGCTCCAGTTCGAAATGACCGTGCGTGTCGACGCCCCGCACGAGGGCGGCGCTGTCATGGTCGGACCGAATCTGTCGGGCGTCCGGCGGAATGAAGCGGATCGCCAGGCCGATGCGGCGGTCGGCGGAGCGGTTGGGGTGCGATGCGTGGGCGATGCGGAAGGCGAAGATCGAGCCTTCCCCCGGGTCAAGCTCGACATTTACGGCCTTGGCTTCATCGATGCCTGCCGTGATTTCCTGGCCTCGCGTGAGCATGTTGTCATCGTGGTACGTCTCCCGGTGGGGGAGGTCCGGCCCCAGGTGCGAGCCCAGCAGGTAGCGCATGCAGCCGCTGGCCACGTTGGAGGGTGAGAGCGCCACCCAGAGGGTAATCAGCTTGCTGCTGTCGAGACCCCAGTACTGGCTGTCCTGGTGCCAGGAGACGTAGCTCGGGGAGTTCGCTTCCTTGACCCACCAATCCGTGGACCAGACCATGATGTTGGGACCGAGGATGTCTTCCACCGGATCCAGCACGCTCTTTTTCCGGATGAAGTCCGAGAGCCACTTGAACAAGAGGTGACTCTTGTAACGCACGGCCCCCTTGAACGGCCCGCCATGATCGGTCTCGCCTGCTTCGAGCTGCGCCCGCAGCCGCCGTGCCTCCTCCCCGGAGGCAACCTGCACCGGTGCATAGAGCCCGTCTCGACGGAACTGCGCGATTGCTGCAGCGTCCAGAACCTTGCCCATCGCCATGCCCCGCTAGCGTTGTCTACCACCCATCATCCGCACTCTTGGCGTCGCAAGCAACAAGGCTGGCTGCACCGCCGCGTCCATTGCCGCGCCCGATCGTTCGACGCGGGTGGGAAGATGCCGGATCGCGTCGCCGCAGGTTCCGGTCGGACGGATACTGCAGCGTTCGAAACCAAGGGGACAGGCGCGCGACCTGGCGTGGGCAGAATCGCTCTCAGCGCCCGGCTAGGGTTGGCGAGCCGTCACGCCGTCACCTCGGCAAGGATCCTGACGGCCTCCTCGCAGTCGGCCCGGCTTACATCCAGGTGAGTCACGGCACGCATGCGCGCCGCTCCCATGGCGCCGATCCGCAGGCCGGCCGCGCCGGCACGGGCCGCTATGTCGGCGGCGCTGTGCCCGGTATTCGCCACGTCGAAAAACAGGATGTTGGTTTCACACGGTTCGACCACGAAGCCCTTCAGTTGGGCCAGTCCGTCGGCCAGCAGGGCGGCGTGGGCATGATCCTCCGCAAGGCGGTCCCAGTGTTGATCCAGCGCATGAAGGCCGGCCGCTGCAAGGATGCCGGCTTGCCTCATGGCGCCCCCCATGCGCTGCTTCCAGCGCCACGCCTCATCGATGAACGAGGAGGATCCGGCAAGAACGGCACCCACCGGACAGCCGAGCCCTTTGCTCAAGTCGATCCAGGCGCTGTCGAAGCCGTCCGCGTACTCGGCAGCGGAAACACCCGACGCGACCGCGGCGTTTGGCAGGCGGGCACCGTCCAGGTGGGTGGCGAGGCCGTGGGTCCGGGCGACCTCCGTGACCGCCCTGACGTCTGCCAGCGGCCACACGGTACCGCCACCCATGTTGGCGGTGTTCTCGACCTCGAGCAGGGCGGAGCGCGGGGCGTAGCGGTGCGTGTCGCGGATCGCCGCCCGGGCCTGATCGGCGGAAAAAACGCCCCGTCGGCCCGGGAGAGGAGCGATCTGAACGCCGGATAGGGCCGCGGGACCGCCGCCCTCGTAGTTGAGGATGTGGCAGGACGCTTCGGCGATGACCTCGTCGCCCGGCCGGCAGTGGACCCGAATCGCGATCTCGTTGCACATCGTGCCCGACGGGAGGAAGACCGCGGCCTCCTTGCCCAGCAACGCCGCCACGCGCTCGCAGAGGGCGTTCACGCTTGGATCGTCGAATGTCTGCTCATCGCCGACCGGTGCTGCCGCCATCACTTGGCGCATCTCGGGAGTCGGGAGCGTCTGGGTGTCGCTGTAGAGGTTGATGCGCGCAGCGCTCGCCGCGTTGCGTGTGTCTGTGGCCATGGTGCAGCTCGAGCAATTCCGGAAGGGGTCAACGTCTCCAGTTTGCTTCAATTATGTGATCGTTGCTGGCCGCAACCGGCGCGGGCACGAACGGCCCGTGGCCAGCCCACTGGCGGTTGGCGGGTGCCGATAGTCCGGCCACCGGGTCTTCGCCGCCGCGCGCATTCCTTCTCGCCGGATTTCCGGCTGCTGGGCGCAGCGCGGAACGTGCCGGTTGTCCGCCGGTCACGCGGCCGTCGTCGTCGTCAGACGCAGTCCGACGGCACCGATGGCGATCAATGCGATGCAGGCCAGCTGAACGAACCCGAGCTGTTCCCGGAACACCGCGAACCCGATCATGGTCACCGCCAGGATGCCGATCCCGGCCCACAGGGCGTACGCGACACCCACCGGGATGACCTTGAGAGCAGGGGCGAATACCAGGAAGCAGCAGCTGTAGCAGACGATCGAGAGAACGCCCCATTCCCACTTCTCGAAGCCGTCCGACAGCTTCAGCAGGATCGTGCCGACCACCTCCAGCACAATGGCGACCGTCAGATACATCCATGCACTCATCACTTCGAACCTCCACTCAGGGGTAGCCGTCGGTGCCTGCGTCCGGGCACATTGTCACCGTCGGCGTTCGCGAGCGCGGCGCGGAACTGTACGCGGTCGCCCGCAATCGCAGGGGACGGCCCGGCAAACGCGAAGTCGGGGCCGCGCTCGGACAGGCCCGCACCCTGCCGGGTCCGCCGCCGGTCAGCCACGCCGGACGTCCACCGCCTGCACTGAGCAGTCCCGCGCCGCGCGACTGCCTGCTTTCAGCGACTTGTGCCGACTAAGCGTCCCCGGGGCGCCAGTTTGCCGGTGCCAGTTCCAAACCCGTGAACTCGAACGCCGGTGCCACGGTACACCCCACCAGCGTCCATGCTCCTTCCGATCGAGCACTCTGCCAGGTGCCCGCGGGGACGGGAACGTGAGGCTCTGCGCCGTCGCCAAAGCCTAGGCGCTGCCGCAAGATCTGCTTTCCGTCGGATGAGAGCTCGAGTTGCAGCGGATCGCCCGCGTAGAAGTGCCAGATCTCGGTGGCGTCGATACGGTGCCAGGCGGATGTCTCGCCCGCCTTGAGGAGGTAGTAGATCACCGTTAGGGCGCCTCGCTTACCAGCCTTGGTGTGGTCGCGGTAGGTCTCGCGATAATGGCCCCCCTCGGGATGAGGGATGAGTCCATACGCTTGGATCAAGTCGTCGGCTTCCATGTAGAGCGTTCCTGGATGGTGTTCACACGCAAGGTCCGGCACGGCGTTTTCCGCGACGGGACCCGAGGTCGTACGCGCGGCCAGTATCGGCGGGTCCGACCAGCGGCACCACCACGCAATGCCCGATTGGCCACGCCGGGTCAAACGGCTTCAGGTGCGTTGCCGGTCGGAACCCGGGCTACACCGCCGGTATCCGACGACAGTGAAGCCGCCGCTCGGTAGGGTAACCTCACCGGTCTTTCTCATTGCCTGTCGACTCCCGAGAACGATGTCCGCCGAAGCAACCGTCGTCGCGCGCACATGGGCGAGCCTCCTGGTGGCCGGGTGCCTGGTCGCGTCCGCCGGGACAGCCCATGGGTTTCCGCGGGAGGATCGGGTCATCGGGGAACGGGAGCATCCCAGGCTGGTGGCTGCCTTCGGCGGGGTGTACCGAGGCGATCCGGATCTCCACGCCTACATCGGTGAACTCGGGACGCTGCTCGCCCGCCAGTCGGAATACGGCGACCAGCGATGGACCTTTACCGTACTGGACACGCCCACGGTCAACGCGTTCGCGCTTCCCGGCGGCTACGTGTATCTGACCCGGGGCCTGGTCGCGCTCGCCCGAAACGAGTCAGACCTGGCTGCCGTACTGGCCCACGAGATCGCCCACGTCGTCGCTCACCATGCGCGAGCGCGCCACGCGCGCATTGCCGCGGTCAACGACAGGTCGCCGGATTCAAGCGACGATCCTGCCCCGGATGGCTCCCGGAGGTCGGAGCCGCCGTCCGGTCAAGCATTGAGCTTGGCCCGGTACAGCCAGCAGGACGAGTTCGAGGCAGATGCGCTCGCCATCGGTTACCTGCATGCGGCCGGGCTGGACCCCGCAGGCGTTGTCCGGATGCTCGAGGCGAACGAGGCGCATGCCGTGCTCGTGGGCACCGACACCGAGCCCCATCACGGAATGCTGTCCTCACACCCCAGCACGCCGGAGCGCACGAGCCGGGCCGTGATTCTCTCGCGCCGGTTGGGCGCCGGACCGGACCAGACAGCGGGAGACGGGTTCCTTGATCGTATCGACGGTCTTCATTTCGGCAGCCGGCCGCGGATTGGGATGGTGCGAGGTCAGCTGGTCCTGCTTGGCGGCACGGAAGTCCGCTTCACGATGCCCGAAGGCTTTCACATTCGACGCGAACCCGGCCGGGTGACCGCCCGGGCCATGGACGGGACCCTCATCGTCTATGACGAGATGGTGAACCAGTGGGGGATGGGAATTGTGAGCTACCTGCCGGTTGGAAGTCGCGAGATCGAACTGCTGAGACTCGATGGGATGAATGCTGCAACTGCGGTCCGCAACTCGGAGCGCAGCGGTCGTCGCTTCGAATTTCGGACGCTGGTCATCGAGTGCGCAAGCAAGCTCGTGTGCCGGTTCCGTTACATCGTTCCGCTGTCCGTGAGCCTGGCCCGGATGGCCGACCTTCGAGCGACTGCTCTCAGTTTCCGGCGGTTCGATGAGCGAGACCGGCAGGCGGCGCGGCCGCGGATCGTTCGGGTCGCAACGGTATCGGCCTCGGACACGCTGGCATCACTCGTCGCGCGCATGGATGTGGGCCCGGACCCCAAGCGATGGTTCGAACTCCTGAACGGCCTGCGGCCCGGCGAAATGCCGACTGTCGGTGACCGCGTGAAGCTGGTCGTGCACGAAGGCCGGTAATGCGCGTTGCCGTCGCGGGCTTCGTCCACGAGACCAACACGTTCTCGCCGCACCCTGCGACGATGGACCGATTTGCCGAGGCGGACGGATGGCCGCCGCTGGTCACCGGTAGCGAGCTGCCGGCGGCGCTCGCCGGCAGCAATCTCGCCGCCGCCGGCTTCCTGGAAGCTGCGCGGCTCGACGGCGCCGAAGTGCTGCCGCTGCTGTGGTGCTCGGCGGTCCCGTCCGGGCCGGTGACGCGGGACGCCTACGACGCCATCCTGGCGCGGACGCTGGAACGCCTGCAGGCTGCCGGGCCGGTCGATGCCGTGTACCTCGATCTCCACGGGGCGATGGTGGCGGAGCACGAACGCGATGGCGATGGTGCCGTCCTGGCGGCGGTGCGGGCCGAGGTGGACGCATCGACGGCGGTGGTCGCGAGTCTGGATCTCCACGCCAACGTCAGCAGCGCGATGGTGGATGCGAGCGACGCGCTCGTGGCGTTCCGCACCTATCCGCACGTCGACATGGCGGCGACCGGCCGGCGGACGTATGCGACGCTCAAGGCCGTTCTTCCCGGGATCCGCGACGGTCACCGACCGGCCAGGGCGCTCGGACGGAGCCCGTTCCTCGTGCCGCTGGTTTGCCAGTGCACGGACGCCGAACCCGGCCGGCGGTTGTATGCCGGACTGGGTGACCGCGAGGGGCCCTCCGTGTATACGACCTCGCTGGCGATGGGATTTCCGCCGGCGGACACTTGGGAAACGGGGCCCAGCGTCGTCAGCTACGCCGAGACCGCGCCGGCGGCGCGCGCGGCGGTGGCAGCGGTCATGCGCCAGCTGGAGTCGGCAGAGCCGGAATTTGCCGCCACGCTGTACCCGCCACGATCCGCTGTGGATGAGGCTCTTCGTACTGCCCGCCAGGCAGGCGGCCCCGTCGTGGTCGCCGACACGCGAGACAATCCCGGCGCCGGAGGGGCGGGGGATACCACCGCGCTGTTGTCGGCGGCGGTTGCGGCGGATGCCGAGGGCGTCGCGGTCGGTGTGCTGGCCGATCCCGACACGGCCGCCCAGGCTGCTGCGGCCGGGATCGGTGCGGAGATCACCGTGTCCCTGGGCGGGCGCAGCGACGGCCAGCCCTACGTGGGTGCGGCCCGCGTGACCGCGCTGGGGGATGGGCGCTTTACCGCGACCGGTCCGATGTTCGGCGGGTCGCGCATGGACCTCGGGCCGATGGCCGCCCTGCGCTGCGGTCGCGTTGCGGTGGCGGTCGCGTCGCGGCGGATGCAGGCGGCCGACCGATCGATGTTCCGCCACGTGGGCATCGATCCTGACACGCAGCGGGTCGTCATCGTGAAGAGTTCGGTCCACTTCCGCGCCGACTTCGCGCACGCTAAGGCGGTCGTGATCGCCGACGCACCCGGTCTCAATCCGGTGAATCATGACACCCTTGAGTACCGGCACCTCCGCGCGTCCGTGCGGCGGATGCCCGTGGTGCAAGCCTCGGGGGCGCCCGGGTGATGGACGCTCCGTCGGACCCGCGGATTCCGGTGGCGGACCGCGCGGCCGTGCAGGGGTGGTTGCAGCCCCCGCTACTAGACCAGACCGTCACCGAGACGCTGGCCAGGGCCGTCGAGCGGTGGCCGGATCGCGAGTTCGCGGTCTTTCCGGAGGCCGGCCAGCGATGGACGTACCGCGCGTTTGCTGCGGCGGTCGATCGGCTGGCGACGGGCCTTCTGGAGCTGGGGCTGAGCCCCGGCGACCGGATCGGCATCTGGTCGCCTAACCGCCCCGAATGGCTGCTGGTGCAGTTTGCCAGCGCCCGCGCCGGGCTGATCCTGGTGACGGTCAATCCCGCGTATCAGGCCGACGAGTTGCGGCACGCTCTCAACCTGGTCGGGATGCGCGCGCTGGTGCTGGCGCGCCGATATCGGGGCACTGATTTCGCGGGAATCGTGCGGTCGCTCGTGCCGGGATTGGGCGATCCCCCCGTCGGCCGGTCGGACCCACCGGCGCTGGCGGACCTCGAGTTCGTGATCCACCTGGGGGAGCAGGGCGAAGCGGGGATGCTTCGTTTCGACAAACTGGCCGCAGCGCATGCGGATGGCGCGCGCCTCGAGCGGCTGGCGGCCGCCCAGGAGCCCTCGGACCCGATCAACATCCAGTTCACAAGCGGCACGACCGGCCGGCCGAAGGGGGCCACGCTCAGCCATCACAACATCGTCAACAACGCCCGGCAGACGGCCGCGGTGCTTGATCTCGGACCGGATGACCGGATTTGCGTGCCGGTGCCGCTCTATCACTGCTTCGGCATGGTGATGGGCAGCCTCGCCGCCGCCACGGCCGGGTCCTGCCTGGTGTTCCCGGGCGAGCGCTTCGACGCGGGCGCCACGCTCGACGCGGTGGAAGGCGAGCGCTGCACGGCGCTGTACGGGGTTCCCACCATGTATGTGGCCATGCTGGAGGACCCGTCACGGGCCGGCCGCAACCTTGATCGTCTGCGGACGGGAATCATGGCGGGAGCGCCCTGTCCGGCGGAACTGATGCGGCGTCTCCTCGAAGAACTGCACATGCCCGAGGTCACGATCTGCTTCGGCATGACCGAGACCAGCCCGGTGACTTTCCAGACGGCGCGGGACGATCCGCCGGACCGCCGGGTGGGGACGATCGGACGGGTGCATCCGCACGTCGAGGCCAAGGTCGTCGACGGCGAGGGGCGAACGGTTGCATGCGGCACCGTGGGCGAGGTCCTGATCCGGGGGTACGTCGTCATGAAGGGCTACTGGGATGATCCGGTGGCGACGTCGGGCGCGATCGATGCGGAGGGGTGGATGCACACCGGGGACCTCGGCGTCATCGATCGGGCGGGCTACGGGCGGATCGTGGGCCGCGCCAGCGACATGGTGATTCGGGGCGGCGAGAACATCTATCCGCGGGAGATCGAGGATTTCCTGCACCGCCACCCCGGTGTTCGCGATGTGCAGGTCTTCGGAGTTCCGGATCCCAGGTACGGTGAAGAACTCTGCGCTTGGATCATCCCGCATGCGGGGACCGCGCTCGATGAGGCGCGGCTGGGGGCGTTCTGCGACGGCGCGATCGCGCGGTACAAGATCCCCCGGATCTGGCGGTTCGTGGACTCGTTTCCGCTGACCGTCACCGGTAAGGCGCGGAAAGTTGCCATGCGGCAGGCAATGGAACGCGAATTGGCGGGAGATGTCTCGGGCACGGCCGCCGGCTTCGCGGACGGCGAATGACCGGGCTACGCCTGGGCATGAGCAACTAGCGTGCGTTCACAGCCGGGCTTCCTCCGCGCCGGTGACGTCCAGCGGTGCGCGATCTGAGCTTCCGGTTCGGGCAAAGAACGGCATTCGTCAACAGCGCAAAATGTCAATACTATGTATTGACAATTGACGGAAAGAAGTCAAGGTGACTCACGTGAGCAAGACCCAACAACTTCAGATCCGGATCAGTGCGGAGGACAAGGCGCGCATTGGCGCCCGTGCGGCACGTGCAGGAATAGATGTATCCAAATGGGTCCTTCAGGAGGTGCTTCCACCTGCGGAACGGAAATTCCAGAAGCTTTGCGGGGAATTGGCGACGCGCCCAGATGCGCGGTCCTTCACGATTGCGGAATTTCTGGACTGGTTCATCAGGCTGACCGCGAGCGAGTTCAAGCGGGCGGTACACTACGCGCCGGAAGTTCGGCTTGCTCCATTTGAGGCAAGCTATCTGGCGGCGATGGTCGAGCAGGCGGCTGCAATCCAGGGGGTCAATCCGCCGCGCTGGACAGGCGCGGTCAAGGGGCTCGATACACCTTGGTTTGCCTCGCCCCTGAAGAGCCTGCGGTTATATCTCCTGACCCATTCCCCGCCTCCGTTCCGGCGCCGGAATCTCTTCATCGACAGCAGCGTCGGGCAGAGGGTGTAGTGGAATACTCCAGGCGAGACATTGAAGTCCTATTCAATCGCTTAAACGAGGAACTTGCGAGCCGGTCGATCACCGGGGAAGTGTATGTGGTGGGCGGTGCTGTCATGTGCCTCGTGTTCAACGCGCGTGCTTCGACCCGGGACATCGACGCATTCTTCCGCCCCGCGGGGGAGGTACGCGCGGCCGCGCAGGCGGTCGCCACCGCCGCAGGGCTCCCGGGCGACTGGCTCAACGACGCAGTCAAGGCGTACTTGAGCGACCATGAAGACTTCCAACCGTACCTCGAACTGACCAACCTGCACGTGCTGTCCGCAAGTCCGGAGTATCTACTCGCGATGAAGTGCCTTGCCATGCGCCTTGGCGAGGGATTTCACGACGAGGATGACGTGCGCTTCCTCCTGCGCCTCCTGAACCTGACGGACTATCGGAAGGCGCTCGAGGTCGTCACCCGCTACTACCCGCGGGAACGGTTCCCCCAAAAGACGCTGTACGCGCTGGAGGAACTGCTTGAGTCGCGGGATTGACGTTCGGGAGCAAGATCGTGCGGGTATGCCTGGTGCGGCCGCCCTGCAGGCTGACCGCAAGCAGATTGGTACCCTGAACGCAATGCGCATGCCTAGCCGGCGTGATCCGGGATGGCCTCGGCGGGCGCAACCTCGCCGCGTTCGATCAGAAAGGTAGTGTCCGCCAGTCCAGCGAGCAGGGTCGGATTGGATTCGGTGATCACGAGCGAGAGTTCGCGTTCGCTCTCCCGAAGTCTTCGGAGGGCATCGCCGTAGCGGCGCGCGAGGGCGGGGGCCAGTCCTTGGAACGGTTCATCGAGGAGCACCAGCCGGGTCCCGATCATCAACGCCCGGCCTAGGGCCACCATCTTGCCCTGTCCGCCGCTCACTGAACCCGCCGGTCTGTGCCGTAGCTCCTTCAGCTCTGGAACCGTCTCGTACACACGCTCGAGGTTGCCGGCCATCTCGGCGGCGTCGGCACGCGCGACCCGGGCAGGGAGAAGGATGTTTTCTTCCACGTTGAAGGTGGAGAACAGGCGCCGGTCCTCGGGCGCGTAGCCGATGCCGAGCGCCGCCCGGCAGTGCGGCGGCACATCGTCCATGTCGGTCCCTGCGAACATGATGGTGCCACTCGACTTGGCGATGAGGCCCATGACGCTCCGGAGCGTCGTGGTCTTGCCGGCCCCGTTCCGGCCGACGAGTGCCACGGTGGCGCCCGGTTCGACCGCAAGCGTGACGTCCCGCAGGACGTGCATCGCATCGATGTGCACGTTGAGGCGCTCCAGCACGAGCATCCGTCAGACCCCGATGACGTCGCGCATCACGGCCGGGTCGGTCAGCACCTTGTCCGGCGGGCCCACCGACTGGATCTGGCCGGAACTCCAGACCGCCACGCGATCGGCGTACCGCTCCACCATTTCCATGTCGTGCTCCACGAAGACGGAGGTGACGCCCTGCACGGCGAGCGCCTTCACCAGGAGGTCCATGATCTGGAACTTCTCCAGCGAGCTCACCCCGCTCGTGGGCTCGTCCATCAGCAGCAACTGCGGCCGGAGGGCAAGCGCTATCGCAATATCGATGAGCTTGCGGGTGCCTTCGGGAAGCTCGTTGACCATGCTGGTGGCATGTTCCGCGAGCCCGAAGAGTTCCAGCAGCGAGAGCATCTCGTCGTGTTCCGGCCGCTCGCGGAGCGGCCGGAACGGGTTCCACGCCCGCTCCCGGGCGGCGGCGGCCAGCAGCAGGTTGTCGATCACACACTGCTCGTGGAACAGCTGCGGTGACTGGAACGCACGGGCGATGCCCATCCGCGTGATCGCGCGCGGTGCGAGCGCCGTGATGTCGCGGCCGCGGAACCGGACGCTGCCGGCGGTGGGGGTGAGGTAGCCGGTGCAGATATTGAGAAACGTCGTCTTCCCGGCGCCGTTGGGCCCGATGATGGCGAGCCGTTCTCCGTCGCGCACGTCCAAGTCGACGCCGTCCGCCGCCTGCACGCCGCCGAAGCTGATGCAGAGGTTCCGGGCCTTGAGCAGGGTGTCGCTCACCGTTTCGGCTCCCGGTCCCGGCCGGACCTGGCCGACGCCGTGACCGCGACGAGATCTTGATACAGACCGACGAGGCCCCGGGAGGCGAACAGGATGATGCCCAGCAGGACGAAGCCGAGGATCATCTGCCAGACGTCGGCCGCCATGGCCGCGGCGTAGAACCGCACGAGCTCGTACACCAGTGCACCGGCAAAGGCGCCCAGCACGTTGCCCGCACCCCCGAGGATGGCGATGAAGACGAACTCGCCCGAGCGGATCCAGTACCCGAGGTCCGGGGTCACGACGCCCTGGTTCACGGCGATGACGGTGCCGCCGAGCCCGCCCAGCACCGCCGAGAGCACGTAGGCGATCAGCAGGACCCGCCGCGCCGAAATGCCGAGGTATTCGAGCCGCGTTTCGTTGGTCCGAATGGCGCTCAGTGCCTCGCCGAGCGGCGAGCGCAGGAAGCGGTGCACGCACCAGCAGGCCGCGCCGGCGAGAACCAGGGACGTGTAGAAGAGGGCGGTCTCGAACGAGGTGCGGGCGAGCTCGAGCCCGAAATAGGTGGGTCGGCCGACCGCCATCCCGTCGCTGCCGCCGGTGATGTGGAACAGCTTTTCCAGCAGGGCGTAGAGGACCATGGAGAAGGCGAGGTTGAGCATTCCGAAGAAGATGTAGCGGTAGCGCACCACGAACAGACCGATGACGGCGCCCATCCCGCCCGAACAGACCATGCCGGCCAGCAGCAGGAGGGCGAGATCGGCTCCGGCAAGGCCCTGCATGAGGAACGCGGCGCTGTACGCGCTGCCGGCGAAGAACATCGCGTGTCCGAACGACACCTGACCGGCGCGCAGCAAGACCACGACGCCGAGCACCGCGAGGCCCTTCGCGAGCGCAACGGTCAGGATGATCTTCAGCCACGGCACCGCGAGGGGCAGCACCGCCACCGCCAGCATCAGGGCGGCCGGCAGGAACCGCACGAGCCGCACGTCAGATCCTGCGCTTTTCGGCGACCGCGAACAGCCCTTGCGGGCGGACCAGGAGCACCAGCACCATGATCACGTAGGGGATCAGGACGTCGAGTTCCGGCACGAGGTAGACGGCGAAGGAGCGGCCGAGCCCAATCAGCAGTGCGGCCAGCGCCGCCCCCTCGACCTGACCAAGGCCCGCGGTGGCGACGACAGCGAACGACAGGACGATCATCTCGGCGCCGAGCCCGAGCTGGATGGCGGTGGCAGGCGATGCCAAGGCGCCCCCGAGCGCGGCTAGGACGGCGCCGATCACGAACGTGATCGTGAACACGCGGCGCGCGTCGATGCCCACGGTGACCGCAGTCTCTTGGTCCTCTGTGACCGCGGTGATGACCTTGCCGCTCAGGGTGTGGCGCAGAAACCAGCGGAGACCAACCAGCACCAGCAGCGCGATCGCCGGCAGCAGGATGATCTGGTAGGCGTTGTAGGGAATGCCCATCACCTCGACGGTGCCCAACAGCCGGACCGGGTCCGTTGCCGAGTAGGGCTGCACCCCCCAAACCAGCCGCTGCACATCTTCGAGGATCATGAAGGCTGCGAACGTCACGAGCAGCTGGAGGACCTGCTCCTTGGCGTAGATGTGGCGAAGCAGGCCGCGCTCGATGACGAGACCGAGCACGGCGCCCACCGCGCCAGCCGCGACCAGCAGAGCCGGGAAGGTGAGCCAGGGGTTGAGGTCCGCGCTGCTCACCGAGAGCACCAGGCTGGCCGCGGCGTAGGCGCCGATGGCGTAGAACCCGCCGTGGGCGACGTTCAGGATGCGCATCACGCCGAAGATCAGCGTCAGGCCGACGGCGACCAGGAACACCAGGGCCGCGTAGGCGATGCCGTCGAGCGTGGCCAGCACGAGCAGAATCGGATCCATCCGGTTATGGCCCTCCGCGGATCGTCAGCTGCGCAGTGGGATCATTCGGCGTGCCGGTAGGTCTGGACAGGGAGGTCGAGGATGCTGTCCGACAGCGTCTCCAGCCAAGCCGTCGAATCCATCCCCGCGGGCGTCGTGATCGCTGCACCCGGGAAGATCATCATGTGGTCCATGACGGCGAAACCGTAGGCCGGGTCGCGCCGGGTCACGCCGATCATCTGGTCCTCCACGCCCTGGTGGTCTTCGCGGATGTACACCGTCCGGCCAAGCCCGCGGAATTCGAGGCCCTCCATGGCATCGACGACCTGTTCCTTGCCCGGCCAGGCGCCGTCGTTGGCGGCGATGGCCTTCTCGTAGGCGCCCTTCAGTGCCGACAGCGCCTGCGCAATGTGGAACACCGGGTAGATCGGGTATTCGCCGGTCTCGGCCTTGTACCGCTCGATGAACGCCTGGAAATCGGGATCATGACGGAATTCGGGATGCAGGAAATAGTGATCTCCTCGGCCGCCGACGATCACACCCTCGGGCATGTCGGGGCCGATGCGTTGCAGCGAGCTTTCCATCAGGGGCAGCACGAACGTGCTGCGCTCCGTCAGGCCGCGTTGCACCGACTGCCTGACGAAGTTGTCGAGGTCGCCGCCCCAGGCGGTCGACAGGATGACGTCGGGCCGCAACGCCAGCAGCCGGCTGATCTCGGTCGAGAAATCCGGAGCCCCGAACTTCGGAAACAGCTCGGCAACGACCCTGACGTCCGGCTTCAGCCGTTTCAGCGCCGTGGAAAAGATATGCCAGCTGTCCCGTCCCCACGCGTAGTCCTGGTTGACCACGGCGATGGATTCGAACTCGGGTTTGGTCTTCAGGAGGTACAGGAGGGTCGACAGCATTTCCGGCGTCGCGTTCGCCTGGGTCCGAAAGACATACCGGTACGAATTCTCTTCGAAGATCTTCTGGGTGCCGCAGTCCCACATGATGTTGAGGATCTGGAGATCCTCTGCCAGCGGCGCGACCTTCTTGCAGTTGCCGCTGGAGATCGAGGCGAACATCGCATCGACGCCGACGTCCTGCACAAGCCGGCGGTACTCGGACAACACGTGCTCGCCGCCGGCTCCCTCATCGACCCAGATGGCAGTGACCGGCACCCCGCCGATGCCGCCTTCACGGTTGAGATCGTCCAGCAGGATCTCGGAGGCGGTCTTGGCCGGCTCGCCGAACACCGAAGCCGGGCCCGACAGGAAGCCCGTAATGCCGATCGTCAGGGCGTCGGGCTTGTCGGCGGCGGCGGCCCCGGCGTAGAGGGCCAGCGCCATTCCGATCGACAGCTTCAGCAGTCCGTTCATGATCCAATTCTCCGTGGCAATGTCGTGTGCTCTCGGGCATGCCGCGCAGCCGCGACGGGAGCGAGGTGATTCCGACGCTCGGCACATCAGGTGCGCCGGTTGGCCGGCTATCCGGCAGGCCGCCTCTTGCCGCCTTCGATCTCCCGGCTCACGCTCACGACGACGCCCGCATCGCGAAATGCCGCTCTGGCTGCGTCAACCGTGCCGGGCAGGTCGACCGGTCGGGTCGCGTCCTCGATGACGATGGCCTCGAACCCGTGGGCGCGCGCGTCCGTCGCCGACCAGCCAACGCAGAAGTCGAAGGCGAGCCCGACCAGAAACACACGCTGGATGTGCAGGGCGCCGAGAAGGCCGCCGAGGCCGGTGGGCGTGCTGCGGTCATTCTCGGTAAAGGCAGAATACGAATCGATGCCGGCATTCATGCCCTTGCGAATGACCGCCAGCGCACCGTCCGTCTCCAGATCGGGGTGGAAGGACGCGCCCTCGCTGCCCTGGATGCAGTGGTCCGGCCACAGCGTCTGCTCGCCGTACGGCATCCTGATGGTGTCGTACGGCGATTTGCCGGCATGCATGCTCGCAAACGACGCATGGTCCGAAGGATGCCAGTCCTGGGTGAGAACGACGTTCTGGAATTGCGGCAGTAGGCGATTGATGACGGGCACCACCCGGTCGCCGTCAGCGACCGGCAGGTTGCCGCCCGGACAGAAGTCGTTCTGGACATCGACGACGAGCAGGAGGTCGTGCGGCCCCATCATCAGGCGGTCGTCCGTCGGGTACAGGTCAACTCGAGCAGTTCAGAGTACTCCGATAGGGCAACGAGGTCGGAACGCTCCTCCTGTATTTGCCGGGGGGCCCGGAACAGGAAGGCGCGCGTTGCGGCGTCGAGCATCGGAATGTCGTTGTACGAGTCGCCCACTGCAACCACTTCGAAGCCCAGGGCAGTGAAGCCCTCGACGGCGCGTCGCTTGTGGTCGTCGATCCGTTTTCTCCAGCCGACCACGCGCAGGTCGGCCGACGTTTCCAGGTGGTGGCAAAACACAGCCGGACGACCGAGTGCGGCAAACAGCGGGTCGGAGAGTTCGTAGAACGTGTCCGACAGGATGGTCACCTGGTGGGCCTCACGGAGGCGGTCAAGAAATGCGCGCGCGCCGGGATACGGCTGCAGCGACGCTGCCACCGCGCGAAGCCTCGTCAGGTCAATGGCGTGGTCGGCCATGACCTCGATCCGGTGGCGCATGAGGGCGTCGTAGTCGGCGACGTCACGCGTGGTCTTTCGCAGCTCCTGGATCCCTGTCTCCGTGGCGACTGCGTGCCAGATTTCCGGCACCAGCACCCCTTCCAAATCCAGGCAGACCATTTGCATGGGCGGTTTGCGAACGCGTCTGATCAGGATCAGAGTGCGTCGGCGATCTCCGGCACGATCTTGAACAGGTCGCCGACCAGCCCGTAGTCGGCAACCTGGAAGATGGGGGCTTCCTGGTCCTTGTTGATGGCGACAATCACCTTGCTGTCCTTCATGCCCGCAAGGTGCTGAATGGCCCCGGAGATACCCACGGCGATGTACAGCTCGGGCGCTACCACCTTGCCGGTTTGGCCGACCTGGAAATCGTTCGGGACGTAGCCGGCGTCCACGGCGGCTCGGCTGGCGCCCACGGCGGCACCCAGCTTGTCCGCCAACTGGTCGAGCAACTGGAAGTTCTCGCCGCTGCCCATGCCTCTGCCGCCGGAGATGACGATGCGCGCAGCGGCAAGCTCCGGCCGGTCAGACTGGCTCAGTTCGCGCCTGACGAACCGCGCGATATCGTGCGCCGCAACCTCGGGACCGTCGGTGATGGCGGCCGAGCCGCCGGGCGCCTCGGCCACAGCAAATGCGGTGCCGCGCACCGTGATGACCTTTACGGGGTCACGGGAGCGCACGGTGGCCAACGCGTTGCCCGCGTAGATGGGCCTGATGAACGTGTCCCGGTCCACGATCCCCGTGATGTCGGAGATCTGCTGGACATCCAACATGGCGGCCACGCGGGGCATCAGGTTCTTGCCCCAGGTGCCCGCCGGCGCGAGCACGTAGCCGTAGTTCCCGGCGGCCTCCACCACGGCGGGCGCCAGGTTCTCGGCAAGGTTGCCGGCGAGGCCGGGCCCGCCGGCCTTGATGACCGAGCGCACGCCGACGATGCCGCTGGCGGCTTCGGACGCCTCGTCCGTTTTCTCGTCCAGCACCAGCACGTCAACCTCTGGATCGATGGCGAGTGCGGCGGAAATCGTGGCGAGCGTGCCGCGGGGAAGATTGGCGCCGTCGGTTTCGGCAACGACCAGAACAGCCATCAGAGAACGCCTTTTTCTTCGCGGAGGATGTGTACGAGTTCAGCGGCCGATTCGAGCATGCGGCCCGGCGGCCGTGGCGGCGGCTCAGCCACGGTGACGGTTTCCAGGCGCGGCGCGATGTCGACGCTGTAGTCCGCCGGGGTCTTCGCCTCGATGGGCTTGCTCTTCGCCTTCATGATTCCCGGCAGTGACGGATAGCGAGGTTCGTTCAGACGGAGATCGGTGGTGACGATCGCCGGCGCATTGATCGAAACGGTCTCGAGGCCGCCGTCGATCTCGCGGGTGACATCGAACACGCCGTCACCGATCACGAGTTCGGACGCGAACGTGCCCTGCGGCCAGCCCAGCAGCGCTGCCAGCATCTGCCCGGTCTGATTGCTGTCATCGTCGATGGCTTGCTTGCCCAGGATCACGAGCCCCGGCTCCTCCGCCGAGACGACACCGGCGAGCAGCTTGGCCACCGCGAGCGGCTCGGGAGGTTGCTCGGTCTGCACGTGGATGCCGCGGTCGCACCCGAAGGCAAGAGCGGTTCGGATGGTTTCCTGGCTCCGAGCCGGCCCGATCGAGACGGCGACGACCTCGGAAGCGGTACCTGCCTCCTTCAGCCGAATCGCTTCTTCGACAGCAATTTCGTCGAACGGGTTCATGGACATCTTGACGTTGTCGGTCTCGACACCGGAACCATCCGGCAGCACCCGAATGCGTACGTTGTAGTCGATGACACGTTTGACTGCGACAAGGATTTTCATGAGCGACCGGCTCCGAGGGGACAGTAGCGGTGAGGGAGGGGCGCGCGGCGACTTGCGCGGCCTTCAGGCATCCTAAACGAACGCTCCGGGAATTCGCTCAGGACCCGTTCTGCATCAATGCGGCGAACGCAAGGATTAGCAGAACGGCAAGCGCCTGCAACACGACGCGGGCGCGCATCAGGCGGTTTCCCCAGCGGGCGTTGAATTCGCCACCACGAAACATCGAGATGACGCCGACCGCCAACACGATGACAACCGCGGCCAGGCTGACTCCCAGAATGTAGGGAAAGATGTCTTGCAGCAGGCTCACGTGCGGCTCCGGCCAGGCAGGAAAGCAGCAGGATAGTTGAATGTGGCCTGCCGGAAACTGACGGGCCTCATCGCCGCATGCTTGGTGCATCCCCGTGGTCGCGGCCGGCAGCCGGAACGTGCCGGCAACCAGGATGTCCCTGCGCGACCCGGCACGAGCGTCACCGTGACGCCAGGACCCTGGGTGCCGACCGGCCTCGGTCAGACGGTCGGGACTTCAGCCAGTGGGGACAAACTGCCCCGATCAGGTCACGTCGACCCACAGTTCCGAGAGGCCGCGAAGGACCATCTGATTTCGACGGACCGGGTCCTGCGCTAGGCGTATCCTCGGAAAGCGCTCGAGCAGGGCCTTGAAGGTGACCTTCCCCTCCAGCACTGCCAGCGATGCGCCCAGGCAATAATGAATGCCACGACCGAAGGATATGTGACTTTTCTCGGATCGTCCGAGATCGAGGCGGTTGGGGTCGGTAAAGACTTCGGGGTCCCGGTTGGCCGCCCCCAACAGGGAGATCACCCGGTCACCGGAGCGAATCTTCTTGCCGCCGATGTCGAGGTCCTCGCGCGCAATCCGGCCATCGAACTGGACCGGAGGGTCGTACCGAAGCAGCTCGCCGATGGCTCCCGTGAGCATGTCGGGATGCTGACGCAGGCGCTCGAGCTGATCGGGGTGACGCAGGAGCGCGAGCATCCCGTTGCCGATCAGGTTGCGTGTGGTCTCGTTTCCGGCGACGAGCAGGAGCATCAGAGTGGATAGCAGTTCCTCCCGGGTGAGGCGGTCCCCGGCCTCCTCGGCGGCCATGAGCCCGCTCAGCAGGTCATCCTGCGGGTTCGTGCGGCGTTTCTCGATCTGTCCTTCGAAATACTCGAAAAGCTCGCCGGTCGCCTTGCGCACCTTGTGTACGTTGGGCTCGTCAAGCAGCGGCTCGACCGTCATGGCGATGTCGTCGGACCAACCGCGGAACCGGTCCCGGTCCTCCGGCGGCACCCCGAGCATCTCGGCGATCACGATGACGGGCAACGGAAACGCCACCGCGTCGATGAGGTCAAAGCGGTCTTGGTTGCCGACGGCGTCAAGGAGCTCGTTCACCACGGCGTCGATCCGGGGCTCCAGCTTCTCGATGGCTCGCGGCGTAAAGGCCTTGGACACGAGCCCCCGCAAGCGGGTGTGCTTGGGAGGATCGAAGTCGAGCATCGTCAGATACGAGGTGTAGCCGTAGTTCCGGCCCTCCGACGTGAAACGCTTGTGATCCCTGAGGAGCTGATCGACATCCTCGTACCGGGTCAGTGCCCAGGCTTTCATCAGTCGCATCCGGTGCACCGGATCCTTGCGACGGATCTCGTCGTACAGCCCGTACGGTTCGTGTCGCGTGGCGATCGAGGTCGGATCGTATGCGACGCCGGATTCCAGCCGTTCCCATGCCAGCAGCATCTGTTTGGCCGCCGGGGTAAGGAGCCGGTTTGCCAGACGGGACAGGGAAGCCATAGGCACCTCGCGTTGATGCAGCCGGGACGGCGAATGCCAGATCGCAACACCTGGCTCGCCGGGCTTGTCGACACCGTGCCAAAGCGGCGGACAACGTCAAGCCTGCTGCTGCCGGCCAATGTGCCATATTCGGATGTGACTTAGGGCACCGACGCTGGACGCCGCCGACGTAGGCGAGCGGTTGGCCACCGAATGTCCGACGGCAACACACGACTTGCGGGTGCATCGGTTTCGCATGCCCCCGTGGTCGTGTGGCCCGCCTGAGCGCAGGCCCAGGCGAACGCCGGGATCGGTTCAGAGCGACGTGAGTTCCGCTGAGATCTCCCACAGCCGTTTGGCAATGTCCGGTTCCCGGGAAACAGCCGATGACGTGGCAGCGCGGCCAGGGGAGCGAGACTTGCCGCTCACGCCCGGCGTGAAGTACTTGCCGGTGACGCCGGCAAGGTCCGGCGCAGTGGCGAGATGGATCGACGTTTCTGCACCTTTCTCGGGTGTAATGGCGGCAGCGAATCGAAACACCAGGGTGGCGACGCTCCGCCAGATTGCGGAATTGTCGGTGCGACCCTGCCCGAGATGGGAGCGCACAAAGCCCGGATGGAGCGCGTTGACCGTGGGCCCCTCGTCGCCGAGCCTGCGCGCCAGTTCGTAGGTGAACAGAAGGTTGCAGAGTTTCGAGCGCTTGTATGCCGTCCAGCCGTTGTACCGGTGAGAGAACTGCAGATCGTCGAAGTTCAGATCGGTCCCGACATGCGCATGTGAGGCTACGTTGACAACGCGGGCCCCGGGCGTCGCGCGGAGTTGGTCCAGCACCAGGTTCGTGAGAAGGAAATAGGCGAGGTGATTGAGCGCAAAGGTCATCTCGATCCCGTCGACGCTGACCGTGCGGCTGGCGAACAGTCCTCCCGCGTTATTCACGAGCACATCAAGACGATCGCCTTGGTTCATGATTGCTCGGGCCAGTCGCCGTACATCGCTCTGGGAGGAGAGATCCGCCTGGTGGAAGCGCACGGCGTCATTACCGGTGTCCGCGCGAATTCCGGCGACGGCGGCATCACCCTTCAGCGCGTTCCTTCCCACGATCGTGACGTGGGCACCTCGGGC
Source organism: Alphaproteobacteria bacterium (assembly GCA_965116745.1). GTDB lineage: Bacteria > Pseudomonadota > Alphaproteobacteria > TMED109 > TMED109 > VXPW01. The sequence continues at coordinate 1,646,635 of OZ220701.1, read as the reverse complement.
GGCCAGGGCCTTCGCGGTGGCCCGTCCAATGCCGTCGGTTGCGCCGGTCACAATGACGACTTTGCCGTCCACGGTTAAAACCCCGACATCGAGTTGCGCGCTTCTGCATGATAGCCGCCGAAATGTTCCCGCTCCTGCGCTGTCGGCAATAGTTCTGGCCAATTGCCGTTGCCTGCGGTCCCGCGGGCGAGTAGTCAGTGGAGTACCTAGCTATCGGTCGGGATGCAGGCCATGGATGAGTCAATACGTCGCGGCGTGCGGCCACGTCCGCTTTCAGGGCCGCGGGTTGGACCGCAGTCGCGGGCTGCTGCCCGGCAACTGGTGGTGTTCCTGCACGGCTGGGGATCAAGCGGTGACGACTTAATTCAGTTGGCTCCCTTGTTCGCCACGGCGCTGCCCGATGCGGAGTTCGTGTCGCCACACGGACCGGAGCGGTGTGATCAGAATCCGGCCGGCTTTCAGTGGTTCAGTCTCGCACGCGCCGAGCAGGACCGCGCGGCGGCGGCCGCGCGTGCCGTTGCCGACCTTGAGGCCTTTCTCGAGGACGAACAACAGCGGCTGGGACTGCCAGAGAACCGGGTAGCACTGGTGGGCTTCAGCCAGGGTACGATGGTGGCCCTTGAACTGGGGCTGTCGCGGAGTTTCGCCGGGATCCTCGGGTATTCGGGGGCGCTGCTGCCGTCCGCACGAACCACTAGTGGCGCCGACGTCTTGCTGGTGCACGGGGCGGCCGACGAAGTATTGCCGGTCGAAGGCATGTACGCGGCGGTCGCCGAGCTGGCGCCGCTGGGTGCGCGGGTCCGGTACCATGTCCGGGCGCGGCTGGGGCATTCGATCGACCAAGAGGGCATCGCGCTCGGGGCCGACTTTCTGCGGCGCCAGTTCCTTGGGTGAGACTTCGATGCCCTCCGCCGGTGTGTGGTAAAACGTGGTGACGTGGAAATCGAGGATTGGACCATGAGCGACGAACGCTTTCGCCGTGGCGATGACAGCCTGCAGGAAATCGCCGGTCTTTGGGAGCGCACCAGCGCGAACGGCCGCGAGTACATCGGCGGGCGCACCTCGGACGACGAGGACATCACGATTCCTGCGGGCTCCTTCGTGATGGTATTTCCGAACGACAGCGACAATCCACGTGCACCGGCGTTTCGCCTGTTGTATTCGCCGCCGCGCGATGATGGGCCACGGGCCGCGCCGTCGGCGAAAGGCAGGTTCGAGCGCTTCAAGGGCGGCGCCAAGCCGCAGGATGAATTCTCGAGCAATGATTCGGCCCAGCGCAATCCGATGACGCATGCGGCGCCGGCCGACGACATTCAGGACGACGATATACCGTTCTAGGACACCCCCAAGACTGGCGGGTGGCTCATCGGCTGGCAGCTGATGGCGCAAGCGGAATTCGGACACTCCTTGAGTCGAGAAGCATCATGGCCGTCTCCGCAAGATTCCTGGCTGTCGCCCGCAGTCAGCCTTCCACGGCCACGCCGATGATGAAGAGAACCGAATAGTCCTGCTTGTTGCAGCCCTCGATCGGCGGCATCAGGCCTCCTGGAGCCACCGGAAATTCCGTCATTTGCGCCTTGGCCGGCGAGCACGAGCTGCCGGGAGACGCCGGAGTGTAGCGCGCGGAACGACATCGCAGATGCGTCACGTCATGGATCGTGGCATTGCCCCGGAGTTCCCAGCGCTGATCACCGTCCTGGTCCATGGGATGGACAGTCAGCACGGTCGTGACCTCGCGTCCACCAGTGACGACGTACTGGCCAGGAGGAAGCGGAAATTGCGGCTTCTCCATGATCAGGCCGTTTTCCTCCACCCACCAGTCCGCCTCGTCGAATTTCCACCGAGCCGGCGCGACTCCGCCTGCGGCTTGCAATCGCTCGTAGTGCTTCAGCCACACTCCCCGTGGGCCTGGGTCCAAGCGCCAGAGCCCCCACTGCTGTGCGCCACTCCCCGAGTTGGCGCCCGGGTCACTCAAGGCCGCGATGAACTGCGGGCGAATCTGCTTGAATCGTGTCTCATCATCGCTGGCCGCCTGAGCCGACTGTCCGGCAGTGGCCATGATCACAAGTAACCCGATGGCCCGAAGTGCGCAGGGGATCAAGCGCTGTGTGGTGGTTGAGGATTGCAACACTGGACCTCGCCACGGGAACGTGTGTGTGGTCAACGCGGAATCATGGGGGCTGATCTTCGTGGTGATCGGGCCTCATTCCGTGATCCGGCCACAATGGTAGTGAATGGTCTGTGGCGGCTCCAGCAGAAGTGTGACCGGCGCGTCGACGCGGGCGCGCAGTCCATCACGCCGCGCCATTGGTGTGGGCCTCTCCGTCTTCGCCCGCTGCTGGCTGACCTGGACCGAGGCCCGCAACAGGGTCCGCAAATTGATCCGGGCCTTCTTCAGGCTCCGCGCCGGACCGGCGTTTCCCCCTGCCGAATCGTGAAAGAGGAAGCGCTTGAGCCTGCTGATCGCCAAGCTGGGTGCCTGTTTCCAGGGAGGGCGCATTGCGACAATCCCCGGCGCAAGTGCCACCCTAACCGTGGCTTCGCCCGGCGCGTCCGGGACCCCATTCGATCAAAGGGTCAAGTTGTCGCTGTCCGCCATTCGGGTCGCCGGCTCAACGGATTGGTCCGTCGATAACCGGCGAAATATGCTATAAGTGACATATAGATTTTGGGCATAAGTTATGGCGATCCGAACGACTCTCATGCTTGACGAAGACGTACGATCCGCTGCTCGCGAGCTCGCGCATCGATATGGATGTTCGACTTCCGAAGCGATTCGTCGGGCCGTGCTCCGCCATCGCGATTCGGTGCTTGGGATTCCTCCGGCTCGACGCGCCGAACGTGTACAGACTCTTGAACGACTGTTCGATCTATTTCAGGACCACGACCCTGTTGATGAGGTACGCCGTCTAAAGGAAGAGGATGAGGGTTTCTGATGCCCTTGCACGTGGATACGGATTTCCTGATCTTTGCACTCGCGACCGCCGGTCCGGAGCGGCAACGTCTGCTGCAGGTCGCGGATTCCGGTCAAGCGCTCTGTATCAGCGCGGTCGCCTGGTACGAGTTTTCGCGAGGTCCGCGCACTCCTGAACAACTCGCCACGGCCCGCGCACTGTTCGCCGAGGACGGCATCGTCCCTTTTTCTGAATCGCTGGCGGCCGCAGCTGCCGACGTGTTTCGGCAACTTGGCTCTCCTCGCAAGCGATCTGCGGACATCGCGATCGGGGTCACTGCAGCGTCATATGGCGCCGTCTTGATGACACGAAACGCGCGGGATTTCGCTGGCATTCCAAGACTAGAGGTTATGGATTTACGGGCTACTGATTAACGGGTAGGGCGAGGATCTGTGAGCGGACAGTCTCGAGCGGCCGTTTGACGGGTCTCTACCCTTACATCGAGGTGCTTCAGGCGGCTCCCCGTCAATGCGCCCAACAAACCCGGGACGTCACGCGGCTGCCCTCTCGGGTGCTGCTGAGCCGGCACACGACCATTCTCGAGGGTCCTGTGCCCGTGTCGCTGCAGGGGGCCGAGACGACCGGGCTAGATGCTGCCCCCGGCACGGAGCCGCTTCACTTCCTGGGGGCTCTTCCCCAGGACGTCACGAAGAATCGATTCGGTATCGCCGCCCAGCGCTGGTGCGGCTCCCCGGTACCGCACGGGCGTTCGGGACAGCCGGATGGGATTGCCGGGACTCGGGACGGTGCCGCCGCTTGCATGCGGGAGCTCGATGCGCATCCCCCGCGCTCTTGTCTGTTCAAGGTTGAGGGCGTCGAGCACGGTATTCACCGGTGCAAACGGAATGTCCGCAGCTGTGAGTGCGGCGTCCCAGTGGCTGAACGGCTGATCACGCATTTGGTTCTCGATGAGATCGTCCAGGACCTCCCGGTGCTGCAGCCGGTCACGGTTGGTTGCGAAGCGGGGATCTGCGGCCAGGTGCGGAAGTCCGATCGCTGAGGCAAAGCGAGCGAATTGCGCGTTGTTGCCGACGGCGACCACCATGGGACGATCGGCGGTCGGATACAGGCGATAGGGAACCACATGCGGGTGTGCATTGCCCAGGCGGGGCGGCGAGGTGCCCGTGATCAGACCGGAGATCGCCATCATCGAGAGACCGGCAATCGTGGAATCCAGCAATGCGAGATCGATGTGCTGGCCCCGCCCGCTGCGCTCGCGCTCCAGGATGGCGGCGAGAACCGCCTGGACGGCGTACATGCCGGTAAAGAGGTCGCTGACCGCCAGACCCGTCTTGGTCGGGCCGCCGCCCGGCCGGTCGTCAGCCTCGCCCGTGAGGCTCATGAGCCCGCCCTCGGCCTGGATCATGAAGTCGTAGCCGGGCCGCATCCGTGCCGGCCCCGTCTGACCGAAGCCGGTGATCGAACAGTAGATCAGGCGCGGGTTGACGGCGGAAAGCGACTCGTAGTCCAGGCCGAAGCGGGCCAGTCCGCCCACGCGGTAATTCTCGACCAGCACGTCGGACTGGCCGGCCAGTTCCCTGATGATCTGCTGTCCGTCAGGGTCGGCCAGGTTGACGGTAATGGAGCGCTTGCCGCGGTTGGCCGACTGGAAGTAGGCGCTTTCGCCCGGCCCCTCACCGGTCTCCACCTGCAGGAACGGCGGCCCCCAATGACGCGTGTCATCGCCGGTGCCGGGCCGTTCGACCTTGATGACCTCTGCGCCGAGATCCCCGAGACACTGGGCGCACCATGGCCCGGCGAGAACCCGACTGAGGTCAAGCACTCGAATACCTTCAAGCGTTTCCGGCACAAACTTCTCCTTGCGACACGTTTCCGAGCCGCGCGCATGGTGTCCCAATTTCCGACGCTCTTCTATACACTTGCCGGCTGAACTGCCGGTACCGGATCGGGAAACACGTGGTGGCGCTCGAGCTTCACATGAATCCGGCACTGGTACTGAACGCCGACTATCGGCCGCTCCGGTACTTTCCGCTGTCGCTGCTCCCCTGGCAGGACACGGTGCGGGCCGTGTTTCTCGAGCGGGTAAGCATCGTCGCCGAGTACGATCAGGTCGTCCGGTCGGCCACGTTATCGATGCGGCTTCCCAGCGTGGTGGCCCTGAAGCGATACATCAAGGGCAATCGGACCCCCGCCTTCACGCGTTTCAACCTGTTTCTCCGAGACCGGTTCACGTGTCAGTACTGCGGCGCCCGTGAACCCGTGTCCGACCTCACGTTCGATCATATCTTGCCGAAATCCAGGGGCGGGCGAACCTCCTGGGGCAACGTGGTCGCGGCCTGCGCTCCGTGCAACTTCGTGAAGGGCAATCATCTTCTCGACGAGATCGGCATGCGCCTGATCCGGGAGCCGAGGGCGCCGACCGAGCGGGAACTTCATGCGCGTGCGCCGGGCTTTCCACCCAACTACCTGCACGAGAGCTGGCGGGATTACCTGTATTGGGATACCGAGCTCGAATCCGACTGACCGGGCTCCGTTTCGGCTCCACGAGGCGATGAAGTTTCCTTGTAGCGGTGCCGGGGGGCGGGTTTGGACCGCACATGGGGAGTCGGCTGCCACGACCGGCCGGTTGCTCATTGCTGCGATCGTTGCGCGCGGACCCACGCCAGCCGGTGGCTGCGCCTGACGATGCACGAAAGACGGTGTGCCACCGCAACTGGAATGGAATAACCTGCCGTTGGATCTCGTGCGCTGATCCGAAGGAGGGCCCCGGCCATGCCGACTTTGACCGATGAGCAGCGCCGCCAGTGGGCGGTAGACGGCTACATCCACTTGAAGGGAGCATTGGATCCCCGCGAAGTTGCGCTGTACAGCGGCTTGATCGACTCGATCCGGCACGTGCCCGGGTGGGAGCCCACGCCGGACGTGCCACGCGGTCACTACGGCTGGGTGGAGCGCAACCCGACTGCGGACGATCCTGACTCCTTCATGGATCGCCGGGACATCCTGGGCTATGCGCAGCCCTTCCTCGACATCATCGATCGGCCGAACGTGTTCGACCTGATTCTGGACCTGATGGGCCCGTACATCGTGCTCAGCATGTCACAGGCCATTGTCCGCGCGCCGACGACAGAGTTCCCCGGCTTCACGCACACGGATGGGGGCGAGGCGCTCCGGAGAATCCGGGTGACGGAAACCAGCAAGCCGCTCGCAATGAAGGCCCTCTACCTGCTTACCGATGTCGAGGGAACGGACTGCGGCAACTTCACGGTATTCCCTGGAAGTCATCTTCGGCAGATCCCGTTCGACTGTGACGCCGCGCCCACCCCCCACACGCCGGGAGCTGTCCAGCTGGGCGGCGAGGCCGGCGACTGCTACCTGTTCAGCCACGCGCTGTGGCATGGGCCGGCGCCGAACCACTCCGGGAAGGGTCGCAAGACGCTGCTCTATAACTACGCACAGATGTTCCTGAAGACGTACGACTTTCCCACCATGACCGGCGTCATGGACTCATGTACGCCGCGCCAGCGCCGACTTCTGGGTGATCTGGGGCACGACCCGCGACCGGGCGACTACTTCTACGTGCCGGACGATCAGGAGGAGGTCATCTACGAACGACCGCGAGCCAGACAGGCGGCCTGAACATGATCGGACCGGCTGGGGCGCGCGACGGAGACCGACGCCCGGTGGACGGAGCCAGTAGGCCGCGCGCGGGGTCCGGGAGCGACGGGTACGTTCAGTTCTTGGCTACTCAAGGTCAAGCTGCTCGAGACGCTCGGCAATGGCCTGTCGCATCGGCTCGTCGGTAGGGATTCGCTGCAGCAGCCGGCCGAGCATGGCCCGGGCGGTTTCCGTGTCGTCTTGCCGTGCTGCGGCTTCTCCGACGACGTACAGGGCCAGCGCATGGTCCGGGTCAACGTCGAGCACCCGGCGAAACAGGATGAGGGCCTCTTCCGGGGGCTCGGCCGGGTTTTCGGAACCCAGGGTGAGTGCTTCCGCGGCCCCGGCAAGGGCCTCGGGATCCTCGGGCGCGAGCGCGACGGCCCGCAGGTAGGCCTCGTGGCTGAGGTCAAACTGGTTTAGGACCCGGCGAGACCGCCCCAGTCGTTTCCAGCCATCCAGGTCGTCCGGGTTCTCGGCCAGTCGTGCAGCCAGCCCGTCCACCATGGCCCGGATCTGGGCATCGTCCGGGAGTTGCGGCGCGGCGTCGGGCAGGGGAGAGGGCAGGTTCGCGCGAGCTGCGGCCTCCCGGATGCCGCTTTCGACCATCGGCCGGAATTCGGCGTCGGGCGGCAGATCCGTGAGCAGAGCGTTCCACGTTGCGAGCGCATCCGCCGGCTGTCCGGCCTGGAGTTCCGCCAGGCCGGCGTAGAAGCGCGCCGGCAGGTGGGCAGGCTCCACGGCGAGCGCTTCGGCGATCAGGGCGGCGGCTTCCACCGTGACGGTGCCTTCGTTGGCCATGATTAGTGATTGCGCGGCGTGCGCCAGGGCGTCTGCCTGCTCGTCACCCCCCAGCGCGGCCGCGCGGCGCCACAGGGTGGCTGCTTCCCCCGGACGGCCTGCTTCATCAAGAGCTTGTGCAAGGTTCATCAGAGGGCCTGGCAAGTCCGGCTGCGACGCAACCTGACGCTCCAGCAGGGCAATCAGCGTATCCCCGTCGTCCAGCGACGCCTGGGGATCAATGAACCCCGGGCTGCCGATAGCCAGGTACACGGCCGCCGCCCCGAGCGGGATGGCGAACGTGCCGACGCCTGCCAGCCCCCGCAGGCGGTTGTCGGGTCTGGCACGGAGACCCAGCAGCAGCGCAACGATGACGGCAACGGAGATGCCGGTAACGACCAGGAGGAACGTCATGAAGCTCCTGGATCGTCAGGATCGCTCCGGCGACTTCGGGCCCGCCTGACCCGGGTCCGGGCGAGGGCCAATGCCAGCAGGAGAAACGCCAGTGGGCCAAGCCACAGGAACCAGGTGGCCGGCTTGAACGGGGGCTGCAGGAGAATGAAATCCCCGTAGCGCTCGACGAGGAATTCGACGATCACCTCGTCGGTGTCGCCGGCCGCAACACGCTCCCGGATGAGCGCCCGCATGTCCTTCGCCAGGTCGGCATCGGAATCGAGCAGGGACTGGTTCTGGCAGACCACGCAGCGGAGTTCGGCCGCCAGCGCCCGCACCCGTTCGTCGGCAGTTTCGGCGGATGCGGGAAAACCCGCCAGGATTGGCAGCAGGGCAACGATTCCGATGGCCGATGCGGCTGCCGTCAACTTTCCGGTTCCTGAAGATGGGCAAGGAAGGGAAGGAATACCCGCTCCAGATCATCCTCGCTCAATGGGCCAGCGTGCCGGTGACGGATGAACCCCTCCCGGTCCACGATGAACGTTTCCGGGACTCCGAAAATTCCCAGCTCAATCCCCGTCCGGCCGTCCTGGTCGGCGCCAATTGCGCGGAACGGATCACCTCGTTCGGCGAGAAATGCGCGAGCAAGCTCCGGACGGTCCTTGTAGTTGACCCCGTAGACCGGAATTCCCTGTTGAGACATCGCGAGCAATTGCGGGTGCTCGATCTTGCAGGGGCCGCACCATTCCGCCCAGACGTTGAGGATGTACGGGGCTCCGCGCAGCTTCTCCGTGTCAAGGGCGGGTCCGTCGGGATACAGGGAAGCAAGTTGAAGCGGGGGCATGGGCTGATCGATACGGGCGGAAGGCGGCACGTCGGTGCCGTCGTCCAGCGTCGCGAGCCGCCCGGCAAAGACGGCTGCGAGCGCAAGCACCGCGATCGCCGGCAGTGCGTACAGATAGATTCGACGAGAGGTCATGCTGGTTGCACCGACGCGGACTGGGCACCGGCCGCGTACATCCGGGGTCGGGTCCGCTCGGCGATGGACACTGCCCCGCCGAGGACGCTGAGAAAAGCGCCCCCCCAGATCCACCAGATAAGGGGATTGAAGGTCAGGCGCGTTCCCCAGCCGCCATCCGCCACGGGATCACCAAGTACCACGTAGATGTCGCCGACGAAGGTTTCCAGGATGGCTGCCTCAGTGGTGGCCGTGCCGCTCGCGAGGTAGGCACGCCGCTCCGGCAATAATGTCGTGGCGCTCCCGCCCGGGCCAGTGACCAGAAACCGGCCTTGAAGTGCGGTGTAGTTGGGTCCTTCAACATTCTCCACGCCAGCGAACTCGATCCTGTGACCTGCCAGGGACAATGCTTCCCCGGCATGCATGACCTGCTCGACATCGACCCGGGAGGTACTGGACGCGGTGACGCCAACCACGAGCACTGCGACACCCATATGGGCCAGCGCCATGCCGTGGGCGGATGCCGGCAGGCTTCGCACGCGCCGCAACAGGCGTTGAGGGTGGCGCGCAGGTCGCAGACGGGCCAGCCACTGGCGCGCGGTTCCTGCTGCCAGAAATGCCGCGAGACCGTATCCGGCCAGCGCCATGGGGACGGGGTCTCGTTGCAGCACGCCGGTCAGCACCACGGCGCCGACGGCGCAGACCGCGGCAAACCGCATCCGGTGCAACACGCCCGGTAGATCCGCTCGCTTCCAAGGGATGGCAGGCCCCATCGCGGCGAGCACGATGGCCGGAATTGCGATCGGCAGAAAGACGGCGTTGTAATACGGCGGGCCCACGCTGACCGGTGGACTGCCGGCCACCTCCATGAAGATCGGATACAGCGTCCCCAGGAGTACGGTTGCCGCGGCCGCACCAAAGAACACGTTGTTCAGCAGGAGAGCGCCCTCCCGACTCACGGGCTCGAACAGGCCTTCGGCCCGGATGCGCGGAGCGCGGACGGCAAACAGCGCAAACGCGCCACCGGTAACCGCCGCGAGGAAGGCGAGGATGAAGAGGCCGCGGGCGGGGTCGCTGGCGAACGTATGCACCGATGTGATGGCGCCGGAGCGGACAAGGAACGTGCCCAGCAGGGAAAGGGAGAAGCCGGTGATGCAGAGAAGCAGCGTCCAGGCCTTCAGCGTGTCCCGCTTTTCCGCGACCCTGAGCGAGTGGAGGAGTGCAGTGGCGATCAGCCACGGAATGAATGAGGCGTTTTCCACTGGATCCCAGAACCACCAACCGCCCCAGCCAAGCTCGTAGTAGGCCCACCAGCTGCCCAGCGCGATGCCGGCTGTCAGGAAACACCAGGCGAGGAGCACCCAGGGGCGAGCGAGCTTCGCCCACGTGGAGTCGATCTCCTTGCCAAGCAGACCGGCAATCGCAAACGAGAACGCGACGGACAGGCCGACGTAACCCATGTAGAGGCAGGGCGGGTGGAACGCCAGACCGGGGTCCTGGAGAATCGGATTGAGACCCATGCCTTCGGCGGGAACCGGGACCAAGCGTGCAAACGGGTTGGAAGTGAAGATCGAGAACGCCAGGAAGCCTGCGGCGATAAGACCCTGTATGGCGAGGGCACGCGCGCGGAGCGCCGGCGGGACCTGGCGACCAAACACAGCCAGCGCCGCGCCGTAGATCGCGAGTATCAGCACCCACAGGACCAGGGAGCCTTCGTGGTTCCCCCACACCCCACTGATCTTGTAGATCAGGGGCTTGAGCGTGTGGGAGTTCTGCCAGACGTTTAGGAGCGAGAAATCCGACGTGACGTAGCCGTGCCCGAGCATCACGATCGCAATCGTGACCAGTCCGCAGAGAACCACCGACGAGACGTCGCTGACGGCCATCAGATTCGCATTGTTGCGGGCGGCGCCAACCAGCGGCACGGTGCCCTGGAACAATGCGACGCCGAACGCAAGGATGAGGGCGAACAGCCCTATTTCGCCGGTCACTGCCTTCGTGTTCCGGGAAGGGGCTTGCCAACGCGGCGCGTGGTCGAGATGCCGGGACGCCGGTCGCCCGCCTGCGGCGGCGTCTGCCCCCTGCTGCGTGCGGGCCGGGCTTCAGTGCGGCCTGTCGATCCCGTCATGAGGAAAACCTGCGGGTTGGTGCCGGACGGTCTGCGCGGCCCCGGAGCGAACGAACGCACCCAAGGGCGGGGTTCGGACAGCATACGTCGATCAGTTGCCGCACCTTAGCCCGATCCGATCGTGACGGACAGGTTGTCACTGCGAAATAGTGCATCCGAGCCCGGTTATTGACGGCTGGCGCCATGCCTTCCGCAGGGTGCTGCCATCGGGGGCGGCCAGCGCGCCGGCGGTCCGGGACGGCACCTTCGTTCGGGCTCGTCGCTCTACAGGCCGAATGGCCCGTCCTGTTCGGTGGCTGGAGGAGAGCGCCGGTGAGGTGCGGCGCTCGTGGGGCCGCCGGGTCGCCTGCGGCGGAGGCCGTAGCATTCGCATTCTCTGGTCGGTTCGTGTAGATGGCGGAAGCTGCGCCGGGATGCCCCTGACGGGTACACCAACCCCCGGCGGAATCCGCCACCATCGACTGGAGCCCCAACTTGCCAGGTCTAGCGCGCTCCACGTCATCGTCTGCCCGCCACGTACGAATTGGGGTTGCCTGCATCTTTGGCGGCGTCGTGGCGCTGACCCTCCAGGACGCTGCGATCAAGTGGCTGAGTTCCGATTTCGCACTCCATGAGGTCACGTTCGCGCGCTCCCTGGTCGCCATCGTCATCACATTGGCGATCGTCCGCCTGGAGGGCGGAATGCGCTTGCTCAGAACGCGCCGTCCGGGACTGCACATCGTCAGGTGCCTCCTGTTCATCTGGACCAACATGTGCTTCTTCATGGGTGTCGCCAGCATGCCCCTGGCCGAGGCCACGGCAGTGTTCTTCGTGGCGCCGTTGTTCATCACGGTGTTTTCCGTCGTGCTGCTGAAGGACCGTGTGGGACTGCGGCGCTGGGCCGCCGTTCTGGTCGGGATGGTAGGGATGGTGATCATGCTGCGGCCCGGCCGGGAAACGCTGGAGCTCGCCGCGCTGTTTCCGGTGGGTGCTGCGGTCGGGTACGCGCTGCTGCAGATCCTCACGCGGCGGCTCGGGGCGACCGACCGGGCCTCGTCGATGGCACTCTACGTGCACTTGGCTTTCGCCATCGCGAGCCTGGGCGTCGGTCTGGTGATCGGTGACGGCCGCTTCGCCGGTTCCGACCACCCGAGCCTCCAGTTCCTGCTGCGGGCCTGGAGTTGGCCGGACGGTACGGAGCTGGCGCTGCTGTTCGCGTGCGGTGTGCTGATAGGGGCAGGGATGTATTTCCTGTCGCAGGCCTACCGGGTGGCCCAGCCCGCCATAGTGGCGCCATTTGAATACACAGCGCTGCCGCTTTCGTTGCTGTGGGGGCTGCTGGTTTGGGGCGATTGGCCTGATGCCACGGCGGCGGTCGGGATGGCATTGATTGCGGGAAGCGGGCTCTACGTCTTCTACCGTGAGACCCTGACAGCGCCGCCTGCAGTGGTCCGGCGGCTGCTCCGACGGGGCCGTTAGCCGGTCGGGTTTCGTCTGCGCTTCGGCCGATCGGCCGCCCCGAGGAAGCCATGCGGCCCGCCGGGCGCGCCAGCAGGGCGCGGCGCCGCGCGCAGCCGGGTGGCGGGAACTGCCGGCAGGGCACGTGCCGTACAATCAGGTTGCTGCCGGCGCCCGAGTTTCGGACGAGGTCGACCGGGATCGTGTGGAGGATGGGTATGCGGATCGCGTTTATCGGGCTTGGCAACATGGGCGAGCCGATGGCCGCCAATCTGGTTTCGGCGGGCCATGAGGTGCATGGATACGACGTCGCCGTGCCGGCCGTTGAGCGTGCGGTGGCGCGGGGCGTGAAGGCCGCGCCGTCGCCGGCCGAAGCGTGCCGTGCGGCGCAAGCCGTCGTCACCATGCTGCCTGCCGGACGGGATGTCGAAGAGGTCTACGCCGGTCGTGACGGAATATTTGATGCGCTGTCTCGGGAAACGCTGCTGATCGATGCTTCCACGATCGACGTCGCGACTGCCCGTCGGCTCGCCGCCCGGGCCGAGAAGGGTGCCCACGCCATGCTCGACGCCCCGGTGTCCGGTGGCGTGATCGGGGCCGAGAATGCAACGCTGACGTTCATGGTCGGGGGTAGCCCGCAGGCATTCGAATCCGCCCAACCCCTGTTCGAGGCCATGGGGCAGAAGTCGGTCCTTGCGGGCGGTCCCGGCGCCGGGCAGGCGGCGAAGGCCTGCAACAACATGTTGCTCGGCATCTCCATGATCGGCCTTTCTGAGGCCTTCACGCTGGGTGAACGCCTGGGAATCGAGCCGGCAACACTCTTCGCGATCACGTCGGCCGCGTCAGGCTGCAGCTGGGCGATGTTGCATCACCTGCCGATCCCGGGGATCGTCGAGACGTCCGCGGCCAACCGGGAGTTTCGGCCGGGATTTGCGGCGGCCATGATGCTGAAGGATCTCAGCCTGGCGCAGGAAGCGGCGACGGGAACGGGAACCGCCACGCCGCTCGGGGCCCAGGCCCAGGCTCTCTACGAGGAATTCGTGGCGGGCGGCGGCGGCGAACTCGACTACGCCGCCGTGATCCGCCTCATCCAGGAGCGCAGCGCTTCCGGCACGACGCCTAGTGACTGAAGGCCTGGATTCCGGTCTGTGTGCGGCCCAGCACCAGTGCGTGGATGTCGTGGGTGCCTTCGTAGGTATTGACGGCTTCCAGGTTCACGACGTGCCGGATGACCTGATACTCGTCGACAATCCCGTTTCCGCCGTGGATGTCGCGGGCCTGCCGGGCAATTTCCAGTGCCTTGCCGGCATTGTTGCGCTTGATCAGCGAGAGCATTTCCGGGGTAAACCGTCCGGCCTCCTTGAGCCGCCCCACCCGCAGCGCCGCCTGCAGGCCGATGGCGATCTCGCTCTGCATGTCGGCCAGCTTCTTCTGGACGAGCTGGTACGACCCGATCGGACGCCCGAACTGCTTGCGTTCGAGCGCGTAGGTTCTTGCGGCATGCCAGCAGGATTCCGCGGCGCCGAGGCATCCCCAGGCGATGCCGTAGCGGGCGCTGTTCAGGGACGAGAACGGTCCCTTCAGGCCCCTCGCGTGGGGCAGGCGGTTCCCGTCCGGCACGAACACGTCGTCCATCTGCACCATCCCGGTGCTGGAGGTCCGGAACGCGACCTTGCCTTCGATCTTGGGGGTGGCCAGGTCACCTCTGGCGTCACGCTCGAAGACAAACCCCCCGATCACGTCGTCATCGTCCTTGGCCCAGATCAGGAACAGGTCCGCGATCGGGGCGTTCGTGATCCAGTTCTTGGCCCCGGAGAGAAGCCAGCCGCCATCGACCTTCCGTGCCCGGGTCAGCATGCTTCCGGGGTCGGATCCATGATCCGGCTCCGTCAGCCCGAAACACGCAATCAGCTCGGCTGTTCGTAGCTTGGGCAGGTACTTGCGCTTGAGTTCTTCCGATCCAAACCGGTGAATAGCCGGCATGACCAGGCTTGACTGCACGCTGAGAGTGGACCGGTACCCGGAGTCGACGCGCTCGATCTCGCGGGCGATCAGTCCGTACGTCACCCAGCCGACGCCGGCACAGCCGTAACCTTCCAGCGTCGCGCCCAGGAGCCCGAGGCGAGCGAATTCCTGGTAAATCTCGCGGTCGAAAGTCTCGTTGCGAAAGCTGTCCTGCACCCGTGCCATCAGCTTGTCCTGGGCGTACTCGCGCACCGTGTCACGCATCATCCGTTCTTCCGGCGTGAGCTGATCGTCCAGCAGCAGGGGGTCGGCCCAATCAAATGCCGGCTTGGGGGCGGACGGAACGGTCACCGGAGCGGCGGTAGCGGTGGCGGTCATTGATCAAGGGTCTCCTAGAAGTGAAGCGAATCTGCGATTGCGAAGAGCTGGCGGTAGCGACGGGGATTTTGTGCCCGGGCCACGACCACGTACCAGGTCGAACCGGCCTGCTGCAGGCGCACGAGCAGGTGGCTGCTCGTTCCGCCCAGCCAAAATGCGCAGTCAACCTCAACCGTCAATCCTGCCTCATTGTACGACTCGGTCGGGCCTTCGCAAAAGTGTTGGGGGCGCTCCGCAACCAGCTCCAGCGTCGCGTGCACGCCTTCGGGAGAGGGGTCGATGTCGTTGATCCGGGCGCCCGCATACGGGTTGTCGGGATCGAACAGGAGGAGCGCTGCCTCAGCGATCGTCCCGGTCTCTGCGGAGACGCGGTCAAGTACCCATTGGTGCGGATCGGAGACCGAGTTCTCAAGCATCGCCACGTCGAGACGGGTGAAGGCGTGAAACGGCCCCGGGTTGCGGGGCTCGATTCGGTAGAGGCCGAGTTCTCCGGAGTCCATGTCGAGGATGAGCGATCGCTGGGCCAGGTCGCCGGGCAGGTCCGACATGTCGGCGCTGCCGGCAATCGGGGTCAGCGCGACCGCGGCGGTCGCGAGAACCCAGCGGAAGCTAGTCATCCGTGTCGGTCTCGAAGGTCACCGGCTGGCCCATGGGCGATCCCAGCACCTCATCCTCCCGCATCGCCACGCGGCCCCGGATCATCGTCATGATCGGCCAGCCGCGGACGGTCTTTCCGTCGAACGGGGTCCAGCCCGCCGGCGAGGCGATCCAATCGTTGCGGATCATGCGGGTGGCGTTGAGGTCGACGATGGTGAGGTCGGCGTCGTAGCCGACGGCCAGCGCGCCTTTCCTGTTTGCCCCGTAGATACGAGCCGGCATCCAGGAGGCCAGTTCGGCGAGTCGTTCGAGGGTCAGCCGCCCGTGATGCACGTGGTCCAGCATGACAGGCAGCAGTGTCTGGGTTCCCGGCATGCCCGAAGGGCTCTGGGGGTAGGGCAGAGCCTTTTCCTCGAGCGTGTGCGGGGCATGGTCGGAGCCGATCACATCGATCACGCCCCCGCGGATCCCGTGCTCCCATAACGCATCTTGATGAGCCTGATCCCGGACGGGTGGATTCATTTGGGCCCGGGCGCCGAGTTCCCGGTAGCACTGCGGCGCTGTCAGGGTGAGGTGGTTGGGCGTGGTCTCTGCCGTCGCAATGTCCTTGGCCGCGGCCAGCAGCGGGAGCTCGTCCGCGGTCGAGATATGCAGGACGTGGACGGGCCTGCCCGCCGCCCGCGCCAGTTCCAGAATTCGGCGGGTTGCCGTGAGGGCGGAGATCGGGTCCCGGACTTCGGGATGGATCTCGACGCCTGCACCGTCCTTGATGAGCGCCTTGCGCTCATTCAGGCGATCTTCATCCTCGGCGTGGATAGCGCACCGGCGTGTTCCGGATGCCAGGACGCGGGCAAGCGACTTATTGTCCGGCACCAGCAGTGTTCCGGTCGAGCTGCCCATGAAGATCTTTACGCCGGTACACCCGGGCAGGCGTTCGAGTTCGGCAAGGTTCTCGATGTTGTCGGGGCTGGCTCCGACGAAAAAGGCATGATCGACCCATGCTCGCCCGCGCGCGCGCCGGAACTTGTCGTCGAGCGCTTCCGCGGTGGTCGTCGGCGGCGAGGTGTTCGGCATCTCGAATACGCTGCAGACGCCGCCGAGCAGGGCTGCTCGGGTGCCGGATTCGAGATTTTCCTTCTGTTCGTGCCCGGGTTCCCGGAAATGAACCTGGCTATCAATGACGCCCGGCAGCACGGTGAGGCCGGTGATGTCGAGCTCCGGTCCGCCGCGCGCCTCTCGCCCGATGCCGGTGATCGTCCCATCGCGAATGGCGATGTCGGCACGGTGGATGCCGTCCCGGGTGACGATCGTCCCCCCGGTAAGGACCATCTCAGGAGCGCCAGGCATGCCCGGCTAGTCGGTCGTGGCCGGGGGGGATCGAAGGAACGCCGGAACGTGCTCCGAATCCCTGAAAAACTTCGATCCCCGGGAGGTTCGTGCGGCGGCGGGGCGTTTGTCTGGACTCGTCTTCAGGTTCGGTGTGGTTTGGCTCCGGCGATAGCTCTTCCTCGAAGGGTCTCTCTTGGCCGGTTCCGGGTCGGTGTCGCGATGCCGGCGCCGTGCTTTCCCGACGGTCTCGCTCCAGGAGGATGTGCGTTTCGGAGCAGCCGCGATGCCGTTGCGGTGGTGCCGGACCGGCGGCGTTCGGTGGCGAGGGGCGGCGGGAGCGAGGATGTGCGCGAGCGGATGGCTGGAGCCGTCGGCGCCAGGCGCGTGATCCGGTGAGGTGTTCTTCTTGGTGCGCCTCGCCGGGCTGGGCTTGGCCTCGCGTTTGCCCTCGGCAGACGGTGAATCGGCAGGCGCGGCACCCTGGTCGGCGCGTTGCACGCGAATCTTCAGGTTGATCAGCTTCTCGATGGCCTCGAGGTGCTCGCGTTCCGCGGAGGCAGCAAGGGTGATGGATGCTCCTGGGGTACCCGCACGCCCGGTGCGACCGATATGGTGCACGTAGTCCTCCGGCTGCGTCGGCACGTCGTAGTTGAGGACATGGCTGATCCCGCGCACGTCGAGTCCGCGTCCCGCCACGTCGGTGGCAACCAGAACGCGGATCTCGCCTCCCCGAAATGCCTCCATGGTCTTCAGGCGGATCGGCTGAGCCATGTCTCCGTGCAGGGGTTCGACCTGGATCCGGTCACGCCGCAGCGTCCGTACCAGCTCGTCGACTGTCCGTTTGCGGTTGCAGAACACGAGTGCCGACTCGATGGCTGGACTGCCCAATAGCGTTCGCAGGATTCGGTCCTTGTCGCCGGCACGGCAATGGATGACGGACTGGTCCACCAACTCCGTGGTCGCGGCCGGGGGGGCCACGGAGACCCGCGCTGGCCGCTGCAGGAAACGCTTGGCGATCCGTCCGATCTCCGGCGGCATGGTTGCGGACAGCATCATGGTCTGCCGCCGTACCGGCAGCTTGGCGACGATGCTCTCGATGTCGGGAATGAACCCCATGTCAAGCATGCGGTCCGCCTCGTCGATCACCAGAATCTCCACACCGATCAGCAGCAAGGCGCCTCGGTCGAACAAGTCGAGCAGGCGGCCCGGCGTGGCGATCATGACGTCGACCGGTTGCGCCGCCCGGCGGATCTGGGGGCCGATGTTCACGCCGCCGATGAAGAGCTCGGACGACAGATTTACATGCGCGGAAAACAGGTTCACCTGTTCCTGAACCTGGAGTGCAAGCTCCCGGACGGGCTCGAGAATCAACGCACGGGGCATGCGGGCCCGGGCCCGCCCTCCGGCAAGTCGGTCAATCATCGGAAGCGTGAACGCGGCAGTTTTTCCCGTTCCCGTCTGCGCGGTAGCCAGGATGTCGCGTCGTTCGATGGCCAGCGGGATTGCCGCCTGCTGGACCGGTGTCGGCGTCGTAAACCGGGCATCCCGAATCGCCCGCTGGACCGGCTCCGATAGCCGGAATTGATCAAACGAGGTGATCGTGCTCGGGGGGTTACTCAAAGGTCGAGGCCCACGGCTTCCGGAGCCCGGGCGCGGATAAAGGCGAGTCGCTTTTCCGGGTTTCGTCCCATGACTTCTTTGACCAGGACGCCAGCGGTCTCTTGCTGGTCCCTGGGGAGATCGACTCGTATCAGCGTGCGCATTGCCGGATCCATGGTGGTGCTGCGCAACTGGGCCGCGGGCATTTCACCAAGGCCTTTGAATCTGCTGATGTCGACTTTCTTCGACCCATCAAAAATATCCCTGAGCAATTCATCTCGGTGGTGATCGTCACGTGCATACCGCGTATTGCCTGCCTGCGCGATTCGGTAAAGCGGCGGCTGGGCCAGATACAGGCGACCGTCTTCCACCAGCGGGCGCATCTCGGAGAAAAAGAACGTGAGAAGAAGGGAGGCGATATGAGCGCCGTCTACGTCTGCATCGGTCATGATGATAACGCGGTCGTAGCGGAGTTGTCCAAGTTCGCAGGTGTCCCCCGTTCCGCATCCCAGGGCCTGAACGAGATTGTTGAGTTCCTGGTTGTTGCGGAGTTTGTCGGCGCTGGCGCTCGCGACATTGAGGATCTTGCCCCGCAGCGCCAGTACCGCCTGTGTCTCTCGCGAGCGAGCCTGCTTGGCGGAACCGCCGGCTGAATCGCCCTCCACGATGAAGATCTCGGTGCCTTCGGCAGACGTGCGGGTGCAGTCGGCAAGCTTCCCGGGGAGACGCAGACGTCGTGCCGGGGTCGCGCGCGGGGTCTGTTTGTCCAGCTTTCGTCGCAACCGCTCTTCCAGCCGCTGGACACAGTGCTCCAGCAGCGCGTTTGAGGTCTTCGGGTCATTCGCGAGCCAGTGCTCGAAGGCATTCCTGACGGCACTTTCGACGTGCTGGCGGGTCGAAGAGGTGGTCAGTTTCTCCTTGGTCTGCCCCTGAAACTGGGGCGCGCTGACGAACACGGAAAGGGCCATTCGGGAGGCACCGCAGACATCCTCGGCCGTGATGTCGCCGGCACGTTTGTGCTTGACCAGGTCACCATACGAGCGAGCGCCGCGCGTGAGCGCCGCGCGCAGCCCGGCTTCGTGGGTGCCGCCCAGGGGGGTCGGGATCGTGTTGCACCAGCTCTGCAGCGCCCCGTCGCCGCGTTCGGGCCAGACGGCCGCCCACTCGATGCGCCCACCCTCCGGCAGTTCCGTGCTGCCGGCAAAGGGTTCGGCGGTGATGGTCGGAACGTCCCGGATGCTCGCCTCGACGAAGTCGCGCAATCCGCCAGGAAAGTGGAGCATCGTGGACGCCGGAACGTCAGTTTCGGCGTCGATCAGAAGCGGGTCGCATCGCCACATGATCGTGATCGTCGATACCAGTCTCGCCTTGTCGCGGGCCATGGCGAAGAGCAGGGAAGGCCGTAACGCCGTTCCTTCTTCAAAGATCTCCCCGTCCGGAGTGAAACGGACCTTTGTGCCCGTGCGGCGGCCCGCTTTTCCCACCGGTTCGAGCGGCCCCACGGGAATTCCGCGGCGGTAGGACTGACTCCAGCGAGCGTTATCGCGGGCGACCTCGACGGTCAGTTCCGAGGACAAGGCGTTGACAACCGAGAGCCCCACCCCGTGAAGGCCCCCGGACGTCCGGTACGCCGTTTCACCGAACTTGCCGCCGGCGTGCAGGAGCGTGCTTGCAACTTCAACTCCGGACATCTCCGGCATTTCCGGATGGGGCTCCACCGGAATGCCCCGCCCGTCGTCACTGATTGTCAGGATGTTGCCGGTCTCAAGCGTGACACTGATCTGGCTTGCATGCCCTGCGAGCGCTTCGTCGATTGCATTGTCGAGGATCTCGGCGGCAAGATGATGCATGGCGGTCTCGCCGGTGCCGCCGACGTACATCCCGGGATTCTTCCGGACGGCCTCCAATCCCTTGAGGATCTCGATGTTGGAGGCGGTGTAACCGGAAGTTTTCACTGAGCGGGCTTCCACTGCGTTGTCTTGCGGGCGGAGCAAAGCGGCCCTGCCGGCGCGTTCGGGAGCCGTCCGGGAGTGAATTGAGCCGGCCTTCCCTGTCCGCGGCGGATCAGGCCTGGCAGCGATGCTGAGGTGTAGCGAGAGTCAGCTCTCAAGCGTCTCACTAGCCGAAAACGCCTGTTGCTGTCACAGGTAGATCCGCAGTTGTGCTCATGCTTCTTCCAGCGTCGAGACGCCGCGCACTCGGGTTTGACGCATGTACCGGCGATAGCGATCAGCGTCGTACCCGGTTCCGCGGTGCAGCAGTGTTCGATTGTCCCAGATAACGAGCTGGCCGGGTCGCCAATTGTGGGTGTAGACGTGTTTCTCTCCGACCGCACGGTCCAGCAGGTCATCCAACAAGCGACGGCTGCCCTCCTGGTCCCAGCCTTCGACGACCTTGGCATGGGATCCGACGTAATAGTTCTTGGCGCCGGTTCGCGGATTGGTCCGCACCAGCTTCTGCCTGACAGGCGGCAGGGATTTCGCGTGGGACGGAGTCACCGCATCAGGGCTGACCTTGCTTCGGGAGAACACGTAATCGTGAATGACGATGAGCGGGTCGATCTCGCTCTTGAGAGCGTCCGGAAGGCGTTCGTAGGCGGCCCGGGAACTTACAAATTGGGTCTGTCCGCCCTGCTCGGGGACCTCGTACACGCACATGATGGAGACGTAGGATGGAACTCGGCGAAACGAGGAATCCGTGTGCCACATGTTGTTGCCGGTGGAAAAGACGACTCGCTTGTGGCGGTTTCCCAATTGACTTCCGTCTTCCTGGACATTGCCGATCGTCCCGAAGAAGTTGATCACTCCCTGCTGGCCCAAGGTCACGTGATTTTCCTCGGGCTCTCCCAGGCTGCAAGTCAGCGCGAGCTGGCGGGCATCGTCGAATGATTGATCCGGAAAGCAAAGAAACGAATAGCGGTCAATGAGGCCGTGGACTTCGTCAACGCGTTCCCTGGACATTGGCAAGTGCATGTCCCATCCGGAAACTTCCGCACCGAATTCAGGGTGCAGTGATTCCACGCTGATGTTGCTCATAATTCCTCTTGACGCAGCGCGGGAAGGCGGTGAATTTGCCGCTGCAGACGCGTTCCGTGACTGCAAATATACCAGAATCCTTAATAAAATGATTCAACGCGACTGCGATCAAGCCGGAAAGGTCGACCACAAGTAACCGAATGATGGCTCCCGTGTGTTTCCGTGAAACAACTTAGCGGCGTTCGTTGCATTTCCTCAATCTTTACTGGGCAGTTGTATTCGGTCATAGAGCGGATGTTTACTTTTATTTCGAGGGTACATGCTGCCATTGCGTAAGCTACCTAGAATACGATGTATTGGAATGACAACCGCTTTCCTTAATAATGGCGTCAATATGAAATTTGCAACTGCGGCGCTCAAAAGATAACTGCATAAACGAAGAAAAGACCGGTCGTGTAATCCAAATCAAGAATTTTCCACGATTGAAATCCGACCACTCCCGTGCCAAGTTATTGAGCTTAACAGTTATCTGGCTTCGAGGGGTTCTTTCTGATGGCGGAACGATTGGCCGAAACGGCCGAGGATGTATCGCGGCTGGCTTTTGGCTTCATGGCTTCCAAGGCGCTCTTTGCGGCCCTGCATGTCGATGTCTTCAGCCAGCTCGCCGACGGCCCGAAGACAGCGCGGGCACTCGCCAAGAGGACAAGCGTCCCAATGAACCGGATCACGACGCTAATGACGGCCCTGACGGCGATCGGCCTCGTAGACCGCGAGGCGGACAGCTATTTCAATGCGCCGGGCGCGACGGACTTCCTGGTGCGTGGGGCTCGGCACGATTTCGGAGATTACCTGCGCTACCAGATCGACAGGCAGATGTATCCGTTTCTCACGCAATTGAACGAAGTGCTCGATGGGTCGCTCGACCCGGAGGCGGTGGACAGCTACCAGCACTGGATGTCGGACCCGGAACAGGCCACCCTCTACAGTGAGGCGCAGCATGCCGGCTCACTCGGACCCGGCCGCACGTTGGCCCGGCTGATTGACCTTTCGGACTGCCACAATCTGCTGGATGTCGGTGGTGGCACGGGCAGTATGACCATCCAACTGCTGGAGACTTTTCCCGAACTGGTCTCGACCATCATCGACTTCCCGAATGTCGCCGAGATCGGCTGGCGATTCATTTCCGAGGCCGGGATGGTGGACCGGGTGCGCTACATCCCTGCCAATGCGCTGAAGACCGAGTGGCCGACGGGGCAGGACGCCATTCTGATGTCGTACCTGTTCAGCGGAGTCCCCGGGAGCGAACTGCCCCGGCTGGTGCAGCAGGCCTACGACTGCCTCGCTCCGGGCGGCCATTTTATCGTCCACGACTTCATGGTGGAGGATGACCGCACCGGCCCGCCGATGGCGGCGCTATGGCAATTGCAGCACATGGCCTTTACGCCGGATGCGCGCTCGGTCACGCCTGGCTGGCTGAAGGGTCGGATGGCAGAAATCGGCTTCACTATGCCCCATGACGAGGAGATGGTTCCGGGAATGACCCGGCTGATCCACGCCCGTCGGCCGAAGTAGCGGTCGACCAGGACGGTCTAGGGGTAATCAGTTCAACGATGCGGCGGAATAGTGACGCCAACAAGGGAAGGGAGGCAGGACTTGGCGATCTTGCCAATCACGGAAATCGCAGGAACTTCGATTGGCGGATGGGCTCCCTGGCAATGCAAAGCATTGCGACACGTGGGTCTTGCGATGTTCCCTTTCGGTCTGGGTGTTCTGTTGTCAGCCTTTGCCATGGTGCCTTCGGCGGCGGGTGATGACCGGCGCCCGGGGCCTTACGCTGGCATTGACATCGGTGTCTCTGCGGCGACCACGCTACGGTCCACACGAACCCATCATGGCATTCCGACAAATTGCGACCAATGGTTCGAACCCGTGGTCATCGATGGACTGCGGCTGCCGTTACCTGCCGATCAGTGTCAGCCGAGAGAACTGCCGTCAAACGCGAACGAATTCGAACTGAGTGGCGGTCTACTGGCTGGCATCCAGGTCGGGTATTCCAGTTCCGGGCCATACCGCTTCGAGGTCGAGTACGTCCATCATCGTCGCGATGGGGACAAGGTAGACTTGGTGGTTCCCGGTGATCCCAAGCAGAATGAGTTCTCCGTTCGTGAAGAGGAAATAGGAGAGTTCCGCACCCATAGCCTCTTCGCTAACCTTTACTACGATTTTTCAAGTCTTGGCGAGACGGCGCTGAGGCCGTTTGTTGGCGTTGGAGTGGGGACGTCGAGAGTAGAGATCGACTATTCGGCCACCTCGATTCGGCGCGGTGTAGCTGCCCTGCTGGCGCTGGATCCGCCTCGACATCCCGAAGCAGCGAACAAGGAGTCCCGTGCTGCCGCTAGGGTGTCGGACTGGCTAGTGGGATATCAGTTGATCCTGGGGGTGGATTACGATCTGGAGAGTGGCCGGATCGTGACTGGGAAACTGCGTTACGGGCGGGCGCTGGACGATTTCCTTGATGACGGCCACGCCTGGCAACCATTGCGCGGGCACGAATCCACGGTGGAGCCGGGCGGCGCGCCTGTCTCCTATGGCGTATCTGTGCCGGGTCCACGCTATTGGGCGATTTCAATCGGTTTCAAAGTCCCTCTGTGATCCGCGGGTCATTTCTTCCTGGCGGTCGATGAATGGCGGTTGGTTTTCGACATATCAGGATGGAAACTCCCGGCAAGCATCTCTGCACTCCCGGGAGCGCCGCGTTATTCCCGTTAATGGCGTCCACGAGTCGAGCGGTCGTCTCCTGACGCTTGTCTGTGGCCATTGCCAGAGCGCTTGCAGCCCAGAGTCGCAGGTATGATGATCCGCGGCGCATGGTCGTCTATCCCCGTCGGCCACCTAACCGCTGCGGCGCTGTCCCGCTCAGTCATGATCAGGTAGGGGCTTGGGGCGGCCGCAAGTTTGGCGATTGACAGCAACGGCTGTGGGCACCACATGATGTTGCTCGGCAACAAGAGCAATCTTTGCGAGTCCGTGAACTGGAAAGGTTAAGCCATGAAACGCCTTCACGTATCCGTCGGGGTTACGAACCTCGAGCATTCGGTCGAGTTCTACACGACGTTGTTTGATGCGGAACCGACTGTCAGGAAGCCCGGTTACGCGAAGTGGATGCTCGAAGACCCGCGCGTGAACTTCGTCCTGGATTCGCGAGGATGCAAGGAAGGCGTAGACCACCTCGGAATTCAGGTCGGTGACGAAGCGGAACTGGAAGGGGTGACGAAGCAATTGGCCCGGGCAGAGGCACCGCTGATCGAGCAATCGTCGGCAGAATGCTGTTACAGCAAGTCAGACAAGACCTGGTCGTCGGACCCCGTGGGAGTGCGGTGGGAAGTGTTCCATACGCACGACGACATTGCTTGGTACGGCGCCGATACCAATCCGCTCCATGCTCCTTCGAATGACACGAAAGACGGTTGCTGCGGCGTGACGCCCTCTGTCGAAGCGGAATAGGTCGCCACGCGATGTGCCGTTGGCGGCAGCGTAGGGGGCTCCGATAAGCGGGGCGCCGCATCTCGGGCAAGTGGGCCTGCCGGGCCGTTCGGATAGCCCCGCCGTGCACCCGTACGCTGGCGATGGCCGACCGTCAAGGAAAACGAAATGACCCATCGAGGTTTGGAGGAATTACCGTTCTTCAATGAGTCCGCGGTCGCGCGCGTGCTGGAATGGAAGCCCCTGATTGATGAAATTGAGAAGGCGATGTGCGCGCTGTCGTCTGGGCAGGTGGCGCAGCCGCTCCGCCAAATGGTGCCGGTTCCGGGACACGATGCCTTTCTCGGCACAATGCCCGCCGCCGGGAGTGTGATCGCGGTAAAGGTCGTGACGTTTTACCACGCCAATGCCGGCACGGAATTTCCGACCCATCAGGCGGTCATCCTCCTGTTCGACGGGGACAACGGAGCACCCGTTGCGGCACTTGATGGACGGCTGATCACCGAGATGCGGACTGCAGCAGCATCAGCCGCAGCAGCCCGTGCGTTATCGGTTCCGACGTCTGAAGTGGTGACGATCATGGGGAGCGGCGTTCAGGCCCGTGCCCATGCCCGGGCGCTGACCAACGTCCGCCCCTGTGGAGAGCTTCGGCTCTGGGCGCGGAATGAAACTTCCGGACGGGCTGCCGCAGACGCCGTTGGGGCAGTTTTCGTGGACGATGCTGAGCGTGCGGTGCGGGGAGCCGACATCGTGGCCTGTACCACGTCGGCCAAGGAGCCCATCTTGATGGGAGACTGGCTGAAGTCAGGCGCTTTCGTAGCCGCCGTCGGGTGGAATACCCGCGACGGCCGTGAACTCGACGACGCGGCCATGCGGCACACCGTTGTCGTGGAATCGCGTGAAGCTGCCTTGGATCAGTCTGGCAACGTTCGAGGGTCCGGCTGCGAGATCTTTGCCGAGGTCGGAGAGGTGTATCTCGGCGCGCAGCAGGTGCCGTCTGGCGTTACCGTCATCTACGATTCGGTCGGAGTGGCGGTCATGGACGCTGCTGCCGCCAAGCTTGCATACGACCTGATGCGATAGAAGCGGTCTGTTTCTTCGGTTGTGGGGGCTCGCTGGTCGCAGGCCCTTCTCAAGATCTCTCTTCTGGAAAGGCGGTTTCCCACGCCTCCAGCGACGGGAACTGGCGCGAGTGTCCGGCATCCTCCGTCGTTCAGCCGGAAACGGCCACACACGGGCCGTGGAAGATGCATGGGGACTCGACTACACGGAATGATCGCAGCGAATGGTTGCCTGATTCTGTGGCGGGGACCCGGCCATGCCGGCCGCAATCCGGCCTTGATCGCTCAGACTCTGCTTCGTCGGCTCATCAGGTGCGCCCAAACGAGCGCTGTCGTACGAGACTTCGCCGCACCTACGTCTGATGACGATATCCGAATGACGGAACGATCCATGACCGCAACTGTGGTCAGCTGCAGCACAGGCCTGTCCGCGAGTTGCCTACCGCTTCCGCGGGATCTTCTGCCAACTGTCAAAACTCGGCTGTCGCGGAAAGGGATGGATCCGCTGACACGCACACCGCGGCGACGGCAGGAACGTTGGGGTGTGGGTCCGGACGCGTGACGGTTGCTCAGTAGCTCTTCTCGCCGTCTTCGCCCACGAACATTCCCTGCTCCCGGAGTGCCTCGGCGACTTCCTTGGGCATGTAGTTTTCGTCATGCCGGGCAAGCACCTCGGTCGCGGCGAAGGTGCCGTCCGGCAGAAAGCTGCCTTCGGCGACGACGCCCTGCTCGTCACGGAACAGGTCCGGCAGAATCCCGTCGTACGAGACCGTCACCTCGTTTGCGCCGTCGGTCACGACGAACCAGACCTTCAGGCTGTCGTCCGAATGCTGCACGCTCTCGGCCTTGACGAGGCCGCCGAGCCGAATGGCCTCACCGGGGCGGAACTCGCGTTCGGCGGCCTGGGTCGGGCTGTAGAAGAACACGAGCGTGTCATCGAGCGCCTGGAACACGAGGGTCGCCGCGACTCCCAGGACCACGCCGGCCGAGAGGAGGCCGATGAGACGCTGATGCTTGCGGGTCACCGGGTGCGCCTTCGGGGTGAGGCCCGCTCGGCTTGTTCGAGGCTCGCCCGCATCGCTCGACGCGCCCGCAGGCTGGCCACGACCAGGAGTCCCAGGATCAGACCGGTGATCGCGTACGCGGACCAGACGTAAGCGCCGTAGCCGCCCATCGCCAGGAACGGGCCCAAGTCAGGCATCGCCGGGCTGGGACACGGCCAACGCAGCCCGACGGAGCGCCATCACACGACGTCGGGCGAGCTCGGTCTGCATCCGAATGATGACCAGATAAGCGAACAGCAGCGTGAGTCCTCCGGCCATCAGCATCAGCGGCAGCAGCATCGCCGGGTCGATCGACGGTCCGCCGAAACGCAGGATGCTGGCCGGTTGATGAAGGGTGTTCCACCAATCCACGGAGAACTTGATGACCGGCAAGTTAACGGCACCGATCAGCGCGAGCACCGTGGCCGCCCGTTCGCCGGTTTCCTGTTCATCGAACGCATGCAGCAGCGCGATGTAGCCCAGGTACAGGAACAACAGGACCACCACCGACGTCAGCCGGGCATCCCAAACCCACCAGGTACCCCACATGGGATGACCCCAAATGGAACCCGTGGCGATGGCGATCACCGTGAAGCAGGCACCGACCGGTGCGATGCAGCGAGCAGCCACCAGGGCAAGCGGGTGCCGCCAGACCAGGGCAATGGCGCTCGCAATGGCCAGCCCGGCGTAACCAGCGAGGGCATTCCAGGCGGCCGGCACATGCACGTACATGATCCGCGCGGCATCGCCCTGTTGATAGTCGGGCGGGGAAGCGACCAGTCCAAACCAGAGCCCGGCCCCGGTGCACACCGCCGCCCCGGCAGCGATCCAGGGCAGGAGCGGGGAGGCAATCCGGAGAAAGCGGGCCGGGTTGGCCAATCGGTGCAAGGCCTTGGCCATCAAGTCGATCCAGATATCGGCATGCGACGGCGGGAGAGCTCTAGCTGCGTACTGCCCGCAGGGCGGCGTTGCCTGCATACGGCGCAAGAGCCAGCGCGGCAAGCGTAAAGGCTCCCAGCACGGAGAAGTACGCGCCGGGGTCACGTCCCATAAGGGTTTCGCTCACGGCAGCGGTCCCGAAAATTAGCACGGGAATGGTTTGGGGCAGAACGATCAGCGCAGCAAGGATTCCACCGCGCCGGAGCGGCGCGGTCAGCGCCGCCCCCAATGTTCCGATCAGCGACAGCGCCGGGGTTCCGATCAGAAGGGCGCCGGCAAGTGGCAGGACGCCACGCCCTTCCATGCCGAGAGCGATGGCGGCCACGGGCGCCAGGATCACGAAGGGCAGGCCGGTTACCAGCCAGTGGGCCAAGCTCTTTGCCAGCACCAAGACATGGGGGCTCGGGGCATGCAGCAGCAGCAGGTCCAGCGAGCCGTCGAGTTGATCCGGCGCAAAGACGCGCTCCAGCGACAACATGGAGGCGAGCAGTGCGATGGCCCAGGCGGCGCCAGGGGCAATGCGGCTCAGAATGTCGGGGTCGGGGCCAATGCTGAGCGGCAGCATGGCGATGGCGATTCCAAAGAACATCCATACCCCGATGAGGTCGACAACCCCGCGCATGTAGAGCTTGAGGTCTCGTTCCACGACGGCACGAACGAACGTCATTGGCCAACCAGTTCAAACCGTTGGGCGTCCGTCATCTCGATGTCGGTCGGAGATGTCACGACGGCGCACCCGCCCGCGGACCGGTGGCGCGCGAGTTCCCTCTGAAGCACGGCTTCGCCGCCGGGGTCCAGATTGGCGGCGGGTTCATCCAGGAGCCAAAGACGCGAGTCCGCGATCATGAGCTGTGACAGCGCAAGACGGCGCAGCTGGCCGGCGGAGAGCCAGCCTGCCGGCATGTCCATGAAACGACCGAGTCCGACGCGCTGCAGAATCGGCTCCACCGCCGGCTCGGCGCGCGCCAGTCGCGCCCAGAACCGCAGATTTTCCCGCACCGTCAGACGAATCTTTACCGAGTTGGCGTGGCCCAGGTACCCCACGGCACGCGTAAAGGCACCGCGTTCCGGCGGCCGGTAACTCCCGGCCGCGGCATCCAGCAGGCCGGCCAGGATGCGGAGCAGCGAAGACTTGCCGGAGCCGTTCGGGCCGGTCACGAGCAGGACGCACCCGCTTGGAACCGCGAACGACACGCCGGAGAAGAGTTCTCGCTCACCA
The DNA here is from genome assembly GCA_965116745.1 of Alphaproteobacteria bacterium. Taxonomy (GTDB): domain Bacteria; phylum Pseudomonadota; class Alphaproteobacteria; order TMED109; family TMED109; genus VXPW01. The sequence goes on along the minus strand of OZ220701.1, from coordinate 1,617,779 downwards.
CGTACGCAGGACAGGTCGCTGACCACCAGGGCGTCGGGTGACGCCCCGGCTGGATCAGTCATGCGCGCGGATGTCTTCGATGTGTCGACCATCGTCCGGCAGGGCGCTCTCAGGCACGACCTCGACTTCGGCCCGGACGCGCAGCACGGCCCGCGCGGTTTCCGAAATCTGGTCCGTTGGGGCCGACTGCCCGGCGCGTGGCGAAACCTGCAGGACAGCGGTATCCCGATCGTCCTCCCGGCCGATCATCAGGCGGAGCCGCCCGACTTCGGGATGGCGCCTGGCGATTTCCTGCACCTGTCCCGGATGCACGAACATGCCCCGGACCTTGGTCGTCTGGTCGGCGCGCCCCAGCCAGCCGGCAATACGCGGTGCGGTGCGGCCGCACGGGCTGGGGCTGTCCAGAAACTTCGAGAGGTCACCCGTCCCGAAACGAATCATCGGGTAGTCGGGGTTGAGCAGGGTGACCACCACCTCGCCGATTTCTCCGTGAGGAACAGGCTTGGTGCCGCCGGGTTCGACAAGTTCGACGATCACGTCTTCGTCGAGCACCAATCCGGCGCCCGGTGTCGTTTCGTACGCGATCTGACCGACATCGGCGGTGCCGTAGCCCTGGAGCACGCGGATGCCGCGTGCATCGAACTGTTCCCGGAGACTGGCCGTCAGCGCCTCGCCGCCAACGATGCCGCTGTCGATCGACGAGAGATCGAGGCCGCGGCTGTCCCCCTCCTTCAGCAGAATGCCGAGGAAGGACGGGGTGCCCGCGTACCGGTTCGGCCGGAGCGACGCGATGGTCTCGACCTGCAGGTCGGTGTTGCCGATGCCCGCGGGGAACACGGCGCAGCCGATGGCGTGCGCGCCTTGCTCCATCATGAAGCCGGCCGGCGTGAAATGGTACGAGAACGTGTTGTAGACGAGATCCCCCGGCCGGAAACCGGCAGCGTGCATCACGCGGGCCATCCGCCAGAAATCCCCCGTATGGCCGGGCTCGTAGATCGGCCCGGGCGAGGCGAAGACGTGTCGAAAGGTGCCGGCCGCTCGCGTGGCGAGGCCGCCGAACGGCGGTGCTGCTTCCTGCAGCGGCGGCAGGTCGGACTTGCGCAGCACGGGCAGGGACGCCAGCGCCGCGCGATCGGTCACGCCGTCGGGGTCGATCCCCGCCAGACGCTCCGACCAGGCCGGGGCGCTGGCAATGGCCTCGCGGAGGACTACCTGCAGGGCCTGAAATTGCGCACGCTCGCGGACGTCGGGAGGACGCGTCTCGAGGTCGTCGTAGTACGGGTCGCTTGTCGTGGATGGCGTCATGCTGCGTCTTTCCGAGGTTAGTAGCCGCGCGCCGGCGAAATGCCGTGCAACGGTGGCTGTCCGGCGCGGACCCGCTGCAGGTTATCGGCCAGCAGCCGGGCGGCGTAGGGGGTCGCGAAGTTCACCCCTGCCGCGTGTGGCGTGACGATGACGCCGGGATGCTGCCAGAGCGGGCTGTCGGAGGGCAGGGGTTCTTCCTCGAACACGTCCAGAAAGCAGGAGCCCAGGTGCCCGGAGGCGAGGCAGGCCTGGAGATCACGTTCCACCACGGCGCTGCCGCGGCCGAGGTTGATGACGTGGGCGCCTGCAGGAAGTTGACGCAAGCGCTCAGCGTTGAGCAAACCGCGTGTATCTTCGGTCGCGGGCAGGGTCGACAGCAGAATACGGGTGTCCGCCAGAAACGGTGCGAGACCGTCAAGGCCGGCAAATACGGTCACGCCTTCGATGTCCAGCCGTCCGGATCGTGACCAGGCCCGGAGCGGGAACTGCAGCGACTTCAGCCGTCTGAGGATGGCGCCGCCGATCTCACCGGTTCCCATGACACCCACCGGTGTTGTCGCCGTATCGGCGTAGGGCGGAATGCCCCAGACGCGTCGTCTCTGGTGGTGCAAGTGGTGGGGCAAGCTGCGGTGGCAGGCAAGCACGGCAAGCAGGGCGTACTCGACCATCTGTTCCGTCAGCGTCGGATCGACGGTGCGGGCCAGCAGCACCGAGGGGGGAGGGGGATGCGCGAGCAGATGATCCACCCCGGTGCCGATCGTCTGGACAAACCGGAGGTTGGGCAGGCCCGCCCACATGTCGGCCGGCGCGTGCCACACGAATGCGGCCTCGATGCCGGCAGGATCGCCAATCTCATCCGGCCACACCTGCAGCTGCACGGGCAGGGTGAGGGTGCGGCAGAGGTCCCGCCAGGGTTCCACCGGGTCGTCAACGCTGAAATAGGCGACGCGGATCGGGTCGGTCATGTGGCGGTTTCCTCGGCGGGCGCGAGCTGTGCCGCCCGCAGCAGCTGTCGCGTGTACTGCGTGGCGGGATGGCGAAACACGTGTGCGGCCGGCCCCCGCTCAATCGCGAGTCCCGCGCGCATGACGAGGAGTTCGTCCGCCATCGCGCGCACCACCCGCAGGTCGTGACTGATGAAGAGATACGCGAGGCGATGGCGTGCCTGGAGCGCGTTGAGCAGGCTTACGATCTGGGCCTGAACCGAAAGATCGAGCGCCGAGGTGGGCTCGTCCAGCACCAGCACCCGTGGCGTGAGGGCGAGCGCCCGCGCGATCGAGATGCGCTGGCGCTGCCCGCCGGAAAATTCGTGCGGATACCGGTCCATCACGTCGGCCGGCAGGCCGACTTCGGCCAACGCCGAGGCGACCCGTTGGCGTGCCTCGTCGGCCGTCTCCACGATTCGGTTGAGGAACAGTCCCTCGGCCACGATGCCGAACACCGAGAGGCGCGGTGAGAGGGAGCCGTACGGGTCCTGGAACACGAACTGCATGCGCGAGCGGAGGGGCCGTAGCTCAGCCCATCCGAGGTCATCGATTGCCTGCCCATCGAAGCGGATCGAGCCTTCGCTGGCAATCAGGCGGAGGACGGCCTGGCCGAGCGTTGTCTTGCCGCAACCCGATTCGCCGACCACCCCCAGGGTGCGGCCCGGCGTCAGCGATAGGTCGATCCCGTCGACGGCTTTCACGTGCCCGACGGTGCGGCGCAGGATGCCTTTGCGGACGGGGTAGTGGACCCGCAGTTCGCGCACTTCCAGCAGCGGTTCCGAAGTGGCGCCATCTGGCGGCGGCGTGGGCCGGACACCCGGCTGGTTGGCCAGCAGGCTTTGCGTGTAGGCGTGCTGCGGCCGGTGGAAGATATCTTCGGTGGTCCCCGTTTCAACGATGCGCCCGGCCTGCATCACGGCGGTTCGGCGGGCGACGGAGCGGACGATCGTGAGATCATGGGTGATCAGCAGGAGACCCATGCCGGTCTCGCGCTGCAGTTCCGCGATGAGAGCGAGAATCTCTTCCTGCACCGTTACGTCGAGGGCGCTCGTCGGTTCGTCGGCAATCAGGAATTTCGGCCGGTTGGCCAGGGCGCAGGCGATCATGACGCGCTGGCGCTGCCCGCCCGAAAGCTGGTGCGGGTAGGCGTCCAGACGGGCGTCGGCCTGCCCGAGGCCTACCCGCTCGAGGAGCCTCCGAGCCTGCTCCCGGGCGGCTTCGCGCGACAGCCGCTGGTGCAGCATGAGAGGTTCCGATACCTGCCGCACGATCGTGTGGAGCGGATTGAGCGAGGTCATCGGTTCCTGGAAGATCATCGAGATGTCGTTGCCGCGGATGCGGCGCAGCGTCTCTTCCGGGGCACCCAGCAGTTCCGCGTCCTCAAGGCGGATCGATCCGCGCGGATGGCTGGCGCGCGGGTACGGCAGGAGCCCGAGAACCGACAGGGCCGTGACGGACTTCCCGGAGCCGGATTCGCCGACGAGCGCCAGCGTCTCGCCCGGGGCCAGCGACAGGCTCACGTCGTGGACCGCGTCCACCCGTCCGTCTTCGGTCGTGAACCGGACGGCAAGATCCTGGATCCGGAGCATCAGCCTGCCGTTCCCGGCATCACCGGAATACCTTCCTCGGGTCGAAGGCGTCGCGCACCGCCTCGCCGATGAAGACCAGCAGCGACAGGAGCACCGCCAGTGCGAGAAATCCGGTGAAACCGAGCCACGGTGCCTGGAGATTGTTCTTGCCCTGATTCAGGAGTTCGCCGATCGACGGCGATCCCGGCGGCAGACCGAACCCGAGGAAGTCCAGCGACGTCAGGATGGTCACGGAACCCGCCAGCGTGAACGGCAGGAATGTCAGCGTGGAGACCATCGCGTTGGGCAGTACGTGCCGGGTCATGATGCGGGCGTTGCTCATCCCGAGTGCCCTCGCCGCCTTCACGTACTCGAAGTTGCGGGCGCGCAGGACCTCCGCGCGCACGACACCGACCAATCCCATCCAGCTGAAGAGGAGCAGCAGGAAGAGGAGCAGCCAGAATGTGGGCGTGACGATGCTGGCCAGGATGATCAGGAGGTACAGCACCGGGAGGCCGCTCCAGATCTCGATCAGTCGCTGGCCAAGCAAGTCGGTAAGACCGCCGAAATACCCCTGCACCAGACCGGCGGCGATCCCGATCGAAGATGACAGGGCCGTAAGGACAACACCGAACAGTATTGAAATGCGCAGGCCGTAAATCAGGCGTGCAAACACGTCGCGGGCCTGATCGTCGGTGCCGAGCCAGTTGTCCGGCGATGGCGGCGAGGGGGCGGGCTGCCCGAGGTCCAGGGCAACGGTCCGGTAGCTGAACGGGATGAGCGGCCAGATCGTCCAGCCGTCCGCGCGGATGAGATCGCGCACGTACGGGTCGCGGTAATCCGCCGTGGTCGCAAAATCGCCGCCGAACGCGGTCTCCGGGTAGTCCTTCAGGACCGGGACGTAGTAGTTGTCCTGGAAGTGCACCAGCAAGGGTCGATCGTTGGCGATGAATTCGGCCGGGAGCGTGGCCAGCAGCAGCGCGGCCATGATCCACGTGGAGACGTAGCCGCGGCGATTCCGCCGGAAGTTGGCCCAGCGGCGGCCGGCCAGCCCGCGCCCGGAACCGGGCGCTGAACCGATGACGGCCGTTTCAGACATTGCGGTGCTCGAAGTCGATCCGCGGATCGACCACCGTCATCGTGAAGTCGCCGATGATATTCATGATGAGGCCGAGCAGCGTGAAGAAGTACAGGGTCGCGAACATCACCGGGTAGTCGCGATTGATCGCCGCCTCAAATCCCAGCAGGCCCAGGCCGTCCAGCGAGAAGATCACCTCGGTCAGCAGCGCTCCGGTGAACAGGATTCCGATGAAGGCAGCGGGAAAGCCGGCGATCACGATCAGCATCGCGTTCCTGAACACGTGGCCGTAGAGCACGCGTCGCTGGTGGAGCCCCTTGGCGCGGGCGGTGAGGACGTACTGCTGGTTGATCTGATCCAGGAAGGAGTTCTTGGTGAGCATGACCAGGCCGGCGAAACCGCCGATGACCATCGACAGCACCGGCAGGACCATGTGCCACAGGTAATCGACGATCCGCGCCCCCCATCCCAGTTCCCGCCAGTCGGGAGAGGTGATTCCCTGGAGCGGAAACCAGTCGAAGTACCGGCCGCCGGCAAACAGGATGATCAGCAGGATGGCAAACAGGAAACCGGGAATCGCGTTGCCGACCACCACGACTCCGCTGGTCCACACATCGAACGGGGAACCGTCCCGGACCGCCTTGGCCACGCCGAGCGGGATGGAGATGAGGTAGACAAGGAGCGTGGTCCAGAGACCGAGCGAAATCGATACGGGCAGCTTGTCGAGGACCAGGTCGACAACCCTGCGGTCACTGAAGAAGCTCTCGCCGAAGTCGAAGACGAGATACCGTCCCATCATGTCGAAGAACCGCACGTGAGCCGGCTTGTCGAAGCCGTACATGCGTTCGATGCGCGCGATCAGATCCGGGTCGAGTCCCTGTGCGCCGCGGTAGGGGGTCGCCGTATCGCGGCTGGCCGCCGTCGGATCCAGCTGTTCACTGCCGCCCCCGGCGAACCGTTCCGTGGCGTCCCCCCCAATGCCCTGGATCTGGGCGATCATGCTCTCGACCGGGCCACCCGGCGCGAACTGGATGATGACGAAGTTGACCACCATGATCCCGAACAGCGTTGGGACCATGAGCACCAAACGCCGGATGAGGTAGGTGATCATCGGCGGCTAGTCAGCGGGCATGCCGTCTCGTGACGCGCGGCCGGGGTCGTACCACCAGGTGGAGGGAAAACCCAGGCCGTAGCGGGGCGTGACTTCGGGGATGCCGAAACGGTCCCAGTACACCAGCCGGAACTTCGAGATGTGCCAGTGGGGGATCACGTAGTGGCTGTACAGCAGGACACGATCCATGGCCCGGCTCGCCGCAATCTGGGCGTCACGGTCCGGCGCCCGGATGATGGCTTCCACGAGCTGGTCGACGATCGGGTCGGCGATGCCCGGGTAGTTGCCGCTGCCGGGCGTGTCGGCCGCGGCCGACGTCCAGAAGTCCCGCTGCTCGTTGCCCGGCGAGAATGACTGGCCCCTCGCCATCACCATCATGTCGTAGTCGAATTCCCGCAGGCGGTTCTCGTACTGTGCCCGGTCGACGATCCGGATGGAGGCGCGGATGCCCAGGCGCTCGAGGTTATTGATGAACGGCGAGGTGATGCGTTCGAACGCCGGCGAGCCCAGGAGAATCTCGAACTCGACAGGCTCGCCGTCGGGGTCCACGAGGGTCTGTCCTTCCACCCGGTATCCAGCCTCGCTCAGCAATTGCTGCGCGATCCGGAGATTCGCGCGGTTGTTGCCCGATCCGTCCGTCGAGGGTGCGCGATAGGCAGCGCCGAACACCTCGGCCGGCAGTGCAGCGCGATGGGGTTCGAGGAGTGCGATTTCGGCCGGCGAAGGCATGTCGCGTGACGCCAGTTCGGAATTCGAGAAGTAGCTCTCCGTCCTGTCGTACTGTCCGTAGAAGAGCGTCTGGTTCGTCCACTCGAAATCGAAAGCGAAGGCAAGGGCCCTTCGAATCGCCGGATTCTGAAACACTTTTCGCCGAACGTTGAACACGTAGCCCTGCATGCCGGTCGGCAGCTCGTGGTCGACGGTGCGCCGGATCAGCAGGCCATCCCTGACCGCGTCAGTGTCGTAGGCGGTCGCCCATTCCTTGGCGATGTTCTCGGCCCGGAAATCGTACTCGCCCGCCTTCAGGGCCTCGATCATGACGTTGGCGTCGCGATAGTAGTCGTACCGGATGCGATCGAAATTGTGACGGCCCGCGTTGACCGGCAATTCGCTCCCCCAATAATCCGGCACGCGCTCGTACTCGATCGACCGCCCCGGATCGACCGCGGCAAACCGGTACGGCCCGCTGCCCAGCGGGGGATCGAGCGTGGTCGCAGCGAAGTCGCGTTCCTCCCAGTAGTGTCTTGGGAGGACATCGAATTCGCCGACGATCAGGGCGAGTTCCCGGTTGACCCCGGGAGAAAACGTAAACCTTACCTTTCGCGGACCGGTGGCTTCGACATGGGTCACGTCCTCGTAGTACTTGGCGTAGAACGGATGCCCGTCGGTCATCAGGGTGTTGAACGTCCACACGACGTCGGCCGGCGTGATCGGCACGCCGTCGTGCCAGCGGGCCTCTTCCCGCAGCGTGTATTCGACCCAGCCGTTGTCGGGTCCGACCGTGATGGCTTCGGCCAGCAAGCCGTACTGGGTGAAAGGCTCATCTTCGGTTCCGTAGGTGAGGCTGTCGTAGATCAGCGCGGCGCCGGCGCCGGTGATTCCCTTCAGGGTGAAGGGATTGAGCGTGTCGAATGTCCGGTCTGCTGAAAGTCGAACGGTTCCTCCCTTGGGAGCGTCCGGGTTGGCGTACTCGAAATGTGTGAATGCGGCGTCGTACTTGGGTTCACCGAAGAGGGACAACGCGTGCGTGGTGACGGCGTCGTCGGCCCGGGCGGTGAACGACCCGAGGAGCAGGCAGGTCAGTGCGCCGAGGCACAGGCGGGGCAGGGTGGAGCGCATGGACGGGGATCATCAAGGGGTAGGGAGCGAGGCCGGCGTGTCGGCTTGGAGCCGTAGCCACGCGATGATAGCGGCGCGCGCGTCGGGGTCGCGGACACCGGCAAAGGCCATGCTGGTGCCGGGTACGTACGCCTGCGGGCCTGCGAGGAATGCATCCAGGTCATCGTAGCTCCACGAGCCGCTCAGGGCGGCCATGCCCAGGGAGTACAAGAAGTCCTCGCTAGCGGCCTTCGGCCGGTTGACCAGGCCGTACAGGTTGGGCCCGACCCGGTGGGGCTCCCCGGATCCAAAGGTGTGGCAGGCGGAGCACTTCCTGGCCTCGCGTTCGCCCTTGGCGGGATCGGCGGCTGCCAACCGGGCGGCGATCGGGACAATTTGCGGTGTCTCCGGTGCCTCGGCGGACAGGGCCGGGCCATCTTCCGATGCAGGCACGGTGAGGAGAGTCTCGGGTACGTGTGGCTCCGGGTAGACAAGATTGCTGATGGTGACGGCGACCCCGGCGGTGAGACACGCAGCAAGCAGCGCCCCGGCAATCTTGTTGAGTTCAAATAGAGACACGAAGGCTCTCCAGGTCGGAAGATAGGGGCGAAGAGGCGGTCCTCAGGTCATCGGCTGGACCCGTAGCCGTGCCCCGCGGGTTGACGGCTGTGCAGCGCCGCGTGCGGGAATTAGCCGGAGGTGCCCCGCAGGTCAACCAGCGGGGCACCACGCATCGAGGACGGAATGTCGAGGCCGAGCAAACGCAGCGCGGTGGGCGCGAGGTCGGCCAGGGTGCCATCCGCGAGCCCTGGGCCCGGTCCGGCGCCATCGTGCAGCAGCACCGGCACGGGATTGGTGGTGTGGGACGTCTGCGGTGCCGACGGCGTGCCCATCTGCTCGGCATTCCCGTGATCGGCCGTCAGCAGGAGCCTGCCGGCGGCACCAGCGAGCGCCGTCGCGACGCGCCCAAGCTGCTCGTCCACCGCTTCGACCGCGGCGACGGCCGCCGCGAAGTCGCCCGTATGTCCCACCATGTCAGCATTCGCGTAGTTCACCACCGCGATGTCGAAGCGGTGTTCTTCGATCGCCCGAACCAGTTGCGTCGTGACCTGGGCGGCCGACATCTCGGGCTTCGCGTCGTAGGTGGCTACCTTCGGCGAGTCGATGAGGATCCGCGCCTCGCGTTCGAACGGCTCTTCTTGTCCGCCGTTGAGGAAGTACGTGACGTGCGCGTACTTCTCCGTCTCGGCAATGCGGAGCTGGCGCAGACCGGCCCGTGCGACGGTTTCGCCCAGCGTGTCTTCGGGGGTCATGGCCGGAAACAGCGGTCGGGCAAGCCGTTCCAGATGACTCGAGCACGACGTCAGGGTGACGCTCGAGGCATACCGGAAGCGCTGTACCGGGAAGGCGTCAAACCCGGGATCGATCAAGGCCGCCATGATCTGCCGGGCCCGGTCGGCACGGAAATTCGCCAGCAGCAGCGAATCACCGTCCCGAATGCCGTCGTATCCCGCGATGACCGCCGGCTCGACGAATTCATCGCCGATCTGTTCGTTCGCGGCCGCCTCGAGCGCGGCCTCGGCTGCGGGATGGGGGTGCCCGGTCCCGCGGGCAATGGCCTGCCAGGCGCGTTCCGTCCGGTCCCAGCGATGGTCCCGGTCCATCGCCCAGTAACGGCCGGCTACGGTGGCGATCGCGGTCCCGGGGACGCCCCGGACCGTCTGTCGGAATGCCCGGAGATGTTCAGCAGCACTGCGGGGCGGCACGTCCCGGCCGTCGAGAAATACATGCAGGCGGACAGGTACGCCGCAGCTCGCGATGATCTCGCACAGGGCGGCGATATGGGTCTGATGAGAGTGCACACCGCCCGGGGAGAGCAGGCCCAGAACGTGGCATGCGCCGCCTGACCGGAGGGTCGCGTCCGTCAGGCTGGTGAGCAGTGGATGGTTGGCCAGCGTCCCGTCCGCGATCGCTGCGTCGATCCTTGGCAAATCCTGCAGGATCGTTCGACCGGCACCGATCGACATGTGGCCGACTTCCGAGTTCCCCATCTGTCCCGGGGGGAGGCCGACCGCCGGCCCGGAGGCATGGAGCAATCCGTTTCGGCCCTGCGCAGACAGGCGATCGAGCACGCGGGTGCGGGCCTGCCGGATGGCATTGCCCTCCAGCGAGGTGCGATGCCCCCACCCGTCCAGAATACAGAGAACCAGCGGCGCCGGCCTCTGGCCAGCCTCAGGAAACAAGGATCAGGCGCCGGTTCCGGTGTCGGCGGGTAGCGCGCTCCACATCTTCTCCAGGTTGTAAAAGAGTCTCGTTTCCTCTCGGAAAAGGTGGACGATCACGTCGCCCACGTCGACCAGTACCCAGTCAGCCTGGCGCTCGCCTTCGATTGCCAGGCGGGGTGCCCCGGAGTGTTTCAGGGCCAGCGACAGCCGTTCGGCAAGGGCCCCAACATGGCGGGTGGAACGACCACTTGCAATGATCATGCAATCGGCGATGGATGACTTGCCGGTCAGGTCGATGCTCACGATGTCTTCGGCCGAACCGTCGCGAAGCGTCTCGGTGATGAGGTCGTGCAGCTCAACGCTTCCCGGATGCGAAGCGGGTGAGGGTGCCGGTTGATTCATAGATGATCGGGCGATACGGCAGGCCGGCGTTGCGCCCGGAGCGCCGTACCAGAGGCGGGATGCCTCCGTCCCTCAAGATATGTCCATGCGGGAGGGCGACGTGACGCCAGCGTAACGCTCGCCGCGGACCGCACCCGAGCCATTCGATATCGTCTGAACGCCATGCTCGTCAAAGCAGGACGAGCATATGGCGGGCGCGCAAGCACTGCAATGCCCGTCGTCCGGAAGATGCGGCGCCAGTGCTCCCATAGATGAATCGAAGCAGGAAGATCCCCCCCCATGAGCCAGACCAGGCGGGTGCCGGGAAGGCGCCTGCGCAACCGGGCCAGCGTGGCGTGGGTGCGGATGGTGCCCAGCCTGTCTTCAAGATCGCTGACGAGAATCCGTGGATGGTCGGCGACTTCTTGGGCAGCCTTTACCCGGTCGGCGAAGGGCCGCATGCCTTCAGAACCCTTGTGCGGGTTCTGCGGGGAAATCAGCCACCACACCTCGTCGAGCGACAATCGCGCAAGGGCCTGCGTGCTGATCCAGCGATGGCCGGCGTGCGCCGGGTTGAAGGAACCGCCGAGGAGTCCAATGCGTTGGCCACGCCTGCGGGCGAGTGAGACACTCCTGTTCAGGGACGCACCCCGCCTTGGCCCCGGACCACGTACTTGAAGGTGGTGAGCTGTTCCAGTCCCACCGGGCCGCGGGCATGAAGCCGGCCCGTCGAAATGCCGATCTCGGCCCCCATGCCGAACTCGCCGCCGTCGGCGAACTGAGTCGAGGCGTTGTGAAGGACGATCGCACTGTCCACTTCCTGCAGAAAACGCTCGGCCGCTCCCCGGTCGGAGGTGACGATCGCGTCGGTATGGTCGGACCCGTGGCGGTGGATGTGCTCGATGGCTGCCTCGAGATCGTCGACCACGCGGACCGAGACGATGGCGTCGAGATACTCGGTGTCCCAGTCGGCAGCGGCGGCCGGCACGACGCGGGAATCCAACCGCTGGACTTCCGTGTCCCCGCGCACTTCGCAGCCGCTGTCCAGCAGCCGGCCGACGACCTGCGCGAGCGTTGCACCGGAAGCATCGCGGTGGCAAAGCACCGTTTCGGTCGCTCCGCACACCGATGTGCGCCGCATCTTGCCGTTGTGAACGATGTCCGCGGCCATCACGGGGTCTGCCGCGCGATCGATGTAGGTGTGGCACAGACCTTCCAGGTGGGCGAGGACGGGCACACGGCTCTCGCGCTGCACCCGTTCGATCAATGACGGCCCGCCCCGCGGCACCACCACGTCGATCCATTGCGCCTCGGTAATAAGAAGGCCAGCTGCCGCCCGATCCGTCGTCGGCACCATCTGGACGGCTGCCGGATCGATACCGCCACTTCGCAGCCCTGCGCCAAGCGCCTCTACTAGCGCGCTGCTGGAATGGAAGCTCTCCGATCCGCCCCGCAGGATGACGGCGTTCCCCGACTTCAGACAGAGTGCTCCCGCGTCAGCGGTCACGTTCGGACGCGATTCATAGATGATGCCGATGACGCCGAGCGGCACGCGCACGCGCGCGATATCCAGTCCGTTCGCCTCGTTGAACCAGCGGGCCGACTCGCTTCCCACCGGATCCGGCAGGGCCGCCACTTGCTCCAGGCTGGCCGCGATCCCTTCGACCCGGTCGTCGTCGAGGCGGAGCCGGTCGAGCAAGGCGTCCGTGAGACCGGATGCTTCTTCGACATCCCGGGCGTTTGCCGCGAGGATGGGCTCCCGGCGTTGGCGGATGGCGCCCGCGGCTGCCCTCAGGGCATCGTTCTTGGCCTCGGTCGAGGTACGGGCAAGGGCTCCGGCAGCGGCACGGGCCGCTGCCGCCAGCTCGGCCATCATCGTGCGTACGGTGTCCTCCCCGATGGGCGCTGCGCGAACCGGTGCAACCTCTCGATTCATGCTCAGGAGGCCTCCGGGCCCAATACCAGATCGTCTCGGTGGACGAGTTCGTCGCGCCAACGATAACCGAGAATCGGTTCGATCTCATCGCTCCGATGACCGATAATCCGCGCCGCATCTACCGCCGGGTACGATGCCAGGCCGCGGCCGAGAAGTTGGCCGGCGGCATCCTTGATCAGGATCAGCTCCCCTTTCTCGAACCGGCCGGCCACTTGAGTCACCCCTGCCGGCAGGAGGCTGCGGCCACTTCTGAGCGCTGCCGCCGCACCGGGGTCAATCGTCACGGTGCCGGCCGCGTCCAACTGGCTTGCAATCCAGCGCTTGCGGGCGGAGCGCGGCGATCCGGTGGCGAGGAACCAGGTGGCGCGGGCGCCACTCAGGAGCGCTCCGAGAGCCCCGGGTTCGCGGCCGTCGGCGATCGCCATCGAGCAGCCGGCGGCCGTGACAATGCGCGCCGCCTGCAGTTTGGTGACCATGCCGCCGGAGCCGCTGTCCGTCGTACTTTCGCCGGCCATCGATTCGATTTCAGGTGTGATTGCAGAAACTTCTGGGATATGCCTCGCATCTTGGTCAAGTTCTGGATCGGCGGTGTACAGCCCGTCCGTGCTGGACAGCATCACCAGCGCATGCGCGCTCACCAGCTGGGCGATGCGGGCGCCCAGGCGATCGTTGTCGCCGTAGCGGAGTTCGCGGGTTGCGACGGTATCGTTCTCGTTGATCACGGGAACGATGCCAAGCCGCAACAGCATCTCGAGCGTCGCCCGCGCATTCAGGGAATTCCGGCGTTCTTCCAGATCGTCATGGCCGATGAGGACCTGCGCCACAGTGAAGCCGCAGGACTGGAACGCGTTGCGCCAGGCGTTCAGCAGGGCGATCTGGCCAACCGCGCTGGCAGCCTGCCGTTCGTCGATGCGTCGGAGGTGCACATTCGGCGGAAGAAATGCCCGGCCCGCAGCGGCGGCCCCTGACGACACGATCAGCACCTGCCGGCCCTGCTCGCGAAGGATTGCCGCGTCGCGAGCCAGCGCGTTGAGCCAGGTCTCCCGGATGGCCCCGGTCGCGGCGTCGGCCACGAGAACCGAGCCGACCTTGATGACGACACGCTGCGCCCCCTCCAGGGGCGAGACGGCACTCAAGGGCTGCCTCCGGCCCGTGCGGAGCGTACGTCGCTCACGTGCGTGGCAAGTACGGCAACGGCTTCGTCGACGCCTTGCCGCGACAGCGCAGACAGCCTGAGCACCGGGCGGCCAGCCGCTTCGGCCAGGCTCGCACACTGTCGGTCGAGGTCCTCTGGCCCGACGGCATCCGCCTTGCTGAGGGCCACGACCTCGGGTTTCTCGGCCAGTCCGGCGCCGTACTGGTCAAGCTCGTGCCGGATCGTCCGGTACGCCGAGCCGGCGTCATTCCCCGCCGCATCGACCAAATGGAGCAGGACGGCGCAGCGCTCGACATGCCCGAGAAACCGGTCCCCGAGTCCTGCCCCGTGATGTGCGCCCTCGATCAGGCCCGGGATGTCCGCCAGAACGAACTCGCGGTCAAGGTCGTGACGGACCACGCCCAGGGTGGGAGTCAGGGTGGTGAAAGGGTGGGCGCCGACGCGCGGATGGGCGCGGGACACCGAACCCAAAAACGTGGACTTGCCGGCGTTGGGGAGGCCGACAAGCCCTGCATCGGCCAGCAGTTTCAAACGAAGACGGAGCCACATCTCGCGCCCCGGGCCGCCCTTGGTGGCAATCCGGGGCGCTCGATTGCTTGACGTCCTGAAGCGAGTGTTCCCGCGCCCTCCGGCACCTCCCTCGACCAGGACGTGCCGCTCTCCGGCCCGCGTGAGGTCGACCAGGCGCTCGCCGGCGTCGGTGAGAATCTCGGTACCAACGGGCACTTTGAGCACGAGATTCTGGGCATTTGCGCCGGTACGCTTCCTGCCAGCGCCGTCGACGCCTCGCTGGGCGCGATAGTGCTGGCGATAACGGAAGTCGATGAGCGTGTTGGCAGACCCGATGGCCTCGGCTTCGATGCTGCCCCCGCGGCCGCCGTCGCCGCCATCGGGACCCCCGTACTCGACGTACTTCTCGCGCCGAAAACTCACGCATCCGTTGCCGCCGTCGCCGGAACGGACAAAGATCTTTGCCTGATCAAGGAAACGGCTCATGGCGGTCGAACCCCTCCGTCCCGATGACGGACGGCAATTCCATGCTGGGCGTGTTCCGGATGTAGAGCTTGGACGGCGTAGGCGGAGGAAACTTGGGCAAGTGTCAGGCAGCGTGCCTCGATGTGCAACCTGCGAAGCTCCCGAAACCCGGGTGCCCTGGCATTACTGATCGGGAGGTCGGGGACGCAGTCGCGCGCTGCGACACGGGAATCGAAGATGGTCCGACGCTGGTCAGCAGCGCCGGCCGCAGTGTTGCGCGGGTGTTCCTCAGGCGCTGCCGGCGTCGACCGAGACGTACGATCGACCGCCGCTCTTCGTACGAAACACGACCTGTCCGTCGGACAGGGCGAACAGCGTGTGGTCCTTGCCGATGCCGACACCGGCACCAGGGTGGAACCTGGTGCCGCGCTGGCGAACGATGATGTTCCCGGCGCGGACGCGTTCGCCACCGTATTTCTTCACGCCGAGTCTCCGGCCGGCAGAATCCCGGCCGTTGCGTGAGGATCCGCCTGCTTTCTTGTGGGCCATTCTGCGCGCTCCTTACTCTGAACTCTCGACAGGCGCGTCGCCGGCCGCGGGTGTACCGTGCCCGGACGCGGGTGCAGCGGCGGCGGAATCGCCTTCCGGCTTGGCCGTTTCCCCGTGATTTTGCACGTTCACGTTGATATCGGTGATGCGGACTACCGTCAAGCGCTGCCGATGTCCATTGCGCTTGCGGTGGTGCTTGCGGCGCTTCTTCTTGAACACGATCACCCGCGGTGCGCGCATCTGCTCTGCCACGGTGCCGATAACACTGGCGTTTTCCAGCAGCGGAGTACCGACTAACGAGCGTTCGCCGTCGGACACCATCAGAACTTCATCGAACGTGACCGTTGCACCGGCATCGTCGACGAGGCGGTCCACCGTGACCACGTCCCCCGGGGCAACTCTGTACTGTTTTCCGCCTGTACGAATGACCGCGTGCATGGCCAGCAATCCAAACCATCGAGACTGAAAGGAGCAATCAGCGAAATCAGCCTGAGCCATGGCCGACGATTCGCTGGACAGATTGCAGTATCCACCATTTGTTCTGGACGTCAAACCAGCGCTCAGGACGGTATCTGCACCGGTCGCCAGAAGGCCAGCCGACGCTCCGGGTGACCGTGCCCACAGCCGGCTTCGCGCGCGGGCTCCGAATGGTGAAGGTGTCGCCGACACAGCCTGTCCAGATCGGCTGCTTTATTCGCGGACCCAATAGGGAGGCCGGATGGTGCAGGTGGTTCGAGCATGCAGGGTGGTAACGCCGAACCGGGCCCGTGCACGCAGCACGACCCAGAGCCTGCCTTCCGGCGGGCGCAGGATCGCCTCGCCGGTACCGAGCACCTGCTGTTCTTCCGAATACAGCACGCAACGCACCAGGCCGGGATTGCTGGCGGCATCGGGAATTCGGACCACGACTTCCACGATGTTGGTGCACGCAAGCTTGCCGTTGTGCTGAAATCGATTGCACAGCGGCGGAGTCACCTCCACCGGTTCTACCGGCCATGTCTCCGCGTCGCCGGCCGCCGGAGTCAGGCCGACGAACATGACCGCCAGGATCCCGCCGATGCCCCGCCGGCGGGTTCGCGGGTGGATCAGATTGGCCATTTTCCCGTGGAGCATAAACCGTTGCGGATGAGGTGGTTTCACGGGCACCCTTGCCAGGCGGTTTTGCACTTCGTGACCCGGAGACAGATTGATGCTTCAAGCCGATGCTCGGGAAGTAATCCTGGTGATCGGTGCCGGCGACGCCACCGGCGGCGCGGTGGCGACCCGCTTTGCCCGTGGCGGCTACACCGCCGTCGTGACCCGGCGGAAACTGGATCGGCTGAGCGGTCTGGTGGAGCGGATGCGCTCGGAGGATCTGACCGTTCATCCGTTCGCGCTTGACCCCCGCCTCGAGGACCAGGTCGTCACGTTGTTCGCAGATGTCGAGCGCGACATCGGTCCGCTCGCGGTGGTGGTGTTCAATATCGGGCCCAACGTCCAGTACCCGATTGTCGAGACCACCAGCCGCGTCTATCGAAAGATCTGGGAACTGGCCGCGTACGCAGGGTTTCTGACCGGCCGCGAAGCCGCGCGCCACATGGTGCCTCGCGGATCGGGAAGCATCTTCTTTACCGGAGCGACTGCCTCCTTGCGCGGCGGCAGCGGTTTTGCGGCATTTGCCGGTGCCAAGTTCGCGCTGCGGGCGCTGGCGCAATCCATGGCGCGGGAACTCGGCCCGCAGGGAATCCACGTGGCGCATTCGGTGATCGACGGGCCCATCGACACGGCATTCATTCGCGAGCACCGCCAGGACCTGCTCGAGACCCGTCCGCTGACGCCCAATGTGCTGGACCCGAAGGACATTGCAGAGGCCTACTGGTCAGTGCATAAGCAGCCCCGGAGCGCGTGGAGTTTCGAGTTCGACCTGCGACCCTGGGCCGAACCTTGGTAGGTTGCGTGCATCCACCCCGCTGTCGCTTCATGTTCATTCACAAGAGGAATCAGGAATATGGGAGCCCGTAAAGTCTTGTATGAGAGAGAGGGTGCGGTTGGCCGCATCATGCTGAACCGTCCCGACGAGGCGAACGCTCTGGATCTCGATACCACGGAGGAGTTGTACGACGCGGCCGTGGCGGCGGCGGGCGATCCGCAGGTCAGGGTGGTGCTGCTGGAGGCCCGGGGCCCCATGTTTTGCGCCGGCGGTGACCTCAAGCATTTCGTCAGTTTCCATGATCAGCGCTCTGAGCTAGGCACGGAGATTCTCCGCATGACCACCTATCTCCACGGCGCGATTTCCCACTTCAACCGCATGGCAGCACCGGTCGTGTGCAAGATTCAGGGAACCGCCGCGGGCGGCGGACTGTCGCTGGCGATGAGCTGCGACCTGGTGTTCGCAGCCCGCTCGGTGAAGTTCTCCCTGGCCTACACCGCTGCCGGGCTGTCTCCCGACGGAAGCTCGACGTACTTCCTGCCTCGGCTCGTGGGGCTTCGACGGGCGCGCGAGCTCATGTTGACGAATCGTCGATTTACGGCTGAAGAGGCACTGGCGATGAACATGATCGACCGTGTCTGCGACGACGACCAGCTCGATGAAGAGGTGGCCCGCCAGGTCGAGCATCTGGCGGCCGGCCCCACCGCGGCGTACGGAGCAGTCAAGCGGCTCTTGCTGGCGTCGGCCGGCGGGACACTGGAAAGCCAGATGGATGCGGAATCGCGCGAGATTTCCCGGGCGGTCCAGAGTCCTGACGGCATGGAGGGCGTGTCGGCATTTGCCGAGAAGCGGTCGCCCGCGTTTGGCGGAGGCTGACGGGGCCATGGCTGCTGTGAACGAGATTGCCAGCAAGGAACTTCCGAAGAAGCGCATCAAGGTTGCGGGTCTGGAACTGGCGTACGTTGACGAGGGGAGCGGAGATCCGGTCCTGTTCCTGCACGGGAACCCTACGTCTGCCTATCTCTGGAGAAACATCATTCCGCACCTGTCAGATCGGGCACGGTGCCTGGCGCCGGATCTGGTCGGGATGGGGGATTCGGATCCGTTGCCGGAGACCGGGCCCGGAACCTACCGGTTTCGCGATCACCGCAAGTACGTGGACGGCTTCATCGAGGCGTTGGATATCGGTGATCGCCTCACGCTTGTGGTGCATGACTGGGGCTCGGCACTCGGCTTTCACTGGGCCGCCCGGCATCCCGGAGCGGTTCGCGGCATTGCCTACATGGAGGCGATCGTCCGGACCGTGGACTGGGACGAGTGGCCCGAAGCTTCGCGGGGAATCTTCCAGGGGTTCCGTTCGCCGAAGGGGGAGGAGCTCATTCTGGACCGCAACCTGTTTGTCGAACGTGTGTTGCCCGGTTCGGTGCTGCGAAAGATGTCCGATGCGGAAATGGAGATCTATCGCCGACCCTTCGTGCAGCCCGGCGAGTCACGCCGTCCGACGCTCACCTGGCCACGCGAGATTCCGGTTGGCGGCACCCCCACCGATGTCTGCGCAATCGTCGAGGAGTACGCGGGCTGGCTGCCGGAAACGGATTTCCCGAAGCTTTTCGTGAACGCGGAACCCGGCGCCATCCTGGTAGGGCCGCAACGCGAGTTCTGCCGGTCATGGAGGAACCAGACGGAAGTGACGGTCAAGGGCAGCCATTTCATCCAGGAGGATTCCCCCCACGAGATCGGCCATGCGCTTCAGGACTGGTTTGACACGCTCCCGTAAGTTGCTGGAATCTCGGCCGCTGCGCGAAATCTGGCCAAAGGGCAGACGACGTCGGCTGGCCGGTGCCGTGCTGGGGACGGTGCTCATGGCCGTTCCGGGAACGGCTGATGCGGTGGAAACCGCCGCGCACGGGGCGCACCTTGCCTGGTGTGCAGGCGTGTCCGAAATCGCGTCGGAGGCGGGCGACTCCAAGGCTGCAGAGACGCTGATGTTCGCGTTGCGCACCCGGATTGACGAACTGGAGCTTGACGCGAGCCTGGTGGATCCCGCCATCGAAGAGGGCAGGCGGGCGGCGCAGGCTTACGCTGCCGCCGGCGATGAATCGCGCCTGCGCGATGCACTCGGCGGTTGTCGAACCTCGTTGGCTACCGGCGCTCGTTAGGCGGCCCTTCGCACGCGGCGACGCCCGTCTGCGGTCGTCGCCGTCCGGCGGCGCCAGTCAGAACGTGAGCCCTCTGCAGGCTGCGTAGTTGCCTGTCCATCCATTGCCTTCCACCTTGAGATCGCCGTGGGTCACCCGCCGGAAGATCGAGTGGCACCGGCCGCACGTGCGGCTCAGTTCACAAACGGCGCGCTGTGCGGCCGGGCCGTCATCACCGGACAAGGCCTCGACCAGCGAGACAGATGCGTTGATCGTGTCGTCAAAGTAACGCTGAAACACTCCCGGTAGTACCCAGATGACCGGTTCTGCTCGGGTCGCCCCGTGCCATCCGCGGTTGGTATTGGACGGCCAGAGAGTCCGCACATGATCCAGGAGGTCGGCAATGTCGCGGGCATCGGTGGAAGGCTCGGTTCCGTGGACCAATGCGTAAACTTCCGTGGGCGACATCTGTTCCGGTTGAACGATGATCTGTTCCCCGGTCGCGCTGACGTCTGCCCGCGATTCCGTGATCAGTGCGGACAGCCGATCGAGGCGTTGCCACATCGCCGCCATCGACTCGCGGCGAAGATCGATGGTTTCGCTTCCGGCCGCGGCGGTTTGGGCCGTCGCAGTTTCCGGGACCGTTGCGGCAAGTACCAGCGCGAGCGCAAAGAGACATAGGTAACGCATCGAATGGTTCCCTGAACAGGTTTGCCACAAGCTCGTCGGCTTCTGGCGGGGCTCAAGTTGGGAAGATGTGCCGATCGGGAGGTCGAGTCAACGCGGCGCTCGGTACCCCGGGCCGGAGCTCTCGGTCGCGACCGAAGTGAATACGCTTTGGTCAGGCGGTCCGGGCGCGAATTTCCAGGCAGGTCGGGCGCCGGGATCGGCCGGAATGGCGAGCATGGTGCTGGAAACCGTCCCGAAGCCGCGGTGATCAACGGGGATCACCATGCCCGCATCGGGCGGGCCGCCGGGAACCGGAGTCTGTCCAAGCAGCTGGGCCCATTCCTGCCAGAGATCCCTGTCCGGATCCGGCGCTGCAGCGCGCTCGAATAACGGGTGGTATGTGTCGATCCGCGCATGCGACATTGCGTTCAGTTCACCGTTGGCGAGCAGCGAGAGACCGGTTGGAAACTGATGTTGGCTCAGGGTGCCTTGGGCCCGGATCCAGATGGCGGTGTTCCGGTCCGCGATCACGAGGTTGAACGGTTTCCATTGCCCTGCATCCAGCTGCATGACGGCCGCCGCCGCGGTGGTCGCCGAATCATGATCGAGCGCCAGCAAGGGAAGGTCGCCGCGCGTTCGGAAACCGGGTGTGAGCGGATCCGGGACCGGGCGATTGAGGAGCATCGCCATGACGTTGGCGTCGTTCACGGCGAGCCAGGTTCCGTTCCGCTCCAGGTCGACGCCGCCGAATACGGCAGGCCGGGCCGGCCAGTGGCGGCCCGGCGGCTTCCACGCCCGTGAGACGAGTTCATCGCGATTAGCCCCGATGATCACCGGCCAGCGGTGATCGGGGCGCAAGAGCAGGGCGAGCGTGCACATCGTGGCCAAACCTGGACGGGATTCCCCGGAATCGTACCCAATGAGGTCCCGAGGATCACGCGACCGACCCGGTGACGCCGGGTTGGGGACACGCTGCGGACAATCTCGCGGCAAGTCCCGGAAGCAGGGGCCGGTCTTTCTGGGCAACCGCGCGATCGGCCGTTACACTTCGGGGATCTTGGAGGAGATGCCGATGTCTAACGTCCGACAAGTCCAGAAGCTGGCGCACGCTACCCCGGAAACGGCTCCGAGCGTGCAGGGCCGGCGCGATTTCTTCACCTACCAGGATTTGGGGGTGACGGAGGCCAGTCTCGGGAAGCTGCGGGCCCAGACGATGACAGCGATCCGTGGCATGACGGAGCCAACCGGCTGGCACTACCACGATTGCGAAGGTCAGTTCATCTACTCGTTGAAGGGATGGGTGGAGCTGGAGTTTGAAACGGGAGACACGATTCGGCTCGAGGAAGGCGAATCGCTGTTCATCCCTGGCGGAATGCGCCACAACGAGATCGGCACATCGGATGACCTGAAGATCTTGGAGCTGTCGATTCCGGCGAAGATGGAGACGGTTGCCTGCGATCCACCTGCGACGGTGTCTTCGCCCCGGCGGTAGCCGCGCAGCGCTGCCGCTGCGAACCGGAAGCGGCCATTGCCGGAGCGCAGTAGTTCCGGCGCGGTGTCGCCTTTGAGACAAGCCAATGACGGTGCCTGGGCGGCGTCCGCGGTGCGATGACATGGTGACCATTGCGCCGTACAGTTGGCCGTGCGGAGAGGCCCGTCCGGTACTTCATCGCGATGCCGGAGAGAAAGGCATTAGCTTTGCATTACAGGATGTTGTTACGAATACTTCAGAAACGAAAGGACCCGGGATTCCACCTCAGGATCCCGGCGGAGGAGGGAAGTCATGACCACGTTCGATGATCGCAAGGACGAAGCCGAGAAGAAGTACGTGCATGACCAGCAGCTGCAGTTTCGGGCGGTCGCGCGGCGAAACAAGCTGCTGGGAATTTGGGCTGCCGAAGTCATGGGGCGCCCCGAAGCGGAGCGGGCGAGCTATGCGCAGGAGGTGGTAGAGGCGGACTTCGACGAGCCTGGCGACGCTGACGTGGTTCGGAAGCTGCAGGCCGATTTTGAGGCAGCCGGCATGCGCAAGAGTGAAAGTGAAATTCGTGCCGAGATGGACCGCCTGCTGGAACAGGCCAAGTCCGAGATCATGTCGGAATGACAGCGGCCCCGAACACACGTTCGAACACGATGTCGACATTGCGCACGTGCCGGGCATCGTCAAAGGCTGCGGCCAATGCTTCCGGCGCGAGATAGGCGGTCACGTCGGGATCGTTGCTGAGCAGATCCCGGAAACTTCCTTCCTTGCTCCAGGCCCGCATCGCATTGCGCTGGACAATGCGATAGGCGACCTCCCGCGTAGCTCCCGCCTCGGCAAGCGCGAGCAGGACCGCTTGGCTTGCATGCAGGCCGCCCAGCTGGCCGAGGTTTGCCCGCATGTTCTCGGGATACAGTACCAAGTTCCTGATAACGTTCGTTAAGCGGTCCAGGGCGAAATCAAGGGTGATCGTGGCATCAGGGGCGATCATGCGCTCGACGGAGGAATGCGAAATATCGCGCTCGTGCCACAAGGCCACGTTCTCCAGTGCGGGAAACGCCATCGAGCGGACAAGGCGGGCCAGCCCGGTAAGGTTTTCCGAGAGCACCGGATTTCGTTTGTGCGGCATTGCCGAGCTCCCTTTCTGCCTCTCGGAAAATGCCTCCTCCACTTCCCGCACCTCGGTCCGCTGCAAATGCCGGATCTCAGTCGCAACCCGCTCAACTGAGCTCGCGATGACAGCAAGCGTTGCGAAGAACATGGCATGTCGATCGCGCGGCACGACTTGTGTCGACACGGGTTCGGGTACGAGCCCCAGCTGATTGGCGACATGTGCCTCGACTTCCGGGGAGATCGAGGCATAAGTACCGACGGCACCAGACATCTTGCACGTCGCGACCGCTTCCCGGGCCGAGCGCAGTCGGTCACGGTTCCGATCGAACTCCGCGTAGGCCTGAGCAAACTTGAGGCCCATGGTGGTCGGCTCGGCGTGGATACCGTGTGAGCGGCCGATGCAGACCATGTCCTTGGCTTCGTGTGCCCGAGCGCGAAGGGCGATCAGGAGTTCGTCCAGGTCTTTCAGCAGAAAATCGGCTGCTCGGGTCAGCTGCACGGCCAGGCACGTATCGAGAACGTCCGACGATGTCATGCCGTGATGCACGAAGCGCGCTTCTTCACCGACCTGCTCGGCCAAGCTGGTCAGAAACGCCACGACATCGTGGCGGACCTCCCGCTCGATGGCATCGATGCGCGGGATATCGACGCGTCCATGCTGTCGCAACCGCTCGGCCACACCGCGGGGGATGGTGCCCAGCTGTTCCTGCTTTTCGCAGGCCAGGGCCTCGATCTCGAGCCAGATCGAGAACTTTGTTTCCGGCTCCCAGAGGCGGGTCATCTCGGCGCGGGCGTAGCGGGGAATCATCGCGAAGTGTCTCGAAGCATGACGGTGGCAGCACTCGCGAGCGTGGGATCGGCCTCGCAGGCACCGAAGGAGTGGCCGGACTTATACACGCGGATCAACGCAAGCTGCGTTACCAGTTTCGCGCCGTCAAGGACATGTGCACCTCGATGTCGTCCGTTGCCGGAGGCGCGGCGGCGGCATTCTGCCGCCACCGAGAACGAAAGGCAGCCCATGCCCGGCTTCGGTTCCATGGCGGCAGGTTTCCGCAGAGTGCCATTGGAAGGAACGGGAGCGTGGCTCGCACGGACACCCATCTAACGGGATCAGGTCAGGCGAATGCTGTCGGTTCGAGCAGGGGTGCATGTTTCTCCTTGGCGGCGCGCGGGGAACCTATACCGTCGCCACGCCGCTGACCGGTGAGTACGGATGCACGGCGCCGACACACTCCCCGTGGACCGTGATCGCCGCGCCGGATGGATTGGCGTACATGGACGGAAACGAAGTTGGACCCCAGGAAGTCGATGGGGCAACGGTGCTGATGGCCGCAGCCACGGCGGAATCGAGGCGCCCATCATGCACCAGCGTGTCGATGTCGCTCGCGTCGAGCCTTGGATGGGCAAGGGCGGTTTCCAGGTCCATGCCGAAATCGTTCGTAAACGATGCAAGCTGAAATACCGCCGGCATGATCTTGCGCCCGCCTGAAGCGCCGAAGCCGAACCATGGCGAGCCATTTCGCGTCGCCACCATGGGACACATGTTGGACAGCGGGCGCCGGCCGGGGGCAAGCGAATTGGGCCTGCCCGGCCGCGGGTCGAACCAGTTGACACCGTTGTTCATCAGGATCCCGCTGCCCGGCAGCACCATTCGTGAACCGAACGGAGACAGCAGGGTAGTGGTCAGCATGACGAGGTTGCCGTCGGCGTCGGCCGCGGAAACGTGGGTTGTGCAGCTCTCGCTACCGTCATCGCCGGCATGTCCCAGGCTCTCGAGTCTGCCTCGGTAGGCATCGACCAGTGCTTCGGCGTAGGCCCGGTAGGTCATGGCGTCCGGCTCGTGCGAAGCAAAGCCCGGAAGTTGCGACAGGGCCTGCACAAACGTCGGCCCGGCCGTCAGACCGCGAGGTAGGTGGTAGACCGCGTCCCCGCGGGCGAGCTGGAGCGGCTCCGTGAGCCGGGCGGAATACGCTGCAAGGTCTGCCTCCGAAAGGTAACCGCCCGCTGCTTGCACGTCGGTCGCCACCGACTTGGCCAAGGTTCCTTCATAGAGGCTCCGCGGGCCCTCGTCGGCCAGCACCCGCAACGATTGCGCCAGTGCCGGCATCGGAAGAAATGACGGCGCCGTCTCCGGGAGCATCGACGGCGGGAAACCGCCGGGCAGCCAGACGGCTTCGGAAGCCGGATAGCGGGCCAGCAAACTGGCTTCTGCAGCGACCTGAAGGGTTGTCCACCATGTCACACGGTGCCCGCGTTCCGCGAGCTGGATGGCAGGGTCAACGAGTTCCGACCACGACTTGCGCCCGAATGCCGCGGCCGCCAACCCGTAGCCTGCGACGGCGCCCGGGACAGCAATCGATTTGGGGCCGTGAATGTTGGCGTCATCCTTTACCTGCGGCCATCCGAACATTTCAGCCCCCTGAGAGCCGGTCAGCGGGAAGTCGGAGGGATTGAGCTGACCGGGGGCGACCATGCCGAAGTCGACGACCTTCACTTCGTGCTCTGAAGCGATGTAGGCAACCATGAAGCCGCCGCCGCCCAACCCGCTCATCCACGGCTCCGACACAGCGAGGGCGAGCGCGGTTGCGATGGCCGCGTCCACTGCGTTCCCGCCGCTTTCGAACATGTCCGCGCCGATGCCGGCCGCTTCGGTTTCCTGGGCGACCACGACTCCCTTTCGGCCGCGCTTGGCAGGCTTCGTGATGGTCCAGTTCTCAAACGGGATCGGCGACCGCAGTGTGGCGTTCATCAGAACTTCCTCCCAAGATGAGATGGGGCCTCGGATTGGCCGTGCTGCAGGACCGCCGGGGATCGGCGATGCAGTTTTCGCGGCGTCAACTCACCACTGACAGAGATGGGTGTGAAAGTACGCGTTCCCGGCGGCCAGCGAGACGGCCGTCGCCCCGCTGATCATGTCCCGATGGCCGCACTCTGCTTCTGAATGTGGTGGTTCAGGATTTGGTCGTTCTCAGAGTAGTCGACCGGGCAATCAATCAGATGTACTCCTGGGCTGGACAGGCATGCCGCGAGCAGGGGTGCGAGCTGCTCGGCACTCTCGACGCAATGTCCGGCGGCCCCGTAACTCTCCGCATAAGCGCGAAAATCAGGATTTCCGTACTCCAGGCCCCAGTCCGAGAAGCCCATGTTCGCCTGCTTCCAGCGGATCATGCCGTAGGCACCATCATTAAGGATCAAACAGGTCAGGTTCATTTTCAGACGAACCGCGGTCTCGATTTCCTGCGAATTCATCATGAACCCGCCATCGCCGCAGATGGCCATCACCTTGCGGTCGGGATGGACGAGGTGGGCGGCCATCGCTGACGGTAGTCCTGCTCCCATGGTCGCCAGGGCATTGTCGAGGAGCACGGTGTTCGGACCGCGGGCACGGTAGTTGCGGGCGAACCAGATCTTGTACACCCCGTTGTCGAGACACACGATCCCGTCATCGGGCATGACGTTCCGGACGTCTCGCACCAGGCGTTGCGGGTAAATTGGAAACCGGCCGTCGTCCTCGCCTTCGGCCATGCTGGCATCGTGATGAGCTTTGATGGCACGCACGCGACCGAAGTCCCAGGATGTTTCTTCAAGTTCCAGTAGCCGGCTGATTCGCCAGATGGAATTGGCAATGTCACCCACGACTTCAATTTGCGGGAAGTAGACCGGATCCACCTCGGCGGACCGGAAGTTCACATGGATGACGGCGGTGCCTCGGGCCACGCGAACCGGGTCGACGTCCGACTGGTGTGGCCGCTCCTCGGGCACTTCACCGCGATGCATGAAGAAGGGAGGTTTTTCGATCACGTCGTGGCCCACGTTGATCACCACGTCAGCGCTCTCGATCGCGCGATGCACGAAGTCGCCTGCCGACAGCGCCGCACATCCCATGAACAGAGGGTGAGCTTCGTCGATGACTCCCTTTCCGAGCTGGGTCGTGGCAAAGGGAATCCGAAACCGTTCCACCATCTCGGTCAACATGCGGCTGGTCAGCTTCCGGTTCCCGCCGGCGCCGATCACAATGATCGGAGACTTGGCGTTGGCAATCCGCTCCACGGCCGCCCGCACCGCCTTCTCTTCCGCGATCGGCCGGCGCACATAGGACGCGGCGACCGGTCGCTCCAGGGTGGGTTCTCCGGCGACGTCCTCGGGCAGCTCAAGATGGACAGCGCCGGGCTTTTCCTCCTCTGCCTGTCGGAGGGCTTCACGCACACGGGTGGGAATGTTGTCGGCGGAGACGATTTGATGTGCGTACTTCGTGATCGGCCTCATCATCTCGACCACGTCGAGGATCTGGAACTGGCCTTGCTTCGAGCGTTTCACCGGTTTCTGGCCGGTGATCATCATCATCGGCATGCCGCCGAGGGTCGCGTACGCGGCGGCGGTGGTGAAATTCGTTGCACCCGGCCCCAGCGTTGAGAGACAGATTCCGGCCTTGCCGGTGAAGCGGCCATAAGTGGCCGCCATGAAGCCGGCCGCCTGTTCATGGCGTGTCAGCACCAGCCTGATCTTGCTGGATCGGGTAAGGGAGTCCAGGAAGTCCAGATTCTCTTCGCCCGGGATTCCGAAGATCGTAGTGACACCCTCGGCTTCCAGCGCGCTGACCAGCAGATCCGATGCCTTGCCCATGACGATTCTCCTGTACCGGTTGGTACATGGTTCTAGCGGTGAGACCGGTGGGTGCCTAGTGTTCGAAACAGCCGTCGGTTGCAAGGGGCAGGCTCTGGTCACGAAACACGGCCGACCTGCGCGGTTGCGGCCGGGCGACCTCTTTCGGCGCGGAGAGCTTCTTGCGGCCACCCGGCTGACGACCTGGGTGCGTGTGCCCGCCAACGAGGCGGCGGAGCAGGCCGGGGGTCCCCGCCTACGGTGTCGTCGACGGGCAGGCCTGCCCATGCCTTCACAGCCCCGGTCGGCGGAACCGACGGCTTGATCTACCGGCCGCTGGGCCGCAGTTTGAAATCTGCCTGGGAGCGTTCTCTCGGGCTGCAACCACCTACGCGCTGACCCACGTACCGGGGAACACATGGAAGCTAGCCCGATTACACCATTGCCAGCGGTCGATGACCCGATTGAGCTGCTGCAAACCTGGCGCACCGACGCCGGAAGAGAAGAGACGCAGGACCCGTCGGCCGCGTGCCTCGCGACCGTCGGAAAGGACGGCGCGCCGGCAGCGCGCATGGTGCTGGTCAAGGCAATCGATGCCAGCGGCCTGGTGTTCTACACGAACACCGAAAGCCGGAAAGGAAGGGAGCTCAAGGACAACCCGAAAGCCGCGCTGGTCATGCACTGGCCGGTGCTGGGCCGACAGGTGAGGATCGAAGGCGCGGCGGCGCTTGTGAGCGATGAAGAAGCGGATCACTATTTTGCGTCCCGACCTCGTGGGAGTCAGATCAGCGCGTGGGCAAGTGCGCAATCGAGCGTGCTGGCTGGCGGACTAGCAGAATTGAGCCGGCAGTTCGCAGAAATCTCGGAGCGGTTCTCAGGCAGGCCAGTGGACCGCCCCCCCCACTGGACGGGCTATCGAATCACGGTCGATCGGATTGAGTTTTGGCGCCACCGCGACGATCGCCTGCACGAACGCCTGCGGTTCGTACGCACCGAGAACGGGTGGCAGCACGAACGGCTGGCGCCGTAAGCGGGGACAGCTCCATGCGGGTGGGCAACGATCGGGCTCACGTGCGGGAGTGGCGGACAGAGCCTGGAGTGCCGCGTCGCGCACGTGCGCCGCGTGATCCGTTCCATCGCGTCAGGACGGCGCCTGCCCATCGGCACACATTCACTGGCTGTTCCCGGCTGCAAGCGGAGGTGGCCGCCTGCCTTCGGCCCTGGCCCGCTCGAGCCAAGCCAGACCCTCGTCGTAGCAGCCCTTGAGGAGTTCGGAACGGTCGGCTCCGGTTCCCCCGTACTTTGGGATGAACAGCTTGAATTGCTCGATGTAGCGACGTGCGGCGGTCAGGACTTCCTCGCCTCGGACGGTGTGGGAGAGTTCATGGGCGCTCCAGCAGTCCACCAGAAGCTCATCGCCCGATTGCAAAGCGATATGGCCATATTCGTGCAGGAAGAAGAACTTTGAAGCGCTCGGATAGCGTCGCTCGATGGCCACGACGCGTTGCAGGCAGTAGTAGATCCGTCCTTGGGCCTCGGCGATTGCGATCCCGCCGCCGGTCCGGGCGCAATTGGGGATCAGGCGAGCTTCGGGAAGGGGGGTGCGTCCACCTGAATCTCCGTCGTCCGCAAGTGCGTCTTCCGGGCCACGTACCAGTAGTGCTGCGAGCACCAGGAGGACCACCGCCGCCAGACGCAGGCTGCGCTGCGCGAGCGTCTCGACGCCAGGGCCGGAACCTCGTGCAGGCGTCCGGGCGAACGGGGCATTCCATTGGCCGGCAGGTGCGATCCGCGTTGTCCGGGGACCAACAGGGGATAATCCTGATTCCCTAGCTGGCAATGAGGGGTCCATGCGATCTGCCGTCCGGCGTCTCCTGCCCAACGCAAGTGTTACCTGCGCGCTTGCGCAAATTCTGCAGCATTTGGTCCCCCCATCCGGCTGACCGGCCGCGGACCGGTCATGCCGCGTAATGGACGGCGATCCCTTCCACGATGCAGGCCGGCCGGTCTGCCCCGTCGATTTCCACGGTGGATCGATTCTCCACCTTGACTCCGCCCTTGAAGTCTTCCACCCGCAGAATTTCCAAGCGGCTCCGAATCTTGTCACCCGGCCGGACCGGTGTCAGAAACCGCAGGCGGTTGGCGCCGTAGTTGATCGTGCGGGCGATTCCCTCGACCTTGAGGATCTCTGACGTGAAGGAACTGATCAGCGACAGCGTCAGGAAGCCATGCGCAATCGTCGTTCCGAATGGGCCCGATGCAGCACGCTCGGTATCGACATGAATCCATTGGTAGTCAGCGGTTGCTTCGGCAAATCGGTCGATGCGGTCCTGGTCTATTTCCAGCCACTGGCTGGTTCCGATCTCTTTCCCTGCAAAGCGGGGTAAATCTGCAAGCGCAATAACAGTCGGCATCGTGGCGTTGCTCCGAAGCATGATTGGCAGCGACGCAAGGCTGGTTGAATCGGCTCCATGCCGCGGTCCCGGACGGACCGCGATCACGCGGACTTGAGTCCACCTCGCGTCGTTCGCGAATCCTAGCAGGACACCTGTCATGGTGGCGGGCCGTGTCCGATGCGACGTGCGACGATTAGGGTGGCCTGAGGGCCAATGATGTCGACTGCCCCTGCCGACCTGATCCGAGTTCGAAGCAGCTGAAATGGCACGGCAAGTGCCTGATTCAGGCTCTTGCTTCGGTCCGGGAGGCAGGGGCGCGCCTTTCCCTGTCGAGCGGGTATAGTGCTGCCGTAGCAGGAGCTTGGCGCATGGACCACGACTGGAAGGACGCAGCCGATCGGGATGCGTACTGGCGCAAGCGGTTGTCGCCCGAGACGTACGCCATTACCCGCGAGGCCGCGACCGAGCGCGCTTTCAGCGGCCGTTATTGCGATGAGAAGCGCCCGGGCACCTACGTTTGCGTTTGCTGCGGAACTTCATTGTTCACCTCAGATGCGAAGTTTGACTCCGGTACGGGGTGGCCGAGCTTCACGGGACCTGTTGCCGAGACGTGTGTGACGGAACGCACGGACACGAGCTTCGGAATGATCCGGACCGAAGTGCTGTGCCAGGCCTGTGATTCGCACCTCGGCCACGTCTTTCCTGATGGCCCTCCGCCTACCGGACAGCGTTACTGCTTGAATTCCGCCGCACTGGTACTGCACCCCTCGGACGGATCGCCACCTGATCAGCCGAGCTGATTCAGCAGGCCTGCCCACAAAGAGTTGCCCTTGGCGTTGAGTGACACGCGGGTTCGCGTGGGTGTCGTGGGAACCGGCCGTTGGGGCCGGAACCTGGCGCGAAACTTCCACGAGATCGGGTGCCTGGCGGGATTGTGCGATTCGGCTTCGGAAGCGCTTCGTACAGCTGCGCGCGCGTGTCCGTCGGTGCCCGGCCATGGCCACGCGAATGAACTCATCAGTTCCGGGGATGTGGATGCTGTTGCTATCGCGACACCGGCCGGCACCCATCACGACATCGCCGCGTCGGCTCTGGCTGCGGGCCTGCACGTGTTCGTCGAAAAGCCGATGACCACCGACCTTGCCGCCGCGAAGGCGCTGGTGGCCGACGCGAGAAGTTCAGGATTGCAGCTGGTGACAGGACACCTGCTGCATTATCACCCGGCGTTTCAATCGTTGCTGTCGCTGGTGCGCAGCAACCATCTCGGAGCGCTGCACAGCATCGCGAGCAGCAGGCTCATCCCAGGGCCAGAGGTCCCGCGGGAACACGTCCTATGGGAGTTCGCTCCACATGATATCGCGATGATCCTCGCATGCGCCGGCGCGCTGCCATCATCGGTTCGCTGCTCTCGCCCCGATCCCCGTTCGGGTGGCTCATCCGCCGTGCAATGCTCAATCGGGCTTCGCTTCAGGACCGGTCTCAGGACTCGAACGACCGTTTCCTGGCGTAGCGATTCGAAGGTGCAGCGTTTTGAGGTGCACGGCGAGACCGGTTCGGTGGTATTTGACGACGTGGCGCCCGCGGAAATGAAGTTAAGGCTGACCCCTGCCGGTCAGCCCCCGTGCGCGATACGCTTTCCCGAGCAGGAGCCCCTGGCTGCCGAATGCATCGCTTTCGTGGAAGCGGTCAAGACCGGTGTGGCCCCACTGAGCGGAGCATCGGAGGGACTACGTGTCATGACCGTGCTGGATGCCTGTTTCCGCTCACTGAGAGAGAAGCGGACGGTGCTGCTGCCGACCCCGGAGAACGGATGATGGGCCGCTCTTCGTCGCAGCCCCCGGTAAGCCTACTTGACCCGGTAGGGCAGTACAAGCGACTGCAGCCGGTGATCGACGCGCGCATCGCGACGGTCCTGGGGCATGGCCGGTTCGTCAACGGGCCCGAGGTCGCGGAACTGGAAACCGCACTCAAGGCCTGGTCAGGCGCACAGCATGTTGTTGCAGTTGCCAATGGCACAGACGCGTTGAACATCGCGTTACGCACGGAACGAATCGGTCCTGGCGATGCGGTATTCGTCCCGGCATTCAGTTTCGTGGCGACTGGCGGTGCCGTTGCGCTGAACGGTGCGACCCCGGTCTTTGTCGACATCGATCCTCGGACATTCGTGATGGATCCGACGGTGCTGGCCGACACGCTCCGCCGCGTGCGCTCGGCAGGGGATCTCGTCCCTCGCGCCGTGATGCCGGTCGATCTCTTTGGACTGCCGGCAGACTACGGTCGCCTGGAACCGCTGTGCCGGGAGGAGGGGCTGTTTCTGCTGGTCGATGGCGCCCAGAGCTTCGGCGCCAGTCAGCAGGGCCGCAGGGTGGGAGCGTTTGGGGACGCGACCATCACGAGTTTCTTTCCCAGCAAGCCGCTGGGTGCCTGGGGCGACGGTGGCGCCATGTTCACCGACGACCGGGAACGCATGGAGCAGTGGCGAGTCGTGTGCGCGCACGGGACTTCCGGGGACCCCTACGACGCCCAGCGGATCGGCACCAATTCCCGGCTCGACACGCTGCAGGCTGCGGTGCTGCTAGCCAAACTTCCCGGCTACCAGGATGAAATTGCGCGGCGAAACGCGATCGCCGATGCCTATACGGAGGCGCTGCGCGACCTGGCGGAGACTCCCGTCGTCCCCGATGGCAACGTCAGCGTCTGGGCCCAGTATTCCCTGCTGGTAGATGGCCGGGACAGCGTCCGGGCAGCGCTCACCGAGCGTGGGATTCCGACCCGCGTTTACTACCCGCGCACCCTGCCTGCCCAGGCGGCATTTCGCGGCTCCGCCGGACTGGGTCTTTCCTGTCCGGTGGCCGAAGACATCACGACCAGAGTCGTCAACCTTCCCATGCACTCGGAGCTCGACGATTCAATGGTGGCGAGAGTCATCACCGCGCTTCGTGATGTGCTCCGGCACCGGCCGGGCACACAGCGCTAGCGAAGAAGAGGATCCGTGACCTGACGCATGACGGCCGACTCGCCAACCCTGAGTTCAATTTGGCCGGTGCAACCTCCTTCGCAACCGAATGCGATCACGCGAACGCAGTACTCTCCCTCACCGCCGGAAGCGTGCAGGAACAGCGGAAAATTGAACTTGAGTTCTGACTCTTCGCCAGAAAATCCAGCTGATTCCTCGATGAATCGCCGCGGAGGATTTCCGCATTCGGCGGCATCAATCGCAATCGAGAACGAGCGTATATTTTCTTCGGTGGCGGGAGCCAGGCGTTGCAGCAGCAGCGCGACGTTATAGACACCCAGGTCGGACCCCGCTGTGCCGCCGCTTTGTATCCGAAGCTCGCAGACAGGGTCCCCCGCCGCATCCGCAGAGCAGTCCGCTTCCTGCGCTAGAGCCGATGACGCGGCCAGCAGCGTGATGAGCAGCGTTGCGCCGAGGATGCCATGGATCACGATGCGATGGCTTCTGAAACGAGCGCAGGTGCGCGTACGCCATAGCCTTCGCCCGCGGAGCA
Source organism: Alphaproteobacteria bacterium (assembly GCA_965116745.1). Lineage (GTDB taxonomy): Bacteria > Pseudomonadota > Alphaproteobacteria > TMED109 > TMED109 > VXPW01. Next base: position 1,584,875 of record OZ220701.1, on the reverse strand, counting down.
AATGGATGCCCACGTCGTGTCCGTCAGCGGAATCCCGTTGGCCAGCCGCTCGGCACGGGACCGGTTCTCCGGCTCTCCCGGGATCATGACACGATCCGTTCCATCAAGCGGGCGCGCAGTCCGGAAGAAAGCGAGGTAACGCTCCATCTCTGCAGCGAATCCGTCTTCGGAACCAAGCACGTCCGGACGGAAGTAGAAGGACAGCATGCCGTTGGCAAGATTGGATTGCTTGGGGGTCGCGCAGCCCGAGCCGGTAAGGGCGCCTGCCAGTACCTCGCAGAGGAACGCCAGACCCGATCCCTTGTGCTCACCCATAGCCCGGATGGCACCTCCACCGCCGCGCAGGTCATTGGGATTTGCCCCGGTCCCGGCACCGTAAATGAGCTCAGGGTTGGTCGAGAACTCTCCCTCCGCGGAGATCAGGGCGCCGTCCGGCAATGGTTTGCCGCCCTGATGAGCCACCAGGACCTTGCCTTCCGCCACCACGGAGGTCGCAAAGTCCAGGATGAGCGGCTCCTCGCCGGGGATGGGAACGCCGGCAGCGAAGGGATTGGTCGAAAACCTGCGGTCAGGGGACCCGTAGGGGGCGACCAGCAGGCCGAGGCCGGACGTGTTGACGAAATGCAGCGAGGCGATTCCCGCGTCGGCTGCCCGCTCCGGCCAGTCGCCGATGCGCCCCAGGTGTCCCGAGTTCCGGATTGCCACGATGGAAAGGCCGTGTTCCTTGGCTTTGGCGATTCCAATGTCGGCGCAGAACGGTCCGACGGACTGCCCGAACCCGAAACAGCCGTCGACAACGGCATGGGTGGTGCCTTCGCTCACCACGTTGGGTTGCACACCCGCCTTGACCGCCCCGCTTTCCATCCAGGAGAGGTACCGCGGAACCCGAATTACCCCGTGACTGTCATGCCCCGCCAGATTGGCGCGAACGAGGTAGAACGCGATCCTGTCGGACTCATCTTCAGGGCAAGCTGCGCCTTTGAAGATCTCCGCGACATAGGTTTCAAGCAATTGGGCAGGGATACGCATGTAGAGGAGCTCCTGGCGAAAGTCACGAGTGCGGCCGGCAGGGTGTGGCGAGTTCCCGGGCTGCCCAGAGGTGCGGGCCGACGGATTGCTACGAACCACGGGTGCTGATCGAGCACTGTCCAGCATGTTGCATGGCAGCACAGGATAGTCTGCATCCGATCCGCTGTGGAATTCGAATGGGCCGGCCACCGGGCAAAGCGGTACGCCAGTGCCAAATTGGTACCGTTGAGGCGGTCCGTGGGTGGTAGGTGCCCGGTCAGCGAGATGTGTCGGATCCTTGCGCTGGGCTGTCGGTTTCGGCGAGGGACGGAAGCAAGGGTGTTCACGGCAGATTCTGCGGAACATGGGAGCGGAACGTGCTGCATCCGAAGACAGCGGCAGGAGACTGGAATTGCGACCGGGCTGCCGCTGGCGGCTCTCACGAGTTGGCCTGCGCAGATCCGGTGCCCGGCTGGTCCGCGCCTCGTCGGGCGGCAAGGGCATATTCAGGAGGAAAAGACTGGTAGACCGGAACCGGATTCGGCCGACAGGCTACCGAGCGCCGCGGACACGTAGCGGACGGCCTACCGGAAATCCGCTGCCGCGCATCCGTAGGGCATTTGACATGTTCCCGGCGGGACGCGGAATTAATCTTGCGGTCAGCGATCTTCCCCAATACCTATTGGGCCGTCTGCAACACGATTCGGGCACGGGCCGGAAAGGACTGCCATGAGACTCCAGGACAAAGTCGCGATCGTCACCGGGGGTGCCAGCGGGTTCGGGGAAGGCATCGCGCACCGCTTTGCGGCGGAAGGGGCGCGCGTGGTGGTCGCTGACATCAACGGCGACGGGGCCGAGCAGGTCGCCCATGCAGTCCGCGGTTCCGGCGGTGGTGCCGTTGCGTGCGGTGCCGACGTGGCCAGCGATGCGGACACCAAACGCATGATCGAAGCAGCCATCGATGCATTTGGGCAGCTTGATATCCTGGTTCAGAACGCCGCAATCGGGATGAAGCCGACGCCGCTCGTCGAGGTGGACGAGGAGTTCTTCGACCAGCTGTTCCGAGTCAACGTGAAGAGTTGCTTCCTGGGCGCAAAGCACGCCGTGCCGGTCCTGCGCCGGCAGGGACGCGGCGGCGTGATCTTGAATACCGTGTCGACGGCGGCGCTGGCGCCACGGCCGGGTCTCGCCCCGTACAATTCGACGAAGGGGGCGTTGCTTACGCTGAGCCGCACGCTGGCACTCGAGCTCGCGCCGGAGAATATTCGAGTGAACGGGATCTGCCCGGTCGCCGGAGAGACCGCGATGCTGCCGGATTTCCTCGGTGACGGTGACCCTGACGAAGCCCTAGCGCGGTTCCGTGCCACGGTGCCGATGGGACGGCTCTCGACACCGGCGGACGTGGCGAACGCAGCGCTGTTCCTTGCTTCGGACGAGGCCGAGTTCCTGACCGGGGTGATGCTGGAGGTGGACGGCGGGCGCTGTATCTGAGTCGTGTGCGCCTCAGTCGACGACGTCTCCGATCCGGCCCAGCGATTCGGCGCGGCCCAGAACGTCCATAACCGAGAAGATGGGCGGGGAAGTTGTGGCCCCCGTCAACGCCGCCCGAAGAGGCTGGGCCACTTTGCCCAGCTTCGTGTCGGTACGCGAGGCGTACTCGCGAAGCCGCATCTCGAGGCCGGCGCTCGACCAGTCGTCAGTCGCGGCAAGGACCTCGGACACGTCCCGCAGGAGCGCTCGCGCGGCTGGATCAAGCTGGCGTTCGGCTTTCGAATCAAGCGCGAGGGGGCGTGGGAGCACGTAGAACCGGGCAACCGTGGCCAGCTCGTTGAGGGTGCGGGCGCGAGCCTTTAGGTCGGGCATGCCGCGGGTCAGGCGCCCGATATGCTCCGGATCGGCCGGCAAGCCGTCCGCGGCCAGGCGTGCAGCGATGATCGCCGCCAGGTCGGCATCGGCAGTCTCACGAAGATAGATGCCGTTCAGATGGTCGAGTTTCTTGAGATCGAACCGGGCAGGGCTTTGTCCGACCCCGTCGAGGTCAAACCACCGTACTGCGTCCGACGTGCCGATGACCTCGTCATCTCCGTGGGCCCATCCTAGCCGCAGGAGGTAGTTCCTGAGCGCCGCGGGGAGGTATCCCGCCTGTTGGTAGTGATCGATTCCGAGCGCACCGTGTCGTTTGCTGAGCTTCCTGCCGTCGTCCCCATGAATCAGGGGGATGTGGGCGAACGCGGGTCGTCGCCAGCCGAGCAGGTCGTAGATTTGGCACTGACGAAAGCAGTTGGTGAAGTGATCATCGCCACGTATGACATGCGTGACTCCCATGTCATAGTCGTCGACCACCACCGACAGCATGTAAGTCGGGGTGCCATCGGCGCGCAGAATCACAAAATCGTCGATTTCCTTGTTCTCGACGGTCACGCTGCCCTGGACGCTATCGGCGACGGAAGTGTTCCCGGCCGCGGGCGTGCGGATGCGAATCGTGGGCTCGATCCCAGGGGGCGCATCAGCGGGATCACGGTCGCGCCATCGGCCGTCGTACCACATCGAACGCTTCTCGGCGGTAGCCTGCTCCCGCATGGCGGCAAGTTCTTCCGGCGTGCAGTAGCAACGATAGGCGCCACCGCTGCGGAGGAGCATCTCGGCGACCGCACGGTGGCGGTCGGACCGCGTTGACTGGAAGACGGCCTCGCCGTCCCACTCGAGTTCCAGCCACGCGAGCCCGTCGAGAATGGCCTGCGTTGCCTCAGCGGTCGAGCGAGCCTGGTCGGTGTCTTCAACCCGGAGCAGAAACTTGCCCTTTCGCCCCCGGGCGTACAACCAGTTGAATAGCGCCGTCCGCGCCCCACCGATGTGCAGGAACCCGGTCGGCGACGGGGCAAAGCGGGTCACGACGGTCATGATCAGGGCCTCGGAACGGACGACGGGGAACCGCACGAACTGGCCGGCGGTCATCGCCGGCTGCGGCACGCGGTTGGCGCCTCCCGCCAGGCGGGAGGCAAAGCCTCAATAGATGGCGGTGCGATACAGCCCTTTCATGATGCCCTGAATCTGAAGCTGACTCGGGTGCACCACGATCGGCTCGAGGTCCTTGTTCTCTGGCAGCAATTGGATGGAGTCGGCCTGTGGCCGGAACCGCTTCAGCGTTGCTTCGCGGCCATCGATGAACGCGACAACAATCTGCCCGGATTCCGCGGTCTGCTGACGCCGAAAAATCCCCATGTCCCCGTCCAGGATCCCGGCCTCGATCATGGAGTCTCCCTGGATCTTGAGCGCGAAGTGTTCGCCGCTGCCGGTGCCCAGGTTCATCGTCGGTGGAACCTTGATGAAGGATTCGTGCTGGATGGCCTCGATCGGGGTGCCGGCCGCGATGGTTCCGTAGAACGGGAGATCGATCAGAGCTCCCCACTGTCCCGGACTGCTGTTGTCCACCGTCGCAGCGGCTTCTTCAGGCTTTCGAACCACGCGGATAGCGCGGGCCCGGTTGGGCAGCCGTTCGACAAATCCACGTTCCACGAGCGAGGTCAAATGCCGGTGGATCCCCGACTTCGATTTGAGCCCGAGAGCATTTTTCATATCCTCGAACGAGGGCGAGATGCCGGTCTCCTCGATCCGTTTGTTCAGATAGACGAGGAGTTCGTGCTGTTTGCGAGTGAGCATGCGGGGAACCCAAAGCGGCTGCGGACCATGCCTCTATGTTCTACTTTGTTCGCAACAAGAAGTCAATGTGAACACTTTGCGTCCTCTCCCCCGATCACCAGACTGGATGTGCACCGATCATGTGCTCCCGGCTGCAGCCGGAAAGGGCAGCGTGGTGACATGCGTTCCGGCGCGGGCAGCGGGGGCGTGCGGCGGACGAATGACCAGGCAGTCGGCTCGAGCCAGCAGCGACAGCACGGAACTGTCCTGAAGTTCGAAGGGGTGGACCATGATCGCGCCGGCGGCATCCCGTCTGGCGGACGCCCGGAGATAGTCTTCCCGCACGTCGTTCGCGGGCAGATCACGGCCGAGTTCCGCCTGTACCAGCCGCGGGCCCGGGTCGAGCCCCAGCATCGTCCGCAACGCCGGCAGAAGGAACACGAGGCCGCATACGTAGGTGGATACCGGATTGCCGGGAAATCCCAGGACGGGCGGACCCTCTGGAAGCGTCCCGAACAGGAGAGGCTTGCCGGGCCGCATGGCGATCTTCCAGAATTGTTGATCCAGGCCGGCCGATCGAAGGACCTGGCCAACCAGGTCGTAGGCGCCGACCGATACGCCGCCGGTCGTCACCAGCAGGTCAAACGAACGCACCCCGTCGATCGCCGCGCGAAGCGCCGCCGGGTCGTCGGGCACAAGCGACAGATCGACCGCGTCACCACCGACGGCCCGGATCATGGATTCCAGCGCGAACGTGTTCGACGAGACGATCTGTCCCGACCGGCGGGCTTCGCCGGGCAGGACGATTTCATCACCCGTGGCGAGGAGGGCGATCCGCGGGCGGCGCCGGACACTCAGCCAGGGCCAATCAGCGGCGGCTGACAGACCGACATCACGGGCCGTGAGCAGGCTCCCTGCCGGCACCAGCGGATCGCCCTCCTTGAAATCGATGCCCCGACCACGGACGTGTTTGCCGCAAGCGACTCCGTTCAGGACACGGACTTCACCGCTCTTCACCGGTTCCGTGTTTTCTTGGATGACGACGCTGTCGGTCCCGTCGGGTAACGGGGCGCCGGTGAAGATGCGTACCGTCTCGCCAGCTTCGACGGACCCGTCGAACGGGCGCCCGGCCGGCGCCTCGCCGATGACGACCAGATCGCAAGGGGTCGCCTGCACGTCTGCCGAGCGGACGGCGTAGCCGTCCATCGCGGAAACCGCTGACGGCGGCTGGTCGGTGCGTGCCGTCACATCGGTGGCGAGCACCCGGCCCAGCGCATTCGTCAACGGAACCCGCTCGGTGGCCACCAGCGGCATGGCTTCCAGGATCCGTTGCCGGGCGTCCGTGACCGAAATCATGATGCGCGGAACGTTCCCGACTTGCCGCCGGCCTTGTGGAGCAACCGGACGGCGTCAATCCGCATCGCCCGATCCACCGACTTGCACATGTCGTACACCGTGAGGGCGGCGACGCTCACCGCCGTGAGCGCCTCCATCTCCACGCCGGTCCTGGCGGAGGTGGCGCACGTGGCCCGGATCTCCACCGCTTCCTCCCCGGGTTGGCAGGTCAGTTCCACCGCAACGGAGTCCAGTGGCAACGGATGGCACAGGGGGATCAGTTCATGGGTGCGCTTGGCCGCCATGATCCCGGCGACCCGCGCGACGCCAAGGACATCGCCTTTTTGATGGCCGCCGTCCAGAATCATCTGCAGCGTGGCCGGCGCCATCGTGACGCGTGCGGCCGCCGTGGCTGTCCGGCGGGTGACCGCCTTCTCGCCCACGTCCACCATGCGGGCGCGGCCGGAGTCGTCAAGATGGGTAAACCGTTCGTTCACGCCGCGTCCGCCGGGCGCGCCAGCAGGGTGCGGACACCTTCCGTGACATCCGGACTGCGCATCAGGGTTTCGCCGATCAGGAAGCGCCGAACTCCGCAATTGGCCAGGCGGTAAAGATCATCCGGCCCGCTGAGACCACTCTCCGCCACCAGGTCAGCTGCAGCCGGCGCAAGGGCCGCCAAGCGCTCCGTAGTCGCCAGATCAACCTCGAACGTACGCAGGTTCCGGTTATTGATTCCGATCAGCTCCGCCTCCAGCGCACCCGCGCGATCGAGTTCATGTTCGTCGTGAACCTCGACCAGAACGTCCATCCCGAGCGCCTTCGCGTCGCGCGCCAATGTCGATGCTACCGAGTCGTCGAGTGCGGCAAGAATCAGCAGCACGCAGTCCGCTCCGAGGGAGCGGGATTCCAGAATTTGATACGGGTCGAGCATGAAGTCCTTGCGGAGCACCGGGACGGGCGCGGTGGCGCGCGCAGCCACGAGATGCGCGTCCGAGCCCTCAAAGAACGGTTCGTCCGTCAGTACCGAGATACAGGCTGCCCCGCCGTCGTGCAAAGCGCCGGCCAGCACTGCCGGATCGAAATCGTCCCGCAAGCGTCCCCTGGAGGGGCTGGCCCGCTTGATTTCGGCGATCAGGCCGTAGTCGCCACGGGCGATCGACTGCCGCAGCGCGGCCGCAAATCCGCGCGGGGGCTCCTGCGCGGCCGCCCGTCGCTCCAGTTCGATCTCCGGCACCGCCTGGCGTTGCGCCGACACGCGCTCGCGCTTGGCCTCGAGGATCGACCGGAGTCGGTCGTTCATTGCCGTTCCTGCGTACATTCGACCAACCGGTCCAGCGCCGTGCCGGCGGCGCCAGTGTCGATCGAACGGGCAGCCTGGGCAGCCCCTTCTGCCAGGTCATCGGCCCGCTGCGCCACGATCAGGGCAGCGGCGGCGTTGAGTGTGACGATGTCGCGATACGGACCGCGCTGTCCATCGAGCAAATTCCGAATGGACGCGGCGTTGGCGGCAGCGTCTCCGCCGACCAGTTCGGCAGGGGCCGCTCTCGAAAGGCCGGCATCCTCGGGGGTCACCGCGAACGTGCGGACCCGGCCCTCCTTGAGCTCGGCCACATGGGTTGCGCCGGTGGTGGTGAGTTCATCCATGCCATCGGCACCGTGGACGATCCATGCATGCTCGGACTCCAGCTCGTGGAGCACCCTGGCGAGCGGCTCCAGCCACCGGCGGGCGAACACGCCGATGACCTGGCGGCGCACGCCCGCGGGATTGGCGAGCGGCCCCAGCAGGTTGAAGACGGTGCGCAGACCGAGGTCGGCCCGGACTGGTCCAACGTGCCGCATGGCCGGATGGTAGACCGTGGCCAGCAGAAACCCGACGCCGGCCACGCGCATTGCTTGCTCCACGGCTGCGACGGGGGCGGCGACATTGACCCCGAGCGCATCCAGCACGTCGGAGGACCCGGACTTGGAAGAGACGGCCCGGTTGCCGTGCTTTGCGACCGGCACGCCGCACCCGGCGACCACCAGGGCCGTTGCCGTCGAGACATTCACGGTGCCCAGTCCGTCACCACCGGTGCCACAGGTATCGACCGCTCCTGCCGGGGCGCGGACGCGCGTGGCCTTCGCGCGCATGGCCTGGGCGGCACCGGCGATCTCCTCGACCTGTTCCGTCCGAACGCGCAGGGCCATCAGGAACGCGGCGGTCTGGGCCTGGCTGATCTGTCCTTCCATCAGGAGCGAGAACGCGTGCTGCGCCTGGTTTCGGGTGAGCGTCCGGCCGTCCGCGACCGCCGCAAGGATGTCGCGAAATGCGGCTCCGTCACTCACACCGAACGCTCCATCCGGGTCGCATCGAGAAAATTCTTCAGCAACGCGTGACCTTGCTCCGACGCGATGCTCTCCGGGTGAAACTGGACACCGAAGAGTGCGTGCCGGACATGCTGGATTCCCATGATGACGCCATCGCGGGTTTCCGCCGTGATTCGCAGACAATCCGGCATGGAGCCGCGCTCCAGGATCAGCGAATGGTACCGCGCCGCCGTGAACGGGGAGGGGAGGCCGCGAAAGATGGCGCTGCCGTCGTGTTCAATCGGACTGGTCTTGCCGTGCATCACCGTTTGGGCACGAACCACCCGACCGCCAAAGGCCTGTCCGATCGACTGGTGGCCCAGACAGACTCCGAGAACCGGCGTTCGCCCGGCGGCGGCGCGTACCAGCTCGAGACAGATTCCCGCCTGGTTGGGGGTGCACGGGCCCGGCGAAAGCACAATTCCGGCCGGCTTGCGGGCGAGCACGTCGTCGACCGTCAAGGTGTCGTTCCGATGGACCTCGACCGACGCCCCCAGCTCTTCCAGGTAGTGCCAGAGGTTCCAGGTGAAGCTGTCGTAGTTGTCGATCAGGACGTACATCGGTGAATTCCGGTCCAGGGCGCCGGGCCTAGCCCTGGCCGCCAGCGAACCGCACGGCCTCTTCGGCAGCCTGAAACAGCGCCCGTGCCTTGTTGACCGTTTCCTGGTACTCGGCCTCGGGGTCGCTGTCCGCCACGATCCCCGCTCCGGCCTGAACGTACATCGTGCCGTCCTTCACCAACGCGGTGCGGAGCGCAATACATGAATCCATGGATCCGTTTACGGAGAAGTAACCGACGCATCCGGCATAGATGCCCCGGCGTTCCGATTCGAGCTCGTCGATGATCTCCAGCGCGCGCACCTTCGGCGCACCGCTGACCGTCCCGGCCGGAAATCCCGCCATCAGGGCGTCGATGCCGTCGTGTCTGGGATCGAGATCGCCCTCGACGTTGGAGACGATGTGCATCACGTGGCTGTACCGTTCGACGATCATTTGCTCGGTCACGCGGACGGTGCCGGGCACACTGACCCGGCCCACGTCATTCCGGCCGAGGTCCAGCAGCATGAGGTGCTCGGCGCACTCCTTCGGATCGGCAAGGAGCTCGCGCTCGTAGGCCAGGTCGCGGGCCCGGTCTGCCCCGCGGGGCCGGGTCCCCGCGATGGGCCTGACCGTGACCGTCCCGTCACGTGCGCGCACCAGGATCTCCGGGCTGGACCCGACGATCGCGACGCCGTCCAGGTTCAGGTAGAAGAGAAACGGGGATGGATTGAGGCGGCGCAAGGCGCGGTAGAGCGCAAACGGCGGCAGCCGGAACGAAGCGGCGAACCGCTGGGCGAGGACCACCTGAAAAATGTCGCCGTCCAGGATGTACTCCCGTGCCCGCGTCACCATGGCCCGGTATTGATCCGGCGTCATGTTCGAGACGGGGGAGGGAGCCGAGAGCTGGTCGGTGGCCGGCTCGGGTTCGGGCTCGAGCGGAGTCCCGAGGGCCGCAACCGCCTCTTCCAGCCGGCGTTCGGCACCGGCGAATGCGGCGTCCGCCGTCACGGCATCGTCGGGATAAACGGGTGTCGTCACCGTCACCGTGTCGGACACCGCATCGAAGATGGCCATGACGGTGGGCCGAATCAGCAGGCTGTCCGGCAGCCCGAGGGCAGCAGGGCGGGCAGTCGGCAGCCGTTCGATGAGACGCACCGTGTCAAAGCCCATGAAGCCGACAAGTCCGGCAGCCATGGGAGGCAGGTCGACCGGGAGGTCGATGCGCGACTCGGACAGCAGCTTGCGGAGCGAGGCGAGCGCCTCCAGCGGCTCGAGCTCGAAGGCATCGGGGTCCAGATGTGCCCGCCGGTTGATCTCGGCCCTGCTCCCGCTGCACCGCCAGATCACGTCGGGGGCGAAGCCGATGATCGAGTACCGGCCGCGCGTATCGCCGCCCTCGACCGATTCGAGCAGGAAGCTGTTGGGGCGCTGGCGTGCCAGCTTCAGCATGGCCGACACCGGGGTTTCCAGATCGGCGATCAGCGTGCGCCAGACGATCTGGGGGGTGCCCGATTCGTACGTTGGCCGGAACGCGCCGCGCGCGGGCTGAACCGGCATGCCCTGCGCCCCGCTTAGAACGACGTGCCGGTGTTGTCGGTGAGGACCCGATCCAGCACGGTTTGGTTGATGCGCACCTGATGGGCGTTCCAGAGCGACGCGATGAACGACAGCACGACGTCGTTCCCGAGCGACGCCCCGAGCGCGGCGCGGCCCGAGTCCAGGTCCTCGCTGGTCGGCTCCGGCGCGTCGACGATCTGGTCGAGCGTGACCACGGCGTAGCCGCCCCCGAATTCTTCGGCGCTGCTGGTGGTCCCCGTCGTGAGCTCGAATGCAATGCGCCGGGCAACGTCCGGGAAATCGGCCGCCGCGCCTTCTCCGCTGCGCGTAAACGCCTCGGAAGTGTGCAGCACGCCCCCATGCACCGTCGCCAGCGTGGACAGGCTGGCGGTGCCGGACGCTGCGGCGGCGTACGCTTCGGCCCGCCGGCGCGCGTCGGCCAGGCGGGCTTCCTCCGCCAGGTCCTCGAGGATGTCTTCGCGGGCCTCGTCCAGCGTCATGGCGCGGGCCGGTACGTCCCGGTCGACCCGCACTGCAACCATGCGGCCGTCATCGAGCTCCTCCAGATCGGACGTCGCATCGGCATTGACGTTGAAGCCCAATGTCACGAGCGCCCGGCCGGGCGCGTCCGGATGCGCGGCGCCGGTGCTGTCCCGGCTCTGTGCGTCGATATCGACGACGGACAGGACCGAAGCGCCGCTCGCCCGGGCCGCCTCTTCAAGCGATGCGTTGCCGGCACGTTCGTCGTAAAACACTTCGGCGCGCTCGTGCAGCAAGTCGAATGCCCGTTCGAGTTGCAGGGTGTCGGTCAGGGTCTCGCGGATATCCTCCAGCGACGGGGCACGGGCTTCCTGAATGTCGGCCACCTCGAAGACCCGCCAGCCGAAGGCGGTCTCTGAGGGGCCGTGCAGGGTGTCGGCGCCGGCCGAAAAGACGGCTTCCGCATAGTCGGCATCGAGCTCGTCGCGCGTCACCGGACCGAGGTCGATGACCTGGTCGCCCAGGGTCTCCTCGACCGCGGCGGCCAGGCCGACGCCCTCCCGGGCCCGCGTCAGGACGCGTTCCGCATCTTCCCTGGCATCCGCCAGGTACTGCCGGACGTGGCGTCGTTCGGTTTCAAAGTATTCGTCGCCCCGCTGGTCGAAGGCCTCCAGCAGATCTTCTTCCGTGATCCGGACGGCGCTCTTCAGGGCCTCGGGATCCAGCACCGCGAACGTGAAGTCGCGCCGGCGCGGAGTCTGATAGCGATCCGCCTGCTCCCCGTGCCGGGCCCGCACTGCCTCGTCCGTGGCGGGTTCCGGCGGATCGGCATCGGCCGCCAGGAAGACCGCCGCCCGGGCGCTGCGCTTCTCCCGGTCCAGCGCGTGGAACGTCTTCAGCCAGCGGTCCGGCGGATGCGCTCCGAACGACACGGCATCGAGCAGCAGCTCACTGGTCCGCATCTCTCCCAGCAGGGCAAGAAACTCTTCCTGCTGGAGGCCCTGGGCGCGCGCGGCATAGGTGAACAGGTTGCGATCGAACTGGCCGAGACTGTTGCGAAACATCTCCTGTTCCTGCAGCCAGCTGCCGAGATCGTTCTGGCCGGCAGCCAGCCCGCGTTCCGATACCTCCACCTGGATCAGGAGGCGTCTTGCCATGTCGTTCAGCACCTGCTCCGGCAGCCCGAGCTGGCGGATCAGGTCCTCGTCGACGTTGCCGCCCAGGGACCGTCGGAGTTCAGACAGCCGCTGGTTGTACTGATTGAAAAAAGCCGACGCGTGGATATCCCGGTCACCGACTTCGGCGACGACGGGGTCCTGGTAGCCACTGAAGATGTCGCCGACTCCCCACAGCCCGAAGCTCGCCGCGAGCAACAGCAGGAACCCCTTCGCGACCCAAGACCCGGCGTGGCGGCGCAGCGCCTGCAGCATGATGGATTCTCTCGACGGAAAAGCAGTGACGGCGAGACTATAGTGGAGCACAGCGCCCCGGCCACCCGTGCCGCCGTCGGTTTCCCAAGAGAGCTTCGCATTGTCCGCATCATCCTGCCTGGTGGTCGGCAACTGGAAGATGCACGGCACGCGGGCCGAAGCGGCCGCGCTGGTGGGCGGCCTGAAGCAGCTGGCTGGCCGCGGCCGACAGGACGCTCCCGGGGCGGAGATCGTGCTGTGCCCGCCCCACACGCTGCTCGATCTGGTGGGCCGGGAGATCAGGCAGACACCGTTCCAGCTGGGGGCGCAGGACTGCTCGACGGCACCGCCAGGTCCCCGTACCGGCGAGGTCGCTGCCGGGATGCTTGGCGACGCCGGCTGCACGTTCGTGCTGCTGGGACATTCCGAACGGCGCGCCCATCATCACGAGAGCGACGGGGACGTGCGGGCGAAAGTCGTGGCGGCGACGGCCGCGGGGCTGACGCCGATCGTCTGCGTCGGCGAGAGCGGCGCCGCCCGCGCAAACGGACGGGCGGAAGCGCAGGTCACCGCCCAGGTCCTTGCATCGCTGCCAACTGATCTCGATGGCTCGGCCGCGGTGGTGGCCTACGAGCCGGTCTGGTCGATCGGTACGGGCAATGTGCCCAGTCAAGTCGAAATCGAGACCATGCACGCGACGATTCGCGAGACCCTGGAGCAAACGCACGGTCCGGGCCCTTGGCGAATCCTGTACGGCGGCTCGGTGCGGGCCAGCAACGCCGGCCGGATCGGGAGGGGAATCGGTGTCGACGGGCTGCTCGTCGGGGGCGCATCCTTGCAACCCGGGGAATTCTGGGGCATATGCGAGGCAGTCTCCCCGACCCGGACCGTCCTGCCATGACTGCTTTCCTGCTCGTCATTCACGTATGCGTTGCCGCGGCCCTGGTCGGCACCATCCTGCTGCAACGAAGTGATGGCGGGGCATTGGGCGGCATCGGGGGCGGGTCCGACCCGTTCGGCGGCGTCATGAGCAGCCGCGGCTCGGCCAACCTGCTCACCCGGACGACGGCTGTGCTGGCCGTTGCCTTCATGGGGATCAGCCTGCTCCTGGCGGTGCTGGCAAGCATGCCCGACGACGACCTGCTGCCGCTGGTGCCGGTGACTGACGAGGCGCTGCCCACCGGAATCCTGGAGCCCGCGACCGACGACGCGGATTCCGAACCGGCGCCGCCGACCGGAGACTGACGACCTTCGAGGCGCCGGCATGTTCGCACCGGACCGTTTGAGCCCAGGCTCTCAGTGATGTCCAGCGCCAGCCCGCGATTCTTGTTCATCACGGGCGGCGTCGTTTCGTCCCTTGGCAAGGGGCTTTCCGCAGCTGCCCTCGGGGCCCTGCTGCAGGCCCATGGCTATCGGGTCCGCCTGCGCAAGCTGGACCCTTACCTGAACGTTGATGCCGGGACGATGAGCCCGTACCAGCACGGCGAGGTCTACGTCACCGACGACGGGGCCGAAACCGACCTGGATCTCGGGCACTACGAACGGTTCACGGGAGTCGAGGCGCACCAGAGCGACAACGTGACCTCGGGACGGGTCTACGAGCGGGTGCTGGCCCGGGAACGACGCGGCGACTACCTGGGCGGGACCGTCCAGGTCATCCCCCACGTGACCGACACCATCAAGGAATTCATCGGGGCGGACACGGAGGACGAGGATTTCGTGCTGGTGGAGATTGGCGGCACGGTCGGTGACATCGAAGGGTTGCCGTTCCTTGAGGCTATTCGCCAGTTCGGTAACGAGGTAGGCCGGTCCCGGGTGCTCTACCTGCACCTCACGCTGGTGCCGTACCTGGAGGCCGTCGGTGAGCAAAAGACCAAGCCGACCCAGCATTCGGTAAAGGAACTTCGCGGGATCGGGATTCAGCCGGATCTACTGTTATGCCGATGTGACCGCCCCATTCCGGAAGCGGAACGGGCAAAACTGGCGCTGTTCTGCAATGTGGATCCAGGGTCCGTGGTACCGGCGATCGACGCCGACACGGTGTACGAGGTTCCCGCGATCTATCGTCGGGAAGGTCTCGATACGAAAGTGCTGGACTATTTCGGGCTGCCCGGCAAGCCGGCTCCGGATCTTGATCGCTGGCACCGCGTGGTTGAAGCCATCCGCCTCCCCGCGGGCGAGGTCAACATCGCGATGGTTGGCAAGTACACGGGGCTGCAGGACGCCTACAAGTCGCTGATCGAGGCGCTCGTGCACAGTGGCGTGGCCCACCAGGTCGGTGTTCGCGTGCAATGGCTGGACGCGGAACTCCTGGAACAGGATGATCCGGCGGGAGAGGCGCTGGCGACGCTGCAGCAGGCGCACGGCATCCTGGTGCCGGGCGGCTTCGGCGATCGCGGGATCACCGGAAAGATGCGCGCGATCGAGTTCGCCCGTACCCGGAAAGTGCCGTACCTCGGCATCTGCCTCGGGCTGCAGCTCGCGGTCGTCGAGGTCGCGCGAACGCTTGCCGGCATCCGCGAGGCGGGGTCGACCGAATTCGGTGCCTGCGCGGACCCGGTCGTGGGGCTTATGACCGAGTGGATTCATGCGGGTACCGTGGAGACCCGCAGCCCCGGCGACAATTTGGGCGGCACCATGCGGCTTGGAGGCTATGACTGCGTGCTTCACCCAGGTACCCGGGCGTCGGAAATCTATGGCCTGGATCGGATCCGGGAGCGGCACCGGCATCGGTACGAGGTGAACCCGGCGTATGAGGATCGGTTGCGCGAGGCAGGCCTCCGGTTCTCGGGAAAGTCGCCGGACGGGGCGTTGTTCGAGATTGCCGAACTCAGCGGCCATCCCTGGTTCTTCGGCGTGCAGTTCCATCCGGAACTGCGGTCGCGTCCGTTTGCGCCGCATCCGCTGTTCACGTCATTCATCGACGCTGCCATCCGGCAGGAACGGCTGATCTGATGCCGTCCGAACCGGTCGTGGTCGGTGACGTGGCCATCGGGAACCGGCAGCCGCTGACGCTGATCGCCGGGCCGTGCGCGATGGAAAGTCGGGACCATGCGCTCGAGACCTGCGCTGCCCTGCAGGAGATGACCCGCAAGGCAGGCGTGGGTTTCGTCTACAAGACCTCGTTCGACAAGGCGAACCGAACCAGTTCGGCCAGCCCGCGCGGACTGGGGATGGCGCCGGCCCTTGACGTGTTCGCGGAACTCCGCGAACGGCTACAGGCGGCCGTGGTTACTGACGTCCATGAGCGCGGGCAGTGCGCGCCGGTGGCCGAGCACGTCGACCTGCTGCAGATCCCGGCATTCCTGTGCCGCCAGACGGACCTGCTGCAAGCGGCTGCCGTGACGGGCAAGCCGGTGATGGTGAAGAAAGGACAGTTCCTGGCGCCGTGGGACATGCAGAACGTGGTCGACAAGCTGCGTCAGGCAGGCAACCCCCAGGTGCTGGTTTGCGAACGGGGCACGTCGTTCGGATACAACCGCCTGGTGAATGACATGCGCGCGCTGCCGGTGCTGCGGCAAACCGGTTGCCCGGTGGTGTTCGATGCCACGCACTCGGTTCAGGAACCGGGCGGCGAGGGGACGCGGTCGGGCGGACGCCGCGAGTTTGTGCCGGTTCTGGCGCGGGCAGCCTGCGCCATTGGAGTCGCGGCCGTGTTCATGGAAACGCATCCTGACCCCGACCGCGCCCCCAGCGATGGTCCCAATATGCTGCCGTTGTCAGACTTGCCGGCACTGCTCGGCACGCTGGTGGCATTCGATCGTCTGGCGAAGGAGTGCGGATGATGACGGCTACGGTCCTGCGCTCGCTACGCGCCCGCGAGATACTGGACAGCCGCGGCCATCCGACGGTCGCGGTGGAAGTCACGCTCGGTGCGGGGACGCGGGCGGTCGCTGCCGTACCGGCGGGGGCGTCCACCGGGGCGCACGAGGCGCATGAACGGCGCGACGGCGATCAGGAGCGGTATCGCGGCCGCGGCGTCCTCCTGGCCGTACAGGCTGTCGAAGGCGAGATTCAGGACGCGGTCATCGGCTTGGATGCGATGGACCAGCGCGTCGTCGACGACGCGCTCAACGAGCTCGACGGAACGCCGGACAAGTCCCGCCTGGGCGCCAACGCATTGCTCGGCGTGAGCCTGGCGACAGCCCGGGCGGCCGCGCAATGCCAGGGCATCCCGCTCTACCGTCACCTCGGCGGGCTCTCCGCCCGGATCCTGCCGACTCCGTTGATGAATCTGCTCAATGGCGGCGCCCACGCGCGCAACCGGCTGGATGTGCAGGAGTTCATGATCGTTCCGTCCGGCGCGCCGACATTCGGCGAGGCGCTGCGCTGGGGAGCCGAGATCTTCCATGTGCTGGCGGACCTGCTGGCCGAGGCGGGGCACGGTACCGGTCTGGGGGACGAAGGGGGGTTCGCGCCGCCGCTCGACAGCACCGAAGACGCCATCGAATTCCTGCTGCAGGCCATCGAGCGTGCGGGCTTTCAGCCTGGTGAGCAGGTCGGCATTGCGTTGGATGCGGCGGCCGGCGAGCTACTGGATGACGGCTGGTACCGGCTGAAAGGAGAAGACCTCGCACTGGAAGCGGAGGGTCTGGCGGCGTACTGGACCGCCCTCATTGACCGCTACCCCATCGTGTCGATCGAGGATCCGTTTGGCGACGATGACTGGAATGCGTGGCAGACCTTCGCTGCCGCCGAGGGGAACCGGCTGCAGATCGTCGGGGATGATCTATTTGTAACGAACGTCGATCGGCTGGACAGAGGTGTTCGGGAGGGGGCAGCGAATGCCCTGCTGGCCAAGCCGAACCAGGCAGGAACCTTGAGCGAGACGCTGAACGCGATCCGGACCGCGGCGGCGGCGGGCTTCGGCGTGATCGTGTCGCACCGTTCGGGCGAGACCGAGGACACGACGATCGCGGACTTGGCGGTTGGCACCGGAAGCGGGCAAATCAAGACCGGTTCGCTGGCGCGCGGTGAACGGACTGCGAAATACAACCGTCTCCTGGCGATCGAGGACGAACTCGGGCCTGGAGCCCAGTACGCGGGCTGGCAAGCACCGCGGCGAGGGCGCTAAATAGTGGGCATGAGCATGTCGAGCACACTCCCGGTTCAGAGCTCGCGCTGGCAGGTGTTCCGCTTGGCCTGCCGCAACACCGCTGGCTGCCTGTTCGGCTGCGCGCTGGGCGACTTGGGAACCATTTGGGTATGCCAGCTGTTGGCCGTCCCCTGGCCAGTCTGGTTGATCATGAGCCTGGCCATGGTGAATGGAATCATCACCAGCTTCGCAATTGAGACCATGATGCTCGCGCGGATCATGCGGTTACGCGAGGCGATGCGGACCGCCTTCGGGATGTCACTGCTGTCAATGCTCGGAATGGAAGTGGCCATGAACGCCGTGGACATTCTGCTGACGGGAGGGGCGCGACTGACATGGTGGGTGATCCCGCCGATGCTGGCGGCCGGGTTCCTGGTGCCGCTCCCGTACAACTACTGGCGCTTGCGGGTTCTGGGGAAATCCTGTCACTGAGGTCCGTGGTCCCGGACCCTTGGCGCCACCTGCTCGAACGCGCGTTGTTCCATTTCGAGAAATACGGCGCCGGCTGATCCGACGGCCCGATAGAACGCGGCGTCCGGGTGGACAGCGAGGTCGCTGAACAGGGACGGTATCCAGGTCCAAATGTGCTGATCAAAGAAATCCTTCTGCGATGACAGGGGGGCGGGCGATCCGAAGGTGCCCGCAATCAGCCCGGCCATTGCTTCGAGGATGGCGGCCGCGTGATCTTCCGGGTCCCCGGTGGAGCGCGTCGCGCGGACCCCGAGCTCGTGGAACGTGCGCCGGAGTTCAGCCAGCGGCTTCTCGTACATGAACCCGGTCAGGTAATACGACTGGTACGGATTGATCCCGGCCTCACCCAGGCCCAGAAAGAGATCTTCGTATTCGTGGCGAATTGCCTCCGCGGTCATTTGGCGGGCGCACGCACCCAGTTCGTTGAGCGAGCCGAGCAGCGACAGGTCAGCATCGCCCTGCAGCGCGGCGGTCGCGGCCAGCAGGTCCGGCGCCGGCGGCGCATGGAGGAGCCCGGAGAACAGCAGGTAGCACTGCGACCGGGAGCGGTCCTCGGCGTCCGGGAGGAGGGGCGCGGAGTCGTCGCCGCTCGAACCCGCGCTCAAGCCGGTTTCTCCGGGACCTCAGGATCGTCCGCATCCACGGCGGCAGCCTCGGACTCGGCGGTGGCCGACCCTGTCTCGGCATCCGCCGGCACGTCTGCCGCCTGGGCTTCGGGGGCATCGCGTGCCGCGATCGGGTCACGGGCGTACTGCCGGCCCGCCCGGACTGCGTCGGCGATCGCCTCCGCGCCGGTTCTGTGGAGAGACGCAAAGTCGTCGTCGTAGTCGTTCAGCCCGTCCAGGTTGGCGAGGACTGGATCGCTCTGCCACAGCCGTCGAAGTGCCAGGCGCCGTAGCGCAGGTGCGACGGAGCGTTGCAGGAAGGGGCGGTAGTCCGCCTCCGGTCCCAGCTCTTCCACATCAGGCAAGTCGGCTGGCTTCACGAGGTCAGAATCTTCTGGATCTCCGCCGGTCGGCGTCGGAGCGGGTTGATCGACTGCGGTTTCATCGGGCGAGGCACGGGCCGGTTCTGATCGTCGGGCCTCCACAACCCGCTTTGACCATCGGCTGAAGAAGCTCCTCATCGCTGGGAGCGGGGCGGTCGGGCAAAGGGTTCCGGCGACGACCTGGGCCCCCGCTTGCGTTTCCGAAACGGCTCGTCGACATGATGGCGGCGCACGAACGCCGTAACCCAGGCCGCGACCGAAGTCGGCATGGGAACGGCATCGACGCGCGAATCGGCGTCATCTGCGTAATCCTGTGCCTCGAATGGGCAGACGGTCGCCAGGAACGGCTCGGAGGCGGTGCCGTCAGGACCAGGCCGAAGAACCACGTAGACAGCGCGATCGGCAGCGAGATTTGTTCTGTATCCTTCTGTTTCCTTGCGGTGAAGTTCCAACACGAGCTGCGGTGATTCGGAACCCGAGGAGTCGCCTTCGGGCATGACCGCCACCGCCTGCCAGACGGTGGAAGCCCATCGACCAGAACCTTCACGGCGCTCAAGCGTGATTCGCACCGGCAGCCGGGTCCGCATCTCGCCTCTCCTCGCTGTCCACTGAGGAGTCCGAATACTACGCGACTGCCCGAAGCCGATGTGGTATCGCCCCGAGGACTCGAATCTCTGGTGTTCCATCGACAGCGAGAGCGGGGCGCTCGGCTGCGGGGCGCCGATCGCTCCGGGACTGCCGGACCATTCCGCATTCCTGCCTGTGGACGCGGGGGGACGGTATGTCGACACCTCGCGCAATGTTCTGGCGCTAAGCTGCACAGGTGTTGTTTCCGCCTGCCTGGGAGGTGTCGGCTGCAGTGGCAACGAATCGTTCACCTTTGGACGCCGCGTCGGCCGCGTGGACGAAGGAGCCCGTGCCGCCTGGACGCGCGCTTCACGTGCACGGGCACGGAAGGGTGCTGATCATCGGGACGTGGGCACACGCGATGCCGGCCGCCCGGGAGTTGGCGGACGGCAATGCGGTGACGGTCTTGTCTGCCGAAGGCCCGGACAACACCATCGACCATCCGGCGCGGGCGTCCGTTCGTGTCGTGGCGGGCAGGCCAGCGCGGGTGGCCGGGCACGTGGGGGCCTGGGTCGTGACGCTGCGAGACAGCGACGAACGGCTGGAAGCGGATGCGATCCTCGATCTCGCGAGCGGTCCGCCGCCGGTTCAGACCCACGAGCTCCGACGCGGGTATGTGCGATGTGATCCGCGGAACCCGCAGGCCCTGCAGGCCGGTTTGCAAGCGGTCGCCGAGTGCCGCGGGGACCTCGAATACCCGCTATTCGTTGACGTTCGCAGCGAAAACTGCGCGCACGCTCGCAGCCAGATTCTGGGCTGCACGCGCTGCCTTGACCTCTGCCCGCCCGGGGCGATTGCACCCGCGGGCGATCACGTGACGCTGGACCCGCTGGTTTGCGCCGGTTGCGGTCTGTGCGTGGGTGCGTGTCCGACGGGGGCACTTCGCTACGACCTTCCGGCCGAAGACGCATCCTTGCGACGACTGCGCGCGGCGTTGCGGGCGTGGCACGAGCATTCCGGACACGCGCCGATCCTGCTCCTGCACGGTGACGGCTTCGGAGCCGACCTGATCGAAGCGACGCTGGCACAGGCCGGCCATGATCTTTCCTGCCTGCTGCCGCTCTCATTGGGGGTCGTTTCGCAAGCGGGCGCCGAAATGATGACGATGGCCCTGGCCTGGGGAGCTTCGCATGTCGTGTGCGTCAGTAACCCGGCCCGTCCGGACACTCTCCGGCCCGTTGACGATCAAATGGCAGTGGTGAACGCCATTACTGAGGCGCTTGGGTTCGGGGCCCGCGCAGTCCATTCCAGCACGGCCGATCCGGACACGCTGCTCGCCATCCTGCAATCCCTCGAAAGCAGAACGGATTGGCCGGCGGCCGAATTCCTGGCGCTCGGCGAACGACGTGCCGGCGCACTGCAGGCTGTCCGTCACCTGCACGCGCACGCCGCGGTCGCCACCGATACGATCATCCTGCCCAAGGGTGCGGCCTTTGGCGCCATCGAGGTCAACCCGGACACTTGTACCTTGTGCCTGGCCTGCGTCGGCGCTTGCCCGACCGGCGCGCTGCAGGATGATCCCGACACTCCCCGATTGGGATTTCAGGAAGATGCGTGCGTCCAGTGCGGCCTGTGTCGCGCGACCTGCCCGGAGGACGCCATCACGCTGCAGGCAAGACTGCGGCCGGGCCTTGGTGCCGGCGCCGGGCGCACGTTGCACGAAGAGCAGCCATTTGCCTGCATCTCTTGCGGAAAACCGTTCGGCGTGCGTCAGTCCATCGAACGGACCCTGCAGAGGCTCGCGGGCCATCCCATGCTGGCGATGGATCCCCGGCTGGAGCAACGTGTGAAGATGTGTGCGGATTGCCGGGTGATCGACCAGTTCCGTGATCCCCTCGCCACCGGCGAACAGGCCCGCCCCAGGGTCCGCACAACGGACGACTACCGGTCCAGCTCGGGCAAGGGGTCAGGAGGCAAGGGCTCGGGCGGGGGGCGGAAATGATTCCCAGGATCGGAATCGTTGGGTGGCAGGGAAGCGGCAAGACATCGCTGATTGCCCGCTTGATCCCGGAATTCAACCGGCGCGGCCACACGGTTTCAACTTTGAAGCACGCGCACGCCAGCTTTGAAATTGACCGGCCGGGAAAGGACAGTTTTGTTCACCGCGAAGCTGGCGCCCGGGAGGTGCTTGTCGCCTCGGGACAGCGCTGGGCGCTGATCCACGAGGAGCGCAATGTTGACCGCACCCCGGAGCGTTTGATCGCCCGCATGGAGGCGGTCGACGTCGTGCTGATCGAAGGCTGGAAGGGCGGGGCCCACAAGAAGATCGAGGTGCATCGCCCGGCCCTAAGGCGCCCGCTGCTTGCAGCCGATGACCCCATGATCATCGCCATTGCATCCGATGCCCCGGTGTCGGGATGCGATCGGCGAATCCTTCCGCTGGACGACGAGACCGCCATCGCCGACTTCATTCTCGTCGAACTCGGCATCTCGAACCGTGCAGCTTAGGGACGACTGTTTCGCCTTCGGCGGCGGGTTGATTCCGCTCGCGGAAGCTCATGCCGAGCTGGGCCGTCGACTCGAGCCGTTGACCGTGCCGGTCGACGTGCCGGTCGGATCGTCCTCCGGACGAACTCTCGCCGAAGACATCACCAGCGACCGTGACGTACCGCCGCACGCCAACACGGCCGTCGACGGTTATGCGTTCCGGTTCTCGGACTTGGCAGAGAAAGGTGAAGGGTGGCTGAACCTGATAGGTAGCGCAGGTGCAGGGCATCCCTGGACTGGTGACCTGCCGGACGGGAGCACCGTGCGGGTTCTCACCGGCGCCGTGCTGCCGTCGGATACCGACACGGTCGTGATGGAGGAAGATGCGGAACTTCGCGGTCAACGCGTGTACGTACCTGCCGGGCTGAGGCAAGGAGCGAATGCACGCGCTGCTGGTGAAGACCTGCAGGCTGGGGCAACGGTACTGCGGGCAGGCCAGCGAATCGGGCCCGCTGAAACCGGAATCCTTGCGGCTCTCGGACGCACCTCGGTCAGGGCGCGGAGCCGGCTGCGCATCGGAATCCTCTCGACCGGGGACGAGCTCGCGGACCCCGGCCGCGACCTCGAAACGGGACAGATCTACGACTCCAACCGGGCCATGCTCTGCGCGCTCGCTCGCGCTACTGGCGCCGATGTCAGCGATCTCGGCATCGTGGTCGATCGCGCCAAGGACGTCCACCAGGAATTCGCGCGGGCGGCAAGTTTCCATGATCTGCTGATCGTTTCCGGAGGCATGTCGGAAAGCGAGGAGGATCATGTACGGCGAACGCTGAACGACGCCGGTTCCCTCTATTTCTGGCGCCTCGCCGTCAAGCCGGGACGCCCGGTCGGCCTGGGCCAGTTCGCCGAGACTCCGGTCGTCGGCTTGCCGGGCAATCCGGTAGCGGCCTTCGTGATGTTCCTGGTGATAGCGCGCCCGGTCATCGCCCGGTTGGCCGGGGAGAATTGGGAGTTCCCGTCCGGCGTGCCGGCCGAGTGTGGGTTCGCGTACAAGAAAAAAACCGGCCGTCGGGAGTTCCTGCGGGTCCGCCGCCGTTCGGCGGAGAACCCTGAGGTGCTCGAACTGTTTCCGCGCTCCGGCGCCGGCATCCTCTCGTCGGTGGCCTGGGCCGATGGCCTCGCGGTGTTGCTGGAGAACGTCAGTGAAGTGCGGCCCGGTCAGCCGGTGACTGGCTGCCGTTTCACGGGCTGCTGGATTGATCGCGCCGCGGTCCGGGGGCCGGCACCGCCCGGCCTGGCCTGACGGCGACCGACCGGTGCGTGGCGCCCTGTCGGGGAGGCGGTCGCCCACGCTTCTGGCGGAGACTTGCGGCGCCGGCGGCAGGCGGACGGCATGTGCGACGGATTTCCACGCCGGTGACGGCCGCCGGAGGGGGACGCTCGACCCTGCCGCCAAGCCGCAGAACGGTGCGGCCTGAGGTATGCCGGGCCGCTAGAGGATGGGGCCGTTCACCACAGCCGCCGCGCGTTTTTGAAGCGAGCGTGCGATCCGCTCGGCCGGAAACCCGAGCTGGGTCATGCCGATCCCGATGTCGAAGATTTCCGCATAGTCGGCGATCAATCCCTTCCGAAAGCGGAACCTGCCCATGCCTTCCATGGTCACGCGCGTTCCCTCGGCACCCGGAAGCAGGGAATCGTAATGGAAGCGGTACGTCCCGTAGGCCAAGCCTGATCCTGCACAAATGTCCTTGTAGACCCACTCCAGATTCTCTGAATGCGCGTGGAAATGGTCGTCGATCATGGCCGCGATCGCTGCACGTCCGCGAAATGCCCCGTAGAACCCGTCGTGATACACGCCCTCTTCAGTGAAGCATTCCGCGAGCTTGGCGCCAGGGCCCGTGCAGGCGGCACGGGTGAACCGCGCAATGAAGCCGGCGAGGTCGTCGGGGTTATCACCAGAAAGTGTCATGGCCATCCTCTGAGAAGGGTTCATCGGGGCGGTTGACGCACCATCCGCGCGCGTGCTCAGCGGCGCCCACCATAGAGCGTCCGGTGGCGGGGAGGGCCGGTCACCGCGCCGGTATCCGGAACTTCCGTTCAGAGGTCAAGGCGGTTGCGGCCACCGGGTTCATCGGCTATGAAGCTGCGAATAATTGTTACTTGCAACGGATGGTCAATGCGTTTCGCGACCCTTGCGCTGACGCTGGCGATTGCCGGCTCTTCGATCCTGGCGGCCACCCCGGCAGCCGCCGAGTCAGTCAATCTGTATTCGGCGCGCAAGGAGGCATTGATGCGCCCGCTCCTGGACGCGTTCACGGCGCAAACGGGAGTGGAAGTCAGGATCGTGTCCGCATTTGGTGGGCAGCTTCTCCAGCGCATGATCGCAGAAGGCGAGAACTCGCCGGCCGACGTCCTGTTGACGGTTGACGCCGGCAACCTTTGGCGGGCCGCTGACGCTGGCGTGCTGCAACCGGTCGACTCGGAGTTTCTCTACAGCGTGGTTCCTTCTGACTATCGGGATCCCGGCAACCAGTGGTTCGGGTTGAGCCTGCGCGCCCGTGCGATCGTCTATGCCACGGACCGGGTGAGTGCCGACAGCATCGCCACCGACCTTGGCGGCTACATTGGTCTTGCGGCACCCGTCTGGGAGGGAAGGGTGGCCGTACGCTCCAGCGGCAACATTTATAACCAGTCGCTGATCGCGGCGGTGATTGCCAATTTCGGGCCGGAGAAAGCGGAGCAATGGGCGCGCGGCGTCGTCGGCAACTTTGCCCGCCCTCCGAGCGGCGGTGACCGCGACCAGATCCGGGCCGTGGCCGCCGGCGAAGCGGATGTGGCAATCGTGAACAGCTACTACTACGCATTGATGCTCGGTTCGGAAGAAGCTGATTCCATCAGCAATACGGCGATTTACTTCCCGACCGACGGCCAGATGGGCACGCATGTCAATGTCAGCGGCGCCGGCGTCGCCCGGCACGCGCCCCATCCCGAGTTGGCACTCTCGTTTATCGAGTTCCTTGCCTCTCCGGAAGCCCAGTCTCTGTATGCCGAAATCAACAACGAGTTCCCGGTGCATCCTGATGTTCAGCCGAGCGGCGAAGCGGGCAAGTGGCAGAGTTTCACACCCGATGACGTTCCCGTGGCGGAGTTCGGCAAGTTGAATGCTGACGCTGTCCGGATTGCCGATCGCGCTGGCTGGAAGTAGGCACGATGGGCGCCGCCCTGACCCGCCTGAGCAACGCCGGGCGCCGGATCCGTACGCTGAACAGCTGGACGTGGACCGCGTCGGTGACGTCGCTGCTGCTGGTCGGGCCACTCCTGATCGTGGTATTCGGGCTCTCGGCACCCGCCACCGATCTGTGGCCGCACCTCGTCGACACAGTACTCACAGGCTACATCGTCAACACGGTCGGGATCGCCTTGGGAGTCGCGTTCGGGACTGCGATTCTCGGGGTCAGCACGGCTTGGCTGATCGCCATGTGCGAGTTCCCGGGACGTACGTTCTTCAGTTGGGCGCTGGTCTTGCCGCTGGCCCTGCCCGGCTACATCGCAGCCTTTGTCTACGGTGACCTGCTCGAGTTCGCTGGGCCCGTCCAGACGGCGTTGCGGGACACCTTCGACTGGGGCAAGGGCGACTACTGGTTTCCCGCGGTGCGCTCGCCGCTTGGAGCAGTCGTCGTGCTTTCCCTTGTGCTCTATCCCTATGTGTACCTGCTCGTCCAGACCGCGTTTGCGAACCAATCGGCGACGTTGATCGAAACCGGTCGATTGTTGGGTCGGGGCCCACTCCGGATCTTTCGCACCCTCGCAGTGCCGCTGGCCCGGCCCGCCTTGGTCGCCGGCTGTGCGCTGGCCGTCATGGAAACGCTGAATGACATCGGCGTGATGGAACTGTTTGGCATCGGTACCTTTACCACGGGGATCTACCGAGCGTGGTTCGGGTTGGGCGATATCGGCGCCGCGGCGCGGTTGGCTACTGTCCTGCTACTGGTGGTCCTTGCGGTCTTGTGGGCGGAACGACGGCTGCGCAAGTCGCTCCGCTACCATCCGGAAAACGACCGGAGTCGGCCTGTCATCCGGTATGTGTTGCGCGGTCCACGCGCGGCAATCGCCACGCTGGGCTGCGGGTTGCCGGTACTGCTCGGCTTTGCGCTTCCCGCCGCTGTTCTTGCCTGGTGGCATCTGCGGGCCGGCGCCCCCATTGATCCGACGTTCCCGTCGATCATGCTGAATACCTTGGGCCTGGCACTCGCTGCTACGGGCGTGACCGTGGCAATCGCGTGGTTGGTGGTGTTCGGCCTGCGCCTTGATCCAGCCATCGTTCGCCCGTTTGCCCGGACCGCCGGCGCGGGATATGCGGTGCCCGGCGTGGTCGTGGCGGTGGGCGTGCTGGGATTGTGCTCGTTGTTCGATCACGCCGTGGACGACGCAAGCCGGATGATGTTCGGGGCAGGCACCGGCCTGCTGCTGTCCGGAACCGTGACTGTCCTGTTGTTTGCTTATGCGGTCCGTTTTCTCGCAGTGTCGATGAACGCGCTCGAGAGTTCCTATCATCGCATTCCGGGCACGCTCGACGCGGCGGCCCGGACCTTGGGCGTGTTCCCCGGCGGCATGCTGGTCCGGGTGCATGTCCCGCTTCTTCGCGGCGGCGTTGCCACCGCCGCGGCCTTGGTGTTCGTCGAGGTGATGAAGGAACTGCCTGCCACGCTGATCCTGCGGCCTTTTGACTTCAATACGTTAGCGGTGCGGGCGTTCGAAATGGCGCACGAAGAACGGATGGCGGACGCGGCTCTCCCTGCGATCGCAATTGTCGCCGTGGGGCTGGTTCCCCTGATCGTGCTGTCACGGCGCTTCCTGCAACCGAACGTCGCTGCGGAGACCTCGTCCTGACCGAATAGGACTGGACCGCACCGTTTCAACCGTCGAATTGGCGCCAGTCCTGTCCCGTTCCGCTGTCGTCGCCCAACCATCGTGGACGGTACTGCGCGAGGTTATCAGGGAGCCGATCACGGTGTCGCGGTCATCTGGAGAGCCCAACCGTCCGCGGAAGACGTGCAAGCGTTGCGAACTTGCGCACTTTGCCATTGCTTCTTGGGTCGGTTAGATGCGATGGTGGCATGTTCGATGGGGCGGATCCGAGAATGACAGCAGGTGACTCGAGGCGTGGTCTGGAAGTCCGGAGCCTTTCGGTACGATCGCAGGCCAGCGGGAAGCAGCTGATCACCGACATCTTCCTCGATGCCAAGCACGGAGAGGTCCTGTGGATCGTCGGACCGTCCGGCGCCGGCAAGACCACGCTGCTGCGGGCCATCGCCGGCATCGAACACATTCACGGGGGCTCCATCGTCGTTGATGGCCGCGTACTGGCCAACCGGTCCGTCGAGGTACCGCCCGAGCAACGCCGGGTGGGAATGGTGTTCCAGAATGCCGCTCTTTTCCCGCATCTCAGCGCCGCCGATAACGTGGCGTTCGGCCTTAACGGGCGTGCTCGGCCGGCTCGCGCCACGCGGGCGCAGGAGATGCTTGAGCGCGTGGAACTTGCCGACGTTGCCGAGCGCCTGCCGCACACGTTGTCCGGGGGTGAAGCACAACGGGTCGCGCTTGCAAGAGCTCTCGCCACGGATCCGGATGTGATGTTGCTCGACGAGCCGTTTTCCGGCCTTGACCCCCAACTTCGGACCGACCTGGCCGCTGCGGTCTGCCGGGTGCTTCGCGATTCCGGGACCGTCAGCGTCCTGGTTGGCCACAATCCAGAAGACGCGATGCGGTTTGCCGACCGCATCAGTGTGATGCACGACGGGAGGGTCCTGCAGCTTGGCACGCCGGAGGAAATCTATTCCCATCCCAACAACGCCTTTTGTGCGGGCATCTTGGGGCACGTAAATCGGATACCGGTGAAGGTGCAAGGTGGACATGTGGCGACGCCATTCGGGCCGGTCGGAGCGCCCGGATTTTCCGAAGGGAGTGCAGCCGAACTGCTGGTGCGGGAAGAAGGGTTGCTGCTCGGCGACGGGACTCCCGTGACGGTTCGAAGCGTACGCAGCCTGGGCGCACTCGCCGTCGTGGCGATCCAGCCTCGGGATGACAGCAGGATTTTGCATGCCCGCGTGCCGGCGGATTCGGCGCCGGCGGAAGGTACCGAGATCCTCGTGCGGTTGGATCCCGCGCGGGCGTTCGTGTTTCCAATGGACGGCTGATTGTTGCGGAACCGCACATCTTTGCCATACTGAGCGTCACGGGTTGCGTCCCCCAACCATGGCGCAGTCGGAGGTTCTAGGGCCATGGGCATTGGCATTTGGCAAGTCATTCTGATCCTTGCGATCGTTCTGATTCTTTTCGGCGCCGGCAAGCTGCCCCGGGTGATGGGCGATCTGGCCAAAGGGATCAAAAGTTTCCGTTCCGGTATGAAGGAAGAGGTTGCGGCTGATGCCGACGGACCGAAGGAAGTAGCGCACGAAGCGACGGGTGCTGAAGATCCCGCACCTGCGGCCGCCGCGACCGCGAAAGCCGACGACTCGGCCAAATCGTAACGGCACGGCCCGGCGTGCACCGAGGCTTTGATGCTGGACATTGGCTGGACGGAAGTCCTTGTCATCAGTGTGGTGGTGCTCTTTGTCGTCGGGCCGAGGGATATTCCGAAAGTTCTCCGCACGGTGGGGCAGTGGGCAGGAAAGATTCGCGCGCTGGCCAAGGAATTCCGTGAATCGGTGGACGATGCGGTCCGCGAGGCCGAACTCGACGAGGTCCGAAAGACGGTGGAATCGGCCCGGAGCGGCTTCCGGGACGAGATCCGTTCCACGATAGACCCGGGCGGCGAACTCACCCGGTCATTGCAAGACGTCCGGGTACCATCCGATACGAATGGATCCGCCGACTCGGCCGCAGAGGAAGCGGCGTTGGAGCCGGCCGAGCCCGACCCGGTCCCGCCGAGCCCGCCTCCGGCGCGCCCGCCGACCATGCCGAGCGGGACCCCGCTGGCACAGCCCGCCGGGACGGTTGCCCGCGCCGCGCCGGAGCCTAAGGAAGCCGCTTCGCGCCCGGTCGGACTCCGTCATGTTCGTGCCGGCGATCCCGAGCCGGGCAGCAACGAGGCCTAGTTTCGGGAGATGACGTCGCGAGCGGACCGGGATGAAGCGGAGATCGAAGCCTCCAGGGCACCCTTAATCGACCATCTGATCGAATTGCGCGACCGCCTGAAGTGGGCGGTTGTGGCTTTTTTCGTCTGCTTCGTGGTCGCGTATATCTTCGCCGAAGACATCTACGCATTCTTGGTCAGACCGCTCGCGAAGATCTACGAGGAGCGCGGCGTCGAGAATCCGCGCATGATTTACACGGCGCTGACCGAGGCATTCTTCACCTACCTGAAAGTCTCCTTTTACGCCGCGCTCTTTGTCTCGTTTCCCGTCATTGCGACACAGCTGTACAAATTCGCCGCACCTGGCCTGTACCGCACCGAACGCCGTGCATTTCTGCCCTTTCTGGTCGCCACGCCCGTGCTGTTCGCCCTGGGCGCCACGCTGGTCTACGCCTTCATTTTTCCGCTCGCCTGGTCCTTTTTCCTGTCGTTCCAGACCGCCGGGGTCGATACCGGTCTGGCCATCGAACTCGAGGCCAAGGTCAACGAGTACCTGTCGCTCGTCCTGAAGCTCATGTTTGCCTTCGGTCTGGCGTTCCAATTGCCGGTCGCCATCACCTTGCTGGCCCGGGCGGGGCTCACGACCGCTGCCGCGCTGCGGAAGCGGCGAAAGTATGCAGTGGTCATCGCGTTTGTCGGCGCCGCCCTCCTGACGCCGCCGGACCTGATCAGCCAGGTCGGCCTCGGAATCCCGATCATCGTGCTGTTCGAGATTTCCATCCTGCTGGCCGCCGCTATGGAGCGGCGCTACGCGCGGGAACATGACGATCCCTCGGATGACGGCGACGACGGCGACGACGCGCCGCCTGATGACGGGACCGACGACGACATTCCCGAAACTGACTATCACATGGGCAGATAGGCTGACGTTCCATGTTTGCGATGTCGTGGATTCGGGCGAATCCGGAGCAGTTTGACGCGGGCCTGGCGCGGCGCGGGCTCGAACCGCAGGCAGCGGCAGTGCTCCAGGTGGATGCCCGCAGGCGCAAGTGCCTGACCGATCTGCAAGCCGCCCAGACCGAGCGGAACACAACGAGTCGAGACATCGGGGCGCGCAAGGCTGCCGGCGAGGATGTGGCGGATCTCGTGCGGCAAGTAGGCGACCTCAAGCGCTCGATCTCCGAGCTCCAGACACGTGCCGACCAGTTGGACGCTGAGGTTCAGACCATGCTGTCGGAGCTCCCGAACCTGCCCGCCGCTGACGTTCCGGACGGCCCCGACGAGCGCGCGAATCAGGAGCTGCGGCATTGGGGCGAACCGCCTGGGTTCACGTTTGAGGCCCGTGACCACGTGACCCTGGGAGAAGCGCTCGGCTTGATGGATTTCCAGCGCTCCGCCCGCATGTCCGGGGCACGGTTCGTGATTCTGACGGGCGCGCTCGCCCGCCTCGAGCGGGCGCTGACCGCTTTCATGATGGACCTGCAGACCCAGGAACACGGCTACCAGGAAGTCAGTCCGCCTGCCCTGGTACGCGAGGCGGCGCTGTACGGGACGGGTCAGCTCCCCAAGTTTGCGGAAGACCTGTTTCAGACCACCGACGGGTACTGGCTCATTCCTACCGCCGAGGTGCCGCTCACGAATCTGGTCGCCGGCGAGATTCTGGACGACGCAGCGCTCCCTCAGCGGTACACCGCTCTCACGCCGTGCTACCGGGCTGAAGCCGGCGCCGGTGGCCGGGACAATCGCGGCATGATCCGGATGCACCAGTTCAGCAAGGTGGAACTGGTATCGATCACACGCCCGGAAGATTCGGACGCTGAACTGCAACGCATGACGCGCTGCGCCGAAACCGTGCTGCAGCAACTGGGGCTCGCTTACCGTGTGGTCTTGCTCTCGAGCGGCGACATGGGCTTCGCTGCTCGCAAGACTCTCGACCTCGAGGTCTGGCTGCCCGGTCAGGCGGCGTTCCGGGAAATTTCCAGCTGCTCCGACTGCGGCGACTTCCAGGCCCGTCGCATGAACGCCCGATATCGGAACCCGGATTCCGGGGATCTGCAGTATGTCCACACGCTGAACGGATCCGGGGTGGCAGCCGGACGCCTGCTGATCGCCGTGATGGAGAACTACCAGGAAGCGGACGGGTCCATCACCGTTCCCGTCGCCCTGCGACCCTACCTTGGTCACCTCGAGCGGATTTCCACCACCGCCGCCTGACAATCAGACCTTCATCCACAGGAGATCCACGATGGAATACGTGAACTTTGGACGTACGGGTACCAAAGTTTCAAAGCTTTGCCTGGGCATGATGACGTTCGGGACCCCGGGTTGGCGGGACTACGTGATGGAGGAGGGGCCGAGCCGGCCGATCATCAAGGCGGCGGTCGACGCCGGAATCAATTTCTTCGATACGGCGGACGTCTACGCGCTGGGAGGCAGTGAGGAAGTGACGGGCCGGGTGCTGGGAAGCCTTCTCCGACGGCACGAATACGTGCTGGCCACCAAGGTCTTCCAGCGCATGGGTGATGGTCCGAATGAGCGCGGCCTGTCACGCAAGCACATCATGGAGAGCATCGACGCCTCGCTTCGTCGACTCGGCACCGACTACGTAGACCTCTACATCATTCACCGCTGGGACCACGAAACTCCGATCGAGGAAACGATGGAGGCGTTGCACGACGTGGTGCGCGCCGGCAAGGCGCTGTATCTCGGTGCCTCCAGCATGTACGCCTGGCAGTTCATGAAAGCCCAGGCCGTCGCACGGCAGAATGGCTGGACGCCATTCGTGTCCATGCAGAATCACTACAACCTGATCTATCGGGAGGAAGAGCGGGAGATGATCCCGCTGTGCACCGACCAGGGTATTGCGGTCACCCCCTGGAGCCCGCTTGCCAGAGGCTTTCTTGTCGGCAATCGACACCGCCAGGGGGGCGGCGGCACGGTGCGCGCCAAGACCGATGACATCGCCCAGAGCATGTATTACCGGGACATCGACTTTGCGATTGCCGACCGGGTTGGAGAAGTTGCGGAGCGCCTGGGGGCTTCCCGACCGGAAGTAGCGCTCGGCTGGCTGCTGGCAAAGCCTGCCGTTACCGCGCCGATTGTCGGGGTGTCGAGCCAGGCACAACTGGACACGCTGCTGAAGGCGGTCGATCGCTCGCTCGATGCGGGTGACGTCGAGTATCTGGAAGAACTGTACGAACCGCGTGCCATCGCCGGTCATTCATGAGGCCGGACTGGCGGATGGGGAGGGATTCGAACCCCCGGATTCCTTGCGGAATCGCCGGTTTTCAAGACCGGTGCTTTCGACCACTCAGCCACCCATCCACTTCGACCATCACCTGCGGAGACTACGGCCACAACGCGGCGCCTGCCAACCTCCTGCCGTCCGGTGAACCTGCACCGGACGGGGCCTGAGTTCAGCAACTGCGAGCCTCGACCAACGACCATGAACAGCAATGAACACGCCATCCCCGTCGGTGACCTGGTTGCCGAATTCCTCGACGCAATCGGAGTGACCACGGTTTTCGGAGTGGTCTCGATTCACAACATTCCGATGCTGGACGCCATCGGACGCCGAAACGCGATTCGATTCGTGATGGGACGCGGAGAGGCCGGAGCCGGACACATGGCCGATGCGTACGCCCGCGTGTCAGGTGAACTGGGTGTGCTGATCACCAGCACTGGCCCCGGGGCCGCAAATGCCACCGGCGCCCTGGTGGAGGCCGGCTTCGCTGGTACTCCGCTGCTCCATCTGACGGGCCAGACCGCCAGCGGATACCTGGAACGCGCCCAGGGTCCGGTGCATGACGCGCCGAACCAGCTTGGCATGCTTGAGGCCGTGTCAAAGGGGGCGTTTCGGGTGCGGAGCCCGGAGACAGCGTTCGGGACACTGGTAAAGGCCGCCACCCTTGCATTGAGCCCACCGACGGGCCCGGTCAGTGTCGAGATTCCGATCGACATTCAACGAGACGTGATTGCCCGCCCCGGAGGGCTCGATTTCCTGAGCCTCCCGATCCCGCAACCCAACGCTGGCACCGACGCCGGTCTCGACGCGATCGCTGCCCGGGTGGCCAGTGCCCGTCGTCCGCTGCTGTGGACCGGCAACGGGGCCAAGCACGCCAGAAGCGCTGTGAAACGCTGGATCGATCTCGGTATTCCGCTGGCAACCAGCTGGAACGGACGCGGCGTCGTTTCGGAGCAATGTCCCCACGTGCTTGGGCCTCTGGTGACCACCCCTCGAGGACTCGAATTCCTGAAGTCTGTTGACCTGTTGGTCGTGGCCGGGTGCCGGCTGCGTGGTCAGGAAACCGTCGACATGAGTCTCACGCTACCTGACCGCCGGATTCATATTGATATCGAGGCATCCGCTTCGGGCCGTACGTACTCGGCCGATCTGTTCCACGTTGCCGAAGCCGGGGCCGCGCTCGACGCGATCGCCGACCGACTTGACCAGATGTCGATGTCGATCGCACCCGACCATGGCACCAATACCGCGGCCAGCAAGGCTGAGGCAGTGACGAACTATGCGGACGCCCTCGATGCCTACCGGGAGTTCCCCGCCCGCATGCGGGATGTCATGCCGCCGGACGCCATCTGGGTACGGGACATCACGCTTGCGAACAGCACCTGGGGCAATCGAATCTTCCCGCTAAACGATCCGCGCACCAACGTCTTCCCGGTGAGCGCCGCAATTGGTCCAGGCCTGCCGTTCGGGATCGGAGCGGCAATCGGGGCCAACGGTCGCAAGGTCGTCTCCATGTGCGGCGACGGGGGATTTTGCCTCAGTCTGGCCGAGGTGTGGACCGCGGCGCAGGAACAATCGGATGTCGTCTTCGTTGTCATGAACGACAACGGGTACGGGGTCATTCGCCACATTCAGGACGCGCTGTACGGCGGACGGCACTATTTCGATGACCTGCTCGCCCCCGACTTCGGGAAACTGGCAGAACTGGCCGGGCTTCACTATGCGCGTGTCGAAACGTCCGATGAACTGACGACAGCCATGCAGGCGGCCCTGGCGGTACGCGGCCCAGCACTGGTTGAAGTCGATATGGCGTCGATCGGCGAGTATCCCCGTTACTTCAAACCCCCGCCGTACACGCGGCAGAAGCGCAAAGAAGCAGCGTGAGCGGAAACGAGGCTGCAACCCGGCCCGTTCAGCAATGATTGCGGCGAACCGCGATCGTGTGTTGGTGCCGTCCGTCGACGCCCCACAGGCCAACCCCCGGTTTTGCGCGAGGATTTCCCGACGCTGCGCTCAACTTCCGTCGATGGCCTCGAGATGCTTCAGGACTTCCTCATGCATCAGTCGCTCGTACGCGTCTTCCTTCGGCGCGGCCTCGATGCGCGTGAGCAGTTCTTCGACCTGATCACGGTAGTCGTCCTCATCCAGCATCAGCAGGCCGATAGCGTGACCGGCCATCACGATGACATTGTCGGGACCAAGTTCCGTGGCCCGCTGGTAGTGGGCGAGGGCCTCGTCTTCGCTAGCGCCGTAGATCAGCGCGCCCAAGAACCCGGCCGCGTTGATGATCCGGGCATGCCAGCCCGCCACGGCCAAGTGCCCGTAAATGAAGTCCGGATCAAGCTCGAGGCCGCGTCGCATGGAGGCGATCGTCTTTTCCGCATAGCCACCGCTCAATGCCTCAGTGGTGGGCAGGGTTTCCGCATAACGGCCCATGGCGTGCGCCAGTTCCTGGTGTGCCAGCGGGCTGGAGTCGTCAAGCTCAACCGCCTTTTCCGCCAGATCGACGGCCCGTAGCAGCGTCGCCTGCGCTTCTTCCCGTGTCGCGGCGAGATGATGCCCGTAAATGGCCAAGGCTTGCGCGCCCAAAGCATATCCCTCCGAGGTGCCAAGGCCTTCGGCGAGGTCAGCCGCCTCGAGGAACCTGCCGTCAAAGCGGGCACTCAGCACATCGTCGACGGTTTGGGCCACGGCAGCGCCGGAGAACAGTACGGGAATCGCGAGCAATGCGATGAGTCTTGAAACGTTGACCACCGGACACCTCTGATGTTGTGGCTTGGACGTGACCGATTGTATCGGCTGGCAGGATCACTGACATCTGCCGCCCGGGCTGACGTTGTCCCGGGGCGCCGATCATCCCGAACACGGGCCTGGCCCAAGACCGATTCAAAGACTGCAGTCCGGCTTGAATGATCGGTTCCTGCAGTGCGAGAGGGCTCCGTACATCGGTTCATATGGACTGAATTCGACCATCGAAGACGAAGTGCCTTCGCCGGTCGGCCGCGGCCGATTTCTGCGGTCAACATCAGGTTCGACACCTGGTAGCGGAACGGATCCCCCAATCGCTCCGTCCGTCGAGCTAAACGGTAGATTCCCGGTTCAAGCCAAGCGTGCAGAGGAGTTGCCCCCGCGATGCGCCAGCCTGCACTTCTCGCCATAGACCAGGGCACCAGTAGCAGCCGGGCCATCGTGTTTTCCCTTGACGCGATCCCGCTGATCGTTTCCCAGAAAGAACTTGCGTCTCGATACGGGCCGGACGGCTGGGTCGAGCAGGATCCCGAAGAAATCTGGCGAACCACGCTTGAGACGTGCCGGGAGGCAGTTGACGTCGCCCGGGACCGCGGACTGGAGATTGCAGCGGCCGGCATCGCGAATCAGCGCGAGACAACGGTGGTCTGGGAGCGCAGCAACGGCAGACCGGTCTACAACGCGATCGTCTGGCAAGATCGACGCGGGGCCGGGCGCTGCTCCGAACTGCGACGACAGGGACTGGAATCCGAGATCGCAGAGGCGACCGGCCTGGTCCCCGATTCCTATTTTTCGGCAACCAAACTGCAGTGGCTGCTCGAGCATGTCGAGGACGCTGATGCGAAGGCTGCGACTGGGAAGCTGGCCTTCGGGACGATCGACAGCTTCTTGCTGTGGCGACTGACCGGTGGGCGCGTGCACGCCACCGACGCCACAAATGCCTCACGGACCATGCTGTTCAACATTGCCACCCAGCAGTGGGATCCCGATTTGCTGGAAATGTTCCGGGTACCGCGCGCGATCCTGCCGGAAGTACGGGACAGCGTGTCCGACTATGGGACGATTCATGCCGACCTCCTGGGGTCGGAAATACCGATCCGGGGAATAGCCGGTGATCAGCAAGCGGCGGCGCTAGGCCAGGCATGCTTCGAGCCAGGCATGGCCAAGTGCACCTACGGAACTGGGGCATTCCTGCTGATCAACGTCGGCGGCAGGAAGCCGGAGCTTGCGAACGGTTTGCTGGGAACGGTTGGCTCCCGGATTGAAGGCGAGACCAGCTATGCCATTGAAGGCACGATCTTCAATGCCGGAAGTACCATCCAGTGGTTGAGCGAAACCCTTAGCCTGGTCGCCGATCCCGCCCGCTCATCGGGACTGGCCGCAACCGTGGACGACACGGGAGGAGTGGTTCTCGTGCCCGCGTTCACCGGTCTCGGAGCACCGCATTGGGATCCGGAGGCACGCGGCGGAATCTTCGGGCTGTCACGTGGTACGACGCCGGCTCACATCGTGAGAGCAGGCCTGGAGGCGGTCGCCTATCAGACGCATGATCTCCTCGGGGCGGCCGGCGGACTCGGGCTGGATGGTCGGCTTCGTGTCGATGGGGCCATGGCAAAGAACGATTGGCTCATGCAATTTCTGGCGGATGTGCTTGGCGTGCCCGTGGAACGGCCAGCCGTAACCGAGACCACCGCGCTGGGTGCGGCATTCCTGGCGGGAATCGGTGCAGGAATCTATGACGGCCCGGATGCCGTCGGCAGGCTCTGGACAGAAGAAGGCTGCTTCACTCCGTCCGGCGCCGACTATGGCTCCCATCTGGCCCTCTGGCAGGAATCGGTCCGGAGAGTGCGGAAGCGCGCCAGCATCGCCTCTGCGAGCGTCGAACCGGCAGGCCCCGGCGACGGCGGCCAGGCGTGATCGCTCCGACGACGCACCATCGGCCGAGGCCCCGATGCGCTTCAGCCTCATCAAGCTTGCAAATTTCGCCCATTCGGCCTAGAGGAAGGCCAGTACTCACACGGGAACGGCCCGGTGTTTTCCATGCCCGGCCTTCCGGTGCCGAATTTTCGGTTTCTCCCGTGGCGGTTCAACCGGATAAAGGAGTTCTCAATTGTCCATTCCCCATTTCACCATGCGCCAGCTTCTGGAAGCTGGGGTGCATTTCGGCCACATGGTTCGCCGGTGGAACCCGCGTATGGCGCCGTACATCCACAGCGAGCGTGACGGCATTCACATTATCGATCTGCAGCAGACGGTACCGATGCTGTATGCCGGCTTGGCGTTCTTGCGAGAAATCGCAGCCGGAGGCGGCCGCGTGCTGTTCGTCGGCACCAAGCGGCAGGCGCAGAACCCGGTTGAGGAGCATGCCAGACGCTGCGGTCAACACTACGTCAACCAGCGTTGGCTGGGCGGCATGCTGACCAACTGGAAGACCATCTCGAAGTCCATCGACCGCCTGAAGCAGATGGAACAGCGACTGGAGGAAGAAGAAGGCAACCTGCCAAAGAAGGAGATCCTGAACCTGCAGCGTCAGCGTGTGAAGCTGCTCCGGTCTCTGGGCGGGATCCGCGAAATGGGCGGGCTGCCGGACGCGATGGTGGTCGTCGATACCAACCACGAACGCATCGCGGTGGCCGAAGCAAAATCACTCGGCATTCCGGTTGTGGCGATTCTGGACACGAACTCCGATCCGGTCGGAATTGACTACCCGATCCCGGGCAATGATGACGCGACCCGTGCCGTGATCCTGTACTGCGAGCTGGCCGCCAACGCCGTGCTCGGTGGGCTGGAAGAAGAACAGAAACTGGCCGGAGTGGATGTCGGGGCATCGGAGGAAGGTGGCGTTGGAGACGCATCCCTCGAGGTGATCGACGAGACGAGCGGCGAGAGCACCGGTACCGGTACCGGTGACGAGCCGGCCGAAGACGCGTCCGGGCCGGCTGATGATTCCGCCGCGCCGGCCGAAGACGCATCCGGGCCGGCTGACGATTCCGGCGAGCCGGCCACGGCTACCGGCGACAGCAACGCCGGCAGCGGCAGCGATAGCCAAGGCGAAACCGCACCATCTGAACCCGCACCGTCCGATCCGACTACATCGGAAACGGATGTGGAGACCACCCCATGACGAAGATTTCCGCCGCACTGGTCAAGGAGCTCCGTGAGCAGACTGGCTCGGGAATGATGGACTGCAAGCGGGCGCTTTCTGAGACGGACGGCGACCTCGAAGCAGCGCAGGACTGGCTACGCGCCAAGGGCATTGCCGGCGCCGAGAAGAAGGCCGGGCGCGCGGCGTCCGAAGGACTCGTGGGCCTCTCGGTGGATGGCCGGCGCGCGGCACTGGTGGAAGTCAATGCCGAAACCGACTTCGTGGCCCGGAACACGGAATTCCAGGCGTTCGTGCGCGAGGTGGCGGACGCGGGCCTGGACGCCGGAGGAAACCTGGACGCGCTGGCCACGTCGACGCTGTCCGGCGGCGCCACGGTGGCGGAGCGCGCAATCGAGGTGAGCGCCAAGACGGGCGAGAACATCGTGGTCCGCCGCACGGAGTCCGTGACGGTGGAACGCGGCCTGATCGGTAGCTACGTGCACGGAGCCGTTGCCACAGGCCTGGGACGCATCGGGACGCTCGTGGCGGTCGAAACGGACGGGGCCGCTGAGGGTTTCGAGGATCTTGCGAAGCAGCTTGCGATGCATGTGGCCGCGGCAAGACCGCAGGCGCTTCGCCGCGATGACCTGGACCCGGCCGCCGTCGAGCGCGAACGGGCCGTGCTCATCGAGCAGGCCAGGGAAAGCGGCCGGCCGGACAACATCATCGAGAAGATGGTGGAAGGCCGTATGCGCAAGTTCTATGGCGAGGTGGTGCTGACAGAGCAGATATGGGTGATCGACAACAAGTCTAAGGTTGCCGATGTGCTTGCATCGGCTGCCGAGGGCGCCGGGGTGGCAGCGCACTTGTCCGGCCTTGCCTGTCTGGTGCTGGGCGAGGGGGTGGAAAAACGCGTGTCGAACCTGGCTGCGGAGGTCGCAGGCACGTTAAGGAGCTAAGCGCATCCGCGAACGCCACTCGCGAAACAGACAGATGGGTACGCGTGACGGGAAGAAGGCGGGGGGCTTGGCGTTGCCGCCCGGGCCCTTTTACCGTCGCGTCCTGGTCAAGTTGTCCGGCGAGGCGTTTGCCGGCGCGCAGGGGCACGGGATCGACGGCGAGAAGGTCAGCCACATCGCCAGGGAGATCCGCTCGGTCTATCGTCTCGGCATCCAGGTCTGCATCGTGATCGGCGCGGGCAATATTTTTCGTGGCACTGAAAGCAAACTGAGATACCTCGATCGTCCTACGGCGGACGAGATGGGGATGCTGGCTACCGTCATCAACGGACTGGCGCTGCACCGTGCCCTGCGCGCGCAAAACATCAAAGCCCACGTGATGTCGGCGATTTCAATGCCGGAGATCTGCGAACCATTTGTCCGCTGGCAAGCGCACGCCTACCTTGAGCAGTCAGAGGTCTTGGTGTGCGCTGCTGGAACCGGATCGCCGCTATTTACCACCGATACCGCGGCGGCTGTGCGTGCCGCGGAACTGCAGTGCGACGCGATCTTCAAGGGCACACAAGTGGACGGGGTTTACGATTCCGACCCGCATCGCAACCCGAACGCCAAACGATTCCTTTGGATTTCCTACCAGCATGCGCTGGCCAAGAATCTCCGGGTCATGGATTCGGCTGCCCTATCGATCGCCAGGGATGCGGAGATACCGATTCTCGTGTTTTCGCTTGAAGGCACGAACGCGCTCGTTGACGCCGTGCAGGGCCAAGGAACCTTTACCATGGTCAGTGACAAGCCTCGCCACCTGGTGCTGCATGACCGCCGTGTCGGCGAGAGGGCATTCGGTATGATAGAAGCTGAGGAAGGCTGAATCCGATGACCGACTCGAATCTCGCCGATGCCAAACGTCGCATGGAAGGTGCCATTCGCGTCCTCAAGGAGGAGTTCTCAGGACTCCGCTCCGGCCGCGCCCACACGAGTCTGCTGGAACCCATTCAAGTCGAGGCCTACGGGCAGACGATGCGTCTTTCGGAGCTGGCGACCGTCGGCGCGCCGGAGGCACGTTTGCTGACCGTCCAGGTATGGGATCAGGGGAACGTGAAGTCGGCTGAACGGGCAATCCGGGAATCAGATCTCGGGCTCAACCCGATCACGGAAGGGACGTTGCTCCGCGTGCCGTTGCCGGAACTGACAGAAGACCGGCGCAAGGAGTTCGCCAGGACCGCCGACCGGTACGCCGAGCAGGCACGCATCGCCGTTCGAAATGTCCGCCAGCACGTGATGCACAGTCTTCGGAGCGCACAGCGGGAGGGGGACCTTTCAGAGGACGAGCACCGTCGGGAAAGCGAAGAGGTGCAAAAGCTCACGGACGATTTCGTTGGACAGATTGACCAGCTGGTAGCAGTCAAGCGTCAGGAAATCCTTCAGGTGTGAGGCGCACGATCAGCCCTCGGTTTTCGGAGAGCGCGCGGGCTGACCAGTCGAGGGAGCAACCCTCGCACGTTGCCGTGATCATGGACGGCAACGGCCGTTGGGCGGTTCAGCGCGGGCTGGCCCGAGTGGATGGGCACCGCAAGGGTGCGGAAGCGGTCCGTGAAACGATTGCCGGAGCCATTGCCTGTGAGGTGAGATACCTCACGCTCTATGCCTTCTCGACCGAGAATTGGAAACGACCTCGTAGCGAGATCGAGGTTCTCATGTCGCTCATGGTTCGGCATGTGCACACGGAAATGGACGCGCTGATGGAGCAGAACGTGCGCGTAACGTTCATCGGCGATCGGGCCAAACTTCCGCCAGAAGTGGCGGAAGGAATGGCAATGATGGAAGACAGAACGTCTGCAAACAAAGGTTTGCGGGTGATTGTCGGGCTGAACTACAGTGGTCGCAGTGAGCTCGCATGGACGTTTCGGCAGCTGCTGGAGGATGCGGCGGCAGGTCGAATTGATGCTTCGCAGGTGGACGAGGCCGCTCTCAGCCAGCGCTTGATGACGGCAGGCGTACCGGATCCCGACCTGGTCATCCGAACCGGTGGCGAGCACCGGATCTCGAACTTCCTGCTTTGGCAGATCGCCTACTCGGAACTGTATTTCACTTCCGTTCTATGGCCGGACTTCACCAGGCAAGACTTTCAGGATGCGATCGCGGCATACAACTGCCGCCGCCGCCGATTTGGCGGAATTGATGCGTAGGCTAGCAACGCGGGAACTCGCCGTTCGAGCGGCGTCGGCGGCAGTGCTGCTGCCCCTGGTACTGATCCCCGCATGGACCGGGAACTGGCCGCTCGCCATCTTGCTGGTCGCTGCAGGTTGGCAGATCGGTCACGAGTGGTTCCGCATGCTGGGCTGCCGCGGACTGGAAGCGTACGTGCCGCCATTAGGCGCAACTGGCGTCGGGGCGGCAGCGTATGTTGCCGCCGGACCCGCCGGAGCCGTGGCAGCCGCATTTGTCGGTGCTGCCGTTGCGAGGATCTGCATCCGTTGGCCTGACCGGACGTGGCCTAACGGTTTGCTCGGTGTCCCGATACTTGCGTTTCCGCTGACCCTGGTTTGGGAGCTTCGCGGTGCCGGCGACGATGGGCGCGATCTGCTGCTGTGGTGCCTGCTCGTGGTATGGACCACCGACACCTTTGCCTATCTGTGCGGACGTGTACTTGGGGGCCGACGTCTGGCACCGTCGATCAGCCCGGGCAAGACCTGGAGCGGACTGTTTGGCGGCATCTTCGCAGCGGGTGTCGCAGGCGGTTTGGCCGGGATAATGCTAGGATTCGCTGCGGAAACAGCGGTCATCAGTGCCGTCAGCGTTGGGATGGCCACGATCGTGGGTGATTTGGTCATGAGCGCGGTGAAACGCGCGCATGGGTGCAAGGATACCGGCCGGCTGATACCCGGCCATGGGGGCGTTCTCGATCGGGTCGACGGATTCCTGTTCGGCGTCACGCTCGTGGCGATCTGGAAGCTGGTCGTCAAAGGGACCTGAGGTGATGCAGCCGGGGAAGACGGTCACTGTTCTCGGTTCCACCGGCTCGGTGGGGCAAAGCACCGTCAGCCTGCTGCTGGAGCACCCTGAGCAGTGGGATGTTGCGGCACTGGCCGCGGGATCCGATGCCGTCAAGCTGGCGGAGCAGGCGCGCCTGCTGAACGCGAGGTTTGCAGCCATCGCGGACACGAGCCAGGCGGAGGTCCTGAAGGAGGCGCTGGCCGGTACCGGGATCGAGGTCGGTGCCGGAGCGGACGCAGTGATCGAAGCCGGTGCACGACCGGCGGAATGGGTCATGGCGGCGATCGGCGGGGCAGCGGGGCTCGCGCCGACTGCAAAGGCCTTGGAACGAGGAGCTACGGTGGCCCTCGCCAACAAGGAAAGCATGGTTTGTGCTGGCGCGCTTCTCAAGCGGGTGGCTGCCCGGTCAGGCGCCAGCATCATTCCGGTCGATTCAGAGCACAGCGCGATTTTCCAGGTGTTCGATTCGAAGCGGCCGGAACGCGTTCGGGCCGTGGTCCTGACTGCGTCAGGCGGTCCGTTCCTTGATCGCAGCCCGGACAGTCTCGCCTCGGTCACGCCCGAAGACGCGGTCGCCCATCCCGTATGGAACATGGGTGCGAAGATTTCGGTGGACTCGGCCACCATGATGAACAAGGGGCTGGAACTGATCGAAGCCGCGCACCTGTTTCCGGTTCGACCCGACCAGCTTGACGTTCTCATCCATCCCCAGTCACTCGTCCATGGTCTGGTCGAGTACGTCGACGGGACCTTGTGTGCCGTTCTCGGCATTCCGGACATGCGCGTGCCCATCGCTTGCGCACTTGCCTGGCCCGATCGGATGGAGCTGGAGCTTCCTCGCCTCGACTTAGCGGATCACGGCTGCCTCACCTTCCGGAAACCAGATCCAGAGCGCTTTCCAGCCCTTCGAATCGCGCGAGAAGCCTTGCAACAAGGGGGTTCGGCTCCTACGATCCTGAACGCTGCCAATGAGGAAGCTGTAGCCGCGTTTCTTCACGGCTCGCTCCCTTTCCCGAGAATTACCGCCGTGTCCGAGGAGGTCTTGGCGACACTCCCGGACACTCCTATTGATGACTTCACCGCTGTCGCCGCGGTCGACGCACGAGCCCGTGCGTCCGCCCGCGCACTGGCCAGTGTGCACTAGGATTCGTAGCGTTCGTGATTTCGTCCTTACTCTGGTTCCTGCTGGTCCTGTGCG
The DNA here is from genome assembly GCA_965116745.1 of Alphaproteobacteria bacterium. GTDB lineage: Bacteria > Pseudomonadota > Alphaproteobacteria > TMED109 > TMED109 > VXPW01. The sequence continues at coordinate 1,541,650 of OZ220701.1, read as the reverse complement.
TCGTGGTATTCGTCCACGAGCTGGGGCATTACCTGATTGCTCGCTGGAACGGCGCCAAGGTGGAGGTGTTTTCGATCGGTTTCGGGCGCGAGCTGTTCGGTGTGACCGATCGCGCCGGCACACGGTGGCGGTTTAGCCTCATTCCGCTCGGCGGATATGTCCGGTTCCCGAATCCGCCGGAGCAGAGAGAAAGCGGCAGCGAAGCGGAACAAGAGCCGGACGAGAGCCTTCAGGCCCACGCTCCGATCCGCCGAATCGCGATTCTTGCAGCCGGGCCCGGAGCAAATTTCCTCTTTGCTGTCGTGGTCTTTTTCGCGCTTTTCCTTGCCTTTGGAAAGGCCGGCACCTCGAATACCGTGGAACAGGTCCTCCCGGACAGCGCGGCCGCAAGCGCGGGCATCCTTCCAGGGGATCGAATCCTGTCCATCAACGGACAGACCGTGACACGTGCCCAGGAAATCCGGGACGCGGTAAGCCCGTATCCCGGAACCCCGTTGACGTTTGTCATCGAGCGGGACGGCCGCCTGACCGAGCTTGACGTGACCCCGGTCATGGTCGACTGGACGGACCCGCTCGGCACGGTGCATCAGGTTGGCCGGGTAGGGGTGGCTATTGCCCGACCCGAGCGCGAACCGGCAAGCGTCGTTGAGGCCGCCAGGGACGCCTTCGGTGAGACGTGGTACCTGACGAGTTCCGTGCTGGAAGCATTCGGCGAAATACTCACGGGCCGCCGCAGCACCGATGAGCTGGGTGGTCCGGTAATGATCGCGCAGGTATCCGGAGACTTTGCAGAACAGGGGCTGCTCCCGCTGTTCGGATTTATCGCGTTTCTTTCGGTCAACCTGGGAATCATCAACCTGTTTCCGATTCCGATGTTGGATGGTGGCCAGATCGTGGTAGCGGTGGCTGAACTCGCAAGCGGTCGAAGGCTCAGCGAACGCTTCATGTACTGGTTCCAAATGACCGGCCTGGTGACCGTCGGAGGGCTCATGCTCTTCGTCATCGCGAATGACCTGAGTCGGCCAAATGTTGTGAATTTTGTCAGCGGGTTGTTTCAATGACGGGAAGTCGAACTGCAAGAACCCTTGGGCTCATGCTCGTCGTTGGAGTGATGCTGGTATCGGGAAGCCCGGGAACCGGAGAGGCCCAAGACAACACCATCACTGAGGTTCGGGTTGAAGGCAACCAGCGAATTGAAGACTCAACAATCCTGTCGAATTTGACCGTTCGGGCCGGCCAGCAGATCGAGCCTGGCAGTTCGTTCGACCCGCTGCTGCTCGATACCGCGCTGAAGTCCCTGTTCGAGACAGGGCTGTTCGCCGACGTGACATTTGTCCGCGACGGCACGACATTGATTGTCCGCGTGGTGGAGAATCCGATCGTCAACCAGGTGGTGTTCGAAGGCAATCAGAGGGTCGACGACGAGGACCTAGCGGGCGAAATCAATCTTCGGCAGCGTACGGTCTTCACCCGAAGCCGGGTCCGCACCGATCAGGAACGCCTCCTAACCGTCTATCGCCGCAGCGGGCGGTTCGGCGCTTCGGTCGTGCCGAAGGTGATCTTGCTGGATCAGAACCGGGTAAACGTGGTCTTTGAAATCGATGAAGGGCCGCTTACCGGCATCGAGAGCATCAATTTTGTTGGAAACCGCCGTTTCAGCGACGGCGACTTGCGCGATGTGATGCGGACGCGGGAAAGCCGGTGGTGGCGGTTTCTGTCGTCGAGCGACCGCTACGATCCCGACCAGCTGGCCTTTGACGAAGAGTTGCTGCGCCGGCATTACTTCGACCGAGGCTATCTCCGGTTCAAGATCCTGTCGTCGTCGGCCGAGCTGCTGCCAGATGGGGACGCGTTCCTGATCACGATTGCTGTCGAGGAGGGTGACCGTTACACCTTCAGCGATGTAACGGCGACATCGGCCCTTCCCGAGGTGGATGTCGAGTCGCTTCGGGAACTCATCGAGACAGAGACCGGAGACGAGTACAGCAGGACCGCAATTCAGGACACCATCGGAATCCTCGCCGATGCCGTGGTGACAGCGGGATTTCCGTTCGTCCAGGTGGACGTGGAACCTGACATTGATGATGACGCCAAGACGGTTGCTCTGCATTACCACCTGGTGGAGGGTGAGCGGCTGTACGTCGATCGAATCGAGATCAAGGGAAATGTCCGCACGCTTGACCACGTTGTTCGCCGATACCTTCGCTTGTCCGAGGGTGATCCCCTCAACCGGGGCCTGCTTGCCCGCTCACGAACCCTGGTCGGAAACCTTGGATTCTTCTCCGATGTCCAGTTTCAGGAGGTTCCGGGGCGAGCGGGCGACCAGCGCGACATCGAACTTTCGGTGGAAGAGCGCTCGACCGGTGAAATCAGCTTCGGCCTGGGATACTCAACCAGCCGCGGTGCGATCGGAAACATCTCGCTTCGTGAACGCAACCTTCTGGGGACCGGCAGCAGCCTCACCATTGCCCTGGAAAATGCACGAACCGGAGGACTGTACAGTCTGGCCTACTCCGAGCCGTATTTCCGCCAGCGGGACCTGTCCCTCAGTACGAGCGTGTTTTCATCCAATACCGATCGGATTGGAACCGCGTACGAATCGGACGAGCAGGGAGCACGGATCGGCTTCGGCTTCAGCCTGGGGGAGTACCTCCGTCAGCGCCTGACGTATGGACTCACCTGGGTTCGGGTGACCGGTCGGGAAGAAGTCCAGGTCGATCTCGGCCGCAGGGTGATTTCCGCAGTTACTTCCTCCTGGACCTACGATCGCCGCGACAGCGCACTGCTTCCCTCCAAGGGATATAACGTTGGTCTCTCGACAACCCTGGCCGGCCTCGGCGGCGACGATCGATACGCCCGACTGACCCTGAACGGCGGCTACTACACAGATGTCCTTTGGGACGAGTGGGTCTTGGGATTGCTGGTGAGCGCCGGCATCATCGAGGGGATCGGCCAGGACGTCAGCATCTACGACCGATTTCTGCTGGGCGACCGGAGTTTCCGGGGGTTTGAGTATGCCGGCATAGGCCCCCGCTATCTGGGAACCGGTCGCTCCAGCGGCTTGGGCGGAAACATGTTCGCTACGGCGACGGCCGAACTGAAATTCGACCTCGGTCTGCCGCGGGAACTCGGAATGCACGGGCGGATATTCGGTATCGTTGGCACCTTGACGGGAATCGATCGTGCAACGGTCGTCACCAACGGAGGAACCGTGGTGGATTCCGGCTCGGCGCGGGCATCTGCTGGAGTGGGCTTATCGTGGAGTTCGCCGGTAGGACCGGTCCGAATCGACTGGACGTCCGCCCTGGCAAAAGAATCCTACGATCGAACTGAAACGATCCTCTTCAGTCTCGGCAGCACATTCTGACCTCGTACCTGCAATTTTCCCTGAAGGATTCCCCATGATGCATCCCTGCCTACGGGCTCTGGCCGCTGCCGTACTGGTTGCGCACGCCGTCGCGGCGCATGCCCAGGAGGACGAGGCCTCTCCGCCGCCCACCATTGCCGTGCCCGAAGATTTTGCGATCGGCCTCATCGACATCAACCGCATCTTCCGCCTCTCCACCGCGCTGAATGGGGTGCGGGAAGAGGTCAATGCCCGCGAGCAGCTTTACCGCGAGGAAATCACCGCCGCCGAGGAACGTTTGCGCCAGCAGCAGGAGGAGCTCTCGCAAAAGCGCGGTGTGCTCTCTCCGCAAGAGTATGCGGTCGAGGAAGCCAGTTTTCGCAGTGAAGTGGAGGGCTTGCAGAAGCGGGTGAACGAGCGCAGCCAGGAACTACAGGAGATCATGGCCCAAAGTCAGCAGCAGGTTCAGGAAGAAACGGTACGTATCGTCGCAGAAATCGCACTGGAACGGAACTTCGCGCTGGTATTCGATGCGTCCCAACTTGTGATCGCCGCAGAACAGATCAACATCTCGGACGAAGTGGTTGAACGACTCAACGAACGGGTCCCGCACCTTGAGATTCCCGAGGCCGGCTCCACGCAGGAGGTTGAGGGCGAGGACGGTTGATCGATCATGCCGGACTCACGTTTCTTTTCGTCCAGAGGGCCGCTCTCGCTCGCAGTACTTGCGGAGGTGGGAGGGGCCCAGCTGGTGCGGTCGGACGATGGTGACCGACTGATCGCCACGGTTTCGCAAGGCCCTGCCGCTACCCCCGACGCATTGGCCTATTGCGTGTCCAAATCAGCAGTTCGGCGTCTGGCGGTTGATGCGGGCGCTTGCGTGACGACCAGTACGTTGGCAGCGGAAGTCCCGCGTAGCGTCGCCTGTTTGACGGCGGCCAATCCACGTCTGGCGTTTGCCCGGATCGCCGCTGCGTTGTTCCCGGCACCGCCGCTTCAACCCGGCGTGAGCGAACGGGCGGTTGTTGATCCTGATGCGTCGCTGGCTCAGGACTGCCGCATTGAGGCCGGGGCCGTGATCGGAGCGAAAGCCGAAGTTGGCGCCGGGGCATGGGTAGGACCCAATACGACGATTGGCCCAGGCGTTGTACTGGGACCGCGTACGCGGGTCGACGCCAACGTTACGATCGTATGCGCTGTAATCGGCGCCGACGTCCGCATCCACGCGGGTGCTCGCATCGGTCAGGACGGTTTCGGGTTCGTACTCGCCAGTAGCGATGAGGGACACGTGCGAGTACCTCAGCTTGGCCGGGTTCGTATCGAAGACCGGGCCGATATCGGGGCGAACACCTGCATCGATCGGGGCGCTCTCGGAGACACGGTGATCGGCGAAGGTGCCTTTCTCGACAATCTCGTCCACGTTGGCCACAACGTCCAGGTGGGTCCACACGTCGTACTAGCCGGTCAATGTGGTATCGGCGGCAGCAGTTCCATCGGCGCGTTCAGCACAGCGGGCGGTCAGGTGGGAATTGCCGACCACATCTCGGTTGGGCACCGGTGCCAGATTGGGGGCAAGGCCGGGGTAACGCGCGATCTTGATGACGACGCCAAGGTTGCCGGCATGCCTGCGGTTCCGGTAGCCCGCTATCTTCGTCAGGCGGTTGCTCTTGAGCGCCTGGCAGCTCGTCGGGGGCAGGCAGGTGGGGGTGCCGCATCATGACGAAGCCGGGCGAACACGAAGCGAACGCCAACCTCTCAGCCATCCTGGAGGCGATTCCGCACCGCTATCCATTTCTGCTCATCGATCGGATCACTGAGTATGTCGCGTACGAGCATGCGGTGATGTTGAAGAACGTGACGATCAATGAGGGCTTCTTCCAGGGCCATTTCCCCGAGCACCCTGTCATGCCCGGCGTGCTGGTCGTTGAAGCCATGGCCCAGGCGGCCGGCGTATTCGCTGTTCGCTCGATCGGCAAAGAGGGGCAAGATCACATCGTTTATCTGATGGGGCTTGACAACGTCCGGTTCCGGCGCCCCGTGGTGCCGGGTGATCAGCTGTGGATTCGTGTGGAGAAGCAGCGTATCCGCGAGAACGTTTGGCGCGTCGGGGCGCGGGCAGAAGTCGACGGGGAGCGCGCTGCGGAAGCGGTCCTCACCGCCATGATCCGGCACCGTGACCAGTGGACCGAAGACGGATGAATCGCTGGCACCCCACTGCGGTGGTGGACTCGCGGGCAGAGGTAGCCGACGGGGTGGAAATCGGGCCGTATTGCACGATCGGTCCGGGGGTGCGGATCGGTTCCGGAACCCGCCTCATCTCGCACGTCACGATCGAGGGCGACGCCACTCTGGGCACCAACAATTTGATCTATCCCTTCGTTGCCATCGGTTATCCAGCGCAGGTGAGACCTGCGGTGGACGGCGTGATGCAGATTGACATCGGTTCCGACAACGTGATGCGCGAGCACGTCACACTCCATACCGGCACCCCGAGGGGAGGAGGGACAACACGGATCGGCAGCAATGTGCTCTTCATGGTCGGCACTCACGTTGCCCACGACTGTTCAATTGGCAACCACGTAGTCTTGGCAAACGGTGCGCAGGTCGGTGGCCATGCGGTCATCGGTGATTTCGCCCAGGTCGGCGCACTGACCGGTGTGCACCAGTTCGTGCGGATTGGCTCGTACGCTTTCATCGGCGGATGCTCTGCCGTCGAAAAACACGTGATCCCTTATGTGCTGGCGACCGGCAACCGGGCATGGTTGCGGGGGCTCAACATCATCGGACTGCAACGGGCGGGTTTCAGCAAGAACGAGATTGACGACTTACGAAAGGCGTACGGGTTTCTGTTTTCCGGCGACGAACTGTTCCGTCTGCAGGTTGCGAATCTTCAGATCGAGCTCGACGGATCTGAAAGAGTCGCCGAGATCGTGCGCTTCTGCGGTGAAATTGAGCACGTGCCGGAACTCGCCAGGCGCGGCATGTGCCTGCCCCGAGACGGTCGCCTCTGACATCCGTGTCCAACACCGGCACCGAAGACTCCCGGTCTCCGGTTGGGATCGTTGCCGGCGGGGGGTTGTTGCCGGGGCTGGTCGCCGAGGCCTGCCGTTCAGGCGGTCGACCGTATTTCATGCTGGCATTGGCTGGTCAGGCAGATCAATCTGTCAGCGGGGTCGAGCCCGACGCATGGGTGCGTCTCGGGGCATCCGAAGAACTGCTCGGAATCCTTCGCGACGCTGCCGTCGAGACCGTGGTGCTGGCCGGGCACGTGCGGCGTCCTTCGCTGGCCGAACTCCGCCCGGATGCGCGTGCGCTGCGCGTACTTGCCCGGGCGGCGCGGTTCGCTCTGGGCGACGACGGCCTGCTACGCGCCATCGTCGACGAATTCGAACGTGAAGGCTTCCAGATCGTCGGGGCCGACAGTCTCGTGAACGAACTCCTGGCCCCGCCCGGCCTCTGGTCCAGGAGCGTGCCGGACGAACAGGACAGCATTGACATTAACCGGGGAGCTGTCGTTGCGCGGGCCCTGGGAGCAGTAGATGTCGGCCAGGCGGCCGTGGTCCAGGGCGGCCATGTGCTGGCGGTTGAGGCTTCCGAGGGGACAGCCGAGATGGTCCGGCGGGCCGGGCAGCAACGGCGGGCCGGGAGCGGCGGAGTGCTGGTGAAAGTCGCGAAACCCGGTCAGGAGCGGCGTGTCGACCTGCCGACGATCGGGCCTGACACCGTGGTCGACGTCGCGGCTGCCGGACTTGCCGGAATCGCCGTGGAGGCGGGCTCTGTCCTTGTCATCCGCCGGGAAGAAGTGGTCCGGCGGGCCGACGCGCACGGCCTTTTCCTGCTCGGCTGCAGCGTCGACGACTGATCCGATGCCGCACGTATATCTGGTTGCCGGCGAGGCTTCGGGAGACGAGCTCGGAGCCCGCCTGATCCGGGCTCTGTCGGCAGAGACGGCAGGAGCGATCCGTCTGGACGGGGTCGGTGGGCCGAGGATGGAGGCAGCCGGCTTGACGCCGCTGTTTCCGGCCGACGACATCGCACTGGTGGGAATTGCGGAAGTCCTGCCGCGCGTGCCACGTGTTCTCCGCCGGCTGCACCGCGTGGAAGCACACGTACGTGCCCTCCGGCCCAACGTCGTGGTGACCATCGATGCGCCCGGTTTCAACTTCCGGCTGGGCGCACGGCTCCGGGGCGAAGGGATCCCGCTCATTCACTACGTTGCTCCCACAGTGTGGGCGTGGAAGCCGGGGCGAGCCCGAAAGGTTGCCCGCTTCCTGAATCGAATGCTGACCCTGTTCCCCTTTGAACCTCCCTATTTCGAGCGCGAGGGACTGCCGGCGACGTTTGTCGGACACCCGGTCGTAGAGATGCCGATGCCCGAACCGACCCCCGGCTTTCGCCAAAGGTGGGGCATCAGCGCCGACGCGCCGGTTCTTCTGGTCCTGCCGGGAAGTCGGGCAGGGGAGGTGCATCGTCTGGCACCCCGTTTCGCAAGCTGCGCTCGAATGCTCCTGGAGCGCCGAAGCAATCTTCGAATCGTGGTCGGCGTGGCTCCTGGCCGGAAACGGCAAGTCGAAGCCGCTTTTTCCGGATTGCCCGCCATCCTCATCGACGGGGACTCCGACAAGCGGAGTTGGTATGCGGCAGCCGATGTCGCATTGGCCGCGTCAGGCAGCGTGACCCTTGAGCTCGCGCGTTGTCGGACGGCCATGGTGGTCGCCTACCGGATGGCTCCCGTTTCCTGGGAAATTGTCCGGCGGATGGCCACCATCAGGTATGCGAGCCTTATCAATGTGATGCAGGACGCCGAGGCGATCCCGGAATTTCTTCAGCGGTCCTGTCGCCCGGATCGGCTGGCGCGAGCGGTCGACTCACTCCTGCAAAGCCCGGAGGCACGGGCGCGTCAGATCGAGGTCACGTCAGCCGCCATCAAAGATCTCCGGAACGGCGACCTGCCGCCCAGCCAGCGCGCAGCCCGGGCAATCCTTGCTACGCTTGATCCTCAACCAGATCCGCAGAAGGGGGAAAAACATTGACAGCAGCCCGTCCAGACGCTTTTCGCATGCTTCACACGATGATCCGTGTCCGCGACCTCGAACGCTCACTGGCCTTCTACACCGGTGCCTTGGGAATGCAGGTGCTCCGGCGCCAGGACTTTCCGAGCGGCCGCTTCACGCTGGCGTTTGTGGGTTACGGCCCCGAGGATGCCCACACGGTCCTCGAACTCACACATAACTGGGATCAGGAGGAAGACTACGCCCAGGGCGATGCGTGGGGGCACATAGCTCTCGGCGTCCCCGACATCTACGGGACATGCGAGCGCCTCGAAGCTGACGGAGTCCGCATTCCGCGCCCGCCCGGTCCCATGCAGCACGGCAGCACGGTGATCGCTTTCGTCGAAGATCCAGACGGTTACAAGATTGAATTGATTGAACGGTGAGCGGCGGCTAGGCGGTTCATTTGCCCCCGTCTGGGGGCCTAGGTACGGTGCTGCTTGGTCCCGGATTGCTGCCCGCCTTGACGTGAGAGAATGACACATGGCCATGGATGCGGAACGACAGATGGCGCAACTGACGCTCAGCGACGGCCGTAGTCTTCAATTGCCGGAACTGTCAGGAACGGTCGGGCCCGATGTGGTCGATGTGCGGTCCCTTTACGGCAGTGCCGGCGTGTTTACGTACGACCCGGGCTACACCTCGACCGGTTCGTGTGAATCGAAGATCACGTTCATCGACGGTGAAAGCGGCATCCTGCTGCACCGAGGCTATCGCATCGAGGACTTGGCCCAGCACTGCGACTTCCTGGAAGTGGCCTACCTGCTCTTGCGAGGTGAGCTGCCGGACCCGGCCAGCAATGAGGACTTTGCCTACACGATTAGCCGGCACACCATGCTGCACGAGCAGCTGACGTACCTGTTCCGGGGCTTTCGGCGCGACGCCCACGCCATGGCAATCTTGTGCGGCGTCGTCGGAGCGTTGTCAGCCTTCTACCACGATAGCACGGACATTACCGATCCCCATCAGCGGATGGTCGCTTCCCACCGGTTGATCGCGAAAATTCCGACGATCGCGACAATGGCCTACAAGTATTCGATCGGCCAGCCCTTCATCTATCCGCGCAATGACCTCGATTACGCGGAGAATTTCCTGCACATGATGTTTGCGGTTCCGGCCGAGGAATACGTCATCAGCGATGTGCTGGCACGGGCGATGCATCGAATTCTCATACTCCACGCCGACCATGAGCAAAACGCTTCGACGTCCACCGTCCGGCTCGCGGGTTCGTCCGGCGCAAACCCGTTTGCATGCGTGGCTGCGGGGATTGCATCGCTGTGGGGACCAGCGCACGGCGGCGCCAACGAGGCAGTGATCAGCATGCTCCAGGAAATCGGTGATGTTTCGAGGGTGAAGTCGTTTATCGACCGCGCGCGTGACCCCGCCGACCCGTTCAGGCTGATGGGATTCGGGCACCGTGTCTACAAGAACTACGATCCCCGGGCGCGCGTCATGCAGTCGACCGCCCACGAAGTCCTCGGCGCCTTGGGAAAGGAGAACGAACCCATGTTTCGGCTTGCGCGGGAGTTGGAGCGCATTGCCCTGGAGGACGATTACTTCGTTGAGAAGAAGCTGTACCCGAATGTTGACTTTTATTCGGGGATTACGCTGCAAGCCATTGGTTTTCCGCCCAGTCTGTTCACCGTACTCTTCGCGGTCGCCCGCACGGTGGGATGGGTCGCCCAGTGGAACGAAATGATTGAAGATCCCGCTCAGCGGATTGGACGTCCGCGCCAGCTGTACACCGGCGTGCCAGAACGCCCGTTTGTGCCAATCGAGGACCGCGGCTGACGCGCTTGACACGGCCGAATTCGCCTTTGCCAGCTTGCCCAATTCGGCGCCCCAAACTACAATGGACAAAACCGGGGTCTGTCGTTGCTCGCTTGCAGGTTCGCCACTTTGGCGAACCTTTGTGGTCGGCGGTTCCCCTTTGTATTCCTGAGGAGGGATTATGGCTGTTCTTAACATCAACGGCGTGTCGCACGTCGTCGATGCACCGGGGGACACCAAACTGCTGTGGGTTATTCGCGAAGGACTGCGTCTAACCGGCACGAAGTTTGGATGCGGCATTGGCCTTTGTGGGGCCTGTACTGTTCACCTTAATGGTGAAGCAGTTCGGTCCTGCCAGCTGCAGTTGTCGGACGCCGAAGGTGCGACGATCACTACGATTGAAGGCCTCGACCCCAAGGGTCAGCATCCGGTGCAGAAGGCGTGGCTAGAGCTGCAGATTCCCCAGTGCGGGTACTGCCAGTCCGGGCAGATGATGAATGCCGCTGCGTTCCTTGAGTCCAACTCCAGTCCGAGTGACGCAGAAATTCTCGATGCCATGCAAGGCAACATCTGCCGCTGCTCAACGTACGCTCGGATCAAGCAGGGTGTCCGTCGGGCTGCCCAAATGATGCAGGAGGCCTGACCATGACCAAGCACATGAAAGACTTGGGTGGCGCAACGCGCCGCGACATTCTGGTTGGCTCCGCTGTTGCCGGCACCGGGTTGGTGGTCGGCTATTCAGCCCTGCCGCACTTGACCGGCGGCGCCCGCGAGGCCCTGGCGGCTGGCAATTTCGAGCCCAGCCTGTTCCTGACTATGGAGCCCAGCGGGATCGCGACTGTCCACATTACCAAGACGGAAATGGGACAGCATGTCGGGACCGCACTGGCGCAGGCTGTCGCCGAAGAGCTGGAAATCGACTGGAACGACGTCCGCATTGACTATCCGGACAGCCACGAAAAGTGGGGTCTGATGATCACCGGCGGGTCGTGGTCGGTGAACTGGACGTTCGACCGCAACTCCCGGATCGGTGCGGCCGCGCGCATGGCGCTCGTGGAGGCCGGTGCCAATCTGCTTGGCGTTCCGGCTAGCGAGTGTTCCGCTGCAAACAGCACGGTCACACACACGGGTACCGGTCAGTCGACGACCTATTCCGAAATCATCAGCGCGGGCCCGATCGACCGGACCTTCAGCGAAGATGAGATGAAAGCCATCGAACTGAAGAAGTTCGGCGAGTACAACCTCGTCGGCACGTCAGTTCCGGCTCTCGACATTCCAGCAAAGATCAACGGCACCGCCCGGTACGGGATCGATGTATTCGTTCCGAACATGGCGTATGGCCGGATCGTCACCTGGCCCACGCGCTGGGGGGCGATGCCGAATGCGGTCGACGACTCGGCCGCAAGCGGCATCGATGGATACATCGGAACCGAAATCATCGAGGATCCGACCGGCGTCCAGCGCGGCTACGCAATCGTGCTTGCCGAGACCATCTGGGCAGCCGAAAAGGCCGCCGATGCCGTTTCCGTCGATTGGGATCTGGGTCCGAACGCCAACGTCAGCACTGCAGACATCCTTGGCTACGCCAAGAAGGCAACTGCCGATGGCGAAGGATTTGCCTGGGTAATCGATGGTGACACGGACGCGGGCATGAGCAATGCCGCGACCGTCGTCGAGGCCGAGTACGAAACCAGCATCGGCTACCACGGCATGATGGAGCCGATGAACTGCGTGGCCATGGAACAGGATGGCGTCTGGCACCTCTTCACGGCGTGCCAGTGGTCCACACGATGCACGGCCATGACGGCTGAAGCGCTCGGTGTGGAACCGGCCAATGTGGTCCATCACCAGCAGTACGCAGGTACTGGCTTCGGACGGCGCCTTGAGCCGGACGCGATGATTCCAGCGGCCCTGGCGGCCAAGGCAGCCGGGCGTCCCGTCAAGCTCGTGTTCACCCGCGAACAGGACGTGATGTTCGACTTCCACCAGTCGCTCACCTACCAGACCGTAAAAGGTGGGGTGAACGTCGCCGGTGATCTGGACACGATGGTTCACACAGTCTGCTCGGCTTGGGCGACCAAGCGACAGGCTCCGGGCTTCTTGGCGGAATCAGTCGACAAGAAGGGCAAGATCGACCCGTTCTCCACGAACGGTTCGGACCACTGGTACAACGTTCCGAACCAGTACGTACGCTCGATTGAGAACGTTGTTGGTCAGAGCGCCACCCCTCCGGGACAGCTCCGTGCAGTTGCACCGACCTGGACGATGTGGGCTGTTGAGTCGTTCCTCGACGAGGCCGCGCACGCAGTCGGACGCGACCCGCTCGAGTTCCGGACTTCGCTTCTGAAGGCAGTCGGCAAGAACGTCGGCACCCCGCCGAACACGGTGGGTGGCGCGGAGCGTCTACGCAACGCCCTGCTGGTCGCTGCGGGACGCGCGGGTTATGGCGTGAAGCCCCTCCCCGCCAACACGGGTCAGGGAATTGCCAGCGTTACGTCGCAGGAGCGTGGCTCCCCGACGTGGACGGCGTGTGTCGCTGAGGTGCACGTTGACCCCGAATCCGGAGAGCCCACCGTAAGGAAGCTTTCCATCGCGATGGACGTGGGCACCGCCGTCAACCCCGACGGTGTGCTGGCGCAGATCCAGGGTTCCGCGATCTACGGGACATCGAGAGTTCTCTACGAGAACATCACGATGAAGGACGGTTCGATCGAACAATCGAACTTCGACACCTGGACGCCAATGCGGATCAACCAGGCGCCTGAAATCGACGTCAGCATTATCCAGAACGGCCACTACCCGGCCGGGACGGGTGAGCCTGTCGTGACGGTCGTCGGGCCCGCGATTGCCAACGCCATCCAAGCAGCTGTGGGCGCGCGCGTACGTTCGTGGCCGATCACTGCGGAGAAGGTCAAGGCGGCAATGCAAGAAGCCTGATACCTATTCCATAAACAACGCTTGGGCGGCGGTCATCCGACCGCCGCCCTTTTTGTTGCGCGCGCACGGCAAGACCGGTCGCAGCTGTTAGCGATCTAACGGATGGGGCCACAGGATCTTGCCCCATAGTTGTAATTCACGGGTGCGTGACGGCGACCGAGCGCCATCACCGACGCAGCGCCCTCAGGTTCTTTCAGGATGCGGGTTCGAGCGCCCGGTCTATCCGGGAAGCGCCCGGTCAGCTCGCTCCAGACCCGCGTTGTCTTGGCCCAGTTCCGTGCGGCTGCGTCGTGAATCCGACACCGGCCTTGCGGGCACCCGTGCAAGCGCGTTAACGGCTGATGGTCGCCGATAACCGTCCGCGATGCGAAGCGCCGTTTTGCCGCTTTCGAAGCACCGGCAAACATCGGGTTATGGCACCGATTTTTTCCCGTTTTCCCGCCGAACGCCAATTTCGAAATTGGCCGCGCAATTGCGATCAGGTACCGCTATGCTTCTGGGGTGGTAAACGAAGGAGGAGCGTATGCCACGAGGTTCGACCGATTCTCAGCGCAAGTCCCGCCGTCGCGGCCTAAGTCGCCGCAACCTCTTCGCCGCAGCAGGTGTCACCGGGGCGGCAGCATTGGCCATACGCCCATCGACCGCCCCCACTTCGTCAAAGCCTTCCAGATCGCACGCTCGCTACCGTGAAACCGAGCACGTCCGCACGGTGTACCGGTTGGCGCGCTTCTAGCGGTTTTCTTCAAGCTTACTGCAGGTGTCCTGATGTCTTCTCGATCATCCATCGCCGGCACCGCGCTTGACCGCCGGGCCTTTCTTCGCAACTCGGGCGTCGTTGCCGCTGGATCCGCGCTCGCAGGACTCGTGCCGGGAGGGCGGGTTGAAGCCGCGGATACGACGCCCGCCGGTAGCGACGGCATTGAAAACGTGTTGTCCGTGTGCACGCACTGTTCAGTCGGCTGCGCGGTTACCGCAGAAGTCCAGAACGGGGTATGGATTGGTCAAGAACCCAGTTTCGACAGCCCGTTCAACCTGGGAGCGCACTGTGCGAAAGGGGCGTCAGTAAGGGAGCACGCCCACGGAGAGCGCCGTCTCAGATACCCGATGAAGTTGGTTGGCGGTCGCTGGGAGCGGCTCGATTGGGACCGCGCGATCGAAGAAGTTGGTGCAGAACTTGAACGGATCCGGACGACAACGGGACCGGACTCGGTGTACTGGCTCGGGTCAGCCAAGCACAATAACGAACAGGCCTACCTCTTCCGGAAGTTCGCTGCATTCTGGGGCACCAATAACGTCGATCATCAAGCGCGTATCTGTCATTCGACCACAGTTGCGGGCGTGGCCAATACATGGGGCTACGGCGCAATGACCAATAGTTACAACGATATCCACAATTCCAAGTCCATTTTCTTGATCGGCGGAAATCCGGCTGAAGCGCATCCGGTTTCCATGGTGCACTTGCTGAAGGCCAAGGAAAAAGGTGCGCCGTTCATCGTGGTCGACCCGCGCTTCACGCGTACTGCCGCGCACGCTGACGAGTATGTCCGCATCCGTCCGGGCTCGGACGTGGCCCTGGTCTGGGGCATGCTGTGGCACTTGTTCGAAAACGGCTGGGAGGACCAGTCGTTCATCCAGTCACGGGTGTGGGGACTTGACCAGATCCGCGAGGAGGTCGCCCGCTGGACTCCAGCCGAAACCGAGCGTGTCACCGGCGTTCCGGGGGAGCAGGTTCGCCAAATTACCAAGACGATGGCGGAGAACCGGCCCGGAACGGTCATCTGGTGCATGGGAGGGACCCAGCACACCACAGGAAACAACAATACGCGCGCGTACTGCATCCTCCAGTTGGCCTTGGGAAACATGGGCAAGGCCGGAGGCGGGACGAATATTTTCCGCGGTCATGACAATGTCCAGGGCGCTACCGACCTCGGGGTGCTGAGCCACACATTGCCGGGCTATTACGGACTCTCGGAAGGCGCATGGAAGCATTGGGCCCGGGTTTGGGGAGTATCGTACGAGACCCTCGCCACGCGCTTCTCTTCTCCGGAATTGATGCAATCAAAGGGAATCCCGGTGTCCAGATGGGTGGACGGCGTCCTCGAGGACAAGGAGAACCTGGATCAGCCCGAAACCCTCAAGGCAATGATCTTCTGGGGACACGCGCCGAATTCCCAGACACGTCTCCCGGACATGCGCCGGGCAATGAACAAGCTCGACCTGCTGGTCGTGGTGGATCCGTATCCCACGTTGACAGCGGTGCTGCACGAACGTCAGGACGGCGTATATCTCCTTCCCGCGGCAACCCAGTTCGAGACCTACGGCTCCGTTACTGCGTCGAATCGCTCACTGCAGTGGCGCGAACGAGTTGTGGAGCCACTGTTCGAGTCGAAACCTGATCACGAGATCATTTACCGGCTCGCGAAGCAGCTCGAAATTGACGGACCACTGTTCCGCAATATCGAAGTTCGAGATCACGAGCCGGTTATTGAGGACATCACGCGAGAGTTCAATCGCGGCATGTGGACGATCGGGTACACCGGTCAAACGCCCGAACGTCTGCGCAAGCACATGGCCAACATGGGCACCTTTGACCGCACCACCCTCAAGGCGGAGGGTGGCCCCTGTGACGGCGAGTATTACGGGCTCCCCTGGCCCTGCTGGGGTAACGAGCAGCTGGCTCACCCGGGAACTCCCATCCTCTATGACACCTCGCAGGCTGTCGCCGACGGAGGGTTGACCTTCCGTGCGCGTTTCGGTGTTTTAAGGGATGGTGAGAATCTTTTGGCAGACGGTTCATTCAGCAAGGATTCCGAAATCGAAGACGGGTACCCCGAGTTCACCATGGCGATGCTGAAGAGACTCGGTTGGGACGGAGACCTGACAGAGGAGGAACGGGCTGTAGTCGACTCGATTGCCGGAGACAAGACCAATTGGAAGACAGATCTCTCCGGCGGGATCCAGCGGGTGGCGATCAGCCACGGATGCGCGCCGTTCGGGAATGCGAAAGCCCGGGCGGTCGTCTGGAATTTCCCGGACCCGGTCCCGCTTCACCGTGAACCGCTTTACACGACGCGCCGTGATCTGGTGTCTGACTACCCCACGTACGAGGACACGCGCGGATACCGAGTCCCGGTACTTTATCGCTCGATTCAGGAGCGGGACTACTCCAAGGACTATCCCATCATCCTGACGACGGGGCGTCTCGTGGAATACGAAGGGGGCGGCGACGAGAGCCGGTCAAACCCGTGGCTGGCTGAGTTGCAGCAGGAGATGTTCTGCGAAGTTCATCCGCGCGACGCGAACAATGCCGGCTTCCAGGATGGTGACGACATCTGGGTCGAGGGACCGGAAGGAGGGCGCGTGCTTGTCAAGGCGCTGGTGACCCGCCGGGTCGATCCGGGGGTGGCGTTTATGCCGTTTCACTTTGGTGGCCGGTTCATGGGGCAAGATCTCCGTCACCGGTACCCGGAAGGCGCTGACCCGTACGTGCTCGGAGAGTCGTCAAATACCATTGGCACTTACGGCTACGATTCCGTGACCCAGATGCAGGAGAGCAAGGTTACGCTCTGCCGCATCACAGCGGCCTGAGGAGGACTCCACAATGGCCCGCATGAAGTTCCTTTGTGATGCTGATCGCTGCATTGAGTGCAACGCCTGCGTCACAGCGTGCAAGAACGAGCACGAGGTACCGTGGGGAGTAAACCGCCGGCGAGTGGTCACGATCAATGACGGGCAGCCAGGCGAGCAGTCGATTTCGACAGCCTGCATGCACTGTTCTGATGCGCCCTGCATGGCGGTCTGTCCGGTCGATTGCTTCTACCAGACCGATGAGGGCGTGGTACTGCATGACAAGGACCTGTGCATCGGCTGCGGTTACTGCTTCTACGCTTGTCCGTTCGGGGCCCCGCAGTATCCGCAGGCAGGTAACTTTGGCGGACGTGGCAAGATGGACAAGTGCACATTCTGCGCCGGGGGCCCCAAGGAGGACGGATCCGACGAAGAATTTGCGCATTACGGCAGAAATCGCTTGGCGGAGGGAAAACTTCCTCTTTGCGCCGAGATGTGTTCGACCAAGGCGCTGTTGGCGGGGGACGCGGACGCCGTATCGGACATTTACCGGGAGCGGGTTACAGCGCGCGGTTTCGGAAGCGGAGTTTGGGGATGGAACACGGCATACGGTTCCGATACCTGAGCACGCTCTGCTTCATTTTCTTGGTGGCCTTGTGCGGTTGCAGGGAGAGCGAGCAGGGCCGCCGACTGGATACCGGCAAGGGAACCTACGCCGGCGCGCCTGACCAGCAGCTGAGTGCTGAAGCCCGAGAGGCGCTAGGGCGCCGTGCCGAATACCAGCGGTTCTGAGTGGTGATGTCGCAGCAGTTGCGTTCCTTCCTGACGGCGGTCGGCGTTATTGTCGGGTTGACCGTGGCCGGTTACGGGGTTGCCATCATGGGCGCTGCGGTCGTGAGCGGCGATACCGACGCTGTCGTCGAGCAAAGCAGCAAGTCAGATGGATGGCGAGGCGTCCGGACTGGCACCCCTGGTCGAGTGTCGATCCCGGATCCTCAGGCCGGGGTTCTCATACAGTCGGAAGGTGAGATTTGGCGGTCGATTCGAAACGGGCCGGTTACGGTCCTGGGCGCATGGGGCATGTTCGCCATGCTGGTACTCCTGGTCCTGTTCTACGCATGGCGTGGGCGTATTTCGCTGGCAGGCAAACCGGCCCATAGGGAAGTGGTACGATTCAACGGGATCGAACGCTTTGCCCACTGGATGACCGCAACCAGTTTCATTGTGCTCGCCCTGTCCGGCCTCAATCTGTTGTACGGCCGGTATCTCCTTATCCCCGTGATTGGTAAGGAGGCATTCGCGACCCTGACCGAGGCGGGCAAGCTTCTTCACAACTTCGTGGCATTCCCATTCATGTTCGGCGTCGTGCTGATGTTTGTCCTGTGGGTGCGGCACAACCTTCCTGCCCGAACGGACCTGAAATGGCTTCGGCAGGGCGGCGGCCTGTTCTCGGACCGGCATCACCCGGCGGCGGACCGGTTCAATACCGGTCAAAAGGCGATCTTCTGGATCGTGGTGCTCGGTGGGATATCTGTAAGCCTTTCTGGCCTTGCCTTGTTGCTTCCTTTCGCTTTTCCAATGTTCGGTAAGACCTTCGCTTTTCTGAACTTGTTCGGTTTCGGTTTTCCGGAAACCCTGACGGCAATGCAAGAAATGCAGCTTGCGCAACTGTGGCATTCAGTGGTGTCATTGGGGCTGATCGTGGTCATGTTCGCACACATCTACATCGGTACAATTGGCATGGAGGGGGCATTCCAGGCGATGGGGAGCGGCCGCGTAGACGCAGCATGGGCTGAACAGCACCACAGTCTCTGGGCGGCTAGGGCCGAGGAGGCCCCGGCGGAGGACGACGCTGTTCCATCCGCCGTTAGGGAGGGTCAAGGCTAGCCACAACAGGATTCTTCGACGCTCTCAGATGCGAAGTTCACTGACGATTGGTGAGCCCGGAGCGCGGCGCTGACGACCGCACGCGAACCCCCCGGGCCGCGCGAGAGTCATCATCATCACGTGTTACATGATCGTGGGCGGCGCGTGGTTGGTACCACGTCACGTCTTGTGGCATGTCGCGAAGAACGGGCGGAACGTGGCAGCTGGTCCAGAGGTTGCACTGGAGACTGGTCTTTGAAGTTCCATCATGTTTCGGGCGCTTCTCATTTGCTGCGGCGGTTACGACATATCGATTCAGTCAGGTCTGCATCCCTCCGCAAGTATCTCGTAAACGACCCTCCCGCCGGGAGCCGAAGTCGAATTGCCTGGCTGCGAGACGGGATTCGTCAACTGGTCGATACCAGAGGATTCCGCTACACGACGATGACCCTGATCGTGCTGAATGCGATTGCTCTGGGTTTCGAAACGTCTCCGTCGGTGATGGCAGTCGTCGGTGAGGAACTCCGTATCTTCGACCGAATTGTCATCACAATATTCTGCATCGAGATTGGTCTCAGGATCGTCGCACGCGGACTCCGGTTCTTTCTTGATCCCTGGGGGATCTTCGACTTTACCATCGTCGCCATCACACTGGCTCCCGCCGCTGACTCGTTGTTGGTGCTTCGTGCCCTGCGCGTGCTGCGGGTATTGCGCGTGGTCTCGGCAATTCCTCGGCTAAGGCGAGTGGTGGGTGCGCTCCTGCACGCAGTGCCAGGAGTGGCCGCAATCGGTGTACTGCTACTGCTGATCTTCTACGTCTATGCCGTGATAACCACCAACCTGTTTGGGCCAGCCTTTCCTGCATGGTTCGGCACGATCGGCGATTCGATGTTTTCCCTTTTCCAGATCATGACCTTGGAGAGCTGGTCGATGGGAATCGTTCGCCCCATTCTGCAGCAGTACTCATGGGCTTGGATCGTATTTGTTTCCTTCATCGTCATTTCCAGCTTTACAGTGCTCAACCTGTTCATTGCAATCGTGATTGATTCGATGCAGACCATGCACGCGGAAGAACGTACCGCGACGTCGATGCGAGCGGAGAACGAGGCTGCGGAACCCGACTCAGTACTTCAGGAACTGCGGTCGCTGCGCAAAGAGTTGGCCGAGTTTCGCGACGCACACCGCAATTGACTGGATCAGGGGAGGGGAGACGCGGGAAGAAGGACAGGCCTGGAGCCAGGTCAGGCCCGTGCTTAGGCCCTTAGCTGCGCCTACAAGCGTACGTGTGTGCCAACCCGCGCGTCCTGGCTGTAACAGTCCGCCCAGCTCGGCAACGTGATTGCAGTAAGAAGGGCGATTGCGCCGGTGGCCACCAAAGCCACCAGAAATGCCTTCATCAGCGTCCTCCAGCAAACCGGTTTAGTGCCAGCTAAATGTATCTTGCACGTATTGGATACATTCCGCCACCATGCCAACAGGAGACCGACATGGACGAAGAAACACTCAATCGGAGCCTGCGACGATTTCTGAAGACGCTTGGTGTCAACGCCCAGCGTGAAATCGAGACTGCCATTCGTTCGGCCGCCGCCGCCCAGCGGTTGCCCGACAGGCCGCTAAATGCAACGGCCGAGATCCACATTCCGGATATTGATTTCCGATTCGAACTCAATGCTGTTATCCAGTCTTCGTAAGTCACATGCCTGAAGAGTGTCACGTGACCGGACTACCGGAATGCGGCGGCCCGGACTTGTCCGGGGAGTTCTTGATCGCCCCCAGTCCTGACGATCCGAACCTGACACGGGAGGTCTCAGGAATCGATCACGAAGGTCGGCGCGTGACGACATACGTGGTCGCCGAGCGACCATTGACCATCTTCCTCAACGACCAGGAAATCGTGACGGCCATGACCGTCGGCGACCACCCTGAACTGCTGGCCGTTGGGTACCTCGTGAATCAAGCGATGCTCCGCCGGGACGACACCATCAACTCGGTGGAATACGACGAAGAAGGTGAAGCGGTGGTTGTTCGAACCGAACGAACGACTGACTACGAAGACATGATGCGTCATCGCATCCGCACGTCGGGCTGCGCAGTGGGGACGATTTTCGGGCAAGTAATGGAGAGTTTTGAAGAGACCAAACTGGATCCGGATGTCCGGTTTCGAACATCCACGCTTTATGCCCTTAGCCGGAAAATCACCCTGCAGCCCTCTCTGTATCTCAAGTCTGGCGCAATTCATGGCTGTGCGCTCTGCGACGGAGAACGAGTGCTGCTGTATGTCGAAGATGTTGGGCGGCATAACGCCGCGGACATGATTGCCGGGTGGCTGTGGATCAATCGCGTCGATGCCTCGCGAATGCTGCTCTACACAACCGGACGCCTTACCAGTGAGATGGTCATCAAGACCGTACAAATGGGAATCCCGGCCCTGGTTTCGCGATCAGGGTTTACAGCCCAGGGCGTAGAGCTTGCCGAACGGGCGAGCCTGACGTTGGTCGGCCGCGTGCGTGGCCGGCGATTTCTGGCACTGGCCGGAACCCATCGTCTTGTGCTCGATGTTGACCCAGCAAAGGTACCCGACGATCCGCCAACCAGCATTCGAAAGGGCGCGGTCCGCCAGTAATGTCGGCCGTGATCCATGTCGGCGCTCTGCTGGCGGGCGGGCAAGGCAGGCGCCTGGGTCGGGGTGACAAGGGATTGGTCCGCGTGGGCGATCGTCCCATGATCGCGCGGGCCCATGATTGCCTGGCCCCTCAAGTTGATCGAATCGTGATCAATGCCAACGGCAACCCGGAGCGGCTGCAATTCCTGAATTCTCCAGTTGTGCCAGACAGCTTTGCTGACGAGGGAGGTGCGGGTCCTCTGGCAGGCATACACGCAGTGCTCGCCTGGGCGACGCGCGAAGCCGGCCCTACGGCACTGGTCACAACGGTTCCCGTCGATGCTCCGTTTCTGCCGAGAAACCTTGTCACCCGTCTTGCTGAATCTCGTCATTCGGCGGGAGCAGTGATCTCGATTGCCGGTTCCGGCGGTCGCCAGCACCCGGTCATTGCATGCTGGCCTGTCTCAGTTCTTGCCGACCTTGAGCAGGCCCTGACCGATGGCATCCGAAAAATCGATACGTTCACCTCGAATTACCGCATTGCCGTAGTCGAGTGGGACACCTCCTCCGTGGATCCGTTCTTCAACGTCAATACAGCGGACGATCTTCGAAAGGCGGACTTGTTCGCAACCGACTTGCAAGCGATGACGGACTGACACACTCGTTCAGAAAGTCACGGACGCGCGGGCCTTGATGAATTGTCGACAAACAGGCTTCTGGGGGGAGGGCGATCGGCGGTCACCTTGATAGCCGCCCCGGCAACCGCCTCTCGCCACGTGGAACGATATTCGCTGCACTGGCGACGATCCCTGGGCGATGGGTGATCCCGCTCGGTCAGTACTGGTCCAGTTGACGTAACGACCACCTTGGTAACCGAGATCCTCGAGCGATGTGATGCCGGCAACGGGTCGCTCGGCCAAAACACCTGCGCCGGTGAGAGTGAATTCGCCACCTATACTGCCGGGCGAATTCCAAGTGACGGAATCGGAGGGTCGCAGGTGTCGAATCTCGCACTAATGGACGGGATGGAGCGTCTCGGTACCGAGAGCGCTTTCGTTGTGCTTGGCCGTGCCGCCGAACTTGAACGGCAGGGTAAGGACGTCATCAATCTAGGTATTGGACAACCAGATTTTCGAACCCCCGGCCATATCGTCGAGGCGGCCGTTGGGGCCTTGCGAGACGGCCATCACGGGTACACACCGGCCAACGGAATCCTGCCGCTTCGAGAAGCGGTGGCCGCCGATATTTCGGCCCGCCGCGCGATCGAGGTGAATCCCGACCACGTGGTGATCGTCCCCGGGGGTAAGGTCACCATGTGGCACGCGATTCTCATGTTCGGTGCACCCGGCCGAGAAATCATGTACCCCAACCCGGGCTTTCCCATCTACGAATCCGCGATTCGGTTTACCGGCGCAACACCCGTGCCAATCGCGTTAGCGGAGGCGGACGGATTCGCATTCGACCCCGACGAAGTGCTCGGCCAGGTAACGGCGAAGACGCGACTGATCATTGTCAACAGTCCCGCCAATCCCACTGGAGGGGTGATCCCGGTTCCTGTGCTTGATCGACTTGC
Source organism: Alphaproteobacteria bacterium (assembly GCA_965116745.1). Classification (GTDB taxonomy): domain Bacteria; phylum Pseudomonadota; class Alphaproteobacteria; order TMED109; family TMED109; genus VXPW01. Next base: position 1,518,938 of record OZ220701.1, on the reverse strand, counting down.
AGAAGGACTCGCCGAACATCCGCACGTGGCCATCCTTTCTGACGAGATCTATTCGCGAATCGTGTATCCGGGCTCTGAATTTGCGTCGATGCTGCGCTATCCACATCTGCGTGACCGTCTCATCATGCTGGACGGATGGTCCAAAACCTACGCCATGACAGGTTGGCGGATCGGATACGCGATTTGGCCGGAGTCGCTTGTCGAGCATGCAGTCCGATTGAACATCAACTCGGTCAGTTGCACCAATGCCGCAACTCAGTATGCGGCAATCGCTGCGCTGGAAGGTCCCCAAGACGATGTTAACGCGATGGTCACCGCATTTGCCGAGCGACGCGAGGTGCTGATCGAAGAGGTCAAGACACTCCCCGGATGGCGGATGATTCGCCCAGAGGGCGCGTTCTATGCCATGCCTAACGTTGAAGGCACTGGCATCCCGGCGTTGGAATTGCAGGATCGCCTGCTTGAGGAGTTGCACGTTGCGACGGTGGCTGGAACCAGCTTCGGTGCGCATGGCGAGGGCTACATCCGTCTGAGCTACGCAGCGGGCATCAAGGAGATCCGCACGGCCATGACACGAATTCGCCAATTGGCCGTAGCCGAGGGGTGGGGCCACCGCTAGTGAACAGGGTCGCGGAACTGGAACCGGAGCGAACCTCGAAGATCTCCAACAAGTTCCAGCTGATCGCGGGGGTGGATCCGGCTGGAGACCAACCCAAGGCAATCGCCGAGCTCGTTGACGGTCTAGCGCAAGGTCGACGCGAGCAAGTACTCCTGGGTGTTACCGGTTCCGGCAAGACCTTCACAATGGCCCACGTGATTCAGCGGTTGCAGCGCACAGCGCTGATACTTGCCCACAACAAGACCTTGGCGGCACAGCTGTATGGCGAGATGAAGTCGCTGTTCCCGCACAACGCCGTCGAGTACTTCGTTTCGTACTACGATTACTACCAGCCCGAAGCCTACGTTCCCCGGACCGACACATACATAGAGAAAGACGCATCGATCAACGAGCACATCGATCGTATGCGCCACGCGGCAACCCGGGCGCTTTTTGAGCAGAGCCACGTGGTGATTGTTGCCAGCGTTTCATGCATTTACGGAATCGGACCGCTCGAAACCTATACCCGAATGATCATCGAGCTAAGGACGGGTGGCCGTGTGGAACGAAATGCGCTCATCGCCCGCCTGGTCGAACTGCATTACCGTAGAAACGACATGAACCTGGTTCGGGGGACGTTCCGTGCTCGAGGAGACACGATCGAAGTCTTTCCGGCTCATCTTGAAGACCGTGCATGGCGGGTCGATCTCTTCGGCGAAACAGTAGAGCGGTTATCCGAGTTCGACCCTCTGACCGGAGAACGCACCGCCAAAATGGACGAGGTGCGCATATACGCAAACAGCCACTACGTCACGCCGAAGCCGACACTTGCACAAGCCATTGAGCGGATTCGCGTTGAACTCGCCGAACGATTGGCGGATTTGGAGGAATCAGGGAAACTGCTCGAGCGCCAGCGGTTGGAAGAACGGACCAATTTCGACCTCGAAATGATGGCGGCAACCGGAAGCTGCGCAGGCATCGAAAATTACTCGCGCTATCTGACGGGGCGTCGCCCTGGGGAGCCGCCACCCACGCTGTTCGAGTATCTGCCGGAAAACTCGATCTTGTTCGTGGATGAAAGCCACGTCACCGTCCCCCAGCTGCGCGGGATGTTTCGTGGGGACTTTAACCGCAAGACGACCCTGGCCACTCACGGTTTCAGGCTCCCGTCATGCGTCGACAACCGTCCCCTGAAGTTCGAGGAATGGGATTCGATGCGACCCGCCACCGTGCTGGTATCCGCGACGCCCGGTCCATGGGAGCTCGAGCACACTGGGGGTAAGGCAGTTGAGCAGGTGATTCGGCCGACCGGCCTAGTGGATCCAGAGTGTGAAGTCCGCCCGGCAGGCAACCAGGTTGATGATCTGCTCGGGGAGGCGCGCGCCGTCGCTGAGCGGGGAGCCCGTGTACTCGTTACCACCCTCACCAAGCGCATGGCGGAAAATCTGACCGAATACCTGGAAGAAGCCGGACTCCGTGTTCGTTACCTGCACTCCGACATTGATACGCTAGAACGAATTGAAATCATTCGCGACCTTCGGCGCGGTGTGTTCGATATCCTTGTAGGTATCAACCTCTTACGAGAAGGGTTGGACATTCCCGAATGCGCGCTGGTTGCCATTCTCGATGCCGACAAGGAAGGGTTTCTGCGCTCGCGCACGTCCCTGATTCAAACGATTGGACGAGCGGCCCGTAACGTGGACGGACGGGTCATCCTGTACGCCGATCAGGAGACTGATTCGCTCAAAGGAGCATTGGACGAGACCCGCCGGCGCAGAGAATTGCAGCTTCAGTGGAATCGTTCTCACGGAATTCAGGCTGAAACGGTAAGGAAGGAGATCGCCGACGTATTGGGCAGCATTCATGAGCAGGATCACGTTACGGTAGAGATCAGCCCCGAGATTCCGCATCGCATAGGGCACAATAGGGAAGCCTACGAAGCCGAACTGGAAGAACGCATGCATCGGCACGCTGCTGCGCTTGAGTTCGAAGAGGCCGCGTTAGTGCGCGATGAACTAAAGGCGCTGCGGGATAATGAACTGGGGCTGTCTTCACGTGCAGGGCCCAAGTCGCCAGTGCGTCGTCGGCGAACCGTCGGAAATTCGGGCCGGACCCGTTCAAGGCGTCATTGACGTGGGCAACGATTCTCGGGAGGGAATGGCCCTCGTAACCGGAGGGGCTCGCCGCATCGGGGCCGCTTTGGTGCGGGCGCTTGCTCGGCTCGGATACCCGGTCGCGATCCATCACATGCGATCCGGAAACGCGGCGTCAAACCTTGTCCAGGAAATAACGGCTGGTGGAGGCGTGGCTCGCGCATTCTCTGCGGACCTGCGATCGGATGAAGCTGCACAGCAGCTGTTGCGGATCGCGACACAACAGCTTGGTCCATGTACGATCTTGGTCAACAATGCTTCGCATTTTGCGCACGACACGCTGCTGACTGGAACTCGGACGTCCTGGGACGACCATCTCGAGCTAAACCTCAGGGCGCCTCTGGTCCTCAGCCGTGTGTTTGCAGACCTGCTGCCTGTCTCCACGTCCGGCCTGATCGTCAATCTGCTGGACCCCAGAGTATGGACCGTGACGCCGCACTACCTTTCATACAGTGTGAGCCGGGCGGGCCTGTGGGCCGCAACCCGCATCCTTGCCCTGGAACTAGCCCCGCAAATTCGCGTCAATGCGATCGGCCCCGGACCGACCCTGTCCAGCGAGTCTGAAGGAGAGGCTGGCTTCCGTGCCACTCGCAACCGACTGCCGTTGTCGCCGGGTCCATCGCCAGAAGATATTTCCGATGCGCTGGTTTACCTGGTCAGCGCCAAGTCAGTTACCGGGCAGATGATCGCTCCGGACGGAGGCCAGCATCTTGGCTGGCTTCACCCTGCTCCGGATGAGCCGATTCGTGGCTGACTCGCGCACACTTCTTGTCCAGGGTTTGGAAGTCGAATGCCTGATCGGCGTCCATCGGCACGAACGGAGCAGCGTGCAGCGCATCCTTGTCGACGTCGAATTGGAAGTCGAACCCAATCGGCATGGTGATGACCTTAACTGTGTCGTCAGCTACGAGGACGTGGTGGTGGCCGTCCGACGCCTCGCGGCAGACGGCCATATCCAGTTGGTCGAGACGCTTGCCGATCGTGTGGCTACCTGCTGCCTCAGTTTTGACGGTGCGGTAAGCGTCATTGTCACGGTGCTAAAACCGGACGTGCTCCCCGAAGCAGCTGCCTTAGGAGTAAGGGTGCGGCAGACTCGTTGACGGATCGCTGTCCAAGATGCAAGCGCTACCAACCTGTAGTTGCAGGAGTTTTATTCACAAGAGGTCAGTTGCGCGCCGTGACTGAACATCCAGAGATGTCGATCCGTCAGTCGCAGCTTGATGGAGAATTAGCATTACTAGATAAACATTGTAATTCAATCAGTTAGAATCTCATGGCTGTACTTGATGGTCGCGCTTTCCAAGCAGTTTACCCATTAGACACAAGCAATTGAGCGGGCCACGGAGAGTTTTTCCACAGGGTTTTCCACAATGCCGGTTCAGCGGCGAATCGAGGGAAGCAGTTGATTGCCCGCTTTCGGCAAGTCAAAGTCTGGCATGGAACCGCGAACATCTGAACCATTGAAACACTTGACTCCATCTGACCGATCTGGCTCCAGCCCGAGCGGAGTTGGCCAAAGCGACCTGCAGGTCGGGGCGGATGTGGTACGCGCCGCGGCGCGCTCATTGCCTGCCAGACCCGGCGTCTACCAGATGGAGGCAGCAGATCGGGAAGTGCTGTACGTGGGGAAGGCACGTGTGCTGAGGAATCGGGTAGCTACGTACGCGTCGGTCCAGCGTTTACCGATCCGTCTCCGGCGGATGATCGCACAAGTCCGACATGTCGAATTCACGGTGACGGAGCACGAGGCCGAAGCGCTATTGCTCGAGGCAAATCGAATCAAGAAGCTGCGACCTCGATACAACATCCTCTTGCGGGACGACAAGTCCTATCCCTACATCCACCTTCGTACAGACCATGCATGGCCACAACTCCTGAAGCATCGAGGACGTAAGCGACGGGATGGCCACTATTTTGGACCGTTTGCCTCCGTCCGAGCTGTCAACGTGACCTTGAACGCCCTCCAGCGCGCATTTCCGTTACGCACCTGTACCGATAGGGAATTTGAGGTGCGTGACCGACCCTGTCTCCAGTATCAAATCCGCCGCTGTTCCGCCCCCTGTGTTGGGAAGGTCGGAGATTCGGAATATGCCGGCTTCGTCGAACACCTGCGGCGTTTCTTGGGCGGCGGAGGGAAGGAAGTCCAGGCATCCCTGCGTTCCGCAATGGACCGGGCCAGCGCCGATTTGGAATTCGAACGCGCCGCGGTTCTGCGAGACCGGATTCAGGCGCTGAATACGATTCAGACCGCTCGCGGCGGCGATTTGCAGCATGTGGGCAACGCAGACGTTTTTGCCGTCGCGGAACAGGCTGGACAGATTGCCGTCCAGGTGTTCTTTTTCCGTGGCGGCAGCAACTTTGGCAATCGCACGCATTTCCCGATGCACGGCAAGGAGATTCCTCCTGCCACAGTGCTCGGAGCCTTCATTTCACAGTTTTACGATACCCAAGCGCCGCCAGCGACCCTGCTGCTCAGCGAGAAAGTTCCGGACATGGAACTATTGGCAGAGGCGCTTTCCATCAAGGTCGGGCGACGGGTCGCGATTCTCGTCCCGCAGCGGGGCGAAAAACGACAGGCAGTGCGCGCCGGCGAGGACAACGCAAAAGCCGCATTGGCTCGCCGCATCTCCGAACGTACCAATCAGCTGGAACTGTTGGACGCCTTGATGGAAGTCTTTGGTTTGACGCACGCGCCACGCCGCGTTGAGGTCTTCGACAACAGCCATTTACAGGGGACCCACCCAGTGGGAGCAATGATCGTCGCTGGACCGGATGGCTTTGCGAAAGCATCGTATCGTCGCTTCAATGTCCGAAGTGCCGACCCCAGTGATGACTACGCGATGATGCGGGAAGTGTTGCTCAGGCGCTTCAAACGACTCCAGCGCGAGGATCCGGACCGGAGCAAGGGGCAATGGCCGGACCTGGTTCTGATTGACGGAGGCGCAGGTCACCGCAGTGCGGCGGTCGCGGCGATGGCAGAAGTCGGAATCGGCGGGCCTGCGGTCGTTGGCGTTGCCAAGGGGCCGGACCGCAATGCGGGTAGAGAGCTCTTCCACGCTGGACTTGAGCGCCCAATTTCGCTAGCCACGGATGACCCGGTACTGTATTTCCTGCAACGACTTCGTGATGAGGCGCATCGGTTCGCGATCGAAGGACATCGCGCTCGCCGGCTCCGCGCCGGAATCCAGTCGGAATTAGATCAGCTGCCGGGTATCGGGCCTCGCCGCAAGCGGGCGCTGATCTTGCATTTTGGCTCGCTCCGGGCAATTCGAGATGCAACATTCGCCGAATTGCTGCAGGTAGAAGGCATCAGCGCAACGGTCGCCCGCACCATTAACGATCATTTCTCCAGCGATGTCTGAAGGCAACACAGTTAATGCGGCGCTGCTGGTGACCTGCGGGCGTATCGTGTTGATAGTTCCGTTCGTTGCCTGTTTCTATCTGCCTGGGCCTTGGGGGATTTGGGGGGCCGGCGGCATATTTGTTGTCGCAGGCATCAGTGATGCACTGGATGGATGGATGGCCCGGCGCCTAAACATGGTGACCGAGCTTGGGGCGATCCTGGACCCGGTTGCGGACAAGATCATGCATGCCGTAGCACTGATCATGCTGACTGCCGATGGACGCGTCCCCGCGCTGGCCGCAGCAATCTTGATTGCCCGCGACTTCCTGATAGGCGGTTTGAGGCAATTGGAAGAGAGCAAGGGAGTGTTGGCGGTCTCACCCGTTGCCAAAGCCAAGACGGCATTGCAGTTCCTCGCCCTAAGCACGATCCTGCTGGCGCCTGGCGTGGCGACGGCTGAATGGCTTATCGCCGCCGGATTGGGGCTGTTGTGGACCACCGTTGCACTCAGCGTTTGGAGCGGCAGTCTCTATATCTTGAGCGTCGCCCGAGTCCTGAACTCGGATCGGACATGACACCCGTGGCCTCGCCACGCGAGCATTGGGACCTCGTGGGGGGCTGCCTTCTGGGATGCCGGAGCACGTGCAGCCGCACTGCTGCAAGCCATGAAGGGCATGTGTTCCCGATCCTTGACGACATCATTATTGGCAATCGCGAGGAACGATGTTGGAACGAGTGATGCCCAGTTACCGCATCCCGCGCACCTTATTCTCTGGTCGGGCCGAAACCGAGGGCGACGGGATTGAAGTCAAACGCCTGATCGGCGTTCCGGAACTCGACATGGTCGACCCGTTTCTGCTGCTGGATGTGTTCTCGACGAACCTCGAAGAGGACCGGCGGGCGGAGTTTCCACCACATCCCCACCGCGGGTTCGAGACCGTGACCTATTTGCTCGCGGGACAAGTCCGACACGTGGACAGTGCCGGTCATGAAAGCGTGCTGCGGGCCGGGGGCGTGCAGTGGATGACCGCTGGCCGCGGTGTGGTGCATTCGGAAACGCCGGAAGGCAAGGCGGGTTTGGTAGCCGGCTTTCAGCTCTGGGTAAATCTGCCCAGATCGCACAAGATGACAGATGCCAGTTACCAAGAGTTTGACTCTGATGAAATCCCTGTGGAACAAAGAGGGAGTCAGGTAACGGTCAAGGTAATTGCGGGCAAAACGGGTAGGGGTACCACCGGGCCGGTCCACCAGCCGCTGACCGAACCACGCTATTTTGACTTTGACCTTGGCGCTGGGGCTGCCGTCCTGGAGCCAGTCCCGGCCGATCACAACGCTTTCATCTACATCATCAACGGCTCACTGGAGTTTCCTGGCGATGATCTGAGCGTGCATCCACTCGGCCGCGAGACGTTTGCGGTACTCTCCCACGGTACGGAGCTTCGCGTGTCAGCGGGAGCGGACGGAGCCCGGTTCCTGTTAGTCTCCGGACGACCGCTTCGTGAGACCGTTGTGCGTAGCGGGGGGTTTGTTATGAACACGCTGTCGGAAGTTCACGCTGCCCAAGAAGATTTTCGCCGTGGTCGGCTGGCAGGGTAGGCGCGGTCCGTGGAAGTACTCTATTTCGCGTGGGTGCGTGACCGCATAGGGACGGGCCGGGAGCACGTGAATCCGCCGGACACCGTGACCACGGTCGGCGAATTGGCGCTATGGCTCGCCACACAAAGTCGGGAACACGCTGAAGCTTTCCGGGACTGCGACGTGCTCAGGGCAGCGGTCAATCAAGAGCACGTTTCGTTTGCTCATCCGATCACCGCGGGCGATGAAATAGCTTTTTTCCCGCCCATGACCGGGGGATGATGTAGTGATTCGGGTTCAGGGCGGTGACTTCGAACCGGGGGCTGAAATCGACCGGCTGTTGGACGGGCACACCACAGTCGGCGGCGTGGCGAGCTTTATCGGAGTGGTTCGAGATGATCCCGAGAACGGTCCGGCACTGCAGGCAATGACCCTGGAACACTACCCCGGTATGACCGAGCGCATGCTCGCTGCCATAGAACAGGAGGCAAACCAGCGTTGGGACCTGTGCGCGAGCCTCATCGTCCACCGATACGGCCGCCTGGTACCGGGGGATCGCATCGTGCTGGTGGTAACTGCCGCTCGCCACCGGCAGGCAGCCCTGGAGAGTTGTCAGTTCCTGATCGACTGGCTGAAGACCAAGGCTCCGTTCTGGAAACGCGAAGAAACGGAGGATGGTGAACGCTGGGTGCAGGCCCAAGCTCGAGACGACGTCGCTGCGGCAAAATGGCAGATTGAACCGTCAGCGAGCTGACATGACGCTAGCGGCGGCGCGCGTTCACACGGCTTTCTTCTGGAACGGGAGTTGTCTCGGACTCGCTTGCGCAGTGATGTGCCGGTCTGATGCCTTCACAACAGGAAGCCGACCACTTCATCGATCTTCAAAGTCATCCGCACGTCAGTTTGGCATATTCCTCGATCATTAGTCGGCAGACCTTGCCCGGCTTGTAGGTGTGCTGGCCGATTACCGACACCGGCGTGACCTCGGCTGCAGTACCAGTCACAAAGACCTCCTCCGCCTGACTGATTTCGTCAGGCATGATCACTTCCTCAATTACCTCGATTCCCTTTGCCTTGGCGATTCCGATAGCCGTGCGACGGGTAATTCCATCCAGAAAACAGTCCGGCACCGGAGTGTGAATGACGCCATCCCGTACGAAAAAAATGTTGGCTCCCGTGGTTTCCGCAACCCGCCCGCGATGATCAAGCATCAGCGCGTCGTCGTAGCCGTCACGCTCGGCGGCGTGCTTGGCAAGCGTACACGTCATGTAGAGCCCGGCAGCCTTTGTATTGACGGGAGCGGTCTCAGGGGAGGGACGCCGCCAGTCAGCGAGCGCCAGTCGAATCCCCTTCAATCGGGCCTCCGGCGAGAAATAGGACGGCCATTCCCAGGCGGCGACCGCGATATGGATGGTATTGCGTTGGGCTGAAATCCCCATCATTTCACTGCCGCGCCAAACTACCGGCCGGACGTATCCATCGACGATTCCATTGGCCTCAAGCACAGCGTGCCGGGCCCGGCTTAGTTCCTCGCCCGAACAGGGAAACTCCATTCCCAGTGTGGTGGCGGAATGGATCAAGCGATCCGTGTGCTCCTGCTCCTTAAAGATCTTCCCGCCGTAGGCCCGCTCGCCTTCGAACACGGAACTGGCGTAATGCAAAGCGTGGCTGAGTACGTGAAGCTGCGCTTCACCCCAAGGCAGCAGGTTGCCGTCAAGCCAGAGCTGTCCGGGCAGTCGGCCATAATCTTCAATCATGGGAGGTGCCCCGCAGGAATCACTGGTACCGTTCCGGAAAGGACCGCATCGTAGTACCTTACCGCTAGAAACGTCAACATGGCTGACGCATTTATGTCGGACTTCGCTACACGTGCAATCGCAGAACGCCTTTTCTTCGGCTACCGCGCATTTACCGGCGATGCGGATCGCGTCTTGGCTAGTCGCGGCCTCGGCCGCGCGCACCATAGAGCGCTCTACTTTATTGAGCGTGCCGGAAGCATTCCCGTGCACGAGCTGCTAGCGACACTAGGAATTACCAAGCAGGCCCTGACCAGGGTGCTCCGCGAGCTCATGGATGCAAGACTGGTCGAACGGCGGCGGGACCCGACCGACGGACGGCGGGGAATCCTGACCCTGACCGACGCTGGACGCGCGCTCGAACTGTCCTTGCTTCACGCGCAAAGAGCACGGATTGAGGCTGCCTTGCAGCGTGCTGGCCCAAGCGGCAATGCAGCGGTTCATGCGTTTCTCGAAGCGCTCATGGAGCCGGATGATCGGGAACGGATTGGAACTACGCTGTGAGCAGCTCACCGCATGCCAAGCCCCGAACGCTCGATTCCAGGCTGCTCGTCGTTGACGATGACTTACGGCTGAGAAATCTCTTGCAGCGGTATCTTTCCGGGCAGGGGTATCTCGTCGATGTCGCTGGAGATGCCGGCGAAGCGAAGGAACGCCTGAAGGGAATAGCCTATGACCTGATCGTGCTTGACGTCAGCATGCCGGGCGAAGACGGGCTCACGTTCGCGCGTTCGCTGCGCGAGGCGGGTAACGTGCCAATCCTGTTTCTGACTGCACGGAAAGAAACCAGACACCGAATAGAGGGGCTGGAAGCAGGAGCGGATGACTACATGGGAAAGCCGTTCGACCCGCATGAGCTTTCGTTACGTGTCGCCAGCCTCCTGCGCCGCGTCAAGTCGGTAGCCCCTCCAGGATGGGTGCATTTCGGTGAGTACCGTTTTGACCTCGAACGCCGTCGCCTTTGGAATCGTTCGGGACCGGTCATGCTTACCGCACGCGAGGGTGAAGTGCTGGGGCATTTGGCCAAGGCCCACGGCAAACCAGTAAGGCGTGACACACTCGGGCACGACAGCTCACTTGGCGAGCGGAGCGTCGATGTCTGCATCAATCGTCTCCGCCGGAAGCTCGGTGAAAACGCCCGGTCAGCTCGTCACATCATCTCGATTCGCGGCACTGGTTATGCGCTTCGCGCGAGCCCCTAATGAAGCTCCTGCCATTTGAGCGGCCCAGTTTGGAAGTACGGCGCGTACTGCCACGAGGGTTCTTTGGACGGGCCCTTGTCATCGTTGCCGTGCCCTTGGTGCTCCTGCAACTGCTCCTTGCGGCGATCTTTTACGAAGAGCACTGGGAAGAAGTAGGGCGCCAGCTCGCCTACCAATTTGCCAATCAGCTCAACTCGATCAGCAAACAGATTGCCAGCGCCCCCGATCAGTCGGACGCGATCATCAGCCAGAGTCAAGAGGCTTTCAATATCCGACTTCACTTCAACCCTGGTGCCGCCCTGGACGCGGGTCGCCTGCATCCTGCCAACAGCTATCTGGACTATGCGCTGGAACGGATGCTCGGCAGAAGACTCGATTATTCCTACCGGTATGACACCCGATCGCGTGATGACGCAGTGGAGGTGCAGGTGGAGCTGCCGTCAGGCGTCCTGACCGTCGTCGCGCCAATCGAGCATGTGTCGAGTTCCACGACCAACATTTTTATCTCGCTGATGATTATGAGCTCGGTTCTTGCATTTGTGTTGGCCGTCTATTTCTTGCGGCAGCAGGTCCTTCCGCTTCGCGCCGTCGCCAGAGCAGCTGAACGCTTCGGTCGTGGAGACACTCACGCCCCGCTTGTTGTGCGGGGCGCCGCAGAGGTCCGAAGAGTGGCACAGGAATTTCTGACGATGCGGGATCGGATCCAGGCTCAAATCGAACAACGCACCGAATTTCTGGCGGGAGTAAGCCACGACTTACGGACCCTCGTCACGCGGCTTCGTCTTCAGCTGGAACTGCTGGGGGACACTGATGACCGGAACAGCATGAAAGCCGATCTGGACGAAATGGAATTCATGATTGAATCCTATCTCGCGTTTGCGCAGGGAGAAGGGGAGGAGGCCCCTGACAACGTTGATCTGGCTGAACTGTTGCGCAACGTCGTCGTGCGATTGGACGATGGTTCCGGCCGCATCGAGCTCAGTCGGTGCGAGCCAGTACGTGCTCGCGTTCGGGCGGGAGCGGTCCGTCGGGCCATTACGAATCTCGTAGAAAATGCGATGCGGCAAGGACACCGGCTGGAGGTCACCTTGACGCAGCAAAAGGACAGCGCCCATATCGTGATTGATGACGATGGACCAGGAATTCGTGCCGAACAACGTGAAGAAGCCTTCAAGCCGTTCCGGCAGCTCGATAACGGAACGATGTCCGGAGGAACCGGCCTTGGACTCACCATTGCCCGGGATATTGCACGAAGTCACGGCGGGGAAATCGAATTAGCGGACTCGCCAGCAGGGGGATTGCGCGCCCTGTTCCGTATTCCGCTGTAACCGCGTTAACGCCAGTGGTCTTGGCGGTGGACCGATGAATACGCCAGCGCATCTGCTCATAGGACTCGCAGCCTGCGGTCGGCCCGGCATGAAGTCCAGAAACGCCGCGGCTTTCGCCGGGGCTTTTCTTCCCGACGCCACCATCATCGCCATGGTGCTTTGGCAGGGGTGGGTGATGGGTCGAACAGGCCAGCAGATCTTTGGTACGGACTATTTCACGGAATTCTGGCAAGAAATATTTGCGATCTCGAACTCGATCCCGGTTTTCCTCGCATGCGCAGCCTTTGGGCTCCTGACGAGGCACCGATGGGCCGTTGCCTTCGCAGGAGCCGCGATCCTGCACGTGCTCACGGACATACCCCTCCACGCAGACGACGGTCATCCGCCATTCTGGCCGTTCTCTGACTGGACATACATGAGCCCGTTTTCCTACTGGGATGTCCGCCACGGGGCTGCCGTCCTAGCTCCCGCTGAGTTCCTGCTTTGCGCGGGGCTCCTCATTTGGCTCTGGCGGACTTACCAGGGCATTCTCGCCCGCGTGACCATTGGAAGCTGCCTGGCCATCGAAGCGCTGTTTGTGTTCGCCGCAGAGGCTGTCTACGGGATGTGACCCAATGCGTTTGGGAACGACACAAGTGACTGGTTGGAGGCGATTACGAATATCGCCGTCGCCGAAAGAGGGCGCACTCAGATACGTCTTATGTGCGCATAATGAGGATTATGACAATTACTCGGCTTCTTGATCTAAGCCTCATAATACGATCATATCTAATTGTATTTATTCTGTTATCGAAAATAACCCATTGGCACACAAATCTGTCAAGAACATCGTTGATACGCGCGAACACACCATGCCACTCACCGTCTCCTGATCCTCGTTGGCCGGCAGAGTCACATAGCAGAAGCCCAATTTGTACCTGGCGTCGTGCTCCCCTCTTGCGGTCGCCATATGCAGGAACCGATCCCTGCAAGACTTCCTCCCGCTTCTATTGCCTCTCGCAAGAAGAGCGAGCTGCCGGTGGGATAATCGATCACCCGCAAGAGCGTTGAGTCCCGTCAGGCCAGGAGCGGAAGATTGCCGAAGCAGAACTGAACCGTTAATGTCATGCTACGTCACGTTTACGTGGAGCGAATATCCACCGGCGACCATCAAGCTTGCGATAATTCACGCTCCCCATTCGATGGCAATGGTGCCTGATCCTCAGGTAATCCGGTAACAAGGGCGATTGACGACATGCAGAAACTGATGCGAGACGCAATACCAGCCATCGGGATCATCGCGCTAGGCCTTGCTCTTCTCCTGCTACCGATTCGTGACGCTATAGCCGAAGACAGTCCCGTCAGGGTCGGCGGGGCCCTGGGCCTAAACTGGATCTACGGCGACTACACTGACGACCGCGGCGACGATATCGGAGCCATGCGGTTAGAACTGTTTCGGATTAACGCTGACCTCAACTACAACAACGTTACCGGCCGGGTTGAGTACCGGTACTACAATGAGCCGAGCTACGACTACAGCATGATGCACACGGCTTGGCTGGGTTACAGTTCCGACGGACTAGGTACAGTGCGAGCCGGAATTGTCCGCGCTCCCTTTGGCCCCGGAAACTACGGTATTTCGTCAAGCTGGTTCTTCGACCAGCATTACTATGTCGGCCTCATTGACGACATGGACCTTGGAGTCAGATGGACCAAGTCTATTGGCGACCTAACTGTCGACATCGCCTATTTTCTTGAGGACGAAGGGCACTGGGATGGGTCCAGCGTAGATAGTGCGCGTTACAGCTACGATCCCGTGCTTTGGACTGAGAGCGTGGCCTCAGACGGGACTATCGGCTGGGGGGAAGCCCTTGAGCACGGCTTCACAGAGGATGGCCAGATCAATCTGCGCGCCGAATATACGATCGATGGTTTCGGGGACATCGGAGCCTCTGTCCAGTACGGAAGGCTGAAAGGGCAAAATGTTAGCAACAGCAGTGCCGACCATTTCGCCGCTTCCGTACACGGGGCTACCACATTCGGCGACATCAAAGTGGCCTCTCAATTGTCGTATTACGAGTACGACATTACCAACACTCCCCCATGGGGATCAGTCGATCTCATACCCATGGGCGCTTTCAACTTTGCCTGGCCTGTCGCCGCCGAGGCCTGGATACCCTCAATATCACTTCAGTACCAGGGGATCGATACGTCCGGCTTTGAAGACCTTCACAGCGTGACACCATATCTAGAATGGAGTTCGATTGTGAAGCAACAGGACGAATTCAATGATAGCTCTTTGTTGACCTTGGGAGCCGTGTGGAGTTGGGCTGGTTGGTATGTCTACACCGACCTCGGTTTCTCCGACGGCAACTATTTCGTCGGAAACGAAGGGGACGCCTACGGAAACGTGTTCAATGGCGTTGGCGACTTCGGTGCCAATGGTAATGACAAGTGGAACGCAAGGTTCAATGTGAACATTCGCCACTATTTCAATTTCTATAAGTGATTGATATCGAGAGCAGTTAGCCCGCCGTGACTCTCAGCGGAACTTCCGCTCTTCGCAAAGGTGCGATCACGCTCGCTTAAGTTGCCACGCCATACGGACATGTCAATCTGCGGATAGTCAGGTCCTGCAATTGTTGGTCAAACCAACATTCCCCTGGCAACAGACGCGATGGCACGGCCGTATCCAAATCTGCTTGTATTTTGCCGGGAGTGATAACTCGAACCTTCATCGCCCCGGCCGCGGGCCTGCCGGACTATCGAAACATGGTCGAATGTGGCTAATGGATCTGGACCACCACATTCGGAAGATACCCTGCGCGCTCCAACCTCTGGACGAACGCGTCCGCTTCCCAGGCGGATACGAACGGGCCGAATCGCACCCGATGCCACCGGCGATTCTCGCTCACGTGGATGGTTGCATCACCAAACTGCGAAAGTCTCCAGGCAAGCCGCTGGGCATTGTCGGGGAGTCGGAAGGCACCCACCTGGACGTATACGCGACCCGTCCTGGCCGGCATCACCGGTTCTTGTGCCTCCTGCCCCCGCTGCATCGGTTCGGTCAGGAGGTGCGGGCCGCTATCCAGCAGTTCAAGGCGTACCGGAGCCACCCCGACTTTCTCAACGCCGAGCAACTGGGCTGACCGGCGAGAGAGATCGATGATGCGGTCTCCAACGAACGGCCCTCGGTCATTGACCCTCACCACGAGCTGGCGACCGTTGTCAAGGTTGGTAACCCGCACCTTACTAGGTAGCGGCAAGGTCTTATGCGCGGCGGTCACCGCGTACTGATCGAATATCTCGCCGTTGGCTGTCCGTTTTCCATGGAATTTTGGTCCGTACCACGAGGCCAGCCCCTCTGCTTGATAGTTCGGCTGAATCCTGGGCGTGTACCGACGACCTGCAACGGTATAGGGCGCTCCGATCTTGTAGATTCCGCCGCTGCTAGAGACTTGTGGCGCGCCCTGCGGCACGCTTTGCGGCACCACCACAGGTGCAGGCTTGCTGCACGCCGACACCAGCAGTGCCGCGCACACGGATATCGTGAAAACCGTTGCCAGATGCATCTCAGAGCCCCCGGGCAATTCGGTCCGACAGAATTCCCACGGCGGTCGCATAGAAGCTCGACCGGTTGTACGCCAGCGTAACCCGGAAGTTCTCGTATACGAGGAAGGCGTCCCCGTCCGGATAATCTGGAGCCACCACGGATGCAACCAGGGCCCGGGTAGGAAGGTCGGCTCCGTTGAGTCGCCGAACCCCCAGTTCCTGCCACTCAGGAATCGTGCGCGTCACATCAAGGCCGATCAAATCTGGACGAAAGCCCGGAGGGAGTTTGACTCCCCTGCCCCACGTGATGTCATCGCGCCAGCCGTGACGCTTGAGGTAATGCGCGATAGAGGCGAAAACATCGGCTTCCGTCGTCCAGATGTCCCGACGCCCGTCGCCATTGTAGTCCTGTGCAAAGTTGCTGAAGCTCGTTGGCATGAATTGGCTTTGTCCCATGGCGCCAGCCCATGAACCGAGCATGGAAGCAGGTTCCATGCGTTCCCGTTCCATGATGTTGAGTGCTTCCAAGAGTTCGCCCCGAAAGAAATCCTGACGTCGGCCGTCGAAGGCAAGTGTTGCCAGAGCGCCCAATACCGGAAACCCACCGGTAATTTTCCCGTAATGGGTCTCGATGCCCCAAATTGCCAAAATGAAACGCGGCTGAACCCCGTATTTCTCGCCGACCTGTGTCAGGAGGCTTCGGTAACGCCGGCCCATTTTGCGCCCTCTATCGACACGCTCGTCACTGATCACCCGATTGAGATACCAATCAAGGGTCACATCCCTTTTCCATTGCTTGCGGTCGAGTTCCAGCACTCGCGGCAGTGGACCCTCCAGATCTCGGAGGGCAGCGTCCAACGTCGACCGCCCGACCCCGTTGGCCAGCGCTTCGGCGCGCACGCCATCAAGCCAGTCAGCGAAGGGCTCCGCGGCGACGGAGCCGGTCAACAGGATTGCCGTGACGGCGGCAGACAGCGCGAACTTCATGACTGGTGCCCGATCAATACACCTGGATTGAGAATTCCGGCCGGGTCCAGTTCCTTCTTCGCCGCCGCGAGTGCGCATCCGAAGAGCGCTGGACGCTGCTTCGTGTACCACGGCATGTGATCGCGCCCCACCGCATGATGATGGGTGATCGTCCCGCCCGCAGCCAGCAACGCTTCGCTGGCCGCCGCCTTGATCGCTCGCCAAGCCTGGATGGCACCGCCTTCCGGCGCTTTCGCATGGAACGTGAAGTAGGGTGCGGGACCATCGGCATAGACATGCGTGAAGCGGCACGTGACATGCCCCAGCGCACCGGTTACGCGAAGAATCGCGTCTCCAATGCTGTCTCTGACCGCGCGGTGAAATTCTGGGAACCGGTCCCAGGTAATCGCGGTTTCGACCGCGTCCACGATAAAGCCATGAGCGATCAACGTCTCGCGAACGAAGGGTGCACCGATGAAAGCGTCTCGCCAGGTACCCGCGGCGCCACTTCGATTGGAGGCGTCCCCGCTGCGCTCGTCGGAGACCCCACCAAATTCGGCGGCGCACTGGAGTGCCTCTTCCATCCACGTATCAACTCGGTGATTCGCGTTCTCGAAACCTAGAATCAGCAGATGACGGCTACCATCACCGACCCCCGTGAGCCGCGCTTCTTCCGCATCGATCACGCGGCAATTCGCCGGCCACAAACCGGCCTGAACCACTCCCTGCGCAGCGTTGGCCGCGTCCAGGAACTGCTCATACCACACGGCGGCGCTTCGGCGATGGGCCGGGCGGGGCACCACGCGCATCCACGCAGACGTAATGATGCCAAGTGCACCCTCCGAACCAGCAAAGAGACGATCGGGGCTCGGCCCTGCTCCCGAACCCGGCAAGCGACGGGTTTCCAACGTTCCGCGCGGGGATACGACCCGAAGTGATTCAATGGAATCCTCGATATGGGTGTGCAGTGTCGCAAAATGGCCGCCGGATCTGGTCGCGATCCAGCCTCCCAGAGTCGAGAACTCGAAAGACTGCGGAAAGTGCCGAAGGGTCAGACCATGCGGTTTGAGCTGTCGTTCCAGCACAGGTCCGAGAGCGCCTGCTTCGATGCGGGCTGCCCGGGCCGTGACATCCACGTCGGTCACGCGGTTGAGTTTCCGCAAGTCCATGCTGACCGTGCCGGCAAACCCTTCGCCAACGGTAGGTTCCACCCCACCGACCACACTCGATCCTCCTCCAAAGGGGATGACCGCCACATTGGCGTCGGAGGCCCAGTCCAGAACGGCAACCACATCGCGCTCGTTTCTCGGCCACATGACGAGATCCGGGGCACATTTGAAGTCGTGGCAGAACGCTCGGATATAGTCCGGGAACGACTTGCCGTACGTGTGCGCGGCCCGGTCATGCGTGTCTGTGGACGCGATGCTGACAAGAGCTGAGGGCGGTTGAATTCGCGCATCCGGCATCGTCACGCGATTAAGCGCAGGCCACCTCATCTCCGTTCCAGGGCTGACTCCGGTGAGCTCGGACACTTTTGCAACGGTGGCCACGGCTTCTCCAGTCGGTGGAACTTGATCCTCGTACCCCCATCCCCAGAACTTGTAGCGACGCTCAGACATCCTGTTGCTCCCCAGCCCCGAAAGCGGATCGGACACGCCCGAGGAAAGCGTCCCCTGAACGGCTTGGCGCCGCAAAGGGCACCTTTAGTATGGAAATCGCCGTCGGCAAGTGAAGACACGCAGCTGGCAGTTTCCGGTCCAACGCCGCAGCCCGCAAGACTGCTAGCCACCGGACGATAGCGGAGAGAGACTCGATGAAAACCACTTGGAGCGCCTTGACGCTGCAGGAGCGAGAAGCTCATTTCAATCCTCGTATTGCAGTTCCGTCTGCAGACACCTACCTCGTGAATGCGGCGACAGCTGCAGCCGAGGCCCGGAAACGGATTGCCAGCGACTCACACTTCGACGTGCGATATGGCTCCGGGACAAAGCAGACTGTCGACATCCTCAAGGGCCCGTCCAATGGCCAGGCTGCCCCGCTGGTGCTGTTTATTCATGGCGGCTATTGGCGTGCCCTCGACAAGGACGACCACACACATCTGGCGCTCCCCTTCATCGATGCCGGTGCGGTGTTTCTCAACCTCAACTACGACCTTTGTCCGGACGTGACCGTGAGCACGATCGCGAATGAAATACGTGCGGGTCTGATCTGGGCGGCCCAGCATGCCGACGGCTTTGGCGGTGACCCAAACCGCATCTTCCTGTACGGCCATTCGGCAGGCGCCCACCTTGCCGGCATGATGATGGCGGAAACATTTCCTCCGGACACGGTGCACACAGAACAGGTTCGGGGCGTGTTCGCGATTTCCGGGATTTACGAACCTGAAGTTGCGCGCACACTACCGGTCAACGAAGAAATCGGCCTGGATGCTGCCGAAGCCGCACGGAACAACGTGCTACAGCGCACCCCGCATCACGCTTGGCCCACTCTGGTCGCCGCCGGCGAAGCCGAACCTTCCGGCTGGGTGGAACAATCACGCGCTTTCGAGGCGCTTCTGTACGACCACGATATCCCTGTCGAATTCGTCACTGCAGAGGACTGCAATCATTTCAGCTTTCTCGAAATTCTATCCGAATCAAACCATCCCTTGGTCACCAAGATGTTGCAAAGGCTCGACGTCTAGCGGCAAACGCATCGACATGTCCACGTGGGATGAGGCCGGCTTTCGCTCTGCTCGATTTCTCGACTGTCCAACGGCGCCGAGTCCACGTACGATGCTTGAATTCGACGGGGCAGTGACGTGGCCACCGCCGACGCTTCACGCTGTCCAGCTGCGCCGCTTCCCGACGCCGGTCGCTTGACTGACGGGCTCGTGCTAATTCCGCTTCTGTCAATGCGCAACGTCTTGCCGGGAAAGCAGCTCTTGAAGGGAGACCGAATGTCGACCTTTCAATATAAGTCCCAAAATTTTCGCCCTACATTCTAGAATTGACCATGTTGGCACGTACGCCGTCTGGTTTGCGGGTTAGCCCGCGCACTACTGCAAGGAACTCCTACCATGAACACCAAGCTCGTCTCTTGTAGCTCCATATTGCTGCTTGCTCTCACGGTCGGGTTGGCGGGCTGCCAGTCCGGTGGTCCGAAGCAGGAGTTCGGAACGCTGGCGGGCGCCATCGCTGGCGGTCTCGCTGGATCGCAGATTGGCGACGGCGATGGGAGGCTTGTCGCTGTCGGCGTCGGCACACTGATTGGCGCAGCGCTAGGCGGCGAGATCGGCGCAAGTCTCGACAAGGCCGACCAGCTCTATGCGGAACGTACGGCTCAGAACGCGCTCGAGCATTCCCCGAGTGGCTCAGCCGTTGCTTGGTCAAATCCGGATTCCGGGAATTCAGGCACCGTTACTCCACGGCCTGCAGTACTGGTCGGCGACACCTACTGTCGCGAGTTTGTCCAGGAAATCGTTATTGGCGGTGAACTTCATACCGGCGTAGGCCGGGCCTGTCGGAACCCCGACGGAACCTGGCAAATCCAACCGATGTAAGCATCGGCGCACGTGTCGGGTCCATAACCCGGCACATGAGTGCGGACAGTCGTTCAGAAGTGGTCCCCCACAGCGGTGCGTCGAGGCAAACGGGTCCCGGCCTGATGCGGCGGGTACCAAGGCACGACGCCAGATACCGCCGCTGGCACCACTGACAGAATTGGGGTACGAACTACAGTTCGTCGGCGTTCATAGCCGGGAACAGTTTCTGTTCAGCCGTCGCCGATGTGACATCAACTCCTAAATTAACATTTATGAATGATCAGTAATATGCTGTGATATTGATGGTATTGCAAATCAGGTGAGAAAGGCATGGCGTTGATCCGCTGATCCGTCTTGAAGCGTTCTCGTGCCGTAGTGCTCTTTGCATTCCCATCTCGTCAGCAGGAAGCGAAACTTCCGAACGCACCTGACTGAGACTTTCTGGGATGTGCTAGGCGGAGACTTCTGTCCGGACGGCCGGCTGAAGGTTCTGCACGATGAACTCTGTCATGCGTCTAAGTACCGTTTCGGGTTGGTCGCGGTGCGGTGCATGGCGACATTCCGAGAGTACGAGAGTCTCTACCGGGCCTGAGCACCGTTGCACGACGCGATCGACCTGCAGCAGGGTTCCGTACTCATCGTCCGCCCCCTGGACCACGAGTGCCGGGCACCGGACATCCGGCAGATACTCCTCAATGCTCCAGCTTCGAAACGCCGGATTGAGCCAGATGCGATTCCAGCCAAAGAAGGTCTTGGCTCCATCAGCATGGTGCCGAGCGATTCGCTCCGCCAGGGTAGAGTTCATGTAGGCCTTGGCCGCATCCTCGATGCTGGCAATCGTGAGATCCTCGACAACGACGTGGGGGGCTTCGAGGATCATGGAGCGCACGGGCAAATCCGCCGCAGCTGCATGAATCAGCGCGATGGAGGCGCCGTCACTGTGTCCTACCAGGATCACATCATCGAGGGCCAGCTCGCTGCGTAGCTCGGGCAGGGTCACGAGCGCTTCATCGTGCATGTACGTGACCGCGCGGTTGCCCTCGAGGACATCCGAGGCACCGTGGCCGTACCGCGAATAGACCAGCCCGGGAAGTCCGGTTGCCCTAGCCAACCGCGCTGGAAAGTCTCGCCAAAGCGCTGCCGATCCAAGGCCTTCGTGCAAAAAAATCAGGACCGGCTCATGGTTCCTGCGTTCACGAGTCCAGAAGTATTCGAGACGATGGCCTGCCGCCACAACGTGCTGTACAACATCGTGGAACCGAGCTGACACGACAAGTACTGCTCCGGATCGGTCTGTCTGCTGTCGGACGAGCATAATGGCGGCTGACCAGCAGCGCCGAACTGCGTCCACGAACGGATATCCAGGCACCAATGGACAACAAACCTTGACGACACCGCAGCACCCGATCATCACCTTCGACGCACACCCGGACCGCTACAAGCACTGGCGAATGGAAATCGACGGTCGAGTCGCTACGTTGACTCTGGATGTCGACGAGAAAGCAGGAATTCGGACCGGGTATGAATTGAAACTCAACTCCTACGACCTCGGCGTTGACATCGAACTGCATGATGCCGTGCAGCGCCTCCGCTTCGAACATCCCGAGGTGGGAGCCGTCGTGATCACCTCCGCGAAGGAGCGCGTGTTCTCTGCCGGAGCGAATATCCCGATGCTGGCTGCCGCCAGACATGCCGACAAAGTTAATTTCTGCAAATTCACAAATGAAACCAGAAATGCGATCGAAGAGGCGACTTCGCAATCCGGGCAGCCTTACGTCTGCATGATCAATGGTACTGCAGCGGGCGGTGGCTACGAACTGGCACTGGCCTGCGAAGAGATCGTGCTGGTCGACGACGGGTCCAGCGCGGTGTCCCTGCCCGAGGTGCCGTTGCTCGCCGTGTTACCCGGAACCGGCGGCCTCACGCGCGTTGTCGACAAGCGGCACGTGCGGCGTGACCGTGCTGACTTCTTTTGCACCACCGGTGAAGGCCTGCGGGGGCAGCGGGCGCTCAACTGGAAGCTCGTGGATGCCCTTGCGCCCCGTACAAGGCTGGCGGAGGTCACCCGCTCCCGGGCTGAAGCGCTGGCTGCGAAGTCTGATCGCCCGATCAGCGCCAACGGCATGCCGTTGACGCAGCTTGACCGCGAGATCTCTTCAGAAGAAGTCAGATACCCCAATCTTGCAGTTGCTATCGATCGGGCCGCCAGGACCGCCACCTTCCTGCTTCAAGGACCCGACCGCCCGCCTCCCGGCAATCCGGAAGAGATGATGGCCTGGGGCGACCGTTTCTGGGCACTGGCCATTGCGCGCGAACTGGATGACGCTGTTCTTCATCTGCGATTTAACGAACCCGACATCGGCACCTGGGTGTTTCGGACCACAGGCGAACTGCCTCTTGTCTCAGCCTATGACGATTTCTTGCTCGAACACTCCGGGCATTGGCTTGTTCGCGAGATCAAACTCTTTCTGCGACGGACACTGAAGCGTATCGATGTGTCGTCACGCTCCCTGATTGCATTGATCGAGCCTGGCTCCTGTTTTTCCGGCACGCTCCTGGAATTAGCTCTCGCCGCGGACCGGTCCTTTATGCTCACGGGAACATTCGAAGGCTCCAATTTGCAGCCTGCAATGATTCGTCCCACCCGCATGAATTTCGGGCCGCTGCTCATGTGTACCGGGTTAAGTCGACTCGAGACGCGTTTCCTGGGCGATGCGTCCGCGCTGGACGTCATTCGGGAGCAGGTCGGCCGTGATCTGGCCGCGGAAGAGGCAGAGGCACTGGGATTGGTGACGTTTGCACCGGATGACATCGACTGGACGGATGAGGTTCGGCTGGCCGTAGAGGAACGCGCAGCGTTCTCTCCCGACGCTCTCACCGGCATGGAGGCCAGTCTCCGCTTTCCGGGCCCAGAGACCATTGAAAGCAAGATTTTCGCGCGTTTGAGCGCCTGGCAGAACTGGATCTTTCAACGCCCCAACGCGGTTGGCAACGGAGGAGCCCTGGAACTGTACGGGTCGGGGAAGCAACCCGAGTTTGATCGCGGTCGGGTCTGAGATCATGCGGGCGAACTACAACGAGACCATTCCGAACAACGTCGACTTGGGCGACGATCGCCGGCTGCTGCGCGCGCTTGAACGGTGGCAGCCTGCCTACCTTCAGTGGTGGAACGAGATGGGACCCGCCGAATCAAGCGAATTTCGTGTCTACCTGCGAACGGCGATCAGTGTGGACTCCGACGGCTGGGCCCACTTCGACCATGTCCGCATGCCAGATTACCGCTGGGGGATCTTCCTGGCACGGCCGGAAGCGAACCGGGTGATCGGATTCGGGGATCACAAGGGCCTGCCCGCCTGGACCGAGGTCCCAGGGGAATACCGCACGGAGTTGCGTCGCCTGATCGTCACCCAGGGCGATACCGAGCCGGCCTCGGTCGAGCAGCAGCGGCAACTCGGCCGCACGGCCCCTTCGCTGTACGACTTGCGGAACCTTTACCAGGTGAACGTCGAAGAAGGCCGACACCTCTGGGCGATGGTGTACCTGCTCCATGCCCATTTCGGTCGTGACGGCCGCGAGGAGGCGGAAGCCCTGCTAGAGCGCCATGCCGGAGATCCTGACAGGCCTCGAATATTGCAGGCATTCAACGAACGGACAGACGACTGGCTCTCGTTCTTCATGTTCACCTACTTCCAGGACCGCGACGGCAAGTTCCAGCTGGCGGCTCTCTCGGAATCGGGGTTTGATCCCCTGTCACGAACGTGTCGTTTCATGCTCACCGAGGAAGCCCATCACATGTTTGTCGGTGAAACCGGCCTCATGCGGGTTGTGCAGCGTACCTGCGAGTTGATGCGCGAGTTCGACACCGACGACGTCCGCTCGGCGGGCGGTGTGCCCCTGCCGATGATTCAGAAATGGATCAACTTCCACTACTCGATTTGCCTGGACCTATTCGGCTCCGAGCGGTCAACCAACGCGGCCAATTACTTCGGGATGGGCCTGAAAGGCCGTTATCAGGAGGAAAAACGGGACGACGACCATCGGCTTGCTGATACGCAGCTCGAGATTCCGCGGGTGGGCGCAGCCGGAATCGACACCCAGATCATTTCAGCGCGTGCAGGCATGAACCTGCTGCTGCGACACGATTTCACGCTTGACAGCCAACGCGGCCTGGACCGCTTCAACAAGGTCATTGCCGCACACGACATCGATTTTGAGCTCTCGCTGCCTGATGAGAAGTTCAACCGGTCAATCGGGATCTTTTCCGAGATCGAGGCCTCCCCCGGCGGTGAACTGCTCGACGCCGAGCGTTGGGAACGCAGCAAGGACTCCTGGCTGCCGACAGAGGAAGAGCGTGACTTCGTGCGCTCCCTGATGATCCCGGTCACCGATCCCGGCAAGATCGCAGGATGGATCGCCCCGCCGAAACGGGGCATCCATGGCCAACCCTTCGACTACGAATACGTACTGTTTCGCTAGCCCATGGATGACAACACGGTCGGCGTCGACACGACGACCCAGCCGGCCACGCTGACGTTTGCAGATGCGTTTAATGCTGCCGCGGCATTCATCGACCGTCACGTCGCGGAGGGTCGGGGCGAACGCGTCGCGATTCGGGATGTTGAAGGCGACACCACCTACGGAGAGCTGCTCAAACAGGTAAATCGTGCAGGAAATGCGTTGACGGACCTTGGGCTTCGTCCGGGTGACCGGGTCATCATGGTGATCAAGGACTGCCCCGCTTTCTTCTTCGTTTTCTGGGGAGCGATCAAGGCTGGTTTCATCCCGGTTCCCATCAACACATTGCTTCGCTCCAACGATTTCAAGTACATGATCGAGGATTCCGGAGCTGCTTGCGTCCTCTGGTCTCCCGAGTTTGGCGCAGAAGTGGAGACCGCACTCGGCGCGCTGTCGTTGCCCTTGCATCGTCAAATGCCCGTCGATGGAGCCGGCGACACGTTCACGGGTCTGGCAGCCAAGGCCGACCCGGAGCTTTCTCCAGCCCCTGCAACTGCGAGTTCGGACTGTTTCTGGCTCTACACGTCGGGCTCGACCGGTCCACCCAAGGGGGTTGTTCACGCCCACCGGGACATGGTCATCACCAGTCAGTACTACGGAGTCGACGTACTGGGCATCACCGCCGATGACGTACATTTTTCGGCAGCGAAGCTGTTTTTTGCCTACGGCCTGGGAAACGCCATGACGTTTCCTTTGTGGACCGGCGGCCAATCCGTGCTGTTCGCCGGACGTCCCGCCCCGGCCGACATGTTCGAGCAGATCGAGCGTTTTCGTCCCACGATCTACTACGCGGTTCCCACCATGTTTGCCCAACAGCTCAGCACGCTACAAGGGATATCTCCCGATCTATCGAGCTTGCGGACATGTGTTTCGGCCGGCGAGCCGCTGCCAGGCAGGATCCTTGAAGGGTGGCGTGACCAAACCGGCCTCGCGATTCTGGACGGCATTGGAACGACGGAGATCCTGCATATCTTCATCGCAAATCGGGACTCCGATGTCAGGCCCGGGATCAGCGGCAAGCTGGTGCCTGGTTATGAAGCGCGGATCCTCGATGATCACGGTGCTGAAGTTCCGGAGGGAGACATCGGTCATCTCTGGGTCCGGGGGGATTCCGTGATGTCCCGGTACTGGAATCAACCCGAGCGCACCGCGCAGGCGTTGTCCGACGGGTGGATTCGTACAGGTGATTCGTACAGCCGGGATGCAGCGGGATACTTCACCTGCCACGGCCGGAGCGATGACATGCTCAAGGTCGGCGGAATATGGGTCTCTCCAGTGGAAATCGAAGCCCGGCTGGTCGCCCATCCCGCCGTGCTGGAGGCTGCCGTGGTCGGGCGCGCCGATGCAGACGGGTTGATCAAGCCCGAGGCCTTCGTCGTGCTGAAGGACCCTGCGGCCCAGCCGGTTGCCCTGGCCGAAGAGCTGAAGACGTTCTGCCAGGAAGGGCTGGCCCGTTACAAGTACCCGCGATGGGTGGAATTCGTGGACGATCTGCCCAAAACGGCAACCGGCAAGATCCAGCGCTTTCGCCTGCGGACCTAGACCCCGAGATAGCGCGATTGCAGCGAGGTGTTTCCGCGCAGCTCCTCGCTCGTCCCCTTCCAGACCACCGTGCCCTTTTCGACAATGTGGTGAAGATCAGCAAGCCTTGTCAGCATCTCGACGTTCTTGTCGATCACCAGAACTGCCTGCTTGGCTTCCTTCAGGCCGGCTAGACATCCCCAGATCTCCTGCCGTACCAGCGGCGCCAGTCCCTCGGTGGCCTCGTCCATGATCACCAGTTGCGGGTTGGTCATGAGGGCCCGGCCAATCGCGAGCATTTGCTGTTCGCCGCCCGACAGTTGATTGCCGGCGCTCCCGAGCCGGGCGCCCAGGACTGGAAACAGCTCGACCACGCTGTCGAGCGTCCAGGATGTTCCCTGATGCTTTCGGGAACGCGCGGTAGCGATCAGGTTCTCGCGAACTGACAGGTTGGGAAAGATCTGACGCCCTTCGGGAACCAGTCCGATCCCTGCCCTCGCGACGGCATATGACGGCAACCGATCGATGCGCGTACCGTTAAACGTGACCGTTCCGGTCCGTGGCTTGACGATCCCCAAAATCGTCCGAACTGTCGTGGTCTTCCCCATCCCGTTGCGGCCGAGCAATGTGACGACCTCGCCGGATCGTACGGCGATGGTCATCCCAAACAGGACCTGACTGTCGCCATAGAAGGCATCGACGTTTTGGACTTCGAGCATCACACTTGAGTCTCGCCGAGGTACGCGTTGCGCACCTGCGCGTCCTGCCGGATCTCGGCCGGGCTGCCTGACGCCACCACCCGGCCGTAGACGAGCACCGTGATCCGGTCGGCCAAGGCAAACACGGCGTCAAGATCGTGCTCCACCAGAAGCATCCCGTGATCCGTTTTCAGTTCTCCCAAAAAATCGATCAGTGCACGGTTCTCGTCGGGCCCCATCCCGGCCATCGGCTCATCGAGCAGGAGGAACGACGGCTGCGTTGCCAGTGCGATCGCGATTTCCAGCTGACGCTGCTCGCCATGCGCAAGATGCCCGGCAACTGCCTCGGCCCGGTCCCCCAGCCCGACTTCCTCGAGCAGCACCCGAGCCGGCTCAAGCAAGGTCGGATCGCTCAGCACCGGTCGCCAGAACCGGAAGCTATGACCTTGTCGGGACTGGAGGGGAAGGAGCACATTTTCCAACACGGTGAATTCGCGGAACACGCTGGTGATCTGGAATGACCGCGCCAACCCGCGTCGTACTCGGGCGGCGGGCGAAAGGTCAGTAATATCAACCCCTTGAAACATGATCTTGCCGCTGTCGGGTCGGAGGAAACCGGAAAGCATGTGAACGAAAGTCGTTTTGCCAGCACCGTTTGGTCCGATTACCGCATGAATCTCCCCGCACCGGGCACTCACGGAGAGATCCGTGGCCGCCTGGAGTCCACCGAAGCTCTTGTTCAATCCCTGCGCCACCAGATCGGCGCCCCGGGCGTCCTCAGTCATGCGTCTCCCTCGATCCCAGCAGTCCCATCACGCCGCCACGTGCAAACAACACCACAAGCACCAGAAACGGGCCGAATACCAAGTGCCAGTGGATCGTTATCGTTGACAGGATCTCCGACAGCATGAGGAAAACGACGGCCCCGACGACGGGACCGAACAAGGTTGACGTGCCGCCCAGCACGGTCATGAGGATCAGTTCGCCTGACCGGTGCCAGTTCATCATGTCCGGCGATACGAAACGCTCGAGGTTGGCCTGCAGAAATCCTGCGAGCCCGCACATGACTCCCGCAATCACAAAGGCAACAAGCCGGTACCGAAAGGTTGGGACGCCTACGGCCTGGACACGCGTGTCATTGAAGCTCGATGCCCTCAGCACCATGCCGAACCGAGAACAGACAATTCTCCATTTGACGAACAGGCATCCCAGGAGCACGGCGAAGATCGTGTAGTACATGACCACGCTGTTTTCCAGATCAATGAGCCGGGTCCCGAAGTCACTCCGCCAAAGGACATTTAGCCCGTCGTCACTGCCGTATCGCTCAGCACTCACGCTCAGGAAGTAGACCATCTGCGCGAGCGCCAACGTGATCATGATGAAGTAGATGCCGCGGGTGCGTAGGCAAATGACGCCAAACACCAGTGCGACCACGGCACTTAACCCGACGGCGACCGGCAACTGCACCCACGCGCTGGTGACGTCGTGGAACCCCAGGATGGCCACCGCATAACCGCCGATGCCGAGGTAGACCGCGTGGCCGAAGCTGATCATGCCGCCGTATCCCATGATCAGATTCAGACTCACCGCCGCGATGGCCCAGATCATGATCCGGGCAAACACGATGACGTAGAAGGGTTCACCGAACGCTGGCGCCAGGTACGGTACGGCTGCGCATAAGACCAGCACCAGGGCGGTTACGGCGCCGGCAGCCGTCACCCGGTATGTCACTGGATCGCCGTCGCCCCCCGAGGGGGAAACAAACCTTGCGGCCGAAAGAACAGGATGCCGGCCATAAGGATGTAGATCAGCATCGATGACAGCGCCGGGCCCGCCGATTCGGCAGCGTTGGCGGGCAGTACGAATAACAGAAGCAGGTCAAGGAACGAACGGCCCATGGTGTCGATCACGCCCGTGAGCACAGCGGCAATGAACGCGCCGCGCACCGAACCGATTCCGCCGATCACGATGACGACGAAGGCGAGAATCAATACGTCTTCACCCATCCCGATCGCCGCCTGGGTGATTGGCGTGATGATCAGGCCCGCTAGGCCGGCCAGGACCGCCCCGATCCCGAACACGAGCGTGAACAGTGCGGGAATGTTCACGCCGAGCGCTCCGGCCATGGTGCGGTTGGAGGCTCCTGCCCGAACCAGCATCCCGAACCGGGTCTTCGCCACCAGCAGGTAGAGCCCGAGCGCAACGAGCAGCCCAACACCAATGATGACAACCCGATACAGCGGATAGGTGATTCCCGCACCCAGCGCCACGGTACCTTCCAGGAATGCCGGCAGCGGGATCACAAGGCCTTCCGGCCCCCAGATCAGGCGAGTGGCCTCATTGAAAAACAGAATAAGCCCGAACGTTGCAAGTACCTGATCAAGATGACTCCGGCGATAGAGAGTTCGAAGCGCTATCGTTTCGACCAGAATGCCGATGACAAACATGGCGGGCACCATGAGGACGGCGCCCAGGACAAATGAACCGGTTGCCAGTGCCAGCGTCCCGCCGACGAATGCCCCGATCATGAACAAGGACCCGTGTGCCAGGTTCACCAGGTCCATGATCCCGAACACCAGCGTGAGCCCGGCGGCCATGAGGAACAAGATGATTCCGAGCTGGAATCCGTTCAGCAGCTGTTCAACTACCAGGACGTAGTCCATTGCCCCTGGCGTTCCCGTTAGATGCCGAGAACCATCCCATGTCGATCAATCCGAGCGCCGCGCAGCGGCGGTTGAAGCTGCTGCGAGTCAGCCTTCCATTCCGCACTCACCGGCATACGGGTCCTGGTGGTTCTCGAGGACGACCGGGCCGACAGAAGTGGTCCAGTTGCCCTCGGTGTCCCGCACCACCCTCCGCTCATAGAAGTTCTGGATTGGAAAGTGGTTGGTTCCCATGCGGAACGTGCCGCGCACCGACGGAAATTCGGCTTTTCTCAGAGCTGCACGCATGCCGTCGAGATCCCCGATATTGCCGTTCACAGCCTCAACTGCCGACTTTATGAAGAAGATCGAATCGTAGCTTTGAGCAGCATAGAACGAGGGATAGCGCCCGTACTTGTCACGAAACGCAGCCACGAATTTCCTGTTCTGCTCGTTATCCATGTCCGGTGCCCAGAATTGTGTCATCTTGCTCCCGAGCACGGATTCGATTCCGGCGTCCTGGAACAATGGCAGGCTGATGGAATCGAACGTGTATACGGAGAACAGGGGTATAGTTTCGATGAGGCCGGCCTGCTGATACTGCTTGACGAACGCCGGGCCGGCTGGGCCTGGATAAAACATGAAGACTGCTTCGGGGCCGGCCGCCTTGATCTTGGAAAGCTCGGCTGACCAATCCCGTTGCGAAGGCCAGACGGTCATATCCTTTCCGACAACCTCGCCGGTGAAGCTGCGCTCCACGCCTGCCACCATGTTCTGGCCGGCAACATAGTTGGGCGCCACGACGTACAGTGTCTGAATGCCCTCCTGGTTGAGCAGTTCACCCAGCGCCATCGGCGTCTGATCGTTCTGCCAGGAAATATTGAAGAAGTTCGGGTGGCAACGTCGACCGGCCATTGGCGAGGGTCCCGCGTTGGCGCTGATCAGAAACTTGTCGGCGTTGAGGACTACCGGCGCGGAGGCCAGGAGGACATTGGACCAGATGTAGCCGGTCACAAGATCGACGTTGTCCCGCAGAACGAGGCGCTCGGTCGCCTGCTTCCCTTTCTGGGCATTGAACTCATCGTCTCCGTAGACGACCTCGACGGCCTCCTGGCCCATCCGGTGATCGATGTGCTCGAGCGCCAATTCCACCGCGTCGCGCATGTCGCGCCCGATGACAGCTGCCGGCGTGGTCAGCGTGGTTACAAACCCGATCTTGATGTCAGCCGATGCCGGGGTGGAGATACACGCCACAATTGCCGCTGCTCCCACGAATTTCTTGAGCATGTTTACCTCCCAGTGACAAAGTCGCCGTGTCGTGGGTTCGCCCACCCCGGCCATCGATCAGGGGACAGCGCCTTGGGCGGACACGCGGCACCGTCGCGGCGGATCGTCAGGCCGGGACCATAACCGCCGCACGGTTTGCGGAAAGATGCGTCGGGACCGCATCGTTCAGAATGCGGCCTGACGCTGGACTGAACAGCAGACTTGAGCGCCCTCCGGAAAGTCCGCCGGCATGTTGGTTGCTCATGACCGAGAGCGCCGCCAAGCCGCCCCGGAGGGCGGGCACTGCGTGTCAAGCAACTTGGCCGGATCAGCACAGTCAGCCGGCCCCGGGAACGTCATGCCGCAGAAGCC
The DNA here is from genome assembly GCA_965116745.1 of Alphaproteobacteria bacterium. GTDB lineage: Bacteria > Pseudomonadota > Alphaproteobacteria > TMED109 > TMED109 > VXPW01. The sequence goes on along the minus strand of OZ220701.1, from coordinate 1,487,909 downwards.
AGGAACGGTTCGCTCTGTGCCCACAGGCCTTGTTTGGCCGATTCGTATTCACGACGAAGTCGTTCGACGATCTCCGTGGTCGACGGCACGTCCGTAATCATCCCCGAACTCTGCCCGGCACTCCATATGTCGCGCCAGGTGCGCCGTTCAACGCTTCCACGTGATCGGAAATCCATCTTGGATTTGTCGGCCTCGGGTAGATTGGCCGGATCGAGACCTGCCTCGGCAATGCTGTGAGCCAAGTAGTTGCCCTTCACTCCCGAAAACAGGCTCGTGTAGACGATGTCTGCGGCCTGGCTCTCCACCACCATCTGCTTGTAGCGGTCCGAGGCGTTGGCTTCCCTCGATGCGATGAACCGCGTCCCAAAGTACGCAAGATCCGCCCCCATCGCCTGAGCAGCCAGAATCTGGCCCCCTGTGGCCATGGCTCCGGAAAGAATGATCGGGCCATCGAAGAACTGGCGGACTTCGGCGACCAGGGCGAATGGACTCATCGTCCCTGCGTGACCGCCTGCTCCGGCACAGACCAGGATCAGCCCGTCCGCGCCTTCGTCCAGAGCCTTCTTCGCGTGCCGGATGTTCGTAACGTCGTGATAGATTCGCCCGCCGTATGAATGGATTTTCCGCTCGATGGCGGTCGGAGCCTGCAAGCTGGAAATGATGAACGGGACTTCGTGCTTGACGCAAACGTCGACATCGTGCTCGAGCCGCTCGTTGGAACGATGCACGATCTGATTGACCGCAAACGGCGCCACGATCGCTCCGGGATGAGCCTTGGCATGGGCGTCGAGTTCCGACTTGATACGGCCGATCCACTGATCGAGCATCTCCGGCGGTCGGGCGTTCAGCGCGGGAAATGCGCCCATGATTCCCGCCTTGCACTGTTCGATGACCAGATCGGGATTGGAAACGATGAACAGAGGTGCCCCGATCAACGGCAGCGAGAGACGTCCCTCCAGATAGGATGGAAGCGGCATGGCGATCCTTTCGTCAGCAGCAGGCTGGCGGCAACAGGCGGGGCAGGTTGACCTGCGCAGGTCCTTCCGGGCGCCGTTGCAGCGTTGCGGCGTCCCTCGCATAACGCCCAACTGCAACTTGCGGGATCCGCAGGCACAATTGAACGAATGCTCGAGTACTGTAGCGGCTAATCCCCTTGGAGTGGTACCGGCGGCGGTACCGCTGCGGGCCCGGGCCACCTTACCGTGTTCCGGTCATCTCCGACAACCGGTGCTGACGTTCAGGAGATAGCTTTGAAGCGCGTATTGATTGCCAACCGCGGCGAGATTGCCGTCCGGATTGCGCGGACGGCCTGCGAGAAAGGCCTTGTGCCGGTCCTGGTCCATCCGGAGGATGACCCGCCCTTTCCTGCGGGCAGCGACAACTGGCTCCGTCAATCACTCCCTGGCCGGGGCGTGGCCGCCTACCTCAACCACGAGCAGGTCCTCGAGGCGGCCAGCTCGGCCGACTGCGACGCCATCCATCCCGGCTACGGCTTCCTTAGCGAAAACGCGACGTTTGCCAGCGCCGCAGCCGCCAACGGACACACTTTTGTTGGTCCTGCTCCGGTCACGCTGGAGCTCTTTGGCGACAAGATCCGGGCACGCGAATTTGCCCGCCAATGCGGGGCTCCTGTACTCCCAGGCACAGCGGCTGGCACCGGGCTCGAAGACGCTCGCGAGTTCCTGGGGGCCCTGACGGATGGTGAAGCAGTCATGATCAAGGCTGCGGGCGGCGGCGGCGGCCGAGGCATGCGGGCGGTGCGCAACCTTGACGAACTCGGCCGCGAGTGGTCGCGATGCGAGGAAGAAGCGGAGCGGGCGTTCGGCAACAAGGCGCTGTACGTGGAACGGTTGGTTCCGCAACCGCGCCACATCGAAGTCCAGATTGCCGGCGACGGAAGCGGCGCTGTCGTGGCTTTCGGCGAGCGCGAATGCAGCCTGCAGCGCCGGCGGCAGAAATTGCTCGAGATTGCACCGGCGCCCAATCTGCCTGACGACCTCCGCGATCAGATCGTCGATTGCGCCGTATCCATGGCCAAGGCAGCACAGTTCGCGAATCTCGGCACGTTCGAATTCCTGCTGGAAACTTCCGGCGAGTTTCACTTTATCGAGACCAATCCCAGGCTTCAGGTCGAGCACACGGTTACCGAAGAAGTCTTTGGAATCGATCTCGTCGGGCTCCAGTTCGATCTAGCCGCAGGAACGCCGCTATCTGATGCGGTCGACGGCCATCGCCCGCAGGGTTGTGCGATTCAGGCCCGTGTCAACGCGGAGATCCTGCGACCGGACGGCCAGGTGCGACCGGCAGCAGGAACTGCTCACCTGTTTCAGCCGCCAACCGGCCCGGGCATCCGGGTGGACACGCACGGGGGCACCGGGTTCTCTCCCCATCCGAGTTTCGATTCGCTGTTGGCCAAGGTGGTCGTGCGCGGCGGCTCGTATCAGGCCGTTGTCAGGAAGCTCGTCCGGGCGCTGGGCGAGTTTCGGATTTCCGGCTTGGCTACCAACCTCCGGTTCCTGCAGAGGCTCTTGGTACGACCCGAGATCGAATCCGGGCACCTGCACACGGAACTCGTGGAAGGTCTATTGGATCGGCTGGCGCTTCCGGCGGACAGTGCAGAACAAGAACCCGTTGGCGGTGCCGTTATCGTCGGTGCCCAGGTCGATCCGGCTGATCCGCTTGCCGTCCTGGATCACGGGAAGAATGCGGTGCAGACGGCTTCCCCGTCTGATGTCCCGGCAACGCTTGAACCCGGTGCTGTGCGAGCTCCGATCCAGGGAACCGTGGTCGAAATCCTGGTGTCCGAAGGTGATGCCGTGCGGGATGGCGGCGATCTCCTGGTCATGGAAGCCATGAAGATGCAGCACGTGGTCACCTCCGAGCACGCAGGCTACGTATCCCGGATCCTGGTTTCCCTGGACGACACGGTGGCCGAAGGAAGCCCGGTCGCGGTCATTGACGCCGCCACGCTGGAATCCTCGGGCGCCCACGAATCGTCATCACTGGATCTTGAGTACATCCGCCCCGATCTTGCGGAAGTTCTTGATCGTCAGGCCCGGACCCAGGATGAGCGGCGCCCGAAGGCCGTGGCGCGCCGGCGTCGCACCGGCCAGCGTACTGCCCGCGAGAACATCGTTGATCTGATCGACGCAGGATCCTTCATCGAATACGGGTCGCTGGTGATCGCGGCCAGGCGTCAACGGTATCCGATGGAAGAGCTGATCGACCGGACGCCCGCGGACGGTCTGATCGCGGGCATGGGCCGGGTGAACGGTGAACTGTTCGACGACGCCCACTCGCGTTGCATGGTCATGGCTTACGACTACACGGTGCTGGCGGGCACGCAGGGCAAGTTCAATCATCACAAGAAGGACCGGATGTTCGCCCTTGCCGAGAGCTGGCGCCTGCCCATGGTGTTCTTCACGGAGGGCGGTGGTGGCCGGCCGGGCGATACGGACATCGTGTTTGCCGCCGACCTGCACATCCCGGCCTTTCATCTCTTCGGGCGTTTAAGCGGTCTCGTGCCGCTCGTCGGAATTGCGTCTGGACGCTGCTTTGCCGGGAATGCGGTTGTATTGGGCTGCTGCGATGTCGTCATCGCCACCCGCAACACCAATATCGGCATGGGTGGTCCTGCCATGATCGAAGGCGGCGGCCTTGGCATCTTCAAGCCCGAGGAGGTTGGACCGCTGGATGTGCAGGTGCCCAACGGGGTGGTCGACATCCAAGTCGAAGACGAAGCTGAAGCCGTGCACGTCGCAAAGCAGTACCTGGCGTACTTTCAGGGGTCCATCGCGGAATGGTCGGCTGCCGACCAGCGTCAGCTACGTCATGTTGTTCCCGAGAACCGGCTCCGGACCTATGACGTTCGAAAGGTGATCGAGCTCATGGCCGACGAAGGGTCGGTGCTCGAACTGCGACGGGGCTTCGGCGCGGGCATGGTAACGGCGCTGGTGCGGATTGAAGGCCGTCCTATCGGTCTGGTCGCGAACAATCCTCTGCATCTCTCCGGAGCCGTGGACAGTGACGGTGCCGACAAGGCAGCCCGTTTCATGCAACTGTGCGACGCGTTCGACATCCCGATCCTTTGTCTCTGCGACACCCCTGGCAACATGGTCGGGCCTGAGGCGGAGAAAACCGCCCTGGTTCGGCATTGCTGCCGCTTGTACGTGATCGGCTCCAGCGTAACCGTGCCCATGTTCACGATCGTGTTGCGAAAGTCCTACGGGCTGGGCGCGCAGGCCATGGCTGCCGGGAGCTTTCACGCCCCGTTCTTCGCCATATCCTGGCCAACCGGAGAATTCGGGGGCATGGGCCTTGAGGGCGCCGTGAAGCTGGGCTATCGAGATGAGCTCGCCGCGATCAAAGACCCCGAGGAACGTAAGGCACGCTACGAGGAACGTGTTGCCGGCATGTACGAGCAGGGCAAGGCAATCAATACGGCTTCGCTATTCGAGATCGATGACGTGATCGATCCGGCGGACACCCGCCGCTGGATCGTCGAGGGACTCAGGGCCTGCCCTCCTCCCCCTCCGCGCACTGGCAAGAAGCGCCCTTGCGTTGACACGTGGTAACCGTATCGCCGAGGGCGATCGATGGTTCGCTTGTTCCCCGCGGGCGCCGTGTTCACTTCCGGGAAAGCCGTTGTCCGGGCAGACCTGGCAGTGTTGGCAACTGGGGCCATCCCGCCGACCCGAACCGATTCGGCAGGCATGTTCGGCGGATCCTGTTCGTCGATGCTCGGAATCCGCTAGCCACTGCCCCACGTCCGCATCGGCCATCGCCTCTTTCATGTCTTCCCTGTCCTAAGTTTTTGGCACCGCATGCGTCTTCGCAATGCGCGGCTGCACGGTAAGCAACTACACCGCGGCCCCTGAGCGAGCGAACTCCGGCGGAGCTTGCCATGCCCGGATCCCCTCGCACGGGAATGGCCGCGAGCGACTGGCTCCCAAGCCCCGTCCCTGCAGCACGGAGACTTCTGCACTGGCTATGCTTTGCAGCGGGCGCTTTCGCGCCCGCCTACGCTAGGGGCCACCTATGTCAAAGCTACCTCTCGACCGACGGACATTTCTTGCTGGCAGCGCGACCGCTGCGGCAACCACCATCGGCGCTCCCGCCTATGCGCGCAGCGAACGCCGCTGGAAGATGGTCACCTGCTGGCAAAAGAATTTCCCAGGAATCGGCACTGGAGCCCAGCGTATCGCTGATCGCATCACCGAGCTTTCGGATGGCGAGCTTACGATCAAACTCTTCGCTGCTGGCGAGTTCGTGCCTGCGTTCGAAGTGTTTGACGCCGTCCGTGAGGGCAAGGCCGAGATGGGCCATGACTCGCCCTATTACTGGATCTCCAAGAACCGCAGCACCGCGTTCTTCGGCTCGGTTCCGGGCGGCCTGGCACCGCTCGAGCAGATCGCGTGGATCCGTTACGGCGGCGGCCAGGAGCTGTGGGATGAACTCTACAGTCGCTACGGCCTGAAGGCGTTTGTCGCGGGCAATGCCGGCATGCAGATGATCGGCTGGTTCCGAAAGCGTCTGGAGAGTTTGGCGGACCTGCAAGGCCTCCGCGTGCGGATGGCCGGGCTGCAATCAGAGGTGCTTGCACGGCTCGGAGCCACAACGATCAATCTTCCCGGGGGCGAGGTCATGCCCTCCCTGCAATCCGGAGTGATCGATGCCGCGGAATGGGGTGGCCCCTGGATGGACCTCGCTCACGGTTTCTACAAGGTGGCCCCTTACTGCTACGGACCCGGCGTACACGAGCCCGGCACCACGCTCTCCTTGATGGTCAACAAGGAAGCCTTTGAAGAACTTCCCAAGCGCCTTCAGACTCTCGTGCAAGTGGCTGCCGAGGCAGAGACCACCCAGATGCTCGCGGAGTTCACCTCCAACAACGCGCTGGCCCTCGAACGCCTGATTCAGGATTACGGAGCCACAATTGAGCGTCTGCCTGCCGACATCCTGGCTCGATGGTTTGAGGTGAGTGACGAAGTCGTGGCGGAAACCGCCGCCGACGATGAGATCAATCAGCGCATCTACGACAACTGGTCGGATTTCCGGCGGCGGTCAATCGGGATTGCCGGGATGGCTGAACTTGGATTCCTGAATGCGCGGGCGGGCTGAACCGAGCGTGCATGGAAGGCAATGATGCCTGGCAGGTGCCAGCCGGCTCAACTGCAGAAATTCATGGACGGCCTCGTCGTCCGTAATCCCGGCGAGCGCGAATTTCATCAAGCGGTTTACGAGGTAGCCAACACCCTGCTGCCTTACATCGATCGGCATCCTGTTTACCATGAGCTTCGCATCCTGGAGCGCATGACCGAGCCGGACCGTATGGTCTCGTTTCGTGTGTCCTGGCAGAACGATGCCGGCGAGATCATCGTCAACCGCGGGTTTCGCGTGCAGATGAACAACGCCATCGGCCCCTATAAGGGAGGCCTCCGCTTCAGCCACACCGTCACGCCGAGCATCCTCAAGTTTCTGGCCTTCGAGCAGACGTTCAAGAACAGTCTCACCGGATTGCCGATGGGCGCTGGGAAAGGCGGCGCGAACTTCAATCCGAAAGGCAAATCGCAGGCTGAAGTGATGCGATTTTGCCAATCATTCATCAATGAGCTCTATCGCCATATCGGCCCCAACCTCGATGTGCCCGCCGGCGACATCGGCGTCGGCGCGAGAGAAATCGGCTACATGTTCGGACAGTACAAACGGATTACCGGGTCGTTCGAGGGTGTCCTGACCGGCAAAGGATTGGAGTTCGGTGGCAGTCTTATCCGGACCGAGGCCACGGGATATGGGGTGGTGCTGTTTCTCGAACACATGCTGAATGAGGTCGGACGAAACTTGAGCGGCCTGCGCATCAGCATCTCCGGTTCGGGCAACGTTTCGCTGCACGCAGCCGAAAAGGCACTGCAGTTGGGTGCGATCGTCCAAACACTTTCCGATTCAGGAGGATGCGTTCATGACCCAGACGGGTTCGATGACGCGAAACTTCGCTGGGTGCGGGAATTGAAGGAAATTCGGCGCGGTCGCATTGCCGAGTACGCAGAGCGATTCGCATCAGCCACCTACCATGCCGACGCCCGGCCCTGGATGGTCCCGTGCGATGTCGCGCTTCCATGCGCCACGCAAAATGAAATCGGCACCGAGGATGCCCGTCGCTTGATCGATGGCGGCGTCACGGCTGTCTGCGAAGGGGCCAACATGCCGACGGAGCTTGATGCTGTCTCACTGTTGACCGATTCTGGCGTAATGTTCGGCCCGGCCAAGGCAGCCAATGCCGGAGGAGTAGCGGTTTCCGGGCTGGAGATGAGCCAAAACTCTGCGCGCTTGTCGTGGACGCTTGTCGACATGGAACGTCAACTCGAACAGATCATGTCCGATATCCATGACCGGTGCGTTGAGTTCGGACGAGAAGACAGCGACTCGATCGACTACGTTGCTGGTGCCAACATCGCCGGTTTCCGCAAGGTAGCGGAAGCCATGCTCGCCTTCGGGGTGGTGTGAACACCTCTGGCTTGCGAGAATGCCGTGGCTGCTACCGATTCCTTGACCGAACGCTTGGTTCAGGCCGCCCTCCGCGCTGCTGAGGAAGGCGACTGGCGGACAACGACAGTGGCCGATCTAGCCCGTTTGGCCGAAGTCGACTTCGAAGCTGCCGAAGCCCGCTTCTCGGGTCGGGATGATGTTCTGGATGCCCTTGCCCGCCAGACTGATGAACGCGTGATTGCGGCTCTGGACGAAGAAGATTTCGCCGCTGCCTCCCCCAAGGAGAGGCTGCTGGAAGCGTTGATGTGCCGCTTGGACGTGTTGGCCCCACACCGTGCCGCGTTCCGCGAGTTTGGTTCCCATGCGCTGCGCTGTCCGAACTCCGCCGCCCGCACGTTTGGACGCATCCAAACATCGATGGGAAACGTCTTGGACGCGGCGGGATTGGCAGGCAGCGAGTTTGAGCGAGCTGTTCGCGCGACGGCGCTCGCATACGTTTGGGTCCGAACGTGTCGCCGATGGCTACTCGATGAGGAAGAACAGAGCCTGGATTCCGTGTTTGCGATGCTGGACCAAGAACTCAGCCGGATCGAAACGCTGGCGCGCTGCTTGGAAGGGTTTGCACCGCGCAACCCGGCCTAAATCACTTCCATGTCCATCGTGACAACCTGGAGCCGATGCTACCGGCCGACCTCTGCGCAGACCCCAGGCGTACCGGAGTACAGGCGCTGCGCCCTCTGTTCGAACTCGTGGACCATGCGCTGAACGGCAACGCCAAAGAGTGGTGACATGGCCTTCGAGAATACGGTTGATCGAAATTCAAAATCGACCTCGAAATCGATCTCCGTCTTCAGCCCGTCTACCTGTTCGAAGCGCCAGTGGTTGACAAGGTAGCGAAACGGCCCGCGGACAAGCTTTACGTCGATGCGTGTTGGCCTGTGATACGTGATCCTGCTGCGGTAGCTCGCGCGAAGCAGGCGAAAACCAATGGTCAGGTCGGCCTCGAAACCGTCCTCGTGCTGTGCGGTGATGGCAGCGCCCAAGCACCAGGGAAGGAACTCCGGGTATCTCTCGACATCGACAACCAGGTCGAACAGTTGCTCCGGCGTAAACGCAGAAACCCTGCGTTCAGCATGTCGCGGCATCCGTACTACCCTGCTCAGGCGCGAGACGCGCCCTCACAGCGGGCATGGCCTGTCCCGGGGCCGGGGGTCGCGCCCGTTCTGGAACGGCGTGCCGCCCGCAGTTTTCGGAAGTCCTGATCTGCGTGATAGGAGGAACGGGTCAACGGTGAAGCCGAAACCAGCAGGAAGCCGCGCGTCCGGGCTTCCGCTTCGAGCACCCCAAATTCCTCAGGAGAGACGAAACGCTCGATCGGATGGTGTCCGAGCGTTGGCTGCAAGTACTGCCCGATGGTCAGGAAATCGACATCGTGCGCGCGCATGTCATCCATGACCGCTAGGACTTCCCCGTCGGTCTCCCCCAGCCCGACCATGAGCCCCGACTTGGTGAAGATCTGCGGGTTCAGTGACCGCATCCGCACGAAGAGTTCCAGGCTGTGGGCATAGTCGGCGGCGCGCCGAACCGTCCGGTAGAGACGTGGGACGGTTTCCAGATTGTGATTGAATACGTCCGGCGCCGCCTCGGCGATTACTTCCAGAGCCCCGGCCTTCCGCTGAAAGTCCGGGGTCAAAACCTCTACGGTCACCCCGGGACTGGTGGTGCGAATGGCGCCGATGCAGGCCGCGAAATGGCCGGCACCGCCGTCGGCCAGATCATCGCGGTCGACAGACGTGATCACCACGTGGGTGAGTCCCAGGGCCGCCACCGCATCTGCAAGCCGCTGGGGCTCGCCGGGGTCAACGGGCTGCGGCCGCCCTGTGGCGACATTGCAAAACGCGCACTTACGCGTGCAAATCTCCCCGAGCACCATCATGGTCGCGTGACCCTGGCTCCAGCATTCGCCGATATTCGGGCAGGCGGCTTCTTCGCACACAGTCCGCAGGCTCAGTCCGTGAACGAGCTCCTTCGTCCTTCGGTAGCCTTCGGAAGTGGGCGCCTTGACCCGGATCCAGGGCGGCTTCCGCGCCGGCCTGGGTCCGGACGCGGGTGCCAGATGGGCGGTGCTGATGTATCCGGTTCGTGGATGCATGCTTGACCTCAACAATCTAATGAGGTCGACGATTGGCGCGCTTCGAGCGGCCACAGCAGTCCGGCCGTCGACACCCGCCGGAATCGCTTCCAAGCTCCGGCCAATCCAGGCGGGAAGCTCCAGCGATGGCAGGCCCTCGAGCTTCAGACATGAATGGCACGGCTGAATGCCTGCAGTGTCGATTCATGCATCATTTCTGACAGCGTGGGATGCGGGAATACGGTATGCATCAAGTCCAGCTCGGTCGCTTCCATTGTTCTGGCAATCGCAAATCCCTGAATCAGTTCAGTCACTTCCGCGCCGATCATATGGGCTCCGAGAAGTTCTCCGGTCGCTCCATCAAAGACTGTCTTCATGAGCCCCTCGGCTTCGCCCAGCGCAATGGCCTTGCCGTTGGCGAGGAACGGAAACCTGCCGATCTTGACGTCGTGCCCAGCCGCCGCAGCTGCGGCCTCCGTCAATCCGATACTGGCAATCTGCGGGCGACAATAGGTGCACGCCGGAATGCGGGACGTATCCGGTGGATGAGGTTCCATGCCCGCGATGCTTTCAACACATGCGATTCCTTCGTGACTGGCCTTGTGAGCCAGCCAAGGCGGCCCGGCAACGTCGCCGATCGCATGAATGCCCGGAACCCCGGTCGCCCCGACCAAGTTCGTCTTGATGTGCCCTCGTTCAACCTCGACCCCCGCCGCCTCGAGACCGATTTCTTCCACGTTTCCCGTGATTCCCACCGCCAGGACCAGCTTGTCGGCCGTGACCGTCTCCGTCGTCTTGTCGGGAAGCTCGACCGCCACGTGGAGCGCTCGTCCTTTCGTTTGGACAGACTGGACGGAAGAATTCGTGAGCAGCCGCATGCCCTGGGAATGAAAGATCTTTTCGGCGAGCGCGGAAATTTCTGCATCCTCATTGGGTACGATCCGGTCCTGCACTTCCACCACAGTGACTTCCGACCCCAAGTCCCTGAAGAAGCTCGCGAATTCCATGCCGATGGCACCGGATCCGACAACCAGGAGACGCTTGGGAACGGCGTCCGGCAACAAGGCTTCCCGGTAGGTCCAAATTCGCTTGCCGTCGGGCTCGATACCCGGCAATGCCCGAGCCCGCGCGCCGGTCGCAATGATCGTATGGGAAGCCGACAGAAGTTGCTCGTCTGCGCCGTCCCGCGCCACCCGGACGCGGCCGGCCCCGGCAAGCGACCCAGTTCCTTTCAATACATCCACCTTGTGCTTCTTCAGCAGGTGCCCGACGCCGCGGGCGAGCTGGTCAGCTACCGTTCGGCTTCGGGCAACGAGCTTGCCAACGTCGAGCTTTACCTGACCAAATGTGAAGCCGTGCGTTTCGGCTTCAGTCAGCACGTGACGGATCTCCGCGCTCCGCAGGAGGGCCTTGGTCGGGATACAGCCCCAGTTGAGGCAGATGCCCCCCAAGTGCTCACGTTCCACCACCACCGCTCGCATTCCCAGTTGGGCAGCACGAATGGCGGCCACGTATCCGCCCGGACCGCCTCCAATGACGGCGACGTCGTACTCAGTTTGCGGCACGGTTCTAAACCAGCATCAAGGCAGGATCTTCAATGAAAGCTCGGAGCTCCGCCAACCAGCGGGCACCGATCGCCCCGTCGATCACCCGGTGGTCTCCCGACAGAGTCAGAGTCATCACGGGAGCGGACTTCACTGCGCCATCGCGCACGATTGGTCTCTCGGCGGCCGCGCCAACCGCCAGAATCCCGCCCTGAGGCGGATTGATCACGGCTGCAAAAGCCTCAATTCCATACATGCCCAGATTGGACACGCTGAACGTACCACCCTGATACTCCTCGGGCATCAACTTGCCTGACCGAGTCTTATCCACGAGCACCCTAATCTCGCCGGCAATTTCAAGAATCCCCTTGCGGTCAGTGTTTCGTACGACGGGGGTAAAGAGCCCGTCATCGACCGCAACGGCGACCGCGACATGGACCTGTCGATGCCTCACGATGTGGTCGCCTCCCCAGGCCGAATTCACCTGAGGCACGCGCCGCAAGGCCATCGCGGTGGCTTTGACGACCAGATCGTTCACGGTGACCCGCTGTTCCCGCTCCAGATCCGCGTTGATGCGCCGCCGCAGATCAAGAAGAGCGCCAGCGTTAGCGTCCGCCTCCAGATAGAAATGCGGAATCGTCTGCTTGGCTTCCAGCAGCCGGGCGGCAATGACCTTCCGGACATTACTGAGTTCGATGCGTTCGGGCGGCTGTTCGGCCTCGCTCGCTGCAGGCGCGGTGCCAGCCTGGAGGACCCGGTCAATGTCTGCCTTGACGATTCGTCCATGCGGTCCGGACCCGCGGATGGATCCCAGATCAAGCCCCGATTGCGCCGCCATGCGCCGTGCCAGCGGGCTAGCGGCGACGCGATCCGGTGTCGACGCCGGCTGCTGCGGTGCCGCCGTCACCGGTACCGGTGCAGGTGCGGGTGCGGACACCGATCCGGATGACGTCTCCGCGGCAGGAGCAGGTTCGGGAGAGGAGGACTCTGTGATTGCAGCCGGGCGAGGCGAGGATGGCTCGTCGAGATCGGCCGTGACCTCTTCCAGAGCCTGCGAACCTTCTCCCTCACCCATCAGAACGGCAATGACTGAGTTGACGGCAACGCCCTCCGTTCCATCGGCTACGAGAATCTTGCCGAGCGTGCCCTCATCAACGGCCTCGACCTCCATCGTTGCCTTGTCGGTTTCGATTTCTGCGATCACGTCCCCCGGCTCGACGCCATCACCCTCCTTCTTGAGCCATCGGGCAAGCGTCCCTTCCGTCATGGTTGGCGATAGCGCCGGCATCCGGATCAGCGTCGGCATGATTCAGGTTCCCTTGGTAGCCAGTGGCCCTCAGACATCGACGTAGCACACTTCGCGGGCAACGCGGACAACCGTTTCGACGTCTGGAAGGGCTAGGGCCTCAAGATGTGCCGCGTACGGCATGGGCACTTCTGCTCCGCTTACCCGCCTCGGTGGGGCATCCAGTGCATCAAACGCCTCGGCACTGACGGTCGCAATGACCTCGGCTCCGATGCCGCAGCTCGGCCACCCTTCCTCGACGCATACGATTCTGTGCGTCCGCTGTACCGAGCCGAGCACGGTTGCGCGGTCAAGCGGTCGCAGGGTCCGAAGGTCGATGACCTCTGCCTCGATATCCTGGCCCGCAAGTGCTTCTGCCGCGGCCAGTATTGCGGAAACCCCGCGCGACCAGCTTACCAACGTCACATCACGTCCCGGCCGGACGATCCTTGCTCGACCGAGCTCCGCCACGTGCTCCCCATCAGGCACCTGGCCCGTGTCGCCATAGAGCAGCTCGTGCTCGAGAAACACGACAGGATCAGGATCCCGAATCGCGGCGGTCAGCAATCCCTTCGCGTCGGAAGCATCGAACGGCGCCACCACCCTGAGGCCGGGCACGTGCGCGTACCAGGCCCCATAGTCCTGGCTATGCTGGGCAGCCACTTGCGAGGCAGCGCCATTCGGCCCGCGAAAGACAACGGGTAAGCTCAAACGGCCCCCGGACATATACCTTGTTTTCGCCGCTGAATTGACGATTTGATCAATTGCCTGCATCGCGAAATTCCACGTCATGAACTCCACGATGGGACGCAGGCCCATCATCGCGGCGCCCACCCCAACACCCGCGAATCCGGCTTCAGTGATCGGAGTGTCGACCACACGCTCCGGTCCGAATTCCTGCAGCAGTCCCTGACTGACCTTGTAGGCACCCTCGTACTCTGCCACCTCCTCGCCCATCAAGAACACAGATTCGTCTCGTCGCATCTCTTCTGCCATTGCATCCCGAATGGCTTCGCGCACGGATATCTCGCGCATTGGACGTCAGCTGCCGCCGGAATAGATATCGGTCATGAGTTCGGCAGGATCTGCGTCCGGCATGGCTTGCGCCGCCGTAACGGCCTCCATTACCGTTGCCCGGATTTCCCGATCCACCGCTTTCAGCTGATCGGCACCGACCACCCCAGCGTTCACGAGCAGCTCAGCCACGTGCGATATCGGATCCCGTTCGTCGCGGACCCTCTGCACTTCCTCGCGGGTCCGGTATAGGGCCGGATCCGACATGGAATGACCCCGATAGCGATAGGTCTGCATCTCCAAGAGCATCGGGCCCCGCCCGGAACGGGCATGTTCAAGCGCGGTCAATCCTGCCCGCTCCACGGCGACCGGATCCATTCCGTCGACTTCCTGCCCGGGAATTCCGAACGACTCACCTCGTTTGTGCAGGGCGGAAACTGCGCTAGCACGATCGACGGCAGTCCCCATTCCATACTGGTTGTTCTCGACCACGTACACGATCGGCAGCTTCCAGAGCGCCGCCATGTTGAAGGCTTCAGCCACCTGCCCCTGACTGATCGCGCCATCTCCGAAATACGTCACGCATACACGGTCAGTTTTCCGATACTTGAGGGCGAAAGCGATTCCTGTCCCAAGCGGAACCTGGGCTCCGACGATGCCATGGCCGCCGTAGAAGTGCCGGGCGGGATCGAACATGTGCATCGATCCGCCCTTCCCTCCGGAAATGCCTTCAGCCTTGCCCAGCAGCTCCCCGATCACCAGTTCCGGAGCGACCCCCCGGACAACCATGTGCGCGTGACATCGGTAGGCGGTGATGACCGGATCATCCGATCGGGTTGCGCGCTCCATCCCCACTGCAACCGCTTCCTGGCCGATGTAGAGGTGGCAAAACCCGCCAATCTCGCCCATCGCGTACAGCTGCCCAATCCGCTCCTCCAGTCGTCGCAGAAGCAGCATGCGACGGTGGATGTCGAGTAGCTCATCCGGCGGCAAGCCCAAATCCACCTGCTCATGCCCGTTGGGCATCGGTTCATAAGCTGCCGCCGATCGGGCTGCGAGGCTCGCCAGCGGCGAGAGTTCTCCCGCCCCTTCTTCCACCCGTTTCGAAGCGGCCATCAGGAACTATCCCCCGGGCCTGAACCGATCACTGTCCGGCTTCGTCTGAATCAATTACAAACACGTATTCGTCAGGCCTGGCCCAGCCCAGCATGACACGGACCCTCTCCTCCAGAAGATCCAAGTCCAGCGAATTCCGCGACAGCCGCGAAACCCGATCCTCCAAACGGTCGTGAACCACCTGAAGTTCCGCCACCGTGCTTTCGGCCGCTTGAATTTCGCGTTTCTGTTCAAGCAGCGCATTCGGGGCGAAATCACCCCTGAGCACGTGGAACGCGACATAGCCGATCACGGCCACCAGCGCCGCACGGCGCGCCAGGCCGACGAACCGATTCCGGCGGTCGAGGCGGTTGCCTGGGCGGGCGATCCGCGATTGCACCCGCGGGTATCGATCTGTACGGAGCGGCGGGACCGCAGCGCCTTCAAGCGGTTTCCTTCGCATCTAGTCTACGCCGCGGTTTGCGTCGCTGCCGGCAGTGCTGCGGCACCCCGCAAGAGGCGGCCGGGCCGCGCACCCGTGAATTCGCCCATCGACCGCACCTCCACCCCAGAGGCAATCGTGTGAAGGTATCCCTCCGCACCCTGCAGGAGACGTTTCCCGCCGGCAGGAAGATCATAAACGATTTCGGGCCGCGTCACCTTCAGGGAATCAAAGTCAATGACGTTGATGTCTGCACGGAACCCGGGTTTCAGTTGCCCTCGATCGTGCAAACCGTACGAACTGGCCGTTGCCAAAGTCTGCTTGTGGACCAGGTGCTCCAGCGGCAGGCCCGGGCCCTTGATGCGGTCGCGAGCCCAGTACGAAAGCAGGAAGGTCGGGTAGCCCGCGTCGCACAGCGTCGCCACGTGGGCACCCCCGTCCCCTAGGCCGCACACCGTGTATGGCGATTCCAGTAACGTGCGGATAACGCTCAAGTCGCCATCAGCGTAATTCTCAAACGGGAAGAATAACAGTCCCTTGCCGTCGGACTTGAGCATGAGTTCGAGCGCGAGGTCCCACGGCGACCGATGCCCCGCCGCCGCCCTCGCATGGACGGTTTCGTCCGGTACCGGCTCATAGTCGAAGCGTGATGTGAATTCGGATGCCCGGGTCAGTCCGTAGTCGATGAACTTCGTGTACGGGTCCGTTGGCCGCTCCTCGACCAGTCGTCGTTGCAGGTCCGGGACCTGAAGTGCCGCGATACGCTCACTCGGCGACAGTCCGGCAATCGACTCCCAAGCCGGGTGCGTCTTGAACGGATTCATGCTGGTTTCCAGACCCATCATCACGCCGATCGGACGGCAGCCGACCTGACCCTTGACCTGCAGCCCAGCCTGATTGGAGCGCTCGATGGCACCCAGCGTTTCCTGCCACAACTCGGGCTCGCGATCGATTTGAAGCAAGAGCACCGAGAGCGGGCGCCCCGAACGCCGGGCGACGTCCTCCAGGATCCCGTACTCTCCTGGACCGAAGTCCGTGTTGCACTGAAAGACCCCTGCGCCTGCCCTCCGCATGGCCTCAGCTAGCCCGGATAGCTCCGCGCGGTCGGCCGACAGGCCGGGCGTCATGCGGCCATCGGCGGCCCGGTGCTTGGTCGTCCTGGAGGTCGAGATCCCGACTGCGCCCGCTCGCAGCGCTGCTTCGGCCAAGTCCCGCATCTCGGAAATTTCATCTTCGGTGGGCGCCGCTTCATGGTCGGCGCCGCGCTCACCCATCACGTAGAACCGGAGCACGCCGTGTGGGATTTGCGCCGCCACATCCATCGTCCGGGGAGTTTCAGCCAGGACATCCATGTACTCGGGAAACGATTCCCATCGAAAATCAACACCTTCCGACAGGACCGTACCCGGAATGTCCTCTACTCCTTCCATCAGGTTGATGAGATAAGGCTCGCTGCCCGGACGCACAGGAGCGAAGCCGACCCCGCAATTCCCGAACACCGTCGTGGTAACGCCGTGCAGGGAAGAGGGCGTCAGCTCGGCATCCCAAGTCGCCTGGCCGTCGTAGTGCGTGTGAATGTCCACCCAACCGGGCAGCACCAGCGCTCCGTCCGCATCGATGGTCCGTCGTGCGGGACCATCCACGCTTCCCACCGCTGTTACGATCTCCCCCTGTACCGCCACATCGGCAGTCCGAGCCTTCGCACCGGTGCCGTCGACAACAGTGCCGCCTTTGATCAAGAGATCGTGCATCTGGAGAATCTTACCGGCTGCTGACAATCTTCATAGTAGCCCGGTGAAATGGAGGGAGACAATCGCGCAGCCGCGGGAGCGCGTGTCAACCGCGGTTTCGGAACCCGTCGGGTCGAACGATCGGAGCACTTCGCAGCCGATCGGTACTCCGTTCCAGCGCGTATCGGCGGTACTGCCGAATCGGGCGATCCCCAAGCTCCGCCCGGTTGTCGTGAAATGCGGCTACATTTTGACCCGGATGGGACGGACGGGAGTACCAACATGTCTGAGGAACGCTACCGGCAGGGCCTTGAGATTCGAAGAAAGGTTTTGGGTGATCAGTATGTTAACCGGGCGACCGGGCACAGCGATCAGCTGACGGACGATTTTCAGAATCTGCTCACCGAGTACTGCTGGGGCGGTGTCTGGGGCCGTGATGGGCTGAGCATGGCGCGCCGCAGTCTCAACAACCTCTGCATTCTGGCCACCCTGGGCCGGGACGAGGAGTTCGAACTGCACGTTCGCGGTGCGCGGCGGAACGGATGCACGTGGGATGAAATCCGAGAGACCCTCATCCAGGTCGCCGTCTACAGCGGCATGCCGGCGGGGGTTGCGGCCTTCCGGATCGCGAAACGGGTCAGGGACCAAGAGGAAGCAGGCCAGGCGCCTTCATGACCGACGAATCGCTGATCACGCTTGACTATCGGGGACTTCGGTGCCCGCTCCCCGTCATCCGGGCCCGGAAGGCATTGCGGCGCGTGTCGTCCGGCAGTGAAGCCCTTGTGACCGCCGACGATTCATCCGCACCGGCCGACTTTGCGGCCTTTTGCGAGATCGCCGGCCACGAGCTGCTCGGAATTGTCGAGCGTAATGGGGTGTTCGAGATTCGGCTTCGTACGGGGCGTACGGGGCGATAGCGCGGGCCTCATCTTCCGGCAGCGGCACACCCTGCTGTCCGGCGAGAAGACCGTCAGTCAGGCAACTGCGTGAGGAATCCCCTGGCCGCCTCGACATCGAGCTGGAACGCCACTCCCGCCCCCTCCTCCTCTTCGAGTCCACCGGCCTCCGTAATGGCTGCCAAGACACGTTCAGCCCGGCTGGCCGCCACCACAAACATCAGGGCATCGCACATCAGTTGCGTATCCAGGCCAAGGAACGTCTTCGCCGGAGCGCGGCCCTCGCCACGCGCCTGGTGGATGACGGTAATGCCCGTAGCCCCGGCCGCCCGTGCCGCTTCCTGCAGATCTTCCGTGCGGGTATCGGGAACAACGGCAATGATGAGCTTCAGTTTCATGAGGTCCTCTCGCGCCATTTGATCCAGCGACGGTACCGCAGCAGCCAAGCCGCCGTCCATGCGTAGGCCAGGACCGAAATGATCGGAAAGAGGCTGGCGAAGGCAATCAATCCGAAGCCATCGACGAGCGGGCTGCGGCCCGGGATTGCCGCGGCCAGGCTGATTCCCAGCGCAGAAACGACGGGAACGGTCACGGTCGACGTGGTGACGCCACCGGAATCGTAGGCGATCGGGATCATGATCCGTTGCGCCCAGATTGTCTGTGCGGCAACCAACAGGTAACCCGCCATGATGTACCAATGGAGTGGCGTGCCCGAAACGATCCGATAGGTTCCAAGCGCCACCCCGACCGCGACTCCCAGGGCGACGGCCAGCCGGAGCGGAAACGCCCGAATCGTGCCGGCGGACACCTGTTCGGCCTTGAGGGAAACCGTGATCAACGCCGGTTCGGCAACCGTGGTGGCAAACCCGATCGCGGCTGCAAAGACGTAAACCCACAGGTACGCGCTGGCCGGTCCGATCTCCCCTTCGGCCAACCCGAGGAAGTCAGGAGCCGTCAACTGTGCGGCCATGCTGCGGCCCAAGGGAAACAACGCGCTTTCCAGTCCGGCGCCGAAGAGGGCCAGTCCGGCAACGACGTAGCCCAGGCCGATCAGTTTCCTGCCGGGATGGCGCAACGGGCGACGCAGGACCACGATCTGAAAGACAAACAGGAGAAGGATGATCGGGAGCACGTCGGATAGGGTTTGCAGCAGTGCCGGCACAAGGTCTGCGGCCGCTTCACCGAAGCCCATCACGACAACATTCCATAACCGAGGACAAAGATGATCGGAAAGAGACTCGCGAGCGCAATCATTCCGAAACCGTCCGTGACCGGGCTTCGGCCTCGGATCCCTGTCGACAATCCAACCCCAAGCGCCGCCACGAGGGGCACGGTGATGGTCGACGTGGTCACACCACCTGCGTCGTACGCAATTCCGACGAATTCAGGCGGCGTGAATGCCGTCATGACCAACACCACCGTGTAGCCGCCGATCACGATGAAGTGGATCGGCCATCCGCGGATGATGCGCAACACCCCCAGCACGATCGACGAGCCCACGGAGACAGCCACAACCTGCCGGAGCCGATTTGACCAGTGTTCGATTGCTGCCGGCGTCGTTTCAATCATGCCAGCCTCGGCGGCAATCTTGCCGGCCTCCCCCGCCACGGCGACCAATGCCGGTTCGGCAACCGTGGTCCCGAAACCCAGGCCGAAGGCAAAGACCAGAAGCCACGGCACGCTCGCCTTGGCCGTGAGAGCGTTCGCCATGTCCTCCCCAATGGGGAACAGGCTGGTCTCCAGCCCGTGAATGAACATGGCTAGCCCCAGGACAACGAAGACCAATCCCGTCAGGATGGCTTCGAAGTCGGGCAGCGGTTGGCGAAAGATGACGAACTGGAAGAACGCGACCACGCCGATCAGCGGCGCCAGGTCACGGCCGGCACCCGCAAACAGACGCAGGAACCGCCTGAGTGCCCGCGCCGGGGCGGACGCGCTGCGACGCGCTGGCTGCAAAGCAGGTGAAGACGGTATCCGCATGCCGACACCCGCTCGTCGCACGTTCCGACGTGTCATGCCCACAGTCGGGTCAGAAGTCAACCAACGTGCCCGCACCGCGCTTCGGCCACATGTGGAGCGCCGTCGTCGTGGGGTTGCCCTCGCCCCGTCCACTCGCCGGTACCGCACCGCACAAGCTGCGCCGCAGCATCCGGTGGAGCGTCTCCAGCAACTGTGCCAACGCGCGCACTGCCGATCAGTTCCCTGAACGCCGTCGTCGACAACGCGCGGGAACAATGCGGCCAACAACCCTCGAGCGGGTGTCAAACTTGTCTTACAAGCTGCTCTTCCAATGGAATATTCTGTGGATCAATGCGACTGCTCGTGCCCGTTTTCGATCGACACTTGTCCGACAGAACCCCTCGGAAACCGGTAGGGGTGCCGGCCGCGGCACTGCCATGATGACCAGGCCTCCGGGCTTCTCTCCGCGGCCGCCAGCGCACCAAGCGCACGGCAGCGAGGGTTCACGATCACGCCCGTCAGAAGAGCCCTTCGACCTGACCCTGTGCATCCAGACGGATTCGATTTGCCGCAGGCTCCCGCGGCAGACCGGGCATCGTCATCATGTTGCCGCAGATCGCCACGAGGAACTCCGCGCCGGCCGCGATTCGGACTTCGCGCACGGAAAGGGTGTGTCCGCTTGGCGCTCCCTTGCGGGCAGGATCCGTGGAGAAACTGTACTGCGTCTTGGCCATGCACACTGGATAATGCCCGTGACCTTCTTCCTCGAACCTTTCAATCTGTGACCGAACGCTCGGGGGTGCGGATGCCGAGGCAGCCCCGTAGATCTCCCGTGCGACCAGCTCGATCTTTTCCCAGAGGCCCAGATCATCGGGATAGAGGGGGCGAAATGACGTCGAGTTGCCCTCAATCTGGTCCAGCACGCTGCGGGCGAGCAACTCCGTGCCGGCGCTGCCGTCCGCCCAATGCGTGCAGGGAACTGCCACCGTTCCACGTGCAGCGCAGTAGTCCTGGATCGCCGCAACTTCCGACTGCGTGTCGCTGGTAAAGCAATTCACTGCAACCACCGCCGGTACACCGAACTTCGCGACGTTGTCCAGATGGCGGCCGAGATTCTCAAGTCCCCTCTTGACCGCATCGAGATCCTCGCTTCCCAGATCCTTGACCGCCACGCCGCCATGCATTTTCAGCGCCCGCACCGTCGCGACCACGACGGCCGCGGCCGGCGTGAGTCCCGCCTTTCGACACTTGATGTCAAAGAACTTCTCCGCCCCGAGGTCGGCTCCGAATCCCGCCTCCGTCACCACGTAGTCCGCAAGCTTCAATGCGGCGCGGGTTGCGATCGCCGAATTGCAGCCATGGGCAATGTTGGCGAACGGTCCCCCGTGCACGAACGCCGGATTGTTCTCCAGCGTCTGTACCAGGTTCGGCATCAGCGCGTTCTTGAGCAGCACCGCCATCGCGCCGTCCGCCTGCAGGTCCCGCGCCCGGCGAGGTTCGCGCTCGCGGGTCCGCCCAACGACGATGTTGCCCAACCGCCGCTCGAGATCAGCTATGCCCTCGGCCAGGCAGAAGATGGCCATGACCTCCGACGCCACGGTAATGTCGAACCCGGACTGCCGCGGAAAGCCGTTGCTGACGCCGCCCAGGGACAGCACCACGTCGCGCAGGGCCCGGTCGTTCATGTCCACGACCCGACGCCACCCCTCCCGTCGCGTGTCAAGCTGCAGCGCGTTTCCCCAGTACACGTGATTGTCGACCATCGCCGCCAGGAGATTGTGAGCTGCACCGATGGCGTGGAAGTCACCGGTAAAGTGGAGGTTGATGTCCTCCATCGGGACCACCTGTGCGTAACCGCCACCCGCAGCGCCCCCCTTAAGCCCAAAGCACGGCCCAAGGCTGGGCTCCCGGAGGCAAATCGCCGCTCGCTTGCCGACGCGGTTCAGGGCGTCGCCCAGTCCGACCGTCGTGGTGGTCTTGCCTTCTCCAGCCGGAGTGGGCGTGATGGCCGTCACCAGCACGAGCCTGCCATCGGGACGATCGGAGATCGAGTCGATGTAATCCAGATCGAGTTTGGCGACGCCTCGGCCCCATGGAACCAGGTGCTCTGCAGGAATCTGCAGCCTTTCGCCTACTTCCTGGATGGGGAGAAGATTGGCGGCACGCGCAATCTCGATATCACTGGTCTGGTGCATGGGCTCGGCCTGGTGTGGTCAGCGCTGCAAGTCGCCCAACCGGGAAGCCAGCATTCCTACCATGCCGACGCAGGGATGGGAATTCGGCGCCAGCTAGCAGAAAAGCCCACCGGAGCTTTCGGTATGGCCCGCATTTCGCAAGGGATCGGGCCGCTCAGACCTGCCCCGCCGTGCCGCCGCTGCCACATCCCCACTTCACCTCATCCCGGTGAATCCATGGGCGCGGAACGCTGCCGTGGGAACTCCGGGATCTCTCGCCAGCGCTCCTCAGGCCAGGACCGCATCTAGGTCGATCGCGGGAACAGACGCATCCGCATCACTGGCGCCGCCAGCCACGTGCAGCGAGGATGTCCAAGAACCCGTCCATCCGGGACGCGTTCTCGTGATGGATTCGGGCAACCCTGCGCTCACCGGCCACGAAAAAGTGCAGCTCCGAATACAAGCACCCGGACGGACAATCCCCCCACGCCTCGCGGAATACCAGGAACCACTCGCCATTCGAGCGCAACACCTGGATCCCTGGACCGTCTCCCGTCGGGGCGTCCGGTGACGCGGTGATCGTTCCATCAAGAGATTCGTATCGCGCGGCAACGCCGGGAACGTCCAAGTGCGAATCGAATCCCAGCACAAACATGTCCGGCAGCTGGGAAAACGTTGCAATCGCCCGCAGGCCGACGGCCCGATTGAGCGCATCAAACCCCGCGTGACCGGCACAGAACGGTGCGAGTGCCCCGTGTTCTCCAAGCTCCCGCAACACCCGCCCTCCCAGTGACGGGTGCAAATGCAAGATCAGCCGTCCAGGTTGCCAGAGAGGGCGCGCCGTGACCGCTGCCATGTCGGGCCATGCCGTCCTTATGCGGGCCAGAATCGTGTCCAGACTCGCGATGAGATCGGCCTGATCAGGCCCGGCACGTGCATCGGGGTCATGGGAGCGGGGCAAGGCGTGCCGGAGCAGCACCAGGCTCTCCGGCTCGGGCGACAACGGCAATGAGCCGTGCAGGACCGTCGGTGCGCCGTCTTGGCATTGGGCCCATGCCGGCGCGCCGGCCAGCAGCCAGCCTGACGCCGCCAGGACCAGGGCACCCTTGACCCGCGACCTCTCTATACCACTGGCGCTCGGGATGGTGGTGGCGAATCCCATGCCGCGGATTGTAACGGCCGCACGGGCTGCTCCTGCCGCGTGGGGGCACGGACGGTTTCATCGTCGAGTCGGGCTCGCCTGGGCGCGCGTTATCGGCGATACGGGCAACCGGTGCCTTGGAGTGGAACCGCCAGGTTGCCCGCATATCCTGTATGCATTGCGATGCCGATGATGCGGTTCCTGGAGGCATGAGACACGCGATGCAGGCGGATGCGCAGAGGGACCAACCGCTGTACCTGACGACGAAGGAGGTGGCAGCGCTGCTCCGTGTGAAGGAACGCAAGGTGTACGATCTGGCTGCGAATGGTGGAATTCCGCACCGCAGGGTCACCGGCAAGCTGCTCTTCCCCAGTGCCGAGATTCTGGCCTGGATCGAAGGCGCGGATACGGCGGTGCCCCGGGAAAGGCCCGCGGTACTTACGGGTTCGCATGACCCACTGCTCGACTGGGCCGTGAGAGAATCCGGTTCAAGTCTGGCAACCCTCTTCAACGGCAGCGTCGACGGCCTCATGCGATTCTCCGAAGGGCGGGCGGCCCTAGCCGGACTCCATATCCCGGAACAGCAGGGCTGGAACGTGCAGACGGCCGAGGAGATGGGAATCCGCGCCAGCGTTCTCATCGCATGGGCGGTACGTGCGCGCGGACTGAT
This sequence comes from Alphaproteobacteria bacterium, assembly GCA_965116745.1. Classification (GTDB taxonomy): domain Bacteria; phylum Pseudomonadota; class Alphaproteobacteria; order TMED109; family TMED109; genus VXPW01. The sequence goes on along the minus strand of OZ220701.1, from coordinate 1,464,343 downwards.
CCTGTCGGACCGGATGCAGGGCGCAGTAACGGAAATGGCCGATTTGAAGGGGAAACGGGTCGCTCTTCGCCAACCTGGAGCAGGCGCCGCGGCGATCTTCGAAGATCTGCTAGCCAAGGCGGGGTTAACGCTGAAAGACCTGGTCGCGTCCGGCGGCCTAGCCCGGACCGAAAGCGACGCAGCCGCAGCAGTGGCAGCCGGCGAGGCCGATGCCGCGATGGGTATCGAAGCGATGGCGCGTCAGTTCCATCTGCCGTTTCTGCCGCTCGTCGAGGAGCGGTTCGACCTGTTGATCAATCGCCGGGCATATTTCACGGAACCCGTGCAAACGCTGCTGGCGTTCGCCCGCGACGAACCTCTACAGCGCAAGGCTGCAGCCATGGGCGGCTACCGTCTGACCGACCTCGGGACGGTGCGCTGGCTGTCGCCGTAGGGGCCCTCTCGGACGGGAACTGATTGACACATACGCCGGTCAGACGCTGCCCCGCGGAGCGGCGATCAACGGGTTCAGATCAAAGCGCGGGCTTCTAGTGGGCCTGTCGGGCATTCGGAAAAAACACTTGCCGGCCGTCAATCTCGTAGGACGCGATCGCGGCCTGGCCGTCGCCGGAAAGAACCCAGTCAACGAACTGCTGACCCCATTCGGCCTTTACCCGTGGATGTTTGTTCGGATTAACCAGGATGATGCCGTACTGGTTGAAGAACCGCCGATCGCCTTCGACCATGACCCGGTAGCCATGCTTGTTGCCGAAGCTGACCCAGGTTGCCCGATCGACCATGGTGTAGGCACCCAGCCCAATCGCGGTATTGAGGGTTGCCCCCATGCCTGAGCCGGTTTCGCGGTACCAGGAACCCGAAGCGGCCGCCGCATCCACTCCGCCTTCACGCCAGAGCCGCATTTCCGCCTTGTGTGTGCCGCTGTCATCACCACGCGAGGCAAACAATGCACCCGAATCGGCAATCCTCGTCAAGGCCGCCACGGCGTCGGTCGAGCCGGCCACGCCGGCAGGGTCAGCAGGCGGGCCGACAATGACGAAATCGTTGTACATGACGTCCGCCCGACTGACGCCGTGGCCGTCGGCAACGAACTCGTCCTCTGCGATCCTGTCATGGACAAACAGCACGTCGCCATCGCCATTCGCCGCATTCTTGATCGCCTGGCCGGTTCCCACCGCAACCACGCGCACCTCGATGCCGGTCTTTTCCTGAAACACCGGAAGGATGCGATCGAACAGGCCCGAATGATCGGTCGATGTCGTCGACTGAACCACAATGAACCTTTCCGTCGCGAACGACCTGTCGTCTTGCCCGAAGATCGCCACGGCGGCGACAGCCAGGCCGAGCAGCGTCCTTCCGGTCATGACTGCGCCCTTGCTCCGAGAATCCGAATGCGTCGTTACGACGATGAATCCAGATACAAGCGCCCTTCGAGCCAGGCGCGGGCCGCTTCCGAACGAGGCGCATTGAGAACATCTGACACGCGACCGGTTTCAACAACGCGACCGGCATGCATGAACACCAGATCATCGCCTAACCGTCTCGCCTGCCCCACATCGTGCGTCGCAAGGACGATTGTGACTCCGTCGGCATGAGCCTCCCGAATGAGCTGCTCTACCGCGTGGGTAGAACCCGGATCCAGGCTGGCTGTCGGCTCATCAAGAAACAGTATCCGCGGTGCGCAGGAGAGCGCTCGGGCAACGGCGAGGCGCTGTTGTTCGCCTGCAGACAACACGCGGGCCTGCCTGGCGGCCAGTCCTTCGAGTTGCGCCCGCTGCAACGCCTCGGTCTCTCTCATGGTGCGTTCTGAGCCCATAAAGCCCCGCACTGCGAGGGCGAAACGAAGATTGGCGATGACCGATCGGCGCAGCATGACGGGGCGCTGAAACACCATCGCCTGTGCGTGCCGGCCCCTGCGGTCGAGTGGCCGGCCTCGCCAGAGCACTTCCCCTCTCGTTGGCGGGATGAGACCGTGCAGGAGCCGGAGCAGCAGGCTCTTGCCTGTCCCGTTGGCGCCCATGATCATCGTCCGCCGGCCCGCGCGGATGTCGGTGTCGATGCGATCGATGAGTCGCCTTCCACCCGCGTCGAAGCAGAGTGCGCGCGTCTCGAGGAGCACCTCGGGTGACGCCGCATGCTGCGTCTCTTCGCGCCAGGCGGGTGCTGGCGAACGCACGTTGAATTCCGTTTCAAGCATACGTCACCCGCGCTGCCGTAGCCCTGAATGTCATCACGGCTCCGTTCACGATCAGGGCGATAGTGAGCAGCACGACGCCCAGAGCCAGGGCGACTTCAAGGTTGCCCTTCGAGGTTTCCAGGGCAATGGTCGTGGTCATGACGCGGGTCACATGGTTGATGTTGCCGCCAACCATGATCACGGCACCCACCTCAGCGACCGCACGGCCGAACCCCGCCAGCGCCACTGTCATGAGGCTGAACCGCGCATCCCACAACAGTGCGACCACCCGGTCGAAAGGACCGACCTCGAGCGAGGCAAACTGTTCGGCGTAGTCAGCATGGAGGTCTTCCACGATCTGCTTGGTCAAGGCCGCGACGATCGGCGTGACCAGGATCGTCTGCGCAATGATCATGGCCGTCGGCGTGTAGAGCAGCCCGAGCGGTCCCAGCGGTCCGCCGGCCGACAGCGCCATGTAGACCATCAGTCCCACGACCACGGGGGGCAACCCCATCAGGGAATTGAGGATGACCCCTGCCACTGACCGGCCAGGAAATCGAAGCGCGCCGACCGCCGCGCCGATCGGCAAGCCAATGACGCAGGCAGCAGCAACGGCGGTCAGCGTGACTCGGAGCGACAGCCCGATGATCTCCAGGAGGTCCGGGTCACCGGTCACGATCAAGCCCACTGCCTCGCCCAGACTCGCCAAAAAGCTACCCATTGACGTGATTCCTTCCCATTTGCGAAAGAAAAACAAAAAAGCGCCGTTAAATCCACTTTACTTCAGCCGGGCACCAACGGGATCGGAGGCCCGAATACCTTCGAAGGACTTGCTGAGCGGGCGAGCAGCGAACGCTGTCCTGCGCCGCACCTCCGCAACGATTGCGGCTCGAGCCCCAGGATCTGCCGGATCGTCTCAGCAACGCCGCCGGGCTCACCGCCCGCAGCGTTTCCGGGGGCCTTGCGGCTTCCCACGCAAGGGTGGTTATGTTCCCGGACAAGTTGGAACACTTCCGTCACGAACCGCGGCGGATGACAGACGGGACTAGCCCTGCATCGCGCGAAATGCCCGAAAGGCACCGCACGGTCAGTTCCGGCCTGTTGCATTATCCTCCGGGTTTCCGCCAGGCAGCCCGATTACCTGGTGTATCAGTCCCGACCACATTGATTCGAGTCCACCAATGGCTGCAGCTCCTCCCGCCATCAATCACGGGGTCCGTTACGAGGCCGATGAACGCCCCTCCATTCCCTTAACTGTTGGCTTGGGGCTCCAGTACACCGCCCTATCCGCTGCCGGCGTGGTTTTCATACCGGCCGTGCTCATCACGACGGCCGGCGAGAGCGAGGCCTATTTGACGTGGGCGGTGTTTGCGGCGCTGGTAGTGAGCGGACTAGCCACGATCGTGCAGGCAATCCGCATCGGGAGGCTGGGAGCGGGATACATCCTGGTGATGGGCAGCACCTCGGCCTTCCTGGCGGTCAGCATAACGGCACTCGAACAAGGCGGGCCGGGACTGCTGGCCACCCTCATCGTCGCCTCCTCCTTCGTCCAGTTCATCCTCGGCGCCAAGATGGCTGCCCTGCGGCGTGTGTTTACGCCCACCGTCGCCGGAACTGTGCTCATGCTTATTCCGGTGAGCATCACGCCCATTGTCTTCCGGAAGTTCATGGATATTCCTGAAGGCGTGGCGCCAGCTGCCGGTCCTGTCACCGCGGTCATTACCCTGGCCGCCATCATCCTGATTGCGCTTAGATTCACCGGAACCTTGCGTGTCTGGGCTCCGGCTGTCGGGCTTGTTGCCGGGGGTTTGGTCGGATGGGCATTCGGCATTTATGACGTCAGTCGCGTCGCCGACGCACCGTGGATCGGTCTTCCCTCATTCGACGCTTACCCGGGCCTCGACTTGAGCTTTGACGCCGCTTTCTGGGCTCTGCTCCCTGGGTTTCTGATCATCACGCTTGTCGGGGCGATGGACACGCTGGGCGATGCCATCGCCATCCAGCGGGCTTCCTGGCGCCGGCAACGCGCGATTGACTTCCGGTCTGTCCAGGGGGCCATCAATGCTGACGGTCTCGGCAACCTCATGTCTGGCATCAGCGGGACAGTTCCCAATACGACGTACGGGAACAGCATCTCGATCGCCGAACTGACGGGCGTCGGCGCCCGCTCCGTCGGAGTATGCGTCGGCTTGCTGTTCATTGTGCTGGCGTTCCTGCCGAAACCGGTGGCCGCCATCGTCGCGATGCCGGGTCCAGTGGTGGGTGCCTACCTTGCGGTGCTTATCGCCCTCCTGTTTGTGTTCGGCGTGAAGATCCTGATCAACGACGGGCTTGACTATCGAAAGAGCCTGATCGTCGGTTTTGCCTTTTGGGTCGGCCTCGCCTTCCAGTTCGACCTGGTCTACCCGGAGTTCCTGCAGGGTGCCTGGGGAGCGCTGCTGGGTCACGGTATGACGGCCGGGGGGATTTGCGTCATTGTTCTGTCCGGCTTTCTCGATCTGACCAGCAAGAGGCCCAGACGGATCCGCACTGCTCTCTCCAGCGATGCGTTGACCGAGATCGACGAATTCCTGGCAGACTTCGCCCGGCGAACGCAGTTCGACGAGCAGATGACGGTCCGGCTGCGCGCCGTCGGCGAAGAAGCAGTGCATCTCTTGCTTGGGGATGGCGGCCAAGACCCGGACCGCCAGCTGCTCGTCGTGGCCAGATCCGATGATCTGTCTGCGGACCTGGAGTTCATCGCCGGCGGTACCAGCATGAACCTGGAAGATCAGCTCGCGATGCTAAGTGAAGGTGTCACGGAACTTCCGAATGAGTCAGAGACGCCATTGCGGCTGCTCCGTCACTACGCCACGTCAGTACGGCACCAGCAGTATCACGACACCGACATCCTGACGATTCGGCTGCAGCCTCGAGGGCCTGACTGATTTCCGCTCCCATCCTTCTCGACCGGGCCACATAGCTCGGAACGGCGACGGGTTTCCGCAAGTACGTCTGCTTGCGGGACCGGAACGAATCGTTCCGGACTAAAGCCTGGATTCCATGGTTGGAAGGGTTATCGGACGGACTGTTTCCTGACTGGCTGTGGCTGACCAAGTTCACGAAGCCCGCAGCGCCCGGGTCATCAGGCCGAGAGCCAGCGCAGGATCAATCTGGAGGAATGGTCCGGCGAAGGCATGCCGGCGGCAGCGTACCGCCATTTCCTGATGTCGTTGTCGTTGGTGGAAGTCGTTCCCCTGATCGAGCTTTACGAGCGGTGTGAGGCGATCGATACCTGCGACCCATGGCGTTTCCTTTCGCAACACATAGGCGGGCGCACGCGCAGCATAAGAGGCTGCTACCGCTTCCACCGGCCGGCCGACCGGAGCCGCCCCAGTCGTGGTCGAGCCAATTACGGGACGGCCCGTGAACCGTGGCCAGCCCGGAAATGCAACCGATGCGGGGGCCGGCAACTCAGGACAACGCGATCAAGCAGTCGCTACTCGGGGACTCGTCCAAGCTTCCTGCTGACAGGGCCCAGCCGAACCCGTTGTTTAGATTGGTGAGCCCGCAGGGATTCGAACCCTGGACCTACTGATTAAAAGTCAGTTGCTCTACCGACTGAGCTACAGGCTCCCTACCGGGATCAGTATATCTGGCGGGCTCCGGACCGTTCCTTCAATGCCTAACTTTCCGGAAAGTACATCCGGACAATGATGTCAGGGTCCGTCACCATTCCGTTCCGCTGACGATCGCCGCGCTTGATGGCGTCGACATGTTCCATCCCCGCTTCGACCTCTCCCCAAACCGTGTACTGGCCATCAAGGAAACGGGCCTCGTCGAACACGATGAAGAATTGGCTGTCAGCGCTGTTCGGATCCTGGGCCCGGGCCATCGAAACCGTGCCCCGGATGTGCGGAGAATCCGAGAACTCCGCGGCAATGTTCTGGCCAGATCCACCCGTACCGTTGCCCAGAGGATCCCCGGTCTGCGCCATGAACCCATCGATCACCCGATGGAATTTCAGCCCATCGTAGAAGCCGTCCCTTATCAGTTCGCTGATCCGGGCGACATGGTTCGGTGCAAGATCAGGCCGGAGTTTGATCACGACCGTCCCGTCCTTGAGTTCCATGTGAATGCGATTTTGTTCTTCAGCTTGCGCCGTGGCCGCGATGCCAAGGCCCAACAGGGCAAAGCCGCCCGCGACGAGTGAAGTGGGAATTGTCCAAGGCATCCGAAGGTCCCTTATGAAGATTGCTGAATGCGGTCCTTGATACGGGCAAGGATCCGTGGCGACACAAATCCGGAAATGTCGCCTCCGAGGAGGCAGATTTCCTTGACCAGGCGAGACGCAATGAACTGATGACGCTCGCTTGCCATGAGAAACACCGTCTCAATGTCAGGCCGCAGCCGGGCGTTCATTCCAGCCATCTGAAACTCGTAGTCAAAGTCCGTCACGGCCCGCAATCCGCGCACAATAATCGATCCGCCCACTTCGTCGACAAACTTGGTCAGCAGGATAGCGAACGTCTGTACTTCGACCACTGCTTCGAGCTTTCCCGCAAGAGCGTCGATTTCGCCCTGCACCATGTCGGCTCGCTCATCCGGCGTGAACAGGGGCCGCTTGTCAACGTTGTCGGCGACACCAACCACCAGTCGATCGCAAATGCGCGTCGCTCGCTGGATGATGTCCAGATGCCCCGTCGTCACCGGGTCGAACGTTCCTGGATACACGGCAACCCGCTCAGGCATCAGGCAATCTCACCATCGCTGCTGCTCACTTCTTCCGGAATTCCGGTCGGCGGCGTCCCGTCCGCGGCCTCATCATCCGCTGATGCGTCGAAGCGCGTCACCGACACCACTTTCTCGCTGCTGTCGAGACGCAGGACCCGAACGCCCTGAGCACCCCGTCCGGCCACCCGGATGTCGCGCACCGGGCAACGAATGATGCGTCCCAGATCCGTCACGACCATCACCTCATCCGTCTGTGCAACCGGGAAACAGCAGACCGCAGGACCGTTACGACCCACCGTCTGGATGTTGATGACGCCCTGTCCCCCTCTTGCTGTAGTCCGATACTCGTGCGATGAGGTCTGCTTCCCAAACCCCTGTTCTGTAACGGACAGCACGAACACCTCTTCGGCTGCCAGCCGCTTGAGCACTGCGGTCTCCGGCGGGTCAACGGGTGATTCATTCCGGCGGAGGCTCGCGGTATAGCGCAGGTACTGTTTTCGAAGCTCCGGCGAGGCGTCGGTGTGCGGAAGCACTGACATTCCGATCACTTCATCGTGCTGTGTCGTTCGGAAGCGGACGCCCCTCACCCCGCGCGATGCACGACCGACGAAGACTCGCACTTCATCCATGGGAAACCGGATGGCCCTGCCCCGTCGGGTCGCCAGCATGAGGTCCGTGTCCGGCGTCACCTCTGCCACCCCGACCAGCGTGTCACCGGGATCGAGCTTCATGGCGATCTTGCCATTCACGTTGATCGAGGCGAAATCCGACATCTGATTGCGGCGTACGTAACCCGCACGCGTGGCGAACACCAGCCCGGAAGCGGCTTCCTCTTCAGCCCCTTCCGAAGGTTGCGGCAGCATGGTCGTGATTTGCTCCTCGCCATCGATGCGCAACACGTTCACGATCGGTCGGCCGCGAGCTTGCGGCGTCCCCAGTGGCAGGTCGTACACTTTCCGGCGATGAACGATGCCGTGCGACGTGAAGAACAGCACCGGGTCATGAGTACTGGCCGTGAATACATGGGTGACAAAATCGTCGTCCTTGACCGCCATCGCCGAGCGCCCCTTGCCGCCCCGGCGTTGCGATCGGTAGGCCGCCAGCTCGGTGCGCTTCACGTATCCGTCCCGCGTCAGCGTCACCACCATGTCTTCGCGCTCGATCAGGTCGTCGCGGTCGGCATCTTCGTCGCCATCAACGATTTCCGTCCGCCGGGGCGTTCCAAACCGATCACGAATTTCCGCCAGCTCGGTTCGCAAGATTTCCAGCAACCGGGGCCGGGAACGAAGCGTTTCCAGGTAGCCGTCGATTTCTTTCGCCTTGTCCCGCAGTTCACTGCCGATCTTTTCCCGTTCCAAACCGGTTAACCGGTGGAGTTGCAGATCCAAGATCGCCTTGGCCTGACGCTCGGTCAGTCGGCACGTGCCGTCCGCCGCCATTTCGCGGCCTGGCTCTGCAATCAATGCAAGGTAAGGCCCGACTTCCGCGGCAGGCCAGGCACGGTTGACGAGCTGTTCGCGCGCCGCGGCCGCATCCGCTGCGGCTCGGATCAGGGCCATCACGGCGTCAAGATTCGCGACGGCGATGACGAGCCCCAACAACACGTGCGCCTGAGCCCGGGCCTTCTTCAGCAGAAACAGCGTTCGCTTGGTGATGACGCTCTCGCGGAACGAAAGAAAGGCCTCAAGCAGCTGCTTCAGGTCGAGGCATTCAGGTTTCCCATCGTGAAGCGCGAGAGCGTTGATCCCGAACGATGTCTGCAGGCTGGTGAACTTGTGCAACTGGTTGAGCACGACAGCCGGCGTCACGCCCCCTTTCAGCTCGACCACGATGCGCAGGCCGTCACGATCGGACTCGTCACGGAGCGCGCTCACGCCTTCAATGTCCTTGCTCCGCACACGGTCGGCGATCTGTTCGATCATGCGGGCCTTGATGACCTGGAAGGGGATCTCGCTGATGATGATGGACGAGCGGTTCTTCGCTCGATCCTCCACCGTTGCCCGGCCGCGCATGACCACCCGGCCTCGACCCGTGCAGTAGCCCTCCAGGCACCCCCGCCGGCCGATGATCAGGCCACCGGTCGGGAAATCCGGTCCCGGGATGTACCGAGTCAACGCCTGGACGGAGAGGGTTGGATCGTCAATCAGCGCCAAACAGGCCGAAATCACCTCGCCCAGATTGTGTGGCGGCACGTTCGTCGCCATGCCAACCGCAATTCCGCCAGTCCCATTCACCAGCAAGTTGGGAAATCGCGCGGGCAACACCGACGGCTCCGAGGCCGAAGCATCGTAGTTGTCCTGGAAATCGACCGTTTCGAACTCGATGTCTTCCAGCATCGTGGCGGCCGCCCGCGCCATCCTTACTTCGGTGTACCGCATGGCCGCGGGTGGGTCGCCATCGATGGAGCCGAAATTTCCCTGCCCGTCGATCAGCTCAAGCCTCATTGAGAAGTCCTGCGCCATTCGGACCATCGCGTCGTAGATGGCGTTGTCCCCGTGCGGGTGGTATTTCCCCATCACGTCGCCGACCACGCGCGCTGATTTTCGGTACGGCCGGTTCCAGCCGTAGCCGTTCTCAAACATGGCGTAAAGAATCCGGCGGTGGACCGGCTTGAGACCATCACGGGCATCCGGTAGCGCCCTGCTCACGATCACGCTCATGGCGTAGTCGAGATACGACCGGCGCATCTCATCCACGATCGTTACGGTCGAGACTGCCTCTCCGGCAGGCGGCACGCCTTGTCCTGGACCGGCTTCAGAAGTCATATTTCAGCAACTGCGAGTGATGGGAACAGGCGGGCGCGGCTCGGATCGTGGGCCGCCGGCACAGCACCTAGAACGGCACTTCTTCGTCGTAAGCAGTGTCGTGTGAATGTTCGGCCTGCGTCCGGGTTGGGTATGTGCCCCGACCCCTTGCTGCCGCCGAATCATCATGACTATCGTCGTAGCGACGGTCGTTCAGCACGATGATGCGGCTGCCGAAACGCTGCAGCGCAATCTCCGTGGTAAACCGGTCGTAACCCGAAGGATCTTGCCAGCGGCGGGTTTGGAGCTGGCCCTCGATGTACACGCGGGTTCCCTTGAAGACCCGGTCATCGACAATATCGATCAGCATCGGATTGAACACCACTATCCGGTGCCACTCGGTCCGCTCACGCTGCTCGCCGGTCTGCTTGTCACGCCAGCGCTCTTCCGTGGCGATCGAAAAATTGGCCACGCGTCCGCCGTTCGGAAGCTCGCGGATTTCAGGATCACGCCCAACATTCCCCAATAGGATTACTTTGTTAACGCTCATCACCATAAATCGTTTCCTCGACTCAATTCAGTACCCTTTATCTAGATCAGGAAGTCTGCTTACCCGGCAGTACCATGTATTCAGAAAATATACACGATTCGGCCGTCCCGTACCGCGCCTGCGGTTGCATAGCGGTATGGGCATTGGAAGTGGCCTGCCGTTCCGGCGACTAGAATAACATCGCATCCGGAGCGGATTTCCCGATGACCGTACACAAGATCCATCCGCCTTCCCCGGGCAGGTTCACGTCAGCGTCTGCGCCGCAGGAATCCGCTGCCCGTTCGAGCGGCATGCTCTCCATCCGCGGTGCCCGCACGCACAACCTGAAGTCCATCGACGTGACGATCCCGCGGGGCCGCCTCGTCGTCATTACTGGATTGTCCGGTTCGGGAAAGTCATCGTTGGCGTTCGACACCGTCTACGCGGAAGGGCAACGCCGCTACGTCGAAAGCCTGTCCGCCTACGCCAGACAGTTTCTCGAAATGGTCGAGAAGCCGGACGTCGACCAGATCGAGGGCCTGTCTCCCGCCATCGCGGTCGACCAAAAGAACGTTTCGCATAATCCCCGCTCAACCGTCGGCACCGTCACCGAGATTCAGGACTACCTGCGACTCCTCTTTGCCCGGGTCGGCGTCCCCTATTCCCCGGCGACCGGTCTGCCCATCACCAGCCAGACGGTTACGCAAATGGTGGACGCGATGATGGCGCGTCCGCCGGGGACGCGGCTCCTCCTTCTCAGTCCCGTGGTGCGAAACCGCAAGGGTGAGTTCAGAAAGGACCTGGAAGACCTCCTGCGGCAGGGGTTCCAGCGAGTGAAGATTGACGGGGTGCTGCACGAGACCGACGACCCTCCGACGCTTGATCGCCACCGCAACCACGACATCGAAGTGGTGGTCGACCGCATCGTGATCCGGGAAGGACTTGAGTCCCGCCTCGCGGACAGCACCGAAACCGCGCTTCGGCTGTCCGACGGCCTGCTGATTACCGAAGATGCCGATTCATCCGAACGCGTGACGTTCTCGGCCCGGTTTGCTTGCCCGGTCTCCGGCTTCACGATCGATGAGATCGAGCCACGCCTGTTCTCATTCAACAGTCCGTCCGGGTGGTGCAATCGATGCGGCGGGATCGGCGTCGTCGAGTTCTTCGATCCAGACCTCATCATCCCCAACCCGAAGCTGACATTGCGAGCCGGTGCTATCGAGCCCTGGGAAGTGCCGCCGTCGGGGTACTACCTGCAAGCCCTCCAGGGGATGGCGCGCCATCTCGGATGTTCGCTGGACAAGCCATGGAGCCGACTGCCCAAGTCCGTGCGGGAGACCATACTGCATGGGTCCGGGACAACGGATGTGGCCATCGAGTACGGGGACACGGCCACGGCCCGTACGCTGACTCGACCATTCCCAGGCGTAGTGCCGTCACTCGAAAAGCGCTGGCAAGAAGCTTCCGAGCCGTCGGTACGCGAACAACTGGGCAGCTACCGCGCCAAAGTCCGATGCCACGCCTGCCAAGGCCATCGCCTCCGGACCGAGGCGCTGGCCGTTCGCATCGGCCAGCGGCACATCGGCACTGTCTCCGAAATGACCATTGCCGATGCCAAGGCCTGGGTGGACGACGAGCTTCCAAGCACGCTCGACGCGCAAAACCGGACCATCGCCGAACGCACCCTCCGGGAATTGTCCCTTCGGCTCGGATTCCTCATGGACGTCGGCCTCGAGTACCTGACCCTGGCGCGGGGCTCGGCCACGCTTTCCGGCGGCGAAAGCCAGCGAATCCGGCTTGCATCCCAGATCGGATCAGGTTTGACGGGCGTCCTCTACGTCCTGGATGAACCCTCGATCGGGCTTCATCAGAAAGATAACGCTCGCTTGCTCGAGACCCTCAAGAACCTTCGGGACCTCGGCAACACTGTGCTGGTCGTGGAACACGACGAGGATTCGATATTGGCTGCCGACTTCGTGGTGGACATGGGACCCGGCGCCGGAGAAACGGGCGGGCATGTCGTCGCCACCGGAACCCCCCAGGACCTGAAGGCGCATGCGGACAGCCTCACCGGCCAGTACCTCAGTGGCGAACGCACGATTCCCGTACCCGAAGCCCGCCGTCAGCCGGTGCCGGAACGAACGCTCAGCCTGCGCGGCATCAACACCAACAATCTCCGGAGCGTCGAAGTCGACGTCCCCGCAGGGCTCCTCATCTGCGTGACCGGTGTCTCAGGCAGCGGCAAGTCGAGCCTGGTCCTCGACACGTTGCATCCGCTCCTCCGCTCTTCCCTCGCCCACCCGGATCGCCAGGACGAACGCATCCGTGGTTCGTGGCTGTTTGACAAGGTCATCGACATCGACCAGTCACCGATCGGGCGAACCCCGCGTTCGAATCCGGCCACGTACACGGGCGCGTTCGGGCCCATTCGGGACTGGTTCACGCAGTTGCCCGAAGCGCGCGCACGCGGGTACCGACCGGGCCGCTTCTCGTTCAACGTCAAGGGAGGGCGGTGCGAGGCCTGCCAAGGTGACGGGGTGATCAAGATCGAGATGCACTTCCTGGCCCCGGTCTATGTCACCTGCGAAGCATGCAAGGGTCGGCGATACAATCGGGAGACGCTCGAGATTCGTTACCGGGACCACTCCATTGCCGACGTTCTCGACATGGACGTCACGTCGGCCGCCCAGTTCTTTGCCGCCATTCCGAGCATCCGGGACAAGCTCGAAACCCTGCGGCGGGTCGGGCTCGGCTACGTCCGTCTCGGCCAACGCGCGACCACGCTTTCGGGCGGCGAAGCCCAGCGGGTCAAGCTGTCGAAGGAACTCTCGAGGCGAGCGACCGGCCGCACGCTCTATCTGCTGGACGAGCCGACCACAGGCCTTCATTTCGAAGACGTCCGGACGTTGCTCCAGGTCCTCCACGCCCTGGTCGATCAAGGCAACACGGTCCTCGTGATTGAGCATCACCTCGACGTGATCAAGCAGGCAGACTGGATCATCGACCTGGGACCGGAGGGCGGCGCCGGAGGTGGCCAGGTGGTCGCGCAGGGATCGCCGGAAACCGTCATGCAGGCGCCGGGGAGCTACACCGGCCAGTTTCTTCGGACCAAGCTCACGCCCGTCTGAGTCCGATGATCCGGCCGGGCACCGGCCAGTGACGACGCGGTCAGTTCGGCAGCGCGGCCGGATTCGGCGCCGGGCTCACGATTCCGTTTCCTGCCCGGGACCCCACCCTGACGGGATGAGCCCCGCGATCACGTCCCGGCCTTCCATGGCCAGCACATTCCATGTTCGACAAGCGGCGCCGGTAGCCATCAGGTCGGGCTCAAGGCCGCGTGCCCGAAACCACGCGAGGAACGAAGTGCCGGGGACGACCCTACGGTGGCCCGTTCCAACCAGAACGATTCCCGGTGGCCGGAAATCCGCGAGCAGGTCGCGGGCCGCGGCCTCTTCCAGTCCGGACTCGCTGAAGCCTGTCCAGGCAACCACCTCGTTTGGGCGCAGAATGACGGGTCCCTGATGCCGACGTCCCGATATCGTGAACCCGGTGGGCCCGTAGCCGTCTACCCGGACGAGCGCCCCGTCTCCCTCAGGCGGCCCTCTCACCTTCAGCCTTCGGCCCCGGGGTCTCCGCACCCCGGCGCACACCGAACGTCAACAGGAGCGGTGCCGCGAGGAAAATGGACGAATAGGTGCCGACAGTGATCCCCCAGATCATGGCGAAACTGAAGTCCTGAACCACCGGTCCGCCAAGCAGAATCAGGGCCCCCAGGGCCATTATTGTCGTCACCGTGGTGTTGACCGTACGGGAGAGCGTCTCATTGATGCTCCGGTTGAGCACCAAATCAAGGCTCGTCTTCTTGTATTTCCTCAGGTTTTCCCGAACACGGTCATAGACGACGACCGTGTCGTTCATCGAGTAGCCGACAATGAGGAGCAGCGCCGCCACTGTGGCCACATTGAATTCCAGCCCGGTGATCGAAAACACGCCGATCGTGAGAATCACGTCGTGGACCAGCGCCACCACCGCTCCCCACGCAAACGCCATCTCGAACCGGAACATGATGTAGAGGAGCATTGCCGCGACAGCGAGCAGTACCGCGATCGCACCGCCACGGAGGAGGTCCTGGCTGACAGTCGGGCCGACAAACTCCACCCTTCGATACTCGACGGCGTCGCCGAATGCGGCTGCCAGATGCGACCGGGCTGCCTCGACCGCGGCCTGCTGCGCCTCATCCCCGCCGGGCTGCCGTTCAATTCTCACCAGAAAGTCGGTTTCCTCGCCAAACTCCTGGATCGCGACCTCGCCGAGACCCGCCCCCTCGAATGCACCCCGCACTTCGGTGACCTGCGGCACTTCCGGAATCCTGACCTCGATCAGGATCCCGCCGCGAAAGTCGATCCCGAAGTTGAGCCCAATGGCCACGTACAGCACGGCAGACGCCACGATCGCCACGACCGACCCGATCATCGCGTGCCGGCGCAGCGGGATGATCTGCAGCGTGGTGTCGTCGGGAATCAGCCTGAGCCGCATCATCGCGTTCCTCTCAAACCTTCAGGACCTGGGGACGGGTACGGCTGAGCCACGCCAGCACCAGCAAACGACTGATGATCAACGAGCAGAACATGGTCGTGAACACGCCGACCGCGAGCGTGACCGCGAACCCGCGAATTGGCCCTGAACCCATCTGGAACAGCACGAGCGCGGCAATCAACGTGGTGACGTTCGCATCGATGATGGCACGCAGTGCCTGGCGGTAGCCGGTATCGATTGCCGACACCGGTGATCGTCCCCGCCGCGTCTCCTCGCGGATGCGCTCAAAGATCAGCACGTTCGCATCCACCGCCATGCCGATGGTCAGTGCGATTCCGGCGATACCCGGCAGCGTCAGCGTCGCTCCAAGCGCCGACAGAATTCCGAGCAGCAGGGCAATGTTCACCGCCAGCGCAATGTCGGCAGCCACGCCGAACAAACCGTAGACCGCGACCATGTAGATGATCACAAGCAATAGCGCGACCTGCCCGGCCAAGGTTCCCGCGGCGATCGAATCGCGGCCCAGACTCGGGCCGACCGTGCGCTCTTCCAGAATCACCAGCGGTGCCGGCAGCGCACCGGCCCTAAGCAGAAGTGCCAGGTCACTCGCGGTCTCAAACGTGAAGTTGCCTGAGATTTGACCGCTACCTCCCGGAATCGGCTCGCGAATGACGGGGGCACTGATGACGTGCCCATCAAGCACGATCGCAAAGCGGCGGCCGACATTCTCCGTGGTCAAGTCACCGAAGCGTCGGGCCCCGGCGGCGTCGAACCGAAGGCTCACGACCGGCTGGTTGTTCTGGTCAATCACTGGCGCCGCGCCAACCAGATTGTCACCGCTCACGCCGACGCGGCGTCGAACCACGATCGGTATGCCCTGCTCTGACCCGTCATCCTCATAAAGGAGCTCGGATCCGGGCGGCACGCGCCCGGCCAGCGCCTCCGGGATCGAGGCCGTCTCGTCGACCATGCGGAAGTTCATCTTGGCGGTCTGGCCCAGGAGACGCTTGATTCGTTCGGGGTCATCGACACCGGGGAGTTGCACAAGAATGCGGTCGTCGCCCTGGCGTTGGATCGTGGGTTCGTTGGTGCCCGTCTCGTCGATCCGGCGGCGGATCACCTCCTGCGACTGCGACAGCGCGGAGATCCGCAATTCCTTTTCCGCGCTGGAATCAAGCCGGAACGTCATCCGTCCGCCGGCTTCTAGATCGATCTCCAGCGTTTCGTCGGCCTCCTCGGCCAGCTCCTGTGCCTGTTCCCCCTGGGCCGGATCCGTCAGGGTCAGCCCCCCGGCCAGTTGCCTGACGCCGATGTCCGTGTACCCGATCCCAGCACCCCGAAACCGGGTCCGGATCTCGTCCAGTACGGATTCCAGCCGTTCCTCCAGAACCACGTCCGAATCGACCCGGAGGAGGAGATGCGATCCTCCCTGCAGATCCAATCCCAGGCGGACGGGATCGCCCGGCAGCCAGGAGACCGACGAGGGAAGAAAGTTCGGCGCCGAATAGACAACGGCGAAGACCACGGCGATGACGGCGACGGCAATCTGCCAGCGCGGTACGTGAATCACGCCTGGATTCCTCGTGGCAGGCGGCGCATACCGCTCAAGACTTGGCTGGTGACTGGTTTTGGCCGGACGCCGAAGAGCCGCCTTTCGGTACTACCTGGGACAGCGTATCCCGCACCACCTTCACGGTGATGTCGGGCGCGATCTCGACGGAAATGGTCTGATCATCGTCGATGTAGGTCACGCGTCCCTTGACTCCACCCGCTGTCACGACCTGGTCTCCGCGCTTGACGGCGGCCACCATGGCCTTGTGTTCCTTCAGGCGCTTCTGTTGCGGCCGGATCAGCAGAAAATAGAAGACGGCGAAGATCAGGACCAGCGGCAACAGCTGGATCAAGAAGGAGCTTCCGCCGTCAGCGGACGCGCCTTGGGCAAACGCCGGCGCGATGAGCATTTGCGACCACTCCTAAATGGAAGGCGCAGACTATACAGGCGCGGCCTGCACCGTCGCAACCGGTCCCAGTGCAAGTCCGCGTCCCGGCATTGGGCTATGCTCGTCCCCCGACTCGGCCCTGAGTCTTTGCCAACGATGTTTCGCTGCCCGACCCCCGCCTTCGGTCGGGGCCGCGGTTTTCGTGGCAGGCCGATATCCCGGGACACACGCATTGAACAAAGCAGAATCTCAGGACCGGCTCCTGCAAAGGGTGGCCGATGCGCTGGAGCGCCTGGCACCGCCCCCTGAAGCGGCGGTACCGAATACCGGCGATGACGCGTTCCTTTGGGACGGGAAGGCGCAGTGCCTGCGACCAGTTCCGGACGTGAACCGCATTCCCCTGGAACTGCTTCGTGGAATCGACCGAGCCCGCTCCATCCTCCTCGAAAATACCCGCCGCTTCGCAGACGGCTTCCCGGCCAACAATGCCCTGCTGTGGGGCGCCCGTGGAACCGGGAAGAGTTCACTGGTCAAGGCCGTGCACGCCGCGGTGAACGCCGACCGGGCCCAAGATCTGCTGCGGCTGGTCGAGATCGCGCGCGAGGACATCGAAACGCTTCCCGCACTTCTTCAAGCCTTGCGCCCCAGGCCCGAACGCTACGTGCTGTTCTGTGACGACCTGTCCTTTGAGGCGGGCGATGCCTCGTACCGGTCGCTGAAGGCCATGCTGGAGGGAGGCGTGGAAGGCCGCCCCGCGAATACCCTGTTCTACGCTACCTCCAACCGGCGCCACCTGATGGCCCGGTCGATGATCGAAAACGAGCGCTCGACCTCAATCAGCCCCTCGGAAACGGTCGAGGAAAAGGTCTCCATGAGCGACCGCTTCGGCCTATGGCTGGGGTTTCATTCCTGTTCCCAGAACGACTACCTTGAAATCGTCACGGGCTACGCCGCCTACTACGGGCTGCCCACTGACGATTCGCTGCGCCGCGCGGCGCTCGAGTGGTCCGTCACCCGCGGTGCCCGTTCCGGTCGGGTGGCCTGGCAGTTCATCCAGGACCGGGCCGGACAGCTGAAAATCGCGCTGCCCTGAAGCCGCTACTTGCCAAGGTGCTTGAGCGGGTCGACCGGCCTTCCCTGCCCCGTTCGTAACTCGAAGTGCACTTGCGGGTGGGGCACGTTTCCGGTCTGACCCACTTGTGCGATCGTCTGACCCTGCAGCACCCGGTCGCCGCGGGTGACGTTCAGTTCCTGATTGTGCGCGTACGCCGACATCCAACCTCCCTCGTGCTTGATGAGGACCAGGTTGCCGTAGGCCTGAAGCTCGTTCCCGGCGTACGCCACCGTACCGTCTGCCGTGGCGCGCACCGGGCTCCCCGCGGGAGCGGCGATGTTGATGCCGTCGTTCTTGAGCCCCCCCGATTTCGTACCGAAGCGCGAAGCGATTTGCCCCTCGGCGGGCCACAGGAACTTAGCGCTGCCGGCACTTTGCCTCGCGGGAACTGGGGCCGGTGGCACCGCCGGCGCAGCGCCCTCCGGAACCGGTGCCGCCGGGACCGCCGGTGCGGTCGGGTCTGGAATGGCGGCTACCGTTCCAGGAGCGACGGCCGGAACCGGGGCCGTCCCGGTGGCGGATTCTGCCGGTGCTGCCGGTGCCGCCGGCACAGTCCCCACGACCTGCGTCCGTTCCTCCGGGCAGTGAGGAGCGCGAATCCGCCGGGGAATGCGCAGCTTGCTTCCCACCGACAATCGATAGGGGTGCTTCAGCTTGTTCAGCTGCACCAGAGACCAGATGTCCACGCCGTGACAGCGGGCGATCTTGGTCGCGTTGTCGCCCTCCGCGACCGTGTAAATCCGGGGCTGCGGCAGGCGCAGGACGTCGCCGGGATAGATCGTGTACGGGGGTTTCGCGCCGTTGATCTCGATGAGCGCCCGCGTCGACACCCCGTGCGTTTCGGCAATTTCGGAATAGGTGTCGCCTCGCTTGACGATCACGGTTCCGGCCGCGATTTCCTCGCCGGCCGTGCTCGTCCGGGGCGCTTCTTGGCCATCCGCACCGGGCTGGTCGGATACAACGGGCGCCGGCGGCGCGTTCCGAGCGCATGCGGCGAGGAGGAGGGCCGCCAGACAAAGGGCAAAACCCCGGCTAATCACGACTGACCGGCCTGGGGCATACAACAGCGTGGTGCGGCTGAGAGGACTCGAACCTCCACGGGGTTGCCCCCACTGGCACCTGAAGCCAGCGCGTCTGCCAATTCCGCCACAGCCGCCTGCACGCCGCACCCGGCAAATGGTGCGGCCGAGAGGACTCGAACCTCCACGGAGTTTCCTCCACAGCGCCCTCAACGCTGCGCGTCTACCAGTTCCGCCACGGCCGCAGGCCCGGTCGAACCTAGGCAATGGCCATGGCACCGTCAACCGGCAATCGCCTGAAAACGATGCGCGATCGACCATTGGAGATTCTACCACCGGATCCCGAGGTGCAGAAGCAGTCTGCCACCCGCTGAGCCGATGCAGCGGTCTGCCGATGACGTGAACCTGCTCGCGATCGGCAGCGTGCCGGCTGCCGTTTCCGAAGCATGCCCTCCGCAACCGTTCCTGCAATTCCGTACCCGCCCCGCGTCACCATGCCGGTATCGCCATGAATGCTGGCCCGGACAAATGTTCTCGCCAATTTTCAAAACCGGACACAGCTACATGTTTATGCGCATGCTGCCATCATGGTGAATGACCGTGACGGCGCCCCATGGCTGGTCGGACCCCGCCGGTCGTCGGCGCGGATCGTTCGGAAGGGCTTGCGGACTCCGTTCATCCCTCGCCTGCATGAGCTCAATGAGCGGCAGATGCGGGCCCAGTCGATCCGGTGCCTGCTATAGGCTCGTGCCGTCCTCGAACCCGCGGATCGTGTCTCGGAAAGGAGAGCTCCGTGAGAACGCTTCCTGTCTTCATGCCGGCCGTGCTGATACTCGCGTTTGCCCAGATGACGTTTGCTGCCGAGATGCAGGCGCCGACTGGTCCCGTGATACTCACCGTGGCGGGCAGCGTGTCCGTTACCAACCGGCCAGCTTACGACGAGAAAGACGACACCTTCTTCAAGTATCACGACCAGACCTTCGAGAAGGCAGTCGTGTTCGATCGGGCCATGCTGGAAAACCTCGGAGTCACGGAGATTCGGATCGCGTACAAGGACTGGCATGGTCCCATTACCTTCTCCGGGCCATTGCTAGTGGACGTCCTGACGGCAGTCGGCTGCAGCGGCGGATCACTTCGCACCCTGGCCCTTGACGGGTTCGCAACCGAGATATCGGCAGAGGAGGTCGGAGCGCGGAACTGGGTGCTGTCGACCCGGGCGGATGGTCGACCCCACGGCATCGGCGGACGGGGACCACTCTGGCTGGTGTTCGACCCGTCGGGAGACCGTCCGGCCACGGAGGAGGAAGAGATCATGTGGCCGTGGGCACTGTTCTTCGTGCATTGCGAGTAAGGCAGGTTCAGGCGCTTCGGCCGGCCGGAATGGACGGATCGGCCCAGCGAACGCGGGACCGGCGTGATCGCCTGGAGACGGGAAACGTGGCCCCGCGTTCAGTTGCGCGCGGTACGTGGGATCCGAACATCCATTCGCAAAGTGCCATTCATTCGGCGACGTCGGCGGGTCCGTCGCCGGCCTCCACCGCAGCCCGCGCGGCAGCAAGGCGGGCGATGGGTACTCGGTACGGAGAGCAGGACACGTAGTCGAGCCCCCAGGCGTGGCAGTGCGCAACGGAAGCGGGATCCCCGCCGTGCTCCCCGCAAAGCCCAAGCTTCAGTTCAGGGCGTGCCGCCCGGCCCCGCTCTGCGGCGATCTGGATGAGCTCGCCCACGCCTTCGGGATCAATTGATACGAACGGATCAACGGCGAATACACCGGCTTCCAGGTATCCGGCAAGGAAGCGGCCGGCATCGTCGCGACTGATTCCGAAGGTCGTCTGCGTGAGGTCGTTTGTGCCGAAGCTGAAGAAGTCCGCGCTCTCCGCTATCGACCCCGCGGCCAGGGCAGCCCGCGGCAGTTCAATCATCGTGCCCACCGTATAGCTGGGCGTCCAACCTTTGTCAGCCGCCACCTCCTCCGCCACATGAGCGATCCGGGTCCGCAGCAGATTGACCTCCGCTCGGCTGAATACCAGCGGCAGCATGATTTCGAGATCCACCGGGACATCGGCGGTTTCATGAAGGGCCTCGAAAATCGCCCTGACCTGCATGTCGTAGATCTCAGGGTAGGAGATCCCGAGCCGTGAGCCCCTGTGGCCCAGCATCGGGTTTGCTTCCGAGAGTTCCATGGCACGGCGACGCAGGGCCTGGGGATCCACGCCGGTTCGGGCCGCGACGTCGCCCAGCTCATCCATGTTGGCCGGCAGAAACTCGTGCAGCGGCGGGTCGAGCAGTCTGATCGTCACGGGCAAACCGGCCATGATGCCGAACAGCTCGACGAAATCCTGCCGCTGCATCGGGGCGATGCGTGCCAGCGCTGCCCGCCGCTCCTCGGGATTCTCGGCCATGATCATCTGCCGCATGGCGAGAATGCGCTCGCCATCAAAGAACATGTGCTCAGTGCGGCAGAGGCCGATGCCCTCAGCGCCGAATCTCCGGGCGGTCTCCGCGTCGACCGGCGTTTCCGCGTTGGCACGGACCCGGAGCTTCCGGATACCGTCCGCCCAGCCCATGAGCTCGTGAAACGCTTCCGGCAGTTCGGGATCGATCGTCGGGACTTTGCCCAACATCACCGCTCCCGTCGAACCGTCAATGGTGATCAAGTCCCCTTCGCGGAAGTCACACGAAGTCGCCTTGGCCGACCGCGTGTCATGACTGATGACGAGTTCCCCGGCGCCGACCACGCAGGGTCGGCCCATGCCGCGGGCCACGACGGCGGCGTGACTCGTTTGCCCGCCACGGTTGGTCAGGATGCCCCGCGCCGCATGCATGCCGTGGATGTCTTCGGGGCTCGTTTCCGAACGAACGAGGATGACGTCTTCTCCGGCGCTGCCTCGGCGCTCGGCTTCGTCAGCACTGAATACCGCTCTGCCGGAGGCCGCGCCAGGCGAAGCCGGCAGGCCGCGCACGATTACGCGGGTGTGCGCAGTAGGGTCCAGCGTCGGATGCAGGAGCTGATCCAGCCGTTCGGGTTCGATCCGGAGGATGGCTTCCGACCGGCTGATCAGTCCCTGATTGGCCAGGTCGACCGCAATTCGCAGTGCCGCTTTGGTGGAGCGCTTGCCGCCCCGCGTCTGCAGAATCCAGAGCTTGCCCTTCTGCACCGTGAACTCGATGTCCTGCATGTCCCGGTAATGCGTTTCCAGCCGGGCAAAGGCATCGGCCAGCTCCGCGAACACCTCGGGCATCGCCTGTTCCATCGGCAAACCGTCCTGTTCGGTCGCGCGGCCTGACGTCAGGGATCGCGGCGTTCGGATTCCCGCCACGACATCCTCACCCTGCGCATTCGGCAAGTACTCCCCGTAGTAGGCTGGCTCGCCGGTTGAGGGGTCTCGGGTAAAGGCCACTCCCGTGCAGGAGTCCTCCCCCATGTTGCCGAACACCATGGCCTGTACGTTCACCGCCGTGCCGCCGGCGTGATCGAGTCCGTGGAGCTCACGGTACGTGACCGCACGAGCGTTGCCCCAGCTTCGGAACACTGCGCCGATGGCTCCCCACAGCTGGGCACGCGGATCATCCGGGAACGGCGTGCCAGTCTGCTCCTGGATCAGTGCGCGGTAACGCTCGATGACCGACAACCAGTCGTCAGCAGACAGCTCGGTGTCGAGCTGCGCACCCTTGGCGAACTTGACCTCATCCAGGACGTCCTCAAACATCCGGTGCGAGACACCGAGGACCACGTTCCCGTACATTTGAATGAACCGCCGGTGGCTGTCGGCGGCGAACCGAGCGTCACCGCTGGAAACCGCCAGACCTTCGCGGGTCGCGTCGTTCAAGCCGAGATTCAGCACGGTGTCCAGCATGCCGGGCATCGAGACCGCGCCCCCCGATCGCACCGACACCAGCAACGGCCGAACCGGGTCCCCGAACCCGGTCCCGGTCATGGTCTCGACGGACGTCAGCGCACCTTCGACCTCGTCTTCCAGACCTGCCGGGTAGGCCCCGTCGTGCATCTGGCAATGCCCGCATACAGCGGTCGTGATGGTGAAGCCCGGCGGCACCGGAAGCCCCAGGCCATTCATCTCAGCGAGATTCGCGCCCTTTCCACCCAACAGTTCGCGCATGTCTGCGCGCCCATCGGCGTGGCCGCCACCAAACCGATACACGTGTCTAGTCATGGCGGCCGGACTCTCCGCCTTCCAGTTTCGAAAAGTCGGCAGCCTGGACGATGGTGCCCTCGAGCGACGCCAGCAGCCGGAGACGATTGAGGCGCAGATCAGCATCCTCTGCATTCACCCTGACCGCATCGAAGAAACGATCGATTGGCTCCCGCAATCGCGAGAGCCGTTCAAGCGCGCCCAAGAAGTCATCGTCACGGATGCACTGGAGAGCCGCCCGGCCGTGCGTCTGCACGGCACCATGCAGATCACCTTCCTCCGGCTGGGAAAAGAGCCGGCTGTCGATCGGGCCGTCCATTGCCGAGTCGTCCTTCCGAGATTCGATTTTCACGATATTGGCGGCACGTCGGTACAACGCCTGGAGCGCTGCACCTTCCGACGTCGCAAGAAACTCGGCCAGAAGCGACACCCGGTCCGCCAGGCCCGGCAAATCACGAAACACTTCGGAACGGGCCTCCAGGGTCGCTGCCACATGGTCATGACGCGCCCCGGCTGTCCGCAAATGGACACGGAGCCGCTCGCTCAGAAAGCCCTGTAAGTCCCTTCGAACGTCGGCGAACTCCGATGACGGAAGGTCCCGCTCGCCCCCGGTCGCGTGCACCGTCAGGGCATGCTGCAGCAGATCATCGACAGACAGGCGCAGGTCATTCTCCAGGGCAATACGGATCAGACCGAGCGCTGCCCGGCGAAGAGCCAGCGGATCGCCCGATCCGCTGGGCCGTTCTCCCTTCCAGAAAAAGCCGACCAACGTATCGAGCTTGTCCACCAGCGCGACGAGGGCGGCCACCGGCGCGGTCGGGCAGCGATCGTGGGGTCCGAGAGGACGATAGTGCTCGGAGATTGCGTCACCCACCTCGGGATCCAGCCCCTCGGCGCGCGCGAGGTGCCCACCGACAATGCCCTGGAGTTCCGGAAACTCTCCGACCAGATCCGTCGTGAGGTCAGCCTTCGCGAGGCGCGCTGCCTGAGCGACTGCATCCTCCCATTCCCATTGGAGATCCCGGCACAGCCTGCGGGCCAGCGTCTCCAGACGCCGGGCCTTGTCGGCCATGGACCCCAACTTGGCGTGGAACACCACGTCCTCAAGTTGCCGCACCCGGTCCGCGAGCGGGATCTTCTGATCCCCCTGCCAAAAGAACGCCGCATCCTGCAAGCGCGCCCGCAGGACCCGTTCGTTGCCGGCGACGACGGCCGCACCGCCGTCCTTCGCTTCCACGTCTGCAGCCATGAGAAAGGCGGGCGCCGGGGTCCCGTCCTCATGAGCGAGCGGCAGGTACCGCTGGTGCCGGCGCATCGTCGTCGTCAGGACCTCTGCCGGGAGCTGCAGAAACGAATCGTCGAAACGTCCCAGCAGAATGACCGGCCACTCCGTGAGCCCGGCAAGTTCCTCTGCCAGACCGTCATCAGCGGCGATGGCGAAGCCCGCGCGGGCGGCGGCTGCGTTTCCGTCCTCGAGAATGCGCTCCCGACGTGCGTCGGGGTCGAGCAGCACGCGTCTCGAGCAAAGCTGGTCGGAGTATTCCGCGAACGAGTTCACCGTGAACGTTTCCGGTGCGTGGAACGGATGCCCGACCGTCCGCGCACCACTCCCGATCCCGCCAAGTTCGAAGGTCACGGCCTCCCCGTCGAACACGCACAGGATCCCGCGCAAGGGACGTATCCAGCGGAAGTCGTCGTCACCCCATCGCATCGATTTCTGCCACGGGACCTGGCTCACGGCCCCGGGCAGCAGGTCCCGAAGCAGCTGCTTTGCCGGGACGGGCGGCTCTTCGAGCACGGCGAAATAGAACTGTCCTTTCGACAGCTCCCGAATCTCAAGTCGTTCCCGCTCGATCCCGTTGGCCCGGCAGAATCCGTCGACAGCGGCGTCGGGAGCGCCCACGCGCGGGCCCCGGCGCTCGATCCGTGAAGCTGGCCGGATGGCCGGCAAATCAGACACCCGCACTGCGATGCGGCGAGGCGTCGACCAGCAGGCGATGTCGCCGGGGCGAAGACCCGCGTCGGCAACCGCCGTGGTCAGCGACCGTGCCAACGCCGCCGCCGCCGGACGCTGTGCCCCGGCCGGGATTTCCTCCGAACGCACTTCCAGCAGCAGTTCAGGCATCTGCCGAATCAGCCTGCACGCCGGCGACCGTTTCCATCCATCGCTCGCAGCACGACGCCGCCATCGCGCGGACGCGGAGGATGTAGTCGGCGCGAACCGCCACGCCGATGGCGCCCCGTGCATCCAGTTGATTGAAGGTGTGTGAAGCGCGAATGCACTGCTCGTACGCCGGCAGGACCAGATCGCCGGCCAGCAGGGCCTTGCACTCTTCCTCTGAATCGTTGAAGCGACGGATCAGCTTGTCGGGATCGACCGTGTCGAAGTTGTAGGCGGACTGCTGGCGTTCGTTCTCCCGAAACACGTCCCCGTACGTCACGCCCTCCTGGTTCCAACGGAGCCTGTAGACGTCGTCAACACCCTGCACGTACATGGCCAGCCGTTCCATGCCGTACGTGATCTCGCCGGTGACGGGGCGGCAGTCGAGACCACCGACCTGCTGGAAGTACGTGTATTGGGTGACTTCCATGCCATCGCACCACACTTCCCAACCAAGCCCCCAGGCGCCCAGCGTGGGGCTCTCCCAGTCGTCCTCGACGAACCGGATGTCATGGATCAGCGGGTCAATTCCCAGCGCGGCAAGACTTCCGAGGTAACGTTCCTGCATATCCGCGGGCGATGGCTTCAGCACCACTTGCAGCTGGTAGTAATGCTGGAGGCGGTTCGGGTTGTCGCCGTAACGGCCGTCCGATGGTCGTCGACACGGCTGCACGTAGACCGCCTTCCATGGTTCCGGCCCCAGCGCACGGAGCGTGGTTGCCGGGTGAAAGGTGCCGGCGCCAACCTCCATGTCGAGCGGCTGGAGAACCACGCAGCCCTGGGCGGCCCAGTAGTCCTGCAGCGTGGCGATCAGGCCCTGGAACGAGGTGTCACGCGTGTGCACGGAGCCATCCTCGAACGGGCGCCAAAGGACGCGCAACCTACGAAGGCGACAGGGATGCGGTCAAGCCGCCGGATGCGGGCAGTCGCTGCGCTCACATGCCGTGGGGGATTCCCGGGGCACGAAACTGCCGCACGTGGCACATTCGGCGGTTTCCACGCTGGAGGCACGTTCCTTCGATTGTCGCTGTTCCACGTTCCGGCGAACCGCCGCTTCCGCCGCCTTCTCTATTTCTTCGCGCCGACTGGTGCGGCGCTCGATCAGCTTGAACCCGTACCACACGACCAGCAGGAGCACGATCAGGAGCAGCAGCTTGGGGAGGCTAAATCCAAACACGGCTCAGGTCTCCGAACGCGCCGCCGCCAGGCCGAAGCCGGCAGGACCCATAATCTTACAGACCATAGCGGGCATAGATGGCTCGTTCCTCGAGCACGTCCAGCAGGCCTGCGGCCACTTCAGCGCCGGCGCGGGCCCCTAGAGGGGACCGGAACCACCGGCGTTTCGGAGTGAAATCCCGGATCCTGACGTTGTCGCCGAACCGTTCGCGCAACACCGTTCCCATGTCCCCCAACTCATCGATCAGTCCGAGCTCCAGGGCACCGCGACCGCTCCAGACGGCGGCGCTGAACACCTGTTCGGGATCGTCCTTCAGCCGGCCGCCCCGGCGCTCCTGAACATGCTCAAGAAAGTCTGCCCGAATGTCCTTGAGCACTGCCTGCAGGACTGCGACATCTTCCTCCCGCACCGGCGAGAAGGGGTCCATCATGCCCTTGTGCTTGCCTTCGGCGTAGACGCGGCGCTCGACGCCAAAGCGCTCGAGGAGCTGTGGAAACCCGAAACCCGCGTTGATGACGCCGATGCTTCCGACCACGGAAGACGACAAGGCAAAGATCTCGTCTGCCGCACAGGCCAGCCAATACCCGCCCGACGCGGCGATGTCTTCGACGAATGCCAGAACCGGCAAGTCGTGCTTGCTGGCAAGGTGCCGCACTTCGCGTGAAATCAGGCCACACTGCACCGGCGATCCTCCCGGCGAGTTGATGGCCAAGGCAACCGCCTTCGCTCCACGGACCGCGAACGCGCGGCGGAGGACGGGGAGTATTCCGGTTGCCGTCACGGCCTCCGGGCCCACGGGACGGGTTCGCATCCCGACCACGCCAGCCAAGCGCACCAGCGGAATGGTCGGCGTGCGCCGACGCCAGAACGACAGCGAAATGGGCATGCGCGCAACCTATCGCAGTGGATCGGACACGTCTATTGGATGCCCTACCAGGCGGTCCGCTCACGCTGTCCCGGTTCCTCGCCGACCTCCCGCAGAATTGTCCGCGCGCGGTCAGCGTCGTCCTGAGCCACCATCAACCGCCTCGGCAGAATCCCGATGCTGCCCTCCGTGATGCTCATGTGTCCGTCAAACACGAAGGTCTCGATGCCTTCCTCGCCCAGCACCGCTCGGACGTATTCCAGCCGGACCACGTCATTCGTTCGCAGCAATTCCTCCATCACGTATCTCCAGTGCGCTCGTGGCGACCATGCCAGGCGGTCACCCGAAGGCGAGCGCCCCCGGGCAAGGACCGCCTTGCCCCGCTTGCCGTCGGACAGAATTATCGACAAGTCAGACAGCACATGCGATTCGTGCCACACCTGCCCCCGCAGCAGCAGGCCATTGGGCGGATTGTTCGCTGATCGCAGCTTCTGATAGGGTGCAGCGACCTGGCAACACATTGGAGTTCGTGCCAATGATCCGACCCCGCCTCGCCCTCGTGACAGCCTGCGCCGCCCTCCTGGTGGCCGCCGGCGCGCCGCAGGCAGGAGACTACGATCCGATGCGCTCGGCCATGTGGGAAGACATGCACACCGAGCTTCTCGGCGACGGACCGGTCAAGTACGACTTTCAGGTCCGGCTGATCATCCCGCGTCAGGTCGAGGACGCGTTCAGCGTACCCGTGGTGATCGAACTGTCCGACCGCGTCCAACCGGTCGAGGAAGTGGTGGTGATCGCGGAAAACAATCCCATCCAGACCGCTGCCAGGATGTTCCCGCGGCGGGAGATCCGCTCGGTGGGGATGAACATCCGCCTGGAGCAAACGACACCAGTCCGCGCCGCGGCCCGCGACGCTGACGGCGTCTGGCACGTGGCAAGCGTCAGGGTCGAGGTCATGAACCCCGGCGGATGCACTGCCGCTGGCGGATCAGGCAGCGCGGAGAATCCGATCGGTACGATCGCGATGAAGCGATTCCGGCGACCAAACAGCGCGACGCGGCTCAAGTTGCGCATCACCCATCCTATGGATACCGGCCTTGTGACCGACGAGGACGGCGCAGTGGTCCCCGCCTACTACGTGGACACCGTCACCCTCGCCGACAGCGCAGGCCCGATCGCCGACCTGGTGACCTCGGCTGCGCTCGCCACCAATCCGGACTTCTACTTCGACCTTCCCGACCGCCTGCAGACCGTCCGCATTACCGCCTCCGATTCGAAGGGACTCACCTTCGATCTCCTGGAAGCGTCACGCCGCAACCGGGACGGCTGAACCTAGGGAACCGGCGAAGGCCTGACGGCAGGTCAGGCCGGCAATGGAACGCAAGCATTGGGCAAGTGCGCCGGCCGACGGGCGACCGCGCATGGATGGGAGAATCGCCGTCATGGGTAAACGGCTTCGCAATTGGGCGATGATCGGAATGGTTCTCGGGCTCTCCGCAACCATGGGTGCGGGAGCCGCACTCGCGGCGGGCGGATCGCCGCCCAACGGTCCGATCGATGCGGTCGTGACCGGGTCCGATCTCAAATTCGCTTGCAGCCAGGACATCGAGGGCTCGAAGGACGTGGTCGGCGAGCAGTTTTACCGCTGGATGCTGATGGTCCAGTGCCGGGCGGTTGTCGGCGCGATCGTCACGATGATTGAAGCTGGGCAGTTCGCCCTCGATGGCTCGCCGCGTTGGCAGTGCGTCACGGTCCCCGAGGATCTGCGTGAACTGTCGGCAACGTTCGTAACCTGGGTGGGGCGTCGGCCCCCGTTGATGCGCGAACCCGCGGCAGTGGCCTTTGTGGAAGCCATCGAACTCAGTGCGCCGTGTCGGTCGTCCTGAACCGCGGAGCGCTCCGCCCTCTTCCAGTGCGGCTGTGCCGGGAAGGGCGCCGGGCCGGCGAATTGACCGTTCGCACGGTCCGCCAATAATGACCCCTCATCGGACCGAAATGACATTCAGAAGGAACCTGAAATGAAGTGGGCGGCTCCCTTTTTCGCGCTCATCGTAAGCGCCAGCGTGGCGCAGGCGGCAGTCGAAGATTGCCCGCAGGGGCCGGAAGGCAATCTGTGCAAGGCCGAGAACGGCGATGTGCACGCCATGTACATGATCGGACGCGAGGCGTATGACGCGGCGCGCGAAAGCGGGGACTACAGCGAAGCCTATCGATGGGCGTCCCGTGCGCGGGCGGCCGGTTTCCTCGGTGGGCGCATGCTGTTCAAGATGGTTCATTTGCAGGCGGGCAAAGGCCAGCACCATGACAACGTCGAAGCGCACCAGTGGATCACGAAGGCGATCGCCGAGGGCGAGGATTATCTGGTCCCGTGGAAGCGCCGACTGGAACGCATCATGACGCCTGAGCAGCTCAAGGCAGCGCGACGCGCAGAGGCAGAGTAACCCGCTTCGAGAACTACGGTTGGCGGCGCTGCGCGATCAGCAGGGCCGGTTTCGGTCCGTCACGAGACTCCGGGCTGCCGTCGCCGGCGCAATTACTGCGAAACCGCGCGACGCGGACCTTCCAGTTGCGCTGCCTCTTCGGCCGTAATCCGGTTGCCGGCATCGTCGAAGTAGACGCCCTTGATGTGTTCTTCGATGTAGGTCGCGATGCCGGCTATTTCACGCTTCGACATCGTGGTCTTGAATTCGGGCATGCCGCGGTCACGAATCCCGACGGTGATCACGTAAACCAGACCATCGTGATCGAGCAGCGTGGCGCGCAGGTCGGCCGCGAAACCGCCATACGCCGGTCCGCCGCGACCATCTGCCTTGTGACAGCGGGCGCATTCGTTGGGAAATTCCGTGAACACGATTGGCGGCGGGCCGGAACGTCGCGGTTTCTCGTCGGCCGCCATGGCCGGGCCAGCCGGTATTGCGAATGCCGCCAGGCCAACAACTGTTGCCGCCGTCAGACCGACGAGGATTCGTCCTTGCTTCTTGAAATCGTGCATGTCGTGAAATCCGGCCCACTGGCGGAGCCCGGCCTGAGTAAGACGCTTCTGTGGGACGCTTAGCTTTTCAGATCAATTTCTGAGACGCGTCGCCGCCGGGATCTGGACCGACCGGTCGCGCCCGGACGAACAAAGTGCGGGCCGGCCGCAAGCGGCCGGCCCGCACCGAAATACGCCGTTTAGAGCGCGAACACGTACAGGACGTTGCTCGGCACAGCGGCTTTCAACTCGGGCGTCGAGTCGGTGAACCACTGCGGCCAGGCGCCGCCCAGGCCGACCTGAATGGCAATGTACTGCTTGCCGTCAGCCTCGTACGTCATTGGCGGTGCGTTGATCGACGAACCGGTCTCGAAGCGCCAGAGCTCCTCGAGCGTGGTGTCGTCGAGCGCGACCACGGCACCATCAGCCGTGCCGGTGAACACCAAGCCACCAGCTGTCGACAGAATGCCGCCCAGCATCGGGAACTCGGTCTCCCATTTGCGCACGACCACGCCGGTCGACACGTCGATCGCCGTCACGCTGCCGGTGATCCGGCCCGAGCGCGGGTCGTCGAACGTGAAGTACGGCGCTCCGCCGAGGAACCACTGCCGCGTTGACGGGTCGAAGTTCTTCGGAGAAACCGCAGCAAACGCCTTGTTGCAGCTCTCGATCACCGGAATGTAGTACAGGCCGGTGTGCGGGCTGTAGGAGGTCGGCGGCCAGTTCTTCCCGCCGGTGTGCGCCGGGCAGGAAATGCCTTCGATCTCGCTGCGCGCGCCGACTTCGGTCAAGTCGCCGCGGTACGCCGCCGTACCCGGGTTGTAGTGCTGAACGTCCACGTTCGGGTCGTACGCGTTGGGCCGGCCGTTCTCGTCGAGACCGTCCGTCCAGTTCAGCTTCTTGACGAACTGCGTGCCCCAGACGTACTCGCCGGTCGCACGGTCGAGCGCGTAGGCGTAACCGTTGCGGTTGGCGTGCAGGGTCGCGCGCACGAACTGGCCGTTGATCACGGTGTCAACGAACGTGTTCTCCGCGATCGAGTCGTAGTCGTACGGGTCGTTCGGCGTGTGCTGGAAGCCCCACAGGAATTCACCCGTGGTCGCGTCCACCGCGATGGTGCTGTCGGTCCAGAGGTTGTCGCCGGGACGGTAGGCGTTGTCCCAGTCCGGACCCGGGTTGGCAGTGCCCCAGACGATGATGTTCAGCTCGGGGTCGTAGGAACCGGTCACCCAAGTCGAGCCACCACCGGTCTTCCATGCACCGTAGTCGTCCTTCCACGTCTCGTGGCCAGGCTCACCCGGTCCAGGGATGGTGTGGGTGCGCCAGACTTCCTCGCCGGTGTTGATGTCAAGCGCAGCAATCCAGCCGCGGACACCGAACTCAGCGCCGGCCATGCCGGTCACGACCGTGTCTTGGACGATCAGCGGCGCGCCGGTGATGGTCTCGGCGATGCCCGGGTCGGCCACCTGGGCCTCCCAGATCAAGCTTCCGTCGGTCTTGTTCAGGGCGCGTATGCGACCGTCGATGACCGGCGAGAGCACCATGTCGCTGTGCAGCGCCACGCCACGGTTGTTGATGCCGCAGCAAAGCACGCTCGGTGCCCAGTCCTTGTCGGGCTCGGGGTCCGACCTCCACACCGTGATCGGCCTCCCACCACGCACGTCGAGCTTGGTCACCACTCCCCAACCAGTGGTCAGGTAGAGGAATCCGTCCTCGGCAATCGTCGTGCCTTCCAGGCCCGCGAACGGGAACACCACCGGGTCCGTGCCGCCGCCCTGGATGCTGCCCATGGCGTAGGTAAATGCGACCTTCAGATCGCCGACGGTGTCCTTGTTGATTTCACGGAGACCCGAGAAACGGTGGGCCTCATAGTTGCCGTGATGGTTGATCCAGTTTTCCGGCTCGGTCTCGCTATTGACCAGACGGTCATGGGTAACGTTACCGGCAAGCGCGGTACCGGCGAGCAATGCCGCGCCAATTGCTCCAACGGCAAGTGGGCGCAGGCTGCCCAATCTCTCGAACCTCATACAGGCTCCTCCCAGTTCGGTGCCGGCCGCCGCTTGCACCGGGGTCTGAAACATTTAGACGCGTGAACGAGCACGCGTCTCCATTCCAGCCCGGCGTTCCGCTTTGGACCGCCACATCCACTTGATCCGGGACATCCCGGACCGACACCAACAGCCGCTAGCAGACGCTGGCGTCGGCGAGGATGCTAGCATTGAAGGTGTGTAGCGGCGAATCCCGCCGCTTCGCGCGTTGCAACCGATGGTTGTACGATTGGAGCAGCGTCGCTGCAGGAGCACATTCCGGCTTTTCGTCCAGTCGTGCGAAGCCGCAGTCTTGCGAATCCCCGCCCGCCGATATTCGGGCGTGGTTGCCGGGCGAGCATCCGGTTCGCACGACCGCTCACTGACAGCGCTGGACGCGCAGGCGCAACGCCGGTCGCAGCCGTTGCGGGTGCGTTCCGCACCCACGCAGGCGTGTCAAGCTTCCCGCCACGCGAACACATCTCAGCGCTTGTCCCGGCCGTGTCGCCAAACCGCACAATCACGCAACGTGCAGGCTTCAGTCGACGGGATATTGGCCCTTTCCTGAGCCTCTCCCTATGCTGGAACCAGACGGTTCCGCGCGCTAGCACGGAGACGTGGAGGTCACGTCGTGGATGCAGCGAGCGGAGGCGAATGCCGGGCCGACCAAGCTAGCCTTGCCGCCGTGAAGGCGCTGGTCGCGGAGGATCTCGCTCGCGTCGACCATACGATCAATGCGAACCTGGCCAGTTCCGTCGCGCTGATCCCGGAACTGGCCAGGCACGTGACCGATGCCGGCGGGAAGCGCATCCGTCCCCTTGTCACGCTGCTCGGCGCCCGCGCCGCGGGCTACCACGGCGACCGCCACATCGGGTTGGCGGCAGTGATCGAATTCATTCATACCGCAACCCTCCTGCACGACGATGTCGTCGACAACAGCCTGGAACGCCGGGGGCTCAAGTCGGCGAACGCCATTTGGGGGAACGCCGCCAGCGTCCTGGTGGGCGATTTTCTGTTCAGCCAAGCGTTCCGGCTGATGGTCGCCGACGGATCACTGCCGGTTCTGCGCCTTTTGTCCAATGCCGCTGCGGTCATCGTTCAGGGCGAGGTACTGCAGCTCGTCACCACTGGCAAAACGACGACGACGGAGGATGAGTACCTGGAAGTGGTCCGCGCCAAGACCGCACAGCTGTTCGCGGCCGCCGCCGCGGTTGGCGGGCACCTGGTTGAATGCGGCCCTGACCTGCTTGCCGGCCTTGACCGCTACGGCAACCAGGTCGGGACCGCCTTTCAGCTGACAGATGACGCTCTGGACTACTTGGGCGAATCGCACGAGACCGGCAAACCCACGGGAGGTGATTTCCGCGAAGGCCGCCTGACGCTGCCCGTCATCATTGCCTATGCGCAGGCCGACCAGCGAGAGCGTGATTTCTGGGATCGGACACTGGGGAAGGGACAGCAGACCCCCGACGACTTCGCCGAAGCGTGCCGGATCATCCGCCGCCGAGGTACCGTCGCCCTGACGCAGGAACGCGCAGTTGCCTGCAGTGACAATGCGATTGCCGCGCTTGAGGTCCTGCCCCCCGGCCCGTGCCGCGAAGCGCTCGCCAACCTGGCGTGTCTGGCCTGCAGCCGCAAGGAGTAGCCGACTTTGACCGAAGGCTGGGCCGGTCATCGTGCGGCAGCGGGATTGCGCCCACGCCGTCGGACGGGCTATATGCTGCCCGGAAGGTGCGGAGTGTAGCTCAGCCTGGTAGAGCACTGTCTTCGGGAGGCAGGGGCCGCTGGTTCGAATCCAGCCACTCCGACCACGCCTGACCGCATCCCCAAGCAAGGAACCCCGGTGCCGCGCCTAGCCGCCAATCTGACCATGCTCTTCGCGGATGAACCGCTGCCGGAGCGCGCAAGACGCGTACGTGCCGCAGGATTTCGCGGGATCGAAATCCTATTCCCTTACGACTGGACGGCCGCGGAACTCAAGACGTGGGTCCGGGCGGCCGACGTCCAGCTGGTGCTCATCAACACGCCGCCCGGCGACTGGAGCAGCGGCGAGCGCGGACTCGCCGCCCAACCTGGCCGCCAAGCTGATTTCCGCTCGGCGTTCGGGCAGGCGCTTGACTATGCCACGCAACTGGCCTGCCCGCGTATCCATGTCATGGCGGGGCTTCGGTCCGACGAGCAGGAAGCCTGCGACGCCTGCTTTGTCGACAATCTGCGCCATGCGGCTGAAGAGGCCCGCCGATTCGACGTCGACGTTCTGATCGAACCTTTGAATGACCGCGACGTGCCCGGGTACCATCTCTCCAGACTGCACCACGCGGAACAGGTCATTACCGCCGTCGCCCGCGACAACGTCCGTCTGCAGTTCGACTTCTATCACACGCGCATCATGGAAGGAGATGTGGAGGCGGCTTACGCCCGCTTCAGATCGCTGGTCCGACACGTTCAGATCGCAGGACTACCTGGACGGCACGAACCGGATGGCGGCGACATCGACGGCGCGAACGTGCTCCAAATGCTCGACGCGAACGGTTATGCGGGCTGGGTCGGCTGCGAGTATCGTCCCCGCACGACCTTTGAAGCCGGCCTGGGCTGGGCAACGGACTTCGGCATCATGGCCCCTTCGGAAAGTCCCGGGTCGTAGCTCTCCGGGGCCCTGCCCTGTAACCCCTCTCCACGGTGCCTCACGGCGGATCGAAGTTCCGGGCGCTGTTTGCGCGCCGCCCGGCCATCGCCGCCTTCCCGGAGACGCCCGGTACCGCGCTCCCAGGTCCGTGTACGGGACGTCACGCCGGGACTTCGGCCAAGGCACTGTGCGTCGGCATGCATCGAGGTTGACCCGCATGGCGGCAGGCGATTCCGGAACCGCGCCGCCAGCGACCGATCGTTCATAGTCGCTTGGTAGACAAGGTGTTGTCCAAGGGTCTCGGTGTTCGTTGTCAACGCTGCATCGCCTGCACGGCGGACGGCAACCCGCATTGGCGCCCGAAGGCGCTACCTGCGCTTTGGTATAGTCGTCCCGCGAACGGCAGCGCGGAGCGCCGGGAGTTCGTGCCTATCGCAACAGTCTGCGGGAGTCCCTAATGGCCGCCATTCTCACTTCCCTTCGGAATACAGTCATCGCCGGTTTCGTGCTGGCGCTCGTGCTCTTCATCTTCTACTACATGGTCATGGGGTACTCGGCCGACGCGTTCCCCGCTTTCTTTCTGAGATGGTTGCACGTCATTTCGGGAGTGATGTGGATCGGGCTCCTCTGGTACTTCAACTTTGTCCAGATTCCCAGCATGCCGGAAATTCCGGACGACCAGAAACCCGCGATTTCCAAGGTCATCGCCCCGCTTGCCCTGTGCTGGTTCCGATGGGGAGCCATGGCCACGATCGCGACCGGTCTAATTCTCGCGTGGATGAACGGCTACATCATCGAAACGCTGACACTCGGCATCGTCGGCGGAACCTCCTCGCAGACACTGCTGGGCATCGGCATGTGGCTGGGAATCATCATGTGGTTCAACGTCTGGTTCGTGATTTGGCCCAACCAGCAGAAGGCCCTGGGTCTCGTCGAGGCGGACGCCGACACGAAGGCTGCTTCCGCCCGTACCGCGATGCTCTTCTCGCGAACGAACACGATGCTGTCGGTACCGATGCTGTTCGCAATGGTGGGCGCCCAAAACCTCTAGGACCTGCCAATCCCGGCATTGCTCCCGGCGGGGTACCTCCTGTACCCCGCCGGCCGAGTCTGCCCGGAACTGTCGGATTGACGAAGGCGAGGGTGTCCTGCCTACCGTCCGCTGGATGCCGCGCCGCCGTCGGTTCCCTTCATCGCAGGAACGGGGCTGAACGGAACCCGACCGCACCGTAGACCAGGCAGTTACCCGCGCCGGGCCCGCATCGGACTTCGGTCGCCCATGAACGGCGACGGGCAGCGGCCGGCCGCGTCGAATACGGTCGCTGCGGTTGCCTAGGCTGGCTGTGCGACTCTGGACGGGTCGCCGACGTCGAGCGTCGTCACCCGGCGCATCTCGCGCCGGTGGACGGTGTCCTCGAACGGGCGGGCACGGTGCATGGTCGCGCGATTGTCCCAGATCACGAAATCGCCTTCCCGCCAGGAATGGCGATACACAAACTCCGGTCGTGTGGCGTGCTCCATCAGGTCCCGGAGCAGCAGGCGCCCGTCCGCGACCGGCCGGTCGACGATCCGGGATGCGTGGGACGCGAGGTAGAGCGAGTGCCGCCCGTTCCGTGGGTTCAGCAGCAACAGCGGATGCGTGGCCCCCTTCAGACGGTCACCCTCCTCTGCGGAAAACTCGAAGCCCAGGGTCTGACGCGAATACGCGATTGAGTGGTGCACGCGGAGCCCCTCAAGGCCCGCCCTTCTTGTTTCGGGCAGCGTGTCGTAGGCGGTCCGCATATCGGCAAACTCGGTGTCCGCCGCGACCGGCGGCACCACCAGTGCGGCCAGCATCGAATAGCGGCCCCTCGGGTCCTGAAACGACGCGTCGGTGTGCCAGAGCCGGTTGGCAAGGACGTAGGAGCGCTGCCGCGCACCGACGCCAAGGACCTCGCCGTCCGCGCCGACGTTCGAGACATCCGTGAGCGCCTCGTCGCCGAAACGGCTGGGCTGGAGCACGCTGATTCCGGTCTTGCGGTGCACTGTGCCGTCGAACCGGGTCGCGAAGGCAAGTTGCTCGTCGCTCGAGAACTGCTGCCCGCGGAAGACAAGTACCGCGTAGCGGTCCATCGCTTGCCGAATCGTCTCAAGCTCCGCGTCGTCCCGGACATCACGAAGATCCACCCGGCTTGCTTCAGCCACAAAGGACCGGTGCAGTTTCTTGAATGTGGTACCCATCTGCCGGTCCAAGGAAACGACTGGAGGGTAGCCACCATAACGCGCGGTCGCGCGCCGCCAACCTGGAGAGGCCGGCCGGCGATCACGATTCAGTCGGTACTACCCGGAGGGCCGGTCTCGATCGGAAGTTCGGGGTCCCGAGCCCACTCGCCCATCGATGCGTCGTAGAGAGTCAGGTCCGGGTATCCGAGCTGGTGCAACAGGAACAGCCCGACGGTCGCGGAGATGCCGCCCCCGCAGTAGGCGACCACGTGCCGGTCAGGGGTCACGCCGACGGCCTCATGCGCGCGGCGGGCCTCATCCAGAGAGACGAAGGTTCCGTCCGACGGGTCGAGCAGGTCGGCCGCAGGGACGCTGACGCTTCCCGGGATGCGGCCGGGGCGCCCGTATCGGCTGGGTCCCGACCCCAGGAAAAACTCGGGCGCGAGCGCGTTGACCATGGTGGCAGAGGGGTCGCCCAACCTGCCGCGCACATGCTCCCGGTCGACGAAGAATCCGGCCCGCGGGCGGGCATCGAAGCGGGCCGGCGGATAGCGTTCCTGGTCGGTCGAGACCGGGCGGCCCTCAGCCTGCCACTTTCCGAATCCTCCGTCCAGCACGGACGCTCCGTCGAAACCGAACGACCGCAGCATCCACCAAACCCGGGTCGCCCACATGATGCTGCCGTTCGAATAGAGCACCACGCGGGAATCGTTGCCGATGCCGATGCGTCCCATTGCCGACGCAAACTGTTCCGCGGATGGCGCCATGAAGCGAAGACGGGTGTCCGGATCCGAGATGGTTTCCTGGATGTCCAGAAACACTGCGCCGGGAATGTGCCCGGCTTCATATTCGGCGATTCCGGGGACTACACGATAGGGAGCATCATCGCCCGGCTCGGCTGGCAGCAGCCACGTGGTGCAATCCACGATTCGAAGATCCGGACTTGCAAGTTCCGATTCGAGTGTGTCAGTTTCGATCAGCGCAGCGGGTTCGCGCCATTCCCTGAGGTCGCTTCGCATCGGCAGTTCCCTCTTCATTCCGTCCACGGCCGCCGGATCGTATCAGGAGGGCCCGGTCGGGTACCGGTTCCCCCCGAGTACCCGATTGCCGGTGCTCAACCGTCCTGTCCCGGCCGCCCCACCCTTGTCCCTGGCGACTGCCACAGGCAACGCTGTTCACCGGTGCCCATCGGGCAACTGAACCGCCGCTGGCACGCACGCCGCTTTCGCCGGCCGCGCGGAGGCGCGCGTATTCCCGATGGCCGTCTGCGATCCGCGGCAAGATCCGTGGACCGCAGCGCCGGGCAGGCCCGGTAGAAGCGAGGTGCCGTGCCGAGTTTGCTGCGTCGGAGAGAGGTGCGATTTCCCCTCGTCGAACGCAGGTTCGGGTTCAGGCGTGAAACGACCGGACAAGCTGTCCCGGCGCCGCCCCGGAAACGGACGTTCCGTCTGGACCGGTTACCCGGATACCGTTGACCCAAACGCCATGCAGCCCTTCCGCCGTCGCCACCAGCCGCGGTGCCCCCGACGGCAGATCGTGGACCCGCTTCGACAAGCCCACGCCAACCCGTGCCGGATCAAACAGCATCATGTCGGCCGCCTGTCCGGGCACGAGCCGGCCCCGTCCCGGAATCCGCATGATGTCTGCGGGGCGGCCGCTCAGACGGTGTACGCCCTCTTCCAGCGAGAACAATTCCCGGTCGCGCACCCAGTGCCCGAGCAGGTGCAGGCCAAACCCCGCGTCGCAGAAGAACGTGAGATGAGCGCCTGCGTCCGACAGGCTGACCAGGCTCCGGTCGTGGACCAAGGCCTCGCTAACCGCCTGTTCGTCGGTGTTCAGCAGCTGGGCCACGAACAGGGTGTCGAGGCCTCCATCGATCGCATGATCCAGCAGCCAGTCGAGAGGGTCTTGTCCCGCGGCGGTCGCGAGATCGCGCAGCGACCGTTCCTCGAGCGCCGAATCGCCGCTCGGGGACACTTCCCGGACGATGATCTTTTCCCAGTCCCCGTTGAAGATCCGAACCTTGGCCGGGACTGCAAGCTCTGCCCGTACCGCGGCGCGGAACTCCCCTGACGCGTAGACCGATTGCAGGCCCTCCGCGCCGTCGGCCGTCATTGCCGGCTTCCAGGCGCTCAACCCCTCGAACAGGTAGGGGCTTGCCATCGTGAACTCCAGGCTGAGGGGACGGCACGAAACCTGGCCCCACATCTCGTTCCCTCGCTTGGCGGCCGTATCGAGCCGCGCCAATCCCAGCCGGACCCCGTCCGGGCGGGTCGGATTGTGGAGGAAGGCGGCCACGAGCACCGGTCGACGGGCTGCCGCGCCCATCTTCTCGAGGGTGCCGAGCTTGGTTCCGCTGCCGGCAGTCAGCATGAAGACCCCGCGTCCGGTATCGCCCATCGCCCGCACCAGGGCCCCCACCTCAGCTTCCGAGGCGAAGCGCGATGGCATGGGGACGCCGTTCTCGCCGTTGTGCCCCTCGAACGTGGTTGTCGAGAAGCCGATCGCGCCGGCGGTGACGGAATCGCGCACGATCTCCGCCATCCGGCTGACCTCATCATCGGTAGCCTCTCGTTCCGTCGCCGCCTGACCCATCACGTACGTCCGGACCGACGAGTGTCCGATATACGACGCCACGTTCGGGACCAGTCCGCACCGTGCCAGCAGATCCAGGTATTCCGGAAAACTCTCGAATTCCCAGCGCACGCCCTCCCGAAGTGCCGACAGCGACATACCTTCGACATGCGTGAGATTCCGCAACGTCGCGTCACGGTCCTGTTCGCGGCACGGCGCGATCGTGAAGCCGCAGTTGCCGATCACGACGGTGGTGACACCCAGCGATGGTGATGGCGAGGCGCTCGGATCCCAGGTCAGCTGCGCATCGAAATGCGTGTGCGTGTCGACGATCCCTGGCGCCAGCGCCAGGCCGTCCGCATCGATCGTATCTCGGGCGCTGCCGACCTCGCCGCCCCGGGCAACCACCTGCCCGTTTTCCACCGCCAAGTCACCGTGAAACGACGGCTTGCCGGTGCCGTCGACGATCAACGCATTGCGGATGGCGAGGTCGTGCACCGGACGCTCCTACTGCAGCATGTCGGCGACCGCGTCGATCGCCGCCTGTGCGCACTGCTCGTCCTGATCTCCGGTAGCGCCGCTCACGCCGATCGCGCCGACCAACGCACCATCGGCCATGCGAATCGGCAGTCCCCCGGTCAAGGCAGTCACGTGGTGAAATTCGCCAAGGGCGGGCGCCCGGCCGGGCATGCCGTCCTTCCCGTGCACGATTTCACCGAGCGTGCGCGTCGGAATCGGCAGGCGGGCAGCCGACTGGGCCTTCCGCAACGCGATCTCGAAACTGCCGAGAAAAGCGTCGTTCTGACGCCGGAACAGCACCAAATCCGCCCCTCGGTCGACAATCGCGATGTTAACCGCGCGGAAGTTCTCCTGGGTCTCGCGAAACGCCTCGCAGGCATCGGCCATGGCCTTGGCCATCCCGAGGGTCAGCATCGGGCGCATCTCGACATGCGCGTCCGATGCGGCGGGCGTGAGACCGGCAGCGAATACTCCGGCGATCAACAGACCTGCAAATTTTTTCATGGGGAAACTCCAATTGGGATGCACCATGAAATCGTAGCGCGCAATCGTGAAGAAATGGATTCACGCTGCGTGGTGCCTGCTGCAGCTGGGGTCGCTACAGCAATCCAAGACGATACAGGTCTCGGGCCAGCGAGTCGGGCAGGCCCGGATCAATGACGGTGGCCCGGTCCGGGGGCGCCAGATTCGCATCGAGATAGCGCCAGCCCTGGAACGCCCGATGGCGGCGCGGTTCGGTCGTGACCAGGTCCGGGTGAAACACCAGTTCCACCCCCTGGGTACCCCTGGCATTGGTCGCGTCCACGATGTCCAGCAGACGCTGCCGAACCGCGATGTGCCCCCGGATGACCCAGTAGATGGACCCGCCCGCCAGGAGCTCGGCAGCGCGTACAGGACGATTACGGGTGAAATGAGCGAGCCGCCCCTGCCCCTTGGCAGCCGCGCGGAGGCGACGCTGCTGCGCCCGGCGCAGCGCGACCGGCGACTCGATCCCCTGGGCGATCTTGAGGAGATGCAGAGTTGGCCGAGCGCTCATGCCCTCATTCATCCCGAAGGCTCTCGTACCGGAATCTCGTGACAGGAAGGAGTGTTTCGAACCATACTCGGAGTAGGTCCGTCACCGGGAACGCGACGGTTCGAGACCACGTAGACCCCTAGCGTTCCCGGACAACGCCCGGGCCACCTGCTCCGGCACGAACGATCAACGGCACTGGCGGCCCGGCTTTCTTTCGTCAT
The DNA here is from genome assembly GCA_965116745.1 of Alphaproteobacteria bacterium. Classification (GTDB taxonomy): domain Bacteria; phylum Pseudomonadota; class Alphaproteobacteria; order TMED109; family TMED109; genus VXPW01. The sequence continues at coordinate 1,423,066 of OZ220701.1, read as the reverse complement.
CGCGGTCGAGGGCTGGCAACTGGCCTGTCACCAGTCCGACGAAGAGCTTTGCTGGACGCACGGCTCGCATGGGACGTCGTACAGGAGGTCCCGCGCACTGTACATCCCGGAGGTCTCGTGTACGATCCAGCCGTCGCGGATCGGGAAGTGCCGGCTCCCTAACGGACCCTGCCTCGGTGCGGCAGCGGCGACGCTTGCTGATCCTGGCAAACGGCGGTGCCGCGGAGACCCTCGAGCGCACCGGATGGCCAGCGTCCCGTCCATCATATGGCCTCGACGCACCTGGCCCCCTGACCGGCCGCAGGAGATGCGACCGCGCACGACGCCCTGCCGTACGCCGCCGACGGGGAAGCTGATCGTCTGGGGGAATGTCGTGCCGACAAATTTCTTGCGAACCGGCAGCGTGATGGTCCTGTCCCTCTCTTTGCTGACCACTGCCACCGTTTCCCTGGCGGCGGACGACGAGCAACCGGGGGTGGATCCGACGCTCCGGCAACTCGAAGAGCTCGTCGTGACCGGGTCGCGGATCCGGAGACCTGACCTGACCAGCGCCAGCCCGATGATCCGCACCGACGCGGAAGACCTGCTGTCACAGGGTACGGTGCGCGTTGAGGACGCGTTGCGGAACCTTCCGCAGGTGTTCGCGACCCAGAGCGCCGGGCAGTCGAACGCATCCACCGGTACGGCCACGCTCAATCTCCGTGGGCTCGGCGCGAAGCGGACGCTGGTGCTGGTCAACGGCCGCCGACTGCCGGCGGGATCGCCCCTCCAGGGCGGCGCCGGGGCCGACATCAACCAGATTCCAGGTGCGCTGATCGAATCCGTTGACGTGCTGACCGGCGGGTCCTCGGCCACGTACGGCTCGGACGCCGTGGCCGGTGTCGTGAACGTCCGGCTCTTGGATGACTTCGAGGGCGCCAAGCTGCGTTACCAGTTGAGCCAGTACCAGCATGGCAACCGCAACGAGAGATGGCAGGGAATCGTTCGGGACGCCGGCTACCGGACGGCCGACGGCTCGGTGCGGGACGGCGACATTGCGGACGCATCGCTGATTGCAGGAACGGCGCTCCGCGGCGGCGATGGCCATCTGACCGTCTACGCGACCTACCGCGACATCGCGGCGGTGCTTCAGGGAGACCGGGACTACAGCTCGTGCGCACTGAGCAATGACCTCACCACGTGTTTCGGTTCTGCCACGCAGCCGCAGGGCACGTTTTCCGACTTCGGGCTGCTGGGGGCGCAAGACCTGGACGGCTTCGACTACAAGGTGGAGGGTGACCAGTTCGTGCCCAGAGGGGGCACCACCTACAACTTCGGCCCGGCGAACTACTTCCAGCGCCCCGACAAGCGGTGGACCGCCGGCCTGCTGGCCAACCTCGACATCGGCGAGCACGCCCGGGCCTACACCGAACTCACGTTCATGGACAATCGAACCGTCGCCCAGATCGCCCCTTCTGGCGCCTTCTTCGTGACCGATACGCTGGGCTGCGGCAATGCGTTTCTGTCGGAGCAGCAATTCGATTTGCTGTGCGGACGGTACGGGCTGAACAGGGACGACGCGCAGACAGTCTTCATCGGCCGCCGCAACGTCGAGGGTGGCGCGCGACAGGACGACCTGCGCCACACTTCCTACCGCGGCGTCGTCGGCTTGCGCGGGCGCCTGACCGATCCGTGGCGGTACGACATCCACTACCAGCGCGCCACGGTCGACATGCGCCGCCGCTACCTGAACGATCTGTCGAGAACCCGAATCGAGCGCGCGCTGGATGCGGTTCGCGACCCCGGAACGGGGCGAATCGTGTGCCGTTCGGCGCTGGAAGGTTCTGATCCGGACTGCGTGCCCTGGAACATTTTTCGAGAAGGCGCGGTCACCCGACCGATGATCGACTATCTGACGCTGCCCCTGTCCGCTCGTGGATCGACCGACCAGACGATCGTGTCGGGCCATCTCGCCGGCAATCTTGCCAAGTACGGGGTCAAGTCACCGTTCGCGCTGTCGAGCCCGGCGGTGGTGATCGGCGCCGAGTACCGGCGTGAATACCTGACGTACAACCCGGACGGGGCTTTCCGCAGCGGTGACGGTGCCGGTCAGGGCGGTGCCAGTCGACCCGTCAGCGGCGGAATCGAGGTCTCGGAGTTCTTTGTCGAGGCCGGCGTGCCGCTGGTGGAGGACGCTCCGTACGCAGACGAGCTGTCGCTCGACGGCGGCTATCGGTTTTCCGACTACGACTACGGGAAGCAGACGGACACGTTCGGCATTCGAGCAAGCTGGGCGATCAACGCGGGCGTCCGCCTGCGAGCCAGCATCCAGCGCGCGATTCGCGGTCCCAACGTGCGGGAACGGTTTCTGCCGCGGGGCTTCAACCTTTTCGACATGAACGCCGATCCGTGCGGGGGCCCGGTGTCGAACGGCAAGACGGCTGCCGGCCGGACGTTCGAGGAGTGCGCCCGGAGCGGCGTGACAGCCGCCCAGTTCGGGCGCATCGAACACTCGCCGGCCAACCAGTACAACTACCTGCAGGGCGGCAACGACGACCTCGCGCCGGAAGAATCCGACACCTACGCCTATGGTCTGGTCTGGACACCGCCGTTTCTCGACCGCTTGACCTTCAGCCTGGACTACTACTCGATTGAAATCAGAAAAGGCATCAGCGCGCTCCGGCCGAATTTCATCCTCGATCAATGCCTGGACGGCAACACCGCGCAGTGCGCCAAGGTCAGTCGCGGGCGGAGCGGCGACCTGTGGCTGGGCTCCGACCTCGAGGAAAGCGGCCACGTCGTTTCGCTGCTGGACAATCTTGCGGTAGAGAAAGTGCAGGGGTTTGATCTCACCGCCAGCTACAGCTTCGACATCGGCGACTGGGGCCGCCTGAGCCTCAGCGACGTCCTCTCCATCACCTCCACGTGGGAGCGGCAAGAGCTGATCGGAGCCCCGAAGGTTGATTGCGCGGGCAACTGGGGCGCCACGTGCGGCTCGCCGAATCCCGACTTCCGGAACCATTTCAGCCTGGCCTGGCTCACGCCCTGGCAAGTGCGCGCCACTCTCGGATGGCGATTCATCGGCAGCGTCACAGACCTCAATGCGACCGGAATCGATCTCGGGGCGAGGCACTACTTCGACCTGTCCGCCGGCTGGGACTTCAGCGACACGGCCAGCCTGCGCGCCGGGATCAACAACCTGCTCGACAAGGCGCCCCCGATAGCGGGCAGCGCGGCCGGTCCGTTCAACTACGGCAACGGCAACACCTTTCCCGGTCTCTACGACGCTCTGGGCCGCTACGCGTTCATCGCCCTCACCATCGAGTTTCCCTGATCAAGCCTCGGGACCGCTTGCTGGAAGGCCCCGTGCCGGCGCCGCCGGGGGCCGACGTCGCACCCGCATTCGGAGCGCGTGCCGGTCACGGCGTCGGTTCGGATCTCGACGGCCGGCCGCGGCTTCCGGCACCTGCGAGCCAATGAGCGCCCCCCGACCGCCAGGGGACCGAGGGGCGTGTCGTGTTCTGGGGCGTCGGCCGACGCCGCTGGAACCGCAGCCGTCGGGCCGCCGGCTACTTTCTGGGATCCAGAAACAGCCGCCCGGATCCCGTCAGCCTCTCAGCCGCTCGTTGTCGGGATCGTGCGGGGAATCGGGTATCACCCGAGCCGGGTAGCGTTTGCCCAGGATTTCGATTTCCAGATCGGTGCCGACGGCTCCGTACCCATTGTCGACATAGCCCAATGCGAGGGACTTCCCGATGAAATGACCGTAGGCGCCCGCTGTGGCGCGACCGATCATGGTCTCGCCCTGCCACAGCGGCTCATTGCCGATGGGGTCGGCATCATCGATGTCGTTCACTTCCATTGTCACAAATTGCCGCGGCACACCGCCGGCTTGCTGGCGAATCAGCGCATCACGGCCGACGAACTCCCCCTTGTCCATGGCCGCAAACCGGCCAAGGCCGGCCTCGAGAATCGTGTACTCCCGCGTGAGGTCCTGGGCCCACATGCGGTACGACTTTTCGATTCGCAGCGAATCCATCGCGCGCATTCCGCATTGGCCGATCTCGAACTCTGCGCCGGCGCGCAGCAACGCAAGGAAGATGTGTCGCTGGTATTCCACCGGATGGTGAATTTCCCAGCCCAGCTCGCCCACGAAGTTGATGCGCATCAGGCGCACGGGCGCCAGGCCCACGTGCGTATGCTGGCCGGTCAGCCACCTGAACGAACCGTCGTCGAGATCCGTCTCCGTGATCTTTGACAGCACCGCCCGTGCATTGGGGCCGGCGACCACGAGCGTCGCGTGGGAGGTCGTGAGATTGTCGAGCCGGACGCTGCCGTCGTCCGGCAGATGCTTGGTCAGATAGTCGCCGTCGAAACGCTCTGCCGCCCCGGAACTGACCAGATAGAAGCTGTCGCCGACATCGCGCATGATCGTGAATTCGGAACGCACGCCGCCCTGCGGCGTCAGCGCATGGGCCAGATGGATGCGGCCGACCCCGCGGGGCAGCCTGCGGCACACCAGTCGATCAAGCCAGGCCTCCGCCCCCGGCCCCGACACCTGGAACTTGGAGAAGCTCGTGATGTCGATGATCCCGACATTCTCGCGAACGTTCCGATGTTCCCTGGCCACGTGCGGAAAGTAGTTCGTGCGCCGGAAGCTCCAGACATCCGAGCGCTCGACCCCGGCCGGCGCAAACCAGTTGGGCCGCTCCCACCCGTATCGCTGGCCCCAGACCGCTCCCATGCCGTCGAGGAGGTCGTGAATCGGGCTGGTCTTGGCAGGGCGCGCCGCCGGCCGCTCCTCGTCCGGATAGTGAATGATGAAGACGTGTTCGTACGCCTCTTCGTTCTTGCCCCGCACGTACGGCTGGTTGGCATACGCCCCGAAGCGGCGGGGATCGACATCCATCATGTCGATCGACGGCTGGCCTTCCACGATCCATTCCGCAAGCTGCCAGCCGGCCCCGCCGGCGGCCGTGATCCCGAAACTGTGCCCCTCGTTCAGCCAGACGTTCCGTAGGTCCCAGGCCGGACCGACCAGAGGACTGCCGTCCGGCGTGTAGGCAATCGGGCCGTTGACGATGTCCTTGATGCCGGCCCGCTCAAAGCTTGGGACGCGCTTGATCGCCGCCTCCACGTGCGGCATCAGGCGATCGAGATCCCCGGGAAACAGGTCCCGCTCGAAACTTTCCGGAACACCGTCCCAGAACCTTGCCGGCGCGCCCTTTTCGTAAGGTCCCAGGATGTATCCTTGGCGCTCTTCCCGCAGGTAGTAGGAGGCGTCAGATTCGCGCAGTACGGCCATCTCCGGCAGCCCCTGGCGGTGTCGCTCCACCAGCTCCGGCACTTCATCCGTGACGATGTACTGGTGCTCCACCGGGATCGTTGGCAGGTAGATGCCCAGCATCCGGCTGGTGTGCCAGCTGTAGTTGCCGGTCGCGCAGACCACGTGCTCGCACGTGATGTTTGCGCCGGGCGTCCGGACCAGCCACTCGCCGCTCGATCGGCGTTCCAGGGCCGTGACGGGGGTGTTCTGGTAGATCTCGGCGCCCCGGTTGCGGGCGCCGATGGCCATCGCCTGCGTCACGTCGGCCGGAGCGATGTGTCCGTCGTCGGGATGGTAGAGCGCTCCGACGAGCCCCTCCGTGTCGCACAACGGCCAGAGCGCGGCAACGTCTTCCGGCGTGATGATCTGGAACGGGACGCCGATCGTGTTGGCCGTACCACAGTACTTGCGGTACTCGTCCATCCGCTCCCCGTTGGTCGCGAGTCGCAGGTTTCCCGTCACATGAAAGCTGACATCCTGGCCGGTCTCGCCGGGCAGGGTCTTGTAGAGATCGACCGAATACTTGTGCAGCTGGCCGACGCTGTAACTCATGTTGAACAACGGGAGGAGACCGGCGGCATGCCACGTTGACCCCGCGGTCAACTCGGTGCGTTCGCACAGGACCACGTCTGACCAGCCCATCCGGGCCAGGTGATAAAGCGTCGAGACCCCGACGACTCCGCCGCCGACCACGACCACCCTCGCGTGTGTCTTCAACTTTCTCCCCCGCCCGGCTGCCCGTCGCAACCTAGATTCGCACAGAAGTTACGGCACAACCATCCCCGACCACCCTGGTCAACGGCGGCGCCAGCATGTCCCGGACCGGCTGCCATCCCGTGCCGCAGTCCGCGCTGCCATGGTCCGGGATGGGGTTGCGCCCGGAAGGGACACAACCGCGCGGCCGGAATGGGCGTTGCTGACGCCGCCCGGTGGTCGAACCTGCCGTCCCTGGACGACCGGGCAGCGCCCCGCCCAGACCATCGACCAACGGCACCTGCCCGCGGCTGCCGGCTCCCGAAAACCGGGCGGCGGAGATTGCGTGATTCTCCCTTGCGAATGTACCATTTGCCCGTTGGACCGCTGGCGTTCGGGTCCTCGTTTTCGGCTCCGTCTGGCGGCTTCGAGGCTCCGGGCGTCGGGTGCCGTGCCACGCCGCAAGGAAGGGCCTCGATCATGGTGAACCATCAGGATTCGGTCGATCAATCCGACCGCAAGGTACCGATCAATCTCCGGCAGTCTGGCTCGACACCTACGGAGCTCCTGATTTCGACCCGGGTGCGGAAGTCCCCCTACTGGCATCTGTCGCATCAGGCGGGTTGCTGGCGGGCCACCGTGTACAACCGGATCTATCATCCCCGCGGGTACGTGCGGCCGGAAGACGGCGGTGCAACCGTCGAATACGAGGCGCTGGTCAATCATGTGACGCTTTGGAACGTCGCCGTGGAACGCCAGATCCGCGTCGCGGGTCCGGATGCCGAGGCATTCGTCAACTACGTGATCACGAGGGATGCCACGCGCATTCAGCCGATGAACGGCAAGTACGTGATCCTGTGCAACGAGAAGGGCGGCATCCTCAACGACCCGGTGCTGCTCCGCCTGTCGGAGAACGAATTCTGGTTCAGCCTGTCGGACTCCGACGTGATGTTCTGGCTGCAGGGCGTAAACGTGGGCCGGAAGGCCAACGTCGAGATCGATGAGATCGATGTCTGCCCGGTGCAGGTCCAGGGGCCGAAGTCGGTCGCGCTCATGACCGATCTGGTCGGCGATCAGGTCGCTGAACTGCCGCCGTACGGCCTCATGGAGGCCAGGGTGGCCGGGTGCGACGTGGTCGTGTCGCAGACCGGGTTCAGCGGCGAAAAGGGCTACGAGATCTACTTGCGCGACGCCACGCTGCACGCGGAAAAACTGTGGGATGCGGTCCTGGCCGCCGGCGAGGCGCACAACCTCATGGTGATTGCGCCGGCCCATCAGCGGCGCATTGCCGCGGGAATCCTTTCCTGGGGCCAGGACATGGATGCCGAGACCCTGCCGTTCCAGTGCAATCTCGGATACCAGGTGCCGCGGACCAAGGCGGCCGACTACATCGGCAAGGCGCGCCTCGAAGAGGTTCGGTCCCTGGTCGAAGCGGGTAACCCGCCGTTCAAGCTGACGCTGGCGGGGCTGGCGCTCGGCGGCCGGCCGATCGAGGAGTACGCCCCGGACTTCTGGCTGATCTCGGGTGCCGACGGCGGCAAGCCGGTCGGCTACGTCACGTCGCCCTGGTATTCGCCTGAACTGGAAACCAACATCGCCTTGGGATACGTCCCGTGTGCCATGGCGACGCCCGGGACCCGAGTCAAGGTCTGGCTGCCCGATGCCTACCAGACCGACCCGGGGCAGCCGGTGGACGGCACGGTCGCAGAGGTTCCGTTCCGCCCCTCGGTGAATCCGAATGCCCGGGAGATCGCGAAGGCGCAGGGGCGCGATGCAGCCTACTGACGAACCGGGGCCGGCCCGCGGGCGGGCGCGGGGGTCGGTGCGGCGCGCCGGCCGCCCGTCCCGCCGCGGTCCCCGTCCGCCAGGGCCCGATACGCTGGTGCTGCATCACCCGACGCCGGGCCGCAGCTGAAGCGATCCCGGCGTTCGAAGGGAATGCGGCGATGACTCGCTACTCGATCTTCAGCCTCGCCCGCAACGCCCTCGGCTATCACCGCAGCTGGCCGCGTGCCTGGCGCAGCCCCGAACCGGCCCCGACCTACGACGTGGTGATCGTGGGGGGCGGCGGTCACGGTCTGGCGACCGCCTACTACCTGGCCAAGGAACACGACGTCGGCCGCATCGCCGTCTTGGAGAAGGGCTGGCTGGGGGGTGGCAACACCGGGCGAAATACCACGATCATCCGCTCCAACTACCTGTGGGACGAGAGTGCGCATCTCTACGAGAAGGCGCTGCAGCTCTACGAAGGTCTCAGCCGAGAGTTGAACTTCAACATCATGCTCAGCCAGCGCGGCGTCCTGAATCTCGCGCACAACGAACACGATCTCAAGGAGATGTCCCGGCGGGTGCGGGCGATTCGCCTGAATGGAATCGATTCTGAAATCCTCGACCCGGCAGGGGTAAAGGCGGAAGTTCCGATCATCAATACTGCCGACGACGTGCGCTATCCGATTCTCGGCGCATCGCTCCAGCGTCGCGGCGGGGTCGCGCGCCATGACGCCGTCGCCTGGGGATTCGCGCGCGCCGCCGATGCGCGCGGCGTAGACATCGTGCAGAACTGCGAAGTGACCGGGATCGAGATCGCGAACGGCCGTGTCCGGGGTCTCCAGACATCCCGCGGCACCATCGCGACGAAGAAGGTCGGCCTCGTCGCGGCGGGACACTCGAGCGTGCTGGCGGCGATGGCCGGTCTCCGGCTGCCCATCGAGAGCCACCCGCTGCAGGCAATGGTGTCGGAACCGATCAAGCCGGTTCTCAACAGCGTCGTGATGTCGAACACCGTCCACGTCTACGTCAGCCAGTCCGACAAGGGCGAACTCGTGATCGGAGCCGGGATCGACGGGTTCAATTCCTACGCGCAGCGGGGCAGCTTCCAGGTCGTCGAAAGCCAGATGGGGGCGCTACTGGAACTGTTCCCGATCTTTTCGCGCCTGCGGATGCTGCGCCAGTGGGGCGGGATCGTCGATGTCTGCCCGGACGCGAGCCCGATCGTCGGCAAGACGCCCGTCGACGGCCTCTACATCAATTGCGGCTGGGGCACGGGCGGCTTCAAGGCGACCCCGGGGTCCGGCTGGGCGTTCGCCCATACGATTGCCCGGAACGAACCGCACGCGTTGAACGCTCCGTTCACGCTGGAACGCTTCAGCACCGGTGCGCTGATCGACGAGCACGGCGCCGCCGCGGTCGCACATTGAGCGCATCATGCTTCTGATCCCCTGCCCCTGGTGCGGCCGCCGCGACGAAAGCGAGTTCACCTGCGGGGGCGAGGCCCACATCCGGCGCCCGGCCGATCCCGCCGCCCTCGACGATGCGGAATGGGCGGACTACGTCTTCATGCGCACCAATCCGAAGGGCCGTCATCGGGAGCGCTGGTGCCACAGCCACGGCTGCGGCCGGTGGTTCAACGTAGAGCGACACACGCTCACGCATGACATCGTCGCGGTCTACCGGATGGGCGAAACCCCGCCCGACGACAGCGAGGCCGACGAGTCATGACCGGTCAACCGTACCGTCTGCCCGCCGGCGGCATGATCGACCGGCAACGGCCGATCAGCTTCTCGTTCAACGGCCAGCATTTGACCGGGTTTTCGGGAGACACCCTCGCATCCGCCCTGCTCGCAAACGGCGTGCACCTGGTCGGACGCAGCTTCAAGTACCACCGGCCGCGGGGAATCCTGTCCGCTGGCACCGAGGAGCCCAACGCGCTGGTGCAGCTCGAGTCCGGGAATCGGAGCGAGCCCAACCTGAAGGCCACCCGGATCGAGCTCTACGAGGGATTGACGGCGACCAGCGTCAACTGTTGGCCCAGCGTCAGGCACGACGCCGGAGCCCTCATTGATGTCGCCCACCGGCTGGTGCCGGCAGGCTTCTACTACAAGACGTTCATGTGGCCGCAAGGCGGCTGGCATTTCTACGAGCGGTGGATCCGGCGGATGGCGGGCATGGGCCGCGCGCCCACCGGGCCGGACCCCGACCGATACGAACGGATGAACGCGCACTGCGACGTGCTGGTCGTCGGGGCCGGGCCCGCGGGGATGGCCGCCGCACAGGCTGCAGGTCGCAGCGGTGCGAGGGTCATTCTGGCCGACGAGCGCAGCCGGCCGGGCGGCTCACTCCTGAACGTGGCCGCCGACGAGTCGGGGATCGAGCCCGGCTGGAGCAGCGGGGTCACGGCTGAGCTCGAATCGATGAAGAACGTGCGGGTGCTGTCGCGAACCACGGTCACCGGGTACTTCGATCACAATTTCCTGATCGCGCTGGAGCAGGTTACGGACCATCTCGGGGCCCACGCGCCTGCCCACCTTCCGCGCCAGCGGCTGTGGCGCATCCGCGCCGGCCGCGTGGTGCTGGCGACGGGCGCGCTGGAGCGACCATTGGTGTTCGCCAACAACGATCGACCGGGGGTGATGCTCGCGGGGGCAGCCCGTGCGTACGCCAACCGCTTCGCCGTCCTCCCCGGCCGGCGGGCCGTGGTGCTGACCAACAACGACAGCGCCTACGCGGCGGCGCTGGAACTGCATGCACGCGGCATGGCCGTCGCCGCCATCGTGGATCACCGCGGCCGAGTTGACGGAAACGCAGTCCGGGGCGCCAGGGACGCCGGACTGGATGTCCTGCCAAGCCACGCCATTGTGGATACGGGCGGGCGCCGCCGGGTGCGCGCTGCCACCATCGCCAAGATCGACCGCAACGGCACGCTCGCAGGACCAACCCGCACGCTGGCGTGTGATCTGATCCTGATGTCCGGCGGTTGGAGCCCGGCCGTGCACCTGTTCTCGCAGTCCGGCGGCAGGTTGCGCTACGACGCGGCTCTCGGGGCCTTCCTGCCCGACCATCCGCGCCAATCGGTGCGATGCGCCGGCGCGATCAACGGCGCAGCCGACACGACGTCCTGCATGCGTGAAGGCCGAAGCGCCGGGCTGGACGAGGCGCCGGCGGACGCGGCAGCGACCACGTCGCCGACCGCCCCCGCGCAGCGGCAAGTCTTCGCCAGACATCGCGCTGGAGAGGCCAGATCGTTCGTGGATTTCCAGAACGACGTGACGGCAGCCGACATCGCGCTGGCGGCCCGGGAAGGCTACGCGTCGGTCGAGCACCTGAAGCGCTACACCACGCTCGGCATGGGCACCGACCAGGGCAAGACAGGAAACGTGCCGGGGCTCGCAATTCTTGCCGGCACGATGGGCTCGCCGGTTGCCGCGGTGGGCACGACGACGTTCCGACCGCCCTACGAACCCGTCACGTTCGGTGCCATCGCCGGACGTGACATCGGGGCCCTCGCCGACCCGGTTCGCCGGACGCCGATGCACACCTGGCACGAGGAAGCCGGCGCCGTATTCGAGGATGTGGGCCAATGGAAGCGGCCCTTCTACTACCCGCGGCCGGGCGAGAACAAACGCGCGGCAGTCGCACGGGAATCGCTGGCTGTGCGCAATGCAGCGGGAATCATGGACGTGACCACGCTCGGCAAGATCCTGGTCTGCGGCCCCGACTCCGTCGAGTTCCTGAATCGGGTCTACACCAATGCCTGGGACAGCCTGGCCGTGGGCCGCTGTCGCTACGGCCTGATGCTTGGCGAGGACGGAATGGTCCTGGACGACGGGGTCACGGCGCACCTCTCACCGAACCGGTTCCTGATGACCACGACCACGGGCAATGCGGCCCGAGTACTGAGCTGGCTCGAAGATTGGCTGCAAACGGAATGGCCCGACCTCGACGTGTATCTGACCTCCCTCACCGAGCAGTTCGCGACCATCGCGCTGGCGGGACCCGGCGCCCGGCAGGTGCTCGCCGGACTGGTCGACGATATCGACGTGGCCCCCGCGGCCTTTCCGTTCATGACCTGGCGCACCGGTCGTGTTGCCGGCCTACCGGCCCAGGTGTTCCGGATCAGCTATTCGGGCGAGGTGGCCTACGAGATCAGTGTGCCCGCCGGGCATGGCATGGACCTCTGGACGGCAGTGCTTCAGCAGCGCTCCGGCTACGAGGTCACGCCGTTCGGAACCGAAGCCATGCACGTCCTCCGGGCCGAAAAGGGCTATCCCATGATCGGTCAGGAGACCGACGGAACGGTGACCCCGCTGGATCTTGGAATGCAGTGGATCCTGAGCAGCAAGAAGGACTTCCTCGGTCGACGGTCGCTGCGACGGAGCGCGATGCTCGATCCGTCGCGCAAGCGCCTGGTGGGGCTGAAGACAGAGGATCCGGAGGCCGTCGTACCGGAGGGAGCGCAAATCCTGCCGTCGCCGCCGTCCGGTCCGCCAGAAACCATGATCGGCCATGTGACCTCGAGCTACTGGAGCGCGACTCTCCGCCGGTCGATCGCGCTGGCACTCGTCACGGGCGGTCGCGAACGAGAATCCCACACCGTCCACATTCCGCTGGAGCACGGTACCCTCCGTGCGGAAATCTGCGATCCGCGCTTCTACGATCCGGAAGGGATCCGCCTGCGTGGCTGAGGCCGGCGCCAACGATATCCCGGCGGTCTCGCTGACCCCATCCGCGCCCCGTGGACGCATCAACCTGCGGGGGGACGCCGGAGATCCCGCGTTCAACGAGGGCGTGGCCAGGGTCATCGGGGTTCCACCGCCATCGAGGGCCAACACCGCCACGTCGGGCACCAGTGGTGCCATCCTGTGGCTAGGTCCCGACGAATGGCTCATCGAAGTCGCGGCGGCGGCGGAGTCCGAGCTCGCCATGTCGCTCGAGAACGCCCTGTCCGGTTTCCATGCCGCGGTGGTGGTCGTCGGCGACGCCCACATCACCTTGTCGCTGTCGGGCCCGAAAGCGGTCGACGTACTGGCCAAGGGAATGACGCTGGACCTCGACCCGGATCACTTTCCGGCTGGCTGTTGCGCCCGCAGTCTGCTGGCGAAGGCACCGGTCCTGCTGCATCGACCGGGCGTGGACTTGCTGTACGAAGTTACCGTGGTGCGCAGTTTCGCCGATTACGTGTCTGATTGGCTTCGCGATGCCGGAATCGAATACCTTTGATCGCCGCAACCGCTGGCCCGCCTAAACGCGCGGCTGCAGGCAACGCTCAGGCGGGCCACCACCGAACCCAAGTGGACGCGGCGCGAGAGACCGTGGGCGGCACCTCGGGACGGAACGAGACGGTGCGGAGTACGCCTATGCCAACGCCTTTGCCGAGCTGTAGCGTTGCGAACCCGACCCCAATGCCTCCTGACCCGGCACCTGATGTCATTCCGCGACAACCTCAGAACCAGTCACGCAGGGCGGGATGGCGTGTGTCCGACCGAGCGGCTTGAGGCCGCCGAAGCCGCTCCCGAACTGACTGCCCGTGCGCGAAAGCAACCTCCGATGCAAGGCCGGGCGGTACCTTCGCGGTGCGCTACGGTGGGGCGCGCCTCGGCGCCGGCGCGGCCGACCGAGCGCGGGGCGCAAGAGACGCCCGTGGCACGGTGGCGGCCCTAAACGACACCCTCAGCGTTCGGAACGCGAGCCTAAACAACGCCCAACCGACACGGTTTGTAAAGACCGACGCGCCGCTTGGAAGCCGTGTGGACACGTCCCCCTGGGTGAGGTCCTCAGCGGTAGCAATTCGATTGCGCAACTCGGTGGTGGTCAACTCGGTCCCGTCCGCGAGCGCCTTGAGGACCGGAAGCATCAGGGACCAATAGCCGGGAACGGGCGTCGTCGTGCAGATGCGAGGTCCCTACGCTGCAGATTGCCGAGGTATCACGCGCTCGGCGATCTCACGACCGGCCTCGATTTCAGCTCTGCGCAGCTCCCAGGTCTTCTGGAGGTTCAGCCACAGTTCCGGCGTCGTCCCGAAATACCGCGCCAGTCGAAGCGCGGTGTCTGCACTCACGCCCCGCTGCCCGTTCATGATCATCGTTACCCGGTTCACTGGCACGCCCAACTCCCGTGACAGTGCGTTGGCCGACAGCCCGAGCGCGTCAAGCTCGTCGCGGAGGATTTCCCCCGGATGCACGGGCTGCATACCACTTCGCACGTTCATGCCTCATCCCCTCAGTGATAGTCCACGATCTCCACATCACTCGGCCCGTCATCGGTCCACCGAAAACAGATGCGCCATCGCATGTTAATCCGAATGCTGTGCTGACCGGCGCGGTCACCTCGCAGTGTCTCCAGCCGATTGCTGCGCAACGCGGCCAGATCGCGGAGCGTTTCCGCGCTGTCCAGCAGGGTAAGCCGACGTGTCGCCTGACGGGCAAACCCGTGAAAGGCGGCCACACGCTGCCCCTCGAAAAAGCGTCGCGTCGCCTGGTCCCTGAAGCTCCGTATCACGCGAGCCGACTGTAGACGGTATTACGGTTTCCGTAAAGGCGTATCGGCTTGCGGTCGTGAACCAAGACTTGGTCACGCCCGCATTGATGCCCGGCACCCACTGTGCGGGCTGAGTGCAGGACGCTGCTGGCGGACGAAACTTCGCGCATTGATCCGATACCTCGCGCTTCCCTGCACTACCGCCCGGAAGCCGCTTCCTGAGGTGCGTGGCGGACGCGGTCGCTCGAGCGCCGCGCGGGCTAACTGCCGGTTATAAATTGGCTTGCTTTGCGCGAACGTTTGAGCGGTCAGGAAGCAGGATCCGGACGCCCTTCGGCGTTCCTGGCACATACCCCATGCCGTAAGCGGGGTACCTCCGGTTCTTCGGCAATTGAACCCGGGAACAGTTGACCGGGACCGATGTTCCGGAATCGATCCTTTGGCAGGATCGCCGCTGCGAAGCCACGTTGCAGCGTGCGTTACCTCATTTCGCGGCCGCACCGCAACGCCATGTTTCTTGGTTCCCTCGTGACCCAGGTATGGAATCCCTGCAGCCCCCGCCTCGCCGGGTCCGGCAAACCGTTCTGAGGCCCCCATCCGGTCGCTGCCAGAGGAACCACGCCTCCCCTTCCGGGCCGGTGGCCTCCCGGTCAGCGCTGCGCCGTCTTCCAGTCGGGGGCGGTATGAAACGGTGAATCCGAAGCCGGCAGCGGCGGACGACCCCGGATCGCGTCCGCGGCCTTCTCGGCAATCATGATCGTCGGCGCATTGAGATTTCCCGTCGTGATAGCCGGCATGACCGAGCTGTCGACGACGCGCAATCCGACCATCCCGTGCACCCGGTTCTGCGGGTCAGTCACCGCCATCGCGTCCGTGCCCATCTTGCAGGTGCCGCAGGGGTGGTAGGCGCTCTGGACCGTTTCGCGGACGAACGCATCGATTTCCGCGTCGCTCTGGACCGAGGCGCCGGGCGCGAGTTCTTCACCGCGGTAGGGATCGAAGGCGGGCTGGGTGAAAATCTCCCGGGTGAGCCGCACGCAGGCCCGCATATCGGCCCAGTCATCGGCGTGGCTCATGTAATTGAACCGGATTCGAGGGGGTTCGGCCGGATCAGCTGAAGCGAGGCGGACGGACCCACGGGAGTTCGAGCGCATCGGGCCGGCGTGCGCTTGGTAGCCGTGGCAGCGGACTTGTTCCTTCATGTCGTAGGAAGCCGCCAGCGGCAGGAAATGGTACTGGATGTCCGGCCAGCGGACGCCCGGGCGTGAGCGGATGAAGCCGCCGGCCTCGAAGTGGTTGGTGGCGCCAAGTCCAGATTGGCACGCCGCCCACCGGATCCCGATCAGCGCCTTCCGCAGCAAACCGGTGGCGGCGTACAGCGTCACCGGCCGGGTGCACGCCTGCTGGATATAGAGTTCCAGATGATCCTGGAGGTTTTCCCCGACACCGGGCAGATCGTGGATCACCTCGATGCTGAATTCGCGAAGCTGCTCGGCCGGGCCAATTCCCGACAGCATCAGCAGTTGCGGGGTGTTGATCGGCCCACCGCTCAGAATGACTTCGCGCGCCGCCAGCGCCATTCGGGTGACGCCGCCCTGCCGGTACTCGACACCGCGGACCCGCCGGCCATCCAGGAGAAGCCGGGTCGCCAGCGCCCGGGTTGCGACGGCCAGATTCTCCCGGCTTCGGGCCGGCTTCAGATACGCGTTGGCGGTGCTCCAGCGACGCCCCCGATGGACCGTCATGTCCATCGGACCGAGGCCTTCCTGCCGGTAGCCGTTCATATCGGCAGTGCGGGCGTAACCGGCCTGTTCACCCGCCGCGATGAAGGCGTGATACAGCGGGTTGCGCATGGTCCCGCGCGAGGTATGGAGCGGACCCGAGTCGCCCCGGTAATCGTCGCCGCCGCCGCTGAAGGTCTCGGCCCGCCGGAAGTACGGTAGTACCTCGGCATACGACCATCCCGTTGCGCCGGCCCCGGCCCAGCCCTCGTAGTCCAGGGCATTGCCACGGACATAGGCCATCCCGTTGACCGACGAGGAGCCCCCGAGCACCTTGCCGCGTGGACAGTGCAAACGCCGGCCGCCCAGATGCGGCTCGGGCTCGGTCCGATAGTGCCATCCGTAGCGCGGGTGGGTCATGGCAATGGCGAGTGCCGTCGGCATCTGCACGAAGATGCTGCGGTCGCTGCCGCCGGCCTCAATCAGCAACACACGCGCGGCGCCGTCCTCGGTCAACCGATTGGCCAGGACGCAGCCTGCCGACCCGGCGCCAACGACGACATAATCGAACATCTGTCGCGTGTTCATCTAGTTGCGCAGCCGCCCCTGCTCTTGCGGCCCTATGACCGGCATGGTAGCCCTAACGAGCGTCATTGCCTGCAATGGCGCGTACCGGACACCCAACCAGGAGGATATGGCGATGACAAAACGCGTGCGCGTGGCAGTGCTCGGGGTGGTTGCAGCTCTGCTGTTTTCGCCCTCCGTCTGGGCGGCCGATCCCGAATCGTGCCAGACGGTTCGCTTCTCTGATGTGGGATGGACTGACATCACCTCGACGACCGCAGCAACTTCCGTGGTCCTCAAGGCACTCGGCTACGAACCGACTGCGTCCGTACTCTCCGTGCCGGTTACGTACACCAGTCTCAAGAATGGCGATATCGACGTCTTCCTCGGCAACTGGATGCCGACCATGGAAGCCGACATCGCGCCATACCGAGACGAGGGGTCGGTCGAGACCGTCGCCCAGAACCTAACCGGGGCGAAATACACCCTCGCCGCCAACAAGCTGGCGGCCGACGGTGGCATCACGAGCTTCGCCGACATCTCCCAGTACAGCGCAGAACTCGAGGGCAAGATCTACGGCATCGAGCCGGGCAATGACGGCAATCGGCTGATCCAGGCCATGATCGACGAAAACACGTTCGGGCTGCAGGGATTCGAGCTGGTGGAATCGAGCGAGCAAGGCATGCTCGCGCAGGTGGACCGGGCGAACCGCAGGGATCAGTGGATCGTGTTCCTGGGGTGGGAGCCGCACCCGATGAATGCGAAGTACGAGATGACCTATCTCGCTGGGGGCGATGACATTTTCGGCCCGAACTTCGGTGGCGCGGAGGTCTACACCAACACCCGGCAGGGTTACGTTGACGAGTGCCCGAACGTCGGCAAGCTGCTGACCAACCTGACGTTCACGCTGGCGATGGAAAACGAGATCATGACCGCCATCCTCGAGGACGAGCAGGAGCCGCAGCAGGCCGCGACGGCATGGCTCCAAGCAAACCCGTCCATCCTGGCCAGCTGGCTTGACGGAGTCACGACTCTGAGCGGCGACGATGGCTTGGCTGCCGTGAACGCCAGCCTCGGACTCTAGAGCGAGTTCCGCCCCGTCCTGCAGTCGGACGGGGCGGACAACCCGGGAATAGGTATTGCACTGGTTGACGGACCAGAAGATTCCCCTCGGCAAGTGGATCAAATCCCTTGCGGACTTGCTGCTCGACCACGGGGCCTGGTTCTTCGACTATCTCTCTGAGTTCCTGAAGTTCCTGATCGAGGGCGTGGCCGGCCTGCTGCTGGCCGTCCCCTCGCTCGCCCTGGTGCTGGCGCTGGCCGGCCTCGCCTTTTGGCTGCACCGGTCCTGGAAACTGGTCGCCGCCGTCGTGTTGTTGCTGCTCCTGGTGATCAATCTCGGCTATTGGGAAACCACGGTCCAGACCTTCACGCTCATCCTGTTCTCCACCGTGATCTGTGTCGTCATCGGTGTCCCGGTCGGCATCGCGGCAGCACACCGGCCCTGGCTCTACAACGCCATCCGCCCGGTACTCGACCTGATGCAGACGATCCCGACTTTCGTCTACCTGATTCCGACCATGATCATGTTCGGGTTGGGCGTGGTGCCGGGCCTGATCTCCACCGTGATCTTCGCCATCCCCGCCCCAATCCGGCTCACGCATCTGGGCGTCTCAGGGGTGCCGCGGGCCCTCATCGAGGCCGGCGAGGCGTTTGGGGCGACTCGCCGCCAGCTCCTCTGGAAAGTGGAGCTGCCGCACGCCCTGCCAACCATCATGGCGGGCGTCACCCAGTGCATCATGCTCAGCCTGTCGATGGTGGTCATCGCGGCGATGGTCGGGGCGCCAGGCCTCGGCGTGCCGGTATTGCGCGCACTCAATACCGTGAATATCGCCAAGGGCTTCGAGGCCGGGCTCGCCATCGTCATTGTCGCCTTCTTGCTCGATCGCCTGTGCAAGCCGCGCGGCGGCACCAAGCAGCGGGGCTGACCCATTCACGCGATCGAGTTGAAGGGAGTCGACATCCTGTTTGGCGGCGACGTACCGGCTGCCCTGCAGATGCTCGATCGCGGCGCCGACCGGCAAGGCATCCAGGACGCCACCGGCTCGGTCATCGGTGTTGCCGGCGCTTCGCTCGCGGTGCAGAGCGGCGAGATTTGCGTATTGATGGGTCTGTCGGGCTCCGGCAAATCGACCCTCCTGCGCGCCGTGAACGGCCTCTGCAGGGTCACCCGCGGCCAGGTCCTGGTCCGCGACGGGGATGCCCCCCTCGACATCTCGGGCTGCGATGCCGCCACGCTGCGGCGCGTGCGCACGGAGCGCATCGCCATGGTGTTCCAGCAGTTCGCCCTGCTGCCGTGGCGCACCGTCCATGAGAACGTCAGCTTCGGCCTTGAGCTGCGGGGCGCTGCCCGGGCGGAACGCGACGCCATTGTCCGGAAACACCTCGAGCTGGTGGATCTCGACCGCTGGGGCGACCGGTACGTGCACGAGCTTTCCGGCGGCATGCAGCAGCGTGTCGGCCTTGCCCGGGCGCTGGCCACCGATTCCGACATCCTCCTGATGGACGAGCCGTTCTCGGCGTTGGATCCGCTCATCCGGGAGCACCTGCAGGACGAACTGCTGGATCTGCAGAGCCGACTCGGCAAGACGATCCTGTTCGTGAGCCACGATCTCAACGAAGCGCTCAAGCTTGGGCGGCACATCGCGATCATGGAAGCAGGGCGGATCGTCCAGTTCGGTGAGCCCGAAGAAATCGTTCTCAATCCAGCCAACGCCTATGTCGCCGAATTCATTGCCCATATGGACGCGCTCAACGTGCTGCGCTGCCGCTCGCTCATGACGCCGGTGGCCAACGTACGACGCGACGGCGACATGCTGCGGCTCGATTGGTCCGGCCTCAATCGGCTGAGACTGAATGCCGACGGCGAGCCCGACGAGGCCAGCATCGAGCCGGCACCGGCCACGATCCGGCGCTACTCGCCGGACCTGGACACGGAGACGCTTACCGGCAGAACCATCTGCGCGGCTGCGCCTGACCTGCCGATGCGCACCGCCATCGAACTCCGGCACTGCACCGGCCGACCGGTGCTGCTGATGGAGCAGGGCCGGATGGTGGGCGTGATTGGCGACGACGAAATCTATCGCGGCCTGATGCGACAGGGTGCCGCCGCCGGCAACCAGCAGGACTGATCCCGGCGGCCGGCGACGCCGTCGGCATCTCCCCGCCCTGCGGCTGGCCCGATTTCGGTGACCGGGCTCGCGGATCGCGGCCGCTGTCGCGGAGCACCGGTCGTCGCGTCGTCAGCCGGAATCCGGCGCAAACTCGACCAGCGGCTCACCTTCATTGATCCACGCGCCCTGTTCGCACAGCAGCGCCGTGACCCGCCCGGCGCTCGGCGCCTCGATCCGATGCTCGATCTTCATTGCCTCGACGATCAGCAGCGTGGTCCCTGCAGCGACCGCGGCCCCTGGCTCAACCTGGACGGCGGTCACGCGTCCGGGCATCGGCGATGCGAAATCGGAGGCCTCGCCGGAGCCGACCGTGCTCCCGGACATTCGGTCCGATCGCTCGACGACACGGGCCCCCGCGTCCAGGAAGAGCCAGACACGCAGTTCGTCCACGACTGCCCGGGCGCAAACGGCGATGCCGCCAATCCGGACATCCAGGTCTCCACGCTCGTCGATGCTCCCTGACACTGCATATCGGCGTCCGTCGATCCGCATCGTCCACGCACCGGCGCCAGCCGGCTCCATGCACACCTCGACACTGCGCCCGTCGCATGACAAGCGCACGGTCTGATGGCCGGCGCCGCCAACGCGCCAGCCGTCGGCCGCCCGCCACGGATCCCCGGAGGCAGGCGCCGGCGTCCGTGCCGCCACCGCCACGGCCGCCAGCGCGAAGGGCTCGTCCTCCGGTGGCCCGGGCGGACGGGACAGGGCGTCGAGGCGGTCCGGAATAAAACCGGTATCGAGCTGACCGGCGCAAAATGCCGGATCCTCGAGGCATCCGTTCAGCAGGCTCAGGTTTGTGACCGGACCGGCACATCGGGTTTGTCGCAGTGCCGCCACGAGCCGGGAGCGGGCCTCTTCCCGGTTCTCCCCGAACGCAATCACCTTTGCGATCAGCGAATCATAGTGGGGCGGCACTCGGTCACCCGACGCAATCCCTGCGTCGACCCGAATTCCCTCCCCCGCCGGCCAGCTGACTTCCCGGACCGGGCCCGGCTGCGGCCGAAAATCGTGCACGGGATCTTCGGCGCAAACCCGCGCCTCGATCGCGTGACCACGCAACGGGATCGCGTCCTGCTCGAAGTCGAGGGGCTCGCCTGCGGCGATTCGGATCTGCCATTCCACGAGGTCCAGCCCCGTCACGCATTCCGTGACCGGATGTTCGACCTGGAGGCGCGTGTTCATTTCAATGAAGTAGAACCGATCGTCGTCCGCCAGGAGGAACTCGACCGTTCCGGCGTTCACGTAGCCGATCGCGGAAGCCGCTTCGCAGGCAGCCCCGGTGAGCCCGGCGCGCACCGCGGGACCGAGACCGGGGGCCGGCGCCTCCTCGATCACTTTCTGGTGTCGCCGCTGCAGGGAGCAGTCGCGCTCGAACAGGTGGACCGTGCGGCCGTGGCTGTCGGCAAGGACCTGCACTTCGACATGGCGGGCCCCCGTCACCAGCTTCTCGACCAGGAGGCGGCCGTCCCCGAAGGCGGCTTCCGCCTCGCGCGCTGCCGAGTCGAGCGCCTCGCCCAGTCCGGCTTCGGTATCGACGCGCCGCAGTCCGCGGCCACCGCCGCCCGCCACGGCCTTGACCAGCACGGGGTAGCCGAGCGCACGACACCGCTCGGCAACGTCCGTGGCCTCCGCTACCGGAAATCCAGGCAGCACCGGCACGCCGGTGCGCGCCATTCGGCTGCGCGCTGCGTCCTTGTCTCCCATCAAACGAATCGCGTCGGGCGCCGGCCCGATCCAGCGGAAGCCCGCCGCCTCGCAAGCCTCCGCAAATTCCGCGTTCTCGGACAGGAAGCCGTATCCGGGATGGACGGCATCGACCCCTGCCCGCCGCGCGACCGCCAGCAGGCGGTCGGAATCGAGATAGCTCAGGTGTGACGCCGACGGCCCCAGCGGCAACACCGTGTCGACGGCGCGGGCGTGCAGCGCGTCCCGGTCGGCCCACGAGGTCACGCCCACCGTGGCAATTCCCAGGCGACGGCAGGTGCGCGCGACCCGCGCCGCAATTTCGCCGCGGTTGGCGATCAGGATGCGTTCGAACACCAGCGTCAGGAGGTCCAGTCGGGAGGACGCCTCTCCAGGAACGCGGCCGCGCCCTCCTGTCCCTCCCGGCTCGCCCGGCGCTCCGCGATCCGCGTGGCAAGCTCCGTCCGCAGCGCACCGTCCCTGGCGCGTCCAGCGACCGCCCTCGTCAGCTCCTTGATCTGACGCTGCGCCTCCGGCCCGCCACTGAGGAGCGCGGTCACCAAGTCATCGACGACCGCGTGCAACTCGGTGTCATCCGTAACCTGGCTTACCAGACCGAGCCGAAGGGCGTCGTCGGCGCCGAAGGGCCGGCCGGTCAGAGCAAGCTGGCGAAACTCGCGCGGACCGAGCGCTTCGATCACATACGGCGCGATCATGGCGGGCTCCAGACCGAGCCGGACTTCCGACAGCGCGAACCGTGCCGACGCCGAAGCGACCGCAATGTCGGCGGCCGCCACCAGACCGAGCCCGCCGCCGAAGGCGGCCCCCTGAACCTGCGCTACCGTCGGACAGGGAAAGTCGGCCAGCGCTTCGAGCATCGCGGCGAACGTCTCCGAATCACGAACGTTCTCCTCCGTGCTCATCCGGGCGCTCCGCCGCATCCAGCGGAGGTCGGCCCCCGCGCAGAATGCGGGGCCACGACCCAAGAGGACGAGGACGCGAACGGCGGGATCGCGGGCCAACGCTGCAAAGGCAGCTTTCAATTCGCTGATCGTCGCCTCATCGAGCGCGTTGCGAACCTGCTCGCGGGCGATCTCGACGCGCGCCACACCGCGCGCATCGACGACGTGATGGACTGAAGGTGCTGCTGTGCCTGTCGTCATGGTCTACATCCGGAACACGCCGAACCGCTGATGCGGGTCAGGGTCGGACGCCACGACCCGCAGTGCCAGCCCCAGCGTCCGCCGGGTCTCGCGCGGATCGATGATGCCGTCGTCCCACAACCGGGCGGTCGCGTGGTACGGGTTCCCCTGCCGTTCGTACTGGTCGCGGATACCGTCCCGGAACGCTTCCTGTTCCACTTCCGGCCAGTCCTCACCCCGGGTGGCCATCGCGTTGCGGCGTACCACCGACAGGACATGGGCGGCCTGCTCCCCGCCCATGACGGAAATGCGGGCGTTCGGCCAGGTCCAGAGAAACCGGGGGCTGTAGGCCCGTCCGCACATCCCGTAGTTCCCGGCCCCGAAAGAGCCGCCGATGATCACCGTGAGCCGCGGCACGCTGGACGTGGCGACCGCGGTAACCAGCTTGGCGCCGTCCTTGGCGATCCCGCGGGCCTCGTAGCTCGCCCCGACCATGAAGCCCGTGATGTTCTGCAGGAACAGCAGGGGGATCCCGCGGCGTTCGCAAAGCTGAATGAAGTGAGCGCCCTTGCGCGAGGACTCGGAAAACAACACGCCGTTGTTGCCGAGGATGCCGACCGGCCGCTTCCAGATGTGCGCGAAACCGCAGACCAGCGTGGATCCGTAGAGCGGCTTGAATTCGTCGAAGCGGCTGCCGTCGACGATCCGCGCGATGACCTCGCGTACATCCCAGGGTTCGCGCGGGTCGATCGGGACGAGACCGTAGAGTTCCTCCGGATCGTACTCGGGTTCATCCGGCGGAGCGTCGTCCACCGGGGGGCGGTCGTCGCCGAGATGGCCGATCGCCTGGCGCACCAGCGACAGGGCATGGGCGTCATCGCTCGCCACGTGGTCGACGAGACCAGACCGGCGGCCGTGCACGTCGGCACCGCCCAGCTCTTCCGCGGTCACGACCTCCCCGGTAGCTGCCTCCACCAGCGGCGGTCCACCCAGGAAAATGGTCCCCTGCCCGGACACGATGATCGATTCGTCGGACATGGCGGGGACATAGGCGCCGCCCGCCGTGCACGATCCCATCACGACCGAAATCTGCGGGATACCCCGCGACGACATCCGGGCCTGGTTGTAGAAGCTTCGCCCGAAGTGATCACGGTCCGGAAACACTTCGTCCTGCAGCGGCAGGTAGGCACCGCCGGAATCCACCAGGTAGATGCATGGCAGTGCATTCTCGGCGGCGATGTCCTGGGCGCGAAGGTGTTTCTTGACCGTGATCGGGTAGTACGTGCCGCCTTTCACGGTTGCATCGTTCACGATCAGCATGCAGGCCCGTCCGGCGACCGGACCGATGCCCGTGATGAGTCCGGCAGCCGGGGCGTCCCCGTCGTACAGATCGCAGGCCGCCAGCGGGGAGAGCTCCAGAAACGGCGCCCCGGGGTCCAGCAGACGATCGATCCGCTCCCGCGGCAACAGCTTCCCGCGGGCAATGTGCCGCTCGCGCGACCTCGCGCCGCCGCCCTCACGAACCGTCTCGATCCGGGCGTGGAGTTCGTCCACCAGCGCCCGCATGCGCGTCCAGTTGGTCCGGTAGGCGACCCCCTGGACGTCGAGCCGGCTTGCCAATGCGGGCATGACTGGTGGCTTCCTGCGCCTAGTGGACGAGCTCCAGCGCCACCGCCGTGGCCTCGCCACCACCGATACACAGCGAAGCGACGCCCTTGTCCAACCCGTACTTGCGCAAAGCTGCAATCAGGGTCGCCATGATGCGGGCGCCGGACGCGCCCACCGGGTGACCGAGCGCGCACGCGCCGCCGTGCACGTTCACCTTGTCGGGCGACAGTCCGAACTCGCGCATGGCCACCATGGTGACGACAGCGAAGGCCTCGTTGACCTCGTACAGGTCCACGTCGGCGGCGTCCCAGCCGGCCTTGTCGAGAACCTTGCGGATGGCGGGCGGCGGTGCCGTCGTGAACCAGGCAGGCGCCTGGCTGTGCGTCGCCTGTGCGACGATCCGGGCAAGCGGTGTCAGCCCGCGGCGCTCCGCCTCGGACTCGCGCATCAACACCAGGGCCGCGGCACCGTCCGAGATCGAGCTCGAGTTGGCGGCGGTCACCGTCCCGTCCTTGCTGAAGGCCGGCCGCAGCGACGGGATTTTCTCGATATTGGCCGAAAACGGCTGCTCGTCCCGCTCGACCACGGTCTCGCCCTTGCGGGTCTTGACCGTCACGGAAACCATCTCGTCCGCGAACGTCCCGTCCTCGTTCGCCGTGCGGGCCCGGGTCAGCGACCGGATCGCGAATTCGTCCTGTTCGGCCCGCGTGAACTGGTATTTCTGGGCCGTGGCCTCGGCGAAATGACCCATGAGCTTGCCGGGTTCGTAGGCGTCTTCGAGGCCATCGACGAACATGTGGTCCTGCAGCTCCGCGTGGCCCATGCGGAGGCCGGCCCGGATCTTGGGGACCACGTAGGGCGCGTTCGACATGCTCTCGAGGCCGCCCGCGACCACCACCTCGGCGTTGCCGGCGGCCAGCGTGTCGTGGCCGAACATCGCCGCCCGCATGCCCGATCCGCACATCTTGTTGATGGTCGTGGCGCCAGCGTCGACCGGAATCCCGGCGCCAATCGCCGCCTGACGCGCCGGCGCCTGACCCTGACCCGCCGGAAGGACGCATCCCATGAAGACCTCGCTCACGTCCTCGCCCGGCACGTCCGCTCGCTCCAGGGCGCCCTTGATCGCGGCGCTTCCGAGTTCCGGGGCCGAGGCGCCGTGCAGCGATCCCTGGAAACTCCCCATGGGGGTCCGCGCCATCCCGGCGACGACAATCGGGTCTTCAATCATGACGGTAAACTCCGTTTCGGTTTCGGTGCGCGGGTTTCCCCCGCGCCAAGGTTAGCTGCCGGACCGTCAGAATTCGGACAGACCGGGGGCGAGGACACAGTCCCGGGCACAAAGGACGAAGTCGCCCTCGCATTGCCGGGCGGGCTGGCCCGCCTGTGCACAATCTGAACGCGTAGCGGCGCAGTCCCGCACGCACTGGCGGGCCGCACCCCCACGGGCTTCGGGATCATAGGGGAACGGCGGCACCCCGACCTCCCGTTCCGTCGGCGCCCGCGTACCCCTCGTGTCCGCGTCCCGGGCAGCGGCGGCTGGCCCTGGCTGCTCAGCTCCGGTCAACTCGGACGGCGGGCGGGCAGGTATCTGCGAGGCGCCCGGTGATCGGTCGACACCCGGTATCGGGAACGGGCCGACCCCGGCAGGATCGCCCGACGGACCGGTACCAGCCCCGTCACCGGGCTGCGGGGCGATCGGGAACGGCGACACCCCTTCGGGATCCTCCGCAAGTCGAATGCCGCCGGACGGCGCACTTCCCGCGACCTCCCCCGGCACGAGCGCTGCGACGGGCAGACCCGTGCAAACCGCGCCCGCGAGCAGCAGTGCCGCCGTTATCGGGACTCCGACCGCCATCAGGCAGATTCCTCGAAGATCTCGCGCCCGATCAGCATGCGCCGGATCTCGCTGGTGCCCGCACCGATTTCATAGAGCTTCGCGTCGCGCATGAGGCGACCAGCCGGGTATTCGTTGGTGTAGCCGTTCCCACCCAGCACCTGCACGGTCTGCGAGGCCATCCAGGTCGCCCGCTCTGCGGTGTACAGGATGACCCCGGCTGCATCCTTGCGGGTCGCCTCGCCCCGGTCACAGGCCTGTGCCACGGCGTAGCCGTAGCTGCGGCATGCGTTCATGGTGGTGTACATGTCCGCGAGCTTGCCCTGCATCAGCTGGAACGAGCCGATCGGTTGGCCGAACTGCTTGCGGTCATGCACGTAGGGGACCACGAGGTCCCAGCACGCTTGCATTACGCCCAGCGGGCCGCCCGCCAGCACGATTCGTTCGTAGTCGAGCCCGCTCATCAGGACCGCGACTCCCTCGTCGACGGTTCCGAGGACATTCTCGACCGGGACCTCGCAGTCCTCGAAGACCAATTCCCCGGTATTCGAACCGCGCATGCCCAGCTTGTCGAGCTTCGAAGCCCGGCTGAAACCCTTGAATCCACGCTCCACGATGAACGCGGTGATCCCCCGGGCGCCGGGCCCCGGACGGGTCCGCGCGTACACCACGACGACGTCGGCGTCCGGGCCGTTCGTGATCCATGACTTCGCCCCGTTCAGGACGTACCGGTCCCCGCTCCGCTCGGCCCGTGTCTGCATCCCCACGACATCGGAGCCTGCTCCCGCCTCGCTCATGGCGAGCGCGCCGACGCTGGTGCCCGCAACCAGCCCCGGCAAATGCCGCTCCCGCTGCTCCGGAGATCCGTTGAGACGGATCTGATTCACGCAGAGATTGGAATGGGCGCCGTAGCTGAGACCCACGGAGGCGGAGGCCCGGCTGATCTCCTCCATCGCCACGACGTGCTCGAGGTAGCCGAGTTCCGAGCCCCCGTACTCCTCTTCCACCGTGACGCCGAGCAGTCCCATCGCGCCCATCTTCTCCCAGAGGTCGTCGGGGAAGTCATTGGATGCATCGATCTCGCCGGCCCGGGGCGCAATCTCCCGGGCCGCAAACCCGCTCACGCTGGTCCGCAGCATGTCCGCGGTTTCCCCGAGATTGAAGTTGAAGCTGGCTGGCGCGTTCGAGAGCATCTGAATCATCTACCGAGTCCTCACAGCAGGGTTAGCTGCGCCAACCCCAGGAAGGCAAAGAATCCCACGACATCCGTGACCGTGGTCAGAATGACGGCTGCCCCATGGGCCGGATCGACCCGCGCGCGCTCCAGCATCATCGGCACGAGCGCTCCGAACAGACCGGCCACCACCATATTGAAGACCATGGCGGCACCGATGACGAGACCGATGGGCACGCTCGAGAACCAAAGCCCGGCCCCGAGACCGGTCAGCACGGCGAATGCCACGCCGTTGCACAGGCCTACCAGCACCTCTTTCCCCAACACCCGCGCCGCATTGGCCGGGGTGAGTTCACGGGTGGCGATGGCGCGGACCGCCACGGTCAGCGTTTGCATGCCGGCGTTGCCGCCCATGGACGCGACAATCGGCATGAGCACCGCCAGCGCCACCACCTGCTCGATGGTCGAGGCGAACACCGCGATCGCGGCCGACGCAAGAAACGCCGTGAACAGGTTGATGAGCAACCAGTTGAACCGGTTGCGCGCAGTCTGGACGGCGGCCGTGTAGATGTCGTGCTCCGCTCCGACGCCGGCCAGACGCATCATGTCCTCGCTGGCCTCTTTCTGGATGACGTCAACGACATCGTCGACGGTCACCATGCCGATCAGCCGGTTCTGCGCGTCGACGACCGGTGCCGACGTCAATTCGTACTGATCGAATACGAACGCGACGTCCTCCCGGTCGGCGTTGACCTGCACCACCTTCGGGTCGCGCGTCATGATGTCGGCGACGCGCACGTCGCGGTGGGTCCGCATGGCCCGATGCAGCGGGATCGTCCCGACCGGGGTGTGACGGGCGCCGACGACAAACAGCGCGTAGAACTCATCCGGGATATCAGGTGAATCACGCAGGTGGTCGATGACCTGTCCGATCGTCCAGTACGAGGGAATCGCGACGTAGTCGCGCTGCATGATGCGCCCGGCGCTGTCCGCCTGGAATTCCAGCGCCTGCCTGGCGAGTTCCGCCTCGCCGGCCGGCATCTCCTTGAGGAGCCGGGCGCGCCGCGCTTCATCCAGGCACTCGAGCACGTAGGCGGCATCATCGGTCTCGAGTTCCCCGGTCAGCCTGGCCAGCAGACCGGGGTCGATCGCCGAGGCGACCTGGTCAAGGACCCGGCGCGACAACGAGGCGAGGCTGTCTGCCGGAAGATCATCGCCCAGCAGGTGCACCGCGCGCAGCCGGGGCTCCGACGGGAGCTGCTCGATGATGTCGGCAAGGTCCGCCGGGTGGCTGGCCCGAAGCTGTGCGAGGTCCGATGCCAACGGCTCGGTGCCCGCGTCGGCCAGCCGCGAAATCAACTCAAGTCGCTGTTCCTGGGCGGTGGCGGTGGCTTGGGATTCGGGCATCGATCCCTCCCACCATGGCATTCGCGCCGCGACGTCTGGGTCTGAAATAGCTGCCTGTAATCTATCGTGGCTCACCGCGCGTTCCAAGGTTTTGCGGTGCACCAGACCCAAGGCGGGAGCGGCGCCGACGCTCGCGGGTCGCCATATCTTTCTGGCAGGATTACGCTGTTCCTTGATCAACCATTTTCTGAATCGGACGAGATGCTTCACACCACTGACGGTATTGCCTGGCGACACAGTACGGCCGCGGTCGACTACCCCGATGCAGTTGCGAGCATGGAAGAACAGGTCGCCGGAATTCTGGCGGGAACCGCTGGCGAATGCGTTTGGCTGGCGGAACATCCGCCCCTGTACACGGCCGGGACCAGCTCCGACCCGAGCGAAGTCCTGCCGAAGGCAAGCCTGCCGGTATTTCCGACTGGGCGAGGTGGGCGCGTGACCTATCACGGCCCCGGCCAGCGACTCGCGTACGTGATGCTGGACCTGCGGGCGCGGGGGCGCGATGTCCGGGCCTTCGTCAACGGCCTCGAGACATGGATCATCGCCGTGCTGAACGACTTCGGCGTCCGGGGCAAGACCCGCGCCGGCCGTATCGGCGTCTGGGTTGAAGACGCGAACGGCCAGCCCGCGAAGATCGCCGCCGTCGGCGTGCGCGTACGGCGTGGCGTGACCTTCCACGGGGTGTCGCTGAACGTGGACCCCGACCTCGCCCACTACGACGGGATCGTCGCCTGCGGGATCCGGGACGCCGGCGTGACATCGTTGCGCCAGGTCGGCGTGGACGCGTCCATGACCGACGTTGACCGAGCCCTTGTGCGGCGGTTCGCCGAGTGGGTACCGCCGCGGGAAGCGGCGCCGGGCACCAGTTTGCACTAGGCGCGCCGCTGCAGCAGGGCAGCGGAAACCGCCGAAGGGTGGCCACGCCGCCCGGCACGGAAAGCAGCGAATACCGGTCGCCCGGCCTGCGCCCCTCTCGGCTCGTGTGCCCGGTCGCGAAGCCCGGGCTTCGACGTCTAGATCAGCGCGATGGCGACCGCTGTTCCGGGTGCCTCCGCCAGTCTTCGATCACCCGTAACGAGCTCCGTCGACAGTGCCTCCGCCAGAGCCAGATACACGGCATCGGAAGGCGTGACATTGGCCCGAAGCCGCCAGATCCGGCCGAGGAATGGCTGGTGCGGGTGCCGTTCGACGTCGAAGTCCATCCAGCGACCAAGCGCCATCGCCCCGAGCCGCTCATCGAGGACGCCCCGGAGAACGTAACGACGCAACACTTGTGCGATCTCGATATCGATGAGATGCGGTACGTGGACGGCCTCGAACTCATCCGCCAAGCGCGCGGACAGCCTTTTGCCGGCGGCCGTATTCAGGAGCAGTTCGACAGCGCCGGACGCGTCCAGGACCATCAGGGCCGGTCCCGTTCCTCCCGGAGCAATTCCGCAGGCGGTGGGTCCAGCTCAGCTTCCGGCTGCGAACGAATGGCCTCGAGCAACTCCTGCCGGCTCGGACGCTCCAGCGCACGTTCGATCTCCCGCAGCACGAAATGAGACATCGAAATCCCTTCCGTAGCGGCACGAACGCGAAGTCGCCGGTGCAGTGCCTCCGGGACATTTCGAATCTGGATCATCACGGTCATGTTCATAACATGAAAACATGTGCTGTTCATGTCAACTGCTGGCGGCGATACAGCCTTGGGCGTCGCGGACGGGGGTGGATCGACAAGGTGGAGAGGCCGGCACCCGCCGCATTGGACGGGAGTCCCCGGAACCGCCTTTCTCGCCGGGGCAGACCCGCCACCCCCGTTTCCGTATCGCTCCTTAGCTCCGGGCGCCCTCGAGTCCCGGCCCGGTCAACGGCCGCACGGTCCGGTCATCCACCCGGATCGTGGACTCGAACGCCTTCAGTCGCTTGTAGATCGAGATGAGCTCCACGATCGTCGACCAGGAGTTGACCAGGAACTGGAACGACCCTTCGACGCGATCGAACGCCCGCAGGATCTGCTGCAGCACGCCGAGCGTAATGATGCCGGCGACGATGGTGGGACCCATCATGATGTAGGGGACGATGACCGCGAACTGCAGGTATGACCACTTCGCGATGTCGAAATACAGGTAATGCTTGTAGAGACGGAAGTAGTTCCGGCGGACATTTGAAAACAGCTGGCCGATCGTCTCGGGTTCCGCGCGGTCTTCGTAATCCTCGCCGTACACCAGCTCCTTCCGGTATGCCGCTTCGACCTTCTGGTTGTTGAATTCAAGGCCGGGAAGCTTGATCCCGACGATCGCCAGCAGCACTGTCCCGGCGGCGGCCGAGACAATCGCGAGATACACCAGCGAGTGCGGGACGACACCAATCCATGGCAGCTCGGTGACGTGTTCGCTCAGGGTCCAGAGGAGCGGCAGGAACGCGATCAGCGTCATGACCGAGCGCATGAAGGCGACCCCCAGTCCCTCGACGATACGCGCGAAGCGCATGGTGTCTTCCTGCACCCGCTGGGCGGCGCCCTCGATGTGGCGAACCTGATCCCAGTACGACATGTAGTAGTCGTTCATCGCCGTCCGCCAGCGGAACACGTAGTGACGGACGTAGAACTCCAGCAAAACCGCCACGGTGATGTAGATGGCGGCGATCTCGGCGAAGGTCAGGCATTTCGCGAGAAAGTCGGCGAACTCCACCGCACCGGGCTCAGCCAAAGCCTGCTGCAGCGTGTCGTAGAAGTCGCCGAACCATTCGTTGATCCGGACATCCAGCTGCACCTTGTACCAAGTGACCACCAGGATCGCGACGCTGCCCAGCAACGACCAATGCATCCACCGCCGGTTGGCGAAGAAGGACTTGAACACAAGCTCTCTCCTATCGGAACTGTGATCGACGGGGAGCCCGCGAGTCACCTGTCTTCACATCGGCCTGGGAATGCCGGCCGGACGCCGGGCCCCTAGCCATGGACCAGCCCTAGCACGACCGCCGGCCGCTGCCGTTGTAACAAATTAGGCTGCCGCCGCCGGACCATACGCTGCCGCTGTATCTAGCTTCCTCGTGTTCGCCGGCCAAAGCCCTTGCCTCGGCGATCGCCTGCCAACGCTCCGTGCTCCGCCGGCCGTTCTCGGTTCCGGTGCGAATGCGGAGCCGTGCCGCCGTGGTCCCGCACACGTGGCCGGTCGCCGCCCGCTCCATCACCCCGAGACCTGCCTGTTCCGGCGAAGCATCCGCGCACCCGCCACGGTCCCACGGGCAGTTCCGGAGCACGACCGGCGCTTGACTTGGCTTCGCACGACGCTAGATGCTGTCTTACCCCTACCCCGGTAGGGTATGTGCGGCACCGTGTTCGACAGGATGCATCGATGCAAGCGAAAGCCAAGGAAGAAGCCCGAAACCGCCTTGCCAAGATCGAAGGCCAGGTACGCGGAATCGCGCGGATGGTGGAAGGCGACCGATATTGCATCGACGTGGTGCGGCAGATCCAGGCGGCCAGGGCTGCCCTCGGCGCCCTGGAGGGGATCGTCATGGATGATCATCTCCAGACCTGCGTCGAGCATGCCATGCTGGCCGACGACCTCGACGACCGCCGCGCCAAGGTCGAGGAGCTGGTCATGGTCCTCGGCGGCCGCCGGCGATGACCGGCCGGTCGCCACTCGGGACGGATCGACGACGGCTCGGGCGCGGGTGCCCGGCAACCGTGCCTCCCCGCGCTCCCGTCACCGAACTGCAGGCAACGTGCTGACAACTGCGCATCGCTTCCTGCGGATCGCCGTCCCGTTGGGTGTCGCCCTGGCATCCCTGGCCGGCTTCCCTGCCGCGTTCGCCCAGGATTTCAGCCAGCTGGAAGCGCGGCTGGCTGAGCACCCGGCGCTCGCGGCCATGCGTCACCAGTCGGCGGGGTTTCGCGAGCGGGCCGCGACCGCCGATGCCCTGCCCGACCCCGTTCTCTCGTTCGGGATTCTCAATTTCCCGCTTCTCGACCCGTCGTTTTCGCGGTACCTGCCGACCAGCAAGGCCGTGGGTGTCCGCCAGATGATCCCGAATCGCGCTCGCCGCGACGCGCGGGCGGCCCAGGCCAGCCAGCGCGCCCTGCAGAACGATGCCGCCATCGACCAGCAGTTCGCCGAACTCCGCGCAGACCTGATCGCCGCACTGATCGACCAGCAACGAATCAAGACACTGCGGGCGCTCCTCGAGGCGAGGGATTCGAAGTACGACGAGCTCGCGCAAATTGTTGAAACGGAGATCGACGCCGGACGACCGGCTCTGTTCCGCCTCGCTGAAATCGATGTCGAACGCGCCGACGTCGCCCGTGGCCTGGCTGACCTCGACGCCGAGGCTGACCAGATTCGGGCCCAGATGGTGGAACTCGTCGGCGAGGCTTCCGATACCCCTCCCCCACCGCTGTCGCCACAAGCCTGGTCCGGCGAGGCCTCGGCGTTCCACGCCGTTCGCGTGGCACGCGCCGGCGTGTCCGTGGCCGAGGCCGGAATCCATCGGGCGGAAGCGGCCTGGAAGCCGGACTGGGGCGTCCAACTTACGTACCAGCAGCGCGACGGTCAGGGCGACGATTGGGTAAGCGCCACCGCGACGTTCACGGTCCCCTTCTGGGCAGACCGCTCACAGGCACCAGCCCTGCGTGAGGCCGAAGCCAAGCGGGAGGCCGCCCGCAGCCGGGTCATGGCTGCAGCCCGCCGGGCATTGGCCCGACATCAGGCTTGGGAAGCAACTCGCGCGGCCGCCGTATCCAGTATCGCGATCCTCGAGCAGAAAATCGCGGCCATTCGCGATCAAATCGCGGCCCGCCTGACCGTATACGAAAGTGGGGCAGGCGATTATTCCCCCATTCTCGACGGCGAAGTCGCCGTACTGGGACTGCAGGGCCAGATTGCCGGCGAACAGGCGCGCCGCGACCACGCCATCGCCCGCATGAACGCCCTTCTGGCCGGACCGTGAAACAGGCGATGTTCCACGCCGGCCTGGGGCTGCTCCTGGCCCTGGTCGTGCTCGGATATCTCCTTTACGACCGGGGCTACGTCCCGGACAGCGTGCTCGCTCTCCCCCAAGCGGATCCTGCCGTCGCGGCCGTGGAAGCCGCCGCCGATGACGGGCCGCTGCGTTTCACCTGCCCGATGCACCCGCATTACATCGCGACCGATCCCGACGGCACGTGCCCGATCTGCGGAATGGATCTAGTACCTGTGCAAGGGCAAGCGGCCGCCGCCGAAGGCGCCGGCGTCATTGCCGTTGCTCCGGAAATGGTTCAGACCATGGGGGTCCGGACCGCGCCGGCCGAACATGCCCCGCTCGCGCGGTTGGTGCGGGCCTTCGGCAACGTCGACACCGACGAGCGGCTGGAGACCGTGTCCGCGTCGCGGCTCGAGGGATGGATCGAGGACTTGACCGTGCGCGCCGAGGGCGATTCGGTCCGGGCTGGCGAACTGCTCTACCGGGTCTACAGCCCGGATCTGATCGCCGCCCAGAAGGACTATCTTGCCTCGCTGCAGATCGGCAATGAGAACCGCATCGCCGCAGTTCGCCAGCGGCTTCGCTCGGTGGGCATGCAGCCGGCCGCGATCGAGCGCCTGACCGGGACCCGCGAGGTCGTCGAGCGGGTGCCGGTGTACGCCGAGGCCACGGGAACGGTCAGCCGGCTCGATGTCCGCGAGGGCGACTACGTAAAACCGGGAACGCCGGTGCTACGCCTGCAGTCCTACGCGGACGTCTGGGTCATTGCGTCGATCCCGGAGGCCGAACTCTCGTCGATCGAACACGGGCTGGCAGTGTTCCTCAGTTTCCCCAGCGCGCCCGACGCGCCGGCCGAGGGCCGGGTGGACTACATCTATCCCACCATCGATCCCCAAACCCGCACCGCCGATGTGCGCATCGTCGTGGACAACTCGGCGGGCCACCTGCGTCCCGGGGCCTACGCCGACATCCGCTTTGTCCTCGACGCCGGTGAAGTGCGTCTGACCGTCCCGAGTGAAGCGATCCTGCGCGACAGCCGGGGCGCGCACGTCATCGTCTCGCTTGGCGATGGCCGTTTCACCGGCCGGGCCGTGGAGACCGGCCAGTCCGCCAACGGGCGGACGGCGGTCCTCGCCGGTCTCACCGCGGGAGAGGAGGTCGTCACCAGCGGCCAGTTCATGCTCGATTCCGAGGTCAGCCTCAGGGGCGGACTCGCGCGCTTGGAGGCACCGCCGGCCATGCTTGCCGGACCGGATACGCCGCTGTCGGAGCTCCCGGTCGACGCCACGACGCTCGCCGAAATCGATCATCTCGTCGACATGGCGCTGTATTTCCACGAGGCATTGGTCGACGACTACCGGATCGACCCGTATTTCGTCGATCCGGCCCTCCAGATCGGCGATGCTCTCAAGGTTCGATTTGGCAACACGCGCCTGGTACCGATCATCGAGAACGCCCAAGCCGCCCTGCATGCAGCCAAGGAATCGATGGCCGGCCAAGCGCTTGCCGGCGACCTCGCATCGCTCATGGCCGCGCTTGAGAGCTGGCTCCTGGAGGGGGCGCCCGCGCACTACGACACGCTTGGGCTCCGTCTCTACCTCGAGGACGAAACCGGCCGCCTGTGGCTACAGATGGGGGACCCCCCCGCCAATCCGTACGGCGCCAACCCGGCGACCGTCGTCGAATGGCCCGACCTGATGGCCGGCATGGATGAAGTCGCGGTGAGCACGGAACGCGCACCCGTCGATCCGCACGCCGGTCACAGGCGCTGACCGAGACGACCGTGGAAGGTCACGACCGCCTGACCGGCCGCGATCCTTCCCGTTCGGCCGTGGCCAAGCTGATCGCCTGGTCGATCGAAAACCCAGTCATCGTGCTGATGCTGGCCGGCGCGCTGGGGGCCTCCGGGTGGCTGGCCATGGAGCGGACCCCGCTCGACGCGATTCCCGACCTCACGGACACCCAGGTCATCATCCGCACCGACTTCCCGGGGCAATCGCCGCAGATCGTCGAGGACCTGGTGACGTACCCGCTGTCCACCAATCTCCTCGGCCTGCCGCGCACCAAGGACGTGCGCGGCTCCTCCATGTTCGGCACGAGCTTCGTCTACGTGATCTTCGAGGACGACGTCGACCTCTACTGGGGCCGGGCCCGGGTGGTCGAAGCCCTCTCGCGGCTGGGGTCGGAACTGCCCCCTGGGGCCACGCCGCAGATCGGCGCCGATGCAACCGGCGTCGGGTGGATCTTCCAGTACGCGCTGATCGACCGAAGCGGCCGGACCGACCTCGCCGAATTGCGTTCGCTGCAGGATTGGTTCCTGAAGCTGGAGCTCGCCGGCGTCGAAGGTGTGGCAGAGGTCGCGTCGGTCGGCGGGTTCGTGCGCGAGTATCAGGTGCTGATCGACCCCAACCAGCTCCGCGCCCACGACATCTCCATCCGCCGCATCGTGGCGGCCGTTCGGGCCGCTTCCAGCGAGGTCGGCGGTCGGGTGCTGGAGCAAGGGGAAAGTGAGTTCGTCATTCGATCCTCGGGCTACGTGAAGGACCGTTTCGATCTCGAACAGGTGGTCATCCACGCGGAAGACGGCACGCCGGTGACGCTTGCCGACATTGCCCGCATTGTGGAGGGACCGGCGCTTCGACGCGGCATCGTCGAACTGGACGGCGAGGGTGAGACGGTGGCCGGGATCGTCATCATGCGGGACGGCGAGAACGCCCTCGACGTGATCAATCGGGTCAAGGCGAAGCTTGCCGAACTTGAGCGCGGCCTTCCCGACGGCGTGGACATCGTCACCGTCTACGACCGGGCGCCGCTGATTTCCGGCGCGGTGGAGTACCTGGAACGCAAACTGCTTGAGGAGGGTCTTGCGGTCGCCATCGTGATCGTCGTCTTCCTCCTGCACTTGCGAGCCGCCTTCGTCGTCATCATCACGCTCCCGCTGGGCGTGCTGGGTGCGTTTCTGATCATGTCCGCGCAGGGTGTGACGGCAAACATCATGTCGCTCGGCGGCATCGCGATCGCCATCGGCGCCATGGTGGACGCTTCCATCGTGATGGTGGAGAACTTCAGCCGAAGGCTCGGGGAGCTGGGTCCCCGGCCGGCTCCCGAACAACGCCGTCGAGTACTGCTTCGCGCAGCGCAGGAAGTCGGGCCGGCGCTGTTCTTCTCGCTGCTCATCATCACGGTGTCGTTCCTGCCGGTATTTGCACTCACCGGCGAGAGCTACCGCCTTTTCTCTCCGCTTGCCTACACCAAGACGTATGCAATGGCGTTCGCGGCCATCCTGTCGGTCACGCTCGTGCCGGTGCTGATGCACTGGCTGCTCCGCGGCCGGATGGTCCCGGCGCAGCGGAACCCC
The DNA here is from genome assembly GCA_965116745.1 of Alphaproteobacteria bacterium. Classification (GTDB taxonomy): domain Bacteria; phylum Pseudomonadota; class Alphaproteobacteria; order TMED109; family TMED109; genus VXPW01. The sequence goes on along the minus strand of OZ220701.1, from coordinate 1,386,147 downwards.
CTCAACCGAATTCTGGTGTGGCTCTACCGGCCCTTGCTCTACGTCGCGCTCAAGTTGCGGTGGCTTACCGTACTGGTCGCCCTGGCTCTCACGGCGAGCGTGATCGTGCCGCTGAGCAAGCTGGGGTCAGAATTCATGCCCGCCCTCTACGAGGGGGAACTCCTCTACATGCCGACCACCCTGCCCGGTGTGTCATCGACCAAGATGCGGGAGATCCTGGGCCAGACCAACCGCGTCATCGCCACGGTACCCGAGGTCGAGAGCGTCTTCGGCAAAGCCGGTCGCGCCGACACTGCCACCGACCCGGCGCCCCTCACCATGATCGAGACCTGGATTCGCCTCAAGCCGGAAGCGTCCTGGCGGCCCGGAATGACAGCGGACGGGATCATCGAGGATCTGAATTCGCGCCTGCAGATGCCAGGTCTCGTCAACTCCTGGGGCTATCCGATCAAAATTCGCATGGACATGGTCTCGACGGGGGTACGCACCCCCATCGGGATCAAGGTTACGGGCGATGATCTCGAGACCATCGAGCGCATTGCGCGGGAGGTCGAAGCCGCCGTCGCGACCATCCCGGGGACGCGCTCGGCCTTCGCCGACCGAGTGCTCGGCGGCAAGTACCTGGAGATCACGCCCGATCGATCGGAGCTTGCCCGGCGCAACATCGACATTGGCACGTTCCAGTCGGTGATCCAGACGGCGCTCGGCGGCATGAAGCTCGCGGAGAGCGTCGAGGGGCGTGAGCGTTACGACATCATGCTCCGGTACGACCGGGCGTTCCGCGAGACCCCCGAAGACCTCGAGGACATCCTGGTCCCCACGCCGTCCGGCGCGCACATCCCGCTCGGGGAACTCGCGACGGTCACCTTCACCGAGGGACCGCCGATGATTCGTTCGGAAAACGCCCGACTCACCGGCTGGGTGTTCGTCGATATCGCCGGACGTGACCTTGGCGGCTACGTCGCGGAGGCGCGTCAGGCCGTTGCAGGGTCGGTCAACCTTCCCCCGGGGTACGCCGTCGGTTGGTCGGGGCAGTACGAGCAGCTCGAAGCAGCGAACGAGCGGCTGAACATCGCCATTCCGTCTGCCGTTGCCCTCATCTTCCTGCTCCTGATGCTGCACTTCGGCCGGCTCGACCGAATCCTCATGATCATGCTGTCGCTGCCCTTCGCCCTGATCGGCGGGCTATGGGCCGTGTGGCTGGCCGGTTACAACCTGTCGGTGGCCGTCGCGGTGGGTTTCATCGCGCTGGGCGGCATTGCCGTGGAAACCGCGGTCGTCATGCTGCTCTACATCGATCAATGGGTGCGGGCAGACAAACCAAGCACGAAGGAAGAGCTGTTCCTCGCCATCCGCCTAGGTGCCGCACTGCGTGTGCGCCCGCTCCTCATGACGGTCATCACGGTGCTGGCGGGGCTGGCGCCAATTTTTCTCACGGACGGCCTGGGGTCGGACGTGATGCGGCGAATCGCGCTGCCGATGGTGGGCGGGACCATCTCCACCATCGTGCTGACCCTGTTTGTCATCCCCGCGATCTACTACCTGTGGGTTGAGCGATCGCTGCCGGCGCACCCGCAGGCAGTCGCCGGGGACTTCGAGGCGCTTCCCGCCAAACCGCAAGGAGACACTGCATGACCCGACTACTGACGATCCTTTCCCTGCTCGCCTTCGTCGCAGGGACCGCTTCCCCCCTTCAGCTGGCTCACGCCCAGGAAGGATCTGCCCCGAGCGGGGCCGGCGGCCCGGAGACGCTCTACCTCCTCGCCGACAACCACGAAGCCGGGCATGCTGACCACGGGAGCAGTGCCGCGGACAGCCGCGTCGCGCACGGCACGGGCGTCATACAGGCGATCGATTCGGACAACCGATCGTTGACCATTGATCACGAGCCCATCGACGAGATCGGCATGGGCGCCATGACCATGGGCTTCGGTGTGGTGGGCGCCGTCGACCTGTCCGGGCTCTCCGAGGGCGACCCTGTCGCTTTCCGGCTCAAGCGAGGTCGGGACAATTCCTACCGCGTCACCGCGATCTGCAACCGCGACACCCACGGTCCTGACTGCCTGGCTAGGGGCTCCGATGACTAATGCCCTGGCCGCCGCCAGCGCGCTCGTGACGGCAGTTGTACTGGCGGCTGCACCGGCCAGCGCCGAATCGCTGGTCGAGCACAGCAACATCGTGGCCGGTGATGTGCTGGACACGGCTCCCGCCGCCTTTGAAATCCGCTTCACCCAAGGCGTGATTCTCGATGGGGCGAGCCTTCAAATGGATTCCGGTGACATCCTGGAGCTCACGGTGCCCACACCCGCGACAGAGCGGCCGACGTTCGCGATTCCGCTGCCTGAACTACGCGACGGGGACTACGTGCTGAGCTGGCGGATTACGATCCCCGGCGGCGGCGTCAGGAATGGCCAGGTCGATTTCATCGTGGTGGGGTATCACGATCATTCCGAGCATGACCATTCCGACCATTTCCACTGACTGTCCAGCGGGCCCTGCGTGATCAGCTGCGCTGCGCCCGTGTCGAGGCCGTTGGGCCGCAGGTGGTCCGCGCCCGATCCGGGATGTTCGCGCCCGCCCACCCCGCGCACTACCAGTGCCTTGAGTGAGCCCCGGCGGCTCGCCTTTTTCTGACGTTGTCCCTGATTTGACCGTGGGTTCGGTGCATGCGGCCGGCAGCCGCGAGCCCCTGCGCAGGTGCGCGAGGACGCCGGGCTCCCCGGCTCCGCATCCATGACTGCCGGCACACCTTCACCTCGCAGGGCGTCATGAACCGCGCGGAGCTCACCACCGTCGATAAGCTGCTTGGTCACCGCCGGCGCGGAACGACCGCGGTCTACGCGCATCTGGACGACGCCGCGCTGCAGGAGGCAGCCGCGCAGGCGGCGGCTGTCATCGCCCGGGCGATGGGTTACCGGGCCGGGCCGACGGCCCCGGCGACCACAGCGCACGCTGGCGATGACTGGACCAGCGAACCCGGGTCGTCGCATCGGGCGGGACCGGCGCGCCGGCCCTCCGGTAGCGCCTTCGCCACGGAAGCGTGCAGCGCGCCAGCGCCAGCAGCCACGGCAACGGAGGAGCCGGCCCGGCCGCACCGCCGTTGGGCGCTGTCCGGCATCCTCCGTCAGAAGCGGTGACGCCTGCCGGGACTGCATGGAGGCGCGACCCCTCGCGGGGTCGCGCCCAACCAGTCGTTCTTCGAGTGCGCCCGGCTAAGCGTCGGCACAAGTGACCGGCGACCGGGTTAGGGGTATTCGATACTGACCAGTTCCCACATGCCCTCCATCCGGCCATAGCCGTTCTTGTCTGTCCGGCCCCACTCGGCCTTTATGTTGACTGCGGGTTCCGGGGCATACCAGTTGGTCTCATACCAAGTGTCATCCTGTACTCGCGTCGTCGCGACCTTGAACGCCATGAAGGTTCCGGCGGGTACGGTCACCTCCTCGTACGCCAGTACTTCGTGTTCGTTCCAGTAGGTTCCGCTCCATTCCGGATGCAGCACGCGATCGACCCAGCGTTCGCTCCATCTCCACTTGTTGCCGACTTGCAGCGGCCACGCGAACCGGGCGGCATGCGGCTCGACACCGGCCAGCATTTCACCGTCGGCCAGGCATGCAACCCAGTTGGACGTCTTCGCGTCCCACAGCGCGTGGGTTTCGCCGTCGCACGCCGCCCCCGGATCGCGAATGGGTTGCGAGTGCTCCACCAGGTCGAGGATCCGTCCATCGCGCTCGATCTTTTCCACCAGCGTGTCGCTGACGCGGACCGTCTCACCGTTGATGGTTGTGTTGCCGGTAAAGACGGTTCCTACCGGATAGTCCGGTGGCGCCTCGGCGATCGGGCCCTCCGCCTGTACAGGCATCGAGTCGAGATCTGTCGCAGCTTGCTGCTGTGGGCTGCAGCCGATCACTGCCAGCGGCAACACGGCCACCATCAAGATTTTCATTCCTGCTGTTTTGAAGAACATCAAGTCGTCTCCCTGCGGCTGAGCCGCAACACGATTCCGACGGCACCGGCGGACGCCGGGCCGTTCTTCATCCAGCAGGAATGCGTGAATCCCGCCTATTTACCCCAACCCCGGGGAGCTACCCCTTGAGGGAGAAAAAAGGCTGTTGTATTCGGCGGGCGACCCGACTCAGCGGGGCCTGCTGGATGAAGAATGCGCAATACTACCCGTACGCTCGCCGACGTGTCCGACCCATCCAAGAGTTACCTGGGCCAAATGGTTCACAACCCAATGCGCAGCTCGGACTTCGGTAACCGGGTATCCGCCGGCCTCCTCGCGGTACCCTGAGAACTGCGCCGTCTGCGCAGTGTCCACCGCAGTACGCGATCGGCCCCGGTGGCAACAAGCGAGGTTGGCCGCAGGCAGCCGTAGGCGAGGCCCGATTGCGACGTGAACGGCACGCCCGTTGGAAGCTGTAACGCCCCGCGCATCGCTTGACGGTACGGTAACGAGTGATCTGTCCGAGCCCGCGCCCCGGCAACGCATGCACCGGGAGCCGTCGCATTGGTCACTGGTGGATGCCCGACCCACCCCCGCGCTGCGGGAACATGTGCGTGGGCCGCCATTGCAGTGCGGGCTATCTGCGTGATCGGCGGTGCGCTCCGGTATCGGCCCGGGCCTCGGTGCGCCATGTGTGCAGGATCCTCCCGACCGATTGCACGCGGGGCACGAGTTTGTTACCTCCGTGCTTGGGACGGCAACGCGGAATGCGCTCAGGTCGAGCGACCCCGTCGTCTTGCTCAAGCGCCGCAACGGCTCCAAGTCCTTGCGGCGGCGGCGGGCTTCGGCTGGCGTCAGTGAAGTGGGCACGAGTGCCCATCGGACTCCAGTCGGAGTTTGGGTCTACACACCCCGCGCACCTGATCCCCGGTCGCGGCCGATCCCCGCCTAATGGGACTTACAAAGAAAGGTTGGCGACGGTACGCTGCCGTCCCTCCAACGCCGCTTGCGGATCTCCGGAAGGGTGGGTGAGCGACCGAATCGGGTTCGGAGGTGAAGTGAAGGCGGCATCGGCCGCGATGACGCAGCCCGCCATGGATTCGAGGGGACTGATGCTGAGAGGTTGATCTCCGCTCACTTTTGCCAATAATTGTTGGAATTGGCATCATAGTTGGCAAAAATGAGTGGAATCATACCGTTAAGCCATGAGAGCCTCCGGGATGCCGTGGACGTCCGGGATCGGTTCGACCTGTACCGGGAAGCTCGCCGGGCCGCGCGTCACAGCTACGGCGGATCGATGAAATTCGAACGACGCGGACAAGCCGAATACCTCATTCGCCGGCCCTATGGAAGCTCCACGAGAAAATCCTACGGTCGACGCACTCCCGAAACGGAGGAAACTCTGCGGAAATTCTTGGTCGGAAAGGCGGAGAATCAGGAGAGGCTTGCCGCGCTCCGTCAGCAGCTTAACGACCGCGCGCGAGTCCTCCGGGCCCGCGATCTGGGGCGGGTCCCCTCGCTGACAGCCAGGATCATGCGAAAACTGGATGACCTGAACTGGCTCGGGACCACCCTGACCGTTCTGGGGACCAATGCACTGTATGCCTACGAGGCCAAAGCGGGTGTGCGGATCGAAGCGGGACTGCTGGCGACGAGTGACGTGGACGTACTCTACGACGCGCGGCGACGTCTACGCCTTTCCGGAGCCGTAAATGGAACGGGGCTCGTCGGAGCGTTGCGATCCGTTGACCGATCCTTCCGGAAAACACCGAACAGGCCGTACACAGCGGCCAACCGCGACGGATACATGGTGGACCTGCTGGAACCTCTTGATCATGGACGGCTCATGCGCGAGGGACAGGCCCGGCTGTCGGACGGTCCCGACGATCTTGTCGCCATGACGACCGCAAGCAGCCGCTGGCTCTTGAACACTCCGAAATTCGAAGCCACCGCGTTCGATGTGGCCGGTCTGCCGGTCCGGATGGTCACCATCGATCCCAGGGTGTTCGCCCTGCAGAAACAGTGGATCGTGGAAAACGACTCCACCCGTGATCCGCTCAAACGGACCCGCGACGCGGAACAGGCGCGGATTGCCGCCATGATCGGAACGCGACATCTCGGGTTGTCCTTCGATGATCCGGCGCTGTCCGGACTGCCGGGATCGTTCCGCAACCTGTCAGACCGCTGGACCGATATTCCACCGGAAGATCTGACGGACCGGTGGTAGCAGGACGATGGCGTGAAGAGGCCCCATCGACCTTTCTTTGTAAGTCCCCACCTAATAGGCGTACCGCAGGGATACGCGAATACCGTGGCCCTGGTGCCTGGCTCTTGTCGGCGCCAGATCCAGCTCCAGCGGCTCCCTGCTTCCGTCCCGCCAGATCACGCGGCCTTCCCCTCTTCCGGTTTCGAGATACCCCGCCTCCGTGTATCGCCATGCCACGTCCAGGCTCACCGCGTCGCCCAACGGAACGGCCATTCCCGCCGTCAACATCCACACCCTGCCGACCCACGTACCGCCCGGCACCACGGTCGTCGTTTTCGGGAACGTCTGCCGCATTTGCCGCAACTCGTTGCGACCGACGCCGACGCCGGCCCCGATAAACGGCCGGGCGGACGGAGAATCCCCCACCTCAACCGGCGGCAAGTCCAGATAGGCGGACACCAGGCCCGTCCACGACGAGATCTCCGCCTCTACCGACTGCCTGCGGCCGGGGGCAAGGAAATTAGCGGCTCCCCGGAACGTGTGGCGAGGTCGATAGTCGATCGAGAGCTCCAGCCGTGCCGAGGCGGTCACGGGCCGACCCCAGCCCACCTCGAACGCCGCGGTTCTGCCGAAGCCGCCCACCGTGCTGAGCACGTCTCCGTTCTTGCCGAGGCCACAGCCGTAGAGCGCGGCGGGGGCCTCACTTCGACAATCCGTATCCAGAAACCTCGTGTCGGAAAGCCGGTCCAGACCTGCCCCGATCCGGAAATACGCATCGTTGTCTGCCGCAGTCGCCGGCATGCCTGCCACCAGGAACACGATGGCGGCTGCGGCGACTCCCGTCTTCGCATGCTTCGTCATGGCAAGCTGCAGGCTGGGGCCATCGACACCCGCTGTTCAGCCGCGACGGCCGCCGATCGAACCAGGGGCTGATCCCCGGGAGCGGTTCTTGTCGAACCGCGGCGCACTGTAGCCGATCGCGGCCAACGCCAAGCTATCGTCGGTCTGAGCCGCGATCTGAAGGAGGCGGGCAATCCGGCGCGGGCAGCCAACGCCCGGGGCAGCCGTCAAAACCAGTTCGCCTTGTCAACGACGTTGCGCAGTTCGCGGCCCTCGCTGAACCGCCGACAGTTGTCGAAAAACACTTCGGTTCTCCGTTGGTTCAGGTATGGGCCCGCTGCCGCGACATGCGGCGTGATGACCATGCCGGGAGCATTCCAGAGCGGATGGCCCACGGGCAGCGGCTCGATCTGGAACACGTCCAGGGCAGCGCCGGCCAGCACACCGGAACGCAGGGCCGCGTTCAGGTCATCGAGCTCGGCCGTGGCCCCGCGGCCGATGTTGATAAAAAACGCAGAGGGCTTCATCCGCGCGAACCTGGCGGCGTCGAACAGCCCCTGCGTAGCCGGGGTCTCGGGCACCGTCACGATGACGAAGTCGGCGGTGGGAAGCACCTCGTCGAGCGCTTCCGGTCCAACGAGGCGGCCGACGCCTTCGGGGGCGGCGGTCGCCCTCGGGTCGACGCCGGTGACCGCCATCCCGAAGGCGGCGCACAATCGCGCCACCTCGGCGCCGATCGCGCCGACGCCTACAACCAGGGCGGTCGCTTCCGGGAGGTGGACGGTTGGCACGTCCGGCCGCCAGCGCCGGTCGCGCTGCATGGTCACGTACGTGGGAAGCCCGCGCGCAAACGCCAGGATGAACGCGAGGACGTGCGCCCCGATATGGTCGCTGAAAATCCCGCGCATGTTGGTCACGACCACGTCGCTTTCCACCAGTGCCCGGTGATAGAAGCTTGGCTGCGGTCCAGCCAACGGCGACTGGATCCAGCGAAGCTCTCCCGCCTTGGCGAAAGCGTCCGGGTCGACCTTCCCGTAGATCGCGTCCACCTGCCCGATCACGTCGGACGCTTCCTCGGTGCTGTCTGCCAGATGCGTCTCCAGGCCAGGGATCTGCGCCTGCAGTTGTTCCGGCCACCCGCGCACCATATCCACCGATGCGGGAGTTTCGAGATTCGTCAGTACGAGCAGTCGGAATCCCATTGCCTCCCCCATCCGCCCGCGCTCGCGGCTAGCCCCGCCGTTTGTGCGGAATCCTGACCGTGGTGAATTCGTTGCCCGGTATCGAAGCGGGCCCCCAAGCTTGGCCATTCGGGCAAAATCTGGCAGACAGGCCGACTGCGCAGGTTGACCGAGCCCGGAGAGTACCGCCATGAACGACGCGGGCAGCATTGCCGAAGGGAATCAGCATAACTTCGTCCGGGACATCGTGCGCCAGGACATCGAGGCCGGTCGGACGGAGAGCGTGATCACACGCTTTCCGCCTGAACCCAACGGCTACCTGCACATCGGGCACGCCAAGTCGATCTGTTTGAATTTCGGTATTGCCCAGGAGTTCGGGGGACGCTGTCACCTTCGCTTTGATGACACCAATCCGACCCGGGAAGAGCAAGAGTTCATCGACGCGATTGAAGCGGATGTGCGCTGGCTCGGCTTCGACTGGGGAGAGCACCGGTACTTCGCGTCCGACCACTTTGAGCGGTTGTACGAGTGGGCCGAACATCTGATCACGACCGACAGGGCATACGTGGACGACCAGTCGGCCGAAACCATCCGGGAGCGCCGCGGAACCCTGACCACGCCGGGAATCGACAGCCCGTTCCGTACGCGTTCCGTGAACGAAAACCTGGACCTGTTCCGGCGGATGCGGGCGGGCGATTTTCCCGATGGTCAGCGGGTGCTTCGTGCCAAGATCGACATGGCGTCAGGAAACATCAACCTCCGTGATCCGGTGTTGTACCGCATCCTGCACGCTCCCCATCCCCGGACCGGCACGAAGTGGTGCATCTACCCCACCTACGATTTCGCGCACGGGCAGTCCGACTCCATCGAGGGAGTCACCCATTCGATCTGCACCCTGGAGTTTGAAGATCACCGACCACTCTACGACTGGTTGATCGACAACCTTCCAGTCCCCACCCGTTCACGCCAGTACGAGTTTGCGCGCCTCAACCTGTCCCATACGGTGCTCTCGAAGCGGCGCCTCAGCAGGCTCGTGGACGAACAACACGTGGATGACTGGGACGATCCGCGTCTCCCCACGTTGCGCGGCCTCCGGCGGCGTGGCTATCCGCCAGAGGCCATCCGGGACTTTGCCCGCAGGATCGGCGTGACCAAACGTGACAACACCGTTGAGTATGCGCTGCTGGAGCACTGCGTGCGCGAAGTCCTGAACCGGACGGCCGAGCGCCGGATGGCAGTGCTGCGCCCGCTGAAACTGGTTGTCGAGAATTACCCGGTAGACGAGGTCGACCATCTCGCTGCCGTCAACAATCCCGAAGATGCCGCTGCCGGGACGAGGCAGGTTCCGTTCACGCGGGAGCTGTTCATCGAACGTGATGACTTCATGGAAGATCCCCCCCGGAAATTCTTCCGCCTCGCTCCCGGCCGGGAGGTCCGTCTGCGCTACGCGTTCCTCGTGACGTGCCGTGAAGTCGTGAAGGACGCCGCGGGGAAATCGTGGAACTTCGCTGCACCTACGACCCGGACAGCCGCGGCGGCAACGCACCGGATGGCCGCCGGGTCAGGGGCACGCTGCACTGGGTCTCGGCCCAACATGCGCTCCCGGCCGAGATCCGGCAGTACGGCCCGCTCTTCCTGGACGCCGATCCCGGAGCCGGCGCCGACCCGTTCGAACACCTGAACCCGTCGTCATGCGAGAGGCTGGCGGGCTGCAGGGTGGAACCCGCGCTGGCCGATCTCACTCCCGGCACGACCGTACAGTTCGAGCGCCAGGGCTACTTCTGTCTCGACCGCACCAGCAGGTCCGACCGTCTCGTGCTGAATCGGACCGTGGCCTTGCGCGACAGTTGGGCCCGAACCCTGCAGCGCCGCCCGCAGCAGGCGGGCCAACGCGCGCGCCGTTCGACCTGACGAGTTGTTGCCATCGCCATGCTGGCCCGCACCGCCCCACACTCCGTCCGTACGCGCGGACTGGCCGCTTCTCGTCCTCAAAGAGGAAGAAGGTTATGCGAGTAATATTCTGATATCACGTCGTTTTCGGAGATACCGACCGCCGTAGATCCGCTGCGGCAGTCGGCGGGCTCTACGACGACTCTCGTTGCGACCGGACCCGCCGATGACATGGACTTCGGCCGGCGAACACGTCAGTCAAACCTGAGGTCGCCCACCCGGGGCTCGGTGAAATGACCGGCCACCAATTCATCCGTCACGTCGTCGAGACGGTCCGGCGACCATTGCGGCTTGCGGTCCCGGTCCACCAGCGCCGCCCGGATTCCTTCCATGAAATCGTGACCGGCGATGCACGCCTGGCTCATGCGGTACTCGGTTACGAGCTCGTCCTCGAAGGTGGCGGTTCTGGCCTCCTCCAGCTGCCGGAGGGTGATCCGAATGCTGGTCGGCGACTTGCGCGCCAATCCGGCCGCGGTGCGTTCCGCCCACTCCGACCGCTCGGTCTCCAGCGCCTGGACAATCGCCTGTGCGTCCGGCCGGCCAAAACACCGGGCAATCTCTTCCCGCGCTTCCAGGGCCGTGCCGGGAGGCGGCTCGCCGAGAAACGGCGTCAGCGCGGCCTCCACGTCGTCGTCGGCCATGGCCGCCATGGCCTGCACCGCATCGCGCACGCTTGCCGCCGCATCCAGTCCGTGCGTTCCGACGCCGATGTCGAGGCAGTCGCCTGCACCGAGCCGATTCCCGGTCAGGGCGATCCAGGTCCCTACGCCACTGTCCAGTCGGCTCAAGAAGTGCCCGGTGCCCACGTCCGGAAACAGACCGATTCCCGTTTCGGGCATCGCGAACACGGTACGCTCCGTCACCACGCGGTGCGAGGCGTGCAGCGATACCCCGACCCCGCCGCCCATCGTGATCCCGTCCATGAATGCCACGACAGGCTTCGAGTAGCGCTTGATCCGCCGGTTGAGCGTGTATTCCTCTCGAAAGAAATCGGCGCCGACCGTGCTGTCGGTGCCTCGGGCATCGTAGAACGCCAGCACATCGCCGCCAGCGCAGAAGGCCCGCTCGCCCTTGCCCTCGACGGTGACGGCGCGCACGCTGGCATCGCTCTCGAAAGCGTCAAGTGCCTGGGCAAACGCCCGTACCATGGCCAGGTCGAGGGCGTTCAGCGCCTCCGGCCGATCCAGGATGACGCGCCCGGCCGCGCCTTCTCGAAACCAGTGAAGACCGGCCGCCAAGTTCCTGTCTCCCTGGCGGTCAGGCGTCAGTCGTCAAGGAGGCCGCGCGACACGATGACCCGCATGATCTCGTTGGTTCCCTCGAGAATGCGGTGAACGCGGGTATCACGCTGCAGGCGCTCCAGCGGATAGTCGTTGAGGTAGCCGTATCCGCCGTGCAGCTGGATCGCCTCGTCGCACACGTGGAACCCGACATCCGTGGCATAGCGTTTGGCCATCGCGCAACGGACCGTAGCGTCGGCGTGGCCCCCGTCGACGGCACGGGCGGCGGCGTGCACCATCAGGCGCGCCGCCTCCAGTTCGGTGGCCATGTCCGCATACCGGAACCGCAGGCCTTGGAACGACGCCAATGTCTCACCGAACTGCTTGCGGGTCCGCAGGTGCTCCCTGGTCTCCGCCAAGGCTCGGCGCGCCGCGCCGAGCGAGCACGAGGCGATATTGATGCGCCCGCCATCGAGGCCGCGCATCGCGATCCGAAAGCCCTCCCCCTCGGCACCGATCCGGTTGGCAACCGGGACCCGACAGTCCTCCAAGATCACGGCCGCCGTAGGCTGGCTGTTCCAGCCCAGCTTCGCCTCCTGCCGGCCAAATGACAGGCCGGGGGAGCCTTTCTCCACCACCATGCATGAGATGCCGCGCGGACCTTCTCCGCCGGTACGGACCATGCAGGCATAAAGGTCGGACGTCGACCCGCCGGAAATGAAGGCCTTCGAGCCGTTCAGCACGTAGTGATCGCCGTCTCGCTCCGCTCGGGTCGTCAGGGACGCCGCGTCCGAGCCCGAACCTGGCTCGCTCAGGCAATAGCTGGAGAGGCGGTCCATCGCCATCATCCCCGGGAGGAACCGCTGTCGCTGCTCGTCGTTCCCGAACGCCGCGATCATCCACGCCACCATGTTGTGAATGGAGATATACGCTGCCGTGGACGGGCAGGCCGCGGACAGTTCCTCGAACACGATGGCCGCATCCAGGCGCGAGAGCCCGCTGCCGCCGTATTCCGCAGGCACGTAGAGGCCCGCGAGCCCAAGGCGGGCGGCCTCGCGTAGGACATCGACCGGAAACGTCCGGTCACGATCCCAGTCAGCAGCTGACGGCGCCATCCGTTCTTCCGCAAACCGGCGGACGGACTCCCGGAAGAGCTGTTGTTCCTGATCGAGAAATGCGTCCACTGCGGGCACCCTGTCGTGGTATTGGGAAGCGATCGTACGGTGCCCCCCCTGCCTGTCAACGAGCGCACCCTCCGCCAGGCGGACGGGGTTCCCCTCCGGGCGCCCGGGCGCCGAAGCCAGAACGAGCGCGCGATGTGTCCCGGGACCGAGGCCGCCAACGACGTCTCCAAAAGTTGCTAACTTGGCACCATGCATTCAGTGCAACTTTGTCGCCGAGCTTCTGCGCACCGTCCCCGGCATCCGGCAACCCGGCGCCAAGCGGTGCGCAGCCAACACCTCCGGGAGAATTCCTCACGTTGCTGACACGACGTACGTTTATCGAAGGAGCGATGGCCGTCTCCGTGGCTCCCTTGGCTGTCCTCCGTTCCGCGCAGGCCAGCGAGCCGATTGCGGTTGGCGCCATCTATGACCTGTCGGGACCGCTTCGGGGTTCGGCGACAACCAGTGGCGTTGCGCGAAGCTGGCAATCGATCAGATCAACGAAACCGGCGGCCTTCTGGGCAGCCAGCTCGAGGTCAAGCTCTACGACGCCCAGTCCGAGATGCAGTTCTACAACCAGTTCGCCAACCAGCTGGCCCTGCGGGACCGGGTGGCGGTGGTGCAGGGCGGACTGACGAGTTCGTCGCGCGAGGTCATCAGGCCCATTCTCCATCGCCTTGACACTCTCTACGTCTACAACACGAACTACGAGGGCGGGGTCTGCGACCGCAACTTCTTCGCGACGGGCGCAACCCCGGGCATCTACGTCGACCTGTTGCTGCAGGCGGCGGCGGATCGCTGGGGCAAGCGGATCTACGTACTGGCGGCGGACTACAACTACGGCCAGATCTCGGCGCAGTGGATCCGGAAGGCCGCGCAGGCCCTGGGCGGTGAAGTCGTCGGTGAGGAGTTCTTTCCGCTGGACGTGAACCAGTTCGGCGCGACCATCAGCCGCATCCAGGCCGTAGAGCCGGATGTCGTGCTCAATGTCTTCGTCGGCCCGGCGCACGAGGCATTCTACGGACAGTGGGCCTCAGCCGGCATGAACGAGCGCATTCCGATGATGTCCACCACGTTTGGCGGCACCAGCGAAATCGTCCGCATGCCTCCGGAGGTCGTCAACGGAATCATGGTGATCGGGTCGTATTACGAGAGCCTGGACAACGCGTTCAACCAGGCGTGGCTGCCCGAGTTCCGTCGTCGCTACGGTACCGATTACGGCTATCTGACCGACGTGCCGATCAAGGACTGGTACGGCTGGATGCTGTGGGCGGAAGCCGTCCGGCAGGCCGGAACGGTTGAACGGGAGGCCGTGATCGAGGCCCTGGAGACGGGGATCAGCGTGGACGGCCCCGGCGGCCCGGTCAGCGTCGACCCCGCCACGCATCACTGCTTCATGGACACCCACCTGGCGGAAGCCCGCGACGGCGAGTTCAGAATCCTGCAGCGGTATCAGGGCGTCGCCCCCACCAACCCGGCGGCCCAGTGCGACCTCCAGGCGCGGCCCGACACCAACACCATGTTCACGCCGGACATCTGACACCCGCCGGGGCGTCGGCAGACATGGATCACGCCCTCGTCGTCGGCCTTCACCTCCTGCACGCAATGGCCAGTCTGGCACTGGTCTGCATCGGACTGGCCGTCATCTTCGGCATGCTCCGGGTGATCAACTTCGCCCACGGAGAGTTCCTGATGGTCGGGGGCTACGCGTTCGTGCTGTCCGCCGGTGCCGGCCTGAATCCCTGGATCGCCATGCTGGTCGTCGCGCCTGCGGTGGTCGGGGCACTCGGCTTCCTCGTCGAACGCTTCATCATCCGTCACCTCGGCGGAGACATCATCGCAACCATTCTCGCCACCTGGGGCCTCAGTCTCTTCCTGATCGGCTTGGCGGCCACGGTGCTCGGGTACCACCAGCAAGGAGTGGCGCCACCTTTCGGAACCATCCAAATCGGATCCTACTCCGTTGGTATTTATACGTTTTTCGTGATCGCTGTGGCGATCCTGGCGACCGTGTCCCTGTTTGCGTGGCTGCGCTGGAGCCGTGCAGGACTGCTGGTGCGAGGCGCCATGCAGAACCCGGAACTCGCGGCCGCGCTCGGCGCGGACACCCGCCGCCTTCGCAGCACCACCTTCGTCCTCGGCTCCGCCCTGAGCGGCCTGGCCGGCGCGGTGCTGGCCCCGCTGGCCGGCGTGCTGCCGGAAATCGGGGCGACGTATGTCGTCAAGGCGTTCATCACCGTCATCAGCGGCGGGGCAACGGCGCTCACCGGCACGACCCTGGCGGCGGCACTGTTCGGCTTCACCAGCCAGGCAGCCGCCTTCCTCAGCCGCCCCGTGGTCGGTGAGGTGGCCTTGCTGGTCGTCGCGATCGTGCTGCTGCGCCTCCTGCCCACCGGCATAACCGGGCGTTACTTCCGCAAGGCCCTGTGAACTGGATCCGCGAACGGGCGAACCTGCTGGCTGCCGTTGCCGTGGGCAGTGCGCTCATCGTCGTCATCCCGGCCGTCGCCGAAATCTATGTCCTGTTTCAACTCACACTGTTCCTGGTGTTCGCGATCCTCGCGCTCAGTCTCGCCTGGGTATGGGGGTTTGGCGGCATCCTGTGCTTCGGCCAATCCGTGTTCTTTGGGCTGGGCGGCTACACCTACGCCATCGCCGTCATCAATCTGGGCGAAAGCACCGTGCCCATCGTGCTGGGCATGCTCCTGCCGGCCGCGCTGGCCGGAATCCTCGGTTACTTCCTGTTCTGGCAGCGAATCAGCGATGTCTATCTCGCCGTCATCACGCTTGCGGTGTCGCTGATCTTCTACTACCTGACCGGGGCTTCGGCAGGTAGCGACTACCGGATCGGCACGGCGCTGCTTGGCGGGTACAACGGCATCCCCTCGGTACCCCCGATCAACGTTCCCGGATTGCCGGGGCGGGTGGTGGTGTACGGCGACCTCTACGTGGTCACCGCGATCATGCTTGCCGTGGTCTACGGCAGCTTGCGCGGGCTGCTGGCAACCGATTTCGGCCGGGTTGTCGTCGCCATACGGGAAAACGAGGAACGGGCCCAGTTGCTCGGCTACGACGTCCGCATCACGAAGCTTGCGGTCTTCGCGATCGGCGGCGCCATCGCTGGGCTCTCCGGCGTCCTGTTCGCCGCCTGGGGGTCATACGTGAGCCCGAACGTGTTCTCCATGACGTTCACGGCGCAGATCATTGTCTGGGTCCTGATCGGCGGCCTCGGCACCCTGAGCGGCGCCGTGATCGGCTGCGTGCTGGTCCAGGCGGCCATGACCTGGCTCGGCGAAACCAAGGTTGCCGACACGAACCTGGTGCTCGGCGCGGCATTCGTGGTGCTCGTCCTGTTTGCCCGGCGCGGATTGATCCCTGGCATCAGGAGTTTGCTGGCTGGATTGCGAAGCCGGGTCAGGAGCGCATCGTGACGCAGGCTCCCCTCCTCGAAACGATTGCGCTGACCAAGCGCTTTGGCGGCGTGACCGCGATCGATCGGGTGGATTTCCGGGTTGACGCGGGCGAGTTGCGCTGCCTGATCGGGCCCAATGGAGCCGGCAAGAGCACGTTCTTCCGCTGCCTCACCGGACAGGTCCGGCCCACCGGCGGGCAGGTGTGGTTGAGCGGCAGGGACATTACCGGTGCCGCCACGCACGCGATCGCGCGGAAGGGAGTGTCCATCAAGACCCAGATCCCCGCGCTGTTTGACGGGCTGAGCGTGGCCGAGAACGTGCGACTGGCCACCCGGACGGCCGGAAATCGGATCGCCCGAACCCGCAAGACCGATGAAATCCTCACGATCACCGGCCTTTCCTCCCGTGCATCCCAGCTGGCGGGAGCACTCCCGCACGGCCAGCGGCAGTGGCTTGAACTTGGCCTCGTCATGGCAGGGAACCCCGCGCTGCTGCTGCTGGACGAACCCACGGCCGGGATGACGCGTCAGGAAGTCGCCCGAACGGCAGAACTTGTCCGGTCCCTGGCGGCAGGCCGCACCATCATCGCTGTCGAACACGACCTGCAGTTCGTTCAGATGGTCGCGGACGCCGTGACGGTCTTTCACCAGGGGCAGATCCTTGCGGAAGGTCCGGCCGATGCCGTCCTGGCGGACCGGCGGGTACGGGAGGTCTATCTCGGCCAGCCTCCGGCTTCCGACCGGTGCTGACGGTCACCGGCCTCTGCGCGGGCTACGGCTCCGTGCCGGTGCTGGACGGTGTCAGCTTCGATGTCGGCACCGGGACCGCCATGGCCGTGCTGGGCGCCAACGGCATGGGCAAGACCACGTTGATGCGCGCCCTGATGGGGTTTCTTCCCGTAACCGCCGGGAACATCGTGCTCGACGGGCTCGATGTGACGGACGGACTGCCGCAGGAGCGCGCGCGTGCGGGGTTCGGCTACATGCCGCAGGGGCAGGGCGTTTTCCTGCGCATGACCGTCCGGGACCAGCTGCGGTACGCGATGGTCGCGAAGGGTCGCGGCGCGGGGAACCTGTCGGACATCCTGGACCGGTTTCCGGTCCTGCCGCCGCTGCTCGACCGGACCGGAGATGCGTTGAGCGGTGGCGAGCGGCAATTGGTCGCGCTGGCCTGCTGCCTCAGCACGCGTCCCGGGACGCTGCTCCTTGACGAGCCCACCGAGGGGTTGCAGCCATCGTTTGTCGACCAGATTCTCGAACTGCTGATCATGCTGAAGCGGCAAGACAGCCTGACCATCCTGCTGGCCGAGCAAAATCTGGAATTCGCTGCCGCCCTATGCGATCAGGTCTCCATCATGCGGAAGGGCTCGATCGCGGCGACGGCTCCGGTCGCTGCCATCAGGCAAGCTTCGACGGACGTCGATCTGCTGCTTGCCGGGGAACTCTGAACGATCTGGACCGGTCGCCCATCGCTGCAGGGGCGCGCGTGCAGAGGGGGCGGGCAGCGCCAGCAGCCGAACGCTCGCAAGCCCGCCCGCACAGCGACTTACCAGCAGATTGCCACGCCCGTTTCCCGCGGCGTTTCTCACTTTCCGGGCAGGAATTGACAGCACCGTGCGAGGTGTCCGCGGGCCGGGCAAGGCGGTCCGAAGATGCCCCGCCGTCGCCCAGCCCGACGCCAGCGAACCCGATCGATTCCGGGGGCTTGTGCCTGAACGGCGCTACTCGACGCCTTCCAGCAGGTACTCGACGAGCGCGGGCACGATGATGTCCGGCCGCTCCAGGTGCGGCACATGCCCCAGCCCGGGAAAAAGCAGCAGGCGGCCGTTTCCGTTCGGGATGGTGTCGGCCAATACCTGCATGCGCTCCTGGAAGACCTCCGCCGGGCCGAGCAGCAGATCCTCCGCGCCCCCGAAGGCGAGCGTCGGCACCTGGATATGCGGCCAGTCGTAGACGACCGGGTCCTGGTAGAGCATCTGGAAGATGATCGCCTGCACCATGGCGAGGCGCGGAAAGTCGGAGCTGAGAGTCCACGACGAGCGGATGCGGGTATAGAGCTCGAACTTGTCGTTCCAGGCCGACGGATCGTGCCCGACGTACCGGCTGAGGCTCCGGCGGGTGCTCTGGTAATCGGTCAGGAGGACCCGCTCGTAGATCTGCTCCACCGGCGTCATCGGGCGATCGAACCGGTTGTCGGAGAGGCCGATGGGGTTGTAGATGACCAGCCGCTCGACCGAGCCGGGATACTGCGTGGTGAACCGCGTCGCAAGCATGCCCCCCATCGAGTGGCCGACCGCCATGACCTTGTCGATCCCCTCGTGCTCGAGGATGAGCTGCGTGTTGCGCGCCTGCGTGTTGAAGTTGTAGGGGGCGATCGGCTTCGACGATCTGCCGTACCCGATCTGGTCCGGGGCGATGACGCGAAATCCGGCGCCGGTCAGCCCGTCGATGATGTCACCGAAGTAGAAGCCGCCGAAGTTGTTGCCGTGCATCAGCAGGACCACGTGGCCGTTGGCCGGGCCGGCCGGCACGATGTCCATGTAGGAGATGCGCACGTCCTGGCCGTACACCTTGATGTCGAGATACTTGCTCGGGGCCGGATACGGGCACTCGTCGCAGGTGATGCTGCCCGGCTTGAGGTCTGCGGGCGTGGGTACCGGCGGCAGAATGTCGCGACCGTGGGCGACGGTGGTGACCGCCACGCCGGCAATCACGAGCACCGAGGCGAGTGTTCTGACAGATACGTGCACGAATCCTGCTCCGTGGTCTGGTGGTATCGGCAAATGGACCATCCGGGGGCACCCAGACGGAAGTCCGCGGCAAGCAGATCGCTCGATCGCCCCAGCCGTGATTGCACTCTGCGGGATGCCATGGAGGCGGCGAGGTTCCCCGGCAGCGAAGCGCGAGACTAGCGACTGCCGGATCCGGTGGCGGCCTTCGCTCGCCGCATCGCTTCCCAGACCTTTGCGCCCGTCGCCGGCATCGGCACGTCGTCGATGCCGAAGGGGGTCAAGGCGTCGATGACAGCATTCATGATGGTCGCCGGCGCCGCGATCGCTCCGGCCTGCCCCGCGCCTTTGACCCCGAGGGGATTGCGCCCGGTGGGAGTCTCCCGGAAACCGATCGCGAACTCCGGCAGATCCGCCGCGCGTGGCAACTGGTAGTCCATGAGGCTGCCGCTCAGGATCTGGCCGGTTTCCGGGTCATAGACGATGGCCTCCTGCAGGGCCTGACCCGCACCTTGTGCGAGCCCGCCCACCACCTGTCCCAGGGTCAACTGCGTGTCCAGACGGCGACCGTAATCGTCGACCCCTGCGTAGCGAAGAAGCGTCACGTCGCCGGTCTCGCGATCGATTTCCACTTCGGCTACGTGACATCCGGACGGAAAGGTGATGTCAGCGTCCTCGACCAGTTCGAAGGCGTCGATCTCGGCATCGCCGGCAATCGTCGAGAGGTCGATCCTCCGCTCCGTTCCACGCACCACAAATCCGCCCTCCGCGTACCCGAGTTCGCCGATGTCCGCCTGCAGGAGGCGGGCCGCCTCGACCTGGGCTCGCTCGATCATCGCGTCGATGGCGCGATAGAGCGCAGTACCTCCCATGTGCAGGGTCCGGGCGCCGCCGTGTCCCTCGCCCATCCGCGTGACCCGTGTATCCGCCTCCCGAAAGCGGATGTTCTCCAGCGGCACACCGATACGCTCGGCCGCCAGCCTGGAGAGAACGGTTTCATGCCCCTGGCCGGTCGAATCCGTGCCCATGCGAATCTCGATCACCCCGTTCGGTTTGACGCAGACTTCCGCGCCTTCGCGGTCCGATCCCCGCGAGGTCTCCAGAAAACAGGCGATACCGAGCCCCCGGAGCTTGCCAGCCCGTTCCGAGCGATCCCGGCGCCGGGCGAATCCTTTCCGGTCGGCCAAGCGGACAGCCTCGTCGATGTTCGCAGCGAAGTCACCGGTGTCGACCGTCTCGCCGAGGGCCTTCCGGTAGGGATAGTCCCGAATCACGTTCTGGCGACGCAGATCGGCCGGGTCGGCGCCACGTTCACGGGCGGCCTTGTCGACGAGGCGCTCGACAAGGTAATTCGCCTCCGGCTTGCCGGCTCCACGGTAGGCGTCGATCGGGGCGCAATTGGTGAAGGCACCGCGCGTTTCCAGGTAGATGGCGGGAATCGCGTAGACGCCGCCCAGAACGGTCGCCGGTGCGAGCGTCGAGCTGTGGGGCCCGGAAGTGGAGAGACCAGCGCCAAGGTTTGCCACGGCACGCACGTCGAGGGCGCAGAAATTACCGCCGCCGTCGAGGGCCAGCCGTGCCGTGGCCCGAAAATCCCGTCCGTGTGCCCCGGCGGCGGTCTCTTCGGATCGTTGCGCCGACCAGTGAACCACCCGCCGCAGGCGACGGGCCGCCCACACGAGCAGCACCCACTCCGGGTACAGGTAATTCTTGCTGCCGAATCCGCCGCCGACATCGGGGGCAACCAAGTGAAAATGGTCGATCGGCTCGTCGAACACGGCGGCAAGCTGGCTTCGAATGGGATGGAGCCCCTGGGCCGTCACCGTCAGCAGCGACCGGCCCGTCTCCGCATCGTATTCCGCGACCCCCGCGCGGGTTTCCAGCGGCGAAGCCATCACCCGCTGATTCATCAGATCGAGCGTCGTGACGTGGGCGGCCTCGGCGATCGCGGCTTCCACTGCCGCACGATCGCCTCGCTCGAACCGAAACGCGAGATTCCCGGGTACCCGGTCCCACAGCTGGGGAGCTCCCGGCGCAAGCGCCTCGGCCCCGTCCGTGACGACCGGGAGCGGCTCGTAGTCGACCTCCACCGCTTCGGCTGCGTCGAGCGCTTCCCAATACGATTCCGCCACGACGAACGCCACGGGTTCACCGACGTAGCGCACCCGCTGGCGGGCCAGCGCCGGGCGCTCCGGAACCAGCAGCGGCTCCACGGTATCAAGCGGCGTGATACAGGGAATCGGCCTCAGACCGAGATCGCTCTCCACCAGCACGGCCAGCACCCCGGGCTTGGCCCGGGCGGCCTGTGTGTCAATCGAGCGGATCACGGCATGCGCATGGGGCGAACGCAGCACCACGGCTTCGGCCACCGACGACCGGGACAGGTCATCGACAAAACGACCCTGACCTGTCAGGAACCGAAAATCTTCCAGCCGTCCCATGCCCGTTCTGTCCCCCGCCGCGAGCGCCGTCGTCGGTCCATCGCCGAGGACCCGAAAAAAAGGGCCCGGCGCCCATCATCTAGCACACACGATGGGTTGGCGCGCAAGCGCGTGTTACCGGCTGGCTGGCCACCTTCCATGGACCTGTCGCCCCGGCTTCCGCGCCACGATTCAGCCGGGGCCGGCCACACTGCCCGGACCTTCTCTGCCGGCCGGTCGATCACGGCTGGAAAGCAGCACCGGCGCTTCTGCTGGGCACCGGCGCCGACCTCAGCGCCGTTCCCACCATTCTGCCGGCAAGCTACTATGCTCCGCCGGCGAGAAACCCATGCACATCACCGTTGACATCCTGTCCGACACCATTTGCCCGTGGTGCTTCATCGGCAAGCGCCGCCTTGAGGCGGCGCTGGCGTCGGTGGATGCGGCCGTGACGGCAGAACTGCGCTGGCATCCGTTTCAGCTCAATCCCGACATGCCGGCGGGCGGGATGAGCCGCAAGCGCTACGTCGCGCTCAAGTTCGGCGGTCCCGAGCGGGGCCGAAGCATTTACCGGAACATTGCAGACGTCGCCCGGACTTCCGGCCTCGAGATAGATTTCGATCGCATCGTGCGCACTCCGAATACCCTGGACTCTCACCGGCTGCTCGTTCATGCGCAGCGCGCCGACCTGCAGAACGAGGTCGTGGAGGCGCTGTTCGCCGCCTACTTCCTCGAAGGACGTGACATCGGCGCCGTCGACGTCCTGACCGACATCGGCGAGGCAGCCGGGCTGGGGCGCGCCGAGACCGAGCGCTACCTCCTGAGCGATGCCGACCGGGCGCAGGTGATCGAGAGTGACAGCCGGGCCCGCGGGGCCGGGACGAGTGGCGTCCCGCACTTCGTCATCAACGGGAAGCTGGCGGTCGCGGGCGCGCAGGAGCCGCAGGTGTTTCGAAATGTCTTTGCGGTCGTCCTCGCGCGCTCGGAACAGCGCGCCTGATCCATCAGGTCGCGCCGCCGCAGGGGCGGCATTACCGAACTGGCATCTGCGCCCTGTCCATCCGGATTTCCTATTGGCCCGTCGCGGGTTGTATCATCGGTGCAGGGAGAGGAACTTCCTCCGCGGCGGCGCGGGCACCACGCCCGGAACGCCCGGAGGAAGATATCGCCGAAGTGCGGTCCCGAGACCGCGCCACGAGGCATTGGAGGAAACACATGCCAAGTCCACAGCTTCATAGGTTCATCGATCTCGCTGCGTCCAGGCAGCCGGACGATGATGCGTCGACGGAACGAAAATCCCGCGCTACCGAATCCACCCGCCGCAGCGTGCTGTCCGCTGCCGCCGGGGTCGCCGCTGTCACCGCGATGGCGCCGGCGGCCTTTGCCCGCAACTTCGGCCCGGATGCCGAGCCGGTCCGGTACCCGGAACCCGACGTGGTGCCGCTTGACGGTCGGTTCCGCTACAAGCTGGGCAACACCCCGATCCTGAGGCTTCACCGCGGCACATTCTGGGCCGAGGGGCCGGCCTGGAACGGCGTCGGTCGCTATCTCCTCTGGAGCGACATTCCCAGCAACGAGCAGCTCCGGTGGATTGAAGAGGACGGCCACGTCTCCCGCCAGTTCCGCTACCCGTCCGGGAACTCGAACGGCAACACCTTCGACTTCAGCGGCCGGCAGATCGCCTGCGAACACGGCAATCGCCGGGTCGTCCGGTACGAGTACGACGGTTCCATCACCGTGCTCGCCAACGAGGCCAACGGCAAGGAGTTCAATGCGCCGAACGACGCGGTCGTGCACCCGGACGACGGCTCAATCTGGTTCACGGACCCGGGCTACGGTTCACTGATGAACTACGAGGGCCACCGGCTCAACACCGGCAGCCCGCAGCCGATCCAGAAGGAAGCGATCTACCGGATCGACGCACAGACTGGAGCGGTGGCGAAGGTCGCGGACGAACCGTTCAAGCCGAACGGGCTGTGCTTCAGCAACGACTACACCAAGCTCTACGTTGCCGACACCGGGGCGAGCCACTACCCGGAAGCCACGCCGAACATCATGGCCTATGACATCGACGGCGCCAGCCTGAAGAACCCGCGCACGTTCGCCAGCATGGAGCTCGACGGCAAGACGGGCTTTGCTGACGGCATCCGCTGCGACGAAGACGGGAACGTCTGGGCCAGCGCCGGCTGGGTCGGCGACGGCTACGACGGGGTGCACATCTTTGCCCCGAACGGCGACCGGATCGGCCAGATCCGTCTTCCCGAGATCTGCTCCAACGTGTGCTTCGGCGGCACCAAGCGCAATCGCCTCTTCATGACCGGCAGCCAGTCGCTGTACGCGGTCTACGTCGAAACGATCGGCGCCCACATCACCTGACGCGATCGCTAGTCGACGCGTTCTCCGCCCGCCTCGCCCTCGTCGGCGAGGCGGGCGATTTCGTCAGCGATCCGGAACGTCCCGCCGAGGATCTTCCCGGCCCCGATCCACTCGGCCCTGACCCTGATCGACGTCGGGTCCAGGACTGCAGCTCCGGGCGTGCGGCGGATCCAGTCCAGCAGCGCCTCGGGAGCGGCGGCCTGCCCGTGCCGAAACGTCGCGGTGACCCCGCCACCGCCCGCCGTCAGCCGCTCGATTCCTGACCGTCGGCAACGCAGCCGGATGGCCATGACGCGGAGCAGGTTGCGGGTTTCCTCGGGCAGGGCCCCGAAGCGATCCTCGAGTTCATCGCCGAATGCGGTCAGCTCTGCATCCTCCCGAAGCGCGGCCAGCCGGCGGTACAGCGTCAGGCGGACGCCGAGATCGGCGACATAGTCATCGGGGATGAGGCTGGGCACGCGAATCCGGACCTGGGGAGACCAGCTGTCAGTCTCCGCAAGTTCGGGAGCCCCCGACCGGAGCGCCTCCACGGCCTCCCGTAGAAGCTGCTGGTAGAGCTCCGCCCCGACCTCGCGAATATGCCCCGACTGGTCCGCCCCCAACAGGTTTCCGGCGCCGCGGATGTCGAGATCGTGGCTCGCGAGCGTAAACCCCGCTCCCAGACCGTCCAGGTTCTGCAAGGCCTGCAGGCGCTTCGTGGCGGGTTCCGTCATGGCGCGCGCGGAAGCGAGCGTGAAGTAGGCGTATCCCCGGGTGTGGCGCCGGCCGATACGGCCCCGTAGCTGGTAGAGCTGGGACAGCCCGAAACGGTCAGCGTGCATCACGATCAGCGTGTTCGCGCCGGCGATGTCGAGCCCGGATTCGATGATCGATGTCGACACCAGGATGTCGATCCGCTGGTCGTAGAACCGCGTCATCACATCCTCGAGAGCGGCCGTCCCCATGCGTCCGTGAGCGGTCGCGATGACGGCGTCAGGGGCAAGCTGCTGAAGTTCTCGCTCGGCCGCATCCAGCATGCGGATTCGCGGTACCACGCAGAACACCTGCCCGCCACGGCCGCGCTCGCGGCGGATTGCCTCGGCGATGACGACCGGGTCGAAAGGGGTGACGTACGTCCGTATCGCCAGCCGGTCGACGGGGGGCGTGGAGATCAGGCTGAGGTCGCGCACGCCCGTCAGCGCCATGTGGAGCGTGCGCGGAATCGGGGTCGCGGTGAGCGTGAGTACATGGACCTGGGCGCGGAGGGTCTTGAGACGTTCCTTCTGCGCCACCCCGAAGTGCTGCTCTTCGTCGACCACCAGGAGCCCGAGGTTGGCAAAGCGAATCCGGTCGGCGAGCAGCGCATGCGTTCCCACCACGATGCCAAGCGATCCGTCCGCCAGGCGCCGACGGAGGTCGTTCCGCTGCGAACCCGGGGTCAGCCGGGACAGCTGACCGACCGAGATGCCGGTGCCGTCAAAGCGCGAACTGAAGGTTTCGTAGTGCTGTCGCGCGAGCAAGGTGGTCGGCACGACCACCGCAACCTGCTGGCCGGTACCGGCGACCGCACGGGCGGCGCGGAGCGCCACCTCGGTCTTGCCGAAGCCCACATCACCGCACACCAGCCGGTCCATCGGTCGCTCGCTCGCCAGGTCGCCTTCGATCTCGCGGATCGTTTCGAGCTGATCGTCGGTCTCGTCATGCGGAAACGCCGCGCAAAAGGCGGCGTAGCCGTCGTCATCCGCCCGAATGGCCGAGACCCGGCGTTCGCTGCGCTCCGCCGCCAGCCGGATGAGATCGTGCGCCATCTCCGCCACCCGCTTGCGGACGCGGTCACGCCGAAGGGCCCACCCGGAGCCGCCGAGCTTGTCGAGCGTGGGCGCCCGGTCGCTTTCCGCATCCCCGTACCGCGAGACGAGATCGATGACCTCCACCGGAACGAACAGCCGGTCTCCGCTCCGGTAGACGATGCGCAGGCAATCGTGCGGCGCCCCGTCGGCATCCACGGTCTCGAGGCCTTCGTAGCGACCGATTCCATGGTCGACATGGACGATGAAATCGCCGGATGTGAGCGCCGTGGCCAGGCGAAGCGCCTCGTCGGCCCGCCGTCTCGGTACCGCAGGCCGATGCGCCCGCGGGCCGAACACGTCGTCCTCCGTAATGACCACCGTTTCGGCCGACTGGAACCCGGCGCGGAATGGCCCCACCATCACCGGAACCTCGGCCGGTGCCGCGGCCGTGACGTCGCCCCAGGTCCTGGCCGCGCTCGCTCCCGGCAGTCCGTGTCGTCGCAGCAGCGGAACCAGCCGAGCCCGCGAAGCCGTGCTCTGGCAGTTGATCGCCACGACCCGTCCGGCCGACCGCTGATCCAGGGCGAAGGCCGCGACCGCCTCGAACACGGCGTCCGGCCCGCGGTGCCCCTCGCCTGCGAAGTTCCTGCCTGCCCGGCCGCCCAAGTCCACCGTTTCGGGCGGACCACCGAAGGGGATCAGCACACCGCTGGGGCAAGTTCCGATGCGCGCCCGCAGTTCCTTGGGCGGGAGGTACAACCGCTCCGGATCCAGGGGCTTGTACGTCGGCATGTCGGCCGACGGTCGGGTTCCCGCCTGCCGCGCGGCGGCGTACTCCCCGATCAACTCCCACCGCTCGTCCACTTGATCCGAGAAATCGTGCTCGACGAGCACCGCCGCCGGCCCCACGTGGTCCAGCAGCGTCTCCATGGCAGCGTGGAACAGGGGCAGCCAGTGTTCCATTCCCGGGTAGGGAACGCCACCGGACACCGCTTCGAAGAGCGGGTCGTGATCGCGTACCGCCCCGAAGGTCCGGCGGTACCCGTCGCAGAACCGGTCGCGGCCCGACTCGTCGAACGGCACTTCCGAGAACGGCAGGATCTCCAGGGCCTCCAGCGTCCCGGAAGTCCGTTGCGACATGGGATCGAATTCCCGGATGCTGTCGACATCGTCTCCGAAAAAATCCACTCTCGCCGGATGTGCCGCGCCAGCGGGAAACACGTCGAGGAGCGATCCCCGGGCGGCAAATTCGCCAGCCTCCATGACCGTGCCGGTCCGGCGGTACCCCCACCCCGTCAGGCGCTCGATCAGGACGTCGTGGCGGGCGACCGATCCGACCGCGAGCCCCAGCCGAGCACCCGCAAAAGTCTCTCGGGGCGGCACGCGCTGGATGACGGCGTTGACCGTCGTGAGCACGATGCCCGGAGTAGTGTCGGCCAGGCGCACGAGCGCCGTGAGCCGCCGGCCCGAGACCGCGGGGTTCGGCGATACCCGGTCGTACGGAAGGCAGTCCCAGGCCGGAAACGTCGCGAGGCCGATGTCGGGCCGCAGTGTCCTGAGCACCGCTTCGGTTGCAGCCAGGTGCCGGTCGTCGCGGAGCACCCAGAGAATCGGTCCTGCCGTACGGCGGGCCGCCGCGGCCTCGGCCACCTTCAGGGCCGAATAGCCCTCCGGCATGCCGTGCAGCGGGAGCGGCTCGCCGGCAGGCGGCAGCCGGTCCAGGAAGGTTTCGGTCACG
This sequence comes from Alphaproteobacteria bacterium, assembly GCA_965116745.1. Classification (GTDB taxonomy): domain Bacteria; phylum Pseudomonadota; class Alphaproteobacteria; order TMED109; family TMED109; genus VXPW01. The sequence continues at coordinate 1,359,197 of OZ220701.1, read as the reverse complement.
ATCCGGGTCGTCGTCCCCGGACGTGCAATTCGATGCGCCCGGACACCGGTGCTGCCCAGCCGGGCCAGGCCCTCGTGCCCAGCAGGAAATCCATCAGGTCAGGGTCCGCATAGGTGTCGAGAAGCCGGGCCAGCACCCGAAGTTCCGTGACCGCCATCGATTCGCCTTCGGCCTCGAAGAATCCCGACATGATGACGGCCAGTTCCCGCATGCCGAGGGCCCGGCACCGAAATCGAAGCTTGCGGACCAGAACGCCGGTTTCAGGCTCGCGACGACCGCGTTCGCGCGCACTCACGGCCCGGCGGCGGGCGACACCTCGCCGGCATCACCGGGGGCCGCTCGAGGCGGCGTGACGATTCCTGCCGATATCACCATCTTGATGCCTTCTTCGACCGACATGTCCAGGTGCACCAAGTCGTCTCGCGGCACGAACAGCAGGAACCCCGAAGTGGGATTGGGAGTCGTGGGCAAGAACACATTGACCAGGTCGCGGTCGATCCGCTCGCGGACCTCACCCCTGGTACGGCCCGTGATGAAGCCCACCGCCCAAAGCCCGCGACGCGGGTACTCGACGAGCACCACCTCACGGAATGACGACGACGAGTCGGCGAACACGGTCTCGAAGATCTGCTTGAGGGCGCCGTAGACGCTCCGCACCACCGGCACCCTGTCGATGAGGCTCTCGCCGAGACGAAACACCATGCGGCCGATGAGCCCGGCCGCGAAAAAGCCGACAACCAGCAGCATGAGGAGGAGCGCCAGCACCCCGAGCCCCGGGATGTCGAACGGAAGATACCGGGTGGGGTCGTACTCGGCCGGCACCAGACCGCGCATCTGATTGTCGACGAATTCGACAAACAGTACGGCCAGGTAGATCGTGATCCCGATCGGCGCCGTCACCACGATGCCGGCGAGCAGGTAGGTGCGCAGCCGCGCCGTCAATCCGGGCCGGCGGCGGGCCTCCGGCGGCTGCGAAGGGGCGTCCTGGTCGGTGTGCTCGCTAATCGGACGACTCGCTCAGGAATCCCGACAGCGCTCTCAGCGTCGCGTCGGGAGCTTCTTCAGGCAGGTAGTGGCCACAGTCGATGGGTTCCCCGGCGACATCGTCCGCCCATTCCCGCCAGACCGACAGCGCGTCGTAGAGCTCGTGCACGACCGCTCGGGCCCCCCACAGGACGAGCAGCGGGCAGCGGATCCGCCGTTCGCGGTCTGCGGCATGGTCGGTCAGGTCGATCGTCGCGCCGGCGCGGTAGTCCTCGCAGGTCGCGCGAATCGTCTCGGGGTCGGAGAAGCAGCGGAGATACTCGTTCCGCACCTCGGCCGGCAGCCACGCGGTGCCCTGTCCCCAGCTCTTGAGCTTGGCGTCGAGATAGAACTCCGGCTCGTTGCTGATCAGGCGTTCCGGCAGGGGCGCCGGCTGGCTGAGGAAAAACCAGTGGTAATAGCGGCGGGCGATCCGCTGGTCGGCGGTCTCGAATACGTGGGAAGTCGGCACGATGTCGAGCACTGCGGCCCGCCGGACCCGGTCCGGCCAGTCGAGGCACATCCGGTGTGTCACCCGGGCCCCACGATCATGCCCGACGACCTGAAAGCGCTCGTGTCCAAGCTGCTCCATCACCGCAACCTGATCGGCAGCCATCAGGCGCTTCGAGTAGGCGCGATGGTCGGCATCCGACGCCGGCTTGCCGCTGTCGCCATAGCCACGCAAATCCGTTGCCACGACGGTGAAACGTTCGGCCAGGCGGGGCGCGACCTTGTGCCACATCACGTGCGATTCCGGGTACCCGTGCAGCAGCAGCAACGGGGGGCCACTCCCGCCGATGCGGGCTGCGATCGGACAATGGTCCGTGTCGATCACGCGCTGTTCGAAACCGGGAAACAACTGCGGCATGCGGCCCTCCGTCGGACGCACACTACCGTGTGCGCCGCGATCGGTCATGGTTCAAAGATCGCAGGCGGTCACGATGTCCCCGCCGTGAGACCGAGTGCAGTTCTTGTATCAGATGCCGACGGCTGCGCCAGCGATACGGCGACCGGATTGACCACGCGCAGACAGCGGCGCCGCCCTTCGGCGGAGCGCAACCCTCGAAGCGTGGCCGCCCGCGACATTCTCGGGCGCCGGCAAAGCAGGCGGATCGAGGGGCCCTTGCCTTCGACGACGCCGGACCGGAGGCTACTCGAGGTACTCATAAACCCACACTTCGATAAACCCGTTGCCGTGGTCGCTGTTTTTCACGTGTCGGCGGGTACCTTCCGGCGATGTTGCCAGGATCGCCTCTCCGTTCTCGCCCACTAGGACAGCGGCCCGATTGACCAGGGTCTCTTCCGTCGTACTGATCTCTGATGCCGGTGCTTCGCGGAACACCCAAGGCTCAGCCGTCGGGTCGCTGCCAAGCTCGACTGTATCCTCACTGGTCCCGCAAAAGGTGTCCAGGTCGGCAACATCACCTTCCGGGGTTGGGTCGTAGTAGTAGGTCGCCGTCAGGCTGCCGCTGTGCCGAAGGTCCCTGTTTCCCTGGTTCCATTGGCCAGACATCGACTCCGGATCGATGGAACTCGAAACGCACACGGTCAGATGCGCGGTGGCCGCGTCGCGTTTCTCGGGATCGGCAAACAGGGGCAGCGGGAACCCGGGCTTATCGACCACATATCCTGCTGAGCGCACGTCCTTCCAGAAGCCCTTGCACGGACCTGAAGTCATGGTGCTCAACGGCTCGGCGCGAAGGATGGAATAGTGGTGGTATTCCGCGCCCTCTGGCGGTGCGGGGGTGGCAATTTGCCCAATGGTGGCCGGGACCATGCCGGTGCAGCCGGACACCGCAAGCACCGCCGGAAGCACCAGGCAGATTGGGGCGAGTGTCCGCATGGGGCTGCTCGCGCGGTACGGGCGTGCTCACCAGACGCGGCGCCCTATCACGAGCTTCAACCGGGAAGTCCGTCTCACGACCCGTGATCGTCATGCGAAGTCCCGGCCCCGGCAATCCCATGTGGTCGCCTGTTGGCGCCTGTCCCGATCATCAGGAGCCCGCGAACTCGCCGCGGACGAACTCCTGCAAACCGGAAGCACGCAACTGAACACCGGACCGTGGTTCGGCCCTCCCCGCGCGCTCGCCGACTCCCGGGAGGCGCTGACCTCAGTCGCGTTCGGTGCCTTCTTCCAGCAGCACGTCGCGCGCCTCATTGACCATCGCCGCGAGGTGATCGGTTCCTCCCGCGTCTGGGTGCAGGCGCGCCTGAAGGCGGCGGTGAGCTGCCTGCACGGCGTCCGCATCCGCATTTTCGTCCAGCCCCAGCACCCGCAAGGCCTCCGCCCGCGTCATGGGGCCGGCCGCGGCCGCAGTCCCACCCGTTGTCTGGCCCAAGTGATCCCGCCAGTCACCGCCATACCGGTCGAGCCAGCTCTCCAGCAGCCGCAGCGAACGCTCGCACCGGGCCGAACATTCCGCGTACAGGGCGCGCATTTCGTCCGTCGACAGCGAACGGAGTGCCCGGCCCGCCAAGGGCCCCGACAGCACCTCCCCTTCCAGATCGCCGCTGGCGTGGTCCAGTGTCATCTTGAGAACAAGGCCCTGCACCTGCGAGGTTCCGGCCCGCGGGCCACCGCCCGCGGCCGCCGTCGCGGCGCGGCCGAGCAGACCGGACAGCAGGCGGCCAAGTACGAACCCGCCCCCATGACGCATCAGCCAGACGATCACCATGCCGACAAATGCGGGGATGGCGGCCAGAGCCCCGGTGCCCCGCAACGCAAGAAATCCGACCAATGCCAGCAGAGCCAGCATCAGGGCGATCCAGAACATCCGCGGCCCGGAACCCGGCACGGTCCGCAGCAGGACTTCGCGCCCGATTCCGATAAGGGCTATGACAGTGAGCCCGATCAGCAGGTACGTCACGATGCTTCGGAGTGACGGAACTCAGCGGGGCGCGCTAAGCCGGAGGACCCTCTCGCCCGTCCGCCGCTCGTGCGCCTGCAGGGCCTTGAGGCCGCCGGCAGCGTAGACGGCAGTGGCTTGCAGCAGGGCCCGAAGCGTGGCCGCGCTACCCGGCCCGAACCGGGCGTAGGCCCCGCCCGACACCTTGGCGACCGCCTGAAACACGTCCGCGGCAACCGGGTCGTGTCCCTCCTGGAACATGAAGAGGCGCAGGCCCTGCATGCCGAGAACGCCAGCCTGGGCAACCAGCGGATCTGCGGGTTCCTCGCACGCATCACCGGCGTAGACCATGGCCGCTACCGGAACCCGCTCGTGCTCGACGGCAGCGTGCGAGAACGCCCGGCTGATTTGCGTCAGGCCTGCCCGGCATCGGACGGCCGACATCTCGCGGCCCAGATCGGCAGGCTCCGCGGTCCAGGGATACACGTGAAACTCCCCGACCCCGCGAAACCACATGAGCTGCACGGACAGGCCGCCAACCCGGCCCGCCTCGCGAAACAGGTCGGCCTGCACCGCGGCGGCCTGATCCCACGTGCCCTCCCGGCTCATCGTGGCGTCGAGCGCGAACAGGAGGCGGCCGCGCCCGCGCGTCGCCGGCGGCGCCGTCCGAACGGCTTGAAGAAAGGCGTCAATATCCCCGTCGTTCGACACGACGGTCGGAGACCTCTGGCTCCCTTCGTTCATGTCTCTATTCTCCCGCTTCCCGTCAACATGTCGAGTGTGCCCCTGCCATGTCCCAGCCACTGCTGTTCACCCCGCTGACCATCCGCGACGTCACCATCCGAAACCGCATCGTGATTTCACCGATGTGCCAGTACTCCGCCAACGACGGGGTCGCTGGCGACTGGCACATGGTGCACCTGGGCCGATACGCGACGGGCGGGGCTGGTCTCGTGTTTACCGAGGCGGCTGCGGTCGAGCGGATCGGCAGGATCACCCACGGTGACCTCGGAATTTGGTCGGACACGCACCGTGACGCCCTGGCGCGCATCGTGGGCTTCCTCAAGACCGAAGGCGCAACGTCCGCAATCCAGCTGGCTCATGCCGGCCGCAAGGCAAGCATGCAACGCCCCTGGGAAGGCAACGGTCCGCTGGGCGCGGAGGAATTTTCGCGGGGTGAGACCGCCTGGCCGATCCAGGCTCCGTCCGCCGACCCGGTCATGGATGGCTGGCTGGAGCCCACGGCCATGAGCACCGGCGACATTGCCCGGGTGGTCCAGGCATTTGCCGACAGTGCCCGCCGTGCAGACGAGGCCGGATTTGAGGTTGTCGAGATCCACAGTGCGCACGGATACCTGTGCGCCAGCTACCTGTCGCCGGTCTCGAATCGCCGCAACGACCGCTACGGCGGCGACCGCGTTGGCCGGTCGCGGTTCCTCATGGAGACCGTCGAGGCGGTGCGGGCCGTGTGGCCGGACGGCAAACCGCTGTTCGTCCGGGTCTCCGCGGTCGACGGTTCGCCGGACGGCTGGTCCCTCGAGGACACCGTGGCGCTGGCCCGGGATCTCAAGGCGGCCGGGGTCGATGTCGTGGACTGCTCGTCAGGAGGGATTTCCGGACCGGTCACCGCTGCCCGCGGCCCGCTTCCGGGACCGGGATTCCAGGTGCCATACGCCGAAGCCGTGAAGCAACGCGGCGGTATCGCCAGCCAGGCCGTCGGCATGATCCTGGAGCCGGAACATGCCGAAGCCATCCTGCAGGAAGGCAGGGCCGATCTGATCGCAATTGGTCGTGAGGCGCTGCTGGACCCGTACTGGGCACACCATGCCGCACGGGCCCTGCAGGCCGATCCGGAGTTCCAGGCCTGGCCGACGCAGTACGGTTGGTGGCTCCATCGCCGGGAACAGGCCATGTCTCGGGCATGACGTGACGGAACGGATCGACGCGGTCGTCATCGGCGCTGGCGTAGTCGGACTCGCGATCGCGCGGGCGCTGGCGCTCGCCGGACGCGAGGTCGTGGTCATCGAGGCGTCCGAGACCATCGGCACCGAGGTGAGTTCGCGCAACAGCGAAGTCATCCACGCGGGCATCTATTACCCGTCGAACAGCCGGAAGGCCGTGCACTGCGTACGCGGCCGCGAACGGCTCTACGCCTATTGCCGCCGGCATGGCGTCGGGCACCACCGGATCGGCAAGCTGATCGTCGCCACCTCCGAGGTGCAGCGCGATACGCTCGGCGCGATTGCCCGTCAGGCTGCAGCCAACGGTGTGGAGGATCTCCGCGTGCTGGAGCGTGCCGAGATCCGGCGCCTCGAACCCGCACTGCACGCCGTGGCAGCGCTCCATTCACCATCGACCGGCATCATTGACAGCCACGGCCTCATGCTGGCCTTCCAGGGCGACGCGGAAGACCACGGCACCCTCATCGCCTTCCGGTCACGGGTGACCGGCGGGGCCGTACGCCCGGACGGGATCGAACTGCGCGTGGAGGATGCCTCCGGCACCGCGACCACGTTCCAGGCCGGCATCGTCGTCAACAGCGCCGGGCTCGATGCCCAGAGCGTCGCCCGTGCGATCGGCGGGGTGCCGGACCATACCGTGCCACCCCTCCATTACGCGCGCGGGTGCTACTTCACGATGTCGCAGCGGTCACCGTTTTCCCACCTCATCTACCCGGTCCCGGAAGAGGGAGGCCTGGGAGTACACGTCACACTAGACCTCGCTGGCCAGTGCCGCTTCGGCCCGGACGTCGAATGGATCGACGCTCTCGACTACACCGTGGAACCGGCCCGCGCCGACCGCTTCTACCCCGTGATTCGGACCTACTGGCCGGACCTTCAGGACGGCGTTCTTATTCCCGGATATGCCGGGATCCGGCCCAAGGTCGCGGGACCGGGGGAGCCTGCCGGTGACTTCCTGCTGGCGGGGCCGAAACAGCACGGCGTCTCCGGTCTGGTGCACCTATTTGGAATCGAATCGCCCGGACTGACGTCAGCGTTGAGTCTCGCCGATGAGGTTTGCGAGGAACTTGGTCTCACGCCGAGGGAGCCGTAACCTCACACTGTGACACGAGCCATGGTGCCAGAGCAGGACACATCGTCCTCGACGGACTTGGTCGACATCGGGCGGAATTGACCTCACGCTGTCCAACGCCCTACGTACAACCGAGAAATCCATTAGATTCTGCTGGTAACGCACTCTTTGATCAGGCTGTACAAGAACTTCATACCCTTCCCGTTACGCCAGATCGCGCAGATCTTCGCTGCCCTATTCGGTCGTGTAATGTTGTGATGTATTGTTGGCTGATACGATCCACTAGCCGACGTTACTTCACATGCTACCCGCGACCACGACGTCTCAGAAAGATCGGGCTATCGCCCTTCTCAAGGTCCACGGCCCCATGCGTGGCATCGAGCTCAGCGACGCCGGCATCCACCCGGAAACCCTCGCGCGCATGCTCAAGGACCAGACCCTCACCCGCGTCACCCGCGGCCTCTACCAGCTCGCCGATGCCGAAGTGACGGCACCCCATAACCTCGCCGAGGTTGCGAAGCTGGTACCCAAAGGGGTCATCTGCCTTGTCTCCGCCCTTCAGTTCCACGAGCTCACACTCCAGATGCCCGGCCGGATCTGGCTTGCCATCGGTCAAAAGGCGCGCAAGCCCAAGTTCGACTATCCCCCGACCCGAGTCGTGCGATTCAGTCCGCGGGCCCTCTCCCTCGGCGTGCAGACCCACACCGTCGACGGCGTGTCCGTGCCCATTTTCAATCCTGCCAAGACGGTCGTCGATTGCTTTCGGTTCAGACAACACGTCGGTCTCGATGTCGCGCTCGAAGGTCTCCACAATGTCGTGAAGTCCGGCAAGGCCAAACCGGCGCAGATCGTTGACTACGCCCGCGATATCCGCATCTGGTCGGTCCTCCGGCCCTATCTGGAAACGGTGGTCGCCGATGGCGCGTAAACCGAAAAATGACGCCGCGTCTGTACGCGCGCGGCTGCAAAACCTCGCCAGGGAGCAACAGGCCAATTTCCAGCGCGTGCTTGCCCGATACGCCCTCGAAAGGTTTCTCTTCCGACTCAGTGTCTCGCCTTACAAGGAGCTCTTCGTCCTCAAGGGCGCCATGCTCTACACCGCATGGCTCGAGGATCCGTTCCGCACGACCCGCGACCTCGACCTGCTCTCCCTCGCCGCCGCGATTCGGGCTACCTTCAAAACGCGTGAATCCGCCATTCCATGCGAACGTCGTCCGGCTCTCACGCATGAATTTTCCGAATGATTTTGAGCGATCCCGACAGGATCGGCGATCAGGGTCCGCTTCTGCTCGGGACGGGCCTGCCGCTGAAGATTGTTGACCGGATCGGCACAAACACGTTTCTCGACGTCCCCTTGCTGTGGATTCTGATCGGGCCCTCTCAGGCAAACGGCCTCCAGAGACGTTCCTACGTCATGATCGACCAAATCTTCTCTGCCCGATCGCGCTATCTCGGTTACGTCTTTGGGCACCTCGATGGCGCCGACACAGTGGCAGTCAACCGCTCCCTTGGCTGTGTGCGGGGATCGCCTCCTAGCAGGCTGCTGAAAAACTCACCACTTTTGTGCTTTCAGGGTAGCCTGGTCGCCAGAATGGAAGCGGAGTTCGATGTCGAGGAAGCCGTCATCCTCCAGTTCCGCTGATCCGTCGCCGTGGACTTCGTCCATTTCGTCAAACCCCTGCCAGGTAAAGAAGATGATGCGGCGGGAGTACTCGCAATCGAGGTTGCCCTGCACGGCCCCGAAGGCGAACCTGCCGTGTCCATGGTCTTCAAAGGTCATGTAGGCGGGTTCAACGAGGTCGAGGTACTCGCGATCCCACAGGTCGGCCTCGACAATCCGCCAGGTGCCGATCAGGGCGCAGGTGTGGTCCCATGTCATGGCGGTGCGGCCGCCATGAGCCCGGGCAATCGGAAACGGTAGCGGGTGGTCAGGGCCAGCACCAACGATACCTCGACCCGGTGGCGTCCCCGGCACCGGGTCTGTCGCTGACCGCCCTGGACCTTGACCCAACCGAAGATCTCCTCGATCCGCTTGCGGATGCGATCGCTCGTCCGATCACCCGCATCACGCTCCTCCAGACTCAAATAACTGAACAGGCTGCCGCTCGTCTGATCCACGCCCCGCATCCGTTCCTCCCTCGGTCAACAGACCCAGAGAATCACGTCACCAAGCCAAAGGCAAGGTGTTTTTCAGCAGCCTGCTAGACCATTTACGAAATCCCATGAGCGGTTGATCAAATGCCTGGGTCATCGGACAGACCGGCGACGGGGCCGCGCACCACGCCGCTTCGGCCGACGCCAGCGTCGTCCCGGACCTCATTTACCCGCCGTGAGAGATGCACGGCCATCAAAGGCCGCACGGGCCAGGCTACCGTCCGCCTGACACGTCCAGCGACGCCCCGGTCGAATAGGAGGCCTCGTCGGACAGCAGATAGAGCACGGCGGCCGCCACCTCTTCCGGCGTGCCGGCTCGCTTCAGTGGCAGATTCGGCGCAACCTCCTCGAGCCTTCCCTCCGGATGAATGTCGGTATCAATGATGCCGGGACGCACACCGTTCACTCGAATGCCGAGGTCCGCGCACTCCATCGCCAACCCCGTGGTCAGCGTATCCACCGCACCCTTTGACGCCCCGTAGTGGACCCACAGGAACGGGTTGGCGAGCCGCGCGGCGACCGACGAGATGTTCACGATCGCGCCGCCCGTTCCACCACGACGGGTGGACATCCGGCGGATGGCCTCCCGGGCGCAGAGGAAGTAACCGGAAATGTTCACGGCAAACGTGCGCGCAAGAATGTCCTCGGTAACGTCCTCGATCAGGCATTGCCCGCCGACCACGCCGGCGTTGTTGACCAAGGCCGTGACGGTCCCAAGCTCACGATCGCACGTCTCGAACAACCGCTCGATCTCGGTTTCGGATCCTGTGTCGGCCTGCACGGCGACGGCCCGCTGGCCCGCCCTCTCGATGTCGTCAACGACCGCCCGGGCCAGGGCCTCGTTGCTGTGGTAGTTGACGCACACGTCGTAGCCCGCCGCGCCGGCGGCCCGGGCCACGGCGGCGCCGATCCCGCGGCTCGCCCCCGTCACCATGAGAATGTTCGGCATGGCTGTCGATCCTCCCGCCGTGTCGCGGCCCGGACCATACAGGCATTGCGCGCGAGTGTGTTGACGGTCACGTAGCCATGGTCACGATCATTCAGGACGGATCCTTCCTGAATCTGCCCGTTCTTGAGGCACGACGTGGGCCGGCCACCAAGCAGGCTACTTGTCACTCCCCACAAGATGGGCCCGTTCCGCGAACGGAATGAACTGATCGGTCCGCTTCCGACACCAGAATGCTCCACCTGATGGACCGATTGCGGCATGATCGATGGCGATCCGCATTACCCTCCTGCTTGACGAAGAGGCGCGCGACGCCGCCCGCGAACTCGCCCACACCGGAAGTAATCCGGTACGCCCTTGTCGGGCCATCGGAATGCGGCGCTCGGCGTTCATTCTCCGGTTCGTGCAAGGTGCGACGGCGTGCGCGAACGCCGGCCTGATCTGTTCCAAGTCCGGGAACCCGAGGAAGGACTGCGTTATTTCAGGAAGCAAGACGAAGGCGTCTGCATGAGAGAGGACAAGACCATGAGCCGATTCGCATCCCTCTTCGCAGCATCAGTACTCACCGTGTTCACCCCACCAGCTGTCTTTGCCACGGCTGACGAGGGTGTCGCGGTCGCCACGTTCGCCGGCGGGTGCTTCTGGTGCGTGGAGTCGGACTTCGACAAGGTTCCGGGAGTGGTAGACACGATATCCGGGTATACCGGTGGGACCGTTGAGAGTCCGACGTACAGGCAGGTCACCAAGGGGGGCACCGGACATCGGGAGGCGGTGCAGATCCGCTACGACCCGAAGCAGGTCTCCTACGAACGGTTGCTGCACGTCTTCTGGCGCAGCGTCGACCCCACCGACGCCGGCGGGCAGTTCTGCGACCGCGGGGAGAGCTACCAGACCGCCATCTTCGTCGGGAACGAAGAGGAACGGCGCCTCGCCGAGGCCTCGAGGGAGATACTGGAGCAGTCGATGGTGCTGGACGCGCCCGTGGTCACGCCGATCGAGCCGGCCGGAGCGTTCTACCCGGCCGAGGACTACCATCAGGACTACTACACGAAGAACCCCGTCCGCTATCGGTTCTACCGGTTCTCGTGCGGCCGCGACTCGCGTGTGCGGCAGCTCTGGGGCAGGCAGGCCCACGAGGGCATCGAGCGCCACTGACGGGTTTCACGCAGGAGGCGTTGCGGTTACCCCCTGGCGTGAAATGCAACAGAATTCTCGAACGCTGGATTCCTTGCAGCCTTAATGTGGAGGAGTCCACCTGCAGGAGAGCCCGGTCCGGCGGCGCCGGACCGGCAGGCATCCATCTCCGGCATGTCCGAGCGGCACCCGCCGTCGCGGCCGCTCCGGTCAGGTCAGGCCGAGCTGGGTCTTGCGGCGACTGGCCCAGGCCGAAATCAGTCGATCCGCTGTCAAGCCGAGGAACGCCACGCAGAGCGCCAGGAGCAGCCCGAGACCGGCGTCGTTCTGAGCCTTGGCCTTGAAGATCTCCCGGGCGAGATCGAAATTGCCGCCGATGAATCCGGCGATCATCACCATGAAGAGACCAAACATGATGGTCTGGTTCACTCCCAGCATGATCTCGGGAAACGCCAGCGGCATTCGCACCTTCCAGAGTATCTGGGACGGGGTGCACCCCGATGAGATGGCGGCCTCCACCATGCTGTGCGGCACTGCTCGCAATCCCACGTAGGTGTAACGAATCACGGGAATGCTCGCGTAGACCACAATCGCCATGATCTGGGAGATGGTGCCCACCTGGAACAGCATGATGACTGGAATCAAGTAGATGAACGATGGGAAGGTCTGGAAGGTGTCGCAGAGAAACGCCACCACGCGGGTTCTCCCGTCGCGGCGCGACGCCCAGACGCCAACGGGAAATCCGAAGATCACGCAAATGACGACAGCCACGAAGACGAGGTACGTGGTCACCATGGCCTCGGTCCACCAGCCAGAGAGCACGATGAAGCCGACATACGCTCCCACCAGCGCAGCGAGGCGCCAACCGCCCAGCACCCATCCGCACAAGCCGGCCGCGCCAAGGAACACGGTCCAGGGAAGCTCTTCGAAGAAGGTCCGGATGGGAATGAGGACGTAGGGCGGCAGGTACTCCCTGATGAAGCTCAGGGGTTCGAACAGTGCGGACACGACGCCCCTGATGAGCAGATCCCACTGCGGCGCAAGGGTGACGGTCATCTCGCGCGGCAGTTGCCCGGCCTCGGGCACGAGATAGGCCAGCAGGATTCCCGCCGCCGCGGCAAGGCCGGCCGCGGTCAGGTATGGATGGACACTCCAGAAGGGGCCGTCCTGCCGGTGCACCGGCTCCTTCTCTGACAATGCCTGGCTGAGCCGATCCAGCGCGATCGCCATCAGGACGATCGCGATGCCACTCTCCAGGGCCCGACCCAACTGGAGTGTCTGGAGGCGGAAGAGGAGATCGATGCCGAGGCCCCTGGCACCGATGAACGCCGAGATCACGACCATCGCCAAGCACTGCATGATGACCTGGTTCACGCCGACCATAAGGGTTGGCCGAGCCGCCGGAATCCGCACGCGCCAGAGCATCTGCCGCCTCGTGCACCCCGCCATGACACCCGCTTCCAATACTTCCTCGGCGACGCCGCGCAGCCCCAGGATCGTGATCTTCGCCATCGGCGGGAGCGCGAAGAGGATCGTGGCAATCGCACCGGCCTTGTGGCCCAGCCCGACGAAGACCACGATCGGGATCAGGTAGCCGAAGTGTGGCAGCGACTGCATGAGATTAAGGATGGGCCAGAGCGCCCTCTCGAAACGCCTCCATTTCAGCGCCAAGATCCCGAGCGCCAGCCCGATGAGGATCGCGATCGGCGCCGTCACCAGAACTAGCGACAGCGTGGTCATCGCCAGCTCCCACTTGCCGAACACGGCGCAATAGGCAATGCATGAGGAAGCGAGGAGTCCAAGGCCCCACCCCCGGAGATACCAGCCCAGGATTCCCGCCAGCGCGGTCGTGACCACCCAGGGAATGGGCGGTATTTCCCAGTCCGAGAAGCCGGAGATCAAAAGATCTTCCGAAAAGTTCAGAGGCCACACGATCAGTCCCGCGATACCGCGCGTGACGTCCCGGAAGGTAAGGAGACCGAATATCTCGTGCTCTCGCAGGACGATCACAATGCCGTTGAACCAATCGGCGACGCTGCTGCCCTTGATCGTGAGCGCGGGGAAGATCGCGTCACCAAAGATGAGGAACGGCAGCGGCAGGCTCGTAGTCCACAATTCGGGAGGCGTGATGGCCCAATCGGGCAGCGTTCCCCGGAACAGGATGAGAAAGACGACTCCGAGTGCTGCCACGAATGGCCAGCGCAGCCGGAACCACACGGGCTGCGGCCCGGCGGTCGGAAGTGCAGGCCCGGCAGTTCCGGTCACGATCAGCTTCCGTCGGCGAACAACGCGTCAACCACCTGCTGTCGCGTCAGGGAACCCACCACATTCCCCGACCCGTTCACAACGGTCACGGGCTTGTCCTGACCGATCACTCGACCCGCAACATCTCCAATGCGTTGGTCATCGATGACTGCGGGACCGTCGCTGCGGTCCGCGTCCACCGGACCCATGACGCTGGCGACCGTCAGCAGCTTGGCCTTCGGGATGTCACGCGTGAACGCCCGAACGTAGTCGGTGGCCGGGTTCGTAACCAGCTCTTCGGCCGTGCCGATCTGCACAATCCTGCCCTCGTACATGATGGCAATACGATCCGCGAGCCGGACGGTCTCGTCGAAGTCGTGGGTGATAAAGATGATCGTCTTGTGCAGCAGATTCTGTAGCCGGAGGAATTCGTCCTGCATCTCTCGCCGGATCAGCGGATCGAGCGCGGAAAACGGCTCGTCCAGAAACCAAACGTCTGGCTCCACCGCGAGCGACCTCGCGATCCCCACGCGTTGCTGCTGGCCACCGGACAGTTCGCGCGGGTAGTATTTCTCGCGGCCTTTCAACCCGACCAGTTCGATGATCTCGAGAGCCCTCTCGTGCCGCTTCGCGCGATCCACGCCCTGAACCTCGAGCGGAAACGCGACGTTGTCGATCACCGTGCGGTGGGGAAGCAACGCAAAGTTCTGAAACACCATGCCCATCTTGTGACGGCGAATCTCGATCATCTCCTTCTCGGTGGCCTCGAGAAGGTCGGTTCCCTGAAAAATCACCTGGCCGTGCGTGGGTTCGATCAATCGCGAAAGGCACCGCACGATGGTCGATTTGCCCGACCCGGACAGCCCCATGATGACCAGGATCTCGCCCGGCTGAACGTCGAGATTGACGTCCTGGACCGCACCGATGTGTCCTGACTGCTCGAACTGCTCGGGCGAGGGTTTGGCGTCGTGCCGGGCAAGGAATTTGGCCGGCTCGGGCCCGTAGATCTTCCAGAGCCCGCGGCAGAGAATTACAGGCTCAGCCATCGCGCAATCGCTCCACCGGACTGCCGGGTCCACTTGGGCGCATTGTGTCACGGCTTGATGCCGTTAGCAGCGTATCTGCACCACCCAAGAAGCGCGGTCGCTCGGCATGGTCAGGGGCGAACACAGGAAACCGCGGGCCCTCCGCTCACCGTGGACGGTATCGACGTCCCGCGGCTGCGAACGGGGCGGCCGTGGATCCTCGCCAACGACCCGAAACGCCGGCTTGCGGCCGGGCCGAGCATGGCTCCGTGCCTGCGCCTATCGCCGGCAGCTTCCCGGCACCCGTCCCGTCCAGCGAACGTCCGGTGTGCCGGCCGCGGCGATGTGCGCGGCGCCGAACATTCCTGGAAACGCAGGAACGAAAATGCCGGTCAGCGGATGACTCCGCTGACCGGCATTCGACCAACCATCAATGATGGTGCAATCGGGCGCTGGTTCGCCGACGCCGAATCATCGACTATCCATCGGAGGACAGCCAAGCCTTCCACTTGGCCTCGTTGTCCGCGAGCCACTTGGCCGCCGCGTCCGTGACTTCCATCTTGTCGATGTCCACCAGCTTGGCCATGACAGCGATGTCCAGATTGGTGAAATTGATCTTCTGGACCACCGCGTAAGCGGCCGGATGCCGATCGGGGAATTCCTTCCAGACACCAATCTTCAGGTAACCGTCCTTCGGATTTCCGCAGTCGTGCGTGGTTTCGGGATTGATTCCCAACGCCGCATCTTCACGGCATCCATCGAAGTACTCCGGGAATTCCACGAACTTCCCGTCATAGAGAGCCTCGATGAAATTCGGGGTCCAGTTGAAGAGGACGATTGGTCTGGATTTTTCGGATGCAATCGCGAGTTCCGCCCAAAGCGCGTCCGCGGAGCCCGCGTTGATCACGGCAAAGTTCATGCCCAGTCCGGCGACGCGCTCGTCGTCTCCCTTGAGCCACTCGGCAGGACCACCCAGAAAGCGTCCCTTCGGTGAAGTCTCGGACGTAACGAAGAGTTCCGCACAGTTGTTCAGGGCCTCCCAGTCGGGCAGACCCGGGCAGGCCTCTTCGACGTAAGCGGGGTACCACCATTCCTCGCGCGTCAGTGCATCGTGCGTTGCCGCGTCGATCACGCATCCCTTGGCAACCTGCTTCTCGAACGCGACGCCGAAGGCGCCCTGCCAAACCTCGTGCACAAGATCAACGTCGCCCTCGCACATGGCTTCGTAGACTGCGCCGCTGTCGGCCGGCACGTACTCGACCTCACTCCCGGCCGCCTCCAAGATGCGACCGACGACCTCCGCCCCGACCAGTTGGCTGGTCCAGTTGTGGAGTGGGATTCGAATTGGATCGTCGGCGTTCGCGGAACCCACGATCGCAAAGGACCAAACCAGGACCACACCGACTATTAGCTTACGGACAACCATGCCCATCCTCCCTTGCTGCCAGCGCTTGCTTCATCCATCGCATCCAGGCGATCCGTGTTCCGGAGGCTCTGACAAGCCGGAATCCCTGGTTCCATCGAGCCGTCTGTCGCCAGCGAGCGTTGGCCGTTCGCACGACCCAGCTCTCGCTGACAGTCAATCAGGCGGAAGGACGAAGAAACCGGCCCTAAACTGAATTCGTCTGGTCTCCAGTTCTCGATCGGATTGCCAGTGGACGCGTGGCCCGTGCGGCGCGCACGGGTGCGCAGGGTACCAACCGCGCTCCTCGGTGGGTATCCCGCAAATGGATGATAAATCGTGCCTCGCGACCAAAATTGTACGCAATTTCCGATGTTTAGAGGCCGAATACCCGACACGATGCGGCTGAGCTGGCCCGCCGCCTGGCCCGGCAGTCCCGACGGCTTCCGCTCATCCGGGCGCAAACCAGCCTAGCCGGTCTCCGCATGAACCTTGCCTCCCCTGCCCCGGTACGCGGAGCCGGTTTGACAAGTGACTGCAACAACCCAACATTGCAGGCATGGATACTTCCGTCGAAGCGCCGATCCGGCTCACCGAGCGGGCCCGACAGCGGCTTTCCTTCATTCTGAGCCAGCCTGAGCTGGCCGCGAAATTCGTCAGGATCGCGATTCAGGGCGGTGGCTGCTCCGGGTTCTCGTACGACTTTTCGCTCGATGACGCCCTGGACGGCCAGGACGATGTTGTCATCTCGCAACGGCCGGACGGGACGGGTGCCGGCCTGGTCATCGACTCGATGTCCATGGTCTACGTGGCAGGGAGCGAGATCGACTGGGTCGAAAGCCCCGGCGGCGCGATGTTCAACATCGAAAATCCCAATGCGACAGCGAGTTGTGGCTGCGGCACGTCCTTCGCGATCGACTGATCGCTCCGCATGAAAATCGCCAGTTGGAACGTGAATTCGATCCGGATTCGGATCGAACACGTAGTTGACTGGCTGCATGACGCAGAGCCCGACGTACTCGCGTTGCAGGAATTGAAGGCTGCCAGCGAACAGGTACCGGTCGACATGCTGGAGGCCTGCGGCTACACCGTGGCAGTGGCGGGCCAGAAAGGCTTCAACGGTGTCGCGCTGGTATCCCGCCACCCACTGGAGGATGTGGTTACCGGGCTCCCCGGCAACGAGGACGACGACGCTGCCCGGTACATCGAGGCGTGGGTCGACGCGCCCGAGGGGCGCGGCGTCCGGGTGGGATGCATCTACCTTCCGAATGGCAACCCGGTCGAAAGCCCCAAGTTCCCGTACAAGCTGGACTGGATGTCGCACCTGCAGGTCCAGGCCCAGCGACTGTTGGAACTCGAGGAGGCAGCGGTGCTCGCCGGCGACTTCAACGTCTGCCCGACCGACCGCGATCTGGCGGACCCGGCATCCATGCGGGATGATGCGCTGTGTCGCCCCGAATCACGGGCGCGGTTCCGGAGCCTGCTGCACCTCGGCTACACCGACGCCTACCGGGACCTGCACCCGGACTCCGAGGAGGTGTACACGTACTGGGACTACGGGCGGGCGTTTGATGACAACCGAGGTCTCAGAATTGATCACCTGCTGCTCTCGCCGCAGGCGGCCGACCGGCTCGAGACGTGCGACGTCGATATCCGCCCGCGCACACGAAAACGCCCGTCGGATCATGCGCCGATCTGGTGCGTTCTTGCGTGAGGGAGGCGCCGCCGTCCAGACATACGGTCGGGCCGAACGGTCGAAGACGGAGCATCCGCTGTATTCTCGGGGCAGGCACACGCTGACCGGTGCCCGTTCCCAACTCCGGTAATTCCATGACCAACCAGGCTCCCTCTTCGCCCGGAACCATGTGGGGCGGCCGGTTCGATTCGGGACCGGTCGAGCTGATGCAGCGCATCAACGCCTCACACCCGTTCGACCGCCAGCTCTGGCAGCAGGACCTCCGGCAGTCGCGCGCGCATGCCGAGATGCTGAAGGTCCGGGGACTGCTCAGTGCGTCCGACCATCAGGCCATCCTCGATGGGCTGGCCCAGGTCGAGGCCGAGATCGCCTCCGGGGCCTTCTCATGGCGCGACGAACTCGAAGACATCCACATGCACGTGGAACACCGTCTAACGGAAATCGCCGGCCCGGCCGGAAAGCGGCTGCACACGGCGCGTTCGCGGAACGACCAGGTGGCGACCTCGATGCGTTTGTGGGCCCGCGACACGCTCGACCAGCTCGATGCTGGCCTACGCGCCCTGCAGTCGGCGCTGCTCGATCATGCCGACCGGCACGCCGGCTCGATCATGCCGGGGTTCACGCATCTGCAGCCAGCCCAGCCGGTCACGCTCGGCCACCACCTGCTCGCCTACGTCGAGATGCTGGATCGGGACCGGGGACGGATCCGCGATGCACGCGATCGACTGAACGAATGCCCCCTCGGCGCGGCGGCATTGGCCGGCACGCCGTTTCCCATCGACCGTGAGGCAACGGCGCAAGCGCTCGGCTTCCGACAGCCCATGCGGAACTCGATCGACGCGGTCTCCGACCGTGACTTCGTCCTGGAAGTCCTGTCGACGGCCGTCATCGCTGCCGTGCACCTTTCGCGCCTGGCCGAGGAGCTGGTGCTGTGGTCCACGCCAGCGTTCGGTTTCGTCACGCTGCCGGACGCGTTCTCGACCGGATCGTCGATCATGCCGCAGAAGCGGAATCCGGACGCGGCGGAGCTCGTGCGCGGCAAGTCGGGACGGATCCTCGGCGCGTTCGTGGCCATCGCCACGGTGCTCAAGGCCCTGCCGCTTGCCTACGCAAAGGACCTCCAGGAGGACAAGGAACCCCTGTTCGACGCGACCGATGCGCTGGCCGTGTCGGTAGCCGCGCTGACCGGGATGATGGAAGCCCTGTCGTTCAACACGCCGGCCATGCGGGCGATGGCCGAGGTCGGGCATCCCACTGCCACCGACCTGGCAGATTGGCTGGTCAGCAAGGCCGGAATGCCGTTCCGGGACGCCCACGCGGCCGCCGGCCGTGCGGTCCGGCTGGCGGAAGAGCGGAGCTGTCGCCTCGACGAGCTGTCCCTGGCCGATCTTCAGTCGGTGATTCCCGAAGCGAACGCCGACGTCTTCGACGTGCTCGGCATCGAAGCGTCGCTGGCCCGCCGTACCAGCGCCGGGGGGGCTGCTCCAGCCTCGGTTCGCGCCGCCGTGGCGGCAGCGCGGGCGCGGTTCCAGTGATTCGGCTGTCCGCCGTGTTCGGCATTGCCTTGCTGGTGCTGGCCGGTTGCGGCAGAGCCGGCGACCTGGTCCGACCGCAAGGCAGTGAGCACGATCCAGCCCCGCCGGGGCTGGAAACCGATCCACCGTATCAGTTCTGATTCCCGTGCATCATTTTCACTACAACGAAGCAGGCATCCTGTGCGCGGAAGGCGTGCCATTGCCGGACATTGCCCGCGAAGTCGGCACGCCGGTCTACGTCTATGCGGCGGCGACGCTGCGCCGTCACTATCGCGTCTTTCAGGATGCGCTCGACGGTCTGGACTCACTGATCGCGTATTCCCTCAAGGCGAACCCCAACCTGTCGGTATTGCGGTTGCTGGCCAATCTCGGCGCAGGCGCTGACGTGGTATCCGGCGGCGAGCTGGACCGGGCCCGGCGGGCGGGGATTCCAGGCGAACGCATCGTGTTTTCCGGGGTCGGCAAGACGGAGGGCGAAATCGGCGAGGCGGTGGCCGCAGACATCCTCCAGTTCAATGTCGAATCCGACGCCGAGCTCGAGGTCATCAATCGCGTTGCCTGCGAGGCCAACCGGAGCGCCCCGATCGCCCTCCGGGTCAACCCCGACGTTACGGCGGGCGGCCACGAGAAAATTGCCACCGGCCATCGGCACACCAAGTTCGGCGTGCCGATCGCGCGGGCGCGCGAACTGTACGCCACGGCCCGAGAGATGCCGGGCATCACCGTGACCGGGATCGACGTGCACATCGGGTCGCAGATTCTGGACGTGGTGCCGTTTCGTTCGGCATTCCGCGCGGTGGCCGGGCTCGCCAGTGACCTGCGGACCGACGGGCACGACATCCGGATCATCGACGTCGGCGGCGGGATTGGCATTCCCTACGGAGAGCAGCCAGGCCTTCCGCTCGGGACGTACGCCGATGCCGTGCGGGACACGCTGGGAGCGAAAACCCGGCTCGTCTTCGAACCCGGCCGGCTGATTGTCGGCAACGCCGGGATACTGTTGTCCTCGGTGCTCTATATGAAGGAGGACTCCGAGCGCCGGTTCGTCATCCTCGATGCCGCCATGAACGATCTCCTGCGCCCCACCCTGTACGGTGCCCATCACCAGCCGTTCGCGGTGACCAAGCCCGGGGCACGGGCCAGCCAGCATCCGTGTGACCTGGTAGGGCCGGTCTGTGAATCCGGGGACGTCTTCGCGGAAGGCGCGCTCATGCCGCCGCTCGCCCCCGGTGACCTCGTGGCATTCAGCACCGCCGGCGCCTACGGGGCCGTCATGGCGTCCGAGTACAATTCCCGTCCGCTCGTACCCGAGGTCATGGTTTCCGGTGACCGTTTCGGGATCATCCGCAGGCGTCCCACCCGCGAGGAATCACTGTCGCTCGAAGTGCCCTTCAGCGCCGAGCCCGACACAGCCGATTGCAGTCCATGAACCAGCTCTCCACCCTGCCCAGCGGGATTGCCATTCGCGTTGCCCTGTCGCGGGCCCTGCTCTGGATCGAACGCGCCGTACCGGCTTTCCTGCCGGCCGCGCTGACGGTCGCCGCGTTCTTCGTCCTGAGCCTGTTCGGATTGTGGACCGCGCTTCCCGGCTGGCTCCATCTACTGCTGTTGATTGCGTTCGCCGCCGGTCTGCTGTTCGCAGTCGGGCGCGCGATCCTCGGCCTACGCTATCCGACCGCCGCGGAGGGCATTCGAAGGCTGGAACGCACGAACAACGCGCCGCATCGGCCCGTAACGACGCTGGTGGACCCGCCGGCCGCGCTGATCGATTCGGCCCGAAGAGCCTGGTCCCTGCACCTCGAACGCACCCTCATCCGGGCCCGGCGACTCCGGCTCCGTGGTCCCCGGCGGCTGTTTGTGCGCGGTGACCCGCTGGCCCTGCGCTGGGCCCTCGCCATCCTTCTCGTGGCGGGGTTCGCGGCCTTCGGCAACGAGACCGCCGCGCGCGTGGCCGATGCATTCCAACCGAACTTCTCCAGTCCCAGCGCCGTGCCCGGAACCCTGACTGCCTGGGTCGCGCCACCCGGCTACACGGCCTTGCCGTCCATACCGCTCGAAGCCGGCCCCGGCGGCGTCGACGGCAGAGTCGTCCGGGTGCCGGATGGCAGTGTGCTGCTCGTCCGCGTGCACGGTGGATCGGGAGAATCGGCGGCAGAGGTGGCGGCCGGGGCCCAGCTCTCCTTTGTCCAGCTGGATGCCGCCAATGCCGCGCTCGAGGTGCCGATCGGCGAAGGCGGCCCGGTCATGGTCCGCCAGGGATCAGAGATCCTGGCCCGCTGGATGTTCGAGGTGATTCCCGACGAAGCGCCGGAGGCACGGTTCGCCCACCCGCCTTCCGGATCCGCGCGCGGCTCGCTCCAGCTCGACGTTGCCGCCAGCGACGATTACGGCGTTCGGTCTTTGGAGACGGTGATCCGCTGGCGCGGAGAGGCAGCCGCTGTGGCCGAGGAACCGATCCGCCTCGAGCTCCCCGTCTCCTCGCGGCGCGCCCGCGAGATCGAGCACGTCACCTATCACGACCTCGCGTCACATATCTGGGCCGGCGAACCGGTCCAGATGGAACTTGCCGCTACCGATGCGCGTGGCCAGATCGGTACCGATACCGTCGAGACCAGGCTTCCCGCGCGCCGTTTCGACCATCCGATCGCCGCCACGATCATCACGGAACGCAAGAAATTCGCTTACGAACAGGCACCTCGCCGGCTCGTCGGCCACAATCTGAAGGCACTGGCCGCCGCCGGTGCCACCTATGGTGATGTGCCTCGGGTTCGCGACGCGCTCGTCGAGGCCGCAACCCTGGTGTCCGGGGAGCCTGCCCCGGACACGCGTCGGCGCGCCATCGACCTCCTGTGGGAGGCGGCGGTGTGGGTTGAGGAGGGGACCTTCGCCGAAGCGGATGCAGCGTTCCGGGATGCCCAAGAACAGCTCGCCGAGGCCTTGCGTCAGGACAGCCGACCCGAGGCGCTCGAGCAACTGCTCTCCGACCTCGGCGAGAACCTGATGGACTATCTCGAGGAGATGGACGAGTCCTTCGCACCGCCGGATCAAGATGAGGAATCCGGGGCTTCGGTCCCGGGGGGATTTGATGCGGACCAGAATGCCACGCGCCGCGAACTCCAGGACAAGGTGGATGAAATCGTGGACCTTGCCACGACCGGGGCTCCGGAAGAGGCGGAGGACGCCCTCGATGACCTGCGCGACATCACCGAGAACATGGAACGCGCCGGCGAGCGCATGCTGGCCGAGTCGGACCAGCGACTCGACCAGCGGCAGGCGATGATGCAGCAGATGCAGGAAATGATGGAGCAGCAGGAACAGCTGATGGAGCAGAGCTTCTATCAGTCCGCCCGGGCCGGCGTTGCCGATCAGAAGTCGCCCGGATCAGGGAGTTTCGACCCTCCGGAAGACCGCCAGAACCGGCTCCGGCGGGAACTCGGCGAGATGATGCGGCGGCTCGGAGAAGAAGGTGAGGAGATCCCGTCCGAACTGGGTGAAGCCGAACAGGCGATGCGGCAAGCTGCTCAGGAATTGCAGCGCAGCCGGCCCGGGCAGGCCTCCGAAGCCCAGGGCAAGGCGATCGATCTTCTCCGCCTGGGGTACGAACAGGTCCGGCCCATGCCGGGCGGACTGGGCCCCAGCCAGGTTGCCGGCGAGCGACCGGGCGAACACAACCGACAGTCGCGAGACCCGCTCGGACGCGTGCCGCCCGGTGACGGTGCTTCCCCGGCCGGTGACGTGGGCATCCCGAAGAAGCTCGAGCGGCGGCGGGCGCGCGAGATCGTCGAGGAGCTCCGGCTACGCGCAGGCGATGCCGCGCGGCCGGAACTTGACCGGGACTACGCCACGCGCCTCCTCGACTGGTATTGACTTCCAACGCACCTAACCCGGCGGCGCGGACGCCGCCGGTGCCCGAACACGGCAGTTACGCGGAGCGATCCTCGTCGAATGCGCGGGGACCGCTGCCGTGCGGGAACAGTCGTGTGACGTGCCCCATCTTCCGACCCGGCCGGCTGACCTTCTTGCCGTAGAGATGCAGGCGGACGCTGCCGTCCCCCAGGTAGCGGCTCCAGGCGTCCACATCGTTCCCGATCATGTTTTCCATCACCGCATCGTGCAGCCGGGCCACGCCGCCCGGGGGGAGTCCGCAGCACACCCGGACCTGCTGCTCGAACTGACTGGTCTCCGCCGCATCGATCGTCCAATGTCCGGAGTTGTGCGGCCGCGGGGCAATTTCGTTGACAACGACGCCGCCGTCCGCCAACACGAACATCTCCACGGCAAGCACGCCGACGCAATCCAGCTCGCGGACCACCGTGCGAGCCGCCGAAGCCGCGGCGTCCGCCGTGCCCTGGGAAATCAGCGCGGGCACGATGGACGTCCGAAGAATGCCCCCGGCATGCCGGTTCTCAGCCGGCTCGTAGGCTACCTCCTCGCCATCCTGCGAGCGGGCAATGATCACCGACACCTCGCACGCGAAGTCGATCCAGCGTTCCAGGACGACCGGCACGTGCCCCAGGCGTTCCCAGGCCGCCGACAAGTCGTGCGCTGACTTGACCCGCACCTGGCCTTTTCCGTCATAGCCTTCCCGGCGGGTCTTGAGAACCGCCGGAAATCCAACTTCGGTAGCGAGTTGAAGCTCCTCGGGGGTCGCGATTCCCTGGTACGGGGCGACCGGCAGGGCTGCCTTCGAGAGGAAGTTCTTTTCGGCGAGCCGGTCCTGCGCGATTGCGAGCACGTTGGGGCCCGGACGGACGGCGACGCGCTCGGCGACGATCTTGGCCGCAGCGAGGGGTACGTTCTCAAACTCGTACGTGACGACCTGAACGGAGTTGGCAAAACGCTCGAGGGCGGCCCGATCGGAAAACGAAGCGACGGTGACGGCGGCTGCCACCTCTCCCGCCGGTGTGTGCTGCTGGTCAGTGAATACGTGCGTGCGATAACCCATGCGGGCGGCAGCCATGGCCATCATCCGGCCGAGCTGCCCGCCGCCCATGAGGCCGAGCGTTGAACCGGGCGGCCAGTGGAGTTCCGGAACTGAGGAGAAGCGGAGTGGCCGATTCACGCCCCGTCGTCCGGCTCGTGCGCGACGTCCTCGGTCTGGTTCTTTCGCCAGGCCCGCAGCTTTTCTTCCAGTTCCGCATCGGTGCCGCTGAGAACGGCGACCGCAAGCAAGGCGGCGTTGATGGCACCGGCCTTGCCGACGGCCAGTGTCCCGACCGGTATCCCCGCCGGCATCTGGACAATCGAGAGCAGGCTGTCGACACCGTTTCCGAAAGCCGTCGGAATGGGAACGGCGAACACCGGAACCGTTGTCATCGCCGCCGTCATGCCTGGCAAGTGCGCCGCCCCGCCGGCACCGGCGATCACGACCGCGAGACCACGATCACGCGCCGTGCGGGCATATTCATAGAGTCGTTCCGGAGTGCGATGCGCGGAAATGATCCGTCGCTCGTGCGGAACGCCAAACTTCTCCAGCAGCTCCGCAGCGTGCTGCAGTATGGGCCAGTCGGACTGGCTGCCCATGATGACCCCGACCTTGGGAGGCTGCCCGCCAGCCATAGTCCTTCCCTTCTAACAACCGTCATCCGGGAGCATCACGAGCAGACCTCCCGTCAAGCAGCCAACCGTCAACAACCTCAGGCGATGATGTCTGGAGGCGTACGTTCGAAGGCAGCAATCCGATCCATAACATTGCGTTTTTCTTCTCGCAATCGCCGTATCTTGGCGAAATCGCTGACCGCGCCCCTCGATTGTTCCGCAATCAGGCGATCGAGTTCTTCGGATCGCTCGCGCAGCGCAGCCAACTCGTCTGCATGACCTGTACTGCTGCTCATACGCTTCGTCTCCCTTTGCAGGGCTGGACAAATTGTATAGCAGAGCGCCGGGTTCAGGTTTGCGAGCCCGCTGTGATTCCATGCTATGCAGGGCACCGTGCCAGGCCCGAGAGCGATTGAACCACCCATGGCAGTAGTTCGCGGCGGGACAGTGGAATCGTGACGTACTTCGAATCGCTGGCTGCGCCGTTCCTGCGAACCCTCGGACCCGAGACTGCGCATCACCTGGCGCTTCGGGCACTGGAAGCCGGGATGGTCAGCGGCTCGGGGATCGATCCGGACCCCGTTCTGGCCAACGAGGTGGCCGGAATTTCCTTCCGCTCCCCACTCGGACTTGCAGCCGGCTTCGACAAGGACGCCCGGGCAGTTCCGGCGTTGGGCCGGATCGGGTTCGGGCACGTTGAAGTCGGGACCGTCACCCCGCAACCCCAGCCCGGCAATCCGCGTCCGAGGATCTTTCGGTTGCGGGCGCAGGCAGCGATGATTAACCGGCTCGGGTTCCCAAGCGATGGATTGGAGGCGGTCGCCTCACGCCTTGCCAGGCGCCCGCACGAACTGCTAGTCGGTGCCAACGTCGGCTGCAACCGAATAACGACAGATCCGATCGCTGACATTGCCGAAGGCATCGACCGCCTGGGTGGATTGGTCGACTACGTCTGTGTCAACGTGTCATCGCCCAACACTCCCGGCCTGCGCGACCTCCAGACTGGATCAGCTCTGGACCAACTGCTTCGGCGAATCCGCCGGGCCAGAGACGATGTTGAGGCGAAGACCGGCTGTCGGCTTCCGTTGTTCCTGAAGATCGCGCCGGATCTGACAGCACCCCAGGTGCGCGATCTGGCCGAACGGCTTGTCCGCCAGCCGGTCGACGCGCTGGCAGTGTCCAACACCACGGTCGCGCGGCCCGCAACGCTGACAGGCCGGCACCTGGCAGAGGTTGGCGGGCTCAGCGGGCCACCGCTGTTCGAGCCCTCGACACGCCTTCTGGCGATACTGCACCGGTCACTGCCCCCCTCCATCAATCTCGTCGGGGTCGGCGGAATTTCCAGTGCCGCCGACGCCTGGCAGAAGATCGAGGCCGGGGCCAGTCTGGTGCAGCTTTATACGGCCTTCGTGTACCAGGGAACCGGGCTGATCAATCGCATCCACAGAGGACTGGCTGACTTCGTCAGGGAATCCGGTTCCCAATCGTTGGCCGCGGCCGTTGGCACGCGGTCGGAAGAGATCAGCGAGACCTACGCGAATGCATGACACGCCCCCGCCGCCGATCTACGACTCGCTGGCAGCCCCGGAACTCTCGACCGACGCGTACGTGCTGGATGTCTGGGGAGTGCTCTGGGATGGTATCCGCGCCTATCCCGAGGCGGCGGCCTGTCTGCATGAGCTGCGGCGGCAAGGCAAGCGGATTCTCTTGCTCTCCAACGCGCCGCGCCCAAGCCACAGTGTGGTTCACGGTCTGGCCGAGATCGGCATCGCGGACCACCTCTTTGATGGCATCCTGACTTCCGGCGATCTCTGCAGGGAAGCCTGCGCCAACGGCCCCGACGAGTTCGGGACCGCGTATCACTACCTCGGGTTGGAAAAGGACCGAACCTTGCTCGAGGGCCTGCCGTACCGGGAAGCCACCGAGCTCGCTGCCGCGGACTTCATCCTCAACCTAGGCACCCGTCAACTTGGTGAATCGGCGGAAGCGTATCGCGCCGAGTTGTCGCGGGCACGCGATCGGGAACTGCCGATGCTCTGCGCCAATCCGGATCGGATCATCGTGCGCTCCGATGGCACCTCCGTCGACTGCGCGGGTGCGCTGGCGGACCTGTACGCGGCGCTCGGGGGCTCGGTACGATCATTCGGAAAACCTCTGCGTCCCACGTATGACGCATGTCTTGAGCGCCTCCAGGGTTGGTTGCCTGATCTGGTCCCAGGGGCCGTGCTGGCGGTCGGTGACTCCCTCACGACGGACATCCGCGGAGCCCTGGCCGCGGGGTTTCGCACCGCTCTGGTGGCCGGAGGAATCCACGGACAGGAACTCGGTTTGCAACGGCATGGCGATCGCCCCGACCCGCAACGGATTGCCGCATTGGCCAATCGGATCGGGGTTCGTCCGGACGCCGTCCTCTCGGCATTCCGGTGGAGCGCGTGATGGTCGCGACGGCCGCGGTGGCCGCCACCTGCCACGGGACGGCGGGGCTGCGTCCGCGGGACACCCGGCCCTTCCCTGCTGGCGCACTTCCGCGGAACGCCGAACCGGCCAGTCGTTCCGACGGTCTATCAAATTCCGTCAATATCGTGACTGGCAATCGCCACCATGCGAGCGCGTTGCCGGAAGTCTTGAATTGAGTTTCCGATAGTCGTCGACTATAGGTCCCGATATGGCGACTGATACTTCCGAACTTCAATCCCGCGTCCGCTACGAAGCGGATGACCGGCCCCCCGCACTGCTGGCGGCAGGTCTGGGGCTGCAACTCACCGTCCTGACGATTTCCGGGATCGTGATCACACCACTGATCGTGATTCAGGCCGCCGGCGGCTCAGACACGTACATGATGTGGGCGGTCTTCGGGTCCGTGGTGGTCAGCGGAATCAGCACGATCCTCCAGGCTGTCAGGGTCGGGCGCATCGGCGCGGGCTACGTGCTCTTGATGGGGACCTCCGGCGCCTTCATCGCCATCTGCATTACCGCGATTGCGGAGGGCGGGCCGGCGATGCTGGCAACCCTGGTGATCATCTCCTCACTCTTCCAGTTCGTACTCGCAAGGCGGTTGTCGCTGTTCCGGCGGGTGCTGACGCCGACCGTCGCGGGCACTGTCATCATGCTGATTCCGGTGACCGTGATGCCAATCATCTTCGACCTGCTTGGGCGGGTTCCGGACGGAACGCCAGCTGAGGCGGCACCGTTAAGTGCGCTGGTCACGCTGCTCATCATCGTCGGGATTGCCGTCAAGGCGACTGGCGTGCTCCGACTGTGGGCACCCGTCATCGGCGTCGTCGCCGGATCGTTGGTTGGCGGGTACTTCGGAATCTACGACACGGCAAGGATTTCCGAAGCACCGTGGATCGGTTTTCCGGACGCAAGCGCGTGGCCCGGCTTTGATTTGAGTTTCGGTCCGACGTTCTGGGCATTGCTACCTGGTTTCGTCTTCGTGACGCTGATCGGCGCCATCGAAACCGTCGGCGATTCCGTGGCGATCCAGCGGGTTTCATGGCGTCGCCCTCGGGCGGTCAACTTCCGTTCGGTCCAGGGGGCCGTCTCCGCTGACGGCGTGGGAAACCTCCTGTCGGGCTGCGTCGGCACGGTTCCGAACACCACGTATTCCTCGAGCGTCTCGGTCACCGAGCTGACGGGCGTCGGCGCGCGCACGGTCGGCATCGCCGCAGGCACGATTTTCCTCGGACTCGCGTGTTTCCCGAAGCTGTTGTCAGTGATCCTCGCGATCCCGAGTCCCGTCGCTGGGGCGTACGTCAGCGTTCTCCTTGCCATCCTCTTCGTGGTGGGCATGAAGGTCTTGGTACAGGAAGGAATCGATTACCGGAACGGGATGATTGCCGGCGTGTCGTTCTGGGTCGGGGTCGGCTTCCAGAACGGCGTGATCTTTCCCGAAGTCTTCGCGGAGTTTGCCGGTGGCCTGCTGCAAAACGGCATGACGGCCGGAGGGCTGACGGCACTTCTGCTGACCCTGTTCGTCGAGCTCGCCGAGCCCCGCCGCTGGCGTATCGAGGTGCCTTTCCAGGTTTCCGTTCTGCCCAAGGTCAGGGAATTTCTCCAGGCGTTCGCTGCGCGAAGCGGCTGGGGGAAGACGATGATGAACCGTCTTGACAGCGCGAGCGAGGAGACCTTGCTGACGCTGCTCCGGCAATACGGTGATGAAGAGGATGGGAACGAGGCTCCGCGTCGACTGCTGCTGGTCGCGCACAAGGAAAGCGATGAAGCGGTTCTGGAATTCATAGCCTCAACCGGTGAGGCAAATCTCCAGGACCAGATCGCGCTGCTCAGCGAACGCGCCACCGAAGCCCCCGCCGAGCACGAGGTATCCCTCAGGCTCTTGCGGCACGTCGCCTCGTCGGTTCACCATCAGCAGTATCACGACACCGACATCGTGACCGTGCGGGTCAAGGTCCCCAGCGAGTCAGAACCCTAGCACCGGCCCCGCCAGCCGACTGACATCCCGCGACCCGTACCCAGCATTCTCCCGGCGCCGCATCAATGGGTGCGGCCGTCAATCAGCATGACCAGCGTCGGGAGCACGAACAGGATAAACAGCGCCGAGAGCACGAGCCCGCCTAGCATGCTCACGACGAACGGCACCAGGAAAATCAGTTCGTCACCCCGTTCGTAGAGCAGCGGCGACAGCCCGAGCACGGTCGTCAGGCTCGTCAGGAACACGGCCCGGAAACGATGCCGGGCGGCTGCGGAGGCTGCCGCAATTGCCGGCAGCATCCGGTTCTCTCGCCGCAGCAGGTTGTATCGATCCATGAGCACCAACGCGTCATTCACGACAACTCCGGACACGCCGATCATTCCGAAGATGGATATCGCCGTCAGATCCCACCCCAGAATCCAGTGACCGAATACCGCGCCCGCAAACGAGAGCAATATCCCGACCACGGCGACCAGGGGCTTCCAATAGCTACGCAGGAACGCGGCCATGAACGCGTACATCGCGATCAGCACGATGGGAACCAGGACCCCCAGCGTTGTTAGCAGTGTTCGTTCGTCGCGAGCGCCGCCCTCGGATTCGACCTTCAAGTCCGGATACTTCGCAAGCAAGTCCGGCATCAGCTCGGTATTGACGTGTCGTCGCGCCTGAATTGGCGTAATGACCGAGGGATCGGCTTGCGCGTTCACGACCGCCGCCTGCTGACCATCGATCCGCTTTAGCGTCCCCAGTTCGCGCGTCTCGGTCAGTCGCGTGACCATCGACAGAGGCATCTCGTCGTTAGTGACCCTGTCATTCAGGCCTGCCCGCAGGCCGGGGCCGACCTGGAAGATCCGCTCCCGAGCCAATTCACCCAGGCTCGTTCGGCGCTCCGGCGGATACCTCACCATTACCTTCAGTTCTTCGTGGCCACGTTGAAGGCGCTGGACTTCGATTCCGTGAAAGTTGGCGCGCAACTGCGCCCCAACCAGGGCAGCGCTCATCCCTGCCGCTTCTGCAGCCGGCGTCAGCTCAACCTCGACATGCCGCTTGCCGACCGACAGGCTGTCGGACACGCCATAGATGCCCGGAACGGTCACCAAGTATTCCCGCAACTCCGCGACCGCTGCCTTCAGCGTTTCCAGGTCTTCGTGCTTGAACGCGTAGGCAACGCCCGGCTTGGTGCGTACCCTGGTGGTCTCGTAGTCAACCGATTCCAGATAGGACGTGTCCCCGACGTTGTGGCGCCACAGCTGCGCGATCTCCCACGGGGAAGCCGTGCGAATCGGCCGATCATTGAGGTGCAACCGTATCGACGCGACGTGACTGCGCGGACGGTCCTCCTTACCCGCCCTAGACGAGGCCACATTGCCAACCATCATGCTGACGGCATTGATGGAATCACTTCCCAGTTCGTCGTTGATGCTCTCAGCTGCGCTCACAAACCGCTCAGCGACCGCCAGCGTGCTCTCGAAGGGTGCACCCATCGGAAGCTTGAGATCCGCCTGCACGCTGTTCGTCACATTTGCCCGGCTGTCATACATCACGACTCGGACGATTTCTGAACGGACCAGCAAGACTGCAGCGACGATGACCACCAACCCTCCGGTCAGAGTCAGGCCAATGTTCGTGACAGACCATGACACGGCCGGAACCACCACGCTCTCGCGAAGATTCTCCAGCCAGCCCCGCACGAATTCCTGCAGATCCTTGAGCGGGGACAGACTCCAGGGCCGTTCGTGCGCGAGGTGCGCCGGAAGGATCAGGAACGCTTCCGCCAGCGAAACCAGCAAGACAAAAGCTGCGACGTATGGGAATACGTTCAGAATCTGAAAGTCGCCGGATGTAATGAATGCGAACGGTACCAGTGCCAGCAACGTGGTCACGACACCGACCAGAATCGGGCCAAAAACAGCGTTCGCGCCGCTGATGGCAGCGTCCAATGCGCTCTTACCGGTCTCCCGCTCAGCGGCGATGCTCTCGCCTACCACGACTGCATCGTCAACAACAATTCCTATGAGCAGGAAGAACGCGAAGACGGTGCCCATGTTCAGCGTGAGGCCTGCCGGACCAAAGAAGATCAGCGATCCGATAAATGACAGCGGAATGCCGACAGCAATCCACGATGCCACCCGCAGGTCAAACACCAGCACCAAACACATGAACACGAGCAGCGCGCCAATCACCCCGTTCCGGATGATCTCCGTCAGCCGATCCAGCGCAGGCTTCGCGCTGTCGCTCCATACATCAATGACGACGTCCTCTGGTGTCTGATAGCTGCCCAGCCACTCCCGGACGTCCTCTCTGACATCTCGACAATTGACTGCTCCTCAGCAGCATCGACGCGGACCAGCACGGCCGGCCAGCCATTGAATCGGGTAACCGTCCGGTCATCGACGAAACCGTCGCGAACTTCAGCAACGTCACCAAGCCGCAAAATCGTGCCGTCCAGCCGCGTCAGCAGCGGAATGTCCTTGAAGTCCTCGCCAACCCTCCGTTTGGCAATGGTGTGCAGAATCACCCCGCCGGCATCGGTGTGGAGTTCGCCAAATGTCACGTTGACCGATTCCCGTTGCACCGCGTTGGCAATTCTGCGAATCGTGAGACGGTTCCGGCGCAACGCCTCCTCGTGAACCTCGATGGAGATCTCACGGTCCCGGGTTCCCCGAAGCTCCACTTGCGACACGGTCGGCAGTTGCAGCAGTTCGCCACGGACGCTTTCCGCTGCAATCCTCAGCTCATCCTCGGTCAAGCGCGACGACGAGACCGCAAGCGTCACGACTTCAAGCGCGACTTCCTGGAGCCGTACTTCCGGCTGCTCCGCGTTGGCCGGCGGGAATCGCTCGATACTGTCCACGGCGTTCTGGATATCCAGCAGCACGGAAGCGGAACGTGCAAACGGAGCAATCTCGATGTCGACGCGCCCGAGACCGTGGGTAGCCGTCGTGATGACCCGTTCTACCCCCGACAACCCAAGGATGTTTTCTTCTATACGCCGGTTGATGTCCTCTTCCACTTCCTGCGGAGAAGACCCGGGTGCCGGCACCGTTACCGTGGCCATCCGAAGATCCATCTGCGGGAAACGCTGAATCGGAATCTGGGATCCCGAGATGATCCCGCCGACGATGAACAGCACCATCAGCAGATTGGCGGCAACCGGGTTACGGGCGAAATAGGCGATCAGTCCCGCTCTCGATGGCGCGCCGGGCTGGGCCGTCGATTGGAGATCGGTTGTACTCATGTCGGGGCTCCGCTACTCGGACGGCATCGCTTCCGCAATCGTGACCGCCAATCCTTCTCTTGCTTCCGGCAAAATGCCGAAGACCACGCCCTCCCCGGCGTCGAACGCCTCCACGACCAACCCGTTCTCCACGCGGCCCAATGCCGTGGGCGTAAACAACGTCAACGTGCCGTCCCGGACGACCCACACGCGGTTCTGCTCCTGAATGGTGGCTTCCGGCAACGTGTAGACATTCTCGTAGGCGGGACCTTCGATCTCACCCTCACCAAATGAGCCTGGCAAGGGCAACGAAGCCACCGTCTGATTCGAGGCAAACCTGAAAAACACGGTAGCGAGACGGCTGCTCGGCGCGACCATCGAGGACACGCGCGTCGCCTCCAACCGATGGGTACCCAACTCTGTGCGAACTACCGCGGTACGCCCCTTGAGCGGGCTCAAGTAAGCGAGGCTCGAGACTTCCATCGGCGCCTCGAACTGCAACGCGTCGACCCGATACACGGTGCCGATCCTGCCCCCGGGGCCAACGTCGCGATGCGGTCCGACGACCTCCCCGACCTCCAGTTCGGTACTGATCACCCGGCTCTCGTACGGCAGGGAAATACTTGTTCGATCAAGTTGGAGCCTTGCCAGCTCAAGCCCCGTCTCCGCGCTGGCCAACTGCGCCTCCGCCAGCGAGATCCGCAATGCGTTTCCCCGGGCTTCCTCGATTTGCAGCCGGGCCGCAGCCTCGCTGACCGCGTTCGCAGCCGCCTTGACCTGAAGCTCGTACTCGGTCGGATCAATCTGAACAAACTTCTCGTTCGCCGGAATCACCCCGCCGTTATTGAAGTTCGGTGATATCCAGCTGACTCGCCCGGTGACTTCCGCCACAATGCCTGTCTGTTCTTCCAGTGTTACTGCCCCGGTCAGCTTCAACTTAATCGACTGGTCTACAGTTTCGGGTTTAACTACCTGCACAACAGGTTTGGCTGCGTCAAATGACAATCCAGAAGATGTGTCTATTTGCACGTGGCCAGGAGCTCTGGCGAAATACAATGCCGCGACAATCGCCGCCAGAATCAGCGCCGCCTGCACAAAGCCAGACAACCGGAACCGTCCGGGCTGCCCGGCTTGGCCATCGTTAAGCTGTGCCATCTTGATTTCCGATTGCTGATACGAGTTCCCCGGTGCGCAGGGCGGAAATCTAAAGGCCAAGAATCAAGGAACCGCGCCGTACTGCATCTGCTCCCGGAGTTGCCGAGCCTCTATTCAACCTCCCAATGGTGCCGGTAATCCGCAAAATACACCTCGCAACCATGTATGTCCATACGACTCAACATCAATTATCCGTAGCTTATGCCGTTTTTGCTCTTTATCATGACTTGACGTTTGACAAGCTTGCTAGCACCTCGATCCCTAGACGGCAGACCGAATCTGCCGAGATCATTTGTCTCCGTGCAATCACCAGGCGGGCCCCACAGGCAACGTGTCGGCCAACATCCTGATCTATTGAGTCACAGCCATGTGATACTTCACCTGATAGCCGTTCACTTACCTATCGCGGCAAGAGAGAGTATGGCCCCAACCGGTTGCGGCCCCAGGCACGCAATCTCGCTCTGCATTACTGCTGCTACCTTCATGAGCTGCACGGCAAAGAACATCTCCGATGATGGCGAACATTCAATTGCAATCAACAAGAACATGCAATAAAGATTGCCGGTACTGTATTTGCACCTACTGCATCTACCAGGTCGGCGTTTCCTGCCGAATAGATGTAACTCGCATGGAAAACGTCGTTGGGGCGAACAGATCCAGGGGCGGCTTCCTGCGAGGTGCCCAAGGCAGTCGGTCCAGGTCGCCTTGGCTGCCATGTCGCCGGCACCAGCTCCGTACGCGCAAGTTGAGCGGACAACCGACCTTCAATGGAGCGGGAACTCCCGCGCCAGCTTGCGTAACGTCTCGAAGAGCTCCGAATCGTTGATCACGCGGGGAACCTTGTTTTGCCCGCCGAGCTTCCCGCGCCCCTTCATCCACGTGACAAAGCCTCCGGGCGGCAGCACCGCGACCCGCGGTGGATCGAGGCCCCAACCGTCGGCGCGATGGGCCGCATAGTCTTCGTTCAGGCGCATCAACACCGAGTCGACACCTGCCGCGAACGTTCGAACTTGCGCGGAGTCCACGTTGGGATCGGAAAACTCGACGACGAAGAGATGTCCTCCACGTTCGCCGCTCCGCTGCGAGAACAGGCTGCCGACGGCAAAGTCATCGACGGTCGCCCCGATCGTCTTCGCGGAATCCGACACCGCGCGCTCGAGTTCCGCTCCGATCACGTGCTCGCCAAACGCCGAGAGCGTGTAGCTGGTCCGACCGGTGACCAGAACACGTGGCGGATCCCGGCTGACCAATGTGACGGTGTCGCCGACCAGGTACCGCCAAAGGCCCGCGCTGGTTGAGACGACGAGAGCGTAGTTCACGCCCATCTCCGCGTCGCCGATCCAGCGGCAATCCGGTTCCCGGGCTCCGAGCTCGCTCTCCGGAAGGAATTCGTAGAAGATCTCGTTATCCAGGAGGAGGCGCAGACCAGCGCCGTCGGCGCCGTCGGCGACACCGAAGAAGCCCTCGCTCGCCGGATAGACCTCCCGGGTTTCAGCCGCGGTGCCCTCAAGGAGGGCCTCGAAGCGATCCCGGTAGGGCGCCCAGGCGACACCGCCATGGATCAGCAATTCCAGATCCGGATATACGGAGCCAATTCGCCCGTCCCCGGCACCGGCGATCTCCAGCAGCCGGTCGAAATAGATGAGCAGCCAGCTCGGCGTACCGCCGACCGCGCGGATGTCCTGGCGCAGGGAACTCCGGGCGAAACGTTCGACCTTGGTTTCCCAGTCGGCGATTTCCTCCAGGTGACGCGGAGGAAAGTAACGCGGTCCCGTCCAGGCCGGCCGAACCGCCGCCGCGATCCCGCTGAGATCCCCGCTGTACACCCCCCGCGCCTGACGCTCGAGGCCCGTCGACCCTCCCAGCATGAAGCAGCGCCCGGCCAGCACTCGACTGTCCGGCCGGTTCTCTACGTGGTGGGCGAGCAGGTCCGCCACGGCGCGGGCGTTGGCGCGGTTGATCTCTCGGCTGATCGGGATGTATTTGGTTGTCCCGCGGGTGGTTCCCGATGACAGGGCGAAGTACGGGATCGTCCCGCGCCAGGTGCAATCGACCAGCCGGGGAAACGATTCCCGCCAATACGTGTCCCAGAATTCCTCATACGTCCGGATGGGGACGCGCTCCCGATACTCTCCCAGGGTTCGGATCGCTCCGAATTCATGCTGCCGCGCGAAGCGTGTGTTGCGCGCGCGATTGACGAGCGATCGCAGGACACCCTGCTGGACCTCTTCCGGATTCATTCGCTTGAGCCTGCGCAGACGCCGGTTCGCGTAAGCCCGGAGCATCCAAGTCGCGTTGTACACCGATCAAGTTACCGACAACGATCGGTTGTCCCGTGGCTTAGAGGGACCGGGATTCGTTGACGCCGCCGGGTCTCCTCGCGACATCGCGCATCCGTCCTGCCGCGCGCCGGGCCTCCATCGAAACCTTTGGCCACGCGTCTTCCACGCGTCGCAGCATCCCCCGGCGTCCTGTCGGCACGCTCCGCAAGGCCGGGACACGCGGAACGTGCTGCCGGTATGCGTCCCGCGTACGGGGCCAGCTGGATCCAATTGCACTGCATTCACGCAAGCAATCCGAATGTCACGTCAACACCGTAACCGCAGGCTGAACCCGGCGCCAATCAACGGTTCTGCAAACGAGCGGCCGATCCGCCGACTGGTGCAACCCGCTCAGACCGAGGCCGACCCGGTCGGGCTACCTGACGCTCAGTTGTGGAGCACCAGCTTGTGCGGGAAGCGTTCGCGAACTGCGTCGAGTGACAACGGCACCTGAACGTAGCCGCCGTCTCTCCAAAGGGGCCACTGGTCCAGCATGGTCGAGCTGTTCAACCATCCGTCCTGGCCCCCGAGCAGCACAAAGTAGTTTGCGTCGGGATCGGTCAGGTCGGAGACATGCCGTGCGTTGGCGCCATAGCGCACCCTGTGGCGCTCGGACGTGGCGTCGTGGGCGGTCTTCATGAGCGTGTCCGAACTTCCGCCCACCCCGTGCTCGGCAAACCGGTAGCGCTCGCCGATCACCGGGGCGAAGGCCAGTGGATGCGCCAGCTCCAAACGGTGCATGTCGGCCCATCGGGCGAAGGTCGGAAGACCCGAAGCAGCGTTCTCCAGCGCGGCCGCAAGCGCGGCATGCACGACGTCCGGGCCGGCCGCCGCCATATCGGCGGGGAGCAACGCGGCCATCCTGCCGACAGCGGCGAGGACCTGACCGTCTTCCTCGCCGAACGCCAGCGGATAGAACGCCTTGACGAAGCCGTCCCGGAACTGCTCGAAGCTGACGGCGCCGACCGAGTCCGGCCGGTAGTGCCCGTCCCAGTCGCGCAACTGCCTGATCACCTCGGCCGCATCCCCGGTCGCCGCCTGAGACAAGCCGGCCGCATCCAGCTCGGCCACGAACAGGTCCCGGAGCGCGACCGCCGATGCCATCTGCACATCCCGCTGCAGCGCCATCACGGTATCCAGATCGACCGGCGTCTCCGATTCGATCACCTCGGCCATGCGCTGCACGCGATCATCCGAAGAAAAGAAGAAACCGACCGGCATGCCGGCCGTCGACGGACGATTGTTGGCAGACGCCAGGTACCCGGAGTCCGGATTGAAGCTGAACGGCAGGTCCCCGACGGACTGCATGGCGTCCCAGTCGGCGCCGGCCCTTCCCTGGTCGAGGATGACGTCATCGGGAGCAGCCGTGCGAAGCGGCAGCTGCACCGCCATGACCTGGCCGATGTTGCCGCTGTCATCCGCGTACAGCATGTTCTGGCCAGGTACCGCGAAGCCCTCGAACGCTTCCCGGAACTCGGCGAAGCCGCGGGCGCGGCTCACCGCGAGCATCGAGCCGATTTCGTCACTCACGCGATGACCCGTCCAGCGGAGCGCGACGGGCGGAAGCCCGTACTCCGAAAGGAAGGGAACGTCCGACAGGATCGGGCCATAGGCTGTTTCCCGGACGGTGACCTCCTCGTCCAGCCACCAGCGCACGGCAATCCGCTCGCGACGCTCAGTGATCTCAGAGGACGGCCATCCGCTGACGTCGTAGAGGTCGCTCGAGGCGGCGCGCATGTTGGTGCCGCCCCACGCGATGTTCGGATTGCGTCCAATGGCAAAGATCGGAAGCCCGGGGCCCATCAGCCCAACCGCGTGATACGTCGGCGATTTCACGCCGGCAATCAGCCACACGTTGGGCACGAAGATGCCGAGGTGGGGATCGTTCGCGATGATGCTCCCTCCCGTGGCTGTCCGACCGGGCCCCAGCGCCAGGCTGTTGCTGCCTGACCGTCCCAGGCCGCCCAGCACTTCGTGCAGGCCGGCTGTCTTCGGGTCCCCGTCAAAGCTGGGGAGCGATGCGCTGCCGTGGGTCACCAGGCGTGCCCACAGCTCCGGCCAATCCGGACGCGTGCGCAGCGGCAGCAGGCTCGCCCACACCAGCCAATTGACGTCCGTTCCGGCCAGCCGACCGATCGTGAGGACATCGGTGATGGTCCACGGCTCCCTCGACAGCCCCAGCACCCGGAACTCGTGCGGCAGTTCCTCGGTGGAGGCGAGGTAATGATTGATGCCGTCGACGAACCGCTGAGCCCAGCGCCGGGAACGATCGTCCATGTTGCGTTCGATCTCTGCGGCGGCCCGCGAGAAGGAGAGCGTCCGCAGCCCGCGGTCGACGTCGACCGCGATGGGCCCGACCATTTCGGACAGGCGGCCGTGGGCCAGCATCCGAACCAGCCCCATCTGACCAAGTCGAAGATGCGCATGAACGAGGCCGAGCGCGAAAGCGGCGTCATCGTCGCTGCTCGCCTCGACAAACGGAATCTGGTGTTCATCCCAATAGATGTTGACCTGGTGCTCCAGGGGAAGGGAGCGCGTCGGGAACACCGCCAGTCGATCCGCCAGGCTGGTCGACTTCGGCATGGGTGCCAGCACCGTGCAGCCCGCCATGAAGCTGCCGGCCACGGCGAGACCCACCCAACGGGCGGCGCGAGCGGCAGGTCCGGCGGATTGAACCTTCAAAGACCTAATTCCATTTCGATTTGTCCTTCGCGGTCAGCAAGAGCACGAGGCAGGACTTGGCCTCGGGAAGGCACCTGTGTACATGATGGTCGGTGACGGGGAACCCGTACATCGGCGTTGAAGAGCTTCTAGCCAGGACCCATGCACGACTGTATCGCACAGGGAGAGATAATTCCCCCATCGATGATGGGCAAACTCGTTGATTCAAGTGCGTTGTTTCCCGATTCCCGCGCCCTGCGCCAGCGACTGGACGACGACGGCTACCTGTTTCTTCGTGGTCTGCACAATGTCGAGGCCGTGCTGGCTGCACGGCAGGAGGTCTTCGCGCGCCTCGAAGCGGTTGGAGAGGTCAAGAGCCCTGCCACCGAAGGGATTTTCACGGGCACCAGCCATCGCCGCGAGCGTGAGCCCGACCTGGGCGCGTTCTGGAAGTCGGTGTCCGAGGGGCCACGCCTCCGGGCAGTCACGCACGGCCCCAAGATCCGCGAGATCATCCGTGCGGTATTCGGCGAACCGGCTGTGCCGCATGACTACGCGTACATTCGGCCGGCTCCCGTGGGACGTTCGACCGGACCGCACTGCGACTATCCGTTCTTCGCCCGGACCACCGAACGCGTGGTCACGGTGTGGACCGCCCTTGGGCCGGTACCGCTTCGCGAAGGCCCCGTCACGGTCATCGAGGGATCCCACCGTTTCGATGATCTGGCCGCCGCCACGCGGGGGTTCGACGTCGCATCCGATACCGATCGCCAGGCCACGCGGCCGGAGAACCACGTGGCCTTTGCCCGGGCGCGGAACACACGCCTCCTGAGCGCCGATTTCGGCCCGGGTGACATGCTCATCTTCGGCATGTTCACGTGGCACGGCTCGCTGGACAACCATTCGCCGATCGGGCGCATGCGGCTCTCAAGCGACATCCGGTTTCAGCCTGCCGGTGAGCCCCGGGATCCGCGCTATTTCGGCCCCGACCCCGGCGGAACGACCGGCGCGGGCTACGGGGAACTCAACGGGGCCAAGCCGCTGACCGATTCCTGGCACGTCCGCTGACCCGCCCGCCAAGGAAACATCGCCCCAGGTAACCGGCGCCGCCCGGTTCGTCGCGCGGGCGGCGTCCAGGATGATTTGATGCTTTCGGCCGGACACGTCGCCGCGCAGCGCGCCGGCCAAGGA
Organism: Alphaproteobacteria bacterium; assembly: GCA_965116745.1. Lineage (GTDB taxonomy): Bacteria > Pseudomonadota > Alphaproteobacteria > TMED109 > TMED109 > VXPW01. The sequence continues at coordinate 1,319,644 of OZ220701.1, read as the reverse complement.
TCGCGCAGGTGACCGGTCCGCCCTGAACACGTCATCCCCAGGGTCCAGGCCGCCACGGAGACTGGGAGCCCTTCGGGGAACGACGGAACCGGAGATCGATGGGGCGCTTCCGCGCCTCCTCGCTCATCGGGCCCCCGTCGGCGAACCACGGGACGCCCCGGCGCTTGAAGGCCCCGATCAGCACCATGCCGGCGACGAAACCTCCGACGTGGGCGACGAACGCGACACCGGGGGATCCGGGCGGTGTCAGCGCGGCCTGCAGAGCCTGCCCGCCGAACCAGACACCGAGCAGCAGCCAGGCGCGCAGGCGGATGATCGTGACGAATATGCCCAGGAACACCAGGGTGGACACCCGTGCGCGCGGGAACAGCAAGAGGTACGCACCCAGCACCCCCGACACGGCGCCGCTTGCCCCGATCATGGGTATTTCCGACATGGGCGCGCTCGCGACCTGGGCGAGCGCCGCACCGACACCGCACAGGAGGTAGAACACCAGGAATTTCAGATGGCCCGAGGAATCCTCGATGTTGTTCCCGAAGATCCAGAGAAACAGCATGTTGCCACCGAGATGCATCCAGCCTCCGTGCAGGAACATCGAGGTGAACACGGTGATCAGCGGATTGGCGGCCCCGGGGATGAACGGACCGGTTCCCAGGAGCTGCGCCGGGATCAGGCCGAAATACCAGACGATTTCCTCGTAATGGGGCTGGGCGTTCTGCCAGAGAAAAGCAAGGATGCAGACGCCGATGAGCCCCACCGTGACGTAGGGCCGGTGGCGGGTGGGGTTGTCATCCCGAAGCGGGAACATCGGGATTCAGGATGGCAAGAACGTCGCCGGCCACCACGCCGTCGCCCTCGGCCGCCACGAAGAGCGGATTGACCTCGATTTCGGCGATTTGGGGGAACGCTTCCACCAGCGTCGACAGGGCGGAGAGGGCCGCCGCCGCCGCTCGCACATCGCTCGGGGTGCTGGATCGGGCACCGTTGAGGAGCGGGAATGTGCGCAGCGAACGAATCATGTCCTCGGCCTGCTTGTCCGTGACCGGGGCAGGCATGAGCGCCACGTCGTCCAGCACCTCGGCGGCCGTCCCGCCGGCCCCGACCAGGGCCACCGGGCCAAAGGCGGGATCGTGCCGGACGCCGAGCAGCAGTTCCCTCGATTCGGGCACCATGCGATGTACCGCCACCCCATCGATCGCGGCATCGGGCCGGTGCATCCGCGCCGCCGCCAGAATGCGATCGTGCGCCTCGCGGACCCTGTCCGCCCCCTCCAGTCCGAGCGCGACCGCCCCCGCTTCCGTCTTGTGCGGCAGGTCCCGGCTTTCCACCTTGAGCACCGCCGGTCCCCCGGTCGCCGCCGCTATACGCACCGCAGCATCCGAATCCTCGGCCAGCGCGATCCGGCCGACCGGGATATCTAGGGCTTCGATCAACTGCATGCCCTCGCCTTCCGACAGTGTCGTCCGGCCGGCGTGGGAAGCGACGAGACCGTCCAGTCGTTCCCTTGCCGTGGGCGACAGCTGCGGCGCCACACCCCCCGGCGCCGGGCGGCGGAACAACGAGCGGAGTGCGCGGATGGCCCGCTCCGGGGTCCCGAACACCGGCACGCCGCCATCGGCCAGACAGCGCGTGAATTCGGCGCTGGTATGCGGGCAGGCGAAGACAAACGGCTTGGAGGAACTGGCCCTGGCATCCAGGATGGCCTGGGCGAACTCGAGCGTCTTGGGCCGGTACATGCCGAATATGGCGAGGATGCCCTCGACACCGGGGTCCGCCAGCAGCGCGTCAAGGTACCGCGGCAGCACGTGCGGCGCCTCGAGGTGCTGGAGTGCAAGATCCACCGGGTTCACGGGGTGAATGAATGGAGGCAGGTGCTCGCGGAGCGCCCCCTGCGTGGCCTCGCTGAATTCGGCAAGCGCAAGGCCTGATTGCCTGACCTTGTCGGCGACCAGCACGCCAAGGCCGCCCGAGTTGCCGAACACGGCGATCCGCGGCGGCCCGTCGCTTACCGGTGCAACCGCCGGCACGTGGACTGCCGCCTCGATCAAGTCGAAGAACTCCTCAAGCCCCTCAGCCTCGATCACGCCGTTTGCCGCAAATATCGAACGGTAGACCCGGTAATCGCCGGCGAGCGAGCCAGTGTGGGACTGAGCCGCGCGGGCCGACTCTGCCGATCGCCCGACCTTCAGGATGACAACCCGCTTGCCGGCAGCACGGGCCATGGCCAGCGCGTGGCTCAGTTTTCGCCCGTCGCGGGCTCCTTCAAGGTAGGAAGCGATCACCTTGATGGCGGGGTCCCTGGCGTAGTGCGCGATGACGTCCGCGATCTCGATTCCTGCTTCGTTCCCAACGCTGACCAGCGTGCCCACGCCCAGGCGGCGTTCGACTTGCTCGACGATGGCGAGGCTGACGAACATGCCGGACTGACTCACGAAACCCACCGGCCCCGGCGGAAGTTCACCAATCTGGAGCGACGATGCGAAACTCGCCATCAACCCCGTGTGACGGTTGACCACGCCGATGCAGTTGGGCCCGCACAGGACGATTCCGTGGGCCGCCGCGATCTCGATGAGTTCCTGCTCAAGGATGGCCCCGGCTTCCCCCGCCTCGCGAAACCCGGCGGTGAACATCACCACCGCGGGGACCTCTTGTCGGGCACAGTCGCGCAGCGCTGCCGCAGCCAGCGAATCGCGCACGGTGATGACGGCAAGGTCCGGCGTTTCCGGAAGATCGGCGAGCGATGCGTAACAGGGTCTACCGTCGATCTCGGTGCGGCGCGGATTCACGGCGTACAGCGCTCCCTGGAAGCCGCCGGCGATCGAGAACGGAATCGGCCGCCCGCCTGCCCGGTGCAACTCCGGAACCGCGCCGATCACGGCCACGGACCGCGGTCTGAGCATCGGGGACAGATCGGCGAATTCGTACGTGCTCATGACAGTCCCGTCTCGATGGCTTGGCGGTCCATGGTGCAGCGCGAGCGACCGCTCACGGCGCCGGTCGCAGGTCGGAATTGACGCTGCCGCGACATGCCGCGCTCAACAGGCTCCGCAGACTTGAACAGCGTTGCACGTCCTCGTCGTTCGCGATCGCGCGTTCCAGAGCGCGGCGCTCCCCGACCAGCACGACCAGGTTCTTGGCACGCGTGACGGCGGTGTACAGCAAGTTGCGGCGTAGCATGATGCGATGCTGGAAGGTCATCGGGATCACGACCACCGGATACTCCGATCCCTGCGACTTGTGGATCGTCACGGCATAGGCGTGCTGCAGCTGACCGAGCTCGCTGAGCCCGTAGCTGACCCGTTGTCCACTCATTTGGACCCAAGCCAGCCGTTCGTCCGGGTCGTACTCCAGGATCATTCCGATATCGCCGTTATACACCTCCTTCTCGTAATTGTTCTCCACCTGCATCACGCGGTCACCCACCGCGTACCGTGTCTCGCCGCGACCCGGAAGCCGTTCGCCATGGCCGTTCAACCGATTCCGTAGCGTTTCGTTCAGGGCTTCCGTCCCCAGGATCGTTCTGCGCATCGGCGTCAGCACCTGGATCTCGTCCGGTCGCCGCCCGTAGCGTGCAGGAATCCGATCCGCCACCATCCGCACGATCAGCTCCGAGGCCCGCTCGGCCGACTCGCAGTCCACGAACAGGAAATCGCCGCCGGAGTCGGGAGATCCGAATTCGAGTCGGTCACCGCTGTTGACCCGGTGGGCGTTCGTCACGATCTGACTGCCTTCAGCTTGCCGGTGCACCTGCCGCAGGGTCTCCACTGGCGCGATCTCGGCACGGATGATGTCACCCAACACGTGACCCGGTCCGACCGACGGCAACTGATCCACATCGCCCACCAGCAGGAGTCGCGCCGTATCCGGAATGGCCTGCAGGAGCGCAGCCATGATCGGCACATCCACCATGGATACCTCGTCGACGACCACAACGTCGGTCTCCAGCAGGTTGTCGCGATTGCGGCGGAAGCGACCTTCGTTCGGGTCGAACTCCAGCAGCCTATGGATGGTCTTCGCCGTCAGTCCCGAGGTCTCTGACAGCCGCCGCGTCGCCCGGCCGGTCGGCGCGCAAAGGTGCGTCCGGAGCCCCTTCGCCCGAAGAATCCGAAGGACCGAATTGAGGATGGTCGTCTTGCCCACACCCGGTCCGCCGGTCACGATTGCCACTTTCTCGGCGAGCGCCGTCCCCACCGCTCGTCCCTGATCGGGCGCCAGCCGCATACCCGTCTGCCGCTGGACCCAGGCCAGCGCCTGCGGGACATCGATCGGGGCTTCCTTCAAGGGACGCCGCTGCAACGCCGCCAAAACACTCGCGATGGTACGTTCCTGCTGGTGGATCCGCTCCGTGAACACGCAGGAGATCCCCTCGATCTCCACGCGTACCAGCATGCCCTCGGCCAGCTCCGTCTCGAGTGCGGTCCGGATGGCCAGTTCGTGCGGCCCCAGCGTCTTGACGGCTTCCTCGATGAACACGGTTTCCGGCAATCCGCAATGGCCGTCGCGGTCGCGCGCGGTCGCGAGCACGAAGTAGAGGCCGGCCTGGAGCCGCATTGGGGCGTCGTCGATGATCCCGAGGGTGCGCGCAATGTTGTCGGCAATCGCGAAACCAATCCCCCGGATATCGGCAATCAGTCGGTACGGGTTGGCCTTGACGACGCGGGCCGCATCCTCGCCGTACTTTCGGAACACCGCGGCGGCGCGTGCCGACCCAAGACCGTGGTCTTCCAGCCAGATCATGACTTCCCGCGTGCGTTTCTCCCCGGTCCAGGCGGAGCGGATCCCCTCCAGAGTCTCCTCGCCGATGCCGGGGACCTCGAGCAGACGCTCGGGTTCGTGATCGATCACCTGCAACACTTCGTCGCCAAACCGTGCGGAGATCCGTTCAGCCAACTTCGGCCCGATCCCCTTCAGGCGGGAAGCCAGGTATCGAGCAGTGCCCTTGCGGGACACCGGCAGCTGCACGGACACCCGCTGGGCGCGTAGCTGCCGCCCCCACTGCGGATTGTTCTCCCACTGCCCTTCCGCGGTCACGTGCTCACCGACGGCGACCCGGTCCACCACGCCCAACACGGACACGGGGTCGCGCAACCCGGCGACATCCACACGGAAAATGGTGTAACCGGTATCGTCGTTTCGAAACGTGATCCGGGCCACGTGCCCTTCGATGGTTTCGACGTTGGGAAGCTCGGCCTGTACCGGTCCCCGCACTTCCTCAGGACTCATGCATGCTCACCGCGCGTCCGGCCGGCGCTCGCGTTCCGCTATTGCGGCTGCAGCGCCCGCGAATCACGTTACCCCGAGTGTCAGGTTCCCGCCGCCGTCCTGTGTACCGGACGGGCTCCCTGTTCAGAACGGCGGGGAATCGGAACCGTCAGCAGACGGTGACACCGCCTCGGCGCCGCCATCCTTGATGCGAATCTTGCTAATTCGTTCCTGTGCCTCATTTAATTTCTGTTCGCAGTGGTCCCGGAGCTGGACGCCCCGTTCGTACGCCTTGATCGCCCGCTCCAGATCCACATCGTCACGATCGATTTCCTCGACGATGGCCTCAAGCTTTTCGAGGGCTTGCTCGAATGTAAGCGACTGCAAGTCCGGGTCATCCATGGGGCCACTCCTCGTTCAGATTTGAGACTGCAGCCAGTTCTCGCGGCCGATCGCCTTCACGAGACCGAGCTGGGTTTCCAGCCAGTCGACGTGTTCTTCCTCCGAATCCAGGATGGTGCGAAGCAGGTTCCGCGTCACGAAATCCTGCACCGACTCGGCGTGCTCGATGCCGTCCCGAAGCACGGGGATGGCATCGTGCTCAAGCGCCAGGTCGCATTCCAGGCATTCGACCGGGTCCTCGCCGATTCTGACCTTGTGGAGGTCCTGCACGTTGGGCAGGCCCTCGAGAAACAGGATCCGCTCCATCAACTCGTCGGCGTGCTTCATTTCGTCGATGGATTCTCCGTGCTCCTTGTCGGCCAGTGAGCCGTAACCCCAGTCGCGGAACATGCGCGAATGCAGGAAGTACTGATTGATTGCGGTCAACTCATTGGTCAGCACCGCGTTGAGGTTGCGGATTACCGTCTTGTCGCCCTGCATAATTCCTCCCCGGAACGCAGCACCCGAAAAAGCGCGCTTCGCCCAGATCGACGCATCGCCCAAGCACGCATTTACTTGTCGCGAAACCGCATGGTAGCACGCTCCGGCTGGCTGTAGTCTGTGCACGGCTCGAACCACTCGGCCGATCATCAGCGCGGGAGCGAACACCTCATGGATCAGAAGATCGTACTCGTCACCGGGGCCGGTTCCGGAATCGGGCGTAGCGTTGCCCACGCGTTCCTGAAGCATGGACATTCGGTCGCTCTCGCCGGGCGTCGTCGCGACCGGCTGGACGAAACGGTGGAGCTCGCCGGTGCGGACGGCGTGCGGGCGCTTCCGGTGGCCACGGATGTCGGCAGTCCCGAAGCCGTGGACCAGCTGTTTGCGGCCGTCCAGGAACGTTTCGGCCGGCTCGACGTGGTCTTCAACAACGCGGGCGCCGGAGCGCCGCCTGTGCCGATCGAGGAGCTGACCTGGGAGCAGTGGAAGACCGTGGTCGATGTGAACCTGCACGGCGTGTTCCTGTGCACGCGTGCGGCTGTCGCCGTGATGAAGAAACAGTCCCCCCAGGGTGGCCGCATCATCAACAACGGCTCGATCTCAGCCTACGTCCCGCGGCCAAATTCAAGTCCCTATACCGCAACAAAGCATGCGGTTACCGGGCTTACCCGGTCGACCTCCCTGGATGGTCGAGCCTTCAACATCGCCTGCGGCCAGATCGACATCGGGAACGCCGCGACCGACATGACGGCAGGGATGGTCAACGGTGTGCTGCAGCCGGACGGCTCCAAGCGGGCAGAACCCCGGTTCGACGTTCAGCACGTGGCCGATGCCGTCCTCTACATGGCGAATCTGCCGCTTGACGCCAACGTCCAGTTCATGACCGTGATGGCGACCACGATGCCGTACATCGCCCGTGGCTGACGTCGCGTTTTCTAACTGTTAGCTGCGCGAGTCTCGGTCGAACGCGGCGGTTTCTCTGGGCTGGACCCCGAGCCGATCAGGGGCGGTCAGCAGGTCGACGATCGTATCCCGGCATCGACCGCACTGCGGGCGGCACCCCAAGTGCCGGTACACGCCTCCCGGGGTGGAGGCGCCGGCCCCGGCGGCGCTCCGGACGTCCGAGCAGCGAATCGAATTGCACAAGCAGACGTACAACTGGGCTCTCCCACGTTCAGCGGCAAATTACGCTCAGTGCGAATGATTGTCAACTGCAGGAGTCGGCGTTTTCCGGCCTTGCTTGCGCGTCCGGGATTCGCGTCGCTGGCGCATGTGCACCACCTTTACCCAAGCCCAATGCGGTAACCCACGGACGCCGCCGACACAAAGATGGACCCCCTATCCCACTCCGTCCAAAGCTCTGCAAGGATTCTGAGTTCGGTCGTGGGCAGCCCAGGAAACGGATCAACTGAAACTTATACGTTGCGTTAGGTTGTTTTCTTACTGCACTGATATCACGACATAAATGTTGTTGTAATGTCCTTACCAGGCGATTCCCAGGGATCGCCTTCGCGCGCTGGCCCGGACGCCTGGCGGAATACCCGGACACGTGCGGGGCGTCCCTGCTCCGGTGATCGGCGCGACCGCCCCAAATGCCCAGATTTGCCGTTCCGTTCGCGGGTACAGGCGTTACCATCCCGCCTCCTCATCACGCCACCGAGGAAGTCCTTGCCATGACCGATTCCACGGCCCGTCGTCCGACCACCACCGATATCCGCGCCGCCAAGGGCGGCCGCGAACCGCTCGCCTGCTTCACCTGCTACACCGCGCAGATGGCCAAGGCGATCGACGAGCACGTGGACCTGATTCTCGTTGGCGACAGCCTCGGGATGACCATCTACGGGTTTGACACGACGTTACCGGTGACGCTCGACATGATGGTTGCGCACGGCCAAGCCGTGGTCAGGTCGACCCGTTCGACGTTTGTGGTCGTGGATCTGCCCTTCGGCAGCTACGAGGGAAGCGAGGAGCAGGCGTTCCGGAGTTCCTCGCGCATCCTCGCCGAGACGGGGGCGCAGGCCGTCAAGCTCGAAGGGGGCGCGGAAGTCGCACCGATCGTCCGTTTCCTGGTGGACCGTGGAATCCCGGTGATGGCACACGTCGGACTGATGCCACAGCGAATCCAGGCCCTGGGTGGGTTCCGTGCCCAGGGACGCACCCCGGAAAGCGCGCTCGCGGTCATCCGTGACGCCGAAGCCGTCGCGGCGGCCGGTGCATTCTCGGTCGTTGTCGAGGCGGTTCCCGTTGATACCGGAAAGCGGGTGACCGAGGCGGTTCCAATCCCGACGATCGGCATCGGCGCCGGGCCGCATTGCGACGGGCAAATCCTCGTGATCCACGACGCGCTCGGACTGTTCCCGGCATTCACCCCCCGATTCGTGAAGCGGTATGCGGAACTAGGGACCGCAATCTCGGATGCGGCCGCCCAATACGCGGCGGAGGTGCGTGCGCGGACGTTCCCCGGACCGGAGCACACGTTCAAGGCGGTAGGCGGCGGGAGATCAGCCCCCCAGGATCCGTGACGTCCGCGGAGGAAGACGCCACCCCTCACTGCCGTCATCGCTGGCCGGCGGATCAGTCCGGGCGCAATGCGCGCTTCGTTGCGGATCGTGTTTGTGGAACGCTATCCCTGGTACTTTCCCGACCCGGCATCGTGGATGACAGACCTGAAGGCGACCGGGTATTGGGGCTCATCCGTGGAACGATTCGAACGACTGACCCTGCTCCGCAGGTCTCTTGGTCACTGGATCAACACCTTCGGGAACGGCCTGCTCGCCGGATTGGATGCATCGGCACGGTCCGGGATCAAGGCGGATGCGAAGGCCGCCGCAGCGCCGATACATCGAATACGCGACGGCACCGGAATCCTCGACTGCGTGCGCCTCCGCTTCATTGCGATCAAGCCGGCGATGTTGTCCGGGTAAGGGTCTAGCGGTGATCTAGATAGCGGGCGTAAACGATTGATATCGTGAAAGCATTCGTCCTCAGAAAAGACGTCACTGTTTGGCCGACGGCATTCTGACGCCGGGGCGACCGCCGCGCCTTCTTGCAGTTCCGTTCGCGGATCACCACCTGTATTTCAGCCGAGGCGCTTCGGGCTTCGGTGGGATGGGGGCCGCCTCATGGCCCCATCGATAGGAGAACAGAAATGAACGCTTTTGACTTGGCACCCCTGCTCCGAACCGGCATCGGCTTCGAGCGGATCAACCGCGTACTTGGGAGCATGGCTGAAGACATGCGGGATGTTCCCACGTATCCCCCGTACAACATCGAGAAGACTGCGCGGGACCAGTATCGGGTCACCATGGCGGTGGCCGGGTTCGGCGAGCGGGACCTGGAGATCGGGGTCAAGGAACACACCCTCACGGTCCGGGGCAAGAAGGACGCTGAGACTGCCCAGCCCGAGTACCTCTACCGTGGGATCGCGACCCGAGAGTTCGAGCGCCGATTCCGTCTCGACGAGTATGTCCGGGTGACCGGCGCCGACCTCAAGGACGGGCTGCTCCACGTCAACCTGGTTCGCGAGATCCCGGAAGAGAAAAAGCCGCAGCGGATTGCCATCACCAATTCCGGCAGCTGACGGCTTCAGTCCCCGGAGCGGGCCGGCGCAAGCTGGCCCGCGTCCGATGGAATTGCGATCGACACGGGGCGCCGAACGCCGGTAGCCCCGTTTTCGGTTATCGGGTCCTGCAATCTGCCGAGGCAATGGCCTCAGACGCCATCCACGACGAACAAATCGCCGATTGACGCTGCATGACGCAGTTCGCGGAGCGGAAGGTACTCCGGGGAGTTGTACCAACCGAGGGCAGCCTCACGGTCCGCAAACTCCAGGCAAACGGTCCGGCGGTCCGGCATCGAGCCCTCCAGTACCTCGCTCGCACCGCCACGCACCAGGTAGCGGCCGCCATGTCGCTGCACGGTGTCCGGCACCTTGGCAATGTATTCCTTGTACGCCTCAGGATCCGTGACTTCGATCCGTCCGATGATGTAGGCAGCCATGAACTGTCCTTTCTGCCAGGCTTTCGCCGGCTGATTGGTGAATTGAACAGGTACGCAAGGGCTTAGCCGTGCAATCCGCCAGCCGGTGAAAGGCGGGCTCGTTGTCCTTGCTACCGGGCCCCGGGAAGGGAAGGGCCGGACCAACGACCCGACCTGACCGTCGGCGCGAGTACTTGCCTCAAGCGCCCCTTCCCCGGGGCAACCCAATCAATAGCCAAGTCCGACCAATTCTGCACGGGCAAGCCTACGGGCCGGGCGTTCACCGGCTGCCGACCTCGCAGCCCGTGCCCCATCGCAACCGGGAAGTTGTGTCATCGCCACGAGGTCAGGCGCGATGCCGGGCCAGAAAGGCGTGAAGTAGCGAGCGGTATCGGTCGCCGCCGAAGCTCGGAAAATGACCACCGTGCACGACGCGAGCCGGCAAATCCTGCAGGCGTTCGACGCTCCGCACATAGTCGTCAAGACTCGCGTTCCAGGTGTCCGTTACGAGCGGCCCGTCGTAGACGGTGTCGCCGGAAAACAGCGTCGCGGTCGCCGCCTCCCACAGAGCAATCGACCCCGGTGAGTGTCCGGGCGTGTGGATGACTTCCAGATGGCGGTCTCCGAGATCAAGGATGTCGCCATCCTCCACAATCTGGGTCGCGGGGGCCGGGAGGATCATGTACGTGCCCTGGTCAAATCCGCCCGGGGGAAGGGCGCTGAACATCTCGATGGTAGCGTGGGGTTCGATTAGAACTGCTTCCCTGTCCGGTTCCGCCAGGTACTGCGCTTCACGCGCGTGCACGGCGCGCTCGCCGAACTCGTGGTGCGAACCGATATGGTCAAAGTGGCAATGCGTCGCCACCGCGAGAATCCGACCGCTCCGCACCGACGCGACCTGCTCGCAAAGGCTCACCAGACCTGAGCCCGAGTCGATCAGAAGATCGCGCTCCCGGCCGCATACCAGCCAGATGTTGCATCGGTAGAACGGCCGGATGTGCGGCTCCTGAATGTGGATGATGGCATCGCCGAGCGTTCGTACCTCGTACCAGTTCTCGGCGGTTTCGATCCGCATCGTGTCTACCCCGTCTGCCGCTGGGGCCATGCGTCTCGAGCCCGTTACCGTCCCCGAAGACCCCCAGGGTGGTCCGGAGAAGCCCCGCCAGCCGGCGGCCAACGGCCGCCCAAGACCCATCGAACCCACCCTACCAAGTGAATTGGTATCAGCGGGTCTGGCAGATCGCGCGGATTTGTGCCGGGTGGCGGCACCAGCAGGGCAATCGTGGCGGCTGAAAGCATCGGATGACGATCCCAGACCTGCCCCGTCTCGTGGTACGGTAGGGAATTCCCCCGGATTCCGTGCCGGAGGCCGTGAGCGGTCCCGCCAGGAGCGACACGATGGCAACTCGACTTCGATTTGCTGCGATCGGACTGGACCATCGCCACATCTACCACCAGGTGGGCCGTCTGCTGGAGCTCGGCTGCGAGTGTGTCGGCTACTGGACTGAGGGAGAGCCCCAGACGCTGGCGGGATTCCTCCGGCGTTTCCCCGATCTGACCCGCTTCGAGAATGTGGACCGCCTGTACGAGGACCCGAGCATCCACCTCGTCGTCACGGCAGCGATTCCCGACCTGCGCTCCGGCATCGCCGTCCGGGCGATGCGGCATGGCAAGGACGTGATGGTGGACAAGCCCGGCGTCGTATCGCTGGCCCAGTTGCGGGAGGTCGAACGGGTCCAGACCGAGACCGGCCGCATTTGGTCGGTCAATTACTCCGAACGCTTCGAGGTCCGGGCAATGACCCGGGTCAACGAGCTGATTCAGGCCGGCACGATCGGCGAGGTCGTGCACCTCACGGGATTCGGACCGCACCGGATCAACCGCCATCTGCGCCCACCCTGGTTCTTCGAACGCGCGCGCACCGGAGGCATCCTCTGTGACATTGCCTCGCACCAGATCGATCAGTTTCTCTACCTGACTGGCGCGTCCGACGCGGACGTCGTCGCAGCGGCGGTCGCAAATCGCACGAATCCCGATTACCCCGGGTTCGAGGACTACGGGGAAGTACTGTTGAGGACGGAACGCTCCACCGGCTTTTCGCGGGTCGACTGGTACACGCCGGACGGTCTCCCGACCTGGGGCGACGGCCGTCTCACGGTGGTTGGAACAGATGGTTACATGGACTTGAGGAAGTACGTGGACATCGCGGGAGCGCCCGGTCCTGATCACCTGTTCCTGGTGGATAACGACGGGATACAGCGGGTCGAGTGCAGCAGCGCGCCGCTGCCCTACTACGAGGCCCTGGTTCGCGACGTGCACGAGCGGACTGCCACCGCGATGTCCCAGCGGCACTGCTTCAAGGTCATGGAACTCGCGTTGCGCGCCCAAGCGGTCGCGCAGCGGATGCAGTGACGGCGGCGTGGTGCGGCCTGCAGCCCCGCATGCGACCGGTCAACCGATGCTCGCCCGGCCTGTGGAACCGCAACCGGTCATGCGCACCTGCACAATGAAGGCCGAACCCGGAGAACGATGACTGAATTCCCGACTTCACTGCTCGATGGCTTCGGCCGCTTCAAGGCGGAACGGTTTGCCAGGGATCATTCCCTCTACCGATCGCTGGCCGAGCACGGGCAGACGCCAGCCGTCATGGTGATTGCCTGCAGTGATTCCCGTACCGCACCGGAGACGATCTTCCAAGCCGCGCCAGGCGAGATGTTCGTTGTCCGAAACGTCGCCAACCTGGTGCCGCCCTACGAGCCCGACGGTGCCTACCACGGCACCGCGGCAGCAGTCGAATTCGCCGTCCAGAGCCTGCGCGTCAGGCACATCGTGGTCCTCGGCCACGGACGCTGTGGCGGGATCCGGGCAGCCTTGCAGCCGTCGGGGGCCCCCCTTTCGCCGGATGACTTCATCGGCAAATGGATGAGCGAGCTCCGGCCGATCGCGGGCAAGCTTCGGGGCCCCGACCGGTTGAGTGACGACGAGTTGCAGACCGCTCTCGAGCGCGCTTCCGTCCGCAATTCGATCACGAATCTTCGATCGTTTCCGTATGTCGCGAACCTGGAAAACCGCCGCGAGCTCAGCCTGCACGGCGCCTGGTTCGACATCGCCGCGGGCGAGCTCTGGACGATGAACTCGTCTACCGGCGAGTTCGCCCCGGCAAAGTAGTACCCATTGCGTCCGTTCTCGCCCGGCCGCGCTGCTTGAGCGGTCTACCGACCGGACTACCCCACCAGAAGGCTCCTAGATGTCTGCACGCAACATTCGTCCCCGCCGGTCGTTCATCTTCACCCCGGGCTTGCGGCCGGAAATGTTCCCGAAGGCCCTGGCCAGCGGGGCCGACATGGTTTGCGTCGAACTCGAGGACGGGATTGCGCCCAGAGACAAGCCGGTCGCGCGGTCGTCGGCGATGAAGCTCTTCGAGAGCCCGCAGGCGGACGACGGGATCGAGCGCATCGTGCGCATCAATTCGCTCCGCGAGCAGTTCGGCATTGCCGACGTGCAAGCGGTCCTGGGCACCGACAGCCCCCCGCCTGCGCTGATGATGCCCAAGGTTCAGACGCCGGACGAAGTCGTGCTGCTCGACGACCTGCTGACCGAGCGAGGCCATGACACCCGACTGCATGTGATCATCGAAACCAACGCGGGGCTGGAGGCCGCCTTTGACATCGCCAACTGCAGCGCGCGGATCGACGCGATGTTCTTCGGCGGTGTCGACATGGCCGCGGAACTCGGCTGCCGCAATGAATGGGAGCCGCTGCTCTACGCCCGCTCGCGCGTGGTGCATGCTGCCGCCAGCGCCGGGTTGGACGCGATCGACGTCCCGTACCTTGATCTGGAAGATCCGGACGGCATGAAGCATGCGGCCGCCCTGGCACGGGACCTGGGGTTCTCCGGCAAGGGCGCTGTCCACCCCAAACAGATTGCGGCACTCAACGAGGTCTTCACGCCGTCGGCCGACCAGATCGCCCGGGCCCGTCGCGTCATCGCCGAGTTTCGGGCGGCGGACACCGGACTGGTCGTGATCGACGGCAAGCTCATCGAGAAACCGGTCCTTCGCGAGATGCATCGAATTATTGCCATCGCCGACCGGATCAGCGCTGAGCAACGGTGAGGCTGACGAAACAACGCGCGGTGGAATCGCCAGGCCGCTCCCGCATCAATACGCGATCGAGATCATGACCTTTGCCGATGCATCGTCGATAGTCACCGCCGCCTCTTCGAAACTCGGGGAACCGAACTGCGAAGGGGGATTGTTGGCGAACCCGTACCCTTCGATGGGAATCCCGGCTGCACCTAGGTCGATCTCGCCATTGCCGTTCTCGTCGTGGAATACACTCACGGCGTAGCGACCGGGCGGCAGGTCGAGGAATACGAACTGCATGGCCCCTTCACGAGCCTGCTGGTGTGTGCCCGCGAATAGTTCTTCGGCGTACGGAAACTCGTCAGCCGCCAGCGGCGTTTGGACGGCCACGAACAGGTGGCCGGTAGCGGACCGGACACCCTGGACTTCGATGGCGAGATCGGCGGCGGCGGCGGGCAAGGCGACGAGACCTGCCAAGGCCATGAAACCCGCGGTTGCCGTAGTTGCGATGAGCGAACGGGGCATGGTGTGTCCTCCCCAAAAGTGTGATGATCGATGTGAGGGCATACGCGTCTGGCGCGGGCCGCGTCGAAAATCGTCCCGGGCATCGCCGGCGCAGGCAAGAGAAATTTCGTGAAACGAACCGCTTTTTCGCGAATGCAGCACGCCGTGCAATTCGCGTTTCGCGAAGTGCAGGCGCGGCGTCCCTTCGCGTACCAAGCTCTCGGACTTGCCGCTGCAGTTGCGGTCCTCACCTACCTTGGACCATTCGATACCTGGGGACGCCTCGCGTTACCGGAGCGGGCCGCCTTCTGGTCGGTCGCAATGGCAGCGAACTGGATCGTTGGAATGGTGGTCGGATTCGGTGCCATTTTGGCTTTCGAGCGGCGGGGAACCTTCGCCTGGGCGGCAGTGGCTACCGTGGGCAGTGCAGTGGCGGCGATACCGGGCACCGCTGTGATCTGGCTACTGGTGGCGACTTTTTTGGATTTCCGGATTTCCGGCCTAGCCGGACTGGCGTCTTTGTACTCGCAGGTCATCGGGATCCACCTCGTTGTGACCTTCGTCGTCACCTGGCCACTCGCCCGGCTCTCCCGAGAAGAACCACACAAGGACTTGTCGCTCCGGACACCGGATGCTGGCGCACCGGGTAACGCCTTCCTGAAGCGCATCCCGGCTCGGCTCGGGCAGAACCTGCTTCATCTTCACATGCAGGACCACTACCTGGAGGTCCATACCGACCGGGGCAGCGACCTCCTCCTCATGCGTTTCCGGGACGCATTGCGCGAAGTCGAGAATCTGGATGGGGCCAAGGTGCATCGCTCTCACTGGGTCGCGCGCGCAGCCCTCGAGCGGATCGAACGCCGGAACGGGCGGATCGTGCTCCACCTGATGAACGGAAACGAAGTCCCGGTGAGCCGTTCCTTCACCGCGGACCTGCGGGACAGGAACTGGCTTTAGCCTTCGTCCTTCGACTACCTGCAATTGAGCGCCGAAATTCGAGCCAGTCTGCTGCGCAGGCGAGTGCATCTCGAGGAGTCCATGCCACCGACATCAATGGGTTAGGGCATGGGGCGCGAGCGGTATGATCCAGAGGCGTGGCGCCGTTCCGGCAGCCTGGCGCCCCTCCCCGTCGACGTAGACCACGCCACTCCCTGGAAGTCATCTGCATGTCCCGTATCAACATCCAGTTCACGCTGTTCTCAGCCTTCTATTCACCGCTCATCGCGACGATGGCCGGCGGTTTCCTCCGCGAAGAGGGGCTCGACCCGGAATGGTCGGTCGCCACTCCGGGTGTGAGCGCGATCTCAGCCCTCGAGGACGGGTCTGCCCATGTGGTGCAATCGGCCCTCAGCCAAGGCTTCGGCCCACTAGAGCGCGGCGAGACGCCAACCGTCACCCACTTTGCTCAGGTGAACGAGATGGACGGGTTCTTCCTGACGGCGCGCGAACCGGATCCCGATTTCTCGTGGCGAAAACTCGAGGGAGCGGACGCGGTCCTGTTCGGGGGCGGCCAGCCATTCGCGATGTTCAAGTACGCCTGCCATCGGGCCGGCATCGACCATTCCCGCATCAACGCGATCCACCCCGGCGGCGCCGCTGCCGTCGACGCTGCGTTCCGGGAGGGACAGGGCACCTACGTCCAACAGCAGGGCCCCTTCCCCCAGCAACTCGAGGCCGATGGCGTCGGGCACGTGGTCGCCCAGGTCGGGCCCGTCATCGGACCGTGCGGCTTCTCGAGCCTCGCGGCACTGCCGGCGTGGCTGGAAACGGACATGGCAGCGGCATTCATCCGTGCCTATCGCAAGACGCGCGCCTACATCCATTCCGCACCCGCCGAGGAGATTGCAGCCGCCGAGAACCCGTACTTCCCTGCGATCGACGAAGCCGTGCTGGCACGGTGCATCCGCACCTATCAAGCCCTCGGCTGCTGGACACCGCACATCGAAATCACCCGCGCGGCGTACGAAGCGACGCTCGACATCTTCGCCTACAACGGACTGATCACCACGCGCCACCCCTACGAAGCCATCTGCACGCTTCCACCCGCGGAATAGGCCGGGCCGGCCCCGTCCCGGCCGGCATAGCCGGGAGGTGACTTGCCCACGGGCGCCATGTGGGGAATTCACCGATTGGAGCGGTTACGGTCCGGACGCCGTTCTGGCGGAATCCGCAAGCAGGACCACGACGCCACCTGCGACGAGGACGGCGCCGAGGAGCCTTGCCCAGGTAAAGGGTTCGCGGAGTACCAGCCAGGACAGAATCACGGTAAGAACGATCGCTCCGCTCACGATGACCGGTATCGCGACGTTCGCCTCCATTGGCTCGCCGCCACCGACCCCCCGAAACAGGTAGAAATAGCCGATCTCCGCGGCGCCGATGCAGAGCCCTGCCGCCACTGCCCAAAGGACGGCAGTCCGTGAAACGCCGAGAACATGGCCGCCATGCACGACCAGCCCCGTGGCGAACGCCAGCGACACCGCGAGCGCTGCCGCCTGGAGGGAAATGGTGGCGAGAATCGGTGTGGTCGCAGTGTCGGGCACGTACCCGCTCGAGACCTTGACGAGAAGATTGTACCCCGCGTAGAGCGCGGTGACGCCGGCCAGAACTACCAAGGACAAGTACATCGTGATCAGTCCTCTCGTGCGGTGAGGGTTACCACTGCGTAGGGCATGGCCGTACCAATCCATTGTATTGCGACAGAGAACCACGCACGCTGCAGACTTTCCTTCCGAAGACCTGTGCGCTGCCCGATCGCGTGCCGGGTGTTGTCGCTCCGACCACTGATGGCACGCGTGCCAGCGTCCCGGCCAATGGCGGTACCGGGGAATTCGCGCCGGACGACCTGCCCTTCAGCACGCTGCGGGTGAACGGGATGCGGCAAGTTGGTACTGTTCGCGTCACGGAAATCGCGAAGGAGCGGAGCCATGGCGAGTCACGCGACCGGGGATGGAGGCATTCCGCCAAGAGATGCGGCGGAGCGGGGTCTGAGACGGGTCATGACGCTGGGCGGCGCGTACGGGACCCGCAACTACACCGTCAGGGATCTCCGCGATCAGAAGGGAAAGCGTGTGCTCGTCGAGACGCTGCCGTTCTCCCCTGAGGAGGCGGCCGCGGCCGAGGAGGCGGGCGTCGACACCATGAAGGTGCGGTTCGACCCGGGGCAACCCGACCTCGCGGCGGCGATTCGGCAGGCAGCGCCCAACACATTCATGGCGTTCTCCGTTCCGCTGGTTGCAGCCGCAAGCGAGACGGAGGCGGTGCGCCTCGGCTATCAGGCGATGGCGATCGGGGCCGACGCGATCATGTGCCAATGGAGTCCCAGTTTCGTGGCGGCAGCGGCCGACGCCGGCATTCCGATCCAGGGGCACGCAGGTCTCGTTCCGCGAAAAAGCACCTGGACGGGAGGCCTGAGAGCGGTTGGCAAGACTCTCGACGAGGCGATTTGGGTCTACCAGGAAATCAAGGCCCTTGAGAACGCCGGTGCCTACGCAGTTGAGGTCGAGGTGATTCCTGCCGAGCTCCTGGTCGAGATCAGCAAGCGCACCAAGCTCCTCACCTCGTCGATCGGCGCGGGCAGCGGCGGCGACATCCAGTTCCTGTTCGCCGAAGACGTCCTTGGCAACAACCCCCCGCCCTATCCCCGGCACTCGAAGCAGTACCGTCATCTCTACAAGATGAAGGAGGAAATGCAGGCAGAGCGGGTGGCCGGCTTCCAGGAGTTCGTTGCGGACGTCCGTGAGGGCCGCTTCCCCGGCCCCGAACACATCATCACCGCTTCGGACAACCTGATTGGCGAATTCGTGGAAGCCGTGGAGAACGGCAGGGACTAGCTTCGCAGGCCCCGGACGCATAACGCGTCGGGATTGCGCCGAGACTTCCTTCGGAATGGCCTGCCGGGCCCGCCAACTTCCGACCGGCTCCGGCAGTTCACTGAGGCGCGGTCCTGAACGGACCGCAGATCACCTTGCGGGGCACGGGGCGGAAATCCGTGACGTCGGCTCTGTCGCGGTGTGGCCTCGCAGCCTCCGGGTCGGGAGGGCGAGCCGAGACTGACCGGTCAAGTCCCCGACCTTTCCCGCTCACCGCAGAAACATCCGGTACGCCGGATTCTCTGTCTCCTCCCGGTACTCGTATCCCACCTCTTCGAGAAACGACTGGAAATCGCCACGTTCGGCGGACGGCACCTGGAGGCCGATCAGGACCCGTCCGAAGGCGGCACCGTGGTTGCGATAGTGGAACATGGTGATGTTCCACGGCTTGGCGCCCATCCGGCTCAGGAAGAGCAGCAGCGCGCCCGGACGTTCCGGGAAATTGAAGCGGTACAGCACCTCGTCGAGCTCTCCGGGTCCGTGCCCGCCCACCATGTAGCGCACGTGAACCTTGGCCATCTCGTTGTCGGTCAGATCGAGAACCGGGTAGCCGTTGCCCTCCAGCCCATCGACAAGAGCCCGCTTGTCGGCTGCCGAATCGCTGACCTCCAGGCCCACGAAGATGTGTGCGTTCGTTCCGCCGACATACCGGTAGTTGAACTCGGTGATCGAACGGTCGCCGATCTGCTCGCAGAACCTGAGCAGGCTTCCCGGGTGCTCCGGAATGGTCACCGCCAGCAATCGTTCGCGGTTCTCGCCAAGCTCGGCTCGCTGGGCAATGTGGCGCAGGCGGTCGAAGTTCACGTTCGCGCCGCTCACGATCGCCGCGAACCGGCCGCCGTGCACGCCCTCGCGCTCGATGTACCGCTTCAGTCCAGCCACGCCGAGCGCGCCGGCCGGTTCGGCGATTGCGCGGGTGTCCTCGAAAATGTCCCTGATCGCCGCGCAAATCTCATCGGTGGAGACAAGCACAACCTCGTCGACGCATTCGCGCGCAACCCGGAAGGGCTCCTCCCCTACCTGCTTGACCGCCACGCCGTCCGCAAAGATCCCGACACGCTCCAGGACCACCCGCTCGCCAGCCGCGAGGGCCGCATGCAGCGTTGGAGAATCATGCGGCTCGACACCGATGACGCGCGTCTCCGGCCAGAGCGACTTGATGTAAGCGGAGATGCCAGCGATCAGTCCGCCGCCTCCCACCTCGACGAAGATCGTGTCGAATGGATCGCTCTGCTGGCGGACGATCTCCATTCCCACCGTGCCCTGACCGGCAATGATGTGCTCGTCGTCGAACGGGGATACGAGGATCATCCCGCGCTCGATTGCCAGGACTTCCGCCCGTTCCCTGGCGCTGTCGTACGTTTCGCCGGCAAGGAGCACCTCGGCGCCGAGCCTCTCCACCGCTTCCACCTTGATGCCCGGAGCGGTCTCCGGCATGACGATGAGCGCGCGAACGCCGAGCTTGCGCGCGGCCAACGCGATGCCCTGCGCATGATTCCCGGCTGACGCCGCGATGACTCCCCGCGTCCGCTCCTCCGCTGTCATGGATGCGAGCTTGTTGTGGGCACCCCGGATCTTGAAGGAGAAGACCGGCTGGAGATCCTCACGCTTGAGCCACACCTCGCTCCCGAGCTTGGAGGACAGCTTGGGGGCCAATTCGAGCGGCGTCTCACGGGCCGCGTCGTAGACGCGCGCCCTCAGGATCTTGGTGACGTAGTCATGCAACATGGGGGGTCTCTCGGCGACGGATGAACAATGGCGCTGACTCGTTGACGCGGACGCGAAACTTATGGCAGGCACGGTGCAACGTGCTGCCAAGATTTGACCAAATAGGGCGACGGGAAGTGTGCGGTACCGTGGCCCAATCAGGAATCCGTGTCGACGTCAGGCGCATGGGTGTCGTGACCTGTGTCGCCACTTCAGCAGTTCCTATGGTGCCGTCGGACCGGGTGCCCTACGTGGTGCCTTGCGCTTCCGGGCGCGCCGGATTCCCGATCGGATGCGATCACATCCGTGAAGGTCAGTCGCCTTCATCAAGCCAGGTCGTGTGTAACCGGCTGAGCTAACCGCAGCCGTTGGCGCCAATCATTACGCAAGGAGCAGCTGCTCTCCCAATGGTGAGAATGGTGTTAACTTCTCCTCATACATTGCTGACTACTATGTACATCTGGGAGCAACTTGACTGACCTCAGTTGACCTGGAACGACGGCGTGCTGCTTGAGCCGCTCGCCTGAACGCTCCGTCGCCCACGAACGGTGGACACGTCCGGTCTGACACGGCTGCACCATCTCGCCAGGGCACTTATCGGCAAGATGTTCGTTCTGAACCGTCGTCAGCCCTATCCTCCGGCAAGGGTCAAGCGGAGCTCCGCGGAGCCGGTTGATCGCGGAGACAACATGTCCAAAGCACAAGTAGTCCACAAACTTGGGCCCCCCAATGCAATGCGGTGGGAGGACTGGCCTGTGCCTGGTCCCGGCGCCGGCGAGGTACAGCTCCGGCACACGGCGATCGGCCTGAACTTCGCGGACACCTATCACCGCAGCGGGATTTCGCATCCCTGGCCGGTGCCGCCCTGCCCGGTGGTGATCGGGTTCGAGGGGGTAGGAATCGTCGAAGGCGTGGGGGGAGGCGTCACTGAGTTCAGTACAGGCGATCGCGTGGCCTACTGCGTTCCGCCGCTGGGCAGTTACTCGGAGATCCGCAACTATCCGGCCGACAAGCTCCTGCACCTACCCGACGGGCTCGGTGACCGCGACGTGGCGGCGCTGCTGCTGAAGGGCATTACCGCGCAGTATCTCCTGCATCGGACATACACCGTGCAACCGGGCGACACGATCCTGGTTCATGCGGCAGCGGGTGGAATGGGGCTGATCCTTTGCCAGTGGGCCAAGGCGCTCGGTGCGACCATCGTGGGCACCGTCAGCACCGGGGAGAAAGCCGAAGCCGCCCGCGCGGCCGGATGCGATTACCCGGTCGTACGGTCGCAGCAGAGCTTCGTCGACGTGGTCCGTGAGGTCACCGACGGCGAAGGCTGCGCCGTGGTCTACGAAGCCATCGGCAAGGACACCTTGCAGCAGTCGCTCGACAGCTTGCGGCCCATGGGCGTGTGCGCTGCCTATGGCCATGTCTCCGGCCCGCCCGATCCGGTGGACATCATCCAGGACCTCGGCCGCCGGGGCTCGCTCTTCATCACCAGACCCGCGATCATGCACTACGTCGCTAAGCGCGCGGATCTGGACCGGACTGCGCGTGAACTGTTCAAGGCAATTGCCGACGGGGTTCTGGATGCGAACGTCAACTACGAGTATGCGCTCAAGGATGCGGTCAAGGCGCATGAAGCCATCGAGTCCGGCACGACCCGGGGCGCTACGGTGCTGATCCCATGAACCTAGCAGGCGTCAAGGCGCTGACGTTCGACACCGGTGGCACCCTGCTTGACTGGCACAGCGGTTTTCGCGACGCCCTTGCCGCAGCCGGCCGACGTCACGGCATCGAGCGTGACTGGGGGCAGCTGGCCAATGACCTCCGGCGAAGATCGCTGGCAGCCATGCTCGACCAGGGGCGCGACGCGCCGCCTGCCCACAACATCGACGACGCCCACCGGTTTTGCCTCGACGCGCTTTGTGCCGAAGGAGGACTCGAAGCGTTCGACGCCGAGGACCGGCATGCGATCGCCTGGGAAGCGCCACACCGCTTCGCCGCCTGGCCTGACGTTCGCGAAGGATTGCAGGCCCTCCGCGGGCCCCACATCGTCGTGTCCTTCACGATCCTGTCCTACCGGCTGATCATCGACACGGCGCGCTGCAACGGGCTGAACTGGGATGCCGTCCTCTCCTGCGAGGGGCTTGGTGTCTACAAGCTCCTGCCCGAAGCCTATCGCCGTGCCGCCGCACGGCTGCAGTTGCCGCCAGACCAATGCCTGATGGTCGCAAGTCACCCCTATGATCTGGATGCGGCGCGCTCGGTCGGCTTCAGGACGGCGCTCATCCGAAGACCTTACGAGTGGGGTCAGGATTCAGGGGATGCGCCCCCGCGTGGGCAACCGGGTCCATATGACCTGGAGCTGGATAACTTGATCGAACTCGCCCGCGTCGCCTCCGAGGCATGACCGGGCGGTAACCCGCTGTCCCTGACCATATTTCCGGCCTTACAGGGAGATCGTGCTCCCTGCGGCCAGTGCCGGGGGCGTCAGTGGGCGTAGCTGGCGCGCCCTGCGCCCGTCACTCGCAGGCGAAATACGCGAACGAGAGCGAGTCGTCCGCTCCGGCGGTGCAAGTGGCGCCGTCCGGGCCTGGACGAGTTACCAGAGTGAAAGCGCCGTTCGGCAACTCGTACTCGCAAACCAACTCGCCCTGACGGACGTACAGCTTCGGCAACCCCACCGTCCGCTCACCTTCACCACGGCGGATCTTCAGGCCCCATTCCGCCTCCGCGCCCGCTGCCAGCTTGCCGTCGGAATAGTGAAACCGATACAGCACTTGGCTCGGGCAGTCGATTCGGGTGGCTGCCTCGGCGGCGGAAACGGCCGCTGCAACCATCCCGGCAATGATCAACGCGAACGGGAAGGCGCGCCGAACCCGGTCACTCATCAAGGAGCACCACGTTTGTCATGCGGTACAGGGACCCCTCGACCGTGTCGTCGGCAATGTCGAAACGCCCTTCGACTACGACGGCACGGAGCAAGAACCCGATGGGATCGTCACTGGTCAGCTCAATCAGGCTTTCCCGTGTGATCGGCAAGCAGAACGGGCAGTGGGGCGACGTTTCCATCAGGAACTGACGGTCACCAGACGTGCTAAGCGGCAGCAGAAATCCGACCGCCTTGACGGTCTCCCCCTCCTGTTCCAACAGATCCTCGGGGACCACCGTGTGCGCGCGATCGCCATCGAATTGGACTTCCGCCGCGCCAAGTGATCGCCAGGAGAGGGCGTCCTCGACCTCCGGCACCGGAAAGAGATTGCTTTGGTCCTGCTGAGCGAGCGTCGGGCTGGACGCCATCACCGCCACCGCACATGCAAGAGCCGGGGTCAGCCAACGTCGAAGCTTCATCTGTCAACCTTTCCAAAATGGCACCAAGAAGATGCTGGAGACCGGCGAGAATCGCGGTCTCCAGCATCAGTGCATCCTCAGTAAGCGGCGATCGGGTTACCCGGTGCACCGGTGGCGCCCACGAGCTTGAGCGGAGCCCACGAGAACAGGAACTCGTACGCCTGGTCCTCACCCAGCTGCTTGAGATCGAGGTTCTCAAACAGGTAGATCCCGCGGCGCACCGACAGGTTCATGTGGCAGTACGCCCAGTCCTTGACCTCGGCGAACGGTGTCGGCCAGTCGCCTTGACCGGCGAAGTCGTACGGTTCGATGCCCCAGTTGTCGGCGCCCAGCATCGCGATCTTCTTCCCAGCGAGGTGGTCGCAGACTTCGGGGGCAACCCCGGGACCGCCGGAATTGAATGCCGCGTTGTTCGCGACCGCTTCGCCGGTCGGCAGGTTGTGGTTGTCCCGCCAGATGTCGTTCCACCCGGTCCGGACGAGCACCACGTCGCCCTGGCCGGCGTCTTCGATACCCTGCGCCGCCAGCGCCGCGTTGTAGTCATCCATGGTGATCGGGTAGCCGATCGGCAGGTTCCCGCCCTTCAACGCCACGAGATCGATCAGGATGCCGCGCGTAAAGAAGGACCCGACGTTCTCGGTGCCGTTCTTCTTGAGGCCGTACGGTCCGCCGACGTCCTCCAGGCGAGCGCCGTTGTAGAGATAGTTGCCGTCCTTCCAGCCTTCCTGTCCCTCGACCTTGATCATGGGATGGGCGAGGGAGTCGAACTGCGTGCCGACCTGACCGATGTTGGCCGTCATCAGTTCGTCCATGAACGTCTGACGGTAGCCGTCGCCCGACCAAGCCAGATCGTGCGTGGGTACGCCACCACCTGGGATCGTGATGGACAGCACGCGTCCGGGGAACAGCGGCGTCGTGTTGTGGTAGGGCATGCCTAAGGTTGCGACCCGGCCGGTCTTCACCAGCATAGCAGCCGACATGCGCTTCTCGGGCGTGATCCAGTTCGTGGCGCCCGCTTCGTCGTCGGCTCCGAACTCACTGGGCCACCAGTTTTCGTCAACCGGATTGTTACCTGCGTGGGCGGAGCCCACCAGCACGAACGCTGCCGCGATTGGCAACAACACTCGAAGTTTCATGTGATTTCCTCCATCCGGGAACCGTCGGAACCATCCAACGGGAGTTTCCAGAACTGTAACCATATAACTTTTTTCAAGCGAGGGCTCGATAGCGGCAAGAAGTGAGGGCTCGATAACGGCAAGAAGCCGTAAAATCCTTGTCCAAATGTGCGTGCATCTCCCTGACATGGTTTCCAAAACTGACCTTCTGCAATACGCCACCTTACGGCGGAACACCGGGCCTCTGTGTCGCGCCTACCGGCGCTCCCGACGGCGTTTTCCCAAGCGCAGAATTTGACGCCCATCCGACGCGCTGGCCCGATCAATCTGTGCAGTCGGGGCTTCCAGTACGAAGCTCGACTGCTGCGCGTGCGGCTGCCGGGAACTCTACCGGCATGCGGCGCGGCGATCCGGACACACGATCGAGGCCCCGGACCGGGCAGTGCGCGGCACGCGCCGGGTCACGCCCGTGGTACCCACGGATTCCCAGCTTCAGTCCGTCGCGCGGCCCATCTGCGGGGAGCTGCAATCCGAATGAACCGGCCCACTCCTTCGACGTCGAGCGACGCGAATGGATCCGCCACGAACACGCCCGCATCCAGATGCCCGGCAAGGATTCGCACTATCAGCGATCAACCCGACAGTCAGGACCACCCACGGCAGGTCCGGCGCACCGGCTCCTTCACCTCGAACGCCGCCTGATCCAACAGCCGCAGCGAAGCCGAAGCCACCAAGGGCCTGAACAGCTCAGCGCGGCAGATAGCGAATGGGCCGACGCGCACACGACCGGGCTCTGTGCCGGGAGCCCGGCACGACAAGGATGGGCCGATCAGGAAGTTCTTCGGGCGCCCGTCAAACGGTAGAAATAGCGCCCCGTCCAGACTCCGTCGCCAATCAGTTCGAACGTCCCTTCCAGCACGATCGGCTCCAATTGCATCCCGATTGACTCCACCGCTTCGACCTCGACCACGGTCTCCGGCCCGCCCGGCAGGCAGAACGGACACGAAGGCGAAATCAGACTCAGCAGAATCCGGTGCCCCGAGCTGTCGAGCGGAATGTTGAAGCCGACGATCTTGACCTGGGTCCCCGCTAGCGCCTGCACTTCTGGCGGGAACATGGGACGCAGTTCGTCAAACCGCTCGTCGTAACCCAGCGTGCTCGTGATCAACAGGTCCCACGACACGGCATCTTCAATCTCTGGCAAAGCAGGCGTGATGCCGAGCTCAAGCGCCTCTCGGTAGTCCATGCGCTCATGCGGCTCTTCGTCGATCGCCGCATCTGCGCCTTCGGCCGTCACCGGCGCCGCATCCTGCTCGTAGTCCTGTCCGTAATCCTGCGCAGTGGCCCACATCGCCCAGCCGATCACCGCCGCTGCCACGACAGCCCCTGGGAAAGCCCGACAACTCTGCATGTTTGGTCTCCCTCGCGCCGGCGCCTTAGCCGCCGGACAACACACGAGGAATATCGATTCCGGCGGCCCGAATGGCAGACGGAAGCGCTGCCAGGACGCCGAGCCCGAGCACCGTTAGAACCAGTACGACTTCCCCGTCGGCCCAAGCGAACGACACCAGGATCTGACTGTACTCCCACAACCACAGGCTTGCACCCCAAGCCAAGCCGTGGGCGAGAACCAGCCCCAGTGCTATACCGGCAACAGTCAATATAAGACTCTCGACCACGATCTGCCAGAACAGACGGCGTTGCGTGGCCCCCAGCACCCGCATGACCGCGAGGTCTGCACGCCGCTCCTCGTGGGCCTGGAAGAGGGCGGTAAACAGGCCGAGCACCGCCCCGACTACCAGAATCACCGCGAACGCACGCACCACGTCGGCACCAAATCCGATCAATCGCAATAGTCGCTGAATTTCGTATGCCGGGCGCGCCGCTTGCATCACCGTGGACTGGTTGATCTCACGAGGCAGCGCCACCGCAGCCATCGGCGTGGAGAATTCGACCAAGAACGCCGTGATCTCGGGTGCACGGAGCACCGCATCGTCCGCATGGTCGGCGTGATCGTCGTCGTGTGCGTGATCGTCGTCGTTCGCGTGATCCGCATCGTCCGCATGGTCGGCGTGATCCGCATCGTCCGCGTGGTCGGCGTGATCGTCGTCGTGTGCGTGATCGTCGTCGTTCGCGTGATCCGTCGGCATGGTCGTCGTGATCGCGTGATCCGCATCGTCCGCATGGTCGGCGTGATCCGCATCGTCCGCGTGGTCGGCGTGATCGTCGTCGTGCGCGTGATCGTCGTCGTCCGCGTGATCCGCATCGTCCGCGTGGTCGGCGTGATCGTCGTGATGCGCCTCGTCGGCGTGATCATCATGGTCGTGATCGTGATAGGGATCCATTTCGTGCACGATCTGAACCGTTGCCGCCGACGTAAACACGAGACGGTCCACTACGCTCCCGGTAGGAGCCAGCACGCCTACCACGTCATAGGGAAAGTCGTCGTGGGTCGGCCCGCCAGCCTCGCTGAGCCCGTGTTCCCCGACGAAGCGGTCACCCAGCCCCAAGCCAGTCTGCGCGGCCGAAACTGCCCCAAAAACCGCTTCCAGCGGCGCGTCCCACAGCCGGCCTTCGGCCAGCTCCGCGCCGTACAGATCGAGGTAGCTCGTATCCGTCCCAACAATCCGGAAACCCCGGAACCCGTCCCCCAGCGCCATCGGGATGACCTGCTTGACCATCGAGTGCTGGTCGAGAAACTGAACCTCTTCCGCAGGGACATTGCCGACCGGCGCGTCGACATGGAACACCGTCGAGAGCACGAGCTGCATTGGGCTGCCCTTCGCGCCGACCACCATGTCGACGGCGTCAGCGTCTGCGGTGAGCCGATGCTCGAACTGCTGGACCGCAATCATCAGCAGGGCAATGGTCGCAGTCCCTAAGCCGAGCAGCGCGACGTTCAGCGCGGCACCCAGCGGCCGGAACCGAATCCAGGCCCATGCCAATCCCCAGGTGCTCACGGGCTCCCCCCTTCGCCAAGAACCAGGCGTTGCGCAAATCGCTCGCGCACGCGGGCATCGTGGGTGGTCATCACGAGAGTCGAGCCGAGGCGTTCCGCCTCCTGCGTCAGGAGATCCGCCACCGTCTCGGCGTTCCGATCATCCAAGCTCGCGGTCGGCTCGTCCGCCAGCAGGATCTTCGGCTCCACGACCAGCGCCCGAGCCAGCGCCACGCGCTGTGCTTCACCGACGCTCAGTTTCGCCGGCCGGGTCCGGGCGAACGCATCGACGCCGAGCCGGTGGAGCGTGCTCTGCACGATTTCCGGCCCCGAGTCTAACCCCGCCAGCCGTCGGGCCAGACCCAGGTTCTGCGTCACGTCAAGCGCCTGAACCAGATGCTGTCGTTGAAAGACGATGGCCATGTTCCCGCCCCGGAAACGGTCCCGCGCGGGGGTAGCCAGGGTCGCCAGGTCCGTGCCCAGGACTTTCGCGGTCCCCGAGACCGGGGACAGGAAACCGGCCAACAAATGTAGGAGTGTGGACTTACCGGCGCCGCTGGGACCAATGACGAGCCAGTGTTCGCCGCGTTCGACCCGCCAGTCCAGCTCTTCCAGAACTGGAGTACCGCCGTAACCGACTGTCGCGGCAGCCAACTCGATCGCTGGAACCTGCCCCGGCAGGGGTGCTGTCTCGGGTTGGGCGGACACTTCAGAATGACTGTCCGTCATACGTCTTCACGCGGCGACTGCAGCTGGCTTCAGCCTGAGCCGCGGTTTGTTCCTGGTGAGCGGCATCGCTTGCTCTCTCCGTCTGCGGACCTGCCGAAGATACTCGTGGCGTCTCCAGGTACCGGTAATAACGTAACACATAAGGCAACCTCTCCGAGACTCGGCTCCGCACCGCTACCTGGCTCGCATAGCTGGTACCGGACGGCCTTACCGGCCGGACCGAAAACCGTGTCTGGCCGAGAAGTCCAGTTCGTCGAAATCCCGAACGAGCCATCCGACGGCTTCGAGGCCGTCTCGATCTCGCGCCGGGCGCGCAGTTCGGGAGGGTTGGTCGTCTCGCAGGGCACCCGATTCGGATCAGTGCTCGACGAGCCTTCGAAACGAACGCGGACGACAGGCTATGCATCGCCCGAGATTCCACGCGCTGCAACCAATCAAGGCACGAGGCTGCGGTCGCCTGCATCGGGTCACCCACTATTCGCGCTTGCCTCGATCGAGGCGCATCGCCCCATAAGCGCATCGAACGGTCCGTTCTCGTCAAGCAGCATGCCGTCGCCGGCATCTTGACGTAGTCACTGGCGAGCACCGGATGCGCGGCGCCGGAGGGCACGAGCTGTAGTCCACCGGAGACCGCCGCCTCGTCGTCGATCTGCTCACCGCGGGCATCGCAGAGAAGAACATCGCCTTGTGGCGGGCAGCCCAAAGTGCCAGAGCACGGTCAGCCAGCGCGGTGGCTGGAATGTCACCCTCGTCCCAATCAAGCAAGATCGTGCCAGTGTCTCGACGGGCCTTCGCCACGGCACCGCGCTTGGCGCGAAACTCGGAAGTTTTCCCTAATGGTCGACCAACACTCCGACTCCGCCCCGCTTTGCAGCGAAGCTCAACATTCTCCGACAGAACAGATTTATTCAGCGCCTTACCTGCGTGGCAGCCCGCCCCCCAACACGGCGGCAGTGACGAGCGCCAACGCGGCCAAGAGCGATGGCACTTGATAGCTGCCTAACGAATCGTGGAGTACGCCGGCAAACGTCGGTCCCACCATTTGGCCCAACCCAAAGGCCGCGGTCATCAGGGCCAGGTTTCGACGTGGATTGCCGACGGACATCCGCCGGACGCTGACGAGCCCGAGCGCCGTCAATCCCACGAACGTCCCACCAAGGAGGCCTGCCGCCATTAACACTGGCCAAATTCCGTCAACAAGGACGCTCATTGCGACGCCGCCCGCCGCCACCAGGCAGGCGACCGCGAAGGCACCCCGAATGCTCCAACGGCGCCCTATCCGACCCCAGAACACGACCGACGGGGCGGCCGCGAGACCAACGCAAAGCCAGACTAGGTCTTCAGCGGGTCGCAGCACGGGGTCATTCCGCATCATGTCAGACACGAACGTCGCGGTGATGACGTAACCAAATCCGGACAAACCGTAGGCGACAAGGAGCGAACGAATCCCCCGTTCTCCCTGCCCTAACCTTGATCCCTCGGACGCCGATGCAGCCGTCACCGGGGCTCTCAGAAGCACAGCGACCGGAATGGACAAAGCAATGGAAAGAGCGCCACAGAACAGCCACGGGCTTTGCCAGTCCCCGATCCCGGTAGCCGCCGCCGGAACTGCCAGCGAGGAAATCGCGATGCCCGTCCCGACCCCCGCATAGATCACGTCCGCCCAACCATCTTGACCGGCTGCCGCGAGCCGGTCCATCAGGAGCGAGGAGGCGAATACCATCACCAACGCACCGGCTGCTCCCCCCAAGAAGCGCAGCAGCAGAAACGCGGTCAGGTCCGTCGTCAGGGCCATGGCACAGGTACTCAACCCGCTTGCCGCTAGTGCTCCAAGCAGCCAACCACGTGGGTTGCCGGGCAACCCCCGTAGCGCTGCCGCCAGCGCACCCAGCAGATACCCCGCGTAATTGGCCGATGCGATCAACCCAACCTCAGACTTGCCCAGCGCCAAGCCTGCGGCCATGTACGGCAAAATCGGGGTGTAGGCGAAGCGCCCAATGCCAACTGCCACCGCCAGCGACAGGAGACCAGCCAGCGCCAGGGCAGCCGGGTGCAATGGAGCTTGTGACCCCAAAGTCGTGCGGAACTTCGGTAGCGGAGCCCTGTTCGAGCCGCTCGACCTCATGCGGTCGCGCCTATCGCTGCCGTACCACGTTCGTGTCGCTGCAAGTTTCGAAGTAGTGGGGGCACCCGATCGAGCTGCGGGTTACCAGTTCGACATGCCATGTCGGCGCTCACCAAATAACCGTCCAAGGGCATTTCGTGCGTGTAGCCTACCGTCCTCGTACGGGAACGCGGCGCATATCCGAAGGAAGTCTCATCCGTACGCCGTACCTG
Organism: Alphaproteobacteria bacterium; assembly: GCA_965116745.1. Lineage (GTDB taxonomy): Bacteria > Pseudomonadota > Alphaproteobacteria > TMED109 > TMED109 > VXPW01. The sequence continues at coordinate 1,288,957 of OZ220701.1, read as the reverse complement.
TTCCAGACCCGCGCTCAAGCAACGCACGCATACGACTGCGGCATCCAGCAATTGAGACAGGTCATCAAATGGACCCCACACGCTGATCTGGCAACACACCGATACGTCGGGCGCTTCTTTTCCGTTCTCCGCCAGATGCCGCTGTACACGGGTTACCGCGTTCTCGACTGGACCTCTGGGTTTGACGCAGAAATCGCTTTCCACTTGCATCGAAGCTCTCGTCGAACGCCTATCATCGCCACCAGGTGCCAGGGACGAGAGTTCCGGTCCTTGTTCTTCGCGGTCGACACCGGAAACACGGAAGATTGCTGACATGATCGAGACGCGTCGTTTCGGCCGTTCAGGCCACCTGAGCACCGTCACAATATTTGGCGCGGCCGCGCTCAAGAACGTGACCCAGGCCCGCGCGGACCGCGCACTTGAATTACTGCTGGAACACGGCGTCAACCACATCGACACGGCGCCTCGCTACGGAGACGCGGAACTTCGGATCGGCCCCTGGATGCGAGAGCACCGAGATCGGTTCTTTCTGGCCACCAAGACCGGCCAGCGCACGTACGCTGCTGCGTGGGACGAGATACGACGCTCCCTCGAACGTCTCCGTGTGGACTCTGTCGACTTGCTGCAACTTCACTCGTTGGGTCATCCGGACGAGTGGGAGACCGCGATGGGTCCTCAAGGCGCTCTGGAGGCAGTGGTCGAGGCCCGAGAGGAAGGCCTGACACGCTTCATCGGTGTCACCGGTCATGGCTGGACGATCGCGGCCATGCACATCCAAAGTCTGCAGCGCTTTGACTTCGATTCGATCCTGTTGCCGTGGAATTTCGTGATGCACGAGAACGCGCGCTATCGCGAGGACTTCGAAACTCTTTGCAAGCTCTGCGAAGAACGGGACGTCGCCGTGCAAACCATCAAATCGATCGCGCGTGGCCCTTGGGCGGTTACGGATCCCAATCGCAACACGTGGTACCAGCCCTTCGAAGATCCAGGAGACATTCAGCATGCTGTGCACTGGGTGCTGGCCAAACCGCAGATCTTCCTGAATACGGTTGGCGACCTGGATCTGCTACCGGTAGTTCTCGATGCCGCAAGCCAGTTCGTCGAGGCTCCCGACGACCCTACCGTCCGAGCGATGATGAATACGAGGCGTGCAACGTCGCTGTTCGGGATTGCCAACTGATTGGTGCACGCTGCCACGCCTAACCGGATCGCATTCAGGGTGGACGATGCGGCTGAGGAGGTAATCGTCCGCGCAGTTACCTGCAGCGGAAGCGACCAGGACGGTCGAAGCTGCGCCGGCTATCTCTAAAGGCGTTCCGATGACTCACATTTGCCGCGGACTAGTTTGACGAAGGACGGGGCCGATCGCCCCACAATCACATCCAATCTGGAGTCTTCGCTACACCTCCATTCACGTCACCGCGACCATCCCGGCTTCCCAGCGTCCGCCGACACCCTCAGCGGGTGAGCGCTTCGAACTCTCCCGCCACTGAACTCCACGGCTGCCCGCCGCGCTCACGGGCATGCTCGCTCATGCGGGCATGTGTGGCCTGGTCATCGAGCAGCCGAATGGCGTACTCGGCAAACGCATTGTCATCCTTGGCCAGAAATCCGGTCTTGCCATCGAGGATGCGCTCACCGGCCGCGCCGAGGGGACGCGCAATCGCCGGCAATCCGACCGCCTGGCTCTCGGCCAGTGTCATCGCCGAAACCTCGGTCTCGTGGGACGGGTACAGATGCACCCGGGCGGCCCGCAGGAACTCGACCATCTCCGCGTCCGGCAGGGGTTTGTGGACATGCACGCCGGATTTCTCCGCCGCCGTCACGATCGCGTGGACCCGCTCGTAGGCAGGAGCCGGGGACCGGCCCTCCGCCGCGCCGTGCAGCGCGCTCGAGAACACATGGAGTTCGGCCCAGGGCAGGCGGCCGTGAATGCGCCGGCGCCAGAGCCCAATGAGCCATTCGAGCCCGAGCAACGGATGCGTCGTCACGACCGCCCTCGGCGACACGCTCGGCCGGGGCTCCTCCGCATTCAGGAATGCCTCGCCCACCCCGTTCGGAATGCGGGCCCCGTCGAAGGCGAGAAGTGCATCGGGGATGGTCTTGAGATGCGCATCGCCCTGGTAGACGAGCGTCGGCCGGTGCCGTGCCGCCGCGGCAAACCGCTCCGGCTTGACCAGCGGCTTTCCCGAGCCGGTCAGCCACAGGACCCGGGTCTTGATGTCGGGCACCAGGTCAAGAAGCTCCGGGTCCTGGTGCGCGATGCAGAGATCGGTGCTGGCCGCCGCCGCTTCTTCGAGGGGCACCCAGCTCACGTCGCGCACCACCGTGGACATCTCGCACTGGTTGAAGACCCGGACCGTGTGGCCAGCCGCCGCCAGTGCCTCCGCCAGTTCCACCACGCCCTTCTGGCCGGGCGGCAGGGCGATCTCGGAGGGCGTGTTCCCGTCAAAGGGAAAGGAACGGTCGGCAATGGTCACGAGCATGGGGAGGCCTGTAGGGGGAAATCTGCCGGCGCCGGCACCGTGTACGATGAGGCTCTCGGGGTTCGCTAGTACACTGACATCGCATGGCCGACAACCACGCTCCCCAGCTTCACTGGTGCCCGCTTCCGGACCGGGTGGTCACCCGGATCGCCGGCCCGGACGCGCGCGAGTTCCTGCAGAACGTGGTCACCAACGATCTCGACCGGCTCGAACGTGACCGCGCCCTCTATGCGGCGTTGCTGACCCCGCAGGGCATGTACCTCCACGACTTCCTGCTGACCGAATCGGACGGCGCCATCCTGCTGGACAGCGAGCGCGAGCGTCAGCCGGACCTTGCCCGAAAGCTCGCCCTGTACCGGCTCCGCAGCAAGGCCACCATCGAGGTCGATGCGGGGCTCGCCGTCGGGGTCGGGTTTGGCGCGCACGCCGCGCCGGCGGCGGAGCTCGACGGGACGCGCGGCCAGGCGCGAAGGCTTGCCGAGGGCACCGTGTTCACGGATCCGCGCTCGGACGAGCTGGGCGTCCGTGTCCATCTTCCGGAAGCGCGCCTCGCCGAATTCTTCGGGGCCGCAGGCTTCGTGGAGGGCAGCCGCGACGACTACGACCGGCACCGTCTCTCAGCCGGCATTCCTGACGGCAGCCGAGACCTCGTCATCGGCCGGAGCTACCTGCTCGAAAGCAACTTCGACCTGCTGGACGGCGTCTCGTTCACCAAGGGCTGCTACATCGGGCAGGAAAACACGGCCCGACAGCGGTACCGCGGTACCGTGCGGCGGCGACTCGCGCGCGTCGCGATCACCGCCGGACCCGTGCCGGCCCCCGGCACGCCGATCCGCCTCGGCAGCCGGGACGTGGGAACGATGCGCTCAAGCCACGGCCGCGACGGCTTGGCGCACGTCCGCCTCGCGCTCGTCGCCGAGGCGGCAGCGGCAGGACAGGAACTCGACTGCGGCGAGGCGAAACTCAGGATCCGGACCCCGATCCCCGAAGCGCCGTCGGCCACCTGAACCGCCGTCACGCGGCGGAGTAGCCCCCGTCGACCGGGATCAAGGCCCCCGTCACGTACGACGCCGCCGGCGAACACAGGAACACGGCGGTTCCCGCGACGTCCTCCGGCCTGCCCCACTCCCCCATCGGAATCCGCGATCGGATTCCCTCGTACTGCTCCGAATCCTCGCGGAGCGCCTGCGTCATCTTCGTCGCGATCCAGCCCGGCGCGATGGCGTTCACGCGGATGCCGTGCTCAGCCCAGGCGTGCGCCAGCGAACGTGTCAGCCCGACCAGACCCGTCTTCGAAGCGGTGTAGCCCGGTGCCGTGCGCGAGCCGAAGTACGACCACATGGAAGCAACGTTGATGATGCAGCCCCGCGTCAGGGCCAGCTTGGGCAGGCAGTGCTGGGCCATGCGCTGCACGCCCATCAGGTTGGTGTTGATCACGTCGGCGAAGTTCTCGCTCTGGAACTCGAGCGCGCGCTTCACCATGCCGGCGTTGTTCACGAGGATGTCGAGGCGGCCGATCTGCCCCAGGGCGGCGTCGATCGAAATATCGTTGGTCACGTCAAGCTTCAGCAGCTGCATCGTGCCGTACTCGGTTTCCGGGTTGCACGCCGCCAGGGAGGCATCGCTCCGGGCCGTCGCCACCACCGCGGCACCCGCCTCGAGAAACGCGCTTCCGATCGCGTAGCCGATGCCGGTCGCCCCGCCCGTGACGAGCGCCACCTTGCCCGAAAGGTCCACGGTCCAGGCCATCAAAAGCTCCTTTTCAGCACCTCGGGGTTGACCGGCGTCGGCACATCGCCGCCGGCCAGGGCCGCTTCCAGGTTGCGGGCAGCCAGATCGATCATCGCCAGACGCGTGGTGCGGGTGGCGCTCGCGATGTGGGGCGTGAGAACCACGTTCTCCATCTCCCACAGCGCGGAATCGACCTTGGGCTCGAACTCGTAGACGTCGAGAGCGGCACCCGCGATCGCCCCCTTCTGCAACCCCTCCACCAGCGCCTGCTCGTGCACGACCGGCCCCCGCGCCATGTTGATCAGGAACCCGTCATCGCGCATCCGCGCGAGCTCCGGCGCCCCGATCAGGTGGCGGGTCGCCGGCGTGAGCGGGCACAGGAGAACCACGTACCGCGCCTCCGCCAGCAGGTCGGGCAGGCTCCGCCACTCCACGTCGAGTGCCGCCGCCTCGTCATCCGGAAGGCGGTTCCGGTTGTGGTAGCAGACCTTCATCCCAAAGCTCTGCGCCCGCGCGGCGACCCGCTTGCCGATGCGCCCGAGGCCGATGATCCCGAGCGTCTCGCCACCGATGTCGGCGCTCCACAGCAACTGGAAGGGATAGGTACGGAAGCGACCGGCGCGCACGTACCGGTCGCCCTCGGCGAGGCGCCGGCCGACCGCCAGGACCATCGCCATGCTCATGTCGGCGACCGGCGCGTCCAGCACGCCCGGCGTGTTGGTCACCAGCACGCCGTTCCGCGTGGCGGCATCAACATCGATGTTGTCCACTCCAACCGCGATGTTGGCGACCACCCGGAGGGTGCCGGCGCAGGCGTCGAAGATCTCCGCGCCCACGTACGGCCCGAGCAGCAGCACCCCGGCCTTGTCCTGGAAGCGCTCCTTCAGGGGCTCCGGCTCCAGCAGGCCGTCGGCGAACACGTCGTGGTAGTCCGCGTCGAACCGGCCGTCGAGCCGGGTCCGGAGGTCGTCCGGCACCCAGGTGTGGACGAGGATGGGCAGGCGGTTCACGGGTGCTCCGTCAGGACCGCGGGCGCATCAGCGGGCCGCCCACTTCCGCACCTTCTGGCGCTGCGCGCCCAGCCCCTCGATGCCGGGCTCCATGACGTCGTCCGGCTTCAGGAACAGCGGCGGCTTCATGCCGGAGCCCACCCCCGGCGGGGTACCGGTCGCAATCAGGTCCCCGGGGTAGAGCGTCATGAACTTGCTGATGTAGGAGACCAGGGTCCGGACATCGAAGATCATCGTGCTGGTGTTGCCGTCCTGCATCCGCTTGCCGTTGACGTCCATCCAGAGGTTGAGGCGCTGCGGGTTCCGGATCTCGTCCCGCGTGACCATCCACGGGCCAACGGGGCAGAACGTGTCGCACCCCTTGCCCTTGTCCCACGTCATGCCGCGCTCGATCTGCCATTCGCGCTCGGACACGTCGTTCACGACCGTGTAGCCGGCCACGTGCTGCAGCGCCCGGCTCTTCGGCACGTTGTTCGCCGCGGTGCCGATCACCACGCCGAGCTCGATCTCCCAGTCCGACTTCTTGGAGCCCTTCGGCATCTCGACGATGTCGTTCGGCCCGTTGAGCGCACTGGTGGGTTTCATGAAGACGATGGGCTCCTCCGGGATCGCGGCGCCCACTTCCTTCGCGTGATCAATGTAGTTGAGGCCGATGCAGACGATCTTGCCGATGTCGGCGACCGGGACCCCGATCCGCGGCCGGCCGGTCACCTTCGGAAGCCGTGCCGGATTGATCCTGGCCAGTCGCTCCAACCCCTTGTCGGACAGCACCTTCGACGTGATGTCGGGCACCCGTTTCTCCAACGAGCGCAAGTTGCCCTCGCCATCGATCAAGCCGGGCTTTTCTCTGCCGCGCGGGCCGAAGCGCACCAATTTCATGACGACTCTCCTTCGTGGAAACCGAACCGCGTACCGCGGGCACGCGGCGCGCACCTTAACACGCCTCCCCATTGAATCTCCCGCGTTTTCCGGGCCGCGGAGGCGCCCACCGCACGCCCGCCACCGCGGTGCTCAACCTCCGGGAGACAGGGACCGGCAGCGGACCCATCTGCGCGACGGCCCGAGCAGGCGCGATGCTCGCTCCGACGGGAACGCCCGGACCCGGAACCGCCGGCGGCCGCGGTCGTCGACGCCGCGTGAGCCGGTTGCGGTGCGAGCTCAGCGCCAGCGGCGCGATGCACCCGATCGTCCGGCCCCAGCCTGCCGTGCAAAACGGCAGTTGGCGCCTCGCTGCTGCTAACATCCGGCTTTTCAGCCCCCCAAAGTGTCTGGTCAGGAGGCCTGCCATGACCGCACAGGAAACACTGACCATCCGCCTCAACGCCGCGGACAACGTGGTCACCGCGAAGACCACGCTCGCACCGGACACGGCCGTGCCCGGTGAAGGCGTGAGCACGGCCCGGCAGATCCCGGTCGGTCACAAGATCGCCACGCGCCGCATCGACGCCGGGGACGCGGTTCGCAAGTACAACCAGATCATCGGCTTCGCCACCGAGACCGTGGAGCCCGGCGACCACGTGCATACGCACAACGTGGCGGTCCGGCAGTTTCAGCGCGACTACGAGTTCACTCAGGGGGCGCAGGCAACCGCCATGGTACCGGCGGCCGAACGCGCCACGTTTCTGGGAATCCAGCGGCCGGACGGGCGGGTCGCGACCCGGAACTACATCGGCGTGCTGTCGTCGGTGAACTGCTCGGCCACGGTCTGCCGGTACATCGCCGACACGTTCAAGGGCGACGGGCTGAAGGACTTCCCCAACGTCGACGGCGTCGTGGCCATCACCCACGGGACCGGGTGCGGCATGGCCGGCAAGGGGCTCGGCTGGGACCTGCTGCAGGCCACCATGGCGGGTTACGCGCGGCACCCGAACTTCGCCGGCATCCTGGTCGTGGGCCTCGGCTGCGAGGTCAACCAGGTGGACACGATGGCGGCCAACCACGAATGGTCCGCCAACGACACGTTCCAGATGATGACGATCCAGGACACCGGCGGCACGCGGGCGACCATCCAGGCCGGCGTCGAGCGGATTCGCCACATGCTGCCGCGCGCGAACGACGTGCGGCGCACGCCGCTCCCCGCCAGCCACATCCGTCTGGCCCTCCAGTGCGGCGGGTCGGACGCGTACTCAGGCATGACCGCCAACCCCGCGCTCGGGGCGGCCGTCGACCGGCTGGTGCGGCACGGCGGCACCGCGACCCTGGCCGAAACGCCGGAGATCTACGGGGCCGAGCACCTGCTCACGCGCCGCGCGATCAGCGAGGAGATCGGCGAGAAGCTGATCAAGCACGTCCGCTGGTGGGAGGACTACACCGAGCAGCACGGGGCCGAGCTCAACAACAACCCCTCACCCGGCAACCAGGCCGGGGGCCTGACGACCATCCTGGAGAAATCCCTCGGCGCCGTCGCCAAGGGGGGCACCACCAACCTGGTCGACGTCTACCAATACGCCGAGGCAATCCGCGCGCAGGGCTTCACCTTCATGAACACGCCAGGCTACGACGTGGTCTCGGTCACCGGCATGGTCGCCGGCGGCGCCAACGTGGTCTGCTTCACCACCGGACGGGGCTCCGTGTTCGGCTGCAAGCCGGCCCCGTCCATCAAGCTCGCGACCAACTCGCCCATGTACGAACGCATGAGCGAGGACATGGACGTGAACTGCGGCCAGGTCCTCGACGGGACCAAGAGCATCGACGCCATGGGCGAAGAGGTCTTCGACACCATTCTCCGGGTGGTGTCCGGCGAGGAATCCAAGAGCGAGGCCGCAGGGCTCGGCGACGAGGAGTTTGTCCCATGGCAGATCGGCGCCCTGCTGTAAGGGCGGTCCCCGGCCCTCCGGCCATCCGCCGGCGCATCGCGCGGATCAAGGAATCGGGCATCCGCGTCATCGCGAATGCCACGATGGGGCGGGCGGACGTCATTCCGCTCTGGTTCGGCGAATCGGACCAGCCGACGCCCGCGTTCATCTGCGACGCGGCCGCCGCGGCGCTCCGCGCCGGCGACACGTTCTACGCGCCCAACCGCGGCAAGCCCGAGCTCGTGACCGCCATCGCCGAGTACGAGAACCGCCTCTACGCGAAGCCGATCGCCGAAGACCGTATCGTGGTGACCAACGCCGGCATGAACGCCCTGATGATCGCCGCGGAGCTGCTCGTGGATCCCGGCGACGAGGTGATCTGCGTCACGCCGGTCTGGCCGAACTTCCTCGGCTGCGTCGAGATCATGGACGGCCATCCCGTGGAGGTGGCGCTGGCCCCCAAGGACGGCCGCTGGCACCTCGACCTCGACCGCCTGTTCGGCGCCGTCACGGCCCGGACCCGGGCGATCTACCTCAGCACGCCGAACAACCCGACCGGCTGGATGGCCGAACGCGACACCCTCGAGGCCATCCTCGAGTTCTGCCGGCAGCACGGGCTGTGGGTGGTCTCGGACGAGGTCTATGCGCGCGTGGTCTACGACCGGGACGTGGCCCCGTCATTCCTGGACCTGGCCGAGCCCGACGACGCCGTGATCGTGGTGAACAGCTTCTCGAAGAGCTGGTCCATGACCGGCTGGCGCCTCGGGTGGGTCGTGGCGCCGGCCGCGGCCGCGACCATGATGGAGCGGCTGAACGAGTTCAACGTCGCCAGCCCGGCGGCGGCGGCCCAGACGGCCGGGATCACGGCCATCCGCCAGGGCGAACCCCACGTGCTGGAAATGCGCGCCGGCCTCGCGCGGGCCCGCGACGCCGTGATGGCCGCCCTCGGCGCGATCGACCGGGTTGCGTTGATCCGGCCGGACGCCGCCTTCTACGCGTTCTTCGGGGTGCACGGCATGAACTCACCGACCGCCATGGCGTGGTCGCTGGTCGAGCAGGCGGGCGTCGGTCTGGCGCCGGGCGACGCCTTCGGCGCAGGCGGCGACAACTACCTCCGCATCTGCTACGCCAAGTCGCCGGACCTGCTGGAAACGGCGCTCGATCGACTGGCCGTGGCACTCCGGTAGGTGCGCGCGACGGCCGCCGGCATTCGCCAAGCGGCGGCCCACCTCAGGAGCGGCGGTCTCGTCGCCTTCCCGACGGAAACCGTCTACGGGCTCGGCGCCGACGCCACCGACGCCGGCGCCGTCGGGCGAGTGTTCCGGGCCAAGGACCGCCCGCCCGGCCACCCGCTGATCATCCATACCGCCACCGCAGCGGCCGCGTTTGCGGTGGGCGCGGACGATCCGGCCGCCGCGCAGCTGGCCGAACGGTTCTGGCCCGGTCCGCTGACACTGGTCCTGCCCCGGCGGCCCGGGGCGGGCATCGCCGACGCCGTCACCGGGGGGCGTTCCACCGTTGCCGTCAGGGTCCCCCGCCATCCCGTAGCCGCGGCCCTGCTCCGCGCGGTCGGACGGCCGGTAGCCGCGCCCAGCGCCAACCCGCACGGCCGGCTGAGCCCCACCGAGGCCCAACATGTCCGCGACGAGCTCGGGCCGGCGGTCGACCTGGTGCTGGACGGCGGGCCCACCGAGATCGGCCTCGAATCGACGGTGCTCGAACTCGTGGGCGGCCGGCCGGTGCTGCTCCGCGCCGGCGGCATCACCGTCGAGGACCTGGAAGCGGCGATCGGCCCCGTGGACGAGCCGGGCGCCGACGAGCCCGCCCGGGCGCCCGGCATGCTCCGGCAGCATTACGCGCCCCGAACGCCGCTGCGGCTCGATGCCGATGATCCGTTCGCGGACGAGGCGTACCTGGGGTTCGGCGCCGCATCGGGCGCCACCTGCAACCTCAGCCCGACCGGTGATCTCGAGGAGGCGGCGCGGAACCTGTTCGTGATGCTGCGCCGGCTGGACCGCGCCGGCGCCCGGCGCATCGCGGTCGCTCCGATCCCCGACCATCACCTGGGCAAGGCCATCAACGACCGGCTGCGGCGGGCGCAGCGCGGCGCCGCCTCGCCAGGCGGGCCGGGTCCTGGTCAGACGGTGTGCGAGAGACCTTCCTGATCGGGCAGTTCCTCGACACCGGTGACGCCTGCGAGCCGCTCGACGGCCAGCCGGAGGCTCCGGCCCAGACGCACGCTGACGCCGAGATTCATGTCCGCCTCCAGGTCCCCGTCCAGCGGAAACACCACTTCCACCCGCCCGTTGCCGGGCCGCGCGCTCTCGAGCAGGTCGAACAGCGCCGCGATGTCGAACGTGTCGTCGGTCGACACCTTCCATCCGGGCGGGAGCTCTCGTTCGAGGCCGCCGTCCTCGAGCAGGGCGAAGTCATGCGCGATCAGGCTGTCGGCCCGCGACGAATCCGCCTCCCGGGTGACCTCGACGAGCAGCAATGTCCCCTCCCGGAGGACGTCCCGGTACCGGACGAGGGTCTCGGGGAAGACCATGACCTCTTCCGCCCCGGTCGCATCGGAGAGCCGCACGCGCGCGAACCTTCGCTTCTGCTGCGAGACGCGCTCCTTGACCTGGGCAACGACCCCGGCCACCCGGAACGCCGTACCCGCCTCCTGCCTGCCCGCCTCGCGGAGGGGAACCGCCTGCATCGCGGCGAGCTGCTGGGCGTGCTGCTCCAGGGGGTGCCCCGAGCCGTAGAAGCCGAGCACTGCGAATTCGCGGGCAAGGATCTCCGAGCGATCCCAGGCCTCGACCTCGGGCAGCACCCACAGCTCCTGCGCCGCCGCCTCGTCACCGAACAGGCTTGACTGCGACAGACGTTCCTCCGTCGCTGCCTCCTGCCCGCAACGGGCCGCCATCTGGGCGGCGGCATGGGCCACCGCGCGGGCCTGGTCCGGCGCCACGCCGGCGAGGAGCCCGTCGAGCGCCCCGCCTTCGGCCAGGTTCTCGAAGTGCTCCTTGTTGAGGTCGGCCTTCCGCGACCGGCGGGCCAGATCCCAGAGATCGGCGAACGGACCAGCCCGGTCCCGCTCGTTCACGACCACGTCCATGGCGGCGTTGCCGACTCCTCGAAGCATCCCCAGACCGCAGCGCACGGCCGGCTGATTCCCGTTCATCGCCTCGACCGTGAACTCCGTCCGCGACCGGTTGATGTCGGGCGGCAGCAGGCTGATCCCGCGGCTCGTGATCTCGTCGTGGAACAGGTTGAGCTTGTCGCGGTTGCCGGATTCGATCGTCATCATCGCGGCGAAGAAGTCGGCCGGATGGTGCGCCTTGAGGTAGGCCGTGCGGTAGCTGATGAGCGCGTAGGCGACCGCGTGGCTCTTGTTGAACCCGTACCCGGCGAACTTCTCAAGATCGGCAAAGATGTCGACCGCCACCTCGCGGGGCACCTGGTTCTGCACGGAGCGGTCCACGAAGTCGGCCTCGAGCGCCTGCATTTCCGACTTGATCTTCTTGCCCATGGCGCGCCGCAGGATGTCGGCCTCCCCCAGGGAAAAGCCGGCGAGGACCTGGGCGGTTTCCATGACCTGCTCCTGGTAGACCCAGATGCCGGAGGTCTCTTCCAGGATGTCACGCAGTTTCTCGTGCGGATAGGCGACCGCTTCCCGCCCGCGCCGCCGCTCGATGAAGCTGGGAATGTTGTCCATGGGGCCCGGCCGGTACAGCGCCAGGATCGCCACCAGGTCCTCGATCCGGTTTGGCTGCAGCCGCCGCAGCACCTCCCGCATCATCGGGCTCTCCAGCTGGAAGATCCCGCCCGTCTCGCCGCTCGTGAGCAGCGCGTAGGTCGCCTCGTCGTCGAGCGGCAGCGCCTCGAGGTCGAGCTCGGTGCCGCGCTCCCTGAGCAGGCGGACGGCGAGGTCCATCGACGTCAGGGTCTTCAGGCCGAGGAAGTCGAACTTCACGAGTCCGGCCTGCTCGACGCGTTTCATGTCGTACTGGGTGGCAGCGATCTCCGAGCGCGGATCGCGGTAGAGCGGCACCAGATCCTCGATCGGCCGGTCGCCGATCACCAAGCCCGCGGCGTGCGTCGACACGTTGCGGTTGAGGCCTTCCAGCGCGAGCGCGATCTCGAACAGCCGCTCGACGTCGCCGTCGGTCGCCCGGGCCTCCTGCAATCCCGGCTCGGACTGCAGCGCCTCGCTCAGGCTGATCGGATTGGCGGGGTTTTCCGGCACCTGTTTGGCGAGCTCGTCGACCTTGCTGTACGAGAGCCCGAGGGTCCGGCCCACGTCGCGAACCACCGCCCGCGCCTTGAGCGAACCGAACGTGATGATTTGGGCGACCCGGTCTTCCCCGTACAGCTCCCGCACATGAGCGATGACTTCCTCGCGGCGCTGCTGGCAGAAATCCAGGTCGAAGTCGGGCATGGAAACCCGTTCGGGATTGAGGAAGCGCTCGAACAGCAGGCCGAACCGAAGCGGATCCACGTCCGTGATCCCAAGCGCCCACGCGACCACGGAACCGGCGCCCGAGCCGCGGCCCGGCCCGACCGGGATCGCCTGCTCCCGGGACCAGTTCATGACCTCGCCCACGATCAGGAAGTACCCGTCGTAGCCGGTCTCGCGGATGATCTCGAGCTCCCGCTGCAGCCGGTCCGCGTAGCGCCCCCCCTGCTCCCGGCGCTCGCCTTCCGTCATGCCCGTCGTGAACACGTGCCGGTCGAGCCGCTCTTGGAGCCCCCGCTCCGCCCGTTCCGCCAGCACCTCCGCATCGGACCGGCCGCCGGTGTCCGGGACCCTGGGCAGGATCGGCGTTCGCGCCGTCAGCACGTGCGAGCAGCGCCGCGCGATGACCGCCGTATTGGCCAGGGCCTCGGGCAGGTCCGCAAACAGCTCCGCCATCGCCGCTTGGGACCGGAAACAATGGTTCGGCGTGAGCTGGACACGCCGGTCGTCGAGGATGGTCGTCGAATCCCGGATGCAGAGCAGACATTCGTGCGCGGCATGCATCTCCGGACCGGAAAAATAGACGTCGTTGGTGGCCACGATCGGGACGCCGCGCGCATGGGCGAGGCGCAGGAATTCGGGCTCCAGAACCGCGTCGGCGTCCGTGCCGTGGCGATGCAGCTCCATGTACAGCCGATCCGCGAACACCGCCTGCAGGCGCTCAAGCAGGGTGTCGGCGGATTCCGCCTTGCCGGCCGCCAGCAGTTGTCCGAGGGGTCCCGGCGCCGCACCGGTCAGCGCGATCACGCCGTCGGCGTGGTCGGCCATGTGCCCCAGGGTCACGACCGGTGGCCCTGAGCTGCTTCCCTCCAGGTACATCTGGGAGACCAGCCGCTTGAGGCCGTGCCACCCGGTCTCGGTAGCCGCGAGCAGCAGGATCGGAGCGCGCGGCCATTGCAGCGAATTCGCAAGATGAACGTCTTCGTCCGGCGCGAGTTCGACCAGGGCGCCGGGAATGGGCTGAATCCCGGCCCGGCTCGCCGCAAGCGCGAACTCGAGGGCGCCGAACAAGTTGGAATGGTCCGTGAGGCCGAGCGCCGGCATCGCATCGGCGGCGGCGAGCTCCACCAGATCGGGGATCTGGATGGCCCCCTCGGCCAGCGAGTAGGCGGACCGGGTCCTGAGATGGATGAACGGAGCGGCGCTCATGACTGCTCCTCGACCGGGTCCGGCGCGGCCGCGGTTGGCGAGACCAACGGCCCCTGGGGCGTCCATGGCTGCAGGTGACCCGATTCCAGGCGCACGCCGCGGTGCATCCGGCGCGCCACTTCGGGATTGTGGGTTGCCAGCAGGGCCGCCAGGCCGGTGGCCCGGACAAGCTCGACCAGCATGTCGGTGACGTCAGCGGCGGTCCCGGTATCGAGGTTGCCGGTCGGCTCGTCGGCGAGCAGGAGTTTCGGCCGGTTGGCGATCGCACGGGCAATGGCCACCCGTTGCTGTTCGCCGCCGGACAGTGCGGCCGGCCGGTGGGAACCGCGCGCGGCGAGCCCCACGCGATCGAGCAGCTCGGCGGCGCGGCCCCGCGCGGCCCGCGGGTCGTGCCCGGCCAGCCGCAGCGGCACCATGATGTTCTCGAGCGCCGAGAACTCGGGCATCAGGTGATGGTTCTGGTACACGAAGCCGAGGTGGGTCCGGCGCAGGCGCGTCCGCGTGCCGTCGCGCCCGGCCCGCACAACCTGTCCCGCGAGCGCCACTTCTCCGGCGCTCGGGGTCTCCAGCAGCCCGGCGATGTGCAGGAGCGTCGACTTGCCGGCGCCGCTCGGGCCGACCAGCGCCACGGTCTCCCCGGCTTCCAGGACAAGGTCCACGTCCGCGAGCACCGGGACCTCGGCGCGCCCCTGCCAATACGAATGCGACACCCGGCTGAGCCTCAGCACCGGCTCAGCCATACCGGAGCACCTCCGCCGGGTCGATCCGCGAGGCCCGCCAGGCCGGATAGATCGTGGCCAGGAGCGCCAGCGCCAGCGCGAACGCGAGGACGCCGATCACCTGCAGGGGCTGCACCTCGGCGGGCAGCTGCGAGAGGAAGTAGATCTCGGCGGCAAACAGGTCGACGCCCGCGATGCTCTCGAGAAACCGCCGCATGGCCTCCACGTTGGTGGCGAAGGCGAGGCCCAGCACGAACCCGAGGAGGGTCCCGACGACTCCGACCGAGCCCCCGGTGAACACGAAGATCCGCAGCACCGCGGGGCGCGTGGCCCCCATGGTCCGCATGATGGCGATGCCCTTCTCCTTGTCGCGTACCAGCATGATCATGCTGGAGACGACGTTGAACGCGGCCACCAGGATGATCAGGGTGAGGATCAGGAACATCACGTTCCGCTCGACCTTGAGCGCATTGAAGAACTGCCGGTTGAGGCTCGGCCACGCCGAGGTGCGCGCCCGGCCAGCAAACGTCTCCGCAAGCTCCGTGCTCACCTGCTCGGCCGCGTCCGGATCGTCGAGCACGACCTGGATCTTGGTCGCTTCCTCCCCCGCCCGGAAGAAGATCAGGGCATCGTTCAGCGGGAGGTAGACGAGACCGGAATCGTACTCGTACATGCCGATCTCGAAGAGGGCGGCGATGGTGTAGGTCCGGACCCGTGGAATCGTGCCGACGACAGTGACGTCGCCGTCCGGGTGCAGCAGCGTCAGGGCGTCGCCGGCCCCGACCCCCAGCTGCCTGGCCAGGCGGGCGCCGATGACGGCGCCGCCATCCGTCGCAAAGGTGTCCAGCGAGCCGCCCGTGATCGCGTCGGCCACGAGCGTCCGCCGGCGGAGATCGTCGGGACGGATGCCGCGAACCAGCGTCCCGGTGGCGTTCCCGGTCGCGGTGGCCAGCGCCTGGCCCTCGGTCTCGGCGAAGACGTCCAGCACGTTCGGGAGACCGCGCAGCTCGTGTTCCAGTCCCGCGACGTCCGCGAGCGCGTCGTCGCCAGGGGGCGGATGCAGGACCACGTGGCCGTTCACCCCGACGATCCGGTCCACCAGCTGCGTGTGGAAGCCGTTCATCACCGACATCACGATGATCAGCGTGGCCACCCCCAGCGCGATGCCGATCAGCGAGAACCCGGCGACGACGGAGATGAACCCTTCAACCCGGCGTGCCCGCAGGTAGCGGCGGGCAATCCACAGTTCAAGTCCGAGGTTCACGCGCCCTGGATGCGCTGGAGCGCGTCTTCGGGCGAGACCTCCGCGCGCTCGCCCGTCGCACGTGCGCGTAGTTCAACGACACCCTGCGCGACGCCGCGCGGGCCCACGACCACCTGCCAGGGGAAGCCGAGCAGGTCGAGATCGGCGAGCTTCGTGCCGGCCCGTTCGTCGCGGTCGTCATAGAGCACCTCGATGCCGGCGCCCGTCAGCGAGTCGTACAGCGCGGACGCGCACTGCGTACAGGCCGGGTCGTTCTGCCGGAGATTGGCCAGACCGACCTGGAACGGCGCGACCGAGGCCGGCCACAGGATCCCGCGATCGTCGTGGCCCGCCTCGATGATGGCGCCGACCAGGCGCGATACCCCGATGCCGTACGAGCCCATCTCCACCGGGACCCGCGAACCGTCCGGCAGGTCGACCACCACGCCGAGCTTTTCCGAGTACTTGGTCCCGAAATAGAACACGTGGCCGACCTCGATCCCGCGTGCCTCGACCCGCCGCTCTTCGGGAACCTCCCGTTCGAACCGCTCAGGCTCGTGCATGTCGTCGGTGGCGGCATAGGGTCCGGTCCACTGGTCGACGATCCGCTGCAGTTCCTCGGGATCGTCGTACACGGGACCCGGAACCGGGCGGTCCAGGAGGCCGCGGTCGCAAAACACGCCGCTTTCCCCGGTGTCGGCCAGGATCACGAACTCGTGGCTCATGTCGCCGCCGATCGGGCCGGACTCCGCGCGGACCGGTATGGAGGTCAGGCCCAACGCCTGAAAGGTACGGAGGTAGGCCAGGAACATCCGGTGGTATGACAGGCGCGACGCGGCCGCGTCCACGTCGAACGAGTAGTTGTCCTTCATCAGGAATTCCCGGCCACGCATGACGCCGAAACGGGGCCGCAGCTCGTCCCGGAACTTCCATTGGATGTGATACAGATTCTTCGGGAGATCCCTGTAGCTCTTGAGAAATTCCGCGGCAATCTCGCAGATCTGCTCTTCGTTCGTCGGCCCGTACAGCATCTCCCGTTCGTGGCGATCGGTAATCCGGAGCATCTCCAGGCCATAGTCTTCGTAGCGGCCGGATGCCTTCCAGAGGTCCGCCGCCTGGATCGTCGGCATCAAGACCTCGACGGCGCCCGCGGCGTTCTGCTCGGCGCGGACGATGTCCTCGATCTTCTTGAGAACCCGGAACCCCATCGGCAGCCAGCTGTAGATCCCGGCGCTCGCCTGCCGCACCAGCCCGGCACGCAGCATCAGCCGATGCGACACGATCTGCGCCTCCGCCGGGTCGTCTTTCTGGGTAGGAACTGGGAATCGTGTTCGCAACATGGCCGGGGATCTCATTCGGGACCAACTGGAAGCGGTATCGCAGGTCTGACAGCAACAGGTTCGTGCGGGAGCGCTGGCCCGCCCCCTTCTGCTTTGCTGGCCGCCGGCACGGCTGGACCGGCGCGACGCCGTCTGCCGATCATAGCCGCGACACGGGCCATTCCGGAATCAATCCGGAATCAACATGGCGTCGCTTCGTGGCCGCGGGAAGCGGCCGAAGCAGGCTGCCAATGACTGTGAACTCGACTCGAGTCGCCGGTCGCCGCACCCGCCACCGCCGGGCCCGACCGCGGCGGAACTGCTGGAGCCGGCGACGCGACGCGGGCGCACGGGCATGAAGAGCGGCGCGCCACAGCGCGGTATACGCAGCAGGTTCTCGGGAGCCGTGCCCCGCCCGCCCCTATCCGCGCAGCCATCGCGCCAGGGCCTTGTCTGGATCCCCGATCTCCTCGACATCACGGTACCAGTGGGACTCCCAGCCATTCTCCGGGAGGCCGGTAAACACCATGAGATTCAACGGATAGGTTTCGCTGTCCGTACACCGTCGGAAGTCATCACGGAACAGGAAAACCGGCTTCTCCCAGGCCACGGCCATCCCCACCTCGACCATGACGCCCTCGTCCGGCGGGCAACCGTTCACCACCGCGAACATGCCGTCCGCTGCGCGCACGTCCCGGAGGTCAGCCTGTCCAATGCGGTACGCCCAGCCGGGGACGGTGCGATCGATCACGTTGTTGCGGGCGAAGGGCTCCCAGACTTCGGCACCAGCCGCCTCCAAGGCCGCCACGAGGAGCGGCAGGGGACCCTCCCGCTGCTGCGCGGAGAATCCGTACGGGTTCGCCAAGTACAGTGTTTTCCGTGATGCCATGATCATGGCCGAGCCTCGTATTTCGGATCTTCGGAGACGACCGCGTCACCGGTTCGGCGAACTCTCGACAGTCGAGTTGCATCGTAACGCTGGGCCAGTGGCGCTTCAGGCAGGTTTCCAGCAAGGCGACGGATCTGATGGTTCCCGGATGCCACCACTGGATTCCACGAGGGGCCCTTCGGCCGCCCCAGGTGTGGACATCCTGTCAGCAAGGCCACGGGATACGGATCCGGCCACCGCACATACCCTGCGTGATCAGGGATCATGCTCGTCAAACAACACAGGGCAGTGTCGACGACGTTTCCGCCTGCACATGCGGCAGTTCACGAGCAATCGCCATAATGGATTGCGAACGCTCCCCCGCGGTGATGGACAGAGACGTGCCGATGACTCCCGCCCAACAACTCTCCGTGCTGATCGCCGCCCCCGGATGCACCCTGATTCCGGGGGCCTATGACGCCTGGACCGCGCGCCTCGTGGCCCAGGCCGGCTTCGGCGCCTGCTACATGACCGGCTTCGGCGTTTCCGGGGCGTTCCTCGGCGCCCCGGACATCGGCCTCATGACGGCCACACAGATGGCGGACAACGCCGCCCGCATGGCCGACGCTGCAGGGATCCCGATCGTCGCCGACGGCGATACCGGGTACGGGAACGTCCTCAACGTTCGTCACACGGTTGCCGCCTATCGCCGGGCCGGCGTGGCCGCGATCCAGCTGGAGGACCAGGATTTTCCCAAGCGTTGCGGACACATGACGGGGAAGCAGGTCATCGCCGCCGCAGAGATGGTCGCCAAGATCAAGACCGCCAAGGACACGGCCGGCGACGCGGCTCTCATCATTGCCCGCACGGACTCCCGGTCCACGCATGGACTGGACGAAGCCGTCGACCGGGGGCTGAGCTTTCGCGATGCGGGCGCCGACGTCGTGTTCATCGAAGCCCCAGTCGACCGGGACGAGATGCGCACCATCTGCCGGCGCGTCACCGGCGTGCCGCTCCTAGCCAACATCGTCGAGGGCGGCAAGACCCCCTACCTCGATGCCGACACCCTGGCCGGCATCGGATACCAGCTGGCGATTTACCCGCTGAGCCTGCTCATCACGGCCACACGCGCCATCCGGGTGACCCTCGGCGACCTGCACACACAGGGCAAGGCGCCAGACCACCTGCAGGGAGGGTTTGACGACATGTGCGAGACCGCTGGCCTCGAGAACTACCTGCGCTACGCGGAACGCCAGGAAACAGGAGCGCCGTCATGACCCGGCCGCCGCGCTGGCTGTCGCTGGCCGCGACGGCCTTCCTGGCCGTCGGTTTCTCGCACGGGTCCGCCGTGGCCGAGACCAAGCTGAGGATCACCACGCAGCTTCCGCTGACCACGCCGCTCGGTCAGAACCTCGTGCGTTTCAAGGAGCTCGTCGAGGCAGAATCAAACGGTGAGCTGGTGGTGGAGATTTACCCGGCGGCCCAGCTCTTCACCGACAAGGAGGTTCCGGGAGCCGTCGCCTCGGGCCAGATCGAGATGGGCTCGTCGTCGCTCGCCCGATTTGCCGGCACCATCCCGGCCGTCGACATCTTCAACGTGCCGTTCCTGCTGGACACGCCGGAACTCGTCCGGGCGGCCACCGAGCCGGATTCTCCCGTACGCGGTCCGCTGGACGCCGCCATGACCTCGAAGGGCGCCCGCCCGCTGTGGTGGCAGCCCTACGGACTGTCGGTCCTGATGACGCGCGACACGGTCGTCCGGCGACCCGAGGACCTCAAGGGCCTCAAAGTGCGCACGTTCGGCAAGGCGCTCGAGCAATTCGTAAACCACGTCGGCGGCGCGGCCACGAACATCGGCGGATCCCGGCAGTACCTCGCCTACGAACGCGGCACGGTGGACGGCGGCATGACCGGCATGCAGAGTGTCAGCGAGCGGAAGCTGTATCAGGTCATGAAGCACCTGACCGTCACGAATCACAGCAACATCGAATTCATCGTGCTGATCAACGATCGGGTCTGGCAGCAACTGGAGCCCGCGCTCCAGGCCCTTGTCAACCAGGCCGCCCGGAGGGTGGAAATCGAGATGCGCGACGCGCTGGCCGAGATCGAGGCCGAAGCGTACGCCGTGGCGGAAGCCAACGGGATGACCATCCATCGCCTCAGCCCCGCCGATGTCGCGGCCTGGCAGGACGCCACCCGCGGCCTCAAGGAACTCTATCGAACGGCCGCTGGGCCTCTCGGTGACCAGCTGCTGGCTGCCGCCGAGGCGCTACGCGCCGCCGGGACGCCCTGAAGGCACTGCCACGAGTGCTCCATCTGATCAATCGCATGACCCACGTCGCGGCGTGGGTCGCCGCGGCCCTGTTCGCGGCGATCGGGCTCATCGTGTTCTACGAAGTGGCCATGCGGCATGCCTTTCTGGCACCGACCAGCTGGGTCGAGGAAACCGCGCGGGTGCTGCAGATTTACGGAGTCTTCCTGGCGGCGGCGTGGCTCGTCCGACGCCGCGAACACATCCGCATCACCGTCCTGACAGCCCATCTTCCGCCAGCGGTGCAGATGTGGCTGTCGCGTTTCGTACTGCTGGTGATCGGGTCCGTGGCCGGGGTCTCGGCCTGGTACGGACTCGAGCTGATGCAGTTCTCGATCGACATCGGGCAGACCACGGACACCACCCTGGAACTCCCGATGTGGCTGCTGCAGGGCCCGGTCGTCGCCGGGCTGACACTGATCGTCCTGCAGGTGCTGGCGACGGTCATCGGGAGCTTTCGTTCGCCTGCGCTCCTCGAAGGCGAGCCACCCCACAGCGAGGTCTGACGGCGCGCCGTGACCGGCATTGTCATTCTGCTGACGCTGTTCGGGTTCCTTCTGGCCGGAATCGACATTGCGTTCGCCATGGCCGGGCTCGGCATCGTGATGCTGCTGGTCGGCGGCTACTCACCGCTCATGATCCCGCAGGCGATGCTCTCCAGCGTCGACAATTTCATCCTGCTGGCGGTGCCGCTATTCATCCTGATGGCCAATGTGCTGCTCAAGGGTGGTGCCGGCGAGCGCCTGTTCAGCGCAGTGCAGAGTTGGATCGGTCACTGGCCGGGCGGACTGGCCGTGGCAACCGTCCTGTCCTGCGCCATCTTCGGTGCGACGTCCGGGTCATCGGTCGCCACGTCGGCGACAATCGGTACGGTCGCGATCCCGGAGATGGTGAACCGCGGCTACGAGCGGCGATTCGTGTTCGGTCTGCTGGCGGCAGGCGGCACCCTGGGCATCCTGATACCGCCTTCGATCCCGATGATCGTGTTCGGTTTCGTGCTCTCGGAATCGATCGTCGACCTGTTCCTGGCAGGAATCGGCCCCGGCTTGCTGCTGGCCACGGTGTTCATCGCGTACGTCGTGGCGAAGGCGCACTTCGGGTCGGGCTACCAATCGATGCCCCGAGCCAGCTGGGCCGAGCGGTGGACGGCCTCGGCACGAGCATTGCCGGCCCTCGCGCTCGCGGCAGGCATCGTGTTCGGTATCTACTTGGGCGTTTTCACACCCACGGAAGCGGCCGGCGTCGGCTTCGTCGCCGCACTGGTGATCACGCTGGGCGTCTATCGCTCGCTGCGGTTTTCCGACCTGCCGCAGATCGCGATCTCGTCGATGCGAACGACGGTGATGATCCTGTTCATCATCGTTGGCGCGAAGGTGTTCGGGCAGGCCATCACGCTTTACCAGCTCCCGCAGGATGTCACCGCGCTCGTAACCGGCAGCATGACCGGCCCGCTCGCGTTCATCGTGGCCATCTGCGCGTTGCTGCTCGCGCTGGGTTGTGTCCTCGAGACGCTGTCCATGATGCTGTTGATGCTGCCCATCATTCAGCCGTCGCTGGGTGGCCTCGGCATCGACCCGATCTGGTTTGGCGTGATCTTCACGATGATGATCGAGTGTGCCCTGATCACGCCTCCGGTAGGCCTGAACCTGTTCGTGATCCAGGCGGTCGCCCGCCAGACCCCTGACGGAGCCGGCACCACGATCGCCGACATCGTGCACGGCGTGCTCCCGTTCGTGATCCTGATCCTGATCACGGTATCGATCGTCGTCGCCGTCCCGGATATCGCGCTCTACATCCCGTTCCGCTTGTAGCTCGAGCGGCAGCAGCGACGTGGCCAGGGCTCGGAACAGCGCTCCAGAGCGGATGCCATGGGTCGGGAATTACTCCACGTGCGACGCCGGTCTGCTTCCGCACACGCGGCTTGGCCGCCGACCGGAACCGGTCACCCGCGCGGGACCGGTGGCCACCGTGCTGCCAGCCCGCGCAAGTGCGGTAGGCTAGACCTGCTCATCCGACCCGATCCCGGGGGGGTCCCGATGCTGAAACTGGCACTCTTCGTCGTCTTAGCCTTTGCCGCCAGTTCGCCTGCCCGTGCCGAGGTAACGGATATCGGCACTACTACGCTTGAACAGCTGCTGGCGAACGGGGTTGCCGTCATCGACATCCGAAGACCCGATGAGTGGACGCAGACCGGCATCATCGAAGGCAGCCACCTCCAGACCTTCTTCGATGAGGAGGGACGCTTTGACGTCCGCGCATGGATGGCAGCGATCGGGCCGATCGCCGCTGCCGATGAACCCATCGTGTTGATCTGCCGTAGCGGCGGCCGCAGCGAAGCGGTGAGCCAACTCCTGAGCGAGCAGCTTGGGTACCGACAGGTCTACAACGCGCACCAGGGGATCCTGCAATGGATCGCCGAGGGTCGGCCAACCGTACCGCACCGCTAGCACCGTCATCACGACACAATGACACAACGTGTGCGGTTCGACGCACGGGCGGCACAATCCATACCCATCATGTGCTGTATTGTGCCGTAACCGCTGGCTGGCTGCTGCCGGCCGACAACGGAATTCCATGGTTCGCTTGTCCGCTGGGGCGGGAGAGGTATCGCCTCCAGCCGTGCAAGTTCAAGTGCAGCCAGCCCGTGATGCTTTCAAGTTTCAGCGGCCGGCACCGTCTTCACGACGCAAGTTCATCCGGCACAGAACCGCACAAGCCGGATCGCGGATCGCGAGCCAGCCGTGCTACGCGGCTGCCTCAAGCCGGTCCTGGGTCCGAAGCTCGAAGTCGGATGCGTCGTGGCGCTCGCGGAGCTGGTCTTCCAGCGGCCCATTGATGCGGTTGACTTTCCGCCCCCTCACGACGGCGTCGCGGGCGGCGATCTCTTCGTACCAGCGGACGACGTTCTTGTATTCGCTGGCAGCCAGAAACTCGGCCGCGTCGTATAGCTTGCCCGTCGTCAGGACACCGTACCACGGCCAGACCGCGATATCGGCAACGGTGTACGCGTCACCCGCCAGGTACCGTGTCTCGGCCAAGCGCCTGTCAAGGACATCGAGCTGGCGTTTCACCTCCATGGTGTAGCGATCGATCGGGTACTCCATCTTGTAGGGCGCGTAGGCGTAGAAGTGCCCGAACCCGCCGCCGAGATAGGGCGACGAGCCCATCTGCCAGAACAGCCAGGAGAGACACTCGGCCCGTTCGGATGGGTCTTCCGGAATGAAGGCGCCGAACTTCTCCGCGAGGTAAAGCAGGATCGCTCCCGATTCGAACACCCGTGTCGGTTCGGGCAGAGAGTAGTCCACAAGGGCGGGAATCTTTGAGTTCGGATTGATGGCAACGAACCCGGACCCGAACTGATCGCCGTTCCCGATGTGGATCACGTAGGCATCGTACTCCGCACCACTGTGCCCGGCCGCCAGCAACTCCTCGAGCATCACCGTGACCTTGACCCCGTTGGGCGTCGCCAGTGAGTACAGCTGGAGCGGGTGCCGGCCGCGCGGAAGCTCCTGTTCGTGCGTGGCGCCGGACACGGGGCGATTGATCGAGGCAAAGCGGCCGCCGCTCTCCTTTTCCCATTTCCAGACTGTGGGCGGTTCGTAAGGTGCGGCACCCGTCATGGCGTTTTCCTTCAAGGGCTTAGCGGACATCTGCGGAATCCGGCATCCGGACCCTGCGGACGCCGAAGCGGATGACTTAGCATTCCGGGACTCGGATTGCACGCGCCCCCTCGCCCATGTCGCGAGGGACTCCCGTTAACGGCTGGAACCCCACCTTACGAGAAGTCGGGCTCATCCCGATTGGATCGAGCGTCAATCCCCGGATGGGTGCAGGCGGTCTCTCCGGCCGAGCCAGCGGCTTGCCCCTCACCGGAACCGGCGCAGGCGCCTGGTCAGCCCGTCAGCCTGTTCCGCTCGATATTCGCGCTCCGCACTGGCATGCCGAATTCCTCGTGGCAGACGTCTGCGAGCACTTTCACTCCCTCCCGAATCGCATCTGCCGTCGGGTTCCCGAAACAAAGGCGTATCCGCGAACGCGCAGGCGCAGCATCAGCTGACCAATCGGGTCCGGGATTGACGGCCACTCCTCGGGCGGCCGCAGCTGTAGCCAGCTTCGTGGCGTCCACGGCATCCGGGAACGAGACCCACAGGAAGATCCCGCCGGGAGGCGGCGTGAATTCGGCCGTTGTTCCGAAGTTCTCCTCCAGCGCCTCGACCATCACGTCGAGCTTGTCCTTGAGCAGCACGGTGACCTTGGCGACATGGTCGTCAAAATGCGCTCGGCAATACTCGGACAGCATCATCTGCTCAAGGGCGCCGGTGCCACCGTCTTCCTTGCAGGCGGCCATTTGCGCCACGAGGTTTGGCTCCGCAACGATGTAGCCCACTCTGAGAGCCGGCGCGATGGTCTTCGAAAACGAACCGCAGTGGATGACCTGTTGGCGCTGATCCATGGCCGCAATGGCCGGCGGACGTTCGCCCGTCCACAACAGATCCGCGTAACACTCATCCTCGAAAATCGGCACACCGTATTCGGCAGACACTTCCAGCAGTTCCGCGCGCCGTGCCTCGGGCATGATGCTGCCGTCAGGATTCTGGACGGTCGGAATGACGTAGATGAACTTCGGCTGGATCGCCTGCGCCTTGAGCTCGCCCAGCTTCGCGGCCAGCAGATCCGCGCGCATGCCGCTTTCATCGAGCGGGATGCCGACCGGGTTCACGCCGAGACTACGGAGGCGGCTGAGCGTGCCCGCATAGGTGAACTGCTCAACCAGGACTGTATCGCCGGGACGGCAAAAGACCTCGTAAACTAGTTCGAGCGCCTGTATTGATCCGGAGGTGATCAGGACATCGTCAGGTGAGGCCGACAGGCCACTGCGCTTCTCGAGTTTTGCAGCGACAAACTCGCGCAGCGGCCGATAACCGAGTGGGCCGCTCTCAAGTCCGTAGGTGGAAAGCGTGGCGCCATCCCGGCGCAGGACCGCAGCCGTCGCCGCGATCATGTCTTCAACCGGCATGCTGGCGGCATCGACGTGCCCACCGATGAAATTGTAGGGCGGGCGTCCCTGCCAACCGGGAGCTGGCGCTGGGAGATCAGGCGCCAGCAGCGCCGCGTAGTCAATGGTCACTGCCAACTTGATTCTCCTTCATCCGTTCTGGATCCGTTGCGTGATGTCCACGGACAACACGCGGGCAACCGTTGTCCTTGCGGAACAACGATAGGTGCCGCTGCGTCGACGGCGTACACGTTATACGGGCCCCGCTGAATGTCTCCAACCTGCTTCGAGACGACTCCCGGCGTCCGAACCCGGACCGCGTCTCCGGCGGGCGTTCGACCGTCACTGACGATTCGTCCGACATCAAACATCTGATGATAATCTCAAGTGGCTCGCGAGGCAGCGATAGCCGGTGCGCCGGGACCTGCGTCGCCGGGTGCGTCGGTCGAAGCTGCGTATCATCTTGACACTTGCAAGCGGGCGCCAGCGGCCAGGCGCCGGCGACCCGAGGAGCCTGTCAAGTCGTCCGTATCCGCGGAGCCTTGTTCAGAGGTCTTGTCGTCAGGGGGTATAACGGGGCAGCGGTGGCACGTCGTGCACGTAGTTTCGGGTCGCGAGAAACTTGGCGTAGCCGGCGAATGCTGCGTCGACCCCGTCGGGGGTCAGGCCGTAGTCCTGCAGGGCGTATCGGTGTCGAGTCTCCTGCCGCCGCCGTTCCGCCTGCTGGTCCAGCCAACTGGTCATCTCGTTCACGGCTGACTGCGTGAGCGACCATCCGAACCGACCGTAGATGGCCTCTACCACCGCCATCGGATCGCGAACTAATTCGTGGTAGTTCACGTCCAGCCAGCGGGCTTCCAACTCCGGATGCGACTCCCGAAACCGGATTCCCCGATCCAGCATCCGGCTCATGAACGATAGCTGCTCGGCACCGACCTCTGAGGGAACAACCCGATCACTGTTGAGCGAACGAATCCGTTCCACCAGGCTGTTCCACGATCCCATGAATTGCGTCGGCTCCCGATGGGTCTGAATGAACAGGGCGTCGGGATAGGTTGTCATCAAGGTATCGAGTTCCATCAGATGGAAGGGCATCTTGAGTAGCCACTGGCCGCTGTGCCCCGGAAAGCGCTGCCGCCGCTGCCAGTTGAAGTGCTGCATGGTGCGCCGATGGAAGCGATAGGCTTCCCTGGATCCACGTTCCGCCAACCAGCGGGCATACCCCGGAATTGGGAACTGGGCGAGGAAGACCCAGGACGTGAAAGTCATTCGGAAGATCGGGTAGTCTTCTTCCGGTTCATCCATGTCGAAGTCGTGAATCCCGGTGAACACTTCGGCGAACCGAGAGGCACGGAATATTTCCTCTGTCCGTATCCGGCGGGGGTCTGCAGGCGTGCCGCCGACGCCCGCATAATCGCCATCCAGCAGCACCGGCTCGATGTACTCGTATTGCCGCAATGCCCAGAACCGGGGGTCTCGGGCCAGCAGGCGATGGAGATACGTGGTGCCGGTACGATTGATCCCGACAATGAATACCGGCCGGATAACGTTCTCACGGTCAATTTCGGGGTGACGCAATCGCTCACCGGCAAGCGCTGCATTGCCGCGCAGGAAACGGCTCAGGCTGTATACCGTATCGGCCAGCCTGTCCTGCTGCAGCCTGACTCCAGGCTCCTGCAAGGCCCGGACCAACTGCTCCAGACCCTCCCGCATCCACGCGGGATACGTGGCCTCGAAAGCTACCCCCTCGTCCGTCGCGTACTGTTCCGCCCGGCTGATCAGACCATCGAAGTCAAGGCTGCTTTGATGAACTGAATATGGCCAATCCTCACGGTGGGCCCGAATCCATCGGTGGGAGCGTCGAAGCTTGGTCAGGGCGCCCATCCATTTGATGGGAAACGGACAGTCCTCGCGAATGGCGCGGTCGCACATCGGGAGCTGATCCGCAGGCTTGTTCCTGCTGAACCAGTACTTCCCGAAATGATCCAGCACCGCCCAGTGGCCATGCAACGGTGATCGTTGCCCACGGGCCTGACACGCGCGCTTGAATGCCTCGTAGGAGACCTCGGGCCAGTACAGTCCGAAGTCTGCCGGTTCCAGATCGTGGTGATCCAGTTCCGGATTGCAGCAGTGATAGATCGTGAAGCGCCGGCTCGCGTTCAGGGCTATCGCCACGCATATTCGGGCTACCGTATCGACGACTTCGTTGCTGGAGCGAAACGAGAATCCTTTCGGCATCATTCCGATTTCACCGACCGCGGCCAGTATCTTTACGGAAAGGTCATGTGCCGGCGTGTAGCCGCTACTTGACAGACCGGTTTGCGGGAGGCGGAAAATCGCCAACGGCATGCCGGCCTGCTGGGCAAACAGGAGGATTTGCTCGGATACCAGCTTGCTCCAGGGATAGCCGAGGAACCCTAGCGGGAACATCCGCTTCATACAGGCCAGATCCGGTTGCATTTGATGCCGGATCTGACTCTGCTTGAACTCGTGTGCGAAGGAAAAGAAGTATTGCGGAAACACGCCCATTGAGGATGCGTAGTACAGGTGCTTGTAGCGGGTACGGAGGCACAGCTCTAACACGTTACGAAGGCTGAGCGTGTTGACTGCGCGGATGCCCTTGTAGGACGAAGAGAGCGCGATATCAGCGGCGAGATGATGGACCGCGTCGATCCGCCCGCACAGCCTGTCAAACTCGGCAAGGTCAAGCCCGAATCGAGACAGCCCGATATCGCCAGGGATTGCGCGGATCCGTGGCGCGAAGTCGTCATCCCAGATTTCCGCCTCGGACATCGCATGGCGGATACGGGCGAAGCCGCGCTCCGAATCTTCGGCCCGAACCAGGCAGTGCACGACCAGACGGGAATCCTGCCGCAGGAGCTCGTGCAGGAAAAAACGTCCAATGAACCCCGTAACGCCGGTGAGCAATACCTCTCGAACGTCCGTTGGAGGAACCGCTGCAGACGGGGGTTCCTCGCTGATGACATCGTGGATAAACCGGCGCAGCGCGTCGACATCTCTTCGGCAGTCGGGCGGAAGTTCCCCCGCGAGCGGCGATACCGCCGTGTCCGCAACGGCATGGTCGGTCATGCATTCAAACCCTGGATGTGCGGCCCGAAGGCTCCTCAGGCCGCCGGCAACCGCGCCTGCTGCGCAGCTTGCACGTTGATGGCCGTGCGGAAGGAGTCCAGGGCCGTGTCAATTCCATCGCTGTGGTAGCGGAAGTCGCCCGGGATCGACTTGTAACGGGTGTTGACGTCCGCGAACAATCTCTGCCGCAAGACGTCGACGTTCTCCGGTTGTTCGGCGCATGCGGCAGCGTCCTCTTTGAACGACTCCAGTTCTTCTGCCAGAAATTCCTTGAAGTCATGGATCGCGATTTGCTGACGGGTGATCTTCTCGAAGTGGTAACCCAATGCCGCCAGCCGGATGGCCTTCGGAAGCATGCGGGGATGCTTTCTCGAAACCTCCGCCACGTACTTCGTGTAGGCCGGAACCTGCTCCGGCGAGAGACGCCCGCGCACACCCATCAGATCCGTGAACACAGCGTTCTTGCTCTTCGGTTTGTGGAGGTGCGGCACGGGCTTCAGGTGTTCGAACAGCGTCAGGCAGCGGCTGAAATAGTTCTCCAGAGTCGGATCGTAGAGCGTGGAGGTCACGCGCCGATATCCTTCGAGCAACGTTCGGTGATCCAGTTCCGTCTTGAAGTTCAGGATGGTGGCCTGAGTCCCGATCGCCACGTCGAGCAGGCGGCCTTCATCCTGAAGGCGCCTGTACATGTCCGTGCCCTTCAGTGCCGTCAGGAGGTAGATCGGCGCAACGGGAATCCCGGTCGCCTGGATGAACTCGATCTGGATGTCGAACACGGTTTCGTCATCGCCGTCCAGTCCCAGGATAAAACCTCCCTGCACCTGCATGCCCTTGCGTTGGATCCGCCGGACTGCCTGAAACAGGAAGTTCTCTTCCTCCTTGCTGGTGTTCTGGGGTTTCTTCGTCTTGAGCAGAGCCTCGGGGTTGGGGGTCTCGATTCCCAGGAACACGGTGTCGAAACCGGCCTGGATCATGGCATCCATCAGGTCGCCCATGCGCGCGAGATTCAGGCTTGCTTCGGTGCTCAGGAGGAACGGGTAACCGCGCGCCTGCTGCCATTCCGCCAGGACCGGCAGCAGGTTCATCGCGTCGCGCTTATTGCCGATGAAATTGTCATCGACGAGGAACACGGGGCCCCGCCAGCCGAGTTCGAACAGCACGTCGAATTCGCGCACCATCTGATCCGGAGATTTGGTCCGGGGCACCCGGCCGTAGAGCTTGGTGATGTCGCAAAACTCGCAATCGAATGGACATCCGCGCGAGAACTGAATCCCCATCGAGTGATAGCTCTTCATGTCGATGAGGTCGAAGCGCGGGATCGGCGTCCGGCTCACGTCGGGTTTTCGCGGCTCCCGATACATCTTCTTCGGTGTGCCGTTCTCCAGGTCGCGCAGAAACTGGGGGAACGTCTCTTCAGCCTCGTCCAGGACGAAGTAATCGACACCGTGGATCTCATCGTGAAATGTGGTCGGATGCGGCCCGCCGGCCACGACCGGCACCCCTGCCCGATTACAGCGCTCGATGACCGTCTGGAGGGATACCCGCTGCACAATCATGGTGGACGTAAACACCATATCGGCCCATTCCAGGTCCGAATCGGTCAAGGGGTCCACGTTCATGTCCACGACACGGAGGTTGTATTTCGGTGGAAACAGCGTCGCGATGGTCAGGAGGCCCAGCGGCGGAAAGGCCGCCTTGATTCCCACGAGTTCCAGCGCGAAGTTCGCTCCCCAGTAGGTAGGGGGGTGCTCCGGATAGACCAAGAGCGCGTTCCGCATGGCCACGGTCCCTTCTATCCCGCCGCTTCAAACCGTAACGGGGACGACTCCGCGACAGCAGCAGCGACGTCCTTCGGAAAGTGATCCTCAGGCGCGCTCGCGAAGCGCGACGGTGCCCGCCGCACGCGTTTCGCAAGGACGGGCGACGTGTCCGCCGCCTCCCCTGCCGGTTCATCGGATGAGATCTCCTCCTCGTCGTCCTTTCCGTGGATGATTCCCTGTGCCAATGACAGCGCCGAAGCTGTCGTCATGAGTTCGAGCGCGCTCACCCGGTAATTGAACTGGGTCTGGATAAACGTTCCCAGCTCGGCAACCGAGATCGAGGTGAGACCGAAGCTGGACAGGGGCTCTTCGACGCCGCCCTCGTCATGACCGCACAGCTCCGCCACCTTTGCGGCAATCTGCGCAGCCACGCTCTCGAGCGTCCGTTCTCCGGTCATGCCGGCCTCGAACGCATCCTGGTTGCGCATCAAGCGCCCAATGCGCATGTAGTCCGGAAGGTCTACCGTCCACGACGGGCGCTCGAACAACACCGAAACAAGATGGTCCGAATCCGCCATGGCGCGGAGCGCGAAGTCAAGATTGGAAACGGCGAAATCACTGCTAATTGCCGGCAGGCCGGCCGCCCGCATCATGCGGAGCACCGGTAGGCTACGCGCGGCCATGCCGGCGTCGGCGACGGCGGCCATGTTGTACGAAAGGCCCGGCAGGCCCTGCCGCCGGCGGCTCGCAGCCAGGCCGTCAAGAAACGCGTTGGCAGCGCCGTAGTTGATCTGACCCGGGTTGCCCAGGACCGAAGCGGACGACGAGAACAGCACGAAATGGTCGAGCGGGTGGCCCTTGGTGGCCTGATGCAGATGGAGCGCACCACGGGCCTTGGGGGCAAACACAGTTGCAAGTGACTCGGCCGAAAGATCGTCGAGCAGGCGGTCGTCGAGGGATCCAGCAAGATGGAACACGCCCTTGAGCGGCCGCTGGATCTGGCGGATACAGCGCCGAACGTCTTCCTCGACCGATACATCTCCCGCAACGAACTCGAATTCGACATCTTCATCCATGTAGGCGAGTGCGCTGTGCCAGCGAATCCACTCGGCATCCCGGCCGTGCTCCGGATTGCGGTCCATCAGGGTGAGGTGGCGCGCACCCAGTGCCGCAAGGTACGGCAGCAGGCGGCGGCCGAAGCCGCCCTGCCCGCCCGTCACGAGATAGGTTGCAGCCGGATCGAACAGTGGCCGCACGTCCGCGATCGGCGCATCCAGCGCACCGGAGCCCTGCGGCGCCCGCAGGACCAGCTTGCCCTGATGCCGGCCGGTGGTCATCAACCGCAGGGCCTTCGCGAAGTCTTCGTACGGAAACACCGTGACCGGCAACGGCGGCAAGGCACCGCTTTCCATCAGGTCGAGACAGGCGATTGACAACTCCCGTGCCAACGCCGGGTCATCGGCCATCAGCCGGTCCACATCGATGGCCGCGAACCGCAAGTTCTTGCGGAACACCCGCAGGCCGAGGTCATTGTCGGCATAGATATCGACCTTGCCGATCTCGCACAGCCAGCCGCCGGGACGCAGCGCCTCGAGACACAAGTGGACGTGGCGTCCCGCCAGGGAGTTCAGCACGACATCCACGCCTTCTCCGTCGGTCGCCGCCATCAGTTCGTCGTGCCAGTCGAAACTGTGCGAATCAAAGGCTGCACGCACACCAAGCGACCGCAGCTGCGCGCGCTTTTCCTCTGTTCCGGCAGTGGCGTAGATCTGCGCTCCGACGTGTTTGGCCACGGCGATGGCGGCCTGTCCCACTCCCCCCATCGCCGAATGGACCAGAACCCGCGCCCCCTTCCGCAAGCGTGCCAGATGGATCAGCGAGTAGTACGCGGTGACATAGACCGACAACGATGCTGCGGCCTCGTCCATGTTGATGCCTTCTGGCTTGCGGAACACGCGATATTGGCTGGCCACCACACGATTCGCGATGCAGCCGCCCTGGATGAAGGCGACCCGGTCTCCGACGCCGTGATCCTGAACAGCCGACCCGACACGACGTACGACCCCGCTCCCCTCCATGCCGACTTCGTGCCCCAGGGCTGAGCGCTCGTACGCCAATGCCGGCAACAGCCCCAGCGTCACCATGATGTCGCGGAAGTTGAGTGCAGCGGCAGCGACGTCGATCTCCACGTCTTCCGGACCCAACGGCGGGAGCTCGTACGTCTTCATCTCGAGGCCATTGATCTGCCCCGGATTGTCGAGCGTCAGGCGGTACGTTGGCTGGGTGCCGGCAGGAATCCACGCATAGCGCTCCCGGAAACTGACCATTCGCGGCGCCCAGATGTCATTCTTCCGCACTGCCAGTTCGCGTTCCCGCAGGTCGTGGTGCATCAGCCAGTGCAGCGTCTGGAGATCGTCCGGGTCACCCAGATCCACCAAGCGGAAATCGAGTTTCGCCTCCTCGTCGATTTCCACGGCCATGCTGCGGGCCGCTCCCCACAACACGCTGCCGCGCGGATCCTCCACACCGTGGACGGCGCGGCGCGTGATGACGGTCAATCGGCACAGGCAGTCCGCGTGCTCTATCCGGTAGGGGACCAGGGCCTGGACAAACGCGACGAAACGGGATGCCGCTCTCTCCCCTGTCGGGTCTTCCGGATCCTGGCCGCAGAAGTAGTCGATCGCCTGCAAGTTCGCGGCCTCCGGCCAGTCCTCCAGCGCATGGAACTGACCAGCCTGCAACGCTTCTTCGGGAAGCGCGTGCGCGTTGTCATGGGGTTTGAAGAACGCCGACCAAGCCGATGCCCAGCTCTCGGGCTCGCCCAAGACCCATCGGGGACTGCGGAGCGCGTCGGGATCGAGTTGATCGCGGTCCGGACCGGGAGCTTGCAGCAGGGTGGCGCGTTGTCCGGCTCGAATCGCCATCCAGCCGGGACCGGCGGAAACGACGTCGCCTTCGTCGTGCTGAACCAGCACCCAGGCGCCAGGCACCGCCAGGCTCCGCACCGTTTCCCATTCGCTTTGCCCGAAGCCCGCGGCCTCCCGGTGGAGGAAGATGATCTCGGCGGCGCCCGGCCGCAGCAGGCCCGTGTCCAGAGCCGCGGCATCCGCCACGTCGAATGTCGCGAATCGCAGGGGCACGTCGCGGGCATGGAAGGCGTCGTAAAAGGCCCGCGTGCCCTCTTCACTGTCCCCCACGAGCCAGAACTCACTTTGCCCGGAAGCCTGCACGAGGTCGGCAACGCATTGTTCAAGAATGGTTTCGTGGGGCTCTCTGGAGCCGGCGAACTCGACGATATGACAGGCGTATCGCTCGCCCTCGTCCGGGTGTGTCAGCGCCGCGACCACGGTCGTGGGCTCCGGCTCCCCGCCCGGCAGCCTGTCGAG
Organism: Alphaproteobacteria bacterium; assembly: GCA_965116745.1. GTDB lineage: Bacteria > Pseudomonadota > Alphaproteobacteria > TMED109 > TMED109 > VXPW01. Next base: position 1,255,587 of record OZ220701.1, on the reverse strand, counting down.
GAATTCCTGACCCGCGGGAAGCATCTTCGGCTGCCAGCGAACCTGGTGCTTGCTGTTCGGCAAGTCATTCCATCGAGGGTTGGACGTGAAGTACGTGTACTCGCCGATATGCGCGACGAGGTCGCCGGTGGCGCCGTCGTAGAAGCTGATGCTGCCGCCCGATCGTTCGCCGCGCCGAACCGAATACTGGCCCCGTTCGTTGGCGTTCATCCAGTCGTCGCTGGGCTTCGTGACATGGCAGGTAAGGCGGGGCCCGGTGGGACGCCGCAAGTAGGTCACGCGTTCCGCCCGCTGCGGGATCGCAAACAGGTCGGCGGCAGTCAGCAGGTGATACAGGAATATCTGCAGCCCGCCGTCCAGCAGAGGAGGACAGGTGACGTAGCCCTCCTCCATTCCTGTCGTCCACAGCCCCTCATCCATCTCGACGTCAAACAGGTAGGCCTTCGATACGCCGTCCACCAAGACGCGCTGGATCGTCCTGAAATACGGGCCGTACTGGAATGTCTCGCTCAAGACCGATTGCAAGCGCTCGTAGAAATTCTGGTCGTCAGCAAGAATTGACGCCTCGAAGCCATCGGTATCAATGTCCGTCAATCGCATCGGCACGCTGAGCGCTGGCTCGCTGCTCAGCACGCGCACCTTCCCGCGGCAGTGGACCTCGCTGCTGGCATCCACCTCGTAGGAACGCGAGGAAATCGTGAACGTGAACTCCTCCGGATCCGTCGGAACTGGCTGCAGGGCCGTTTGCAGCCTCGCCGGCGCCTTGGGAACCGGACACGGCTGGAGAAATTCGAGCACCTTGAATTGGACCGGAACCCCGCCCAGCGCCTCAAGGATCAGCTCGATGTACCCCGCCGCCGGCATGATCGCCGCGTGATGCACGCGATGGTCGGCCAGCCAGGGGAAGTCAGCTTCCGACAGCCGTGCTTCGAACTGCAGGTGCTCACATGGGACGCGGTGGCCGACCAGCGGTCCTTGCGAGTATTCGCCCTGCTGAACGAACATCTCGTTGTCGCAATGGAGATCTATCGTCGTCCGCTCTTCCCGAGGATGTCCGGGCAGGCGATCTGCGATGGGCTGCGGACGCGGATACTGGGTCGCGAAGTCCAGGGGAACGCCCGCCTCGAACAGTGCGCCCAGAGCGGTCTGAAAACCGATGCAGACGTCCGTCTCTCGAGTCAGCGTCGGAATGGTGGCGGGTACCGTGCGACTGCCTTGCAAACACTGGGTGATCGTGGACTGAAGCGCGCAGTGAGGCGCGATTTCCAGCACCACGTCCGGCTGAATTTCTCGCGTAATCGTTTGCATCGCGGCAGCGAACCGCACCGGCTGGCGGATATTTGACCACCAGTACGCGTTATCCAGTCGCCGTGTCGGCAGCCCGGTCACCGACGACACGAACGGGACATCGGCGTCGAAGTTGAGAGCATTCAGGAACGACAGCGCCGCTAGCGCGTCGTCCTTGAGAGGCTGCATCGCGGTGGAATGGAAGGCGATGTTGCCGGGCAGCAGCTGATTCTGCAGATGCCGGTCTTCCAATGCCGCCATGACCGGCTGCAGCGCATCCTCGGTTCCGCAGATCACGGTGTTGGCAGGAGCGTTCTCGCAGGCGATCTCCACCTGCGTCGGTTGGTCGGAGTCGTCCTCCCCGCTGCCGAATGCGACGCCCAGTCCCGTCAGCAGGTCTTCCACGCCAGGGCGGTCGAGGCCGATCGCCAGCATGCGGCCGGAACCGGCCGTCCGCTGCTGGAGCGTGGCGCGATGAAACACCAGACGCGTGGCTTCCTGCAGCGACAGCGCCCCGCACGCGTAGGCCGCCGCAACCTCGCCCGAACTGTGGCCGACCACGCAATCCGGATAGACGCCCCAGGTCTTGAACAGCTCCACCAGGGCGCACTGGATCATGTAGATGACCGGCTGCGCCAGCTGCACCTCGTTCAGCTCGGTCTGTGGCGCGCCAAAGCAGGCCTCGCGCAGCGAGATTTCCGAATGTTCGCGCCAATGCGCCTCGATGGAATCGATGGCCCGCCGGAACACGGGCTCGGCGTCGTACAGGTCGCGTCCGCACCCTGCCCACTGGGTGCCCTGACCGGAAAACACCATCGCCACGCGGCGCCCGCCGTCGTCGGCCGAGTGGACAAGCGGCGGAGCCTCCACAAAGGCCTCGAGCGCTTCGACCAGTTCCTCGCGGTTCCGGACCGCGAATGACGTACGCATGGCGAAATGCGTGCGGCGGCGGCCGAGATTGCCGGCCAGGGTGTAGAGGTCGGGTTCGTTTTCGGCGACGAAGTCTCGCAGCCGCCGTGCGCTCTCTGTGAGTGCGCTGCCCGTGCGGGCCGACAGCGGAATCATGAACCCGGACTCCGGGGCGAGCGGCACCGACCAGATCCGGGGCCGGGCCGGGCGATATTCGCGGACCACGCAGTGCCCATTGGCGCCGCCAAAGCCGAACGAGTTGATTCCCACGACCACTGGACGCTCAGGAAACGGCTCGCATTCGGTCTGCACCTGCATGGGACAGCGATCGAAGTCGATTTCCGGATTGGGCACCACGAAATTCTTGGAAATCGGCGCAAATGTCCGCCTCTGCAACATCAGGAGGACCTTGAGCAGGGCGCAGTGGAACGCCGCGGCTTCCATGTGCCCCAGGTTGCTCTTGACGCTTGCGATCCGCAGCGGGGCCTCTCGCTCGGGTCCGGCAAACGCGTCCGTAATGGCGTTTCCTTCGATCCGGTCCCCCACAACAGTGCCGGTGGCATGGGCCTCGATGTAGTCGAACTCCTGTGGCGCGCGACCGGCCCGGGTGCCGGCCACACGCATCAGCGCCGCCTGGGCGTGACGGGTGGGGGCCGTGATGTAGCGCCCCTGCGCCAAGCCCTCAGTCCCGTCGGCAGCGCCAGCCGCATTAACGGCGGTAGCCTCGATGACGGCGTAAATGGGATCCCCGTCGCGCTCAGCCGCAGTCAGCGGTTTGATGGTGAAGACGAACGCCCCTTCCGAGCGCATGTAACCATTGGCTTCCGCGTCGAAGGAATGGCACTTCCCGTCGGGGCTGATCACTCCCAGGGCGTTGAACGAGGCGCTAAGCCTGGCGGTTCCCATGTAGTTGACCGAACCGACCAGCGCTTGCTCGCAGTCACCCCGCTGGAGGCCGTTCATTGCCGCATGGAGAGCGGTGAGGCTCGCCGAACATGCCGTGCAGTAGGTCGTCGAGGACCCCATCAAGTTGAAGTGATAGGAGATACGGTTGGCGAGCATGGCCAAGCTGATGCTCGTCACGTCGAACGGCTGGGCGCCCCGCATCGGCCGCCAGTTCGAGACCGGCGGTACCTGCGCGCCGATGTAGACGCCGGTCGAGCTGTTGCGGAGCGAATGGAGATCCCAGCCCACGCGCTCGAACGCTTCCCAGGCGCATGTCAGCAGCATTCTCACCTGCGGATCCGTCGACAGCATTTCGCTTTGGGACAGCCCGAAGAGGCTGTGGTCGAACAGCTTCTCTTCGTCGTCGCGAATGAGACCCTCGTAGGCGCTGGCAAACCGACCTGGACCGGAGAAACCACCGATCGGCCGGTAACCTCTCCCGTAGCGATCGGTTACGGGCTCCTGAACGATTTCGCGCCTGCTAAGCAGATCCCAGAAGTCGGAATCGGTGTGGATGCCGCCAGGCAAACGGTAGCTGTACCCGGTAATGGCGACCGGGAAATTGAACTCCTGTGAACTCATCCGCCAAGCATCCAATTGAGGCGGTCTCCAGCAGTTCGGCGGCGGCGCCCGCCCTCGGACGCCTAGAGAGTCAGCGACGCGTGTACCGCTGCGAATACAACCATGGTCTTAGTTAGCGCAGCTGACTCATGCGCGTCCTGACTATCACGATTCCTGAAACGTATAGCGGCTCCTTGCACTTGTTTCCAATACCGATTGATGCTGTGCGGTCGGCCCAACCATTACAAATCCTATAGCTCCGGACACTGGCACCAACGGCAGCCGGCAACCTTTGAACGGCCGACTCTCGGCGCCAGCAAAGCGGGCGTCAGGCGCCGGAGAAGGAGCGATCGCCGAGCTTACCGAAACCGGATGGTGAAGCCCCAGCCGCACGGCGCACGCAATGTCCAGATGCGGGCGTCAGACTCTCTGGTCGGCCAGTTACCGCGTTTCCATCGTCGTCACCACGGCGCCGGCAGCGCATCCGTTGGGGCAGGCCTAAGGACTGCGCATCCTTGCCGCCTGGAACTTCCGTGCACGGCCACGGCCCCATCGATCGCGACGAGCGATCGCGTCACGACGCTTTCAAGCCTTGGCAGCACCGGCGACACCGGGCGAAAGGCCCGCTGGAGAGAACGCAAGCATCGCCGACCGGGGCATCACCATAGAAACCCTGTAGAACGGCCGGGACGTCAACCGGTCATTCGGCTTGGGGCGCGTCCTGGCAGGTGATCCCGTATTCGCGTTCGCGCCCCGCCGGTTACCGGACGGTCGGCGTGGAGAATCGGCCGATGTCGCCGAACAGTTCCTGCAGCAGGGTCCGCGTATTGCCGACAACGACCGTCGCATCAGGATTGAAGACCATGTTGCGAAGCTCGTTGTCGCCGTAGTCCGCAACCTCCAGCACGTTAGGGTTGTCGCCGCAATTCGACCGTCCCGTGGCGATCTCCGATTCGAAAAGTACCGCAAGTACCCGCTGCTCGATCACGTCGGGCTTCAGGAATGCGTAGTAGCTGACACGTTGACCGATGTAGAACCACGCGTCGTGGCCGAACGGCTCACCGGTGAAGTGGCGCCGCGCCGTGGGCGTTCCCAGTGTTGCCAGGACGTCTTCACAGGTGACGCCGTCTTCTTCCAGGAAGGAAAGATCGAGCCCCGAAAACAGGAACCCGTTGGTCGTGACGCGCGGCGACCCGCAGGCAGCCAACGCCACCAGCAAGGCGATCAGCGGCAACGCTAGCGGCGAGATGCGCAACAGCGGAACTCCCGTGAGGCATACGAAGCAGTCAGCATAGGCGGGTACGTCCTGCACGCCAGACGATGTGTTGGCGTCCGTTTCCGTGACGGGCCCATCGGTACGGCAAGGCGGTAGCAATGCCGGCACCGGTGCCTGACCCCGGCCCTCCGTACGCGGGCGGACACTGCAACCAGCCCGGCCTCAACCCATCCCGGCAGCACGCAATCAGTGTCTGGATACCTGGACTTCCTTCGACGTGATGAACTCGAGCAGCGCCGGCTGGCCGCTCTCGGTCGCAGCGATTCCGCGCGCAATGGCCTCGCGGATCTGGCCAGGCTCCGTGACGCGCTCTCCGTACCCTCCGAAGGCGCGGGCCATGGCGGCGTAATCGCCGGAGATGTCGGTCGACCGATACTTCTCCGTCGAAACCGGCATGACCTTGAGTTCGATGGCCATCGAGAAGTTGTTGAGCAGGATCGACAGAATCGGGATGCGTTCACGAACCGCGGTCTCAAAGTCCATACCCGTGAAACCGATCGCCGCGTCGCCCCAGACGTTGATGCAGAGCTTTTCCGGGCAGGCCAGCTTGGCGCCCATGGCAAGCCCGAGGCCATAGCCCAGCTGCGTGGTCTTGCCCCAGCCGAGATATGAGAGCGGCGTGGTGGCCTTCCAGAATGGCGAGAGCTGGTCGCGCGGACTGCCGGCATCGTGGGTGATGACGACATTCGCCTTGTCTACCGACTGCTGGAGTTCCCACAGCACGCGGTACGGACTGAGCGGCGTGGCATCGCTGGTGAGTTTGGGCAGCCACTCCGCCATCCATGCTTCCATGCTTTGCGAAATCTCTGCCTCCACCGCCGATGAATCGCGCGGCGGTTCATCCTCCAGCGCCGCAAGCAGAGCCTTCAGCGTCAAGTCGGCGTCGCCGACGAGACCGACTTTCGAACAGACATCCTTGTTCAGGTCGGACGGATCCAGCGTGGCGTGTATGACCGTCTTGCCTTTCGGCATGGACACACCGAAGGCGGTTTCCGTGAAACTGCACCCGATTCCGAAAATCACGTCCGCCTGATCCAGGAAGGTCCGGACCGGCTTGGGCATCGATACGCCACCCGAACCAAGACTCAGCGGGTGGTCCTCGGGAAAGGTGCTCTTGCCGCCGAGGCTGGTGCAAACGGGAATCGCCAGTTTCTCGGCCAACTCCCGCAGCCCGGACCATGCCTTCGCATAGTGGATTCCCTGGCCCGCATAGATGACCGGGCGCGCTGCCGACCGAAGGAGGCCGGCAGCCTGGGCGACGGCTTCAGGGTCGGGCCCGTAGCGGGTTGCATAAACCGGTTCGTAATCGAGTTCGTCGGGCAGCTCCTCCTGCATGAGGTCGGCTGGAATCTCGACCACCGCCGGGCCGCCCCGACCGATTCTCAACTTGGAGAACGCCCGTCGCAGCACATTCCCGACTTCCGCCGGGGCCGTCACCGGCTCCGTCGATTTCGCGACCGGCCGCATGGCCTGCGTGGAATTGAAATTGGGGGGAATGTGAGCCAGTCGCCGCGCGTAACCCATCGGCAGCACCAGTATCGGCACCGATTCCCCAAAGGCCTGGGCCACCGCCCCGTACGCGTTCTCGGAACCGGGCCCATGCTGCATCGCAAACACGCCGATCTTGGCCCCCGACGTGATGCGGGACATCGCATCAGCCATATGCAGCCCAATACGCTCCTGCCGCACGATGATCGGTCGAATGTTGGCCCGAGCCGCGTACTCAAGAACATGATTGACCGGGTAGCCAAAAATGATCTCGACGTTCTCACGCTTTAGGATTTCCGCCACCGATTCAACGACTTTCATGAACCTGTTCTCCTCGCACCGTCCTGAAACACGAAAGCACCGGCAAAACCGCCGGTGTCGGAACGGCGACCCATGGGGGCAAGCGCGCCTGAATTGGATGCGACATGGTAGCTGATGTCCGTTCCCCGAGTCGTCGCTACGGGCCCGAATTTTCGCCGTCGGCCAAGGACCGCGCGTGTCCCGGCCTCGTGCACGGAACCAGCCATGCCAACGGTGTTTCCGGCAAGCGGCGCTTCGACGAGGCACCACCGCGATCCGAACCAACCCCCTTCTTGGTGTGCACCTCCGCCACGGGCCGCCGCTTGTCAGGCGATGCCGGCCAGCGCTCGGTGAACTAGACTCTCCCTCGTCCTTCCTTTCGGTCGCCTTGCCTGCATCGAACCCCGCCGGTCAGCGCAAGGGCGCATTCGAGGTGGTCGCCCTGACGTTCCGGGAACCCGATCGCATGCCTACCGCCCGCCCGCTGCTGGATCCCGTCCCGGCGGAACTATGCAGTACGGTCAACAGCCGCGTTCGACTTCGCTGCTCGGGCGCGGAACGCCCCGAAACGACGGAACGGCTTGGCTTGTCGGGACTGAAGTCCCTTACGGTCGAAGCGCGGGTCGCCTCGGTATCCGGTAGCGCAGTCCGCATTGAGGCTCTGGTCCGGGCCCGCATGATCCGGACCTGTGTCGTGACACTCGAAGACTTCGAGGAAACGATCGCACTCCCGTTCGAGACGACGTTCGACGAACGTGCCGGCCGCTCGGGCCCGGTTGAAGAACCAGCTGACCCGGAGAGCGATATCCCTGAGCCGCTCGGCGCGGCGGGGCTGGAACTGGGGGAGCTTGCCATCCAGCATCTGTCCCTGGCCCTTGATCCGTACCCGCGGCACCCAGACGCGCCACCGCCCGGGCAGGCGGATTGGCTGGAAGGCGGCACGGAATCCGAGTTCGCTTCGCAGCTTGCCAGCCTCAAAGGTCCCGGGGACCGCGCCTGAAGCCCTGGCGCCGTCGGCAGGTTCCGTGGTTGCGCGGCGGCGTCAATTGGGTTACCAAGTCCGCCCCCAAGTCTTGTTCGACTCTGATCAGGCAAACTCATGGCAGTACCGCGTAAAAAAGTGACGCGTTCGCGGCGAGGGCATCGTCGCGCGCATCAGCGCTTGAAGCCGGTAAACGCGGTCGCATGTCCGCACTGCGGTTCCTACCGGCGCCCACACCATGTTTGCGGGTCGTGCGGGCATTATCGTGGTCGGGACTTCGTCGACGACACGCCCTCCGCCCGCGACTGAACCTTTCTTCATGAACCGACAACCGACTATCGCAGTGGATGCGATGGGAGGTGACCGCGCGCCCGAACTCGTGATCCGGGGGGCCGCACTGGCATGCGCACGCCATCCCGACGCGCGCATGCATCTCGTGGGAGACCCGGACCGCATCAAGCCGCTTCTGGATCGTCAGAAGGCGCTGCGCAGCCGCTGCGACGTTGTCGCGGCAGGTGCGAGCGTGGAACCCGGCGAGAGGCCGTCCCTCGCGCTCCGCAACAAGACGGACTCGAGCATGGCGCTCGCGATCGGCGCCGTGAAGGACGGGACTGCGGATGCTGCGGTTTCAGCAGGAAATACCGGCGCCCTGATGGCGTTCGCGGTCAAGCTTCTTGAATGCCTCCCCGGAATCCACCGCCCTGCCATCGCGGCCACGATCCCCACGCGGCGCAGCGAGATCGTGCTGCTGGATATGGGCGCCAACGCCGAGTGCGAGGACAGTCACTTGGTCCAGTTCGCGGTAATGGGAACCGCATTTGCGCGCGTGGTACTCGGCCGCATCGACCCGGAAGTCCGACTTCTTAACATTGGGCAGGAACGGGGCAAGGGACGCGCCGTCATCCGCCAGGCGGATGCGCACTTGCGGAACGGCCCGCTCAGCGAGAACTATCAGGGATACATCGAGGGCGACGGCGTAGCGGCCGGTGAGGCGGACGTGGTGGTAACCGATGGTTTCACCGGCAACGTGATGCTGAAAACCGCAGAAGGCACGGCAAAGCTCTGCAGCCACTACCTGCGCACAGCGCTCAGGAGTTCACTCGGCGGACTGATGGCAGGGGTACTTGCCCGCCCCACGTTCCAGACCCTGCGTGAGAAGCTTGATCCCCGGAAACACAACGGCGCGATTCTGTTGGGCTTGAACGGCGTGACCGTCAAGAGCCATGGCGGCACCGATGCACTGGGGTTCGCGCACTCTATCGACGTGGCGTACGATATGGTGCGCGGCGACGTCAATCAGCACATCCTCGCGGCCATCAAGGAGATTGGAGAAGCTGCACCTGCCTAGCGGAATTCCTGCTAGAGCGTAATTCAGTTACATCAGTATCAAGTACACGCCCAATACCTGTCCTTGAATTCAATAAGTTTAACTTTTCCAACCGGCAACCCTGTCGCCGAATGTCTCGGTATTCAGCATTGACATTAGCATTAACTGATGGATAGATTAGACATCGGGCTCGACGGGGGTGTGCATGCGCAAGGGAACACTGACCCGCGCTGGCCTGGCCCGGGAAATATTCGAACAGCTCGGGGTTTCCCAACAACTCGCTTCCACCCTGGTGGATCGGGTGTTCGAAGAGATCGCCGAGCGCCTGGCCGATGGCGAAGTGGTCAGAATCCGGAATTTCGGACGGTTTATCTTGCACCGAAAGGGGAAGCGGCTGGGACGAAACCCCAACACGCAAGTCGAGGCCGTCATCAAGCCTCGGCGGGTAGTCAGTTTCCGCTCCTCGAACAACTTGAAGCGACGAGTCAACTCCGCGCCGCGGGGCAAGTGAGGTGTCAGGCGAAGCCGACCCTCACACCGGGCCCGCGGGGCAGCCTGCAGGCGGAACCATGAGACCGGATCCGGAGGGAGCGACGGCTCCGACGCAGTCGTCGGAGCGAGCGCCGGCAGCTGCCCGCGACGGCTCCACTGCGGAAGCCGGACGGCTCGACTTCCGAAGCACCGCGCTTCGTGAAATCGGAGACGTGGCCACCGAACTCGACGTTCCGCAGCACGTACTCCGCTACTGGGAAGACAAGTTTCCGGCTCTGAAGCCCCGGCGAGTTGGGGGCGGGCGTCGCCGCTACAGCCCCAAGGACGTCGCCCTCCTCAGGGGCATCAAGCGTCTCCTGCAAGAGCGCCACCTCACCATCGACGGCGCGCAAAAGGCATTGCGTGCGGAAGGGATCGACGCCGTTCGGTACCCGGGCGCCGTCGCCATGGAGCCGGAACTCCGGAAACGATTGCGCAAACTCCACGAGGACCTGTTGGCGGCGCGCGCCGATCTCGCTGCCGGCTAGCGAACCAACATTTTCTTGGCCATGTCGACCACCAAGATCCGTTTCGGGGACGGCGGGCGCGCCCCCACGCGGGCAGGCCGGCCGGGCCGCCACGCGGGCCACCCAGGCACGGAGATACTCGCGATCCTCGACCTCCGGGTTTCCCGACCAGTCGTAGCGCCGTAGCCACGGCCACGTCGCGATGTCGGCGACCGAGTAGGCGCTGCACAACCACTCACGACCCTGAAGCCTTCGGTCCAGGACGCGGTACAGGCGGGCGGTTTCGTTCCGGTATCGCTCCACCGCCGCAGGGAGTCTCGGTTCGAAATAGCGGTGAAACACGGTTGCCTGCCCGCCGGTCAACCCATCAGGGCATCACCCTGCGGCAGGGACGAGAAAACTTCCTTGATCAAAGTCCATGCTCGAGCAGCACCGAGCACACGACACCCGCCTACATCGCCGTACTGGGTTCGGCTGATTGCGGACGAGAGGAATGGGTTATCGGCAAGGGGCCTGCGTCGCGTTATTGACTTGCCAGTGCTTGACTGACAATATGCCGCCATAATTCTTCGAAAAATGACGATGACATGGCAGGAAAAACCTATCCGCGTCTGATCCGGCCGCCCAGCCAGAGCTTCTTTCTCCTCGGCGTCCGCGGGGTCGGAAAGAGCACTTGGGCGCGAGCGCAGTTTCCCGATGCGCCGCACATCGATCTGCTCGACGAGGCCCGCTACCAGGACTACCTGGCCGATCCGTCCCTCTTCGCCGCTGATCTCCAGTCCGCGCCAAAGGGCAGCTGGGTGGTGGTCGACGAGATCCAGCGCCTTCCCAATCTCCTCAACGAAGTGCACCGGCACATCGAGGACCGGCGCCTCAACTTCGCCCTGCTCGGATCGAGCGCGCGAAAGCTCAAGGCGGCAGGCGTCAATCTGCTCGCCGGCCGGGCGCTGCACAGGACGATGCATCCCCTGACCCCGGCCGAGCTGGGCGATGACTTCGACCTCGATGCGGTCCTCGGTACCGGAACCATCCCCTTGGTCTGGGTCGCCGACAACCGGCGAGCGGTGCTGGAGAGCTATGTCCGGTTTTATCTCCGCGAAGAGGTCCGGGCAGAGGGGCTGGTCCGGAACCTTCCGGGATTCGCGCGCTTTCTGCCGATCGCCGCCCTCTATCACGGCCAAGTGGTCAACATATCCGGCATCGCGCGCGACTGCGGTGTCGCGCGCACCACCGTGCAGGGTTACCTGGACATCCTGGAGGACACACTGCTTGCCTTCCGTCTCCCGGCCTACCAGCCGCGGCTGCGGGCGCGGGAGCGCCGCCATCCGAAGCTCTACTGGGTCGATCCGGGCCTGGTACGTGCGGTGAAGAGGCTGCACGGGCCGATCGCGCCCGAGGAACGCGGCGCGCTTCTGGAAGGTTGGGTCCTGCACCTCCTGCGGGCGCGTGCGGAGGAGGGCGAGCTGTTCGACGAACTGCACTATTGGGCGCCCCACCCGGCCAACCGCACCGAGGTCGACTTCCTGCTGCGCCGGGGTGGCGAGCTGGCGGCGATCGAGGTCAAGTCACAGCCGCGCTACCACACCGGCATGCTGCCCGGTCTGCGCGCCATCGCGGAGCTCCCGGGAATAGCACGACGCGTACTCGTTTATGGCGGCAAGCGGTCTTTCCGGACCGGGGACGGGATCGACGTGTGGTCCATCGACCGGCTGCAACAGACACTTGCCGAGAGCACCCTGTGGCCTTAGCTTCTCTCACAACTCACTCGGCTCAATGTAGGCAATCCCGGAGTACAACCCTCCGCCTAGGACTTGTGTCGCTTAGAGCGTAATCCGATCAACCTGGATCATATCCGGCGGCCTTGAAGTAGTTGTGGCATTCGCTAGGTGAGAAGGTGTCGAGGATGCGTCCGATGGCCTCCCAGAGGCCTTCGACGGTGCGCTCGGCGGCCTTGCGGAGCAGGGCCTTGAACCTGGAGAAGGCGAGCTCGATCGGGTTGTAGTCCGGGCTGTAGGGCGGCAGGAACACGAGTTCGGCGCCGGCGGCGTGGATCAGGTCCCGGACCTTGGGACCCTTGTGGCTGGGGAGGTTGTCGAGGATGACGACGTCGCCTAGGCGCAGCTCGGGGACCAGCACCTGCTCGACGTAGGTCACGAAGGCATCGCGGTTCATGGCCCCTCGAGGACGCAGGGTGCGATTATCCCGCGCAGCGTCAGCCCGGCGATGACGGTCGAGGTGTGCCAGTGGCCATGCGGCACGCTCATCCGCAGCCGTTGGCCGCGTGGGGCGCGGCCGTGGGTGCGCGCCATGTTGGTCTTGGTCCAGGTCTCATCGAGGAACACCAGGCGGGCCGGATCCAGGTGCGCCCGGGCGCCGGCCCACGCCTGGCGGCGCTGGTGCACGTCCGGACGGTCCTGTTCGCTCGCATGACCAGTCTTCTTCTTGCGCGTCATCCGGTGCCGGACCAGGAACCGGTGCAGCGTGCCGAACCCGAAGCGCAGGCCATGCCCGGCCAACGCCCGGCGCAGTTCCTCGATCGTCAGGTCGGGCTGGTCGGCCAGCACCCCGAGGATCTGCTCGCGATGCTGTTCGATCCGACCCGAGCGACGATCACCGCCCAACGCCTTGGGACCGGGGTGGCCCTGCATGGCGGCTCGCCGGCGCCACCGGCTGACGCTGGCCGCGCTCACACCGAACCGGAGCGCCACCGCACGGTGGCTGGCACCGTCGGCCACCGCGGCCAACACCCGCACCCGAAGATCCAGGGAAAGGGCCTTCGACATGGCTGCCGGCCTCCTGCTTCCGGCAGGCCAAATGCATCACATAATCAACACTTTGGGAATCCCGCCTGCGATTCACTCAGGTCGGATTACGCTTTAGAACGTGGAAACGGCCGCGCCGATGTTGGCTCCGACAGGCCGGCCGAAGCGTATGCCCGACCGCACCGATTAGCTACGGGAAATGGTCGTTATCGAGCCCCTTCCCGCACTGTCTTCTCCTGCCTCGCTCATCAGGCAATTTCCATATTGTCGGAATGCGGCCAAACCTTCACAGCACTCGCATGAAGCCACCGGGCACGTTCCTCGATCGCGACCTCATCCCAAACTTGTGGCCCATCATTCACCAAGCGCTTGTTCAGGAAGAGCACGCTGTGCTCGGCCAAAGCCTCCTTCTTCCTGTCCCACGGCCCATTCGACAGCGACATGTTGAGGGGACCGTTCACCAGTGTGAGGTTCCCGATCGTGTGGATCGCGCGATCACGCCGGGCTGCGGCTTCGTCATCGCCATCCGCAATTGGCCAGTTGGCCTGCCATGCCTGTGGCATGACGTGCTCAATCTGTAAATTGCCGGGCGCTTCCTGAGTCTCCGACCGTTCCGTACGCAACTGTTCCTCAATACCAGTGAGTACCATTCTAAGTCGCCCCCGAGTCAGCCAATGATAGACCGGCGCGGTGAGGAACCTCTCGCGCAGATCGTCATCGCCCGGCCACAACGTCGTTTGAGCGGTCTGCGCAGCCAGATGGGAGATGAGAATTCTGTCTGCTTCCCCCGCAGGCGCAGCACCCAGCCGCGCGACAAGATCGACGAAGAAAGCCCCGTAGCTCCTTGCGCTGAATCCGCACATCACCCGGCGAACCAGAAAACTCTCAAGCGCCGTAAGGCAATTCACGAGCGTTACCTGCGGCACTTCCTCGGACAGGAGCCAAAGTAGAAGCGGCGTTACGACGCCAACGTTCATCACGTTGCGCCTCTCCAGAAACTTCGAGATGTCCGCGCGCCGCACTTCCTCAACGTCGCGGAAGATCTCGCCGACCTCCCTCATGTTCCTGGCAACATCGTGAATCGTTTCCCCTATCTCACGCCGGGCGTCTGCGTACCTCTCGAATGCCCTGAACTCGTCGTACGCTTTCATCTCCGTCCCGTTGCGAAGCGTGAGCCAATGATTCAGGTACCCGTCGATGCGCGGTCTCCTCTGGAATCCCCGTCCCACCTCCGTAGCCCACCAGTCGTCGCTGTCGAACGGCCACAGTCGTAGCGCCTCCGACGAGGCGCCACTCTCTTCCTCTGCACCGATGCCCGCATCGTGCAGGATCTTGTTCTTGATCATGTCGGACTGGAGAAGTGGCGTACCGCGCGCGTTCAGAGTCTCGAATATCACGTGCGGATCGTCCGTGTCGCCGAGGTCGATCACCACGAGCTCAAGCTGCATCCGCATCGCGTTTTCCAAGGCCGAGGCGGCCTCGTCACGCGTTCCGATTCCGTCAGCCGGGAACCTGTCGAGCCACTGCTCGGCCTGCCCCTTGAAAAACTCGTGAGCCTGCACGATCCGGGATGCCCCATACCCGGCAGCCGACAAGTCGTTGCTCATCGCGTGCCGAAAGGCGACTCTGTCCACCACCGTTGGCCAGACCTTGAAAGCGTTGTCCGGGTTGCCGTCGCGGAACTCCTCCTGATTCAGAACCAGTGCTGCGAGACGCTTGGCTGGGTCGGTATGTTCTCGGCCTTCCAGCACCTCCTGGATCGCATCGATCAAGAGCTGAAGGGAGGTCAGCCTTTGCTGGCCGTCCACCACGATGCGACGCTCGATCGTACCCGTGGGAAACCTTGTCTGTTGCAGCACGACCGCGCCCATAAAGTGAGGTTTAGCTTCGCCGTCCTCCATGATCGACTGCGCGAGCTCCTCGACATCGCTCCATAACGGCTCCCACTGCTCCTCCTGTTGCCAAACGTAGCGGCGCTGGAAAGCGGGTATTTCGTAACGAACCGGCTTGGCAAACAGCTGCTGGGGAGGCTGAAGATTGGTCTGAATAGGCACGGGTTCGAATCCTGTGGTCGTATCTCTGCGGTGGCACGACGAACATGCCACACTGCCTCAGCTACCGTCAGCCCGGCCTCGCCACTAAGGTCAACCCAGATCAGTTGCTCGATGCCCGACACCAGAAACACGCTCAGGA
The DNA here is from genome assembly GCA_965116745.1 of Alphaproteobacteria bacterium. Taxonomy (GTDB): domain Bacteria; phylum Pseudomonadota; class Alphaproteobacteria; order TMED109; family TMED109; genus VXPW01. Next base: position 1,240,559 of record OZ220701.1, on the reverse strand, counting down.
CCTCGTCGCCTCGACCCGCAGGACCATGGTCGAGGCTGTGATCGAAGGCCCAGTGTGAGCGCGGTTGTACAGCTTTCAGCGTCGCGGCGCGCCGAGCGGTATTCTTGCCGATGAAGCCCGGTGACAGGTTTCTGTACGGCGTTCCAGGCCCCGATATCGAACGGATCCTCGACGCGGCGCCGGGCAACGAGATCGTCAGCGGCAAATTCGACAGTCCAGAATCCTCCGCAGCGCTCGCCGTCAACGCTTTCGGCTTCTTCCTTCACCGGCCGAGGGAGCTGCCGCCTTTGCCCGGTTGTCCCGACACGCTCGGACCCGCCCGCTCGCTGTTGCTTGAAGCCACAATCCGTTTTCCCTGGCGCGGCGGACGCCGCCCTGTATTGGACTGTCTCGTCGCAACGCCGTTGGCGCTCATCGGCATCGAATCAAAGCGCTACGAACCCTTTCGCGGCGCTAAAGCCGCTCACTTCAGCGACGCCTACTGGCGTCCCGTCTGGGGCGCTCGCATGAACGGATACAAGCGCGTCCGGGACATGCTTCGCGAGAATCCTCGCCATTTCGCGTTCCTTGACGCGGCACAGCTTGTGAAACATGCCTTCGGTCTGCGCTCCGAGGTCCACGGGCCGGGAGCGCATCGCGGCCTTATGCCCTTCCTCTACTACGTCTACGCGGAACCACAGAGCCGGCCCAGAACCGGGGGGCTCGTCGACACCTCAGCGATCACCGGACACCGGGAGGAAATCGCGAGCTTCGCGCGCCTCGTCGGGGACGACGAAGTGGCCTTTGTCTCCCGCAGCTACCGCCACTTGCTGGAGGCTTGGCTGCGCGATCACGACAAGGAGGTCAGTGCCCACGCGCGAGCAGTGACTGCTTGTTTTTCGCCCTGAGTGCCCGATTCGCCAGCCCTCGAGGTGCCGCTCCCGCCGGTTTCCGCTGCAAGGTTCAAGCTGGCGAGTCGACCCATTCCTGAAACCCGACGTCGTTCTCCTCGGCCAACCGCGCTCGGGACGAAGCTCCGCATCGCCGGCACCCAGGCCGGCGGACTACATCTGCTTCCCCACTTTGCTGGTGGCGGACAAACTGCACTCAGAGTCGCCAGTTGGATTTTCAGCGGGCTATCGACTAGATGTCATTCAACGGTTTCGCAGAACTCTCGCCGTCGACTTGGACGAGAATCTTGGGTTATTCGGATCTGACGAAACCGGGAAGTCGTACGGATCGACTCTTCATGTGGAGCCAGTTCAGGTGAGCGCCTATCCACAACACAACACCACAGGACAACGGCAACACACGAATCCAAGGGCTCGACTCAGGGCGTGGAAGGCACCCGAGTCGGAGGGTCAAGTCTGGTGCTACAGTAAACAGCCTCGCCCTGAACGGCGGATCTATCGGCAGACAATTGCCTCCGCCACCGTGCTGCGCGGCATCTGGACCGAAGAGGAAGAAGAGCGTTCCAATACAGAAGTCGAGCAGCCTGCAGCGCCAGGACTCGCATGCCTGACGGACTCGCTCCAACCCACTCTTCGCAAACATGACCGTCAGGCGGTCGCCAGGTACATGATGTCCATGTTTCGGCGAGGCTGGCAGGAACTCACAGCACAGCCGAAGCGCCTTCGGCCGGAAGTCGCGCAACTCCGTACCATGATTCATACTGCTGGGTTCTCACCGGAAGCTCTACATGTTCTGGAAGCGGAGATCGCAGACCTTTCTGAGTGCCCTCCCGGCCGGCCCTTACCGATTCGACGGGTAGCTGACGTGATGGCGGCAATGAGGTGGACGGTGCTTCGTTGTTCGGACCCTATGTTCGTCAACGGCGACAGCCCGGTTCAGATCGTGCCCCACGTTATCATCAATCCGGAGAGCGAAGTGACGCTGCCGCTTTCCCCAACGCGGGTCCTAATCTGCGACTGGGGCTTTCCACGCCCACCGATCACCATCCGTGTGGCCACAGACGCAGAAGTCCTTGAAGTGAACCGCCGTACGGCCATGGGGGCGGAGCAGTACGTCTATTTCGCGGATCGGCCAACGGATAACGCAGTGCGCGAATTTCTCGACGGCGGACCGCGACGGCGAATTCTTGATGATAGCGATCGTCGCGCTGTGCCGCGGAAGCATCGCCGGAGTATGGAACGCGACGCACGACGAATCTTGAGTGGGCGCGAAAGGGAAAACATCGAGTTGGTCGAGCACTTGAGAAACTTGGAGGCAGCTGACGGACTCGTCGTCAGGGACGATGACCCAGCTCCGCAGATTTAACAAGCGGTGAGGCGCGCGATGGACGAGGAACCGGCCGGTTCGAATCCGGGCGGCCCGACGCTGACGTTTCAACTGTGACACTTGGGCTCATCAAGGACCGGTCGGCGTGACCGCGCTTCTCCGCGTGGCCCGGTGTTAGGCGAATACCATCTCAGAACATCGACGATGACACGGGATAACGCGTTGCAGTTCGGTGTGGCTGCCGTGTACAGCTCAATCGTCGGACTGGAGCCTGTGATCGGAAGTGCGCGTCGATGTCGGGATGTCGCAGGTCATCAGCGCGTGCATGACGGTACCGACCGGTGCCAGTAGGCCAATCGAGCGATTCGCTCAGTCTTCCTTGACTGCAGCGAGTTCGCGTGAGCGTGCAGCGGCGGCAGCCACGGCCTGATCCACCCGTGACGCCCATTGCTCGTCGTCCATCAGCACGCGAAGCGCGGCTTCCGTGGTGCCGCCCGGACTCGTCACGTCGGCCCGGAGCTGGGCAGGGTCATCGTCGGTCGCAGCCATCAGTGCCGCCGCTCCCGCCACCGTCTCCCGTGCCAGGCTGCGCGAGAGTCCCGACGGCAGCCCGGCCCGCTCGCCGGCCTTCGCCATCGCTTCGGTCAGTAGGAACACATACGCGGGGCCGCTTCCCGAGAGCGCCGTGACCGCGTCCATCAACGATTCATCCTCGATCCAGTGAACGGCACCGACGGCGCCGAGCAGCTGACTGGCGCGCTGCCGGATACCCGCATCCACGTGGTCATTCGAAACCGCCACGCTGACCCCCTGCCCCACCGACGCCGGCAAGTTGGGCATCGCGCGCACGATCGGGACCGTGTCACCGACACCGCGCGCAAGCGTCCGCAGATCCTTTCCGGCGGCGATGGAAACTGCACAACTGGCGGCACAGTGCGCGCGATAGGCGGGCAGGACCTGATCCAGGATTTGCGGTTTGACGGCAAACACCACTGCATCACCGGACCACGCCGACGGCACGACGGGGCTAACGGGTACCCCGTACGCGGCCTCCGCCTGGTTACGCCGGTCTTCGTCGGGCTCGACAACCGTGATTGCGGCCGGGTCCGTGATCGACTGTCCCAGCCAGCCGCGAAGCATGGCCGAGCCCATGCGGCCAGACCCGACGAGCAGGACCCGAAGTGCCGCCGCAGGCACGGTCAAGGCTTGACCGACGCACCAAGAATCATGACGGGGACTCTCCTGCCTTCCTGGTCGTGCTGCGCCGTCTGGTCGTCCTCTTTCGCCCGCCGGCCTCAAGCCCCGCGATTCGCTCGGCCAATCGTTCGCTTTCCAGGCGCGCATTCTCGGCGAGCTCGCGGACCGCGTCGAACTCCTCGCGAGGCACCAGTCCCAGCCGGTCGAGCAGCCGGTCCCGCGCGGGCAGGCCGCGGCAGGCCGCTTCCCGGCCCAGCCGACGACAGGTCCGCGCAGCCCCCCGGGTGAGCCGAAACAGATCGGATGCTATCCGCCGGGACGTGGCCATCGACGTGTCTCTCCCCAAAGTGTGCCGCTAGTATACGGATCAGCATTGATCTTCCATCTGCACCGCATCCGACAAGACCTCCCGACGTGCCGTTTCCCGACATCGATCCGGTGGCCTTTGCCATAGGTCCGCTGACCATCCGCTGGTACGCCCTCGCGTACATCGCCGGAATCCTGCTTGGATGGCGCCTTCTGTCGCAATCCATTCACAGGTTTCCTGCCCGTGCGACGCCGAAGGACGTCGCCGACTTCGTCCTCTGGACGATACTCGGGATCATCGTGGGCGGCCGTCTCGGGTACCTGCTGTTCTACGGTCACGACATCCTCGCCCGGGATCCCTCGGCCGCTTTCGCTGTCTGGCAGGGCGGCATGTCCTTCCACGGAGGCCTCGCCGGCAGTGCGGTGGCGGCCTGGCTCTTCTGTCGAATCCGCGGCCTCGGGTTCGCTTCGTTCTGCGACGCGATCGCCTGCGTCATCCCGGTCGGCCTGTTCTTCGGGCGGGTCGCCAATTTCGTCAACGGAGAGCTGTGGGGCCGGCACACCGATCTCCCGTGGGGCGTCGTGTTTCCGGGGGCGGGCGCCGAACCCCGCCATCCGAGCCAGCTGTACGAAGCCGCGCTGGAAGGGATTGTCCTGTTCGCCGTGCTCCGGTTCCTGGCTACGCGAACGCCGATGGTCCACCGCCCCGGCGCCCTGGCCGGCGTATTCCTCGCAGGTTACGCAAGCTCTCGCATCCTTGTGGAGTTTGTTCGAGAACCGGATGCCCACTTGGGTTACCTGGCGGGTCCGTTGACGATGGGCATGGTGCTGTCGATCCCGGTCCTGATCATCGGCGCAGTCGTGTGGGCACGGGCCTATCGTCGGCCCGTACCGTGACCTTGCGGGACATCCTGATCCGCCGAATCCGCCGCGACGGCGCACTGACGATCGCCGACTTCATGGCCACGGTCCTGCTGCATCCGGAGCAGGGTTACTACGCCCGCCGCACTCCGATCGGCGAGGCGGGTGATTACACGACCGCACCGGAAATCCACCAGATGTTCGGCGAGATGATCGCGGGCTGGCTGATCGACTACTGGCATCGCTCCGGAAGCCCCGAGCCGCTTCTCCTCGTCGAGCTTGGCCCCGGCAGAGGTACGCTCGTGCAGGACATCCTGCGTGCTGCCGACACCGTGGCACCCGCGTTCGTCCGCGCCGCCAACATCTGGTTCGTGGAGACCTCACCGAGACTGCGTGGCGAGCAGGCCGCCGCCGTTCCCGATGCGCGTTTTGCCAGCGAGCTCGCCTCGGTTCCGCAGGCGTTCTCACTGGTCGTGGCCAACGAGTTCTTCGACGCACTGCCCATTCATCAGTACGTCAAGACCAGCACGCACTGGCGCGAACGGACGGTCACCTGGGATGAATCAAGCGCCCGTTTCGTCTTCGCGCTTGCGCCTCACCCCTCGCCCATCACGTTTCGGCTGCCGGACTCGGCGTGCGAAGGCGGGGTGGTGGAGATTTCGCCAGCCGCCCTGGCCGTCGTTGCCGACCTTGCGGCCCGCGCCGTAAGCGACGGCGGTGCCAGCCTGATTGTCGACTACGCGCGCGATCGGGAGGAGCCGTTCGGAACCCTGCAGGCGGTCCGGTCGCACCGCCGGGTGGACCCGCTGGACGACCCTGGTTCAGCGGACCTGTCCTCCCGGGTGGATTTCCACCAGCTGGCGGCCACGGCTCGCACGGGCGGTGCCTGCGTTCATGGTCCTCGGAAGCAGGGCGAGTTCCTCGAAACCATCGGCATCCGGCACCGCGCGCAGCGGCTGGCCGCCATGCAGCCCGCCGCAAGCGCCGGCATCGAGACCGCCCTTCACCGTCTTGTTCACCCGACGGCCATGGGGTCCCGCTTTCACGCCATGTCGGTGGCCTCCCCGAATGGCCCAGATCCGGCGGGGTTCGCATAGTGGGTCGGGTCGAGGCGCTCCAGTCTCCGGTGTTCGAGGGCTGCCCGGTGCGACACGGTTTCCTGACCCGTCGCGGCGGTGTGTCCGAAGGTCCGTTCCGTTCCCTCAACTGCGGGTTCGGATCCAATGACGTGCGCGCACGGGTCTCCGAGAACCGCCGCCGGGCGGTTGCGGCCTCAGGCCTTGGAACCACGCCCCTGGTAACCCCTTATCAAGTCCATGGCACCCGCGTCATCGTTGCCGGGCCCGAGCCGCTGCCGGCGCAACGGGCAGATGCAGTCGTGACCGCGCAGGCAGGAGTCGCAGTGGGCGTCCTGACCGCGGATTGTGCTCCAGTCCTGCTCGCCGATCCGGTCGCCCGCGTGGTTGGCGCCGCCCATGCCGGATGGAAAGGGGCGTTGGCCGGCGTACTGCCGGCAACCGTCGATCGGATGGTACATCTTGGCGCCAGACGCGAGCGCGTGGTTGCCGCGATCGGGCCGGCAATCGCCCAAGCCAGCTACGAGGTGGATCCCCCGTTCGCCGAGCCCTTTCTGCGAGACGAACCGGACGGTGAGTCGCTGTTTCGACGAGCGGGCGTGAAGCTCCTGTTCGACCTGCCCGGCTACGCAGCCCGTTGTCTGGAGAGAGCAGGAATCGGCGCCGTCGATGTCCTCGACCGCGACACTGCCGGCGAACCCGACAGTTTCTTCAGTTACCGTCGCAACTTCCGGGCCGGCGAACCGCGCTACGGGCGATTGCTCTCGCTCATCGGCATCGGCGCCTAGCGCCGCCGACTGCGGCCCGGCTGCGACGCAGCGACGAAACGGCCCTTCTCGGGCGGGAGCTTTCCCGGGGACACCCGGTCATGCGCCGCGGGCAGCAGGCGCAACCGGCACGACCATTCCAACCGCGCGGTCGCTTCTGACTAGCGGAGACTCGCGTAGTAGTGGGAAAGGGCAAGGATTTCGTCATCGGTCAGGTCTCCCATGACGAAGCCCTTACCGCGGGCAGCCGGGCTGGTACGGCCGCCGTCCCGGTAGGCGGTACTCGCTGCGACGAGGTAGTCGACGCTCTGGCCGGCGAGACGGGGTGCGCCGATCCCGCCCTCGCCCGAGCGGCGGTGGCACGAGCTGCATGAAGCGCGGGCTTTCCGGCTGCCGGCCTTTGCGAGATCGCTATCGACCGGTCGCTCGCTCGCGATCCAGGGCTGCTCGGAATACCAGGCAGCGAGCACGTCGAGGGCTGCGTCGTCGAGGCCCTGGGCTGCCTGCTGCATCTCCTCATGCAGGCGCTCACCCGAGCGGTAGTCCTGCATCGCCGCCAGAACGTGCTTCTTGCGAAGCCCCGCAACGAGCGGCGTGACAGCGTCGGCGGCAGGCCCGTCGACCGCATGACAGGCGAGACACGGCGCCGCCGCCTCCGGCGCATCGGCCGCGTGCACCGGCAGCGCGAAGACGCAAAACATCAATCCGATCAGGAAGGTACGCAGGAACTGTGACATGATCGTGAGCATGATGCGAACATAGCGCATTCGCGGCAGCCGCGGAACTGCTCTCAGTCCACCGGTCGCTTGGCCTTGGAGAAGAGCCGAAAGAAGTTGTCGGTCGTGGCCGCGGCCAGGCGCGACGGGTCGATCTGCCGCAGCTCCGCGATCGCCGCCGCCGTGCGCGCGACGAACGCGGGCTCGCAACGCTTGCCGCGGTGCGGCACCGGCGCGAGAAACGGCGAGTCCGTTTCCACCAGCAATCGATCGAGCGGGACCTCGCGGGCCGCGGCGTGCACGTTCTCCGCCTTCTTGAACGTCACGATGCCGGAAATGGAAATCAGGAATCCGATGTCCAGCGCGGCGCGCGCCAGCTCCGGGCCGGCCGTGAAACAGTGAATGAGTCCGGGAAACGGACCCGCCTCGTACTCCTCCCTGAGCACCTCCACAACGTCGTCGTCCGCGTCACGGGCGTGCACAATCAGCGGCAGCCCGGTCCTGCGGCTGGCCTCGATGTGGTTCCTGAAGCTCTCCTGCTGCCGCTCACGCGGACTGTGCTCGTAGTAGTAGTCAAGGCCAGTCTCACCCACCCCGATCACGTCCGGGTGGTCCGACAATGCCACGATTCGATCCGGCGACACGTCGTCCTCGGTCGCGGCCTCGTGCGGATGCAGGCCCACCGAACACCAGATGTCGGGATCCCGGGATGCCACGTCGAGGATGGTATCCACCGTCGCCAAACGGGTCGAAATGGTCTGGAGCGTCCGCACTCCCGCCGCTCTCGCGCGCTCCAGCACGGCCGGAAAGTCGTCCGCGAAGGCCGGGAAATCGAGGTGGCAGTGGCTGTCAACCAGCATCGGCTTCGACCTCGGATGTAAGGCGCGGAAAGACGGGGCTTGGCGGTACCAGCGGCGTCCCCGCAGGAGGGCCACACCCGGCGTCCCCGAACTGCCGCCGATCGGCGGGTACGCCGAGCTGATCCAGGATCGCCGCGGCGCCGGCCGGCACGAACGGCTGCGAGAAGATGGCGATTCGCTGCAGGACCTCCAGCAATACGCTCAGCACCGTACGGCACCGGTCGAGATCCGTGCGGGCAAGGGCCCATGGCGCCGCATGATCGATATAGGCGTTCGCCGCCCGGATCACGTCCCACAGCGCCCGTAGGGCGGCATGCATCTGCTGCGTTTCCATCAATGGCCGCAGTTCAGCCCCGAGACCCGAAGCCGCCTGCAGCAGTACCTCGTCCTCCGGCGTCGCCGGGCCACGCTCCGGGACGGCGGCCTCGCAGTTCCGCTGCACCAGCGTCAGGACCCGCTGCACCAGATTTCCGAAGTCGTTCGCGAGATCTGCATTCGCGCGGTGGATCATCGCCGCCCTGGAATAATCGCCGTCATTCCCGAAGGGAACCTCGCGAAGCAGGAAGTAGCGGACCTGATCCAGTCCGTACTCCCGCACGAGTTCGAACGGGTCGACCACGTTGCCGACCGATTTCGACATCTTCTGACCTTCCACGGTCCACCACCCGTGCGCGAACACCCGTCGCGGCGGGGCGACTCCGGCAGCCAGCAGCATGGCCGGCCAGTAGACTGCATGAAAGCGGACGATGTCCTTCCCGACGACGTGAACATCGGCAGGCCAGAACTGGTTGTACGTGTCCGAATCCTCGTCCGGGAAGCCGGCCGAGGTCAGGTAATTAGTGAGCGCATCCACCCATACGTAAATGACGTGATCGGGATCGTCGGGAACCGGCACGCCCCAGCGAAAGCTGGTCCGGGATACCGAAAGGTCGTCAAGACCGCCTTCCACGAATCGCACAACCTCGTTCCGGCGGGATTCGGGCCCGATGAATTCAGGGTGCTCCGCGTACCACCGAAGCAGCGGTTCCTGCCAGCGCGACAGCCGGAAGAAGTAGCTCGATTCGGCAACCCACTCGACCGGCGCCCCGCTCGCCGCCCGGAAGGAACCGTCCGGCTGGCGAATTAGCTCGCTCTCCGCGAGATAGGCCTCATCCCGAACCGAGTACCAGCCTTCGTACTTGCCCGCGTAGATCTCGTCGCGCTGAACCAGTCGGCGCCAGATCTCCTGGACCGACCGGTAGTGACGCTCTTCGGTCGTCCGGATGAAATCGTTCGGCGTGGCCCCCACCGCCTCGACGAGAGAGCGGAAGCGCTCGGACACCCGGTCCGTAAACGCGCCGGGATCCAGCCCCGCCGCTACCGCGGATTTCGCCACCTTCTGCCCGTGCTCGTCGGTCCCGGTCGTGAACCGGACATCGCGTCCGTCCAGGCGCATGAACCGCGCCAGGGCGTCGCATGCAACCGTCGTGTACGCATGCCCCAGATGCGGCACATCGTTCACGTAGTAGATCGGCGTGGTCAGGTAAAAGCGCGGCGGCTTCGGCGAGGCGTCCACAGTGTTCCCCCGCTCAAGCGCCGCGCGCCAGACGGCGGCTGGCGAACAACACGTCCAGTACGGCTTGCTTGCGGTCGAGGTGCGCGTGTACGGCAGCGTCCGCAATCTGCCCGACATCGTTCCACAAGGACAGCACCCCCGCAAGGCCCGCCGCCGTGCCGTAACGGCGCTGCACTTCTCCCTCGTCCTCCACAATGTCGTCCCCAACCGACTCGTCGCCCGCAACGATGCGGATCGCGGCGCGGTGCACCCAGATCTTGAACATGGCGGCGAACGTCGGGAACCGTTCCGAGCCCGGCCGCCGGGCGAAGCGATCGCTGAACGCATGCGCGGCCGGAACGTCGAGTGCGGGCAGCGTCCGGCAGAGCGCCGTGATCTCGCCGAACAGGGTCAATGCCTCGGCGTCGGCAAACGTCAAGGCGAGTCCAGGCGCGCCGTTGGCAAGATGCGCCAGGCCCGACCGCTGGGCGGCGTCCTGATCGGGCAGCAGCCGCTCCAGCACCTGGACGCATTCGTCGTGCGCCAGGCCCGCGAAGGGCAGCCACCGACAGCGGGAGCGGATCGTCGCCGGAACCGATCGCACCCGATGGGCAATCAGGAACAGAAGCGCCCGCGGCGGCGGCTCCTCGACGATTTTGAGTAAGGCGTTGACGCCATGGAGGTTCAGGTCGTCGAGTGCATCCACGATGGCCACGCGCCAGCCCGCTTCCGCCGAGGTGAGACCGAAGAAATGACGCAGTTCGCGAACGGTCTCGACCGGAATCCTCCGGGGCTCGCTGGCGCCCTTATGCCGCTCGATCGCCAGCAGGTCGCCGTGACTCCCCGCCCACACCCGCCGCCTGACGGGATGATCGGACGCCTCGGTGGGCGCCGGCGACCGGTCTCCGCTCCGTCCGGCGAGAACCTCGATCGCCGCCCGATAGGCGAACGTCGCCTTGCCGACACCCCTCGGCCCGACGAGCAGCCATGCGTGTGGAACCCGCCCGCCGGCCCGCGACGCGCGGAAGGATTCCCAAGGCCGGTCGTGGCCAACCAGTTCCGGGGCACGGCGGGGGTGCAGCGGATCCACCGCGTAGCCGGGCTCAGCCTTCGCCATCATCCACGTCCAGGCGCTCGGCGATCACCGACCAGATCCGTGCCGCGACCTTCTCCTGGGGTTCGGTGGTGTCCACGACGACGCAGCGCTCCGGCACGATCGACGCATGGTCGAGAAACCCTTCGCGTATCCGTTGCCGCAGTTCCCGATCGGTTTGCTCGTAACGGGTCCGCAGTCCTCCGCCTTCCAGGCTGCGCCCCTCGATCCGGGCATTGGCCGTGTCCACGTCCACATCGCAGACCACGGTGAGATCCGGCATCAGCTCGCCCACCGAGTACTGCGTCACCAATTGCAGGAACCTGTTGGAGACTTCACGTCCGGCACCTTGATACGCAAACATCGAGTCAACGAACCGGTCCGACACTACCCACGATCCGCGCCGAAGGGCGGGCTCGATCACACGCCGGCAGTGATCGGTCCGCGCGGCCGACAGCAGGAACGTTTCGGTGATGGCGTCCCAGCTCTCAAGGACCCCGCTGTTGAGGAGCGCGCGAATTGCCTCGGCCCCTTCGCTTCCGCCCGGCTCGCGCGTCCGGACGACCGGGATTCCGCACGATTCGAGACGGTCCGCAACGAGACGTGCGTGGACCGTCTTCCCGCTGCCATCAATTCCCTCGAAGCTGATGAAAGCAGCGCGCCGGGCAGCGGAGCGAACTATGGAGGGCCCCAGATCAGGAACCCGGCGGCCCGGACCATCCGCATGAAGAGGCCCACCTCGGGGACGGGAGTGGCCGCCACCAGCGGATACTCCGTGGGCGCCTGCATCGGACTGCTGACTACCAGCGAGGCGACCTGGGTCCCGGCCGCGATCGGTGCAGTTACCGGGCCCTCATACCGGATAAAGAACTCGGTGTCGTCGCGTCCGGCCCCCCTCGGCAAGGTCGCCGCCAGCCTCGTTGCCGACGCCACCGGGACTTCCAGGTCCCGGCCGCCAGCCACGGACACCGCCCCAATGACCTCGCCGGCATCCGCCAGGTGGACCGCCTCTGTCTGCGCATACGCCAGCTCCAGCAGCCGTGTCGCCTCGGCCACGCGCTGTCGCGGCGAGCTCATGCCGTTCAGCACCAGCACCAAGCGCCGCCCGTTTCGAAGCGTGGAAGCGGTGAGGCCGTATCCGGCGGCCTTCGTGTAGCCGGTCTTCATTCCCTCCGCCCCCATGTTCCGGTACAGCAGCGGATTGCGGTTCTGCTGCTTGATGCCGCCGTAGGTGTACTCAGTCTCGGAAAACAGGGGGAAGAATTCCGGGAAGTGGTCGACAATCAGCGTGGTCAGGAGGGCAAGGTCGCGGGGTGACATCACATGGTTCGGGTCCGGCCAGCCCGTGGAATTGGTGAAGTGGCTGTCCTGGAGGCCGAGTTCGCGCGCACGGTGATTCATCAGGCTGGCGAAACCGCTTTCGGTCCCGCCGATCCCCTCTGCCAGGACAATGCTCGCGTCATTGCCCGACTGGACGATTACGCCACGCAGCAGGTCGATTACCGGCACCATGGTGTCGACTTCCACGAACATCTTGGACCCGCCCTTTTGCCAGGCCTCCCGGCTCACGGGCAGTTCGGTGTCCAGCGCGAGGCGGCCATCCTTGAGTGCCTCGAACGTCATGTACACGGTCATCAGCTTGCTCATCGACGCCGGCGGCATTGGCTGGTCGGCCTCCTTGGCCAGCAGGACCGTGCCCGTCTCGGCGTCGATCAGGTACCCCTGCGGCGCAGTCGTCGTGAACTCAACGGCCGAGGCGGGAGCGGGCAGAACCCACGCGAAGACGGCAACGGCGCCGGCGAGCAATACAAGCCGGCGGCGACCAGTACGCAGGTGAGGTTTCATGTGGCACCCCGAGGACTGATGCATGACAGCAGCGCATCAGTGTACCACGCGGGTACCCCATATCCGGTAGCAATCGCCCGGCGAACGTACAAGCAGGGCAGCTATGGCTGCTTGCCGTCGTCCCGGACCTGACCTATCGTGCAAACTCATGGGCGAAGCTGCATCCACCGCTCCAGTAGCTCGCCGCCATCTCCTTGGAATCGAGGAGATGAGTCGCACCGAGATCATCCACCTCATTGATCGGGCCGACCTCATCGCGGATTGCCTGGCCCAGGACAATCGTCCGCCCGACCCGCTGCCCGGCCACCTGCTGATCAGCCTGTTTTTCGAGAATTCGACCCGCACCCGGGCGTCGTTCCAGATCGCCGGCCAGCATCTCGGCTTCAGCGTCGTCGACATGTCGCTCGCGACCAGTTCGACCGGCAAGGGGGAGACTCTGCTGGACACGGCGATGACGCTCAATGCCATGCGCCCCGACGTGCTCGTCGTGCGCCACGCCATGAGCGGGGTGCCCCATCTCCTGAGTCACAAGGTCAACTGCGCGGTGATCAATGCCGGTGACGGGAACCACGAGCACCCCACCCAGGCCCTGACCGACGCCCTGACGATCCGGCGGCGCAAGGGCACCCTTGAGGGGCTGACCGTCGCCATCTGCGGCGACATCATGCACAGCCGGGTGGCGCGCTCGAATATGCGCCTGCTCACTATCATGGGGTCCACGGTCCGCGTCGTGGCCCCGGCGACGCTCATGCCTGCCGGCATCGAGGCGTTCGGTGCCCAACCGTTCGAATCGATGGCCGAGGGGTTGGACGGGGCCGACGTCGTGATGATGCTCCGCCTGCAGCTCGAACGCATGCACGGTTCGCTTGTCCCGTCCACCCGCGAGTACTTCCGGTTTTTCGGCCTGGATTCGGACAAGCTGCGCGTGGCCAAGGACGATGCAGTGATCATGCACCCCGGTCCGATCAACCGCGGAACCGAACTCGACAGCGTGCTGGCGGACGATATCGGCCGCTCGCTCATTCTCGAGCAGGTGGCGCACGGAGTCGCGGTGCGGATCGCCGTGCTCGAAACGCTGGTCCAGAACGCCGTGGAGGGAGTCGCCGGCTGATGGCAGGCAAGAGCTTCCGCGCCCCGCCGCGGCGAACGGCCTACACGGGGGGCCGTCTCGTGGATCCGGCGTCTGGGCTGGACGCGCAGGGCGGGCTGCTCACCGAAGGCAAGAAAATCATTGATGTCGGACCCGGGCTGTTCGCCGACGGAGCGCCCGAGGATGCGGTCCACGTGGACTGCACGGGCCTCGTGCTGGCGCCGGGTCTGATCGATACGCGCGCCCATCTCCGGGAACCCGGCGCCGAGCACAAGGAAACCCTGTTCACGGCCAGCCGTTCGGCAGCGGTCGGCGGCATCACCAGCATCCTCTGCACGCCGGACACGGACCCGATCATCGATGGCGTGGCCGAGGTGGAGTTCATCAGCCGGCGGGCGCGCGAGACCAGCCTCGTCAAAGTCTTCGCAATGGCAGCCATCACGGTCGGCAGTCGTGGCCAAGCGCTGACCGAGATGGGCCTGCTGGCCGAGAACGGCGTGCCCGCGTTCACCGACACCAATTGCGCCGTCGAGAACGCCAGCCTGATGTTCCGCGCACTCAAGTATGCGCGCTCACTCGACCTGCTGCTCGTCCAGCACCCGGAACACCCTGCCCTGGCGGGGAATGGCACCATGAACGCGGGCGTACTCGCCACGCGGCTCGGCCTGCCCAGCCGTCCGCCCATTGCGGAAATGATCCTGATCGAGCGTGACCTGCGGCTGGCCGAGGCCGCGGGATCGCGCATCCACTTCCCGCTTCTCTCGACCCGTGGCGCGGTGGAAGCCGTCGCGGCCGCCAAGGCGCGTGGCGTGGCGGTCACGGCCGGAACGGCGCCACACTACTTCGCGCTTACCGAGAACGAGGTCGAGGGCTGGCGAACCTTCGCCAAGGTGTCGCCGCCGCTGCGCTGCGAATCCGACCGATCGGCCGTCGCCGAGGCCGTCGTGAACGGCGTGATCGATGTCATCGCGAGCGACCACTCGCCCCACCACGAGGACAGCAAGCGTCAACCGTTCGAGCAGGCCGACTTCGGGATGGCCGCCCTGGAGACCGTGCTGCCGCTGGCTCTGGAGTTCGTGCATTCGGGCCAGCTGTCGCTGATCGAGCTGCTCCGGCGGGTCACCTGGAGCCCCGCCTCCATCTTCGGCGTCCCGGGCGGACGCCTGGCTCCCGGCGAGCCCGCCGACCTCGTCCTCCTGGACCTTGATCACCCCTGGGTCCTGGACGCCAAGGAATTTCGAAGCAAGTCCCAGAACGCGCCATATACCGCGCATCCGGTTCGCGGCCGGGCGATTCGAACGGTTGTCGATGGCCGCCCGGTCTTCGGAGAAGGATCATGATCCCGGACCTGATCCTGGGCACGGGGCAAATCGTGTACTGGGCGACCGTGCTGGTCCCGGCCTATCTGCTTGGCTCGATTCCGTTCGGTCTGATCCTGGGCCGGCTGGCGGGCGTCGGTGATGTGCGCCAGCGCGGGTCGGGCAACATCGGCGCGACCAACGTGCTGCGCACCGGACGGCGCGACCTGGCCCTCGCAACGCTCGTCCTGGACGCCGGGAAGGGAACGCTGGCCGTGGTGCTGGCCTTGCGGTTCGGGCCCGAACCCGCAGGCTGGGCAGCGCTTGCCGCCGTCACTGGACACATGTTTCCCGTGTGGCTTGGCTTCCGCGGCGGCAAGGGAGTTGCCACCGCGTTTGGCGCGCTGCTGGCCTTGACGTGGCCGGTGGCACTCGTGTCAGGAGTCGGATGGGTCGCGCTTGTGGTGATCTTCCGGAGGTCCTCCGTCGGAGCGCTGGGCGCGCTGGTCGTGGGCGCTCCCGCCCTCCTCTGGGGACTGCTGGAGCTGCAGCGGGCTGGTCACCTGCCGATCGGACTTCCCGGCGATCCTGCGCACTTGCCCTCCGTGATCCTGATCGCGCTGCTCATCACCTTCCGCCACCATGCCAACGTGCGTCGTTTGCTGAAGGGTACCGAGCCGGAGATCGACCTCGGTCGCGGCACCCGCGACCAACCAGGACGCGGCTAAGGGACTCCGCCGGCAAACGGTACCCACGCACTTGCGCTCATGGCCGCGGGTTGCCGGTGCATCGACGCAGTCACCTGGACCGAGGCGTCGACGGCGCTCTGTGAGCGGCGTCCGGACGGGTCTGGCCTTCCAGGGAAGTCTCCGGCTTCGCTGCTTGCCGGCCCGCGGAGTCGGGGTTGAACCGTGGGTAGATTCCGGAGCCGCAGAGCCGGCGGCCGAAATCGGCTTGGCGCTTGCACAGTCGCCCAGCCGCGATCAGTCCAACAGGTTTACGGATGGAGCTGAATGATCTACGAGCGCGCGAACTCCAGCAGCGGACCGATGTCGTGGTTGTCCGCGGCCCGTAGGGCGGCGATATATTTGGCACGCACTTCGCTGACGTCGGTCAGATCCTGTCTGCCCCATGTAAACGGCGCCTGGCCGAGCCGGGCTGCCACCAAATCTCCCATCAGGCGCGTCGTTCGGCCATTGCCATTGGGAAACGGATGGATCATGACAAGCCGGTGATGCAGTCGCACGGCAATCTCGTCGGGCAGGAATGTTTCGTGTTCGATCCAGTAACGGGCGTCGTCGAACGCCATTCTCAGTTCGGCGGGAATCCGTACCGGCTCGATACCGATGTTCCGCTCGGTCATGCGAAACTCGCCGGCCCAGACCCAGACGTCACCGAACAGGCGCTTGTGAAGCTGCCGTAGGAAATTCTCCTCAAGCAGATCGCGCCGGCGAACGCGCCAAGCCCATACTGTGCCCGCCGCGACGTTCGTTTGCTCCGCCTCATTCAGATCTCGCCGATACGTGATCCAGGTCTGGAGAAGACCTTCGCGCTCTCCCGGCTCGAGCGGTGTGGTATGCGCCGGCTCGTTGAAGAGATCGTTCAAGCATCCTCCCAAAGATCACGTTCTCGAAGGTGTAGGCGAATATAGTTTTCGAGTTGTCCTTCGCGTTTTTCCGGAGACAGGCCTTGGGCTTCAAGATCCATCGAATGCGCGATCCGGTCGAGTTCTTTGCGGGCGATCTTGCGGGCGTTTCGTTGAACCAGTTCTTCCAGCGAAGACTTCGGAATGAGCGCGTAAACCGCAACACAGTCCAGTGCTTCCGCCACCCTGCGAAGCGTCTTGAGCTGGATGGTTCCAGAGGCCTCTGACTGCTCGATGTCCGCGACGCTTTGGGCTTTCACCCCCATGCGTCGGCCAAGTTGGGTGCCGGACATGCCCAAAGCATCGCGTATCGCCCTGATCCAGCCCTTCGGTGGAGGTTGGTAACGAGATTCCGGCTTCATGGACGAAAAGCGTTGATCCAAGCGTTGGCGCGCAATAGCTCTTGTGCCGGTTTTCATAAGGTGACAACCTGTTTGACAGCGATGGAAAATAAGGTTATGGCCTGTCAATATGAAGTTGTCAATAAGGCCTGAGCCTGACTTTTGGTCATGCTACGAACCCGCAGATCATACTCCGAGTCGAGTTTCTGACGCTGGTAGCGAAGAACCGTCTCGTCTACGCGGGGCGCGAGCACGGTTGGGGTCTTGCCAAGCTACTCGAGAAAATTGGACCTCTAGCTTGAGACCAACCTCCGCTATCGGCTCTATTGCGAGCCCGGCAAACGAACATCCAAGGCGGGATCGCGTGTCATCGGCTTCCACCCCGACAAGACCGTCAGCCATCTGGCGTGTATCCGGACCGTTGTGACCGGCTGGGTGTGCCCGGAAGGCTTTGCCGTGCGTAGCACGGAGAAAGGGGCGCTGTCCCGCAAACGCGCAGGCCGTATCAACGACGCGATCAGGAGCTTTGTCGTTTGCTTCGATGAGAGCTTCTCCTGGATCGAGCAACGCTTCTACCTGCTGGATGACATGCAGGAGACCGACTTCGCCAAGGCGTCGAAATACGGGCTCTGGCGGGGGTGGGACTTCGATCTTTCCACTTGGTTGACAGAGGGTCGGTGCCCGCGGGAAGAAGCTGCACGGGCGCTATGGGGCAAAAATGGGAGTAGTCATCGGGAGGTTCCTGCCCGGAGGGAAGCGGCAGCCGTAATCGGCCGGGGCGCGGCGCGCACGTCGTTGCCCGACAAGGAGAATGCGGGAAGCACGCCGGGCGCAGAGGCGGAGCGCCGTCTGGATCCGGCGGTCTAGGAGATCCTGTGAGCGCGCGAGCGCATGTTGGGGTGCCCAAACACCTCGGGGAGATTTGTCAGGTCTCACCTCTGACGTTGGGTCTGCGCGTGAACGGATGCTGGCGTTCTGCCACAATTCTTCCCGTCAAAACAATTCCTTCTGAGCTTCAAGCCTGCGACTCGGAAGCATCACTGCCGCGCACCGCGTCGATCTCTGCGGCGGTGCTGGCAGCCATGTCCGTCACTGCGGTCACCAGCGCGTTGAAGTCGTCGACCCCGCAGCATTGCGCGAGCACGGCCTTGGCTCGGGTGCCGAGTGCGTCGATCTCGGAATTGGCACCGTCAACAAGGCGGACAGCCCCCTGCAGATTTCGCCACAGGTTGGCAGCCTCGGCCAACCGCTTCGCGGCTCCGTCGGCGATCCATCCGTGCGTGGCAGCAGTTTCGAAGACCGAAGCTGCGGTGGTGGCGGTGTCGGCAGGCATGTCTTGGAAGTGGAGCAATTGCAGCCATCGGGCAACGCGCTCCACATCGCCGAGGCCGCCACGGCCACTGTCGATCGCTGACAGGCTGGCTTCGCCGGCGTCCGTGGCTGGCTCGGCGAGCTCCGTGATCAGCTCTTCGCGTACCCGGGAACCAGACAGCGTCTCGCTCCGCGCTTCCGCGAACCGCCGCTCCAAGTCGGAACCGGGAGACTCGTAGATGCATCGCGCCCGGATCAGGTCGCGGAGTTCGCCGGTCGTGGCGCCTTCTCGGAAATGTCCCACGAAGTCGGCCAGTGACCACACGTCGCGCCTGTTCCTGCCGCCCGGAATCGGTGTGAACAGCAGGCTGTCGACCGCCAAACCGTCGGTGGCCTCCAAGATCCGGCGACACAGCGAGTCGTAGCGGCCCTGCTGTCCGCCCTCGTGCACGAACAAGAGATGGAGCTCCGCGCCAGGCGCGGCCTCCCTGCTCGCCAGGTCGTCGAGGACGATGGCCGCGAACCCGCCCCCGTCACCCGGACCGTGCTGCTCGGTAAATTCGTCCTGAACGGCCGCCAGCACAGCGGTCACCGCGGCATCCGCGACGTGCGAGAGGGCCATCGCGGCTTCGATCGGCGAGAGATTCCCACGCAGGGTGTGAACGCCGATCTGAAATGCCTTGTCGTTTGCCCAGTTCCGAACCACTTCCGCGGCGTCGCCGGCATCCTGGAACGGCGCCTCGTCGATCTGCGCGCGCATTTGCGGTACCCCGAACTCGCGCGTCCAGTAGATCCGGGTCAGGCCACGTCGGGCGATGGCTTCGCTTTCCGGGTCCGGTCCGAAGCCCGTGGGAAGATCAAGATCGGTGAACTCCCTGTCCTGGAGCGAGTCGAGCAACTCGGGATGGCGTTCGATCAGCCGCGCGAGCCGAGGCGCCGCGCCGAAGATCTCGACGATCGCGTCAAACGCTTCCGGACGGGCGGCGGAAACCGGGCTGTCGTAGGCGCTCCAGTCGTCTATTTCCGGATAGAAATGCGCGCGCCAGCGATCGACCAGAGGGTCCATGGTCTCGAACCAGCGCTGCGGACGCACTGCCAGATTGAACATCTTGGCGTAACTGCCGGGCAGCTGCGGCGATTCGTCCCCGCCGTGATGCTGGAGCAGCGAGTAATGGCGGCTTGCCACGGCATGGTGATCCGGATGCCGCTGCATGTTGTAGAACATCCAGTTGCTGAAGCGCCAATTGGCGCTCCAGGAATGGCGAGGCCGTACACGCTCGAACCGGCCGGTCGAAAGCCGGATGCGACGCAGTCCGTAGTGCTGGATGTAGTTGCTGATCTTCATCGACAGGACCACGCCAAGGCAGAGGATGGCGAAGACCAGGATGGCCCAGGGGCCGCCCATCCAGTAGATCAGCGCATACCAGGCAACCGTTTCGCCACCGTAACGCCAGAACGGATTCGTGTAATGCCAGACCGGCAGTCCGCGTCGCGCCAGCCGCTCGCGGGCCACTCGCCATGCGCCGGTGATATTGCTCGCCAGTTCGCGCGGAAAGTAGTGCCAGAGGCTCTGACCCTTCGGGGCCGAGCCGAGGTCGAGCGGCGTACCCACAAGGGCGTGATGGATGTAGATGTGCTCGGTCGCGTAGTGCGGGTACGAGGCCGAGGCGAGCAGGAACTCCCCAAGGCGCCGCTCCCACACGGTGCGCCGATGGACCAACTCGTGGCCGACGATGAAGACCGCCTGCGCCTCCACGGCCAAGATGATCGCCATGGACACCGCTTCCCACGTGGCCAAGTGGTCGGCCAGGAGAATTTGCCAGAGACCGAACACGAGGGTCACGGGCCAGAGAAACGCCCACAACCAGACCGGCAGATTGTGCCAGAGCAACCGCCGCTCAGACGTCCTCGCCGGATCCATGTTCCGTTCGTCCACGCCCAGCGCGATGTCCAGCGGACCCGCCAGCATGAAAAAGACGAAACATGCGCCAATCCACCAGCCGCCGAAGACGGCGGCATTGAATATCAGCGGAAAGATCGCCAACGGCAGAAAATGCGGAAACGCATTCCACAACGATGGCTCGACCGCGCCTCCCGGGGCCGGAGTCGCCTCGGTTGGCATACCCGGCTTGACAACGCTCTCAGCCATGTCGACCTCCTGCCTAGGTCCGTCCCGCCTGTCCCGATCTCCTCATTTTCGCGCAACAGGGCGACGTTGGTAAAGCCAACGGGAAATCAGCCCCGGGGCGGTACCCGCCGGTCAACTCCAGATACAGCGCCGTGCCGACGGGCCGAGCTGAACCGGCGGCCTTCGCCCAGCAGCGGATCGAACCCCGTAACCATCGGGAGAAGGCTTCGTGGAGGCCGTCTGTCCGAGCAACGGTGCCCGGTCTCGATGCGGACGAGGAGTGCTCCCTCCGTCAGGCACGACCCGGCGTCGAATTCACGGCGCGTGCGTCAGCTGTTTCCATCCGAGTGGTGG
The DNA here is from genome assembly GCA_965116745.1 of Alphaproteobacteria bacterium. Classification (GTDB taxonomy): domain Bacteria; phylum Pseudomonadota; class Alphaproteobacteria; order TMED109; family TMED109; genus VXPW01. The sequence goes on along the minus strand of OZ220701.1, from coordinate 1,219,920 downwards.
CCGATACCGGCGCAAGTCCTGGCCCAGGAGCGGGCCGGGCCTGAGAGGCGACCCCAACCGGTCCCGCCGGCTGGCAGTCAGTCGCGGTCCTGTTTCCAGATTTCGTAGGCCGACAAGGTCTCTGCATTGGGCGGGTACGTGCCGGGGACGGCATCGCCGGCGCGGATCCGCTCCAGCACGAAGGTCTCCACCCGCTCCTGCTCGACGGCATCGGCCGCAACGCTCTCCACCATCGCGGTCGGGATGACCGCCACGCCGTCGCCGTCGCAAACCAGCACGTCGCCCGGAATGACCGCCACGCCGCCACAGCCGATCGGCGTCTGCAGGTCACCCATCGCGAGCCCGGTGTTATTGGGTGGTGCCGCCCGCCCGCCGCACCACACCGGAAAGCCGGTCGCCACGACGGCTTCCGCGTCCCTCACCGCGCTGTCCGTCACGCAGGCAGCGACGCCGCGCACACGCAAGCGTTCCGCGAGGATGTCCCCGAGTGTCCCGACATCGCAGTTTCCGAGACCGTCCATCACCAGGACTGCCCCAGCGGGACATTCCTCGATCGCGCGACGCTGCGGGTTTTCCCCTGCGCCCAGGACAGCGGGGTCCGAGAGGTCTTCGCGCATGGGAATGAACCTGACGGTATAGGCCTCGCCGACCACACGCCCCTGTCCCTCGGCGAGCGGCGCAACACCACGCATGGCCGTCGCGCGAATGCCGCGTTTGAGCAATTGCATCGTAATGGTGGCAGTCGAACAGGCGGTTAACGCAGCCCGCAGTTCAGCGTCCATTCCGCTGGTCTCCGGCATTGGCGCAGAAGCGTGCATGATTCAGCAGGAACGGACACAAAACAAGCCGGACGGCTTCGATCCGCCGCCAGTCTTTCGTCAGGCCCCGATCGGTTCCCGACTGCCAGGTCGATGCCCGTGGCATGGCAGCTGTACACCTCGCGCACGCCGCCGCATGGGCCTCAGCCAGCAGTCCCGTCATGCAAGGTTGAGCTACCGAGGGAGTCGGTTCCGAGATCGAGGAGGTCTCGGCCGAGATCGGACCAGAAACCATGGCTGGTCGCGTTCAGCAGCGGCGTTGGCGGCGCGCTCCCCGTGCTTCTCCGCCCGAACACCCGTCTGCGGCGCGGCGACACCGCCCGGCTCCTCCGAACCGGACGGATGTTTGTTCGCACTTGATCCCGCTACTTTCGCCGAGCCCTTGCGCGAAAGTTCAGGCGGGCTGCGTGCTGGAACCACCGACGGGCACAGCGATCGTGCCACGGCGTCGACGAACCCTGGCCGTGGAACCCGACATGGCCGCCGGAACGCGGAAACAGGCACGTCAGCGCCGTGGCCCGTCGCCAATCCTGGGCACGGTACGGCGCAAACGGGACAATCGGGTCGTTCTGGGCGGTAATCACGAGCGTCGGCACGTTGATCCCCTCCAGGAATTCCTGGGCTGAGCACTGCCGGTAGTAGTCGTCGGCATTGGCATATCCGTGGCTTGGCGCGGTGAAACACTCGTCAAATTCATAAATCGTGCTCGCCCGCGTGATCGCAGATCGCACGCCAGCGTCGAGCGGCACGCCGGAAGCCAGTGTTTCCGCCTTCATGTGCGACAGGAACCATCGGTGATAGCCGGCATTCCGCCACCGGAGAATGTTGCGGCAGGTTGCGGCCAGATCAATCGGGGCGCATACGGAGACTGCCGCCAGTACTCGCCTTCGGGCACCGCCTGGTTCCCCCAGGAACTTCAGCAGGATGTTGGCGCCCAGCGAGAAGCCCATCACGACCACTCCGCCGCCCACCAGTTCCGCAGGAAGGTCCGCGATGAGGTCCGAAAGGTCCGTGCTGCTGCCTGCGCAGTACCGTACCCGGCAGGTGGTGCTTGACGGGCCGGCGCCGCGCAGGTTGACGCGCAGCACTGAGTACCCGTGTTCGAGGAAATAACAGGCGCTGGCTCGCAGGTAGTCACTGTCTTCAGACCCGGCAAGCCCGTGAACCAGCAGCAGCAATGGCTGGTCCGCATCCGTCAATGGAGAACTCAGCACCGCCTGCTGACAGTCGCCCGACCCGTCCGACGCCGGCACGCGCAACCGGCGGGTCTCGAACTGCGCCAAGCTGACGGACCGTCCGCCCAAGGAGTTGCGGCAGGTCTGCAGATCCCCTGACCACCATGGGAGCCTTGGACGAAATTCCGGGAACGCGACTTGTGGACCAGTCATCATCAGTTCAATAGGGCAAGCCAACGTAGTTCTCCGCCAACGACGTCATGGCGGCCCGAGACGAGAACAGGTACTCAAGCTCGGCCCGTTGCACGCGCTCGCGAAACGGGCCCGCCTCCGGAAACCGGTGCAGCAACGATGTCATCCACCATGAAAACCGCTCGCACTTCCAGACCCTGGCGAGCGCCTTCTCCGAGTAGTCCCGAAGCCCGGAGTCGTCATCCCGGCGGTAGTGGTCGACCAGCGCATGCCACAGGTAATGAACGTCGGACGCCGCCAAGTTCAGGCCCTTGGCCCCGGTCGGCGGCACGATGTGCGCCGCGTCACCCACCAGGAACAGGCGGCCATGCCGGAGCGGCTCGGCAACGTAGCTCCGCATCGGCGCAACGCTTTTCTCGACGGACGGACCCTCTACCAGCACATCGGCTGTGGCCGCCGGCAGGCGCCGCTTCAGTTCCTCCCAAAAACGCTCGTCACTCCAGTCCTCCGGAACGTCCTCCGACGGGCACTGCAGATAGTACCGGCTGAGCGTGGGCGACCGCATGGAGCAGAGGGCAAAGCCGCGTTCATGACTGGCGTAGACCAGTTCAGGCGAGACCGGCGGTGTCCGGGACAAGACGCCGATCCATCCAAACGCGTACCCCTGCTCGAACTCGCGAAGCGCCGACGCGGGCATGGAACCGCGGCTTACTCCGTGAAATCCGTCGCAGCCGGCAACGAAGTCGCAATCGATGCGGTGTTGCTCGCCGGCGTGGCGGTACGTGACGTACGGGGCATCACCGTCGAGGTCGTGAAGGGCCACGTCCTCGGCACCGTCCACGACGGCCCCGCCCAGCCGCTCGCGAGCCTCGAACAGATCGCGCGTCACCTCGGTCTGGCCATAGACCGTCACGGTGCGGCCTCCGGTCAGGCCCGCCAGATCCAGCCGATGCCGCCGGCCCGCGAAGGCAATGTCCAGCCCTTCGTGGATCAGTCCCTCTGCCTGCAGCCGGTCCGCCACTCCCGCTGCACCGAGCAGATCGACCGTGCCCTGTTCGAGTACGCCGGCACGGACCCTTCCCATGACATGAGCTTTCGTCCGCCGCTCGAGCACGACCGATTCCACGCCCTGCAGATGCAACAATTGCGACAGGAGCAGGCCGGATGGCCCTCCTCCGACGATGACGACCTGTGCCTGCATCCTCGCTGTCTTCCGTGCTTCGCTTTGAGCCTTGGGGATCCCGAGCACCGGCCACCGGGCGGCTTGTCACGCAGCCTCAGGCGCTCAGGGCCGCATCAACCATGGCGACAGCCGATCCCAGATAACGTTCGGGGTCTTCAACTATGCGCCACTGAACCGGGGCATCGGTCTGCCGCTCGAGCACGGCGACTAATCCCTCTCCACCAGCCTTGGCCTCGCGGCAGGCATCGCTCACCAATGCCCGGGCCCGCTCTCGCGGCATGTGCTCGGCTAGGGCGAAAACCGCCGCCTCCGCCAAACATAGACCCCGCGTCGCCTCCAGGTTCCGGCGCATCCGCGCGACGTCGACCGCAAGCCCGGCAACCAGACGCTGCGCCTGCGCCAGCGCCCCGCCGGCAGCCAGCGCCATGCCGGGCAGCGTGAGCCACTCCAGCGACCAAGCCGCCCCGCTCCGCTCGCCCTCGTGGAGGAGCGCCTGATGCATCGCCCCCAGGGCGTTGGCGTTGTAACGGCCCAAGGCCACCAGGACTTCGCTGCGGACAGGATTGCTCTTCTGCGGCAACGTCGAGGACGCGCCGTGACCAGCCTCCGACGTTTCGGCGACTTCGGCGACTTCGTTCTGCGCAAGCAGGCCGATGTCGAGTCCCATGGTGCCCAGCGCGCCGGTCACCAGGCTCAGCCATCCAGCACATTCGACGACACCGTCGCGTTGCGTGTGCCAGGGCACCGGCGGGGCAGCGAGACCCAGTTCGTCCGCCAGCGCGTGGCGCACCCCCGTCCCAGCATCTCCCCAGGGCGCAAGCGTTCCGGCCGCGCCTCCGAGCTGCACGGACAGCAGGCGGGGGCGCAGCTCCGCCAGTCGGTCGCGACTGTGCAGTAGGGGCTGACGCCACCCGATCACCTTCAGCCCGAAGGTCGTCGGGGCCGCCTGCTGCATCCGGGTTCGCGCAAGCATGACGGTCGTTCGGTGGCGGCGTGCGAGGGCCCCGAGCGACTCGATCAATTCCGCAATCTGGGTATCGAGACGCTCCAACAGATCGCGAAGCAGCAGTACCAGCGCGCTGTCGACCACGTCCTGCGACGTGGTGCCCCAGTGCACGTAGTCGGCCGACGGACCACCCACCGCTTCACGAAGCTGGGCCACCAGCGCCGGCACCGGCACACCCGCGGACTCTGTGCCGCTACCCAGCCGGGCGAGGTCGGGAGTGAATTCGGCCAATGCGCGATCGATCTCGTCCGCTGCGGCCGCCGGGATGACACCGCATCTGGCGTTTGCCCGGGCAAGGGCGGCTTCGACCCGCACCATCGCAGCTGCGCGACGGCCGTCAGAGAGCAGTTCCCGAACGTCTGCGGGCGCAAACAGCGCACCGTGCGACGGCGCTGAAAAGGGGTCGGAAGTCACGCGGATGCGACTGCAGGCAGCTCAGACATCGAAGAAGACGGTCTCGCGTTCCCCCTGCATGTGAATGTCAAAACTATACGTACGGCTCGAATGGGAATCGTTGCACCGTGCGATCAGCGTGTCCCGCCGGTCGCGAGATACCGCGCGCAGCACCGGATCCCGGAGATTCGCCTCATGCTCGTCAGCGAAGTAGATGCGCGTGACTACGTGGCGCAGCAAGCCGCGCATGAACAGGGTGACCTCCAGGTGCGGAGCCTGAAGTCCGTCGACGCTGCCGGGCTTGATCGTCTCGAACTCGAACCGGCCGTCCGGCCTGGCGCCGGTCCCCACCCGGCCGAAGCCGGTGAACGGTGCGTCGGATGGACCGGACGGAGGTTCGTTCATGAAACCGTCGCAGCGGCCAGTTGCATCTGCCTGGCAGATCTCGATCAGGGCGTCCGGAATCACGGCCCCGGCACCATCGAACACGCGGCCGACGATCCGGATACGCTGGCCAGAGGCCTGGTCCGTCACCAGGGTTCCGCCGCCAATCGCGGTCCCCGCGAAACCGTACTGGTCCGGCACGAGGCCGAAGCCGAAGAACGGCCCGATCGTCTGCGAAGGAGTTTGTCGCGGCATCTGGCCCTAAGAATCGCGCGGCGTCGCCCTGGGGCCGTGCAGGACAATGTCAAACCGGAAGGCGAGCGCGACGCCGGGCTCTGTGCGGTCCAGATCGAACTGGGCCACCAGCAGGTCACGGGCATCCTCCGGCACGCTGTTGAAGATGGGATCCAGCGGCAGCAGCGGATCCCCCAGGAAGTACATTTGCGTCACCAGCCGCGAACCGAAGTCAGGCCCGAACAGCGACAGATGGATGTGGTTGGGGCGCCAGGCGTTGGGGTGGTTCTGCCACGGGTATGCACCGGGCTTGATAGTGCGGAAGCCGTAATGACCGGTGGCATCCGATCGACAGCGCCCGGCACCGAGAAAGTTTGGATCGAGCGGGGCATCGTGCTGATCGGTTGGCTGGACGTATCTGCCGGCGGCATTCGCCTGCCAGATTTCGAGCAGGGCGCCCGGGACCGGTCGTCCGGCCTCGTCAATGATCCGACCGGTGACGATGATCCGTTCCCCGACGGGCTCGCCGTTGCGGCGTCCGTTCCTGGTGAGGTCGGCATCCAGCGGGGCAAGCGCCGAGCCATCCCGGGCCGGACCAGCGTGCACCGACGAGAAACCGGGTACCCGAAGTGGCGGCAGCATGGGTGCCCGCAGGCGCGTCGACACGTAGTCGGGATAGCGATACGGCGGCTGGCTTGATCTATCCGACTCGCTGGTCGTCATCCGCTTTTCCCGGTTCAGTGCCGATGCGCATTCGGAACCGGCGATCGTCGACCACCGCCAACGCCGCCGCAAGTGCCCGGCGCCCAACGCCCCAACGCGCCGCTAACAGCCCAGACCCTGTGACATCTGGGCGTAACTGGTGAGGGGGACTGCGCACATCCGGCTCCAGTCCGCCTTGTCGATGACGGGCCGGTTCAGCAGTTCGATCATGTCATCGAATTTCTCGAGCGCAGCGCAATCCACGACGCCTGGGTCCGCCGCCACACGGTGTTGCGGCCAGACATGGTCACGAGCGTTACGCCAAAACTCGCTGTCGTGCCGGGAGCCGCAGGAATAGTGCCACCCGACGAACAGGCCGTAGCAGAGCATATTGCTGACGAGAAACCGATTGACCACCGGCGCGTCGCGCTCAATTGCTTCGACCGGTCGGTTCAACCGGATGTGGAGCACCATCCCGATCTGTAGCTGGGCCGATACGATCGCGGTCGCCTCGAGGGGCTCCATGAAGGCCGCAGCATTGCCGATGCGGGCCACGGCGCCATCGTAGATCTGACGGTGGACGAAATTGGGGAACGGAATAACGGCGCGCTGCTCGAATTCGGAGACGCCGTCGGCGTCAAGGAACGCGTCGAAGTCCGCTTCGACTTCGGCGAGGCTGGATACATCGCGATTGAAGATGTACCCGTACGACGTGTGAACCGTAAGCGGAATCACGAATATCCAGCCGTGCGGACGCGCGACCGCGCGCGTGTAGGTGTGTTGCAGGGCCGGGCCCGCCCCGCTTTCCGCAACGATTGCCGGGCATCGGCGGATGACAGCCGTGTTGGTGGGAATAAAGGAAATGTCGATGTGGTGATCGGGGTGGAGCTCTTTCGGGAACCCGCGGGCATCAAAGACCAGGTCGTAGCGTTCCGGCGCCCGCTCCTCGAATTCAACTTCTGCGCCGCCCGCCACCCTCGTAATTTTCAGCACTTTCGCGTCGATATGGCGCGCACGTGTGGCTTCGTGCAGCAATTCCGCCATGAAGTCGGCGGACAGGTGGTAGGCGTAGGACACCTGCTGCGGCGTGAAGTAATGGGTGAAGTCTCGATTGCACCGACCCCAACCCTCGAACGCCACACCGTACTTCCGGGTTCCTTTCAAACGCTGCTGCACGGCCGCATGGGGCAACTTCGTCAGTTGCTGCAATTGCTGAACCAGACTGGGCCAACTGCCTTCACCCACGCCGATGACCGGGATGCGGGAGTCATAGATGTGGTGCAGCTCGTAGTCGTTATCCGGGTGGAGACGCGTCACGCTGGCGGCTGCCAGTGAACCCGCGGTTCCCCGCCCGACAATCGCGATCTTTCGTAAGGATTTGCCGTCCGGCGCCATTTACCTACGAGGCTTCCGTGAGCGTCCGTCCATCAGCTTGTCCAAAAGCGCTCATCTCGGGCGCTCAAACTCTGGCAGGGGCGTCCGCCTGCCGGCCTGACTCGCAAAAGGGAGCCCGCCTCCAAAGTCCTCGCGTCCACGCCTGCGGTGCCGGTGGACACACCGTCCTCGATGGCGATGCGGACTCGCATCAGCGCACGCGCCGAAGCGCAGTCTGGGTGAATTCGCTGTCATCGAGATTCGTGCGGAATCGGAAATCGGTCCAGTGGAGGACCGTGCTCGCGCCGGTCAGATGATTCTCCATCGTTTGCTCTTCTGCCCGCCAGTACTGATCCAGATACTGCTGGTACTTGGCGAGCGTGAGCGTCTTCAAATGCGATCCCTTTCGATCGTAGAGCTCCATCTTCCAGGTTCGAAGTTCGTCCGCATCCTGCCAGACGACCTTTCTGCTGTAGCCGGACTTCGCATCCAAGGGAATCTGTTCGATCACCGTACAGGTCAGTTCGCCGCACGGTTCGTCGCGAAGATACTTGTAGGTGTACTCCTCCACCTCCGGAGGGCTCATGTCCTCGTACGAAAATTCGCTTCCCATGAACGACCCTGAGCGCTTCGCTGCGCTGATGCGCTTCACCCTCTTCAGGGCCGGGAGATACAGCCACTGGTCATCCTGCGTGTTGATGTGAGCGTGCGTCAGGAGCGCTGTTCCCTGTACGTCGCGTGGCTGATCGAACACGAACAGACTCTTGTCACCGTCCGCCAGCACCTCCAGGACCTTGAAGCGCATCTGACGCACGCTCTCGCGTCCGTGGCGGTCGCGGAGCACCATCTTCAATCCGGCAGAGAAATCTCCGAATCCTTCGTTCCTGGCGCTCGCTTCACTCGCGATCCGAAGTCCTTTTTCCTCGGGCGTTTCGTCCTGGGCATAGGTGTGCGAATGCGGCAGGCAGAAGCACACCAAGGCCAGAACCAAGGCAACGGCCCAGGCACGGCGGGGACACGGGAATCCCGTCGCCCGGCATTGGCGTGTACACCTTCCCACGGCGGCGTCGCAGCGGATCAACATTCCTTCAGGTCCCGTGATGGCCATGATGCATTGTACCGTGAATCGATTCCGGGGCCCTACGAAGGAGTTGCCGGCTGGGAACGCGCGAGCCGCCCAAGCCCCAGCAGGCTGCGTGGCAGAGAACCGACGTGTTGGTACGCGATTGACACGGCGCCTCCGCCTCGGGAGACTCGACGCAATTTCGCGGATGCGAAAGCGGGCAGGAGGGGGGATCGAGAGGCGAATCCGCCGTACCAGCAGCGTTCGGAGCGCGTTCATCAGCCCAAAAATAGTTGCATTTTTCAGCGTCTTCGTGTATGCTATCAGCCGTCCCTTGACGGACGTGAATCGTCACGTTTGAAGGAAGGAGAACGTCATGCGTAGCGGCGATGACATGCTGAAGCAGATTGTTGAGAAGTCCTCGTTGGACCCTGAATTCAGACAACAGCTTCTGGCAAATCCGAAGAGTACGATTAGCGAGGAATTGGGTATCACAATACCTGAATCCATGAATATCAAAGTGCATGAAAGCGACATGCAGACCGTGCATGTCGCGCTACCGCCAGATCCCAACATCACCGAGGAGCAACTCGAGGCTATCTCAGCTGGTCTTTGCTGCTGCTGGTAAGCTCCAATACCGGCGGGCGAGCGGTCGAGGTTCCGCATTGATCGAACCCACGCATCGGCGTGACCTCGACTCATTTTCCTTCTCTAGGCGGGCGTGCTTGATGGTTGCGTACGCCCGCTGAACGCCGCTGTCAGGAAGTGGCCGCCCCGGACAGCACCATGAACACGTAGGCTTTGACCTTTCGAAGCCCATTTCCCGATATGACCAGCTTGATGTGGTGAATACCACGCAAGAGCAAGTAACGCCCGGACTTCGCGAAGAGCGGCTGCGGTCTCGACACCCAGCCGGCAAGCGCCGCGACCTTCTCCGGAACTACCAGCTCCTCGTGGCCTAGTGCGGCCAGAAACGGATCCCAATCACCCGGGCCGTCCAGCCAATAACGCGCATCTCTTGTGTATCGCTGCTTGACCATGAACGTCAGGCCGAGCGTTGGACCGAGACCGTCTTCCTGAACGTCAACGTTCACCCCCGCCCTTGCAACGTTCGCGCGGCGCGCGAACCGGGACATCACGGATTCGACAGCCGGGATCTGACCTGGCCAGCTTGTACCCGCGAGATACGAACAGAGGTCCTGCTGCGCCTCGAAGCCCATGATGGCCAAGCGAATCGCTCGTGAACGAGACGGAAATACTCCGAAAGAATCCATGCGCGTTCCCGGTGGCTGCGCTAGGTATGCGCGCCCGACGTGCTCGCGTTCGGCATCATTCCGCTCCCAGCCCGCACAGGAAACGAGGGCGTCCGCCACCATGGCGACGTCGTTCGCCTGACCGCGGCCGCCGATGATCGGGCGCCCTCCGGGCCGTAAGAACATTCCCGGATGCTCGCGCTCGCTCTCCCGCGCCGAGCCGATGTCATATTCCAGCATCAGCTTGCGGCCTACTACTGCTCGCAGGGGTGAATTGTCCGCATCCATGTGTCTGAACAACCGCGCGATCGCTGTCGCGGTCTCGTCGGTCTTGTCGGTCCGCGCTCGCTCCAGGAAAAACTCAGCCGTTCTGGTGCCACTCGCCAAGGAAACGCCAAAATCCGCCTCCGGCCTCGGTGTGTGCAGCGGCAGTTCAAAGCCGAACGGAAGCGCGCCCATCGTGATCGGAAACTCTTCGGCGCATGCGAGTATGCGTTCCCATTCAGGGTCACCGACAAGCGTCGGCGAAACTCCATTTCGAAAGTGCCCGAGCAAGTCGCCCATGGTGCCGCCTTCTTCGGCGAGGCGGTCCTGGGTAAGTGCAACTGCTTCGTCAATATCCATGTCGTCTCGTCACGCGATTACAGGTGCAGGATTGACATCTGCTTCAGCGATGGGGAACTCGCGGCGCCCCATGCTGACCGGCACGTCGTACAGCCGACCCGGCGCGAATCTTGCCCAAAAGTGACGCATGCCCGGCACGATGACCCGCGCCACCGGCATGCCGACGTCGGGCCGGGTCTGGTCCAGCACCAGGAAGTCCATGCCCCTGGCTTCGGCGAGCACGCGGCAGTATTCCACGTCGTCACGCGTGTCCGTCGTATCGGTCGCAGGATATCGTGACGCCTTGTGAAGCGGCTCGTCCGGCGACGGCGCCAGCCAAGGGCAATCGGCCAGTCGCGCCGTCTTCCACCACCACAGCGCCAGCGGATCATCAATCACTGGCCGACCGTCACGGCTTCCGGGACGCGGCAACCAGCTCAGGCACTGATTCAATTCGCAGACTGCCCGCAGTGCCGCCAACCGCGGGTCAGCATGGGCGCCGGCACCATAAATGATGTCCTCGGTCTGAGCGTCCGGGCTGCGCGAAAGCGCGACAAAGGTGGGAATGCCGATATCGGAGGTGACGTCGAGCATCCACAGTTCCCGATCGCGGCGGTCGTAATAGTCAGCAGCAGATGCAAGATAGTCGTCGTCGAAGCTGGTCAAGTCGACCCCGGGCACGCGTAACCGGTTGTACCACCAGATGGCAAAGGCATCGCGCTCGACCAGTTCGTAGAATCCCTGCAGAATGGCCTCTTCCAGCGTGTTGCCGGCGGCACAGCCGTTGGAATCGGCAATCAGATCGGCCGGGCCACGCCGTTCAGCCGGCATGCTGTAGAGCATTGACGTCGGCAGGTAACGGTGCCGCTCATGCGTAAGCGACCACACCGGTGTCCAGTCGATTTCAGCGTCAGGTGCGAGCCGCGACGGGACGATGTTGTACGGGTGTCCCTTCGCATTGATGCTCTCGGCATTGTCAAGCTGATCGTCACTGAACAGCTGCACATCGTTGGGATGGATCGCCTCTCCACCCCCGGCGAACTCGACGAACGGCTTGCGCACACGGATCTCCTCACCGTGAAAAGCGCCCGAATAGCGCTCGATCGCCTCGCAGAGCGCGCTGACTTCGGATTGCTCTCGCGTGCTGCCCTTCCCGGCACTCTTGCTGCGCAAGCTTCGCCTGAGCGAACTCAGGCTTCGGGTTCTCATCCCGAGATTGCTGCCGGCCCAGTGGACGTGCAGCCAGGAATCGGTCTCTTCGGTGGTGCGTGAAAGCCACGTCACGACACCACTGATCGGACTCACCAAGTGGCGGTACTTGGCCAGAGTGACTTCCGGCGCCACGGTGCGCACGCCGCCGCTGTTGCGATGCTCTTTGGGACTCCCTTTCAGAGAGACCGGAACCGGCGGTCGGTCCGGGCGATGCAGAGCCCGGTCACCGCATGCCGGGCATTGTGGCCGTCGCACGACCCGATGCCGAGAGCTGGCCAACGTGGCAACGTTCACGGCGATCGCGTGCTCGTGAATGGGAGCGGCCTCAGCGAGCACCACCCATTTGACAATCTCCGCCGCGATCAGTCGGTAGAGCGCTTCGAGCACCGTCGGCTCCGCCGCGAACGGCTTGAAGGCAGCCTCTTCACCGGCAAAGTTGCGCAGAAAACTGTGCACCTCCTGGTGGCAGCGCAGGCGGTAGCTGAGGCAGGCCCAGCAAGCTCCTGTTTCGTCCGAGCGAAAGACGGGGCCGAGCAGCGGTTGGATGCCGCGCGGTCTCGCCAGCATCCAGGAAGCGCCGAGCCCAAGATGACGCTGATTGACGTCCGCGAGTTCCTCTTCGAGATAATCGTCACAGACGACAACGTTCAGCTCAGGGTCGTCCGTTCGCACCCTGGCGCCGGCGTCGTTCAAGTGTCTGGCCAGTCGCCCCTGGTCACCGACGACGGAAATGCGCGATTCAGCCAGCCGTTGTTCGACCCAGCGTGGCGACGCGCCAACTGACGACCAGTAGGCCGCCCGGGATTGCGCCATGCCGTGGTCGGCCGAGACGACATAGCCCCTGGCCGAGAGCGAAACGATGGCTGCGAGAACATCGACCGAGGTATGGGCGTCTTTGAGAGCAGAGACGATTTCGTCGTGTGAATGGCGACCGTCGAGCAACGGCAGCAGATCGCCGTACAGCTTGCCGCGCAGCAAGGTATTGAATGACTCGGAAACCAGCAGCATCTGCTCATCGTCGATGTCGTGAAACTTCAGGTGCGGAGCGAGCGCTGGAAGCGTGACGAGGCCCTGGTCCGCGGGAGTCGCCTTGAGCAGGATCCCGCCCCGGGGATTCCCGTCGGTCTGCGCTTGCACCCGGGATTTCTGCGCAGGGTTAGCCGGCACCTTCAGGCGCACGCGGTGAACGCGCAGCTCCCGGTGAGGTCAAGGGCGGCAAGTCAATCAACCGCCGAGACCGGTACATCGAAGTGCTCGTGTCTGCAAGCGATGGCACGACGATGGCGCCTCCCGCCCCGCGCCGGCCGCCTCAAGCCGTTCCTTCCTAACGAGTTGCGCGATGCCCTGCGTCAGACATTGCGGAAACGCGGCAGCACTTGACGGCCCGATAGGCGGTCTGACGTCAGCCCCGCCTGAGCGCAAGGCGCGACGAGCGGCTGTGGGTTGCAGCATGGCGCTCCTCTGGCGACGTACCTCTCCCTGACACGGAACGTCATGGTACCACCGGGGGCAGCGAGCCGTCTGCCTGTCAGCCTCTCAAGACTTCGACGAGGCGCTCCAGGGCCTCGATGCAAAACGCGGTGGTCACGGCTTCGGAACCATGGCCTATCTGCCCCACTACGCCCCATTGCAGCGACTGGTCGCCAAATGCGAGAAGCTCTGGCCAGCTGCCGTCCTCCCGCTGCGAACCCAGGAGCCGTTCCATTTGGCGGCGCGCGTCGACGCCCTCAAGTGTTCCAATGTTGTAGAGCGCCGACACCGCCTGGGCGGTCTGAAGGATGTTGCCGAATTCACCCCCTTCGTGACGCAGGCCCAGGATCTGGTCCGCGAGTATTGGGCGCAGTTGATCAAGCGCGGGATACGCGCGAATCATGGCGCGGGTCATTGCGTAGTGGATCGCAACCGTGTCCGGATACCATTTCGACGAACCCTCGAGCCCGCCTTCGGAAACCAGGGCTTCCAACCACCGCTGCGCATCCCTGGTTTCGGGGTGGTCACCGAGGTAGGCGATGACATTCGCATTGACGACTGGGTCTGCTTCGATGCGGAAGGTCGACACGACATCGGGCTGGTCCTCCGCAAGCACCCACGTCATGAAACGGCCTTCTCGGTCACGATTCGCCAACATCCTTGGGACGTTCCTCCCCAGCACCATCCATGGGTGATTGCCGATGACGAGCGAGCAGAGCGTGGTGCTGTCAAGGTCTTGGGGCAGATGCCGGTAGTATCGCCAGAACCCGGGATGTTCAATGGTATTGACAAGATAGGTTTTTGTGCTGGCGCATATGGCCTTGGCCCGGTCTTCATCGGAACTTTCCAGGGCGAGTACGCCGAGGGCGGAAACGAAGGGAGGCCTCTCGTAGTGCCGCGGAATATCCGGGTCGGCCACGTTGAACCGGATGCAGTGCCAGGCCCCACGATCGTCGATGGTGGACTCCAGAAACTCGAGACCGCGGCGGATGCTTTCTCTTCCGGCTGCCGCAAGTGCCTCGGGCGTGACGGTGCGCACTTGGGCGGTCGTCGGTTTCAGGGCAGATTGGCGAATCGGAGGTGCCGGGTCGTGCATCGTCCGCTTGAGAAACTCGAGTGATGCTGCTCCGGTCAACGCCTCCTTTCGCTCGGCCTCGCTGATCTTGCTACGCGGCGGCAGTACCACGTGCGTCGTGGCATCGGTTTCTTCGTGCACATGAATCGCATGACCGTCGGCCAGCGTTAAGCCGAATTCCTGCTCGATGGTTGCTTTCGGTTTCGCCAAGAGACGTTCGCGAAAGTCGCTGTCTTCGCCGGCTCTTGAGACAAGGAATTCTGCCGCGTCAACGGGATTCTTCATTGATTGGTCCCACGGTCCCGGATCCAAGGGAGTGTCGAATGCGTGATCACGAGTCTGATGCAGCCTTCCCGGCCAGTCTGCGGGTTCGAATCATGCGATCTGCCGTTTGACCAGCTCTTTGAAGACCCCGTCGGTCTCCATGAGTTCCCTGAAGGAGCCGCTCTGGACAACTTTTCCGGCCTGCAACACGTAAATTCGGTCCGCCTGTTCCAGCGTGGACAGTCGGTGGGCGATGACCACCCGGGTCGACGTGAGAGCGGTCAGGTTGCGCATCACCCCGGCCTGACTTTCGTTGTCCAGCCAATTGGTTGCCTCGTCAAACAGCATGATGCGCGGGCTGCCGATCACCGAGCGTGCGATCGTGACGCGCTGACTCTCGCCGCCCGACAACACCGCCCCGCTGGTGCCGACCATGGTCATCATGCCCATGGGCATGCCCTTGATTTCGTCTTCAATTCCGGCGATTCGGACCGCCGTCCATACTTCCTCGGTGGCAACTTCTTCGTGGTGCCCGACGAGGTTGTCCCAAAGATCCTGTGGATGCAGTCCGACCGACTGCGGCACGGAGCCGATTTTCCGGCGCACCTGTTTCAGGTTCAGGTGCCGCAGATCACGCCCGTCGTAGTACACCGCGCCAGCGGTGGGCCTATCGATTCCAAGCGCGAGCCGGAACAGGGTGCTCTTGCCGGCGCCGGACTCGCCGGCGATCGCGACAAACTCGCCGGGCCGGGCGTGAATCGTTACATCGTCGAGAATCAACGGACCGTCAGGCTCGTATCGGAACGAAATGCGGTCGAACAGAATTTCGCCGCCCAATCTGTTGACCGGTTCTCCCCCGACGTCAGATTCCGGAACTGCGGCGAGCAGCGGGCGCATCTGCTTGAATGCCGGAAGCATGGCAGCAACGGTGCCAAACGACTCGCCGAGCCGGGCGACCGCCGACTGGAATGCAATGAAGACGGTGTAGACAACGAGGAAATCGCCGACCGGGACGTTCCGGTCGCTCACGATGACCACCGCGAACAGCAGCA
Source organism: Alphaproteobacteria bacterium (assembly GCA_965116745.1). Taxonomy (GTDB): domain Bacteria; phylum Pseudomonadota; class Alphaproteobacteria; order TMED109; family TMED109; genus VXPW01. Next base: position 1,204,467 of record OZ220701.1, on the reverse strand, counting down.
CTCCGCCGGCGAGGAAGGGAAGCGCGGCTGCAAATGCACGCGAATGCGCTTCGAGCGCTCCCAGTTCCAGTTCGGCGCGCTTCTGCTCGCGGTAGTCCCGCGCCCAGATGGCGTAGGCCGATCCTTCCGCGCTTTCCACCCGCAGCTTGACGATACCGCCCACGATCTGGAACAGCCGGCCGGCCACGCGGCGTGCCGCGTCGATCATGCGCCTGTGCGGTGAAATCTGGCGCAGACCAAGGGCTACAGCAACCAGCAGCGAGATCAGGCTGAAGACGAGGGTGATGATTCCCAGCGCCGCATCGTAGAAAAAGATGACCCCGAAAACCGGCAGCAGAAAAACGACCGACAGCAGGCTGTCGGCAACGACCCCCTGCAACCCGTCGCGAAGATTTTGGAATGTCATTCCCGACATGGCCAGATCGCCAGCCGGATGGCGACGCAGAATGCCCGACGGAAGTCGCATGAGGCGATCCCAGAAGGCAGCTTCAACCCGCGACGCCGAACGTCCCTCGAGCCGCATCATTGCGGTGCTTTGAAGAAGGTGCAGCAGTGCGCCGAGCAGGCCGAACCCTGCCAGCGTCGCGGCCACGGCGTAGAGCACCCCTGCGCTGCCGCCCGCCGCGATATGATTCGCCACAAATCCAAGCGCGAGCGCCGGCAGCAGTTTGATCAGCCCACCGGGCAGCCCGGCGATCACCAGTCGCGCCAGATCCCCGGCCGCTCCATGCAGGGCGATTTTCAGCAGGTCTCCTGGTTTCACGTTCCGGGCCGGGAGCGGCCGATAGAACATCCAGGCTTCCTTCTTGAGCGCGCCGGCCCGATCCGCCGTCACACGGACGCTGCGCTTGCTGACCGGATCGATCTCCCGGTAGCGCCCGAACATTCCGGGGAGCAGCGCGACGGGTTGACCGTCCCTGGCACGGAACGCCAGCAACGCGTTGCTGTCGCCCCGCCACCAACTGCTCCCGGATTCGAATCGCACGCGCCGGGCCCGTACACCTGACGCATCGAGGACGTCGGCGAGACTGACCGGAGAATCGGACAGTGTGGAGCGCGCCGGGATCCTGAAATCGATTCCCTGATGGCGGCCGATGATCCTCAGGGCATCCCCCAGTGCCGTGTCCTCGACATCAGCATCCCGGTCGGTCGGTCGGTCATAGATATTGAAGAGCCGCTGCCGGGCCGCCGTTTCGGCCGTGCGCCGGCTGGTGGTCCGCTCCCGTTCCAGGTTCGCGTCATCGACCACGGCCAGCCGACGATTCAGGCGTTCCAGGTTGAATGCGACCGCATGAAACGAAGCGAGAGCCGGCAGCAGCTCCCCCTGCTGTGCCAGCGTTTCCGTGGATTTGCCCGCGAGCGTCGCCTCGTCGAGCACGGTGAGCCAGCTCGTCCGCGTCAGCGGTATCACTGCTCCATGGGAGCTCCCGATATCGGCAAGTTCAGCCTGGTCGACCATATCCATGTACAGGCTGGCGCCACGGGACGGTTGGGAAACCCAGACCACGCCGCGACGCACGGACAGCGTGCATGGCGGCAGGGTCTGAGTCAGACCAGATTCGGCCAGCGCGGTCGGACGCGGAAGGCGGCTCGCAAAGCGTGAAAGCGTGTCGGTTACGGCGGTGAGCCAGGTATCGGTCTGTTTGGCCAGTTCTGCTGGATGAACTTCCGACAGCATGGATGCCGGCAGGCGTTTCAGAAGGGTGCCTGGCGATCCCTTAGCAATCAGGCTGAGCGTCGTGTCCTTCTCGTTTTCGTCTTCTTCGTCCGGCGCGACACCAGGCAGCAGCCTGCCCGCTTCGCAGCGAAGCAGATGCTGGGGAGCTGCCCGCTCCACTCCGTCCTTGAACTCGACCAGGAACAAGTTGACGGCGCCCTGATCGATGAACCAGACACTATCCGGATCGTCGAGCCGCACCGGCAGGTTGCCGGCGCACGGCACAGACGTGCCGGAGCGAGCGGCAAGCTCGGCGATCGATGTGTGCTCCGGCCTCACATCGCGCCTCAGCCGGACTTGACCAGCTTGTAGTACGTGCCGTCCCGGTCGGCGATCAGCTCATCGTGCGTGCCGCGCTGCACTTCGACACCCTTGTCGAGCACGATGATCTCGTCGCAATCGCGTACGGTGCTCAGCCGGTGTGCCACGATCAGGCAGGTAACGCCGCGACGCCGCAAGGCATCATCGACATCTTCCTCGGTCGCTGCGTCGAGGGCACTGGTCGCCTCGTCCAGAATGAGCACAGTCGGATTCCCGACCAACGCGCGCGCGATTTCCAGTCGCTGCCGCTGGCCGCCGCTGAAATTCAACCCGCCTTCCTCGACGAGGGTCGAATAGCCCTGCGACCTGAGCAGGATTTCATCGTGGATGGCGGCATCTCGCGTCGCAGCGATGATGACCTCATCCGGAACAGCCGGATTCCACAAGGTGATGTTGTCGCGGAGGGACGCGGAAAACAGCACGACATCCTGATCGACCATGGAAATGGACCGCCGCAGCACTTCCTCGGGTATCTCATCACGCAGATGGCCATCAAACAGGATTTCGCCTGACCAGGGCCGGCAGATACCCGAAACCAGACGCGCCAAGGTCGACTTGCCGGAGCCGCTCGGCCCCACCACGGCAACCCGCTGTCCCGGCTTGATCACGAGGTTGAAGTCCTTGATCAAAGGCGGCCGGCTCTTGTTGTAACCGAAAGTGACGTTTCGCAGTTCCAGGCCGCCAGCAAGTTGGAGCCGACCGTTGAACGTGGGGATCGTCTCCGCATCCGGAACCCGGCGACTGAAAACCGGGTCTTCGGCGGTCTTCGAGATGTCTTCCAGTCGCTGCAAGTCGGTTTCCAGTGCCTGGCGTTTATCGGCAAATTCCAGGAAGCGCCCGATCGGCGCCAGGAACATTTCAGCCAGGATGTAGAACCCGACCAGCGTCCCCAGCGTCATGTCACCTGCGATCACCAGACTTGCACCAACCGCAAGTACTGCCGCGCTCCGAAGCGCAGCGATCAGACCCGGAAGCGCAGCGTTGACCGAGCTCAATTCCGAATAGAGCTGGCGCGCATGCAGTTCCCGCGCCTGCTGCCCGCTCCAGCGTGAATAAAACCGGTCGTCCGATCCCGTCGTGCGCAGGTTGTCCGCATGACTCAACATTTGCATGCCGACGCCGATCAGCAAGCCCTGTTCACGCCTCATCGCCTGGCTTCGAACAGCCCGGAGCGCGTGGAGGAAGTGCGCCAGCATCCCGTGCAGGACGGCGAGCAACAGCACGATCAGCGTCAGCAGGAAGTCGTAGGCCAACATCGCGATGAGCAGCACCGCACTCATTGCGATGTCGACGATGAGGACAAGAAACTGGTCCGTCAGGTTCTTCGCGATTCTGTCGATGGACGAAACCCGATCCGTCAGATCGCCGACCAGCCTGTGGTCAAAGAACTCCACCGGCAACCGCAGCAGCCGGGACACTCCCCGGCTGTAGCCGATCACCGAAATTCTTACCGCAAGCCGCTTCAGGAATCGGTGCTTCAGCAAGGACAGGACGTAGACCAGGGCGCCGCCGCCCAGCAAGGCCGCCACCAATCCGCCCCAGGCCCCTCGTGTTTCCAGAACATCGTCCACAAAGGCACCGAGAGCTGCGGGAACAACGAGTGCCAGCACCGTCAACATGAGCGCGCAGGCAGCTACCCCGATCAGTGCTCGCCATGATCCGGCGAGCAAGGCGCTCAATTGCCTGAACAAGCCGGGCCATTCGCCTCCGGGCCGGAAATCGGCGCCACGCTTGAAGCGCAACGCAATTCCGCTGAAGCCCTTGGTGAACTCTTCTATGGAAAGCCGGCGTCGCCCGGTGGAAGGGTCGTTGAGGTAATAGTAACGACCATCAAATCCTTCGAGGACGACGAAATGACTGAACTGCCAGAACAAGATCAGCGGGAACGGCAGTTTGCTCAGCTGTTCGGCACGTACACTTAGTCCACTGCATTCAAGACCGTAGTGTCTGGAAGCGCGCACGATGCTTGCGGCGCTGCTGCCATCACGGCTGACCTCGCATTTCTCGCGCAATTCCGTAAGCGATACCCAACGCCCGAAGTAGGCCAGCACGCTGCCGAGGCACGCGGCACCGCATTCCGACGCGTGCATTTGCAGCAGGATCGGCGTGGTTACCTGCTGTTTCGACGCCTCCGATCCGGCGTAGTCGCTTGCCCCTTCGGAGGCGCGCGGCGGCATGCTATGGCCGCCTAATTCCAAAGAGCGCGATCGGAGACTGCTTGCCGAGTTCGACGACGATCCGGCATTCGACGTCCCCCGAGAGGACAAGATCCAGGCTCTCATCGAGCGTGATCTCGACGCGATGCACGGATACCGGCGCCGCAACCTCCAGCGCATGGGGCTGCCCGAGCGTCGGTACGGCGGTGATTGTCGCCACCTCGCCTTCGAGGATGCCCGCCTCTCCAGCTGTACTGACCAGCTCTATGGCCACCGGCATGCCCGCCTTGACGGTCGGGGCAACGTCGCTTTCGATCCACACGAGCGCCTGGACCGACCGGCTGCCCTCCGGCAACTCCTCGCCCGCCCCGACCAGCACGCCGTCCACCGCTAGGCTGCGGGGTACGCTGCCGAAGTAGAGCCATGCCGCGACGAGCAGCAGGAACAGAGCGATGACGGCAACAAGGAGCCGCTCCCGCGGTGTGGAGACGGTCAGCAACCGGTCGAGCCGTTCACGCTCTTCCTTGGCTTCGGCAACGGTATTGTGAAACGAGTCAAACGGATTACTGAACACGGCCGTGCGTAGCCACCTCACAAAAATCACGCAAGAACAAAGAATATCTCATCCGGTCGGGTTAAAGCGCCAGGAGATTGTACGCAATCCCACCCGGGGCCAGCGCAGATGGCCTGACATTCCCGCATGCAATCTGAAGAAGACTGCGGGCTACGACGGTGACGCGCCCTTCTCCGAGGCATTCCGGTCCACCATCGTCAACAGCGCCGGGAGCAGCGACAGGTCGGCGATGAGCGCAAAACCGATGATCATCGCGGTCAGGACACCGACCTGGGCCGTGGGGACGAACGGAGAAAACACGAATATCAGAAAACCGGCCACCAGCACGACCGTCGTCGTCATGAGCGCCCGACCGGCAGTGTCGAAGGCGTAACGCACCGCTTCTTCGGGTCCCTGGCCGTATTCGCGCCGCGCACGGCGGTACTTACTGAGGAAGTGCACCGTATCGTCCACGACGATGCCCACGGTCATGGCCACCACAACCGACAGCGAGAGGCCCACCTGTCCGACCGTCAATCCCCAGACGCCGAACCCCATTACGGCGGGGATCACGTTGGGAACGATGCTGATCAAGCCCAGCCGCAGCGACCGCAATGCAACGAGGAGAATCGCAGAAATGGCAAGAAGCACGACCACGGTCCCGACCAGCATGGCGCGGATGTTGCGCTGCCCGATGTAGGCAAACAGGGCCGCGGGACCGGTGCTGTTGACGGCGGCCACGTGCACCGCGTTTTCCTCCAGCCAAGCCTCCGCACGGGCATTCAGATCGAGCAGATCTTGGGAATAAAGCGTCTCGGCTGATATCGTCACGCGCGTCGCTGACCGGGATCTGTCGATCTGATTATTCAGGTCCAGGCCCTGCGGGAGCGAGAGTTCGTAGAGCAGCAGGTACTGCGCGGCCAGCTCCTGGCTCTCCGGGATCCGGTAGGCGGCAGGATCGTCGCCGTGCATGCTCTTGTTGAGCTGCCGAAAGGTATCGGTGACGGTCGCCACGTGCCGCACGGGCGGCTGCTCTCGGTACCAGGCGGCGAAATCAGAAACCTCGGCGAGAAACAAGGGGTCGGTGACACCGCCCTCGGACGATGCTTCCAGCGAGTATTCGAGCAGGGTGTTGCCGCTGAGGCGCTCGTCCATGAAGTCCGTGTCCTGCCGAAACTCCACGCTCTCATCAAAGAAATGCACCAAGACGTCATTTAGCTCGTTGCGCGGAATCGCCAGGATCAGCACGGGCACGATCAGCAGCCAACCCCAAATGATTGCCTTTCGGTATTGCAGCACAAAATCCGCCAGCCGGTTCATTGTGGGTCCCGGCAGCTTTCGACCCTTCGCGGCGCGGATCGGAAGAAGCGACAGCAGCGCCGGCAGGAACGTCACGGAGAGAATGAACGACGCGACGATGCCGAAAGCGACGAAGTTGCCGAGGTGCCGGTAGGGCGGCACTTCGGAAAAATTCATGCTCAGAAAGCCAAGCGCCGTCGTGAGGCTCGCCAGGAACACCGGATGCAGGTTGAGCCGGATTGATTCGACGATGGCATCGTGCCTGGAATCTCCAGCGCGCAATCGCTGCTGCAAAGCCACGAGCAGGTGCACGCAGTTCGCCACGACGATCATCAACACAATGGTCGGTGCCGGCGAGATGGGCGGAGAAAACGGCAGACCAGCCCACACGCCTAGACCCAGTGAAGAGAGAATCGAAAAGACGATGACCGCCCCGGTTGCCACCACCCCCGGCCAGCCACGTGTGAGGACGCCAAGGACCAAGGCCATGAGCAGGAGGCTTGCAGGCAGGAACATCATCTGGCTGCTGATGGAAGCTTCCACGAACGTCTGGTTGATCATGACCGTGCCGACGACGCGCAGGTCTATGCCGGGAAAGCGCTCTTCTGCCTCGGCGGCGACCGACCTGGCGAACTCAGCGACTTCGGCGACAGCCTCCAGCAGACCATCCTCCGGAAGCTCAATCGTGACGTTCACGACGCTCACGTCACCGTTCAGGGCCAGAATGCTGCCTGCGATTCGCGGGTCGGACAACGCGACTGCACGGATCCGTGCACGCGTTTCCGCACGGACCAGGTCCTGCGGGTCAACGAGGTCCCGCACATACAAGTCGTCGCCGTCGGCAGTGGTGTATTGAAAGTTGGCGAGCGAGTCGACGCGCCTCGAGTATGGCGTCAGCCAGGCGGCATCCGTGAGCCACGCAGCGGCCGAGAGTGCGCTTTCCGAGGTGGCGTCGCCATCGTCCGGAACTACCAGAAAGGCGACGTTCTCGTTTTTGCCGTACGTATTCTCCAGCGCCTCCAGCGCCAGCAGCTGCGGATTGTCTTCGTCGAAGAAGATGCGGTAGTTGGCGGAGAATTCGAGCAGGGCGATGCCGCCGGACGCGACCGCGACCGAAACCAGCGTGGCCGCGATGACCAGCCAGCGGGCCGCAAGCACCCGTTCGGCAAATCGCTTCGCGAATGGTTCTCTTGCTAGGCCTTGCTTGTCCACGGAACTAGAGTCACTGATTGTGAGCGATCACGGCGGCGGGCAGTGCGCCAAGCGTCATGGAATACGAAGCCCGATAGCGAAGTGGCCAACCCGCGGCGCTGGACCCGTCTACGCTGAAAGCCGTCCAGCTCGGATCGCGTGCACCGAACCCGCCGAGTCGGAATCAGCGTTGATCAAGGCATCCAACATCTGCGGCCACACAGACTGGAGGTCAACACCGGGCAAGGTATGGTCCGCCGGGACACGATGTCAACGGCTTTGCGCAGGTTCTATAGGGGGAACCCCTCCAACCGGGCAAGATGGTGCGGAGCTCGATTCGCGGCACACGTGGACACCCCCTTTGACATTCATCAAGACGCTCTCCATTTTTCGGCCCCACTTCTCCCACTCGTACCGCCGGCATCGAACCGGTTCGGTGCGCCTGTCCGCCCAAGTTGTCCTTGCCCATGCCTAAAGCCCCCAACGTCGTAGTTGTGGAGTCGCCTGCCAAGGCGCGAACGATCGGCAGGTATCTGGGACCGGACTACAAAGTGCATGCAAGCTACGGACACGTGAGAGATCTCGTGGCCAAGGACGGTGCCGTCCGGCCTGATGACGACTTCAGCATGCACTACGAGATACCGAACGACAGCCACAAGCACCTCAGCAGTATCGCCAGTGACCTTGGCGCCGACGGCACCCTGTTCCTGGCAACGGACCCGGACCGGGAAGGCGAAGCCATCGCCTGGCACGTGTTGACCGCGCTGCGGGAGCGACGGGGCAAGAAACCGCGTGACTTCACCACCTATCGGGTCACGTTCAATGAGGTCACCCGCGAAGCCATCCTCGATGCCTTCCAAACGCCGGGCGCGATCAACATGGACCTGGTGGAGGCGCAACAAGCCCGTCGCGCACTTGACCACCTCGTCGGATTCACGCTTTCGCCGATCCTGTGGCGAAAGCTGCCCGGTGCCCGCTCGGCCGGCCGCGTTCAGTCGGTCGCCCTTCGACTGATTTGTGAACGAGAATCGGAGATCGAGGCGTTTGTTCCGCGCGAGTACTGGACGTTGGAAGTCGCCCTGACCAATCGCAGCGGCGCAGCGTTTACGGCACGGCTGGTGAATCTGGACGGGAAGGCGCTCGGCAAGTTCGGCCTTCCTGACGAAGCCGCTGCCAGAAATGCAGCCGAACGGGTGGACGCGAGTTCCTTCACGGTCTCAGCCGTCAAGAAGAAACGGGTTCTGCGTTCCCCTCCCGCCCCCTTCACGACATCGACTCTCCAGCAGGAAGCCTCGCGCAAGCTTGGTTTTTCCGCGGCCCACACGATGCGCACGGCCCAGTCCCTCTACGAAGGAGTGGCGGTCGACGGGGCAAGCGCCGGTCTCATCACCTACATGCGGACCGACTCCGTGAACCTTGCCCCGACGGCAATCTCGGCAATCCGAGCAACCATCGCCCGGGAATTCGGCGAGCGGTACCGACCGGCTGCGCCCCGCAGTTACCGGAGCCGGGCCCGCAACGTGCAGGAGGCACATGAAGCCATCCGGCCGACCGACGTCGCCCGCAGCCCGGCGGTGCTCGCCCAGCAGCTCACGTCCGATCAGGCCAAGCTCTACCGATTGATCTGGAATCGCACCGTTGCGAGCCAGATGGAGAAGGCGGAAATCGACCAGACCACGGCCGACTTGCAAAACGGTGACGGCGACGTCGGTCTTCGCGCCACGGGATCGACCGTCGTCTTCGACGGCTTCCAGCGCCTCTACAGCGAAGGCCGCGATCAGCCTGAAAAAGAGGAAGACCCGGAGAACGAGGATGCCCGGCGATTGCCCGCCCTTGAGCGGAACGAGCCGCTGGGATCCCGTGCGGCTGAACCCAAGCAGCATTTCACCGTCCCTCCGCCGCGCTTCACCGAGGCGTCGCTGGTGCGGCGACTGGAAGAGTTGGGCGTAGGGCGGCCGTCCACGTACGTGGCGATCATTTCCGTGCTGCAGGACCGCGAATACGTGCGGTTGGAACGCAAGCGGTTCGTGCCCGAATCCCGTGGCCGGATCGTGACGACGTTTCTCCAGTGTTTTTTCGAGCGCTACGTCGAGTACGACTTCACTGCCAACCTCGAGCAGCAACTCGACGACATTTCTCGCGGCCAGGTCGACTGGAAGGAAGTCCTGAAGGATTTTTGGAGCAATTTCAAGGAGAACGTCGATGACGTCGCCGAAATCCGCCTGCGCGCGGTGATCGACCGCCTTGACGCCATCCTCGGTCCTGCCGTGTTTCCGCCCGACGACAGCGGTCGAGACCCGCGTCTTTGCCCGACGTGCGGCGACGGAAAGCTGGGGCTGCGCATCGGCAAGTTCGGTGCGTTCTTCGGCTGCTCGAACTACCCGGAATGCAAGTACACGCGGAACTTCGGGCTTGACGAAGACCAGCCGAACGGCGAGCCCGTGGCGCTCGGGGAACTTCAGGACCAGCCGGTGACGCTTCGAACGGGACGGTTCGGACCCTACGTGCAGTTGGGTGACGAGGCCGGGAAGGACCAGAAACCGAAACGCGTCTCCCTTCCGGCCGACATCGCCCCCGGCAGCGTGGACCTGGAGTGTGCGCTGCAACTGCTGGCGCTGCCGCGCGACGTCGGCCTGCATCCGGAAACGGGGAAGCCCGTGCAGGCGGGGATTGGACGCTACGGGCCCTACGTCAAGCACGAAAAGGACTACCGCTCCATCCCCGCGGGCGAAAGCGTGCTCACAATCGGCATGAACCGGGCAATGGACCTGCTGGCGCAGAACAAGGGAGGTCCCCGATCGTCGCCCGGCACGGTACTGGGACCGCATCCGACTGACGGCAAGGACGTCACCGTGCACGAAGGCCGGTTTGGTCCGTACGTGAAACACGGCAGCCTGAATGCCTCGCTGCCGAAGGAGATCTCCAAGGGCGACGTGACCATGGAACAGGCGGTCGCGCTGCTTGCGGCCAGGGCCCAACGCAAGGCCGCCAAGAAGTCCCCGGCCCGCAAACGCCGCACCACCCGGAAGTCGTGATCGCGCACCCGTCCACCGATTCGTGAACGGCGACGATTCCTTGGAAGAAGCGCTCCGGGCATGGATCCGCGCCCATCCCGACCGAGCGAACCTGCGCGAACTGGCCCGCGCGTTCGACATCCGCGACCCGAGCGGGCGGCGGCTGCTGAAGGATGCCCTTCGCCGGTCTCGCGGTAAACGGACGGCAACCGTCCCTCGTTCCGGCTCCCATGTGGTGGTCGCGGACGTGGTCAGGGTGACCCGCGACGGCGACCTCGTCGCGCAACCAAGCGTTCCTTCAGCCTCCGGACCCGCCGAGATCGTCTTGAGCCGGGCGGCTCCGCGACGACGCACCGGGCGCCACGCCGACGGCGTCGGCGACCGCGTACTGGTTCGTCTGGATACCGCGCACGGTTCTTCCGATTCGGGCCACATCGTGGCCCGTCTGCCGAAGCGTCGAGAGACCTTCGTCGGAGTCATCGTGCCAGACGTCAGCGGTGACCTCCGAGTCGAGAATTGCGCCGCGAAACCCGATACCACGCATCGATTCCAGGCCAGCGAGACCGTCGGTGTCGGTGACGTGGTCCACTGCGCCAGTCCGCACCGTGCGGGCGGTCAAGCGCGTGTCCTCGAACGAATCGGGGCGCTGGACGATCCTCGTTGCATCCCCACGATGGTGGCCGCGCGCTACGAGATCCCTCCGCGTTTCGATGCGGATGCCGAGCGGGAGGCCGCGGCATGCGGACCTCCGACGGATCATGGGCGAACAGATCTGACCGGGCTGCCGTTCGTCACCATCGACGGTGAAGACGCCAGGGACTTTGACGACGCCGTGGCAGCGGCGGCCGGACCGGACGGCGGGTTCCGGATCCACGTGGCCATAGCCGACGTCGCCCACTACGTGCGTCCGGGGGGAGCCCTCGACCGGGCCGCGCAGGTGCGGGGCAATTCGGTCTACTTTCCGGGGCACGTCTTGCCGATGCTGCCCGCAAGCCTTTCGAACGGTTGGTGCTCGCTGGTTCCCCACCGTGAACGCGCCGCGATCGTGGCTGCACTGGACATCGGCCCTCGCGGAGAACTGGTCCAGGCAGAATTTGTGCGCGCATTGATTCGTTCGCGCGCCCGCCTCACCTACGAGGCCCTGGACGAAGCGGCGCGGCTCGATGCGCCGATCTCCGGCATCGACCGTGCCGACGTCGCTGCACTGTATGGCGCCTATCGCGTTCTTCGTACGGCCCGGAACCGACGAGGTGCCCTTGACCTCAGTTCTGCCGAGTACCGGATCACGCTCGACCCGGTCACCGGAGAGCCCGACAGCATCGCAGCTGTTCGCCACCTTGACTCGCATCGCCTGATCGAAGAGCTCATGGTTCTGGCCAACACGGCGGTGGCCCGGCACCTGGCCCGGCATGAGGTCCCGTTTCTCTACCGGGTCCACGGAGAGCCCCGATCCGCCAGCCTCCGGTCACTCCAGGATGACCTGCGCGCCCTGACCGGGCGATGGCGCACCATGACGGGAAGGGCGAACACCCGGCGTTTCAACGATGTCCTGGAAGGTGCACGCGGCGCGCAATACGAAGAAGCAGTTCACCTGGCGGTAATGCGGGCGCAAACCCAGGCGGAGTACAGCCCCGAAAACATCGGTCATTTCGGGCTCGGGCTGCAGTGCTACACGCATTTCACGTCGCCGATCCGGAGGTACAGCGACCTTTCCGTCCACCGCTCGCTGCTGGCCACCCTCGGACCCGAGCGGCAGGCAACTGCCGGCGAGGACGAGCTTTGGGCCCTCGGCAGAGACCTCTCGTCATCCGAACGACGGGCCGTTGCCGCCGAACGGGAGGCCTGCCAGCGGTATGCCAGCCGGTTCCTGCAGCGGATGTCGGCGGCGAGCATGCAGGGCCGGATTGTCAGCGTCGAGCGCTTCGGAGCATTTGTCCGGCTCGGCGAGAACGGCATTGAAGGATTGTTGCCGATGTCCGGCCTCGGCGAAGGGTACTTCCGATTCGATGCCCGGGCGCGTCAGATCAGCAGCGAACGCACCGGCGAAACGTTCCGGCCTGGCGACGCGATCACGGTGCGTCTTGCGGACACCGATCCGATACGGGGGCGCGTCGCCTTCCACCGCGTGCGAGATTCCATTTCGCACTGATCGCCCGGCATCACACGGGTCCGGCGCCGGCCGCCCGTGCGGCTCGGTTTCGTCGAGTGAATAGAGCCCCAAGCCCAACCGCCGGACCTGCCACGCGGCCGAGGAACGGCTCGGGGCCCCACCGACTTACCTACTTCCGAGGCGAATACGCTGAAGGGAGCAGGATGGTGGAGGTCATGTCCTCGATCTCCGGCACCGCCTCCGCCAGGAACGCCTTCCACTCGGGATCAGCCTGCGAACCGGCGCGGGCCTTGGCACGTTCCTCGAAACTCGCGTACGCCCAAAGGTGAATGACCTCGTTGGGGTCTGGAAACACCGTCGTCCAGAGGCCTACGTTCATCGAGTACTTCTCGCGGGCAGGAAAGGCCGCCAACATGCGTTCAGCCCAGGACGCAGCACGCCCGGGCTTCAGCCGGTACACCCGCAGCTCATAGATGTTGCCGTCCGTGTCGGGAGTACGGAGGTCCCGCGCCGGGCGCAGCACCCGTACCGTCTGGGTAAGGATGTGCGGTGCAACCAGCGGCACAAACTCGGTCCGCCAAGCCTCCAGATGCCCCAATTCGCCACGGAGGCGAACCAGTTCGCCGACGTCCGCGTAGCTCCACAGATGCACGTACTGGTTGAGGCCACCGATTTCACTTCCGAAGTGCCCCTCCAGCCGTCCGTACGTGTCGCCGTTTCGGATGCGTTGACCGACGGTCCCGCTGGCCTCGATAACCTTGGGGGCCGTCCCGGGGCGGCACGTGTACATTCTGAGTTCATGAATCATCAGGGTGGTCTCCAGGATGGGGTGCGGACAGGGCCGCGGCTAAAAGGGCTCTTTGAACGGACGGAGATCGACTTCCAGCGTCCAGGTCGACCGGGGCTGGCGGTAGATGTGCCAGTACATGTCGGCGATCCCGTCGATGGCGAGAAGACCGTCCTCTCCCTTGGCCTTCACGCGTTCGGGAGCAACGGTTCGAATTCGTTCCCCGTCAATGCTGCCGTCGATCACGACATGCGCAATGTGCAGACCCTGCGGTCCGAACTCACGGGCGGCCGCCTGAACGAACATGCGCAGGCCCGACTTCGCGGCACCGAAATGTCCGAATCGGGCGCCGCCCCGCCAAGATCCGGTCGCGCCGGTACAGATGATGGTGCCGCTCTGTCGCGGCAGCATGCGTCGGATTCCCTCCTGCAACGTCACGAAACCGCCGAGGCAGCTGACCCGCCAGAATTCCTCGACGGTCGCGACGTCGAGGTCGAGAAACGGAATCATGCGATTCGGCCCGGCGTTGTAGACGACGAAATCGACGGGTCCCAGCGCTTCAGCGGAATCGAACGCGGCCCGAATGGAAGCGGGGTCGGTGACATCGGTCGGCACGGCCGTCAGCAGCTCGCCGTGCGGCTCGGCTTCCCGGACGAGCGCATCCAGGCGCTCCTTGGTGCGGCCGCCGATCACGACCCGATGCTCGCCTTCGCGGGCAATGCGGCGTGCAACGGCTGCACCAGTTCCTCTTGCTGCGCCCACGCCTAGCACCACCGCCACCTTCGTGGCCGAAGCTGAAGTCATGTCGGGATCTCCTTGCAGTCAACGGAGTGCACCGGGAAAGCGGCCGTTGAGCATAACGATGTCCAGGCCTGCTGTTCCGCAGCGGTGCCGGGCCGCGCGCCGGCAAGTCAGGTTTGTTGATGCGGTCGATCCGCTCCCGCAGGGAGCGTCCAGCGTCGCCGCTGCCGAGGCTTGGTTCGCAATTGACACGGCAGGCAAAATCGGTTTCCCTGCGGTCTCTCGCTCCGGCACGAAGGACAGGCCATGGCCAAGACGGTTTCAGACAAGATTCGCCTCATGAGCACCGCGGACACGGGCTACTTCTACGTGACGCGCAAGACCCAGCGCACCAGGGCCGGCACGCGCAAGGAAAAGCTTGAACTAAAGAAGTACGATCCCGTGGCGAAAAAGCACGTGCTGTTCAAGGAAACCAAGATCAAGTAGATGCGCCGGCCCGGCCCCGGCAGGTCGACGGTCAGCAGGTCGCCGGCTGAATCTTCACCCACTGGTTGAGCACGCCCTTGATGCTGAAATCGGTGTAGTCGATCACGAACCGATCCAGGACTCCGTTTTCCCGCACCTGCAGAATCACCTCATAATCGGCATGCAGGTCCCTGTTGAAATAGGGGAAGTAGCCGATCCGAACATGGCGGCCGAACAGATCCGCCAAGCCGGAGCCCGGCGCCTCCGCGCCAGGGCCGATCTCCGATCCGAAGAAGGTGTTGACGCGCTGAAGGCCGTCCTCTTCCGATCCTGAAAACACGACGTCGGCTCGCGGACCCCCGGGCGACCTGAGGTCCTCCAGGATGCGCAGGAAATGGGAGGAGGGAAAGATCGTGCCTTCGGGCAGTGCGGCCCGATAGGCCGAAGGCAGCTTGAACAGGATCTCGCCGCCCGAACCGTCACCGTGCAGAACGGCCTGCCCCTCCGCCTCCTCGATCACGACATCATCCCGCACCGCGCGAATCGAGAAGCGAAACGCGCTGCCGTCCTTGGCTTCCCACGTCAGGTATCGCCGGTCGGACCAGTGTTGCCGCCCGTGCGTATCGGTGAAGTGGATGCCAAATCGCTGGTTGACAGCCCAGCCGTCGCAGACGTCGCGCCACTCGAACCCCAGCTTCCCCGTCATCGCGGTCACCATGGCTCCGGTACGAACCTGGTCCAGCGTGATCTGATACTCGGCTCGATGCGGCACCACCTGTGCCGCCGCTGCTGCAGCGCCAGCGTCCACTCCGAGGCATACCGCCACCGGCATGGCCAACATCAACAGGCGTCGTACGGTTGGCACGCGCGGCCCCGCCCGCCGCCACGGTGTAGCTTTGCGTCCCTGGCAGCAAATGGGTTCAGGCACCGCTCGACCTAACCTAGCAATAACCGTCACGTATGCTCGCCATCCTACCGCAACGGCGGCAAAGGTTTTAGCGCAGTCGCGAAGCGCTTCAATCGCGGAGCCGGCGCCAGAAGCAGGCGCGCCCCGTGGTGGCCCGGCGCCACCTTCGTCCGGGACCCGCGGCATGCCGTCCGCCGGACGGCCGGACCGCGCAGCATTGGCGAACCGAGCGCCCGCGGGCTTCCGGTAGCCCGCCGGAGTGGGCCGCGTGCGCCGACCACACCTTCCGATACACCCTGGAGCTGTGTTCCGTCGCTCGCACGGCGGTTCTCAATGTCGCGGCCGGCGCAGATAGAATGGGCCCTTTGCACGTCCTCACCGCTGCCGGGAGCCCGCCATGCCAACGATCGACGACCGACTTCACGAACTTGGAATCACGCTGCCCAATGCCCCGGCGCCCGGCGGCAGTTACGTGCCGGTCGTCCTTGCATCCGGAATGGCGTACGTGGCCGGCCAAATACCTGCCGTCGACGGGGAGATTCGATTCACCGGGACCGTCGGGCGGGACGTCAGCGAGGACACGGCGCGGGAGGCTGCGAGAACTTGCGCACTCAACATTCTCGCCGCCCTGCGGGCTGCTCTCGACGGAGATCTCGACCGGGTCCGGCGGTGCGTGAAGCTGGGAGTGTTCGTTCAGTGTCTGCCGGACTTTGACCGGCAGCCGGAGGTGGCCAACAGCGCCTCCGATGTGATGCTCGCGGTATTCGGCGAAGCGGGCCGTCACGCGCGGTTCGCGGTCGGGGCGAACGCGCTTCCGCGCAACGTCACCGTCGAGATCGACGCCGTCTTCGAAATCGCCTGATCGGTGTTCACGGCCCGTACCGTCGAACGAATTTCGGAGATCCCCGCCGCCGCCTGGGATGCATGTGCCGGCGTCGACAACCCCTTCGTGCGGCACGGTTTTCTGCGGGCGTTGGAGGAATCCGGGTCGGCCACCGCGGAGACCGGGTGGATGCCCTTCCACGTGGTGCTCGAGGGCGCCGAGGGCGGCATCGAGGGCTGCGCACCCATGTACGCGAAGAGCCATTCGCAGGGCGAGTACGTGTTCGACCAGGGCTGGGCCCATGCGTTCACGGAGGCCGGCGGCAGGTACTACCCGAAGCTGCAAGTGGCTGTGCCGTTCTCTCCGGTCACGGGACCGAGGCTGCTCGTGCGGCCCGATGCCAGCCAAGGGACCCGGAACGCCCTGCTCGAAGGCCTGGTGTCGGTAGCCGAACAGACCGGCGTGTCGTCCCTTCACGTCACCTTTCCGACGGAAAGCGAATGTCGGCAACTCAGCCAAGTCGGCTTTCTGGCCCGGACCGGCGAGCAGTTCCACTGGGTCAACCGGAGCTACGAATCGTTCGACGCGTTCCTCGCTGACCTCAGCGCGCGAAAACGGAAATCGATCCGCCGCGAGCGGCGTGCGGTCACGGACAGCGGGCTCGACATCGTTCGCCTGCAGGGTGACGCGATCGGCCCTGACGACTGGGACACGATGTTCCGTTTCTACGAGGACACCGGCAACCGCAAATGGGGCCACCCCTACCTGACAGCCGACTTCTTTCCCCGGCTGGGCGCCGCGCTAGGCGACCAGGTGATCCTCATTCTCGCCCGGGCGGGGAACACGCCGATTGCCGGCGCCTTGCACATTGCCGGTCCGGACACCCTGTTCGGGCGCTACTGGGGCTGCTCCGAGTACCAAGCGTTCCTGCATTTTGAGTTGTGTTACTACCAGGCCATCGACTACGCCATCGAGCATGGTCTGCACAGTGTCGAGGCCGGCGCCCAGGGACCGCACAAGATCCAGCGGGGCTACCTCCCGGTCCCCACGTACAGCGCGCACTGGATCCGCCATCCGCAATTTCGCGACGCGGTCGCCCAGGCACTTCAGCAGGAAACCCGGGCGGTACAGCTGGAGATCGACGCGATTCGGACCCAGTTCTCGCCGTTTCGCCAGGATGACTGCCGACAGGATTGAAGCGGTCAGTCCGCTTCGGGCCCCGACCGCTTGCGAATCAGGAGATACCCCTTCGCATCCGGCGCAGTAGCGAGAATACGCGGGCTGTCCGGCCGCGGCTCGAGCTTCTTGCGCAGCCTGGATATGTGCGTCTCCAGCGTGTGGCTTCGCACCGACGGGTGATACCCCCAGACCTCTTCCAGAATGCGGCTGCGGGATACCGGTTCGGAACGCGCCCTCAGGAGACACCGGAGCAGCGCGTTTTCTTTTTCCGTCAGCCGGACCTGCTGACCGTCTGCATCGACCAGGATCTTGGCACCGGGACGGAACCGGAAGGTGCCGAGATCGAACTCCGCGTCGTCGGTCAGTTCATGCTGGCGCAGATGCGCCCGCATGCGCGCCACCAGTGCCGGGGGAGAAACCGGTTTGACGACGTAGTCATACGCGCCCGAGTCAAAGCCGCGCACGATATCCGCAGACGAATCGGCGGCGGTGAGCATGATGATGGGCGGCGTGCGGCCGAGTTCCAGGATGCGGCGGCACAGGTCGCGGCCGTCGGTATCGGGCAGCCGCACATCCAGCAGGATCAAGTCGAATCGCTGGGTCTGGACCTGTTCGAGCGCTTCCGCGCCGGTGGCCACGGCGACCATCTTGAAGCCGCTGTACGACAGGTGTTCCGACAGCGATTCGCGCAGGGCCTCGTCATCTTCCACCATGAGCACCTGGGGTGCGGCTTCCCAGGTCTTGCGCGCTGTGCTGTCCACGAATGGCTCTCCTGCCCTCGGCGCCGCTCGCGATCGCCATCGCCTAGGCTGGGCTGTCGAAACAGTATACTGAGGGCACTTCCGCTTCTTCCAACTCTGCAGGAAGCGTCCCGCTTCCGGAATTCGCCATGTCCCAGCCCGACGCGACGGGGTCGCAGGAACGCTTGTCCGGCACGGTGCCGCGCTCGGTCATCGCCGTGGACCGGGCGATCGGCGACCTTCGGCGAGGCCAGCTCGTAGTCCTGCTGGGTACCTCCGCATGCGCAGTAGCCCGGTCCACCGAGTTCCTGGGAGAAGGGGAGTTCGCAGCGATGACGCGGGTGCCGGGCGGCGCCCTGCGCATCGTGATTACCGGCCCGCGCGCGCGCGCGCTCGGCGTCGACACGGACCAGGAGGTGGTGGTGTTCCGGCTAAGTCCGGAGATCGCCCCCATCACGGTCCAGGCCCTGGCGAATCCCGAATCAGGCGTGCCGGCTCCCGAACTGCACCGCACGTTTGAGGCGGACGATCTCGCGGTAGGCTCGGTGCAGCTCGCCAAGCACGCCAACCTGACCCCGGCAGCCGTTCTCAAACCGCTCGGGCTGCCGCCCGATGCGGCACGGGCGTGGGCAGTTGAGCGCGATCTGCTCGCCGTGCACGTGCAGGAACTGCAACGCTACGGGGCCGAGGGTGACTTCAATCTGCGTCGAGTCAGTAGCGCCCACGTCCCGCTGGAGGCGGCGCAGGACACCCGCATCATCGCCTTTCGTCCGGTTTCAGGCGGCACCGAGCAGATCGCGATCGTCGTGGGGGAACCCACCCCGGATTCACCGGT
This sequence comes from Alphaproteobacteria bacterium, assembly GCA_965116745.1. Lineage (GTDB taxonomy): Bacteria > Pseudomonadota > Alphaproteobacteria > TMED109 > TMED109 > VXPW01. Next base: position 1,185,629 of record OZ220701.1, on the reverse strand, counting down.
TCTAGTGCGACTGCACTCGCAGTGTTTCACCGGGGATCTCCTCGGCTCGCTGCGCTGCGACTGCGGCGATCAGTTGCGGGGCGCCCTCTCGGCAATCGCGGAAGCCGGCAGCGGCGTCTTGGTCTACCTTGCGCAGGAAGGTCGCGGCATTGGTTTGGTCAACAAGCTGCGGGCATACACGCTGCAGGACGACGGACTCGACACGTACGCCGCGAACTCGGTGCTGGGTTTCGACGACGATGAACGCCACTACCGCGTCGCGGCGGAAATCCTGCGCCAGCTGGGGGTTACGCGGGTGCGCCTCCTGACCAACAACCCGGAAAAAATTGCCGCGTTGACCCGGTTCGGCATCCGGGTCGTGGAACGCGTGCGCCACCGGTTCGAGCCCACGCCGCACAATCGGGAGTACCTCGAAGCGAAAATACGGACGGGCGCGCACCTGCCGTAGACGCGCAGGCCGGCAGCCGGTTCAGGATGCTGCCACCAGCTCCTTGCCGTTCGCGTCAACGAACGCGAACGAAACCTTGTTGTCGCGCACATCGACCTTCACGTGTCCGCCTCGCGCCAGCCGCCCAAACAGGAGCTCCTCCGACAGCTCTTTCTTCAACCGCTCCTGAATCAGCCTGGCCAGCGGTCTCGCGCCGAACGTTGGATCGTACCCCTTGTCGGCGAACCAGCCCCGTGCCGCTTCCGTAAGTTCAACGGAGACGTTGCGATCCTGCAACTGGACCTCGAGCTGGGCGATGAACTTGTCGACGATCTGGCCCATCACCCCGCGGGACAACGCCGCGAACGGAATCACCGCATCCAGCCGATTGCGGAATTCAGGCGTGAACAACCGGTTGATCGCCTCCGTGTCGTCTCCTTCCCGCCGCTCGCGGCCGAACCCCACGGCCGCCTTGGCAAGCTCGCTGGCCCCGGCGTTCGTGGTCATGATCAGCGTCACGTTCCGGAAATCGACCGCCTTGCCGTTGTGGTCGGTGAGGCGCCCGTAGTCCATGACCTGCAGCAGTAGGCTGAACAGGTCCGGGTGGGCCTTCTCGATCTCATCGAGCAGCACGACGGAATGTGGATGCTGGTCGACCGCATCGGTCAGCATGCCGCCCTGATCGAAGCCAACGTAGCCCGGCGGCGCACCGATCAGGCGGGAGACCGTATGGCGCTCCATGTATTCCGACATGTCGAACCGGATCAGCTCGACTCCCATCAGTTCCGCCAGGCAGCGAGAGGCCTCGGTTTTGCCAACTCCGGTGGGGCCGGACAAGAGGAAGCAGCCCACCGGCTTGTTCGGCTCCCGCAAGCCGGCGCGCGACATCTTGACCGCGCTGGCCAGCATCCCGAGCGCCTCTTCCTGTCCGAAGACCACGAGGTTCAGGTCACGCTCCAGCGTGGCCAGAGCGGTGCGGTCATCGCGCGAGACCTGCTTCGGCGGGATCCGCGCCATCCGGGCGACCACCGCCTCGACGCTGCCGACTCCAACCACCTTCTTCCGGCGGGACGCCGGTTTCAGCATTTCCGCCGCTCCGGCTTCATCAATCACGTCAATGGCCTTGTCCGGCAGCTTCCGGTCAGACATGTGCCGTCCTGCCAGTTCCGCGGCCGCCTGCAGCGCCGAGCGGGTGTAGCGGATTCCGTGGTACTCCTCGTAGTACGGCTTCAGTCCGTTGAGGATCCGGATGGTGTCGGCCACGGTGGGCTCGTTCACGTCGATCTTCTGGAAGCGACGTACCAGTGCCCGATCGGTCTCGAAGTAGCCCCGGTAGTCCTTGTACGTGGTGGAACCGATGCAGCGGATCTCGCCGCTGGCCAGCGCCGGTTTCAGCAGGTTGGAGGCATCCATTGCACCGCCGCTGGTAGCGCCGGCGCCGATCAGCGTGTGGATCTCGTCGATGAACAGGATGGCCTTCTCGTGCTTGCCGAGTTCCGCCACCACTCCCTTCAGGCGTTCCTCGAAATCGCCGCGGTAGCGCGTGCCGGCCAGCAGGACGCCCATGTCCAGACAGTAGACCACGGCGTCCGCAAGAACTTCCGGCACCTCCCCGGCGACGATCCGCCGGGCGAATCCCTCGGTAATCGCGGTCTTTCCGACTCCCGGGTCCCCGACGAACAGCGGGTTGTTCTTGGTCCGCCGGCAGAGGATTTGAATCGTTCGCTCCAGCTCCACCTGGCGACCGATCAGGGGATCGATCCGGCCTGCCTTGGCCTTCTCGTTGAGGTTGATGCAATAGGCCTCGAGCGGTGACTGGTTGGCGGCCGGCGCCTCGCCTCCCTCGCCACCCGGCGCGGCCGTCTGCACGCGGGCCTGCTTGGATAGCCCGTGGCTGATGAATGACACCGCGTCCACCCGCCGCATCTGCTGCAAACTGAGGAAGTAGACGGCGTGACTTTCGCGTTCGGAGAAAATCGCCACGAGGACGTTGGCGCCGGTTACGGCGGTCTTCCCGGACCCGCGCACATGCTGCGCGGCGCGGCCCAACACCCTGCGGACGCCGCGGCTCGGGACCGACTCCGGCTGGGAGTCTCCGTCCAGCACCGTCGAGGTCAGCGCCGTCTCCAGAAACTCGTCCAGATCTCCCTGAAGCTTGCCCAGGTTCACGCGGCAGGCGAGCAATACCTCAACCGCGTCCTCGTCCTCGGTCAGTGCACGGAGGAGATGCTCGAGGGTCACGAACTCATGCCGATGTCCCCGCGCCAACTCGATGGCGTTGTGAAGGCTCTTCTCAAGGTTGCTCGATAGCATTGGGCGACCGCTCAGACTTTCTCCAGGGTGCATCGCAGTGGATGCTCATGCTCACGAGCGCAATTGACCACCTGGGTCACCTTGCTCTCGGCCACCTCGTAGGTGTACACGCCGCACACGCCGACCCCGTTCTGATGCACATGAAGCATGATCTGGGTCGCTTCTTCACGGTCCTTCCGGAAGAACTGTTCCAGAATCATGACCACGAACTCCATCGGCGTGTAGTCGTCGTTCAGCAGCAGGACCTGATACAGCGACGGTTTCTTGGTCTCGACCGTCGGTTCTACCAGCGTATCCCCGCGCCCCGGCTCGTAATCCGGTCGCTGCTGCGAACTCATGGCGAACCCCGCCTCCACGCACTTAGCTTGCACGAATGTTAGCCAATTCAGGCACCCCCCGAAAGAAGCCGCCGCGCCTGCTCGCCCGCGAATCCGGCGTCAGTCGTCCGCCCCGGCCGGCCGTTCACTGACGACGTCATCGATCAGGCCGAACTCCTTGGCGACCTCCGGGGTCAGGAAACGATCCCGCTCGAGCGCCTCGCGTACGGCCTCGAGGCCCTGCTTCGTATGGCGGGTATAGATCTCGTTGATACGCTCCTTAAGCGCGAGTATCTCGCGCGCATGGATCTCGACGTCCGTCGCCTGCCCGGAAAACCCGCCGGAAGGCTGATGCACCATGATCCGGGCGTTCGGCAATGCAAACCGCTTGCCCGCGGTTCCCCCGGCCAGCAGCAGCGAGCCCATGGACGCGGCCTGCCCGACGCACAGTGTCGAAACGTCCGGGCGGATGTACTGCATCGTGTCGTAGATCGCCAACCCCGATGTGACCAACCCACCGGGAGTGTTGATGTAGAAGGCGATCTCCTTGTCCGGATGCTCCGCCTCGAGATACAGCAGTTGCGCGATCACGAGCGACGCGACCTCGTCCCCCACCGGACCCGTCAGGAAGATGATGCGCTCCTTCAGGAGCCTGGAATAGATGTCGTAGGCACGCTCGCCCCTGCCCGTCTGTTCGACGACCATCGGCACCAGCGTGTTCATGGTGTGCTCCGGCTCCGGGGCCTGCCGCTGCTCCTTCACGATGCCGTCCCGCTCGCGGCGGCAGCCGGGCCGGCCGCGCCCCCCGGCATGCGGGCCTCCAACGTGATGGGTGGAATGGTTGCCATCATGCGCCGCATCTCATCGTTCGAAATCTGCGTCTCGTTCAGCTGCGCTTCCTTCATCGCAAGTCCAAGCGCCTTCTCCCGACGAATCCGCACGGCCACCATCTTGACCACTTCCGTATCCGCCAGCCGCTGCCGGATCACGTCTTCGGCGTTTCGCTGGTTGGGGTCCACGTTCTGAACGACAAAGCGGACGATTTCCTCGCGGTTGACCTGGATGTCGTGATCGTCCGCGATCTTCGACAACAGCAACTCCGCGACAATGCTCATCCTGGCCAGTTGGTCAGACGAGACCTGGTGTTCCGAGGGCACGATCGGCGACGATTGACCCGCATCGTACGCGGCGGCGACCTTGTCGACATAGGGCTCCGGCAGATTGAGCCGATTGGCCTTGACCAGCTTGTCGATCAGGCGAACCACCTTCAGGCGTTCGCTTCCGGAAGTCATGGCGTGCTCGAGCATGGTCCGGACGTTGGCCCGGAGATCGGGTTCCGTCTCGGCACTCAGCCGCTTCATCAGATCTTCCATGCTGGCCGGTTCACGCTTGTGAACGGCGCGCGCCAGGACGCCCAGCGTGAACGGCTTGTCGTAACAGTTCCCCTGCTGCGGGGACACCTGAAACTCCCGGTGCTCGCCGGCCCGAATACCCTCGATGTCGGCCGCTTCGCCCCATGTCAGCTGAAACGACTTCGGCGTGGCAAGTCCGCCGACCGGAATTCGCTTCGGGTTGGCCGGATCGCTCCGGTCGAACAGCTCGGCAACGACCGTGTCCTCGGAACGAGCGCCGAAGTCAGTCTCTGCCGGCTCGGTCGCCCCAAACATGTACGAGAACTCGGTGACTTCCGCGTCGACGTCGGCCTCGGTCACGTCCACGACCGGTACATCGATTTCCAACCGATCAAACGGCGCCACCTTGAACGTGGCCACCCCGTGCACCGTGAACTGCAGATCCAGCGGTGCGCCGGGCGCCCGCTTCGGCATGCGTTCCGGGACCACGTCGAGCGGCACGAGATCATGGTCCGCCAACGCCTGCTCGACCGCGGACTGGAGAAAGTCCGAAGCAATTGCGGATTCCACCTCACTCCCGAACCGGCGCCGGATGATGGTCATCGGCACCTTGCCCTTGCGGAACCCATCGATCTTGGCATCACGCGCGTACTCGTTCAGGCGACCATCCATCACCGATTCGAACTGCTCGGCCGGAACCGCCGCGCTGAAGCTCTGCACCGAGCCGCTCCCGGAAATTCGCTTGACTTTCATAGTGATCCATCTTTCGTTATGGCACCGACCGCAAGGTACGGGGCGCTGGTGCGGGCGGAGGGACTCGAACCCCCACGACTTGCGTCACGGGCTCCTAAGGCCCGCGTGTCTACCAATTTCACCACGCCCGCCAACCCCAGCGCATGTCCAGCCGGCCCCGTCACCGCCCCGTCAGCGCTTCAGCAGCAGCGTCGAGGATTGCATCACGGTCGATGCCGTATGACCGGTACAGACTCGCCAGATCTCCCGACTGCCCGAATTCGTCCACGCCCAATGAAATCGTCTTGTGTCCGCGGACCGAGCCGAGCCACGAGAGGGTCGCCGGGTGACCGTCGATCACCGTCACCAGGCCCGCCGTGGACGCCAGCGGATCGAGCAGCTTCTCCAGATGGGACTGGGCCTGATGGCCCTGCCGCCGCGCGGCTTGTGCGGTCCGCCATGCACCGTGCAGCCGATCAGCGGAGGTAACCGCCAACACCCCGGCCTCCGGCAGGTCCGACTGCAGTTCCGCGTAGGCATCCAGCACCTCGGTCGCCACCGCTCCGGAGTACACCAGGGCCAGCGAAGTTCCCAGAGCCGGCGGACGCAGCCAATAGCCGCCGTCGATGATCGCCTGCTCGAGATCATGGTTCATCGTGCGTTCAATCTGCTCGACCGGTCGCGTCGAGAGCCGGAGATAGACCGACTGCCCGTCCGGCTCCTGGAGGTAAGCGAACGCCCAGCGGAGCATCACCTCCAGTTCGTCGACGTATCCGGGCTCGAGCGCGGCGAGGCCGGGTTGCCCAATCCCGACCAACGGCGTGCCGATGGATTGGTGCGCGCCACCCTCGGGCGCAAGCGAAATCCCGGAGGGCGTGGCGACCAGAATGAACCGTGCATCCTGGTAGGCCGCGTAATTGAGTGCGTCGAGACCGCGTGCAATGAACGGGTCGTACAAGGTGCCGATCGGAATGAGCCGGGCATCGAACAGCGAATGCGACAGCCCCGCTGCCGCCAGCAGCAGGAACAGGTTGTTCTCGGCGATTCCCAGCTCGATGTGCTGACCCTTGGGCGACATCGTCCAGCGTTGTGGCGACACGACGCTCTCGTCGTGAAATACGTCGGAGCGGGACGTATGTCGGTAGATCTGCCGCTGGTTCACCCAGCCACCGAGGTTGGTGGATACCGTGACATCCGGCGAGGTGGTGACGATCCTCTGCGCCAGTTCCGTGTCCCCGCGTCCAAGCTCCCGGAGGATTCGGCCGAAGGCCTCTTGCGTCGAGGAGCGGCCCGACGCCGACACGAACAAACGGTCCGGAACCGCAATCTGCGGGGGGTCGTGACGCCGCTGGTCGGACTGGGCGAACGGCACCGCCGCCAGATACGCCTCGAGCGTCGACGGCGGGACATCAAGTCCCGCGAAGCGGTCCCATTCCTTGCCTTCGGGCACGCCCATCTGCTCGCGGAACTGCTCCATCTGGGCCTCGTTCATCAGGCCCGCATGGTTGTCCTTGTGGCCGGCCAGCGGAAGGCCGTGCCCCTTGATCGTGTAGGCGATGAAGCAGGTCGGCCGATCGTCGTCTGCGGCCTCGAACGCTTCGATTACCGATTCCAGATCGTGGCCGGCAAGATTCGTCATCAGCGCATGCAGGTCTTCGTCGTCATGGCGCTCGATCAGCGCCGCTGCATCCGTATCGCTCTCAAGATCCTGGAGCAGGCGTTCCCGCCAAGCAGCCCCGCCCTTGAAGGTCAACGCCGAATATAGGTCGTTCGGACACCGGTCGATCCACTCGATCAGGGCCGTGCCTCCGGGTTCCCGCTCAACCGCCTGCAGGAGCTTTCCGTACTTGAGGGTGATCACCCGCCAGCTCATCGCCTCGAACAGTCCGGCAATCCGGGAGAACGAACGATCTGCGGTAATGGCGTCGAGGCTTTGCCGGTTGTAATCGATGATCCACCAACAGTTGCGCAGCCCGCTCTTGGCGCCGTCGAGCAGGGCTTCGTACACGTTTCCTTCGTCGAGCTCAGCGTCTCCGAACACCGTCACCATGCGGCCAGGAGGGTGTGTCCCGGACGCCAGGTCATGATCGAGGATGTAGTCCTGCACCAGCGAAGCGAACAGCGCCATGGCCCCCCCGAGGCCGACGGACCCTGTCGAGAAATCGACATCGTCCGCGTCCTTCGTGCGCGAGGGGTAGCTCTGGGCTCCGCCATATCCGCGAAATGCCTGCAAGTGCTCGCAAGTCTGGCGCCCCTGCAAGTACTGGATGGCATGGAACACCGGGCTTGCATGGGGCTTCACGGCCACCCGGTCTTCGGGCCGCAGCACGTGGAAGTACAGGGCCGACAACAGCGTCACCACGGAGGCCGAGGAAGCCTGGTGCCCCCCGACCTTCAGACCGTCCAGGGCCGGACGGAGATGGTTCGCGTGGTGAATGGTCCACGCCGACAACCAAGCCACCTTGCGCTCCAGCGCACGCAGCTCCGCGAGGTCCCGCTTCGCCGGCTTCGATTTTCGCCGCCGTGCCTTGGCCAGCGTCACCATGCTTCGGAGGCCGGAATGCTCGTGGTCATTGCGGGAATCCTAGCCGCCCGGCACAGGCCGGTAAATGCGCCCGCGTCACGCCAGCGCGGCCGAGACTCCCGCACGCCGGCGGGCAGCGGTCACCAAGTGGCGACAGCGCGCGACGCAGAGACCCGATGCCGCGACGCCGGTCCGGCACCGAGAAACATCGGTGGCGGCCACGGGACTACCGCCCGGCATCCCGTTCCTGCCGGCACTGCGGACCCGCCGGCCAAAGCCTGCCGGTCCACACCGGAGCACCGTGGGTATCACTGGCTCGGTAGGTGCATGCCTCCTGCCGGCGCCGGCGATCCAGAATCCGGAGGATCACGCTCCCACTTCGACCGACGCACCCGCGTCTTCCAGCTTCTTCTTGATCTCTTCGGCCTCGTCCTTGGAAATGTCCTCCTTGACCGGCTTGGGAACCCCTTCCACGAGATCCTTGGCTTCTTTAAGGCCGAGTCCCGTAATCGCCCGCACCTCTTTGATGACGTTGATCTTTTTGGCCCCAAAGCTGGTGAGCGTCACGGTCACGAACTCCGGCTCGTCGCTGCCACCGCCGCCATCGGCGGCGCCACCGGGCGCTGCCGCCACCGCCACCGGCGCGGCGGCGCTGACGCCCCACTTCTCCTCGAGCAGCTTCGACAGCTCGGCCGCCTCGATCACGGTCAGGCCGGACAACTCCTCGGCCAGTTTCTCTATGTCCGCCATGGCTGGTTTTCTCCCTTCAGGCGCGTGGACAATGGTATGGAACGGCTCGCCCGAAACTCAGGCGGCTTCTGATTCGGAATAGGCCCCGAAGACCCGGGCCAGAGCGCCCGCTGGAGCCTGGAGGACCCCGGCCACCGAGCGGGCCGGTGAGGAAATCACGCCCACCAGCTTTGCCCGAAGCTCGTCCAGTGACGGCATCTTCGCCAGCTGGGACACCGCGGCCTGATCGAGCTTCTGCGAGCCGAGGCCACCGCCAAGGATGACCAACTGAGGGTGGGTGTCGGCAAATTCGTGCAGCACCTTGGCCGGTGCCACCGGGTCCTGGCTGAGGCCGATCGCCGTCGGACCGGTGAACAGGTCGGCCAGGTCGGCGTGCGGCGTGTCCTTCAGCGCCAAGCGTGTAAGTCGGTTCTTGGTGACCCGGAACTGCGCTCCCGCCTCCCGCATGCGCCGCCGCAAATCGGTCGCATCGTTCGCATCGAGACCAGCGTAGTGGGTCACAATCACGGTCTCGCCGCGCGCGAACAACTCGTGCAGCGCGGCCACCGTCGCTTCCTTCGCCTGGCGATCCATTGGACGGGCTCCTCCAGCTTCGGCAGGCCATGTGGCGCTGCCGTGCAGCTCCGCGCTGACCCACGCCAGCCGGAGTTCACGCCTGTCCAAGGAACGAGTCCGGGCGCGCGGTCAACCGCCGCGCCCACACCCCGTCTATGCAGGCTGATTAAGGCTTTCGCCGCCTGCAGTCTTGGACAGGAAGCGATACCGCGGCAGGCGCGGTAATCGCCGATTGACAATCAGGCCGCGGCGTTCGCCCCGGCCTCCAGATCGGCCACGTCCAACTGGACCCCAGGTCCCATGGTCGACGATAGCCAGATCTTCTGAATATACACGCCCTTCGATCCGGCGGGGCGCGCATCGCGCACCGCGCCGACGAACGCGTGAACGTTGGCAGCCAGGCTGCCTTCGTCGAAACTTGTCTTGCCGATTCCGGCATGCACGATCCCGGCTTTCTCGGCCCGGAAGGCGACCTGCCCTCCCTTGGCAGCCTGCACCGCAGCCTTGACGTCGGTCGTGACCGTACCGAGCTTGGGGTTCGGCATGAGACCGCGCGGCCCAAGTATCTTGCCCAGCCGGCCGACGACGGACATGCAGTCCGGAGTCGCCACGGCCCGGTCGAAATTGATTTCACCGTTCTGGACGGCCTCGGCCAGGTCTTCCGCACCCACCAGGTCGGCGCCTGCCTCTCGTGCAGCCTCGGCGGCTTGGTCGCGGGCGAACACCGCAACCCTGACGGTCTTGCCCGTGCCCGCCGGCAGCATCACGGTCCCGCGCACTTGCTGGTCCGACTGTCGGGTGTCGAGGTTGAGGTCCAGCGCGATCTCAACGGTCTGGTCGAACTTCGTGCCACCGTGCTCCTTGAGGTGCGCGAGGGCATCCCCAAGCGGAAGCGGCCGGGTGCGGTCGAGCCCCTCGCGGGCAGCCCGTAAACGTTTTCCAGGACGTGCCATGGCTTCAGCTGACTCCAATGCCCATCGAGCGGGCCGTACCCTCGACGATCCGGCAGGCTTCGTCAACGCCGGAAGCGTTCAGGTCCGGCATCTTCTCGGTGGCAATTTCGCGTACCTGCGCGGCGGTGACCGAAGCGACCGGCTCGATGCGGCCGGTTTCGCCCGACCCCTTGGGGACCCCTGCGGCGCGTTTCAGGTAGTAGGAAACCGGGGGCTTCTTCACCGTGAAGGTGAAGCTCCGGTCGCGGTACACCGTGATGGTCACGGGCAACGGAGCACCGGCCTCGGCCCCTTGTGTCTGCGCGTTGAACGCCTTGCAGAATTCCATGATGTTGAGCCCGGCCTGACCCAGCGCAGGCCCGATCGGCGGCGAGGGATTGGCCTGTCCCGCCGGCACCTGGATTCGCACGTAGCCTTCAATTTGTTTCGCCATCAGATTGTTCCGTTACCTGTTGCTAGATCTTCTCGACCTGCGAGTATTCCAGTTCGACCGGGGTCGCGCGTCCGAATATGGACACCGAAACCTTGACGCGCGAGCGTTCTTCGTCGATTTCCTCGACCACGCCGTTGAAGGAGGTGAAGGGGCCGTCGCCCACTCGCACGTTCTCTCCGATCTCGAAGATGACTGCCGGTCGGGGACGTTCGACACCCTCGCGGATCTGGTTGAGGACCCGGCCGGCTTCGTCATCGGAAATCGGAATCGGATCGCCCTCGGTACCGACAAACCCCAGGACGCGCGGGACGTCAAGCACAAGCCGACGGGTCTGATCGGACAGCTGCATGCGAACCAGCACGTAACCGGGAAAGAATTTCCGCTCGGTCTCGATCTTCTTTCCCTGGCGCAGTTCGACGACGTTCTCGGTCGGAACGACCGCTTCGGTGATTTCGTCGGCCAATGCGTGTCGAACCGCCTCGGCACGGATCGCGTCGGCCACCCGCGATTCGAAGCCGGAGTGCGCGTGCACGATGTACCACGCAAGCGGCATCGCCGGCTTCTCCCCTTGCGTCAACTGCCCAACCCGAGGATCGCCTGGATCGCAAGCGACACCAGTTGGTCCACACCCAGGAAAAAAAGTGCCAGCAGGAACACCATTACGAACACCATCCCCGTGGTGACTGCTGTCTCCTTGCGGGTAGGCCAGGTGACCTTGGCCAGCTCCTGACGAATTTCCCGAAGAAACTCCATCGGGGAAGTCCCGTTCATGAGCGAATCCTTACATGGTGTGTTACCGGCCATCCGCGGCAAACATTGCCGCCAGCGACAGCGGAAACCGGTAATGAACTAAGGGGTACGGTTGCCCGGCAAGATACTCCATCCGGGGTCATCGCCGCAAGTGAATGCTGCGCCGCAACCGGACCTGAGTCCTGGTATTGGACGTTGCGCGAATGGCAACGCGGCACGAAACTTCGGTCCCGTCGGACCGCACTGCGGCGACCGCCATCCCCCTTTGATGCTGCGGCACACTCGGCCGAGCCAGGGGGGGGCCGGGCGACGACATGCCGCACCGGCTACCCACAGAAGACGTGACCACGCCGTCCGCGCCGATCACAGTCCCGCCGGCCGGAAGCTCGGCCGATCGGCAGCACCGTTCAATCCCTGGAAGAACCCCTTCCTGGCAAGGCGCTATTGGCCCCCGTCGGAAGCGGGCGCCAGGCATGTCCTGAATGAAGCCGCCATTTTGCGGAGCAGGGTGAAATACAGCTCCGGTCCACTCTCGATTCCGGCGCCCAGAGGGTCGAGTACGCCCGAACGCGCCTGGGTGTCCTCGATAATCGTGCGGACCAGGCTGGGCTGGAATTGGGGCTCGGAGAACACGCACACCGCCCCCAACTCGCGCACCCGTTCGCGAAGCGCGCGGACTCTCCTGACCCCGGGAGTACGCTCGAGGCTGACGACCACGGAGCCGGCCGCGGAAAGGCCGAAACGGTCTTCGAAATAGCGGTACGCATCGTGGAACATGATGAAGGGCTGCCTGCGAGCTGGCGCCACCAATGCGTCGATGTCCTCCGTCAGCGCTGCCAGGCGCTGGCCCAAGATGGTCGCGTTCCTTGCATACCTCTCGGCATTTGCCGGGTCGACCGCCGACAACTCGTCGGCAATCATCCGGGCCATCGCATCGGCGTTGTGCGGGTCGAGCCAGACGTGCATGTCGAATACGTGCTCGTCATGCCCGAGGCCGTCATCGTCATGGCCCGCACCGCGGTGCTCGTCTTCGGCCTCACCGTGGTCATGATCACGGTGGGCGTGGTTCTCGAAGGCACCGCCTCCACGAAGCGGTCGGCGAATGAGGTTGGGCGCCTGCGACAGCGTGACCAGCCGGGCCCCGCCAGCCAGCGCGGCTATGGGACCGGCCAGCGAAGACTCCATGCCTGCCCCGATCCAAAAGACCACGCTCGCGTCTTCCAGCACGGCGGCATCGGACGGACGCAAGCTGAACGTATGGGGGGAAGAGGTGCCCCGTATGAGCAGTTGAGGTTCGCCGACACCGAGCATGACGGCGCTGACGATCGAGTGGACCGGCTTTATCGACGCCACGATCCCGGTGCCGTCTTCAGCGACCGCCGATGTGGCCTGGGCCCAGCCGGTCAGGGAGACTGCGACCCATCCGGCAGCAACCCATCGCCAAGCCAACCGCGAACGGCACATACACTTTCCCCGCTGCAAGAGAGCAGTTGCCGAAAACGGAAACGTTGCATTTGTAATCAACCTGTCAAGGGCACTTGATCCGGCGCGGAACGTTGCCGCGCCCGCGGCTCGTCGGCGGTCGGCTCGCATTGATCGCACTGCGCCTGCCCGTCCCGTAGTCTCCGGCCCGGTGATAGGGTGGCGGACATGATGCATTGGCAGGAGTACGCACCGGCGTGTCCGCAGGAGCCCGGTTCGAACCGCTAGCCGCGGGCGCCGGCCATCAGTGACCAGGTAGATCGGCTCTCGGAGGAGTTCCGCCGTGCTTGTCAGAGCCAGAGACATGGGCGTGCGCAGGGGCGAGCGCTGGATCATCCGGCATGTCGACATCACGGTTGACCGTGGCCAGCTCATCTACCTGATTGGCGCCAACGGCGCTGGCAAGTCCACCTGCGCGAAAGCCATTCTCGGTTTGCTCGACATCGACGAGGGGACGATCGAACGCATGTCCTCTCTCGAAGTGGGCTACGTGCCGCAGCGGCTCGCCTTGAACCCGACACTGCCTTTGACGGTGCGACGGCTCATGACCCTGACGGGGCGCTTTCCCAAGGACCACATAGAATCTGCGCTCGCCGCCGTGGGCCTGGACCGCCTGGGTGATCCCCCCGTGACAACATTGTCAGGCGGGGAGTTCCAGCGTCTCCTGCTGGCCCGCGCCCTGATTCATCGCCCGGATCTGCTGGTTCTCGATGAACCTGCTCAAGGGGTGGATACGGTCGGGTCCGGCGTCGTGCTGGACCTGATCCAGGGCATCCGGCGTGAACTTCGGTGTGGCGTGCTCCTGATCTCCCACGATCTCCAGGCGGCAATGAGCACGGGTGACGACGTTGTGGTGCTCGTGCCGCACGAACACGACGATCCGCCGCCGGCCCGGCCGGACCAACCCGGGCACCTGCCCCGGCGTGGAGCCCGGAAGATCTGAGCGATGCTGGACGACTTCCTCATGCGAGCCTTGCTGGCCGGCATCGGGATCGCGATGGTCGCCGGACCGGCTGGCTGCTTCATCGTCTGGAGACGCCTCGCCTACTTCGGCGAAACGATCGCGCACTCCGCCCTATTAGGCGTCGCGATCGCGGTCCTGGTGAATCTGCACCTGGTGATCGGCATCTTCGTCACGGCCGTCGTGGTGGTGCTGGCGATGTACTACCTGGAGCGGCGTGACACGCTGCCGACCGACACGCTGCTCGGTTTGCTATCGCACGGCGGGCTGGCGGTTGGCCTGGTCCTGTTGTCGTTCTTTCCCGACATGCGGCTCGATCTTCAGGGGCTGCTGTTCGGAGACATTCTCGCCGTGTCGCGTCTGGATCTCGCGGTCGTCTGGGGCGGCGGCGCGATCGCGCTTGGCCTGCTGTGGTGGATCTGGCGGCCCCTTCTGGCGGCCACGGTCAGTTCCGACCTGGCGACCGTGGCCAGACTGCATCCGGAACGAGCGCTTCTCGTGTTCGGAATTCTCCTCGCCGCCGTCATCGCCGCGGCCATCAAGATCGTGGGCGTCCTGCTCATCGTCGCCCTGCTCATCATCCCGTCGGCCACGGTGCGACGCTTCACGTCGAGCCCGGAACAGATGGCGGCCGGCGCCGCCGTGGCCGGCGTGATCGCGGTCGCAGGCGGGTTGCTCGCGTCAGCGACGCTGGACACGCCGTCGGGCCCTTCCATCGTGGTGACGGCCCTGGCGGTGTTTCTGGTGACCCGACTGGGCCGCCCGCGCCGTGAGGGGAACGCGCGCTGAACGCCAACGGCAGTCGGGGTCTCTCCTAGTGTTGGGCCCCGCAGACGGCGTGGTCCGCATCATCCGTACACCCGCCAAGTTCGATCTGAACGGTGACGTGGCGGATGCCGAAGCGGCTGGCCAGCCGGGCGTGAATGTCCGCGATCGCCGAGTCCGGGTTCGCATCCTTGACGATCCTGGCGTGCAGGGTCAGCAGCGACCGCTCCTGCGACAGCGACCACGCGTGCACGTGGTGGATGCCTTCCACCACGGCAATGTTCGCCACGAGATCGGGACCGATTTCCCGCACGTCCAACTGCTGGGGCACGCCTTCCAGCAGGATGTGTGCCGCGTCCCGTAACAGGGTCCAGGCACTGCGGAGCACGATCAAGCCGACCAGGACCGACAGCAGGGGATCGATCTGCATCCACCCGGTGGTCATGATGACGACGGCCGCACCCGCCGCCGCCGCCGAGCCCAGCATGTCGCCCCATATGTGGAGCAGCGCGCCCCGCACGTTCAGATTGGTTCGGTCCGCACCGTACAGCACTCTGTATGCGGCAACGTTGACGACCAGTCCCAGCACCGCGACAGCCAGCATAGGACCGGCAAGCACCTCGGTCGGATTGATGAGCCGATCGGCCGCCTCCGTGAAGATCCATCCCACGATGAACAGCAGACTGATGCCGTTGGTGAAGGCAGCGAGCACCGGAAAACGGTGGTAGCCATAGGTGCGCGACTGGTCGGCCGGACGTCGACTGAGCTTGAAGGCAATCCAGGCGAACAGAAGGGCCACGGTATCGACGAGCATGTGGGCGGCGTCGGCCAGCAGCGCCAGGGAGCCCGAAATCACGGCACCGACAATCTCGGCGAGCATGAAACCGCCGGTCAGCACCAGGGCCCAGAAGATGCGGCGCATATTGTCGGCCTGACCGCCGTGGCCGTGCGATCCGTGATTGCCGGTCATTGCGGACTCCTGCCGGTTTCCCCGCCGGTCGCGGGCCGCGGTCCAAACCTACCCTAAGTCCCGGGAATTTGATGGCAGGCCGACGTCGCGCTCCCAATACGAGCACGTGCAGGGTTGCCTCGATATCAAATCGGCGCCGCGAGTGCACGCCGGCGCACGACTTCGACGTTTCCGCCTCCTGAGCTCGTCTCCGGTAGGAACGTCCGGCTTGGTCCCGTCGCACGGGCACGCAAACGGCAGAGCGCCCGGCCGTGGGCGACGCTTCCCCCTCTATATTCCTCTGGCCTGGAACCCATGCCGCCCGACGGGCATCGGACCGCACGCCGGGACCCGCAGCCAACCCCTGTCGAAAAGGTATTCCGACCATGCAGCTTCGCATTGCCGTGATCTACGGCTCGGTCCGGCCCCAGCGGGTCGGGATCCGGATGGCCCGATACGTGTCGCGGGCCTTCCGTGAACGGGGGCACGAGTCCACGCTCATCGACCCGCTGGAACACGACGTCCCGCTCCTGCAACAGCGCTATCGGGACTACGGTGACGGCGAAGCGCCGGCAGTGCTCCACTACGTGCATCGCGTCTTTGAACGCGCTGACGCGTTCGTCGCGGTCAGCGCCGAATACAACGGGTCCATTCCTCCCGCCCTGGTCAACGTGCTCGACTACTTCCTGCCCGAGTACGCCCGCAAACCTTCGGCGGTGTGCACCTACTCTCCCGGACCACTTGGCGGTGCGCTCGCCGCCATACCGCTGCGCCATCTGTTTACCGTCCTCGGTGCGCCGCCGATCGGCGCGCCCTTTCGGGTTGGCCGGGTCCACGAGACGTTCAACGACAGCGGGCACACCGATGATGAGGATGTTCACCGAAGGTTCAGCGGTTTCGCGGATCAGGTCGAATGGTACGCTCGCGCATTGAAGACCGCTCGCGAGACCGACGCCGGGGCCACCTAGCGGTCTCCCGCCGAGCTCCGGACCGGTTCACGCGTTCAAGCCAGCCAGACACGTCCAACCCGGTCGCACGGCAGGCAGCAAGCACCAGGTTGCCGGCCGCCTTCGCGTCTTCGAGCGCATCGTGCGCTTGGTACTGGTAGTTCAGGTATCGCGAGACGTTTCCCAGCGCGTAGCCCCGACGCGCAAACTGCGGCCACGCCCGCCGCGCCACCCAGGCCGAGTCCAGCCAATGGCATTCGGGCAGCGATACCTCGGCGGCCAGCGAGGCCCGGCGGAGCGCGTGACGATCGAACGCGGTGTGGTGTACCACGACACACCCCGCGAGGAACCGGCCCAGGGCCGGCGCGCATTGCCGAAACGTCGGTGCCGTGGTCACCCGGTATTCGTCAATGCCGTGAATGGCGATGTTGCGAAGGTCGAAGTGTGCTTCCGGGTCGACGAGCGTGCACCACTCGTCGACCAACCGACCGTGTTCGTAGACCGCCAGCCCGATCTGGCAGATGGAACCGGGGTCCGAATTGGCGGTTTCCACGTCCAGCGCGACGAAGGCGAGCCCGGCGTTGGTCACGGGTGCGGAGCGACGGCCGACAGCGCTAGCGATACCGGACCGCGGCACGATCACCCGCGCTCACCGGTCTCATATCAGGGTCCGGTGGCGGCGCCCGAGGACGCTGTCCCGGTGCACGTACACGTTCAGCAGCAGCCCCATGCAGACGAACAGCGTGAGCATGGCGGTACCGCCGTAGCTGATCGGCGGCAGCGGATAACCCACGACCGGAAGGGTCCCGGTGGTCATCGAGATATTGATGAATGCGTACAGGAACACAATGAACGTGATCGACGCCGCCAGCACCCGGCCGAAGTGATTGCGGACGAACTGCGCGAGGACGACACCCCAGACGATGATCAGGGCGTAGATGGCCAGCAGGGCCAGCGTCCCGACGAAGCCGAATTCTTCCGCGAACACGGTGAACGCGAAATCGGTGTGGTGCTCGGGCAGGAACTCGAGCTGCGTCTGGCTGCCGCCCAGAAAGCCCCTGCCCAAGGCTCCGCCCGATCCGACCGCGATCTTGGACTGAAGCAGGTGATAGCCGGCGCCGAGCGGGTCGGATTCCGGGTCCAGGAACGAGCGCACCCGCACGCGCTGATACTCGTGCAGGACGAACCACCACAGGAGCGGCACCGCGCCGGCCGCCGCTACCGTTCCGGCCACGACGACCCGCAGGCTCAGCCCGGCCAGGAATGCCGTGATGCAGCCCACCGCCATGATTGCCACCGCGGTTCCAAGGTCCGGCTGGCGCCAGACCAGAAACGCGGGCACGGCGATCAGGATTCCGGGAACCAGGATTTCGAGGAACCCGCCTTGGCCGCGCCGGTCGTGGAAGAAACGCGCCAGGGCCATGACCAGCGCCAGCTTGGCCGGCTCGGACGGCTGAAACTGGTACGACCCGACGCGGATCCAGCGATCGACGGCGAGGTCGCTGGGAACGAACTCCAGCACCAGCAACAGGGCCAGCATCATCACGAGCGGGACGTAGGCGAAGCGAAGCCAGAAACGTAGGTCGACGAGGGCCACCGCGACCATCAGCAGGCAGCCGGCCAGAGCACGAAGCGCGTGCGGCCAGAACCAGGGCCGACCGTCGCCGCCGGCGGCCGAGTACTGGACCGCAAGTCCGGCCGATATCAGGACCAGCAACGCGAGCAGCAGGTAAATGGGAGGGGTTTGCGCCAGGCCCTGCAGCCGTTCACGAAAACTCGGGATGTTCTCGTCCGCTTCGCGTACGAAGTCGACGCCGCTCACGCTATCTGTCCCGCCCCTTCGCTGCCGTCGGTGACACCAAGGCGCTGCGCTTCCAGCAGCAGATCCCGGGCGATGGGCGCCGCGACCCGTGACCCGCTGCCGCCGTGTTCGACGACGACGGCAACCGCATACCGCGGCTGCTCGACGGGCGCGAAACCGACGAACAACGCGTGGTCACGGAACTTCCAGGGCAGATCCTCGTTCTTCTTGACGCCCGCTTCTCGTTCCTCCGCCGTGATCCGGCGGACCTGAACGGTGCCGGTCTTCCCGGCCATTAGAAAGTCATCGCGCTCGGTCCCGGCGTCACGGGCCGTCCCGGTCGGGCTGTTGACGACGGCCGACATGGCATTGCGAACAAACGCCAGCGACGATTCCCCGATGTCGAGGACGTCGGCCAAGCGTCGGGCAGCTCCGAAGTCCGGCGGTGCCGCTCCTGTCAGCCTCTCATCCACACCATGATTGACCATGCCTTGGACGAACCGGACACCCAATTCCCTGCCGCTGGCGATCCGGGCAGTCATCAGCGCCAGCTGGATCGGGGTTGCGAGCAGGTATCCCTGGCCGATGCCGACGTTCGCGGTGTCGCTCTCGTACCAGGATTTGTTGTAGACCTCCTTCTTCCACGCCTTGGTCGGCACCAGCCCGGCTCGCTCATTGACGGACTCGTCGACAGCGGTCGCCGCTCCCAGACCGAGCCGCCTCGCCATGGCCGCGATCCGGTCCACCCCCAGGTTCAGCGCCAGCTCGTAGAAATGCAGATCACAGGACTGGGCGATGGCTTCGGTCAGAGCCAGCCGACCATGCCCCTGTCGCCGCCAGCAGTGGAACCGGTTGCCCCCGATTTCCCGCACACCGCCGCAGAACACCGTGTGGTCGGGATCGTGCCCGGCCTCCAGCGCCGCCAGCGCCACCACGACCTTGAACGTCGATCCGGGCGCGTACCAGCCCCGCACCGAACGGTCCACCAGCGGTGTGGTGGGACTGTTGCTCAGGGCATCCCACGTCGCGTGATCCAGCCCGGTGACAAAAAGGTTCGGATCGAAGCTGGGCGACGAACAGCAGACCAGCGCCTCACCGCTGACGGTGTCCAGCAGTACGGCGGCACCGGTTTGCCCGGCCAGCAGCGACGTGGCGTATCGCTGCAGTCGATAGTCGACGGTTAAGCGCAGGTCCTTTCCCGGTAGCGCCTTCTTTTCCCGCAGGTTGCGAACCGATTTCCCGTGAGCGTTCACCTCGACGTGCAGCGTCCCGATCTTCCCGCGGAGGATGGCCTCGTTCGACTGTTCAAAGCCGACTCGACCGATCTGATAGTTGCTCAGGTGCGCAAGCACCTCGTTGCGACTGATGTCGTCACTGGTAACCGACGACACGTAGCCGAGCAGATGGGCTAGGACTTCTCCGGCCGGGTAGTGGCGTTCGGACTCGCGTCGGACCGAGACACCCGGCAGCACGACCGAATGCGACGCGACCTTGGTCACGTCCTCCCACGAGTGAAGTCGCACGAGCTTGTGCGGGCTTTCCCGGCTCCCCGAGGCCGGCCCGAAGATCTCCCGGAGTTCGGTGTATTGCGTGGCGGACGGCCGCAGGATGTGCTCCAACCGCAGCATCATCGCGCGGCGGCCCTCTTCTCCGCTCGGGGGCACGACGTGAAGGTAGTGGTGCCAGCGGTTACCGGCCAACAGCACCCCGTGCCGATCAAATATCCGTCCCCGTGGCGGGACCAGCAGTTGGAGCTTGACACGGTTCTCGTCGGACCGCACTGCGTACTGTTCGTGCTCCAGAATCTGCAGCTGGTACAGGCGCTCGGCGACGACCGCCAGGAAGCAGCCGTTCAATCCCAGGATCAGCAGGGAGCGGCGATCGAAATCGTGTCTGCGGCTACTCTCAACGGGCTTCATGTCGATGTGCCGGGGCTTCGAACAGGTACTGCAGCAATACGAACGACTGGAGGATCACCGGATACAGCAACAGGATCGCGGCCATCTGGAAGAGGAGCGCCTCGGCGGACACCTGGCCGCCGGTGAAGCCAACACCGATCAGCAGCACAGCGACGGTTGCGACCGCGGTCAGCATGGGGCCGAGGACCCACGGATAGAACCACGGCGGCGCGGTCGCAAATCGGTGCTGCAAGGTCGTGATCGCAAATCGGAGCATGAAGAGCGTGAGCGGGACCGTGCCGAGCTGAACCCCGGAGAGGAGATCACAGGCGATCCCGAACAGAAACAGAATCAGCGGGTTCAGACGGCTGGTGTGTGCCGGGTACAGACAGCAAAGGCCGGCAACACCCAGCACCGGCATGGGTGCCAGGAAGTCGATGGCCACCGCCGGGCCGGCCAGCATCGCCTGACCGAGCAGCAGGGTCAGCAGGGCCACCGGGCCGAACGCTCCTGTCGGCAGCAGCCTCACAGCAGCTGCTCTGCGGGTACGGCGTCGACCGGTGCGCTCGGGATCACCTGCAGGTACCGCATGCCTTCGATATCCACGGCCGGCCGGATGCGCATGCCGCCTTCCGTGCGTTCCACACTCCCCACCAGGAGGTGCGGCGGGAACATTCCCCCCTGGCCCGAGGTGTACAGGGCTTCGTGTTCCAGGAAGCTCGTCGGGCTCGATGACGACCCGACATAGGCGAACCGCAGGAACCCGCCCTGGCCACCCGTCACGACCGCACTGTGACCGAAACGTTCGCCGAATACCGGCACGTGCGAAGCGATGCTCGTGAGCAACTGCACCCGGGCAGCCCGCTCACCCGCCACCGTGACGTAGCCCGCCATCCGGCCCAGCGAGACCACGGGGTCGCCTACTCTGATTCCGTCCCTGGTACCCCCGTCGATGACGATGGTGTTGCGGGGTACGGCCGTGCCGGCGGCGACTATCTGAACCGACACGTATGCGGGTACCTGCGACGGCACCAGCGCCAAGAGCTCCCGCAGCTTGAGGTTCTCGCTCTCGACGCCCTGCAGGGTGGTGACTTGGCTTCGCAGGCGATCCAGCTCGAAGTGCAGGCGCTGGTTTTCCTCACGCGCATGAACGAGCTCATCGAAATCCCGGATGAGCATGCCCGCACCCTCGAACGGCACGTTGACGGCCGCGACCGTGACGGCCATGGCGTCGAGCAGTGTTGCCTCGATGCGCGAGACCGTCGGGGACTCAAACTGTCCGAGCAGCAGGAGTGCGATCGAGCCACCCGTCAGGACACCGGCCGCGTACCGCCGGTAACTTGCCTGCAGCCTGTCGGCAACGCTGGCTAGCCGGTGTACGCCCCTCATCTCTCCGTCTCGCTACCCCCGGATCGATCCTCGACCCCCGACCACACGCCCGCGCCCGTCAGCCGGATCCGATCTGCGCCAGCTGGCGCAGCAGCAAACGGTTGCCCAGCAGCTTCCCGGTACCATAGGCAACACAAAAGAGCGGCTCGTCATGAACCGCCACCGGCAACCCCGTCGTATCGCGAATGACCTTGTCGATACCCTTGAGCAGGGCCCCCCCTCCGGTCAGGAGCACGCCCTGGTTGACCAGGTCAGCCGCAAGTTCCGGGCTGGTGTGCCGCAGCGCATCACGCACAGTTTCCGCAATCTGGTCCACGGTCTCGGAGTAGGCCTCGTACATGTGCCGCTCCGAAACCTCGATTTCACGCGGCAGGCCGGTGGTCAGATCCATGCCGCGCACGGTGCAGGTCTGCCCGTCGGTGCCATCCTCGGGCAGGCAGACGGAGCCGATGTCCTTCTTCAGGTTCTCGGCGCTCTGCTCTCCCAGCTGGAGCTGGAAATTGTTCCGCACGTATGTGATCAGCGCCTGATCCAGCTTGTCACCACCCAGCTGGACGGAACGCGTCGTCGCAAGCCCGCCAAGCGAGATAATGCCGACCTCGGTCGTGCCCCCGCCGATATCCACCACCATGGACGCGTTGGATTCCATGATCGGCATGTCCGCGCCCAAGGCCGCCGCCATCGGCTCCTCAATCAGGACCACGTCGCGCGCGCCCGTCGACTCTGCCGACTCGCGAATCGCCCGGCGCTCCACCTGCGTCGCTCCGGACGGAATGCACACCGCGATTCGCGGCGAGATGAAGCTTCGGTTCCTGTGCACCCGGCGGATGAAGTGCTCGAGCATCATGCCGGCCATCTCGAAGTCGGCGATCACGCCGTTCCGCATGGGGCGGATAGCCCTGATCGAATCGGGCGTCCGCCCGATCATCTGCTTGGCGTCCTTGCCGACGGCCAGCGTGTGCGGTTTGCCGTCCCGGTAGCCCACGGAGATGATGGACGGCTCGTTCAGGACCACTCCCTGGCCTTGCACGTACACCAGCGTGTTGGCAGTGCCCAAGTCAATTCCGAACTCGCTTGAGAACGCGTCCAGGAGCCCTGAGAAAATGGCCATCAGACAATCCCGCTAAGGTGCGGTTGTGGTTATCCCTGCGCCGCGAATGCCGGTGGAACTCCCCGTTGGCGTTTCGTGAATAGCCGGTTCAGAGCCGTTATGTAGGCACGAGCGGCAGCCACCATTGTATCAGTGTCGGCCGCATGACCCGTGACCGAGCGCCCGTTCTCCTCGAGCCGGACAGTCACGTCGGCCTGCGCGTCAGTCCCGCCCGTGACCGCACTGACCTGAAATAATTCAAGCCGGTAGTCACCGGGGACCAAGGCCGCGATGCCCTTGAACACCGCGTCGACCGGGCCCGTCCCGGTCAGCTCCTTGCTCTGCTCCACCCCGTCGATGCGCAGCGTGACCGCCGCCTGCGCGTCTTCTTCGGTTCCGCAGCGGAGTGTCAGGTCCACCAGCGCGACCCGCTCGTCCTCCGCGGCGACGCCCACGTCCGCCAGCGCCAGGAGGTCCTCTTCGAAGACCTCCTTTTTCTTGTCGGCGAGTTCCTTGAACCGGACGAAGACATCGTTCAGCTGGTTGGCGCCGAGGTCGATGCCGAGCTCGCGCAGTTTCGAGCTCAGCGCCGCCCGGCCGGAATGCTTGCCCAGCACCAGACTGGACTTGGTGAGACCGACCGACTCCGGGGTCATGATCTCGTAGGTCTCCGAGTGCTTCAGCATGCCGTCCTGGTGAATGCCGGATTCGTGCGCGAACGCATTGGCCCCGACCACCGCCTTGTTCGGCTGCACCGAGAACCCGGTCACCTGCGCCAGCAGACGCGAGGCACGGGTGATATGCCGCGTGGCCACCGAAGTCTCGTAGACCATCGCGTCCTTCCGGGTCCGAAGCGCCATGACGATTTCTTCCATCGCCGCGTTGCCGGCCCGCTCGCCGATGCCGTTGATCGTGCATTCCACCTGGCGCGCCCCCGCGGAAATCGCCGCGAGCGAATTGGCCACCGCCAGCCCCAGATCGTTGTGACAGTGAACCGACAGGACCGCCTTGTCGATGTTCGGGACCCGGTTCCGCAGCATCGAGATCAGATCGGCGAATTCCGAGGGGATCGCGTAGCCGACCGTGTCCGGAATGTTGATGGTGCTGGCGCCGGCGTCGATGGCGCTCTCCACGCAACGGCAAAGGAAATCGTGGTCCGTGCGCGAGCCGTCTTCGGGGCTCCACTCCACGTCCTCGGCGAAGTTCCTTGCGTACGTGACACTGTCCACGACCAGCGCGTGGACTTCTTCCGGCTCCAGCTGGAGCTTGTGCTTCATGTGGAGCGCGCTGGTCGAGATAAACGTGTGAATACGGGCGCGCTGCGCCTGCTTCAACGCTTCCGCCGCCCGCTCGATGTCGCGACGACTGGCGCGCGCCAGACCGCAGATGATCGAGTCCTTCACCGACCTCGCGACCGCCTGCACGGCCTCGAAATCGCCGTTGGACGCAGCCGGGAAACCCGCCTCGATCACGTCCACATTCAGGTGGGACAGCACCTCCGCAACCCGTAGCTTCTCCTCAAGGTTCATCGAGCAGCCGGGAGACTGCTCTCCGTCTCGCAGGGTGGTGTCGAAGATCACTACATGATCGGCGGATTTGGCCATGACGTTCCCCGAGGGCAGACGCGCGCAAGCGGCGCGGTTCCACGACTCTTTGGCTCCGCGCTCGCTCAGTGCACTGTCAGGCTGTATCTACCCTGAAATTACCGCAAGTTCAACGGTTTTCGGGCGCTCGGCCCGCCGCAGCGCTCAATTCTTTTCGCGGTCCACCAGCTTGTTTTCGGCCAACCACGGCATCATGGCCCGGAGCTTTTCACCGACTTCCTCGATCGGATGGCCGGCCGCGCGGCGCCGCATGCTCTTGAAGCTCGGCTGTCCGACGGCGCACTCGGTCATCCACTGGCGCGTGAAGCGGCCCTTCTGGATGTCTTCGAGCACCCCTTTCATTGCCGCCCGGGCCTCCTCGCCGATGACGCGCGGGCCGCTCGTGTAATCGCCGAACTCGGCCGTGTTCGACACCGAGTAGCGCATGTTGGCGATGCCGCCCTCGTAGATGAGGTCGACGATCAGCTTGACCTCGTGCAAGCACTCGAAATAGGCCATTTCGGGCGCGTAGCCGGCTTCCACCAGCGTCTCGTACCCGGCGGTGATCAGCTCGGTCAAACCGCCGCACAGCACCACCTGTTCCCCGAACAGGTCGGTCTCGCACTCCTCCTTGAACGTGGTCTCGATGATGCCCGCGCGGCCGGCCCCGAGCCCGCAGCCGTAGGAGAGGCCGATCTCCAGCGCGTTCCCCGACGCGTTCTGGTGGACGGCCACCAGGGACGGCACGCCGCCGCCGCGTTCGTATTCGGCACGCACGGTGTGCCCGGGCCCTTTCGGCGCCAGCATGAAGATGTCGAGATCGGGGCGCGGGTCGATCAGGCCGTAGTGGATGTTCAGACCATGGGCGAAGCCGAGGGCGGCGCCCTGCTGCATGTTCTGCTCGAGGTGGTCGCGCCAGATTCCCCCCTGCAGTTCGTCGGGCGTCGCCATCATCATGACGTCGGCCCAGCCGGCGCCGTCGGCGACGGAGACGACGTCAAAGCCGGCCGCTTCCGCCTTCGCGGCCGAGCCGGAACCGGCGCGAAGCGCGACCTTCACGTCCTGGACGCCGCTGTCGCGCAGATTGGCGGCATGCGCGTGGCCCTGGCTTCCATAACCAATGATGACGACCTTCTTTCCCTTGATGAGGTTGGCGTCTGAATCGCGGTCGTAATACACGCGCATGAATGTGTCTCCTGTTGGAAGTCGTGGGCCGGGCCGGCGAGCCAGGCCGCGCGAAGTTAGGAAGTCGTGTCGCCGCGGGCGAGTGCCACCGCGCCGGTCCGGGCCACCTCGGCCAGGCCGAGCGGTCGCATCAGATCGATAAAGGCGTCCAGCTTGCCCGCCGATCCCGTCAATTCGAAGATGAACGAACGATTCGTGCTGTCGACCACCCGGGCCCGGAAGATGTCGGCAATCCGGAGCGCCTCAACCCGCTTCTCGCCCCGCCCCTGCACCTTCACCAGCAACAGGTCCCTGGCCACGTACGGGCCCTCGAGGGTCAGGTCCACCACCTTGTGCACCGGCACGATACGGCCGATTTGGCTGCGGATCTGCTCCACGGTCATCGGCGTCCCGGTGGTCACAACCGTGATCCGCGACATCCCCCGTTCACGATCCACCTCGGCGACCGTCAGGCTCTCGATGTTGTAGCCCCGCGCCGAGAAGAGCCCGACGACGCGCGCCAGCACGCCGAATTCGTTGTCCACGAGCACCGACAGGACGTGGGTTGAACTGGTTTCGTCCACCTTCAACCCCCCCAGGGCCGGCATGCGCAACGACGGAGCGCCCCAGCCGGGTCGTCCTTCGCCGGGAATGTAGCGAACGCACCGGGCACGCGGAAGGCGGACGCCCGTCCGTTGGGACCGCAGGTGCCCCACATCGCTCGCGGGCCGTCCCGGCGACGGGCCGGCGGCAACGGCCGGTACCGGTCGCAGGACGACCTCCGGCCGCTCGACCCGGCCTCGGCGCGGCCAGTGGCAAGGCCCGCCCGACGTTCATGCCGTCGGCCGGAGAAGCTCCGCGATCGCATGGTCAGCCCGACGCCGGGCCGGCAGCTTCCTCCGTCCCGAGCAGCGACCACAACGAAATCCAGCCCTGCAGTGCCGCGACATGCACGAGGCCGGTCACCACGACCGCCACCACGGTGGCCAGCAGCACCTTCCGAACCAGCAGGGGACGCGCGGGCGCGCCCGGATCCTGCCCCGGCACGCGCGCCCGGGACGGTTCGATGCCCACCGGTAGCAGCATGAAGAACAGCAGCCACCAGACGATGGAGAACACCACCACCAGGCCGAGCGCCGACATCAGCGCTGTTCCAGTTCGATGAGGGTCCCGTCGAAATCCTTCGGGTGCAGGAACAGGACCGGTTTCCCGTGCGCTCCGATCTTCGGCTCGCCGTCTCCGAGCACTCTCGCGCCCGCCTGCACCAGCCGGTCACGGGCATCGCCGAGATCACCGACCTCGTAGCAGAGATGGTGAATTCCGCCCGCCGGGTTCCGCGCCAGGAATGCGGCCACGGGCGACTCGTCGCCCAGCGGATGCAGCAGCTCGATCTTGGTGTTGGGAAGCTCGACGAAGACCGTGGTGACCCCGTGGTCCGGGAGCGGGAGCGGCGCCGACACCCGCGCGCCGAAGATATCCCGATAGCGGCTGGCAGCGGTGTCGAGATCGGGAACCACGATGGCGACGTGGTTCAGTTCGCCCAGGATTGCTTCCATCCCGTCAACTCCCCAGCCGGATCAGTTCCACGACGACGTCCGGCTGCTTGAGCAGGGATCGGCGACACGCGCGGCGCACGGCCTTCTCGAGAATCGGCCGAGCGTGCCCGTCTTCCTCGCACTCGCCGGCCGAGAACCCGTCCCATACGCTGAGGACGGTCTCGGCGATGTCAACCTCGGCCCCGTTGCCCACCGGGTCGAGCCCGTGAAACGTGACCCGCGGCTCCACCAGGACCTCGTCATCCTCCACGATCATCGTCACGGTGACCGCCCCATGGTACGCCATCCGCCGGCGGGCCTGCAGGTGGCCGGCCTCGCGGGGCACGACGTCGGTCCCGTCCAGGATCAGCCTCCCCGCCTCGACCGAGCCGACCTCCGCCGCTTGCGGCGCCAGGCGGATCACCCTGCCGTTCCGCGGCTCGAACACCTCGGGCACCTGCAGGGACCGGGCGAGATTGGCGTGCGCGCGGATGTGGAGCGGCTCCCCGTGCACGGGCAGGGCGATCTGCGGCCGGATGCAGTGGTACATGCGCGTGAGCTCGTCGCGCGCCGGATGTCCGGACACGTGGATCGGGGCCTGCTCCGAGGTGACGACGTCGCACCCCAGCTCGATCAGCCCGTTCCAGATTCGCTTGACCGCGATCTCGTTCCCCGGAATGACCCGCGATGAAAAGATCACCCGGTCGCCCGGCGCGAAGTGCAGGGCGCGATGCCGCCGCTCGATAATCCGGGACAGCGCCGCCCGGGGTTCGCCCTGCGAACCGGTGCAGACCACCAGCAGGTCGCGGCGCGGCACCGACCGGATCGCGTCTTCCTTGACGAACGCCGGGACGCCAGCAAGGTATCCCGTCGCGCGCGCCGCGTCGGTGAGCCGCCACAGCGACCGCCCGACCAGCGCCACCTTGCGGCCGCACCGTTGGGCCACCTCCGCCACCGTACGGAGCCGCGCCACGTTGGAAGCGAACGTCGCCACCGCCACCAGCCCCGGCTGTCCGTCGACCAACGGGACCAGCTCGTCGGCGATATCGCCCTCGGATCCCGACTCCCCGGCGACCAGGGCATTGGTGGAATCGCAGGTGATCGCCAGGACGCCGGCGTCACCCAGCTGCCGGAGCCTGACTTCGTCCGTCGTCGGCCCCAGCCCGGGCCGCGGATCGAACTTCCAGTCGCCCGTGTGCAGCACCACGCCGGCCGGGGTGGTCAGCGCGATCGCGTGGGACTCCGGAATCGAGTGCGTGATCGGCACGTACTCCGCGCGGAAGTGGCCGAGCCGCCGCGATTCGCCCGGCGCCACCTGGTCCACCGGAACGACATCCCGCAGGCCGGCGTCCGAGAGTTTCTCCCGAAGGAGCATGGCCGCGAACGGTGTCGCGAGCACCGGGCACCGGAGCCTGGGCCAGAGGTGATGCACCGCGCCGTGGTGATCCTCGTGGGCGTGCGTCAGCACGATGGCCTCGATCCGGTCCTCCATGCCCTCGAGCGCCCGGATGTCCGGCATCACGACGTCCGCCTCCGGCATCCGCTCGTCCCGGAACGACACGCCGCAATCGATCATGATCCAGCGGCCGTCGTACCCGTAGAGGTTCAGGTTCATGCCGATTTCGCCGGAACCGCCCAGCGGCACGAACAGCAGTTCATCGGGGCCGGGAATCGGCAGACTGCTCATGCCGGGGTTTCCCGGTTGTGGCGATGCACGAAGCACAGTCCGTACAGCGTGAGGTTGGGGTCCACGGTGTCGATGACGTCGGTCGCCTGGGCGAACAGATCGGCCAGCCCGCCCGTCGCCACCACCTGCATCGACGGCTGCCCCCGTTCCGTCCGTATCCGGTCGATCAAGCCCTCGATCAGGCCGACGTAACCCCAGTAAATTCCTGATCGCATGGCGGACACCGTGTCCTGGCCGACGACGGCCACAGGTCGCCCGATGGCGATTCGCGGCAGCCGGGCCGCCTCCGCGTGCAGCGCCTCGAGGGACAGGTTGACGCCGGGGGCAATCACGCCCCCTTCATACGAGCCGTGGGTGCCGACGACGTCAAAGGTCGTCGCCGTCCCGAAATCGACCACGACCACGGCGCCGCCGTACCTGCGGTAGGCCCCCACCGCGTTAACCAGCCGGTCCGCGCCGACCTCCTGGGGGCTCGGGATATGGACCTCGATGCCAAGGTCGAGCCCGTCGCCGACCACATCGGCCCGGCATCCAAACATCCGGTCGGCCAGCAGGCGCAACTCGAACAGGGACGCCGGCACCACCGTCGAGATCACGACGGCGCCAACGGTGTCCGGGCTGCGGCCGTCCAGCTGCATCAACTGCGACAGCGTGGCTGCGTACTCGTCCGCCGTGCGGTCCACCGACGTCGCCAAACGCCACGACACCAGCAGGCGATCGCCCTCGAACACCGCGAACACCGTGTTGGTGTTCCCGACGTCCACGGCCAGCAGTTGCGACGCCATCAGCCGTCCATCTCGGGAAACGCGTCGCCGGCGATGATTCGCCGACGTTCGCCGTCGGCCAGGTCGAGCAGCAGCGCACCCGCATCGTCGACACCGGCGAACGCCCCCTGCACTTCGGTGTCGCCGATGCGCACCCGAAACGGGGTCCCGGCCGGCAACGCCAGTGCGCGCCAGCGCTCGAGGATTCGGTCGGGTCCGTGGGCGGCGCGGGCGGCCAGGCGCTCCAGATACGCGGCCAGCAGGCGGGCGGGGCTGACCCGCGGCGCCCCCTCGCGCGCAAGATCGGTCGCCGGCAGCGAGGTCGCGTCGGGATGCGAGACCAGGTTCACGCCGGTCCCGACCACCGCGGCGGCACGCTCCGGCACCGTCTCCGCCAGAATGCCGGCGACCTTGCGTCCGCCGACCACCAGGTCGTTCGGCCATTTCAGCCGGGCGGTCACCGTGCTCTCCGTCACCTCAAGCACCGCCTCCACCAGGCAGATCCCGGCCCGAAACACCTCGAGGGCCGGGTGCGCGTCGCCAACCCGGGGACGCACCACCGACGCGTAGAGATTGCCCGGTGGAGAGACCCAGCCCCGGCCGTGGCGGCCGCGGCCCTGCTCCTGCTGGCGCGCCCAGACGACGAGGTTGGCTTCCGCGGGGCGGCCGGCCCGACGCCACGCTTCAGCGTTGGTGCTGTCCACGGAGTTCAGCCGCACCACCCGAAAGTCCGTCACCGTTCCCGCTCAGAGTCCAAGCGTGCCCGCAGCCCGGGCCGCCGCCTCCACCACGACGGGGGCGACGATGAGAAACAGCAGCGCGGTCAGCGCAGTCGCGGTCACCGTCCACGTGATCCTCCGTCCGGGCACGTGCTCGAAATCCTCGTCCCCGTCCGCGAAGTACATCACGTAGACCACGCGGAAGTAATAGGCCGCGGCCACCACGCTGGCGAGCACGCCGACCACCGCGAGCCAGAACAGGTCCGCCTCGACCGCAGCCCGGAACACGTAAAGCTTGGCCAGGAACCCGGCGAGCGGCGGGAGACCGGCCATCGACAGCAGCAGTGCCGAGAACGCCAGGGCGAACATGGGACGGCGACGACCGATGCCCGCGAGGTGCTCCACCCGCTCGAACGGCTGATGGCTGCGGTGCATGGCCAAGAGACAGGCAAACGCGCCGATGGTCATGACCGCATAGACCGCGAGATACACGCACGCCCCGTGGATCCCCTCCGGTGTCCCGGCGGCAATCCCGACGAAGATGTAGCCGGAGTGACCAATGGTCCCGTAGGCCAGCAGCCGCTTGAGGCCCGTCTGCCGGAGCGCGCCGAACGCCCCCACCGTCATCGACAGGACAGCCAGCACCGCGATCGCCGGCATCCACACGTCCGCCAGGCCGATCAGCGGCCCGAACAGCACCCGCAGCATCAGCGCCCCGGCGGCAACCTTGGGGGCGGCGGCCAGGAACGCCGTGACGGGCGTCGGAGCCCCCTCGTAGACGTCCGGGGTCCACATGTGGAACGGCGCCGCCGACAGCTTGAAGGCGATTCCGGCCACCAGAAAGACCAGCCCGGCCGCGGCACCCAGCGGCGGCGCATCCGGCAATGCGACGGCGAGCGCGTCGAAGTCCGTCGTGCCGGTGAACCCGTACAGCAGCGCGCAGCCGTAGAGCAGCAGCGCCGAGGCCAGCGCGCCCAGGACGAAGTACTTGATCCCGGCCTCGCCGGCATGACGCGATTCACGCTTCAGCGCCGTCAGGACGTAGAGCGGGATGCTCATCATCTCGAGGCCCAGGTAGAGGCTCATCAGATCGTTCGCCGACACGGTCGCGAGCATGCCCAGCGCCGAAAACAGGACCAGCACCGGGTACTCGAAGGCCCGCATGCTCGCCGACTGGCGCCCCTCCTCCGCCATCAGGAGGGTCCAGGCGGTTGCCCCCAGGACCAGGATCTTCATGAACTTGCCGAATCCGTCGACCACGAACAGCCCGCCGAAGATGAGGCCGTCGGGAGGCGTCGGAACCAGGACAAGCGCCCCCACCAACGTGAGCAGCGCGGCCCGGGTCAGCCACGCCCGCCGCTGATCGGCGACGAAGGGGCCGACCATGGTGAGCACGGTCGCCCCCAGGGCCAGAACCAGTTCGGGCAGCGCGCCCAGGATCGCCGGGGCCAGCCCCATCACGCGCCGCCGCCCGCCTGTGCGGCCAGCAGCCGTGCCGCCAGCTCGGCCGACGGTCCCTCGACCAGCCGGAACACGAAGTCCGGCTGGATGCCGAGCCAGAGGACCAGGATCGCGAGCGGCAGGAACATGCCGGTTTCGCGACGGTCCAGGTCCGGCAGCGGCGGCCCCGCCGGCACGCCGCCGAACACCACGCGCCGGTACAGCCACAGCATGTAGGCGGCCGACAGCACCATGCCGGCGGCCGCACAGGCCGCAAAGACCGCGCTCACCGGAAACACGCCCACGATGACGAGGAACTCGCCCACGAAGCCGCTGGTGGCCGGCAATCCGACCGCGGCCAGGGCAAACAGCATGAACAGGACCGCGTACCGCGGCATCGAATGGACGAGGCCACCGTAGTCGGCGATCTCGCGGGAGTGCCGCCGGTCGTACACCACGCCGACCACCAGGAACAGTGCTGCCGACACCAGGCCATGGCTCAGCATCTGCACGATGGCGCCGGAGATCGCCCGCGCGGAGGCCGTGAACAACCCGAGCGTGACGACTCCCATGTGGGCCACGGACGAATAGGCGATCAGCCGCTTCATGTCGCGCTGCATCAGCGCGACCAGCGACGTGTAGAGGATCGCGACGGCGCTGAGGACGTAGACCAGCGGCATGAATTCCGCGCTGGCGGCGGGCAGCATCGGCAGCGAAAAGCGGAGAAACCCATAGCCGCCGAGCTTCAGGAGGACGCCCGCCAGGATGACCGACCCGGCGGTCGGCGCCTGGACGTGGGCGTCGGGCAACCAGGTGTGCAGCGGCCACATCGGCACCTTGACGGCGAACGACGCGAACATCGCGATCCAGATCCAGCGCTGGGCGTCGATGGCGATCGGCGTGTGCTCCAGCAGGTCCATGTCGGTGGAGCCGGCCAGGCTGGCGAGCGTCAGGATCGCGATCAGGAACAGTACCGACCCGGCCAGCGTGTAGAGCACGAACTTGAAGGCGGCGTGCACGCGCCGCTCGCCACCCCAGATCCCGATGATCAGGAACATCGGAATCAGGATGGCCTCGAAGAACACGTAGAACAGCAGAGCGTCCCGCGCCACGAACACCCCGATCATGAGGGCCTCCATGGCCAGGAACGCGACCATCCACGAGCGCACGCGCTCGACGACCGTCGTCCAGGAGGCGACGATGCAGATCGGCACCAGGAGCGTCGTGAGCAGGATGAACAGGACCGAAATCCCGTCCACGCCGACGTGATACGCCACGCCGAGCTCCGGCAGCCACGCGGCGTGCTCGACGAACTGGAAGCCGTCCTTGTCCGGATTGAACCGGACGGCCAGCACGATCGCCAGCGCCAGGTTGGCGAGCGACGTCCAGAGCGTCACATCGCGGGCATTGCGGTCATTGTCCGCGCCGCCGCGGCCGGTCAGGGCGAGGAAGGCGATTCCCGCCACCGGCAGGAACACCAGCAGCGACAGGATGGGCCACGTGCTCACTGGAGGCCTCCCGCCAGCAGGTTCCACGCCGCGAACAGCACGGCCCCGACCACCACCACCAGCGCGTAGTGGTGCAGCTGGCCGGTCTGCAGGAACTGCACGCGGACCGCGCCGGCCAGCGCAGCCCGGCCGACCCCCTCGGGGCCGCGCCGGTCGATCAGCCCTTGATCGATCGCTGCGGCGAGGAAGCTGCCCACCCGCCGAACCGTTCGCACGACGAGCCCGTCGTAGAGCGCGTCAAAGCGCCAGCCCGCGGCCAGGAAGGCTCCCACGGCGGCGGTCCTGGCCGCCGCCCGGGCCCCGAGCTCGGGACGGGCCACGTACACCAGCCACGCCACCAGCAGCCCGCCGGCGCCGGCGACCGCCGGGGCGATCGGCACCCAGAACGGGACGTCCCCGTGGGGCACCGTGGCGAACAGGCCCCGCCAGAACGGGGTGCCGGCGTCCGCCAGGTCGTGCGCCCACCAGCCGGCAACGCACGCCGCCACGGCGAGGACCAGCACGGGAAACCGCATCGACCATCCCGGCTCGTGCGCCGCCGCCAGCACCCGGGCGGGCGCCCGGGCCTCGCCGGCGAATACCAGGAAGACGAGGCGCCAGCTGTACAAACCCGTCAGAAAGGCCGCGGCGAGGCCCATCCAGAAGCCCGCCAGCGCGACCGGTCCGTGGGCGGCAAACGCGCTCTCGAGAATGACATCCTTGGACCAGAAACCGGCAAACGGCGGCAGGCCCGACAGGGCCAGGCTGCCGACCACCATGGCCGCGCACGTGAGGGGCATGCGGCGGGCCAGCCCGCCCATGCGGCGCAGGTCCTGCTCATGCGCGAGCGCGTGGATCACGGCACCGGCGCCGAGAAACAGCAGGGCCTTGAAGAACGCATGCGTGAACAGGTGGAACAGCGCGGCCGCCGGCACCGCCACCCCGGCTGCCAGAAACATGTACCCCAGCTGGCTGCAGGTCGACCACGCCACCACCCGCTTGATGTCCGTCTGCGCCAGCGCGATCGTCGCGGCGAACAGGGCCGTGGCCGCGCCGACCACCGCCACCAGGCCGGTGGCCACCGGCGCCCCCTCGTAGAGCGGCGCGCAGCGGGCCACCAGGAACACGCCCGCGGTGACCATGGTGGCGGCGTGCAGCAGGGCGGAAACCGGCGTTGGCCCCTCCATCGCGTCGGCCAGCCACGTGTGGAGTCCGATCTGCGCGGACTTGCCCATCGCGCCGACCAGCAGCAGCACGCCGATCACCTCCAGGGCCGGCAGGCCCAGCAACGTCGCGGCGCCCGCTTCCGCCGCCGCGCCGAACACCGCGTCGAACGTCAGGCTCTCGAACGTCAGCGCGATCGCCGCCAGCGCGAGCACCAGCCCGACGTCGCCGATCCGGTTCATCAGGAACGCCTTGATCGCAGCCGCGTTGGCCGTGGACCGCTCGTACCAGAAGCCGATCAGGAGGTACGAGGAGAGGCCGACCCCTTCCCATCCGCAGAACAGCTGCAGGAAATTGTCCGCGCTGACCAGCAGCAACATCGAGAACGTGAACAGCGACAGGAAGGCGAAGAAGCGCGGCCGGTGCGGATCCTCGGCCATGTAGCCGATGGCATAGAGGTGCACCAGCGCCGATATCGCGTTGACCACCACCAGCATGAGCGCCGACAGCGGATCCGCGCGCAGGGCCCAGTCGAGCTGGAGTCCGTCCACCGCGATCCACGTGGCCAGCGACACGCGGGTCGGGTCGTCCCCCAGCCCGGCCAGGACGCCGAGTGACGCGGCGAGGGCCAGGGCCGTGAGGCAGGTGGTCGTGATGCCGGCCAGGGCCGGGCTCGCCCGCCGGGACAGCAGGGCAGCCAGCGCCGCGCCGGCCAGCGGCAGGAACACGGCGGCGACGGCCATCATCCTTTGAGATCCTGGATGTCGTCGACCGCGATGGTCCCACGGAGCCGGAAAAACACCACGAGGATGGCGAGACCGACGGCGGCCTCCGCCGCCGCCACGGTCAGCACGAACAGCGCGAACACCTGGCCGGCCGGGTCGCCGAGATAGGCAGAAAAGGCCACGAAGTTCAGATTCACCGCCAGCAGCAGCAACTCGATCGCCATCAGGATCATGATCACGTTTCGGCGATTCAGGACGATGCCGACGATCCCGACCGTGAAGATCGCGCCGCCCAGCATGAGGTAGTGCGCGAGCGTGACCGTCATCGACCCTGCTCCGACACCCCGGCCCCCACTGCCGGATCCTCCAGGCGGATCGATTCGCCCTGGTGGCGGACGAACTGGCGCACCGGGTCCTGCCGGCGCACGCCGGGACGGTAGCGGTGCGCGAGCACGATCGCGCCGATCATGGCGACGAGCAGGATGGCACCCGCCAGCTCGAACAGCGCCGCATAGTCCGTGTAGATCAGGCGGCCCAGCGCCCGCGTGTTGGAAACGCCGCCGGGCAGCGGCTCCGGCGTCGCGGCGGGGCCGCCCGCGAAAGCCACGAACGCGAGTTCCAGCAGCAGGATGGCACCGGCCGCCAGCGCGGCGGGCAGCCGGGCCCGGAGCGTCCCGCCGGGCTGCCCGGTGTCCAGCGTCATGACGACGAACAGGAACAGCACGGCGACGGCGCCGACGTAGACGATCAGCATCATCATGCCGAGGAACTCGGCGCCGAGGAGGATGAACAGCCCGGCCGCGTTCAGGAACGCCAGAATCAGGAAGAACACCGCGTGCACGAGGCTGCGCGCCGACACGACGAAGACGGACGACATCATGAGCACGGCCGC
Source organism: Alphaproteobacteria bacterium (assembly GCA_965116745.1). GTDB lineage: Bacteria > Pseudomonadota > Alphaproteobacteria > TMED109 > TMED109 > VXPW01. Next base: position 1,150,081 of record OZ220701.1, on the reverse strand, counting down.
GCACAGCCAGAAGAACAGGTCGGGCGCGGTCATTGCCCGTCAGCGCGCCGTCGCGTCGGCGGCAAGGCGCTCCGCGATCGCGTGTTCCCAGCGGTCGCCGTTCTCGAGAAGGCGCTCCTTGGTGTAGAGAAGCTCCTCGCGTGTCTCCGTTGAAAACTCGAAGTTGGGCCCCTGCACGATCGCGTCGACCGGGCAGGCCTCCTCGCACAGCCCGCAGTAGATGCACTTGGTCATGTCGATGTCGTACCGGGTGGTGCGCCGGCTGCCGTCAGCCCTGGGTTCCGCCTCGATGGTGATCGCGAGGGCCGGGCACACGGCCTCGCAGAGCTTGCAGGCAATGCAGCGCTCCTCGCCGTTGGCGTAGCGCCGCAGGGCATGCTCGCCGCGAAACCGATGACTCAGCCGGCCCTTTTCGTTCGGATAGGCGAGGGTCACCGGCGGGCTCAGCATCCGGCGGAACGTGCGGGCCAGGCCGGCGAAGAGCTCGACCAGCGAGGCCATCCGGAGCGCGTGCAGGATCCGGATCAGGACGTTGCGTTCCGTCATCGGATCACACCCTCTCCGGCAGCCAGTCGAACGCCACCAGCACGGCGGACGTCAACACCACCCAGGCCAGCGTCAGCGGCAGGAAGACCTTCCAGCCGATCCGCATCAACTGGTCGTAACGGTACCTGGGCAAGGTGGCGCGCACCCACAGGAACACGAACAGCAGGAACGCGGTCTTGAGGGCAAACCAGACGATGCCCGGGACCGGCAGCACCTCCGTTCCGGGTACCGGCAGCCAGCCCCCCAGGAACAGGATCGTCCCCATCGCGCTCATGAGAATCATGGACGCGTATTCGCCCAGGAAGAACATGACGAACAGCATGGACGAATATTCGGTGGCGTACCCCGCCACCAGCGCCGCCTCGTCCTCAGGCAGATCGAAGGGCGCCCGGTTGGTCTCGGCCAAGGCGGAAATGAAGAACACCACGGCCATCGGAAGCAGGGGCACCACGTACCAGATGCGCTCCTGGGCCCGCACGATCTCCGTCAGGTTGAGCGACCCCGCGCACAGCACGACGGTCACGATCACGAAGCCGATGGACACCTCGTAGGAGACCATCTGGGCCGCCGATCGGAGGGCGCCCAGAAACGGGTACTTCGAGTTGCTCGCCCAGCCGGCCATGATGATCCCGTAGATCGCGAGCGACGAGATCGCGAACAGGTAGAGCACCCCGACATTGATGTTGGCCAGCACCAGCTGTTCGCTCACCGGGATCACTGCCCACGCGGCGAGGCTGAGCGTGAACGTCACGACCGGGGCCAGCACGAACACCACCCGGTTGGCGCGGGACGGGATGACGATCTCCTTGGCCAGCAGCTTGAGGCCGTCGGCGAACGGCTGCAGCAGGCCGAACGGGCCCACGACGTTCGGGCCGCGGCGCCGGTGGGCCGCGGCGATGACCTTGCGCTCCGCAAGGGTCAGGTAGGCGACGCACACCAGCAGCGGCACCACGACCAGCAGGATGCCGAGCGTGACCTGCAGGATGGTCAGGACGGCATCAAGCATCGGCGACAGCCCGCGCGCAGGCGGCCATGGTGGCCGAGGCCCGGCTGATCGGGCAGGTGCGGTAGTAGTCGGGAACCACCTCCGCGAACGGCACCCCGTCCAGCTCGCCGCCCGCATCTCCGAAGGACGTCAGCGGCGCCGGCGGCGGCAACTGGCCGATCTCCGCCAGATGCGGTTGCGCCGCTTCGATCCGACGCCAGAGCGCCGCCAGCGAATCGTAGGGCAGCGGGGTCCCCATCCGCGCCGCCAAGGCCACGGGAATCTTCCAGTCCGGCCGTGCGTCACCCGGCGGCGGGTGGGCCGGCCGGGCCCGTTGCGGTCGGCCCTCGGTATTGACGAAGGTGGCTTCCTGCTCCGTGTACGCCGCCGCCGGAAGCAGCACGTCCGCATAGCGCGCGCCCCGGTCGGCATGATGTCCCTGGTAGACGGTGAAGGTGTCCCGAAATGCCTCCGGATCGATTTCGTCGGCGCCCAGGAGGTACAGAAAATCGAGGCCGTTCCCATTCGCCGCGGCCACCATGCCCCGGGCATCAAGCCCGCCCTCGGCAGGCACGACGCCGAGCTCCAGACCGCCCGCGCGCGCGGCGCACCGCTGGAGCACTGAAAATCCGTTCCAGTCGGCGCCGGCCGCATCCGCGGCTTCCGCCACCTGCCGGGCCAGGCCGAGGATCACGGTCCCGTCCGCGCGCGCCAGGGCGCCCGATCCGACCACGATCAGGGGGCGCCGGGCCTGCCCCAACGCCGCCACGAAGGGATGCGTTCCCCGCGCGAGCTCGGCCAGGGCGGCCGGACCGTCGCCCAGTTCGGTCACCGGGTAGGTCAGGTCGGTCGCCGGGCCGATTCGGGCGATCGGGATGCCGGCCCCGCGCCAGCGCTTGCGGATCCGGGCGTTGAGCACGGGGGCTTCACGGCGGGGATTGGTCCCGACCAGCAGAATCGCGTCCGCCCGATCGATCCCGGCGATGGTCGCGTTGAAGCGCCACGAGGCCGGCTCGCCCGACGCGAACGCGCCCCCGTCCTGGCGGCAGTCGACGCTGGCGACCCCGCGCGCGCGCATCAGATCGGCCAGCGCCGCCATCCCCTCCAGCCCGACCAGGTCGCCGCCCAGCGCCGCGGTCCGTTCGGGGGCCGCGTCCTGCAGCGCCGTCGCCACCGTCGCAAGGGCAACATCCCAGGTGACCGGCTCGAATGCGCCGTTCCGCCGCAGCCACGGCTGATCCAGCCGCCGCACGGCCAGTCCGTCGACGGCATGACGCGAACGGTCGCCGATCCATTCCTCGTTGACGTCCTCGTTGACCCGCGGCAGCACGCGGAGCACCCGGCCGTCCCGCGCATCGATCCGAATCGCCGACCCGATGCCGTCCAGGACGTCGACGCTCTCGGTATGGGTCAGCTCCCAGGGCCGGGCCGCGAAGGCGTACGGCTTCGAGGTCAGCGCGCCGACCGGACACAGGTCCACGACGTTGCCGGCCAGCTCGCTGTGCAGGCATCCATCGAGCGCGGCCACAATCTCCATGTCTTCGCCGCGGCCCATCGTGCCGAGCTCCGGGACACCGGCCACTTCGTCCATGAACCGGACGCACCGCGTGCAGTGGATGCACCGGGTCATGACGGTCTTGACGAGCGGGCCGAAGTCCTTGTCCGAAACCGCGCGCTTGGCTTCCCGGAAGCGGCTCCGGACCCGCCCGTAGTAGAGGGCCTGGTCCTGCAGGTCGCATTCGCCGCCCTGGTCGCAGATCGGACAGTCCAGCGGATGGTTCACCAGCAGGAACTCCATCACGCCCTCGCGCGCCGCCTGCACGCGCTCGGACCGCGTCAGGATCTGCATCCCCTCCGTCACCGGCATGGCGCAGCTCGCAACCGGTTTGGGCACGCCGACCTGCTCCACCAGGCACATGCGGCAGTTGCCCGCGATCGACAGGCGTTCGTGAAAACAGAACCGCGGGATCTCGACACCCGCCTGCTCGCAGGCCCGGAGGACCGTGGTGCCGTCGGCGACCTCGACCTCGGTTCCGTCAATGCTCAGCTTGGGCATCGCGTGTCTCAGGCGGCCAGGAAGCGGGAGCTGCCGGCGACGCGCCGTTCCAGCTCGTCGCGGAAGTGCGTCAGGAGGCCCTGCACGGGCCACGCGGCCGCGTCGCCCAGGGCACAGATGGTGTGCCCCTCGATCTGCGCGCACACCGACTCGAGCGTATCGAGATCCGACGGCGCGGCCTCTCCGGCCACGAACCGGTCCATGATCCGCGACACCCAGCCGGTCCCCTCCCGGCACGGGGTGCATTGGCCGCAGCTCTCGTGCCAGTAGAAGTGGGACAGCCGCGCGATCGCCGCGACGATGTCCGTGGTGCGGTCCATCACGATGACGCCCGCCGTGCCCAGCGCGCTGCCGGCCTCGCGCAGCCCGTCAAAGTCCATCTGCAGGTTGTCGCACGCGGACGCCGGGAGCACCTTGGTGCTGGAACCGCCGGGGATCACCGCCAGCAGGTTGTCCCAGCCGCCGCGGACGCCGCCGCCGTACTGCTCGATCAGCTCGCGGAGCGGGATGCCCATCTCCGCTTCCACCGTGCACGGGCGCTCCACGTGCCCGGACAGGCAGAACAACTTGGTGCCGGTGTTCTGCGGGCGGCCGATGCCGCCGAACCAGGGTGCTCCCCGCCGGAGAATCGCCGGCACCGCGGCGATCGTCTCGACGTTGTTCACGGTCGTGGGGTAACCCCAGAGGCCGGCGCTGGCCGGGAACGGCGGCTTGAGCCGCGGAAACCCCTTCTTGCCTTCCAGGCTCTCGATCAGCCCGGTCTCCTCGCCGCAGATGTAGGCGCCCGCCCCCCGATGGACGTAGATGTCGAAGTCATAACCCGACCCACAGGCGTCCCGCCCGAGCAGGCCGGCCACGTAGCATTCCGCGATCGCCGCCTCAAGGCAGCGCCGCTCCGCCTCGAATTCACCCCGGACGTAGATGTAGGCGGTGTGCGCGCTGATGCCGACCCCGGCCAGCAACGTCCCCTCGATCAGCTTGTGCGGTTCGTGCCGCAGGATCTCGCGGTCCTTGCAGGTCCCGGGCTCGCTCTCGTCGGCGTTCACGATCAGGTAGTGGGGTCGGTCCGGGGCAGGTTCCTTCGGCATGAACGACCATTTGAGGCCGGTCGAAAAGCCCGCCCCGCCCCGGCCCCGGAGCCCGGAATCGCGGACCGTGCCCTGGATGGCTTCACGGCCGCGGCGGATCAGCGCCCGGGTGTCGTCCCAGTCGCCGCGCCCCCGGGCGGCGGCCAGGCCCGCGTCCGAGGTTCCGTCGATATTCGGGAAGACCCGGTCGGCGTCACGCACGGGTTCAGCCCTCCTTCGGACCACGATGGGCGTGGATCCAGGCGCGCATCTGCCCGGCATCGAGGCGTTCGTGGAAATCATCGTTGATCTGGACGACCGGCGCGTCGGCGCAGGCACCGAGACACTCCACCTCGATCAGGGTGAAGTCGCCGTCCGGCGTGGTCTCGCCGGGCGCAACGCCGAGCTCCTGCCGGGCGGCGGTGAGCACCTCGTCGCTGCCCCGGAGCCAGCACGGTGTCGTGCGGCATACCTGCACCAGGTACCGGCCGACGGGCCGATCGTGAAACATCGAGTAGAACGTGACCAGTTCCCGCACCCGCATCGACGGCATGCCGAGGTAGTCGCCCACGGCGTCGACGACGGCAGCCGGCAACCAGCCGCCGTGCCGCCGCTGCGCGAGGTCAAGGAGCGGCAGCACGGCGCTCTGGCGGTGCTCTGGCGGGTACCGCCCGAGAATCCGCTCGGCCTCGTCCCGATCCGGGCCGGGAAACAGTTCGGCGCCCGCGGTCATCGGTCGACCTCCCCGAAGACGATGTCCAGCGACGCGATGCAGGCCACCACGTCGGCCAGCTGGTGCCCGCGAACCATGGCGTCGAGGCCCTGCAGGTGCGCGAATCCCGGAGCCCGGATATGGCACCGGTACGGCCGGCTGCCGCCGTCGGCCACGAGGTAGACGCCGAACTCCCCCTTGGGCGCCTCGACCGCCGCGTACACCTCGCCCTCGGGCACGCGCACGCCTTCCGTGAACAGTTTGAAGTGCGCGATCAACGCCTCCATCGAATGTTTCATGTCGCCGCGGGCGGGCGGGCGGATCCGGGGGTTGCCGGCGAGCACCGGCCCGGCCGGCAGGCGGGCGACGCACTGGCGGATCAGGCCGACGCTCTGGCGCATCTCTTCCAGCCGCAGGAGGTAGCGGTCGAAGCAGTCGCCGTTCGTGCCCACGGGCACCTTGAAGTCGAGGTCCGCGTAGACCTCGTAGGGCTGGGCGCGCCGCAGGTCCCAGGCGATCCCGGATCCCCGGATCATCGGTCCGGTGAAGCCCCACGCCAGTGCGTCCTTGGCCGTGACCACGCCGATGTCGACCGTGCGCTGGCGGAAGATCCGGTTCTCGCTGAGCAGCTCCTCGACGTCCGCGAGGATCGTCTCGAAGCCGTCCGCCCACGCCAGGATCTCGTCCGTAAGCCCGGGCGGCAGGTCCCGGTGGACCCCGCCCACCCGGTAGTAGGCGGCATGCAGCCGGGCGCCCGAGGCCGCCTCGTAGAACCCCATCAGTTTCTCGCGTTCCTCGAACAGCCACAGGAACGGCGTGGTGGCCCCGAGATCGAGCGCCTGCGCCCCGATCTGCAGCGCGTGGTTGAGGACCCGCGTGATCTCGTCGAACAGGACGCGCAGGTACTGCGCACGCGGGGGAATGTCGAGTTCCAGCAGGCGTTCCGCGGCGAGCACGAAGGCATGCTCCTGCGCCATGGGCGACACGTAGTCGAGCCGGTCGAAATAGGGTATCGCCTGCACGTAGGTCTTGTGCTCGATCAGTTTCTCGGTGCCGCGATGGAGCAGCCCGATGTGGGGGTCGGCTCGCTCCACGACCTCCCCGTCCATCTCCAGCACCAGGCGCAGCACCCCGTGGGCCGCCGGATGCTGGGGCCCGAAGTTCAGCGTCAGGTTCTGGATCTGGACGTCATTCATGCTCCGGATCCTCCGTAGCGGCGGGCGGCGCGCCCTCCCAGGGGCTCTCGAAGTCGAACTCCCGAAACGCCTGGGGCAAATGGACCGGCTCGTACACGACGCGCTTCAACCCGTCGTCGTACCGCACCTCGACCTTGCCCGACAGCGGAAAGTCGCGCCGCAACGGATGACCCTGAAAGCCGTAGTCCGTCAGGATTCGCCGCAGATCGGGGTGGCCTTCGAAGGCAATGCCGAACAGGTCCCAGACTTCGCGCTCGTACCACCCGGCGGCCGGGAACACTTCCACCACCGACGGGACGGGAGTGTCCTCGGGCACGGCGACCTTCACCCGGACCCGCCGGTTCTGCGCCACGCTGAGCAGGTGGTACACCACCTCGAAGCGGCTTGGCCGTTCGGGATAGTCCACCGCGCAGAGATCCACCAGCTGGGCAAACCGGAGGCCCGGTTCGTCCCGCAGATAGGTCAGCACCCGCGCGATGTCCGGCGCGGCCACCTGCAGTTCATCGTCGCCGAACCGGGACTGGCCCTGTGCCGCGGGAAAGTCCCGCTGGACGGCGGCCAGCAAGGCCGCGTGCGCGCCCCCGGGGTCGCCGCCCTCGGAGAACTCGCTCATACCAGCTCCCGGCAAGGGTTCAGGCCTCGCGTCCTACGCGCCGCCCCGACCGCGTTCACGCCCCCTTGACCCTCCCGGTGCGCCGGATCTTCTTCTGCAGCTGGAGAATGCCGTACAGCAGGGCCTCCGCCGTCGGCGGGCAGCCAGGCACGTACACATCCACTGGCACGATCCGGTCGCAGCCGCGGACGACCGAATACGAGTAGTGGTAGTAGCCCCCGCCATTGGCGCAGCTCCCCATGGAGATCACCCAGCGGGGTTCCGCCATCTGGTCGTAGACCTTGCGGAGCGCGGGCGCCATCTTGTTGGTCAGGGTGCCGGCCACGATCATCACGTCCGACTGGCGCGGACTCGGCCGGAACACCACGCCAAACCGGTCGAGGTCGTAGCGGCTGGCGCCCGCATGCATCATTTCAACGGCGCAGCAGGCGAGGCCAAACGACATCGGCCACAGCGAACCGGTGCGCGCCCAGTTGACGAGGCGGTCCAGCTGGGTCACCACGAACCCCCGGTCCGACAGACCGTCGGCGAGCGGATTGGCCAGAGTCGGCGCGCCTACTCCCATTCCAGCGCTCCCTTTCGCCATTCGTAAACGAAACCGGCCGTCAGCAGCGCCAGGAAGACCATCATTGAACCGAACCCGTACAGCCCGATGTCACCGAGGGCCAGGGCCCAGGGAAACAGGAAGGCGATCTCCAGATCGAAAATGATGAACAGGATGGCCACCAGGTAGAAGCGCACATCGAACCGGCCGCGCGCATCGTCGAACGGTGCAAATCCGCACTCGTACGACGAGAGCTTCTCGGGGTCCGGGCGCTGCGGCGCGATCAGCCAGGCCGCCACGGCCATGGCGCCGCCAATGGCACCCGCCACGACAAAGAACAGGGCGATGGGGAGATAGTCCGCCAAAAACGCGTTCATGGACCCGAGTTCGCATAATGGCGGGAGTGACGGGACTTGAACCCGCGACCTCTGGCGTGACAAGCCAGCGCTCTAACCAAGCTGAGCTACACCCCCATCCGAACGGACAGGCTGCCGGGGTTGTCCCCGTACGTTCTAGGATTGCGGCCGAATAGTGTCAACCGTTTTCGTGCACCCGTGGGATCGGGGATTGCTGCTCCCCGGTCCGCGTGAGCTCACGAAGGCCGCAGCTTAGCCAGAGATTCCGGTGGCAGCCTGTGCCGGCCAGGCCGGTGCGGCCTGCAGTCGCGCCCGCAACCGGCACCGGCCAGAGGCCGCCGAAGCCGGGCCGTTCGCACCCAACGGTGCAGCCTCCGGGTGCGGCTGGCCGCCGCACGCGGACATCGGCCCGGTGTCACCTAGTTGACAGCGTCCTTAAGCGCCTTGGCCGGGCGAAAACGGACTGACTTGGACGCCTTGACTTCGATCGACTCGCCGGTGCGCGGGTTCCGCCCCATGCGCGCTCCGCGCGCTGAAACGGCAAAGGTCCCAAAGCCGGCGATCCGGGCTTCGTTTCCCGCTGACAACGTATTGGCGATGCCGCTCAGCACCGACTCTACGGCGCGGCCAGCATCAGCTTGGCTGAATCCGGTTTCGGCGGCCACTTTGGCCACGAGTTCGCTCTTGTTCAAGTGAACATCTCCCCAAGATTGTGAACAGGCCGCACCGCCTGCCAAAGCGTTGGAAGGTACCCCCGCTGCGCACGTTCTGCAACGAGTTCAGACACCTAATCACATTTGGCGCCCTTTGGCGTCGGTCTGAGCACGTGTCCTTGAACCCCATGACCCGCCATTTTCCACGGTCTGCCGGTCGGTCTCATGGTAAATCGGCAGGGGACGCGCGGCCAGACCGGAGCGTTTTCCAGCGGTCCAGCCGCTTTCGAATCTCGCGCTCCTGCCCGCGATCGGTGGGCCGGTACAAGCTCTGTCGGTCCATGTCGTCTGGAAAGTAGTTCTGGCCGGAAAAGGCACCGGGAGCTTCATGGTCATAGGCGTAGCCGGACCCGTAGCCGAGCTCCCGCATCAACGGGGTCGGCGCGTTCCGGATGTGCAGTGGCGGCGGCAGGGACCCAGAAGATTTCGCCAGATCGAGCGCCGCCTTGTAGGCCGTGTACGCGGCGTTGGATTTTGGTGCGCAGGCCAGCTCGATGGTCGCCTGCGCCAGCGCCAGCTCGCCCTCGGGCGAGCCCAGCCGCTCGTAGGCATCGAAGGCCGCGACCGCCCGGGCCAGCGCGTCCGGGGCGGCCAGTCCGATGTCCTCCGAGGCCATCCGGATCAGGCGGCGGCCCACGTACCGGGGGTTCTCGCCGGCGGCCAGCATGCGGGCGAGCCAGTACAGCGACGCGTCCGGATCCGACCCGCGGACCGACTTGTGCAGGGCGCTGATCAGGTCGTAGTGCTGGTCACCCTTGCGGTCATAGAGAAGCGACCGCGCCTGGACGCGGGCCCGGAGGGTCGCCCGGTCAAGCGGCGCTGGCGGCGGGTCGGCCCCCAGGTCCTCGGCGAGGTTGATCAGGATCCGGCCGTCGCCGTCGGCCATGCTGATCAGCGCCGCCCTGGCTTCCGGCTCCAGTGCCAGCGGCCCGCCAAGGCGGTGCTCCGCGCGCTCCAGCAGTTCCGCAAGTGCCGAGTCATCCAGCCGTCTGAGCGTGAGCACCCGACACCGAGACAGCAGCGCCGCACCCACTTCGAAGGAGGGGTTCTCCGTCGTCGCACCGATCAGGGTAACAGTGCCGTCCTCGACGGCCGGCAGCAGTGCGTCCTGCTGGGTCCGGTTGAAGCGGTGAATCTCGTCGACGAAGAGCAGGGTCCCCCGCCCCTCAATCCGCCGCGCGGCAGCGTCGGCAAAGGCCTTCCGGAGGGTTTGCACCCCCTGGCCGACCGCGGAGACCTGGACCAGCTCGAGATCGCCGGCCGTGGCAAGCAGCCGGCCGATGGTGGTCTTGCCGGTGCCCGGAGGGCCCCAGAGGATGGCCGACCGGACGGCACCGGTCGACACCATCGACGCAATCGGGCCGTCCCCTTTCACGAGGTGCGCCTGCCCGACGAGATCCGCTAGCTGGTGCGGACGCATCCGGTCGGCCAGCGGCCGCTCCGGGGCCACTGACTCCAGTCCGGCTGCCTCGAACAGATCCGTCAGCGCACGCCTGCCCCGAATGCACCGGGCGGCATGCTGGCCGCTGCCGGCATCACCCCATCAGTTGTTCTGCCGGTTGAAACCCAGCCGGCGCCACCAGGGGCCCTTGTCGGTCTCGGCCGGCTCGGGCGCGGCGCTCGGCGTCTCGGGCGGGCGGGGCGCCTCATCCGTGGCCACGGTCCGCGCTTTCGGGGTCCGGTCGACGAACTCGATGTAGGCCATGTCCGCCGCATCCCCGTACCGGTGCCCGGCCCGGACAATCCGGGTGTAGCCCCCGGGGCGACTCGCAAAGCGCTCGGACAGCGGGCCGAACAGTTTCGCGATGTCGGCATCGCGCGGCAGGCGGGAGATCGCGGTCCGCCGGGCGTGCAGGGTGTCCTGCTTGGCGAGCGTAATCAGCCGCTCCACGATCGGCCGCAGTTCCTTGGCCTTGGGCAGCGTCGTCCGAATTCGCTCGTGCCTGATCAGCGCCGCCGCCAGATTCTTGAACGCGGCCTTGCGGTGGGCACTCGTGCGGTTGAGCTTGCGGCCGCTGTGCCGGTGTCTCATGTCGTTACTCCGGGCCCGTTCAGCGCATGCGTGCCAGGCGCGCATCGGCCTGGGCCTGAACCAGTTCCTCAATGTTCTCGGGCGGCCAGTCTGTCACCTGCATTCCGAACGAAAGGCCCATGGTCTTCAGCACGTCCCGAATCTCGTTCATCGAGCGCGCGCCGAAGTTAGGGGTCTTCCGGAGATCTTCTTCGGTCTTGCGGACAAGGTCGCCGACGTAAACGATGTTGTCGTTCTTCAGGCAGTTGGCCGCCCGCACGGAGAGTTCCAGCTCCTCGACCTTCTTGAGAAGATGGGGATTGAGCGAAGCCGTGACCTCCGGGGTGACCGCGGCGGCGGGTCGGGCCGTCGCCGTGGTTCCGCTGGTAATGAAGATTCCGAGCTGATCGTTCAGCGTGCGCGCGGCCCGCTCGACCGCTTCGGACGGGGTCAGGGTGCCGTCGGTTTCCACCGTGAGCGACAGGCTGTCGTAGTCGGTCACCTGCCCCACCCGGGTGTTCTGGACCTGGTAGGCCACCGTGCGGATCGGGCTGTAGATGGCATCGACCGGGATCAGGCCGACCGAGACGTTCTCTGGCCGGTTCTGCGCCGCCGGCACGTAGCCCTTCCCGGACGCGACCGTGAGTTCCATGATGAGTTCGGCCCCGTCGTCGAGATGACAAAGGACGAGATCGGGATTGACGATCTCGACATCCGCCGTCGGCGTGATCATGCCGGCGGTCACGGTGTTCGGACCCTTCACCCGCAGTTCCAGGTGGCGCGGCCGCTCCGAATGGGTCCGGAGGATGATCGCCTTCACGTTCAGGATGAGATCGATGACGTCCTCGCGCACCCCGGGAATCGACGAGAACTCGTGCAGCACCCCTTCGATACGGATGGCGGTGACCGCGGAGCCCGGCAGCGAGGAAAGCAGCACGCGGCGGAGCGCGTTCCCAAGCGTGAGTCCGAAACCACGTTCCAGGGGCTCGATGACGAGTGTCGCCTTGCGCGACGGATCGGCACCCGGTCGAACATCGACGGCCGATGGACTGATCAAGTGTTCGGAACCCAACCTGAAATCGCTCATGCGAATGGTGTCTCCTGATTGGTGACGGACGTTGCGCCGCCGCCCGCCCGGGGCCGGCTCGTCGGTCTCCGCATCCTGACTCGCGTCAGACCCGGCGACGTTTCGGCGGACGGCAACCGTTGTGGGGGATCGGCGTGACATCGCGGATGGCGGTGATCACGAAGCCGGTGCTCTGCAGGGCCCGCAGCGCGGATTCCCGACCGGACCCCGGGCCGCGCACTTCGACCTCGAGGGTCTTCACGCCGTGCTCCTGTGCCTTGCGGCCGACTGCCTCAGCGGCCATCTGCGAGGCATACGGGGTGGCCTTACGCGACCCCGAGAACTCGCGCTCGCCTGCAGACGACCACGCGAGCGTGTTGCCCTGGTGGTCGGTGATGGTGATGATCGTGTTGTTGAAGGTGGCACTCACGTGCGCGACTGCGGCGGTGATGTTCTTGCGTTGCTTGCGCCGACGACGTTCGCGAGCCATATCGCGTCACTCCGTTGAAATGCCAGACAGGACCCGCGGACTCAGGCCTTCTTCTTGCCGGTTACGGGTCGCGCCCTTCCCTTCCGGGTTCGGGCATTGGTGTGGGTGCGCTGGCCGTTGACCGGCAGCCCACGCCGATGCCGCAGTCCCCGATAGCAGCCGAGATCCATCAGGCGCTTGATCTGCATGGCCTTCTCACGGCGGAGCGAGCCCTCGATCATCGGCATTCGGTCGACGATTTCGCGCACGCGCCCGAGTTCCGCCTCGGTCAAGTCGCGAACCCGCTTCTCCTCGGCCAGTCCGGCCTGTTCACGGATACGCCGGGCCATCGTCCGACCGACGCCGTAAATGTGCGTGAGCGCGAAATCCACCCTCTTTTCCGAGGGCACATTGACACCGGCCAACCGAGCCACCGCAAAATCTCCGAGATGCAGCAAGAACCGCGCCCTGCGATGGGCGGGGAACCTCGCAAGCATAAGCCCTGCACCCGCGTCGTCAACGGCGCCGCGGTGCCCGCGCGCGAGCGCCGCCGACGGCAGCCTGCCGGGCGCGGATTCAAGATAGGTCCGGCAACCGGCATCGTCAAAACACGCCGGTGCCCCCGGCGGTATCGACAGGCCCGCCCACCCGATTCAGGCGCACGGCGAACGAAGCGTGGGCAGGCGCGGGCGGAGGCCAGCGATAGCAAGGGCCTTGACACGCAGATACCCATCGTCAGCAACCGCATTCGCCAGGGCTCCAACCCGCTCGGTGGCTCGACGTGACGCTCGAGGCTCGGAACCTGTGTTGCCACCCATCAACGGGCAGTGTACTGTCCGGTGCCTGGTGGCAATACCTGCGCTTTACCCGGCATAAAGCGGAGGTTAGCCGCGCCTGGAGGGTGTCCCGCCGACGCACGTTCAGCCTTGGCCGGAGTGGAGATCGCAGCATGAAGCGAGACCTCTCGAACCTTCCTGACGATATCCATGGTACCGGTGTCGGGAAGCCCCTCGTTGCAGCTGCGGCGGCCGGCCTCGCCGTTCTTTGTCCGACCAGCGCGCTGGCGGCCGCAGATGCCGCCACCGATTTCGTCCTCAATACCTTTTCGTTCCTGATTTGGGGCGTGTTGGTGATGTGGATGTGCGCCGGGTTCACGATGCTGGAGGCCGGCTCCGTTCGCACCAAGAACGCGTCCGTCATCTGCCTGAAGAATATCGGTCTCTACTCAATCGCGGGGCTCGCGTTCTATTTCATCGGCTACAACCTGATGTACACGGACGTCGGCCAGTTTGCGGGAACCCTCAAGCTGATGTACGGGTCGTCGGCCGACGAAATCGCCCTGCTCGCCGAGCAGGCGGATGCCGAGGCGGCCGTCGTCAAGGCCGGCTACTCCACCATGTCGGACTGGTTTTTCCAGATGGTCTTCGTGGCGACAACCGCATCGATCGTGTCCGGAGCGATCGCCGAGCGGGTCAAGCTATGGACATTCTTCGCATTCACCCTACTCCTGACCGGCGTCATCTATCCGATCATCGGCGCCTGGACGTGGGGCGGCGGCTGGCTGTCGGAGATGGGCTTCCAGGATTTTGCCGGGTCCACCATCGTCCACTCTACCGGCGGTTGGGCTGCGCTTGCGGGCATCTACGTGATCGGCGCGAGGCTGCATAAGTTTCGCCCGGACGGAACCGTGAAGCCGACTCCCCCTTCGAATGTGGTGGCCGTGACGCTGGGCGTGTTCATTCTCTGGATGGGCTGGTTCGGCTTCAACGGCGGATCTCAGCTCGCGGTGGCTGGTGCCAGCGACGCGGTCGCGATGAGCATCATCCTCGTCAACACCACGCTTGGGGGTGCGGCCGGCGTGATCGTCGCAATCGCGGTCTCCAGGCCGCTGTTGGGCCGCGTCGATCTGCTTGCCGGGCTGAACGGGGCCATTGCCGGTCTGGTTGCCGTCACTGCCGGTCCCGACTTCGTCGACCATTACTGGGCAGTCCTGATCGGCGGTGTCGGCGGCCTTGTGTGCGCCGCGGCCATGCGCCTGATGGAAACCCTGAAACTCGATGACGTGGTCGGCGCAGTACCGGCGCACCTAGTGGCCGGAATCTGGGGGACGCTGGCGGTCTGCATTGCGGCGGGCGGCGACTTCCTCGTGCAGTTGACCGGCATCGTGGCAATCGGTGCGTTTGTGTTCGTTACTTCGTTTGTCATCTGGAAGGCGCTGGATCTCCTCATCGGCGTGCGGGTCTCGACACGGGTCGAGGGACTCGGGCAGGACGTAGCGGAACTCGGCATCGAGGCGTACCCCGAGTTCATGCTCATGCCTGACGAAGACGACATGAGGGCCGCCGGCCAGTAGATCCGACGCCGAGCCTGCCAGCCAGCCGTCGGGTTGCGCCGTCGCCGGCGAGGCAGCCAAGTCAGCCGTCTGGTACAGGACCTGCGGTATTCCCGCGACCGAATATCCGTGCCGACGTCGCGTTTTGCAGGCCCTCAGTATTTCTGGCATAACACCCAGAATGCACTGTGGCCTGCAACGATGGTCGGAGACCTAGGTCGTGATGCAGGGGTGGCCGAGTGGTTAAAGGCACCAGACTGTAAATCTGGCGACGTTACGTCTACGTGGGTTCGAATCCTACCCCCTGCACCATCCAGCCCATCGGACCGGGATCCGACACTCGATCCGCCTCCGAGCGGGTGTAGCTCAATGGTAGAGCCCTAGCCTTCCAAGCTAGTTACGTGGGTTCGATTCCCATCACCCGCTCCAACTCCGGGCTTCCCGAAGCCAACAATTGCCCAGAACTGCAGAACTCTTCTGGCCGGGTCGCTCCCAAGCCGTGCGGCTGCCCAAGGAATTCCGGATGGAGGGTGCCGACGTCCGCATTCGAAGGCAGGGCGCAGCGATGATCCTCGAATCCGCTGCCTCGGACTGGGCGTGGCTCGACGTGATCGTCGGCGATTTCTCGGATGATTTCTTCGCCGCGGGGCGCAGCCAGCCGGAGCTTTCATCGCGAACGGGGCTCGACAGCCGCATCATTTCGGTTGACGCCGGGCGGGTGGTGACATCGGAGTCGCTGCTGCGCCAAGTCCAGGATGCGCGCCAGCCCACCGGCTCGTCTGGAACTCATCGCGCTCAGGAGGAGCCGGTGGGCGGGTAGCGCTGCCACGCCGTTGCCGCCGGAGTGTCGTAAGCGGTACAGGGAGAATCACCCGCGGTTGAAACGATCGACCCGGTAGGGACGCAGGTCAATATTTGGCTGGCGCATGCCCACCAGATCGGCAATCAGCCTGCCGACCCGCGGCCCCATCGTCATACCGACATGCTGAGATCCGAACGCGAAGAGTACGGCCGGCGCATCTGGAAGCGGTCCGATCAGCGGCAGGCTGTCGACCGTTGACGGTCTCTGACCCATCCACGTCGTTTCCTTCCGCCATGCAAGACGGGGGAAAACCCGCCGGATGGTACGCCGCAGCGCCTGCAGCGGTGCCTGGCTTGGAGGCGCGTTGACGGGGGCCATCTCCACTGTCCCCGCGAAGCGCAGGCCGTCTGCCATCGGCGTAACGGACGTCTTGGCATCGGCCACCATGATCGGGCCGCGCGGCACGTGAGATGCGCCCGACAGCATCACGTGGTAGCCCCGCTCGGCGACCATCGCCGTCTTGTAACCGAGGCGTCTTGCCAGCTTCGCCGACCACACACCTGCAGCCAGCACCACTCGGTCGGCGTGGTGCTGGACACCGCCCGCCAGGGTGACTGCCGCCCCGCCGCCCTCGCAGGGCGCGATGTCGACTACCTCCCCGGGCAGGAACCTTCCGCCCTCGCGTTCGAAATGCACTGCGAGCGCCGCGACGTAACCCGCTGGCGACGAGATGAACCCGTGGTCGCGGAATGAGGCCGCGAAGCCATAGGTGTCCGACAACTCCGGTTCGCGCGCTTCCAGCTGCTCGCGATCCCACTCGTCCCAGTCACTGCCCAACCTTCGGCGCAGGCCGAAAACGAACGCATCCTTCTTGAACGCAACGCGGTCGCGGTAGATGGCGGTGTAGTTGGCCGCCCGAACAAAGGACACTGCATCGGTTCCTCGTGCCAGGGCCAGATGCTGCTCGACAGTGTCGCCGATCAGTGGCGCGAGCGCCGTGGCGATTTGCTCGACCTTGGTGCGCCTGCCGTTCCACAGGAAGTGCAGGAGCCAGGGCATGGACTGCGCCAAGCTGCCCCAGTGAACGTGCAGCGGCGCATCCCGGCTCAGCAGATAGCCCGGCAGCTTCCACACCAGCCCTGGTACCGAGACCGGAATCGACGAACTCGCGGCGAGCACACCGGCGTTGCCCCAAGATGCCTGGCCCGGGTCACCCGGTTGGACCCGATCAATGAGGGTGACTTCGTGTCCGTCACGGCGGAGCCACTCGGCCGTGGATACCCCGATGATCCCAGCACCCACGACGGCGACGCGCACTGGGCTAACCGTCCCGCGGCCCCGAAGAAAGCCAGCAGGAGCCAAACTCTCGATGGCGGCTAACGGCCGCTGTCATGCGAATGTCATGCGAAGACCCCGCGACGTTGCCCCGGCCACGGTTGAAGCTCCGCGTCGACGTTGCAGACGCCAAGGAAAGCCCAGCTTCCACGACGGCTGGAGATCCCGTCAAGATCAACGGTCGTTCCAAACCCGGTAATCAGCTGCTACGGACATTCGGAACCCGCTGTGCAAGGAACGTGTACATGCCGATTGCTATGGAGGCTTCCGTTCCTCTCCGTACTTCTCGCATCCAAGTTTTTGGACGATGACGGGCGTTGGAAACGGCGAACCCAGACCCGGGTTCCCACGTCGGTATCCACGTAGTTCCTTGAGTGGTAAGGGCGCCGCCAGAGGGGCGTCGCAGATACGTTCAAGCCATCGGCGCCGTCATAGGGTTCTGGTCCTGCGGACCGTGCTCATATGACCTCGCGATTGCGCAAGCCTTCAGCCCCCGGAAGGCCTCCGCCAATTCCTGGGTTGCGCCGTTCAAGCCAATACTTCGGAGTTCGAAGGAGCCCGCGCACTCTGCAGAACCCCGTGGAACGGGCCGCCGTCACACTGACGGGGCCCTAGTCGACGAGCGCGATGTTCTCGGCGGACATCCTGCCGTTCCGGCCTGGAACGAGCTCGAAAGACACTCTCTGCCCCTCGTTCAATGTGGCAAGATTGGCTCTTTGGACAGCGCTGATGTGAACGAACGCGTCCTCCGAGCCATCCTCCGGCTGAATAAACCCATACCCCTTGTCAGGGTTAAACCATTTGACAACACCAGTAGCCATAGCAGCTTCCTTTCACGACAATTTGGTCGCAACGCCGCACTATACGGCGCTCATTGAAAACGTTCACACTGTCGGGGAAGGAATTTGGCCGCTCGGTTACGCGCGGGCAATCACGTACGCAACAGCGCTTCAACAACGCCACTGAATCATACTTGCGAACGTCAGGCGCGCAAGCAACCACGAGGCGAACGGGTTCCGGAGCTGAGACCGGTTCGCGTTACGCCGGACAATCGCGCTCAGGGAATCCGTTTCCGGCCGGACTGCGAACAATCGTGGCGAGGCGCATTACACGCAGGGAATTGACTCTTCCGCTCCAGGTGACCACGGGTATCCAGACCCACTACGCAGCACACGTTCGACACCCGACCGGTGCTGCTGCCTGATGCGAAATACCCGAGCTGCGCGAGTACGTGGCTGTCACCTGACCGAGGGTCGGGCGCCTGGAAATCCACACCGATGCCCGAATCCACCGTTGGTTGCATTGCAGCCTCTCCCGCATGCGGAAGGCACTGAGCCCAACTGCCCGGGATGCCTCGAATGTCAATCCGGCGTCGAATTGGCCCACCAATGTCGAACCGATGCAAGTAACTAAACCAGCGAGTTCGCCTGCCGACGAGGCTGGGCCGCTCGGCGCGAGAAACTCTTGGTTGGTCGACCTGGGGACGGGTGTGCAAGGCCGCAAGGCATGGCAAGGGCAGTTCATCCAGACCCCGAACTTTGTCCGGGTCGCGGCGGGCAAATTGCAGGATCTGGGCACCCGGTCGGCTGTCGACGCACGGCATGCGCCGGAAACTGGTGCCAACGCTTGGTTCCTGCGCGTGCAAGCTTAAAGTGCGTTTCGCAATCGCCCGCTGACGACTCACCGCACTTGGTGAGCGAGTCGACAACCCACCAACACCGTGCTTCTGCTTGCGAGGACATGGGGCGTGTTTCGCAGTGTGCTGCCGGCCAATCGAGAGGTGCCATCGTTGGACCGACGGTCGTTTCTATTCACCGCCGCTGCTGTGAGCTCCTCGGCTGCACTGGCCGCCTGTGGCCCGGAAGAGGATCAGACACAGCAACAGACGCTGGATGCCGGTACGCCCGACCAACCCGGTCAGGCTGCCAGCGCCAATCGCGGGCTGCGCGAATGGCGTCTCGTCACGACATGGCCGAAAAATTTTCCCGGCCTGGGGACCGGCGCACAGCGCCTCGCCGACAACATTACCGTGGCGTCCGAGGGGCGACTTTCCGTCAAGCTGTTCGCCGCCGGCGAACTGGTGCCGGCCTTCGAGAGCTTCGATGCGGTGCGGGAAGGCAAGGTGCACTTGAGCCACTCGGCGGCGAACTATTGGATCAGCAAGCATCGCTCCGCCCCATTCTTTGCATCCGTCCCTGGCGGCTTGGTCGCGCAGGAACAGAACGCGTGGATCTACCACGGTGGTGGTCAGGAGCTCTGGGACGAGCTCTACGCCGAATTCGGCCTGAAGGCGTTCCTGGCCGGCAACACTGGGACCCAAATGGGCGGCTGGTTCCAGAAGGAAATCAACTCCGTTGACGACTTCCAGGGCCTCAAGATGCGCATTCCCGGTCTCGGTGCGGAGGTGATCAACCGGCTCGGCGGCACCGCCGTCAATCTTCCAGGAGGCGAGATCATGCCCGCCCTACAGTCAGGCGTAATTGATGCCACCGAATGGGTCGGTCCATGGAACGATCTGGCATTCGGCTTCTACAAGATCACAAGGAACTACTACGGACCGGGATTCCATGAACCCGGTTCGGCCATCGAACTGGTGGTCAATCGGGCAGCCTGGGAAGACCTTGAAGCGGACCTCCAAGCGGTTGTGGTCGACGCAGCAGCCGCAACCAGCGTGCGCATGCTTGCCGAGTTCACGGCTGCCAACATCCAGTCGCAACGCGTGCTGACCGACGAGCATGGCGTTGTCCTCCGCCCGTTCCCAGCGGACGTCTTCAAGGAAATGATGCGCCACAGCGACGACGTGGTGCGGGAGACGGCGCGGGAAGGGGACCTCGCGAAGCGCATCTTTGAGAGCTGGGAGCGTTTCCGAACGGAGGCTCGCGCACGCAATCCGTACGCGGAACAGGGTTATCTGCAACTCCGTGGCTAGCGCATATCCGTTGCACGACATCCTGTGCTAGTTCGTGCACCTTGTCGCGCAACCCACTGCCGCTGAGAACGGGCCGACCGTCTCAGGGCCAACGCGACTGCCGCTGATGTTCCCTGCCGACCCGGATGTGTGTCAGATCCCCCCGCAACTAACGAGCCATCGGTGAACGAACCGCCGTGGCGAAACCAGACAATGGCCAAGCTTCTCGGAGAAACTAGAGTTGACGCAACGACCCGAACCCTTCGCTCTCTCGGTCCCCGACGAGGCAATTGAGGATCTGCGGGAGCGACTGGCCAAGACGCGCTTCCCGGATCAAACACCCGGGACGCCATGGAAATTTGGCACCGAAGTCTCCTGGCTGAAGGAACTGGTGGCCTATTGGCATAGCGAGTTTGACTGGCGCGCCGCCGAGGCACGTCTCAATGCATATCCGCAATACACCGTTCCGGTGTCGGGGATCGACGTCCATTTCCTGCACGTGACCGGACGGGGACCGGATCCGATGCCGTTGCTGCTTTCACACGGCTGGCCGGGTTCGGTGTTTGAGTTTCTCGAACTCATTCCGCGCCTCACCGATCCGGCTCGTTTCGGCGGCAGCGCCTCTGACGCGGTGACCGTGGTGGCTCCATCGCTTCCCGGGTACGGCCTGTCGTTCAGGCCCGGACAGGAGCGGTTCTCCGTGGTGGAGATGGCCAAGTGCTTCGCCACGCTCATGACCGACGTGCTGGGCTACGAGCGGTACGCCGTGCAAGGCGGCGATTGGGGTTCGTTCATTTCATCTCGGATTGCGCTGGAAGTTCCGGAGCGCGTCGTGGGGCTGCACGTCAACATGATGCCGCTCCCCCGGGATCCGTCGGCCCTGACTGATGCGACACCCGAAGAGCGCACATGGCGTGAGGAACTGGAGGAATTTCTCAAGGCAGAAACCGGTTACCAATGGATTCAGGGCACGCGCCCCCAGACGCTGGCTTACGGCTTGACCGACTCGCCGGCCGGCCTTGCCGCATGGATCGGAGAGAAATTTGCTATCTGGACCGATAGCGACGGCGACCTGTTCTCGGTGGTTTCAAAGGACGATCTGCTCGCCAATGTGAGCCTCTACTGGTTTACCGGCGCAATCGGTTCGTCTTTCTGGCCCTATGTCGCCCGACTGCAGGGTCCGTGGCCGATCCCGACCGACAGAACGATTGACGTGCCCGTCGGCTACGCTGCATTCCCGAGAGAGATCCTGCGGCCACCGCGTTCCCTGGCCGCCAAGACTTACACCGACATTCGCCAGTGGACGCCGATGGAAAAAGGTGGCCACTTCGCCGCCATGGAGCAACCAGACGCTCTGGCCCATGACATCCTGCAGTTCTTGCGCCCTCTTCGCAGCAGTGATTAGCCCACCTGTGACGCCAACAATTTGCTTCGTTGGCGATCCACTCGCGACAACGAGAAGAGATGCTGGGATGGTCTCTTGACCCCTGGTCGTCCGAAACCGAGCCCGCCGGTCATCTGTGTCCGGGCGAACATCAATCTGCCGGGGACTACGAACGCACGACCATCCTGGGCGCGAAGTTCTTCGACGAGCTACGATGAAGCACGGACCGATCGTCGGGCGACTCTTTCATCCGATCATGCCGCCCCGCCACACCCGCCAAAGCGAACAAACCTGACATCCAGGACTCAGCGCCGGCCTGCCGCACGGGGCGCCTCCATTCGACGGCCATCATCCGACCGGCGGAGCGCGACGCCGCAAAAATGCGGTGATTCAATGTTGCCGGAATTTCACCAGTGACTTACGACAGGCACCGTCTCTGGGGCTAACAGGTGACTGGACAACGTGTGATGCACGAGAACGACCAGTTCTCAACATCAATCGGGCATCCGAACGTCCAGAGTCGGAACTGTGGACACCGACCTGCTCCAGGCTTATCCCGGTTGCCGACCCCCGGCGTCGGGCGTATCGTCAAGACACATGAGGGCGCATAGCTCAGTCGGTAGAGCAGCTGACTCTTAATCAGCGGGTCCAGGGTTCGAGTCCCTGTGCGCCCTCCACCCTTAAGCATATGACAATATAGGCTAAAATCACCTGATGTGAGCATCCGAAAAAGCCTCGATTTCCTAACTGGCAAATAATTGGCAAACAATTGGAAAATATGTACTGACCATCGACGGCGACGTCTTTTGGGGACGGCGCGGACCGTCCCAACGCCGGTGATCGTTCCATCTGACTGCGAAATCCTTCGGGTCGCCAATTGGGTCGGCGTCGCATTGGACAGGTTGTCACTACCGATCTTCGGAACAACCAAAGGCCCGCGAGCAGCATTTGGCAGCGGACGGACAGGTCCCGTTCAGCGTCGTTTGGAACGAGCAGGTCTGGTGCGACCTGAGCCCCTTCTGTCCTCAGGTTGCCTCGACTGCAGATTGCGCGTGTAGTTGCACTGCGGCCAGTTCGAGCACCCCAGGAATCGGCCGTACTTGCCCATCCTGGTCCGCAACCATCCGCCGCAAGCAGGACAGCCTTCGATCGACCCGCCACAGTCACGGCAGCGAAATGCTCCGCCGGTCCTGACCGGAAGGCCGGTTCCGCAGCGGGGACATGGACGTTCAATGTACTCGCAGTAAGGCCAGTTCACGCAGCCGTAGAAGATGCTGCCGTCGCGCGAGTTCTCTCTGCGCTCCAGGCGTCCCTCCTCGCACCGCGGACAAGCCACGTCGCCCTCCGGGGGCCGGCCGAACACGCTGACATCGTACGAGCCGCTGATGAGCTCCTTGACGAACACCGACGGGGGCCCGCCTTCGGCGAGCAAGAAGACCTGACGGCGCGCCCGTGTCAGCGCCACATAGAGCAGGCGTCGTTCTTCGGCGTTCGGTTGCCCTTCAGGTGCGGCCATCACCAGGTCGAGCAATGGGTCGTCCGCGATCTCGGCGGGAAATCCGTACTTGCCAGAGCACATGCCGAGTACCACGGCGTAGTCGGCTTCCAGTCCCTTGGAGCGGTGAATGGTCATGTACGAGAAGCTCAGTCCCGGATATTGCCGTGCCAAACTCCCCAGGTTTGGCGGCTTGGTATGCCGGTAGCGGCCCAGCAGCAGCACTTCCGAGTTCCCATCGTGCCGGCCCGCATCCTCGGCGATCCGGTCAAGTGCCTGCTTGAGCAACGAGAGCCCTTCCTCGCCCGGCAACCCCACGTGCACGGCCGGCCGATCTGCCTTGTGGATCGCCTTGACTGCCTTGCGGATTTGCGCGGGGTTGCGGAGCACGAATTTGGTAGCAATGGCCGCAATTCGGTCCGCACAACGAAACGTTGTCTCCAGGTCGATTCGTTCAAACTCGCCAAACCGATCCCCAAACTCTCGCATGACGGCAATATCCGAACCCCCGAACCGGTAAATCGCCTGCCAGTCGTCGCCGACCGCGAACAGCTGCGCGTTGGGCAAGCTGTCGAGCAACGCCTTCAGCAGCCTTGCCCGGGCCGGCGAAATGTCCTGGAACTCGTCAACCAAGATGTAGCCGAACGGGCTGCTGTACCGACCAGCCTCCACGTGGTCGATTGCCCGGTTGATCATGTCGTGGAAGTCGATCTCACCAGCCTGGGCAAGCGTCTCCTCGTAGCGCTCCCACACCGGCCGGAACACCGCGACGAACGCTTCCGCCCGTCGTTGGTCGACTGAAGCGCTGGCTCGCTCGAAGAGATCTTGAAACGACAACTGACTCCCCTTGAAATGCTGCAGGAAGGTCGCCAGCAAACGCGTGAATGGATCAATCTGTCCCCGCTCTTCAAGAACTGCGAACACACGCTCCCGTGGGACGGCGGACAGGACTACGCCGTGCGTCGCAAGCTTCGCTTCCAAGTTGCGGATCAGCTTTCCGTCGGCACATTCGTAGCTGAAGGTTTCGATCAGGACCGTGCCGTGTTCGGCGTGAATCCGCTGCTTCCAATCCATGTCGCGAAGGTACTTTTCCCGATCAACGAACGGTGCTGTCTGTCCTCTTGCATCAAGTCCGAAATGCTCGATGTAGATGCCGTACTCCGGGAGATAGAAGTCCGGCTTGTAATGACGCTTCTCAGCCGTTGCCGTCTCGTGTTCGTAGGACGCTTCGTACTCATAGGCCACGCCATGGAGGTAGAGAAAATTCGCGATCTCGCATTCCTCGTAGCTCTTCACCTGGTCGCCTTTCAGCGACAGGATGCTGTTCCGACGGAGGTAGTCCCAGTATTCGCCCCAGGTTCCGAAGTCGTGTTCGCTTCTGTAGGGCGCGAACTGGTCCTGGAACCATGCCAGCAACGTCGCCGATACCTCGCCTTCCGCAAGCAGGTCGGCGACGATGCCCTTCAGCAAGTCAAACAGTGCCCTATCGTTTTCCGCTGTCTTGGCCAACGCCGGACGCTTGCCCTCAGCGGTACCAATAATTGCCATGCCGAGACTGTGAAAGGTCCGGATCGCCGCGGCACTCACTGTCGCGTCGCCAAGACGCTTGCGGATCCGTTCCTCCATCTCATTCCGGGCGTCCCGCGCAAAGGCGAGGAGCAACAGTTCGGTCGGCTTCCGATATCCCCTCTGCACGAGCCACCCTGCCTTGGCCACGATGACCGACGTCTTGCCGCTTCCTGCCGCAGCGATCACCAAGTTGCAGTGCTCGTCCACCACCACGGCCCTGCGTTGCTCCTCGGTCAACGGCCGGGCTTCGATGCGATCGAGCAAGGAACGCGACCGAACAAGTTCGTTAGAGACAAAGGCAGCATTCGCCTTCGACCGGGCATCATTGGGGGCTTCCAGAAATTCCAGGATGTCCCGCAGCATCTGGACTTCGTGCAGATTTGATAGCGAGTCTGGCCATCGCCCCGCCAGACCTGCAGCTGCAGCCTCTGCGTCCTGAACTAGTTCGCTGATGTCTACCGCATTGACGTATTTCGTTGGGTCCCGAAGCTCCGTCAGCCGATCGTGCACGGAGCGCAGGGATTCGATCTGCGAAGCGAGGGTCCGGCGCCACCACTCGGTCCTGGCGGCTTCCAGTACATCGACCAGTGTGTTTGCGTCGTCTCGGCGCAGTCCGGAGGCAACCGCCAGTCCACCGGCATGGCGCAGCTCCAGACGCGCCCAGTGCCAACTGCGCGCAGGTGAAATTTGCGCGACGTCGCCTAACGGAATGCTGATCAATCGCCTACCGAATAACAGATCTACAGCTTCACCACTTACAGAGATCGCCTTGGCCTCTCCTGGGCGCAAGAGTGTGAACAGAAGCGACGCCAAACGGGACCGTTTCGCCGTAGCGACGGTTTCGGAGACGGACGGGCTTTCGCCCAATCTGCGCTTCGCGGGCCGAGATGCTTCAGCACAGATGGTCAAGGCAATTCCGACAGAGATTCATGTTGAAGCGGTCAGCGTGCCAGTTTGGCTCGGCGAACTCACAGCCTACGGATCAGGAGGCTGAGGGTTCGAATCCTTCCGGGCGAGCCACCACAAACGTCTGCTTTAACAGAAGAAGAAAAGGCTCTCGCCAATATCGTGAATGGACCAGATGCTCGCATTGGGAATCTGTTGGGAATCACCTAGACGGCAAATTTGGTCTGCATTTGGCGTCAGTTGCGGGCAAGAAACGGGATTACCGGACCGTCGCGGGCCGGGTAGATGGGGGGGGTCGTTACCGAGCCCCTCCCCCTACAGAACCGAGCGCTGCCGATAGTTGGCCACTCATGGGTTCTGACTCTTAACGGTGCGGTCGGAGACACCCGTCCGGACCCAAACTACGATGTACGATTAGCACTGGCCAGCAGTACGTGACCGCGTATCGGTGACCGCATTTGTTGCGACCAACTTGTCGACCTGGCCCCGTCGACCCCGAATCGGTCGCAGTACGGGCGCCACGATACCGGCGTCCTTGCCGCGACCACCGGAAAGTCCGCACGATGAACCTCAACATGCCAGGCTGGTCAACACCGGTGTAGTCAACATGGTGTCCGCGAACTCCGCTCCGGTCGATGTGCGCCCTACTGACCTCACTCCGCCATTGTGGCTGTCGGCACCCGACCTACAGACCCTTCCAGGGTCCCGCCGCCCTGGTCTCGAGCCCCACGCCAGGAGCGAGGATGACAGGTTTCTCGCGGCGGCCCGGCAGGAACTGTGACGGCCGACGCATTGCCGCACCTGCCTGTCACTCCAACCATGATGCCGACGACCTTCATGCTGAATGCTCCGGCAGGCGGGCGACCCGCGAGCCGATGGCGCCCAGTCCGCACACGAGCATCGTCTTGCCGGCGAGTTCCTTCTCGCGCCGGCCGAGGTCCGAGATCATTCCCCGCCGCTGGTGCGCGTGCTGGCGGTCGCGCCCGGTGTGGAGATGCCGCGCCAGGGCGAGCAGGAGCGCCATCGCATGGTCGCTCACCGCGCTGCGGTTGATCCCGCTGCCGTTGGCGAGTCGCACGCCAGGTCTGCCCAGCGCCCCGAGGTCGAACTGGTCGTAGCCGGCCGCACACACCTGGATGCACCGTAGGTTCGCGACGCGGTCCAGCATGTCGTCCGACCAGAACCCGGCTAGCACCAGGACGTGGCCCTGGTTCATTCAGGGCAGGGACCGCCAAGTAATCCGCAATGCCACGCGAGGCGACGACGTAGTCAAGCTGGCGATCCGCCATGGCCGGAGATTGCCCCGGCAGTCGCCATGTAGGGGCATTCTTGCTGTCTTTCGGCCGTGTTTCCGGCCACGGCTCAGGCTGTCTGCCGTTGGGAAACTGTGGCCCGACGCAGGGCAGCCCCATGGCCTCCATGTGGTCGAATACCCTCTTGTAGCGCGCAGCCCGACGCGGGCTTCCGTCCGCGCTTTAACCGCGCATCAGGTTCAAGTCGCCAGCGGTGACCGCCCGATGCCCGCGTTGCCGCGCGACGAGCACTGCCAGACTCAAGACAAGCCGATGGGCTGAGGGATCAGAAAGGACCGCGCGCCCCTCCCCCTTGAGCGGGTCACTCAGCAGCCAGCCCCAACTTTTCCATCATCTGCTCTCGCATCTTGAACTTCTGCTGCTTGCCCGTCGCGGTGAGCGGCATCTCGGCGACGAACCGGACATGGCGCGGAACCCAATGGTAGGCGATCCGCCCGCGGCAAAGCCCTTACAATGCATCTTCTGTCAAGTCTTGGCACGGTTGAAGAACTACCGTCGGCGCGCCAAACGCTGCGTCCGGGAAACGATATTCCCCAGGCGCCGCTCCCGAGAGCGGAGCCCGCCGCCGGCCGGTGTCGTCCAATGAATACCATCGGACCACGCTGGGATCGGGCGCCGAGGCCCACGCCGCCATGCCCCGCTATTGTTATGCGGCAGGGATGGCGGGTCAGGGACTGCCGATCTTCGTCAGGGCTGTTCTCCGAGCTCCCGGCCCCGCTGCCGGCATCCGTTCTGCACCCGCATTCACCTAGGCAACCGACGTGAGAGTCGGCGTTTCGACCGCATTCGGCAAGGGCCTGCGGACACGTCAAGTGCTCGTCGTTGAAACCTGTCCCGGAAGCAGGTGCGGCCGTCTCCCAGAAGCTCGCGCTTGTGGTGAAGGACGGCAACTTCGAGGGCATTTAGGTTGCGCTCAAATTGATAGGCGAAGCCCAATGAGGCAAGCGGAGCAAACGCAAATGCACCGGTGAGCGCCGACAGGATCCGCTTTAGCCATTGGTCGCCAATAGGCGCAATTTCTCCATACACCCTGAGTAGCTGGTCTCCAAACAGCAAGAAAATGACTACCGCTATCGCTGCAGAGAAAGACGCGTGAATTAGATTTAGACACTGGTAGTACTGCTTGGCTAGGTCATCGATTTGCTGGCGGCTAAAGTACGCCGGCTCCTCAAGCGGGAATTTGCGCATCGAGCGGACAAAGATTGCTGCCATCAAGATGGCATAGAAGATGATGATGTTGTCTCTTATGCGAGACCAATCATCGTACGCAATGATTTCAAACCCAGTGGCAAATCCCAGTAGCAGAAAGCCAAACATGGTTCGTTTGTAGTTCTTGGGGGTAATTGACATGGCCAGTAGGCTCCAAGGAATTCTTGCTGCGAGAGGATGAGGCGAGCACGTCAGCAGGCAATTGCGAGACTGCCCTCACGCGGAAGAAAGACGGATCGTTCTTCCCGCTACCGTGGCCCGCACGCCGGGCTCTCGTTTCCCAAGCTGCGTCGCCGGGATCGCGGGAAGCCGTTGTCCTGCGAGCCAGCCAGCCCCGGGCGCACCAAGGCCGAAACGCGGCATACAGACCGGCAAGACCCGAACCATCGCGGAAGACATCAAGATGACGGTCAACAGCAAAGGCCGCATTGCACCCATCGAAGAATCGTAAAGACAGAGCGGAAAGTGGGCATGCTCTGGGTTCCGGGAGTCGGGCCTTGCCTGGCCCAGTACTGACAGTGGTTCGACACCGCGAGCGCCGATAAGCCCGGTACCGCCAACCGCGCCTCCGAATTCCTTCGCACCAAGCTCGCCACCGCGTCAGTGAGGCGAGATGGGGCAGCACGTTCCCGACCCTTGAGCCAACATCGTCATGAACCCCAGGAAGGCCCGGCGCGCGTTTCCTGAGCCGCGACGGGCTGCGACGGTTGGGGGCGGACCTGGATCGGCGGGCTGCCGAACACCCGTGGCCGGTCGGAGGCCAGTGCCAGCGCGCGCCTCGACGACACCATGACCGGCCTGACGCTCCGCGTGTACCCCAGCGGCGCGCGAACCTTCACCCTTGAGAGCATGGTGCGCGGACGCCGGCGCTACGCCACCATTGGCAGCGCCGAGACCATGACGATTCCGGAAGCTCGCGGTGAGGCCCGCCGTCTGATCGCCGGCTACACCCAACCGGCGGTCAGGCACAACGGCCCGAAGTCACCCGGGCACCCGATGGCCGCGTTCGCCCCGGAGTTCCTTGACCGGCAGGCCCACCGCTGGAAACCGAAGACCCGAAAGACTAACGCCGGCATCGTGCACAAGGACATCCTGCCCGCGTTCGGCAATCAGACCGTGGACGCGATTACCGCCGAGCAGGTCCGCGACTGGTTCGCCTCCATGAGCGCGCGGCCCGGCATCACCAACCGCTCCATGCCGGTACTGTCGATGATGATGCGCATGGCCGAGCTCTGGGGCTACCGCCGCCACAACTCCAGATCCTATGAGGGCCGCGTGGCGGCCGGCGCTACGGTGCCGTTTTGCTCATCTCATCAGGAGACTGGACATGTCCCAGAGACACGAACCCGCGGCGCCGACCGGTGCCGAGGCTACCACGCTGTATGTGGCGATCGAGATCAGCCGGAAGAGCTGGGTCGTGGGGCTCAAGAGCCCATTGGGGGAGAAGATCGGGCTGCACACGCTGGGCGCGGCGGATGTCGCGGGCCTCAGGAGCCTGGTCGAGCACCACGGCTCCCGGGCTGAGAAGGCGCTGGGCCGGGCGGTGGATGTGCGGGTTTGTTACGAGGCGGGCTACGAGGGATTCTGGCTGGCGCGCCGGCTGCAGCAGGAGATGGAGCTGGAGACGGTGGTGCTGGATCCGGCGAGCCTGTTGGTGAACCGGAAGGCGAAGCAACGCAAGACGGACCGGATCGACGCAACGAAGATGGTGCGGGCGCTGCTGGCGTATGACCGGGGCGATGCAGCAGTGCTGAGCCAGGTGCGGGTGCCGAGCGTCGAGGAGGAAGACCGCAAGCGCCTGCTGCGGGAGCGCCAGCGCCTGGTCAAGGAGCGGACCTCGCTGACGAACGCGATCAAGGGACTTCTCAAGCTACACGGGGTGTTCAGCCTGGAGCCTGTTGGTGAACCGGAAGGCGAAGCAACGCAAGACGGACCGGATCGACGCAACGAAGATGGTGCGGGCGCTGCTGGCGTATGACCGGGGCGATGCAGCAGTGCTGAGCCAGGTGCGGGTGCCGAGCGTCGAGGAGGAAGACCGCAAGCGCCTGCTGCGGGAGCGCCAGCGCCTGGTCAAGGAGCGGACCTCGCTGACGAACGCGATCAAGGGACTTCTCAAGCTACACGGGGCGGCCGGTTCTGCCAGTCGCGCACCTCCTCGAGCAGCCCGGGAGGGGACACCGACACGCCGTGCCGCCGACTTCGATGTGAGACTGTCCGATCTGTTGGGCGGGGTGCGCGAACGCCTGGGCCTGCAGCCAGCGCGCGTGCTGCTGCGTCCACGGGCTCTTCCCCTCCCGGTAGACCCGGTCGTGGCGCAGCAGGAACGCGCTCAGGCGCTGGCGCGCCTTGAACTCGGCGACCTTCATGTCCTCTCGGGCCCGCGTCAGGTCCCGTATCGCCTCCTGCTCCGGACCCGGTACCCAGACCGGCGTCAGCTCGCCGGCACGGAGCAGCCGGGCCAGGGTGAGCGCGTCGCGCCGATCCGTCTTGACCCGCTCACCCGGCTTGCGCGGCACCAGGCCCGGGGCGACCACACAGCAGCGATGGCCCAGCTCCACGAGCATCCGGTACAGGCCGTAGCCGCAGGGGCCGGCCTCGTAGCACACCTCCACCACCTGCCCATTCGGGCTCAGCTTCGCCAGCAGCTTCCGCACGGCCGCCGGGCGGTTCGCGATCACGCCGAACGGTCGTGGCGCAGCAGGAACGCGCTCAGGCGCTGGCGCGCCTTGAACTCGGCGACCTTCATGTCCTCTCGGGCCCGCGTCAGGTCCCGTATCGCCTCCTGCTCCGGACCCGGTACCCAGACCGGCGTCAGCTCGCCGGCACGGAGCAGCCGGGCCAGGGTGAGCGCGTCGCGCCGATCCGTCTTGACCCGCTCACCCGGCTTGCGCGGCACCAGGCCCGGGGCGACCACACAGCAGCGATGGCCCAGCTCCACGAGCATCCGGTACAGGCCGTAGCCGCAGGGGCCGGCCTCGTAGCACACCTCCACCACCTGCCCATTCGGGCTCAGCTTCGACGTCACCTCGCCCCCGCGCGGACGGGCCACCGCCACCGCGATCGTCTCCTTGTGGACATCGAGGCCCACATACGCGTTACACTTGCTCATGACCTGCCCTCCTTGAGGTGGCTCTGCCAACCTGGTCGCCGCCAGCGAAGGTAACCCACGGCATCAAGGCAAGGGCAGGTCAATCCATGATGTCTAGATCCGCCATCTACCACATAGAACTGTAGTAGTGGACGCTGATCGATGTGATCTAAGCCTGACAACGTCGCAACGACGGTTTCGTGAAGAGAGATTCCCGAAGTTCGCAGCTCACGTCAATATTGTTTCGGCCGTCCATACAAAACACCGGGGATTTCATCTGGCAACATCATTTTCAATGCGTCAACTTCCGGTGTACTGAATATATTGGGTGTGGTGATAGATAGGTAGTCGCCCTGAGTCTCCACGACTAGTTTATCCGCGACTTTTTCCGCAAGGGGTCCCAGTCGGCGTAATTTGCGAACATAATACTCCTTGTCGTCATCAACTACATTCTGGTCCTCGGTATCCGGGTACGAAGCCAACTGAACATACCAGTCTCGCGCCACAAATTCAGACAAACAATTGTCTAGAGAAAGCAAGTAATTACCGGGAGACTCACCGCCAACTGTCTTGAAACAACCAATTTTCTTGAAACAGCTCTTTGTGTGTCTGACGAACGCACGAGTATCGTACGACCTACGCCGCCATCTGTCGCACTCATCATTCTTTCCCTCCGCGGCGCCTGGGAAAATACGCTCCACAAAAATAGGATCTACGTATTCGCTTGGAATATTGTCCCAAATTCGCGGCTCGATTCCCTGCGAAATAACGTCGTCACTCTTGGCCGCAGGCCAGTTCTCGTATTCGGCGAGTCTATTTTCGGCACAGTTCTCCGAAGCCAGCATTCCATAGATTTCTGCCATCACTGACAGATCTGCATGAAATCTCCAGCCATTGCGTGAAATCCGGAGAACGACACCGTTATCTCGGAGCCATTTCCGAAGATGGCCAGATGCTTCCGCGAAATGTCCGCGAGCAACTTCGGCACTATCGGCACTTGCCCCATTATAAGCCAACACTGCTCGGTAGGCATACAATAGCGCGATGCGCAATGCGTTGCGAATAGGAAAATAGCTTCGTGCCGTCTCTGACCGGATTCCGGCCGAAATTTCGTCGCTGACGCGCTGTATCGATTTCTCCAGCTGGTCAATATGTTCTGCCTCCAGCATCGGCAAGGCACCCCAACGTTCGCAAACAGCCTGCTCGACAAGATCCACCGCCCTTGCCGCACGATCGAAATAGAAATCTTGCCGATTCGCTGCAGCACAATCGATGATGGCGAACTCCCGTGTCCAAGGTTCTCCCTTGTCAGTTGCGATCGACCAAAGGCGGTTCTGTTCCTCCCGGTCCCGACGCTGATCGCCGGTTGTCCAAGGCTCAATCCGACAGATGATTTCAACCGCCTTGATTCGTTCTGGTTCTGTGTGATCATCATTGGCAATGAATTCAAGCAATTTTCCAATCAATTCATGTCGCCCGCGACCTTCTCGGCTATCAATGACGTCGATCGTTGCCTCCACGTTAGCCAGCCGGTCAATAATTTTCTGGTAATCCGCTGAATCCGCCGTCCCGGCCTGACAGAACCAGAGGCCGGTAGCAGCTAATGCCGAAAATACCGAGCTACCGATTGGCTTTTTGGGTCGACTCATCTTCTCCTCGTATAGGCCCACGCTCTTCTTGAAGATCTCGCAGGAAACGGGCACAGATTTCCTTGAGCTCCGTCTGCTCATCAAGTGAGATTTCGCTCAATATTACACCATTTTCTTTGACAGCCAAAGTTACCATGATCGCTTCCAAGCGCTTATTCGAACCGACAAGCTCGAAATCTTGTCTGGTAAGATTGACCGGTAAAGGCACTTCAACGGCATTGTAGTCCTTAGGGCCGTCCGGCGTCTTGGCGTTCCATGTCGTAATGCGTCTAAACGAGCCCTTCCCGCATGAAACCGCCAACTCCAGCAAATGTACATTTTGAACATTCGGACCAGTTAAAATGTTGGTAAGGGCTTGTTTATCTTTGGCCAGCTGGTCTCTTTCTGCTTTAACGTCGTCCAATTCATCATTCAGTTCTTTATGCTCACCCTGAAGAGAAATATACTTACTGTGGTGATCGAAGCGCAAATGCAGCTTTGTGCCAAATACGACTGCGCCTCCTGCGACCATGAATAACACGAGGACAATCAGCGCTCCCTGGATCTCAAGGGGCCATCTCTCGCCAAACATGGGCAGGGTAAGTTCTCCAACAGCTTCTATCTTGATGAGATGCGATATGGCTACCGACGCTCCAATGATGCAACACATGACCGCGAGCCAAAACAATAACTGACCGGCGGCTTGAACCGCCTCAAGACCCAATGAAACTAGAATCACCGGGAGAATGCCTAGTACGACCCCAAAACAGAATATAGCCAGCGCAATGAGCAATCGCGATGACTTTGTCGCACCGATCGGCACTTGCAGAACTCCCGTCGGGTGTCCCCGAAGGCTTTAGGCTAGCACAGGCTCGCACAGCATTCCAAGCCTCCAGACGGCCTCGCAAAACTTTCTCAGGCAGCGGGGAGGCGCAAGTCGCCGGCCGGCCTGAAAAACTCAAAGGTAGTTCAGAAAATGGCGGATTCACATGGAGAGTAGATAAAGTCCAGAGGCGCGTAAACCAGAGCCCTAACTGCAATAACAAATTTAGTTCAGAAAACGGTTTGCTGTAGTGGTCGTTTGCCATTGCAGGCACCATTGCTGTAATTTATCATCCCGCTGTGAACGGTCACTTGTTTGCGGAAAAAGGTGGAAAATGAAAGGGCGTCAGTTTGCAACGAAGTGCGTAGGCTTCTTCCTTTGCGCAATAGTGATTGCCGGGAGCCGCAATGGAGCAGCTCAATGGATTGGGGATGGGGATTTCGGCAGGAGCTCTCATTCTGTCGGCGATACCTTCGTTGTAATTGCTGGGACGGTTTCTTCGGGATCAGAAGCCGAGAATGCGCATGAGGTGATAGCAGAACCCGTGGCGCTAAGTCCTGACCTCGCTTCATCAATTCGTCCCGCACTTAGTGCTACTACAGTTGCTTTAGACAAAGAGAGCGTGATTTCGTCGAATCACCGTTTCTTGAGGGCGACCCGCCATGATGCAGGCAGCGGTTGGCTAAGAATCAAGATTGCTGACCACGAAATTGAACATTATCGTAATGTAACTGCAGTATGGCGGCCTGGCTGCACACCAAGTTTAGGACTGAATGCCGCCAGCACCTTAGGAGACGCGATTCAGCAAACGGGGTCACCTCCGGAAAATGCCACAGCACCAGTGCCGTCATTCAGACCGTGGACAGGGAAGCCGACAAGTCTTGTCAAAGCAAATTGGCTGGCAAACAATGTCACTAGGGGAGTTCAAGCATGTGATATAGATCGGCAATGCAGCCAGGCCGCCAAGAGACGAACCGGAGAAAGAATGACTATACAAACCGCTAGTCTCAACAGTTGTGCGTACGCGTTCGATGGTGAGTGCGATGAACCTGAACTCTGTTATCCTGGAACTGACAGTGAGGACTGCCGCGGAGGACGGAGGGGCAGACAGCATCCCGCAGTCCCGTTAACTTATATGTGCGTTACCGTGTACGGAGCATGTCAGATGATTCAACCAATTCCGATTGGTGCGTATTGTGTCTGCATGACGACTTACGGAGCAGCCGATGGGATTGCGCAATAATGGGGTGCGCTGAACCGGCAATAGTGAACTGCCTCCCAAGAATTGATGCGCTGTTAAGGGAGTAATCTGGGAAAGCCAATGAGCCTGCCCCAATCGCTGGACCACCTGCAGCGAGAAAGTCGCGGCTGATCCGCCTCAGGGCCGGTATGCCGGCATAGAGATTTTTGCCAGCTTGATCGGGGTTTTCTGGCCGATCGAGATCCTATGAGGCCAGTCGACGACCGGCACCGTGCCGTCGGGCGAGAAGCTTCATTGGGAGAGACAGGATGCCCGCAAGTAATGGGACCCCTGCGCCGGCTGGCGCTGAACACAACACGCTGTATGTTGCGGTGGAGATCAGCAGGAAGAACTGGGTGGAAGGGCTCAAGAGCCCGGCAGGCGATCGGATTGGTTTGCACACGCTGGCGGCTTCGGATGTCGAAGGTATGAGAGCCCTGATCGAACGTCATCGGGCGAAGGTCGAGCGCGGGCTTGGCCATGAACCACGCGTTTTGTGCTGCTACGAAGCTGCTTACGAAGGATTTTGGCTGGCGCGGTGGCTGGACTGGGCGATGTCAGTCGAGACCGTCGTGCTCGACCCGGCGAGCCTCTTGGTGAACCGGATGGCGAAGTAGCGCAAGACGGATCGGATTGACGCAAAGAAGATGGTGCGTGCGCTTCTGGCGCATGACCGTGGTGACGCCGCGGTGCTGAGTCGTGTCCGGGTGCCGAGCGTGGAAGAAGCGGACAACAAGCGCTTGCTTCGCGAGCGCCGGCGTCTGGTGAAGGAGCGGACCTCGCTGACGAACTCGATTAAGGGGCTCCTGAAGCTGCATGGCGTCTTTGATCTGCAGCCCCGAGGCAAGGGCTTCGAGGCCAAGCTGACTGAAGCGACGACAGCATATGGGGAGCGCTTGCCAACGCGCGCTTTCCAGGAGCTCCTCCGTCTTGCGGAGCGGCTGGCCCTTGTCGGACGACAGATTGCACAGGTGGAGAACGAGCGGGACGAAGGGGTCCGATGCGGAGCAACGCTCGCGATCGCTGACGGCCTGAAGCGTGACGACGTGCGGGGTGCAGCGAAGCTTGCCAAGTTGACGCAATTGAAAGGGATCGGTGCGAACGACGCGACACTGCTGGCCCACGAGATCTCTTATCGCGATTTTCGCAACCGCCGGGAGCTCGCTAGTTGGGTCGGCATGACGCCGACGTCGTGGGCGAGTGGAGACACGCAACGTGACCGGGGGATCAGTCGGGACGACCTGGCCTGGATCCGGGCCCAGCTGATACAGATGGCATGGCGCTGGTTGCGCCATCAGCCTGACAGCGCACTTAGCCGATGGTTCGAAGAACGTACCGCCGGAGCGCATGGACGGGTCCGGAGGGTGATGATCGTCCCCCTCGCCCACAAGCTGCTCATCGCACTCTGGCGTTATCACGAGACGGGGCTCGTGCCGTCAGGCGCCAAGCTTACCTGATCCCGAGACCAAGCATCCCAATCCGGCTGGACGTGACCGGAACTGGGCCGGGTGGCGCGTGGCCGACACACAGTCGGGCTGAAAGACGCCGAGATCGAGATGGGCCCCGCCTCCGGAACGCTGCGCCCGCTGCAAGCGGGATAGAGGGATGGATCCGGCGCAACGGCGCCGGCAATCGCCTGGATAAGAGTTGGGTGCGCGCCGTCAGGCGCGACCGGTGCACACGCGTTCCGACCCGGCAACTCCAAACGCCGTACCGCTCCGCCAGAGGCGACCTGACCATGCGATAGATCCCATTGCACCGACCGCTTGACAGCGGGGGCCTTCATAAGAGAGCTATGTGGCCGTACGGTGTTGTGATCCGTCAGTTAAGCATCACGTTTTGCTTGGGCATCCTCCAGGCTCAGGAACCAGGAGGCGATTAGGCACTCGGCCCGGAACGACCCATTGAACGACTCGATAAAGGCGTTGTCGGTGGGCTTGCCCGGCCTCGAGAAATCCAGCGTCACCCCGTTAAGCCAAGCCCACAGATCAAGCGCTTTGCTGATGAACTCGGGCCCATTGTCCAGGCGAATCGTCTTCGGTGTGCCGTAGACCTGAGTGACCCGCTCCAGCGTCTCGACCATGTCCGTGCCGCAGTAGTGCGGTCGGACGTTAATCGCCGGTGAGAGCAGGCTGAACGCGTCGACGATTGTGAGGATCCGGATCTTGCGCCCGTTGAACAGCTGGTCCGACAAGAAGTCCATCGCCCACTCCTCGTTCGGCGTCTCGGGCGGGCAGCGGTCCTCGCGGAGCTTCGCGGCGACCCTGCGCTTGGGCGTCTTGTGGCGCAGTTGCAGGCCTTCTTCGGTATAGAGAGCCGGCAGATCCGTTTCACGTTCACCGGCCAGCCCTCGCGCCGCAAGAGCACGAGGATCCGGCGATACCCGTAACGCACCCGGGTCTCGGCGATCTCGCAGATGCGCCAGTTCAAGACCGCTCGCCGGCATGGGAAGTGCGAGGGGGTCGGGGTCAAGCCGCCGCTGCCGCGGCACCCCAGCACTATGCATCGGGAAGTCGGACCCGAGGCCGCCAGCACGATGAGGTGAGTCAACAACCCCTGCCTTTTTTCGAATTACAAGCCGGATGGTCGCCCCTCCAGCATGCCTGCCGGGAACCGAACTGAGGAGCAAGCACCACGTGCCCCCGTTTTCGGCGGTCGTAGCGTATCTCGTTCGTCTACGCGACAAGGCGCCTGGTCGAGCGGCCACTTCGTCGCAAAGTACGTCGCAGAAGGCTAGGCAAGTACCGGGTCCGCCAAAATCGTGGGCAGGAAGGGGAATGGGAGCCGGGCTTCGGGATATCCTTCCGCGCTCAGCCGTTCGACGGCGATTGTGGGGCCGATGTCCCGGCCGACGACCGCACCGGCGCCTCGGCTGCTTGCGCCTGCTGTTGCTTGGCCTCCTCACGGGCCTTCTTTGCCTTGTTGGCAAGCTGAGCCGGGTTGCGGAGGCCTAACTTGGCGAAGATGTTGAACACTGCGCCGCTGCCACCTGCGACCAGCAGCCCGGTCATAATCCGGCCCAGAAAAGTACTCGTTGATCCAGCCGCTCCCTGAGTCACGGCTGCCTCACGCGAGGCAACCGCTGCCCGCTGCGCGTTATCGGCCGTTCCCTCTGCAGTGGTAAAGGCATCGATGACATGCTTGAAGATGTCGATGTCGTAGTTCCACAACAGCCCCACCGCCGCAAGCACCGTGATCGGGGTCTTGACCCCCTTGCCCTCGCAAAACCTGGCGAAGACCCGCCAATTGAAAATGGGCGTCAGCGCCGTCTCAAACACGACCGAGATGACAAACAGAAGAACGAGGATCTCGCCGATCTGCTCCCAGTTCACATTCAGACCGGTCATCTATCCTCATCCTCCGCACTGAGCTACATCCTGGCAGACGTTCGGCAAGGCCGCTGCTACGAGCCTGCCGGGAACCGCGCGAAACCCTAGCCGGCACAGCAGGTTCACGAAGGTGAACAACTTTCTGCTCGCAGTGACAGGATACTCTATAAGCCTCGCGCACAATTGGTGGGTAAAGACGCGCCCGGTGCGTTCCCTCCATTCGCAATCGCAAGGATGCGGTAACATTTGTCCATGTCCCCGCACGGGAGAGAGGACGGCATGGCAACAGTCCCCGACGGTCGATTCGCCCCCGAGTTCGCAAAGACCGGGTACAGCAAGCGCGATGCGCTATCGTTCTGTCTGGCGAGCCGTCTTGCCTATGCCAAGAATGCAGGCGGTACCATTGCTCGGAGGCGGATTCGAGAACAGGTCAGCGCGTGGGGGTTTTCGCAGGTCGAATCCTTCGAGGTCGTGCGCGGGCACGATATCGACACCCAAGGGTTCATTGCCGTCAACGACGAGCACATTCTGGCGGCCTTCCGGGGAACCGAATCGCTGCCCGACTGGCTGGGCAATCTTCAGGCCGTTAAGGACCCCGGGCCGTGGCGACGAACGGCGGTCCACGAAGGTATTCAAGACGCGTTCCTCGCGGCGGCTCTGAAGATCGGCGAGACGATCGGCCGAACGCGGGAAAGACAGCGCGTCTGGGTGACCGGCCACAGCCTCGGGGGGGCGCTCGCGGCCCTCCTGGCGGCAACGATGCGCGAGAGCAACCTGCCCGTCCACGGCCTGTACACGTTCGGTGCACCACGCGTCGGTGACAAGCGGTTTGCCGACCGGCTCGACCGTGAGCTCGAAGGCGCTGTTCACTGGCGGGTGGTGAACGAGGGTGACCTAGTGCCCCACGTTCCGCCTGAGTCGTTCTTCTCGCATGCAGGCAATCGCATGCTTCTTCTGAATCGGATGACCACAAGCCGGCGGGAGGACGTTTGGAGGCGGCTCAAGAAAGATATCTGGGGATGGTTCGGAACTGTGATCGGGGAAGTGAAGCTACAGATCGCCGGGCCACACCTCCTTGATTCCGAGAACGGCTACCTGCAACGCTTGGACGCACAAGTGCCTCACGAATCCGCACAACAACCTGCCCGTGGAGCGGGCGGTTAAGGCTGCCGCAGATGGAGAGGGCGTCGCCGAGATCCAGCGCGACTAGGGCGACCGCCTACAACCTGATCCGTACCGCCAATCTCCTCGCTGCCGGGTAGGGCTCCGACCGCGGCGGCCTCGGTACGCCGTGGCCGTCCGGGGGCGCAGACCGCCTCTCAAGCTCCGCCACACGACGACACCATCGGCCGACGGCGATCGGACAAGACCCGGATGGCCGCGCGGTCTGGCGACCGCGACCCGTATCAGGCCACATCTTTGAATCGCCAAGGTAAATTCTTGACCGCGCACAGGTCTCCTAGAGCCCTCCGTCAATGGTGGTTTGCTACGATCTGACGACGGTAACCAGAACTTGTAAATAAATGAATACCTTATTTGGTATATGACCGATTTGCGAAACATTATACCGCTGGATATACGAAATATGATTCAGGACCAAAAAACCTTATGACCAACGAAGCCGGATATATGTACATTTTGGTGCAGTGGCCCGACCTGCGCCTGACGCTGAACTGCCGGGAACCATGATCCGTGGGCGGCTCCGCTCGATGGCTCGCATGCTGGCCTGTTGCTGGAATGGAATGACGCGCTGTTCCCTGCCGCTCGACGAAATACCGCCTGACTATGGAATGCCTTGGTCGGTCGGGTCGACGGGCGATCAAGATCAAGAAACCGCTGCGGTAATGTCAGACTGATCATTCTTTCGCATCGTGAGCGACGCTCTACGCTTCGAAAGCCAGTTTTCCATTGTTGCTCTCAGTAATACGAGTTGTAGCTATCTGTACGGAGTCACAAGCCGGGTCACCTTAGCGCGATCGCCTGCACCTGCGCTTGGCCGAGCAACTCCCCGACAATTGCCAAGCTCTTATGATCGTGCGCAAGTCCGATCTTGACGAGTCATGAAGCTGTCAGGCTGTTGCCGCAAGGGAAAGCACGCTCGGCATGCCCTCGCCGCACAGCTCCCACCCGGCCCCGTCGCTAACGCGCCACACCTCCCCCGTATCCGTGCCGACCAGCACGCCTCCCGGCGCCTTCGGGTCCACCGTCAGACCATGGAAGTTGGCGGCGCTCGGGGAATGGGCCTCGTCGCACAGTGAACGCCACGACTCGCCGCCATCCTCGGACCGAAACAACATGGCCTGCGCGCCGTTCTCCTCGCGACAGCTCGAAAACGCGGAAGGAGCGCTTGCGACGGTCAGCCCGTACGGCGCGCGATGATCGATGCACATCGGCCGGGAGTAGCGCGGCGTGATGCCCTTCCACGCATAGGTCCAGGTGTGGCCGCCATCGTCGGATCGAAATACCCCGGCGTTGCCTTCCACCATTTCCGCCACCCCGTCCAGGCGTCCGTACCCGGTGGACGCGTACAGGGTGCCTGGCTCCGCCGGGTGCGCGAACAGCATGTGCAGGTCCGGGTTGTCGCCGGGCAGGACTACGGACCAGGTCTCGCCCGCATCCTCGGACAGGGCGAGCCCGCCCACTTCGACGCCGGCCAGAATCCGCGTACCGTCAACGACCAGAGCGCGCGCTCGCGCCGCGACCGGTGGCGTCAGGGGAATCTGCCAGCCTCCGGCATCTGCCAACTGCGCGAGGCCCACGACCTCCGTCCAGGTGGCCCCATGATCGTCGCTCCGGAACAGCCCCGTGGGCGCCGTCCCCGCGTAGAGTGTCCCGCTATCGTCGGTGCGGACCTGCCACACTTCCCTGCCCTGGAGACCCGACGGTGCCCACGTCCGGCCAGAGTCGTTCGACACGTACAAGCCGTCGTCCGTGCCGGCAAAGCATGATCCATCGATACGAACGAGCTCGCGGACGTCGCGGCTCCTAAGAACCTGCTTGGCAGCCCCCTTCGCCACGATAAAGACGCCTTCGCTGGTGCCTGCGCAAACTTCCATGATGCTTCGCTCCCCGGCCGCTGGACGGTAGGTCAATACCGACCCGCCTTGGCCGTCTTGAATTGCAGAGCTATCCCGCGCCCCATGATGCCGATACCTGTGGGAGCTTCCAAGAAACGGCAGCCCATGGCACAGAATTCGCGATGAGCGAGTCGATGTGGTCAATTCCACGCGAATGAGGCGTTGCCAGCTCGAGGGGCGCATCGGCTAGGCCTGGTCAGTCCCGATTCACCAGCTCAAGGCGGATTCCGGCTACGGTCGCCGGACCTCAGGCGACAGGTACTCGCGGCGGCGGATGCGCCTGCCGGGTAGTGACGCGGGAGCATCGCCTCTATGCCGTGGCTTCGGAGCGTGAAGCTGTCGCCCGCGCTCCGGCCCACGCCTACAGGAAAATCTCCAGTGCGACTCCATAGCGGGGCGCAGCCGCAAGCCTATCGGCCACCGCATGGATGGAGGAAGGTCGGCCGTCACCGGCTGTCAGTGGCCGCGCTGGTCCTTCGCCACGGCACCACCGACCGGAAGCCGTCGCCCCTTGCAGCGGCCAACGCCCCCCGCGGGTCGGGGCCGGAACTCTCGGTTCGGACTCGCTGTACCTGCTCCTTGACGTTAACGAAGCTCGCTTTCACGTCCGTCTGCACCGGTACCAGCCCCGTGGTTGCCCCCTCTTGCTGGCCCAAGACTCCAGCGCAGTACAAGCGCGGCCGCGACCGCAGAAGCGCCCGACCCAATCAGGATCCCCAGCCGGTCCCCCGCAAAGTACGCCCCACTGCCGTGCTCAAAGGCCAGCCCAGCGATGAACAGACTCATCGTGAACCCGATGCCACACGCCCATGCGACGCCGAGGATCTGCCCCCAGGTCACGCCCCGCGGGAGGGTTACTACCTTCAACAGCACACCAAGGCCGACGAACGCGACGATGCCGATCGGCTTGCCGAGGAAGAGCCCCGCCACGATGCCGAGCGTCACGGGATGGAACACGTCCTGAACGCCAATGCCGCCCAGCGCCAATCCCGCGTTGACAAAGGCGAACACCGGCAGGATCGCGTACGCGACCGGCGCATGCAGATCGTGCTCCAACTCCTTCAGCGGTGACCGTCCCTCCGGGGCCCGCAGGGGCACGCAGAAGGCGATCAGCACCCCGGCAAGCGTCGCGTGGACCCCGGACTTCAGCATGGCAACCCACAGCACGACCCCGACGAGCACGTAGGCTGTCGTGCGCGTCACACCGAGGCGGTTCAGGGAGAGGCCGACACCCAGCGCGACGACGCCCACG
This sequence comes from Alphaproteobacteria bacterium, assembly GCA_965116745.1. Classification (GTDB taxonomy): domain Bacteria; phylum Pseudomonadota; class Alphaproteobacteria; order TMED109; family TMED109; genus VXPW01. The sequence goes on along the minus strand of OZ220701.1, from coordinate 1,108,057 downwards.
AGCAACGCCGCCAAGGACAAGTCCGCCGAGTAGAAGACCGCGATGATCGCGATCGCCGCGAGGTCGTCGAAGATCGCGAGCGACAGCAGGAACACCTTGAGGGCGGTCGGCACCCGCCGTCCGAACACACTGACCAGGCCCAACGCAAAGGCGATGTCCGTGGCGACCGGGATCCCCCAGCCATCGAGGGCGACCAGATCCCCCCAGTTCAGCGCCGCGTAGACGGCGGCCGGGACCACCATCCCCCCGAGCGCGCCCAAACCGGGCAGCACTACCTGGTTCGCCGACGCGAGCTCGCCCTCGACGAACTCGCGCTTCACCTCGAGGCCGATCAGGAAGAAGAACACGGCCATCAGCCCATCGTTCACCCACAGGAGCAGCGGCTTCTTGATCACGAGCGCGCCCACCTGGACGGCGACGGTCGTGTCGAGCAGTCCCGCATAGGCCTTGGCCAGGGGCGAGTTTGCGGCGATCAGGGCCGCCGTTGCCGCGACCAGCAACAGGATGCCGCCGGCCCCTTCAAGCCGGATGAACTCGCGGAGAGCGGAACCGATCGAGGAAGACTGCGTAGGTCGGTTCATAGCGCCTTCCCTTCATGCAGAGGTGCGTATGACGGTGCTGATGGGGGACCCTGACCAGCCAGGGGCGGCACGGGGCGCGCCGCCGGTCAGGCGGTGCGCTTGCGGTCGATCAGGGTCGCGATCACCGGATGGTAGCGCGCGCCCAGCCCGCATTCGACGGCCTCGTCGAACAGCGCCTTCACCAGGTCTACGCCCGCAGCGTCGATGTCGGCCTCCGCCGCGAGCTCGAGCACATAGCTGAGATCCTTCATCGCGTAGGTCACGGGGAACGCGCCCTCCGGGTAGTGCTCCGCAAGAATCGCCTTCATGCCGTGGTTGCGGAGCGCGAAGCTGTCGCCCGAACTCCGGCTCACCGCCTCCAGAAAGGTCTCCGGTGCGACTCCCTGGCGTCGCGCGATCGCGAGCCCCTCGGCAAGCGCGCGGATGTTCTGGAAGAGGATCATGTTGTTCAGGATCTTGACTGCCTGCCCGCTGCCGACAGGTCCGCAATGGGTCACGTCGCTGGCGATGTGCGCCAGCACCGGGCGGAGGCGCTCCACCAGCTCTGCGTCGCCGCCCATCATGATGCTGAGTGTACCGTCGACGGCGGCTTGGCGGGTGCGGGCAACCGGCGCATCGCAGAAGGCGACGCCGCGGCCGCCGAAGGTATCGTCGAGTTCGCGGGCAAGCGCCGGCGGCGCCGTACTGGCGTCGACCACGATCCGCCCGGCGCGCATCCGCCCGATCAGGCCGCCGTCGCCCAGGCACACCGCGCGCACCTCGCGGCCGGAAGGGAGGGACAGGAAAACGAGGTCCGCGCAATCGGCGAGATCGGCGAGGGAAGCTGCGACCTGCGCGCCCGCGGCGGCGAGCCGCTTCAGGGGCGCCGGGTCGAGGTCGTAGCAGGTCACCGGCCCGTCGTGTCTCCGGACGAGATTCCGGCACATGGGCTCGCCCATGACGCCGACGCCGACGAAGCCGATGCGCTCACCGCTCATGTCGCCCCGCCCTCTTCAGCGAACCGGGCCGCGCCGGCGCCGGCGAGGCGGCCGAAGACCGCACCCGAGACCAGGCCGGTGCCACCGGGATAGTTGCCGTAGAAGAGCCCGCCGACCAGCTCGCCGGCTGCGAACAGACCGGGGATCGCTGCGCCAGAGATCGCCTGCACCTTGGCCTCCGGGTCGATCGCGAGGCCGCCGAAAGTGAAGGTGATGCCGCAGGTCACGGCATAGGCCTCGAAGGGCGGAGTATCGATCCGATTGGCCCAGTTCGACTTGGGCGGGTCGAGCCCGCGGGTACCGCGGCCATCCTTCACCGCCGGGTCGAAGGGAACGTCGGCGGCCACGGCATCGTTGTAGCTTTGGACGGTCGCCAGGAAACGCGCGCCATCGATGCCTTCCATCCGGCCCGCGAGAGCCTCCAGCGTGTCGGCCTTCGCCCGGGTCACCTGCCGGATCCGGTACTCGTCGCGCAGTAGGTGGCTCACCTTCGCATCGAACACCTGCCACGCGACCTGGCCCGGCTGCTCCAGCACCCGGCGGCCGTAGGCGGCGTAGGTGTAGTTGCGGAAGTCCGCGCCCTCATCGACGAAGCGCTCACCGTCCGCATTGACGACGATGGAGAAGGGGTAGCTGTGCTTCTGGAAGCCGTCGCCCACGGCGAGGTCGCCGTAGTCCGGCGCGTTCCGGTCCCAGGCGACGGCGTGGCAGCCGGACCAGTTGCCGGCCGGCATGGCCCCGACCTCCAGCGCCATGCGAATCCCGTCGCCCTGGTTGAAGCGGGTGCCGCGCACCTTGGCCAGATCCCAGCCAGGGCCGAGATAGCGTGCCCGCCAGGCGGCATTGGCCTCGAAGCCGCCGCAGGCAAGCACGACGGCGCGGGCGCGCACGTCGACGCTGCGCCCCTCGATACGCGCACGCACGCCCTTTACGCCGGCGTCGTCCGCGATGAGGGAGCGTGCCTGCGCCCGATAACTAACGGTGCCCCCCGCCTTTTCCACGGCCTGGTAGAGCGCCGCGACCAGGCCCGGGCCGCCACCCCACGCCTCGACGGCGAGCCCGCCCCAGAAGCGGAAGCGGCCATCCTCCTGCTTGAAGGCCTGGCGGCCGTAGCTCGGCTGGAACCGCACGCCCTTGCCGCACAGCCAGCGCAGTGCGTCATGGCTGCCCGTCACGAGTTGCTCCACCAGATCCGGGTCAGCGCGGTACTGGGTGAGCCGTGCCATGTCGTCGTAGTAATCGGCTTCGCGGTAGGCGCCGAAGTCGGTTTCCGCCAGCTCGCGATCTGAGAGGTCGGGCATCAGGGCGCGCAGGGCCTCGGTGCCGTCGAAGACCACGCGCATCGCGCCGGCGGTATAGGAGCTGTTGCCACCCCGCTCCTCTACCGGCGCGGCCTCCAGCAGATGCACGCGCGCCCCGGCCTCCGTCGCAGCGAGCGCTGCCGTGAGCGCGGCGTTACCGCCGCCCACGACCACGACATCAGTTGTCAGCGTCTCGGTCATCCCGTCCGGCCCCTTCCCAGCCGAGCGGCCTCCGGGCGTGCCGGCCAATCGGCCGGAGAGTCGCGCAGGCCGTCGCCCGCTCTTCTTCCGGTTTGCAGCTGGCGGTCAGGGAGCATTGGCAGATCGTTCCCGGTGGCTTTCGTCGAAGCTGACTCTACGCATGTGGCTGCACGTCAACGTGGCTCGAACTATGTGATCGGGAACAGAAGCCACGGAGCACCACCCACGACTTGAGGCCGATAGTGTGCAGGAACTGCAGGAAAGTTTCGGTTCCGTTCATGGCTGGACCCGGCACACCATAGGAGCGGGCTGGCGCGTGGCACGCGACCGGACACGGCTGGCCAGCCGCGATGGGTCGAACCTCTTGCAGGCTTGGCTCGCACTGCCAAGCCGCGTGGTCAGACCTACCTGATCCGCTCCGGCACCGATGACCGTCCGGTCACCAGCCATCAGCCAGACGCCCATCCAGTTTGGCCCGGCGCTTCAACGCGCATGCCAGGAGTCGGGCGACTTCCGCGCCTGGGTCGGCATCGTGTATGGGTATCACCGGGTCGGGCGGCACGGGTCACGTCGGGACGGTTGCCGGTGCCGGCGCAACACCGCCACATGGGCCGAGTGCTCGGGCCGCGATCAACGACCGTCCCCGATCAGGACGCTCGAGCACCGGGGCTGGGTCGGGAACGGGTGGTCAACGCGGTCCCGGCTTCGGTCAGGAGATACGGGACGCCCAATTGCCCGGCAGTCTCCCGTATATCCGCCAAGGTCTCGTTGTTCAGCGGGATCCCCGCTTCCCGGTAGCGGGCGGCTGTCTGCTCCTCTAGGCCACCCGGGGCGAACAGTGCGACAGTACCCTGGGCGCGCCGCGACGCCCGGATTTGTCGGACCACTTCGTCCGCTCGGGACTTGAAGCGGTCGATGTCCTCGAAACAGGCAACGTTGATCGCCATGTAGAACTGCCCGTCGGCGCCGGCAATCGCCCCGTCCGCCATGTTGCCGGATTCCGTCCCGTAGCCCGCACCTGAGAGCAGGCTCGACAGGATGCCCATGCATACGGCCAGCCCGAGGCCCTTGAAGGCACCGATGGGCTGGATCAGGCCGTCGAGGGCGGCGGTGGGATCAGTGGTCGGCCGACCCTGCCGATCAAAGGCCCAATGGTTCGGGATGGGCTGGTCTTTCTGCTGATAGACCCTGATCTTGCCATGCGCGGTGGCGCCCAGGGCGACGTCGAGCACCACGTCGGCTTCGGTGCCTGACGGGATGCCGATGCCAATCGGGTTGAGCCCGACGATCTTGTCGATCCCACCCCAGGGCGCCATGGTCGGGAGCGCGTTGGACGTGGCAATGCCGATCATGTCGTGATCGACAGCCATCCGGACGTAGAAGTCCATGGTGCCAGCGTGGTTGCTGCCGCCGACGGCGGCGGCAGCCACCCCGGAATCCCGCGCGCACGCGATCGCCTGGCGCATCGCATAGGCCCCACCGACCTGCCCCATGCTGTTGTCACCGTCCACCACCATGGCTCCGCCCGCCTGCCTGATGACCCGTGGCTTGCCACGCGGGTTCACACCCTCGCGGGTCAGCTTCGCCACATAGTCGGGTACCCGCAGCACGCCATGCGAATGGATTCCCCTCAGGTCCGCCTGAACGAGGGAATCCGCCACCAAGGCGGCGTCCGGCTCCGACATGCCGCAGGCGGCAAAGATCGCCGTGGCCTGATTCGCGAGGAGCTGCCCCTCGATGCGCGGCTCGCCTTCAGTCCCGGGGTATTTCGCCATGGCGTTCTCCCGCTGCATCGATGCGTACCGCGAGAATACTTCGATCAAATGAGGCCGCTGGACCCGGCAGGCGCCGCGGCCGCCGACGGTTTGCGGCCGACCCCAGGTACGGGCACCGTGCACCCGCCCGTACGCGAGGATGGTGAACGCATCGCCAGGGTCGCGGGCTGTTCCAATATCGATGTTGCGGATGACCACATGACTATCCGGCTGACCTACGGCTCGCAGCAGCAATTCCGACGCCGCCACCACGACATCACCGTGCTCGGTCGGGTCCTCGACGCCTCGTTCCCCGTCCGGGCGGCGCACTATGTGCTCAACGGTAGTGCCTCGCAGCGCTTCTATGTCGAGCAGGAACCGGATCTGAATGTCGACTGGATCCGAGGCTACAAGCAGTCTCCCGGGGAGCTCCGCTGCCGGGATCAGGGCGACTTCTGCATCGAAATTCCGGCCACTCGGGGTGACCTGGCGTCCGGCGAGAACCTGCTCTCCGTCAAGGTAGAGGATGACGCGGGGACACTGCACACGACAGACATGGTCTTCGCCTGGACGCCCCGGCCCGTGCCCCTTCCGCTGGACCTGCGTGACCTCTCGCCGTTCCGGTCGATCCAGGAGATCGGCCAAGCTGTCAACGGGGCATTCGACCTCGATCCGGAGGCCAACGTCATCCGCTCCCGGGGGCCCGTGGCACCGGATGCCCTCCTGCTCCTGGGCTCGCCGCACGGCAGCCAGGAAGCCACCTTTCGGATCCGTTTCACGGAAACCGCCAGTGCCAAGTGGCTCGGGCTGTCAGATTTCTTTGCCGGGCTCACCGAGGGCGAACCGCGACGGGGAATCAAGGTGGGCTGGTGCAGCGCCGGCATGGCGGCTCTCAGTCCGACGGACGGGGGTCGCGCCTTCCAGGCCTGGGGCGACCATTCGGGAGACCGGCGGGAATGGGCCGTCGCCACCAATCCGGCCGCGCCGTTCGAGGTGCGGCGGGACCGTGCCTACCGGGTGCGCCACCAGTTCTGCCACCACGACGGCATCGGCCGCGTTCGCTACCGCATATGGCCGGCAGGCACACCGGAACCGGATGACTGGCTGTGTGTCGAAGACGACCGAGAGGTCCCGCCCGACTTGCCACGTAACCGGCTGGGCAGCTTCGGGCTGTTTCAGCACATGGGCCATCCCATCGAGTGGTCAGACATTCTTGTCCGGCGCTACGATCCCGCCGCCGACGACCTGCCGGGCAAGGATCCGAACGGCGCCCGGGCGCCGTTCCTGCAGCGCGAGCGACCCGGCGCGTTCTGAGTTGTCAGGATTGCCGTCGTGGCCACGGTGAACCCGCGGTCCCGGCCAGGCAAGGCCGATTGACGCCTCCTTCTTGCTGCATCACGTGCAAGCTCGCAGGCACCGATGGAGAGGGGCGCGGAAGCGGCGTTCCTCGCCCGGTCCCGAGCGCGGGCTCCGCCTGCAGCGGAGCCCGCGTGCCGGTTGCCTCCTACCACAGCATGGCCGCGCTCAGTCCGACCCGGTGCTCCGGTGCTGCCGCCGTCACGGGCTCCCATCGCGTCGCCTCGAGGGCGAGATTGAAAGAGATATGCGTGCTCCTGGCCAGCCCCAGTCTCCAACCCAGCCGCCATTCGTGGCCGGCCTCGGAAAGCCCGAGCCCCGCTTCCGGTGTCCCCACGAAGTGCCCGCCAGACATCACCATTCCGTAGCCCACGCGCGCGTCCAGCCGCCCGCGCCCCTGGTCGGTCGGCGTCACTTCCCCGGGCATGGCCGTCTCCCACAACCGTCGCATGCCGCTGGCCGTATGGCCCCAAGCCGGCCGCACGCTGAACGAGAGCCCCCGGCCGGCCGCGCCCGGATCGAGTCGGATCAGCCCGCTCACACCCCACTCCTCATAGTCGCCGCTGTGCGTCAGCAGGGTCCGGGCCCGGGTCTCGACGGTCAGCCCCGATGCATAATCGGCATAGCGCAGCCCGCCGCCGGCTTCGACACTGGTGCCGGTCTCGCCGTCCCCACCGTCACTTCGCACACCGATCTCGATCGACGGCGTGAACGTGGCCCCGGAGGCAAGATCCTGGACATGGGATCCTTCGAGCATCAGCCGGTGCCGGTTGGCATTCAATGTCATGCTCTCCAGGGCTTCGGATCCATCGAGCTCCGCGCGTGTGTGGGCGGTTTCACCCTTTATTCTCAGGCTCGTCGTGCCGCCGGCGATCAGCCGGTCGCTGGCCACCAGTGGCCCGCTGACACCTGCCGCCACCATCTGCTGGGTGAGATCGCTCGCTTGCGTACCCGTCGAATCGTCGACCTCTACTTCGCCTGAGCCATACCCGACCGTCGCCCACAGGTTCATGCCGCCCGCCGCCTCCCAACCCACGTAGGGGTTGATGCTCGTGACGGTCGTCGTGAGCTCGCCCGAGACGGCATTGGAATCCGTGTAGTCCGCTGTCCCGCGTGCCCGTGCCACGGACACGCCGGCCAGCATGTCAGCGCCGAGCTTGGCGTCGACCCCGAGGTTGGCGCTCAGCACGTCGCCGTCGTAGGCGAGCGTCTCCGGGTTGCCGGCGGAGAAGTTTCGGTAGTCGCCGCTTCCCCAGAGTGTCAGGTTCCCGATCAGGCCGCGCCTCCCGCTATCCGCCGCATCGAGCGCCAGGGTGAAGGACGAGCCCGCCAGCAGCCGGCTGAGATCGAGGCGTCCGTTTTCCAGCGCGTACCGGTTGGCCAGGAGGGCATCGGGGAGCGTGGAGGCGCCCGCGAGGCTGAGTTCATTGGCAGGCGGTGTGTCAGACGTCGCCTGCTGGATGCGGCCGGACACGGCATCGACCATGCTCGCGGTCATGGCGCGCATCATTTGCGGCAACGCGGACTTGACCACCGTGTTCTGGTTCGCGGCAGTCGTCTCCGGTGCTCTCAGGTACACGCCCGAGCCGATGACGAGGTCGGTCGTGATTTCCGTCCCGTCGCCTGCCATGGTTGTTCTGGTGAACGCTCTTGCATAACCCAACTTGGGGATATCGGCGCTGTCAGTGTCGTCCGCGGGATCGTCGAAGTAGTACTCCACGAAGCCGCCTTCTGGGCTGCTGCTCGCGGCCTCGAGGACCTGCGGCAGAACCAGCTTGCCGGTCACCACGTCACGGACGGTCGGCACCAGGGGCCGGAGCTCGAACCGGTCCGGAAACGCTCCATGAACCACGATGATGTTGCTGGTTCGGTCCAGCAAATAGAGATAGACGGAGCCATGCCGCCATGGCCCGTTCGGATCTCTGAGCGCCAGCCTGGCCTTTGCGAAAGCCGCCCTGGATTCCGCCGTGGTCCGCGCGTTCCTCAGGGATTCACCAAGGAACCGCAACGCTTCCGTGACGAATTGCTTCAGGGTCGCGCGGTCCACCACGTCCCTGGCGGTGATCGCCGGATTGCCGTAATCGATGACTTCGTCCCGCAAGTGAGAAGCGTCGAGATCGAACCCGACGAGCAGCAACCTCGGCTGATCGGTATTGGCCGAGACATAGGCGGCGGCATAGCCGCGTGCGCCCGGGATGCCCGGCCGAACGCCCGGCACGGCGCCGGTCAGGTCGAATTCGGCATGCGGTTCGCGTCCCAACTGCTGGAGCAACGCGGCCTGCGCACGGCTCCGGGCGGCGGGATCCGGAGAAGCCAGCCCGGCCAGGACCGTCTGGGGGATTCCGAGCGCAGAAAGAATCCCGGCGTAGATCGCGGGCTTCAGACTGCTGGCTGAAAGGGACATGTCCTTGGAATGAAGAAACACCCGACCGTCGGGCGTCAGCGTCACGATGTACGTGGAACCGGAACGCATCGGGCCGCCCTCGAGTCGAAGGCGGCATCCTGCGTACGCAAGCTGTTCCCCTGACGCGGTTTCCGAGCCCTGGCCCTTGAACTGTGCCCGCACCGCCAGCGCGAACTCCCCCCAGGTGGCGCTGCCATTTTCCACCTCTTGCGCGGTCACGGACGGATCCGGGGGAGGCGTGACACCGGGCGTGAGCGGGCAGCCTTCCTGCGCCTGCGCGAAGGCTGTCTCTGCATCGGTCGTGACGCCGACCAGCACGGACAAGCCGAACACGAACAGCGTCAACGGCGCGGCGGGCAAGGCTCGGGCGCCGGTTCCGAGCAGCCTCCTGCAGGAGGACAGGTGGCGGATCACGGTCGTCGACAACCGTGTCCGGGTGACCGGGATACCAGGACCTCCCGACGATCGCCGGCAGATGTTCGACCCCTCAAGAACGTTCGTCATGATCGCTTTCCATCCTGATGGAGAAGATTGTCGGCCCGGGCCGCGGGGCAACGAGGCAAGTCTGGGTGGCGACCGCCGGTTCGGGTTCCATCGACCGTCCCACGTGCGCCAACCTATGACCATTGTCATCTCCAGCCGGTCCGTATGGCTCACCACCCCCCAGCCAACCGGTCCGCTTCAGGCACCGCCGCCAAGACGGGCGAGAGCCGAGCCGTGCGGCCAGAGGATTGGATAGATCATACGGTCTTCGTGTATTGGCGTGACCAGGCGATGATAGCTCCCGCGTTCACCCTCACGTCCAGCATGGCCTCGTAGGGGTGCCACGGTCTCTGCAATCGCGGATACTCTCGCGGATCCCGGAATGTCTGCCGGGACATATCCGTCAAGCGTCATGCCGTCCCGTGGAACGGAACTATCATCCTCGGAGTCACGCACTGGCGCGATGGACAGGTCTTGACGCGCCAGTCCGGGGACAGCCGCCCAGTGCGATCCACAAACCGCCGAGGACCGGGCTTCCGAATTCACGATATGATCCGGCGCTCCCGTAGAGGAGCCCGGGCCCGGACGTGCCGCAGTTCCCCAACACGATCGCTCTGATTGGCTACGCCGACCGGTGGTCGGCGCGCCCCGGCGAGACCATCTCCTTCAAGGTGAGCAGCCGATCCTCCGAGCCGTACCGGGCGCGGCTGGTCCGGGTTGTCTCGGGCGACCCGAACCCGGCCGGTCCAGGTATCAAGGAGGTGCCGGTGGCGGCCGACTTCACGGGCACCTGGCCCTCGCGCCCCCAAGAAGCCGAACTCGGCTCGTACGCGCGGATCCGGGGCGCGCCCCTGGAGCCCGAGGCCCTCACCGTCTCCGTGACGATCTGGCCGACGCTCCCTGGCCGCGAGGAACAGGGCATCGTGTCCTGGCTTGGCAAGTCCGGCGGGCTTGCACTCCTGCTCGACGGCGAACGCGGCGCGAGCGTGCGGGTTGCCACTGCACGCGGCGCCGAGACGGTCACGGTGGGGAAGCCGCTTCGTTCGCGTGCCTGGTACAAGGTGTGGGCGAGCGTCGACCCCCGGGACGGCGCCGTCCGGGTCGGACAGCAGGCGCTCGATCCGCTGGCCGTGGTGGACGACACGGGGACCGCGGGCGCGACTGTGGATGCGCCGGTGCTTGAGGGCGACGGCGAAATTCTCATCGGCGCGCTGGGAGGGGCCCCGGTGGGCGGGCACTTCAACGGAAAGATCGAGCGGCCCAGGATCGTGCGCGGCGCCAGCCGGTCGGACGACGCCATGCCCGACGGGGCGCCGGCCGGCGCCGACGTGATCGCGGACTGGGATTTTTCGTTGGAGATCCCGTCCCTCCGGGTGGTCGACGTGGGGCCCAACGGGTGGGACGGCGAACTGGTGAACCTGCCTGCGCGGGCCATGAAGGGCTCCAACTGGAGCGGGCGTGAGCAGTGCTGGCGTCATGCGCCCGCGGAGTACGGCGCCATCCACTTCCACGAGGACGACCTCCACGACTGCGGCTGGGAAACCGATTTCAGGTTCACGGTGCCCGCCGACCTCCAGAGTGGCGTGTACGCAGTGCGGCTCCAGTGCGGTGAGCACGAGGACATGATCCCCTTCTTCGTGCTGCCGCCGCGCGGGTCACGGCGGACGCCCGTCTGCGTCCTGATCCCTACCTTCACCTACACCGTGTACGGGAACTTCGCCCGGGGAGTCACGAACGACGCGTACCGGGCCCGCGTGCGCGCCTGGGGAGCACGCGACACCACGCCCGACGACCACCGGGAGTACGGGCTGTCCACCTACAACTTCCATACCGACGACAGCGGCATCGGCTTCGCGTCGCAACTCCGCCCGGTGCTGAACCTCCGCTCCGCCTTCCTCGGCTACGTCGACCCCGCAGGGTCTGGACTTCGCCATTTCCCTGCGGATACCCACCTCCTCGACTGGCTGGAAGCGAAGGGATACGCATTCGATGTCGTGACCGATGACGACCTGCACCGTGAAGGCCACGACCTCATCGCGTCCTACCGGGTCGTATTGACCCCTTCACATCCCGAGTACCACACCGAAAACACCCTCGACGCCCTCCAACGACACCTGGATCAGGGCGGCCGACTCATGTACCTCGGCGGCAACGGCTTCTACTGGCGGGTGGCGCTCAGCGATGCAGTGCCGGGCGCCATCGAAATCCGTCGGGGGGAAGGTGGAATCCGGGCGTGGGCCGCAGAGCCGGGCGAGTACTACAACGCCTTCGACGGAGAATACGGGGGCCTCTGGCGACGGAATGACCGACCGCCCCAGCGGCTGGTCGGCGTGGGGTTCTCCGGACAGGGGCATTTCGAGGGCTCGTACTATGTCCGCACGCCCGCCGCCGACGACCCGCGGGCAGCCTGGATCTTCGAAGGTGTCCCGGACCGCATCCTTGGCGACTTCGGGCTTTCGGGCGGGGGCGCGGCCGGTTTCGAGCTGGACCGGGTGGACTTCCGCCTCGGCTCGCCGCCCAACACGATCATCCTCGCGACCTCCGAGCGGCACGGCGATACCTTCATGGTGGTTCCCGAGGAGCTTCTCACCCACCTCGCGACCTGGCCGGGCGAGCCGCCCGACGCCCTGATCCGCTCGGACATGGCCTTCTTCGAGACCGGGCGGGGCGGGGCCGTGTTCTCTGTCGGGTCCATCACGTTCTGCGGGAGCCTCTCCCACAACGACTACGACAACAACATCTCGCGCATCACCAAGAACGTTCTCGAGCGCTTCATCAACCCGGCGCCCTTCGAGACCTGAGGAGGGGAGCCCCCGACGTGGCGGCTCCGGGCAGCGCTCCAGGTCACAACGGATCGCGTGTGCGTGGCCGTGCGCTTCGTTGTGCCGCCACCGCATACAATCGCTCTACCTTGTCCGGAAGCGCCTCCGGCTTGAAGGGGGCAATCCTTGCGGCTCACTTCGAAGCCATGCGGAACCGTTGCCCATGACCATGACCCACTTCGAGCCCATTCACGCAGTGAGGGTCGACGGAAACTGGAACACGTCGGTCGACTATCACCTGTCCCTGGAGCGGATCGGGCGACGCGTGCGCGGGTACCTGAACGGTGTTCCCGTGGTCGATTCGCTGGACGGGCGGGTCCTGCTCGAGAAGGGGCACCTTCCGGTCTACTACTTCCCACGGACGGATGTCGCGGAGGAATGTCTCCACCAGACCGATCACAGCTCCTTTTGCCCGCACAAGGGCCATGCCAGTTACTGGACCGTGTCCGCGGGATCCAAGACGGCGGAAAACGGGGCATGGGGATACCTGGAGCCCCTCCCACACCTTGCCCCGCTCGCGAACCTGGTCGCCTTTTACTGGGATGCGATGGACGAGTGGTGGGAGGAGGACGAGCAGGTATTCGTCCACGCGCGCGATCCTCGAAAGAGTGTCACCGTGGTCGAATGCTTCCGGCAGATCGAGGTGGTGCTCGACGGCATCGTGATCGCGAGTACTCGCCGTGCCCGGCAGCTGCACGAGACCGATCTACCGGTCCGTTACTACATCCCGTCCGAGGACGTTCGGACCGATCTGCTGGCGCCCAGCCAGACACGCACGCGCTGTCCGTACAAAGGCGAGGCCGTGTACTGGAGTGCCCGCATGCCGGAGCGAACGGTCGAGGATGTGGTGTGGAGCTATCCGCGTCCGATCGCCGAATGTCCGCGCATCGCATCGCTGATGTGCTGCTTCAACGAAGTGGTCGACGCCGTCCTTGTCGACGGCGTGGCCGAACCCAGGCGCCGTACCAAGTGGTCCAGAGACTGACTGTCCGGATGCGATCCGGGGGAGGCGCACCGGCTAACCGGGCCATGGGGTGGCCCCGCATCGACGACGAAAGCGTTGAGCCGCCTGCCTTCCCGGGCCTCGCGAAACTGCTCCGCTGCGGCCTGTGTGTCTTCCGGTCCGGCCGATAACCGCGACTGGGGCCATCGTATCGGGGTTGGTATCGTCGGGTCGGCACGTGGAAGAGAGTGAATCGTGACGACAGCACCCGACATCGCCGGCCACTACACAAGCGGTGAACTGCTCCCGCGGCTCGCAGCAAGGCTGCGGGAGGACGGGGCGGACCCTACGCGGCCAAGCTTCGAGGCGCTGGCCCCGTACGACCATTTCCATGGCCGGGGCATCGAGGCCACCGAAGAACTGGTGGAGAACCTTCAGGTCTCCCCGAGCGACCACATCCTGGACGTCGGCAGCGGCATCGGCGGGCCCGCGCGGTATTTCGCCCGGCGCTTTCATTGCCGCGTCACCGGGATCGACCTGACAGCAGAATTCTGTGAGGTCGCCCGGCATCTGACGGCACAGCTTGGGCTCACGGAGCAGATTTCCTTCGAGCAGGGCGACGCGCTCGCAATGCCGTTCGGCGATGCGGTATTCGACGGTGCCTACACGATGAACGTTTCCATGAACATCGCCGATAAGCAGGCGTTATTTTCCGAGATCCACCGCGTGCTCAAACCGGGAGCCTGGTTCCGGCTGGCCGAGATTGCGCAGGGGCCGGGCGGTGCGCCGAACTATCCGACGCCCTGGGCCCGAACCACCGACTCGAGCTTCCTCGCAACCCCTGCCCAAACCTGCGCGAATCTCGAAGCCTCGGGTTTCGCAATCGAGAGCCAGCGTGACACGGCGGAAGCGGCACTGGCTTACGCCGCACGGTCCCGCGCCGTGGTCGAGGCCGGCGGACAGCCGCCGCACCGCGCCGTCTCGCTGGTCCACGGCGCAATTGCCGAGGAAGCGATCGCCAACACGGGTCGCGCGCTGAAGGAGGGATGCACGGTGCCGATTGAACTGGTCTGCCGAAAGGTGTCTGAAGCCAACGGTTGACGACTTCACAGAATGGCGCCGGGTTCTTCGTGGGCACAATCGGGGCGAACCCAACTTGACAGGAGAAGGGCTGCTCCAGCTTCCATCTTCCGGCGGCCGAGCGTTTCATCGATCTGCACCCGGGGGAATTGACTCTCGAATCCAAACCTGACGACGCTTCTGTTGGATGGGTTTCCCGAGCAACTGCACGCAATTCTTGGCAGGCGAAGCACGCAGCACGATCCGACCAAGAGCCGTGCACTTGCGAAATATCCGGATCGGCGCCACCCATTGATTGCCGACCGGCGACCCGAGAACATGGCTACGCGGGTCTGCTGATGAATCTCGAACTCATCAAGGCGGTCGCGATCCTTCCGGGAACGGCACTCGTATACGTTCCGGGCGCGATCGCTTGGATGTCAGCTGAATGGGGCCTGGCACCGGACCTGCCGGATCCGGCGCAGCCACGCTTCTGGGGCGCTCTCCTGCTGGGCGCTGCCGGCCTCGCGTTTGCAGTGTGGACGACCAGTCTGTTCCGAGTCGTCGGGAAGGGCACTCCTGGGCCATGGGCTCCCCCGAGCCGCCTCGTCATCCGTGGGCCCTACCGCCATGTCCGAAATCCCATGATCACAGGCGTGCTTCTGCTGCTCGCCGCCGAAGCCCTGATATTGGGGTCTTGGCCAATTGCGGGCTGGTTGCTCGCCTTTTTCCTCGGGAACGCGGTCTATTTCCCGATGGTCGAAGAGCCCGCGCTCGAGCAGAGGTTTGGTGACCCCTATCGGCACTACAAGGCAAACGTACCGCGCTGGATCCCGAGATGGCGACCCTGGGAGTCGCCTTGACCACGACGTCGGCCGACCGACGCTCCGCGCACCCGCAACGCGGTTTCGCAGCGAAATCTCGGGTGAACCGGTGGCGGTTGCCGCCACGGGCGAGAGCCTGGCCACCGACCGGGGTCTCGGCGCTGCGTTGCGAGGACTGTGGCCCGAGCGCGCATGCCGCGCCAGGCGTGGGCACCACCTTCCGGCGGCGATTGCCGCCTGTCTCCGGGATCGATCGGTCCCGCCCGCCTCACCGGCCAACCCTACGTGTCGTCGGGGCGTAGCGGGTGATGCCACCGGACCCCGGCGAACCGGCTGAAATCGGAGTCGGTGGAAACCATGGTACAGCCGTGTTCCACCGCTATCGCCGCGTGCTGAGCGTCGGCGACCAGCTTCCCCGTGGCACCCGCTTCACGGCACAACCGCTCGAAGATCTCCAGGTGATCGGGACCGGGACCGACGATCCGGGCCGTCGGCCGTTCGACGAGAGACGAGACGAAGGCAAAGGCGTTTTCCAGGGTTGACGGTGGGTCGAATATCCGGGGATTCGTGGCGATGCGAACGAACCCGGAAAGGACAAGGACCGAAAGGGCGAACGGTTCCGATCCCGTTGCCAATCGGGTGAGCCAACTCGCGTACTTGGCCTGTTCTGCAACGATGTTCTCGAAATGCGCGTAGATCAGCACATTGACGTCGGGAAGGAGCACTGCGTACTGCTACCTCACCGCCCGAACCGCACCCGGTCATCCTCTGTATCGAGCGACCTTGGCGAATCGAGATCGACCCCCGGGCGAAGGCGCGCGTTGCGCACCGTCACCAGGCGGAACGGGGTCGGCTCCGACGGCACCCGCCGCTTGAGCGCGTCGTCGAGGACCTTGGCGATGAATGCGCTCACGCTGAGGCCCTGGGCAGCCGCTGTCCGGCGAACTTGCCTCCCGAGGCGCTCGTCAAGCGATATGGTCGTTCTCATGATGAAGAGAATAACTGGCTATCATAATTGCATCAAGCCGGAATCGGTCCCCCGTTGCCGGAGTCGGCGTAAGGAATGCCGCCGGCTCACAGCCAGGATCGGCGATGACCAGTGCGAAAGTCGTTCTGCGTGTCCCTGCCAGCCCGCTGCACCCCCGCATCGCGGCTTTCCGCCGAACCGGTTGCAGTTACCGCTCTGGGTGAAATCCAGGTCGACCATCGGAACGCTCGGCGCTTTGGCACCGAAGCCATGACCGGTCACGGCGCCTTGCATCGCGTGCGTTGTCGCCGAACTGCCCGGCTGATAGCGTTTCGCGGTGGCTGATACGGTCGGTGAGGGCGTGGCTGATGGCATTCGATCTGCTGATCCAGAACGGAACCCTCGTGGACGGCTCCGGCATGCCACGCTATCGGGCGGACATTGGCGTCAAGCAGGGGCAGATCGTGGAAATCGGCCGGATCTGCAGCCCTGCCGACGAGACGATCGACGCCGAAGGCATGATCGTCGCGCCCGGCTTCATCGATGGTCACACCCACATGGACGCGCAGGTGGCATGGGACCCGCTGGGGAGCTGCTCCTGCTGGCACGGCGTAACCAGCGTGGTCATGGGCAATTGCGGGTTTGCACTGGCACCCTGCAAGCCGGAGGCGAGAGAGTGGTTCGCCGAGTGCCTGGAGGCCGTGGAAGACATCCCCAAGGATGCCATGGTGGCCGGGATTGACTGGCGCTGGGAAACGTTCCCGGAGTATCTCGCCGCCGTCGAATCGTTCCCCAAGGCCCTCAACTACGCCGCCTACATTGGCCACTCGGCCCTCCGGATGTACGCGATGGGAGACCGTGCCCTGGACCAAGAGGCCGGCGACGACGACCTGAAGCTCATGGCCGATCTCGTGCAAGAGGCGCTCCAGGCCGGTGCCATGGGCCTCTCCTCATCACGGGCCACGACGCACATCCGGCCGGACGGCGGCCCGGTCGCAAGCCGAATCGCCAGCTGGGCGGAGATTGCGCACCTGGTGCACGCCATGACCGACCTCAACGCCGGCATCTTCCAGGTCGGGCCCGACGTCTCCGGTGGCGAGGCGCAGCGCGCCTGCCTGGACGAGCTGGCAAAGATCGCGGTTTCGAGCCGACGCCCGCTGATGCTGGGGGTCCTTTCGACCCGACAGGGCGACGATCCCAATCCCCTCGAGTACCAATTCGAGTGGATGGACCGGGTGGCAGCCGAAGGAGGGCGAGTCCTGGGACAGGCCACCACGAGGTCAATCAACGCCCTGTTCTCGCTCAAATCCTACCTGCCGTTCGATGCCCTGCCGATCTGGTCCGACATCCGTGACCTGCCGGTGGAACAACAGCAAGCCCGTTTCCGCGACCCGGCAATCCGCGACAGCCTCGTCGCGGCTGAAGCAGGTATGCAGCCCAGAAGTACCGAATTCCAGGGCGGCGGCGCGGCGACGACCAACCCGAGGAAGCCTGACTACGCCAACCTGTTTCCAATGTTCGACGTGCATTGGGATGACCCCAGCATCGATGAACTCGCGCGCACTTCAGGCCGGAATCCGGTTGAAGTGATGCTCGACCTGATGACAGAGAACGAGGACCTCCTCTTCGTGCAGCCGCTGGTCAACGAAACGCCGGAGGAAGTTCGCCGGATGCTGGAGAGCCCCCGTTCGCTCGCCACTTTTTCCGACTCCGGC
Organism: Alphaproteobacteria bacterium; assembly: GCA_965116745.1. GTDB lineage: Bacteria > Pseudomonadota > Alphaproteobacteria > TMED109 > TMED109 > VXPW01. The sequence goes on along the minus strand of OZ220701.1, from coordinate 1,090,670 downwards.
GCGCACGTATGCCAGGAGATGGGCTCGTCGCTCCAGACACACCTGTTGAGCTACTGGGTACGCAATATGCAGGCGTTCACGCTGGAAGAGGCCGTTCGGATGCTGACCTTCGAGAACGCGGCCGCCTGGAACATGTACGACCGGGGCCTGCTGCGGCCCGGTTTCGCCGCCGACATCGTCATCTTCGATGAGGCCACGGTCCAGCCGCGCCTGCCGACAGTCGAGCATGATCTGCCCGGCGGCGCGCGAAGGCTGGTCCAGAAGGCGAATGGCATCGCCGCTACCGTCGTCAACGGCGCCGTCACCTTGAAGGGCGGGGAACCGACGGGCGCACAGCCAGGCCAGCTTATTCGGGGCGAAGCTGCCGCCGCCTGAGCCGCGGCCATGCGGGCGAGCCCACGCCGCCACCTTGGCGCTTCCCGCCCCCGACGCTCAAGTGCCAGCGCGGCCCCGGTTGCCGTTTGGCTCATCCGGCCGGGCAACTCGGTACCGAACAGTTCAGCCCAAGCGATCGTTCAACGTGTGTTCCGGCGGCTCGACGCCGGGAATGTTCCGGGGATCGGGAACCGGATCGAGCACCTGCATCCGGATCGGGATCACGCCGCCCCAGATTGACAGGGCATAGTCCTCCTCGTCGTCGACCGGAGGTCCGGTTCGGACTTTCGCCGCGGCCTCGTCAATCGGCATCGTCATCACCGTGGTGGCCCTCAATTCCTGTGCCGTGGCAGGGCGGAGCGCGTCCCAGCGCCGGGGAAAGAGGCCGTCGACGAAGGCCTTGAGGCGAGCTTCCATTTCCTCCGGATCATCCACCCTGCGCGCGTTCCCCAGCAGCATTGCCGAGCGATAATTCACCGAGTGGTGGAAGCCCGATCGGGCGACGACCAGACCGTCCAGTACCGCCACAGTCAGGCAGACGTCCGCCGTGTCGACCGCTCGCAGCATCCGGCTGGCAGACGATCCGTGCCAGAAAACGTCGTTGCCTTCGCGCCACTGGAACGTCGGCGTGACCAGTGGGCGCGCGTCGAAGACATAGCCCACCGAACACATCGGCATGACATCCAGGATCGAATGAATGCTCGCCTTGTCGTAGGCGCCCCGGGTGTGTTGGCGGCGCAGACGAACACGGTCGGTCGGCGGCGGTGTAGACATGACGCACCTCAATGACTCACGAGCCTGGAACACGGGATATACAAGCTTGTCTGACCTTCTCAAATACCCAACTACTGGGAACTGCATCAGGCCGCCTCGCAGGCTGCGATCCTCTCGATTTCCGTGGATCGGGAATCCAAAGAAAGGCCGCGGACTCGGCTCACGCAAACACTCCGCTGCCTGATTCACGAGCGGCGACTGCAGCCAGGCGACCGGTGGCATGCATCCGGCGACCGGTCTGGCACCGGATCTCGGACCCGTGGCGCAGGGACTCGGACATTACTGCTGCCGCCGCGATCGGGCTGAGGGGGCGCGCCCTTTCGGGCTTCTACGCCCGCGCACCCGCCCGCCAAGGGCTGGTTCCAGGCTACGCTGCCTTCGACACTGCCGAGATTCGCGAGGGCACAGCCAGGCTCGCCACGATCATTGCGCCTGCCAGCAGCGCGCCGGGTGCGAGTGCCGCCACCGAAGACAACCTCAAAGCGGCGTCATCCGTCTCCCTGCGGTCCCGGCTAGCGCTGCCGATCACGCTCCAGGCAGGCGGGACAGGACCCAGAACGTCGGAAGTCGCACGCGCTCGTCGACGCCGAGGCAAGGCGCCCCCTGAACGGGGCGCGCCAGCAGATCGAGCCGGGCGACCTGACTGAACCTAGGTCGATGCGCTCGATGCGGCCGCACCTTGCTGCTGCGCGGTCGCGATCGAGAGATCACGGAGCAGGTCTTCCGCCCGGCGCCGCTTCGCCTCGTCGGGGTCGCGCTGCACGATCCGGAGCAGCGTGTCACGAGCTGAGAGATCGCCACGCTCGGCCATCTCGAAGGCCATCTGGTCGCGGCGCTCGTAGTAACGGTTGTCGAACGGCACGATCTTCGGAGACAGGGCCCGCCAGTAGTACTGCTGGTCGTCGGACGCCCAGCCCGCATAGACCTCTTCCCACGTCCCGCATCCGGCATAGGTGCACAGGTTCTTCTCGGTCGTCGGCTGGCTCGCCGGCTGGTACCGCGCATCGAACGACTGCCGCAGCAGGGCCGAGCGATTGGGGAGTGCGCAGTGCACCGTGGTGTCCGTAAAGATCAGCGCATCGCCTGCTTCGAAGTCGCCCGTGACCCACTCGCCGGGGATCGGCACGCAAATATCCATGCCGCCTGCCCCGTCGCCGACCTTGGTGTCCAGCACGCCCGCGTGATGTGACCCCGCCGATACCGCCAGTGGCCCGTTCACCCGTCGGCAATCGCCCAGCGGCACCCACATCGCGTAGTTGGTGGCGCCGCCGATGTGCACCTTGTCCTGATGCGCTCCGGTCGTGAAGTCGAAGCGCTCGCTCTGGGGGAAAATGTTGCGCTGGACGAACATCGGATGGACCAGGGCCGGCTCGTCGAAGATCCGCTCGAACAGTGCCAGCACCCTCGGCAGGGTCCGGAGCCGGTGCAGCGCCTCGTCAGACCAAATGCCGCGGAACACCTTCATGTACTGCTCTTCCGGATCCTTGCAGGCGGCAGCGGGATTGGCGATCGCGTCCTCAACCGGATGGTCTGGGTCGAGCCAGCCGCCGGCAGCCGCCTTCTCCAGGAGGCGGCGACGCACCTTCAAGACCGCTTCGCGTGGCAGCAGGCCCCGGAGGAACAAGTAGCCGTCGCGCTCAAGCCGCTTGGCAAGCGCCGGTCCGTCTTCCATGAGATCGGTCGAATCGAGAAAATCCCGCATCGTGTCCATCCCGGTTCCGCCACATCCACAGGCGAGGGTGCGGCAGTCCGACCCGCGGCGTCAAGGCGTGTCCGGGATCAGCCTGCGTGGCACCCGGTGTTGCGGCCGGACATCAGCTGCAAACCGACGCTGTCGCGTGACCGTCGACGACGCACGGCGCGGAATTGCGGCCCTCCTCCCCGTTCGGGCCTCCAGACGCCTGAAACCCAACGGCCAACCGCATACCGCCACCGGACGAGCTGTCAGCGCGCCAGGCTCCAAGTCGCACCGGGCGTTCCGTCGTTGGCAACCCGAGTGACATGAGCGGGCACAGGGTACCGCCCCATGTCCGGTCGGGAGCCATCGTGCCGCTCCACCGCATTTCGCCGGATCACCGTCCAACTGGCATGATCCGCCGGCACGGCTCGCCGGCCGACCGGGCCAGGTCCGTCAGCCCGAAGCGGTGACGGGCCCGCTCCAGCCGGTGTTCATCAGCGTCTCGCGCGGCACGATCAGACGCGCGGCCATGATCGGACGCGGTGACGTACCGATACGCAGTTCGCCGACGATGCTGAGCAGCATGTACGCCTCCTCACGGTCGAGGTTGGTGTTTGCCGCGACGTAGGCGACCGCATGTTCGGCCGCAGCCTCCGTTGCGGCCTCCACTGACGGACCCGTGCCCACGAACTGGATCGAATCCCCGTACTCGATGATGGGGTGCTCGACCTGGTGATCCTTCACCAGGGTGATCCGAGCCGTGACGGTGGCCGTGCACTCGACACCCGTCCCGGTGATGATCCCGTCACTGATGGCTGCGTGCGGGTCCGCGAAGAAGACCATGGCTCCCGGTACCATGACCGGGAGATGGATGCGGCTCCCGACGCCGGCATCCTTCTGGTCGAAATCGCCGCCGTAGGGCCCTGCATACGACGGCTTGTAGCCTTCCGGCGGCATCGTCGACACGGTACCGAGGTTGGGATTCAGCGGAACGGGGATGCGGTCTGCAAACCATGCCTTGCCGTCGCGCACCGGGCAATGCAGGAGCTTCGGATCACCGAACTCCTGCCGCAGCACGCCGAAGTCCCGGAGGATCGCCGTCATCCCGTCCTCGTGGACGTCCATCTTCAGGATATCGATGAGAACCGCATCACCCGGCGCCGCTCCGCTGACCCTGATCGGACCCGAGACCGGCGCCAGCGGATGTCCGTCGCACGCAGGCGTAAACGGCGTCGGGACGCTGCGAATGTCCTCGACATCCGCAAACGCGCCGCGGACGACCAGTGATACATCTGCACCGGAAGCGATCGTTTCCACCGGGGGCGTATCCGGCGTCACGGAAAACAGGTAGACGGAACTCATTGCGATCTCCCGGGCCCGGGCGCGCCCTGCGAACAAGAGGTGCCTGTCCTGACCCAATGACTGGATTTCAATCTCTTCCGCTGATTCCGGAGAAGGGCCAGTCGGAGTGGGATGGAACCACGCAGTTCAGCCGGTTTCAAGCAGCAGCGGTTCCAGGTACCGGATCCTGCTGGGTTGCGCCAGGCAACCGGCCGGCACCCAACGGTGCCCGACTCGATTCGGCCCGGCGATCGTTCCCGCCGCGTGATCCTCGACGGGTGCCTCCAAGGCCTCCGCGCTCGCTAGCGGCGGCGGGCCAGCCACCAGGCCGCCGTCCACACGGGCGCACTCAGCACCAGCGCGTAGGCCAGGATTCCAATGGGGCCAAGGAGTCCCGCGAACAGCGACGCGGCCACGGTGATCGCGCCGAACCCAACGCCGGCAGCCCACGCGGCGCGCGCATATCCGAGTCGCCTCAGCTGCCGGCAGGCCAAGGCGAGTGGCAGGCCGCACGGTGCCACGAAAACCAGTGACTGCACCGACATCACCGCCACGGTGATCCACATGGCGGGATCGGTCGATGGCCCGGCGCCCGAGGGAAAGCGGACAGCAGCGGTCGCCATGATCCCCACCGGCAACCAAAGCAGCCCCAGCGCCCAGAACCCGATGTTCGCGAGCTTTCTCCCGTTCTCCATGGAACCAGACTAGGGCGGTTTCGTCCTCAATCCGTAGCCGGGACCGGCTGCCATGGGCCCGGATTGCGACCCGTCCAACACTAGTTCCCACCTGTGGCGTCGGCTGCGCCCGGGCAGCTTCCCGGCGTCCAAAGGACGCCCGCAGCGCTCATTGACTGCTGGTAGCGCCCCGCATCCCGTCGCGCTACGGCCTATGAAACCGCCGCGCCAGTCCGGGTACGGTACCGCGGCAAGTGGTACAGTCCAAAACATGACAAGCGCGTTTAGGACATTGCTGGTACTGCCGCTCCTCCTGATCGCCGGCGGGACGGCGACCGCAGATCACCACGAGCGAGCCGAACCCGAAGCGTCCACCGGGACCGGGACCACGGCTTTCGCGACCGACGCAACCAGCATGGTCGTGGCAGCCGATGCCCGCGCGGTGAATGCAGCCGTCCAGGTCCTCCGCGCGGGTGGCTCGGCCACCGACGCTGCCATTGCCGCCCAACTGGTGCTGGCACTGGTCGAGCCCCAGTCTTCCGGGATCGGTGGCGGCGGATTTCTCGTGCGCCGCGACGGCACATCGGGAGCAATACATACGCTGGACGGCCGTGAAACCGCCCCGGCGGGTGCCGGCCCCGATCTCTTTCTGGATGCAGCATCGTCACCGCTTCCATTCTTCGACGCCGTCGCCGGCGGTCTTTCCGTCGGGGTGCCGGGGTTGTTGCACATGCTGGAGCGGGCCCATGCCGAGTTCGGCAAGCGTCCCTGGGCCACGCTTTTCGAGCCCGCGTTGGCCCTTGCCAGGGACGGCTTCGTCGTTCAGCCCCGATTGCACGGCCTGCTGGCTCGCGTACCACACCTGGAACGTGACCCGGACGCGCGGGCGTATTTCTTCGACGCGTCGGGCAAGCCCCGCCCAATCGGGTATCGACTGCGCAATCCGAAGCTCTTCGAGACGCTGGCGCAACTCGCCGCGGACGGCGGGCTGGCTCTCTATCGCGGCAACCTGGCCGAAGCCATGGCACGCAAGGTGAATCTGGATGCGGATCGGCCAGGCACGCTCTCGACGTCCGATTTCGCGCGCTACAGCTCCCGCTTCCGGGAGCCGGTGTGCGGGCAGTACCGTACCTATCGCGTTTGCGGGATGGGCCCCCCGAGTTCCGGGGCCACGACGGTCCTGGCCATCCTCGGCATGTTGGAGACCTTCGATCTGGAACGCATGGATCCCGGCACGGTTGAACCTTGGCATCTCTTCGCCGAAGCGTCGCGCCTCGCTTACGCCGACCGGGACCGCTACGTCGCTGATCCCGACGTCGTCCGGGTGCCGACCACAGGTCTGGTGGACCCTGCGTACCTCGCTACGCGGGCCAGGAGCATCGATCCGGTCGCCGCGGCGTCCGGGCGGGCTGCGCCCGGCAATCCGCCGGGAGCCCCAGGCGGCCAGCGCGATGACCGTTCATCCGGGCAGCCATCGACCACTCACCTGTCGATTGTCGACGGTGCCGGCAATGCCGTGGCGCTGACATCGAGCATCGAGACCGCATTCGGCTCCGGACTGATGGTGGAAGGGTTTCTCCTCAATAACCAGCTGACCGATTTCGCGTTTGAGCCCGAAGGGCCTGGCGGTCTGGTCGCCAATCGTGTCGCCGCTGGCAAGCGGCCGCGGAGTTCTATGGCTCCCACCGTCGTCACTGATGCCGACGGGCGCCTGCGGGCGGTGCTGGGTTCTCCGGGAGGTTCCCGCATCATTTGCTACGTCGCGCAGGCCATCGTCCTTGCGGTCGACTGGAAGCTCGATGCGGCCTCGGTGGTCGGCTTTCCGCACATATGCAACCGCGGTGGACCCACTGAAATCGAAGCCGACACTGCCTTCGCATCGTTCGAGCAGCCCCTCTCCGACCTGGGTCACACGGTTGCTGCACGACCGATGACGAGCGGCCTCAACGTCATTCTCGTTGGCGAAGACGGCGGGCTTGCCGGGGCAGCCGATCCAAGACGGGAGGGCACGGCAGGCATCCCGTAGACCGCGACGTGCTGCCGGTCTGCGCGGGGCGGACGCAGCGGCGAAGGCCGCATCAGGAGCCACGGTTCCGGGCAGGGCCTGGCAGCCCGCAGGCGGCAGGTCCGGACGGCTTTCCGCGGGCAGACCAACTCTGGGCTTCCCACGCTGGAGCGCCGCATCACCCGTACGCGCAGGCTGACACGATCTTCGCCGCGCCGCCTGCCGGGCCAGGTCCCACCAGGATCTGCAACCGACCCGCGCCAACTGCGTTGCTGAACACGGGCGACAACCTGGTGCCAGCCGATATGGTAGCCCTGTTCCGCCGTCATCACGGATGCCCGCCATGTCCGCAACCGAGCCCAGGATTCTGGTGTTTCAACACGTCTCGATCGAACACCCCGGGGTATTCCGGGACTTCCTTCGCGAGGACGGAATCAAGTGGACCACGGTCGAACTGGATGACGGGGACGCGATTCCCGACCTAGAGCACTTCGACGCGCTGTGGGTGATGGGTGGCCCCATGGACGTATGGGAGGACGAGGCTCACCCTTGGCTGGAACCCGAGCGGGCCGCCATCCGCGAGGCTGTCCTGGTCCGCAGGATGCCGTTCCTCGGCTTTTGCCTCGGGCATCAGCTCCTCGCGCAGGCGCTCGGCGGCGAGGTCGGGCCTGCCGCGACTCCGGAAATCGGCATCCTCGAGATCGCGCTGACGGATGCGGGACGATCCAGTGCGATCTTCGAAGGATTGCCGGCGGCCCATGCCTGCCTGCAGTGGCACGGTGCGGAGGTGCGGGAAGCGCCGCCGGGCGCCCTGACGCTCGCTTCGTCACAGGACTGTGCCATCCAGGCACTCGCCTTTGGGGATCATGCCTTCAGCGTCCAGTACCACGTCGAGATCACCGGTGACACCGTCCGCGAATGGGGAGAGATCCCGGAGTACGAGCAGGAGCTGGAGAGAGCGCTTGGGTCGGGTGCGCTCGCGGCATTTGAGGCTGACACGGCGGCACACCTGGCCGAGTTCAATCGATACGCGCGCCGGATCTACGACAATTTCATGGGCATTGTTCGCCGGCGGTGATGGCGCCTCTGCGCGTGCGCACGGTGGCGGAAGCGCGATCGCAAGGGCCGGCTTCGATGCAGGCGGAACCCGCGTGGGCAGTCCAGTCCATCCCGTCCAATCGCAAGTTGCTCTAGAGGTGGCCCCTTTCCGCCAGCCAGCTGCAGCTAACCGTCGGAGTGCGCGCCGTGAATGCCGTTGACCGTTTCTTCAAGCTGCAGGAACAGGGCACGACGATCCGGCAGGAGATCACCGCCGGCGCGGCAACGTTTCTCACCATGGCGTACATCATCGTCGTCAATCCCCTGATCCTGAGCGATGCCGGCATGGACTTCGGCGCGGTCTTCACGGCCACCATCCTGGCCGCCGCGATCGGCACGGGAATCATGGGGTTGTGGGCGAACTGGCCCGTAGCGCTCGCTCCCGGCATGGGGATGAACGCGTTCTTCACATACGGCGTGGTCCTGGGCATGGGACACCCGTGGCAAGCTGCGCTCGGTGCCGTCTTCTGTTCGGGCGTCCTGTTCATGGCGCTGAGCGCGAGCGGGCTCCGGCAGTGGATCCTCGAAGCCATGCCCAAGAGCCTGCGCCTGGGTATCGGCGCCGGTATCGGCATGTTTCTCGCCCTCATCGGCCTCCGCAACGCCGGCATCGTGGTCGGCCATCCAGACACGCTTGTTACGATCGGGGATCTCACCCAATCGACCGTGTTTTTCGCCTGCGCCGGTTTCGTCGGCATGACGCTGCTGGCTGCGCGCCGGGTCACCGGCGCGATCGTCATCTCCATCATCGTGATCACCGCGATCGGCCTGGTCGTCGGCGACGCGTCCTGGGGCGGCGGTGCCTGGTTGCCGCCAAGTCCCGCCCCCACCCTGTTCGCGCTCGACATCGCCGCGGTATTCGAGTTGGGCCTGGTCGTGGTCGTGCTGACGTTCCTCTTCTTCGACTTCTTCGACACCGCCGGAACCCTCACCTCGGTCGCTGTCGTGGCCGGCAGGGTCCGCGATGACGGGAGCATTGACAACATCGGCCGCGCCGTGTTCGCCGATTCGGTCGCCACCACCGCGGGGAGCCTGATCGGGACGAGCAGCGCCACGAGCTACATCGAGAGCGGGGCGGGAATCCGGGAGGGAGGGAGAACCGGGCTGACCGCGGTCACCTGCGCCGTGCTGTTCCTGCTGTGCCTCTTTCTTGCGCCCCTGGTCAAGACGATCCCGACCTGGGCGGCAGCCTCGGCACTCGTGTTCGTGGGGACGGGATTCGTCGCAACCTTGAAGGATCTCGACTGGGAGGATGCCGGCGCCTACGTACCCGCAGTCCTCACCGCGATCGTCATGCCATTCACGTTCAGCATTGCCAACGGCATCGCGATCGGTTTCATCAGTTACGCGGTGATCAACACCGTGACCGGGCACGCCCGCGGACTGCACCCGGCGGTCTGGTTACTTGCCGCCTCCAGCCTCCTGTATTTCCTCAAGGATTTCTAGGGTGTCCTGAGCGAAATCGGGCCTCTGCGGCCCGATAGGCGGATCAACTTGGGCAGCGTCCGAAAACAACGGGCCCGCATTCCGCCGGCTGCAAGACATTGCATATCTCGTCGCTGATCGCCAACGGCGCCGGTTCGCTGACCGCGATCGCACACGTTAGCGGCCCGTCCTGCCGCCTCTGAAGCCGCCCGGGTCAGTTGGACATCTTCAGCAGAAAGCGCGTGCCGGATGGCGAGGTTTCGCCCAGCTCGAACGTCCCGCCGTGTGCGGCCATGATTTCGCGGACGATGATGAGTCCGAGCCCGTGGGCGTTCACCACGGTGTCCGCAAACGGTCGCTCGAAGAATGCCCGTACCTCTTCTTTCAGGCCTGGACCGTTGTCTTCCACCTCGATCAGCACGTGGTTCAGCCGTCGCCGCGCCCTCACCGAAACCCTGCCGCCACCGGGCATGGCCTCGGTCGCATTCTGGGCCAGGTTGAGCAACGCCCGGAACAGTTCCTCCTGGTCGGCCTCGACGACCAGGTCGCCGGGAACATCCACATGCCACTCGACCCGCCCTTCGTGGATGGCGGCCACCGAATCGCCCACTTCCACGGCGATCTCGCGCAGCCGCGTCGGGGCCAGCTTGATCGGAGTGTCCCCGAACCGGTGGTAGTCGAGGGTGCGCGTGCAGATCTGCACGGCCCGTTCCACCGCCTTGACCAGCAGCGGTACCAACTTCCGGACAGCCGGATCCTGCGCCGCCTTGATGCGGTCTGACGCCACTGCAGCAGTCTGCAAAACGTTTCGCAAGTCGTGGTTGATCCGGCTCACGGATGCACCCAGTGCGGCCTCACGATCGCGCCGATGCAGCAGGGCGCGCAGGCTCCCCTGCATCGACAGCACGCCACGCTCCAGGTCTCCGATCTCGTCGCGACGATCCGACGTCTTGACCGTCGTGTCCACGTCGTCCGGGTTGCGGGCGAACCACGCCAGGCGTTCGATGATCGCGGTGACGGGACGGACAAACTGTTGCTGCAGGACGAAGAACAGGAGGACGCCGACCGCGATGAACGGCGCGATCGCGCTGGCGCCGATCCGGAGCGAGTGCTGCCACACGGCCTCGGCGAGCGGTGCCTCCGGCGCCACCACCTCGACCACGACGCTCGGGTCTTGTTCGGCCGGACCCACGATCCTGAGGATGCGCCCGCGCCCGTTGATCAGGGTGTCGAACGCGTGGCGGACCCGACCGGGCCAGGTAATCTCGGCGGGTCGCACGGTCTTGTCGACCGCCGCCGGCGTGGAGCCGATGACCAGGGTGGACGTGTCCCCCGTTCGCAGGATCACGGCGTGGGTCTCCGTGAAGGCGAGGAGGCGCTGGCGCAGGTCGGGGTCGAGTTCACCCTCGGACACCACCTGCACCACCCTGATCGTGTCGTAGGCGCCGCGGAGTTGGTCCTCGATCTGCGACAGCCAGTACGCCGACACCGACGTCACGTAGGACGCTGCCGCCCACAGGGCTGCAAAGGCCAGCGTGTGCTGGAGAACCCGCGCCGTCAGCGACCGACGAGCGCGGCGAGGGCCGCCCGTCCTCGTCGGCATCTCACCCAAGGCGCGTCAGGAAGCCCACGATCTTCCGGGTCCGCTCGCCGAACAGCGCCGGCGTGAAGTACGACCCCGCGACCTGTCGGTTGATCTCGCCTCGGGTTGGGTACGGGAGGATGGCACCCGTCATCTTCGAGATCTTCATCCTGTGGGTGGCCATCAGGCACCAGGGCTGGATCAGCTCGCCGGCGTGGGCGCCGACCATGCTCGCGCCAACGACGCGGCCGCGGTGCACGATGACCTTGATCAGCCCTTCCGTCTCGCGCTCCGCCCGAAACCGGTCGTTGCCGCCGACCGGCATCTCCACTACCCGCACTTGGTCCCCGTACCGCTCCCGGGCCCGTGGTTCATTCAGTCCGACCTGCGCGATTTCGGGATCGGTGTAGGTGACCCACGGCGCCGCCGCCTCATTGACCCGCGCCGGCAGTCGGAACAGCGCCCGGCGCACGACGATGCCGGCGTGGTAGCCGGCGATGTGCGTGAACTGCAAGCGGCCGATCACGTCGCCGATCGCATAGACCCGGCGGTTGGACGTGCGGAGCCCGCCGTTGACCTCGATCCCCCTGCGGTGGCGCCGAATTCCCGCCGCCTCGAGATTCAGGTCCTCGATGTTCGCTTGGCGGCCGGCCGCCACCAGCAAGTGGGTTCCAGCGACCTCGCGGGTGCCCTGATCGTCCTGCACGGTGAGCCGAAGCGAGCCGTTGGCCTCGTCCACCGACGTCACGACCGCTCCCTCGATCACCGTGATGCCTTCGTCGCGGAAACGCTGGGACACCACCTTGGCCAAGTCCTGATCATCGCGGTGCAGCAACCGTCCCCGTTCCACCACGGTGACCTCGCAGCCAAGCCGTCGGTGGGCCTGAGCCAGTTCACAGCCGATCGGCCCACCGCCCAGCACCAGCAAATGGTCCGGCCGTTCGTCGTTGTCGAAGATGGTCTCGTTGGTGAAGTACGGCACCCGGTCCAGACCGGGCAGGGACGGAACCACCGGCGAAGAACCGGTCGCAATGACGAAGCGCCTGGCACGGATCCGGAACGGCCCCGCCCGTACCTCGCGCGGCCCGGTGAAGGCTGCAGTCTCGCGCAGGACGGTCGCCCCGAGACCTTCAAAGCGCTCCTGCGAATCATGCGGCGCGATGGATGCGATGACACCCTGCACATGATCACGGACCTGCTGGAAGTCGGCGCACGGGGCAGCGGTCTCAACGCCGAACCTTCCGGCATGACGGGTGGCGTGGGCGGCATGCGCGGCTGCGATCAGGGATTTGGACGGGACGCAGCCGTAGTTCAGGCAGTCACCGCCCATCTTGCCGCGCTCGATCAGGACGGTGTCGACGCCAAGCTGTGCCGCCGCGGCGGCGACGCTCAATCCGCCGGAGCCTGCGCCAATGATGCAGAGGTACGGGTGCAACGTGGTATCAGATGAAGTCATCGCGCTTGAACTATCCAACTGGTCGTTTGGTCATGCACCCCCCGGCACCATAGACTTGGCCCGCGCAGGGCGCGATTCGGGAAGAAACTGGTTCATTTGCTGCCGGGTGGGCACATCATCACCCATGACGTAGCGCTTTCCGCGGCGGAATACCAAGGCGCGATCACGATACCCCTGTTGCGCACCTGATACCTGGCCACCGCGCAGTGGCTGATACACCATGGGTCCTGCGCCGACCGGACCCGCACCCCAAAAGCGTGGCATCAACGCGGAAAAGCGGCCGGCGGCGTCGTTGCGAGCGGGGGCCGCCGCGCGACTGCCGCAGCCAGGCCGTCGTATAGACTCGCCGGCTGGCGCAATGCCATGCGCCGATCACTAATTTCCGGTCGCATCAAGGTAGGGAACCATGGCCCAGCTTCCGAAGTACCAGATGCATGTTGGCGGTGCGTGGGTGGATCCGTTGTCGGGGGAATGGCTCGAAACCGACAACCCGTTCAACGGCAAGCCCTGGGCATTGATTCCCCGCGGCAACGCCGACGACGCCAACCGCGCGGTCGCCGCGGCCAAGGAAGCGTTCGTCAACGGCGAGTGGCCCCGCCTGACCGCGACGGAGCGCGGCAACCTGCTGCGCCGGCTCGGCGACCTCATCGCCCGCGATGCCGACCGGCTGGCCGCAACCGAAGTTCAGGACAACGGCAAGCTGATTGCCGAAATGCGCGGACAGCTCCGGTACGTGCCCCAGTGGTACTACTACTTCGGCGGACTCGCGGACAAGGTCGAGGGTGCCGTGATCCCGTCCGACAAGCCGGACATGTTCAATTACACCCGTCACGAGCCGCTCGGCGTGGTCGTCGCGATCACCGCTTGGAATTCGCCGCTGCTGCTGACGGCCTACAAGCTGGCGCCGGCGCTCGCCGCCGGCAACACGGTGGTCCTGAAGCCATCCGAGTACACGTCCGCCTCGGCGCTCGAGTTCGTCAAGCTCGTGGACGAAGCTGGGTTCCCGCCGGGCGTGGTGAACGTGGCCACCGGGTACGGCCGCGAGGTCGGCGAAGCGCTCATCTCGCACCCTGACGTCGCCAAGGTCGCCTTCACGGGCGGCAGCGTTACCGGCCGGCACGTCTACGAGACCGCGGCCGGCGGCCTCAAGCGGGTGACGCTGGAACTCGGCGGCAAGTCGCCGAACATCGTGTTCGAGGACGCCGACATCGAGGATGCCGTCAAGGGCGCCATTTCGGGAATTTTCGCGGCATCCGGCCAGACCTGCGTCGCCGGTTCGCGGCTGCTGCTGCAGGAGGACATCCATGACGAATTCGTCGATCGACTGCTGCGGACCGCTGAAACGGCGCGCATGGGCGACCCGATGGACATGGACACGCAGGTGGGCCCGGTGACGACTCCGCCGCAGTTCGACAAGGTGCTGAACTACATCTCAATTGCCAAGGAGGAGGGCGCCAACTGCCTGCTCGGCGGACGGGCCGCCCAGCGCCCGGAGTGCGGGGACGGCTGGTTCGTGGAGCCGACGATCTTCGACGACGTGAGCAACGACATGCGGATCGCACAGGAAGAGGTCTTCGGCCCCGTGCTCTCCATCATTCGCTTCCGCGATGACGACGAGGCCGTCGCGATCGCCAACGACGTCATGTACGGCCTTGCCGCCGGTGTCTGGACTCAGAATGTCCGGCGGTCGATCACCGTTGCCGACCGGCTGCAGGCCGGCACGGTCTGGGTCAACACGTACCGCGCCGTCAGCTTCATGTCCCCGTTCGGGGGCTACAAGATGAGCGGCATCGGGCGGGAAAACGGCGCGGACGCGATTCGCGAGTACCTGCAGACGAAGAGCGTCTGGATCAGCACGGCCAGCGAAGTTCCGAATCCATTCGTGCTGCGGTGAGCCGCAACCCGCCAAGCGCGACGGTCGGCGCCGGTTGGCATGAACTTGGCCGAACCACTTGTCGACGGCACGCAGCTCTACGGCTGGTTTGCCGGTCGCCGTGGTCACCGTCCCATCGCCGGCCGAAACCGCGCGTCGGCTAGTCCGCCGGACAGCGTCCGTCGGCGACGTAATCGTGGACGCGGATGTTCCCGCGCTTGATGTCCGCTACCGCGCGGTCCGCGGCGGCTTTCATCTCGGGTGAGACGAGCCCTTCGTTGAATTCGTCCAGCGCCCAGCCAACCCCGCCTTCCTTGAGGCCCAGCTCGCGCACGCCAGCCGTCCACGTGCCCTGCCGGGCGCTGTCAAAAACCTCGTAGGCCACCACGTCAACCCGCTTCAGCATCGACGTCAGGACACTTCCGGGATGGAGATGATTCTGGTTCGAATCGACCCCGATCCCCAACATGTCCGCGTCTGCCGCCGCCTGAAGTACTCCGAGACCCGTGGTACCCGCGGCATGAAAGATGACGTCAGCACCACGGTCGAATTGCGATCTGGCGAGGTCTGCCCCCTTCACGGGGTCGTTCCAGGCCGCGCCGGTGGTGCCCACCATGTTCTGGAAGATCTCGACGCCGGGGCTCGCGTGCCGCGCCCCCAGCACATAGCCGCAGGCAAACCTCCGGATCAGCGGCACGTCCATGCCGCCGACAAACCCCAGCTTTCCGGTGCGGCTCGCCATTGCAGCCAGGACTCCCACGACGAATGCGCCCTCGTGTTCCCTGAACACGATCGATTGCACATTTGGCCGGTGAACTTCCGAGTCGATGATGGCGAAGCGGGTCTCGGGAAATTCGGCAGCAATTCTCTCTAATGCCGACGCATACTGGAAACCCACGGCAAGGATCGGGTCGTAGCCGCGGCGGGCGAACGTGCGCAGCGCCTGAACCCGCTGGGAATCCGCTTGAACTTCGAAGTCCCGAAACTCGATGCCCGTATCGGCGGTAAACCGCTTGGCACCGTTCCAGACGCCTTCGTTGAAAGACTTGTCGAATTTGCCGCCGAGGTCGTACACAACACCGGGCCTGATGTCCGCGGCGTGGGCCCAACCCCCTGCAAGTATCAGGATGATCGCCGCCAAGTTTTGATACTTCACGCAGGGTCTCCGTCAACCTCCCGCAATATGCGGGCTCCGGCCATGGATATTACATTCGGAGAAGTCGTGTTCCTTGACGGCATGATGGCGGTGCCGCTGCAAACGCATACGGTCATATTGGACCGACATACCGGCCGTGGTCCCGCCGACTGCGCCGGCGCCACCAGACCCACAACGCTGTCGTCACCCTGCCGGGCCGCCGGAGTTCAGGGCGACCCGGTCGGTACACCGCCGAGATAAACTTCCCGGTGTTGCCGGCGGCCGTCATGAACTGCCGTCATCCTCCGAACCGACACCAGCACGAGATCGCGAGCACGCGTCCCGACCGCCGCGACTGACCGCGTACTCACGTCCCTCCCGAGACCGTCTGCGTCTATCGGACCCGAGCCACCGATATCCGCAATACGCACCGACGTTGCCCGGGCCATGCACCCAACCGACGCTGTCGCGTCTCGCGGTCCGGCAGGAGTGATGCGACGATCAACCCCAGCCAAAGGGTTCCAGATAACCCAATGAATTATTGACCGTACCAACACTGGCATCCGTCTCGGCGGAGACGGTTACCAACAGCCATCCCGACTGCCGGCGCGGTCAGCAACATGTCGCATCTGATGCGCTGCCCGGCTTGCCGGCGAGAACCGATCCTCGATTGGGCACTGCACAGCCGGGCACCTGCGCGAGATGGCACGGGTCACCGCCGCTGTCACGGGAAGACCCGGCCGCTTGCTTCCGCCGCACCGGCACAGGATGGCAAGATGGCGAGCCGGACGATCGAGAAACACGCGGGGTGCGGGAACGAGACCTCGCGCCTGGATAGCCGGAACCCTGGCCCGCTCATTGGCGCCGGCGCCGGCCGGAGCAGGAGCTGACGACCCCCCGCTTCGGTGTCGTTCGTCACGCCACGTCACAGCCCTGATCCGACCGCGGAGGCGGGAGCAGTTCCGAGGAAGCCGGATCGAATGGATCTCTTGAAGCCGCCTTCAGCCAGACCCCTTGAAACCGTGCGCCGTTCGCGCTTCCGAACCAATAAAGTATCGCTACTGCCGGCTTGTGGATGCCAAGGTACGTACGGCTGGCACTCTTGATTCTTTGACAATCCGGAAATACATACTACATTGCGATAAATGCAGATAAATTTATTTTCATTCCAGTCTTTCACGACTCGAACTTATGGGACTGTGCCGTCGCCACTTGCCGGGCCCTCGAGCAATGTTCATGCGACATCCATCGCAATTCAGGGGAACAAAGTCGCATCGGCGAAGAGTCAGCCCAGTGGCCAGTCGGGCTCCACAGAAACCGACGACCGCCTGAGAGGTAGACCTCGGCTGCGTCGTCAGCTTTTGGTTGGGTGCGGTCGCCAGCCCTGGCACTAGGACGGTCTGGAGAAACCAACATGATTCAGGAAAACCTGACCATCCGCGGCTTTCGAACGACGATGCGGCGTATCGTTTCGGCGGTCGTGGGTGAGCTTCGGCAGATCGCGCAAGAAGATGCACATTCCGGGGAGCGGCGGCCCGCACGCGACCGCAGGACCGAAATGCTCAACGCCTACCGGCAAGGTGCGTCTCTGCGGGCCGTTGGCGAACAGTTCGGGGTGTCGGGATCACGCGTGCAGCAGATCCTGAAATCAATGCCCGACTACCAAGCTGCCAGAGATGCCGCGAGATCCCATCGCCGGGGAACGTCGGCGGGAGCGCGGCCGGCGCAGCTCCGGTCGCTGGATGGGACGTCGAACTCACGCGAGGTGCGGAGATCGTGGAAAGCAGCATCTGATGGCGAGGACGTGTTCGAGCGTCTCTATCAGATGCGCGCTGCCGGAAAGAAGTGGAAGGATCTCGCGGAGGCGGTCGGTCGACCGCCGGATCGGAGCAATGCGCACTCCACCATGCTGCACATGAAGCGGCAGGCGAAAGCAAAGGGCCGTCCGTGGCCGATCAAGCAGGCCCACGGCGCGGCGCAGCCGTCACGCGCGACCGGCATGACACCCGAGACCGGTTCAGCGGGGTAAGCCGGGCACGCCGCCGATCGGCGCATCGCAGGACAGCGTCCGCGGCTGCAGTAGTTCCCGGCGCGGTCCCGCCCCGGAGCAGTTGCCACGAGCCCGGGCATCTGCCAGTACATGACCCGCCCTGACCTGTAACTGGGGGGAGAGGTCGTCGTGCGTGGATTGTATTTCCTTGGGAACCGCGAGCTGGACTTGCGCGAGATTCCTGATCCCACTCCCGGCCCCGGCGAGGTCGTGCTCAAGATCAAAGCGTCGGGAATGTGTGGCAGCGATCTCAAGTTCTATCGGCCGCCACCAGGGGAAGCGCAACGGGCACTCGGTCTGGGAGAGAATGTGCCGCCGATCATTGGCGGTCACGAACCCTGCGGCGTGGTGGCTGAGCGCGGCACCGGAGTAACGCCGGAAGCCGCACCGATCGATGCGCGGGTCATGAACCACCACTATGCCGGGTGCGGCCTGTGCGCCTCCTGCCGGGTCGGCTGGACGCAGATGTGTGAGACCGGGCCCGTTAAGGTCTACGGCGTGACTGCCGACGGCGCCCACGCCGACTACATCGTGGTGCCCGCCGTCAGCCTGGTTCCGTTGCCTGAAGCACTCAGCTTTGCCGAAGGCTCTGCAATCGCCTGCGGCACGGGAACCGCGTACGGCGCGCTGCGCCGCCTGCCCCGACTGGGGGGCTCGACCCTCGCGGTATTCGGCCTCGGACCGGTCGGTCTCAGCGCCGCACTGCTCGGGGAAGCCATGGGCGCGCAGGTGATCGCCGTCGAAGTCGGGTCGGAACGGCTGGCGCTCGCCACAGAGTTCGGTGCCGACGCGACCGTCGACGCCGCTTCCACCGACCCGGTCGAGGCCCTGCTGGACCTCACCCATGGCCGCGGTGTGGACCTGGCCATCGACTGCAGCGCTTCCTCCGCGGCTCGCTCGGCGGCAGTGCGTTCGACGGGGCGATGGGGCACCGTGTGTTTTGTCGGCGAGGGCGGCGACGTCACGATTGACGTCAGCCGCGACATGATCCGCAAGCAACTCTCCATCATCGGATCCTGGACGTTCAGCGCGACCGGTCAGGCCGAGTGCGCCCGCTTCATCGCTGACCGCAAGATTCCGTTGGAGAAGATCTTCACCCATCGGTACACGATTGACGAAGCCGTGGATGCCTACCGCCTGTTCGACACGCAGACCACGGGGAAGGGCGTGTTCCTGTTCGACTGAGCCCGCAACGCCGGAGGCTCCGCCGCCGCCCGCTGCGGCAACGGGCGGCTAGTGGATGTCTCTCGCGTCGGCCATGGCGCGCCGGAGCCGCGCGATATCGAATCCTGGCTGGCGCGCGCACTCCAGGATCACGGCCTCGCGCCGAGTCAGCAGTTCCACGGCCGCGGGGAGTTCCTTCACCGCCTCCGGTGGAATGACGACGGACCCGTGACGGTCGGCATGAATGATGGCGTCATGCTCGACCCTCATCCCGTACACGTCGACAGGGCAGCCGGTCTCTACAACGTGAACGTACGCGTGGCTGGGACCCACCATGCCGGCCAGTAGTTGAAAGCCGGGAGCACAGGCATCCAGATCACGGATGGATCCGTTCGTGACAACCCCCTGCACCCCGAGTCCCTTGTGCACGGCCGTGTTCACCTCGCCCCAGAAGGCACCGAATCCGGGCTCGGGGTCGATATCCTGAATCACCGCAATCGCCGGTCGCGCGCCATCCGCGACGTACTCGTAGTACGCAATCCTGCTGCGTTGCTGCTGATCCGCCGGCGCCTCGGACGGAACGCTACAGCGGATCGTGGCCGTGCGCGCCCAGCCGACGATCGGCTTGAGTTCGGGAT
Source organism: Alphaproteobacteria bacterium (assembly GCA_965116745.1). Classification (GTDB taxonomy): domain Bacteria; phylum Pseudomonadota; class Alphaproteobacteria; order TMED109; family TMED109; genus VXPW01. Next base: position 1,071,402 of record OZ220701.1, on the reverse strand, counting down.
CCGCACAAACCATGGGGCGGACGGTGAAGCCCGTCGCCCGCCGGTCCGGTACCACCATCTCAAGCGCGTTGCAGATTGTGGGTGTGTCCCAAGCCGCAAGTCGCTCAAGATCCTGGGCAGTCACGTGTGTCATGAGAATCCCTCAAAAAGTTGGCGGTCCTGGCGTGCCGCCGCGCGCCCTTTCGAGCATGGCTGCCGGTGTCGGGCATGCGAAGCGCGGAACTTGCGACCGCGACAGATTAACCGAGTCACCGCAAACCGCGCAGTAGCTCCGGACCGAAGCGTGCGCGACCGCCTGTTGATCGGCGAACACGGTTCACGTGGCAGCAGGTGCGAAAGAAACTCGCAAGCGTGATCGAACCACCGATACACACGAAGGGTGGGCTGGCCTGCTCTCGATGCGAACGCAGGTGCCAGCGAAGGTTCGCCACGGGACCCGACCAAGCCGCCAAGTTCCGGTTTCCGTGATGGAAGCGAACGCACCGCTGGCTGCTGCAGCGTCGGATTGACAGCCCTTCTAGTATCATTGTCCCCGCAAGAACCACCGAGGGAGACCATGGCCGCCCAGCATCGAGGAGCGCTCCAGAACTCTTTCCTGAATCGGCTCCGGAAGTCGCGTACGCAAACGACGGTTCACCTGATGAACGGCGTGCGGCTTCGCGGAACCGTTACTGCGTTTGACGAATTCTGCATCTGGCTTTCAACGTCGGGCAACCAGCAGCTGGTATTCAAGCACGCGATCTCCACGATTGTTCCAAGCAAGCCGATCAGCCTCGGAGAACCGGGCGAGCCGGAGGCGCGAGGGCCCGAGCCGGCATCAACGGACGAGTGACTCCAGTTCCGGCGGCCACGGTTCCGGTGTGGGTCGTTCACCCGGTTGTCAGGGGTAACGACCCGCCACTTCGCACTCAAGCCAACCGACTGGCTGAAGCCTGCTCGCTGGCTGATTCCATCGGTCTACGGGTCAAACGGGCAGAGCAGTTCAGAATCCGGCAGCCGCGGCCCGCCACACTGCTTGGACCCGGCGTCGTGGAGTCCCTCCGGGGCGACATCGCGAGCGCTGCGGAAGCGCCGCACCTGATCCTGTTCAATGCCGACCTGACGCCGGTCCAGCAGCGCAACTTGGAAGATCTGCTGCAAACGAAAGTCCTCGACCGCACCTCCCTCATCCTCGAGATCTTTGGTGCTCGGGCGCGCACCCGCGAGGGGCGCCTGCAGGTGGAACTCGCGCATCTGGAATGGCAGCGGAGCCGACTGGTCCGATCGTGGACTCACCTAGAGCGGCAACGCGGCGGTTTCGGGTTTCTCGGGGGTCCGGGCGAATCGCAGATCGAACTCGACCGGCGCCTGATCACCGAGCGCGTCATCCGGATCCGGAAAGAGCTTGAAGATGTGCGACGACGACGGGGCCTTCACCGGCAGCGTCGCGACCACCCGACCGTAGCGTTGGTCGGCTACGCCAACGCCGGCAAGTCCACGTTGTTCAGTTGTCTCACCGGACAATCCACCGACGCCCGCAACCTGCCCTTCACCACGCTGGATCCGCTGATGCGGGCGCGGGCGCTTCCTTCCGGCCGCACCGTGGTCTTTTCCGACACCGTGGGCTTCGTCTCCGATCTTCCGACCCTGCTGATTGCAGCGTTTCGCGCGACCCTCGAAGAGGCGGTGCATGCCGACCTCCTGGTTCACGTCCGCGACATCACCCACCCGGAGACGGCGGCACAGCGGCGCGACGTCATCAGAGTGCTGACCACGCTGGGGGCGCTTCCCGATGGCGCCGATCCGCAGCTCGAAGTCCTGAACAAGATCGACCAGATGGCCGACGAGGACGTACAGCTGCTGCAAGCGCAGCAGCCGGCCGCGATTCCTGCGTCAGGCCTTCTCGGGTCCGGTGTGACGGAGCTGCTAGAAGCCGTAGACCGCCGTCTCGGGCAAAGCCGCAGCGAGTTCGATGTCGAACTCTCGCTGGCCGACACTTCCACGCTCGCATGGCTGTACAGGAGGGGCGCGGTGGTGCGTCAGCACGCTGACGCCACCTCTCTTCACGTGCGGGTGGCGTTGGATCCGGCCGACCGGGGACGTCTGAACGCACGGTTGGCGAAGGCGTCGCCGGCCAATCCGTCCGACCTGCAGACCTGAAGCCCCGCGCGTTGCCCGCTCGCGCGGGTTCTGGGGCACCAAACCGCTGTCCCCAACCCCCTTGACATCGCGGGTTCGCATCCCCACTTCTACCCCGAACGGGTTTTTTGGCACTCTCAGTGTTAGAGTGCTAATCCCGTTTTCCGGGCACCTCACGGACACGCCGTACGCCCAGTACCCCTTTCCAATCAGAGAGGCATGGAAGCATGAAATTCAGGCCGTTGCATGACCGCGTCATGGTCCAGCGCGAAGAAGACGACGAGCGCACGCCAGGCGGCATCATCATTCCGGACACCGCGAAGGAGAAGCCCATGAAGGGCAGGGTCGTCGCGACTGGTTCGGGCATCCGGAGCGAAGATGGCAAGATCACGCCTCTGGATGTGCAAGAGGGCGACACCGTCCTGATCGGCAAGTGGTCGGGCACTGAAGTCAAGATGGATGGCGAGGAATACGTCATCGTCAAAGAGTCCGACATCATGGGAGTCCTGGCCTAGGCCCGGTCCCGTCATCCCGCAGAGAAGGAACCCACACACATGCCTGCCAAAGAAGTCAAATTCTCGGGGGACGCCCGCGAACGCATGCTCCGGGGCGTCGACGTCCTGGCCAACGCGGTCAAGGTCACCCTGGGCCCTAAGGGCCGCAATGTCGTGCTCGACAAGTCGTTCGGCGCTCCGCGTACAACCAAGGACGGCGTGACCGTCGCGAAGGAAATCGAGCTTTCCGACAAGTTCGAAAACATGGGCGCCCAAATGGTGCGCGAAGTGGCCAGCAAGACCAATGATGTCGCTGGCGACGGCACGACCACTGCCACCGTGCTGGCGCAGTCGATCGTCCGCGAGGGCACGAAAGCCGTCGCCGCGGGAATGAATCCCATGGACGTCCGGCGTGGCATCGAGATGGCGACCAACGCCGTCGTTACCGAGCTCAACAAAATGAGCCGAAAGGTCCAAGGCCACGACGAAGTCGCGCAAGTCGGGACCGTCTCCGCGAACGGTGAACGCGAAGTCGGCGACCTCATCGCGCGGGCGATGGAGCGGGTCGGCAAGGAAGGCGTCATTACCGTCGAGGAAGCCAAGTCGCTTGAAACGGAACTCGATGTGGTCGAAGGCATGCAGTTCGACCGCGGTTACCTCTCCCCGTACTTCATCACGAACGCTGAGAAGATGACGGCCGAGTTCGAGGACCCGTACCTACTCATCCACGAACAGAAGCTGTCGTCCCTGCAGCCGATTCTTCCCGTCCTGGAGAAGGTCGTGCAGTCCGGCAAGCCGCTGATCATCATCGCCGAGGACATCGAAGGCGAGGCCCTGGCCACGCTGGTTGTCAACCGCCTGCGTGGCGGCCTCAAGGTCGCTGCGATCAAGGCGCCCGGGTTCGGTGACCGCCGCAAGGCCATGCTGGTCGACATCGCCACCCTGACGGACGGCCAGGTCATCAGCGAGGAGCTGGGAGTCAAGCTGGAGAACGTTGATCTCCGGATGCTTGGCCGCGCGAAGCGCGTGCTCGTCACGAAGGAAGAGACCACCATCGTGGAGGGTGCCGGCAAAACCAAGGACATCGAGGGGCGCTGCAACCAGATCCGCGCGCAGATCGAAGAATCCACCTCGGATTACGACCGCGAGAAGCTGCAGGAGCGGCTCGCCAAGCTGGCCGGCGGCGTCGCCGTCGTGCGGGTTGGTGGTGCGACCGAGGTCGAGGTCAAGGAGCGCAAGGACCGCGTCGATGACGCCATGAACGCCACGCGTGCGGCCGTCGAGGAAGGCATCGTTGCCGGTGGCGGGGTCGCGTTCCTCTACGCTGCCCGACGGAGCCTGAAGAAGTGCAAGCCAGGCAATGACGACCAGCGCGTTGGTATCGACATCGTACGCAAGGCGATGGAGACCCCGCTGCGGCAGATCGCCTCGAACGCCGGCTACGACGGTTCGATCGTGATCGGCAAGGTGCTGGACTCCAAGGATGAAGGCTTCGGGTTCGATGCCCAGGAGGGCGAGTACGGTGATCTGTTCAAGGCAGGCGTGATCGATCCGGTCAAGATGGTGCGGACGGCGCTCCAGGACGCTGCATCCGTGGCCGGCCTGCTCATCACCACCGAGGCAATGGTTGCCGAGAAGCCGGAGAAACCCAAGAACGGTGGTGCTCCCGGCGGCGGCATGCCCGACATGGGCGGGATGGACTTCTAACGAAGCCCGCCCGGCTTTTGACATTGAAGGGGGGCCGTGCCCGGCACGGCCCCCCTTTTTTGCTTCGGCAATCTGTTCCGGCTTGCCTGCCCGTCCGCGTGTCCGCGGATTTGCTTCGCGGATTGTTGCCGAGCCGGGCCGTCGATTGTCGACCTCCCGCCCCCCGGGCCGGCGCCGCCCCACCGGTTTCGCTACCCGTCCTACGACTCGCGACGCCCTGCCGGCCTCCGCGCGACCAGCCGGGCTGCCTGCGGCCGCCGCCTGATCCCCGCGACCGCCCGCATCGTCCGTCAATCAATGTATATAGGCCGTTCGGGACACGATGGGCCGATACGGCCGCAACCAGCCGAATATCCATCGGCTGGCGCGTCAATGTCCCGTCGCGCCATCTGCGCAGGACCGCCATCTAACATCTGGAGAAGCCGAGGCAATGGCCAACCCGCAACGCACTGCATTCCTAGGTCTTGGAGTCATGGGCTACCCCATGGCCGGCCATCTCGCAGCAGCCGGCCACGAGGTCGTGGTCTACAACCGAACCCAGAGCCGGGCCGACGCCTGGACCAACCAGCATGGCGGCGAATCGCGAACGACACCCGCTGCGGCGGTCGAAGGCGCGGAAACGGTCTTCGTATGCGTCGGTAACGACGATGACCTGCGGAGCGTGGTCACCGGAGAATCAGGTGCGCTGGCCGGCATGAAGGCGGGCTCCATTCTGGTCGATCACACGACCGCGTCCGCGGGTATCGCCCGGGAACTCGCGGCCGCCAGCGCCGATGGTGGCGTAGGATTTCTCGACGCCCCGGTCTCCGGCGGTCAGGCGGGCGCAGAGAACGGGCAACTCACCGTCATGGTCGGTGGCGAGGCCGGCACGTTTGAGCGTGCCCGCGGACTGATCGACTGCTACGCCCGCGCCACCACACTGATGGGTCCGGCCGGCGCAGGTCAGCTCACGAAAATGGTCAACCAGATCTGCATTGCCGGCTTGCTCCAGGGCCTGTCCGAAGCCATGAACTTCGCGAGCCGTGCCGGCCTCGACGGCAAGCAGGTCATCGACGTGATTTCGAAGGGGGCTGCGCAGTCCTGGCAGATGGAGAACCGCGCCGGCACGATGCTAGAGGGAAAATTTGATTTCGGCTTTGCCGTGCAGTGGATGCGGAAGGATCTCGCCATCTGCCTGGAGGAAGCGAACCGCAACAACGCCCGGCTCCCGGTAACAGCGCTGATCGACCAGCTCTATGCGCAAGTGGAGGCCCGCGGCGGCAAACGGTGGGACACTTCCAGCCTTATCCACCTGCTACAGAACGACTAGCGTCGTTTCCGGACAGCGGAGCCCGGAACGCCGGGCTTCGTCCGGGTCCACGGCGCCCGTGATGTGAGCTCAACCCATCGAGGCGGCACTACCGGCTGTGCCAGACGCTGGCACCCTGGTCCAGGGTGGCTTCGCGCAATCCCTTCCCTTCTTGCTGCAGCATTCGCTCCAGCCGGGTCACGCGCTGCTGAAACCGCGCGTTGGCATCATCGAGGGCAGCCTCCGGATCCACGCCGCTCATCCGTGACAACCGCACCAGCTCAAACATTGCATCGCCGAGAGCACGGTGGGCATCGGCGTCGCCTGGCGCTACCGAACCCAGTTGCTCCAGAGGCTGGTACAGCCCGGCCGCCGGCTCGGCAGCGGGTCCCGCAGCGGCGGGAGCCGCCCGGGCCAAGGCATCCTGTAATTTCCGCGCCCGTACCAGCGCCGGGCCTGACCGAAGCACTCCTTCCAGCACGCTCTTTCCGCCGTGCTTCGGCGTCGTCTCCGCGGCCTTGATGCGCTCCCAATTGCGCACAACCGCTTCCGAATCAGCAGCGGCCTCCCCCGCGAACACGTGCGGATGCCGACGTACCAGTTTCTTGCTCAGCGCTTCGATTACGTCGGCCATAGCGAAAGCCCCAACCTCTTCCGCCATACGCGCATGGTAGATGACCTGCAGCAGCAGGTCGCCGAGCTCGTCGCACAGCGCCTCCATGTCGTCTGCCCGGATGGCGTCGACAACCTCGTAGACCTCCTCAATCGTGTACGGAACGATCGTCTCGAACGTTTGTGCACGTGTCCATGGACAGCCCCCCACCGGGTCTCTCAGTTCCGCCATCAGTCCCAGCAAGCGTTGAAACGCGGGACCCACCTTGCTAGTGGCAGCTTCTGGAGACCGGGGACGGGAATCCTTGCGGGCTCGACGGTGATCGGGCATGGAATACTCCAGCAAGAGCCTGCGACGCCTGCGCTCGACAGGCGTCGCTAGTGCTCCAGTGTAGTTACGGAAATACAGGAGTGAGGCCGTGCAACTGCGTGACTTCCGAGCCCTCAGCTTCGACTGCTATGGCACGCTAATCGATTGGGAAACCGGGATCTGGGACGCTCTCAGCCCCCTGCGACGGGCCGGATTGTCCGACCGAACAGCTGCTCTTGCGGCGTTCGCAAGACACGAAAGCGCTGTTCAGAAGGCGGAACCAAAGGCCGGTTATCCGGACGTGCTTGCCCGAGTCCACCAGCGCCTATCGGAAGAGTTCGACTTTCCCCCCGACCCGGAACTCGACGTCGGGTTCGGCGCCTCGGTTAAGGACTGGCCGGCGTTTCCCGATTCGGAGGCTGCGCTCCAATACCTAAGCCGGCACTTCCGGCTGATCATTCTTTCCAATGTGAGCAGGGCGGTTTTCGCTTCGAGCGAGCGCCGCCTCGGAGCCTGCTTCGACGCTGTCTACACGGCGGAAGACATCAAGAGCTATAAACCCGATCCGCGAAACTTCCGCTATCTGATCGAGCACTGTGAACAGGATTTCGGGATCGGCAAAGAAGAACTCCTGCACGTGGCGCAAAGTCTTTACCACGACCACGTGCCGGCGCGTGCAGCCGGTCTCGCGAGCGCCTGGATCGACCGCCAGCAAGGACAGCCGGGCGCGACCAATCCGGTAACCGAGCGGCCCGACGTCAGCTTCGTCTTTCCTGATCTGGCTGCGCTCGCCGCGGCCCACCGGGCGGAATACGATTCTGCCTAGGGACGCCGCCACAAGATGATGACACGGTGGTCAGGACCCGAGTTCGGATGCGGGCCGCTGAACTTCAGAACCCCATGCTCCCACACGATGTCTCGTTCAAGGGTGGCGCCTATCAGCCTCGGATCGTGCGATACATGGATCGTATGTCGCACCCTGGAGCCAGTCAGGGCCCACGTACCTTGATAGGCGAAGAACCCAGCCCACGCCCGCGCCGCCGCCGCATCCGGCACCGGATCCTCCGGGAGCGATCGATCGGAGCCGGCCAACATTGCTATTACGGTGCGATCAGCCCCGTAGTGGATCAACCCCCGGGGGTTCTCTCCGAGCAGCGGTGTCCGCTCGCCATCCGGTGCTTCCAAATAGGTGTCTACCAAGTCCCAACGGCCCAGTAGGTCACGCTCAACAACGGCCATGAACCTCCCCAAAACCGGCGAAATCTGCTATAATCACGGCAATTTCGCAACCGGGCACAACATCCTCCTGGCTGACCTACTCTGGCGCCCTTTTTGACGGTCTACGCGGTGGTGACGAATCGGAGCTACATATGGGGCAGTCACTGAAACTCGACATTCCGGTCCAAATCAGCGCACTCAGCGATGTGACAACGAAGGTTGAAGAGTTTTGTGACGCGGCCGATATCCCAATGGCAAGTGCCTTCAAGGTCAACCTCGTGATTCAGGAACTGGTCACCAACAGTTTGAATCACGGAGATTTCGGTGACCGGAAGCCGGAAATATCGCTATCGATCAATTGCGACGGCAGGCAGGTCGAGATGCTGTTCGAAGATAACGCCGCCCCGTTCGACCCCTTCACCGAAACGCCAGCACCTGATCTCAACTCAGATATCAGTGAACGTCCGATCGGCGGTCTCGGAATCCATCTGATCCGGACATTTTCGGATCAGTCCAGCCACGAGCACGTCGATGGCAAGAACCGGATTCGGCTGATCAGCCCGGTTGAATAGCTGGTCCCGGAGCCCCCGTGCTTTTCTACACGGTGGCCAGATCCGGAAAGTTTCTCGTGTTTTCCCTGTCTGGCCGTATCGAAGGTGTCCGTGTGTCGGAGCTCTCAGAACAACTCATGCGGCAAATCGATAGCGGAGAAAATCACGTCGTCCTGGACTGTTCAGCGGTTTCGTGCCTTGCTTCGCCAACCAGAAGAGTGCTCCTCGCGGTTGCCCGCCGGCTGGAATCTCGCGGTGGCATCTTCCGCGTCGCCGGGTTGCAGCCGGCACTGCGAGCTTCTGTCGCTGAGCTTCGGGGGCCGGGTGGGCCCCTGTCCCTCTTCGCGAGTCTTCCCGAGGCGCTGAATTCCCCGTGACCCAGCCCTACGCGGATTTTCGACCGTTCGAGCACGCCAATCCCCACGGCCGTTTCCCGGCTCTGCTCGTCTGCGATCACGCGGTGAACACGGTGCCGCAAGAACTGGACGGCTTGGGTCTAGACGCCCGGGAGCTTGAGCGGCACATCGGCTGGGACCCCGGAGCCCGAGCCGTAACGTTGGAACTGGCCGCACTCGTGGATGCACCGGCCTTGCTCGCCGGCTATTCCCGTCTCGTGATCGATCCGAACCGGTCACCACATTCAGAAACATCGATCCTCGAGAACAGTGACGGCACGATCATTCCAGGCAATATCGGGCTGGATGCAGACGCCCGCCGCGATCGGATCGCGGCCTGCTTCCGGCCCTATCACGATGCCATCGACACGACGCTCGACGGGCTGGGTGCGCACTGTGCGGCGCTCCTGTGTATCCATACCTTTACCCCCGCCCTCGCCGGCGACGGTATCGCGCGTCCATGGCACGCATCGATTCTGTGGGGCGGAAAGCAAGCGCAGTTTGCCGACCGGGTCCGCATCGGACTCGGGCAGGTCACCGGCCTCGACATCGGCAACAACGAGCCATACGCCCAGACCCCGGAATTCGGGTACACGGCCGAAGCCCATGGAGAAGTTCGGGGACTGCCGAACCTTCTGATCGAAATCCGCCAAGATCTCCTGGAAGACGAGCACGCACCGCGAAAGTGGGCGAGTCATCTGGCGGAGGTGCTCGTGGCAGAGCTCGCGGTGGTCTGAACCTCGGCATCGAACCGGGACCGGCCGCTGCGGACACGATGCCCGCTCCGACTGCGAGGCTGCGTGCCGTCACGCACGCCCGGCTCCCGATGGAAACGCGAATCCCCAACGGACGCTACCGCCCCCTTGGCCCAGGCGGCCCGGGCGGCGCGCTTCCGGCGTTGCCCGACGCCGCTCGCAAGCCATATATTGTCGGCGGCAATTCAAGGAGAAGCCCTCTCATGCGCCTGCTTCCCGCCCTGGTTACCGCGCTGCTGGTCTGGCCCGCAGCTGCCGAGGAGTCCGGCGAGCCGCTGCTCGAAAAGATTCTCGGAAGTGCGGACGCACCGCATGAAATCATCGAGTACGCATCGCTTTCCTGCCCCCATTGCGCCGCCTTCCACAACGATTCGTTGCCGGATATCAAGAGCCGCTTCATCGACACCGGACAGGTGCGGCTCGTCTTCCGGGACTTCCCTCTGGACCAGCCGGCCCTGACCGGATCCATGCTTGCCCACTGCCAGCCAGACAAGCACTTTTTTCCAGTACTTGAGCAGTTATTTGCGCATCAGACGAAGTGGGCGTACGCCGAGGCGCCGAAGGACGTGCTGAAGGAAATATTCCTTCAGTTTGGTATCAGCGCGGACGATGTGGATGCATGCTTCGCCGATACCGAAGCGAATCGCGCCCGCCTCAATCGGATCCTGAATACCCGCATGGACGGTCAAAACCGGATGGACGTCGATTCCACGCCGACATTCTTCGTCAACGGGTCGAAGGTAGACGGACGCTTCGACGCCGAAACACTCGCGGAACTAATCGAATAGGAAGCGGCGCTGCCGGAAGCATTCGCTTCCGCCGAATGGACCGGGTTTCCGCCACGCGTCCGGCACCCGCCGCGATAGACTGATTCGCTGCTTGCCGCTATGCTGACTTCCCGCTTGTGAGCGGTATCGAGACGGCAATGGCGCGCGCCATTCGAGGTCGATGTCCTCGGGTCGCCCGACGCACAGACCGCAACGCTCGCCGGGTAACCCGATATCCCGCTACAGCCAACCTGAAGGCGGTCTGTCCCATGTTTCATCTTTCTCGCTTGACATCAATGCTGTTGTTGGCCCTGCTACCGGCAGCCATGGCTTCAGCCGGGAACGTCGTAGACCCGCTCGTCCGCTACTCGACAGACTATGACGGTCGAGCGCACAGCCTGAGCATCACCGCCAGTTCGACCCGAGTTACCACACCGGACGACACGTTCCGGGTGTCCACCCGCATGGTGCTCCAATACGACTGCCACGAAGTCGCGCCGCTGCATCCGGGAATACCCCTCCAGGCCGAGGCCTGGCACTTCCGCCTGCCGGTGGACGCCAAGGCCGCGGTCTCGGTGGAATCGCCTGCTAACTTCCTGGCTGATTTCTTCAATCTCGAGCCACCGCCGTTCGTGGAGACGTCCGGCGTGTTGCGGGTCACCGATCTCGGTACGGGCGGCTTCGTGGAGACGGCCGCCACGGTCATTCGTTCCGGCCACGGCTTTTCTACCGACACGGTCTACGAGACGCAGTTCGATTCCGGGGTGATCGCTCCGGAGAGGCTGCTCCGTGCGTTCGACGCCGGGCACTCCGTCGCGATTGAACTGGAGTCGCCGGAATTCTCCTTGAGCGCAGTTTTCTCCCTGACCGCCGAGCAAGCGGCTCCGCTGGCCACAGTCGCGGACCGCTGTCCGCGGTAAGGCCGGGAAACTCGGCAACTTCCGGCGTCGGTCCCAGGACCGACGAGTGGCAGCGGGCGCTGGCTCCAGGCTGGTCAGCGTCGACTCGTCGAGTTCGTAGCCGCACCGCCCATCCGAACTGATCGGCCGGAGGGGCCGCGGCCATGAACCATTCTCGCGCGGGTGAAGCTGGGCGCATCATTCACGATTGCTGGGCTGCCGGCTCAGTAGTCGGCGAACTGCCGGAGAACTGCCGGCCAGCGACGCTGGAGGCAGGCTACGAGGTGCAGCGGTCTTTCGTGCAACACTCCGGCGAGACCGTGGTGGGTTGGAAGATCGCGGCGACGAGTATCGCCGGTCAACGCCATATCAATGTCGAAGGACCCATCGCCGGGCGCCTGCTCAAGAGCCGCGTGCACCTTAGCCCCGGTAGGGTGCAGCTCGGTCAGAACCGGATGAGCGTCGCCGAGGCGGAATTCGCATTTGTGCTCGGCAATGCGTTGCCAGCCCGCAGTGCCCCCTACACGGAAGCAGAGGCCTTCTCGGCGGTGGCAGATGTCCACCCGGCAATTGAGATCCCGGATTCCCGATATCTCGACTTTACCCGGGCCGGCGGCCCCCAGCTCGCCGCGGACAATGCCTGCGCATGCCAGTTCATCCTGGGTCCCGCGGCTAGGCCGGACCTGCAGTCGTTCGATTTTGCTGCCCATCCGGTACGTCTGGTCATCGACGGCGAGGAAGCCACCCGCGGGACCGGTGCTGACGCGCTCGGCGATCCGCGAACCGCCCTCGCCTGGATCGCCAACAACCACGCGTTGCAGGGCGGTTCGCTGGAGGCCGGCGACATTGTCACGACGGGAGTGTGCGGGCAACCGAGCCCGATCAGACAGGGCAGCCGCGTCGTCGCGGATTTCGGTGACCTTGGCGCCGCGGAAACGGTGCTGCTCTGATCCTGTCGCCGAGGGTGTAGATCCGGCGTCCCCACCCTTCGGCCACGGCATCCGGGGCGGCCCGACGATTTTCCATCGCCGGTCCTGCCGGGGCTGCTCCCTCCGCTGGAGCACAGACGCAGCAGCCGGCAGCCGAGATGGTGCGGCTGCTTCACCGGTCAGGATGTGGCAACGGCCCCCACGCGCCGCGGGGGCCCGGAGCGCCTAGTCCGATTTCTGGTAGATCTCGCTCCCACCTTCACGAAACTCCTGGGCCTTCTCCTGCATGCCCCGCTCGGCGTATTCACGAACCTCGCGCGTGATTTTCATCGAGCAGAATTTCGGCCCGCACATCGAGCAAAAGTGCGCCACCTTGTGGGCTTCCTTCGGCAGGGTCTGGTCGTGGTACTGCTGCGCGGTTTCCGGGTCGAGTGACAGATTGAACTGGTCCTCCCACCGGAAGTCGAACCGAGCTCTCGACAACGCGTCGTCGCGCGCCCGGGCACCAGGATGCCCCTTCGCGAGATCGGCGGAGTGCGCGGCCAGACGGTACGCAATGACGCCTTCCTTGACGTCGTCGCGATCCGGGAGCCCGAGATGCTCCTTGGGAGTCACGTAGCACAACATCGCTGTGCCGAACCAGCCGATCATTGCCGCACCGATGGCGCTGGTGATGTGGTCGTACCCGGGCGCGATGTCGGTCGCCAGCGGTCCCAGCGTATAGAACGGAGCCTCACCGCATGTCTCCAGTTGCCGGTCCACGTTTACCTTGATCTTGTCCATCGGCACGTGGCCCGGTCCCTCGATCATCACCTGCACGTCGTGGTCCCAGGCAATCTTTGTGAGCTCGCCGAGAGTCTCCAGCTCGGCAAACTGCGCCCGGTCGTTGGCGTCGGCGATCGACCCCGGCCGGAGTCCGTCACCCAGGGAGAAGCTCACGTCATACGCGGCCAGCAGCTCACAGATTTCGGGGAATTTCTCGTACAGGAAGCTCTCACGATGGTGCGCGAGACACCATTTGGCCATGATGGATCCGCCGCGGCTGACGATGCCGGTAACCCGCTCGGCAGTCAGCGGAATGTGGGCGAGCCGCACGCCCGCGTGGACCGTGAAGTAGTCGACCCCCTGTTCACACTGCTCGACCAGCGTGTCGCGGTACAGCTCCCACGTCAGCTCCTCGGGGACGCCGCCGACCTTCTCCAACGCCTGATAGATCGGGACTGTCCCGAGCGGTACCGGCGAATTGCGCAGGATCCATTCGCGGATGTTGTGGATGTTGCGGCCGGTGGAGAGGTCCATGATGGTGTCGGCGCCCCAGCGCGTCGCCCAGACCATCTTGTCCACTTCGTTGGCAACGGAAGACGTCACGGCGGAATTCCCGATGTTGGCGTTCACCTTCACCAGGAAGTTTCGCCCAATCACCATCGGCTCGAGCTCGGGATGATTGATGTTGGCCGGAATAATGGCCCGGCCGCACGCCACTTCCGCGCGCACGAATTCCGGGGTTACCCGGTCGGGAATGTGGGCGCCAAACGATTCTCCGCCCCGCTCCCCGGCCCCTTTGTCCGCCGAGCGGCCCTGATTCTCGCGCTCGGCGATGAACTCCATCTCCGGCGTCACGATCCCGCGCCGCGCATAGGCAAGCTGGGTCACCGGAGCGCCGGTCGCCTTTCGCGGGCGCCGCGGTACCGGAAATGACGGAACGCGATTTGCCGCCGACGGATTGCCGTTGTCCACGTCCTGAAGAGGCCGGCCGGAATCGACTCGCGTGTCGCCGCGGGCCTCAACCCAAGCTTCGCGCCACCTGGGCAAGCCGGCCTCGATGTCGATGTTCACGGCCGGATCGGTGTATGGCCCTGACGTGTCATACACGCGCAACGGCGGTTCACCGGCCGATGGATGCAGCGAGATGTCACGGTGTGGCACCCGCAGTCCGCGGGCCGAGTCCCCGGTGTACACCTTGCGCGATGCGGGCAACGGGCCGGTAGTCACCTGAATGGGAATGGGCGTGTCAGCGTCCATGTGGATTCTCCTGGGCCCGGAGGCCACGTTCCGAAGAACGTGCTTCGGGATGCGGGGCCGAGAGGACCCGGGAGTTCCGGGCGCGTCCCGATCCCTCCGCCGGCATCACCCGGTTCAGGTTCGAAGGGTCCCCGCCAGACGGATCTCAGCCCCGGAACTCGGTCCGGGCACCCCTTCGGAACGACGCAGGATGAAGTGTGCGATGAACCGCGGCTGACGTCAAACCGTGATGGGCGGAAGCACGTGATGGGCGGAATCAATCGTCGGGACGAGCCTTGCACGCACCATCGTGCCGCGCCGTTGCACCCAGCGGGTCCTACCGTAAACTGCCTGCCCCGACCCCGTCCCGGCATCCGGACGTTGCTTCACCGCAGGGTACCGTCTTTGCTGTCGGGTGCAGTGGTCCTGGCCGGCCTCCTGCAACCGCGTTCCAGGTAACGTTCTGTGCCCCGAATCGCCTTGTCAGCAGTTGCGATTCTGTTGTTCGCAACGGCGCCGAATTCGCACGCCGTACCCCCGTCCCTGCCGCATATCCAGCCGTTCGCCCTGACCGGTTCCGCCTATGTCGGCGGATTTCGTGCCGGCGAAGCCGTTTTGGAATTCGATATCAATGATGACGGCTACTCGGTGCGCTTCAACGCAGAATCGCAGGGCTTGATCCGACTCCTGTTCCAGTGGGCTTTCGAGCTCGAGGTGCAGGGCACGCTGGAGGCCGAACTCGCGGCCGGGCTCCGGCCGGCCGTGTACCAGTCGCGGCGCTACCATCGGGACGGACATGTCGAGCGTCATGTGCGCTTCCGGGCGGGCTACGCCGAAACGGTGCTTCCGGAGGGTGCGCAGCCGTATCCGCATCCGGTGCCGCCCGAGGAGCGACGCCAGGTCCTCGATCCGGCAAGTGCGCTCTTGTCGGCCGGATTGGTGCTGGCCCGCACCGGCCGCTGCGAACAGACCATCCGCGTATTCGATGGCAAGACGCGGAGCGATCTGGTCCTGACGGAACGGGGCGAGGACCCGGTGGCCGGCTCTCCGGATCCGGAGCATCTGCCCGGCCACGACAAGCAATGCACATTTCGAAGCCACCGCGTCGCCGGGTACAGTGATCGGCACATGCGCAAGCCGCCCGTGGAGGGTGAGATCTGGTTTCGTACCCACGTCGACGGTCTGATGGTGCCGGTCCGGCTGCAGACCCCTACGCTGATCGGGATGGCGATCTTTCACTTCGAACTTCCTGCCAGTTAGGTCCAAAGGGTCGCATCGACACCGCGATATCCGCCGCCGCCGCGCCGTCGGACGGGCACGGACAACGGCGGTTCACCTCCCATCGTTCCCAACACCGCCTGCCATCGCGAGGTCCCATGAAAGCTGTCCTCTGCCACGCCTTCGGTCCGATCGAGTCGCTGTCGGTCGGTGAGATCGACCCGCCGGTTCCTGCAGCCGACGAGGTCCGCATCAAGGTGCATGCGGCTGGCGTCAATTTCCCGGACATCCTGATCGTCGAAGGCAAGTACCAATTTCGTCCGGAATTCCCCTTCGCGCCCGGCTCCGAATGTGCGGGCGAGGTGGTCGAGGTCGGCCGGAATGTGACGGATCTGGTCCCGGGCGACCGGGTCATGGCCCCTGCCAGGCACGGGGCCTTTGCCGAGGAAGTCTGCGCGCCGGCCGTCAAGGCGGTGAAACTGCCGGACCAACTGGACTACACGATCGCGGCGACGCTGCTCCTGACCTACGGAACTTCTGCCCATGCGCTCATTCAGCGCGCCAATCTTCAGGCCGGAGAGACGCTCCTGGTGCATGGCGCTGCCGGAGGGGTTGGCCTGGCCGCGGTCGAGATCGGCAAGGCTCTCGGAGCCACTGTCATCGCCACGGCGGGATCGGACGCGAAACTCGCCTTCGCGCGCGAGCATGGCGCCGATCACGGCATCAACTACACCGAGGGCCCCTTCAAGGATCGTGTGAAGGAGCTGACCGGCGGCCAGGGCGCCGACGTCATCTACGACCCGGTCGGGGGCGCCGTCTTCGACCAGTCGCTCCGCTGCATCAACTGGAACGGGCGGCTTCTCGTCATCGGGTTCACCTCCGGGACGATCCCCTCTGCGCCGGCGAACCTTGCACTGCTGAAGGGCTGCTCGATCGTTGGCGTGTTCTGGGGCGCATGGGTGGAACGCGACCCGGTCGCGCATCGGGCGAACATGGCGCGCCTGCTCGCTTGGCAGGCGGAGGGCGTCATCCGTCCCCATGTGGAGCTCAACGTCGGACTGGACGGCGTTCCCGACGCCCTGCAAGCCCTGCGTGATCGGACCATCAAGGGTAAGGCGGTGGTCTCAGTCCGGCCGGGCTGACCGAGGCAGCCGGCCCGGCTTCTTGCCGGCGGCGCGCGGCGGCCGGGGCCGGTGGGCCGGACGACGCAACGGCGCTGGCGAGACATCGCGAATGCCCTCGTGCTGTTTACGCTCCGTGCATCCTCCCACCCTTCATTGCCAGCCATGAAGCCGATCTGCACGGCACCCAAGCAACGGGACACTCGCCAGAAGCCGGCGATCGCGCACGCTGCAGGCACGTGAACCCGGAGGTATCGGCCGCCGCGTTGCGGACGCCTCCACGGGGGCCATAATGCGGGCGAACGTACCGTCGTCCGGGAGGGTCGACCAATGTTGGAGCGTTTTCCCGTGAACGGCGATGCGTGGTCGGGGCAAGTCCTGGTGACCGGGTCCGGCGGCTGCATCGGGGCCTGGACGATGGCGCTCCTGGTGCGCGCCGGCGTGGGCGTCACGGCGCTCGATCTTGACCCCAAGCCGCGGCGGCCAGCGCTGTTGATGTCGGACGAAGAACTCGCCCGGATCAACTGGGTGGTCGGCGACATCACCGATCCCGAGACCGTCCGCCAAGCGGCAAAGGGTTGTCAGGCGATCATCCACCTCGCCGCCCTGCAGGTGCCCTTTTGCATGGCAGACCCGATCGGCGGCGCCAGGGTCAACGTGGTCGGCACGGTCAACGTGTTCGAAGCCGCCCGGCACGAGGGGATCCGTCGCGTCGGCCATGCCAGTTCGATCGCCGCCCACGGTTTTTTCCCGGACAGCCCATACCTCAAGACCCTGTACGGTGCCTACAAGACGTGCGGCGAGCAGATCGCGGCGGTCTACTGGCAGGACTGGAACGTGCCAAGCGTCGGGCTGCGCCCCAGCGTGGTGCAGGGGGTCGGGCGTGATCAGGGGGTCACCTCGAAGACGACGGTCGCGATCCAGGCGGCGGCCCTCGGCGCCCCCTATACCGTGCCCTTCAGCGGGCCGGTGTCCTTCCTCCATGCCGGAGAGGTGGCCTCCGCGTTCATTCGGTCCGTGGCACGTGACGGCGACGGCGCGCCGGTCTTCGACATCAATGGAGGCGCTACCACGGTGGAGGCGATCGTGAGCCAGCTCCGCACCCTGGCGCCCGACTCGAACATCGCCATCGAAGGCGACCCGCTCCCATTTCCCGCAGATCTGCCCGATGCAGCCGTCCGCGCCCACCTCGGAGACTACGGCTCGATCGAACCCGCCGAAGGCGTCGAAGGCACCTATCACGCATTTCGGTCGCTGGCCGAGGAAGGCCGCATGACGGCCTCGGACATCCGCTGATCCGTACCGCCTCGGTTCTGGAATGCCCTCCGGGGACGGGCGGATGAACATGCAGAACGGCAAGGGGCCGGTCGCGTTCGCCGCCGACCACGCTGGCTACGCCCTCAAGGAGCACCTGCGCGGACGGCTGGCCGACACCGGCGTGCCGGTCCTGGACCTCGGCACCGATTCCGACGAGTCCGTGGACTATCCCGACTTCGGGGATGGGCTGGCTGACGCGCTGTTGCGGGGGGACGCATGGCGGGGTGTGGCCATCTGCGGTACCGGGCTCGGCATCAGCATGGCCGCGAACCGGCATCCCGGCATCCGCTGCGCTCCAAGCCATGACATCGACACCGTCAGGCTTGCCCGCGCCCACAACGACGCCAACGTGCTGGCCCTCGGAGCCCGGTTCGTCGATTCGGAAACCGCGTGGCAGTGCCTGCAAGCGTTTCTCGCGACCGAATTTGAAGCCGGACGCCACGCGGACCGCGTGCGCAAGCTGGGTTGATCGCGGGCCTTGACGGGACGTCTCCCCACAAGAGTCCAGCCGTCGCCCGGTACGGCCGGGCTGCTGGCCGGCGATCCAGAGGTCCGCGCAGGGCTGAACCTCGAACTCGAGCGGCAGCGCGACACCATCGAGTTGATTGCTTCCGAGAACTTCACGAGTTCAGCGGTTCTCGCGGCGCAGGGATCGGTACTGACCAACAAGTACGCCGAGGGCTATCCGGGGCATCGCTACTACGGCGGGTGCGCGGCCGTCGATGTGGTCGAGGATCTCGCCATCAGGCGTGCTCGCGAACTGTTCCGGTGCACCCACGTGAACGTGCAGCCGCATTCCGGATCAGCCGCCAACCAGGCCGCTTTCCTGGCATTGATCAAGCCGGGCGACACCGTGCTGGGCATGAGCCTGGCGGCCGGCGGACATCTCACCCACGGCAATGCGCCCAACCTGTCCGGCCGCTGGTTCCGCACGGCCTTCTACGGCTTGGGAAGCGACGACCGCATCGATTACGACGAGGTCGCCAAGCAGGCTGCCGAGGCGCACCCGCAACTGATCATCGCCGGCGCGTCTGCCTACAGCCGGGCGATCGATTTCGGACGCTTTCGGGAAATCGCCGATTCAGTCGGCGCCTTCCTGTTGGCAGATGTCGCCCATTACGCCGGCCTCATCGCCGTGGACCGCTACCCGTCACCACTGCCGCATGCGCATATTGTTTCGACCACGACCCACAAGACCCTGCGTGGACCGCGCGGGGGCATGTTGCTCACCAATGATGCCGACATGGGCAAACGGATCGACCGAGCCCTCTTTCCCGGGCTGCAGGGCGGCCCCCTGATGCACGTGATCGCCGCCAAGGCGGTCGCGTTCGGGGAGGCGCTGCAACCCGACTTCCGCATCTATATCGATCAGGTATGCGCCAATGCGGCGGCGCTGGCACGGGTGCTGCTGGCACGCGGGTTCGACATCGTCTCCGGCGGCACCGACACGCACATGGTGCTGGTGGACCTGCGCCGGCATGACGTCACCGGGCGGGACGCCGAGCACGCGCTCGAGCGGGCCGGCCTTACCTGCAACAAGAACGCCGTGCCCAAGGATCCACGGCCGCCGCGGGTCACGTCCGGGATCCGGCTGGGATCACCGGCAGCCACGACGCGTGGCTTTGCCGTGCCGGAGTTTGAAACCATCGGGCACCTCATCGCGGACGTCCTCGACGGCCTCCGCTCGAACGGGCCGAACGAGGATGCCAACGCCGCAGTGGAAGCGGAGGTACGGCGGAACGTGGGAGAGTTGACCCGCCGGTTTCCCCTCTATCCCGAACTTGGTACCGGGTTGTCGGGGGAACTCTGATGCGCTGTCCGTACTGTGGTGCCGAGGAGACCCGTGTCACCGACTCCCGCCCCGACGAAAACAAGACGGTGACCCGTCGCCGGCGTACCTGCGAGGGCTGCGGCCTGCGGTTCACCACGTATGAGCGAATTCACCTCAGGGAACTGATGGTCGTCAAGAAGAACGGCGACCGAGTTCCGTTCAGCCGGGACAAGCTGGTCCGGTCCATGGAAATCGCTCTACGCAAGCGCGACGTGGCACCGGACCGGATCGAGCAGGCTGCCAACGGCATCGTGCGGCGGTTGGAGACCTCCGGCCAATCGGAATTCAACTCCACCGAAATCGGCGGCCTGGTGATGCAGACGTTGAAGCAGATCGACGAGGTCGCCTACGTGCGGTACGCCTCGGTGTACCGCGACTTTCGGGAAGTCGAAGAGTTCGAGAGAGCGGTCGAGAGCCTCCGGGACGGTGATCGCATCTCCTGATTCGGCGCACCTGCGCACGGCCCTCGCACTTGGGCGGCAAGCCCTCGGCACGACGTGGCCCAACCCGGCGGTCGGCTGCGTCATCGCGGCCGCCGATGGGCGGGCTGTCGGACGCGGCGTCACCGGCATCGGCGGGCGGCCCCACGCCGAGGTGCAGGCGCTGACCGCGGCCGGCGACCGGGCCGCTGGGGGCACGGCATACGTCACGCTCGAGCCCTGTGCGCACGACGGAGCCACGCCGAGTTGCGCCCGGTTGCTCGCCGAGGCCGCGCTCGCGCGCGTGGTGATCGGCACGCACGACCCGGACCCCCGGACCAACGGCGCCGGTGCCGCCCTGCTGACCGCCGCCGGCGTCACGGTGACGAGCGGCCTGCACGAGGACGAGGCCAAACGACTGCACGCAGGGCACCTGCGCCGCGTGGAATCGGGCCGCCCGCACGTCACGCTCAAGCTCGCCGCGTCGCTGGACGGCCGGATCGCGACGTCCACGGGGGCCAGCCAGTGGCTGACGGGCCAATTGGCCCGCCGGCACGGGCATCTCCTCCGCGCCCGGCACGACG
Source organism: Alphaproteobacteria bacterium (assembly GCA_965116745.1). Taxonomy (GTDB): domain Bacteria; phylum Pseudomonadota; class Alphaproteobacteria; order TMED109; family TMED109; genus VXPW01. The sequence continues at coordinate 1,050,868 of OZ220701.1, read as the reverse complement.
CCGTTCTGGTCGGGGCCGGCACGGCCACCCGCGATGATCCCGAACTCACGTGCAGGCTTCCGGGCCTGGGCGACCGTTCTCCTGTCCGCGTCGTGGTGATCGGGGCCGAATCCGTGCTGCCGTCGGGGCGACTTCTGTCGACTCTCGGCAGTTCCCCGGTCTGGCTCCTAGCCACTGCCCAGCGCCGACCGGACACGACGGAATTGGAGGCTGCGGGCGTGGAGGTCATGGTCGTCGGCCCGGACGCCAGTGGGCGCCCGTCGCTCGAACAGGCGCTTGGGGCGCTGGGCGCGCGCGGCGTGACGTCAGTACTGGTCGAAGGCGGCCAGACGCTCGCCACCGAGCTTCTTCGGAACCGCCTTGTCGATACGCTGGTGTGGTACAGTGCGGATGCCATCGTCGGGAGCGACGGGCTGGCGGCGGTCGGTGAACTCGCCCGCACCGCGCTCAGCGACACGCGAGATTTTCGAACCTTCCGCGCACGTCGGCTGGGGCCTGACCACGTCCGTTTTCTGGAGCGGGCCACCTGACCGTGTGCGGCACAATCCGCGCTGTTTCCGACTACACTCGCGCGATCGTCTCCGGCGGCACTACCTATCAAGCAATGTTTACTGGGATCGTCGTTGACACCGGCACCGTCACGGAGACCTCCGGACCCGGCGAACGTTCGCTCCGGATCGAACCGTCGCGCATGCCCGAGTCCGTGCGCCTCGGTTCCTCGATTGCCTGCGCAGGCATCTGTCTCACCGCGACCGCAGTGGACCCGACCGGCTTCTCCGTCGACCTTTCCCCGGAAACCCAGGCGCGAACCACGGCCGGCACGTGGCAGCCTGGAACCGAGATCAACCTGGAGTACGCCCTGCAGGCAGGCGATCCGCTCGACGGCCACATTGTCACCGGTCACGTCGACGCGGTCGCCGAGGTCCTCGACGTCACCGAGTCCGACGACTGCAGCGTCGTGCGCTTCTCGCTGCCCACCTCGATTGCGACGATGATCGCAGCCAAGGGGTCGATCGCGGTCGACGGCACGTCGTTGACGGTCAACGCCGTGGACCAGAACGCGTTTTCCGTGACGCTGATCCCACACACCGGCCGCGTCACCACGCTGGGCGCGCTGGGGGCCGGCTGCTCGGTCAACCTGGAGGCGGACATCCTCGCGCGGTACGTGGCCAGGGCCCTTGGCCGCGGTGGCTCCGGAGACACGCGTTGACCTCCCCCCTGATGCAGCCGAAGGAAGTCTTCGCCTCGGTGGAGACGCTGATCGACGAGGCCCGCAATGGGCGGATGTTCGTGCTGGTGGACGATGAAGGTCGGGAGAACGAAGGAGATCTCGTAATCCCGGCCCAGATGGCAACCCCGGACGCCATCAACTTCATGGCCACGCACGGACGCGGACTGATCTGCCTCGCCCTCACCGGCAACCGCACCAGGCAACTTGGCCTCGAGCCTCTCGACCGGCGCAATCCCGGCCCAAGGGATACGGCGTTCACGCTGCCGATCGAGGCGCGCGAAGGCGTGACGACCGGCATTTCGGCAGCCGACCGCGCCCGCACCATCCAGGTTGCTATCGACCCCCGCAGCGCCGCCGACGACCTGCGCACGCCGGGACACGTGTTTCCGCTCGCTGCCCGTGACGGGGGCGTCCTCCTGCGGGCCGGTCACACCGAGGCGGCCGTCGATATCGCCCGTCTCGCGGGGCTGGTGCCGGCCGCCGTCATCTGCGAGATCATGAAGGCGGACGGCACCATGGCGCGGCTGAACGACCTGGTGCCGTTTGTCGAGCGCCACCAGCTTCGTCTGGGCGCCATCGAGGATCTCATCGCCTGGCGGGTACGCCACGATCCGATCGTCACGCGCGTCCTGGAATCCGACTTCCTGTCCGACGAGGCCGGCGCCTTCAAGCTGTACATTTACCGGAACACGGTACTTGACGTGGAGCACGTCGCCCTGGTCAAGGGCAGCATCGACGACGGCCGGCCGGTTCCGGTCCGCGTGCACGCGCTGGACGTCCTCGCCGACGTACTCGGCGGCGGCACGGACGCGGCCGGATGCGAACGCGCGGGGACCCTGCGGGCGGCCATGCGGACGGTGCACGCGCTCGGGCGCGGTGTCGTCGTTCTGATCCGGGAATCCGTGACGTCCGGACTCGCGCAACGGCTCAGCGCCGACGACGCGCCGCCCGGTGACCTCCGCGAGCACGGCATCGGCGCCCAGATACTGCGCGACCTCGGCGTGCGCGAGATGATCCTGCTCACCCATACCCAGCGTCCGATCGTCGGACTGGAGGGTTTCGACCTCAGGGTGGTGGAGCGGCGTCCGCCGGACGAGACCGCATGACGCGCGAAACCTTCCTGATTGTCCGAGCCATGTTCTACCGGGACGTCGCCAACATGCTGACCGGCGGCGCCACCGCGGTGCTTGCGGCTTCCGGACGGAAATGGGAGTTGGTGGAGGTGCCCGGTGCGTTCGAGATCCCGGGCGCCATCGCGCAGGCGGCGCAGGTCGAGGGCTTTGCAGGTTACATCGCCCTTGGTTGTGTCATCCGCGGCGAGACCACCCACTACGATTACATTTGCAGCGAGAGTGCTCGCGGCCTGATGTCGCTTGCCGTCCGGGACCGACTGGCGATCGGCTACGGGATTCTCACCTGCGAGACACGGGCGCAAGCCGTCGCGCGAGCGGATCCGGAGCAGGGCAACAAGGGGGCCGACGCGGCCAACGCCGCCCTGGCCGTAGCCGAGCTGCGCTCTCGTTTCGCCACGTCATGAGCAGCACGGCCCCATCGAAAAAGACCCAACGGACGTCCGCGCGGGAAGCGGCCGTGCAGGCGCTCTTCCAGATCTCGGTTACCGGCGCATCGCCGCAGCGGGTCATCGGCGAGTTTCTCGATCGTCCGGTCACCGATTCGAGCGTCGCCCACAAACCCCAGTTCCGGCGCATCGTCACGGGCGCGACCGAATGCCTGACGGAACTCGACGCCACGATCGATCCACTGCTCGGTGAGCGCTGGTCGCTGAAACGCATTGACACCACGCTGCTCTGCGTGCTCCGCTGCGCGATCTGGGAACTGCTGCATGCCTCTCGGAAAGCGCCCGCACGGGTGATCATCGCCGAATACCTGAAGGTGGCCTACGGGTTTGCGGAAGACGGCGAAATCAGGTTTGCCAATGCCCTTCTGGACCGCGTTGCGAGGTCGGCGCGCGTAAGCGAATTCGCCTGAACGACGGTGGATGAGCACGACATCCTGACGCGTTGCCTCCGTTCGCTGGCTGCGGACTTCACTCCGGCGCACCGACTGCTGGACGACGTGGCCGTACTGCAATGCGACCAGGCACTGGCCATCAGCACGGACACCGTGGTCGAGGGCGTCCACTTCCCGTCCGGCGTGCTGTCGGCGGAGCAGATCGCCAGGCGGGCGCTGCGCGTGAACCTGTCCGATCTGGCAGCCGCCGCCGCCACACCGCTCTGTTACCTGCTCAGCCTCCAGCTGCCGCCGTCGACCGACCTGGATTGGATGGCGGGGTTTGCCAGCGGCCTCAGGGAAGACCAGGAGCACTTCGGCATCGGCCTCGCCGGCGGTGATACGGTCCGGACGCCCAGGGCCGCTTGCCGTTTCGATCACGGTAATGGGGGGACTCGCCCGCGACGGTACCTTGCCGCGAACGGGCGCCGAAGACGGCGACGTTCTGGCAGTGACCGGAACCATCGGCGACGCCTGGCTCGGCCGGCTGGAGCTGGAAGGCAAGCTCCCGGTGGCGGCGGGCGCGCCGACGCTCGCCGAACGTTTCCTGCTCCCTGCACCCCGGCTCGATGTCGGACGGGGGCTCGCTGCGCTGGCGCACGCGGCCATCGACGTTTCCGACGGCTTGATCGCGGATGTCCGCAACCTGTGCGGCGCGGCGGGGAAAGGGGCACGGATCTCGCTTGACCTCGCCCCGGTGTCCGAAGCTGCCCGCTTCCACGTGGACCGAGGCAGCGCGACGCTGGAAGACCTTGCTGCCGGCGGAGACGATTACGAACTTCTGTTCAGCATTCCCAGGCGCGCGGTCCCGCAAGCGTCGGAGATCGCGGCCGCGTGCGGGGCAGCGCTGACCGTGGTCGGCGAAGTGACGGACGGCCCGGGCGTGACGGCGTTGACTCCGGACGGCGAGAGTCCCGGTACCGCCACGGGCGGTTACGTGCACACCTGGAACAGCCCGGCCGACTGAACCGGCTTGCGAGCCGGCCTGCCGTTGCGTCCAATGTCCGCAGTTTTTATCTTCTGTTCCGGCTCGAGCTAGTTGCCAGCCCAGAATCTTTCGCCATCGCAGGACACGCCTGGACGTCCCGAGTCCGGGCACAACTGAATCCCTCCTAGGAACGTCAACTCATGAGCATGGAACTTTGGTTCGCAATCGCATGCGGCGCACTCGCTCTGGTCTACGGCTTGTTCACCGCTCGGTCGGTCCTGGCCGCCAGTGCCGGTGAAGCCCGAATGCAGGAAATTTCCAACGCCATCCAGTTAGGTGCCGCTGCCTATCTCAACCGGCAGTACCGGACGGTCGCCGTGGTTGGCGCGGTGATCTTCGTCATCCTGGCACTGGTCCTAGGGATCTCGGTGGCGATCGGCTTCCTCATCGGCGCGGCGCTGTCCGGGGCCGCCGGGTACATCGGCATGATCGTCTCGACGCGAGCAAACGTACGCACGGCCGAGGCGGCGCGGACGGGGCTTGCGGCCGGGCTGTCGCTCGCGTTTCGCTCCGGCGCCGTCACCGGCATGCTCGTCGCCGGTCTCGCGCTGCTTGCCGTTACCGTCTACTACATGATCCTGCTGGAAATGGGCGCCAGCGGAAGGGGCTTGATCGACCCGCTGGTGGCGCTTGGCTTCGGCGCGTCGCTGATCTCGATCTTCGCACGGCTCGGCGGCGGGATCTTCACGAAGGGTGCCGACGTCGGTGCCGACCTGGTCGGCAAGGTGGAAGCGGGCATCCCGGAGGACGATCCGAGAAATCCCGCGGTCATTGCCGACAACGTCGGGGACAATGTTGGCGATTGCGCCGGCATGGCGGCCGACCTGTTCGAGACCTACGCGGTGACCGTGGTCGCGACGATGGTGCTGGCGTCGATCTATTTTGCCGGCGCAGAAATGTCGGCGATGATGGCGCTGCCGCTGGTGATTGGCGGCGTCTGTGTCATCGCCTCCATTCTTGGCACCTACTTCGTCAAGCTCGGTGCCAACGGTTCAATCATGGGCGCGCTGTACCGGGGTTTCGTGGCGGCCGCTGTCCTGTCGCTGTTCGGTATTGCGGTTGCGATCGAGTGGCTGATCGGCTTCGGAAGTTCCGTCGGCGCCGCGGGTGAAATCCTGTCCGGTGGGGCGTTGTTCGGATGCGCCGTGGTCGGTCTCGTGGTGACGGCGCTCCTCATCTGGGTCACCGAGTACTACACCGGAACCAATTACCGCCCGGTCCGCGCAGTCGCCAGAGCCTCGGAGACCGGCCACGCCACGAACGTGATCCAGGGTCTCGCGATTTCCATGGAGGCGACCGCGGTTCCGGCGGTGATCATCTGTGCCGCCATCATCGTGAGCTATCTGCTCGCGGGTCTGTTCGGGATCGCCATCGCCGTCACGAGCATGCTGGCGCTGGCCGGAATGGTAGTCGCGCTGGACGCCTACGGACCCGTGACGGACAACGCCGGCGGCATCGCCGAAATGGCCGACCTGCCCAGTGATGTACGGAAGACGACCGATGCGCTCGATGCGGTGGGCAACACCACCAAGGCCGTCACCAAGGGCTACGCGATCGGTTCGGCCGGCCTCGGCGCACTGGTGCTCTTCACGGCCTACACCGCCGATCTCGAGTACTTCGGCAGTGATGCCGAGACCTACCCCTATTTTGCCGGGATCACCCTCGATTTCTCCCTCGCCAACCCATACGTGGTGGTGGGCCTGCTGCTGGGTGGCCTGATGCCGTACCTGTTTGGCGCCCTTTCCATGACGGCCGTCGGGCGGGCCGCCGGAGGCGTGGTGCTGGAAGTTCGTCGTCAGTTCAGGGATATCGCCGGAATCATGGAGGGAACTGCGAAACCCGACTACGGGCGCGCGGTCGACATGCTGACCCGAGCGGCGATTCGCGAGATGATCATTCCCTCGCTGCTGCCGGTGCTGATGCCCATCGTCTTTTTCGTGCTGGTCAATCTGATCGCCGACAAGGCCGCTGCGTTCTCCGCGCTGGGAGCGATGCTGCTTGGCGTGATCGTCACCGGCCTGTTTGTCGCCATCAGCATGACGGCCGGCGGGGGCGCCTGGGACAACGCGAAGAAATACATCGAAGACGGCAATCTCGGTGGCAAGGGATCCGAGACCCACAAGGCAGCCGTCACCGGGGATACCGTGGGTGATCCGTACAAAGACACGGCCGGACCAGCCGTGAACCCGATGATCAAGATCACCAACATCGTGGCGCTCCTGCTGCTTGCCGTGCTGGCGCACGCGTAGCCTGCGGCCGCCCGGCGCAGAGCGGGAACGGATCCGGGCGAGGCCTCTCGACCGGATCCGACCCCCCGGGCAGCCGTTCCCGAACCTCTCGTCGTCACGCCGCATTCAGTCAAATGCGGCGATCCGATGCGTGGCACCGCTCCACGAGAATGCCAGCCGCCTGGCGGGTGTGGCGTGGCAGATCCGGTACCGGGCCGACGGCAACCCTTGACACGCGTGCTGGTGCGGACGCGGGCTCGCGCCGCAGCCGGGCGGGTTTCGAGTGCGTGGCCGGCGGCCACGCGGATCACGCGGACCTGAACACGGCCCGAACTTCCGGCGTCGGGGACTGGCGCGCCGGGCACGGCGAGGGGCGATCGCTTTCAGCGACTCCGGCGACCCGTGAACCGGATCGAAGGCTGGCGGCGTAACCCGTCGAGTATTCGATATAAGTCCCTATGTAAGTCCTGAACGGAACCCTTTACGCTGCGCACGCGTCCGGTCTGCGCGGACATGAAGCATTGGACGGAGGAAATCCAGCTGCGGGAGGATCTCATGACGTGTATTCGCGACATCCTGATGGAGAAAGGCATCCAGGTCACCACGGTGAGCCCCGAGGAAACCGTTCAGAAGGCGGCGGCCGTTCTCTCCCGCCTCGGGATCGGTGCCCTACCGGTCATTCAGGATGGGGCGCTTGTCGGCATCATCTCCGAACGTGACATCGCCTATTCGGTCGGTGTCAAGGGCGTCCGCACGTCCACGCGCAAGGTCCGCGAACTCATGTCAGGAAACCCCAAGACCTGCTCCCCCGAGGAGCCCGTCGAGGATGTGCTGGAGCGCATGAGCCAGCGCCGGGTTCGTCACCTCCCGGTCATGGAAGGCGACAAGCTTGCCGGTATTGTCAGCATCCGCGATCTTGTTCGAGTTCGTCTTGGCGCCGCCCTGGCCGAGGCAGACCAGCTTCGCGAATACATCCAGAACTAGGCCGCAGGCATCGGGCTCGTGTCACGCGAACAAGCCATGCACCCACCGCCTCCGGTTCACTCGGAGCGCGACCCCAACGGCAATTCACCACTTATCGAAATGACGCACTCGGCAACAGGCCGTCGCCAGGTACTCCCCAAGCTCGAATGCCAGAATCCGGGAGGTTCCACCAAGGACCGCCCCACTCGGCGGATGGTCGCGGAGGCCCAGCAGCCAGGCAGGCTGCAGCCCGGCGGGGCCATCATTGCGGGGACCGCTGGCAGCCCCCGTCTCGCCCACGCTCGGATCGCTCGCCGGGAGGCTGCCCTCGACGCCAAACCAGCGCGATCAGATCTCGCACGCATTGTCGGCTGGAACGGGTACGCTGTGGTCACAGATGACGGACGGCTGGTCGGAGTGGTCTCCGCGCTCGACTTGCTGCGCGATGCCGGGCGTACCGGCGTCCAGGAGCACTGATGAGCGGGCAAAACACACGTTTCGAGACGCGCGCCATCCATGCGGGTCAGCAGCCCGACCCTGCGACCGGCGCCGTCATCACACCAATCTACGCCACGTCGACGTACGTGCAGCGCGAGCCCGCCGTGCACCAGGGCTACGAGTACTCGCGCACCGGCAATCCCACGCGGGCCGCCTACGAGCGATCCATCGCCGACCTGGAGGGCGGGACGCACGGCTTCGCCTACGCCTCGGGCATGGCCGCCACGGACGCTGTGCTCACCCTGCTGGACTCCGGCAACCACGTCCTGGCCACGGATGACCTGTACGGCGGGACCCGGCGACTCTTTGAACGGGTGCGGCGCGATGCATCCAATCTTCGGTTCTCCTTCGCCAATCTGGCCGACGATGCGGTGGCAGACCGCGCCATCGATTCGGGCGTGCAGATGATTTGGGTTGAGACGCCTACCAATCCGATGCTCAAGCTGGTGGACCTGGCCAAGGTGGCGGAACTGGCCCACCGGTCTGGCGCCATTGCGGTCGCCGACAACACCTTTGCATCTCCCTTCCTGCAGCGGCCCCTGGAACTCGGGTTCGACATCGTCGTGCATTCCGCAACCAAGTACCTAAACGGCCATTCGGATATGGTCGGCGGGGTAGCCGTGACTCGAGACGCCGGGATCGCCCAGCAGCTCGCGTTTCTGCAGAACGCCGTCGGCGGTGTGCAGGGGCCCTTCGATTCCTTCCTCGCGCATCGCGGCCTGAAGACGCTGGCCTTGCGCATGGAGCGACACGTCGCCAACGCCATGACCATCGCAGCGTGGCTGGAAGGGCGACCGGAAATCGAACAGGTGATCTATCCCGGACTGCCGAGCCATCCCCAACATGCGCTTGCGCGCCGCCAGATGCCGCTGGGATCGGGCGGGATCGTCACGGCGATCCTGCGCGGCGATCTCGATTCCTCGCGCCGAATGCTGGCTTCCTGCGAGGTCTTCACGCTCGCCGAATCCCTTGGCGGCGTCGAAAGCCTGATCGAGCACCCGGCGCTCATGACGCACGCGTCGGTGCCGCCGGCGGTACGCGCTGAACTGGGCATCAGTGACGGGCTGATTCGTCTGTCGATCGGCATCGAGCACGTCTCGGACCTCATCGCCGACCTGGAACAGGCCCTCAGCGAAGTCCGCTAGCCTTGCGAACCCTCTATCTGCTGCGGCACGCCAAGTCCTCGTGGGCCCGGCCGCTCCTTCGCGACCACGACCGGCCGCTGGCCCGCCGGGGCCGGGACGCCAGCCGCGTCATCGCCGACTACATCGCAAGCAGTCACCCCCTTCCCGACCTCGTGATCACGTCGACCGCAGCGCGAACGCGGGAAACCGCCCGGCTGGTCATCGCGCGCTGGAAACCCAGCCCCCCTGTGGTGGAAGACGCCTCGCTCTATCTCGCCTCCCCCGGCGACATGCTGAAGTGCATTCACGCAGTCGTGGATGCCCCGGTACTGATGCTGATCGGACACAATCCCGGGACCGCGGAGCTTGGCCACCTGCTGGCCGGCAACCGCCAGCTGTTCGGCAGCAAGTATCCGACCGCGGGTCTGGCCGTGTTCACGTTTGATATTGACGACTGGGCGCTTGCCGAGCCGGGCGCCGGCAACCTTCAGGCCTTCGTCCAGCCGCGCGGCCTGACCGCTCAGTCCGCCTGACCAGCCGGACGCGCCCGGGCGGAGCCGACACCCAGCCACCGCCTTAGTCTGACGGCGGCTTTTTCACCGTATGCCGCACCGGCGGCAGTTCTTGCAGCCAAGCGACCAGTGCGTCGAGATCCGCCGGCGTCATCTTGCCCGTGCTGTGTTCCACGACCAGTGCCATGGCGCCGCCGGCAGCATCGCCGTCCGGCGTCAGTCCGGTCTGCAGGAAGAAGCGAAGATCTAAAGCGTCCCAGTCGAGGCCGGTTTCGGGGTCGGAGGTAAGGTTGCCGGCCACGTCGCCGTCGCCCAACCTGGCCCCCGCCATCGCCTTGGTCCTTCGCAGGGCGCCAAATCGGTTCCGAGGGGTATGACACTCGCCGCAGTGCGCCAGCGCATTGGCGAGATAGCCGCCGCGCGAGGCGGTATCGAGCGAGTTGTCCGCCGGGTCGAAGTAGAGGAGCCGCCAGGCCCACAGGCCGGTCCGGACCGAGAACGGGAAAGCCAGATCATGACCAGGTGACGATTCCCGGACGGGCTCCACGGTACGGAAAAAGGCATAGAGATCACGTGCGTCCCGGTCGGTCATCAGGGCATAGCTGAGATACGGAAACGCCGGGTAGTACGGCTGCCCCGCCGGGCTCACGCCCTGCTTGAGCGCCCGGACGAAGTCGTCCTCGCTCCACTTGCCGATTCCGTGGTCGGGGTCGAAGGTGATGTTCGGCGCCCGAAAGGTCCCGAAGTCGGAAAGCAGCGGCGGTCCGCCGGCGTAGTGTCTGCCGCCGTGTTCAAAGTCGGTGTGGCACGACGCACATCCCGCGACGGCAGCGAGGTACGCGCCCCGTTCAGGGTCGCCCGCGTGGGCCGCGGCCGCGGCAAGAACCGTTGCCGCGGCCAAGGCGATGCGGCCTGTTACTCGTCCTTGATTCGGAATGACTTGTGGCATGCACCGCAACTCTTGCCGAGCGCGCCAAGTGCTGCGCCAACTGCAGCCATGTCGCCGCCCCCGGCCGCCATTGCCAGCGCCTCAGCCTTGCCGATGGTGTCCTCCAGCGCAGCATCGAACTTCGCGCGATCCTGCCAGATCTCGGGCTTGGCCTTGGTCTTGCCTTCGGCTGTGCCCTCCGGGAAGGCGATACCCGCGTTCTTCAGCAGGTCAACGATGGCCTGCGAGTCGGTGACCAGACCGCCGGAAAAATCGACCTGTCCCTTCACCAGCAATGCCACGTTGCTGATGTGCCCGCCGACGGCCTTCATCAGGTTCTGCCGGTACTTGATCACATGCTCCGGAGCGTTCGCGGCGGAAGCCGCGCCACCCACGACGGCGGCCGCCAGGATCGCTGCCAAGGCGATGCGGACGAAATGCTGCATGACCCCCTCCTTCCAAGGATGTTGCGTGTACCGCAAGTGTGTTGCGTTTTGGAAGTCAGGGCAAGCCACGCCGGGGCCGGGACCCCAAACCCGCTCCGCGAGCGGCCGGTGCGGAGAAGCGGCGCTTCGGGGTTGATCCAGAGGGCACCTAGCGCCGGCAGGTTCGCTAGACTGCCGGCCTTTGCCGGCACCGAACGTCCTGCCTGAGATGCGCATCCATGCTGAACCTTGCCACCGTGCTCGAATCCAGTGCCCGCGACCGTCCCGGCGCGACCGCGATCACGTTTCCCGGCAGCGCTTTCACCTATGCGGAAGTCGACGCCCTGGCGAACAAGGTGGCCGCCGGGCTCCGGGCTGCCGGGATCGAGCCGGGTCAGCGTATCGCGCTCTGCTCACCCAATGTCCCTCAGTTCATCTTCGTCTATTTCGGGATCATCAAGGCCGGTTGCGTCGTCGTCCCGTTCAACGTCCTACTGGCGGAGGACGAGTTCGCGTACATCCTCGAGGACTCCGGCGCCGTCGGGTTCTTCTGCTTCGAGGGCACCAACGAGCTGCCGGTCGGAGAAACCGGCCGGAAGGCCTTCGACCGGGCGGAGAGCTGCCGATGGTTCTGGTCCATCACACTGGACCCGCAGGCGCCGGACCCGTTCCCCGGCGCGAGCACGTTCCATTCGCTTGTGGCGGGCGCGGCCGACGATTTCGACACGGTTGATCGATCGGGCGAAGACACCGCCGTAATTCTCTACACCTCAGGGACCACCGGGCGCCCGAAGGGCGCCGAACTCACGCACGCGAACCTGGTGCTCAACACGGTCGTGCTGGCGAAGGTGACCGATCTGTCGGACCAGGACCGCATCCTCGTGGCCCTTCCGCTGTTCCACGTGTTCGGCCAGGTGGTGCTGATGCTTGCGGGGTTCCTCGGCAACAGCCGCCTAGTCCTCATGCCGCGCTTCGAGCCGGCGGCCGTGTTCGAACGCGTCAAGGCGGAAGGGGTCACTGTCCTGGCAGGGGTTCCGACGATGTACTGGGGACTGCTCACGCACGCCGAATCCGAACCGGGACTGGACGCGAAGGGTCTTCTGAAGTCCGTTCGGGTGTGCGCGACCGGCGGAGCCGCCATGCCCCTCGAGGTCCTTCGGGCAGTGGAGGAACGCTTCGATGTCACCGTGCTGGAAGGCTACGGCCTCTCGGAAACGTCGCCTGGCGTCAGCTTCAACAGCCTGGACATTGAACGCCGGGCCGGGTCGGTCGGACGCGCGATCTGGGGCGTCGAAATGCGCATCGTCGACCCCGACGACAAGCCGTTGCAGCCTCGCGAGACCGGCGAGGTCGTGGTCCGGGGACACTGCGTGATGAAGGGTTACCTGAACCGGCCGGAGGCGACGGCGGAGGCGATGCGCGGCGGCTGGTTTCACACCGGCGACCTGGGCTACATGGACGAAGACGGCTATCTCTACATCGTGGACCGGCTCAAGGATCTGGTGATCCGGGGCGGTTACAACGTCTATCCGCGCGAAGTGGAGGAAGTCCTGATCGAGCACCCTGAGGTATCGTTGTGCGCGGTCATCGGTGTCCCGCATGAACAGTACGGCGAAGAGTTGAAAGCGTTCATTGTCCGCGAACCCGGCTCCCGCCTCGACGCCGAGGCGGTCATCGGGTTCGCGCGCGAGCGAATTGCGGCCTATAAATATCCGCGAATCGTCGAGTTTTGCGACTCTCTGCCCATGAACGCTACCGGCAAGATCCTCAAGACCCACCTCCGGAGGCAGCCGTGAAGCGGATCCTTCTGGCCAACCCCCGGGGTTTCTGCGCCGGCGTCGAGCGGGCGATCGAGGTGGTCGAGCGGGCGATCGATCGCTACGGGCCTCCGGTCTATGTCCGGCACGCAATTGTCCACAACGAACACGTGGTCGCGACGCTTCGTGACCAGGGCGTCGTGTTCGTCGATGAAGTGGACGAGATCCCGGTCGGCGCCATCGCGGTATTCAGTGCCCATGGCGTCGCCAGCAGCGTCGAGAACGCGGCGGGAGTCCGAAGCCTGAGGGTGATCGACGCCACCTGCCCGCTGGTCTCCAAGGTTCACAAGGAGGCCGTGCGCTACCACGAGGCCGGGTACGAAGTCCTGCTGGTCGGCCATCGCGGCCATCCGGAGGTGGTCGGCACCACGGGCCGGGTCAAGAGCGGCATCTTCGTGCTCGAGACAGTTGCCGACGTCGAGGCATTCACGCCGCGTGACCCGGAACGCCTCGCCTATGTCACGCAGACCACGCTGTCGATGGACGATACGCGCGAGATGATCGACGCGCTGCAAGCCCGGTTCCCGACCATCCGGGGACCCGATCTTCGGGATATCTGTTACGCGACCCGGAACCGGCAACAGGCGGTGCGGATCCTGGCTGAGCAATCGGACCTCATCATCGTGGTCGGCGGATCCATGAGCTCCAATTCCGCGCGTCTGCGTGAAATCGGCGAGCAGGCCGATGTCCCGAGCTACCGCGTCAAGAGTGCGGATGACCTCGAGACCTCGTGGTTTGCCGGGGTATCGACGGTAGGAGTCACAGCTGGCGCATCCACGCCGGACGTGCTGGTCGACATGGTCGTGGAGCGCATCCAGACCATTGCCGGACGCGCCGTGGCCGTCCAGGAACTCGAGGCCAAACCGGAGAACACCCGGTTCCGGCTGCCCAAGCATTGGCCCGAGGCTGAAACCCCGCTGCCTCCCGCGTAGGCGAGCCCCCCTTTTTCACACGCTTCGGGCTCAGGCGATCGCCAAGCCGAGGCTCGGTCGTACTACCGGTCACGGTGGACCAGCCGCGCCGGCCAAGCCCGGCCGGGCGACGGATCGGCCCACGGGATTCCGCGTGCCTGGAGCGGCGCCGCACGCAGGCAGCCGGAACCACTCTGGCCGGGCCGGGACCATGAGCCCTGCTATGCTCCGCATCCTTTCACGGTCAAGGGGCTGAGGAAGGAGGGTCCATGGCCACGAAGACAACTTCGCGCCGGATCTTCATGAAGACCGCCGGCGCCGTCGCAGCGGGGGCGCTCGCCGCCCCCTATGTGAAGACCGCGACGTCAGCCGGAAGACTGAAACTGGGCGTCCTGGACCATTGGGTGCCGGGCACGAACCAGGCACTCCGGCAGATCCTGACCCGATGGGGCGAGGCCAACGGTGTCGACGTCTCCGTCGACTTCATCACATCGCTCGGAAACAAGCCGCTGCTGACGGCGCAAGCAGAAGCCCGCGCCAGGGCCGGGCATGACATCTTCATGCATTCCTCCTCGATGGTCCCGCTGTTCAAGCATCGGCTCGTCCCTCTTGACGACGTTGTGGAGGACATTCTGTCCACGCAAGGCCCGATCGCTGAGGTCTTCCGATACGCCGGCCACCTTGACGGCTCCTGGTGGGTGAGCCCCGCCCCTACCGGAACCAATTGCTACGCAACCGTGGCGCGGCGGGACCTCTTCAAGGAACACGCCGCCATCGACCTGACGGAGTTGTTTCCGGCGAACGATTCGCGAGACCCCGCGAAAGTAGAAAGCTGGGACTGGGAGACCTTTCGAAACGCGGCGGGAGCGCTCCATGCCGCAGGCGCCCCCGTTGGCGCCCCTGTTGCCCCGATCCCCGACAGCACCGGTTGGCTGACCCAGCTGTTCGCCGCCTACGGCGCAGCCGTGGTCGACGAACACGGTGACATTTCCGTCGATTCCGACCCTGTACGGGAAGCACTCGAGTACGCAATCCGACTCCTGGAATTCCTGCCGGACAGCGTGTATGCGTGGGATGACGCGGGCAACAACCGGTGGATCATTTCGGGCTCGGGCAGCGCGATCTTCAATCCGCCGAGCGCGTGGGCGGTCGCCAGACGCGACAGCCCGGACGTGGCCCGTCACATCTGGCACTGCGATTCCCCCCGGGGACCGGCCGGCCGGTTCCGCACCTTCAACACGATCTTCTGGGGACTCTGGGACTTCTCCGAAAACCAGTCTGCCGCCCGAGACCTGCTGCGCTACGTGGCCGAGCCGGAAGTGGTCGCGGCCATGCTGGATGCATCCCAAGGCTACGACCTCCCCATGGTGCTTTCGCACTACGACCACACGAACGTGTGGGCGGAGGGTCAACCGCCGACGGGCGGGCTCTACAACTATGCCATTCGGGGCGACGAACGACCGATAGTCGGAGGGTACCCAGCGCCCGCTGAAATCGGCGCGAGCATTACGGTGCAGCGGGTCGTTTCCAATCTTGTTGCCCGGGTGACCCAAGGCGGAGACAGCATCGACGCGGGCATAAGCTGGGCCGAGAACGAGCTTGAAGGCGTGCTCCGCGGCTGATTGATGCGGGTGGCAGCTTCCACTGCGGCGGTCCGGGCTTGCCCACAGGCATCGCCAGTCTCGGAATTGCTTCCGTGCCGGCCAGACCTGCATCCGGAGCCGCGCACCCGGCCGGCCAGGCTTCCTGACCGATCGTGTCCCTTGAGGTGACCAGGAAGGAGGCATGGACGTGACGAACGGTTCGACCCGCCGAACTTTCCTGAAGGCCGCCGGTGCCGCCGCCGCGGGGACACTCGCGGCCCCCTACGTGCAGACCGCCAGCTCAGCTGGCCGGCTAAGGCTGGGCGTCATCGACCATTGGGTACCGGGCACGAATGACGTGTTGCGGCAAATCCTGGAACGATGGGGCGAAGCCAACCACGTCGAGGTTACGGTCGACTTCATCACCACCATCGGCAACAAGCTGCTGCTGACTGCACAGGCGGAGTCGCGCGCCGGGTCCGGGCACGACATTTTTGCGCTCGAGTTTCACATGGTCCCGATGTTCAAGCATCGCCTGATTGCCGTCGACGACGTGGTCGACGACATTGTCGCTGCGTACGGACCCATTGCCGAACTGTCCAGGCAAGCCGCATTTCTCGATGGTGCGTGGCGAGGGGGCCCCTCCCCCGCGATGAACGCTTCGGCAGCAACCGTGGCCCGGCGCGACCTGTTCCTGGAGCACGCCCGAATCGATCTGACCGAATTGTTTCCGGCCGGAGATTCCCGCGATCCCGCCAAAGTCGACCGTTGGGATTGGGAGACCTTCGGCAATGCGGCGGCAGCCCTCCACGCTGCCGGTCGACCGGTCGGTGCCGCGATTTCTCCCGTCACTGACAGCAGCGCCTGGCTGGCCCAACTGTTCGCGTCCTATGGCGCGGCCATGGTGAATGAGCAGGGCGAAATCGCCGCGGATTCAGATGCGGTTCGCGAGGCCCTCGAATACCTGACCCGACTGGCGGAGGTCATGCCGGACAGCGTGTATGCGTGGGACGACGCCA
This sequence comes from Alphaproteobacteria bacterium, assembly GCA_965116745.1. Taxonomy (GTDB): domain Bacteria; phylum Pseudomonadota; class Alphaproteobacteria; order TMED109; family TMED109; genus VXPW01. The sequence goes on along the minus strand of OZ220701.1, from coordinate 1,034,631 downwards.
GCAACAACCGCTGGATCATCTCGGGCACCGGCAGCGCCATCTTCAATCCCCCGAGCGCGTGGGCGGTTGCCAGACGGGATAGTCCGGACGTGGCGCGGCACCTCTGGCATTGCGATGTGCCGCGTGGCCCAGCCGGGCGCTTCCGGGCCTTCAACTCGATCTTCTGGGGCATCTGGGACTTTTCCGAGAACCAGTCGGCGGCCCGGGACCTGCTCCGCTACGTGGCCGAGCCGGAAGTGGTCGTCGCCATGCTGGAGGCTTCGCAGGGCTATGACCTCCCCCTGATTGCCTCGCACTACGACCGCACGACGGTGTGGGCGGAGGCCGGCCCGCCGGCGGGCGGGCTCTACAACTACGCCCTCCGCGGAGACGAACGTACGTTGACCGACGGCTACCCCGCTCCGCCGGAGATTGCCGCACGGATCAGCTTGCAGCGAGTCGTTCCCAACCTCGTGGCCCGAGTCACCCAAGGGGGCGAAAGCTTCGACGACGCCATCAGATGGGCTGAGAACGAACTCGAAGGCGTGCTTCGCAGCTGACCGCCACGAAGGCCTGATCGCGGCCCTCCCCGCGGCCCGACTGCCCCGGCGCCCGGCGCGCCGTGCCGGTGACGGACCGAGCGTTCCGGCCGCGTCGCACCACGCAAACGGCCCGGTTCACAGTTGGTTGCCCATGCCGGTACGGGCCGATGGGACACGCGGACCCCTGCCGGCCTCCGGCTTCATGGAAACGGTCGGGACGCGGCGCAGGGCGCCCGGCGTCAAGCAGGCGCCCAGGTCTCTTGCTATGCTCGGCGTCCTTTCAACGTCAGTTGGCTGCGGCAGGGGGGGACATGGGCACGAAGGCAACCGCTTCACGCCGAACCTTCATGAAGACGGCTGGCGCCACCGCGGTGGGGGCGCTCGCCGCGCCCTACGTCAAGACCGCATACTCTGCCGGTAAGCTGAAACTGGGCCTCTGGGATCATTGGGTGCCCGGCGCCAACGAGGCGCTGGAGCAAATCCTGACCCGCTGGGGCGAAAACAACGGCGTCGAAGTCACGATCGACTTCATCACGTCGATTGGCAACAAGCTGCTGCTGACGGCTCAGGCCGAGTCCCGCGCCGGCTCGGGCCACGACATCTACTCGCACGCGTTCGCGATGGTGCCGCTGTTCAAGCATCGGCTGGTGGCCGTGGACGACGTGGTCGAGGACATCCTCTCCTCCCAGGGGCCGATCGCCGAGATCTCCAGGTTTTCCGCTTTCCTCGATGGCGCATGGAGGGGGAGCCCCTCACCCACGGGAACGCTCTCGTACCCGACCGTCGCTCGCCGCGACCTGTTTCTGGAGCATGCAGGAATCGACCTCACGGAACTGTTCCCCGCCAGCGACACACGGGATCCTGCCAAGATCGACGGCTGGGACTGGGAGGCCTTCCTGCAAGCTGCGGCAGGGCTGCACGCGGCTGGACGCTCTTTCGGTGCCCCGCTGGCGACCACTCCCGACGGCAGCGCCTGGCTGGCCCACCTCTTCGCTTCCTATGGCGCAGCCATGGTGGACGAACAAGGGGAACTCGTCGTCCGTTCGGACGCCGTCCGCGAGGTGCTCGAGTACCTGATCCGAATCGCCGAGTTCATGCCCAACAGCGTGTACGCATGGGACGACGCCAGCAACAACCGCTGGATCATCTCGGGAGAAGGCGGCGCGATCTTCAACCCGCCGAGCGCATGGGCCGTGGCCAAACGGGACAATCCGGACGTCGCCAAACACATCTGGCATTGCGACGTCCCCCGGGGACCGGTCGGCCGATTCCGCGCCTTCACGTCGTTCTTCTGGGGCATCTGGGACTTTTCCGAGAACCAGTCGGCCGCACGCGATTTACTGCGTTACGTCGCCGAGCCGGAAGTGGTGACCCAGATGCTGCAGGCCTCACAGGGCTTTGACCTCCCCATGATCCGCTCGCACTACAACCATTCGCAGGTCTGGGCTGAGGCGGAGCCTCCGGCGGGAGTGCTTTACAACTACGCCATGCTCGGAGACGAGCGGACGGTGTTTGCCGGCTATCCCGCCCCCCCGGAAATCGGGGCGCGGATAGCGACGCAGCAGATCCTCCCCACGCTGGCCGCACTGGTCACCCAGGGCGGCGAAACCATCGACGATGCCATCGGTTGGGCCGAGAACGAGCTCGAAGGGGTACTCCGCGGCTAATCGCCGCGGACTAGCCGGTCGGGAAGTGATGCAGGGAACCGGCCCCGACTAATGCGCGTGCTTCCCCCGCTTCTCCGGCGCAAACCCGCCGTCGCGGTACTCATGTGCGTGCCGCTGTTCGCGCTCATTCTCGGCCTCGTGGCGTATCCGTTCTTCCACGCACTCTTCCTGGCCACCCTCAACAAGGCGGAAACCGCGTTCGTCGGGCTGGACAATTTCAGCTTCCTGTTCGGACGCCAAACGTTCTGGATGGTGGTTCGCCAGAGCCTGCTGTTTGCGCTCGTGGCCGTGGTCTTCAAGGCACTGATCGGACTCGCGGCGGCCCACGCCATCAACACGATCCCCACCAAGGGACAGCGCAAGTGGCGCGGCATGATGCTGATTCCGTGGGTCATTCCACCGGCCCTTTCCACCCTCGGATGGTGGTGGCTGTTCGAGCCCACCTACAGCGCGATCAACTGGGGGCTGACGAAGCTGGCCGTGCCGGCCGTGCCGTGGCTGTCCGATACGTTCTGGGCCCGGTTCTCGATCATCCTCGTCAATGTCTGGGTCGGCGCCCCGTTCTTCCTGATCATGTATCTGGCGGCCCTCAAGTCGATTCCCGGTGAGCTCTATGAGGCGGCCGAAATGGACGGTGCCGGCCCCTGGCAGAAGTTCTTCTACATCACGCTGCCGATGATCCGGAACATCATCGCCATCACCACGCTGTTCTCGATCATCGTCACCCTCGCCAATTTCGACATCGTCCGCGTCCTGACCCAGGGCGGGCCACTCAACACGACCCACCTGTTCGCCACGTACGCATTCCGGGTCGGTATCGAGTCCGGCGATATCCCGTTGGGCGCGGCGGTCTCACTGTTCATGTTCCCGATGCTGGCCATTCTCGCCTTCATCATTCTCCGGAATGTGCGCCGTCGGGCGGCGAGCCTCGCATGACTGCCGTTCCGGTCACGAGCGCCACGAGTCTTCGGGCCAACCGCCGGTGGGCGCTGATCGCGGCCTACGCGTGCCTTGGCATCTTCGTGGTCTTCTTCCTGTTCCCGCCGTACTACATGCTGGTCACGTCGCTGAAGACGAATGCGGAGATTGCCGAACTCGCCTCCAATCCCTGGATCGTGACCGACGGCGTGACGTTCGGCCACTACGAACACCTGCTCACGGAATCGTCGTTTCCGAGGTTCTTCCTGAACACGACCATCGTCACGGTCGTCGTGGTCGCCATCACCATGGTGATCAGCGTGCTCGCCGCGTATTCGCTGGCACGGCTGCGGTTCTGGGGATCCGGCGTGCTCGCCACCGGCGTGTTCCTCACGTATCTGGTGCCGGACACGCTGCTGTTCATCCCGCTGTTCAAGATCGTGGGCTGGCTCGGTCTGCTGGATACGTACTGGTCATTGATCCTCGTGTACCCGACCCTCACCGTCCCGTTCTGCACGTGGATCATGATCGGCTATTTCGGGTCGATCCCGCGCGAACTGGATGAGGCAGCGCTGATCGACGGCGCCAACCATCTGCAGATGCTGCTCAAGGTCTTCATTCCCGTAGCCCTCCCGGGGCTGATCGCGGCAACGATTTTCGCGTTCACGGTGGCGTGGGCCAATTTCCTCTACCCGCTTGCCTACATCTATTCCGAATCGGAGATGGTCCTGACCGTCGGAACGGTCACGACGCTCATCAAGGGCGACGTGTTCCACTGGGGCGGGCTGATGGCCGGCGCGCTGCTCGCCGCGGCGCCTCCCGTGATCCTCTACGCGTTCCTGATGGACTACTACATCGCCGGTCTCACCTCGGGCGCGACCAAAGGCTGATCCCGATGGCAGACGTAACCCTCCAGAACCTCGTCAAGACCTTTGACACCGTGGAAGCGGTACGGGGCATTGACTTGCGGATTCCGAACAACGAATTCGTGGTCCTCGTGGGCCCGTCCGGCTGCGGCAAGAGCACCGTGCTCCGCATGATCGCGGGATTGGAAGACATCACCTCCGGCGACATCCGGATCGGTGATCTCCGCGTGAACGACGTGCCGCCCAAGGACCGGAACATCGCGATGGTGTTCCAGAACTACGCGCTGTATCCGCACATGACGGTCGAGCAGAACATGTCGTTCGGCCTGCGGCTTCGGAAGGTCGCGAAGTCGGAGATCCGCGGCAAGGTCCAGCGCGCCGCCGACATCCTCGGCATAGCGGAACTGCTCGGCCGGCGGCCACGGGAGCTTTCGGGCGGGCAGCGGCAACGGGTCGCGATGGGGCGCGCCATCGTCCGCGATCCGCAGGTGTTCCTGTTCGACGAGCCCCTGAGCAACCTCGACGCCAAGCTCCGAGGCCAAATGCGGATCGAGATCCAGCGGCTCCATCAGCAGCTTCGAACGACCACCATCTACGTCACCCACGACCAGGTGGAGGCCATGACCCTCGCCGATCGCGTGGTGGTCATGAACGCCGGCCGGATCGAGCAGGCGGGAACCCCGGACGAGGTGTATCACCAGCCGCGCACGCGCTTCGTGGCCGGCTTCATGGGGTCGCCCGCCATGAATTTCCTCAACTGCCAGGTCACCGAAGAAAACGGCCACACCGTGGCGCGTCTGGCCGACGGTCCGGCGCTGCCGCTCCCCGCCGAGCAGGCTGCGCGCGTGCGCAGCTACGCTGGCCGCACCCTGGTGGCTGGCCTCCGGCCAGAAAACATCCGCGAGGCGGCCAGCCACGACGGCGGCAACAGCAACGGTGTCCCGCATGACGTCTCGATCGACATCGTGGAGCCTCTTGGTCGCGAAACGATCGTCTATTTCAGGCTGGGTGACAGCACCCTGTGTGCGCGGGTCGGGACCGAGGTACACCCGCGGGCAGGCGAGCAGACGTCACTCGTGTTTCACCCGGACAGACTGCACCTGATCGACCCAGAGACCGACCTCGTGCTGTGAGCCGGGGTTCCGTCGGCCACGCGTCGAGACACCGACAGTGCCAGGTCCCCGGGTGATGCCCGAGGTCAGCAACGCTGTACGGCGGGACCTGAAGACCGTGGTGGGCGCCCCCGGAATCTTCACCGATCCCGCGGACCTTGAGGCTCACCTGGTCGACGAACGCGGGGCCTTCCGGGGCGTGTCCCCAGTACTCCTCAAGCCCGCCACGACCGACGAAGTCGTCGCGATCGTGCGAATTTGCGCGGATGCCGGCGTCGGCATCGTTCCCCAGGGCGGACGGACCGGGCTTTGTGGTGGAACGGTACCCGTGACGGGCGGGGGCGAGGTCCTGGTCAGCCTCGAGCGCCTGCGGCGCATCCGGGAGCTCGATGCACAGGGTTTCACGATGACCTGTGAGGCCGGCTGCATCCTGCAAACCCTGCAGCATGAAGCCGAGAGCGCCGATCGCCTCTTCCCTCTGTCATTGGCGGCGGAAGGAAGCTGCACGATCGGCGGCAATCTTTCCACCAACGCGGGCGGGATCAACGTGCTGCGGTACGGCATGGCCCGGAATCTCACCCTTGGTCTCGAAGTGGTCCTTCCGGACGGAACGCTATGGACCGACCTCGGCGCCCTGCGGAAGGACAACCGCGGCTACGACCTGAAGCAATTGTTTATCGGCGCGGAGGGAACGCTCGGAATCATCACCGCCGCGACCATGGAACTCTTCCCCCGACCCCGGGACATCGATACCGCGTTTCTCGCGGTGGCCGATCCCGAGGCGGCTCTCCAGCTGTTCGCTGTCGCCCGCGAGGTGGCCGCCGACATGATGGTCGCCTTCGAGCTGAACGACCGGAATGCCCTGGACATGGTGTTCCGGCACATGGACGGTGTCCGTGATCCGTTTCCCACCCGGTACAGCTGGTACGTGCTGCTCGAGCTCACAGCCGGTGTCGACGGCCACGCCCGGGCCGCCGGCGAGCAAATTCTCGCGGCAGCGTTCCAGCGCGGTCTCGTGCTGGATGGAGTGCGGGCCGACAGCCTCGCACACCGCGCCGGACTGTGGCGCCTGCGGGAAACCGTGACCGAGGCGCAGAAGCACGAGGGGCGCAGTCTCAAACACGACATCTCGGTCCCTGTGGTCGCGGTCCCGCAGTTCATCGACCAGGCCACGGCGACGGTCCTGCGGAACTGGCCCGGATACCGGGTGCTCGCGTTCGGCCACGTGGGTGACGGCAACATCCACTTCAACGTATTCGGGCCGCCCGGCGACGATGGCGAGCACCTGTTCGCGGAAAGCGACGCCATCGAGGACGCCGTGTTCGCGATCGCCGATCGAATGCAGGGAAGTTTCAGCGCCGAACATGGCATTGGACAGCTGAAGCGCCGGGCCCTCCGGCAGTACGCGCCGGCCGGGTCCCTCGAGATGATGAAGGCTTTGAAACGCACCCTTGACCCGCAGGGAATCATGAATCCCGGCAAGGTGGTATGAAGCCGCGCTCAGGCCTCCAGCAGCTCCTGGAAGGCCGCCTCGTCCAGCACCTTGATGTTCAACGCTTCGGCCCTTCGCCGCTTGGCGCCGCCGCCTTCGCCGGCGATGAGGTAGTCGGTCTTCGCGGACACCGCTGAGGCCACGCGCGCGCCAAGTGCTTCCGCACGGGCCTTGGCCTCGTTCCGGGAGAGCCCGGCCAGCGTCCCGGTGAACACCAGCGTCCGACCGGAAAGGGGAGAATCGGCAGCCGGCGCTTCCGCATCCTGCACGTTCACCCCGGCCGCCTGGAGGTTGTCCACGACCGCTCGCGTCGACGGGTCCGTGAAGTGGTCGACCAGGGCGCGGATCTGTGCCGTGCCAATTCCGTCCACGCCCGCCAGTTCGGCGTACTCCGGCGTCTCCGGGTCCCGTGCGCGTTCGACCAGAGCCATGAGCCTGCCGAGCGACTCCGCAGCGCGCGCCAGTTGCGCGGCGTTCCCCTGACCGACATGCCGGATTCCGAGCGCAAACAGAAACCGCTCCAGCGCGACGTCCCTCGCTCCGTGAATGGCGGCGCGAAGGTTGTGAACCGATGTCGGTCCCCACCCCTTTTCGTCGCTCAGGGCCTGCAACCACGGCTCGTCATCGGCGACCCGGAAGATATCAGCCGGCTCGCGAATATCGCCGCGGTCCCAGAAAGCCCGGAGTTGTCGCTCGCCCAGACCGTCGATCGCGAAGGCATTCCGGCTCACGAAATGCACCAGTTGCTGGAATGCTTGCGCCTCGCAGGCTCGGCCACCCGGACACCGGGTCACGACCTCGTCGGGTTCGCGCTCCACCGGGCGGCTGCAGGCCGGGCACTGCTCCGGAAAGGTGAACGGTGCCGACGTCTCCGGCCGGCCATCGAGATCGACGTCCACCACCTGCGGGATCACGTCGCCCGCTCGCTGGACCGTCACGAGGTCGCCCTCGCGGACGTCGAGACGATCAATCTCATCGCGGTTGTGAAGCGTGGCCCGCCCGACCACCACGCCGCCCACCGTCACGGGTTGGAGCCTCGCGACCGGGGTCAGGGCGCCGGTTCGGCCGACCTGCACATCGATCGACAGGATGCGCGTCTTGGCACGTTCGGCCGGAAACTTGCGGGCGACGGAATGGCGCGGCGCGCGCGTGGAGGCGCCCAGTCGCTGCTGCCAATCCAGACGGTCCACCTTGTACACGATCCCGTCCACGTCGAATCCGAGCTCCGAACGGTCCACATAAAGCTGTTCGGCGAACCGCACCATGGCGTCGATGTCCCGGCAGACCTCGGTGCCCGGCGTGACATTGAAGCCGAAGCCGGCCAGCCGCTCCCTGGCCTCCGTCACCGTTTCTCCAAGCGCCTCCGAAGTCTCTCCCCAGCTATGGACGAAGAACCCGAGGTCGCGTTCGGCCGTGATCACCGGATCGATCTGCCGGACCGATCCGGCCGCGGCGTTGCGGGGATTCACGAACGCGCGCCTGCCGGACGCCAGCTGCTCGGCGTTCAAGCGGTGAAAGGACTCGATCGGGAAGTACACCTCGCCGCGCACTTCTAGGCGCGCGGGCGGGCGGCCCCGGAGCCGCTTCGGCACGGCGGCGATCGTCCTGAGGTTGCGCGTGACGTCCTCGCCGTCTCGACCATCGCCCCGGGTGGCGCCCACTGCCAGCTCGCCATCGTCGTACCGCAGGGAGGCCGACAGGCCGTCGATCTTCGGTTCGGCCGCGATCGCGATCTCGACCTGCTGGTCCAGGTTGAGAAACTTTCGGACCCGGTCCACGAACTCTTGCAACTCGTCGTCTGTGAAGACGTTGTCCAACGACAGCATGGGTTGCGGATGCCGCACTTTGCGAAAGCCGGAGGTCGGCGGCGCGCCGACCCTTCCCGACGGGCTGTCGTTTCGGACCAGTTCCGGCCAACGCTCCTCGATCGCCGAGTTCCGACGCCGGAGAGCGTCGTAGTCCGCATCCGAAATCTTCGGTGCGTCATCGATGTAATACGCGCGGTCGTGCCGCAGGATGGCTGCCGCCAGGCGCGCAAGTTCGGACCGGGCTTCCTCCCGGCTGAGGGCCGCGACGGCGATCGCGGCGGCAGCGGCGGTCACTTGCCCCCTTCCTGCAGCAGCCGCTTCGCGGCGGCGCGGGCCTCGTCGGTCAGTCCGCTGCCAGACATCATGCGCGCGATTTCCTCGACGCGGCCCGCTTCGTCGAGCTCGGAAGCCGACACCGCATCGCCGGAACGAAGGATCAGCCATTGGCGCCGGCCGCGCGCCGCCACCTGTGGCTGGTGGGTGACCGCGAACACCTGGTGGCGCCGGGCGAGGCGCGCCAGGCGCGTGCCCACTGCATCCGCAACCGCACCACCAACCCCCGAGTCGATCTCATCGAACACGAGCGTCGCCGGTTCGGTGACCCGCGCCAGGACGATATGGACCGCCAGCAGGAACCTGGACAGTTCGCCACCCGAGGCGATTCGCTCAAGGGGTCCGATGGCGACCCCCTGCATGGTCGACACGCCGAACCGCACCCGTTCCCCGCCGTGCGGCCCCCACTTTTCCCGCGGCAATTCTTCGAGCTCCGTCACGAACCGCGCCCGTCCCATGCGGAGCGCCTCGAGCTCGTCGCCGATGCGCTCGTCAAGGAACGCCGCCGCCTTCCGGCGACCCGCGCCCAGCACCTCGACCGCGGCCTCAAACTCCTGGCGAGCCGCGCCCGCAGCTTCCTCGAGTTCTTTGACGCGGTGCTCGTCAGCGCCGATCTTCGCTGCCTGTTCACGCAGTTCCTCGTGCACGGTACCCAGTTCATCCGGGGTCACGCCATGGCGGCGAGCCGCGGACCGAAGCGCAAACAGTCGGGTTTCCACATGTTCCAGTTCGTTCGGGTCCAACTCAAGATCGGCACGCACGGCGTCGAGCAGGTTTCGAGCCTCCCCCAGTTCGACCAACGCGCGGTGCAGCGACGACTTGAGTTCCGCAAACGGGCCCGAAACTTCGGGCAGCCCGTCGAGGGCCGCCACCGCATCGTGCAGGGACGGCGTGGCAGGAGCCGCGGTTGCGCCCTCGCCCATGATCGCAGCCAGTTGTTCGATCACCGCCAGGACCCGGCCGCTCTGCATCAGGAACGAACGGCGCTCCGCCAGCTGTTCGGCTTCGCCGGGCGCAGGCGCCAGCGCCTCCAATTCGGCCAGCCGGACCCGGATTTCCTCCTCGGCGGCGCGGGTGCTTGCCAGTCCTTCGGCAGCCTCGCGATGGGCCGCTTCGGCTTCGCGCCAGGCCCGGTGGCGCTTGCCGAGGCTCCGCAGCTCTCGGGACAGACTTCCGAACGCGTCGAGGAAGCCCTGATGCCGGGTGGCATCCAGCAATCCCCTACGGTCGTGCTGGCCGTGAATCTGCAGCAGGCGATGACCGAGCTGCTCGAGCAGGCGGACCGTAACCGGGACGTCATTGATGAAGGCGCCACCCCGACCGTTGCGCGCCAGCACCCGGCGACACAGCAACTCACCATCGCTCTGAATCCCGTGCTCGGAGGCAAATGCCACTGCCGGATGGTCGGCAGCCACCTTGAACGACGCGGTGACGACTCCTTCGTCCGCTCCGACCCTCACCAGGCTGGCATCGGCCCGCCGACCCGTCGCCAGCGCGAGCGCTTCCATCAGCACCGACTTGCCCGCGCCGGTTTCACCCGACAGCACGCAGAAGCCCGGGCCGAACGAAAAATCAAGAGCCTCGATCAGAACAACATTCCGAACCGAGAGGCTGATCAGCACGAGATGTCCCGCCCGATCAGAACAGTCCGAAGAACCAGGAGGACCGCGGAATCTCCGGCCCATCTCCTTCAAGCAAGTCGTAGGCGTACGCGTACCAACGGTTGTTCGGATAGTTGTGGCCGAGCACGGCCGCGTGCAGACGTGCTTCGCCCTCGAGGCCGAGGGCCAGGTTCAACTCGACCATCCGGGCGAGAGCCTCGGCGACATGCGTGGTCTCGGGGTACGATCGGACGACCGTCGCGAACCGGCGCAGTGCGGCAGGGTATTGACGCAGTTGAAGGTAGGTCCGGCCCACCTCCATCTCCTTGCCCCCAAGATGGTCGTAGACAAGATCGAGTTTCACGGCAGCGTCGCGCGCGTAGACGCTGCCAGGATAGCGGGCAACCACTCCCTCCAACGCCTCTCTGGCCAGCCTGGTTTGCGTCTGGTCGCGCCGAACATCAGGAATTTGTTCGTAGTGACAGAGCGCGATCAGGTACCGGACATAGGGCACGTCGGAACTGCCCGGGTGCAGATCGATGAAACGCTCGGCCGCTGCGACCGCCAGGGTGTAGTCGTTCTTCAGGTAGTTGGCGTACGCGACCAGCAACTGCGCCCGCGTCGCCCATTCCGAATACGGATACTGGGCTTCGACCTGCTCGAATTCCGTGACCGCAAGCACATATTCGTCGTCCAGCAGCGCGTCGAGAGCGGAGTTGTAAATCTTCTCCACCGGACGCTCGGCGACAGGCTCCGGGTCCTGAAACACGGAGCATCCGACCAGCGGCACCGCCAATGCGAGCAAAATCGCGATGGGCGAGCCGGGCCAGAGGCGGCTGAGGGAGGAGATGGGCATTGGGGGTGTATACCACGCGACACGGATCGTGGGGCCGGGTGCTCGCGGCGCCGGCGCCACCGGCGCCGCATGCCGGAAGATCGATCAAGAGCCTGACGACATTCGCCAGAACAACGCCCGTACCCCGGTTCGGTTGAGGCCGACCGGAGAACGCCGACGGGCCGGCGAGGACAGAATCCACGGCTCTCGTGCTGTCATCATTCGCGTGCCTTGAGACGCGCCGGAGCAGCATCCCCTGGCGCGCCGCCCCATCGGCGGTTCGCGGTTCGCACGGTCCCACTCTGGCTGCGCCGGGGCGCGTTCGTGCGACCGGCGCACCGGCGATTGGGGCAGGTCCCCGCGCGATACCGCGTGGTCGGCCCAGCCGTCGTCCGGGCACACGGGGGCCGTGTATCGTGGCCCCTCAACAGCGCACGAGTTCCAGTCCGATGGCCTCCTACGACGAATTCCTGACCTTTGCGCACGAACTCGCCGATCTCGCCCGCACAGCCATCCGACCGCTGTTTCGATCGCGCGAGGCGATCGAAGTCAAGAGCGGGAAAGGAAGTCGCCTGCAGTTGGTGACGAAGGCAGACCGGGCGGCCGAAGCCAGGATGCGCGACGCCATCAGCCGCCGATTCCCCCATCACGGTGTCGTGGGCGAGGAATACGGGTCCGAAAATACGGACGCCGAGCACACGTGGATTCTCGATCCGATCGACGGCACCAAGGCGTTTGTCGCCGGACTACCGGTCTTCGGCACGCTCGTCGGACTGCTGGAGCAGGGACGCCCGGCAATCGGCGTCATCGATCAGGCGATCACGGGCGAACGCATGTGGGGAGCCCCGCAGGGAGCCTGGCTAAACGGCGAACTGGTGACGACCTCCCGCCCGACGGATCCGGAGCGCATGATCGTCGCCATGACGGAGCCGGGCATGATTCGCTCTGCCGCCGCGCGCGCAGCCTTCCAACGCCTGGCCGACCAAGCACTGTTCGTGCGGTACGGCACGGATTGCTGGGGCTATGCGATGCTGGCCGCCGGCTACATCGACGTGGTCGTGGAAGCCGACATCAAGCCCTGGGATGTCCTGCCTGGGATGGCGATCATTTCCGCGGCTGGCGGCATTGCCAGCGCGTGGGACGGGCTCCTGCCAGGATCCAACGGAACCGTCCTCGCCGCCGGCGACCCGGAACTGCATGCGGCGCTCGTCGATCGCTTTCCGGATGCCGACGCCTAGAGGTCTTCCATCCTCCGCGATGGAAGACCGCCCCGGCACGATAGCGCGTTCGGGCGTGTCCTCGTCGCGGTTCGCGGCCCGACAGATCCGGTGCCGGACCGGCGGGGACTTGCACCGCGTCCGTCGCTCTTCTACGAAACTGTAGTCAGGGGGACGCACGCCCGAACCGTCGGGCCGAGGCGCCCCGGGTGAAGAGTCGGTCGCGGGCCACGCGCGGCTGGCGGGTGGGGCCGCACAGATCCTAGTCCGTCAAGGAGGCCAAGCTGTCGACTGTAATCGCGGGTAACGGAATGCCGCCGGAGCGATCGACCCTCGGCCCGACCGACCTCGTCGACGATCTGGAGAACTTCTCCGAATTCGGAACGCCGACCCAAGTCGAGACGATGGACGGCGTGCGGTATTTCGTCAACGAGTTCTGGACCTCACGGCAACGCCAGGCGCATCGCATTCACGAAGTCTCGTACCGCGCCTGTTTCAAGCCGCAGCTCCCGGGGTTCTACATCCGCCGCCTCACGGCAAGGAACGATGTTGTCTACGACCCCTTTATGGGACGGGGCACGACTCCGATCGAGGCGGCACTGGCCGAACGGATTCCCTACGGGAACGACACCAACCCGCTGAGCAGGGCCATTACCGAGCCCCGGATCAACCCGCCCGCCCAGTCCGAGGTCGTGACGCGTCTCCGGTCGATTCCGTGGGACAGCTTCACCCGCGCTGACCGCGGCGATCTGGAGGCCTTCTACCATCCTGAAACCCTCGCCCGGATCGAAGGGCTTCGACGATGGATCCTGGACCGTCAGGACGCCGGATGTCTGGACCTGGTGGACAAGTGGATCCGGATGATCGCGATCAACCGGCTGACCGGGCATTCGTCCGGCTTCTTTTCGGTGTACACCATGCCGCCCAACCAGGCGGTGTCGCTGGAACGCCAGCAGATCATCAACCGGCGTCGCAATCAGGTGCCGCCCCGCCGGGATGTTCCCGCGATCATTGAACGAAAGTCGCGTTCCCTGCTGTCATCGCAGGTGCTGCCGGCCGCCAGGCACCACCTGCTGTTGACCGAGCAGGCGGACGAAACGTTCCAAATCCCGTCCGGAGCGATCGCCTTGACCGTGACCTCGCCCCCGTTCCTCGACGTGGTCGACTACGTCACCGACAACTGGCTTCGCTGCTGGTTCCTGGGAATCGATCCCCACGAAGTCAGGCTTTCCCAGCTCCGCAACGTCGACGACTGGCAGCAGTTCATTCGCTCGACGCTCGCGGAACTGGCCCGGGTCACGAGGTGGGGGGGCTACATCGCCTTTGAGGTGGGCGAGGTCCGTAACGGAACCGTCCGTCTAGAAACCCATGTCATGGCCGCCGCCGAGGGTTTGCCGCTGGAAGTCCTCGGCGTGATGATCAATCAGCAGGAATTCACCAAGACCTCCAACTGTTGGGGTATTGCGAACAACCGGCACGGAACAAACAGCAACCGCATTGTCGTGATGCGCAAGGTCTGACGCCGGGCGACGCGATGTTGACCCGTTGGATCAATACTCTACGCTTCGGCTGTCCGCCCGCGGGAGAGTTCGGCGCACGTCGCCGACGCCGAAGGAGCAACGGGGCCTCGGAACCTCTCAGGCGCAAGGGACCGCGGGATTGGAGCACCTCTGGAGAGCGGCGGAGGCCACTCCGCCCACCGAAGGGGTAAGCCCGCCATCCATTCCGGGAGCCGGGCGAATCTCTCAGGTTCCATGACAGAGGAGGCCTTGCCCGGCGCGGGTTCGTCCGTGCCGGAAGGAGGCTCTCCTGCCCGGATCTTCACAAGGAACGCCCCGCTGCACGCCGCTCCATGACCTGCACGTGGCTCTTGGGGCCAAGTTGGTCCCATTTGCCGGGTGGGAACTCCCAGTGCAGTACGAGGGCATCCTTGCCGAACACCGCTGGACCCGCGATTCGGCCTCGCTCTTCGACGTGTCCCACATGGGCCAGGTTGAAGTGTCCGGCGACGATGCGCTTGCCGGGCTCGAATCCCTGATCCCGGCCAGCCTGCAATCTCTCGCCCCTGGTCGCACCCGATATGCCGTCGTCACCAATGACGAAGGCGGCATCGTGGACGACTTGCTCCTGACCCGCCGAGACGACGACATCTTCCTAGTCATCAATGCGGCCAGGATCGACGCGGACCTGACGTGGTTCCGGGCACGCTTGCCCGCACTCACGTTCAACCACCAGCAGGAGCGGGCGCTGCTCGCCCTCCAGGGACCGAAGGCGGCCGACGCATTGTCCCACCTGACCCCGGCTGCCCTCGAATTGGCGCCGTTCACCTACGGGGAGTTTGAGCTCCTCGGCATGCCCTGCACGTTCAGCCGCAGCGGATACACCGGCGAGGACGGTTTTGAGATCGGCTGCGACGGGGCGGCTGCCGTGTCGATCGCTGAGGCACTGCTAGCCCGTTCGGAGGTGCGGCCAGCCGGCCTCGGGGCGCGCGACAGTCTTCGACTTGAGGCCGGTCTGTGCCTCTACGGGAGCGACATCGACGCCGACACCAGTCCGGTCGAAGCGGGGTTGGCGTGGACATTCGGCGCGCGACGGCGGAGCACCCTCGCGGTGCCCGGCGGTGCGCGCATTGAACGTGAACTGGCGAACGGCCCCGCCCGACGACGCGTGGGACTCCTGCCTGAAGGGCGCGGCGTGGTCCGCGGCGGCGCTGTGGTCCTGGACGCATCTGGACACGCGATCGGTGAGGTCACCAGCGGGACCTTTTCACCGTCGCTCGGTGTTCCCATCGCGATGGGATACGTCGCCACCGAGCATTCCGAACCCGGCGCCGCGCTCCAGGTCGAGCTCCGAGGGCGGCAGGTGCCGGCCAGGGTGACCCCGCTTCCGTTCGTGCCCCCGCGCCGCCACCAGACGCGGCCTACCTGAGGAAAAGCGTATGCCAAACCTTCGTTACACCAAGGACCACGAATGGGTCTCCGTGGACGGCGATCTCGCTACCGTCGGCATCACGGAGTACGCACAGGACCAGCTGGGTGACATCGTGTTTGTCGAGTTGCCCGAGGTCGGCCGCACGGTCGCCGCCGGCGAGGAGGTTGCCGTCGTCGAATCGGTCAAGGCCGCATCCGAAGTCTATGCGCCGGTAGCGGGGCAGGTCGCGGAGACCAACCCGGTCCTGACCGACGCACCAGAAACCGTCAATGCAGATGCCACCGGCGACGGCTGGTTTCTCCGGATCCGGATGGCCGACCCGGGAGAATTTGACCAGCTCTTGGATGAAGCGGCCTACGCAACGCTAACCGGCGAGGCCTGATCCCATGCGTTGGCTTCCGAACACCGATGCGGATCGCCGCGCCATGCTGGACCGAATCGGGGTGCCGGCGATCAACGACCTGTTCTCGGACGTGCCGTCCGAAGTCCTCGACCCGGTGCTGGACCTGCCTCCGGCGGCCAGCGAGATCGAGATCGGACGGGTTTTCGAACAACTGAGCGGCCGGAACCGCGCCGCTGGCGACGGGCCGTTCTTCCTCGGCGCCGGCGCGTACCGCCACTACATCCCGGCCAGTGTCGACGCGCTGATCCAGCGCGGGGAATTCCTGACCTCATACACGCCCTACCAGCCGGAGATCAGCCAGGGCACCCTTCAGACCCTGTTCGAGTTCCAGACGCAAGTGGCCTTGCTGACCGGGTGCGAGGTCGCAAACGCCTCGATGTACGACGGCTCGACGGCGTGCGTGGAGGCCACCCTGATGGCCGCCCGCATCACCCGACGCAACCGGATTGCGGTTGCCGACGGCCTGCACCCGCATTGGCATGAGACCCTGACGACGTACTTCCACTTCTCTGGCCTGGAGCTGGTTCAGCTGTCGGGCGCCGAGCCGGGACAATGGCTGCCGGCAAGTCCTGATGCACTTCCCGACGACTGCGCGGCCGTGCTGGTGCAATACCCGGATGTCTTCGGTGCCGTGGGCGATCTACGGCCCTGGGCAGAGGCGGCGCACGCAGCCGGTGCCCTCCTGATCGTGGCGGTCCCCGAAACGGTTGCGCTGGGCGCGCTCCGTTCGCCCGGCGAAGACGGAGCGGACATTGTGGTTGCCGAAGGACAGTCGCTTGGTGTGGGCCTGGCGTTCGGCGGACCGTACGTCGGCTTGTTCGCTACCCGGGACAAGTACGTGCGCAACATGCCGGGGCGGCTCGCCGGTGAAACGGTGGACACCGAGGGTGAACGCTCATTCGTATTGACGCTCGCCGCGCGCGAGCAGCACATCCGGCGCGGCCGGGCCACCAGCAACATCTGTACCAACAGTGGGCTGTGTGCGCTCGCCTTTTCCGTCCATCTCGCGCTCCTCGGCGAGACCGGTCTGGCTCGCCTCGCCCGCCTGAACCACGAGGCTGCCGTCCGGACGGCAGAGCGCATTGACGCGGTCAAGGGCGTCGGCATTGCCAACAGGACGTTCTTCAACGAATTCGTGGTTGCTCTCGACCGTCCCGCCGAGGACATGGCCGCGGCCATGCAGCGGGAGCATGGGGTGCTCGCCGGCGTACCCGTTTCTCGCCTCTACCCGGGCCGCGACGACCTCGCGAACCATCTCTTGATTGCGGCCACCGAGCTCACGACTGACGACGACATTGAACGCCTGGGGGCCGCCTTCGAGGAGACATTGCGATGACCGGCATCCAGTCCGGCGCGCCGGACCGCGCGGAGCCCCTCCTGTTCGAACTCGGGTCGCCGGGACGGAGCGGCATCGATCTGCCTGCGCCCTCCGGTTGCGCGACACGGCTCGGCTCCGCCGAACGGTCAACAGGAATCGGGCTGCCCGATCTGGACGAAGCGACCGTGGTGCGCCACTACACTCGGCTCAGCCGCCTCAATCACGGAATCGACACCGCCTTCTATCCGCTGGGATCGTGCACCATGAAGCACAATCCCCGGCTCCACGAAAAGCTCGCCCGGCTGCCTGGCTTTGCCGACGTGCACCCGCTGCAGCCGGCATCCACCGTGCAGGGAGCCCTCACGGTGATCGACGAACTCGCGCGCTGGCTGCGAATCCTCACCGGATTGCCGGCAGTGGCGATGTGGCCCGCTGCCGGGGCCCACGGAGAGCTGTGCGGCCTGATGGCCATCAGGGCAGCGCATGAAGCCAAAGGCGAGGCACGCCACCGCATCCTGGTGCCGGATTCCGCACATGGAACCAACCCGGCGACCGCTGCGTTTTGCGGATTCGAGGTGGAGAAGATCCAGGAAGGGGCCGACGGTCGTGTCGATACCGCGAGCCTCGAAGCGGCCCTCGGCCCCGATGTTGCCGCCATCATGCTGACCAATCCAAACACCTGCGGCGTGTTCGAATCTGACATTCAGGCGATGGCGGAGGCGACCCACGCTGCGGGGGCCTATTTCTACTGCGATGGTGCCAACTTCAATGCCCTGGTGGGCAAGGTGAGGCCGGGTGATCTGGGCGTGGACGCCATGCACATCAACCTGCACAAGACCTTCTCCACGCCGCACGGCGGCGGTGGCCCGGGCGCCGGCCCCACAGTGCTGTCTGCAGCCCTTGCGCCGTTCGCGCCGCTGCCCTGGGTCCTGCACGAGGACGACGGACAGCTTCGCCTCCTGGAGCAGGCAACTGGCCCGGCCGTCGCCAGCTTCGGGCGGCTGCGGGCTTTCCACGGCCAGATGGGAACCTTCGTGCGAGCCCTTGCCTACTGCCTGAGCTATGGCCGGGAGGGGATCCGGCAGGTTGCCGAGGACGCCGTGCTCAACGCCAACTACCTTCGCTCGGCGCTGGCTGACACCCTGTCTCCGGCCTACCCGGGACCGTGCATGCACGAGTGCCTGTTCGACGACTCGTTTCTCGACGGTACTGGGGTTTCCACGTTGGATTTCGCCAAGGCATTGATTGAGCAGGGATTCCATCCTCCCACGGTCTATTTTCCGTTGGTGGTCTCAGGGGCGCTGCTGGTGGAGCCCACAGAAACGGAAAGCCGAACCACCCTGGATTCGTTCATCGAAGCCGCCCGCGACCTGGTGGCCCGTGCCCGCGGCTCCGAGGCGGACAGCTTTGCCGATGCGCCCGGGAACGCTCCCCGCCGGCGCGCCGATGAGACCCGAGCCGCACGAAGTCCCGTGCTCAGATGGAAACCCCCGTCAGCGGAACACAGATGAGTACACTGGCCTGACGCCTTGACGTTGGCATGCCCTATGTCTCAAGTGGCCTGCCTCTAGACGCCTCGCTGCCACCCCCGTCGCTACCGTGATCGCTGCATCCCACTGCACTCGCCGCGTCTGCGGCACGATTTCCCTGGTCCTGGCCCTCGGGCTGCCCGTGCCTGCTGCGGCCGATACCGCCTCCGAATGGAGTGACGGCGAAGCCTGGCGGACGCGAATCGTTTCGGCCGTGACGGCGGCCGGATCCCGCCCCACGCTGCCGCTCGGCCTGCAGGTGGCGCTCGACGACGGCTGGCACATCTATTGGCGAAGCCCGGGTGA
Source organism: Alphaproteobacteria bacterium (assembly GCA_965116745.1). Classification (GTDB taxonomy): domain Bacteria; phylum Pseudomonadota; class Alphaproteobacteria; order TMED109; family TMED109; genus VXPW01. The sequence continues at coordinate 1,015,774 of OZ220701.1, read as the reverse complement.
AGCCGGACTGCCGCCCACGCTCAGCGTCGGCCCAGCTTCGGAGAACGTCGCGTCCGTCGAATTTGTGTGGCCCGCCCCGGAGCAGTCGGTCGAGCAGGGACAGCTCGTCACACGCACCTACGCGGGAAACGTGCTCATCCCGATTCGACTCCATGTCGAGGAGTCCGGGCGGCCGGTCACGCTCGATGCGGGAATCGACTACCAGGTCTGCGCTCAGATCTGTATTCCCGTTCGGGTCGACACGTTGCTGCACCTGCCGGCCGGTACCGCGTTCCCCAGTTCTCACGTCCGGATCATCGCCGAAGCGGAAGCGCGCGTGCCGGGCCCGCCGCAGGCAGCCGGATTCGAGCGACTGACCGCCGCCTTCGACGGGGTCCGCACGGTCCACGTCACGGCGGACAGCATGTTCGAGCTGGATACCTCGCCCGATCAGATTGTCGCCCTTCTCGAGGGCCCGGAGGGAATCTTCTTCCGCAGTGACCGCGCGACCGTCTCGGCCGACGGTAAAACGGTCGCGGTCGATGTCGACGTCCTGCCCCCGTTCGATGCCGAGCAACTCGAAGGAGCCGACCTCGGTGTCACCTTGGTCACGGGCTCGGCCAACGCATACGACCGACTCGTCCTCGCCGGGGCGCCGGCCGCGACCGGTGGCGACCTGACGCTCGGCGTGGCGTTCCTGCTCGCCCTGCTCGGTGGCCTGATCCTGAACCTGATGCCCTGCGTGCTGCCGGTACTCGGAATCAAGATTGCCCGGTTGGTCGATGCGGCTGGGCGAGACCGGGCTGTCGTCTCCGCGAGCTTTCTCGCAACGGCAGCCGGTATCGTCGCGTCGTTTGGCCTGCTCGCCCTTCTGGTCGCCGCGGTTCGGGCAGCTGGCCTGACGGCCGGTTGGGGGTTCCAGTTCCAGATACCCGGGTTCATCGCGTTCCTTGCGGCGGTCGTGCTGCTGTTCGCGGCAGTGCTCGCGGGCATCTGCGATATCCGGCTGCCCGTCCGGGTGAACCGCTGGTTCCAGGCTGCCGGCGGCGACCTAAAGGGGCGCGCCGGCGCGTTCGCGGAGGGAGCGTTCGCTACCGTTCTGGCCACGCCCTGCACCGCACCCGTGGTCGGCACCGCGGTGGGCTTCGCGCTCACGCGCGGCGTTGGCGACATCGTGCTCGTGTTTCTCGGCCTCGGAGTCGGCATGGCTGTCCCTTGGCTACTGGTCGCCATCCGGCCGGGTCTCCTTGTGGTGTTGCCCCGGCCCGGCCCCTGGATGGGTCGTCTCAAGCTGGTGCTGGCGCTCATGCTCCTCGGCACAGCCATCTGGCTGCTGTCCGTGTTGCACTCAGCGGCCGGTGTCATCCCGACGGCTGTCGCCGCCGGACTGAGCGGACTCGCGGTGCTTGCATTTGCGGCCAGGACCGCTGAGCGGATCGTCCCGTTCGTGCGGGGCGCAGGCCTGGCCTCGCTGGTGCTAGCGGTTCTGTTCCCGGCCTTGGCCGGTTACACGGGGACAGGCGACGGGAGGGCGGCCGGCGACCCGCTTTGGCGGCCGCTGAACCCGTCGGCCGTGCCCGACCTGGCCGCCGACCAGGTCGTCCTGGTGGACGTGACCGCCGACTGGTGCGTGACCTGCGTCGTGAACAAACGCCTGGTGCTCGATCGACCGCCGGTGCGCGACCTCCTGGAGGTTGGCGACATCGTCGGTCTGCGTGGTGACTGGACCCTGCCAGATTCGGGCATAGCCGCCTATCTGGCGACGCACCAACGACTCGGAGTCCCGTTCAATGCCATATACGGACCGGGCCTTCCGGAGGGCGAGGTGCTACCGGAGCTATTGACTGCGGACGCGGTCATCGAAGCGGTCCAACGCGCCAAACGGGCCAAGGTCAGGTAACCTGCAATCCGCTGCTCCGGAGCGACCGCCTGGTCTCTCCCGGGCTCGTGCCGCCAATCAAACCCGGGAGGCTCCGATACCCATCTCGACTGGTGATTCCATCCCCGCTGCCACGCTCCGTCGCCTCAGCCCAGACGGCATGGAAGAAGTGTCCACGACCGAGTTCTTCGGCAACCGCAAGGTGGTCCTGTTCTCGGTGCCCGGCGCATTTACGCCCACCTGTTCCGTTCAGCACCTGCCCGGCTTCGTGCAGAACGCCGGTGCGATCAAGGCAAAGGGAGTTGACGAGATTGTCTGCATTGCGGTCAATGACGCATTCGTGATGGACGCTTGGGGGAAGAGCCAGAACACCGGTGATTCGGTGACGCTGCTGGCCGACGGAAACGGCGAATTCACGCAGGCCCTCGGTCTGGGGCTGGACGGGACTGGATTCGGGCTTGGGCAACGCGGCCAGCGATTCGCGATGGTCGTGGAGAACGGTTCGGTCGCCCACCTTGCCGTCGAGGAGCCAGGCGCGTTCGAAGTGTCAAGCGCTGAGCGGATTCTCGCCGTCCTTTGAGGCCCCTGCGCCTCCCGATGACCCTTCCAAGGCAATCCGCCGATGAGTGAGTCTCCCGCCCCGCCTCCCGAGAGGGAAGCCATGGAGTTCGACGTGGTAATCGTGGGTGCCGGACCGGCCGGCCTCGCGGCCGCGATCCGGCTGCGCCAACTGGCCGACGAGACCGGCCGGGATATCTCCGTGTGCGTCGTCGAGAAGGCCTCCGAAGTGGGCGCCCACACGCTCTCAGGTGCCATCCTCGATCCGCGCGGCCTCGATGAACTCATCCCGAACTGGCGCTCCCTCGACGCGCCGATACAGACCCAAGTCAGCGAGGAACGGCTCCTGTTCCTGGGCGCTAGGAGCAGCTTCACCTGGCCGCATGCCCTGCTGCCGCCCGCCATGCGGAACGACGGCAACTACATCATCAGTCTCGGCAACCTTTGCCGCTGGCTGGCGGGCACGGCCGAGAGCATGGGCGCCGCAATCTTCCCGGGTTTCGCAGCGACCGAACTGCTCACGGACGGGGACCGGGTATCAGGGGTTGCAACCGGTGACATGGGGCTTGCAGCGGACGGTTCGCGTGGCCCGGCATGGCAGCCCGGTGTCGAACTTCGGGGCACCCTGACGCTGCTCGCGGAAGGTTGCCGCGGCAGTCTCGGCAAGCAGGCTATCCGGCAGTTCGAGCTTGATCGGGAATGTGAACACCAGACATACGGCCTCGGACTGAAGGAACTCTGGCAGGTCGCGCCGGAGCGCCACCGGCCCGGGCTCGTCCTCCACAGCGCCGGATGGCCGTTGCCTGGTGATACGTACGGCGGGGCGTTCCTGTATCACCTGGAGGACCGTCAGGTGGCCGTCGGGTTCGTGGTCGGGCTCGATTATTCGAATCCGCACCTCAGCCCGTTCGGCGAGTTCCAGCGGTTCAAAACCCACCCTGCGATCCGGCCGACATTTGAAGGCGGGCAGCGCATCGCGTACGGCGCACGTGCGCTCAACGAGGGCGGGCCGCAGAGTCTCCCCCGCCTGGCGTTCCCGGGCGGCGCCCTGCTCGGCTGCGACGCGGGAACCCTGAACGTTCCCCGCCTCAAGGGCACGCATACGGCCATCAAGTCCGGCATGTGTGCGGCTGAGGCGGTCGCCCGGGCACTGGCCGATGGCTCAGGGGATTGCGCAGCCTACGACACGGAATTCCGCGCCTCATGGGCCCATCGCGAGCTCCTCAGGGGCCGGAACGTGCGCCCCGGATTTCGCTACGGGCGGTTCTGGGGGACTGTCCTCGCGGGAATCGACCAGATCCTGCTCCGTGGCCGGGCGCCGTGGACTCTCCGCCACGGCAAGCCCGATCACGCCAGCCTGGAAGATGCCGCTTCGGCGCGGCCGATCACCTATCCGAAGCCGGACGGCGAGATCACGTTCGACCGACTGACCAACGTTGCGTTCTCCGGAACCAACCACGAGGAAGGCCAACCCTGTCACCTGCAGCTCGCGGATTCAGATGTGCCCCTGAGCGTGAACCTGGCCCGGTACGACGGACCCGAACAGCGGTACTGCCCCGCCGGGGTCTACGAGTTCGTGGTCGAACAGGGCGAGCAGCAGTTGCGGATCAATGCGCCTAACTGCCTGCACTGCAAGGCGTGTGACATCAAGGATCCGACCCAGAACATCACGTGGGTTCCGCCGCAGGGCGGCGAGGGCCCACGCTATCCCAACATGTGAAGTCAACCATGCGCACCTTCGTCCTGACTTTCCTGCTGGCCGGACTGGCCGTGTTCGGTACCGCTGACTCGGTTGCAGATGAACGCCTGGCCACCATCCGCCTGCCCGACGGATTCGTCATTGAGCCGTTTGCAGACGTCCCCAATGCAAGGCAGATGGCCTGGGGTGAGCAGGGCACGCTCTTCGTCGGCACCCGTCGGGACGGCCGCGTGTTTGCGGTGACCGACGACGACGGCGACGGCCGGGGCGAACGCGTCCGCGAGATTGCGTCAGACCTGCAAATGCCGAGCGGCGTCGCGTTCCGCGACGGCGCTCTCTACGTGGGGGCCGTGAGCACCATCCTGCGCTTCGACGACATCGAGTCCAGGCTGGACAACCCGCCGGCTCCTGTCGTCGTGACGGATCGGCTGCCGTCGGACCAACACCACGGCTGGAAGGTTCTGGGCTTTGGGCCGGATGGACTTCTCTACGCCCCGGTCGGCGCGCCCTGCAATGTCTGCCGGGTTGACGGCTACTACGGCAGTGTGCTCCGGATGCGCCCCGACGGTTCGGACATCGAGGTCTATGCGCGGGGTGTGCGCAACTCGGTCGGGCTCGCGTGGCATCCGGTCACCGGCGAGTTGTGGTTTACCGACAACGGCCGGGACCATCTCGGCGACGACCTTCCGCCTGGTGAACTCAACCGGGCTCGGGAAGCCGGTCTCCATTACGGGTTCCCCTTCTGCCACGCCGGCACTCTCAGGGACCCGAACCTGGGAGGCGACGGGGAATGCGCAGATTCGGAACCCCCGGCGCAGGCCCTGGGTCCGCACGTGGCGCCGCTCGGCCTAGCCATCCACTCCGGAACCAATGTGCCGGACAGCTATCGTGGCGCGGTATTCATCGCGGAACACGGGTCATGGAATCGGACCCGGAAGATCGGCTATCGGATTACCGTTGTGCGGCTCGCCGATGATCAACGAACCGCACTGGGCTACGACACATTTGCCGATGGGTGGCTGAAAAACGAGCGGGCTTGGGGCCGGCCGGCTGATGTCCTCGAGGCGCCTGACGGTTCCCTCATGGTTTCCGACGACAGGGCCGGGAAGGTCTACCGAATCCGTTACCTGGGCGGCACAATGGAGGCAGCCAACCGAAGCTGACCCCCCTACTCGCTTTCGACCCGCGTCCCGTCCGGATAGGTGGTGACGGTCCGACCCGTCGCTGCCCCGCTCTCGAAGGTCGCCTCGAGTTTCACCCCGTTGGCGTACGTCAGGATGCCGGGGCCGTGGAAGTTACCGTTCTGGAAGCCACCCTCGTACCGGGTCCCGTCCGCGTAGACGAGCACGCCCTGACCGGTTTGCTGGCCGCCTGAGATCGCTCCCTCGTACCGAGTTCCGTCCGAATAGACGAGCGTGGCCTGCCCTTCCAGCTGTTTCCCGTTCTCGTAGGTCCCGTTGAACGTGTTTCCGTCCGGGTGCGTGTACGTGCCTTCGCCGTGAAACTGGTTGTTCAGGAAGGCGCCTTCGTAGATCGCTCCGCTGGCGAACCGGAATGTGCCCTGGCCTTCGCGCTCGCCGTCGACGAACCCGCCTTCGTAGGTCGATCCGTCGGCGAACCGGAATGCGCCCTGGCCTTCGCGCTGACCGTCGACGAACTCACCCTCGTACGTGGCTCCGTCGGCGAGTGTCAGCTTGCCGCTGCCGGACATGGTGCCCGCGGCAAAGCTCCCTTCGTAGGTTCCGCCGTTGGCGAACGTCAGCGTGCCGGTGCCGGCCATGACGTCGTCCGCAAACGTCCCGACGTAGACGTTACCGTTGGCAAACGTCAACGTCCCGGTACCGTGCCGGCGGCCGTTCTCGTACGTCCCCGAGTACGTCGCTTCTCCGGGGTGCGTGTACGTGCCTTCACCGTGAAACTGGTTGTCGCGAAACGAGCCCTCATAGCTCCTGCCGTCGGCGAACCGGTACTCGCCCTGGCCGGTGCGACGTCCGGCCACAAAGTCGCCCTCGTACACGTCGCCACCCTGGAGCGTGAGCTTGCCGAAGCCGTTTGGCTGACCTTCCGAGAAGCCCCCCTCATACCGGCTCCCGTCCGCGTACACCCGTGTCCCGCTGCGGCGTTCACCATGCTCGTAGGTCCCGGCAAACGTGCTGCCGTCCGGATGCCGATACGTGCCCTCGCCGTGAAACTGATCATTCTCGAACGCGCCCTCGTACTGGGCCCCGTCCGCAAACTCCTGCAGGCCCTGACCCGACCGGACACCGTCCCGGAAGTCCCCCTCGTACCGGGAACCGTCCGCGTACCGGAATATCCCTCGCCCCTCCTGCCTACCCTCTACGAAATTGCCCTCATAGGTGTCCCCGTTCGCGTATGTCAGCGTCCCGGGGCCGTGCATGACGCCACCGCGTATCTGGCCAACGTAGTGGCTCCCGTCCGCGAAGCGGATTTCACCTTGCCGCTCGGCCGTGCCGGGGGCCGGCGGCGGCGGCGGCGGGGCCGGCGCTTCTACCCCTTCGGTTGCTTCCTGAGCGTGCGCAGGCGGTGCGTTCAAGGCACCGAAGACAACGCATAGCGCGACCAGGAACTTTGCAACTAGCAGAGGCATGCGGCGGAGTGTAACCGATGCGAAGCCTTGGCGAGAACTTGATTCAGGCCACAGCAACGCGGGCGGCAGTTCCGGCCCACGTCCCCGACGCGGGCGGGCAAGTACTCCGCTCCCAGTTCGCCGGCTCGGAAAAGATCGCCGACAGTAGGCGCCGGTTCAACTCGTGACCGCCTCGCACGAACGTCACCCGACCGAGCAGCGGCGCGCCCGCGAGGTAGAGGTCACCAACGCAATCCAACACCTTGTGGCGAATGAACTCGTCAGCAAAGCGAAGCCCGTCCTTGGCCTGGACGCACATGCCATCCACCTGAATGACGTTCCCCGGATTCCCGCCCAGGCCCAGCCCCTGGCTGCGCAGCTTCTCCGCATCGGCGGGAGTGCAGAAGGTCCGGGCCGAGGCGATCTCATCCCTGAACCGGGAACCCTCGAGCGCAAATTCATAGCTCTGCCGGCCAATCGCGGTACCGGGGTAGTCAATGGTGCCGTGGACCACGAACCCCTCAGCCGGCTCCATCACCACGGTACCGATGCCGTTTTCAACCCGCACCGGACGACGAACCCGAATCCAGGACCTGAGACGATCCTGAGCAACCACTCCGGCTTCCTCAAGAGGGACCACGAGGCCGGCGGCCGATCCGTCCAGGATCGGAACCTCGCGTCCGTTCAGTTCCACCCGGGCATTGTCGATGCCCAATCCGGCAAATGTCGCGAGCAGGTGCTCCACCGTCCAAATCGTTGCACCATTGCCGGCACCGAGCATCATGGTCCGGCGCTCGGCATCCGCGACGCGCCCCCATTGCGCAGGGACTTCCGGCGACCCGGGCAAGTCCGTACGCACCAGGACGATGCCGGATCCGGCAGCCGCGGGATGGACCGTCATCACGACCGGTTCGCCCGTAAACAGCCCCAGGTCACGGTACGTGACCGGTCGGGCAACGGTGTGCTCTACTGCGCGCATCGGCGATCCCGGCACGTCCACAATACGGCCGCCGCCCCGAGGGCAGCGAAGCCGAGCCGACCGGGGAGCGCCGCGTCCCGCTGACAAAGCGGTTCCACGGACCCTAGACGCGACGCGGCCGGAGCCAATGTATCGCCGGGACGCCGGGACAGCCAATCAACAATCATTTCAATTGTTGCAGAGGCGTTAAGCCGTCGGTCGGATCAGGCTGGCTGACAGGTTCTCGTCAGCTCGCTCGCTCAACACCCGGACGAGGATAACGGGCTGGCCGGGTTCGTCCGCGAGCGGGGGTGAGGCGAGCCATCGGCCGAGTTCCCGAGGTGGCGTCTGGCGCCCTGGACGCAATCGACACTGCACAGGGTGCCATCACGCCGTGGAACCGCTAGAACACGTGTCTGCTGCGGCAGCGGCGGACCGGCGCCGGTCGTCGCGGCACGGGCGCCGGTGAAATTCGGAACCTGTCAACCAAGAACTTCGCCACGTATTTGCGCCAGGGGATCTCATGAGCGACATCGACACCATTGATCCTGCTCTCGTCGCCGCCAGCCGCCGTGCTGCTGAGGTCGAGCCACCCGTCGATTTCCGGGAGCTCGTCGACGCGCCCGTTGCCGAAATTCGGGCGGCCTACGAAGCCACGTCCGCATATTGGAATGCGAAACCACCCGCGCTTGGGTCCGTCACCGACATCACGCTGGACGGCCCGCACGGCGGGCTCCGGGCGCGCGTCTATCGACCGTCCAACACCATCCTTCCCGGGTTACTCTATTTTCACGGGGGCGGCTTCATGCTCGGGAGCGTCGACACGCACGACACCATGTGTCGCCTGTTGGCGCGCGAGGCCGAGGCTTCGGTGATTTCCGTGGACTACCGCCTGGCCCCGGAGTACCGCTTCCCGGTGGCGATCGAAGAGTGCCTGTTTGCGTGCGACTGGTTGGTCAAACATGCGGCGGAAATCGACGTCGACGCCACCCGGTTGGCGGTCGGCGGTGACAGCGCCGGGGCCAACCTCGCCCTCTCCGTTCTCAACGAGAAACGAGGGCCCCTCAGCGCAGGTGTCCTGTTCTACGGCTGCTACGGTCATCTGCCGGAGTTTGGCTACCCGCTTGGCGCGGCGGCCAAGGCTTACGGGGATGGGCGCTACGGTCTGGGACTCGACATCATGCGGCGGTTCTACATCGACTATCTGAGTGATGATGCAGACGGGCTTGACCCTCGCTTCTGTTCGCTCCGCGGTGACTATCACGGCCTGCCTCCGGTCCTGCTGACGGCGGCAGCGTTGGATCCGCTGCGCGACGACGCCGAGGCCTTCCGATCGCACCTGGAGGCGGCGAAGGTACCGCACCGCTACATTCTTTACCCAGGCATGCCGCACGGCTTCCTCAAGTTCGCTCCTGAAGTCGACGCCGCACAGCAGGGGCTACGCGATGCGGCAACCTTTCTTCACGAGCACTGGCGGCACTGAAGCGCCGCCTCGGGAGTGACGTCCGGGCTCCCGCCAAGGGCGTTCGGTGGTGGTAATGTGAGGCCTCCGCGCCCAATCAGGCAGATCCTGCCGCGGGAGGATGCCCGCCAGTGCGTCTGTCGACCCGACCAAGGAGAAATCGTTGAGCGATCTGCTACGCGAAATCGATGAGGATATTCGCATCGAACGGTTGCGCCGCCTGGGACGGCGCTATGGCCCGGCCGCGGCAGGCGTTGCGGCGCTGCTCGCCATCGCGATCGGCGGCTGGTACCTGTGGCAGAACCATCTCGAGGAACGGCGGGCAGAAGACGCGGACCGCTACGCCGCGGCCATGGCCGCCCTCGAGAGCGGCAACACCGGTCTGGGTATTTCCGATCTTGCGGACCTGACACGTGAGGCCGAACCCGGATACGCTCTCCTCGCCAGGCTCTCGGAAGCCGCAGCCCTGACCGCCTCCGGCGACCCGGCGGCAGCCATCACCCTCTACGACGCCATCGCCAACGACGACGCCGTCCCTCCGCATTTCCGGGCGGTAGCCGATCTCCACGCGTCGTACCTTCTGCTTGATCAGGGCGCGGCCGCCGTCATCCGCGACCGTACGGCTTGGCTCCTCGAGGACCCCAGTGGCCCTTGGTACGCGCTCGCCCGCGAACTCAACGCACACCTGGCCTACCGGGAGGCAGACACGGATACGGCAAAATCCGAATTTCGCGCGCTTGCCGACGACGCCAGCGTCCCGCGGGGGGTACGAACACGGGCCCATCGCATGCTGCTGCTGTGGCCGAACCCGGAGGACTAGATGAACGTCGTCGCCCTCTCGATCGTCGCGTTCGTCCTCGCAGGATGTACATCCTGGTTCGGCGTCGACAACGAGGTGCCGCTGCCGGGCGAACGGGTGTCGATCCTTACCCTCGAAGAGCGTCTCACGCCAACTGACGACACGAGCGACCCCGTCGTTCTGTCGGAACCGGTGACGGCCACCTGGTTTCAACAAGACGCAAACGCCGACAACCGACCGCTCCACGCGGCCTATTCCGGCAGGTTCACCCTCGCCTGGAGCCTGGACGTCGGGAGCGCCGAAACTCGAACGTCACGCATCCTGGGCCAGCCGGTGGTCGGTGAGGGACACCTCTATCTCCTGGATCCTGACGGCCGCGTGATCGCGTTGTCGCTGGAAAACCGGCGATCAGCCTGGACCCGATCCGTTCGCCCGGACGGAGAGGACGGGGGTCGTGGAGTCGGAGGCGGGGTCGCCCTGGATGGCGGTACCCTGTTCGTGAGCACCGGGTACGGCGAAGTGCTGGCGCTCAACGCCCTGAACGGGGACGTGCAGTGGCGCCGTCGGTACGGGATTCCGTTCCGCGCGGCGCCAACCGTGCACGGTGCCCGCGTGTACGCCGGCCTGATGACCGACCAGACCGTCGCGCTTCAGCGTAACGACGGTAGCGAGATCTGGTTGCATGAAGGCGCACTCAAGCAAGGGCCATCGCTGCTGAATGCCTTGCCCGCGGCTGCCAACGACGACGTCGTGATTGCACCGTACTCCACCGGTGAAATTGTCGCTGTACGGGCCGATAACGGACGAGAGGCCTGGCGGGTTCCGCTCGCGGAGGTCCTGCAGGGCGCGATCCGGATCGAGATCGAGGACGTTGCCGGCGGCCCCGTCATCGACGCCGACTCTGTCATAGCCGGCGGCGCCACCGGGCAGCTCGCAAGCTTTGACCTCCAGACCGGGGCACTGCAGTGGCGGGTCCCGCTGACCATCGCGCACACACCGCGCGTGACCGGGGAGTGGATGTACGCCTTGACCACCGAGGGGGAAATCGTGTGCCTCCGGCGGGGCACGGGCAACCTGCGCTGGCGGACCAATCTGGCGGATGCTCTTGGCATTGACGACGACGAGGACCTGTCCTGGGCCGGGCTGATCATCGCTGGCGGGAAGGTGCTGGTGGCCGGATCCCGACGAATGGTCAGCCTCGACCCCTCCGACGGCTCGGTGCTGAACACTGCCGCCATCCAGGGGGACCCGGCAAGCGCACCGATCGTGGCCGACGGCACCCTGTACGTGCTGACTCGCGAGGGCGCGGTCGTCGCGCTGAATTGAGGGCGGAGTTCATGCAGTTGCGGGTGGCAATCGTCGGCCGCCCCAACGTCGGCAAGTCCACGCTGTTCAACCGATTGGCGGGCCGGCGGGCGGCGCTCGTCGACCCGAATCCCGGCATGACCCGGGACCTGAATGTCTCTTCCGGGCAAATCGGGGCCGAGGATTTCCAGATCGTCGATACGCCCGGACTCGAGGAGGCTGACGCCGGCACGCTGGCTGCCCGCATGAGCGAAGCAAGTGAGCGGGCTCTCGCCGATGCGGATCTGGTCCTGTTCGTGATCGACGGCCGACAGGGCGTGACCCCCGTCGACCGCGAGTACGCACGTCTGGCGCGAACGCAAGCCCGCGAAATCATCCTTCTGGTCAACAAGTGTGACAGCCCCGCCCTGGCAGCGCAGGCGGTCGAAGGGTTCGAACTCGGGCTCGGCGAGCCGATCCCGATCTCCGCCGAGCATGGCCTCGGGATCGGCGATGTCGAGGCGGTGATCGCTGCCCGGAACGCCCCCGCGGCGCCAGCGGAGGCGGACGCCCCGGACCAGGCACGGCCCATCCCCATCGCGATCGTCGGCCGCCCCAACAGCGGCAAGTCCACGCTCACCAATCGCCTGCTCGGCGAAGACCGGATGCTGACCGGGCCGGAACCCGGGATTACACGCGATTCGGTCGGCCACGCCTGGACCTGGCGCGGTCGCCGGATCGAACTCGTCGACACCGCCGGACTGAGACGGACCAGCCGGGTTGCTTCCCGTCCGGAAACGGTTTCCGCAGAGTCCACGAGACGGGCGCTTCGCTTCGCGGAAGCGGCCGTGCTCATGCTCGACTGCAGCGAGGCCTTGGTGGATCAGGACCTCGCCATCGCGGCAGAAGTGGTACAGGAAGGCCGCGCGCTGGTGGTTGCCGCCAACAAATGGGATTTGGTCCGGCAACCCGGCGCGATGCGGCGAGCTCTGGTCGAGCGGCTCGACGAAACGTTGCCGCAGGCGCGTGGCGTCCCCTGTGTCGCGCTCTCTGCCTTGACCGGCCACGGGACCAGTCGTCTCATGCAGGCGGTCTTCACCGTCCATCAGCGATGGAACCGGCGCGTGCCGACACCGGCGCTGAACCGCTGGCTACGCGCCCAGACCGATGCGCACCAACCACCCCGGGCCGGCGGGCGGGCCCAGCGCCTGCGTTTCATGACGCAGGTAAACGTGCGCCCTCCGACATTCGCCCTGTTCGCCAACCACCCGGGGGGGCTTCCACGGAGCTATGTCCGTTACCTGGCTAACGGCCTGCGCGAAACCTTCGATCTCGACGGCGTGCCCCTCAGGATCATGGTCCGCAAAGGTGACAACCCCTACGCGGACAAGGCCGACAACTGATCCACGCGAAGATGTCGCTTTAGGCGGCAGACACCCGTGCCAGCGCGTCCGACCCGACGTGTCCGCGCGGTTCCCGCGACCGCGGCAGCGTCCCGGGCTGGTTCTGCCTGGCACCGCTACGGGGCCGCCCGAGGGCGGCGTTCGTCCGACATCGGACGGGCCTCTCGGGAGCCGCGGTAATGTGCTGGCCTCTCAGTTCGCGGACCCCGCCTTGCGCCGGATGTGCTGGCGACCTTTCTCGGCGACCTCATGGGTGGTGGCTCCGATTTTCACGCCGGCATCGATCAGCGCGACCACGTTGTCGCGCTGCATGATGTCGAGAAAAGCGATTCCCGCCTGATCGCAGGCTGTCTTGACCTGTTCCCTCGCCGCCAGCATGTCAGGCGAATAGGGTGGATCGTGCGCCTCCCGATACCCGTAGGACATGCCCATGTCGCCGGGTCCCCATTCAGCGAAGGCGATGCCGGGCACGGCGACGCTGGCCGCCGCCTCGACCAGTGCGCGCCGATTTTCGATTTTCAGGCCCAGCATCAGCTCACCGCTTGGGTTGAGTGGCCAGACGTCGGCGCATTCCAGATAGTCCGTCACCGCCAGACCCCAGATTTCAGCGGCAGTCTGCTGGCCACCCGATCCACGGCGGCCAGCTTCCAAGTGGCTGCCGACGCCAAGATCCTGAAAGGAATACCTTGCCCCCTCGACAAACGCCTTCACGGCCGCAGGGGCTTCCGCGTGACACAGGATCAGACCATGCACCCCCGTGGCCAGGGTTTGCTGGATCATCCAGCGATTGGTACGCACGGTTCGGGCGTCACTACCGTCGGTCGGCAACGTGACGATCACGGCCGGAGTACGGTGACCGGTGTCGGTAGGGCCGCCGGCCACCAACCCTTGCATGAAGCGGCTCAGTCGCGTCATGTCGAAGGGATGGTGCTCCAGATCCACGATCAGGCAGTCGGCCCAGGTGCGGGCCTGCCGGACACCGTTCCCGTAGGTCAGCTCGGCGACGGCATCGCTAAACACCGGCTGCCCCGCCGCCAGCAGTTCAATCGCACGGTTGATTCTGGGCACTCGCGTATCCTACTGAACGGATGGACATTCCCGTGGTATCCGGTCCCGCAGGAACGGGCCCGGTCCACGGCGCAGACATCAGGCTAACAGTCTCTGGAGGGATCCCCGCGACCGATCGCACCTCCCGTGGACAGGGACGGCGAATGGCCGGGCGCTTGTTCCGCCCGCCCGACTAAGGTTTCCAGGTCCCCGCCCTGACCAATTCGTCGGCGACGCGGTTCAGTGCACGCTCGAACAGTTCGAGCGCCTCGTCCACTTCGGCCCTGGTGATGACCAGCGGCGGCGAAAACGACACCGCGTCGCAGAGGGGCAGCGAGCGGGTGATGAGCCCCTCCTCCATCGAGTACTTGCTGAGCATGGGCCCAACGAGCAGGTCGGGGTCGAACGCCTCCTTGGTCTCCCTGTCTTTCACAAGTTCGACGGCCCCCAGCAAGGCATCGCCACGCACCTCGCCGACGAGCGGATGGTCGGCGGCGACCTCGCGCAGCCGCCGCTGGAAATAGGCGCCGACCTCGGCGCATTTCCGCGGCAGGTCCAGCCGCTCCATGATGTCGAGGTTCGCCATGGCCGCTGCGGCCGCGACGGGATGCGCGCTGTAGGTGTAGCCATGAGCGAAGGCGGCGACGCCAGGGGGGCCCTCCTTGATGACCTCCCAAATCCCCTCGGAGATGATGCTGCCCGACATCGGCACGTAACCGCTGGTGAGCCCCTTGGCGATGGTCATCATGTCGGGCTCGATGGCGTAGGTCTCGGACCCGAACCAGTTGCCGGTCCTGCCAAAACCCGTGATCACTTCGTCGGCGATCATCAGCACGTCGTACTCGCGCAGGACGCGCTGAATCTCCGGAAAGTAACCCTCGGGCGGGATGATCACACCGCCGGCCCCCATCACCGGTTCCGCAATGAACGCCGCCACTGTCTCGGGCCCCTCTGCGAGAATCATCTCCTCGAGCTTCTGCGCGCACGCGCGCGAGAAGTCGCGCTCGCTCATTCCCGGCTCCGCGTGGCGCCAGTAGTGCGGGGTCTCAGTATGCAGGACCATCGGCAACGGCAGGTTGAACGCCGTGTGCACGTTCGAAAGCCCGGTCAGGCTGGCCGTCGCAACGGTGACGCCGTGATAGGCACGCTTGCGGGAAATGATCTTCCGCTTCTCGGGCTTGCCGCGCAGATTGTTGTAGTACCAGACCAGCTTGACGTTGGTGTCATTGGCATCCGAGCCCGAATTGCCGAAGCTCACCTTGCTCATGTTGTCAGGTACGAGGCGCAGGATCCGGTCCGCGAGCCGGATGGGCGCCTCCGTCCCCATCGAGAAGAAGCTGTGGTAGTAGGCCAGCTCGTCCGCCTGCGCCGCGATTGCGTCGACTACCTCCTTGTGTCCCCAGCCGATGTTGACGCACCAAAGGCCAGCTACGGCATCGATGTATTCCTTGCCCGCCGAATTGGTGAGCCGCACGCCGCTCCCCGACACGATGATTTCGGGACCGGTCTCAAGGTGCGATTTGAGCGCCGTGTAGCCATGCAGAAAGCTCTGCTTGTCCATTTCCTCGAGAGAGAGATTGTGGTCCTGCCTGATTTCCATCTTCGGTTCCCCGCCGCCGTCGCCTGACCCCTGTTTCCACCTGCCTTGACCGGCAGTGGCCCGGCGCGAAGCCCGATCATAGACACCGGACCCGTGCCGCAGGCAATGTCCCCGGGACCTTCGTCGCTCTGCCGCTTGCGTCGAGCGACCAAATTCGCGAGAACCATCCGATTCGCAGGAACGCACGGACCGCAAAGACACATGACGAGCCGCCTCTTCACCCCCATCACGCTCCGCGATGCGGAGCTCGCGAACCGGATCGTGGTCTCGCCCATGTGCCAGTACCAAGCCGTGAACGGAGCTGCCCAGGACTGGCACCTGATGAATCTGGGCCAGTACGCCATGGGTGCGGCCGGATTGGTGTTCACCGAGGCCACCCACGTCGCGCCGGAGGCGCGGATTACCCATCGTTGCCTCGGTCTCTGGTCGGACGAGACGGAAGCCGCACTCGCCCGGGTCGTGAACTTCTGCCGCGAGCACGGGGTCACAGCGCTTGCCGTCCAGCTCGCGCACGCCGGGCGCAAGGCGTCCTGCAACCCGCCCCTGTCCGGCGGGAAGCCATTGGGGCAGGAGCAGGAAGCCTGGACCACGTTGGCACCCTCACCCATTCCTTACGACGTGGGCTGGCACGTGCCGACGGCCCTGGACCTCTCCGGAATGGCTCGGGTCAAGCAGCAGTTCGTCCAGGCGGCGCAACGGGCGGCCCGTCTGGGCTTTGATGTCGCCGAAGTGCACGCTGCCCATGGCTACCTGCTCTCGGAGTTCCTTTCACCGCTGTCCAATCAGCGCAAGGACGCCTACGGCGGCTGCCGGGAGAACCGCATGCGCCTCCTGCTGGAGATCTTCGAAGCGGTCCGCGCGGTCTGGCCCAAGGGCCGTCCCCTTGGGGTCAGGATCTCCGCCAGCGAGTGGGTGGAAGGCGGCTGGGACATCGCGGACAGCGTCGCGCTCGCCCACGAGCTGAAGGCTGCGGGCTGCGACTTTCTGGATGTCTCCTCGGGCGGGAACCACCCGAAACAGGCAATACCGCTGGGCCCCGGGTATCAGGTTCCGTTCGCGGAACGCATCAAGATGGAAACCGGTATCGCCACCATGGCCGTAGGCATGATCACCGAGCCGCAGCAGGCCGAGGACATCATCGCCTCGGGCAAGGCGGACATGGTGGCGTTGGCCCGGGGGATGATGTTCGACCCCCGCTGGGCCTGGCACGCCGCGGAGGAACTGGGCGCCGACACAGCGTACGCCCGGCAGTACGCGCGCTGCCACCCCTCCGGCCGCCCACAACTGTTCCCCGTCCGGCAGGTTGCCAGCTAGCAGTCTGGCTTCACGGGAAGGGCGTGCATATGGCGATGGCTCCTGCTGCCCAAAGGGCCGTCGACAACAATCAGGTCGTGCCCGTCGCCGGCTTCCCCGATGGCCTCAACCGCAACTCACGAAACGCTGGTATCCGCGGCCGAACGTGCGCGTAACCAGCATTGGCGGGCCGATGAACCTTGACCGGGGCAAGGGCGCCGCGATCGGGGCTGCCCCCGGTAGCTGCCGAACTATCCGAGCAGGTATTTTCGAGAGGTCTATCAACAGCCCTGCTGATATGGTTCATCCGGTCAACTGAAAGGCCACCGCCGAAAAGAGGAAGTGATGCCTGAGACACCTCTGCTGGATACCGTCGGGGATCCGAGCGAACTCAGAGCCCTGCAGCCGGATCAGCTGCGCCAGGTCGCGGATGAACTGCGTGCAGAAACGATCGACGCGGTGTCGGTGACGGGCGGCCACCTCGGCGCCGGCTTGGGCGTGGTCGAACTCACCGTTGCGCTCCACTACCTGTTCGACACGCCGTCCGATCGCATCATCTGGGATGTCGGACATCAGGTTTACCCCCACAAGATCCTGACCGGTCGACGCGACCGTATCCGTACCCTTCGCCAGGGCGGTGGGCTGTCAGGTTTCACCAAGCGATCCGAAAGCGAGTACGACCCGTTCGGCGCAGCACACGCGTCGACCTCCATCTCGTCCGCCCTGGGGTTTTCGGTCGCCCGCGATCTCCAGGGAAGAGACAACAAGGTCGTCGCCGTCATCGGGGACGGCGCGATGACCGGCGGCATGGCCTTCGAGGGACTCAACAACGCCGGCGCAATGGCCAACAAGCTGATCCTGGTCCTCAATGACAATGAGATGTCGATCGCACCCCCGGTGGGGGCACTGTCGGCGTACTTGTCGCGTCTGATTTCGTCCAAGTCGTATCGGTCTCTGCGTGATATCGGATTGCAGATGTCAAGGCGGTTTCCGGACTCGTTGCAACGGTCGGCACGTCGGGCCGAGAGCTATGCGCGGAGCTTGCTGACCGGCGGTACGCTGTTCGAACAGTTGGGCATGTTCTACGTGGGTCCGATCGACGGCCACAACATCGACCACCTCGTTCCGGTGCTGCGCAACGTGCGCGATGACCAGGCCGAAGGACCCATTCTGGTTCACGTGGTGACGGAAAAGGGAAAGGGATATGCCCCGGCGGAAGGTTCAGAGGACAAGGGTCACGGCGTCGGCAAGTTCGACGTGGCCAGTGGCGCGCCGAAGGGCGCCGGCGGCGCCAACACTCCCCCGAGCTACACGCGCGTCTTCGCGGACGCCCTGATCGAGGAAGCGCGCCGCGACGAGAAGATCGTGGCCATCACGGCAGCGATGCCCTCGGGAACCGGCGTCGACCGCTTCGGAAAGATCTTCCCGGACCGAACCTTCGATGTCGGGCTGGCCGAGCAGCACGCCGTGACGTTCGCGGCCGGTCTGGCTGCCGAAGGAATGCGACCGTTTGCGGCCATCTATTCGACCTTCCTGCAGCGGGCATTCGACCAGATCGTCCACGATGTCGCCATCCAAAGCCTGCCCGTTCGATTCGCCATCGATCGGGCCGGCTTCGTCGGGGCAGACGGACAAACGCATTGTGGCGCGTTCGATATTACCTACCTTGGCTGCCTTCCCGGCACAGTGCTCATGGCGGCCGCAGACGAAGCTGAGTTGGTCCACATGGTGACCACCGCGGTCAGCATCGATGATCGCCCGTGCGCGTTTCGTTATCCCCGTGGAAGCGGCGTTGGGGTCACCCTTCCGGATATCCCGGAAGTGCTGCCGATCGGTCGAGGCCGCGTTATCCAGGAGGGTACGATGGTTGCCCTGCTCTCGTACGGCTCACGGCTGCAGGACTGTCTCGAGGCTGCTGAAGAACTCGATGCAAACGGCCTTTCGACGACCGTGGCAGATGCCCGCTTCGCGAAACCGCTCGACGAAGACCTGGTCAAGCGCCTCGCGGCCAACCATCGGGTGCTGGTCACGGTGGAAGAGGGTTCGATCGGTGGATTTGCCTCCCAAGTGATGCACCTGCTTGCACGGGAGGGCGTGTTCGACTCCGGGCTGACGTACCGCCCGATGGTCATGCCTGACATGTTCCTTGACCACGATACGCCTGCCGCGCAAGTTAAACGCGCCGGATTGGACCGCGCCCGCATCGTCACAACTGTGCATGGTGCGCTTGGAAAAACGGCGTAGCCAGGAGGCGTGGCCGTCACGGCTTGCCCGACCCCGCTCCCGACTGCCTTGCCGCATGCTTGGGCAAACAGCCGCACAGGGCGCGGGGCATCGGACATGAACAGCATGGAGCAATGCCGGCGTTCACGCCCACCGCCGTCCCGGCGTGGGTCGAGGCGCTACGCTTCTGGACGCGGTTGAACCGTAGCCAGCGAGGGGCGCCCTAGACGGTCGCCGGAGCGGCCACTCCGGTGATTGACGTGCGCCCCCTGGCAAGATCTCCCGTGGCATCGTGACAAGCAGCCCGGCATTCCCAGAGCCGATCGCAATCCGTTCTGCCGCCATCCTCAGATTCAACTTCCGTTCGAATCACCGCACTTCTTGACACCATCGAAGGGCCGACGCCCGTCGTCGGTGGTCCCGCGAGTGGCCGGGTCGCTGCGTGAATGATCCCTCCCGTTGTCTCGATCCAGGTCCGCTCCGACCACAAAAAAACTGCACAACTTCAAGTGACTGCCAACAAATGCCTCCACCGCAACGAGAGCCGCAATACGGGAAATCCGGGCACGGCCATCAATATGCGAATGATTTGCATTCGCACTATCTTTCTTGTAGAGTGTCCTGCGTTGTGACCGAGAAGTCGGCAGCGATGGAGGGATGCACACCGCCAGCTGCCTCGGTAACAGCAGTGCGGCCAGGGAGCCTGTTTGTCCGTCCGCCTATCCCGCGGCCGGCACCTCCTCACGAACAGGCTCCCTGACGCCAATCCTAGAGGATCACGGGGTCGAAACGGCTGGCATCCAGTTACCCGTTCAGGAGCACCCTTTCGCACCACCGGCACTGCACGGCGCGGCTGGACTCCTGCCGGACCGAAACGTGTCCGCGTCGCCACCTCCATCCAGATTCGGCCACGCGCATGCCAGCAGCAACATGAAGGCAGCGAAGGTCTCGCCCCACTGCCTTCCGCTGATCGTTCAAGAGATCGGCTGCACCGATCAGAGTGACGACGCCGCGCTCACCGAGCCATCTGCGCAGCACCGATAATTCTCGGGCACTAACCCCCCGCTTCTGAGTGAATTCCTTCGGTGACCGGGGCGCGCCGCACTGCCGGAAACCCGTACAGCCGGGCCGCGTTTTCCCACAGGACCTTGCGCTGGATCCGCGGCTCCACCTCTGCCATCTCGCGGGCAATGAACTCCTGACTGTCCGGCCACACGCCGTCCGGATGCGGGAAGTCCGAGCCCCACATCACGTTCTCTTCACCGAGTACGTCGATCAGACGAATGCCGATGGGGTCGCTCTGGTAGGTGGCGTAGCACTGCCGGCGCCAGTATTCGGAAGGCTTCATCGTGAGCTCAAGGTCCCGGAACTGATCCTCCCACTCAAGATCCATGTGCTCGAGCACGTACGGAATCCATCCGATCCCGGCCTCACCGATAACGAGCCTTACTCCCGGATACCGCTCAAGCACGCCGCCGTAGATCGCCTCCATCAACTTGTCGGCCATCTTGAGCTGAAAGCCGGTGATGAAAGTGGCAAAGGCTGCCCGCCACTCGAGCCGAGTAAGGCCTTCCGGCTCCGGTTGCCTGCCTCCGATAGTGTGGATGTGAACCGGCAGCCCGCTGGCCTCCACCGCCTCCCAGAGCGGGTTCCAGTGGTGGTGATAGAGCGGCTTCATGTCGAGGGTATTGGCGATCTCGAGACCGCGAACGATGCCCCGCTTCGTAACCCGCTCGATCTCGGCGACGGCTACCCCGACATCGTGATTCGGAACGCAAGCAATGCCGGCAAAGCGGTCGGGGTTGGAAGCGCAGAAATCGGCGAGCCACGAGTTGTAGATGCGCATCACCTCGGCGGCAGCTTCGGGATCGTTCAACCGGTTCGCTGCCCCGAGGATTCCGTAGAGCACCTCGCCGCGCACGCCGTCGAGTTCCTGGTCCCGGACCCGCAGTTCCGGATCCGTGAGACGCCGGACTCCCCGCTGCCCGTCTTCGTACAGCCCCTGCGCAGCCATCCGGTCCGACCGGTGGATCTCACCGGGCACGTATTCCCTCCCTGCCGACCCCATTCCGTTCACCAGGCCGAAATAGGCACCGCCCTTGGACACCCAGACGCTCCGTCCGCGCTCGTCGCGGTCCACGTAGGGCATGCGATCCCGGAGGCGCTCCGGTGCCATTGCCGTGAAGAGGTCGGGCGGCAGCCAGATGAGATCGATGTGGCAATCGGCGGAGACCACTTTCCCGCGAAGATCCATTTGGTCCAGATTCCCCTTCCTGTGTTGCGCCGTAGATTTTGCTCGCCGGTTTCAATGGCCTGATCGGTTCCAGCGTAGCGTATTCGACGAACAGTCACCGCTGCCTTTGCGGCCCTGGCAGGACGTTCTGGCCAACTCCGCCGCCACCAACATTGCGTCGGCCCGTTGCGACAACATCGGCCTGCAGACGCAAGGTGCGAATGGGAGTTAGTTCAGCTAGTTAGCTTCGGGCGGTGCGTCGGTACGTGTAGACACCCGCGAGCACGATGAGGCCTGCTCCGGCCACCGTGTTGATGCTCGGAACCGTATCGAAAAGAAGAAGCCCGTAGCTGACCGCAAACAGGAGTTGGACGTACGTCAAGGGGCCCAGTTTGCTCGCCTGGACCCGGGCAAAGGCAAAGCCAGCCAAATACTGGCCAAGCGCACCGAAGCCGCCGATCACCGCCAACATGCCCCAGCCCGCCGCATCCGGCATCTGCCAATTGAATGGTACGGTTGCGCTGGTGGCAACGACCCCCGCCAGCGAGGAATAGAGAAGGCCGGTTTCCGGCGGGTCGACCACGGACACGAACCGGCTGGACAGCATGTAGAACGCGAAGAGACACGCGCCCGTGATGCCGGCCGCGACGCCCGTCAGCGTGCCGGCAGGCAGCGCATCCGGATCGCCTGTTAACGCGGCGATCAGCGCAAACGGCTGCACCACGATCAGGACACCGATAAAGCCAATCAGAGCGGCACACCATTCCTGCCAGCCGACGCGCTCGCCCAGCGTCACCCCGGACAGCACCGACATGATGAGCGGGGCGGTAAAGATGATCGCCGTCGCCTCGGCGATGGGCAGCCGCGCAAGCGCGTGGAAGTAGCAGAACGTCATGCCGAAGAGGAATACGGAACGGACGATCTGTGCGCGTGGGCGATGGCTCCGGTGGAAGCGTGGTCCGCGTCCGAGCACCCGGAGTACCGCCATCACCGTGACGATGAGAATGAAGTGGAAAGTGTATCGGGCCCACACCACCTGCAGCACGGGAAACGTCTGCGACAACCACTTCCCGTACGCCTCCATCGTCGAGAACGACAGGAGCATGCAGAAGAAGAAGAAAACTCCGACCTGCTGCGCGCCTGCCGTCTTATCCGTCGCCATCAACAAGCGCCCCAGGTGTCGTGCCGGTTGCAGGCGCCGCCTGCTTTCGTGCACGCACCATTCCCCTCAGCCAAGCCGTACATCCACGTAGCCGGGCCGGGCGGGAGTTCGTTCGAAACTTCTGCACCGCGCCTGTTCCCCACCCGGTCCTGCACCGCCACGTTCGGCTGCCTGCCTGTTCGCATGGGCATCGGCACCCGGCCGCCGCAACCTGACCACCGCGCCAAGCGACGATGCTCAATCGCGTCAGCGAGGATGATCGACGGCAGACGCGCGGCGGCAGTGGCTCACGACGTCCGCGCCTGCGTTCAGACCGGATCCCCCCGATAGAGCGCCGCGATGGCAGTACTGTCGGCGCCGGCGTGTCCGCGCTGGACCATCAGCCGATGCAATTCGGCGGCCGTCACAGCCATGGGCATCGAGGATGCGGTCGCGCGCGCAAGATCGGACACGGTGTCGAGGTCCTTGAGCATCGTTCTGATGTGCGACTCCACCGTCACGTCGCCGGCCACCATCTTCGGAAAGAACTGTTGCAGCAGCAGGGAGTCCGCTCGGCCTCCGGCGAGAGCCTCGGGGAGCCGGCCCGCGTCGATCCCTGCGCGTGCAGCGAGAGCTGCCGCTTCAGCGAGAACGGCGACCCCGCAACCGACAATCGTCTGGTTGATCAGCTTCGTGGTCTGGCCCGCGCCGATCGGTCCCATCAACGTGAAGCGGCGCGCCAGCACGGCGACGACCTCGCGGGCACGCTCGAAGTCCGCTTCGCTGCCCCCGGCCATGACGGTCAGGTTCCCGGTTTCCGCGCCGATCACCCCACCCGAAACGGGCGCGTCCATCCAGCGCATTCCCGTTTCCCGCTGCAGGCGCGCCGCCATGTTCCGGCAGGCGTCCGGCCGGATGGAGGACATGTCGATAAGCAACTTTCCGTCCGCGCCGCCGGCGGCAATACCCTCTTCGCCGAAGACGACGGCTTCCACCGCTTCGGTATCGGAGAGGCAAGTGAAAACCAGATCGGAAGAGCGAGTTACCTCGGCCGCCGTCGGTCGGCGCTCCGCACCGAGCTCGACGAATCGGTCGAGTTTGGCGGGGGTACGGCCCCAGACCGCCACCCCGTACTCTGCCTCGAGCAGTCGTGCGGTCATCGGCGCTCCCATAAGGCCGAGGCCGATGTATCCGAGGCTCGGTTTGTTCTGACCCATGGTGTTCCCTCCTGGCTTGGCCTGTCCGAGCCGGGTTGTCGACGGCGCGTGGATTCAGCCGCTCCCGCGCGGCTCCCGAGGAGCATAGAGACCGGCTGCAATGAAACTGTGCAGCGGTCCCCGGCACTTCGAGAACGCTGCCACCAAGGCCACGGCTCGCGCGGAGCGACAGGCTCTATACACTCCGCGCCGATACGTCAGGCTGGCCCCTTTTCCACCGGATACGGAGGGCTCGTGCATAACACCCTCGAAGGCGTTCGCGTCCTAGACTTCACGCAGGTCCTAGCCGGCCCGTACTGCACGCAACAGCTGGCGCTGCTTGGCGCCGAAGTCATCAAGGTGGAGAACCGCGTGGGCGGCGACCAGGCGCGCCAGACGCTCCCGGCAACCGATCCGGACCTGGAGGAGCTTGGTGCTTCGCCTTTGTTCCTGGCCGTGAACACCGGGAAGCGTTCGCTGACCCTCGACTTGAAGCATGAGCGCGCGGGCGAAGTCGTTCGCCGTCTGGCTGCCGGCTCGGACGTGCTCGTCGAAAACTTCAAGGCCGGAACCATGGACCGCTTGGGCTTCGGCTATGGCGCCATGAGCGCGATAAACCCGAAGCTGATCTACTGCGCGATTTCCGGCTACGGTCAAACCGGTCCACGGGCGTCCGCTGCCGCGTACGATGCCGCGATCCAGGCGGCGTCCGGAATGATGTCCGTGACCGGCACGCCGGAAACGGGACCGGTCAAGACGGGTCATTGGACGATCGACATGACGACCGCGACGCAGGCCTGTTTCGCGATTTCGGCCTCGCTATTTTGCCGAGAGCGGACGGGTCAGGGCGACTTTCTCGACCTCTCCATGCTGGACACCGCGGCCGGCGTCATGGCGCCGAATCTCACGATGTACTCGGTGAACGGAACCGTCCCGAACCTGTCAGGAAACCGGTCGCAGACCGGCAACCCGGTCGCCGACGTGTACCCGGCCAGCGACGGACTCGTCATGATCGCCGCAGCCACCCAGAACCAGTTTCTGTCACTGGCGTCGCTGCTCGACCGCGAGGAACTGACGGCTGACCCTCGCTTCGTGACGCTGTCAGACCGCATCGCGAACGCCGACGAACTCCGTGTCATTCTGAGCGATGCGTTTTCCCGAGAAAGCGCAGCAATCTGGGAAGACCGTCTGGCGGAAGCCGGCATTCCGGCCGCACGCGTGTCGACGATTCCGCAGGTTTGGCAAGAGAATCCCCAACTGACCCATCGGGGCGTCTTCCGGACCGTTCCGCGCCAAGACGGGGCCGGGGAAGGTCACTGGCCATACGTTGACGTGGCCTTTCACGGCATGCGGAAAGTCGGGCGGACGCCCCATCCTGCCCCTCTGCTAGGCGAACACACCGAAGAGATTCTCGCCGAAGCCGGATTCTCGCCGACCGAGATCGGCGAGCTTCGATCCCAGAACGTCGTGTAACCCACCCAAACCGCCCACCGTGGAGGATGTATCAGGCGGAACATTTGCTCCAGCCGCACATCCTGGGTGCCGGCCGCGGCCGCCCTGACCGCGTGCCGCCGACCTGCAGTTCGGGCGGCACGTTCACATTGGCCCGGTGGCATTTGGGAATGCGCACCATCCCCTCTAGACTAGGTGCCGCCACTGGGCATGGGAGAGTTTGATGCGTTCAACGATGCTGTTTGCCGTCGCGGCGTTGCTGATCACGGCCGCCAACGCGCGCGGCGTGGATCCTGCCGGGTCCGAGCTTTGGGAAGATCTCAGTGGCGCCTACCTCGGCGAGGACGCCAAGGTGACGTTCAACGACTCCATTCGCCTCATGATGGCCGACCGGGTCGAGAGCGCGCACGAAGTGCCGATCATGGTCAAGGTACCGCACGATTTGCGTGACATGCAGGAACTCGTGCTGCTGGTGGATCGCAACCCCATTCAGCAGGTTGCGCGGATCACGCCGCACCGTCGAATTGAGTCCGTCGGAATGAACATCCGGTTGGAAGAATCGACCCCCGTCCGAGCCGCCATCCTGGACCCATCGGGAATCTGGCACGTTGCCACCAAATCGGTGCTGGTCATGAGCGCGGGCGGATGCTCTTCTCCGCCACCGGATGGTGCGGTGGTCGCGGCAGTCGGAGACGTCAATATCAAGCAGTTCGAACGGCACGGTGGAGCCAGCAGGCTCAAAGTTCGGATCCATCACCCGATGGACACCGGCTTCGTCGTTCTGGAGGATGGCGATGTCGTCCCGCCCTACTACGTCGAGAACGTCCGAATTGAGGATGAGCAGGGCATGATCGCCGACATGCTGACCTGGGCGGCGATGTCGCGGGATCCCGTCATAACCATCGATCTTCCGACCGAGGGTCAGTCCGTGCGGGTCTCGGGCAGTGACTCCGAAGGCCTGTCGTTTGAAGGACTCGAGAACACCCCTCTCATGTAGTCGTCGTGCAGCCGGGCTTGCCCGGGCTGCCGCCTGCCTGATCCTTTTCACCACGGCCGCGTGGGACGCGTTCGGCGCGTCCTACGGACTGCGGCCGCTGCCGGTCGCGCCGGGCGTCTACGTGTTCCCCGGGTCGCAGGACGCCCTTACTCCCGACAATGGCGCCAACATCGCGAACACCGGTTTCATCGTGGGATCGCGAGAGGTCCTGGCGATTGAAGCTGGTCCGACCCGCCGATATGGCAAGGAAATGTTGGCCGCCATCCGGTCTGTCACGGACCTGCCGATCCGCTATGCGGTGATTACCCACCGGCATCCCGATCACTCCTTCGGCCTTGGCGCCTTCCGCGAGGCCGGCATCGACGTCCTTATGCATCCCGCTGAAGCCGAAGGCCTCGCCAACGAGGGACCGGCGCTTCTGGAACTCATGACCGCACTTGTGGGCGATGCCTGGACCCAGGGAACCACCATCGAGGCGCCGTCGGAGATGCTGACGGAGGATCGCCAGGTGGACCTTGGCGACCGGCCGGTGGACATCCTTGTGCTGGAGGGCGGGCACAGCTCGGGTGACCTCGTTGTCCACGACCGGACATCCGGGGTTGCGTTCTTTGGTGACCTGCTATTCGTCGGGAGGGCAGCCACCGTGCCGCACGCCGACATCGGCGTCTGGCTCATGCACCTTAACCGACTGGAAGCGCTCCCCTGGTCGAAGGGCGTGCCAGGGCACGGCCCTGTCCTTGACGACCCGGCTGGATTCGCGGACACGCGCGACTGGATCCACTTTCTGCGCAGCCGGATCCTTGAGGCCGTACTGACTGGCGAGAGTCCGGCTGAAGTCCTTGATCCCGGAGTCCCTGAACCGTTCGTCGGAATGGTGGAAGCCGGGCCCACGTTCGGGCGTGCTGTGCTTCAGCTGTACAGGCGGTACGAGGCCATGGACCCGGCGGAGCTCGACGCCCTGGCCCAATAGCGAGCCGAGCCGGTCCGAACCGGTGCCTCGCATGTGCCGCGGTCGTGCTGAGTTGCCCTCGACCGGGCGACTGACTTCCACGGCCAGAGACCCGGGACTACAGGACCAGATTTCGCGAAGCGCTCTCGATCGCAGGGGATATCGGCGTCCGCATGCGGGGACACCGCAGCGGACCTCACCGCTCACCTATACCGTGGGGATTGCCGCACGGGGCCTCGTGTTACCGACTTGGATGTAACTGCCAGTGTGCCCCTGTGGACTTTCCGTGGAGCCGGATGGGCCCGGCTACCGGCGCACCCGAGCAGCCGGCGCGGCGTCCCCGGGGCGCGTTGGGATGTTCCCACACTCGGTGATCCAACGCCTGGAGGATTTGGGCCGCCGGAGCACATCGATCGACATCCTGCCTGAGATTCCGGGACGGCACCTGATCGTGCGCTTCGCGGAATCAATCTGATTGGCCAAGTCGGGAGCTGCCGGTCGGATCAGCGTAGCCAGCGTCCAAACCGCTCCGATGCCCATGAGTACTGCAGGATCGCTTGCGCAACGGAACACGATTCTCCGCGCGCTGCCATTCCTCGCGCCCGTCCGATTTGCCTTGCGGCCTCGGTCAGGTAGACCCAACTGCTTGGAGATATCTGAGTGACTAAGCATGTTCGGAATCCTGTTTCTATCGCCGAACTAGGGACAGAAAGGCGGCTTGGCAAACCACGAGGGCAATCCCCGGCCGTGGACTGTGAACGCGAAGGATGTAGAAGGCTGCCCGGAGGACTTGGCGGACCGGCCTCATGAGATTCGCGGGCCGCAATGTCTCGGGGGATCAATGCCAGCACCGGGCACCTTGTCGACGAGGTATAGCAGGATGACTGGGTCGAGGACTACTGTTCCGGCACCCGTGCCACGTAATGTTCAAGTCCGCCAAACGGACGGATGAGTGCACGGGCAATTGATCACGAAATGTGGTGTTCGCGAGGAACCTGTACTGACATGACCAGTGCACGGACGAGGGTTCCTCGGTGCGCGGCAAGCGGATGTGTCGGTAGCTCGACACCGCGCCAGCATATGTCTTACGACCCCTCTTTCGGGGATTCCCGGTTTGCGGCGACTAGGTCAGGTTCGTCCCCCTCCAAGAGGGCGAGCAGGGCACGCAGCGTGCGTTCGCCATCTGCAGTCAGTCTCTCGCGGGCCTGGTTCTGTGCGCTTTCCCAGAGCGGGGCCGCTCGCATGAGCAGCCCCATACCGGTCTCGGTCAGTGCGACGATCCGGGTTCGACCATCCTCTCCCGCCGAGAGGGTGAGCAACTTACGGCGCTCCAGCACGCCGAGATTGCGCCCCAGCGTGCTGGGATCGAGCTGGTTCTTCTTGGCCAACGCCTTGATGGCGATAGGCTGGGCCTGCCAAACAGAGAACAAGAGTCCCAGCTGGGCGATGTTCAGACCAGTCTCAGACAGCGCCTCGTCATAGAGTCGCGTCAGCGCGCGGGAAGCGCGGCGCAGCCGGATACAGAGACAGTCAAACTGGTCCATACCCTAGACGGAGCGCCGCACTTCCCACCCGTCAATTCGCGGTCAGCGCAGCGATGAACGCGTCGGTTCGCATGATCTTGTGACCATAGGTCGGAAAGCTGACATTCACCACCGCGTCCACTTCTTCCTGGCCGAAGGCGCCGATGCCATCGGACAAGAGCGTAGTGTGATAACCAAGCTCGACGGCATAATAGGCCGTCGAGGCGATGCAGGTCGGCGCGCGCATCCCGGCCACGACGACGTGCGAGATGCCCGCATCCTCAAGCAACGCCTGCAGGTTCGTTCCGGCAAAGCCGCTGGCCAACCGGTGGTGCTGCGCCTCCAGGTCGCCGGGCTGTTTCTGCAGAGCCGGATGGTACTCGGCACCCCAGCTGCCTTTCTCGAAGACGGCAAATTGCGCGATGCCGCTCTGGGTCGGGTTGAGGAAGGGGTAGTCGTCGTAGACGCCGGATTCGTAATGAGCATGGGGCACGTAGACGACCCTGGCACCGGTGGCGCGCGCCGCCGTCACCAGGTTCTTGAGGTTCTCGATCAGGTTGGCGCTCTTGATCGTGCTCTCGCCCAGAAAATAGGCCTTCCCGCCCTGTGACAGGAAATCATTGTAGGGGTCGACCAGCAAGATGGCTGTCTTCGCCGGATCGTAGTCCGCAGCAGGTACCGCTCGGGCCACCCCAATCAGTGACAATGCAGCCAGAACAGGGATCAGAAGATTTTTGAAGGACATGGGGATCTCCCCTTGATGGAAGATGCAGAGATGCAGGTATATACCTGCATCTCTGCTGCTGCAAGCTGCACCCGATCTTTGACCGAACGACTCTCGGAAATGTGGACGTTAATCGGATCGAGAGAACCGACCTATCCCCGGGGTCGGGAGCAGCCCGCCGTGTGGTTCCTCTGCGAATGGAAACCTCGTGAATCCCTGACATCACGAGACGACGAGATGACGCTGACGAAAACGCCAAACCCCGTCAGCACAAACGGACTCGGCCCCATATTGAGGCAAACCGCGAGAACTAATGTGGAGTCGAATGCAACCTGCACAGGAGCACAGATGGCCTTGGTGGAGCCGAGGGGATTCGAACCCCTGACCTTCGCATTGCGAACGCGACGCTCTCCCAACTGAGCTACGGCCCCTCCGACGGCACTGTCTGGCACGTGACCGGAAAGGTGTCAAATGCCGGCCTACCGCCGCCCTGCCTGCTTCCCGGGCCCGAAAGCGTGAATCGCGTATAAAACCGTTTCCACGTGCTATATGCACGATGCCAAGCCGCAACCATCTCGCGCGGCCCACAATCTCTGTCCCAGCCCTGCTTCGGAGTCCTGGATGTCGGACGTGAACAAGATCGTGCTCGCCTATTCGGGTGGCCTCGACACCTCGGTGATCCTGCGCTGGCTGCAGGAAACCTACCAGTGCGAGGTGGTCGCCTTCTCGGCCGACCTCGGCTACGAGAGCGTGGAACGGGCCCGCGCCAAGGCGGAGCAGATGGGAGTCCGCGACATCCGCATCGAAGACCTCCGGGAAACCTTCGTCCGCGACTATGTCTTTCCGATGTTCCGCGCCAATGCGCTCTACGAAGGCACATACCTTCTCGGAACATCGATTGCTCGCCCGCTGATCGCGCGCCGGCAGGTCGAGATTGCCGCCGAAACCGGAGCCGATGCGGTGGCACATGGCGCGACAGGTAAGGGCAACGACCAAGTCCGCTTTGAATTGAGCTACTACGCGCTCAACCCCGACATGCAGGTGATCGCCCCCTGGCGCTCCTGGGAGCTGCAGTCCCGGACGGACCTGCTTGCCTATGCCGAAGCGCACCAAATCCCGATCGACAACGTGAGCGCGGGCGAGCCACCTTATTCAACCGATTCCAACCTTCTCCATACCTCCTATGAAGGAAAGGCGCTGGAGGATCCCTGGCGCGAACCCGACGAGGCAATGTTTCAGCGAACGGTTGCGCCGGAAGCCGGACCTGACACACCTCAGTACGTGGAAATCGATTTCGAGGAGGGAGATCCCGTCGCGGTCGACGGGACACGCCTGTCCCCTGCCCGCCTGTTGGAACGGCTCAATGAGCTCGGGGGGGCCCATGGGATCGGTCGGCTCGACCTCGTGGAGAATCGCTTTGTTGGCATGAAGTCCCGGGGCGTCTACGAAACGCCCGGCGGCACCCTGCTCCAGACCGCTCACAGGGCCGTGGAATCACTCACACTGGACGGCCCCACCATGCGTACGCGCGACGAGATCATGCCGCGCTACGCTTCGCTCGTGTACAACGGTTTCTGGTTCGCACCCGAGCGCGAGATGCTCCAGGCCCTGATCGACGAAGCGCAACGCAACGTCACCGGGACAGCCCGCCTCAAGCTCTACCGGGGGTCTGCACGGGTCGTGGGACGCCGTTCGCCGAGAAGCCTCTACAGCGAGAGCATTGCCACTTTCGAGGCAGATTCGGTCTACGACCAGAAAGATGCCGAAGGCTTCATCCGCCTCAATGCGCTCCGCCTGCGGCAGCGCCGTCGGGTGGAGGGTGACCGCTAGCCCATCGTGAGTTCGACGAGCAGGCTCCGAACAAACCAAACCGCCAGGATGAGGATGACCGGCGAGATATCGATGGTTCCGGTGTCCGGCAGAATTCGGCGAATGGGGCGCAACATCGGTTCGGTAAGCCGGCCGAGTGCCTGGTGCACGCCGAAGACGAACCGGTTCCGGAAGTTGATCACATCAAACGCGATCAGCCAGCTCAACACTGCCTGAATCACCACGATCCAGATGACCAGATTCAGAATCTTGTCGATCAGCAGGATAAAGCTGTTCATGAGAGCCCGTACGCAACCCTTGGTAACTTCGGGCCATCAGTATATCGGCGTGACTCGGGTCGAGGACCCGAGCATGACTCACCGGTGGTTTATTCGGCGATGATGCGCAAATTCGCGGAGACCCTTCACGCGGGGTACGCGCAGATATTTGCGGTTTCCCGCGTGCTGGCCGACGAACAGAGCGCCTTCCAGCATATTCAGCTGTTTGAGAACCCGGCATTCGGCCGGGTACTCGCGCTCGACGGAATCGTCCAGATCACCGAGCGCGATGAGCACACGTACTCAGAGATGATGGTGCATCCGCCCGTATACGAACACGGCGGCGTCGAGCGCGTGATGATCGCGGGCGGCGGCGACGGTGCAGTCGCGGAAGAGGTGCTCAAACACCCGTCGGTCCGAATCGTGGATCTGGTGGACATTGACCGGCGGGTGGTCGAACTCGCCCGCGAATTCCTGGGCGCCGTGCACGGAAAGGCGTTCGAGGATTCCCGCCTGCGGGTGCATTTCGACGACGCCAGCTGTTTCCTTGACCGGCACCCGGGTACCTACGACTTGATCATTGCTGACCGCCCCGATCCGGTGGGAGCAGCAGAAAGCCTGTTTGCAGAATCGTTCTATCAGCGGGTGGCGGCAGCCCTCCGGGGCGCCGGCATCGCCGTCTTTCAGAGCGGCGTGCCGTTCTTTCAGGAAGACGAGCTCCGGGACGTTTGCCGCAAGATGCGTTCCATCTGGGGCGAGATGTCCACGTATCTCGCCGTTACCCCGACGTATACCGGCGGCCTGATGGCCATCACCCGTGGCTCCCAGAAACCGATCACCCGATCCGTTCTCGATGCCGCGCTCGCGCGAGGTCGACGGGATTTCCTGGAGACCCAGACCTACACGCCCGACGTGCATGGGGCTGCGTACGCGCTCCCCGCCTGGATCCGCGCGATCACCGACGCCCCCTAGCCCGTGTGCCGCCCCGGGCCGATGAACAGGCTGTGCGGAGCGGGACACCCATTGAACCGCGATGCGTAGACAGTGGTGTAGGCGCCAGCGCACCGGATTCTTATCCGATCTCCGGCCACGAGCCCGAGCGGCAACTGATAGTCGGCGGCCTCGTAAAGGATGTCGGCGCTGTCGCACGTAGGACCGGCAATCACGACCGGCCCGCATGGTTGGTCCTGGCCGCTGGCTGCGATGGGGTACCGGATCGCGTCACCTTCGGTCTCCGCCAGCCCACCGAAGCGCCCGATGTCGAGAAACACCCAGCGGTGCCTGTCAGCTGGTGACTTCCGGGTCACGAGAACAACTTCGGACTCGATGACGCCGGCGGTCGCGACCAGATAACGTCCAGGCTCAATGGCTAGAGCCGGCACGGCGTTTCCGAAGTGCCGGGCCAGTGCGTTCCGGATCGCCCCGGCGCACGCTTTCAGGCTCGGGATTCCGTCGTGGTACTGAACTGGCAGGCCACCACCGATGTTCAGCGATTCGACAGGTAGGCCGACGGAGGCCATTCCCTCCGCCGTCCGTGCAGCGACTGCAGCGGCACGGTTCCAACTCTCGAGATCCGTCTGCTGGGAGCCGACATGGAAAGACAGGCCGCCCGGCTGAAGACCCAGTGCTACCGCCTGACGCATCAGGTCGACGGCGCCCTCGGAAGAGCATCCGAACTTCCGGTCGAGCGGCCATGCGGCCCCCGAGTTGTCCACCGCCAGTCTGACCACGACCGAGGATCCCGGTGCGTGCTCCGCGATCTTTTGCAGTTCCGGCAGCGAATCGCAGGCAAAGCTGCGAATGCCATGACGCCAGGACCAGGCGATGTCTGCGGCCTTCTTGACCGAATTGCCGTAGGCAAGTCGCTCCGGCAACACGCCAAGGCGCAGGCAGAGTCCAATTTCAGATCGGCTCGTGACGTCGAAGGAAGCACCCAGTGACCGAAGGCAACTGACAATTTCCGGCGCTGGATTGGCCTTTACCGAATAGTGAACTCGAACACCGGGGAACCCATCCGTCACTCGGCGGTACGCGGCGGCAACTTCGCCCAGATCAATGACTAGGCAAGGTGTCCGACGGCGGCGGGCATCAAGGAACCGCTCCGCTGCCGCGCTCACGCCAATTTGCCGGTGGCCGGGTAGGTTCCGCGGCGAAGTACCTGAACCTGCTTGCTGGTCGGATGGAAATGTCGCTCCAGCTCCTGCAACGCAGCGTTCGCGTCAGTGCCTCCGCAAAGAAACGCATCGAACGCTACGTATCCGCGTTCCGGCCAGGTGTGAACGCTCATATGCGATTCGGCCAATACGGCAACACCCGACACACCCTGCTCATCGCCGAAAGGATGCAGGTGAAGGTGGAGGATTGTGGCGCCAGCGGCGTAAGCGGCCTTTCGCATGGCGGTACCGATCGCCTCGACGTTGTCCAGCGCCGAGGCACCCCAAAAGTCGGCAATCAGGTGGAGCCCTGCGTACGTGGTGCCGGCATCGGTAACGAACTTGTCTGCCCCAACCGTGCGGTCGGCCGTAGCAACAGGAATACCGCAACCGGTTGGACTGCGAAGCATTGCTGATTTCTCGGGCTAGGGCGGGAAGGTCGGGCCAAGCCCCCAACCGCCAAGGCACGTCGGCAGTGATTGCGGAACCTAGACGCTCGCAGCAGTGCGACGCAACTCCGGGAATGGCTGGGCCGCAGCATTCGCAACCGGCCCGCCCTTCCGTTCGAGCCAGCGGGCCGCCGGCACTACGGTCCTCGTATATCAGCGTGCCGGGTGCCGGCGCTCCTCCCGGTCAGGAATCGCCCCTGCCATCGTCAGCGGTTGACGTGCGTCGACGCGCGTCCGCCCAAGCTTGAAGGTCCTCGCGTAGGTAGCGAATCCGCCCACCGAACCGATGAAACGCCGGGCCTTCTCCGGACGCCCGATATCGGTCCAGCGTTCGCACAGACAACCCGAGCCAGCCCGCCGCCTGGCGCGGCGTGAGGTACCTGGGCATTTCGTTCATCGTACTCTCCTCCTACCGACTGCACGCCATCGAACTCCCGTGTCACGTCCCAGGTCGCCTGCGTTCATGGCGACCCCGCATATCTCGGGCCGAAAAGCCCTCGCCTATCCCGACTCGCGCCGACGCGAATGTCGGATTGCGCACACAGACGTGAGACACCGAAAAAAGCGGTCCCACAAGGTTTTCATCTAACGCCCTAGACAGTTTATGTGAAATTCATTTTTACAATAGTTTTATGAGCTTATTGCATGTATCTGTAGAACATATGGCGTCTATTGGCGTTATTGGTCGTCTTGTTGCCGCCTTTGGCGAAAGACCGGATCGGGAATTTCGGAGGGCCGGGCGGCAAAGCCAGTGCAATCGATTGACGCGCACGGACGGCTGGTGCCGTCAGCATCGCCAGGAACGGTGCGAATGGGTCTCGCTCAACCCCCTCGACAACATCAGCCCCGCCTTGCAAACCTCATCGACAGGCCCGTTCTCAGGATGGCCAGGGTTGCCCGCGGTCCACTGTTGCGATGCAGGCGAGGTTCCAGCGAGCAGGGGGTCACCTGCCCGAACGCTTCACCCCTCCATGCCGGCCCTCGTGGCCCGTGGCTCGTTCGTTATCCTCCCTCAGTTGGTACGTGGAGCGGTCGAGACGCAGGGCCATCCAGAACGGGCCTTGACGGGATTCGTCGCGTCGACGGAGTTCGTCCTTGGTACAGGTCTCGAAGGCGGCGGGATGTGAATGATGCGTCCGTCCTGGCGACCGCCGGCTCGTGACCTCGGCCTTGCGCGTGACCACGACCATGGGGACGCCGACGGCAGCGACACTAGAAACGGAGAGCAGAATGTCGAGATCGAACCAGACGACCGGGAGTGGCGCCCGTCCGACCGCCATGGCGGTTGCCCTCATCGTGTGCGTCACCGCACTCGGGACAGCCACACGCGCCGAAGCGGCGGAGTACACCATGGTAATTCCGCACCTGCTACCCGAGGACCTCACCAACAACGAAGTTCAGCCGGCGCTCATGCACTTCGCGTCGCAGGTGGAAGCGCGTACCAACGGCGACATCGACGTCCAGATCTTCGGCGCCGGCCAACTGGGGTCGGAAGTCGAGAACGGCAAGGAAGCACAGATCGGGAAGACCGTTCAGTCGGCCGTGATGTCATCCGGGGCCATGTCTTCGTTCTTCAAGGACTATCAAATCATCACCACTCCGTTCCTGTTCCCGAACTACCACGTGGCAAGGGCCTACTTCGATGGGGCGTGGCACGCGAATTTCATGCGCGGTGCCATCGAGTCCTCCGGACTCCGTTACCTCGGCACGTTCGATGACGGCGGCGGCTTCGTGGCCTTCACCAACAACAAGCGCCTTATCCGTACGGTGGACGACATCCAGGGGTTGCGCATCCGGGTAGAGGAAAATCCTGCCCACGTTGCCACCATGAAGGCGCTCGGCGCGTCGGCCACCCCGCTGCCCTGGGGCGAAGTCATCACCGCCCTCAGCACCGGCCTCGCCGACGGCCAGTTCAATGCCCCGGCGGCCAGCCTTGCATTCAAGCTGTGGGAAGTGAACGACTACACCACCTGGAGCGGCCACGTCTACAACTCCATTTCCTGGATGGTGAGCGAACGGTGGTACCAGTCGCTGCCCGAGGACTACCAGCGCATCGTCGTGCAGTCGGCACGAGAGGCAATCCAGATGGCCCACGGCTTCGCGACCCTTGCCGCCGTGCGGGGGTGGGTCGCCTCGTGCGAGGAGTTCGTGGAATGCCACATCCTGGCGGCCGACGAGAAGAAAAAGATGGCGGCGATCGCCCGGCCCGCCTGGCGGCAGTGGATCACGGAGGACTTTGGCGTCGATGCGGGGCTGGTCGACGCCTTGTGGGCTGAAGTGGACCGGATCGAACAGGCCCTTGCCGCCAGCGACATGGAGCACTACGGGCAGTAGGCCACCGGCAGATCCGTCACCCAGTCCGCCCCTGCCGCCGCCGTCGGTCTCCTCCCGCGGCCAGCGACTGGAACCGGCTTCCCATGCAACGTCTCCGTAGCTTCAGCGACCGGCTCAACGCCGTGGTCATCTACGTCTGCGTCGCTTTCGTCGGCGTGATGCTCGCGATCTCGTTTGCGGGTTCGTTCTACATGGTGATCACCGGAGACTCGCTGAGTTGGACCTACTCGCTTGCCCGCCTCTTCGTGCCATGGATCGGGCTCCTTAGCTCCACCGTTGCTCTCCGCTACGGAGAGCACGTCGCCATGACGCTGGTAACGAGGAATCTTCCTCGACCGTGGGCACGGACGATGCAATGGCTGGTGCTCGTGACGCTCGCACTGCTGGGATTGCTGCTGATCGAGACCGGTTGGGACTTCTTCCTGAATTCCACCCAGTACTACATGGTGTCCGACCAGTTTCAGGTGCATCACCGCTGGGTAGCGGCGGCCGTCCCGATCACGGGCGTGATCATCCTTGTGCATCTGGTGCACGGGCACGTCCTCCTCCGACCATCGCCGGACCGTCCCGACGGGGAACACGACGCGTGACCGCCGCCGCCGTTTTCCTGTTTCTTCTCGTGGTGGGAGCACCGGTCGCACTCGTGATGGCGTTCTCGGGCCTGGCGGGAGCGATCTCCCTGGGCGGTCTCGACCTGCGCGGCATGCTTGCCGACCGCATGTTCTCTGGCGTCTCGGGCTTCGTGCTGATCGCCGTCCCGTACTTCATCTTCACCGCGGAGCTGATGAACCAGGCGGGTCTCACCCAGAAGCTCGTGACGTTCAACAACGCCCTGCTCGGACGTGTCCGCGGCGCGCTCAGCCACGTGAACATCACCACCAGCGTGTTCTTTGCCGGACTCACGGGCGCGGCCATTACCGATACCGTGGCGATCGGGCGGCTGCTGATCCCGGCCATGAAGAAGGAAGGCTACGACGCCGCCTATGCGGCGGCGGTGACAGCGTGTTCGTCAATCATCGGCCCCATCATCCCGCCGAGCGTCGTCATGGTCGTCTACGCGTCCATCCTGCGGGATGTCTCCGTGCTAGACCTGTTCGCGGGCGGGCTGGTTCCGGGGCTGCTGATGGCCGGGATGCTGCTCGTGACAAGCAGCATTCTCGCCTACCTCGGAAACCACCCGAAGCACCCGGGATCACCACTTCGCACCGCGATCGTTGCCTTCTTCGCGTCAGTACCCGCCCTGTTGGTGCCGCTCATCATCCTCGGCGGCATCCTCGGCGGACTCACCACGATCACGGAAGCCTCCGCCTTCGCGGCGGTCTATGCGCTTCTGATCGGCCTCTTCGGATACCGGACGCTCAATCTGGCGAAAATCCGCGCTGCGCTGCTTGTCACGGTGCGCTTCAGCGGGGTCGTGTTCTTCCTGCTGGCAACCTCGACCGTGCTCGGGTGGTTCATTACGCGTTCGGGCGTGGCCCGCGAGGCGGCAGGGTTCATCGCGAGCATCAGTACCGAGCCGACCGTCCAGATCCTCCTGGTGGATTTGTTCCTGATCGCCGTCGGCACTGTGCTGGACGTGCTGCCGGCCCTCATTGTCGTCGCCCCGGTCCTGGTGCCCGCAATGCTCAGTCTGGGATTCGATCCCCTTCACTTCGCGATCGTCATGATTGTGACCCTGAACGTTGCCAACATCACTCCGCCCGTCGGCATGACCCTGATGACAGCGTCACAACTGGCCGGGGTGACCTACGAGCGCGCGATCCGGGCCTCCTTACCGTTCTACGCCAGCCACGTCGCGGTCATCGTCATCGTCTCGCTCTGGCCCAGCCTCGTGCTCTGGCTGCCCAACCTGATTCGCGGCTAGGCCGGGCAGCTCCAAACCCAACCTGCACTGGCTCGTCGGCGCAGCAGTACCGGTCAGCAGCGTAAACAGTACTTGGTCATTATTTCCCGACCGCGTCTACTTGCAAAAGAAATCTTATACCGAACCTGCAGATTTACTTATACACAATTGCTGATGAAGCTATATCAAGGATTAAAACGAGGTGTGTTATTGCAAGTGTTCACTTCAAGTCATATCAAGACATGCAGTATTTGCATGCAGCAATGAACCTTGACTGTGAATCTGACCGAAACGGCACTACCTACAACATATGAGAACGACGTCTGTTTGTATCCTTCAGCCTACCGTTAAAGAGAAATCAGTTCGTTCCTTTGTGACGGATCAAGAACGGTCCTTTCGTCCACTGGCAATGTCCGGCCTGCACCACCTGTTCCCAACAGGCAAACGGGCCTGGGGACGGCCCGGAGCCGTGCTCCTGACCCGCGTTTGCCCGATACCGGCTACCCGGAGAAACCAGGTTGATGCCGGCAGGAAGCATCTCATGGCAAAGCAGCAGGAAAGGAGAACAACGCATGCCCGGTAACCACGCGACGAGCAAGACCGGCGGGCCGTCGTCCCGAGCCGGTTTGATGGCCAACGGGGCGCTGGAGCGATTCGCGGCCCTCATGAACACGGTCTGGACGATCCGAATAATCCTGACATGCGCGCTGCTGGCGGTAGCGGGAATTCCTCACCTGGCGAGCTCTCCCGCAGCCGACGTACCGAACCCGACGGGCTTGACATCATTCGAGGCCCCGGCAGTGGACATCGCCAGGATGGCTGCCGAAACGGAGACGGAACTCGACCGTTTCCTGCGTGAACCCCGTCGGATCGTCGCCCATCCCGGGATCCATCGCCAGCTGCTGGCCGACATCAAGGCGTACAGCAGCCAAATCAAGCAGCCGGAAATGACGGCCTTTGAAGCACAGGCAACGTCCCCCTGCATCGCTGGGGTCGAGCAGGGCGAGATCGACATCAAGACTGCAGCCGCCACGGAGCCGGACGGGCCCAAGGGCAAGTCACCCCGGGCAACAGGCATGTCGTGTAGCAGCCATGTTCCCGGGC
The DNA here is from genome assembly GCA_965116745.1 of Alphaproteobacteria bacterium. Lineage (GTDB taxonomy): Bacteria > Pseudomonadota > Alphaproteobacteria > TMED109 > TMED109 > VXPW01. The sequence goes on along the minus strand of OZ220701.1, from coordinate 976,818 downwards.
AGCTCAAGATCGATGCGGGTTCGTTCATGGAACCGGTCGCCGACGGGGGCACATCGGGCTCCCCTCGGTGTGGCGAGGGTCGCGAAGTTCCTACGATCTTCGCCAGCTGGGAAACATCGACAGCGGCAGCAGCCCCAGTCCGTGTGCTGGAGCCCGAGCACAGGAGGCTCGAGAACTCAATGCTGAATCGGGGGTCGGGTCGAGGCTGGAGCCGGCTGGCGCACGCTGCGCCCCGCAGCGGGGCTCATCGAGACCTTCGATCACACCACGGCATTTGTTTCCTGCGTTGACGGGCCAGCGAGCTCACCCTGCAGGGCCTTGGGCCAGACTCTGTACGAGGAACCGTTCCACGCAATCGGTGTTGTCCCGTGTCAGCCGCCCGCGATCTTCGGCATCAGGTAGACCTCGCTGTCCGGGCCGACTGGTGAAAAGAGCGCATCCTGGTGGATCTCGCCGTCGATGGCGATCGCAATTCCTTCATCGAGATGTGGGACGAGCGCCGGATAGCGCTCGCCCAGCCGGTTCAGCAGGTCACGCACGTTCGAGGCAGGAATGTCCGCCTCGGTGTCGTCACCGACGAGGTGCCGAAAGTTGCCGGTGAAGACCACGCGCGCCATGGTGTCGCCCGTCAGGCTGCCTCGGCGTTGCGGGCATCCTCCAGCGCCTTGAGGACTCTCGGCGGGGACATCGGCAAGTCCATGAACCGCATGCCCAGCGCGTCTTCTACGGCGTTGGCGATGGCGGCCATGGGCGGAACGATCGGTGTCTCCCCCACGCCGCGGACCCCGTACGGATGCGTCGGATTCGGAACTTCCACGATGACCGTGTCGATCATCGGAACGTCCGAGCAGACGGGAATCCGGTAGTCGAGGAAACCCGGGTTCTGCAGCCGCCCCTTGTCGTCGTAGATGTACTCCTCGTTCAGGGCCCACCCGATTCCCTGGACGGCTCCACCCTGCAGCTGCCCTTCGACGTAGCTCGGGTGCACCGCCGTTCCGGCGTCCTGGATGACCGTGTAGCGCTCGATCGTCACTCTGCCGGTCTCGCGGTCGACGTCCACGTCGACGACATGCGTTCCGAAGCTCGGTCCGGCGCCTTGCGCGTTGATCTGTGCACGACCGACGAACGGTCCACCGGTCTTGCCGGCGAGTCTCGCAAGGTCGGCCAGGGACAGCGGGTCAAACTCACCGGCGTTGGACCCGGCGGGACGCGCCTCGCCATCGGACCATTCCACCGCTTCCACCGGAATGTCCCAGACCTTCGCAGCGCGCTCGCACAGCTGCCGGATCATGTCCTTTCCTGCTTCGACGACGGCCATCCCGCTGGCAAACGCGGTCCGGCTGCCGCCGGTCAGGAAGGTGTAGCCGAGCGTGCTCGTGTCGCCGATCAGCGGGCGGATTCGTTCGACGTCCACGCCCAGTGTTTCGGCTGCCTGCAGGCACAGCGACGCGCGCGAGCCCCCGATATCCGGAGTCCCTGCGACAAGCGCGATGGTGCCGTCCTCTCCCAGATTGAGCGTCGCACAGGTCTCGCCGCCGATGTTGAACCAGAAGCCGGAAGCAACCCCTCGGCCCTGACCAGGCTTGAGCGGGGCGCGGTAGTGCTCGTGCGCCTTTGCCTGCTCGAGCGTCTCGACCAGCCCAACCGGCCCGAACGTCGGACCATACGCGGCTTTGGTACCTTGCTTCGCCGCGTTCTTCAGCCGGAGCTCGACGGGATCCATCCCGATCCGCTTGGCGAGCTCATCGACGACCGACTCGACCGCGAATTCGGACTGCGGGGCTCCCGGCGCACGGTACGCGGCCACCTTGGGCCGATTGACCAACACGTCGTAGCCGACGACCTTCACGTGGTCCAGGTCGTACGGGGCAAACGCGCACATGCAGCCCGGCTGGACCGGCGACCCCTGAAAGGCCCCGGCCTGATATTTCAGCACGGCCTCCCCTGCCGTAATCCGACCCTCGTTGGTCATCCCGATCTTGACCCACACGCGGGTACCTGCGGCCGGACCGGAAGCCCGGAACACCTCCTCGCGAGACATGGTCATCTTCACGGGCTGCCCGGACTTGCGCGACAGCATCAGTGCCACCGGCTCCAGGTAAACGACGGTCTTGCCGCCGAACCCTCCGCCGATTTCAGAGGCGGTGACCCGAAGCTTGGACACATCCATGCCGAGGAGCTTGGCGCAGTGTCCCCGGACCACGAAGTGGCCCTGGGTGGTGCACCAGAGCTCGGCCTGCCCGTCCTCGGAATAGTTGGCGATGCAGGAGTGAGGTTCGATATAGCCCTGGTGCACGGGCTGCGTGCTGAACTCACGCTCGATGACGATGTCGGCTTCCGCAAACCCCGCCGCGACGTCGCCGAGTTTGAACTCCACGACCTTGGCGATGTTGGAAGGCTTCGTGGGGGTCGGTTCGACACCAGCGGTGATCATGTCCTCGTGCAGCAGCGGTGCGTCCGGCGCCATTGCATCGACGACATCAAGGACGTGCGGGAGGACCTCGTAGTCGACGTCGATGAGAGCCAGCGCCTCTCTCGCCACTTTCTCGCTGACAGCGGCCACTGCGGCAACCGGATGTCCTTCGAACAGCGCCTTCTCGCGCGCCATGACGTTCCGAACCACATCACGGTAGTTGACCAGCATCTCTCCTGCCGGCACGAATTCGGAAGAGAGGTCGTTGAAATCGTCGCGGGTAACCACCGTCTTCACGCCGGGCAGCGCCAAGGCCGCAGACGCATCGATCGACCGGATTCGCGCATGCGCGTGCGGGCTTCGGAGCACCTTGCCCACCAGCATGTTCGGGAGATGGACATCGGCCCCGAACCGCGCGCGGCCGGTCACCTTGTCGACTCCGTCGGGCCGCACCGGCCGGGTTCCGATCCACCGGGTAGCCCCGTTTGCCTTGCCGTTTGAAGTAGCCGCCATCGCTCAGCCTCCTCGCATCTCTTGCGCCGTGTCTAACACGGCACGCACGATCTTGTCATAACCGGTGCAGCGGCAGAGATTGCCTGCCAGCCAGTACCGGACCTCGATCTCGGTCGGATCGGGGTTGCGCTCGAGCAGTGACTTCGCGGCCACCAAGATGCCGGGCGTGCAGACCCCGCATTGAAGCGCCGCGTGCTCGAGGAATTTCGTCTGCAGCGGGTGAAGCTGGTCGCCGTTGGCCATGCCCTCGATCGTTTCGATGGAAAGTCCTTCGGCCTCCACGCCGAGCATCAGGCAGGCGCACACGAGGCGGCCGTCGACGATGACGCTGCACGCGCCGCAGTCACCCGAGCCGCAACCTTCCTTGCTGCCGGTGAGGTAGAGTTCATCTCTCAGTACATCGAGCAGGGTCTGCTCAGCATCGCAGAGGAATTCGACTGGGTCCCCGTTGACGTTCGTCGTGACGTGTGCCTTGGCCATTATCGCGCCCCCTTGGCCCGCTGCGCGGCAATCTTTGCCGCTCGTGTCGCCAGTACTCCCGCGACCTTGATTCGGTACTCGACCGTGCCCCGCTTGTCGTCAATCGGACGACAGGCCGCACTGGCCGCGGCAGCCATCTTCTGCAGGGCTGCGTCGTCGCATTCGGTGCCGACAAGGGCCCGACCCGCCTCTTCAACGAGGATTACGGTAGGTGCGACCGCACCAAGGGCGACCCGGGCAGCGGCACAGCGTCCATTGTCGTCAAACGAGAGGTTGACCCCGGCGCCAACGACCGCGATGTCCATCTCGGTGCGGGGAATGAAACGCAGGTATGCGTCGGCCGAACGCGGCTGCCGTTCCGGAAATTCGAATGCGACGACGAATTCGCCGTCGTCAAGAGAGAGCTGGCCTGGTCCCGTGCAAACCTCTTCGACTGGCACGCGGCGCTCGCCGCTAGGACCCGCGATCCTGCACGTGGCAGCGGCGGCCACCAGGGCAGGTACGGTGTCGGCCGCCGGTGACGCGTTGCAGAGATTGCCGGCTAGGCTGGCCCGGCCCTGGATCTGGGTCGAGCCAATGAGCTCGGTCGCTTCGACCACGCCCGGCCACATTGCCTTGGCAGCCGCGTGCTCTCCCAGCTCAGCTCCTGTGACCGCAGCTCCGATGACGAGCCTGCCGCCTTCTTCGCGAATCTCCCGGGTCTCGTCAATTCGTTTGATGTCGACGACGAGTTCCGGCGCAATCATGCCGGCGCGGAGCTGGACGAGCAGGTCCGTGCCTCCCGCCAGCACTCGGCCCCGCGGGCCACCGCCCGCGAGGAGCTTCACCGCCCCTTCGATGGTTTCGGGTGCCTCATACCGCACTCACAACCTCCCCACTGACTTCTGCTGGTGCAAGGCGCGGTCCCGCCCGCTGCCTCCGATGTTCCGGAAGTCCAATGAAGCATCCGTCTTCGGCGCCGTGCCCGGAGATGGCCGCAGGTGTACGGGAAAGCGTTCCAGCGGCGGCACCATACCATGCCGGACCGCCAGCCGTTGCGCTCACCGGCCGCACGCCGGCAATCCGTCTCCATGCACGAGCGGGGAACGCCGAGCACCTGCGGTTCGGGTCCGAAAATCCGGTCGCGACAATGCGAACTTCCGATGCGGTCGAGAGCTGCGACCACCTGTCTCATGGTTGTCGAAGAAGGAAACCAAGCCGGACGCATGAGCCGCTGCACCGGCAGAGCCCAGGTCGCTCCTCCCTGATCGGAACTCGTGGTGCTGCGCCGTGACGCGCCGGGCAACGGCAGTGACGGTTGCCATGATTTGTCTGCCGAACGCGGTTGCGGCGGCGTCAGCCGCCCGCGTGGAAACTCCTGTGATCACGCCGGCGAATGCGCCAGCTGCTCACGCGGATCGACGGGACTGAAGCGGCGCCGGCCGACGTGGTCCATGTTGACACCTTCCACCCGCAGCAGCCGGGTCGCGCCCTCGCGCCGCGGTGAATGGATGTCCCCCTCGTGGTAGACCACGGCTTGCCCTGGACACAAACGATACTGTCGCACCTTCTCGACGTGTCCTGGCGACACTTCCTTCCATTCAACCATCTCGGTCTCGCCGGCAACCTGTCCATACACCGCCCAACTCGGACCGTGGTCGTGGGGTTGGCTGTTCGCGACGCCCAGGTGCACATGCGCGAGGATGCAGAATCCGAGTTCCGGATCTTCGTAAAGAATCTTGCGCGCATCCTCCACGGTTGGACCGAGGTGGGTGCGCACAAACTCCGGATCGGCGCAGGCCCTCTCTATGAACTTGCGGACCTCCTCTCGCCCGGCTTGGCCCGGGTCCCGCCGAAGTGACCCCCGGCAATCCGCTGCGAGTTGCTCAAGCGCGTATGTCATGGCCGTCTCCCCGCGAACGCTTCGCCCGCATCGAGGCGAGATCCCAGTATGCGTGGCAGGCGAAAATTGCGTCAATGCGTCCCGCACCACCCCGTGGGTTGACCATGTCGGGAGGCCCTGCCCACGGCAAAGGTAGCCGCGTGGCGGTTCGGCCGCATGCGTCCGTGATGGTTCCGCTCCGCCACGACGGGTTGTAGAAGCTTTCAGCCTTGGACCCGGTTTGCGGCCGATGCCCTTGCGTCAGTCGTGATCTTGAAGCCGCGCATGACCCATATCCGTGCGTGAGCGGCAACCCAACTGGACCAAGTCCAGCGCCGCAGAATTCCGGACCTGCGGGCAGCGGCTCCTCCGCTGGCCCTGGACCACGGAAGAACGCATGGTTGGGCTGGCGGTAGTCGCCTGATCAAGGTGGCGCCAGGGGTTCCTGCGTGCATTCGAGTACGGGATGATGCACGGGGTGACCGGTCTTGCCGCGCCCTCCCTCCTGCCTGCGTGCTCGTGCCCGCGGGATTTCCTTGGACCTGCCATACGAGAAGTCACCGGAAGCTGATGCACACACGGGGTCGACGGATCATCCAGACCTGGACCGGAATCACGTCGTGACCCGGCAACTGTCGCAAGCAGGCATGCGGGAGTTGCTCTCGGGACCGAGCGAATTCGCATTTCTCGACGTGCGCGAGCAAGGGGTGCATGCGCGGGGACACCCGTTCCACGCGTGTTCGGCGCCGCTTTCGCATCTGGAAACGATGGTCGCCGATCTCGTACCCCGCCGTTCGGTTCCGGTCATCCTGTTCGACAACGGCGACGAAGGCCTGGCCGATCGGGCAGCGGGCAAGCTGGCCGACGCGGGGTACGCCGACCTCTCGGTGCTCGAAGGTGGATGCTCCGGGTGGGAGACGAGCGGTGGGGAGCTATTCAGCGGCGTGAACGTGCCGTCGAAGGCGTTTGGCGAATACATCGAGCATCGCTTCCAAACGCCGGCCATCCGTCCCGAAGAACTCAAGGCGATGCTCGATCGCGGCGAACCGGTCGTGGTGCTCGACTCGCGTCCCTACGACGAATATCACCGAATGACCATTCCGCGCAGCATTGACGTGCCCGGGGCGGAGCTCGTGTACCGGGTGCATGATCTCTTGCCCGACACCGATCCGCTCGTGGTCGTGAATTGCGCCGGACGCACGCGAAGCATCATCGGTTGCCAGTCGCTTCGGAATGCGGGCCTTCCCAACCGCGTGGCGGCCCTGACGAACGGAACCATGGGATGGGAGATTGCCGGCTTCGCTTGCGAGCGGGGCGCAGCACGTGTGGCTGCTCCTCCGTCCGCGCGCGGATATGCCATGGCCGCGGCAGGCGCAGACCGGATTGCCAAGCGCTTCGGCGTCGAGTTCGTCGGCGGTGAGATCGTTCGTGCCTGGCAGCATGACACCACACGCACACTCTTTCTCCTGGACGTGCGCACGCGGGAGGAGTTCGAAGCCGGCCGGATTGCCGGCTCACGCCATGCACCGGGCGGGCAGCTGGTCCAGGCGACCGACGAGTACGTCGGGGTGCGCAACGCCAGGATTGTGCTGATCGACCCTGCGGGGATCCGCTCCGTGTTGACGGCCTCCTGGCTCAACCAAATGGGACTGAAGGATGTCTATGTCCTGAAACCGGAAGGCGATGACGGTTTTGCCGGCTGCCCGAGGGAGCGCGGCCAACGCCGGTCGGCACGCCTAGGGTTCTCGAGTTGGCCCACGCTGCAGGCAGATGAGCTCGAGCGGATGCTGGGCGGTCCCGAGGTTGCAGTGATCGACCTTTCCAGCAGCCTCAGCTTTCGGAATGGTCATGTACCGGGGGCCTGGTGGGGAGTGCGGTCCCGTCTTGGTGAGGCCTACGCGACCCTACCGGCGGTGAAGCGCCTGGTGCTTACCTCCCCCGATGGCGTGCTCGCACATTACGCGGCACCGGAAGCAGCGGAGCGCTGGCAGTCTTCGAGCATCAGGGTGCTGGAGGGCGGCAACTCCGGTTGGCTTGATGCAGGCCTGCCGTTCGAGACCGGTACCAACCGAATCACTACGACGCTGGATGACATCTGGTACAGGCCTTACCAGCGTGCGGAGGATTACGAGAGGCACGCCCGGGATTACCTGGACTGGGAAGTGGCACTGCTCGAGCAAATCAAGCGTGATCCCACGGTGGAATTTCGCGACTACAACTAATGCTTCCGGTCGGGCGTTTCGTGACCAGGCCGAATGGCCGGGTACGGGCGCATGGCGGTGTCGACATTGGCCGGGATTCCGTCCCCAAGGCGGACCAGCCGGATCTCCCCAGCCCGGATGGTCCACTGTTGCACGATGCCGCCGACCGGGCGTTGAACCTGATCACACTGCGCCGGCGTCACCCATCGCCTGCGATGGGTGCACGGAAGGCCTGCCCGTACACGGTACGCCGGGGCAACGGGACCGGTGGCCGCCGAACCTGCATGGCTTCGGGGCAGGAGGTTGAGATCGTCGATCGCTCCTGATCGGGCATCCGGTCCACGCTCTGGGACCTCGACATCCCCGCCATCAGCGAGCAGAACAACGAACGCTGGCGAGTCAGCCTTGCGGTCCTGCGCCTGGCGCCCCTTGCCTCGCCTCGATCTCGGTTCAGGCGTCGGTCAAGTTGAAATGACGAATGCTGGGTGACTCGGCAAGGCACCCGATGAGCCGGGCGCTGGTACCCCTGTCCCGCTGCCAGGCCAGGCATTTCTCGTATTGCTCGCGGGATTCCCGCACTTCCGCCACTACCTGGTCGGGGTCGTCACTGTTCCGCAGCGTCTCGACGCTTGTACAGCCATCATGAGCACGCGTTTCCGGCAAGGTCACGGCAAGAACTGTCATGATCCCTGCGGGGTCGAGAAGGCGAAAGTGCCACAGCGACGTCAGTCTTGAGCGTCGATGATCGGCTGCGGCCGGTCCCGACGACTGCCGTTCGGAAGGGAACCGGGGATGCACGAATTCTTTCAGCACGGTGCGTATACCGTTCCCGTCTCGCGCGACACGGTCAGGGCTGATCATCCCAGCTTTTCCTTCGGCGTCTTCCGTGATCCGCCGGGACAGGTCTGGGCGGAATTTGTCCACGACACCGACGAGTTCGTTGTCGTTGCTGAAGGAGAGCTCGAGATTGAAGTGGCGGGGGAAATCGCCCGCTGTTTGCCCGGGGATCTCGTGCAGATTCCGGCCGGTGCCGTGCATACGCTGCGGACCTCGGAGCAAGCGGGCAGCGTCTGGTACTACGGCTATGGCCACTTCGAGGATGCCTCCGGGTGACCGGGATTCTCTCGGCGACGTGAGCCGGCCACTGATACGGCACGCCTGGCCGTGGCCAGCAAGATCGCCGGATGCAGCCTGTGCCTGTCAGCCGTCCTTTGGGCCGACCATCGACCGCTCAGCGGCGGAACAGCATTGGCGTGCCTCGGGATTCTGCGGCACGGATGAACGCGAAGGCGCGGGTTGCCCGCCGAATCCCTTGGCGCGGTCGTCGGTTCGCTAGGGATAGGCCTTGTACGGCCGCGCCTCGCGTGGCTCCGTAACCGGAACCGCGCGAAGCACTTTGGCGGCAACCCGGATCGCATCCGTCTCGCGGTAGTACAGACCGCTGTCCACTACGCCTCGGGCATGCGCCTCGAGACTCAAATTCGGCAGGTGGCGGGAAATCGGAGTTCCGTTGACGTCGGCATCGATGCGAAATGCGACGTCACGCAGGGCATGCGCTGTCCGATTGTGGATCTCCACCACAATTCGCCCGTTGTCGAGGAAGGGTTTGGCCAGAACATGGCGTTGCGGACGGTCCGCAATGTCCAGAATGACAAAGTCCTCGCGGGCTGCGGCACCGATCGGGCCGCTGGCGTTCCCAACGGATTCGAACAGACGCTTGGCTTCCGGGCGCCGGCCCTCCGCGAGCATCATGTCACCCAGCACGTAGCTGGCGAGCGCGGTTGGAAGCAGCTGGATACTGCGTTCTAAATCTGCTCTGGCGCGGGCCCGGTCATCAAGAAACCGATACGCCAGTCCGCGGCCGAGATAGTGCTCGAAATAGTCGGCACCGCGGCTGATCGCCGCACCGTAGGCGTCGACCGCCTCGTTCAAGCGGCCCTGCCGCGCCAGCACCTTGCCTCTGATGCCGTGGAATCGTGCCTCGCGAGGCTCCGCCTGCACGGCCTCCTCGATCAGGCGGAGGGCATCGGCGGGCGATTCCTCGAACAGGCGGTTCGCTTGATCCGCCTGCTCGTAGGCGAATCGTCGGTCGAGCAGGTACGCCATGCGGTCCCGATAGCGGGCCCGGCCGAGGTCGCCGCCAGGCGGGAACGCCGCGCTGGCCGCTCGGTTGCTGGTCACTCGTTCCGCGGAGGGCGGATGACTTGCAAACAGGCCCGAGAGCCAGTCTCGTTCACCGCTCGTCGCAAGCGCGAGAAACTTCTCCTGCAGCGTCACGGCGGCACTGGCGTCGTAGCCGGCGGCACGCATGTAGCGGACGCCGTGGTAGTCCGCCTCGCGCTCAGCGTCGCGGCTGTACCGCTGACCGACGAGGTGGAACGCCACGCGGCCGATGCCCAGCAGTTCATCGGACGCCTGGCCGGATAGAACGGCGGCCTGCTGGATCAGATTGAAGATCAAGTCGCGGTTCATGGCCTGCGCGCCATGCCTCGCGGCGGCGTGCACGATCTCGTGGGCCAGCACGGCGGCAAGCTCCGCCTCGTTGTCCAGCTCCACCAGGAGACCGCGGTTGATCGCGATCTTGCCGCCCGGCAGCGCCCAGGCATTCGGTGTGCTGTCGTTCAGCACCACGAACTCGAACGGTAGGCTTCGGTCGCTGACGGCGGCGATCCGCTTCCCCACGGACGCAACGTACGCCGAAAGCGCCGGGTCCGCGGTGTAGCGCCCCCCTCCTGCCTGCTGGGCCGGCAGATAGTAGTTCTCGCCAGTGCCGATCTCGTACTCGGTCGAGAACAGCACGAGCTCCTTTTCGCCGGTGACCGGATTCGCGGAACAGCCGGCGATTGCAACCAGGATCGGCAAGCACGCCGACGCTCTTATCCGGTCGCCAAACCGGATCAGTGCGTTTCGAAACCGGCCAGCCCGTGGACCAAATCCCGCCGTAGGTCGCTCACTAGGCGGCGACTTCTGAAGTCCGACATACGGTTTCGGGCGTCCGACCACGGTACGAATTTCCTCCGTGCGCATCCAATCGCGCGATTGTCCCCAAGGGACCGTTCACTCGCGGCCTGCGGCGAAGCTTCATGTCACCGCAGGCGCCGAGAGGCCACGCGACGGCGCGTGTCCATGACGATTTGGGGGGCCGTGTCACCGTTGTCCACAATTGGCCCGGTTCTGCGGTATCGAACTCTCCCTCCCGGCCGGTCCAGTCGGGAACCAACCGTTGTTCGCGTGACCCCATGGCCGCCTGGTCCCTCGGAAGTGAATCCGATTGTCACAAAATCGCAACCGTCATTTGCGTTAGTGTGGCTTCAACGGCTCTACCGACGAGTCGTGAATCGAGCAGCAAGCGTATTTCCGCCCCTGCGACACCGGTACGCGACCCCAGGCAATGCAGTCGGAGCGAACCATGCAGATCGTGATCGTGGGCGCCGGCTATGTCGGACTGGTATCCAGCGCCTGTTTCGCCGAGGCCGGTATCAATGTGGCGTGCGTCGATTCCAACGCCGAGCGCATCCGCCAACTGCAAGCAGGTCACGTCCCCATCTTTGAGCCCGGCCTCGAGGAACTTGTCGAGCGAAACGCCGGAGCGGGACGACTGGTCTTCCGCGACGGCCTCGGTGACGAGATTGCGCAAGCCGACGCGATCTTCATTGCAGTGGGCACCCCAACGCGTCGCGACAGTCAAGCGGCCGATCTCAGGTTCGTGAACCAGGCTACCCGAGGCATCGCGGAACGCCTCGACCCGAGGCAGGGCCGAACCGTCATCGTGACCAAATCCACGGTACCGGTGGGCACGGCAAGCTCTATCGAGAAACTCGTCGTCGCAGCCAGGCCGGAATTGATGCCAGGACGCGACTTCGACGTCGCCTCGAACCCCGAGTTCCTGCGGGAGGGATCGGCGATCGAGGACTTCATGCAACCCGCCCGTGTCGTTTGCGGAACCGACGGCACGCACGCGGAGCGTGTGCTCCGGGACCTCTACGCCCCTCTCAGTGTTCGCGGTACGCCGATGATGTTTACCGACCGCGCAACCGCGGAGCTCATCAAGCTGGCGTCCAATTCGTTTCTCGCCATGAAAGTCTCGTTCATCAACGAGATCGCGGACCTGTGCGAACAGTGCAACGCGGACGTGCAGGACTTGGCGCGCGGATTGGGGCTCGACCCGCGCATCGGGCCGAGGTTCTTGCGTGCCGGCCCCGGGTTCGGAGGCAGCTGTTTCCCGAAAGACGCGGACGCACTCGTTGCGATTGCCCGGGAACACGGCGTCGATGCCCAACTGGTCGAGACAACCATTCGCGTGAATGACGCGCGAAAACATGCCATGGCGGAGCGCGTTCGTGCGCTGATGGGGGGCAGCATTGCGGGTAAACGGATTGCGGTACTGGGGGTGACCTTCAAACCGAACACCGATGACCTCCGAGAAGCTCCCAGCCTCGTGATCGTCCCCGAGCTGATAGCAATGGACGCATCGGTCGCCGCGTACGATCCCGCGGCCTCTGCCCACGCTCGCTCCATGCCAGCGTTTCGAGGTGTCCGATGGGTCGAATCCGCCGAGGCCGCCATGAGGGGAGCTGACGCGGTGGTCGTGCTCACGGAGTGGGACGAGTTCCGCAGCCTGTCCGCACAACGGATGGCAGAACTCCTGCGTGAACCCATCGTCGTCGATCTTCGGAATACACTGGACCCGAAGCCCCTACAGAGTGCCGGTCTGCAGTACTACGGAGTCGGACGCGGTCGGGTTCAGCCCACTCCCGCACACCGACCCGACCGTGACCGACAGCCTGACTAGTCTCGCTCCAGTCTCTCGAGGCGAGTATGGAAGCACGGTCCCGTTGAGGTCCCGTCTAGCATCCAGGCGTGGCCTACTGCCTCCGACGTGGTCGCGAAGCTGTGCGATCTGCCGCGTTCCGATCGCCCGGTCGCAGCCGGACCCACGCTTCGAGGGGGACGGCAACATGCGCCGCAGCACAGGACCGTAATTCCAGCAATTTCACCGGGTTAACTGTCGACTTCTCGAAGCGCCGAGACCTCCCGGATCACTTGAAGTCGCGGTCGGCACCGCGATATCCCGACGACGCATGGGGAAAATGGTTCAATACTTGCGCAATCCTTGATAGTAAACTGAATGGCACCCTTCACCTGGCGCCAGCTTGATAGATGAGATGCCAGCCAACGTGAGCGCAGCACTGCGCGCGGCCACAGGCGATGCCAAGGACGAGTACGAGCGTGTCCGGGAGCGCTTGACGAGAGTGCGGCCGACCTTGTCGCCAACACTTGGTCGGGCAGCAGCTTACATGCTGGACCACCCGGCTGATGTTGTCACGATGTCAATGCGCGAAATTGCCCGCGCGGCAAATGTTGCGGCACCCAACTTCTCTCGGCTCGCACAACGGGTGGGCTTTGCCGGATACAGCGGGCTGCGGGCCGTCTATCGCCATCGAATCCATACCGGAAAGCCGGTGGGGGACTCCACTCCGGATCACGTCGCCGTCCTTGAGGGCGCCGACCGCCGGCCGGAGGAACTTTGGCACCAGTTCCGTCAGACGGCCCTCGGCAACCTCGCTGCCACTTTCGAGAACGTCGATTCCGCCCTCATCGCCGAACTTGCCGACGAACTGCGGTCCCGTGACAGGATCTACCTCGCAGCCGCTCACGCGTCACAGCACGTGGCGAGATACCTTCAATCTCTGGGCAACATGGTGGCGCCGTCATTCCGCCTGATCGGACGCGAGACCGGCAGCGTCAGCGACGGTCTCGTCGACATCACGGGCCGGGATGCGGTGATCTGCTTGGCCGCGGCGCTGCCTTCCGGGGGCACAATCCGCGTGGCTGAACTCGCGCAGGAACGCGGAGCGCTCATCGTGGGGATCACAGAAAGCCGGACGACACCGTTGGCCGCCGTGTCCGACCGCCTGCTGATCGTCCCTGTCCAGAGTCCGTCCTTCTTCCGCTCCCATGTCAGCGCACTCGCGATTGTGGAGATGCTGGTCGGGTTCATCGTGCTCGGCGCCGAAGAGACGGCGACGGACCGCATCGAAAGAATTGAGGCCGACCGCCGCAGGTTCGCCGACGAATAGCCTTCGGCCGCGCGAACTGCACCCGGTCTCCACGGGACCGCACCGCCATATCCCGGATGTTTCCCCGGCACCTTGGTACCTGATCCAACGCCCAGTTCGAAGCAACATCGTCGTCTATCGGGACGACGGGGCCCAGCACCGTGTCAGTCATGCAGACCCGATCGTGGCCGCTTGCGGAATGCACCTCAGACGTAACTCGGAGACTGCCGGGCCCCGGACATGGATGTTGTATGGAGGATCGGAGCAGCTGTCGACCACCGCGCCATCACAGCGGGGCATCCCGACCAGTCCCTCGAAGAACTTTCGCTCCACGCCTGCACGCCCAGACTACGCCGTGATCCGTGGAAGCTCCTTGGTGCCGCCCGCGTATCATCGTACTGCCCCAATGCGGGGAAACACCCGTGATGATGCTGAAATGCGGGTAAACCGGGCAACACCAGAAGCTCCCGGAAGAACGAGAAGGCGAGATGGGGATCCTGCTGTTTTACAATGCGGATTGCCCCCGTTGTGCCCGGCAGGCGGCCCGCACATGTCGCATGGACTGGCTGAACCGTGTTGAAGCGCGGACCGACGAATCGCCCCTGGGGGAAGTACCGGTCGGCGAAATCGTCGTGGTCGACAAGGCCAACAAGCGGATCTTCACTGGGGCTTTTGCAACCCGCAAAGTGTGCCTGCAGATTCCCTTGCTGCTGCCTCTGGGGCTCGTACTGTTCCTGCCGCCCGTTTTGAGGATGGCGGGGCGGGGCAAAACCGGATGCAATGGTGAGGCGTGCGAAATCTGACCGGTCACCGTACCGGTCGCCGCCATGTTCCAAGTAGGTGCTCGGGATGGCCACGACTGAGCTAGGGCCGTACCCGAAGTCGAAGATGCGCCGCAGGATCCAGCCGCTGAACGTTCTGCAACCGGTTGGGGAGCCCGGTCTTCCGTCTCGTCGGCCTGGATCGCTTCGTGCGGATGAGCAGTCCCGTTCGTTCCGTCCGATGGGACCGCCGGCACCCCGACCCTGGTGCACCGCCTGACTCCTGGCCACCTTTCGGCCGGGGTGCCCCAGGAGGGAGCGGCGTATCGACAAAGCTGCGTGGCGGCCGTGCCTGGATCGACCGCCCGTCACCCCCCAACCAAACGATCGATAAATCGGTATCGTCCCCCCTGGCTCCGCTACGTTCCCAGAGAGGCGCTATGCCCAACATGAACAGCATCTTCGGTCGCGAAGCCTTTCTTGCGCTGCTCGAGAGCGAAGGGGTTACACACCTGTTCGGTAATCCCGGCACTACCGAACTCCCGATCATGGCCGCGCTGCCTGACCGGCCGGCGATCAGCTACGTCATGGCGCTGCAGGAGGCGTTGGTAGTGGCCATGGCGGACGGCTACTCACGTGCGTCTGGCGACCTCAGCGCGTGCAACGTTCATGTCGCACCCGGCCTGGGCAACGCCATGGGGTCGCTCTACAACGCGAAGTGGATGGGCTCGCCGATCATTGTCACGGCCGGCCAGCAGGAGCAGGGGCATGGGCTCACCGAGCCGATGCTCTACGACTCGCTGGTACCGATCGCGCAGCCACTCGTGAAATGGGCGGTTGAGGTCAACCGGCTTCAGGACCTGCCGCGCATCGTGCACCGGGCAGCCAAGGTCGCGATGACCCCGCCGACCGGGCCGGTGTTCATCTCGCTACCCGGCGACATTCTCAACGAGCAGGATGCTTTGGAGCTCGGCCGGCCCACACGGGTTGACACGTCCGGTCGCCCCAGCGATGCGGGGCTCGACCGCCTGGCAGACCGGCTGCTCGCGGCGCAGTACCCGGTCATCGTGGCCGGACATGAGATCGCGACCGCCGATGCCCTCGAGGAAGCGGCGACCTTGGCCGAGCTGCTCGGTGCGCCGGTGTATCAGCAGACGGTCTGCGACGGCGCTCATTTCCTCTCCGAGCATCCAGCCTTCATGGGCGCACTGACCCGAGACCAGCGACAGGTTCGTGACACGCTCGCACCACACGACCTGATGTTCTGCGTCGGCTCCGACGTGTTGCGCATGTCCGTGTTCAGCGAGACCGACCCGATGCCCGACGGAATGGTCGTGGTCCAGCTGGGGCTTCGTGACTGGGAGATGGGAAAGAACTACCCAGCGGAAATCGCGTTGCGGGCCAACGTCAAGGAAGGCCTCGCCGCCCTGGCCGGCGCGATCGAACGCAAGCAAAGCGCGGACGGGGCCCGGAAGGCGGCAGCCGCGCTTGCGGCGCTCGGCTCGTCCAACTGGTCGGCGAAGCGCGAAGCCGTTCGGGCCGACGCTCTGGCGGGTGTGGGCGCAACGCCCATGCCGCCGTCGCTGGCCATGCTTCAGATCGTGAATGCCCTGCCCGACGACGCGGTCATCGTCGACGAAGGGATCCTGAGTACCCGCTCCCTCCCCTCGCTCTACGCGTTCCGCGACGCGAAGGCGCTCTTCGGTCTGGGCAGCGGCGGCATCGGGTTCGCGATGGCCGGGGCGGTCGGCGTGCAGCTCGCCCTTCCGGATCGTCCCGTTGTCGCCATCGTCGGCGACGGCAGCGCCATGTACAGCATCCAGGCCCTCTGGACCGCTGCCAACGCCAAACTCCCGATCACGTACGTCATCGCCAATAACGGCGGCTACCGCATTATCAAGGAGCGGCTGAAGTCATTCCACGGCGTCGAGCAATACACCGGTATGGAGTTCAAGGACCCGCACATCGACTTCACCGGACTTGCCCGCTCCATGGGGGTATTCGCGCGGCAGATCACCGACCCTGACGACATTGC
The DNA here is from genome assembly GCA_965116745.1 of Alphaproteobacteria bacterium. Lineage (GTDB taxonomy): Bacteria > Pseudomonadota > Alphaproteobacteria > TMED109 > TMED109 > VXPW01. Next base: position 960,495 of record OZ220701.1, on the reverse strand, counting down.
CCCGGCCATCGCCGAGGCGACCGGAAGCGTCGGGCCGACGCTGCTTGACGTCATGGTTGACGATGGGTTCGGAAACGAAGGACGGTAGGATTGGCTCGGGTGTTGTAGCCACCCGTGAAGCGATCGAATTGGCAGCTCCGCCCTCGCTCACCAGGTGCCCACCAGTCTGCCGGTCATCAGCCCAAGAGCACTGTTCGTGAGTACCGGCCGCCCGCGCGCTGACGGTGGGACTCGACGTCGGATTCGATGGCCGGTCAGCTCTCGGATGGCGGGGCCGGAACAGGTGGTGTCTACACTGCGCACAGCCACTTTGCCCGTCACCTTCCGTCGGAGGCCGCCATGTCCGTAGTGGCCGTCACCCGTGGTCACCATTACGTCGTCAGCTCCGGGCACGAACTCGCGACACTCGCCGCGTTCGAGGTGTTGGACAACGGCGGCAACGCCATCGATGCGGGGGTCGCCGCGATCCTCGCCCTCGAAGTGGTCTACAGCGAGCAGGTGAGCATTGCGGGGGTCGCGCCAATGATCATCCGCCTGGCGGAAACCGGAGAGGTGATCACGGTCGCAGGCGTCGGCGGCTGGCCGCGCGCGCTAGACGCCGACGCGTTCATCGCGCGGCACCGGGGCAGCATTCCGCTCGGCGTGCGGCGCACTGTCGTGCCGGCCGCGCCCGATGCCTGCCTCCAGGCGCTGGAGCGGTGGGGAACCATGACGTTCCGGGATGTGGCTCGGCGTGCCGTGCACTACGCATCCATGGGCTTCGCCCGCCATCCCGTCATGCTCGACTACCTGCGCCAGTACAGCGACGACATGCGTCACTGGCCGGACAACGTCGCCATTTGGATGCCTGGCGGTGAGGTTCCCGAACCCGGTGATCGGTTGGTGCAGACGGACCTCGGCCGGACCCTCCAGTTCCTGTGTGACGAGGAGCGCGCGGCTGGCGGTGACCGCAGGTCCGGGCTCGAGGCGGTACGCCGGGCGTTCTACCGTGGCGATATCGCCAGCCAGATTCTTGCACACCAGCGGATGCATGACGGACTGCTCGCCGCCGAGGACCTCGAATCGTTCCATTGCCAGGTGGTCCCTTCAGTCTCGCGCCGGCTCCGGCTCAACGGTGAGCAGATCGAAGTCCACACCTGCGGTGCGTGGTGCCAGGGACCGTTCCTGCTCGAGGCGCTCTCCATCGCGGCGGCGGCCGGGGTTCCGGACATGGAACACGGCTCGGATGCTTACCTGCACACCATCGCCGAAATCCTCAAGCTGACACTGGCGGATCGCGAGGGCTACCTGGGCGACCCGGACTTCGTGGACGTGCCCTTGAACACGCTGATCGGGAACGCCTATGGCTCCCAGCGGCGCAAGGCCATCGATCCCGAGGCGGCGTTCCCCGGCATGCCGCTGCCCGGCAGCATCCCGGGCCACGCGGCCTACGTTCCCCCATGCGCCGCCGGCGAGGCGCCGCCTGGACCGCCGCCAGACACCTCGATCGTCTGCGTCATCGACGGCGACGGAAATGCGCTCTGCTCAACCCCGTCGGACACGAGCTGGGATACGCCGGTAGTACCCGGTACGGGCTTCACGGTGTCGGCGCGCGGGGCGCAGTCGTGGGCGGTGCCCGGTCATCCCTCTTGCATTGCGCCCGGCAAGCGTCCCCGCCTCACCCCTAGCCCTTGCCTCGTCCTGTCCCCCGGACGCTGGATCATGCCGTTCGGCACCCCGGGCGGAGACGTCCAGATCCAGGCGAACCTGCAGTCGCTCCTCAATCATCTGGCGTTTGGAATGCAGATTCAGGACGCGGTCGAAGCGCCCCGCCTCGTCACCCACAGCCATCCCGATACCTTCGCTCCTCACGCGGCCCAACCCGGACTGCTGACAGTCGAAGGGCGGATCGACGAGACCGCATGTGACCGTCTCGCCGCACGCGGACACCGCATCGAACGCATTGCGGACTGGACCCATTGGTCGGGCGGGGTATGCGCGGTCCGGAAGGACCTCGCGACAGGCGAGATCGAAGGTGCCGCCGATCCGCGGCGCTGCAGTCGGGCGATGGGCTGGTGACGACGCCGGGCGGGCTGCGCCGCCTCGTCTGTTGCCGCCGGCAATCCCCCGTATTGAGGGACGTACGTCCTGATTGATCTGGCGAAGTAGCTTGACGTTCCTGTCGACCGCGCGGAGGTCGGGAAGTGCTTCCTGGTGCGCACCAAGTTCCCTCACCTGCGCATTGCAGCGAGTTCTATGGGTTGTCTGGCGCGTCCGGTACAATTCCGGACTGTAACTCTGCCTGGTGCCTTGTCCCGGATGACCTGCTCAACTTCCAGCTTGACGCGAATGCAGGGATACTCCCGGCAGACCACGCGCATGGGCAACTGAAGGAGACGGCAGATGAGACGGTTTCTGATAGCGGCCGCGGCCTTGACAGTGGCGACATCGGCGGCGCAAGCGGACATGAAGGTCGGCGTCCTGATGGGTTTCACGGGACCGATCGAGTCCCTTGCACCCAACATCGCGGCGGCGGCCGAACTCGCCATGCAGGAAGCCACGGAGTCCGGTGCATTCCTGGGCGGGAAGCAGGTCATCCCCGCGCGCGGCGACTCCACCTGCCTCGATGCCGCAGCGGCAACGGCCACAGCCGAGCGTCTGGTGACGTCCGACAAGGTCGCGGCCATCGTGGGCGCCAACTGTTCCGGCGTGACCACTGCCGTCGCGAACAATGTGGCCGTGCCGAACGGGGTCACCATGGTCTCGCCGTCGGCCACATCGCCGGCACTCACGACGCTGGCGGATGAGGGCTATTTCTTCCGCACCGCCCCTTCAGATGCGAGACAGGGCAAGGTGCTGGCTCAGGTCGCCAAGGCGCGCGGCATCGACAGCATTGCCGTGACCTACACCAACAACGACTACGGGAAGGGTCTGGCAGACTCGTTTTCGAACGCCTTCGAGGCGGCCGGCGGCTCGGTCGTGCTGTCAGTGGCACACGAGGACAGCAAGGCCGACTACGCGGCGGAGGTCGGCGCGCTGGCCGCGTCCGGCGCAGAGCATCTCGCCGTGTTCGGCTATATCGACAAGGGCGGCAAGGGAATCATCCAGGCATCGCTTGACGCCGGCGCCTTCGACACGTTCCTGCTCGCGGACGGCATGGTCGGCGATTCCCTGGTTGAAGCCATCGGGGCGGCGCTGAACGGGTCCGTAGCGACCGCACCCGGTTCCGATTCCCCGAACGCCAAGAAGTTCCAAGAGGTCGCGGCACAGGCCGGCGTCGACGGTTCCAAACCGTTTTCCGGAGAAAGCTATGACGCGGCGGCGCTGATCATCCTTGCTGCCCAAGCGGCGGGGTCGACGGATCGGGCAGCAATCCAGTCGAAGATTCTCGAAGTCAGCAACGCGCCAGGCGAGCAAATCGGGCCGGCCGAGCTGGCCAGGGGTCTGAGCCTGCTCGCCGAGGGCAAGGCGATCGATTACCAGGGTGCGACCGACGTCGAGCTGACGGCAGAAGGTGACGCGTCGAGCCCCTACAAGGAATATGAGGTCATGGACGGAGAGTTCACGACCGTACGGGTCCATTGACCGATCGCGAGGCACGGGACCCTCGGGCGCATCCCGCCCTGGCGGTGTCCCGGCCTCGTTGCTGATCTAACGCGTTCGCCGGGGAGGGCGCCCGGATGATCCGCGTGGTGGACCTGCACAAGCATTTCGGCGGCGTGCGGGCGGTCGATGGGGCAAGCCTGAACATCGGGAAAGGGGCCATCACGGGCCTGATCGGGCCGAACGGTGCGGGCAAGACCACCCTCTTCAACGTCATCGCCGGGGTCTACCCGCCCACCTCCGGCCGCGTCTTTCTGGCCGACGAGGACATCACGGGCCTGCGCCCGCACCAGCTCTATCGCAGGGGCGTGGTGCGCACGTTCCAGATCGCGCAGGAGTTCACCACGCTGACCGTCCAGGAGAACCTGATGGCGTCGGTCGGCAACCAGACCGGTGAAAGCCTTGTCGGGGCGTGGCTGCACCGGGGCCGCGTGCAGGAGGAGGAAGCGAGGCTGCGGGGCCGGGCGGAGGAAGTGATCGAGTTCCTGAACCTCCGAGAGGTTGCCGATACGCCCGCCGGTGAACTCTCGGGCGGCCAGAAGAAGCTTCTGGAACTTGCCCGCGTGATGATGACCGGCGCCAAGGTGGTCTTGCTCGACGAGATCGGGGCCGGGGTCAACCGAACGCTCCTGCGCTCCATCTCGGGAGCCATCCTCCGGCTCAACATCCATCACGGATACACTTTCTGTCTAATCGAGCACGACATGGACCTGGTCTCGCTTCTCTGCGACCCGGTAATCGTCATGGCCGAGGGGAAGGTGCTTGTGGAAGGCTCCCCCATGGATGTTCGGTCCGACGAGCGGGTCATCGAGGCCTACCTGGGCTCCAGGTCGAGAAACGGCGGTCTGGAAACGGCCGGTCCCGCATGAGCTTCCTGACCGGCGCCGATATGCATGGCGGGTACGGCGGCGGCGACATACTGCGCGGCTGTACCGTCGCGGTCGACAAGGGCGAGATCGTGGTGATGGTGGGGCCGAACGGCGCCGGCAAGTCGACCGCCATGAAGGCCCTGTTCGGGATGGTGCGGCTCCGCCAGGGGGAGGTTCGACTGGCCGGTCAGGCCATCACCCACCTCTCGCCGCAGAGTCGCGTGAAGCGGGGAATGGCGTTTGTCCCGCAGACCGGCAACATCTTCACGACCATGACGGTTCAGGAGAACCTGGAGATGGGCGCCTTTCTGCGCCGCGACGACATCTCGGAAAGCATGGAACGCGTGTTCAAGCTGTTCCCCGCCCTCGGGGAAAAGCGTCGCCAGACGGCCGGGGAATTGTCCGGCGGCCAGCGGCAGCAAGTGGCGATCGGGCGCGCGTTGATGACGCAACCGGAGGTGCTCATGCTTGACGAGCCCACCGCCGGCGTCGCGCCGATCGTCATGGACGAGCTGTTTGACCGGATCCTCGAAATCCGGCAGGCAGGTATCGCCGTGCTCATGGTGGAGCAGAACGCGCGCCAGGCGCTGGCCATTGCGGATCGCGGATTCGTGCTGGTGACCGGCGAGAACCGGCATACCGACAGCGGCCGGGCCCTGCTGGCCAACCCGGAAGTCCGACGTTCGTTTCTCGGCGGATGACCGGCGATGGGGGTCGATGTCGTCAACGCGATGGTCCTGTTGGCGAATTTCGTCGTCGTCCCAGCCCTCGCCTACGGCTCGCAGCTCGCGCTGGGCGCGCTCGGCATCACGCTCGTCTACGGAATCTTGCGCTTCGCCAACTTTTCCCACGGGGACCTGATGGCATTCGGCACGATGGTCGTGATCCTGCTGACGTGGCAGCTGCAGGCGTGGAACATCGGGCTGGGCCTCCTGCCGACCGCATTGCTCGCCCTCCCCCTGGGCATCGCTGCGACCATCGGCGTCGGGCTGGCCGCAGACCGAGCGGTCTTCCGGTTCTACCGTCTGAGACGCAGCGCGCCGGTGGTGCTGGCCATCGCCTCGGTCGGCGTGATGTTCGTCCTCAACGGCGTCGTCCGGGTGGTCATCGGCCCGGATGACCGGTCCTTTTCGGACGGCGCTCGCTATCTGATCAACGCGCGCGAGTTCAAGTCTCTGACGGGCCTTGCCGAGGGGCTGTCGATCCGCACCTCCCAGGTCCTGACCCTTGCCCTGGCGGTCATCGCGGTCGCGGCGCTGTTCTGGTTCCTGCGCCGTACCCGGGCCGGCAAGGCGATGCGGGCCTATTCCGACAACGAGGATCTGGCCCTCCTTTCGGGAGTCGAGCCGGACCGGGTAGTGCTCTTGACCTGGGCCATCGCGGCCTCGCTCGCCGCGGTCGCCGGCACACTCTACGGTCTCGACAAGAGCTTCCAGCCGTTTACCTACTTTCAGCTCCTGCTTCCCATGTTTGCCGCCGCGATCGTGGGCGGGATCGGGCAACCACACGGCGCCATCGCGGGCGGCTTTCTGGTCGCCTTTTCCGAAATCGCCCTCACCTACCCGTACAGGAAGTTCCTGGCTTATCTCCTGCCTGATGACGCGCGTCCCGCCGGGCTCCTGCAGCTGCTGTCCACCGACTACAAGCTCTCCGTCTCGTTCGTGATCCTGGTCGTCGTACTCCTGTGGCGACCGACTGGGCTGTTCCGGGGGCGCATCTCGTGAGCGGGAACGCCCGCGCCGCCATCGGTTTCGGCGTGGTCGCGGCCGCACTCCTGTCTGTCGGCCTCGGCCAGTCCTGGTCGGTCAGCCTCGCAGTGCTCAACCTCTGCCTGATCTCGGCGGTGATGGCGCTCGGCGTCAACATCCAGTGGGGTTATGCCGGACTGTTCAACGTGGGGACGATGGCGTTCGCCGCGTTGGGGGGTCTGGCAGCAGTCCTGGTCTCGCAGCCGCCGGTCCACGAGGCGGTCGGTGCCGGCGGGGCGCGCCTGCTGATCGCGACCGGAGTGGCGTGTCTCACAGGGGTGCTGGTCTGGCTGGCCTGCCGACGACTGCCGGCCGGCGCCCTCCGGACCGCCGCGGTGGTGGTCGCAGCCGTGATCGGATACTTCTCCGCAAGCGCCTTCTTCAATCCGGCGGTAGAGGCGATCGAAGCGGTCGATCCCTCTTCCACCGGCTATCTCGGCGGGCTCGGGCTGCCCATCGTGATTTCGTGGGCAGTGGGCGGACTGTTTGCCGCGGGCGCCGCCTGGGCGATCGGCCGAGTGGCGCTCGGCCTGCGCGCGGACTATTTCGCCATCGCCACGCTCGGCATCTCCGAGATCGTGATTGCGATACTGAAGAACGAGGATTGGCTCGCCCGGGGAGTGAAGAACGTGACCGGGCTCGACCGTCCGGTTCCCTACGAAATCGGTCTCCAGCGGGCGGAATGGTTCCAGGACCTAGTGCAGTCGCTGAACCGGAACACGCTCACCGGACTGCCCGAGACGGAGTCTGCCGCACTGCTGCGCGAACTCGTGATCGAGGCCTCCGGCATCTTCGTCAAGCTCTGCTACGCGGGCCTGTTCGCCACCGTCCTTCTGGTCGTGCTGCTGCTCAGCGAGCGTGCTCTCCGTTCGCCCTGGGGACGGATGATGCGCGCGATCCGCGACAATGAGACTGCCGCGGAAGCGCTGGGAAAGGATGTCTACCGACGCCACATGCAGGTCTTTGTGCTTGGCTCGGCTGTGGTTGGCGTTGCAGGCGCCATGCTGGTGACTCTTGATGGCCAATTCACGCCCACCAGCTACATCCCGTTGCGGTTCACTTTCCTGATCTGGGTGATGGTGATCGTCGGGGGATCCGGCAACAATCTCGGCGCGGTGCTTGGCGGGTTCATCGTCTGGTTGAGCTGGATCGAAGCCGAACCGGTCGCACTGTGGGCGGTCGCGACCTTGACGGCAGCGATGCCGCCGGACGATCCGCTTCGCGTCCACCTGATCGAGGCTGCGGCGCATGTTCGGCCGATCCTGATGGGCGTGATCCTGTTGCTCGTGATGCGTTTCGCCCCGCGCGGCGTGGTGCCGGAAACGGTGGGCCGTCAACGACCTCTCCCTTCCTGAAGATCCTCACGCCTACCGAACGGACCGTCGCAAGCGGCGGCATGGCGCCGAAACGCTTCTCTCCCACGTGCGACAATCCGGATGCCAACCGGTCCCGGCAGCAGCCCGGGCACGTCGGTCACACCCGCTGTCATCCGGGTTGCGACCCATCGTGCATTACCCGACATCACCACCTGTGTCGCGAGGCCAACCGACACATGCGGGCCTGCGCCCAAGCCGTCTGTGGCCGGAGCCGGCGCGAAGAACGCCCGTGCCCGGATCTGCCGAGGCACCCCACACCGTTGGACGGCTGTGGGGCGCTCCTCGGCACCTGACGTCGAGGACCGCTATCCGGCTCGGAAGCTACGCTGGGTCGATCCGTTCCACTCGACTCGTCAAGCGTGCAGTTCCTGGGCCATGTGCGTGCCGTCGACGGCACGTTCACCCGATGGCGCCTTGACCTCACTCGGGTCCTCGTGGAGCGACTTGACGATTCCGTAGGTCATCAGCAGCAGGATCACGCTGACCGGCAGGGCCGCGGCGATGGACGCCGTCTGCAGCGCCAACAAACCGCCGGCGAGCAGCAGGATGGCAGCCACCAGACCTTCGCCCAGACCCCAGAGGATGCGGAAGTGCTGCGGCGGGTGATCGTCGCCCATGGAGAGCATGGTCGTGATCACCAGTGTCCCGGAATCCGACGAGGTGATGAACCAGGTCGCCAGCAGGAAGGTCGCCAGGGCCGCCATGATCCAGTTGAGCCAGCCGACGGACGTCACCTTGTCGATCGTGCCGTAGAGTGCCCCGGGCAAGTCCCAATTGCGCACCAGATCGGCGATGCCGGCGGTGCCGACGCCGCCCTGGGCGTTCAGCTCGAGATAAATGGCGGAACCGCCGAAGATGCACAGCCAGAAGAAGGCGATCGTGGTCGGCACGAACATCACGCCCAGCATGAACTCGCGGATGGTTCGGCCGCGGCTGATGCGTGCGATGAACATGCCGACGAAGGGAGCCCAGGAAATCCACCATCCCCAGTAGAAGATGGTCCAGCCCCCCTGCCACGCCGCAGCCCCCTGTTCGTTGAAGGTCTGGAAGCCCATCGGAATGAAGTTCCACAGGTAATCACCCGCCGTCGTGACAAAGAAACCCATCAGCCACTTGAACGGGCCGCCGAACAGGAAGAAGGCCAGCAGGGCGATGCTCAGCCAGATGTTCCACTCCGAGATGATGCGGATGCCCTTTCCGACCCCTGAGACGGCCGAAAGGGTTGCAACGGCCGAGATCACGGCGATCAGGACAATCTTCGTGACGATCCCCGGATCGATTCCGAACAGGTAGTTGAGCCCGGCCGCCATCTGCGACACGCCGAGGCCCAGCGAGGTGGCCACACCGAACACGGTGCCGAACACGGCCAGCAGATCGACCGCGTGGCCAACCGGTCCGTAAATCCGGTCGCCGATGACCGGGTGCAGCGCGCTGCGCAGGGTCAGTGGCAACTTCTTGCGGAAACCGAAGTAGGCCAGACAGAGGCCAACGATCACGTAGAGCGACCAGGCGTGGAACCCCCAGTGGAAATAGGTCACGCGCATCGCAGTGACTGCGCGTTGCTCGCTCATCTGGGTAAAGCCGGCTATGTCTGCAAACGGGTTGTTGGGATAGCCCCACGGCTCCGAATTGTCGAAATAGAACATTGGCTCGGCGATGCCGAAGAACAGAATGCCGATACCGACACCTGCCGAGAACAGCATCGCAAACCACGAGAAGTTGGAGAACTCGGGCCTGCTGTCGTCACTACCGAGCCTGATCTTTCCAAACCGGCTGAACATCAGGTACACGCAGACGAAGAGCGAAATCAGCAGCACCGACACGTAGTACCAGTTGAGCGCCGACTCGATCCATCCGCGCACGGCCGAATAAATGCCGTTGGCGAATTCCACGTTGAGGGCGGTAAAGACCACGAAGGCGATCACCATGCCCTTGGACGCCAGCCCCATCCCGCCGTGCAGTCCCTTGAAGATGCCCGCTTGGGCTACCAGACTTCGGTGTGTTGTCATGTCCGCGCTCCACTTCCGTCGACACAGTACATCGTCGGCCGCGGCGGTACCAAGGAATCATTCGCGGGCGGAACTTCTCCCGCATACCTGGGGACACCGCCCATGGCGCTCAGCGGAATCGCACCGGCAGCGATATTGCTTCCTGCGAACGGGCCCGCGGCTGGTCACGATGAAGACGTGGTCCCATCGAACCCGGTGTGCACTGCCTGCCGGCGCCGGAACCCATCTGCTGGCCACGCCGCATGGTCGGTTTGGCCACGGGGCCCGCTCAACGCGGATACGGCCAGAGCCGATCGTCCTCCAGCCCCTCGCTCGGCTGACCTCCCGTAATTGAGTACTGTCGATGGACAGCGTACAATTGAAACATGGTCCGGTCGTTTCGACATCGCGGCCTGAAGGAACTGTATGAGCGCGGGCAGTCAAGCAGAGTTGCGCCCGAGCACCTCGCGAAACTCTTGCGAATCTTGACCGCTTTGGACCGAAGCACGAACCCGGAAGCGATGGATCTTCCGGGCTATCGCCTGCACCGCCTCCGCGGCCGCCTCCGCGGTCATCATGCGGTGGCGGTTTCCGCCAATTGGCGGGTGACCTTTCGGTTTGATGACGGCGACGTCGTGGATGTCGACTATGTGGATTACCACTAGGAGGTTCTGCCATGGCAATGAGCAACCCTGTCCATCCCGGAGCCATCGTGCGTGAGGATTGCCTGAAGCCTTTGGGTCTGTCGGTCACGGAAGGGGCACGGCGGCTCGGTGTCGGACGGCAGACGCTATCCAACCTGGTGAACGAAAAGGCTTCGGTCTCGGTCGAGATGGCCTACCGCCTGTCGAAAGCGTTCGGGTCCACACCGGAAACCTGGCTTGGGATGCAGCTGGCCTTCGACCTCGCGCAGTCACGCGATCTCGAACAGACGATCCAGGTCGAGCGCATCGCCGCCGCCTAGGGCGTACCCGCAGCCGGCATTGCCGTCGTCATCATGCCGATCGGCCATTGCGCACCAGACGATCTGTTGCGCAGCTTCATTGCCATCGCATAGCGCGAGTTGATGCTGCCTGCCCCGCTTGCCGGGCAGTCGGCCAACCACGCTGGTCCGAACGACCTCACCGAAGGCCAAACGCTACGCGCATCTCGTGATCGACTCGGCGAGAGAGTCAGGGTCTCGCGTCGGCGACCGCAGCCGCAAGCATGTTGCCTTTTCCGAACGGGCCCGCGGCACTTTTTTCAACTTCGGACGGTGCGCACCACTTGCCCGTCCAAGACCCCCGGGCCTTCGGTGCGGTCTTGACCTCGGTCACCCGCCCACGCCGCGGAGCCGTGCGGATGACGGGCGATAGGAGGCTGATCGGTTGGCCCCCGAGCCGCGCGAGCCGCGGCCTCTTGGTGCTCTACGACCTGGTCGCCTGATAGGGGCCCCAGGAGGGGTCGGAAGCATCGGTGGGGGTCGGGAGTTCGCGTTCCCGGTTGCCCGTGATGTCGATCGTGTAGATCCGGATCGTGTCGGCGCTGCCCGGAGCCGGTTCCGTTCGCGCGAACGCCAGCAGACGTCCATTGGGCGCCCAGCTGGGACCCTCCACCAGGAAACCGTCCGCTATCAGCCGCTCACCAGTACCGTCCGGGTGCATGAGCCCGATGTAGAAGCGTCCTTTCACCGACTTCGTGAACGCGATGTAGTCGCCGCGGGGAGACCAGACCGGGGTGGTATAGCTTCCCTCTCCGAAGCTGATCCGCCGAGCCACGCCGCCCCCGGCATCCATCACGAACAGATGCGGTCTTCCCGATCGGTCGGAACTGAAGACGATCCTGTCCCCCTCGGGGCTATAGCTCGGCGAGGTGTCGATTGCGCGACCGCGGGTCAGCTGCAGAAGATCTCCGGTCGCCAAATCCAACGTGAAGACGTTGGTCACCCCCTCGCGTGCCAACGACATGGCAACTTCGGTGCCCTCCGGGTGGAACCGGGGTGCGAATGACATGCCGGAGAATTGCCCCAATTCCTCGCTTCTGCCGGCGTCCAGGTCGTATCGGAACACGCTCGGCTCCCGGCCCTGGTAACTGAAGTACAGCGCACCTTTTCCGTCGGGCGAGAAGCGCGGCGTCAAGACCAGATGCGATCCATCCGTGAGGTACTCGTGGTTGGCCCCGTCCTGATCCATGATCGCGAGCCTCTTGACGCGTTCCGTCGCCGGCCCCGACTCGGCCACGTACAGGATGCGCGTGTCGAAGTACCCGGGCTCGCCCGTGACACGCGTATAGATTCGATCAGCCAGCACGTGCGCCATCCGACGGGCGAGCGCCAACGGTCCGTTCAGGCGGACTCCGACCATCTCCCGGCCGCCATAGACGTCCCAGGCTCGGGCTGCCACCTCGATCGTCCCGTCTCCCCTATCGCGGACCGACCCGGCAATGAGCACCTGAGCGTCGATGATCCGCCAGTCGCGGAACCGCGGCTGCTCTGCCGCGTCCGCCGCGCTCTGCATGTACGCATCCGGATTGATCTGTCGAAAAAGAGCCGAGCTTTGGAGGTCGTTGACGACGACATCACCGATATCACCGGCATCCGTTGCCAACAAATTTCCTTCCACATCGACTGTCAAGGCGAAGGGGACGGGCTCGATCCGCCCCTCGGTGATATCGATTTCCAGCGGCCCTTCCTGCGCCACCGCAGCGTGGCTGGCAATAAGCAGGACGGCGAACGGCGACGTGAGACGGAGAAGGGCTGACATGCGTGGCATCGAGAACACCTGACGGGCTAGCGCGGTGGACGGAAGTTTAGCCGCACGCGCCGCCACAGTGCGTACTCCTCGGGCGGCAGCCCTGTGATCTTGCCGGTCCTCAGGATCGCGGCCTGGGCACTGTCAAGCAGCGGCCGCAGGAGCGCGTTCCGATCGATCCGGTCGAGTTCCGCATCCGAAATGTGAAGATCGTGGATGGTTCCGTCCGGCTGCAGCTGGAACTCCAGGCTCACGACCATGTCGTCAACCTCCTGCAGTGCCGGCGGGCGCCTCCAGTTGGCCTGGATCTGCCTCTGAATCAAACCGTAAATCCGGGCCGTCGCGAAGCGTTCTTCGGGTGTGTCGCGCGCAACTGGCCGAGGCGCCGGTTCAAGTGCCGCCAAGCGCTCCAGCGTTTCCTCCAGTTTGGTCTCGGCCTCCCCGGCTGCCGGCGGTGAAGGTTCTCGTTCAGAGAGGTCACGGAGCATGTCGTCAAAACGCGATGGCGGGGGTGGCGCCGCCGGCGCGGGAGGAGGATCGGCCTGCGCCACCTGCGGCGGCGGGGGCTCCGGGATTTCGGCCTCTACGGGTTCCGGCTCGACCACGGTGGGCGCGGGTGGCGGTGGCGCCGATTCGGAAGCTGGCGGCTCGGGGCTGGGCGGCGCGGGAGCAGGAGGCGCCGCCGCCACCGGGACCGGTTTGGGCGGCGGCGGGGGGGTGTCGTCAACGGGCGCCTCGACGGCTTCGGGTTCGGGAGGACTCGCCGCTGCGACCGGTTCCGGCGGTCGTGCGGGCGCCGGGTCCGCCGGCTCCTGCTCCCGCTGCGGCATCGCCGGCGGTGGCGGCGCCTCCGCCGGCTCCAGCGCGGGCTCAAGCGCCTGGGCCACCTCCACGTCGATCGAGGGCGGCAGCACGATCGGCCGCGACAACGTCGGCAGGCCCACCACCGCCAAGGTCACGAAGAGAGCGTGCAACAGGACCGATAGAAAAACACTCCGGCCCACGGCGTCAGGGCCCGTCGGAGTTGGGCGGGACCGTCACCAGTGCCACGCGATGCTGGCCTGACGCCGAAATGAGTCCGATCACTTCCATGATCCGTCCGTAGTCTACATCCCGGTCGCCGCGTACGAACACCCGCTGACCGGACCGGGCCCCCTGAATGGCGGCCAGCTTGGCCGCCAAGGTCCCGATCTCGACCGGTGTATCGAGCAGCAGCACCTGCCCGTCGGCCTGGACCGTCACGACGATGGGTTCATCGTTGCCCGGGATGGGTTCCGCATCTGCCTCGGGGAGGTTGACGCTCACACCCGTCGTCAGCAGCGGCGCGGTGATCATGAATACGACCAGCAAGACGAGCATCACATCGACGAGCGGGGTGACGTTGATCTCCGACATGGGGGCCCGGGTGCCCCGCCCCAGTCGCCCCTTGTGCTGAACCGGGTCGATGTTCAAGTCTCGTTCTCGTCAATGTGTCGCGACAGCAGCGCGCCGAGCTCACTCGCAAAAGTTTCGAGACGTGCGGCATAGCGATTCAGATCGCTCGAGATCTTGTTGTACGCCACCACTGCGGGGATGGCGGCCAACAGTCCGAGCGCCGTCGCAAACAGGGCCTCGGCGATGCCTGGAGCCACCACGGCCAGCGACGTGTCCTGGCTCACGGCGATCGACTGGAAGCTGTTCATGATCCCCCAGACCGTCCCGAATAGACCGACGAACGGTGCCGTCGAACCGACCGTCGCGAGGAAGCCGACGTTCCTTTCGAGCGCGTCCATCTCCCGGGTGACGGTAACGTGCATCACCTGTCCAATCCGTTCGCTCAGGCCCGCCGCGATGGTCCGTTGGCGTTCGGTCTGCGTGACCGACCGCTGCCACTCGTTCATGCCGGATACGAACACCGCGGCCAGCGGGTGATCGGGGCGGCTCTGGAGATGCCGGTGCAACTCCTCCAACGAGCCGCCTGACCAAAAGGTCTGCTCGAACTGATTGGCCTTCCGCTTGAGATATCGCAGCCGGCCCGTCTTCTGAATGATCACCGCCCAGCTCCAGACCGAGGCCAGGACCAGCACGACCAGCACGGCCTTTACCACGATGTCGGCCTGCAGCACCAAGCCCCAGATCGTCAGATCAATGTCACCCGTGGTGGTGAGAAATTCGTCCATGTACCTGAAGATGTCCGGAATTACGGTTGGGTCAAGTTGGCAATTGCCGCTGCTACGCGAGCAGGCCAGCGACGCGGGCGCCCTTCCCTTGACACGCAGGCCAAGGTCAACGCGAACTCCACCAGCACCGCGTCTCGACTACGAACAGTTTGCGAAAGCCGTAGCCTAGCCCCGCTTGCGGAATCCGTTCGGGTATGCACTTCGAGCGCGTCGTCAAGGCGAGCCGGGGCGTGAAATTGCACATGCATCTCGCGAACGACAAAGAACACGCGGTGCTCGGCCAGCATGAGCGTGTGCTCGATGCCGAGGCAGCGCAACATCTCTGTCCGGGCCCTCTCCGCGTAGCGGAGGTAGCCCGCATGATAAACGATGCCACCTGCATCGGTATCTTCAAAATAGACCCTGATCGGCAGGACATGCGTACCGTTCCGAAAGCAACCGCTTGTCGGAACAGCGTCATCCGTCATCGGCGGGTCCGGCCTCAGGCGCGTCGTCCGCAGTCAACAGTCCGGGGAGGGCACCACCAGCGATCGGCGGTTCGATCCCGAGACGTTCCCACGCCAGCGCCGTCGCGACGCGGCCGGCCGCCGTTCGCTGCAGAAAGCCGGTCTGCAGCAGAAACGGCTCCACCACGTCCTGGAGCGTGTCGGCCTCCTCCGACAGCGCGGCAGCCAGCGCGTCGATCCCGACCGGGCCACCGTTGTAGTTGCGGACCAGGCAGCCGAGATACCGGTGATCCATTGCATCCAGTCCGTCGGCGTCGATGTGCAACTGCTGCAGCGCGGACTCCGCATCGCGCTTCAGCACTGCGTTCACACCCTGGACGGTCGCGAAGTCACGGACACGGCGCAGGAGGCGTGTCGCCACGCGCGGCGTGCCGCGAGCCCGCCTGGCTATTTCTGCCGCCGCATCGTCGGCGAGCTCCAGACCCAGCAAGGAGGCCCCGCGAGCGACGATGCGCTGCAGTTCTCCAGGCGTGTAGAAGTCGACCTGAAACAGGATCCCGAACCGCTCGCGCAGCGGGTTGGAGAGCCGTCCCGCGCGCGTCGTGGCACCCACCAACGTGAAGGGCGGCAGCTCAATCCGCATTGTCCGCGCGCTCGGACCGCGACCGATCACGATATCGAGCCGGAAATCCTCCAGCGCAGGGTAGAGCGTTTCCTCGACGGCGGCGGGAAGCCGGTGGATCTCGTCGACAAACAGCACGTCCCGCGCATCGAGCCCGGTCAGGATGGCGGCGAGATCTCCGGGACGGGCCAGCGCCGGTCCCGAAGTGGGCAGGATGCGGGTGCCCAGTTCCTGGGCGGCAATGTGTGCGAGCGTGGTCTTGCCGAGACCCGGCGGACCGTGGAGCAGAACGTGATCGAGCGCCTCTTCCCGCGCGCGCGCCGCCTGGATGAAGATGCGAAGATTGGGAAGATTGCGGCCCTGCCCGACAAATTCGTCGAACCGCACCGGCCGAAGGGCCCGGTCCGCGGGCTGCCGTGGCCCGGCGCCAACGACCCGCATGCCATCGAGGGGCTCCTCCGGGCTCATCGGGTGATCGCCCTGAGCGCCTGCCGGACGAGATCTTCGGCGCTCCCATCCGAATGCTCGGCCTGCACTCTCGACAGGGCTCCGACCGCCTCGATGCGGCCGTACCCGAGCGCCACCATGGCATCGACGGCATCGCGATAGACGCTTCCGCCGGCACCCTGACCATCGTCAACGATGGTCGGCACTTCCCCGACGCGGTGGCGGAGCTCGGCCACGATGCGACCGGCGGCGCGGCCGCCGATTCCGTGGGCACGGGTGATCGCTTTGACGTCACCAGCGGCCAAGGCCCGCTCAAGTTCCGCAGGTCCCAGGGCGTCGAGCGTCGCAAGCGCCGTCTTGGCGCCGATGCCCTGCACCGTCAAAAGCGCCCGGAACCAGCTTCGCTCGGCCTCGTCCCGGAAACCGAAGAGCTCCACGGCGTTATCGCGGGCACTGGTGTGCACCAGCACTTCGGCATCCGGCTGCGTCTCCATCAGCCATCCCAGCGTGCGGCGGGTGATCGTCACCGCGTAGCCGACGCCGCCGACATCGATCACGGCCCAGTCCTCACCGGTCGAGTCCAAGAGGCCGCGGAGCTTGGCAATCATGACTTACCGCCGGCCCGGGCGGTGCGCGCCTGCATCAGGGCGTGGTTGGCGTGACAGATCGCCACTGCGAGCGCGTCCGAGGCATCATGGGTCTCGGCCTTGGAGCGCGGCAACTGCATCCGCACGAGCGCGGCGACCTGCTCCTTGCTGGCGTGGCCGTGCCCGGTCACCGCCTGTTTGACCGTCGTCGCGGCGTATTCGTGAACGGGCAGCCGGCCGCGGGCCACGGCAACGATGACCGCGCCGCGGGCCTGCCCGAGCGCCAGCGTCGAGCGCGGATTGCGATTCCCGAAGACCTGTTCGAGCGCTGCCTCATCGGGCGCGTGGGAAGCCAGCACCTTGCCGAGCTCGGCATCGATCAGACCCAGGCGTTCGGCCAGGGTGTCCCGCGTCCGCGTGCGAATCGCACCCGACGCCACGAAGGACAGGTTCCTTCCCTGCACGTCAATGATCCCCCAGCCGGTCTGCACCAGGCTTGGATCCAGGCCGATCAAACGCATCGGTTCCGGCACGCCGCGTCAGCGCTCCGTGGTCCGCTCCCGGGTCAGGTGGACTCTCGCAGCTTATCGAGGACGTCGTCCGGTACCTCCAGGTTGGCCGACACCGACTGTACGTCGTCGTTGTCTTCCAGCACCTCGATCATGCGGAAGAGAGTCCGGGCCTGATCCTCGTTCACCGGCACCATCGTGTGCGGAACCCATTCCAGACGGGCGCTGGTCGGGATTCCGAACTGCTCGCTCAGGGCATCCCGGACCGAGCCGAACGTTCCCGCCTCGGTCCGCACCTCGTGCATGTCGGCACCGGAAAGCACATCGTCGGCACCGGCCTCGGCCGCGGCTTCCAGCATGCTGTCAGCATCGGCCGTGTCGGCCGCGTACCGGATCACTCCCTGACGCGAAAAGGCGAAACCGACGCTACCGGTCTCCCCGAGCGTGCCCCCATGCTTTCCGAAGGCCGCACGTACCTCCGAGACCGTTCGGTTCCGGTTGTCGGTCAGGGCCTCGACGATGACAGCCACACCGCCCGTGGCATGGCCCTCGTACCGGACCTCCTGGTAGTCACTGCCCGCCGCCGGCCCCTGCGCCTTCTGAATCGACCGCTCGATGCGGTCCTTCGGCATGTTCTCTGCCCGGGCGGCCAGAACCGCGGTGCGGAGCCGGGGATTCTTGTCGGGATCCGGGAGTCCGGACCGGGCGGCGACCGTAATCTCGCGCGAGAGCTTCGAAAAGATCTTGGACCGCTTGGCGTCCTGCGCGCCCTTGCGATACATGATGTTCTTGAATTGCGAATGGCCGGCCATGAGCTTTTCGACAAGTTCCTGCAGTGCTGACGTCAGTGACGGAATTTATCATACGACCATTGGCCACGGGCCTCACGAAGCGCCATGGACGTGCCATCGGTCGGCTGCCTCGGACACGCGGTCCGGTACCCGGTCCGGCCCGCGCGTTCCCCATTTCCGATGCCCCCCCTGCCCTGACCATCGCCCGCCAGGGAAGGCAGCGCCGCGCGGTCGCCGGCGATCTCACCCTGCGATGTGGCAGAGGCCGCCAGTCAGGCGGACGGCGTCACCGCTCTCGAGTCTCCGGCCGTTCGCCAGCCCTGCTTACTGCTGATCCGGACCGCCGGGCAACCGTCGATCGAGCGGGGCCCGCCGGCTAGGCCGGCGCGGTGGCCGGTCTCGGGGCGTCCTGCCGGGCGGCTCGCGCCTTCAGTTGCGCGACGAGCGGCGGGCAACGGGTCTTGTCGTCGTGCAGGACCTGGCAATCCAGGCAATAGAAGCATTCGCTCATGTTGATCTTGCCGGATCGGTCGATGGCGCCGGTGGGACAGACGGGCCCGCAGGCCTGACAGGGGCTGCCGCACTCGGGGCGACGCCGGAGGAACGAGAACACGCGGATCCGGCCGAGGATCGCGAGGCCGGCACCAAGTGGACACAGGAACCGGCAGAAGGCGCGTTCCACGAACAGCGCGAGAATTAGGAGCCCGCCTGCCCACAGCACCGCCGCCGTCGGCGCGTCGAAGCGAAGCGTGATCGCGGTCTTGAACGGCTCGATGCCGGCGGCCCACGCGGCCCACTCGAAATCGACGAAGGTAAGCACCAGGAGGACGGCCAGGACTGCGTATTTCACGCCGGAGAGTCGCTTGGCCCAGAGCGGCGGAATGTGCGGCCGGCGGACCCGGAACGTCCGGGCGAGACGACCCAGCAGCTCCTGCATGGCTCCGTAGGGACACAGCCAGCCGCAGAAGAGCGAGCGGCCCCAGAACGGCAACGTCACCAGCGCCGCGATGCCGACGATCGTGATCAGGGGCTCCGCGAGAAATCCGGCGAACCCGCCACCGTAGAACGGAACCTGGACGACGTTCATGAGGTGGAGCACCGTGAGCTGGCCGCCGGCCACGATTCCGAGCCAACCGACGATCCAGACGAGGAGACCGATCCGGATAACCCGGTAGAGGGCACGGTTGCGCACGATGAGGCGCTGGAAGGTGAGTGTCAGGATGACCGCGAGCGCCGTCGCAAACCCAAGCGCGACGGTCACGGGCTGGTCACGCCAAATGCCCTGCCAGTCCAGTCCGCTGTCCAGCGCAGCCGCAACCGTCTCCGCCGACGGAAGTGGCAGCGGTTCGGCACGCACGTAGCGGGCCGGGATGGCGTAGGTGACCGGGAAGACCGCGGACGCCGGCACGGCGTCTTCCGGCGCCCCCCGGGCCAGGTCGCCGTCCACCACGTACTCCAGACTCCATGGTCGTGTGGGATCCGGCCCGGTCCCGGGAGCGAAATAGAACAGTCCCTGGTCGTCCAGGGTGGGCGCCTCGGCGATGTGGTGGAAGGGAAGCGCCTTGAAGAGTTCAGGCGTCAGCGTGATCGTGCGATCATCCTGGCGAATGCGGAGGTTGTCATACACCTCCGGCGCGACGGCCGTGGCGCGCGTGTCCCGGAAGCCGATCGGCCCGCGGAAGCCGACCCAGATGACCACGTCCCCGACCGAACGGCCCGCGGACACGTACTGGTCGTACCAGCGACGGTCAAGGATGTTGATGCCGATGCCGGCCGGAGTGACGAACGCCGCATAGACCTCGGCGACCGGCTCATCCGCACCGGCATAGCGGACGGACCTGGGGAGCGCAGTGTTGGCGTCTCCTCCGAGCGCAGCCTCGAGTTCCCCGACCGTAATCGTGCGGGAGGCTATCGAGCTGTCCGCCAACAGCGACGCCCACGGCTGTTTCGTCATCTGCTCTAGATCGAGCACCCGGCCCAGGTCGTCCGCGGACAGGACGGACCCCCGGTCACGCATGACCTTGCGTGAACCGCGCATGATGGAGTCCATGAACAGCAGCGACGAAGTCGTGATCCGGGAGATGGCGTCGACGGGCACGAGATCCGACGTGTCGCCGGCGGTCTCGCGCATGGCGATCGCCTCGCCTTCCAAGACCGAATCCGACAGCCCGAGCCGCATGCTGATTCCGCGAGCGGTGTCGATCTCGGCGTATTGCGTCAGGTACTGGTGAAAGTCCTCGTCCGTCCGGCCGAGGATGGCGATCGGCTCCACGTGGGCGAGCAACCGCACGCCGGAGAGTACGCCGTCCTTCCGCACGCCGACCATGAGATGAAATGGCCGCCGCGAGTAGCCCAATCCGCGCACCGTGTCATACGTCTCGAACACGTACCCCACAAGCTGGCCGCCCTGGTAGACGTCGGCACTTGGGAAATCGCCCGGAACGAGTTCGTACGAATCCGCGCCTGGGAACACGTACTGGAGCGTTTCGTCGTTCAGGTAGGTCGCGAGAAAGGAGTCCGTGCCGGGCGCGATCGTGGCCTCTTCGGGCTCATCCTCCTTGGCCTGTTGCAGGATCGTGGGTCCTTGCGCCAGCGTCGGCCAGGCGTGCAGCAACACAAGGAGGAGCAAGCCAGCGCCCGCGAGCAGCCGCCTACGGCAGCCGCCGTATCCGGCAACAGTAGTACCTGGCATCCCCGAACCCCTCCTGTCGGATCCTGCAAGGCCGAGAGCAAACTCCTTCGTGCCGGAGATTTCGTACAGCTGTCTGGATGCGCGTTCCAAGACGACTCGGCCTTGCACCAGAATATAGCCTCAGTGGGCCCGCTTGCGGTCCTGCCTCCGGTGCTACCGCTCTCGCGATCCGCCGGCAATCGTCTATGACAGCCAGCGCTTCCGGCGGCGGTAGTGCTTGGCGTCCCGGAACCCTCGCCGGCCGGACTCGCCAAGGCCCAGGTAAAACTCTTTCACATCGGAGTTCTCGGTGAGTTGCTCGGACGCGCCTTCCATGACGACCCGGCCGTTCTCGAGGATGTAGCCGTAGTCCGAATGCTTGAGCGCGGCATGGGTGTTCTGCTCGGCAAGGAGAAAGCTCACCTTCTCCTCCCGGTTGAGACGATCGACGATGCCGAAGATCTCGGCCAGCAACTGCGGCGCCAACCCCATGGACGGCTCGTCGAGCAGGATCATCCGCGGGCGCGCCATGAGCGCCCGGCCGATGGCAGTCATCTGCTGCTCGCCGCCCGAAATGTAGCCCGCCTGCGTGTGACGGCGGTCTCGAAGCCGCGGAAAATAAGCGTAGGTCTTTTCCAGCTGTTCCCGTCGTTCCGCCCGGCTTTCGCGGCGGGTGTACGCCCCCAGCAGGAGGTTCTCCTCGACCGTCAGGTGCTCAAAGCAGTGGCGGCCTTCCATGACCTGCACGAGGCCTTTCCGCACGAGATCGGACGGGGTGAGCGACCCGGTCTCCGTGCCGTCGTACACGATGCTGCCCCGGGTGACCTCGCCCCGCTCCCCCTTCAGGATGTGGGAGATGGCCTTCAGCGTCGTGGTCTTGCCGGCGCCGTTGGCGCCAAGCAGTGCCGTGATCCCGCCGCGGGCCACGCTCAGGGATACACCCTTGAGCACGAGGATCACTCGGTTGTAGACAACCTCGATGTTGTTGGCCGACAGCAGCGGGCCGGACGCATCATCCGGGCCCATCGCTGTCGTGGTGTCGGTCATCAGGATTCGCAGGTCCGAGGTGTGATGCCCTTCTCGGCGGCGTACTTCGCGGCTGACTCCTCGATCATCCCGCGCACCAGGTCACGGTCGGGCTCCAGCCAGTCGGACGCCGTTTCAAAGGACTCGCCGGTCCATCGCACGAACAGGACCTTGCCGCCACCCTCGTGGTCGGCGCAGCTCACGCTGATCGGCGGCACCAGGTTGGTGGCGCCGGCAGCCGCAATGTCGGCGTCGGTGAGCTCCATGTTCTCGATCCCCCAGCGTACCTCCTCACCGCTGAGCGCCCGGGCGCCGAACTCTCCCATCGCCGTGCGAATGGCCTCAACGGTCACGAAGGCATTGATGACCCCACGGTTGTAGAAGCCGGTGCCGACAGCCTCGCGGGGACCCGTGCCGTCGCCGGCATCGTGCACGTGCGTGATGATGTCCTGCATCAACTGGAAGTCGGTCCCGTTGTTGTGGAAGGTCGAACACGTGTAGCCGACGGCCGCGTCACCGGCCGGGACGGTGTCCTGCTCGGCGCAGGACCACCAGACGCCGACGATCTTGTCGGCGGGCACCCCGACGCGGGCAGCTTCCTTCAGGGCGGTCTGGTTCATGACCCCCCACCCGCGGAGAATGACGTAGTCCGGCCGATAGCGCCGCACGTTCAGCCAGACGGCCTTCTGGTCGATGCCGGGATGCACGACCGGGAAATGCTGCACCTCGAAGCCGTAGCGCTCGGCCTGCTTCGCCAGGACCGGCGCGGTCTCCTTGCCGTAGGCAGAATCGTGGTGGACGTTGGCGATCTTCAGTCCGTCCAGGTTCTCGAGACCGCCCTCGAGGCTCGCGATGTAACGGATCTTGGCGGTGTTCTGGCTCCAGTAGTTCACCATCAGCGGGAACACGTACGGGAACACCCGTCCGTCACTTGCGTCGGTGCGGCCGTATCCGAGGGTAATGAGCGGGATCTTGT
This sequence comes from Alphaproteobacteria bacterium, assembly GCA_965116745.1. Taxonomy (GTDB): domain Bacteria; phylum Pseudomonadota; class Alphaproteobacteria; order TMED109; family TMED109; genus VXPW01. The sequence goes on along the minus strand of OZ220701.1, from coordinate 937,969 downwards.
CGGCCGGCAATCGGTCGATGACCGCGTAGGTCAGCGGCGTGCCCAGCGGGTTGAAGACCGACGCGCCGCGCTCGCCCCGATTCTTCAGCCGTTCGTAACACTCGACAAAGCGGTCCGGCTTGTAGGCGGTCTCACACTCTTCCCAGGCGATCCGCACCCCCTCGATACCGCCGTCACGGGCGTTGATCATCTTCAGGTAATCGACGAACCCGTCCTGAAACGGGATTCCGCCTACCGCATACGGACCCGTCCGGTAACTGGTGATGGGGATGAACTGCTCGGCGCCGTCGCCGGACTGGTCTTGCGCCACTGCCGGCGCCGGCCCCGCCAAGAGCAGAAGGGCCAAGGCAACAAACATGCACTTGTGCATGGCTTACTCCCGATTTTCTCAATCAGTAAGGGAACGGCCAGAGTCTGAGCTTTTCCTTGACGATTTGCCACAGCCGCGCCAGGCCGAGCGGCTCGACGACAAGGAACAGGATGATCAGGCCGCCGAAGATGACGAACTCAAGATGCGCAATGGTTTCCGCGGACAGCGCGCTGCCGAACAGCCCGCTCGCATTCGCGATGAAGATCGGGAGCAGCACGATGAACGCCGCCCCGAGGAACGAGCCGAGAATGCTGCCGAGCCCGCCGATGATCACCATGAACAGAATCTCGAACGAACGCAGCACGTCGAAAGCCTGCGGCTCGACGGTCCCGAGATAGACGTACGCCCAGAGCGCGCCCGCCACGCCGCAGTAGAACGAACTGACCGCGAACGCGGTGAGCTTCGTCGCCATGAGGTTGATGCCGATGGCCTCGGCCGCGACGTCCATGTCGCGGACCGCCATCCAGGCCCGCCCCAGCTCGCTGCGAACCATGTTCTTGGCCATGATCGCCATCCCGGCCACGATGCAGAGTGTCAGCAGATAGCGGGACACCGCGCTCTCGAAGCTGTAGCCGAGCAGGGTCATCGGCGGTGCGGTGATCACGCCCGAAGTGGAGTAGTTGGTGAACCAGCCGACGTGCGTGAAGAGCCATTCGATGAAGAACTGGGCGGCCAGGGTGGCGACCGCCAGGTAAAACCCCTTGATGCGAAGGGATGGAAGTCCGAACAGGATTCCGACCCCCGCCGCGGCCAGTCCCGCCACGACGAAGGACACCAGGAACGGCACCTCGGGCACGCGTACCTCGAGGTTGTACGCCGCGAACGCGCCCACGGCCATGAACGCCGCGGTCCCCAGCGAGAGCTGCCCCGTATATCCGGTCAGGATGTTGAGGCCGATCGCCGCCAGCGAAAACACCAGGACCGGCGTCAGCACGGAACGCAGCCAGTACTCGTTGGCGAAGAGCGGAATCACCACGAACGCGACCACCAGGAGAATCGCGATCCCGATCCGGTCCTGGCGGATCGGGAAGATGGCCCGATCAGCGGCGTAGGTCGTCTTGTACTGGCCGGTCTCGCGGTAGAACACGTTCAGATCCTCACACGCGCTCGATGATCTTTTCGCCGAAGAGGCCCTCGGGCCGCACCATCAGCACGAGCATCGCCAGCATGTACGGGAACCAGTTCTCCAGCCCACCGCCCACGAAGGGGCCCAAGTACACCTCGGCCAGCTTCTCGCTCGCCCCCACGATCAGGCCGCCCACGATTGCGCCCGGGATCGAGGTGAAGCCGCCGATGATCATCACCGGGATCGCCTTGAGGGCCACCAGCGAGATGGAGAACTGCACGCCCAGCTTGGACCCCCACACGAGACCGGCCACGAGGGCGACGAACCCCGCGACGGACCAGACAGCGACCCATACGTGGTGCAGCGGGATACCGATCGACAGGGCCGCCTGATGGTCATCCGCCACGCCGCGAAGGGCCCGCCCCATGGTGGTAGTCCGGAAGAACACGCCGAGCCCGCCCACGAGGAGGGCCACGACGGCGGCGGCGACCAGATCGAACTGGCTGACCAGAATGGGTCCCAGCCACAGACCCCGATCGGGAATACCGAGGTCGAGGACGTGCACTTCCGTGCCCCAGATGGTCTGGCCAAGACCCTCCAGGAAATAGGCCAGCCCAATCGTCGCCATGAACAGGATGACCTGGGGCTGGTTCACCATGTGCCGGAACACGAAACGTTCCACGGCGAAGGCGAGCACCACCATCACGGCCAGCGTGATCACGGCCGCCAGCAGCGCCGGCGCCCCCAGGTCCAGAACGCCCACGAAGGTCAGCGCCGCAAACAGCACCATGGTGCCCTGGGCAAAGTTGAAGATGCCTGATGCCTTGTAGATCAGCACAAAGCCGAGAGCGACGAGCGAATAGAGCGTGCCCGACAGCAGGCCGCCAATCAGCACCTCGAGGAAGAAGTAGAGCTCGTCCATCACGCGTCCGGTCTCAGTGCTCGTGCGCAGTTCCGAGGTACGCGTCAATCACCGTCTGGTCACGGCGCACGTCGTCGGGAGCGGCGTCGGCAATCTTGCGACCGTAGTCGAACACGGCCACCCGATCGGAAATATCCATCACGACGCCCATGTCGTGCTCGACGAGGATCAGGGTCGTGCCATGAATCTCGTTGACGTCCAGGATGAACCGGCACATGTCCTCCTTCTCTTCGAGGTTCATGCCGGCCATCGGTTCATCGAGCAGCAGGAGTTCCGGTTCCGCCGCCAGGGCCCGGCCGAGCTCCACCCGCTTCTGCATCCCGTAGGGGAGCTCGCCGACGGGTGTTCTCCGGACCGAGGGAATCTCCAGGAAGTCGATGATCTCCTCGGCCCGGCGCCGATGCTCGATTTCCTGTCGGCGCGCCCACCCCAGCTGCAGGGCCTCGCTGAGGATGCCGCGGCGCATCAGGCTGTTGCGCCCCGTCATGATGTTGTCGAGAGCCGACATGCCCGGGAACAGCGCAATGTTCTGGAAGGTCCGCGCGATACCGAGACGGGCGACCGCGTACGGCTTCATGCGTGGCGGCCGTTCCTCGCCCTTGTGGCGAACGACACCGGAAGAAGCGGTGTAAATACCGCTGATGATGTTGAACAACGAGCTCTTGCCGGCCCCGTTCGGCCCGATAATCGCGAGCCGTTCGCGCGGCTGGACCGCCACGCTCACGTCCTGCAGTGCCCGCAGGCCACCGAACGAAAGGTGGATGTTCTCGAGCGCAGTGACCGGCGGGCCGCTGCCGATCTCGCGTTTCATGCCGCGGCCGCCACGGGAGCGGCTTCATCCACGTCCCAGATCTGCACGTCGGCCTCGATCGTCCCTCGCCGGCCGTCCTCGAAGGTGACCTCGGCCGCCACGCGGCAAGAGTCCCGGCCCGCGTACAAGGCTTCCACCAGCTCGCCGTAGTTTTGACCGATCACGGTCCGACGCACCTTTCGGGTTCGGGTGAGTTCGCCGTCGTCGGCGTCGAGTTCCTTGTGGAGCACGAGAAAGCGTCGAATTTGGGAACCACGCAACGCCGGATCCTCGCCGAGGTCGGCGTTTACCTCGCGGATCGCACCGCGCACCAGCTCATAAACCTCCTTTTGCCGGGCGAGATCGGTGTATCCCGAGTACGCGATCCCGCGGCGCTCAGCCCAGTCGCCCACCGCCTCAAGGTCAATGTTGATCATGCAGCAGGCCATGTCGCGCTGATGCCCGAAGGCCACCGCCTCACGGATCCACGGGTGAAACTTGAGCTTGTTCTCGATGAACTTGGGCGCGAAGAGCGTACCGTCGGTGAGCGCTCCCACGTCCTTGGCCCGGTCGACGATCCGCAGGTGCCCGGCTTCGTCGAAGTACCCTGCATCCCCGGTCCGCACGAACCCGTCCTTGGTCATCGACTTCGCGGTCGCGTCGTCGTCCCGGTAGTAGCCTTGGAACACGCCGTCGCCGCGGAACTGAACCTCCTGGTCCTGGATCCGGACCTCGACCCCGGGGAACGTGGCGCCGACCGTGTCGGCCCGCGCTTCCGCATCGGCCTGGATCGTCACGTAGACCGAGGCTTCGGTCTGGCCGTACAGCTGCTTGAGGTTGATCCCCAGCGACCGGAAGAAACGGAACACATCGGGCCCGATCGCCTCGCCGGCGGTGTAGGCCACGCGGATGCGGCCCAGTCCGAGCACGTCGCGTAGCGGCGCGTAGATCAGCAGGTTGCCCGCCGCATACTGCAGTCTCTGCAGCGGGCTGACTCGGTTCCCGTCAAGAATGTCGCAGCCAACGCGCCGGGCCACGCCCAGGAAGTAGGAAAACAGGCGACGCTTGACCAGGGCGGCATTCTCCATGCGGACCATGAGGGAAGTCAGCATGTTCTCGAAGATGCGCGGTGGGGCGAAGTAGTAGGTCGGGCCGATTTCGCGCAGATCGGTCAGCACGGTCTCCGGCGACTCGGGGCAGTTCACGCAGAACCCGGCGATATGGCACTGCGCAATCGAAAACACGAAATCACCCACCCATGCCATCGGCAAGTAGGCCAGCACCTCGTCGCTGTAGGTCAAACTGTCGAACTTGACCGCGCGCCGGGCCGGTTCGATCAGGTTGGCGTGCGTGAGCAGCACCCCTTTGGGCCGGCCGGTGGTGCCGGACGTGTAGAGGATGGCCGCGATATCCGAGGGGCGGCCTCGAGCGACTTCCCGTTCGTAGTCTTCGGGGTCCCGACTGTGCAATCCCTTCCCGGCCTCGGCGACGGCAGCCAGGTCAACCAGTCCTTCGACCTCGTCGTACCGCTCAAGACCACGGGGGTCGGTATAGGCGATCGCCCGCAATTCGGGGAGGCGGTCACGGACCTCAATGAGCTTGTCGACCTGCTCCTGGTCCTCGACCACGGCGATCCGCACGCCGGCATGTTCGCAAACGTAGGCAATCTCTTCGGCGACCGAATCCTGGTAGCACGGAACGGGTATGGCGCCGATGGCCTGACCGGCAGTGAACGACCAGTAGAGGTGCGGCCGGTTGTCCCCGATGATCGCAAAGCGGTCACCGCGATCGAGGCCAAGGGAGCGGAGCCCGAGCGCCAGGTTCCGCACCTCCTCGGCAACCTCGGACCACGTCCACGTCTGCCAGATCCCGAATTCCTTCTCGCGGTAGGCGGGCCGATCACCCAAGTGTTCGGCATTGCCCCGCAGAAGCCTCGGGAATGTGTTTGCAGCGGGTTTTCCAGCCATAGTCTCTGCGTCGTGCAAGAGGGAGAGGCCTGCAGCGGCGAAAGCCTTGCAGGAACATGATTCTCGTTGGCCCGTGAAGTTGTGGCCCGGACCCGTGGCGGCATGCTTGGGCTCGGTGGGGGCCGGCACGGAATCGGCCCAGATGGCAATGCCACAGCCAGCGTATGTGTCTACCACACAGGCCCTTGGTTTTCCACGGATAGAGCCCGTCTCGCGGACGAAAACACGGTAGCTTGCACTTGCTTGCGGTCTGCGCGAGCATCGCTGCCCCGAACCGGAGGGTCCTGCTTCCATGACCCGCTTCTTCGCTGCCCTCCTATTGGTGGGCGTGGCCGCCGCCACCGGCCCGGCCTGGGCGGCCGACACGTTTCTGCGCATGGTCTCGGGGCCGGCCGGCGGGAACTGGTACCCCCTTGGCGCCAAGCTCATGGAAATCGTCGGTACCGGCCTGGACCAAGTGGTGACGTCCAATGCCCCCGGCGGCGGCGGGGCCAACGTGCAGGACATCAACCGAGGCGACGCCGAGATCGGCTTCAGTTACGGGCACACCGTCTATCGTGCCTTCTCCGGCGTCGACCGCTCCGGCAAGGCGCACCCCAACCTCCGGTTTGTCGCGACGCTGTATCCCGCCGCCCTGCAAACCGCGGTGCCGGCCGACTCCGACATCCAGTCCTACTTCGACCTACGGGATCGCAATATCAGCCCCGGCAAGGCCCGCTGGTCCGGTTTCGAGGCCATGGAGCTGCTCCTTTCCTATTACGGGTTTGGGGTTGACGACGTTCGCGCCAACGGCGGCACGGTGCACCACGTGTCGTACAGCGATTCCGTGGCGCTGATGCGCGACGGGCACATTGACGCCTTCTCCGGCCTCACCAGCGTCCCGCAGGCGTCCTTCATCGATCTCAATTTCAGCGTGGGAATACGGTTCCTGCCGGTGGAGGACGACGTCCGTACGCGTTTTCTTGCCGAGAATCCCGGATACGTCGAAAGCGTGATCCCGCAGGAGGCATACGAGGACCAGTCCGGCGACGTGCCGACCGTCGGCGCCACGACCGTCCTCATCGTCCACAAGGATGTTCCCGAAGAGGTGGTCTACGGCGTGACCCGCCTGCTGTGGGAACGTCACGCGGATCTCGCTGCCGTGAGTCCGACCTGGAAGGCCGCCAGGCGGGAAGATGCCCTGCAGGCAGCGATCATTCCGCTCCATCCCGGGGCGGAGCGCTACTACACGGAACACGGCCTGCTCCCCTAGCGGGGCCGGCACACCATGAGCGGACGGGAACGCTCCGGCCCGGACAACCTGTCACTTCTTGAACAGGCGCTCCGACTCCCGGGCGCCAACTTTGCCCGGTCGGTCGCCTGCACGGTCGCGGCGCTCAGCATCGCGCTGGCGCTGTTCCACCTCTTTTGCGCGCTGTTCGGAACGCCGGAATCGCGAGCCTTCCGCTCCACCCACCTGGTGGTCATGCTGGTGCTCGCGTTCCTCCTGCGGCCGCTCGGCCGCGACTCGCCGCTTGACCCGGTCGTGGTGCCGGGCGATCCGGGCAACACGCGCCGGATGATGGGGTTCGCCGCCGACCTCTCCCTCGCTGCTCTCGGCCTTTTCGTGCAGGTCTACACCCTGTTCGATCTCGAGGCGTTCCTCATGCGCCAGGGGGACATCACCGACACCGACATGGCCGTTGGCACGCTGATGGTCGTCCTGGTGCTCGAAGCGACGCGCCGGATGGTCGGGCTGGCCATGGTGGCGGTAGCGGGCTTCTTCGTTGCGCATGCCCTGTACACGCCCCACTTCCCCGGCTTCCTGTACGGGCCACCGACCTCGTTCCGCAAGTTCGTCGACTTCGTCTTCATGCGCACCGAGGGGATTTTCGGGATCCCCATCTACGTGGCGTCGACGTACATCCTCCTGTTCATCCTCTTTGGCGCGATCCTGCTGCGCTCAGGCGCGGGCCGGTTCTTCATCGATTTTGCGGTGTCGCTGACCGGTCACCGAGTCGGCGGCCCCGCCAAGGCGTCCGTGGTGGCGAGCAGCTGCCTGGGGACGGTCTCAGGCTCTGCCGTTGCCAACGTCGTGACGACCGGGCCGTTCACGATCCCCCTCATGAAGCAGATCGGCTACCGACCCCGGTTCGCCGGAGCGGTGGAAGCCTGCGCGTCATCCGGCGGCCAGATCACGCCGCCGATCATGGGTGCGGCTGCGTTCCTGGTCGCCGAGTTCCTGCACATCAGCTACCTCTGGGTCATCGTCGCGGCAATCATTCCGACGGTTCTCTACTTCACGACCGTGTATTTCATGGTGCATCTGGAGGCCGAGAAGCACGGGATCGGTCGCATCGATCGCGACCAGCTGCCGAAGTTCCGAGAAGTCCTCGCGCGGGGATGGCACCTGCTGCTGGCCCTCGGTGTCCTCCTTGGCCTCCTGTTCGCCGGCTACACGCCAATGCTTGCGGCGTTCTGGTCGATCATCGCGCTGGTCGGCCTGAGCTTCCTCCGGCGTGACACGGCCATGACGGCCGTGGACCTGTTCGCGGCCCTGGAAACCGGCGTTCGGAACACCGTGCCGGTGACGATTGCGTGTGCCTGCGCCGGGATCATCATCGGTTCGATCTTCACGTCGGGGCTGGGCCTCAAGTTCACCTATTCCGTGATCGACCTGGCCGGGGGAAGCTTGCCCATTCTCCTGTTCCTCACCGCTGTCGGCGCGATCATTCTCGGCATGGGCATGACCACCACGGCGGTCTACATCACCGTCGCCGCCCTGGTTGTTCCCGCCCTCATCGAGATCGGCGTCGTGCCCATCGCCGCGCACTTCTTCGCCCTGTACTTCGGCGTCGTATCCTCCATCACGCCACCCGTGGCGCTGGCTTCCTTCGCAGCGGCCGCCGTCGCCGGCGCACCGCCGATGGCGACCGCGGTCGAATCCGCCCGGATCGGGATCGCCAAGTACCTGGTGCCGTTCGCATTCGTGTACAACCCGTCGCTGCTTCTGGAAGGACCGGTCTGGATGACCGCGATATCCCTGCCGCTTGCGCTGGCCGGCGTCTGGTCCCTCTCCCTGGCGCTGGAGGGGTGGTACCGGGGGCCGCTCCCGCCCGCGCTGCGAATCGTGCTGGTCGTCACAGGCGGGCTGCTCTTCCTGCCGCCACAGGCGGTGATCGCTGGCCTGCCGGCGTGGTGGCTGGTGGCGATCGGGGGAACCGTCCTGGTCCTGGTGGCCCTGGGGAGGAGGCGAGGGCTCCTGCGCTCGGCACCATCGCCATGAGGCGCGCCCTGCTGTACTGGCTGCTCTGGGCAGGGATCCTCGCGGTCCTTGCCTACATGGGCTACGCGAAGATCCACGTTCGAGAATTCATCATGTTCATCTGCGTGCTGCTCGGGCTGGCCGCAGTGACGGTGGGCGTCATCTTGGCGACCTACCGCAAGGGAGAACGCGTCACGCGCGAGCCCTTTGACACCTGACCGCGGTCCGGCTCGGCGGCGACCTCCCTTCGTACGACGAGCGCGCACCGCCGGCCCGACAAGGCCTTCGGCACGCCTCGACCAGCAGCCACCAGCTGGAAGGCCGGGCGGGCCTACCACCGCCCGCCATCCGTAGACCCGACCGACCGCCCCACAGCAGGCCGTGAGTCAGGGTCCTGCGACCGGCCGACACGCCCCGGTGGGGATCGGCCACCCGGCGGCAGCGCTACGGAAGGGTGATGCGCCCCCCGCTCGCGACCATCGTCTGCCCGGTGGAGAAACTCGACCGGTCGGACAGCTGGAACAAGATCATCTGCGCAATTTCGTCGGCCGTGCCCATGCGCTGCATCGGGGTATTGTCGATTACCGATTGCCGCCAGACAGGATCTGAACCTGCCACCATGTCCGTGTCCGTGAGACCCGGCGCCACCGCATTGATCCGCACCGCGGGCGCCAGGGCCCCCGAGAAATTACGGACGATACCGACGACTGCCGCCTTGGATACCGCGTAGTCGATCATCATCGGTCGACCAAACAGCCCGGCGATCGACGCGATGCACACGATCCGCCCGTACCCGCGCTCCAGCATGCCGTCCTTGACCGCCATGACGGACAGGAACACGCCGTCCACGTTGACGGCCATGGTCCGCTTCCAGATGTCGTACGTGAGCTTTGTATGCGGAACCGAATCGGCGATCCCGGCATTGGCGACCAGGAGATCGACCGGCCCAAGGTCGGCTTCGACCGACCTCACCATGGCCTCGACCTGGGTCGGGTCTGACACGTCGGCCTGGACGGTCATCGCCGCCGCCCCCTCCGCTTCCACCAGCCGACGAGTTTCCTGGGCGGCCTCTTCCCGGCCGACATAGTTGATGGCGACCCGGGCGCCTTCCTGGGCCAGCCGCACGCAAGTCGCTCGGCCGATCCCGCGGGACCCGCCCGTGACGAGCGCCGTTCGTCCCTCGAATTCCTTCGTTGCCATGCCGGTTCCTTTCAATCGTGTCTGCCTCGCCACCTGGGACCCGCGCACGCGCCGACGGGATGATGTCCCGCGCGCCATCAGGGCCGGCTCCTGACTCGGCTGGAGGTTCGACCGCGCACTATAGGAACCGTACCCGGCCAAGTCTGGTGCCCCCGGCTCCCGGCGGCATCACGCGCGGAGCCTCAGCTGCGAAAGCGACCGTCCACGGAACTGAATGCCAACTAGGCGGGCTTGCAACCGCGGTCCTGACATGATCCAGTCGAACTGGTAGTATCATGTCTCAGGTCATCTGATATCACACGAGACTGTCATGTCCTCGGATGCGTGCTCAGGACGGTTCCTGCTCCGCATTGATCCATCCCTGCATGCCGCCCTGCGGCGGGCAGCAGCCGCGCACGGGATCTCGCTCAACGCCCTTTGCGCGCGGCGCCTCGCCTGCCCGATGGGCGTGCCTCTCGGCTTCCCGGCGGCATCTGAAACGATTCAGCGCGCAAACGCCTTGGTCGGGGAATCGCTCATCGGAATTGCAGTCTTCGGGTCATGGGCCCGCGGCGAACCGACCGACACTTCGGATGTCGACGTGCTGGTCGTAGTGGACGAGAACGTCCCGATCACCCGTACCCTGTACAGGAAATGGGACGAAGAGCCGGTCGGATGGGACGGCCGACCCGTCGACCCGCATTTCACCCGATTGCCGGCGGACCGACAGCCGCCGTCCGCGCTGTGGGCCGAAGTAGCGATCGACGGAATGGTGTTGACCGAACGCCAACTCCGCCTTTCCACACACCTGGCGGCGGTGAGACGGGTGCTGGCGGAAGGGCGCCTCCGCCGACGAACGGTGCACGGACAGGGTTACTGGACGGAGGCCGCTTGACGATGCGCAACCGGGGGCTGGCGGCGGACTATGTTCGGCGTGCCGTCGTTCGCGTCCAGGCGCTCGAGGTATTGCACGGTGCCGGTAGCTGGGCCGATGTCGTACGCGAATCGCAGGAAGCGGTCGAACTGGCATTGAAAGGGCTGCTGCGGAATTCCGGCATCGAACCGCCGCGCCTTCACGATGTCTCCGCCGTATTGGCCGGTGAACGTGAACGCCTGCCGGAATCCGTCCACGCACACGTCGATCGGATGGCCGCGATTTCCCGCGACCTGCGCCGCGACCGAGAACTCGCATTCTACGGTGCAGAGGACCTCATCCCCTCCGAGTTCTACGGGGAAGAGGACGCCAGCCGGGCGCTGGCCGGTGCGCGCTTCGTCGTCGACACCGTTGCCTCGGTGTTCGGCACTCCGGACTGATACAGGCTCTTACCGGACTACTCAGGGGGAGCACCGGCCTTCACGGCGGTCCCAACTCCCCACGAAACGGACGACGGGTCAAGGCTCGGACGATTGTGCGTCCAGAAACGCGTGAATTGCGGGCCAGTAGCCAGGCTGCACGTGGAGATCGTTGTGATCCGCGTCGGGGATGCTGATCCATTGCTTCGGACCGGCCCATGCGTCGTACAGGCGCTGCGACAACCGGGGCGGGACCAGCCGATCGTCGGCACCCACCAGCACCAGCGCGGGTATCCGAATGGCGGGCGCGCGCGCAATCGAGTCGAATGGGTGCTTGAGAAGCAGGGACACCGGGACAAACGGATATTGGCTCTGCGCGATGCTGCGGAGGCTGTCGAACGGGGAAACCAGGGCCACCGCGTGCACCGGCCGGCTGGCCGCGAGCTGCACCGCGACCCCGGTCCCGAGACTGCGTCCGAAGACCACGATCCGGTTTGGATCGATGCCGTCCAGCTTCGCGAACCAGTCGTAGATGACCCGGGCATCGGCAGTGAGCGACGCCTCGCTCGGGCGGCCTTCGCTGAGCCCGTACCCGCGGTAGTTGATGGCGGCCAGCGACCACGGAGCGAACGCCTCCGCGTCGCGCACCTGCCCGGACACCTCCTCCGCGTTTCCGCCGAAATAGAGCACCAGGCCGCGAGGCCCCACGTCGCTGGTCGTGTGCCGGAGCCAGCCGTGAAGCCGGGTACCGTCCGCCGCCGCGATCTCGATCTCTTCGGTGTCCGGCAGAAGCGAGACGGCCCGACGATCACCGTCCACCAGAGGCGCCCGCAGAAAGATCAGCCGCTCCTGTAGCAGATAGAGCACTGCGCAGACCCCAACGAACACGGCGAGGCCGGTACCGACCAGCGACAGCACCGTTCGGCGTGTGGCACTCGCGTTGCTGCCGTTCATGCCGACGGATCCTGCAGGCGGTGCGGAATGGGTCGCCGGGCGGGAAGCGCCGGGCCGGCGTTACCTCGGCAGGTCGGTCTGCCCCATCAGGAACTGGTCGATCGACCGGGCCGCCTGTCGTCCCTCGCGGATGGCCCAGACCACCAGGGACTGCCCGCGACGCATGTCGCCCGCCGCAAACACGTTGCCGATCGAGCTCTGGTACGTCTCGGTGTCTGCCTTGACGTTGCCGCGCGCGTCGAGGTCGACGTCCAGCTCCTCCAGCATGCCCTGCCGCACCGGGCCGAGAAAGCCCATGGCCAGCAGCACCAGGTCGGCCTCAAGCTCGAACTCGGTCCCGGCCACCGGCTGAAAGCGCTCGTCTACCCGCACGCACTGCAGACCGCGAACCTGGCCGTCAGCACCGGCCAGCGCGCGCGTCTGGACCGACCAGTCGCGCTCTGCCCCTTCAGCCTGCGACGACGACGTGCGCAGCCGTAGCGGCCAGTGCGGCCACGTCGCCCCCTTGTCGGGGTGCTCCGGCGGCATCGGGAGGATCTCGAGTTGCGTGACCGAAGCTGCGCCCTGCCGGAACGAGGTACCGATGCAGTCCGATCCCGTGTCACCACCGCCGATGACGATGACGCGGCGCCCGCCGGCCAGGATGTCCCGTTGCCCGTCATGCGGGTCGCCGGCAACCCGGCGGTTCTGCTGCGTCAGGAAGTCCATGGCGAAATGCACGCCGGCGAGGTCGCGGCCAGGGACTTCCAGGTCGCGCGGGTGTTCCGCACCGCCCGCCAGCAGGACTGCGTCAAAGGTCGCGGCCAGGACCGAGGCGGTTTCATCGTGTCCCACCTGCACGCCGCAGCGGAAGGTGACGCCCTCCGCCTCCATCTGCTCGACCCGGCGATCGATGTGGCATTTCTCCATCTTGAAGTCGGGAATGCCGTAACGGAGCAGCCCGCCCGGCCGCTCGTTCTTTTCGAAGACGGTCACCGCGTGACCTGCTCTGGCAAGCTGCTGCGCGGCAGCCAGCCCGGCCGGGCCCGAACCCACGACCGCCACGGTCCGCCCGGTCCGAACGATCGCGGGCTGGGGCGCAATCCAGCCCTCACTCCAGGCCCGGTCGGCGATCGCGCATTCGATCGTCTTGATGGTGACCGGGACGTCCTGGATGTTCAGCGTGCACGATTCCTCGCATGGCGCCGGGCAGATTCGCCCGGTGAACTCGGGGAAGTTGTTGGTCGAGTGCAGTACGTCCGCCGCCCGCTTCCAGTCACCCCGGTACACGAGATCGTTCCAGTCCGGGATGATGTTGTTGACCGGGCATCCCTGGTGGCAGTACGGGATCCCGCAGTCCATGCACCGACCACCCTGGACTTGCAGCTCCGAGTCCACGAGCGGCTCCACGAATTCGCGGAAATGCCCGATCCGCTCCTTGACCGGCCGATAGGCCCGTTCGCGCCGTTCGAACTCCAGGAATCCGGTAACCTTTCCCATGTCAGAGACGTTCCGCGGGCTGCGTACCGGTCGAGGCTTCGGCCGCTGCCCTGGCCTGGGTCAGGGCCGCCCGGAAGTCGACCGGAAGCACCTTGACGAACTTGCTGATCACGTCGTTCCAATTCTCGAGCAGGCGCGCCGCGCGAGCGCTGTTGGTGAAGTGTCGATGGCGTGCGATCAGCGTGTACAGGCGACGCTCGTCGTCGGCCAGCATGTCGGCCAGCACGGGTTCCAGCTCAAGCCCGTTCCCGTCCGCGAGAACCGTGCCGGCATCACGCGGCACCGGCCCCAGTTCCACCATGCTCTGATTGCACCTGTCGGCAAATGTCCCGTCTTCGTCAAGCACGTAGGCGAGGCCGCCGGACATCCCCGCAGCGAAGTTCCATCCCGTGGTTCCAAGGCAAACGACCACGCCGCCGGTCATGTACTCGCAGCCGTGATCCCCCACGCCCTCGACGACGGCGACGGCACCGGAGTTGCGGACCGCGAACCGCTCCCCGGCAATGCCCCGGAAATAGCACTCGCCCGAGATCGCGCCGTAGAGCACCGTGTTTCCGACCACGATGCTCTCCTCTGGCACGACGCCGCTGTCAGGGGCGGGATAGATCGCGAGCCGGCCGCCGGAGAGCCCCTTGCCGGTGTAGTCGTTCGTGTCGCCCTGCAGCTCGAATGCCACCCCCCGCGCAAGAAAGGCGCCGAAGCTCTGCCCCGCGGTGCCGCGGAAGCGGACCGAGAGCGTGTTCTCCCGCATGCCCGCATGGCCGTGCCTGGCGGCAATCCTGCCCGACAGCATGGCGCCGGTCGTACGGTCCGTGTTCCGAATGGGAAACTCGAGTTCGGCCGGGGTGCCGTGCTCGATGGTGTCGGCCGCGGCCTCGAGGAGACGGCGGTCGAGGATGTCGTCGATCGGGTGGTCCTGGGTCTCTGAGTTCCAGCGCGCGATTTCGGGTCCCACGTCGGGGCGGTGGAACAACCGCGTGAAATCGAAACCGTTCGCCTTCCAGTGATCGAGCGCGCGCGCGGTATCGAGAAGGTCGGTGCGGCCGATCAGGTCGTGGAACCTCCGGATTCCGAGCTGGGCCATGATCTGGCGGACCTCTTCGGCCACAAACCAGAAATACCGAATCACGTGCTCGGGCGTGCCGGTGAAGCGGCGGCGCAGGGTCGGGTTCTGGGTTGCGATCCCAACGGGACAGGTGTTCAGGTGGCATTTCCGCATCATCACGCAGCCGGCAGCGATGAGCGGAGCGGTCGAGAAGCCGAACTCGTCGGCGCCCAGGATGGCACCGATCACGACGTCGCGTCCGGTCTTCAGGCCGCCGTCGACCTGCACCGCGATACGGCCGCGCAGGCCGTTGAGGACCAGCGTCTGCTGGGTTTCCGCCAGGCCGATCTCCCAAGGGGACCCGGCATGCTTGATGGACGTGAGGGGACTGGCGCCGGTGCCGCCGTCGTACCCGGCGATCGTCACGTGATCGGCCCGGGCCTTGGACACGCCGGCGGCCACGGTCCCGACCCCCACCTCGGCCACCAGCTTCACGCTGATCCGCGCGCCCGGATTGACGTTCTTGAGATCGAAAATCAGCTGCGCGAGGTCCTCGATCGAGTAGATGTCATGGTGCGGCGGCGGCGAGATCAGCCCCACGCCGGGCGTCGAGTGCCGTACCTTCGCGATCACGGTATCGACCTTGTGGCCCGGAAGCTGGCCGCCTTCACCCGGCTTCGCGCCCTGAGCGATCTTGATCTGAATGTCGTCGGAGTTGACCAGGTACTCGGTGGTCACCCCGAACCGCCCCGACGCGACCTGCTTGATCGCCGAGCGCATCGAGTCCCCGTCGGGCCTGACCACGAACCGGTCGACTTCCTCCCCGCCCTCGCCGGTGTTGGACTTGCCGCCGATGCGGTTCATGGCGATGGCCAGCGTGGTGTGCGCCTCCCGGGAAATCGACCCGAACGACATGGCGCCCGTCGCAAAGCGCTTGACGATTTCGGCGGCCGGCTCCACCTCGTCGAGCGGAATCGCGGCGGCGGACCGGAACGCAAACAGACCGCGGAGCGTCTTGGCGCGCTCGGCCTGGCTGTTGGCCGCTGCCGAGAAAGCGTCGTAGCGATCCTGCGCGTCGGTGCGCACGGCATGCTGGAGGTCCGCCACGGTATCCGGGGTCCACATGTGCTCCTCGCCCCGCAGGCGGAACGCATATTCGCCCCCGGCCTCCAACGCGTCGCGAAGTACCGCCGCATTGCCGAATGCCGCCTGGTGGCGAGCCACCGTCTCGGCCGCAATCACCGGCAGGTCCACGCCCTCGACAGCGGTAGCCGTGCCCGGGAAGTACTCGTCGACAAATCTGCTGGCGAGCCCCACGGCGTCGAAGATCTGGGCTCCGCAGTAGGACTGATACGTGGAGATGCCCATCTTCGACATCACCTTGAGAATGCCCTTGCCAACGGCGGTGATGTACGCCGCGCTGGCCTCCTCCGTGGAGACGTCCCCCGGCAGCAGGTCGCACACGCCCGCCAATGTCTCGAAGGCCAGGTAGGGGTTGACCGCTTCGGCGCCGTAGCCGGCCAGCACGCAGAAGTGATGCACCTCGCGGGCCTCGCCGGTCTCGACGACGAGACCCGTTGACGTCCGGAGGCCGCGCCGGATCAGGTGGCTGTGCACGGCGCTTGTCGCCAGCAGCGCGGGTACCGGGATCCGATCGGGTCCCACCGCCCGGTCGGAGAGCACCAGCACGGTGATGCCGGCGCGCACCCGCTGCTCGGCATTGCCTCGCAGCTCCGCAAGAGCATCGGCAAGACCCGCTTCGCCCGCCGCCGCATCAAACGTCATGTCGAGGACTGCGACCCGGAGACCGGTCTCGTTGTCGGCACCGAGCGCCGTGATCTGTGCGAGCTCCGCGTCGGTGAGGATCGGCTGCTCCAGGCGAATCCGCCGTGTCGCGTCCGGTTCACCCAGGCCGAGCAGGTTGGGCCGCGGACCGACGAACGTGATCAGCGACATCACCATCTGCTCGCGGATGGGGTCAATCGCAGGGTTGGTGACCTGTGCGAAGTTCTGCTTGAAGTACTGGTAGAGGAGCTTCGCGCGACCCGACAATGCCGCGAGCGGGGTGTCGGTACCCATCGATCCCACGGCTTCGGCTCCCGTGGCGGCCATCGGCATCATCAGGAAGCTGAGGTCCTCCTGCGTGTAGCCGAAGGTCTGCTGGCGATCGAGGCGGGCCACGTTGGTGGGGGCCGGCGGGATGCCGGCTGGCAATTCGGGCAGCCGGAGCGTGCTCGCCGCCACCTCGGCCGCCCAGTTGGCCATGCCCGCCAGAGCGTCCTTGACCTCGTCGTTGCCGACGATCCGCCCCTCTTCGAGGTCGAGCAGCAGAATGCGGCCCGGCTCCAGACGCCGGCTGGCGATGACATCGCTCTCGGGGACTGCGAGCACGCCGGCCTCGGACGCCAGGATCACGCGGTCGTCACGGGTGACCACGTAGCGCGACGGCCGGAGGCCGTTGCGGTCGAGCAGGCCGCCGATCTGTCGGCCGTCGGTAAACGCCAGTGCGGCAGGACCGTCCCACGGTTCCATCAGCACCGCGTGGCGCTCGTAGAACGCCCGGCGGCCAGGGGACATCCCAGGGTGCCCCTGCCAGGCTTCCGGCACCAGCAGCGCCAGCGCGTGGCTCAGCGAGTAGCCGCCCGCCAGCAGGAACTCGAGCGCGTTGTCGAGGCAGGCCGAATCGGACTGCCCTTCGGAGATGAGCGGCCAGATCGTTTCCAGGTCCTTGCCGAGAAGGCGGGAGCGCAGCGCGTGCCGGCGCGCCGCCATCCAGTTGCAGTTCCCGCGTACCGTGTTGATCTCGCCGTTGTGGCAAAGCATCCGGAACGGCTGCGCCAGCTGCCATGAGGGAAACGTGTTCGTCGAAAAACGCTGGTGAACCAGCGCCAGGGCGCTGGCGGTGCGAGGATCCTGAAGGTCGAGGTAGTACGGACCCAGTGCGTCCGGCAGCATCATGCCCTTGTAACAGATGGTCCGAGAGGACATCGACACGACGTAAAAGCTGTCGCAGTCCGGTCCGAAGGTTCGCACCGCGTTGCTGAGCTGCTTGCGCGCGATAAACAGGCGGCGTTCGAGCGTGTCCTGGTCGCCCTCCTCAGTGAGGCCGACGAACACCTGACGGGCCAGCGGCTCGCCGGCCCGGATGACGGCCGACAGCACCGAGCGGTCGACCGGCACGTCGCGCCACCCGAACACCGTCAGGCCATTGCGCCGAAGCGCGGCCTCGGTCTCCTCTTCGCAGCGCGTCCGGGCCGTACCCCGGCGCGGAAGGAAAATCTGCCCGACGCCGTAGGGACCGTCCGGGAGTGTGAATCCCGCCTCCGCGCTGGCAGCGCGGAACAGGGCGTCGGGTACCTGCATCAACAGCCCGACCCCGTCCCCGACCGTCGGATCGGCGCCGACCGCACCCCGGTGTGTCAGGTTGACCACCAGTTCGAGGCCCTGCGCGATGATCGCCGCACTCGGCCGGCCCTTGAGATCGGCGACGAAGCCGATCCCGCACGAATCGTGCTCGTTCGCCGGGTCGTACAGCCCTTGCCGAACGGGTGCCTTGGCGAGGAAACGTCGATCCATCAGCAGTCCTCGGACGTCAACCATGTGGTGCCGGCACGGCGCGGCCCAGCGTTCCGGGCGCGAGCCGTAGAGCAGTGCCGGCCCGGGATCGGCACCCACGCGGCGCCAACCGCAGGACCGGGGCAGAAACTGCGGGAAGTCGCCCGGAGCGGCAGACTGCGCGGGCGAACAGGGGCAGGCAGTGCGCGCGCCGGCGGTGTCGCGCGAAACCCGCAGGCTTCGCCTGGTCGGTTCCGGGCGAGCACCATCAGTTTCGCGGTCACAATAGCAAAGTCGGGCCACCGCGCGACCTCGGCGGCCGCGAGGGCGGGCGCAGCCTCAGTAGGCTTCCTCGGCCAGGAGCCGCGCCAACCCGTTGCGCCCGCGTGATCGCCACGTGTCGAGGAGTTCCTCGGCGGGCGTGGCGCCGCGTTCGACAATGGTCGCCAGAACGTCGAGGAAACCGCTCTCATCATCGCCTGCCGCATTGCGCCGTGCCCGTCGCTTCAGTCCACCACGCGCTATTTCGAGGAGATCGGTCACCACTGCAAGCAGCGGCCGGCCACCGATTTCCGAGCTCAGCCCCCATCGCGGCGCCTCCAGAAACAGGCTCTCGCGGTCCTCCGGCCTCCACTCCCGGACCAGTTCCTCGGCTTCGGCAAGGGCCGTCGTGTCGTACAGGACGCCCGTCCAAAGCGCCGGCAACGCGCACAGCCGTTTCCACGGTCCCGCGTCCGCGCTGCGCATCTCTAGGAACCGCTTGAGGCGAGTTTCGGTGAAGATCGTCGTGAGATGATCTTCCCAGTCTCGGAGCGTGGGACGTTCACCAGGCAGGTGGTCCAGCCGTCCCTCGAGAAACCGGCGGAACGGTATCCCGGCGACGTCGATGTAGCGCCCATCCCGGTACACGAAGTACATGGGTACATCGAGCGCGTACTCGGTCCAGCGCTCGAAACCCATGCCGGACTCGAAGACGAACTCCGGAATCCCGCAGCGGTCCGGGTCCGTGTCCGACCAGGCGTGACTGCGCCAACTGAGGAAACCGGAGCATCCGCCCTCGCGAAACGGCGAGTTGGCCAGCATGGCCGCAACGACGGGCTGCAGCGTCAGGGCGGTGCGGAATTTCCGGACCATGTCGCGCTCGTCCGAAAAGTCGAGGTTCACCTGGACCGTGGCCGTGTTCATCATCATGTCGAGGCCGAGCCCACCGCGTGTCGGCATGTATCTCCGCATGATCCCGTAGCGCCCCTTCGGCATGAGGGGGACCTCTTCCACAGGGGTCAGCGGGTCCGATCCGATCCCCACGAAAAGCAATCCCAGGGCATCGCCGATGGTCCGGAGCTCGTAGAGGTGATCGTTGATCTCTTCGCACGTCTCATGCAGGGTGGAGAGTGGCGCGCCGGAGAGTTCCACCTGCCCGCCGGGCTCCAATGTGACGGACTGTCGCCCCTGGCGCAGTCCCACGACCTGGCCCGCCTCCTCGACGCGTTCCCATCCGCCTGCCGTCAGACGCTCCAGCACCGCCCGGATGCCGGCGGGCCCGTGGTAGGGAGCGCGGTGGAGGTGCTTGGCAGCGAACACGAACTTCTCGTGCTCGGTCCCGATCCGCCAGTCCGCCGGCGCCTTGCAGCCAGCCTCGAGCCACTCCACGAGTTCCCGTACATGGCCGACCGCCGGAGCGGGCGAAGGCGTTTCGACCATAGGTTCCTGCGGATCGGGGAATTCAGGCGGGTCCGGCAATACCGGAACCGAGCCACAGCGTTGCGCCAGCTCGTCGCAGTATTGCGCATTTGGCCCCATGGGCAAGAAGGAACGGAATCTGCGCGCGCGCTTCGGGTGCCGTGCGGTCGACGATCCGATCACGTCCCCGAGAGGTGCTGCACGAGCGCCACCGCCGCGCAGGCCGCAGCTTCAGGCGAAAACAGCCGCGGACCGAGCGTGACGTGACGCGGCGCGAGGCCCGACGCGCCAAGCACCCGCCGGTCCGACGCCGGAAACCCGGACCTCGGTCCGACCAGGAGGGCCGTCCTGCCGGCGGGCAGATCGCGGCAGGCTTCCACCAGGAACGGTCCCTCCCGCGACTCGTCCAGGACGACCAGGATCCGGTCCGCCCGGCGCACCTGCCCGAGTGCCGCCGCAAGCGAGGTCCAGGGCACGATGTCCGGCGCCGACGAGCGGGCGCTTCGCTGCACGGCGTCCAGGACGGCTTCGCCGGTTGCCCCAAGATCCAGATCCGGGACGTCGCCAGTGCCCGGAGCGATACAGACGATCCGCTCCACGCCCCACTCGCTGACATAACGGAGCGCCGGAATCGATTCGGCCGTGGGCGTGCACAGCAGCCAGCACCCGCTCGTCTCCTGTCGCTTCGCCATCCTCTTCCCTCCGGTTACCCGCCCCGGTGCAGGCGCGTCCTCCGACGAAGCGCGCTGCAGGTCGGCAGGCGGTTCCGCTCCCAGCGCCAAGGATGGCCTCCCGGCCAATGGCTTGCACGGTGCCCGCCGGCACCCTACGCATGCAGCCATGGCTCCTGCGAACAGCCGCCCCATCTCTCTTCTCGCCGATCTCGTGGCACTCGGGCGATACGACCGCCCCATCGGGACCTGGCTGCTGGCATGGCCTTGCGCATGGGGCGTTGCCCTGGCACGGCCGGCGCCGGCCGATCTCGCCGTTCTCTGCGTCATCCTGCTCGCGGGCTCCGCGCTCGCCCGGGCCGGCGGCTGCGCCTGGAACGATCTCGTCGATCGGGATCTGGACGCTTCGGTCGAGCGCACCCGCAACCGGCCGCTGGCTGCTGGCCGGATCGGGCTCCGCTCGGCGCTCGCCTTCATCGCGGTCCACCTGGCGCTGGCGGCATCCCTGCTGATGTTGCTGCCGGCGACGGCGGTGTGGCTCGTGCCTGCCTCACTGCCACTGGTGCTGCTGTATCCGCTGGCCAAGCGGTTCACCTGGTGGCCGCAGGTCTGGCTGGGGTTCACGTTCAACTGGGGCGCCCTGGTCGGCTGGTCGGCTGCCACCGGCGGCTGGCCGGGGCCGGCGGCGCTGCTGTTGTACGCCGGCTGCATTGTCTGGACCGTTGGTTATGACACGCTGTACGCCTATCAAGACCGGGCCGGCGACTCGGCGGCGGGTATCCGTTCGGCAGCCGTTCGGCTCGGCCGCCGCGGCCGCGGGTTCGTGGCGATGGCCTACGCCATTGCGGTGGCCGTGTTCGCGGGCACCCTCGCGGCGACTGGAGCCGGCGCGCCGGCCTGGCTGGGACTCGCAGGCTTTGGCATCGTGTCGACTTGGTACACCGCCACTGTGGATCTGGAGGACCCTGAGTCCTGTGGGAGCGCGTTCCGGGGAGCTCACCGCGCCGCGCTGGTGTGGTTCGTGGGTCTTGCGGCAGACCTAGCGCTCACTGGCAGCGAGATCGTCAGATAAAGGCGAATTCTCCCTGCGCCGGCGCACGGCGGAACTGCGTCGTGTCAAGGTCCGGCAGCCGATCGTCCAGGCCGTGACGCCGCAGCGCCGCGCTGAACCGAGCCCGGATCAGCTCCGCGTAGGGGCCGGTACCGCGCTGTCTGACCCCGAATTCCGACTGATACAAGGCTCCTCCACGGGTCTCGCGCACCAACGCGAGCACCCGCTTCGCCGCGCCGGGGACGTGCGCGTGCAGCCACTCGTCGAACAGGTCCGCGACCTCGCGCGGCAGCCGGAGCAGCACATAGCGAGCCGAATCGGCGCCGGCGTCAGCCGCCGCCGTGACCAGGCGCTCGATCTCCATGTCGGTGAGGCCGGGAATGACCGGTGCGTTCATGACCACCACGGGAATGCCGGCATCGTGCAACTGGGCCACGGCTTCGAGCCGACGCGCCGGCGTGCTGGCCCTCGGCTCCATGCGGTTGGCCAGCCGATGGTCGAGCGTCGTGATTGACACCAGCACGCGCACGAGCTTCAAGGCCGCGAGTTCCTGCAGCAGCTCAAGATCGCGGAGCACGCGCGCCGACTTGGTAACGATGCTGACCGGGTGTCGATGTTCTCGCAGGCATTCGAGGATGCGCCGCGTGAGCCGAAGCTTCTGTTCCGCCGGCTGGTACGGATCGGTGTTGGCTCCAAGCGCGATCGTGGCCGGCGTGTAGCCACGCTTCGCGAACGTCTCGCGCAACCGCTCCGGCGTGGCTTCCTTGGCGAAGATGCGGGTTTCAAAGTCGATGCCGGGGGACAAACCGAGGTAGGCGTGCGTCGGGCGCGCGTAGCAGTAGATGCAGCCGTGCTCGCAACCCTGGTAAGGGTTCACCGAGCGATCAAAGCCGATATCCGGCGACTGGTTCCAGGTCAATCCTTCTCGGGTTTCGCTGGGTGAGATGGTCGTCGCGACCGTCGCTGACGGCGGGCATTCCGCGAGGGCTATCTCGTCGACCTCGCGGACGTGAGCCTCGAATCGCCCGGTGCGGTTGCTGACTGCCCCGCGACCGCGCCGCCTCCCCGGAAGGTCGCTCGGAGGCGCGAACCGTATACCGGCGCCGGGTCCATGCTTGGCCATTCCTGCATGGTAGCAGAAGTTGGATCCATGTGAAGATCATAAATGGAACATATCCGGTTTGTGCGGGCCCGATCGTGCACTCCGGGGTTCCCCCGTCCGATCCAGGGTGCGCGATTGCAGATCGCCCAGGTCCGGCGCTATACGAGGACCAGCGGCGCGTTCCCGCAGGGCCCGGACCCGGCGCGGCCATGCGTCATGACCGGTTCCGCCGGGCCGTCGATCCCGGCCCGCGGGGCGTCTCCCGGGGGGCCGTGCCGGCGTTGGCGGCCCCTCGCTGCGCGAGGGGCCGATTCCGCAGAGAGGAGTGCGCCGTGCCGGTCATTCGCCACCCGCCCCCAGAGCCGATCGCCGATCTTTCCGTCGTGATTCCCACGCTCGAATCTTCGGAGTGTCTGCCGCCACTGCTTCGTTGCCTGGCCGGCGTGGCATCCGAAATCTGCGTGGTGGACGGACACTCGCATGATCAGGCCGCCACGGCTGCATGCGCCCATGCCCACGGCGCACGGTTCGCCACGGCGCCCCGGGGCCGGGGGAGCCAGATCCGCGCGGGTTGCGGCCTGACGTCGCGAGCGTGGATCCTCATCCTGCACGCGGATTCATCGCTTCCCCCTGAATGGGCGGTCGAGGCCCGGGCTTTCATCCACGCCCCGCGACACCGCCGCCACGCCGCCTGCTTTCGGCTGGCATTCGACGAGGATTCGTGGCCGGCCCGGAGAACCGCGGCCCTGGCCAACATCCGGTCCAGGCTGTTCGCCCTCCCGTACGGCGACCAGGGTCTCCTGGTCGCGCGCCCGCTGCTTGAGGAAATCGGCGGTTATCGCGACCTGCCGATCATGGAGGATGTGGACATCGTGCGTCGGATCGGCCGGCGCCGGCTCCACCTCTTGCAGCCGGCGATCCGCACGTCCGGCGCACGGTACCGGCGCGACGGATGGCTCCGGCGGAGCCTGCGGAACCTCTTCTGCCTGGCGCTCTGGTTCGGCGGCATGTCACCCGAACGGATTCGCAGATTCTATGAAACTGCCGATCGATACGCTGCGGCACGTCGATGGCGATGATGCCCCTCGTTGCTATCGTTGCACGACCACACGGCGGGCCGATCACACGAAGGGAGACCTCCCGTGCTCAAGCGAATCAGCGGAATCTTTCTTCTCGCGTTGGCGGTCGTGCTGGCCGTCCACACCGTTGTCGAACCGCTCTATCACACTTCCAGCGAGGCGCAGCCCTACAGCCCGCTCTGGAACGTCCTCAACCCCCTCATGGTGCTGGGACTCGCGCTGGGTCTCTTCTACTCCTACGACCGAAAACGGCAGGTGGACCTGGAATCCGACAGCGGGCCGGTGACACGGGAGTTCCTGGTGGCCAACATCCAGTTCTTCGGGTTCCTGTTCGTCAGCATCCTGATGCTCTGGAACTGGTTCGACCTCCTCTCGCCGGCATTTGCTGCAATCGGCGCAGACACGACTTCTCTGGTCTGGATCGTGATCGACGCGACCTTGCCGCTGCTGTCGGGATCGATGGCGGTGTTTCTCTTGCGGAGCGAAACGACCGGGTAGCTTCGCCGTCGTCGTGACGAGCGGGCGCCTCCCGTCCGGAATCCGCGACTGCCGGGCGCCAGCGGCCGGGTCCAGTCAGCCCGCCTGGGCGCAGGTTCGTGTAGCGCACCCCCGCGCAGCAATGGCGCCTCAGGTGTCGGGACGGCGGGAGCCGGCCTCCTTCCCGCGCGCCGGGCGTGGTTGCCGCACGCATGCGCCGTGACGGCGCCTTGCCACTCTGCACCAGTATTGAACGGCAGCTTCCGGTCGTCGGACAACCTGGGGACAACCGTCGGTCTGCACGCAGGCCCGGCAGACGTGCCGGTTGCCGGCAGCAATCAACGCGCAGACAGCGGGGGCCGACCGTACAGGACGGCCCGCGCCACCGACGAGATTCCCACCGAGTTCGAAGCCTGGTTCCGGATCCTCGGCTTGAACGCCCGTACAGGGTGCCGGCGCGTGGATTGCAACCAAGGTCCGGACCGCGAGCAGGATTGGACGCAACAGCCGCCCGACCTTCTAGAAGCTCAGTCCTGCGGCTCCCTGACCGTGCGCTCGGGCCTCATCCGTCCCGCCCCGAACCCGGCGTGCATCGGGACCTGGACACCGAACGCTTCCGCGGCTTACGAGGGCGAGGCACAGATTTCCGGCGCCACGTAATCAAGACCCATGAGCCGGAAATAGTTCTCCCCGAGCGCAATGTTCCGGAAGGCGGCATCGTCGAGATGGGCAAGAATACGGCTGGTGACGTCCAATTCCGTCCGGTAGATGTCAAAGTTCTTGTTGGCGGACGCGACGAAATCCGTGCCGGGCAGGATGCGATCGGAATAGGCGTTGAGAAACGGGATGTACCGGTCCCGGAGCTCAGGGTCGGAAAACACGTTGTCGTCGATCACGCGCCAGGAGATGTCCACCATCAGGTTGGGATAACGGTCCAACACCGATTCCAGAATCCCGATGTGCGTGTCGGGATCAATCGCGACGAGCTCGCGCGACAGTCCGAGATGCATCCAGACGATCTTGTTGTGGGGGTACAGCCGCAGCACCTCCTCGATCCAAGGCAGGTACTGGGTCGGATCGGCGTCATTGCCCAGATCCGAGTGAATCGCGAGGGGTATGCCGCGGAACCGCAGTACCGCCATGAACGGAGCCCAGCGCGGGATGGTCGCCAGCGGGACCACCGCGTGAAAGTTCCCGAACAGCGCCTGCTTCACCAGGTTGACCTCGCCCATCCAGCTGAAGACGCCCGGAAACTCGTCATCGAGCAGACGCATTCCGACGAGCACCGAATCGGGCTCCTCCAGATCGGGGAAGGTCATGGACATGGTGAGGTGCACTTCATCCGAGCCGCTTGCAAGGAAGTTCATGGCATTCATGAAGTCGTTCTTCATCGTCGGACTTACCAACGTGCCGACGCAGTCGAGGTAGTACGTACAGTCCGAATTCACCGGCAGCATCTGCCCGATTCCGTACACATTGGCAAACCGAACGCCGGTGTTCTCGAGGTACTGCACCACCTCGTCGAACGGGAGAGCCGGACCGCCGAACGGGCGAAAGTGCAGGTGGCTGTCGACGACCGCTGTGTACGGCTGGCTGGCGCGGTCGTAGCAGGCAGCGCCCTCACCCTGAAACGCATCGAGTGTCAACATCGCTGCCGCGGGTTTCGACCCGCTCAGCATTGGCGGCTGCGCTGCGCAACCCGCGAGACCGGTCAGACTGGCCGCGAGCAGGGCGGCAAGCAGCGTTTTCCTGTGCATCGATCTTCTTTCCCTGAAACTGCAGGCGGTGCCTGTCCAAGTGACGACGCTCCCACGCCGTCGGCATCGAAGCTAACGCTTCCGGGCGAAAAGTCAGCCTGAATCTCCAGGGCATGCACGGGATCCCGGGCGAAAGCCCGTCACGCGGGGCCAACGCGCGCCCCCGCCTGCCAGAAGCCAGGGTCGGGGAAGCTGCGGGGCCCCGTGCCTGAAGTCGCTCGGCGGTCCGCGGATGTCGTGCCGGCGCCGCGCAATGATGGAACAACCGGTGCGCCGGTAGAATCCGCTGGACGCGAGCTGCCCGCAGCACCTTGCCGTCGCGTCCGGATGTGCCGATGACCGCCCGCTTGAGACCGAAGCGCCAACGAGTCAGGCGGCACCTGCGACCGCCCCGGAGCGAGGCGTCGTGCCCTGTCCCGAAGGCCCGCTCCGCCCGACGGCCAACGGTCCTGGTGTTCGCCCGCCAGCCGGCGATCGGCACCGTAAAGACGCGGCTTGCCGCCGATATCGGCAGGGTGGAGGCACTGCGCTTCTACCGTGCGACGCTCACCGGGCTGCTTCGTCGCCTTGCGTCCGACCGCACCTGGCGGACGATGCTGGCGGTGACGCCGGATCGTGCGTGCCGCGCCATGACGCGAACCTTTCGCGTCCCGGTCGTGCCGCAGGGTGCAGGCGATCTCGGCATGCGGATGCGCCGGGTAGCCGGACGTCAGCCGGGACCGACCCTGATTGTCGGCAGTGACGTTCCGGGCCTGGAGGCCAGTCACCTCCGAGCGGCGATGGCAGCCCTGCGCAGGCACGACTTCGTCTTCGGCCCGGCTGCCGACGGCGGGTACTGGCTGGCGGGCTTCGGTAACCGCCGGCCCGCCGGCCCCGTCATGCTGAATGTCCGCTGGTCGACGTCCGCCGCCCTTGCCGACACTGTCCGTTCCGCCGGGCCGCGCGCTCGCGTACACGTGCTTGCGGACGTCCTGGCTGACGTCGACGACGGCGCCGGATACGCACGCCACCAGGCACTCCGTTCGTGCCGCCACCGGCGCGGACACCGAGCGAGCTCCGCAGCCTGACTCCGTTCCGGTTCTGGTTGCCGATCCCCGCGAACACTGGTCGCCGTCCAGCCCATATACTGTGTGCGGATCAATTCCCCGCGGAGCCCGACCATGGTTGCAACTGCGGAACGGGTGCGCCCCGCTCCGATGCTCTTGAGGCGCGACGACGACGGCGTCTGTGTGCTTACGCTGAATCGTCCCGAAGCCCGGAACGCCCTGTCCAACGATCTGATGTTCCACCTGCAGGCGGAGCTCGATGCCACCGCGCAGGATGAAAGCGTCAAGGTCCTCGTCATTGAAGGAGTCGCACCCGCGTTCTGTGCCGGTCACGACCTGCGCGAGATTCGGGCCAACCCGGGCCGGGAAGCTTACGAGAAGCTGTTCGCGACATGCGCCCGGCTCATGCTGTCCGTCACGCGCCATCCGCGCCCGGTCATCGCCAAGGTCGCGGGCATTGCGACTGCCGCGGGGTGTCAACTGGTGGCCTCCTGCGACCTCGTGGTCGCGTCGCGGGAAGCCCGCTTTGCGACCCCCGGGGTGAACATCGGCCTCTTCTGCTCGACGCCCATGGTGGCGCTGTCCCGCTCGGTCGGCCGGAAGCAGGCCATGGAGATGCTGCTCACCGGTGAGATGATCGGTGCCGAGACGGCGCGCACATTCGGTCTGGTCAATCGCGTGGTCGAGCCGGAAAACCTCGACGCGACGGCGATGGATCTCGCCCGCAAGATTGCCGCGAAGTCACCGCTGACCCTGAGAATTGGCAAGGAAGCGTTCTACCGGCAGGCCGAACTACCCATCGACGACGCCTACGCCTACGCCAGCGAAGTCATGACGCAAAACATGCTGGCCCGGGATGCCGAAGAAGGAATCGATGCGTTCCTGTCCAAGCGCACCCCGGTCTGGACGGGGAGCTGAAGGCGCCTTGGAACCGATTCCCTACCCCGACTCCTACCTGCGCTCGATCCTCGAGCGGACGCGCGTGATCGCGATGGTCGGTGCCAGCACGAACATTCGCCGACCGAGCTACTTCGCCTTCAAGTACCTCCGCGAGCGCGGTTATCGCGTCATTCCGGTCAATCCACCGGCCGCAGGGACGGACCTCCTTGGCGAAACGGTGATGGCAGATCTGGAATCCATCGACGTGCCCGTCGACATGGTTGACGTCTTCCGCCGTTCCGAAGAGGCATTGGCGATCACTGAGTCCGCAATCCGCATCGGTGCGAAGACGGTCTGGATGCAGCTCGGGATCCGGAACGACGAGGCTGCGGCACGCGCCAAGGCCGCCGGGCTGGATGTGGTCATGAACCGCTGCCCCAAGATCGAATACGGCCGGCTGTACGGGGAGCTCGGCTGGGGCGGCATCAACTCGGGGCTGTTTTCCAACCGGCGGCGGCCGCTGCGATCCCGGACGAAACTGACATGAGCGACTCGGACACGCCGCGGGAGTTCGGCTTCGAGACCCGCGCGGTGCATGCAGGCGCCGCACCGGATCCCCACACCGGGGCCAGGACCACGCCGATATTCCAGTCGGTCGGCTTCGTGTTCGACGACGTGGACCATGCCCAGTCGCTCTTCAACCTCCAGGACTTCGGGTTCATCTACGGGCGCATCACCAACCCGACGGTCTCCGTGCTCGAGGAGCGCGTGGCCAACCTGGAGGGTGGTCGCGGCGCGGTCGCGTGCGCTTCCGGGCACGCCGCCCAGCAACTCGCGCTCTACCCGCTGATGGAGTCCGGCGACGAAATCATTGCCAGCCGGTACCTCTATGGCGGCTCGATCACCCAGTTCACCCACACCTTCCGGCGGTTCGGCTGGCAGGTGACGTTCGTCGACCCCGCCGACGAGGCAGCGGTCAAGGCGGCCATCACGGATCGGACCAAGTGCCTGTTCGTCGAGAGCCTGGCCAATCCCGGTGGGATCATCGTCGACGTGGAGCGCATGGCCGACATCGCTCACGAGCACGGGATCCCGTTGATGGTGGACAACACGCTCGCAACCCCCTGGCTGCACCGTCCGTTCGATTACGGTGCGGACATCGTGGTGCACTCGCTGACCAAGTTCATGGGAGGACACGGCAATTCGCTGGGCGGCGTCATCGTTGAATCGGGAAAATTCGACTGGTTTGCAAGCGGCCGGTTCCCGGCAATGACCGAACCGACACCGTCGTACCATGGGCTTCGCTTCGCGGAGACCTTCGGTGACTTCGGCTACACCATGAAGGTCCGCGCCGACGCGCTTCGTGACCTGGGTCCCGCGCTGTCGCCGCAGAACGCCTTCTACATCCTCACGGGCATCGAGACGCTGCCGATCAGGATGGAACGGCACGTGGCGAACGCGCACGCCATCGCCGAATTCCTCGAGCAACACCCGGCCGTCGCCTGGGTGAGCTATGCCGGGCTGCCTTCAAGTCCGTATGCCGAACTGGCCGCGAAGTACTTCCCCAAGGGACCGGGCGCGGTCTTCACGTTCGGGGTGCGCGGTGGCTACGACGCCGGCGTTCGGCTCGTCGAGAACGTCCAGATCTTCTCGCATCTCGCCAACATCGGCGACACCCGGAGCCTGGTCATCCACCCAGCTTCCACGACTCACAACCAGTTGACGGACGAGCAGAAGATTGCCGCCGGCGCGGGACCGGACGTGGTCCGGCTTTCCGTCGGCCTGGAAACCGCAAGCGATCTCATCCACGATCTCGACCAGGCGCTGGGCAACGCCTGAGGCCTGCTTCGGGCCGCTGGCGGGAACCCTCCGCGGGAACGCGGCACGGTGGATCAGCTGGCGACGCTGATTGACAATTCCTTCCAGACGGCCTGGAGCGCGGACACCAGGTCCGCGATGTCGGCATCGGTGTGGAGGGGCGTCGGCGTGAGGCGCAGCCGCTCGCTGCCCCGCGCGACGGTCGGGTAGTTGATCGGCTGCACATAGATCTTGTAACGGTCGAGCAGCAGATCCGTCGCCCGCTTGCAGGTCACCGGATCGCCGACCAGCACCGGGACGATGTGCGAAGCGGAGGGCATGACGGGAAGGCCTGACTCCGCCAACGCCCGCTTCAGGGTAGCGACGCGTTCCTGATGCAGGCGGCGCTCGACATCGCTGGTCTTCAGGTGCCGGACGCTGGCCAGCGCACCGGCGGCCACCGCCGGCGGCAGGGCCGTCGTGAAAATGAAACCCGGCGCATACGAGCGGACGAAATCGATGGCGGAGGCGGAGCCCGCGATGTAACCCCCGACCACGCCGAATGCCTTGGCCAGCGTGCCCTGGATGACCGTGATGCGATCCATCACGCCGTCGCGCGCCGCCACCCCGGCGCCGCGCGCCCCGTACATCCCGACAGCATGCACTTCATCGAGGTAGGTCATCGCGCCGTACCTGGCGGCAAGGTCGCAGAATGCCCCGATGGGTGCGATGTCGCCGTCCATCGAATACACCGATTCAAAGACGATGACCTTGGGACGCGCGGGGTCCGCCGCACGCAGCTTTTGCTCGAGGTCTGCCGGATCGTTGTGACGAAAGATCCGCTTCTCGGCCATGGCGTGCCGCACGCCGGCAATCATCGAGGCATGATTGGCCTCGTCGGAAAACAGGATGCAGCCCGGCAGGTAGCGCCCGATGGTGGACAGCGTGGCCTCGTTCGCCACGTAGCCGGATGTGAAGAGAAGCGCGGCCTCCCGATCATGCAGGTCGGCAAGTTCCTGCTCCAGGAGCACGTGGCTGTGGGTCGTGCCGGAAATGTTGCGGGTTCCGCCTGCCCCGGCGCCGACCTCGTCGATCGCCTTCCGCATGGCGGACCGGACGACGTCGTGCTGTCCCATCCCCAGGTAGTCGTTGGAGCACCACACCGTGACCGGGCCGGCGCCACGCTCCGAATGCCGGACCGCGCGTGGGAAACGCCCGGCCTGCCGCTCCAGGTCGGCGAACACCCGGTACCGGCCTTCCGCCTTCAGATCGGCGATCCGATCGGAAAAAAACTGCTGGTAATCCATGTCGCAGTTTCCCGCCGCCGAGGCGGCCAGCCCTCCCAGCATGGGGCACCGCGCGCCACCCTGGACAGCGAGCACGAGCAGGCTGCGGCCCACGCCGGTAGACGCCCGGCCGCGAGACGGCCGATCGGCCCTTCAGAACAGCAAAAACGGTGAGGTGCCGCTAGGCCACCAACGTCTGCACACGGGCAAACGATGCCACATTCATGCGCTAATGCAAGAAACGAACCGCCTTCGGATCAGGCCGGCACGCCGACCGCCAGCCGCCCTCGACCCCGATCAGAATCCATTCTCCCGGCGTGCCGCCGATAGTCTGTCACAGGCTTCGTTGCCGCCAGCTACCTTGCCCGGCGCCAGCCGGCCTCGACCGCCTCTCGCTCCGAGCAAAACCACGTCTCCCCCCGTGTCGGATCAATGCGCGTACGTTCATAGAAGCGGCCGCCAGGAACATGGTAAATGCGTTCACCGCTCCGGCTGATGTTGCCCTTGATCCGGCAGTCCGGTCGCTGTGGGTCGGTCCGCTCGCCGGCATCCGCGAGCCGCCCGCCGCGACGCCACTCCCAAGGCGCCACGAACTTCCCTCGCCAGATTCCGCGACGGGCAGCCTCTGCCGCAGCCTCTTGGCCCGTGTAGTCCGTCGCGTAGCGTCGATACGCCAACGCCCATCCTTCGGCAACCATCCAGGCGTTCAGGTCGGTCGCCCCGATCCTGCAGACGGCCACGATCCGGCCATAACGATCGGTGTCCGTTTCCTCGCACTCGACGCGATGGTCGGCAATGCGGGCGGCGAGGGCCAGCGAAGCCTCCGCTCCGCACGGCCACGCTTCCCCGTCGACCATGCACCGCTGGCGCCGTTCCGGCGCATCGATCCCGTGCAAACGGATGCGCTCGCCAGCGATTTGCAACGTGTCGCCGTCCAGGACCGAGGGGCGCCCGCCAACGTCCGCGTGCGCCGGCCATGCAGCCAGCAACACCACCAAGAGTCCCCGAATCGTGAACATCATCATGCGGTCCTCACTCGGCTACCGCCGTAGCTTCCGCTCGCGCCATCCGCGGCCGGCCGCGAAGTTCCCGCCAGAATGGTCCTGGCTCCTGGCGGCCGCGAATCCCGATAGCCCCGGGAGCAGGCGGTACAGGAGACGCCGGCGGCGGCGCGCTACGGACCAGGTGCCGCCAGACGCCGACGGTTCAGGTATCTGGCTGTCGGCTAAAGTAACCGTTCGTTCCGGGAATGCCTCTCAGGGTACGAGCTGCGACCCCGCGGAAGCTGTGACTTCGGGCCCAGACGGGAGAGCGAATGAAGCTTCGCATCGGCACCCGCAACTCCGACCTGGCGCGCGCGCAGTCCGTCGGCATCGCGGCTCAACTTGCTGCGGCCGGACACGCCGCCGAACTGGTGCCGATCGCCACCGCGGGCGATCAGTCCAGGGCACCGGTCTTCGCCGCCATCGGGCCCCAGGGCGTTTTTGTGCGGGAGATCAATCAGGCCCTGGTGGACGGCACGATCGATCTTGCCGTGCATTCCTACAAGGACGTCCCCACCGGCAATCCCGACGAGTTGATCATCGCGGCCGTGCCGGCGCGTCTCGATGCGGCAGATTGTTTGCTCATTCGCAGCGGGCTTGCGGACCACGACAACGGGTTCCTCCCGTTACCGGCCGGAGCCCGCGTGGGAACGTCCTCGGTGCGCCGACAGTCGTGGCTGAAGCATCTTCGCGCAGACCTCAGGCCCGAGCCGCTGCGGGGCAACGTGCCCACCCGCGTCCGGCGTCTGCAGCAAGGCTCGTATGATGCGATCGTGCTGGCCACGGCCGGCCTCGACCGCCTCCGGGCCCGCCGTTCGCCCAGTCCGACGGCCTTGGACCTCACCGGCGTCGCCGCCGTTCGCCTGGACCCGGAGCGGTTCGTACCGGCGCCGGCGCAGGGCGCGTTGGCACTCCAGTGCCGGCAAGACCGGGACGACGTGCGCGCGGCACTGGCGCCGCTCGACCATCCTGCCACCCGCGAAGCCATCGATGCCGAGCGGCTGCTGCTCGGTCGGCTGGAGGGCGGCTGCGAGCTGGCGTTCGGCGCCTATTGCCGCACCGACGGTACAGACTGTGTCATGCATGCGATGCTGGAGCGGGAAGGGCGGGTGTCGGTGGAGACGGGCCGGGGGGCCGAGCCGAACCACGTGGCGGGCGAACTCTGGCGACTCCTGGGTTCGACCGGCGCCGGCGACCCGGCCACGGCCTGACCGGTTCCGAACGGGACTGCGACGTCGCGACACCGCCATGATCGGACTCCTGCCTAAGCCCGGTGAGACGAAACCATGAAGCCGACGCCGCGTCATCGGGTTCTCCTCACGCGAACCCGGGAAGACTGTGCTGATTGGGCCGCCGAGATCGAGCGCCGCGGCGCGGTCCCGGTCGTCTTTCCGTGTATCCGGTGCCACGACATCGCGACCCCAGAACTCCGCGAGCGGCTGGCCCGGGAAGTGGCGCGAGCCCAGTGGATCGCGTTCACGTCCGGGCGCGGCGTGGCCGCCTTCGCGCGGCTTTATCCGGGAACGGCGCCGCTTGCGCCATCCGTAAGGGTAGTGACCGTCGGCCCGGCCACGGGACGGGAAGCGCGATCCCGGCTCGGACGCGCGGACCTGATTGGCACCGGAGGATCGGCTGCCGCGATGGCCGCGGAGCTGGTGCCGCACCTGGAACCGGACGACCGGGTGCTGATCGCGGTCGCGCAGAACGCTGGACGCACCCTGGAGGCAGCGCTGGACGCCGCCCAGCGGGCCTACGTGCGGGTCGAGCTCTACCGGACCGCTCCCCTCCCGGCCCGACCCGAGCGAGTGGCGGCCTCCGCGCTCGGCGCGCGCAGCGTCTTCCTGGCCAGCCCGTCCGCCGTTACCGGCTTCTGCAATCAGGTACGTTTGGACGTGGCGCTAGATATCTTCACGATCGGCCCGGCCACGACCCGGGCAGCGCGGGCTGCCGGACTCGACGTCTCCGGGGAAGCAACGCGGCCCGGCCTGCCGGGCCTGATGGAGGCACTGCATTGCGCGAACTGAACATCACGCTTCCGGGCCGTGACCGGCCGCGACGCCTGCGCCGGACCCGGGCTGTCCGGGACCTGGTCGCCGAAACGCACCTCTCACCCAACCAGTTCGTACTCCCGCATTTCGTCCTGCCGACGGATGGGGCCGAAGAGCCCGTGTCCGCCATGCCGGGCATCTCCTGCATGGGCGTGGAGCGGCTGCTGCCACAGGTGGAATCGGATCTCGCTCTCGGCATTCGTGCGGTACTGCTCTTCGGCCAGCCTTCGCCGGGAACCAAGGCTCCCGACGGCCGGGCAGCCGCTGACGACACGGGCGCGGTCCAGCGGGCGATCAAGCGACTGAAAGATGTGTTCGGAGACGAACTCGTGGTCATGACGGACGTCTGCCTCTGCGCCTACACCGACCACGGCCATTGCGGATTGATCGAAGGGGGCGACGTCGATAATGACCTGTCGCTCCGTCCCCTGGCCGATACCGCGCTCAGCCATGCCCGCGCCGGAGCCGACATCGTGGCCCCTTCGGACATGATGGACGGACGCGTAGGCGCCATCCGGGATGCACTGGATGCCGACGGCCACAAGGGAGTCGGGATTCTGGCCTATACGGCCAAGTACGCTTCCGCGTACTACGGGCCCTTTCGCGAGGCAGCCGATTCCGCACCGTCTGAAGGCGACCGGCAGGGCTACCAGATGGATTGCCGCAACGCCCTGGAGGCGATCCGCGAGGCGGAGCTCGACGAGCAGGAAGGCGCGGACATGCTGATGGTGAAGCCGGCGCTTCCCTATCTCGACGTGATCTCGGCCATGCGCTCGGCCACGGCCAGGCCGGTCGCCGCGTACAACGTCTCCGGGGAGTATTCCGCCGTCAAGGCCGCCGCCGAACGCGGCTGGCTGGAGGAAGCCCGGGTCGTGCGCGAGAACCTCCTGGCAATCGCCAGGGCCGGCGCGGACCTGATCATTACCTACCATTGCCGGGACGCGCTTCGGGAGAAGTGGCTGTGAGCGCCGGGTCTGCGGCACCGGGCGCGGCGAGCGAGGGGCCGCGACCGCGGCGGAAGGACCCGCGGTGACCGGGACTGCGACCGCGCGCATAAGCCCAGAAACGCGGACCCTGTTCGACCGCGCTCTTGACCGCGAACCCACGCCGCGGCGACCGCTTTGGATCAACCGCCAAGCCGGTCGTTACCTCCCCGAGTACCGCAAGCTGCGGGAGCGGTACGGCTTCAAGGAACTTGCCGGCAGCGCGGATCTCGCAGCCGAGGTCACGCTGCAGCCGGTCCGGCGGTTCCCGCTGGATGCGGCCATCATTTTCGCCGACATCATGAGTCCTCTCCCCGCCCTCGGTATCGAGTTCGATTTCGCACCGGGTCCGGTCGTGGCTGAACCCATCCGGAGCGCAGCCGCCGTGGATGCCCTTCCGGAAGCCGATTTGAAGTCAGCCGCGCCCGAAGTCATCGAGGCAATCGGCCTGGTCCGGCGGGAGTTGCCCGCCGACACCGCGCTCCTGGGCTTCTGCGGCGCCCCCTGGACCTTGGCCGCCTATCTCGTTGAGGGCCGGGGGGTCAAGGATTTCCCGCTCCTCCGAGCGTTTGCGGCGGAGCAGCCCCGAGCACTGGAGCGGCTTCTCGAACGTCTCTCCCGCCTGATGTCCGACTACCTGATTCGCCAGGGGCAGGCTGGCGTCAGCGCCATACAGGTCTTCGATTCCTGGGCTGGCCTGCTGCCGCGCGCGAGCTGGGAGCGTCTGGTCAGGCCGCATCTTGAATCCATGCTGCACGCCGTGGGCGAAGCGGGAATCCCGCGAATCCTGTTCGTGAACAATGCCCCACATCTGGTGGAGGCCTATGCCGAGCTGCCGGCGGAAGGACTCGCCGTGGATTGGCGGATCGATCTGCGCGCGCTTCAGGAACGCCACGGCGACCGGCGCGCGGTGCAGGGCAACCTCGATCCAGCCATCCTGACCGCGGGTCCCGAACCTACGCGGGCGGCGGCGGAGTCGCTTCTGGACCAGGTGCGCGCGCGCGGCCATATCGTCAATCTTGGCCACGGGGTGCTCCCGAACACGCCGGTTGAAAGCGTGGAAGCACTCGTCCAGGCCGTTCGCCGGGAAGCAACGTGATCGAAGAGCAACAGCGATGATTGCTACGGGCCGGAGTCCTCGTGCCGTAGGGAGACCGGGCGGATGTCTGTCGCGACGGTCTGATCGGCTGACCGCACCGTCCCAAGCGTGTTTGGAGCAGGCCAACTGATGACCGAACCACAAGGACGGCAGCCGGGCGCATCGTACGGACCGGAGCCCGTCGACATCAGCGAAAAGGGG
Source organism: Alphaproteobacteria bacterium (assembly GCA_965116745.1). GTDB lineage: Bacteria > Pseudomonadota > Alphaproteobacteria > TMED109 > TMED109 > VXPW01. The sequence continues at coordinate 901,906 of OZ220701.1, read as the reverse complement.
AGGCGCGGGGCCACGCCCGTTTCCCTGGACCGTCGGCTGTTCATGCGCTTCACGGCCTATGGCGGCTGCACCGATCCCACCCCAGTGATCGACGCGCTCACGGACGGTGGCGTGACGGGAGCCCTGTACCTGGAGGTCGGAGACCCGACCGGCATCGGGCTCGCCGTAGTGAACGAAGACCCCGATTACTTCGTAACCGACTTTCGTGCTCTGCTGAACAACCGGCAATTTACGAAACTCACCCGGAAGGACGAGTTCGAAATGTTCGGCCGCACCTACTCCATCGGCTACGAGTCCGACCTGGAGCACGTGCTCTTCACCCGGCCGATTTCCCGCATCACGGACCCGAATTTGCGCTGGGCGGTCTGGTACCCGCTGCGGCGAGCCAAGGCATTCGCCGCGCTTGAAGCCGGTCATCAGCGGCAAATCCTCGCCGAACACGGTTCGCTCGGGCACCGCTTTGGATCGGCCGGCCTGGCCCACGACATCCGACTCGCCTGCCACGGCCTCGACAAGAACGACAACGACTTCGTCGTTGGGCTGGTTGGGGAGGAGCTGCATCCGCTGTCTGCCGTCGTGCAGGCCATGCGCGGGACGGAGCAGACGTCGCAGTACCTGGACAGTCTGGGTCCGTTCTTTGTCGGGCGCGTCGCCTGGCAGGGACGCGGCACGAGTTCCGGCAGCAGCCCAGGGTGAGCGAATCGCCGTTCGCCGATCAAACGGCGAGGCAGTACGACGCACTTCTGATCGTTTCGTTCGGCGGGCCGGAGGGTATGGAGGACGTCGAGCCGTTCCTCGACAACGTGCTCCAAGGCCTGACACTCTCCGACTCGGCGAGACGCAAGATCGACGACCGGTACCGGCGCTTCGGCGGCGTGAGTCCGATTGCCCGGCACACCCGGGATCTGGTGCGCGAGGTGCGGAACGAGCTCGAGCGTCGCGGGCTCGGGCTACCCGTCTATCTGGGGAACCGCAACTGGCATCCGTTGCTGCCGGACACCCTTCGTGCGATGGAGGCTGACGGAATTGAGCGCGCGGCCGCGTTCGTCACCAGCCTCTTCGGCTCGTACAGCGGCTGCAGGCGCTACCGAGAGGACCTGCATCAAGCCGCGGACGGCCTGCAGAAGGCGCCGACTGTCGACCGCCTTCGATATGGCTACAACCATCCCGGCTTTGTGGCGGCGTTCACGGACCAGGTGCGCTCCGCGCTCACTGAAATTCCGGAGGAGCGAAGGACAAGGACACCGATCCTGTTCACCGCGCACAGCCTGCCGGAAGCAGCAGCTCGAAACGCCCCGTACGTTGCCCAACTTCGGGAAGCCTGCAGGCTGGTGGCCCTGGCTCTGGGGGACCGTAACCCGCGCCGATGGCGGCTCGTTTACCAGAGCAATAACGCGAGGTACGGCGGCGAACGATGGCTCGGACCCGACATCTGTGATGCGGTAGCGGAAGAAAGCGAACGTGGCGAGCGGGACGTCGTGGTCGCCCCGATCGGCTTCGTTTGCGATCACCTGGAAGTGACGCTGGACCTGGACGTGGAGGCCAAGGCCGCGGCCGACGCGGTCGGCCTCAACCTGGTCCGCGCCGCCACCGTGGGCACCCATCCGGCATTCGTCGGCATGATTCGTGATCTCCTTCGGGAGCGGTCCGAACCGAATTCCGAGCGCGCTGCACTCGGCCGCCATGGACCGAGTCACGACGTCTGCCCTGCCAACTGCTGCCCATCCGGCAGGCCCGGCAGGCCGTGCCCCGCATTGTGCGGTAGTCCGTTGCCGGGGCCTCGATGGTTTCGATGAGCCGCCGCACCAGAACGGACGTCGTCGTGATCGGTGCCGGGCTCGCCGGGCTCAATGCGGCGCTGCACTTGCAGGAAGGCGGCGCGCGGGTGCAAGTCCTGGAGGCTCGTGACCAGGTCGGCGGCAGGGTGCACTCCATGCGCCAGTTGGGTCATTCCCAGGAAGCCGGCGGCACCTATATCGGGGCGAGCTACAACCGGATCAACTCGGTTTGCAGCAAGGTTGGCATCGAGCTGGTGGACGTCAGCCCGATGCTGGCGTTCTTCCGAGAACAAGACCTGGTGTTGGGCGGCGAACTGATACGGCAATCAGAATGGCCCGACCATCCGCGCAACGTCTTCCCGGACCCATTCAAGGATCAGATGCCCTGGACCCTGCATCGCACGCTGGCGGTCCAGGACAACCCCCTGCCCGATCCCGAGCGGTGGCTCGATCCCGAGTTCGCAATGCACGATGTGTCAGTACGAACGTGGCTGACGGGGCTGGGACTTGATGAATCCGCAGTGCGGCTTGCGTACGACCTGAATCCGAGTTTCGGTGATCACGCAGGTGACATTTCGGCCTTGCTCCTGTTCTTCCGGGCAGCCTTCTCCATCGCCCAGCGGCGGTCAGCTCCCGACGGCGTCCTCGGATACACGGTCAGGAATGGCGTGCAACGAATTCCGGAAGCGATGGCGGAGCTCCTGGACCACGACGTTCATTTCGGCAGCGTCGTCACCGCAATCACCACCAACGGGCATGGTGCGGAAGTTCACTGTGCGGGAGGCGCCGTGTACGCCGCACCCCACGTCGTCTGCGCGTTACCGATCGGCGTGCTCCGCGGCCTATCGATCGACCCTGAACCGCAAGCATCACAAGTTGAGGCTATTCGCTCTGTTGAATCGCAGCCGGTGACGCAAATGTATTTCGGGCACGCTGCTCCCTTCTGGAATGACGACGGCCACGCGGCCAGCGTCTTCACTGACGGGCCGGCCGGAATGCTTGCCGCCGCCCGTCACGGAGACCATCCAGAGGAAGTCACGAGCTTCACCGCCTGGATCATGGGGCCGAACGCGAAGCGGCTGGACCGTCTGCCGGAGCGCGAGGCGGCCAGCATTGTCTTGGAGGCTATCGCACTGGCTCGACCTGCCTCTGCGGGCAAGCTCGAGTACCTCGGGCGCAAGGCGTGGGGCCTAGACCCGTTTGCCCGTGGAGCCTGGGCCTATTACAAGCCCGGGCAAATATCCCGCTTCGCCGCGAAGATGGGACAGCCGCACGGTCGCATCCAATTCTGCGGCGAACATCTGTCCCGCAATGCCAGGGGCATGGAAGGAGCCATGGAGTCCGGGGAAGGAGCCGCCCGGGCTATCCTGAACAAGTAAACCGCCCGACCAGGGCGCCTCGAGCACCGGTCCTCGACGAGAGGCGTACCAAGGTCCGCTGTCCGGACGCACAGCCGCACTGGGCCAGATTGACAAATGACGTTGCCACACGAGCACGACGACGACACAAGGTTTGTCCAATGGACCGGCCGACAGCACGCAGTTTTGGCATTCGGTTACAGTTGTTTCCAGCTATACCTTCATGTTCGTGATACTTGCCGAAATTGACTTAACTTGTCGGCATAGTATCAAGCCTGCACAGCGCCCTGAGCATAATTGATTTTCCGATGCTTACATGGCTAAAATCGGTTGATTTTGGCGGCCGGTGCGGACGACCAGGAGGAGGTTGATCATGTCAGCGATTCGGTTCCTGCGTGGCGCGATGTTGCTCACTGCCTGCGCAATCCCGCTATCAGGATTTTCGCAGGACGAGGCAGAAACCGACGCCGACAGTGCCGCCCTGACGTTAGGTGACATCGTCGTGGTTGGTACCCGGGTCCGCGGCGTCGCGGTCGAGGATCTCGCCGTTCCGGTGGACGTCTACGACATTCAGGAGATCACGACGACAGGCTCCGAAGACCTTACGGTCGCGCTCCAGAAGACGTCACCATCATTCAATTCCAAGCGAAACGCCCTCGGTGACGGGGGGCTCTTCCACACGGCGGCATTGCGCGGGATGAGTGCAGACCACACGTTGGTGCTGGTCAACGGCAAGCGGCGTCACAGCATTTCCTTCCCGCGTCCGCTGGAAACGGCCGGACAAGGCACTACCGGCGCGGATCTCCGTGCCATTCCGCTTTCTGCAATTGAGCGAATCGAGGTTCTGCGCGACGGCGCTGCAACTCAGTACGGTTCTGATGCTATCGGCGGAGTGATCAACGTCGTATTGAAGGAAAACGCATTCGAATCCACCGCGAGCGCACGGGCCGGTGTTACCGCAGAAGGCGACGGTCGGCATTTCGGCGCGTCCTCCAATGTCGGTATTGCGCTTGGCGAGAATGGAGTGCTCAATCTGACCGCCGAGGTATACGATCAAGAGCGGATCGACCGCGCCTTCGACACCAGTCACATTGACGCGGCTGGCCCGCACGATCCGCCCATTGGACGAAAAATGGTTCTGGGCGAACCGGAACATGACATTCGGGCTCTGTTCCTCAACGCCGTTGCGCCGACGGGCAACGGCAGCGAGCTGTATGCGTTCGGTGGCTGGTCTTCGCGCAACGGCCGCTCGAGCGGCGCTTGGCGGGACCCCGTTTGGGCAGCGGAACGACTTGTTGGCCCGGTCTATCCGGACGGTTTTCTACCCTTTGAGGACTCCACATCCGAAGATCAGGCAATCGCGCTCGGCTATCGATCGTCCTTTGGCAGGTGGGACGCGGACGTGAGCTGGAGCTTCGGTGCCAACACTTTCGATTTCGGTGCCACCGACAGCATCAATTCGTCATGGGCAGCCGACTGGCTGCAGCGCGAACTGGACGGCGGGCGCAGCCTTGCTGACATCACGTTCGACGAGGTCCGCGCGAACGCGGGCCCGGCATCGGGAGACAGCGGCGGCACGAAACTCGAAAACTGGTCGCTTGATCTGGACGTAGCCGGACAAATCGATCTCGGTGGAAGTGCGGTGGAAGCAGCCTTCGGCGCCGAGTACCGGCAGGAGCAGTTTGGAATCCGCGCCGGTGATTTCGTGTCGTGGGGCTGTGGTCTGCCCGACAACGCCGATGTCCAGCCTACCCCTCCGCCGAGTCGGGCCATCATCATCGCTGACGACGGAACGATCGGTCAGTTGGATCGGCTCGCCACCTGCGGTCACCAGGGCTACCCGGGCTATTCCCCGGTAAACGCCCGGTTCAGTGCCCGGGATCGCGACAGCCAAGCGCTGTGGGCGGACTTCCGGCACGATATTTCGGACGATTGGAATGTCGAAGCCGCAACCCGATTCGAACGCTATGAAGGCGCCGGCAGCAGCATCACCGGGATGTTTGGAAGCCGAATTGACCTGAATCCCGCAATTTCCTTGCGAGCGACTGCCTCGACCGGATTCCGGGCTCCGAGCCTGCCTCAACTGGGGTTCAACACGATCGTGTTTTCCGGCGACTCGGCGGGCGGCTTGTCGGTTACGTCGCATCTGGAGGACGGCGCGGCATTCGAGTTCTTTGGCGAAGGCTCCCCAGATCTCCAGCACGAGACGTCGCGCAACCTCAGCTTCGGTGCGGTTTGGACACCATCCCCGGACCTTACGATCTCGGCCGACATCTATCGCATCGACATCCGCGATCGAATCACGCTGGTCAAACATGATCCGGACTGCACCGCCGCCGATGCGGCTGCCTGCGGCCGCCTCGCCGCCGAACGCGGGATCCAGCACATCACGAATATTCAGTTTTTTGCCAACGCGGTGGATACCACGACGTCCGGCCTTGACATCGTTGCCAGTCGGGACTGGCCGTTCATGGAGGGTCAGTTCACACTATCGGGCACCCTGCACTTCAACGAAACCGATATCGACAAAGAAATCGAAACCATTTCTTCTTCGACAAGGTCCTACATTGAAGAAGGTACGCCGCGGCAACGGCATCGAATTTCAGGCAGTTGGACCGACGACGACATGCTGGAGCTGAATCTCGGAGTCAACTATTTCGGCAAAGCTTCGCCGCAGTGGTTGCTCGGTGACCCAAATTGTCCGGGTGAAATCAGCCCTGCCTGGATCGCAGACGCCTCCATGCGCTGGCGGCTAGCAGACGGGATGCGGTTAACGGTGGGTGTTGACAACCTGCTGGATCAATACCCGGACCAGGTTAACCAGGACTGCTCGGATCTCCTGAACGGCGTACTGGGCTGGGGAATTTTGTACAACCCTGACGCAACCTACGGACTGTCAGGGCGGATTTGGTACACGCGCCTCGACGCAACGTTCTGACCCGCCGCGTTTGCGCGGCGCTCCAGCAGAAGTGCGCCCTCGAGGGAGGGCAGATCCATGTCCTGTGAGCGGTCTCCATGCAGGGACGCCCTGTAACTGCGCGCCCCAACGCGGTACCGTTGACGGGATCGGGCGTCCGCTGGCTCATTGACGTCGGCTCGCGGAGCAGCCGGTTCCTGTGCGCCCCGTGCTGCCGGTGCGGTCAGGACCCTGCCGGGAACACAGCGAAGTTTGTTGCAGCGAGTTTGGCGACATGTTCCCTCTGCTGTCGCGCAGAATGTCCGGTGACACCGCACCGTTTTACAGTCGTGCCGGGAAGGATGCGCATCATCGTCGGTGTGCCGCCAATCGATGCGAGTCGCCAGCAACGTTGTTTGGATGTCCGTGAGGCGCCAGGCACCTCGCCGAGCAGTAGCTCGGCGTTATCAGCTGATCGGGAGCGGCATTGACGTGGCCGCCCCCAACCAGTCTGCAGGTCGTATCCCCGCTAGAACGCGTACTGCGCCCGGACATACCACGAGCCACCCTCGTAGTTGGGTGCTGCGCGGCGGGGATAGGGCAACCCGTTGCCGTATCGATTCGCGTACCTGTCGGCGTCGACCCTGTCGATGTACTCGTCAAAGATGTTCGAAGCGCCTGCAACCAGTCTCAGCGTATCGCTCATCTGGTAGCCGAGTTCGACGTCAACGAACACGACTGGATCGATCGGCGACGACGTTCCGTCGATGATGCTGCCTCTGTCCACATCGTAGTGCTTGCCGAAGTAGTTGGCCCGGACCAGGAAATCCCAGCCGCCAAACGTCGTATTGATGCCGGCCACAAGACGGTGTTTCGGGTAGCTGTTTTCGATTCTCGCTACCTGGTCATCGTCCACCAGCTGCTGGCCGTTGATTTCATCCTGGCCCACTACCTCAACTTCATTGTAGTTGTAGGCGAACGTCACGTTCGACCGTACGCTGCCGTTCCAGTTGATCTCCTTTGTCAGAACCAAGTCGAGCCCGGAGGAACGCACGTCCAGCACGTTCGTGAAGAATGATGCTCCGGCGAACCTGGTTGCAGCCGCAATGTCTTGTGTGGGGTTGCCGTTGGCATCCGTGTGCACGCCGGCGGGCGTGACCTTGTAGATCCGGTCTTCCACGTCAATGCGGTAGAGGTCGGCCGTTACGTCGCCGAACGCGCCCAACTGGAATCCCGCCCCCACCGTGAAGTTGACCGATTCCTCCTCCTTGAGCGGCCCACCGCCCTGCGCAACGGCAGCATCGCTGCCTGGCCGGACGTCTCCCAGCACACAGTCCCCGATGAATCCGGCATCGGCCTCCGGACAATCGAACGTGGTGGTTTCCCGCTGGAAGTTCGATTGTCCCGGGGTGGGAGCATGGAACCCGGTGGAAACGGACCCTCGGAGGACCACGTTTTCGGTCGCATCGAAACGAGCCGCGGCCTTTCCGATCAGAACGTCGCCGAAATCCGAGTAATCCTCATAACGAAGCGCATACTGCAAGAACATCCGGTCGGTCGCGTCTTGTTCCAATTCCGCATACAAACCGATGTTGTCCGCGACCAAGCACCTGAGTCTTCCGGCGTAAAGCCTTTCATGCCGGCCGGAGAAGTCCCGACTCCTCCCCCCGGATACTCGCCTTGATAGGAATCGGGTTCGCCCTGGCGCAGCCGCCAGGTCTCTTCGCGCCATTCCGCGCCGAACGCAAGGTGCAGGTCGTCCGTCAACAGCTTCGTGAAGTCCGCGTTGAGGTTGGTCTCCTGCTGCCCGTACGCACCGATGTAGAACGACCGCTTCCCGATGTCGTCCGGTGCGGGATCGATCGCGTAGCTCACCGCGTTGTGCAGGTAGTGGTCAAGCTCGTTGGAGCCCAGCGCTGCACTAACATCGTAGGACAGGCCATTGGCAAATAGGCCGCGTAACCCCCCGACCATGCTGTAGTCCAGCTGCTCGCCGTCCAGGTAGGGCGTATATCCGGTATCCAGTACCGGTCCTTCATAGCCGCGCTCGGCCAGCCAGAGGGTTCGGGTCGGGTGGTCGGGAGGACGGTAGAAGAACCGGAACCGTCCTGTAGTGCTGGCATAGTTGCCGAACAGGTAGGCTTCTGAATTCTCGGATATCTCGTATCCGGAATTGACGAAAAAGAGGATGTTTCGCGTCTCTGGCCGCCCCCAACTCTGTGCCAGACCATCGCCAAACGGTGAATCCGCGCCGATCCCCATGACGCCCTGATCGATCAACGCCTGCGCGTCCGGTCGCTGGAACCCACGGGAAAGACCCTCGTTGTCTGAATAGTCCAGGCTGACATTGGCGAAGCCATTGACGCCAAGGGGGATTCCCACGTTGCTTTCGAATCTGGTGCTCGCTTCACCTTCAAAGAACTGCCCGTACTGAAGCCTGGTTTCGCCCCCGTCAGCTGCATCCTTCAAACGGAAGTTGATGACGCCAGCGATAGCATCCGCCCCGTACTGCGCGGAAGCTCCATCGCGCAGTACTTCGACACTGGATGCGGCGATCGGTGGGATCATGCCAATGTTGGGTCCCTGGGCGCCGGTCCCTGCGGCCGGAGCAAACTGTGCGATCACGGAGGACCGGTGACGCCGTTTCCCATTGACCATCAGCAAAATTTGGTCCTGCGCCATGCCGCGTAAGGACACAGGTCTCGAGAAACTGTCGGAGTCCCCGGACGCGGTAGTGGCGTTAAACGACGGGACTGCTGCCTGCAGGTTGTCCGTGGCGTCAGCTGTGTTGCCACCCCGGATGAATTGCTCGATAGGTATGACGTCGACCGGAACAGGTGAATCCGTGACAGATCGGGGCTGCTGCCGCCGAGACCCGACGACGACAACTTCTTCAAGTGCCGTCAAGCCATCTTCCTCAGCGGACGCCCCGGGAACCAAGAGCGTCGATGCGAAAATGCTTGCCAACACTGTGCGGCACACGAGAAACTTGTTGCGCATGACAGCGACCCCATGGATCCAACATTGCTGGAAGAAACTTGACCATAAGAAATTCGCTAACTGATGTAAACGTAAACCGATGGATCAACACTCTGAGCAAGTTGAATCAATTACGTGTCTATCCAAGCGCATGTTTGTCATTACACAGGCAGCAGATCTGCGCTGCGCTGACCCTTTCGCTGTCCACAGATCTGTCCCTGGCAGGTCGTCTATTTTTGGTCGTTTGGGCAAGCCTCCACCCTCATCCACACCGATTGACGCGGCTGCTGTAACACCGGTCCATCTCGTCTTCGCTAGAACCGACAAAGAAGTTACTTCTGCTACTAACTTTCAATGATATCTGGCGTTACTCGCAAGCTATTGACAATTGTTGCTAGCAAGAGGGCGTTGCGATCAATCCAGCGAAACGAAAAATCCTTCCAACGTGCGCAGATCTCTTGGAGGCACGCCAGGAGACGCCACACATCACGTTTGCCGCGCTTGAGGATCGTTTCGACGTGCAGCGACGGCGGCGCGAGAATATCGAGCCATGCTGTTGGACCCGCCGAAACCACCGTCACCGCCATCGGATTGTTCAGGGAGTATTAGGATCAACCAAGACAGGTGATTGCGTCCGCGTTCCAGCTTCCGGCCAGGCTCTTCGACTGCTGATATCTCGACCCGGGGCGTTGACGAAGAGATCAACGTCCAGTTCACCGACTCATTTACGCCCGGGTAGATGTGCATAATTCGGCGTGCTACCGAGGAGCCGATCCGATGGCCGAGCGTTCGTTTGCGAAGGAAGTACAGGATCTCCGGATCGGCGCGGGACAAGAATTCCGTGGTGAGGGAATCCTAGCGATTACCAAGGCCCTGCTCGAATGCGGAGTGGGTTACGTCGGCGGCTACCAGGGGGCGCCCGTCTCGCACCTCATCGACGTGCTTTCGGACGCGGAAGACATTCTCGATGAGCTCGGAGTCCATTTCGAAGCTAATGCCTCGGAATCTGCCGCCGCCGCCATGCTGGCGGCTTCCGTCAATTACCCGATCCGTGGCGCCGTCACATTCAAGGGACCGGTCGGAGCCAATGTAGCTGCAGACGCGTTGGCGAATCTGTCATCGGGCGGTGTCATGGGCGGCGCGATGGTCATCCTCGGCGAGGACTACGGCGAGGGCTCTTCGATCATGCAGGAGCGCACCCACGCGTTCGCCACGAAGTCCCAGCTCTGGCTTCTCGATCCACGGCCCAATCTGCCGTCCATCGTACGATCCGTGCAGAGAGGTTTCGAGCTGTCCGAGGCATCCAATACGCCGGTGATCCTGCAGGTCCGGATTCGCGCCTGCCACGTCTACGGAACGTTCGAGGCAGGCGACAACCAACGTCCTCCGCTCACCGTGCGCGAGGCGCTGGAGGATCCGCAGCGCCGCACCGAACGCATCACGCTCCCGCCATTTACGTACCAGCACGAAATCGAGAAGGTGGCCGATCGCATGCCCGCGGCAGCTCGCTTCATTGAGGAGCAGCAACTGAACGAGCATTTTGGCGGTGAAGGGGAAGTCGGGATCATCCTGCAGGGAGGCATGTACAACGGCGTCGTCCGGGCGCTGCAGCGGCTGGACCTTGCCGACGCGTACGGCAACAGCGAAATCCCGCTCTACGTGCTCAACGTGACCTATCCACTGGTAGACACGGAAGTTCTTGAGTTTTGCTCAGGCAAACGGGCAGTCCTGGTCGTAGAGGAGGGACAGCCCGCCTATATCGAGGAGGCCATTGGCGCCCTTCTCTACCGGCACCAAGGTGCCAGCACGTTGGTGGGAAAAGGCACCCTTCCAATGGCCGGTGAGTACACCGGGACCGTACTGATGGACGGGGTAACCCGGTTTCTCCGGGAACACGGGAATTGCCTTCTTCGCGAAGCTCATCGCTCGACCAACGGTCATGCAGAGGATTCGGTTGACGAGGGTCTCTCGTCTGCTGTCCCCATCCGTCCGCCCGGGTTCTGCACTGGATGCCCGGAACGTCCCATTTTCGCCGCGACCAAGCTTGTCGAAGAAAGTCTCGGTCCGCACCACATCGCCGGCGACATCGGCTGCCACCTGTTCTCGATCCTGCCTCCCTTTGAAATCGGCTCGACCACGATGGGCTACGGGCTCGGACCTGCCTCCGCCGCCGCGCTGAGCGCGAAGGGAGCGCGACGATCAATCAGCTTCATCGGCGACGGGGGGCTTTGGCACAACGGCCTGACATCCTCCATCGGGAACGCGGTCTACAACGAGAGCGACAACGTGATTGTCGTGGTGGACAACTTCTATTCCGCCGCCACCGGTGGCCAAGACGTCCTCTCTTCCCGGGCAGACAGGGTTTCGAAGTCAACCCATCATTCGATTGCGGATGCCATTCGCGGACTGGGCGTGCGGTGGGTCAAGGAAGTCGACCGAACGTACGATGTGAAGCGCCTAAAGAACCTGCTGACCGATGCGCTAACCACGGAGGAAAAGGGCCCGAAAGTCATCATTGCCTCCTCGGAGTGCATGCTGAACAAACAGCGGCGGGAACGGCCGCAGAGGAACACCGCCATCAAGGAAGGAAAACGTGTGGTCGTTCCGCGGTTCGGGGTGGACGAGGACGTCTGCACGGGCGACCACGCCTGCATGCGCTTGTCGGGCTGCCCGTCGCTTTCCGTGAAGACCTTGGACGACCCTCTGCGCGATGACCCTGTGGCCTTCATCGACGAAAGCTGCGTTGGCTGCGGCAATTGTGGTGAAGTCGCGGACGCGGCTGTCCTGTGCCCGTCGTTCCACCGGGTTGACGTCGTCCACAACCCCGGACCGCGGGACCGCCTCCTGTCCCGGGCCACCGATTTCTTCATCGGTGCCCTCCAGCAATGGCGTGACCGACGCCGGCTCGTCTTCGAGGAGCGAGGATGAGCAATTCCAACATCGTCAAGATCGCCATCCTCGCTGTCGGCGGACAGGGCGGAGGAGTGCTCACGGGCTGGATCGTTGCGTTGGCTGAGGCCAACGGATGGCGGGTGCAGTCAACCGCCGTTGCGGGTGTGGCCCAACGCACCGGTGCCACGATCTACTACCTCGAAATGTGCCCGGCGGGCGAGCAGCCCCCTGTATTTGCGCTCGCCCCGGCAGCCGGTGATGTCGATGTCTTGATTGCCGCCGAACTGATGGAAGCCGGGCGCGCAGTGCTCCGGGGGTTCGTGACGCCTGACCGCACGACGTTGATCGCGTCAACGCACCGGATCCATGCCGTTTCTGAAAAGGTCGTGCCGGGCGACGGGCAGGCACCGGAGGACCGGGTCTTCGCCGCTATGGAAAGGTCGGCCAAGCGCGTCGTCGCTGCCGATTTCCAGCGCATCGCGGTAGAGGCAGGATCGGTCATTTCCGCCAGTCTCTTCGGGGCGCTGGCACGAGCCGGCGTGCTGCCATTTCCTCGGCAGAGCTTTATTGGCGTGGTTCAGGACTCCGGCCGCGGCGTCGACGCGAGCCTCCGGGCATTCGAAGCCGCCTTGGCGGAGGAGCAGCCATCCGATGAGGCAACGGAAACCGGGCGAGTGCCGCCGCGGGGCCCGAACCACCTAGTAGCGGAATGGAAGGCGCTCGAGGCGCGCGTGTCGGAACTGCCCGGAACCGTACGGCAGATGGCGGATACCGGGCTCCGGCACGTGGTCGATTTTCAGGACCTGTCGTACGGCAAGGAGTATCTGGACCATCTTGACCGGTTCGTGGCGCTTGACGATGGAGCCTTCGTCCTGTCAGCCACCGCCGCCAAGTACTTGGCCAACGCGATGGTCTACGACGACATTGTTCGGGTGGCTGACCTGAAGACCCGCCGCGCACGTTTCGCGCGAGTACGAAAGGAAATGAGACTCGACGCCGGAGACGTTGCCCACATCACCGAGTTCATGCATCCGCGGATCGAGGAAGCATGCGGCACCATGCCTTCGGCCGTGGGCGCCTGGATTGTGGCGCGGCCGCGGCTCGCTCGCTGGCTCGACCGACGGATCAACAAGGGACGCCACGTACGAACCAGCGGCCTGTTCTGGTTTGCCGCCCTCTACCTGATCGCCAGTCTGAAGCGCTGGCGGCGCGGCACCTATCGTCACCGGGTGGAGACTGAACATCTCCATAAGTGGTTGGACCTGGCGTTGAATGCGGCTCCGCGGGACCGAGCCCTGGCCACGGAAATTCTGGCATGCCGACGGTTGATCAAGGGATACTCGGACACGCATGCACGCGGTGAAGCAAAGTTCGACAAGGTGCTGGGCGCTCTACCCGCTATCAAGGACAACCCGAATGCCGCCGGCATGCTCCGCCGGCTACGAGAAGCGGCCCTGCAGGACGTGCACGGCGATGCGCTGGAGGCAGAACTCCGTGCGTTTGCGTCAGCTCGGCATGCCGCTTAGCAGTTGAACCCGCGCCGCGACCGGGGCGCGGCTAATCTATCCGGCCAGTCGTCCCTCCACCGGTGTCGCCGTGTCGCGTGGTCAGCCAGCCTCACGACCGCTTTGGCGTGGTCGGTTGCCGCCAGCGCATCGGCGAACCGAAGGGGCTGCCGTCACAACGGCTACGTCGATCCGGTGCATCAGCGCCAGATCCATGCAGTCGTGGACCGACCGGTCCAGCGCTAGCGCCAAGCAACGCGCATCCGCAGTGACAGTTTCATCTCTGCTCCAATACACCGGCATTGCACGCATCGAAGCGATCATCGCGCTCGCCTCGTGGCCCGCAATTCCGCCCAGCCACGCTTTGCGCCAGAGCGTGCTGGCTATTTCGGAGGCCATCAAACGTGCAAACGCGGCGCATCCAGCTGTTCATCGCCCACAACAAGTTCGCGAGTCACCTCCGACTCGTTTTTTGGCGACAAACCACTTCGCTGACACGCTGGCGTCAACGACCAGACGCATCAGGAGTCACGTGGGCCCTGATCGCGATCTTCACGAATCAGGGCCTCTGCCGGCGTATGCACGCGGCCTGCAGTTGCTCGCCGAAATTGCGTCGATCGAGTCAGGAAAGCAGCGCGCTTGGCCGCCACATCGTCCGCGGCAACGCGTTCCAAAATATGGCGCACCTCGCGTGCCAAGGGTCGGTTGTCTAATGAAGCCCGCTGTTTAAGACGCCTTACACCACTATGTCGTTGAGCTCACAAACGTTAATGGTTGCCATCACCAGTTCCTCAAGCGCCTGCTATCAATGCGATGGCATGCGCGCCCATGCAGACAAGTCTGTGTTCGCCTGACCACAAGTTTCCGGCACGCACGTGTTGACTACCGTGAGCGAATCGACGCGCTGGTCAAGGTACGATCGTCTCGACTTTCAGCGTGCCGTGTCCGGCGGCATTCCGGACCGAATTTGTCAGCACCTCCTGGGACGGACGGAGTTCACGCATTCCGGTACGGCCGTCATCGACCAATGTCGGCGGGTGGCTCCCCCGGGACCAAGACAAACCGGCCGCAGGCGTTGCACCACATACGGAACAGACTCGAATCGCTCGTCTACCGCACGACGAGTTCAGGCAGCCACGTTCCGAGCCCCGGTTGCGAGACCAGCAACGCCAGCACCATGAGCTTGATGATCAGGAACGGGCCCACCGCCGCGTACACCCGCCGCATCCCGAACCCCTCCGGCGCCACGCCGCGCATCACGAAGAGAAGCAACCCGAAGGGTGGCGTCAGCAAGGCGATTTCCATCGTCAGGAGGTACACCACGCCGAGGACCAGCGGGTCGATCCCCGCCTTTGTCGCCAAAGGTACGAAAATGGGCACTGTCACCATCAGCATCGAGACTTGATCGATAAAGCAGCCAAGAAACAGCAGCAGTGCGATGATGCCGAGCAGCACCTCGACCTCGGTGAGGTGGTACTGTTCGATCGTCTGGATCAGGCCGGAGGTCGCTCCGGAAAAGCTCAGCACCTGGCTAAAGGTCTGGCTTGCGACAATGATGAACAAGATCATCGTCGATAGCTTCACCGTTTCCATCAGGGCACGGCTCACGCTCTCCCGCGTGAGCGATCCATAGGCCGCGCTGGCGCCCAACGCCGCCACGCAGCCAAGCGCGGCGCTCTCGGTTGGCGTGGCGAGGCCCAGCAGGAGGCTGCCGATGACGACGACGAACACCAGCGATAATGGCGCCACGTAAACAAGAAACGGTCGCCACCGCTGGGCTGAGGTCACTAACTGGCTGTCATCGGCTGGCGCAAGTTCAGGCGAAATCGTGCAGCGGACGACGATGTAGGCGACGAAGAGCCCTGCCAAGAGCAGGGCGGGCAACACGCCGGCAACCATGAGGCCAGCGATGGAAATTCCGGCGAGGCTTCCGACCAGAACCGCAAGCGCCGAGGGCGGGATCAGCATGGCAATGGCGCCGGAAGCCATGATCGGGCCCATCGCCATCGACGGGTGGTAGCCCTTGGACAGCATTCTGGGCAGCAACGTTGAGCCCAGCATTGCGGTGTTCGCGATGGTTGAACCAGACAGCGCAGCAAAGATCGTGCCGCCGAAAACGGTGACCACCGACAAGCGGCCGGGAATCCGCGCGACCACGCCCTCGATGGCGTCGATTGCTCGTCGTGCGACGCCGGACTGGAACAGCAGCTCTCCCATCAGGATGAAGAGCGGGATTGGTGCCAGTTGAAAGTTGGCGATGCTTTGCGCGGCGCTGCGGGCAAGCTGGACCAGACCCCTGTCCCCTCCCAGTACCTCCCAGGCACCCGCCACCGTGACGGCAAGGAACGCGAACGCCACCGGCACTCCGAGCACCAGCAGCGCGCCGAGACCGCCCAGCATCAGGGCAAGGGGGAGAACCCAGTCCACTAGAACCCGGTCCTGACCCCGGTACCGGTGCCGCGCATGATCCGGCGGGCAAACTCGACCAGAATGAGCGCCATCGACACGGGAGCCACGGCGAGAACCCACCATTCAGGAATGACGAACGCAGTACGAATCATCGTCTCGCGTTCGATCGACTGCGTCATCGCGACGACGGCGAACCAGAGGAAGACGCCGGCCGCACACGCGCCTACGACGTTGGCGAGGGTGTCGGCAACTCGCCGAGCCCGGCCGCTTAGGCCGCCCACGAACAGGTCCACGGAGACGTGGGCATTGATTGAGAGGACCCAGGGCGCCGCAAGGAAGGTCGCCACGAGCAGCCCGTACTCGATCGCGTCAAGCAACCCGTAGATCGAGGCGCCAAACCCGTTTCGCAGGACCAGGTCGACGGGGATCAATGCCGCGATACTGGCGAACACGGCTGCCGCCAGCCGTGCCAGCGCGTGCAGCACCGTGTCGAACACCCGTTCAGCCCGATCCATCACTCGTCCCCGACCAAGGATCCTGTGGACGTGCTCCGGCCTGTCAGTTCAGTAGACAGGCCTTGAGGGCTTCACTGATTCCCGCGTCGATCTCGGTCACGGCTGCCCATCCTTCGGTCTGCGCGACCTCGAGCCACCGCATGCTGCCGGCCTCGTCAAACGCGATGGTCTCGATCCCTGCCTCGGCCTGTTTTCGGGCCTCTGCCGCGTTGATCGTGATGTTGTCAACGTTCCTCGCTTCGATCCATTCGGCACCGCCCTCCAGGATCGACCGTTGCGCGTCATTCAGGGCATTCCACGTATCCAGATTGACCAGAAAGTTCACATCCACCTGGTAGAACCCGGGATCCACGCGGTACTTCGTCTGCTCTTCCCAACCGAGGTCGAGCACGCCCTGGATGGGCCATCCGTAGCCATCGATCGCGTCGCGCTCGAGGGCGGTATAGACCTCTCCCGGCGCCGTGCGGACCAGCGTTGCTCCGAGGGCTTCGAACATCGCCCGGTACACCGGGGTGGTGCGGATCGTCAGGCCACTTAGGTCTGGACGGTCGATGCGCTTCGTGAGGTACAGGTGGAATGCGATGTGATCGCCGGTGCGGGCCAGGTACTTGACGTTCATCTGTTCTCGATGGATGGCGTCGATCTGCTCGAAGCATCCGTTGGCACGCTGCTCCTGCACCGTGTTCGTGGCGAGATGCAGCGCGTCACCCGCGGGCACCAGTCCCGTGTAGAAGGCGCTCGTGTTGTTGGCGATGTCCACCACGCCGGTGGAAACCGCATTGCCGACCTCGAACGGAGACATGGTCTCAGGCCCACCCCGCAGATCGATCTGGATCACGTCCTTGCCGTTGTCGTTCACCCAATCGACGAAGGCCTCGAAGGGCCGGGAGAACGTTGTTCCGAGGGCGAACGCGCTCACCCCGCGAAGCGTCACTTCCTGGGCAGCTGAAGGCATAGCGATCAGTGCTGCAACGGCAACAAGCATCCAATGCACGGTCGTTCTCCAGGTCACGGCGCGATCGCCGACGCGACTGCCAGCCTGGCCGGCATCGCTGAACGATGTCGGCGTTGCAACCGCAGGTCACTCACGCGCCGGCGCTGTCGGCTGCCGGGGAACGCGGGACGCCAAGCCGAGTGCTGCCGCAGTCGTCTGCCAGGGCGATAGCTCAAAACTCTTCGTCTTGCGGATCCACTGGGCCACGAGGCCCGTTGGCCATCAGTTTCTGCATGATGTCCGGCGCCAGCTCCGTCCAGAAGACAAAGCACCCGTCCAGCCCGGCCAAGGCATACCAGGTATCGAACTTGAGCATGGGAAAGATCACGACTTCGTCGGCAAGCAGCGCCTCGCCTCCTGTCCGAACCCGGTTGTAACCGGCAACGAATGACCGACTGATCTGTTCTTCCAACGCGTAATGGGGAGACTCCGGCCATTGGGCCGCGGCTCGGGCGACGGTGTCCGCGAAGGACTGGCAGGTGTCCCCGACAGTCTCCGTTTCCGGATCAGCCGCCGCTCCGCCTGCGGATACCCCCGCCGCCAACAATCCGGCCGCACAGATCTGCGTGAGGGAAGGCCCCCCACGCGCGCGATCTTCCGACGGAACGCGACGGCGCCTACCGGTCTGCCACATACTGCCCGTTGACACAGTTGTTCAGCCTGCCGTCTTCCAAATAGTCTAGGCAAGTCCGTAGCGCCTTGCGCCGAAGGAAATCGAAGCCTGCCGCGCTGTAGAAGGCGGCGTGCGGCGTAATCACCAGCCGATCTCGGACCCACTCCTCGCGTGCCCGCCACGCCCGCATCAACGGGTGATCGGCTGGCGGCGGTTCCTCGGGAAACACGTCGAGGCCGGCCGCCCCGAGATGTCCTGTTTCGAGTCCCCACTGGACCGCATCCAGGTCGACGATCGCGCCGCGGGCAGTGTTCACGAGAATCGCGCCAGGTTTCATCGCCGCCACGGCCGCACAGTCGATCAGATTGGCGGTCTCGGCGTTCGCAAGGCAGTGGACGGTGAGAAAGTCACAGGCTCCGAGCATCGCGTGCAGGTCGTGGAACCGCTCCACACCCAATGCCAATTCCTGGCCATCCGGGATGTACGGATCGTAGGCCGCCACGTGCAGCCCGAAACCCTTGGCCCGCATTGCCGCCGCGGTGCCGATCCGGCCCAGGCCGATCACGCCCAGACGCTTGCCGGCGAGCCGGGTGACCGTGGGCGACGCTGAGTAGTCCCAGATCGGATCCTCCGTTCGGAGGAATCGCTCATGGAACTGCACGATGCCACGCGCAAAGGTCAGGATCAGCGCCAAGGCATGGTCTGCAACCTCGGTGGTCCCATAGTCCGGAACGTTGCACACCATGATTCCGCGGCGACCGGCGGCGCGCGTGTCGATCAAGTCGTAGCCGACACCCAGCCGGGTGATGATGCGGCACTGCCCCAGCCCATCGATGATTTCTTCGTCGATGGGCATGTGGAGGCCGGTCACCAGGGCATCGGCCCGAGCCCAGTCCGCTTCCGGAACGTCGCTTCGGGACCTTCCCGGAAAGACCACCACCTCCGCAAGGTCGGCTGCCTCGTTCCGCTCGATTGCCAGCCCGTCCTGGGCCACCGAGTCGGGATACAGGATGACGTGCACAGGCTCGGTTCAGTGCGACGGCCGGGGAACGCCCGACCCGCTGCTGCCACGCAGGAAGTCGAGGTCAGCGCCTTCGTTCGCCTGCAGGACCCGCTCGGTATAGAGGCTTACCCAGCCCCGCTCGGAAGCGGGCGGGGGGGTCTGCCATGCCTCGCGGCGCCGGCGAAGTTCACCGTCGTCCACGTCGAGGTGCAAGCGTCGGCCGGCAACATCGAGCTCAATCATGTCGCCGTCTCGGACCAGCGCGAGCGGCCCCCCGACGGCAGCTTCGGGCGCGACGTGCAGCACGACGGTGCCGAAGCACGTCCCGGACATGCGCGCATCAGAGATCCGCACCATGTCGCGGATGCCCCGCTCGAGAACCTTCTTGGGAAGCGGCAGGTTGCCGACCTCCGGCATGCCGGGATAGCCCTTCGGACCGGCGCCCTTCAGGACCATGACGCAGGTCTCATCGATGTCCAGGTCCGGCTGATCCAGACGCGCGTGCAGGTCTTCCACGGATTCGAAGACCACCGCCCTGCCTCGGTGCTGCATGAGGCCGGCATCCGCCGCGGAAATCTTGATCACCGCACCGTCCGGAGCCAGATTCCCACGCAAGATCGCCGTGCCCGCCCCTACATTGATGGGCTTCGCCGACGGACGAATGACGTCCTCATTCCAGTTCTTGGCGTTGCCCACGTTCTCGGCCACGGTGCGGCCGGTGACGGTGATGGCGTCGCCGTGAAGGTGCGGAAGAATTTCCTTCATGACGACGGGCAGTCCACCCGCGTAGAAGAAGTCCTCCATCAGGTATTCGCCGGAGGGCTGCAGATTCACGATGAACGGCACTTCGCGGATGAGGTCGTCGAAGTCCTGCAGGCGAAGCTGTACCCCGATCCGGCCGGCGATAGCGAGCAAATGCACGATCGCGTTGGTCGACCCACCGATCGCGGCGTTCACCTTGATCGCGTTCTCGAAGGCCTTCCGGTCAAGCACATCCGACAGTTTGAGGCCCGCCTGGACGTTTTGAACGATCTGCATTCCGGCGCGCTCGGACAGCGCATAGCGGCGCGAATCGACGGCGGGAATTGCCGCCGACCCGGGCAGCTGCAGTCCCAGCGCTTCCGACACGCTTGCCATCGTGGAGGCAGTCCCCATCGTCATGCAGTGGCCTGCGCTGCGGGACATGCAGGCCTCGGCTTCCTGATAGTCCTCCAGCGTGATCACGCCCGCCCGGAGGTCATCGGTCAGGCGCCAAACGTCCGTTCCGGAGCCGATGTCGCGACCGCGGTACTTGCCGTTCAGCATGGGCCCGCCGGTCACCACCAGCGTGGGGATGTCGACCGACGACGCCCCCATGATGGTTGCAGGCGTGGTCTTGTCGCAGCCGCACAACAGGACCACCCCGTCGAACGGATTGGCGCGGATGGATTCCTCGACGTCGATGCTGGTGAGGTTGCGGTACAGCATGGTCGTCGGCCGCATGACCGGTTCTCCCAGGCTCATCACCGGGAATTCCAGCGGGAAGCCGCCGGCCTTCCAGACCCCGCGTTTCACCGCCTCGGCCACGCGGTCAAGGTGCGCGTTGCAGGGTGTCACCTCGCTGGCCGTGTTGCAGATACCGATCACGGGCCGGCCGTCGAAATTCTCCGCCGCAAACCCCTGGTTCTTCATCCACGACCGGTGCGCGAAGTTCATCATCTCGTCGCCACCGAACCAGGCGTGGCTCCGGTATCCCGATTCCCCGTTGCCTTTGGCCATCCCTCAAACCCCCCAAGGATCATCTGCCGCAACCCGTCGGTGCGACCAGTGCGGAGATACTAGGGGACCCCCGCGAAGGGCGCGAACCGGGCCGGGTCGACTGCAGGCGATCGAAACGGGAGACAAACCCTGCCGGCGCAGGTACCCGACAGCATCGGGCAGCCCGGCCCTCATCCGGGCTCCGGCATGCCCGTGGATGGTCCAGGTGCCGGCAAACCAGGCTACGAGCGGGAGCATTCGCGCGAACACGTTGTTGGGGTGTGGAGTGGGCTGGAGTCGCAGCACGAGCCTGTGGCGAGACCGCACTGCATCACCGGAGTCTGTACTCTTTTGCGGTTCCAGTTGTCCCCAGGTGCGCCCGGTCGATGAGGGCAGCACTGCCAGTTGCGACGAACAGGAGAGAATCGGATGCGACGATACCGGGCGGGTGTAACCAGGGCAGTTGCCGTGCTGGGTCTCGGCATCTGCTCGATCGCAGTGGCTGGCCAGGACGCCGCGGCCGGCGAGAGCGGCATCGACAGGTCGGGTGGGGCCGGCTGGTACGTATCGCTTGCCGCCGGCGCAAGCGCATCCTCCGACCTGAAGCAGGCCGGTCGGAACCGGGACGACACCTGCTATCCGGATGACGACTGCGGACATCTCGCCGGTGGCAGGCCTACGGGCTACCGATGGTTCTACGACCTTAGCGCCGCTTCAGGTACGGCCGTCGAGCTGGCTGTCGGCCGCTTCTTCGGTGACACGCGTCTCGAGGTCGGACTGATGCAGCGCCGAAGCGCTGTTGCGCAGGCCTTCACCGGAATCACTTACCTGGATGGCTCGCCGCTCGTTCCGGCAACGGACAGCAGCTATGAATCCATGTCGAACGCCTCAACCGATGATCTGACAGTCCGGTCCCTGTCCGTCAACGTCTACCGCGATTTCCCGCTGGCCTACGGCATCACGCCATATCTCGGGGCCGGGTTGGGCATGTCGTCGGCGGAACTCTCGGGGATCCATTACGAGGGCCGGTACCGGTGCAGGCCGGCGGTGCCATGCGACAACCCGGGTCAGTACGACGGCCTGCAGCACATTGATCTATCGGGCACCGTGCCGTCCGGGCACGTTCATGCAGGTGTCGATGTCAACCTCGGAAGCGGGATCCTCATCGGCCTGAAGCTGAGCTACAACCGGGTCGGCGATATCGACGGCTCGCACGGGTACACCGAGCACAAGATCCCCGGTCTGACCAGTTACACGCGAATCAGCGAAATCGATCGGTGGTCTCTGCTTGTGGGGGCCAAGTACCTGCTTGACGGTGGCTGACGTCCGCTGTCCGCCACGGCGCCGCCGCGCCGCATCCAGCGCGGTCGGGACCTCGAATGTGAACGGAACTGGGGGCGTGGGCAACGTGTGGGTCTTCGGGTACGGGTCGCTGATCTGGCGGCCCGGCATTGCTTACCAGGAGCGCCGCGTGGCGCGTGTCCGGGGCTGGACCCGGCGCTTCTGGCAAGGCTCTCACGATCATCGCGGTCTCCCGCATGCACCGGGACGCGTCGTGACGCTGGTCCCGGAAGCCGGCGCCACCTGCGAAGGCGTTGCCTACCGGGTGGGGGAAGCGCTGGCCAAGGCCACGTTTGAAGGGCTCGATCATCGCGAGAAAAACGGCTACCGGAGGCATGGCGTGCAGCTCGAGTTTCGTCTGGGCGGGACCAGTGCCGGGATCGTCTACATCGCTCCCGTCGACAACCATGCATTCCTCGGCCCTGCGCCCGTTGACGAGATGATCGCGCAGATCTCGCGCGCGGCCGGCCCCAGCGGTACCAACCTCGACTATCTTCGGCAGCTGGAATCGGCGCTCCGCCGCCTGGAAATCGACGATCCCCATGTCTTCGAACTCGCTCACCGACTCCGCGAGAGCCGGCTGCAAGTTGCCGCCAGGTGACCCTCCCGGC
Source organism: Alphaproteobacteria bacterium (assembly GCA_965116745.1). Taxonomy (GTDB): domain Bacteria; phylum Pseudomonadota; class Alphaproteobacteria; order TMED109; family TMED109; genus VXPW01. The sequence continues at coordinate 879,275 of OZ220701.1, read as the reverse complement.
CGGCCTTATTCAGGCGATTCCCGCTCGGCCCCGCCGGGCCGGCTTGCCGTGAGGGAACTCGGTGACCGCCGTCGCTCGGCAGCTGCGGGGGTCAGGCCGCGGCAAGGGGTGGCTGACCGGTCGGTTGGCACTATAAATTGTGCCGGATTCGGATATCCACCGGCGCGCGATCAGTCGCCATCGCCCAAACCAGAGCATTGATTCAGCGCATGTTCCACCATGCGCTTCTACACGAGGATCCACCATGACCCAGACTTACCGCGCCTTCGTTGTGCGCAAAGAGGACGACGCTACCCAACTGGGATACGAGGAGCGCCATGTCCCCGAACCACAAGACGGCGAGGTGGTCGTGCAGATCGCATGGAGTTGCGTGAACTACAAGGACGGGCTGGCAACCCTTCCGAAGGGGGGCGTGGTCCGCGCCTGGCCGCGCGTGCCCGGAGTGGACATGTCCGGCGTCGTCGCGGCATCGCGAGACGATCGGTTCCGCGAAGGAGACCAGGTGGTCTGTACCGGCTTCGACTTCGGCGTCAATCACGACGGTGGTTTCGCCGAGTTGTGCCGTGTGCCCGGCGACTGGCTGTTCCACCGCCCGGATGGACTCAGTCTTCGCGATTGCATGACGTTCGGTACTGCGGGATTCACCGCTGCGCTGGCCGTGCAGCAGATGGAGCGAAACGGACTTGCCCCTGACAACGGCGAGGTTCTGGTAACCGGCGCCTCGGGCGGCGTGGGGAGCATGGCGGTCGCCATGCTGGCCAACCTCGGGTACCGCGTTGCCGCCGCCACCGGCAAGACCGACGCCGCAACGTTCCTGACCGGGCTCGGGGCGGAAACCATTCTGAGCCGGGAAGAAGTCAGCGCCGAACCGCGTCCCATCGGCAAGGCCCGGTGGGCGGGAGCAGTCGATCAGGTCGGCGGGCGCATCCTGGCGTGGACCCTTTCCACCATGGCATACCGCGGGGTATGCGCGGCCACCGGCCTGACGGGCGGTCCGGGGCTTGAGTCGACCGTCTTTCCGTTCATCCTCCGAGGCGTCTCACTTCTCGGAATCGATTCGGTGATGTGCCCGATGGCCGAACGCGGCCCCCTCTGGTCCCGGATGGCCGGGGAACTTCGGCCATCGGACCTGGGTTCGATCACCACTGAAATCGGATTTGACGACCTTGAGACGTCGCTAGCGACCATTCTGAAGGGCGGCGTCACCGGTCGCACCGTCGTCCGGGTGGCCGGCGACTGATCGGATTGTTTCAGAGCGGCGGGCGCCGGCCGACCAGCCCGAGTTCCCGTTCCAGCGCCCCCGCTGCCTGAAACACGACCTGGTCGCGGTACCAGGGGCCGACCAGCTGTACACCGACCGGCAGTCCTTCGAAGAAGGCCGCGTTCACGGATGCCGCGGGGTGGCGGGTCAAATTGAAGATCGGCGTAAAGGGCACCCATGCGAGCGGGTTCCGCTCCCATCCGTCCGGGAAATTCTGCTCGGCCTTGAACGGCAGCACCGGCATGGTCGGACCGAGCAGCACGTCAAACGGTCCGGCGCGGAATTGCTCGGTCAGCCAGGCCCAGAGGACCTCCCGCCCCTCCTGCGCCTCGTAGTACTCGCCAAGACCGCACTTCCTGCCGGCTTCGCAGAACGACTGCAGGTTGGGATCGAGGAGCTCGTAGTTGCCGGCGCCCAGGTCGTCGGCCAGGCGCGCCGCCCCCATGGTCCAGATCAGTCGGAAAATGCGCGATGGATCACGTGGCCATTCGAGCGCGATCTCCTGTACGTCCGCCCCCGCTTCGCGCAGCGCGTCGGCGGCATCGCGCGTCGCCGTCACGACGGCCGGATCGAGCTCCTGACCGTCGATCGCGTGCAGCATCCCGAAATCGGGGGTGTAGGCGACCCGAAGACCCTTGGCTCCGGCCAACGCGGCCGCGCGGTAGTCCGTATCGTCGGGAGGAAGCGCGTGAAAGTCACGATGATCCGGTCGGTTAATCACTTCGAACAGGAGCGCACCGTCCGTCACGGTGCGCGCCATGGGACCCACGTTGGCCACCGTACCGAACAGCGACAGCGGCCACGCCGGAACCCGCCCGAAGGACGGCTTGTGGCCGAAGAGACCCGTGAAGCTGGAGGGAATGCGCACCGACCCCCCGCCATCCGTGCCAAGGGCCAGCGGGCCCATCCCGCCCGCAACGGCGGCGCTGGCCCCGCCGGACGATCCGCCAGGCGTGAGGTCGGGGTTCCAGGGATTCCGCGTCACGCCGCAGAGAATGCTCGACGTGGTGCCCTTGTGTCCGTATTCCGGTGTCGACGTCTTGCCGAGGAGCACCGCGCCGTGCTCCCGCAGGCGCGCCACGGCCGGCGCATCGTCGTCCCAGGGCCCGTCGGCCGGCACCGTGAGGGACCCCTTGCGCGTGGGCCAGCCTTCGGTCAGGAGCAGATCCTTGACCGATACCGGCACGCCATCCAGTGACCCGAGGGGGGCATCGCGCTGCCAGCGTGCTTCCGAGGCGCGGGCGTCTCGCAGGGTTCGCTCGGCATCGACGACGACGAAGCAATTCAGTTGCGGGTTCAGGGCATCGATGCGGGCCAGAACCGCTTCGGCCACTTCGACGGGGGACAGCGTCTTGCGCCTGTATCGGACAAGGAGCTCGGCGGCTGTGAGGTAATGCAGTTCCCCGGCGGGTGACAGCCCGTCATCTGTGCTGGGTTCGGTCGTCACCAAGACATTCCCTTCGACAATCCGCCAATCACCGATACATCGGCAGTTTCCCCGGAGTGTATCGGCCACCTTCTGGTCCCACCAGTCGACAGTGCGCCATTCTCGGCACCCAGCGCCAGCCGGACTTCCCCGATCCACCCGTACCCGGCACGTGTGGACGGGATCGTGACGATGATGTTCTTGAGCCTGCCCGCGGACGATGCAGGCAGACCCGACACCCGATGTTTTCGCTCGGATTCCACAACGAACAGCAAATTCCGGTGTGTCGGTCTCCGAGCTTTACGGATCTCGCACTGGGCAACGCGCGAGATCTCCGTAAGCGGGCGACACCGGGGCCACCGCACCGCGGTTTCCTGCCGGCGGCGGGCCGTTCACGGCCTAGCCATCCGCCTCCGCGAGGTACCCCTCTTCATCGAGCGGCCAGAAGGGGTTGTACGCAATTTCCCAGACGTGCCCGTCCGGATCAGCAAAGTAGCCGGAATAACCACCCCAGTAGGCGTTCTCCGGCTCCTTCAGGACGACGGCTCCGGCTGCCACGGCGGCGGCAAACGCCCCGTCCACCTCGTCGGGTGATCGGTAATTCTGTGCGAGCGTCATGGCCCCCGTGCCGAGTCGGGTTCCGGCTTGTCCCTGGTCCGCAGCCAGGGCGTCCATTCCGATCAGGCCAAGCATCAAGCCCTTCAGACGATAAAACCTCACCTCCGGCAACGCCTCCGCTGCCTGCCAACCGAGTGCTTCGTAGAAGGTGCTGGATCGTTCGATGTCGTCCACGCCGAGCGAAATCAGAGTCACCCGCTGGGCGGTCAGTTTGAGGGCCATGGTCGTTCTCCCGCCCCGGCCGGCCGTCAGGCGAAAAAAGGGCTTCCCGAATTGACACCAGTGGTCGGACAACTTAGGGTCACATGATTTGATATCAAACTAGATGGCGGGATGACGACGAGAACCGGAGCCGAATATGTCAGCGGCCTGCGCGCTGACGGTCGTGAGGTCTGGCTGGGCGGAGAACGGGTGCAGGACGTGACCGAGCACCCGGCGTTCGCGGGCTCGCTGCAAGGCGTGGCCGGATTCTTCGATTGGCAACACCAGCACGCGGGGGATTGCATCTTTGCCGATCCCGTGTCGAAACACCCGACCGGCATCAGCCATCTCATTCCGCGAAGCGCAGAGGATCTGCTCCGTCGCCACACCGGCCTGGAACAACTGGCGCGTTACAGCATGGGGATGCTGGGACGCACGCCGGACTACGTGAACCTCACGTTTGCAGGCTTCGCCGGTCAGCCAAGTGTCTGGTCCGCCAATGGCAATGCACAGGGGGCGGAGAACCTCGTCGCGTTTCAGCGCCACGTCGCCGAGACGGACCTGGCACTGACCCACACCATCATTCACCCCACCGTGGACGGGCGACTCCCTCCGTACGACGGCGTCAACGGAGAAGTAGCGCTCAGGAAGGTGTCCGAAACCAGCGAGGGAATCGTCGTCCGGGGGGCCCGGATTCTGGCCACGCTCGGACCGTTCGCCGACGAGCTGGCAGTCTATCCCGGCCAGCCCATCCCGAAGGACCGTGACGACGTGGCACTGGTGTTCTCGATTCCATTGTCCAGTCCCGGTCTCAAGATCATTTGCCGAGATCACTACGGACTCGATGTCGACCCCTTCGACAAGCCCTTCTCGTCCCGTTTCGACGAGCAGGACGCTTTCGTCGTGTTCGACGACGTCGAAGTACCCCGGCACCGCATCTTCCTGGACGGCGATCCCGCGACCTACAACACCGTGATGGCCCGGGGGTGGGTGGGCAACATCATGCAGCAGACCTGCATACGGGCGATGGTGAAGCTGGAGTTTGCCTATGAACTCTGCTGCCGCATGGCGGACGCGCTCGGCCAAAGTCGCCGGCCGGACGTGATGCAGATGCTGGGGGAGATCTGGAGCTACGCTGAACTCACCCGGTCCGCAGTACGAGCGGCGGAAGCCGACGCGCATGAATTCGCGGACGGCACGTGGTTCTGCAGCGAAGCCCCCTTCCGGGCGCTTCGCCCGACGCTGCCGGCGTGGATGCCCCGGGTGAACGAAATCATCAAGCGCATCGCGTCACACAATCTGCTGGCGACGCCTTCAAGAGCGGGACTCGACCATCCCGACCTCCGCCCCTGGCTCGACCGCTACCTGCCGGGCGCTGGCGATGTGGACCCGGAAGCACGAAGTCGCCTGTTCCGGACAGCCTGGGATTTTGCCGGCTCCGCACTCGGGGGGCGCATGGAACTGTACGAGCGCTACTACCTCGCTTCCGCCGCGCGCGCATATGCGCTGGCCCACATGGGCGCCCAGAACGACCGCGAGTGGACCGAGGTCCCGGCATTCTGGGCACACCTGGATGCCACGTCGTAGGTAGACGGATGTCGAGGCACCTTCGTATCGCCTCCGTCGATGTCGACACGCGGCACTGGATTGGCGGTCGGCGAGTTCCCTCGTCCGACACGTTCGAATTGCTCTCGCCCATCGACCAGCAGCCACTGGGCGAGATCTGCGCAGCCTCTGCCGGAGAAGTGGACGAGGCGGTCCGGGCGGCGCGGAACGCGTTCCCGGAATGGGCAGCCATGGGACCGACAGGCCGCAGACCGATCCTGGAACGCCTGGCGACGGGCATTCGCCATCGCACGCAAGACCTTGCCATTGTCGAAACCCACGACAACGGATCCCTGCTCATCGGAAACGAGAAGAACGTCGTGGCGAGGTCCGCGCACAACATTGCGTTTTTCGCCGAACTTGCATCGCAGATCGATGGCGGGGTCATCGCCGGCGACACCGTCGACAACCACGTTCGCTACGAACCCGCCGGGGTGGCGGCGCTGATCACGCCCTGGAACGCGCCGTTGATGCTGAGTACCTGGAAGGTGGGCCCGGCCCTGGCGGCCGGCAACACCGTGGTGCTCAAACCGCCGGAATGGGCTCCGCTCACCTGCTCACTGCTGGCCGATCTGGCAAGTGAGGCTGGTCTGCCTCCCGGCGTGCTGAACGTCGTGCAGGGCACTGGCGGCGAAGCCGGCGCCTTCCTGGCCGAGCACCCGGACATCGACCGGATCAGCTTTACCGGCTCACCCGAAACGGCTCGCCGGATCGGCCAGGCCGCAGCCGCATCGTTGACGCCGGTCAGCTTCGAGCTTGGCGGCAAGTCGCCGTTCATCGTGTTTGCGGATGCCGATGCCGATGCAGCCGCGCGAACCATCGCCCACCAGTACATCAATGCCGGGCAGGTATGCCTCGCCGGGACCCGCGTGCTCGTGGAACGGAGCATCGCCGAACCGCTGCTCCGAAAGGTCCAGGTTGCGACGGCGAAGCTGCCCGTCGGCGACCCTCGGTCGCGGGCGACCCGCATCGGCCCGCTGATCCATTCGCGGCAACTTGCGCGCGTGCACGGTTACGTGGAGCGCGCCTCGGCAAACGGCGCTCGGCCGGTGTTCGGCGGACGCCCGCATGCGTTCGCCGAGCTTTACTACGAGCCGACCCTCCTGGCCCACGTTGCACCCGACGACGAGATCTTCCAGGAAGAGGTGTTCGGTCCAGTGCTTACCTGGAACGTGTTCGACGACGAGGAAGAGGCGCTTTCGCTCGCCAATGCCACGCGTTACGGGCTCGCCGCCATGGTCTACACGTCGGACCAGGCCAAGGCCAAGCGGATGGCCGCAGCCATTGTCGCGGGTACCGTGTGGGTCAACTGCTTTTTCGTTCGCGACCTGGCCGCCCCGTTCGGCGGTGCGAGGATCTCGGGGATCGGTCGCGAGGGCGGACGTTGGAGTTTCGATTTCTTTTGCGACGTCAAGAATGTAGTCATGCCAAGGGAAAGCTTCGGGAGCCCGCAGCGTGGGTGAGATCGTAAGCGCGGCGGTGGTGGGTCACGTCCCGACCGTCATGCTGGAGGAAGACGTCCGGCGGAGACTCGATGGCGGCGGCCGGGACACCACATTGGTCGAGGGCTACCGGCGCCTGAAGGCGCACTTCGAGGCCAGGGCAGTCGATTGCTGGGTGGTCTTCGATACCCACTGGTTCACCACGACCGAACATGTCATTGCAGGCGCCCGGCACCACCGGGGCGTCTACACCTCGGAAGAGGTACCCAGGGTCATTCACGAACTTCCTTTCGACTACGCCGGCGCCCCGGAACTCGCCGACGCAATCCGGACCGTGGCGAAGGAACGACGCATCAGGATGACCAACGTCACCACGCCGACGCTGCCTCATCACTATCCCACGATCAATCTCGTCCATCACATGCGCCGTGACGAGAAGATCCTTTCCGCCGGCGTCTGTCAGACCGCGGAGCTCGACGACTATCTCGCCTTCGGGGAGGTCATTGCTGCCGCAGTGGCGCGCACGCCGGCCCGGGTCGCCCTGCTCGGGAGTGGCGGCCTGTCGCATCGATTCTGGCCGTTGCGAGCCCTGTTCGATCACCAGGACTACGATCCAAGCCACGTCATCACGCCCGAAGCGCAGGCCGCGGACCGCCATGTGCTGGAATGCTGGGAACGCGGCGACCACGCTGCGGTTTGCGATTTCTACCCGGAGTACCGCCGCCATGGGCCGGAAGGACGTTTCGCCCACTACCTGATGCTGCTTGGCGCCATCGGCGGCCGCGCCTGCAAGGCCCGCGGCAAGCGGTACTCGGCCTACGAGAATTCGATCGGCACCGGCCAGGTCCATGTGGTTTTCGATGTCGGAGACAAGCAGGCCGCCGGTTGACGGGAGACGCGCGAATGGCACCGGAGAGACCTTCCCGCAATGTCTGACCAGCACGCCTTCTCCCGCGAACGGTACGAGAGGTCCAGTTCCGTCGTTCGGGAAACGGGCGAGCCTCCGCGCGACCGCCTGCCCGCTGCATCGACCCTCGGCCCGAAGGCAGACGGCCGCGGTCGGCCCGCATGGAGGGAGACATGAACATCCTCGATGGTCCGCGCCGGGAGCGGCGCCGCATTCTGCTCGAGGGTCGAGCACTGTGGTGCGAACCGGAGGGAGAGATGCTCGCGCTGTCCGACGGTCGCCGGATACCGGAACAGGAGGCGGTCTATTTGCCTCCCTGCGATCCCAGCAAGATCATTTGTGTGCACCTGAACTACCGGTCGCGCGCCATCGAATTCGGGCGCGACCTCGAGGGTGAAACCCCGACCTACTTCTCGAAACCGGTGAGCGCGCTCAACGTTCATCGCGGTGACCTCGTGCGGCCGGCCGGTTGCCACTGGCTCAACTACGAGGGAGAGATCGCCGCAATTGTCGGGAGCCCGATGAAGAACGTGTCCTGCGAGGAGGTCTGGGAGCGCATCGCGGGCTTCACCCCGGCCAACGACATTGGCGCGCATGATTTCCGCGGCACCGACGCCGGCTCCATGCTGCGGGTCAAGGGCATGGACGGCTTTTGCCCGATCGGTCCGGGAATCGTGAGCGGTGTAGACCTGCGGAACGCAGGACTTCGCACCTATCTCAATGGCCGAATCGTCCAGGAAGGTCCCGTGAGCGAGATGGTCTGGGGAATCGACTATCTCCTCGCGGACCTGAGCCGCCACATCACGCTGCTGCCGGGCGATATCGTACTGACAGGCACACCGTGGCACTCGCGGCCGATGGCGGTGGGCGACGTCGTCGAGGTCGAGATTGACGGACTCGGCCGCCTCTCCAACACCGTGGTCGAAGGCCCGGCCCCCGGGCAGGCCGTGGGCCATCAGCCCGACAACAGCAAGGGGGTCAGGGCGGTAGCTCTGGGCAAGGACTACCACCGCATGAAGAACGAAGGCTACGGGATCGAGCCCGCGGACTACTTCAACGTCCGCGACGAGTTTCTGCGCCGCAGCCGGGAGGAAGGACCGGAGCGTGCCTGAGGCCCGTGCGCCTGCGATCGGGGAGCTGGGCCGCCATGAACCGGCACTCAGAGATGCGATCGAACGGGCGCGAAGGGAGATCCCGCTGTACGCCGAACTCCACCGCAATACGAGATCCCTCGATCTGCGCACGCTGCCCAGCTGCAGCAAGTCCGACCTGACCGACCTTGGCCCGCTGCCGCTGTCCTCCGACCCGCTGTCGCAGATGTACCGGGTGTCAGCGACATCTGGCACCACCGGCTCGCGCCTGCTGGTCGGCTTCACGGAAGGTGACTGGCAGGCGATCCGGGACCAGTACCGCTGGGTGACGAAATGCATTGGCATCGGGAACACCGACGTCCTGCTGAACACGCACGGCGGGGGGCTCTGGATCGGGGCCCCGTCACTCGATGAACTGGCGCATTCCTGCGGTGCCGCCACCGTACCTTGCGGGCCGACGGGCGCAGGTCAGGTCATCGAATGGCTACGGGAGTTGCCGGTGACGCTGATCTCGGCCACCCCCTCCTACATGCGTGTACTCGCCGAAACGGCTGCCCGTGCCGGAGATGACCTGGAGCGGCTCGGCCTCAGGATGGGCCTGCTTGGTGGAGAGGGGTCGAGCGCGTCCCTGAAGCGGAGCACCGCGCGGTCGTTTGGACGTGGCTTTCACTGGCAGGAGTTGTATGGGGCGACCGAAACCGGCGGACCGATCCTGGCGTTTGCACCGCCGGACGACCCGTTTGGCGGTCGACTGAACATCAACACCGAATACTTTGTGGTGGAACTGCTTCATCCCGACGTGGATGAACCCGTTGAGGCCGGAGAAATCGGTGAAATCACGCTGAGCACACCCTATCGCGAAGGCACGGTGCTGCTTCGATACCGGACGCGGGACCTCGCGGTATCAGTGCCGGCAGTGCGCGATTCGTCGGGTTGGCCCCAGATTTCGGCCCTTGTCGGGCGCGTGGACGACGCCATCAAGGTGCGCGGCGCCCTCGTCTATCCGAGCGTGATCGAAGATGTGCTGGTCGGACACTTGCTCCAGGGCGCGGAGTGGCGGATCGAAGTCGACAGGAAGCAGGCCGCACACGACACGATCGCCGTGCGGTACGAGCATCCGGACGATTCTCTCCAATCCGGGCTCTTTGACGACTTGTATCGGCGCCTCGGGGTCAGACCGTGTCTCGAGGCAGTCCCACCCCAAACGTTCAAGCGGTTCAGCGGCAAGGCCGCTCGGGTCGTGGACAGGCGCATGGACTGACGGACCGTCCACGATTCGAGACCAAGCCCGAAGCAGATGCCGTCGACCCATGGGCGCACACGGACGGGGGGATCAGACACTACGGCGGGAGTGCAGCCGGGAGGAACTTCTTGCTCCGGTCGACGTACGAGCCTTGCGCCAGCCGGACTGCTCGACAAGGAAGGCGAATAGCTGATGGCTGAACCGATCCAGACAAGCCCCGTTGCGCCCGATTCACCTGATCAGCTCTCGCGAGCCGCAACGTTCGAAAAGCACGCCCTCGCACGCCTTGGCGAGGAACTGGAAACCCAGATCGATCCGGCGGTGTTCTCGGCTGCGTTCGATCTCTTCCGGGCCGCCAACCGCTTGATGTACGACTTCGAAGCAAGCGTTCACCGACCGCTCGGCATGTCCTGGGCCGGCTTCAGGGTGCTCTTTTGCACGTGGATCGAAGACGAAGTCGAGCCGCGCGAACTGGCGCGGCTGTGCGCGGTATCCAGGGGCACGGTATCCAGTGTCCTGAACACGCTCGAGCGCGACTCACTCGTCAGCCGCCGGAAGCAATCGGCGGACAGGCGGGTGGTGACGGTGATGATCACCGACAGGGGCCGCCGCCGCGTAAAGGAAGCGTTCGAGCTCCAGCACGCCCGGGAGCGCCAATGGCTGGCGGCCTTCGATCGGAAGGCCATCGCCGGTCTCGTGGCACTGCTGCGTCACCTGCTCGAATTGCCGAGACCGGAGATCCGGGCTGAATCGTCCGCCCGGAAAACCCAGTAGTCGCCTGCGCGGCGCGAGGCAGGCCGAAACCGAGTCAACGCTGATCGCGACGGAAGCTGGGTCGTCGGACGGACGATGATGGTTGATGAGGGATCGGAAGATCTCGTGGCAGCCATTGCCTTGCCGGAAACCCGGGCACCGCCGATTGGATCGCGAGCGGCCGGGAAGGATCGTCGACCTGTTCCGCTGCCAGCCGGGGCCGGCTCAGCCAGACAAGACCTGTGGGAGCCAAAGCGCGAGCACCGGAAAGGCAAGGAGTAATCCAACGCGCAGCAGTTCGGCGCAAAAGAACGGGGCGACGCCACGAAAGATCTCGATCATCGGCGTGTCCCGGGCCAGAGCCGAGATGACGAAGGCGTTCATCCCTACCGGTGGCGTAATCAGCCCGAGTTCCACCACGATGAGCGCAAGAATCCCAAACCAGATCTTCAGATGCTCGGTCGACATGCCGAACCCAGCCCCATCCGCCGCCATGTAGAGCCCTCCGTTGAGGTCCACGAGTACCGGCCAGAAGAACGGTATGACGAGCAGGATCATGGACAGACTGTCCATCAGGCAGCCGAGGAAGATCAGTGCCAGCAGGAGGAGCACCAGTACCACCATGGGCGCCATGCCCGTTGCCAAGATCCACTCAGCCGTCGCCTGCGGCAGCCCGATGCGCGACATGTAGATCTTCAACAACTCCGCACCGAACAGGATCAGGTAGATCATCCCGGTGGTGCCAGCGGTCTCGCGCAGCGCCTCCACCATCTCCGCCCGGCGGATCTCGCGAGTCCAGGTGCCGTAGAGCCAGACCAGGGCCACGCCGACGGCGGCGGCGGGTGTCGGGTTGTAAAAGCCCGCGTAGATGCCGCCCAGGACGATTCCGAAAATGGTCAGTACCGGTACGACGCCCATCGTTGCGTCGCGGAACTCCGCGGCGTCGACTCCTTCGTGCCGCGGACCGGCCTCGGGCCGAATGGCGACGTAGATGGCAATGGTCAGCAGGAACAGCAGAACCGCCAGGACCCCCGGCAGCAGTGCCGCGGCGAACATGGTGACGATGTTCGCCTCGACGATGATCGCGTAGATGATGAGGACGACCGACGGCGGGATCAGGATGCCAAGCACCCCGCCCGCCGCGAGCGAGCCGGTCGCAAGCGCCCCCGAGTAGCGGTAACGCTTGAGTTCGGGCAAAGCGACCCGACCCATGGTCGAAGCGGTGGCAAGGGACGAGCCACAGACTGCACCAAAGCCGGCACAGCCGGCGATCGCGGCCATCGCCGTGCCACCCCTGAGCCAACCCAGCCAGGCATTGGCCGCACGGAACAGGGCCATGGAGAGCCCGGCCTTGCCGGCAAGCGCACCCATCAGGACGAACATCGGCACGACCGACAGGTCGTAGATCGAGAACTGCCCGTAAGCGAGGGTCTTGAGCTGGTTCAAGACCAGCGCCGGCCCGTCGACGAATGCGATGCCGACGCCGCCCACCAGAATCATCGCGTAGGCGATGGGCATGCGGATGGCGATCATCGCGGCGAGGGCAACGAGCGAGCCCACGCCAAGGAGGATCGGTTCAGCCATCTTGCGTCAGGCCGGCAACTCCGCGCGTATTCTCGACCAGTGTGACCGCGGCCGCGGCGACCAGCAGCACCAGGGAAAGCACGATAGGTATGAAGCCTATCCACACAGGTACTTGCAAGATCGCCGTGACGTAGTTGTACTCCTTCTGATCCAGCAGGCCGGCGGACATCCGCCAGAGGAGCAGCACGCTGAAGAGCAGCGCGACGACTGACGCCAGTAGCTTGAACGACGCGAGTGTGCGTCGGCCAGCGCCGGCGGTGAAGATGTCCGCCGTCACATTGGCTCCGGTGAGTTCGCAGTAGGGCAGGAAGGCGAAAGCCGCGACGGCGATGCCGATCTGGGTGATTTCGAAATCTCCCGGGAAGGGAACCCAGACCATGCCGCCGACGACCGAGGCGACATGCATCGCCACCACTGCCAGGACGATCAACCCGCCGAACAGTGCCCATGCATCGATGACGGTGGCAACCGCGCCAGGAAGTCCCGAGCGGCCCGCGCGGGCGGAAATTGCCACTAATTCGCCCTGGCGTTGACCGCGATCTGTCCGCGCGCCTTGCGTACCAGCGCCGCGCCGTCGATTCCCTGCGACGAGACCTCCTCTATCCACCGGTCGACCACCGGAGCGAGCGCGGCACGGAAGGCCCGGGTTTCCTCTTCGCTCAGAGTGACGTGGGTGTTGCCCTGGTCGGTCGCAAACTTGATCCCGAAATCGTCGGTCGTGCGCCAGATCCGACCCACGTCACCCCACCAGTCGCGACTGGACGCGTCCCGAAAGGCCTGCTGGATTTCCTCCGGCAGCCCGTTCCACCGCCGCTTGTTCATCGAGACCTGGAAGACGACCGTGCCAAAGCGTTCTTTCTCGACACCCTCGATCTGGTAATCGGTCTGCTCGTGAATCTTCAGCGGTGGAATGATCTCCCAGGGAATGAGCGCCCCGTCGACCACGCCTTTCTGCAGCGACGGCGGCAGATCCGGAACCGGCATCGCCACGGGAATCGCGCCGAGCGCCTCGATGATCCAAACACCCGTGCGAGAGGGAATGCGCAGCTTGGTTCCGGCCAGCTCGCTAGGGCTGCGAACCGGCATGTCCCGCATGTGGATGCCCATGCCCGCGTGAACATGCAGGAACATCACCTCGACGCCCTTGTACTCCTCGGCCAGGTCACTCTCGAACAGGTCGTGGAGCGCGAGGTTCGTGGCTACCGGATCGTTCTTGTAGACCGTCGGAAGCCCGAAGACCTCGGAACGCGGGAACGAACCGGGTGTATATCCGTTGACCGTCCAGACCAGATCCACGACGCCATCACGCACCTGCTGGATGAGCTCGGGCGGGCGGCCGCCGAGCGTCATCGCCGGAAAGATCTCGATCTTCACGCGGCCACCGGACCGTTCCTCCACTGCCCTTGCCCACGGCTCCAGCATTTCCGTCTGCGCCGGCGCCTTTGCGCTGAGAAAGTGATGCAGCTTGAAGGTGAAATCTTGCGCCTGGGCCGCCGTGGAGACGGTCAGGGCAGCGACGGCGATGAGCGCCGCCTTGCGCAGACCTGGGTGCATCATCTTGCCTCGCAACGCGTGTGGACGGTGCCCATGATCTTATTGGAACCCTCTGCAAAGGCGTGAGCCGAATCATCTTGACGTCGGGTTCCCGAGGCGTGCCGGTCGCTGATGCCGCGACCCCTGCGATGCCTGCAAGCAGCGGAGCATCGCGAGCGCCCGGAGACCGGAAACACGCGTCTCGACCGGACTGTGGCGGCACGTGCGTGGGTCGAAGGTGTCAAAGGGCCGAGTGTCCCTCGCGAATCTCGGGTCTGGGGGCCCGGGAGCCCGAAGAATTTTCGCGGCCAGCTGACGCGGCAGACAGGGGGACTTCGCCTTGTCGACGACCTTCCTCCGTATATCCTGCACGCACAAGCGTGGCGGAGCGTGGCGCAGCCTGGTTAGCGCACTTGTCTGGGGGACAAGGGGTCGCCGGTTCAAATCCGGCCGCTCCGACCATGTTTGGCGTCCCGGTTATTGGGCGGTCGTCTAATGGTAGGACGGCGGGTTTTGGTCCCGTAAATGTTGGTTCGAGTCCAGCCCGCCCAGCCACCAACATGCCGCTGCCGGCGGCACGGGTCGCGCACGCACGGCGGTTCCACAAGTTGTGCACGCCAACGTATGCTGCCGATCCGACGTCTGGATCCCGGTTGGTACCTGTGAGCGCGCTGCTTGCGGGCGTTATATACGTTGGTATATAGGTAAAGGGTTCACGCCCGGAGTCATCTATGCCCAATGGTCTCACCATGCCCGGGGTTGCCCCCGTGGTTGACCCGTACGGTCGCGGTATCACCTACCTCCGGGTATCGGTGACGGATCGTTGCGACTTTCGCTGTGTGTACTGCATGGCGGAAGACATGACGTTCCTTCCGAAGAAGGACGTGCTGTCGCTCGACGAAATCCGGCGACTGTGCGGCGTCTTCGTGTCGCTCGGCGTACGCAAGCTGCGCCTGACCGGAGGCGAACCGCTCGTGCGGAAGAACGTGATGCAGCTCTTCGACGAGCTGGGCGCAATGCTGGGCGATGGCGGTCTCGAAGAGCTTACGCTCACCACGAACGGGTCCCAGCTCCGGCGCCATGCCGGAGCCCTCCACGCCGCCGGGGTCCGCCGGGTGAATGTCTCCCTGGACACCCTTGACCCCGACCGGTTCGGCGAGATTACCCGGTGGGGCCGTCTTGACCGGGTTCTCGACGGAATCGAGGCAGCCACGGAAGCGGGCCTGCACGTCAAGATCAACACCGTGGCCCTGAAGGGCGTCAACGAGGACGAAATCCCGGCGATGCTGGAGTGGTGCCACCATCGGGGGTTCGACTTTACGCTGATCGAGACGATGCCTATGGGTGATATCACCGGCGACCGGACCGACCAGTACCTGCCTCTGTCGATGGTACGGGCTCGATTGCGAGACATTTACGGCCTCGAAGAGATCGACTACCGGACCGGGGGACCGGCCCGTTATTTCCGGGCCGTGCGGACCGGGGGGCGGGTTGGCTTCATCACCCCGATGACCCACAACTTCTGCGAATCGTGCAACCGCGTTCGCCTGACGTGCACCGGGACGCTCTTCATGTGCCTCGGTCAGGAAGACAGCGCCGATCTCCGTGAGGTCCTTCGCGCTACCGACGACGACGACGTGCTGCGCGCCGCCGTCACCGAGGCGATCAGCCGCAAGCCGCGGGGCCACGACTTCGTCATCAGCCGTCGCGAGCGCACCCCCTCCGTATCCCGTCACATGAGCGTAACCGGCGGCTAGCGCAAAGCCGGCACCACGCCGCTACCCTTCCCCGCCATGTCCGTTCCCATCGCGTTTGTCGCGGCCTCGACCGACGACGCCCAGTCGGCTTTGCGCACGCTGAGCCGCCGATACGACCATGTACCTCCGGCCGAAGCGAGTGTCGTCGTCGTCCTGGGCGGCGACGGAATGATGCTGAACGTGCTGTCGCAATGGGGCCCCATGGGCAAACGGATCTATGGCATGAACCGGGGGACGGTCGGATTCCTGATGAATCGCTACCGCGAGGAGGGTCTCGGCGCCCGCCTGGACGCGGCCCAGCCCGCCGTCATCCATCCGCTACGCATGGATGCAGTCACCGCCGCCGGGAGGCGGCACACGGGACTCGCGATCAACGAAGTCTCCCTGCTCCGACAGACCCGGATGACGGCCCGCATCCGGATACTGGTGGACGACCGTGAACGCCTTGCAGCCCTTTCCTGCGACGGCGTACTGGTGTCCACGCCAGCGGGCAGCACGGCCTACAACTTATCGGCCCAAGGTCCGATTCTGCCGCTCGGGACGCCGCTCCTCGCGCTTACACCGATTTGTCCGTTCCGGCCACGGCGCTGGCGCGGCGCGCTGCTTCCCGAGCCAGCCAAGGTCACTTTCGACGTCCTGGAGTCGGAGAAGCGCCCCGTTAGTGCAACGGCGAGTGAACTGGAGGTGCGACATGTCCGCCAGGTCACCGTGACCGCGGACAGGTCGACCGAACTGACTCTTCTGTTCGACCCCGAGCATCACCTCGAGGAACGGATTCTCGCCGAACAGTTCATCCCCTGACGAGCCTCAGGATTCGAATGCGGCCTCTGCGCCTCGGCGGGTCTCGGTCACGATGAGCTGTGCCACCGAGCGGAGCGCCTCCTCGACCCCTGCCCCATCGAGGCGACAGAGTCGAAAGTGGTCAAGCTGGCGATCGGCGCTGCTGCCCTCGCGAATGATGTTTCGCACGTGCGCCACTTCCTTTTGACAATCGAGCGCCGCCGCATCTGCCGACAACATGTCCAGCAGTTCGTCGACGTAGTCCACGAGGTCAACGCGGGTCCCCGACTCGAAGTCGGCCAGGAACGCCACCACGCCGTATCGCTGGGCCAGCCATCGGTTCTGCTGGATGATCTCGGGCGGGGGGTCGGCCGCCAGCGGCCCCGTACGGACGGCAGCCAAGAGATGCCGGACCAGACAGGCGTAGAGCGCCACGATCGACATGCCATCGTCGATATCCGGACAGACGTCGACAATGCGAAGTTCCAGCGTCGGGAAGCGGACCGAAGGACGGAGATCCCACCAGATCTCCGAACCATCCCTGACGAAATCGAGGCGACGGTAGTTGTCGACGATCCGATCGTAATCCGCCCATGACGAGAGAACCGGCGGCATGCCTGACCGGGGCAGCGCCGCCATCAGATTCATGCGGGACGACTTGAAGCCCGTGACATGGCCGCCACTGAACGGAGACGATCCGGACAGCGTCAGGAAGAGCGGGAGATAGCTGCGCATCGCCGTCATCACCCGGACGCGTTCATCGGGCGTCCCGAAACCCGCGTGCACGTGCATCCCGCTTGCCAGTAGCTGCCGGATCACCGACTGGTACATGACCGCAAACTCTCGGTAGCGGTCCCGCGGCGTGACTGCCTGCGTTTCCCAGGCGGCAAACGGGTGCGTCGAGGAGGCCATCAGGCCGATTCCGTATTGGTCCGTAAGTTCCAGTACCGAACGCCGGATCGCCACGATGGCCTCCCGGGCTTCCGCGACGGAATGGCATACAAGCGAATTCAGCTCGATCTGGGAGCGCAGGAGCTCCGGCACCGCCCGACACATGCCCCCGAGCTCGGCGAAAGCCTTGAGCAGACGGGGATCCGGATCCACCACCAAGTCAAGCGTCTCGCGATCAACGAGAAAGAACTCCTCCTCGATACCGAGCGTGATCTCGGAGCCGGTGCTCACGACGCACGGCCCTCACCCCGATCCCTCGCCGGCGGCCAGCTGGATCTGGGTTCGATCCAACCTCCCCCCAGAACCCGTGAACCTCGATAGAACACCGCCGCCTGACCCGGAGCAACCGCCTGTTCGGGAGACTGAAACGACACCTCCGCCCGGCCCCCGGCCAAGAGCCGTATGCGACCGCTGGAGCCGCGATGCGTGGAACGCACCCGAAGCTGCACATCATTCAGCTCGGTTCCGGCCTCCGACGCCTCGTCCGCGAGCCAGTTCACGTCGCGGATCGAAATGCCGGACACCCCGAGCGACTCCTTCGGGCCCACGACCACGCGCCGTTCAGCGGCGTCGATTCGGACCACGTAGAGGGGCTGACCCGCGTCGGTGACCCCAAGACCGCGCCGCTGGCCGACCGTGAAACCGGTGATCCCGGCGTGGCTGCCCAGCACACGGCCATCCACGTGAATGATGTCTCCCGCCGCAGCGGTATCCGGGCGCAATGTGCGCACGATGTCACGATAGTTGCCGTCAGGGACAAAACAGATGTCCTGGCTCTCCGGCTTCTCGGCCACGCCGACACCGGCCCGAACCGCGGCCCGACGCGTTTGTTCCTTGGAGAACCCCCCCAATGGAAAGCGAAGCCGTTCGAGCTGTTTGCGGCTGGTGGCGAACAGGAAGTAGCTTTGGTCCTTTGACACGTCGGCGGCACGGTGGAGCTCGGGACCGCGCGGGCCCTCAACCCGCCGGACGTAGTGGCCGGTCGCCATCCAGTCGGCATCGAGCTCCATCGCCGTATCCAGCAGGTCACGGAACTTCACTCGCTGATTGCAGAGGACGCACGGAACCGGGGTCATGCCTTCGGCGTACCGGTCGGCAAAGTCCTGCATCACGCTGTCCTGAAACCGCTTCTCGTAGTCGAGCACGTAGTGCGGGATGCCAAGGTGGTCGGCCACGCGACGCGCGTCGTACACGTCCTGGCCGGCGCAGCACGTCTTCGTGCCGGCATTGCGGCTTCCCCGGCCGTACAGGTGCAGCGTAATGCCGACAACTTCGTGTCCCGCATCATGCAGCAGCGCCGCCACGACCGAGCTGTCGACGCCACCGGACATCGCGACGACGACGCGGGAGCGGCGGTTCATGCCGCGTGTCCGCCGGCCGGCTTCTCGGCCGTCCGCCGGCTGTAGAGCGCCTGCGCCTCCGCGACCAGGTCGGCCGTGAATTCGTTACCCCATTCGGGAACGAAATGGCCAGCGTTGCCAATGGCCACCGGCGAGCCAAGGCCGCGAATCTTCCCTGCCAACGTGCGCATGGCGTCAGGCGGGATGATCGGGTCGCGCATGCCGGCGAGCAGCATCGCGAAGCCGTCGAAGGTCTCGCTCCACCACAATTCCGCTGTCTGCGCCAACTCTGCACCCGGGTCCTTCCGCGATGTCGGGAAGAGCCGCGGCAGCGCCATGAGTGCCGACTTGTACGAGGCGTCCGGAAAGGGCGCCTGGTAGGCGTTGCACTGAGCGAGTGTCAAGATCCGGTTGGTCCGAGCCATCAACGACCGCACATTCAGGTCGGGCTCCGCGCGCGCGGTCGCCAGCCAGCTGTGATAACCGCCGGGAAGCGGCCGGGTTCCGGTGGCCAGCCATGTATTGAAGCACACCAGACCGACGAACCGCTCCGGCATCGTGTGCGGGATCGTCATGCCGAGCGTGCCGCCCCATTCGTGCACGACCAGAACGATTTTCCGCAGGTCGAGACGCTCGATCAGGTCAATCAGACTGACGCGGAGGCCGGCAAACGTGTAGGCCCCGGGATCCGCAGGCTTGTCGGACCGACCGAACCCCGGCAGGTCCGGCGCCACCGCACGGTGCCCCTGCCGCACGATTTCGGGAATGATGTGCCGATAGAGATACGCCCACGTCGGATGGCCATGCAGCAGCAGGAACGTGAGCGATTCGGAGGATCGGGCCCCACCCTCGTCCACGTAATGCATGCGGAGCGGCCCGCAACCGTCAAAGCCCGGTACGGCCTCCAGATACTGCGGGGAATACGGCCAGCCCGGGAGGTCCCGAAACCGGTCGTCCGCGGTGCGGACGACTTCTATGGCCATCGTCGCGGCGGCCCTGCCCGCGGCTGCCGCTCCGTCGGGACCGCGGGTCCCGTCCGGAGCGGCAGGCGGCTCTCGACGCCCGTACGGCTCAGTCGAGAATGACGCCGGGCAACCACAGAGCGATCTCCGGGAAGCCGATGACAAAGCCGAGGCCCACCAGCTGCAGCGCCACGAACGGAATGATTCCGCGGTAGACCATCTGGATCTTGACGCTCGGTGGCGCCACGCCCTTCAGATAGAAGAGCGCGAAGCCGAACGGTGGCGTCAGGAACGACGTCTGCAGGTTCACCGCGATCAGCACGGCAACCCACGGGATCACCAGTCCGGCGGCAACGTGCGTCCCGAAGTCCAGCGTTTCCATGATCGGGGCAAACAGCGGCAGCACGATCAGCGTGATCTCGACCCAGTCGAAGAAGAAGCCGAGCAGGAACACCATCCCCATCATCAGGAACAGGATGCCCCACGACCCGAGCCCCATGTGCTCGACGAACGCGTGGATCAAGTCGTCTCCGCCCAGCGACCGGAAGACGTACGAGAACGCGGTCGCCCCGATGAAGATCCCGAAGATCATGGCGCAGGTCAGACCGGTCCGCCCGACCACGTCTTTCAGGACCGCCCTCGACAGCCGACGGTTAAACACCGCCAAGATGATGGAGCCCAGCGCTCCAACCCCGGCGGCCTCTGTCGGTGTCGCGAAACCGGCAAAGATCGAGCCGAGCACCAGGAAGATCAGGAAGATGGGCGGGACGAATGACCGCAGCACCAGCCGGATCAGTTCCGCATGGCTTTCCGGACCTTCCGAAGCCGGCAGCGGCGGCGCCAGCGTCGGGTTGAGGCGGGTGCGGAAAAACAGATAAATGATGTACAGCGAGGCCAGGACCAAGCCCGGGAAGACGGCCGCAATGAACAGTGTTCCCACCGAGATGGACAGCAGGTCCGCCATGATCACCAGCATGATCGACGGCGGAATCAGAATCCCCAGCGTCCCCGATGCGCTGATGGTTCCCGTTGCCAGTGACGGGTGATACTTGCGCTCGAGCATCACCGGCAGCGCGAGCAACGTCATCATCACGACCGAAGCGCCGATAATGCCGGTGGTAGCGGCCATGATGGTGCCCATGATCGTCACGGACATCGCCAGTCCGCCGGGCACGCGGCGGAGCAGGACCTGCAGGCAGTGCAGCAGATCGTTGGCAACGCCGGACCGCTCCAGCATCGTGCCCATGAAAATGAACATCGGCACGGCGACGAGGATCAGGTTCTCGCAGACGCCGCCCCAGATTCGGGAAATGATGTTGAAGAACTCGATGAACGAAAACACGTCGGCCGCAAGGCCGAGGAAGCCGAAACCAAGGGCCACACCGCCCAGCACGAACGCGACCGGAAACCCACTGAACAGCAGCGATGCCAACGCCAGGAACATCAGGATCGGCATCAGGGTGATGAGTGTGTCCATTACTGATCTCCCCTGATGGCCTGTGCTTCCTGGGCGGCCGCCGCACGGAGTTCCTCTTCCGGATTGCGGAGCTCGGGAAGCGACTTCGACAGTTCAAGCGCGGCCGCCGTCTGGCCGGTCTCGAGCAGCACGAGGTACGCCAGGTTCCTGAGAAGGACCGCCACGCCCGCAGCGAGCAGCAGCAGCATTCCTAATGGCACGAACGATTTGATGATCCATCGATGGGACAGACCGGTAAGGGCGGACGACACCTCATCCATGCTGAATGACCGCTGGGCAAAGTCGAGACCAAACCAGATCACGAGCGCTGCGTATGGAATCAGGAATAGCGTGATGCCAGTAACCTCGAGCCGGGCCTTCCAGAGCTGAGAAAACCGTTCACGGACGACCTCGATCCGGACATGGGAGTTCCGCAGATAGCCGAAGCCCAGCGCCAACAGGAACAACGCCGCATGGAGGTGCCATTCCATCTCCTGCAGTTTTGTCGAGCCAAGCACCAGAAATCGGCGAGTCACGATGTCAAAGATGATGATGAAGATCAGGGGGATCGACAGCCAAGACCCAACCATCCCGGCGAAGGTAAGCCCGCGGTCGAGTGCGCGGCTGAAGCGCACCAGCGGATGTCGCTCCGGTGCCTGGACGCTCCCAGAATTGTCCATGGACATAGGTATCGGGTCTCCTATTGCGTAACCGGCAGGATCAGGGGATTCCGGCGAGGCCCGTAACTTCGGAGCCGCTGGCGATGCCTTATATACCAGCTTGCCAAAGTAGAAGGGCGGTCTGCCGCCCTGCGTCAGCCCCCAGCCGTCTCGATCTCGAGCGTCTCCAATCCGGGAATGATACGAAGCCCATCGGCGAATACCGGCGTCAGAACAACCACCTCCATGGTCTCGGCAGGATTACCGCGCAGCACGGAGGTTGATGATCCGACGGCCACCTCTACCCACCTTCGGCCGGGTCCTGGTTCTGGACCGGCAGCCAGGCATTCAAGCGCCGGGGACCCAACGTACCCCAAGAAGCGTTCGGAAAAGGCGGCCTCAACGACTGCGGAACAGATCGGCTGGCATTGAGATCGTCGTGTAACGAATGCTTAACAATGGCAGACTATGGAAGAATGAGGAGCGTGTGAAGCCCAACGGCGGCCTGCTGCCCGAATCAAGATGATGACAGCCCGACAATCAGTGCCGGGAACCCCCGCACCCGCGCACCATGGATAAATCGTCCACCCGCGTGCCCGTCGCCACGGACTTCGAGGTGGTGGCCCACCGATGGCTCTCGCGACGCGGATTCCTTGGCGGGGCCGCCGCGCTGAGTACGACCGCCTTCGTGATGGGCGCGGCCCAGGCCAGGCCCGTGCCGCCTGACCCGGCGAACAATCCTCTTCCGTTCAGCTCGGTCGCCGCCAACACCCGTGACACCGTCACGGTGCCCGAGGGCTACCGCTGGCATGTGGTCGTGCGTTGGGGCGACCCGTTGTGGTCGGACGGACATCCGCTCGACCCGGTCACTGGCGGGACCGGGACCAGCCAGGAGCGTGCGTTCGGCGACAACAACGACGGGATGGAGTTGTTCGCGACCGGCCACCGGATTCTCCTCGCGGTCAACAACGAGTATGTCAACCGCCACATCCTGTTTGGAACGTCGGGATCCGGGCTGCCCCGAACCGCCGACGACGTGCGCAAGAGCAAGGCGGCGCACGGCGTGTCGATCGTCGAGATTCGTCAGGAAAACAGGATCTGGTCCGTCGTGCCGGACTCCCCCTACAACCGGCGGATCACCGCGGATACGCCCATGGCGATCACGGGACCCGCCCGCGGGCATCGCCTGCTCCGGACGGCGGCGGATCCCGCCGGAATCCGGAGCCTTGGTACCTGGAACAATTGCGGAAGCGGCAAGACCCCCTGGGGCACGTTCCTCACCTGCGAGGAGAACTTCCACTTCTACTTCGCATCGAGTGATCCCGAAGCGGAACTCCCCGATGCGCTCGCGCGTTACGGGGTCCAGGCGTCTGACCGCAACATCGGCTGGAGCGTCCACGACGAGCGCTTCGACGTCGCGAAACATCCCAATGAACCCAACCGCGTGGGTTACGTGGTGGAGATCGACCCGACCGACCCGGCTTCGATTCCCAGGAAACGTACGGCGCTTGGCCGGTTCAAGCACGAGAACGCGGAACTGGTCGTGGCCGACTCCGGGCAGGTGGTCGTCTACATGGGGGACGATGAGAGGGGCGAGTTTCTCTACCGGTTCATCAGCGACGGGCGCTACCGAGAAGGCGGGGACAACGCCGGACTTCTGGAAACGGGGACGCTGTTCGCAGCCCGGTTTGACGACGATGGCAGCGGCGCGTGGCTCCCACTCACGCCGGAAACCACCGGGCTTCCATCCGCGGCGGACATTTGCGTGCATACACGACAGGCGGCCTCCGCTGTTCGCGCAACGACCATGGACCGTCCCGAGTGGGTAGCCGCGAACCCGACCGGGCCCGAGGTTTGCTGCTGTCTCACGAACAACTCGCACCGCGGCAAGGAACCCAACAGCGGCGGCGACCCCACCCCGGTCAACGGCCCGAACCCGCGGGCGGAAAACCGGTACGGCCAGATCGTGCGTTGGCGGCCAACGGGGGGCGATCACGCCTCACCCACGTTCTCCTGGGACCTCTACGTGGTGGCGGGAAATCCGGCCGTCCACGCGGGTCCGAACGCGGGCTCGCCCAACCTCACCACGGAGAACATGTTCAACTCTCCCGACGGGTTGGCGTTTGACAGCACGGGGATGCTGTGGATCCAGACCGACGGGGCGTATTCGGACGAAGGCGACTTTGCCGGTCAGGGCAACAACCAGATGCTGCTGGGCCACCCTGCGACCGGCGAGATCCGACGCTTCCTGGTGGGTCCGAAGGAGTGCGAGGTCACCGGTTTGACCTGGAGTGCCGACCGAAAGACCATGTTCGTCGGCATCCAGCACCCCGGTGAAAAAGGCGGCAGCCACTTTCCCGGCGGGGACGATTCGCTCCCCCGATCCGCCGTGATCGCCGTCACCCGTGACGACGGCGGGCGCATCGGCTGAACGTCCGCGACAGGCTGTCCGGACTGAGGGCCTCAGGAAATGCGACGCAGCGGGCGAGATTTCCGTCCACGGGGGCCCGATCCGCGTGGACAAGACGCGGGCGAAGTTCAGGTTTGCCCATGGGCAGGCCCGATGATGCCGCCCCTGACGCGACTACCGCGACCGCAGGCCCGGCACGTCGGCCTCCACGTCGAACGCGTCGCGAATACCGTCCCCCAGCACGTTGAACGCGACAACCGTCACGAAGATGAGAAGCCCCGGCCAGATCGCCAGCTGCGGCGCCTCGCGGATCATCCCCTGGGCCCCGGTCAGCATGCCGCCCCAACTGGCCAGCGGCGGCTGAATCCCGAGCCCCAGGAAACTCAGCACTGATTCCGTGAGAATTAGATTTCCCACGGACAGCGTGGCTGCCACGACGATCGGCGAAAGTGCGTTCGGAAGCACGTGCCGGATCAGGATGGTGGTCGAACCGGTGCCCAGGGCGCGGGCAGCCTGAACGTATTCCCGCTCGCGCACCACCAGCGCTGCCCCCCTTGCCAGTCGCGCGACGGTCGTCCAGCCGACCAGCGCCAGGATCAGGATGATCCGGAGAGTCGCATGCTCCGGACGATCGGCGTCGAGGCCGAGACGCGAGAGGTCGGCGGCGGCCATGACGATGAGAAGCGGCAGGAGCGGCAGGGCGATCACGAAGTCCGTGATCCGCATGAGCACCGCATCGAGCCACCCGCCGAAGTAGCCGGCCGCAAGTCCCAGCACCGCGCCGATCACGGTCGCCACCAGTGCTGCCGCCAGACCGACAAACAGCGATACCTGCGCACCCTGGAGGAGTCGGAGCAGCAGATCGCGGCCGAGTTCGTCGGTCCCGATCGGGTGGTCCCAGCTCGGGCCCGAAAGGCGGGCCAGCAGATCGATGGTTTCGGCTTGCCGGCCGAGTGCCGACTCTGCCAAGGGAAAGGCAAGTGCCATCAGCCCCAGGACAGCCAGCACGACGGCGGCGGCGACCGCCGGACCGTGACGGCGAAACCGCTTCCAGGCGCCGAGGCGGGCACCCGCAGCCGTACTCACGACACGCCCGCCCCGATCCGAACACGCGGATCCATCCATGCATACGAGAGGTCGGCGGCGAGATTGCCCAGCAGCACCAGCAGCGTGGCAAACAGCAGGCTCACGAGGGCAAGGTTGTAGTCGCTTGCCATCACCGCGTCGTAGATGAGCTTTCCCATGCCCGGATACGCGAACATGGTCTCGGTCACCAGCGCCCCGGAGACCAAGGTGCCGAGAGAAAGCCCGACGATCGTGATCACGGGGACCAGAGCGTTCTTCAGCGCGTGCCGGAAGATCACCCGCCGTTCGCGAAGGCCTTTCGCCCGGGCGGTCCGCACGTAGTCGCGGCGCAGTTCTTCCATCATTGCCGCCCGCACGAACCGGATGAACCCGCCGACAGTCGCAGCGCTCAGGGTGACGACCGGCAGCACCATGTGGCGCCAGGCCTGCATGCCGTCTTCGGCCAGATCGCCGCTGCCGCTTGCCGGCAGCCAACCCAGTTCCACCGAAAACGCCATGATCAGCATCAGGGCCAGCCAGAACGCCGGTACGGAGTAGGCGCCGAGCGACAGCAGGCTGATCAAGTGGTCGAGCCACGAGTAGGCACGCCGGGCAGCCAGCACACCGGCCGGAATCGCGAGGGCGAGTGACAGGAGGAGACTGAGTCCGAGCAACTCCACAGTCACGCCCAGGCGCGGCCAAAGCAATTCCAGGACCGGCCGATGATGCAGCCGCGAGTAGCCGAAATCACCGGTAAGCGCGGCTCCCAGCCAGTTCAGGTACCGCTCGTGGAGAGGGAGATCCAGGCCATAGAGAGCCTTGAGGCGGGCGGCGTCCGCGGGGGTCAACCGCGGATCGGCCTGCACCATGACGTCGATCGGGTCGCCGGGCATCAGGCCGATCAGCGCGTAGAGCACCATCGACATGATGACCAGAACCAGCGCCACCCCGGCGGCGCGTCGGCAGAGATAACGGATCACGGCCCGGACGGACCGGCTACTCGATGGCGCGCCACTCCTCGATCCACATGGTCGCCGGCACCTGATGCCCGGTCGGACGGACTCCGCTCAGCCAGACGGGAACCACATATGGCTCTACCCGGAAATACAGAGGCATCGCCGGCAGGTCTTCCGCGTACATCTGCTGAAGTTCGGACCACATCGCGTTCCGCTTGTCGGGATCAAGCTCGAGTTCCAGGGCATCCAGGAGCTCGTCCATCCGGTCAGAGCGGTAGCCGGGGAAATTCTGCCCGGAGTAGCCGTTGTCCTCGGACGGAATTCGATCCGAGCGGAGCATCTCGACGGGCACGCCTTCGGGCGTCGAGAGGAAGGCGTACATGTTCAAGCCGGGATTGGTCCGCTGGCTCACCGTCTGTCCGAAGAACACCCGCGCCGGCTCGTTCCGGATCAGCGCTTCCACGCCGATTTCACGGAACTGCGCCTGCAGCACCTGCTGCACCAACTCCCGCACCCGCGACCCGGCCGTCGTCATTAGCGGAAATGACAAGCGCCGCCCTTCTGCATTGACCCGAATCCCGTCCGGTCCCCGACTCCAGCCCGCCGCTTCCAGCAGCTGCTCGGCGCGTTCGGGATCGTACGCATAGGCGTGCACTTCCGGATCGAAACCTGGAGCCAATGGATGCATCAATGAATGGGCGACCTGCTGCTTGCCGCCGAACAGCGCATCGACAAACGCCTTTCGATCGATCGCATACATCATCGCCTGGCGTACTCGCCGGTCCTGGAAGTATGCGGAATCCAGGTTGAAGTCGACGTGCTCGTAAATGAGGCTGGGCACGAACGAAACGTCGAACGTTCCCTCGTCATCGCGCTCGAACGCCAGCGCCTCGTCCACGTTGAATCCGACCTGCCCGGCTACGTAGTCGACGGCGCCAGACAACAGGTTGGCCCGAAGGGCCGCCGTGTTCTCGATCACGCGGACCACGATGCGCCCGAACGCAGGCGCCTCACCGTACCACGTGGGATTCGGCTCCAGCACCACATGACTGCCGGATGCAACCTCCGTGACTCGGTACGGGCCGTACCAGAGGCCGGGCTCAGTCGGACGGGTGTCGTAAAGAGTCCGGTTCCGGTACTCGGCTGGCTCCCGTGCGGGCTCGGCCTCAAGGTGGGCGGGCAGGATGGCGCCGCCGAAAGCGTTGTACGTATAGGTAAGCCGGTCGACGTGCAGCGTGAACGTCTTGGCGTCGATCACGTCGATCTTCAGAATTCGCGCGTACTCCTCGCGGGCGGCGAAACCCGTCCCCTCGCGAAGCGCGGTCTCCCAGGTGAACACGACATCGGCGCTCGTCACCGGGGTGCCATCGCCCCATGTCGCGTCCGGGTGCAACTGATAGGTGACGGCAACCCCGGTACCGCCGTCGGCCAGCTCGACCCGTTGAGCAAGGCCATTATCGATGGTCGGAAGCCGGGTGCAGAGAAAGCAGCGCAATTTCCAGTCGTGCCCGTAGTCGGTCACCGGCCGCAGCGCCATGGCCAGGATGTACTGCTTCGCCGCCATCAAGTTGATTGCGGGGTGGAAAGTCGACGGAAACTGCGTGATCCCGATCGTCAGCGTATCGGCGGCCCCGAACACCGGCAGCGGGACACCCAGCGTGCACGCCATGAGGAGGGCGGCGAGGCGCGGCACGATCCACGGATGCGCCCGTCCGGGGCGGCGGCGCGACATCGTCATCGCATGAATCCCACCCGGGGGAGGAGGCCCCGGCCGATGCCCGCTCTCCGCAGCTCGTTGCACCCACGCTGAGACAAGGCGAGCGAATCTCCGAATCATCAACACGGCAGCAAGATCGACGTTTCCGCCGACCTGCGTACGCCGAAGATCCCCCCTGGAAGGGAGGCTGGCTTACATGATGGGCGCGACCAGCGGCGGAATGGAAGAGCGAATATCGTACACCGTTCTGGTGACCGCCTGTCCAATCAAGTCCATGCGTTCGAGCTGACGTAGACGCCCCTCCACGTTCTTCAGCTCACGGGTCGAGAGAATGCGGTCGAGCACGCCGCACGTATCGGCCAATGTCAGGATCACGATGTCCCGCGGATCCGGAAGCCCGTCATCGAGCAGCACGTTCACAATCCGGCGCTTCACTTCACGTTCCTCGCCGCCGTCGATCTGCGGGTATCGACGCGAGCCAAAGAACCAGAGCAGCCGTTCCTCGACCCGCTTGAGAATCTTGGCTTCAACGAGTCGTTCCGCAATCCGGTCGCGGTACTCGCCCGAGCGATGACTCAGTACCTGCACCCAGTACGCGGCGTCATGCTGTTCTTGATCGGCGACAATGCATTCAAGCACCTCGTCAAGCAGCGGATCTCCGGTGGGCTCGGTGCTGACGGTGAACAGCTCGTCCAGCCCGGTATCGATCCGGCAGCGCAGCGCGAGGTCCATGAGGATGGCCCCGGCAATTGCGCAGTCGATCTGGATCGCAGGGACGTCGACCGGCGTACCCTTTTCGTCGTCCAGAGTCAGAAGAAGTATTTCTTCAGGAATGGAGAGCATCGGGCAACTCGCTTGGCGTCGTCGATGCTACGGTACCGTTCCGCCGCCTTCAACCTGATCAGCCGGAAGATTCACCTTCCGAGGGAGGCGTTCCAGCGAGGAAGCGGGCGACCAGCCAATGCCGCTCACCGTCGCGGACGATCATGCAGAGGACCGATTTCTGACCGCGGTCCCGGGCAGCGCTGACCTGCCTGACAAGGTCCGCCAGGGTCGGAACCCGTTCCTGTTCAACCTCGACCACCAGATCGCCTTCCCGCAATCCTCTTGCCGCGGCAGGTTGTGGAATGGCAACCACCACCAGTCCCTTGGCGGTGCCCTGGATGCCGTGGGCGGCGGCCAGCGCACGGGTCAGGTTGGAAAACGTGATGCCAAGGCCCTCGATCAGCAACTCCTCGGCCGGGCCGTCAGGTACCTGGCCGGCCAATTCCAGCCGGATGTCACCACCCTCGGATCGAAAAGCGTTCTCGCAGTACGCAACCCCGACGTCGCCCGTTCCGTCCAGCACGCAACTCTGGACATCGAGCTCCACGGACGCGACCGCGCGGCATGCAGCCGAATCGCCTGCCGGGACCGCGAACGAAGCCACTCGCTGAAACGGCTGGAGACGCCGCACTCGCCCCGCCGCAAAAACCCCTCGACCGATCTCCACACCGCTGGCACTTCGCGCCGTGAAATCAGCAACAAATCTGCTCAAATCGGCGAACAGTCGATTCCGGACCTGAAAGGACAGGTGGCAGCTGTCCCCGGACAGCGACGAGCCGACAATGCTGATGACGAGACCAGGTTCGGCAGTCCTGCCTGCGGGGGGCGCCGCCACGACTGCGGCGGCCAGAAGGACCGATGCCGCAGCCGGCCCGACTCTCACGCAGCCGCCTCGACTGCCCGGCGCAGAAACTCGATCCTGTCCTGCCCCCAGTAGAGCTCGCCATCAAACAGGAATGTCGGCGCGCCGAACACGTTCGCGGCAATGGCATCTTCAGTGTTCTTTGCGAACTCCGGATCCGCGTCGCCCCGCTGGACGGCGGCCAGGAGTTCAGCGCCGTCGAAACCACAGTCCGCGGCGATCGCCGACAGCGTTGCCTCGTCGGAGATATCGCGTTCCTCGGCCCAGCACGCCCGCATCACGCGCCACGCGAATTCGGGCGCGTCGCCAGGGCCCGCCAGCGCCGATACCAGCATCTTGCCGGACAGCGTCGGATTCACCGGAAAATGCTTCGGTTGAAGGTTCAGTTCGATGCCGAGGTATGCCCGCCACCTGCGCAGCTCGTTCAGCCGGTTTTGCTGCACGGGAACGGGCCGGTCTCCGACCGCCTTGGTTCCGTTTCTCTGGAACACGGAGAAAATGTCGTACGGTCGAAACTGGAGGCGAACGCGATGTTCGGCCGCTAGGGCACGGACCCGAGGCGTCGCCAGATAGGTCCAGGGCGATGTCAGGGCAAGAAAAAACTGGATCGGGCGGGCCATGCATTACTCCTATACCGTGCGGCCAGCGGTTGGTGCCGCCGTGCTACGCTCGGCGCCACAATAGACGACCGATCCAGAAAACCGTGTCAGGATTCAGAACGCGATGATCGAGCGAAGGTTCTACCTTGAAACCCAGGACGGATCGATGGATTGCTTCTCCGTCCATCCTGAAGAAGGAGGCCCGTTTCCGAGCGTCCTCTTCTACATGGACGCGCCCGCCATCCGCGAGGAACTGCGAGACATGGCCCGGCGACTTGCCAGTGCCGGCTACTTCGTCCTGCTTCCAAACCTGTTCTACCGGGTCGGCACCGAGCGCAACTATCCCTTCGACCAGGCGGCAATCCGAAACGATCCGAAACAGCGCCAGATCATGGCCGAGACCATGGCCGACCTGACCAACGCCAAGGTGATCAGCGACACGGAATCGATGCTCGCGTACGTTGCGCGCGAGGATGCGGCAACGCAGTCGACGGCTGCGCTTGGCTATTGCATGAGCGGGCAGTACGTCGTTTCCGTGATGGCCGCCTTCCCGGAAACGTTTTCCTGCGGGGCGTCGTATTACGGCGTTCGAATCGTTACCGACGAGAGTGACTCACCGCATCTGGTAGCCGACCGGATCCAGGGCAAGCTTTATCTGGCGTTCGCCGAACGTGATCACTGGGTACCTGACGAGACCTTGAAGCGGATCCGGGAACTCTTCACTGGCGAGGACAAGCCGCATCGGGTGGAGCTGTACCCTGGAACGGAGCACGGTTTCGCGTTCTGGAAGCGTCCGGTCTATCACAAGGACGCTGCCGAACGTCACTGGGAGCGCATGCATCAGCTCTTCCGGCAACACTTGGCAATGGCGCCGGGATGGTCCTGAAGCCAGGACGGTCGTTGGCAAGCAGCTGACGGCTTCAGCAGGTCTGGCTGGGGAACCTGGATTCGAACCAGGATTGCTCGGTCCAGAGCCGAGAGTTCTACCGTTAAACTATTCCCCAGTGCGTGACACCCAATGTGTCCGCGTCACGCGGGACCCATGGCTCGCAGTATACCAACTGTGCCACGATCGACGCGCCGCCCTGCGGGAATTGGTTAAGTCCGGGGATGGAAACTCGGCAGCCGGGTGGCCGGTCACTGCGTCCCGGTACGGATGCTTGAGCGGGCCGGACCCGATGAAGTTCCTCCGAGCAAATCAGGAACCAAAATGGGACCTCGTCCGAAGACGAGATCCCACAGGAAGGAGGAAACACACGAAGAGATTCGTGTGTGTCGAATATGGGGCATCGGTGTGCGCATGCAAGCGAAATCCGTTGCAAAAGCTTCGCATTAGTTATGCGTGTTTTGCATATCTTGATTCGCCGGAATCCTCCGTACGAGGGGCATACATCGCTATCAGATCGCCAGTTCGCGTGGCTGGTCTCACAAAATCAGCAGCCTCATATTTAATAATTGCATGCCTATTCGATCGAACCGCGTTAGTTCCGCTCAGGGATGAGGAATTTCTGGCCCGGGTAGATCCAGTGTGGGTCGGCAATCTGATAGCTGTTGGAGTCGTAAATGAGCGTGTACAGGATGCCCCGTCCGTAATGGCGGCGAGAAATTCCCCACAAAGTGTTTCCTTTCACGACGGTGACGACCGTCGCCGCTGCAGGAATCAGTTTGCCGCCGGCACGAACTAGCGTGGTGACGATTCGTTCCGTCACGGCATCGTCATTCGGAGCTGTCTGGTCGATCCGAACCTTGTAGCTGCCTGTTTTTGCAAGCGGGTGCTGGGTGCGAACCGTCCAGTAGCCGTTCTCGCCGATGATCGTGGAACCCGTCGCCTCGTTGTCCAGGTAGATCGTGACTTTCTGCCCCGCTTCGCCGCCGCCGGTGATCGAGGCGTAGCCATCCTCATCGAACGTCACCGTGGTCAGCGAGAGCACCGTGTCAGGCTCGGCCATCGACGGGCTCGGCTGAATGACACCCACGGTCTCTCCCTGCTCATCAACCAGTAACGCGATCGGTGCCTCGCTCGGCGTGCTTTCCGTCGGATCGGTGACGCGGGCGGCGAGCATCTCACGATCCGGAATGAGCACCACGACAATTCGCGAAGCCATCCGTCGGTCAGGAACGTCGGGTGACTGCACGGCAATGGAAAGTTCCCGCACGCCCGGCAACAATTGCACGTCGGGAACGAACACGAACTCGCCATTTCGGTTGGTATCTGCTGTCGCAATGACTTCGCCATCGACGACCAGCTCGACCTGAGACCCAGGCGCCGTCCGGCCGGCGACGACGACGGTCCCGTCGGGAGACACCTGCACCACGTCAAACTGCGCCACGTCTTCCGGCGGCGGGGCAGACGGCGACTCCGGCCCCGGAGGGAGCTCTTCCGGCATCGCGGCACCCGCACGATCAGGCGCGGTTGCTTCAGCCGGTGCCTCCGGCAACGCCGCCACCTGTTGTGCCGCCGGCGCTTCGGGCGGAGTTCCGTCATCCGGTCCCGACCCATCCGCGCGCACTGCTGGCGCCGTGTCCGGGGACTCAGGAGACAAGGTTTGCTCCTCGGCAGCTGCATCAGCAGTTTGAGCCTCGGACACAGGTGTGTTCGCGGGCTCCCTTTGCTCGGCAACTCGCTCGGACCCGTCCGTCGAAGGCACTGGTGCCGAATCCTCGGCGTGCGCGGCCGGGGGCGTTTCGGCCTCGGCCAACACCGGCTCCGCGTCCCGTGGCTCGATCGGCTCAGGCGCCGCCGCGGGCTCCGGAGCAGGCGCCACGACCGGGTCCACGGCCGGAACTTCCCCGGTCTCGGACCTCGCCGTCGCGGGCGGCGTTTCCTCCGCGAGCTGGTCCGGTGTCATTTCGGCCTCGGCCAACGCGGGCTCCGCGGCCTCCGGCACGACCGGCGCAGGCGGTTCCGCGGGCTCCGGAGCAGGCGTCACGATCTCGGCCACCTCCGGAACTTCCCTCGGTCTCGGACCTCGCCGTCGCGGGCGGTGTTTCCTCCGCGAGCTGGTCCGGAGTCACTTCAGCCTCGGCCAACGCCGGCTCCGCGGCCTCCGGCACAACCGGCGCAGGCGGTTCCGCGGGCTCCGGAGCAGGCGTCACGATCTCGGCCACCTCCGGAACGTCCCCGGTCGTAGCACTCTCCGGCCGTGGTGGTTCAGCCGCAGGCTCGGCCGGGGTCGCTTCGGCCTCGGCCAACGTCGGCTCCGCGGCCTCCGGCACGACCGGCGTAGGCGGATCTCGGCCACCTCCGCGGGCTCCGGCCGTGGTGGTTCAGCAGGCGGCCGGGGTCACGATCTCGCGCCTCCGGCACCTCCGCCGGCTCCGGGGCAGGCGTCCCTCGGTCGCAGCACTCTCCGGCGCTAGCGGCGGTTCCTCCGCAGACTTCGCCACCACCGTCGTTGGCGAAGAGGGCGCCTCGTCCTGCCGCGCGACCGGCAAGTCGGGCGGATCGGCCTCATCGCCGGACCCAACGGCTGTTCCCGTACCCGGGTCGGCAGGCGCGGGCTCAACTATCCCGGGCACAGGCGCAGCTTCATTTTCGGCGGCCGAGGAAACTGGAGCTTCCTCTGGCGGCAAAGCAGCCTCGCCAGCTGGTTCGGCTGGGACTTGTGTGTCGACCTGCTGGGGCTGCCCGGCGGAATCTTCCGCTTCCGCTGGCCCGGCTGACGATTCCACAGGACCTTCGTCAGAAGGTGTTTGTTCTACCTCGGCCGCGCTTTCGGCTTGCTCATCGCTCGCCGTGGACGGCGGAACCTCACGATCGGTCGGGGCATCGCCTGGCGTCGTTGGCTGCACTTCCTCCAAGGTCAGGTCGTCTTCGGCCGGCTCCGGTGCCGTCGCAATGGTCGATTCACGCTCTGGCGGTTGGCCGACGGCGTCGCCCGTCTCCTCACCGCCCGTCGCGCCGTCAGGCTCAGGATCTTGTATGGGATCCGGTGCCGGAGACGTGGCATCTGCCTGTTCCGTGGTCAGAGATGCGACCCGTGTCAGGGCGTCTTCCCTCGCCATGTCGTACAGGGCGAACAGTCCATAAACGACCAGTGCGATCGAAACGGCTGCGCCGACTGCGATCCAGCGGGAGCTAGGGGGCATGCAACTTTCTCGCGTATCGTGCCGGGGCGACGCTAAACACAAGGCACTGCATCGCCGGCAACCGGGTCAACCCCTGCCAAACCGGACGCCAATTGCCGTTAGCAAACCACAAAGACTGCTGAATTTCCACTTGGTCTGCCTGTTGAAGCGGCAGCTTGCCCATCGGTTTTGAGAAGTGTTCAAGACAGGCGTAAGGGGCACGAACGTATCCCGGGCCGCGCGCGGAGTACGAACTACCGAACTCGCAGCGGGTAGGTTGCCTCTGCCGTGTAGACCGCTCCCTCCCGGCCAAGGTGCGAGGAGTACAGCGAAAACCCGTCGGCCAGCCAGTTCACCGGCTCCAGCAGGCCAGCCCCTTCCAGGCAGTACTGCAGCCTCGAACGCTTTGCCGATCGGTTGATTCGGGCCAGGGTGACGTGCGGCCTGAAGCGGCGGCGCCCCGTTGAATCAAACGAGCGTAGCGCCTGCTCGACGGCGCGATGCAACCCGGCCAGCTTCACCTGATTTTCCACGGCCCGGACGATCGCCCTGGGCCGACGGTCCGCACCCTGGTACATGTCCAACCCAACGCATCGCACGGGTACCGGCTGATGCCGGATCTCGCGAAGGGCTTCGTCGATTTCCGGGAGGCTGGCGCTATCCACTTTCCCCAGGAAGCGCAACGTGAGGTGGAGGGATTGAGGCGCCAACCAGCGGACGCCGGGAAGGCTGGTCCGGAACTCCAGCAGCCGGCCTGCGGACTCGGGCGGTACCGGTAATGCCACGAACAGGCGAGGCATGCGTCGTTCCCAAGATC
Organism: Alphaproteobacteria bacterium; assembly: GCA_965116745.1. Classification (GTDB taxonomy): domain Bacteria; phylum Pseudomonadota; class Alphaproteobacteria; order TMED109; family TMED109; genus VXPW01. The sequence continues at coordinate 844,387 of OZ220701.1, read as the reverse complement.
AGGGAACCGGGATTGTCGCGTTGATCTTCGGAACATCGTATCCACGCCGCACCGCGTCACGCGAAGCGATGTCCTGGTACCACCGGAGCACATTCGGGAATTTCTTCAAGTCGATGTCCTGCCATTCGAATCGTGCAATCCAGGGCCAAGTGGCAATATCCGCGATCCCGTAATTCGGACCTGCGAGATAGGCTGTCGTGTCCAGCCGCCGGTCGAGTACTCCGTAAATCCGGCGGGCTTCCTTGCCGTAGCGCTCTTCGGCGTAGGGGGCCGCCCCGCGATTGAACTTGAGGAAATGGTGCGCCTGGCCGAGCATCGGACCGACTGATCCCGTCTGCATCATCAGCCACTGCATGACCTGCCGGCGCTCCTCGGCGTCCGAGGGCTGAAATGCCCCGGTTTTCTCGGCGAGGTAGAGCAGGATCGCTCCGGCTTCCATCATGCGGACTCCGGCATCTCGATCGACTATGGCCGGAATCTTGTTGTTTGGACTGAACTCCAAGAACTCGGGCGCAAACTGCTCATCCTTGGTGATGTTGACCGGATGCACCTCGTATTCGAGCCCGATCTCTTCAAGAAATATCGAAACCTTGCGGCCGTTGGGTGTGGACCAGGTGTAGAGATCGATCATCAGAGGCCTCTCAGGATTTTGCCGGTCGCGGCCGGGAAATCGAAAACATTTCGTTCACTACGGTGTAGTCGAAGTATCCGAGACGGGCCAGCGGCTGCACGCGCGAAAGATCGAGGATGCCGTCAGAAATCAGGCCGTCTTCGATATGCACGCCCACCACCTGCCCGATCACGATGGCGTTTCGTCCCTCCGGTTCGTTCGACGGCAAGTCGACCGTTCGATGATGCACGCACTCCAGGTGGACTGGCGCCCCGGCCACTCGTGCGGGACGAACCAGCTTCGCCGGCAGCGCCTCCAGTCCTGCAAATGCGAACTCGTCGACATCCGGCCCGAGGGGAGCGCTGCTCCGGTTCATGGCGTCGCGAAGGTCCCAGGTCGCGAGATTGGCAACGAACTCACCGGTCTCTTCTACATTCGCGAGCGAATCCTTGGCGCCGTGCGGTTGTCGTCCGTTCGAGGCGAACATCACCATCGGCGGGGCTGTGGCCACACCATTGAAGAAGCTGTACGGGGCGAGATTGTGGACGCCGGCGGGCGACATCGTGCTTATCCAGCCGATCGGGCGGGGCACGACGCACGCCTTGAAGGGATCGTGCGGCAAGCCGTGGTCGTTAACGTCTGTTCGGTAGAACACGAGTGCAATTCCGGGAGCGCAGGTTGGCGATCACAGGATAGCGGGCGGGCCGGAGCGTACTCAGGCTTCGCCGCCGCCATCCAGTTTCTGTCGAAGTCGTTCATTCACGAGGCCGGGATTGGCCTGACCCCGCGTGGCCTTCATCACCTGTCCGACAAACCACCCGAGCACCTTGGTCTTGCCGGCACGGTATTGATCGAGCTGACCCGGATTCGCCGCGAGGGCGGCGTCGATAGCCGCATCGATGGCGTCCGTGTCCTGGATCTGGCGGAGTCCTCGCGCGTCCACGATCGACTGCGGCGATGCTCCGGTTCGGAACATCTCATCGAAGACATCCCGCGCGATCCGGTCCGAAATGGTGCCGTCTTCGATGAGGCCGACCAGCTGGCCGAGGTCAGGTGCCGACACGGGCGATTCGGCCAGCGTGTGGCCGGCCTCATTCAGCGCGCCAAAGAGATTCGTAACGACCCAGTTGGCGACCCGCTTACCACTGTGGCCATGCGCGGCCGCCTCGAAGAAACGCGGAGCGTCCGGGTCGGCGACCAGTACCGCCGCATCGTACGGGGTCAGCCCGTAGTCCCGGATCAGTCGCTCCCGGGTCTCGTCCGGCAGTTCCGGCAGCGAGTCCCGTAGTCGCTCGATACGGGATTCCGAGAGCTGCAGCGGGACGAGATCCGGATCCGGGAAGTAGCGATAGTCCTGGGCATCCTCCTTGCTTCGCATGGCGCGGGTCTCGTTCCGCTGCGGATCGTAGAGGCGCGTTTCCTGACGCACGGTCTCGCCGGCTTCGAGGAGAGTCACCTGGCGCCCGGCTTCGGTCTCGATCGCCCGCATCAGGAAGCGCACGGAGTTCAGATTCTTGATCTCGCACCGGGTCCCGAGTGGCGCGCCGGGCCGGCGGACCGACACGTTCGCGTCGGCCCGCAACGAACCCTCTTCCATGTTTCCGTCACAACTGCCGATCGCGCGCAGCAGGGCCCGAAGTTTCCGTAGATAGGCGCCCGCCTCCTCCCAATCGCGGAGATCGGGTCGGGACACGATCTCCATCAGGGGAATACCGGCCCGGTTGAGGTCAACGTGGGACGCCGCCGCGCTTCGGTCATGCACGAGTTTTCCGGCATCCTGCTCGAGGTGCAGGCGCTCGATGCCCACGGCGCGGGTCCGGCCGTCCGGCATGTCGATCCGAAGCTCTCCCGCCCCCACGATGGGATGCCGGTATTGCGAGATCTGGTAGCCCTGCGGCAGATCCGGATAGAAGTAGTTCTTGCGGTCAAACACCGAAAACCTGTTGATCTTGGCCCCAAGCGCAAGCCCGGTGCGAATCGCCTGGTCGACCGCGGCGCGATTGATCACCGGCAGCATGCCGGGCATGGCTGCGTCCACGAGGCTCACCTGGGCGTTGGCTGCAGCCCCAAACGCGGTGGCAGCGCCGGAAAACAGCTTCGATTGGGTCGCGACCTGAGCATGGACTTCCAGTCCGATCGCGAGTTCCCAATCACCAGTGGTGCCGACGATCGTTCGCGGGCCGGTCATGCCGCCACTGCCGGCGGCCGAAAGGTTCCGGCCGCGGCCTCCAGGATGGTCGCCGCCTGCAGCAGCGTGACCTCGTCGAACGCACGGCCGACGAGCTGCAAGCCAAGCGGGAGGCCATCTTCGTCCAACCCCGCTGGCACGGAGATGGCCGGCAACCCGGCGAGGCTGGCCGGGACCGTGAAAATGTCATTTACGTACATGGCCAGCGGGTCGTCGGTCTTGGCCCCTTCCGGGAATGCCGAGCTCGGAGTCGTCGGCGTCAGCAGCACGTCCACATCCAGGAAGGCTTGCCGGAAGTCTTCCGCAATCCGCGTCCGCACCTGCTGGGCGCGCAAGTAATAGGCGTCGTAGTAGCCCTCGGAAAGCACGTAACCACCGATCATGATGCGCCGACGCACCTCCTCGCCGAAACCGTCCCGGCGGGTTCGCGTGTACAGCTCATCGGGATCCGCGCCCATTGACCGTGCACCGAATCGCACGCCGTCGTAGCGAGCCAGGTTCGCTGACGCCTCCGCCGGTGCCACGATGTAATACGCCGGCAGCGCATAGCGCGTGTGTGGCAGCGACACTTCACGCAGTTCCGCGCCGGCGTCGCGAAACCACGCGATGCCCTGCTCCCAGAGATCGCTGATCGAACCGGGCAGCGAGTCCAAACGGTATTCCGACGGGACGCCGACCCGGAGGCCCCTGACGTCCCCTTGCAATGCGGATTGAAGGTCGGGCACAGCCAGGTCGGCCGAAGTGGAATCCCTGGGATCGAATCCCGCAATGTGCTCGAGGATCAGGGCGGCATCCGCCACCGAGCGCGTGAGTGGGCCGGCCTGATCGAGCGAACTCGCGAACGCGATGATGCCCCAGCGCGAACACCGGCCGTACGTCGGCTTGAGCCCGACCACGCCGCAGAACGACGCGGGCTGGCGGATAGACCCTCCGGTATCCGTGCCCAACGCGGCCGGCACGGCAGACGCCGCGACAATAGCCGCCGACCCGCCGGAGCTCCCGCCCGGCACCAGCGACGGGCCGTCCACCGGACTCCAGGGATTCCGGACGGGTCCGCACCGGCTCGTTTCATTGGACGATCCCATCGCGAACTCATCCATGTTGGTCTTGCCAACGAGGATGGCGCCGGCGTCCCACAACCTGGCGCTGACCGTGGATTCGTACGCCGGGACAAATCCGTCGAGAATTCGCGAGCAGGCAGTGGTGGCAACGCCCTCGGTACAGAAGATGTCCTTGACCGCAACCGGAATCCCTTCCAGGGGACGCGCCTCGTCACGCCTGCGGCGCTGGTCCGCATGCACGGCGGCCGCGCGCGCGCGTTCCGCGGTATCCGCCACCACCGCATTCAGGTCCCGGGCTGCCTCCTGTGCGGCGATGCACGCTTCCACGAGCTCAACGGCGGAGCAGTCGCCGGCAGCCAGCCGGTCTGCTGCGTCGGCCACGCCGAGCCGCGCCAGATCCGAGAGCACGGCTATTCGATGACCCGCGGTACGACGAAATGTCCGTCGTCCGCCGCCGGCGCATTGCCGAGGATCCGGTCACGACAGTTCCCGTCCGTCACCGCGTCCTCGCGTTCACGGAGCTGCATCTCCACCACGCTTGTCATCGGCGCCACGCCGGCCACGTCGACCTCGCGCAAGGCCTCGATCCAGCTGAAGATCCTGGACAGTTCCTCGCCCAGCGGTTTCACTTCGGTTTCGTCCAGGCGGATTCGCACCAGTTCCGCAACGCGGCGTACATCGTCGTCGGTCAGCGCCATGCGTTCATTTCCAGGCCGAGATGGGTATCAAGCAGACCGACAGGGCAGTCCACGACCGCCGCCCCACCGCGCCACGGAGCCTGCGACCTCCGCAATTGCCGGGTGGGCCTGTCGGGTCACCCGCGCAAACTACCATGATCGGTTCTCGACGGACTCGCCCGTGGCCGGACACCTCCCATGACGTCCTCACACCTCCCTGAACACGGCCCGCTGCTCGGCCTGGATCTCGGCACCAGGACCGTCGGAGTCGCCGTCTCGGATCGCGCACAGGAACTCGCGGTGGCGGTCGAAACCATCCGCGTGTCCCGTCCCACGGCCAGCCTGCCGCGGCTGGAAGTCGTCGCGCGCGAACGGGCGGCAGTCGGCCTCGTGGTCGGACTTCCCCTGCATCTCGACGGCCGCGCCGGCACGCGTGCCCAGAGCGCCAAGCGAGTTGCCGGCATCTTGAGCCGCGCACTCGACCTTCCCCTCACGCTGTGGGATGAGCGCCTGTCCACCCGCGCCGTCGAGCAGGCGCTGATCCGCGCGGACGTGTCGCGGGCACGCCGCCGCCAGGGCATCGACGCGGAATCTGCGGTCTGGATGCTGCAGGGATTTCTCGACTCCCTGCACTGACGCGGGGCGACGCTATCGCGGTTCCGCCAGCGGCTCCACCCGCACGGCGCAGTACTTGAACTCCGGAATCTTGCCCACGGGGTCAAGTGCAGGATTCGTGAGGAGGTTGGCAGCAGCTTCCGCAAAGGCGAACGGAACGAACACGGCGCCGTCCGGCACCGCGTCGTCGACACGAGCAGTCAGCTCAACCGAGCCCCGCCGGGTGGCCAGGCGCACCCTGCCGCCGGGCTCCGCGCCCAGCCGGGCGAGTTCGGCCGCGGAGAGGCTCGCGACCGGCGCCGGTTCGAGCGTATCGAGAACGCTCGAGCGCCGGCTCATCGCCCCGGTGTGCCAGTGCTCCAGTTGGCGCCCGGTCATCAGCACCAGCGGAAATTCCGCGTCCGGGGATTCATCGGGCGGCACGAGCCCGGCCGGGACAAGCTTGCCGCGTCCGTCGGCAGTCGGAAATCGGTCGGCGAAGACGATGTCGTCGCCGGGCTGGTCGGGCGACGAGCAGGGATAGGTGACGGAACTCTCGGCCTCCACCCGCTCCCAGGTGATGTGGTCGAGCGAGGGCATCACGGTCTTCATCTCGGCGAAGACGTCCGCCGGGCCGCCGTAGTTCCAGTCGAGACCGATCCGCCGGGCAATCTCCTGAACGATCCACAAGTCCTGGCGGGCCTCGCCCGGCAGGTCCAGCGCCTGCCGGCCCCGTTGCACCTGCCGGTTCGTGTTGGTGACCGTGCCGTCCTTCTCCGGCCAGGCCGAAGCGGGCAGCACGACGTCCGCATGCCACGCGGTCTCGGTCAGAAAGAGATCCTGGACCACCAGGTGCTCGAGCCGGGCGAGCGCCTCGCGGGCGTGGGCGGCATCCGGATCGGACATGGCCGGGTTCTCGCCCATGACGTAGAGGCCGCGGATCGAACCGGCGTAAATGGAGTTCATGATCTCGACGACCGTAAGTCCGCGCTCGGGTGCCAGCGGTCGCCCCCACAACTCCTCGAACCGCTGCCGGACCGCTTCCGCATCGACCGGCTGATAGTCCGGGTAGACCATCGGTACCAGTCCGGCGTCCGACGCACCCTGGACATTGTTCTGGCCACGAAGCGGGTGCAGGCCCGTTCCCGGCCGTCCCACGTGGCCGGTGATCAGGGAGAGCGAGATGAGGCAGCGCGCATTATCGGTGCCGTGCACGTGCTGCGAGATTCCCATGCCCCAGAAAATGATGGCGCGTTCGGCCTGCGCGTATTCCCGTGCGACCGCACGCAGGGTGTCGGGATCAATGCCGCAGATGGGTGCCATCGCCTCCGGCGAGAACGCAGCGACATGCGCGGCGAGGCGTTCGAACCCTTCGGTTCGCGCCTGCACGAACTGGGGGTCGTAGAGGTCTTCGGTGACGATGACATGCAGCAGCGCATTCAGCAGGGCGACATCCGTGCCCGGCCGGAACCGCAGCATGTGCTTGGCGTGACGCGCGAGGCCCTGACCGCGCGGATCCATCACGATGAGCGACGCCCGCTGGGCCGCCTGCTTGAAGAACGTCGCCGCCACCGGATGGTTCTCGGTCGGGTTGGCCCCGATCACGACCACCACATCGGCGTCGGCGACCGAGGTGAAAGGTGCCGTGACCGCACCGGAGCCGATGCCTTCGAGTAGGGCGGCGACGGATGACGCGTGGCAAAGGCGGGTGCAGTGGTCCACGTTGTTGGTGCCAAACCCCTGCCGCACCAGCTTCTGGACCAGGTAGGCCTCTTCGTTCGACCCCTTGGCCGAACCGAAGCCGGCCAGCGCGCCCGGTCCGTCCCGGTCCCGGATTCGCACCAGGCCGGCCGCCGCCCGGTCCAGGGCCTCGTCCCACGTGGCTTCGCGAAAATGGGTCCATGGCGCCCGCGGATCCACCTCGGCGTCGCCGCTCTTGGGCGGTGCGTCGTCCCGACGCACCAGCGGCCGGAGCAGCCGTTCCGGGTGACGCACGTAATCGAACCCGAATCGTCCCTTGACGCACAGGCGACTCTCGTTCGCCGGACCGTCCCGTCCGCGGACGGCAACGATGTCGCCGTCCGCGACCTGGTACGTGATTTGGCAGCCCACACCACAGTACGGACAGACACTGTGCGTCTCGCTGAACGCAAGCCGGCGATCGGCCCCGCTCGCGTCGACCCGGGTGGCCTCCATCAATGCTCCAGTCGGACACGCCTGCACGCACTCGCCACAGGCCACGCAGGTGCTGTTTCCCATCGGATCATCGAAGTCGAACACGATCTTGGACTCGGCACCGCGCTCCGCCATGCCGATGACGTCGTTGACCTGCACCTCTCGGCAGGCCCGCACGCAAAGATTGCAATGGATGCAGGCGTCGAGGCGCACCCGCATGGCAGGATGACTGGGATCGGGCGCCGGTCTGGCGCCGGCGGGAAAGCGGCTGTCGCCCACGCCCACGCGATCGGCCCACTGCCACAACCTTGCCTCCCGGTCTGGCGCCTGGGCCCGGACCGGCTGGTCGGCGAGCAGCAGTTCCATCACCATGGCGCGGGCCCGCCGCGCCCGGGGACTCTGCGTGCGGACCACCATGTCGGGCTCGGGCCGCCGGATGCACGATGCGGCAAGCGTCCGCTCGCCGTCGATCTCCACCATGCAGATGCGGCAGTTTCCGTCCGGCCGATAGCCACGGGCTTCCGAAAAACACAGGTGCGGCACGTCGAGGCCCTGGCGCTGCGCCACCTGCCACAGCGTCTCGTCGTCGCGCGCTTCAACCGGAGCGCCGTCGAGCGTGAACCGTATGCGCTTACCCATGGCCCAGATCCACGTCGTCCCGGAAATGCCGCAGTACCGAATTCAGGGGATTGGCGGCCGCCTGCCCCAAGCCACAGATGGATGCGTCGGCCATGGCCTCGGCGAGCTCCTCGAGCAACGGCTCGTCCCAGTGGTCCCGTTCCATGAGTTTCACGGCCTTCTCCGTACCCACCCGGCACGGGGTGCATTGTCCGCAGCTCTCGTCCTCGAAAAAGCGCATCAGATTCAGCGCAACCGCCCGCATGTCGTCCTGATCCGACAACACGACGACGGCGTGCGAACCCACAAAGCAGTCGTGTGCCTCCAGCACCCCGAAGTCGAGCGCCAGATCCGCCATGCCGGCGGGCAGGATGCCGCCCGAGGCGCCACCCGGAAGATAGCCCTTGAAGGTGTGGCCGTCGGCCATCCCGCCGCAGTGCTCGTCGATCAGCTCACGGACCGTGATTCCGGCGGCAGCCACTTTCACCCCGGGATCGCGTACCCGGCCGGACACGCTGTAGCTGCGGAGCCCACGGCCGGCGCTGCCCCCGTAGTTTGCGAACCAAGCCGGGCCCCGCTCCAGAATATCTCGCACCCAGAAGAGGGTTTCCACATTTTGCACGAGCGTCGGACGGCCAAACAGACCGTTTTCGGCCACGTACGGAGGCCGGTGACGCGGCAGTCCGCGCTTGCCCTCCAGCGATTCGATCATTGCCGATTCTTCACCGCAGATGTACGCGCCGGCACCCCGCCGCAGTTCGAGACGGGTATGCGGTGTCAGTCCGCGCGCCTCGACCAGGGCAATTTCCGTCAGCAGCAGTTCCCGCACGTCCGGGTATTCGTCCCGGAGATAGATGTAGGACGTTTCCGCTTCGACTGCCCAGGCGGCAATGAGGACCCCCTCGAGAAATCGATGCGGGTCCGTCACCAGATAATGCCGGTCCTTGAAGGTGCCGGGCTCGCCCTCGTCAGCATTGACCGCCAGCAGTCGCGGTCCGGGATAGCCGCGCACGATCCTCCACTTGCGGCCGGTCGGAAAGCCGGCACCGCCCAGGCCTTTCAGGCCAGACTCGTCCAGCGCCGCCACGATCGATTCGAACGGACGCGCCCCGCCAAGACAGGCGTTCAGCGCGCGATAACCGCCATCGGCCAGGTAGTCGGACAAACCGCGGTATGCGGGCACGCGCGGGCTCCGCTTGCCGGCCCGTACCGTCGCAAGTACCGCGTCGGTACTTGCACGAATCACGTGTCGATGCCCGACCTCGACGATCGGCGCCTGGTCGCAGCGCCCCATGCAGGGGGCCCGGACCACACGCACGCCGGGGCCGGCCGCGGCCCGGAGCGCGGAATCGAGCTCGAGTGCCCCCGCCAGTTCGCAGGAGAGGCCATCGCATACGCGGAGCGTCGTCTCAGCCGGCTGCTCGCCCTCCTCCAGGACGTCGAAGTGCGCATAGAAGGTGGCGGTTTCGTAGACCTCGGCCATCGACAGACGCATCTCGGCGGCCAGGGCAGCGAGATGCGCAGGTGACAGTCCCTGGTAGCGGTCCTGCAACAGGTGCAGGTGCTCGATCAGCAGATCGCGGCGTCGGGGGCGGTCTCCCAGGACGCCGCGCACCTCGGCCAGGGCTGTCGGCTCGACCGTTCGTCCTTTGGGCCTGGGTCGACCACGCCCGCGGCCCGCACCTGGGTGACGTCTGGGCATCCGTTCCCGCTGCCGCTCAGAAGAACATGGATTCGACGGGCAGACCGAGGAGATGGCGACCCACCAGTTCGTAGTTCTCGTGCCGCCCCTGCACCTGTTGCGAAACCGCATAGGCATCGCGGAGGCGCTGCTCGAACGGCTGCGACGTGAACACGGCCGTCGCCCCGGCCATCCGGTACGCTTGCTCCGCTACGCGCGTCGCTTCGTGAATGGCGTGCGTTGTCGCAAGCCGGAGCGGCGCCCGCTCGGCCGGAGAGACCTGACCGGACGCTTCGACCGTGCGCCACACGTCGTCCAGCACCTGGGTGCGGAATGCCCGGGCTGCTCCGAGGCGGGCCTCGAGCTCGGCCAGGCGTGAGTGCACGACCGGACTATCGCGCATCGCGGTCGGGGCGCCGCGCGCTGTCTTCGTTTGCGCCAACTCGATGAGCCGATCGAGGGCGGCGCGGGCGTTCCCGACCGCGACGCCCGCGAACACGGAGGCATACACATGGACAACGGGGAACCGGAAGAGGGTGGCGTCGCTCCGGCGGTCGGCGGCCGAATCCCGGTTCAGCGTGAATGCGTCCTCGACCATGAGATCGTTCACGGTGTACCCCTCGCTGCGCGTTCCGCGAAGGCCCACCACATGCCAGTCGTCATGAATTTCGGCAGCGCTCCTCGGAAATAGCGCCGTACGGGTGACCGGTCGACCCGCCGCATCCGTACGCGGCGTTCCGTCCTTGTCCTTGACGGTGCAGTGCCCGCCCAGCCACGTCGCGTGGTCGCTGCCGCTGGCGAACCGCCACGTGCCGCTCACGCGATACCCACTGTCGGTCGCCACCGCCGTCCCGACCGCACCGGCACCCCACGCGAGTACAGCGTTGCCGGGCCCGAACACCTGCTCGGCCACCCGCGGCTCGAGGTACGCAGCCGCGGTTGCGCAACCCAGCGCCTGTCCCAGGCACCACCCGGCACTGGCATCGGCCGCGGCAATCAACTCGGTGATGTCCGCAAGCTCCGCGAGCGGCAACTCGGCACCACCAAGCCAGCCGGGCAGGCTCAACCGAAACAGTTCCGCATCGTGCATGGCGGCGAGCACCGGCGCCGGGAGCCGGGCCTCCCGCTCAATGTTCGATGCTGCTTCCGCGATCACCGCCGCCGCCAAGCGGCATCGGGCAAGATCTGGCCGGCCAACCGACTCTGCCCGCTGAGCCGGTGCGGGTGCCGGAGCCAATTCCGGGCGGGTCGTCATCTGCCGGGCCTGGGTCTGACGCCGCTGCGCACGCTTCCAGTTCGCCGGGAGCGTGCGGACGCCGACCGGGCCCCGAAAACCGTCGAAACGTAATGACCCATCAACACCGGCGCCTCCCCTATGACTCTACCCCGGAAACTTCGGCAGCGCCGGATTTTTGCCTGCTGCCGGGCGGGTAGCCATCGACGGTCTCGCCAAATGGCGACGAACCATCGCAGTCAATCCCGGCCATCGCCCCAGCGCCTGCGTGACAGTGAACACGGACCGACGGATGGATCCACTCGCACGCCGGCAGCCGGTCCTGTGTGCCCTCGGGCTCGCGGCGCTCTAACGGCCCCAACGAAGTGACACCGGATCGAGCGGTCGGGCGAGTTCCATCAGACCCGCCCGCACCTCGGGTGCCAGCGGGCCGAGCGGCGCGCGCACGTGATCCGAACGAATCACGCCGCCGGCCTGCATGAGCGCCTTGCAGGCCCGAAGTCCGCACTGACGATTCTCGAAGTTGATGAGTGGCAGCACGCGACCGTACGCGGCGACGGCCTCGTCCCTGCCGCCATTTCGGTGGGCCTCCACGATCGGCTTCAGAAGGTCCGGGACAAGGGCGCTCGGCATCGTCCCCGTCGCCCCGGCGTCGAGGTCCGCCAGCAGGGTGATCGCTTCCTCACCGTCGAACGGGCCCTCGATTGCGTCGCCGCCCGCCCGGACCAGGGCCCGAAGCTTCGCCGCAGCCTGCGGTGTTTCAATCTTGAAGTAGGCTACCTCGTCGATCTCCTGCGCCAGACGGACCAGGAACGGCACGCTGAGCTCTACTCCCGAGAGCGGCGCGTCCTGAACCATGATCGGCAGACCCGCTTCCGCTGCCCGGGCGAACTGCTCGCGCGTCTGTTCCTCGGTGCCCTTGAGGGCCGATCCGTGGTAGGGCGGCATCAGCATCATCATGGACGCCCCGAGTTCCGCCGCCTTCCGGCAGCGTTCCACGACGATCCTGGTCGAATAGTGCGACGCGGCGACGATGACCGGAATGCGGCCAGCGACATGTTCTATGCAGTGTCGCGCAAGGATCTCCCGCTCCTCGTCGGAAAGCAGGAACTGCTCGGAATAGTTGGCGAGGATGCAGAGCCCGTCCGATCCCTGGTCCACCATGCAGTCGAGCGCCCGCTTCTGTCCCTCCAGGTCGAGGTCGCCGGTCTCGGTAAAGATGGTGGGAACAACCGGCCATACACCGCGATAAGGTCCCGCCATGAGCTTCCACTCCCAATACGCATGTCCCGACCGGAAGACCACCGGCGGTCAGCGGACAACCCGCTGTCCCGCCACCAGCCTTCACCGGGGACACGGTACCATCGTTGTCTCCTGCTGATCTGCTGAGGTTCCCGGCACCGATTTCGCTCGAGTTTCCCGTGGAAGCGGGCTTCCCGGTCTCACCGGGGTAGTTCCCTGCATGGCTTCGGTCGCACGGCGAGGTTTCCAGGGTCGGTCGCGCCGGCACCGCGACCACGGACCAAACGGCGAGCTACCTGGCTGTCCGTCTTGGACGGGCGAATCACTCGTCCGGCGGCGTGAACTTCCCCAGTACACGAGTCCAAACGCAAAAAGAGAAGGCAGCGGCGGCTCAGCGTCTCCGGTCAAGAAACCGGGCCATCGCGGCCTGCGGCTCACCGCTCGCATAAGCCAGGGGCTGCAGACGAAAGGCCGCATCGAACGCGGAGTCCCAGGCGGCCTGGGTCATCTCTCTTAGCCTGAGCTTCGAAAGGCGGAAGGCGTTTGGCGGCTTTGCGGCGAGCAGGCGGGCCTCCTGCAGCGCCTCGTCCACCAACGCTTCCGCGGCAACCAGGCGATCGAGGAGCCCAATCCGCAGAGCTTCATCAGCCGTCACCAGGCGCCCGGACAGGGCAAGGTCCTGCGTGCGGCTGTGCCCCAGTGCTAGTTCCATGAGTTGCACGCCGATGACGCTCGCCAGGCCGACATTGATTTCCGGCTGGCCGATGCGCGTGCCTGGCTGCCCAATCCGGAGATCGCACAGGAGCGCGATCTGGAGGCCTGCGCCAGCAGCCACGCCATTGATTGCCCCGATACACGGCTTGTCGAGGTCGCGAATGGCATCGTGGTGTCGGCGAAGATCCGCCACCCAGGTTCCGCTGGTCCTTTCGTTCAGGCCTCGAGTCTCGGCAAGGTCGTTGCCGGCGCAAAACGCCTTGTCTCCTGCACCAGTGATGACGACAGCGCGAACGGCCGAATCGTCGTTCACCGGCGCGAGCGCTGCGATGATCTCGCTTCGCATGCCGGCATGACTGGCATTGCGCGCTTCGGGTCGGTCCAGCGTGATGATTCGGATACCGTCTTCGTCGTGAACGTCAATGAACTGCATGCGTTATCCGGCTGGATTGCGGTACCAACATCGGGCGCAATGAGTTCCTCATCGGGTTTGCGCGCGTCGGTCCCGAGTTACCGCAGCCGCCGATGACCTCCAGCACGCCGCCAACTCGGCAAGCATGTGGGACTGGCTTGGACACGCCAGCTTTGCGGGCTCCCGCCGCAACGACCGGTCCGGCGCGAAACCATAAATCCACAAGGATCATATTGACACGAGGGTGGTGCCCAGGGGAGGAATCGAACCACCGACACCGCGATTTTCAGTCGCGTGCTCTACCAACTGAGCTACCTGGGCGCGGCCCCCGTATACGGGATCAGGACGGGTCCTGTCTAGGCCGACGTTCCCTTTACGATTCGTCACCCGGGTCGTCGGCGCCCGGGATCACGTAGCCGCCGCTCAGCCACCGGTGGAGATCGACCTGGCGGCAGCGGACGCTGCAAAACGGGGACTCCCCGGGATCGGCCGGCCGGCGACAGACCGGACATGGCGGACGTCGTTTCGGCGCGGCGTGACCAAACCCTCGTCCGCCAACTGGAGCATCGCCGCCCCGCTCGTTCCGGGCGGTCACGTATCGACCCGCGCTGGCGGCATCCCGAGCCCCCGCAGCATCAACTCGGTTTCGGCAACAGGCAACCCGACCACGTTTTCGAATGACCCGTTGATCCCGTGCACGAAAGCGGCGCCACGACCCTGAATGGCGTAGCTTCCGGCCCGGTTCCGCCATTCCCCGGTCATCAGATAGTCCTCGATCTCGAGGTTGCTCAGCCCGCGGAATCGCACCCGGGTGCAGACCACCCGCGCAGCCTCGGCTCCGTCCGGCCCCCTGACCCGGACTGCACTCCAGACCCGGTGCGCCCGACCCGAAAGCATTCGAAGGTGTCGCCGCGCGACCTCAATTTCTTCCGTCGCCGCCAGGATTCGGCGCCCGCAAGCGACCACCGTGTCCGCCACGACGATCCAGGCATCAGGATGGAGTGGTCCCGCGATGCGCATCTTTTCCTCCGCCATGCGCGCGGTATAGAGGCGCGGCAACTCGCCGGGTACATGCGTCTCGTCGATTCCCGACGGCGCGACGACATCAGGGCACCGTCCGATTTGCTCAAGCAACGCTGCGCGCGCCGGCGAACGGGACGCGAGAACCAGCTTCGGCGACGGTTGGCTTTGCATGGGCCGACCGGCGCGCCGAACAGGCTTACTTGTGGCGGTACGTGATCCGACCCTTCGTCAGGTCGTAGGGCGTCATTTCCACGGTCACCTTGTCGCCGGCCAATACGCGGATCCGGTTTTTGCGCATGCGCCCGGACGTGTGGGCCAGCACCTTGTGCTGATTGTCGAGGGTGACGCGGAACATCGCATTGGGAAGAATTTCGGTAACCGTACCGAAAAACTCCATGAATTCTTCTTTTTCCATTGTGTCTCCTCGGGCTGCCGGGACGGCACCATGCGAGTAGCTGGCGCAGCGGTCAAGAGAAATTCCGGGAGGACGCTCGATTCCTGGAGGGAATCGTCTTCCGGGCACCGGCACCGTACGGTACCCGGATCGGCGGGCACGTCCCCTAGCGCGCGCCCGGCCTCGGCGACAGCCGGATCGGCACAAAGCGCATGTCCGCGGTCAAAAACAGGACGGACAGGAGCGTGAACAGGCGACGTGCCGTATCGAAGTCCGTCCGGATCCGCCCCTTCAGGCAGTCCGCCAGCAATCCGGCGCCTTCGTCGTGCAGCGCCCTCCGCCCCATGTCGATGGCCTCGATCTTGCCCACCGATGCCCGCTGCAGCGCGTCGTAGTAGCTCTGGCAGATCGCATGGTAGTCACGTACCAGCCCGGTCAGGTCGGCGACCGGCACTGCCACGCGAAACGGCTCCGAGTCGGTCTCCACCGGCGTGATCATGAACACCATCCGCTCGCCCTGGAGCGAGATTTCCGCTGCATACGGCCCGGGCGGCGCGTTTTCGGGCGCGAACTGGTTGCATTCCAGGAGATCCTGTACCGCCAGTTGCCGCTCACGGGCAAGTTCAGCCGCGCCGTGAGCGGTACCCGCGTTGCCCAACGTCACCCGCACCAGTTGGTCGGCGGGCGGACTCTCAGCGCCCGAGGCGGACATCGACCGACAGCCGGTGGGCATCTAGCCCCTCGGCCGCTGCCAGGACGGACGCGGAGGGCCCGATGGCGGCCAGCCCTTCCTCGCTGCATCCGACCACGGAGGTGCGGCGGAGAAAGTCCCGCACCGAGAGGCCCGATGAGAACCGTGCGCTCCGGGAGGTCGGCAACACGTGGCTCGGGCCGGCCACGTAATCGCCGATCGCTTCCGGCGTGTGCCGCCCCAGGAACACCGCGCCGGCCGTACGAATCGCCCGCATCATCGGCTCCGGATCCGCAACGGAGAGTTCCACGTGCTCCGGGGCGAGCCGGTTGACGACCGCCGGCGCATCCGCCAGTCCGGCCACCACGATCACGGCCCCGAAGTCGCGCCAGCTCGCCCCGGCGATCGCTCGCCTGGGGAGCGTCTCGAGGCACCGCTCCACCGCGTTCTCGACGGCACCTGCGAACGCGCTGTCGTCCGTCACCAGGACCGCCTGCGCCGCCGGGTCGTGCTCGGCCTGCGACAGGAGGTCCAACGCCACCCACTCGGGATTGCTGGTCGCGTCCGACACCACGAGGATCTCGCTGGGTCCGGCAATCAGGTCGATTCCGACGGTGCCGAAGACCTGGCGTTTGGCCTCCGCCACGTAGGCGTTGCCGGGACCCACGATCTTGTCGACCGGAGCGATCGTGTCCGTGCCGAAACTGAGGGCGGCAACCGCCTGGGCCCCGCCCACGCGGTAGATCTCCTGGATCCCGGCCAGTTCGGCGGCGGCGAGCACGAGCGGCAGGACCTTCCCGTCCGGGTGCGGCACGGTGGCGACCAGGCGCGGCACGCCGGCAACCTGGGCTGGAATGGCGTTCATCAGGACCGAGCTCGGATAGCTGGCGGTGCCGCCCGGGACATACAGCCCCACCGCCTCGACCGGCGTCCAGTACTCGCCAAGCGTGACCCCGCTCTCATCCTGATAGGACGTGTCCTCCGGGATATGTCGCGCGTGATAAGCCCGGATCCGCTCGGCCGCGTGGGCGAGCGCATCCAGCGCTTCATTGCCGCAAGCCGCGCGGGCCTCCGCCATCGCGGCGGCATCCACGCGAATCGATTCCCGGTCAATCGGAAACCGGTCGAACTTCCGCGTGAGCTCCAGCAGGGCGTCGTCGCCACGCTCGCGCACCGTTGCGACGATCTCGCGGACGGTCTCCCTGACCGATTGCTCGACCGCCCCGCGCGCCGCCAGCAGTGGTGCCAGGGCCGTGTCGAGATCCTCGGTCCTCGCGTCAATCCGGCGCGCCATCGATCGCCTTCCGGAAGCGGTCCACGAGTGCATTGAGGCGGCGCGGTCGGAGCTTCATCGCGGTACGGTTGACGACCAGCCGGGACGAAATGTCGGCAATTTTCTCCACTTCGACCAGGCCGTTCGCCCGCAGGGTCGAACCCGTGTCGACAAGGTCCACGATGCGCCTGCAGAGGCCGAGTTGAGGCGCAAGTTCAAGCGCACCGTTCAGCTTCACGCACTCGGCCTGCACCCCCCGCGCGGCAAAATGCCGCCGGGTCGTCGCCGGGTACTTCGTCGCGATCCGCACGTGGCTCCAGCGGCGCGGGTCGTCGCTCGAAGCGACCTCCGCCGGCTCGGCGACCGCCAGTCGGCAGCGGCCGATGCCGAGATCGAGCGGTAGGTAGAGATCGTCATAGTCGAACTCCAGGAGCACGTCGTAGCCCACCACACCCAGGTCGGCACCGCCGAACGCCACGAACGTGGCCGCATCGAAGCTGCGGACGCGGATCAGGGAGAGACCGTCGACGCTCGTCCGGAATGCCAGCCGGCGCGAATCGGGATCCCGGAACGCTGGCTCCGGCTCGATGCCGATGTCGGCCAGCAGCGGAATGACCTCGCGGGCGATCCGGCCGCGCGGCACCGCCAAGACGACGTCGTCGGAGCGGTCGCGATTCACGCGAGCCCCCGCCGGTGCCCGGGCACCACAGGCGGCAGCCGTCCCGGGCGGGTGTCTTCCAGTCGGCACTCGATGCCCTCAACGTCGATCCGGACCGCTGCGCCTTCATCGAACACCAGAAGCAGCGTGCCCGATTCACACGTGAAGGACGACAGGCTGAGAATGCGACCGCGAGCCTGCGGCCCCAGACCCGTCTGCGCGACCCGCACGACACGCTCGATGGTCAGCACGCAGGGAACCTGCTGCAGACGCGAATCGTCACCGGCCGCCGCCTCCCATGTAAAGCGTTCCAGCGCCAACACGAAGCGGTTGGCTTCCTGATCAAACCGCATGCCGGCGGCAATTGCGAGCGCCTCGAACAGGCATTCGGCCAGAACCTCGACCGACTGTTCATCCCCTGCCCGCAGGCGCAGCGGATCCACCGGTTCGATCGCATGCGTGCTCACGTCGATCCGTCCTCGGACGTACGCCTGACGATGGCGCCCACCGCCCGCAACTTGGTCTCAAGCCGGCTGTAGCCGCGGTCAAGATGATAGACCCGGCGGATGACGGATTCGCCTTCCGCCGCAAGCGCTCCCAACACCAGAGACAGGGACGCGCGCAGATCGGTCGCCATGACCGGAGCGGCCAGCAACCGCTGGACGCCCTTGATCTCGGCCGTCCTTCCGCTCACCTTGATGCGGGCCCCCATGCGGACCAGCTCCGCGACATGCATGAACCGATTCTCGAAGATGTTCTCGACGATCCTCGAACGCCCTCCCGCCAAACACAGCACCGCCATCATCTGGGCCTGCATGTCGGTCGGGAAGGCGGGATACACACCCGTCTCCACATCCGTTGCCGCCAGCGTGCCGGAACCGTTGACGACCACTTCGTCGGCGGTGATCTCGACCTCGGCGCCGATGGACCGCAGGACATCGAGCGTCGCGGTCATGGCGTCGGCGGGGGCGCCGGCCAGCCTGAGGCGTCCGCCGGTGATGAGAGCCCCGGCAGCGTAACTTCCGGCCTCGATACGGTCCCCCAGGATCCGATGCGAGGCGGGCCGAAACACCGTGTCGCCCTGGACGTGGAGGGTACTGGTGCCGAGCCCCTCGATGTGGGCACCCATCGCCACCAGGCACCGGGCGAGATCCGTGACCTCGGGTTCCCTGGCGGCATTCTCGATGCGGGTCTCACCGCGAGCCAGCACCGCCGCCATCAGGACGTTTTCCGTGGCGCCCACCGACACGTGCGCAAAACGGACCCGCCCGCCGCGCAGTCCGCGCTGCGACGCGCGCGCCCGCACGTAGCCCCCCTCCAGTTCGATCGATGCGCCGAGTTCGGTCAGGGCCTTGAGATGCAGGTCGATGGGCCGGGTCCCGATGGCACAGCCGCCGGGCAGCGAGATCTCCGCGTGGCCGGAGCGGGCGAGAAGCGGTCCCAGCACGAGGACGGAAGCCCGCATGCGACGCACCAGGTCATAGTCGGCCGTGGTCGATGCGACGCTCGGGGTCACCAGACCCATCGTGTCCGCACACTTGCCCGTCGCGGTCGCTTCGACCCCCAGCCGGCGCAGGAGAGCCGCCATGGAACGCGTATCGCCGAGCTGGGGGTAGCGGGTCAGGGTGACCGGCTGGTCGGTCAGGAGGGACGCGGCCATCAGTGGCAGCGCAGCGTTCTTCGCGCCGTCGATTGTCACCGTTCCCTGGAGCGGTTGCCCGCCCCGAATACGGATACTGTCCACCCGGTCAGATCCTCGGCAGCGTGACCTGCAGCTGACCCATGTACTTCCCCTTGCGGTCGGCGTAACTGACCTTCGGGGACGCAGCCCCCTTGAAGAACACGAACTGGCAAGCACCCTCGTTCGCGTAGATGCGGGCCGGCAATGGCGTTGTATTCGAGAACTCCAGCGTGACGTGCCCCTCCCACTCGGGCTCGAGCGGCGTCACGTTGACGATGATTCCGCAGCGGGCGTAGGTGGATTTTCCCAGGCAGATGACCAGCACGTCGCGGGGAATCCGGAAGTACTCGACCGTCCGGGCCAGCGCGAAGCTGTTGGGCGGAATGATGCACGTATCGGCCGTGCGGGCGACGAAGCTCTGATCGGAGAAGTCCTTGGGATCGATCAGCGCGTTGTCCACGTTCGTGAACACCCGGAACTCTTTGGCGACGCGGGCGTCATAACCGTACGAGCTCAGGCCGTACGAAATCACGCCGTCGGTGCGCTGCGCCTCGACGAACGGATCGATCATCCCCTCTTCCATGGCCATCGAGCGGATCCAGGTGTCCGGCATCACGGTCATGGCGACGGTCCCCGGCCGCGGCGGCAATGTCCTTGCGCGATCGGCGCCCGCTCAGCCATCGGTCTTGCGCCCACGCTCCTGCGCGGGCCGGCGGGGAGCGTCCGCGGCAGCCAGATCACGTGCCTGTTCCTTGCGCCGCCGCAGGTTCGCGCGCAGCGCCCGGGCCTCGCGCTCGAAGCGTTCGCCCTGCTTGTCCGCCTTCGGCGTCGAGACGTCACGCCGTGCCAAGGGAGCGGTCCTCCGATCGCACGGCCTGGAGCTCGACGAGCCGCCGATACGACGCCGATTGCGCCATCAGTGCGGCGTGGGTGCCTTGGTCCACGATCGTGCCTCCCTCCATCAGCAGGATCCGGTCGGCGCGCACCACCGTCGATAGCCGGTGGGCGATGGTAATGGTTGTACGTCCCGCCGTCAGGCGGCCGAGCGCCTCCTGAATACGATGCTCGGACTCGGCATCGAGCGCACTGGTGGGTTCATCCAGAATCAGGACGGCCGGATCGCGCAGGATGGCCCGGGCCAGCGCGACACGCTGCCGCTCGCCGCCTGACAGCCGGTCACCCTGGTCACCGACGACGGTATCGAGACCGTCGGGGAGGGTGTCGACGAAGTCCGCCGCGGCCGCCAGCAGGGCCTCCCGAATGGCCGCATCGCCGGCCCCGGGCCGGCCCATCTCCACGTTGTCGCGAAGCGAGCCGTGAAACAGCGTGGCCTCCTGCGCCACCAGCCCGAAGTGGCTTCGCAGCGACTCGAGGGTGAATTCCCGGATATCGGCGCGGTCCAGCAGGATCCGGCCCTCGCTGGGGTCGAACATGCGCAGCACCAGGTTGATCAGGGTGGTCTTGCCGGCGCCGCTCGGCCCGACGAGCGCGACGCGCTCACCGGGCCGGATCACGAGGTTCACATCCCGGAGGACCGACCCGCCTTCCGTGTACCGAAAACCGACATTCTCGAAGCGGATCTCACCCTCGGGTCGCGGACAGACCCGGGCATCGGGGCGATCGACGAGACCGGGCAACTGCTCCAGCTTCTCGAACACGCGCTCGGCGGCGGAGGCCGCCTGCTGGAACGTCACGCTGAAGTCCGCGAGCGCCCGGGCCGGACGCAGCGCCAGCAGCACCGCGCTCACAAATCCCGAGAACGCCCCGATCGTGCTGCTGCCCTCCAGAATGCGCCAGCCCGCGACCACGATGATGAGAGCCACGACCACCCCGCCCCCGAACTCGAGGAGCGGCGACAACTGCGCCCGGCGTCGCTCGATCGCGTACTGCAGCGCGTACAGCCGCTCGATCAGGGACTTTCCCTGCTGGCTCCGCGCAGCTCCGAGGTTGAACGCCCGCACCGTCCGCATGCCCTGAAAGGTCTCGGCGAGAAATGAGGACAGGGCGCCGTAGTGCGCCTGCACGTCGGTGGTGGTGCTGCGCGTCCGGCGGCCGATCGACAGCACCGGGCGCACGTTGATGCCGTAGACGACGATCACGATCAGCGACAGCACCCAGTCGAGGTAGATCACGGATCCCAGCAGGGCCGCGCACGTCAGCGCGTCTCGGGGGACCCGCCCCGCCATCTGGGTAAGGGAAGCGTTCAGGAGGTTCGTATCGTGCAGGACCCGCGCCTGGAGACTCACGGCGCGATCACCGGCCAGCACACCGAGGTCGAACCGGAGGATCGCCATGTAGAGATCGGCCCGGATATCCGCGATCATCCGCTGTGCGATGCGGCTGACCAACACGGTTTGCGCATAGAGCGCAGCCCCTTTGGCAAGTGTCAGCAGCAGCACCGCAATCGGGACCGTGACGATGACGAGGCGCTCGCGCGCTTGGAGTGCGTCGACCAGGTAGTCGATCAGCAGCGGGTACCCGGCAGTCGCACCGGCGATCACGATCACCAGCAGGTTCGCGATGACGAAGGTGCGAGCATGCTTCGGACCCCAGCGCTGGATCAGGCGACGGATGGGATGCCGCGCGGGCGAGGGCACGGGAGGCGCGCTGGTCACCACGTCATTTTACCCTCCGCTGTTGCGACCATCGCTGTCCGCAGTCCGAATGCGCAACGTTGCGCAAAAGGATAGAACGACATGCGGGCTTAAGGTTCGCAGCCTGGCCAGCCCCGGCTCGAGGGCCCGCGGCGGGATCCAGCGCCGGCCAGTCCCGGGCCGAGCGGGCCCCCGGGGCCCAGGGCGGAGGCCGCTGCCGACGGCCCGTGAACACCGTGATCGCATGCGGCGAAAGCCACGCCACGACGTCCGGGGAAGAATCGGAACCCACTCTCCGGCCACGACGCCACGAGCTACTATCAAATGCGGCCGACCAGGCCGACCCGAACGCTAGGTGCGACCGTGACTCCTGACGTGGGCCCACGCGAGGCCGCACTTCGCGTGACAAATCTCCACAAGGCATTCGGCTCGCTCGATGTCCTGCGGGGCGTCTCGCTCGCGGCGCACGAACATGACGTCATCGCCGTCATGGGGGCCAGCGGCTCCGGCAAGAGCACCCTGCTCCGGTGCATCAACCTCCTGGACGTCCCCGACGCCGGGGAGGTTCATGTCGGGGGGGAACTGATCCAGATGGGCTTCGACAGGCGTGGTCAACGCACCCCGGCCGATCGGCGCCAAGTCGACCGGATCCGCACCCGCCTCGGGATGGTGTTCCAGCGGTTCAACCTGTGGTCCCACATGACCGTGCTGCAAAACATCGTCGAGGCGCCCATCCGCGTACTTGGCATTCCGCGCCGCCGGGCGGTGGAGCAGGCCGACCACCTCCTGCGCAAGGTCGGTCTGTCCGACAAGCGCGACGACTTCCCGGCCCACCTGTCCGGAGGCCAGGAGCAACGGGCGGCGATCGCCCGTGCACTGGCGATGGAACCGGAGGTCCTGCTGCTCGACGAGCCGACTTCTGCTCTCGATCCCGAATTGGTCGGAGAAGTCCTCAAGGTCATCGATGACCTGGCCGCGGAAGGGCGCACGATGCTGATCGTGACGCACGAAATCGGCTTCGCGCGGGCGGTATCGTCCCGCACCATCTTTCTGCATCAAGGTATGGTCAACGAGCAGGGGCCGTCGCGGCAGGTCCTGGACGAGCCGAGCTCCGAGCGGTTCAGGCGGTTTCTCTCGGGCGGTAACTGGGGTCGTTCCGCCCTGACCACACCCAGCCAGTCTGGAGAGCACGAATAACCATGAGGAAGCTCTTACTCGCCGCCGTCTGTGCGGCCGCAACCACCACCTTCCAGGCGACTGCAGACGAGCGCATGACCGTCACGCTGGGCACCGAGGGCGCCTATCCGCCGTTCAACTGGATCGACGAGAACGGGGACCTCCGGGGCTTCGATATCGAGATCGGCAACGCAATCTGTGCCGCCGCCGACTTCGAGTGCACGTGGGTCGTCCAGGACTGGGACGGGATCATTCCCGGTCTGCTGGCCAAGAAATACGACGCCATCGTCGCCTCGATGTCGATCACTGAGGAACGCAGGCAGAAGGTGGACTTTACGGCCAAGTACTACAACACGCCCGCCAAGTTCGTCCGCAAGAAGGGATCAGGGATCGAGATTTCAAGGGCCGGACTGGACGGGAAATCGGTCGGGGTGCAGCGCGCAACCGTCCATGAGAACTTCCTGCACGACAACTACGGCGACATCGTCTCGATCAAGGCCTACGCCACGCAGGCCGAGGCCAATCTGGACTTCATGGCGGGCCGGGTCGATCTCGTGCTGGCCGACTCCCTTGTCTTGCTGGAAGGACTTCTCGGCACGCCGGACGGTGCCGATGCCGAATTCGTGGGGCCGGACTTCACGGATCCCCGCTGGTTCGGCGAGGGTGTCGGAATCGCCGTGCGCAAGGATGAGCCGGACATCCTGGCCGCGCTCAATCAGGCGCTCGCCGACATTCGGTCCGACGGCACCTATCAACGGATCAACGACGCCTATTTCGCCTTCGACGTGTACGGCGACTGAGGGGTCTCCTGATCTGAACCGGAAACGGCCGACGGCAGTCGCCGGCGGCGTCCTGCCAGGCTGGCCATCGTGACATTCGACCTCCACGGCTACGGGTGGATGCTGTGGCGGGGGCTGGGGCTGACGATTCTGGTCGGCGTCGGCGCCATGGGCCTCGCGGTGACGTTCGGGCTCCTCGGAGCCTGGGGCAAGCTCTCTCGCTATCGCGCCGCGCGCTGGCTCGCCGACACCTACACGACCGTCATTCGCGGCGTGCCGGAACTGATTCTGATCCTGCTCGTCTATTACGGCGTTCCGACCCTGATCCAGGATCTCGCCGCCGGCGCCGGCCATGATCTCCGGGTCGACCTTAATCCGTTCGTCGCCGGAATCGCCACGATCGGCCTGATCTACGGCGCGTTCGCCACTGAGGTCTTTCGGGGCGCGTTTCAGGCCGTCCCGCGGGGCCAGATTGAGGCTGCCCGGGCGTTTGGGATGGGCCGCGCACTGATGCTTCGCCGCATCGTGCTCCCGCAAATGTGGCGCTTCGCCCTGCCCGGCCTCGGTAACGTCTGGATGGTCCTGATCAAGGCAACGGCGCTGATCTCGGTGATTCAGCTCGAGGAGCTGATGCGCAGCGCCGATATCGCCGCCCGGGCGACGCGGTTGCCGTTCACCTTCTTCTTCGTTGCCTCCCTGTTTTACCTGGGTATCACGATCGTATCGATGGTGATCCAGGGGCGGATCGAGTCGTGGTCGTACCGCGGCGCGGCGCGCGGGCAGGGCTGAGATGGACCTCACCATCGTCTGGGAAAGCCTGCCACGCCTGCTGGGGGGCGCCGTCCTCACGCTCGAAATCACGTTTCTCAGCCTGCTGGCCGGTCTCTGTCTGGCCGTGCCCGTGGCGGTGGCCCGCCTATCCCATCGCCGACTTCTCTGGCTGCCTGCCTACGGGTACATGCTGTACTTCCGTGGCACGCCGCTGCTGGTGCAACTCTTTCTTGTCTACTACGGCTCCGGCCAGTTCCAGCCGCTCCTCGACCAGGCGGGCGTCTGGTTCCTGTTCCGGGAGGCCTACTTCTGCGCGGTGTTGACGCTCACGCTGAACACCGCGGCGTACACCGCGGAGATCCTGCGGGGAGCCATCATTGCGGTGCCGCGCGGCGAGATCGAGGCGGCGCGGTCCCTCGGCATGTCCGGTCTGCTGCTGTACCGCCGGATCATTCTCCCCAAGGCCTGCCGCCTGGCCCTGCCCGCCTACACCAACGAAGCGGTATTCCTGCTGCAGGCCACATCCCTGGTCTCGATCATCACGCTGCTGGACCTGACCGGGGTCGCCCGGATCATCGTGGCCCGGAGTTTCGAACCCTACAAGCTCTATATCGCGGCCGCCCTCATCTACCTCGTGATCACCTACACCTTCGTCCTGGTGTCCCATCGCCTCGAGCGCCGCCTGTCCGTCCATCAGCGTGAACAGCCGGTGGGGGGCGGCGGCGCGTCCGGGCGCTGAGACAGCACCCGGACGGACGGCTCCGACGAGAGCGGGTCGGCAGCGGACCGGATATCACCTGTCCGACCGCTCGGTCCCTGCGACCGGGGGAACATCGCCGATCCCGTCCCCCATGGGGAGTACCAGGCACCCACACGCTCCGAGACCTTTCGAGATCAACATCCTGACGCCTCTCAAGCGGTCTCCGTCCCACATCCAAGGGTCTTCACTTTCGAGGCACCAGCCTAGTACGCGCAGCCAGGCCCGCGCGGCCGGACGCCGGTACTCCCGTTGCCAGTCCGTGTGACCGGTTGCCGATCTCTGGAGCCCAGCCCGTGCGATCGGGGTAGGCACAACCATCCGGCACGGCCCGCGCAGTGCTGACCATTGGTCGGCCAATCCCAGTGGCCATCGGCGTTGGCAGCACCGGTCCGGAGATGTTCGCCGGGGTTCAATCTCCAGTCGTACCGCAATCACGCTTGCTTAGCCTGTTCAATATAGCTAACTTAGTCTTCGATATATTCGAGGGGCATCCAATATGATCCAAGCCACCATCTCTCAGGTGAAAAACAGCCTGAGCGCTTATTTGCGACGGGTCCGTTCCGGGGAATCGGTGCTGGTTCTAGACCGTAGAACTCCGGTCGCGCGCATTGTCCCGGTCGGACGGGGTCAGGGAAGCACGCCTGAGGCAGACGATGTCGACGAAAGTGCGAGGATCGCTCGGTTGGAACGCGCCGGCATCCTGTCGCGGCGCAGTCATGAAAGTCCCTTGAACGTACTTGGCAAACCATTCCCTTCGGGCGCCCGGATCCTAGACGCCCTGCTCGAAGAGCGTGCCGAGGAACGGAGAGACGGTCGCCGGTGAACTTCTGGGATACTTCCGCGCTCGTCGCTCTTGAGGTCGATGAGCTTCACCGAAAGCCCGTCGTCCGTCTGCTGGAGCAGGATGACCGAATGGCGGTGTGGTGGGGCACAACAGTCGAGTATGTCGCGGCGCTTGCTCGGCGGGAACGCGAGGGAAGTCTCACGCCAGCCGACGTCTCGAGCATCGTTGAGCGTCTCCGGACACTGTCGCGAACTTGGTACGAGGTCCGGCCAGACCAGCGAGTCAAGGATGTCGCTGGGCGGCTGCTTCGAGTTCACCCGCTCCGCGCTGCCGACGCCCTCCAGCTGGCTGCCGCGCTGGCAGCTGCTGATGACGATCCAAGCAACATCGGCTTCGTCTGTTTTGACACGCGCTTGAACGAGGCCGCCTCCCGCGAAGGGTTTGCAATTCTCGGGCGCTGAACCCCCGCTTCCTTCCGACCGCGTTCAGGCGTCAATGTCCACCGGAACCGGAGTATCAGCCGGCGGGGAGTCGACCCCGGGAGCCGGCGACTACCTGCGCCGCCTCCGGAAGCCGGCCCAGTTGACGATCCCGGTTGCGACCAACACGAGCAAGAGAATCGCTGCCGCATCCATCACGGCTGCCCCGACGGATCCGAACAGTCGACCTGAATGCAGGTCAAGCAGGACCCGGCTGAGTGGCAATCCCTGCCCCCGGTAAGCTGCCAGCTGCCTCTCCAGCACGGCTTCGGTCGGAGTTCCGGCCTGGGACCAGACAACTTCGTCCTCAATCGGGCTCCACGCCAGTAAATCCGAATCGCTGGCGTACTGACCCTCCGGCGTGCGAATGACGATCCGGTCCTTGGATGCCACCGTCCCGACACGTGCGATCGCGCCAGGCAGGAAGGCTGCGCCCAGACGTTCGACCAGCTCTCCGTCACTGGTGAAGACGATCACGGCCTCCGATGTCGCCATCGCGACCAGCGAGTCGAACTCGAGGGCACCGCGTGGTGTTCCTCCGGCTTCACCAACCCGTCTTCCGTTCGCGTAGACGGCGCCGTCGATCCAGCTCACCCAATGTTCGCCGGCATGAAAGTGAACGGGGTCTTCGACCGGCGTCAGCCCGTACCAGTCAACCGCCCAGCCCGTCACAATGTTGGTGCGATCGAGGCCCAGGCGGTCGCTGTGGTTCAGCAGCAGCCCGGTGATCGCCAACACCGCCACGAGTACCGCCACCAGCAGGCCAACGCGACGATGCCAGAGCCGTGCCGTCGTCGCCCACCGACGCCAGCGCTTCCTGAAATCTGCCCTGGCTTCCCTAGCCTCCGGCATCGGCGGCAACTCGCGCATCCAAAAACAGGGCGAGAGCGGCCAGGCGGGTGATCGAAGAAACCGACAGCGTGGCGCCGGAGATTCCGTCGATGGTTCCGGTCAAGCGGCGGTTCTCGTTCAGCTCGAGGCCTCGGAACTGATCGGTAAAGAACGGATACCGAACCTCCCAGCCATGGGACTCACGATAGATGAGGATTCGGATTTCGACGAGCCTGCCGTCATCGACAATGAACCCGGCCGTGATCGGCTCGTACTTCCCGATCTCCTCGAGGATCCAGGCAGACCTCGTTCCCTGCCGCCAGTACTTGATCCGCAATCCGCCGTACCGGTGGCCAAGGATGGCCGTGATGTCGTCCTGGATACCGCCTCTCAGCCAGAGGTTCTTGCTGGAAGGCGGATCGCCGTCGAACGCCAGGTCCACGAAGTCGGCGGGCGGGAGATAAATGTCTTCCGCCAACGCATGCTGGCTGAGCGCTGCCAGGATTCCGGCAGCGAGCGACCACGCGATCCAGAACCGGGACGATGGCCCGCAGGCCGAACTGCGGGCCGTCGAATCCATTTGCCTAGAACTGGTAACCGACGCCCAAGCTCAGCGTCTTCGCGTCATCCGATCCGGGCTTTTCGTGCGTCACGTAGTCGGCCTTCAGCACGGCGTTGGGATGCAGCCAGTAGTTGACGCCCACGACCCACTGGTTCTCCTCGGTGTCGGCGCTGTTGCCGGCCCTGGTGTCCCACGTCTCATAGCGGGCAAAGAAACCAACCGACTCATCGCCGCCAAGGGCCATCCGGACCGAAGGCTCCAGGTACCAACCGTTCTGGGAGTCGGCCCCAAGCGCTGCCGCATCATCGCCGTCGATCTCCCATCCCGCGTAGAGCGCCCGCAGCCCCAACGACATCGAATCGGAGATCGGCCGGGTCACGGCGGCATTGGCCACGATCAGGGTGCCGCTCGCATCGTCGCCCTGCGTGAGGTCTGCCTGATGCTGCAGTGCGGCAGCCAGTTCGACCCCGGGCATCCCCGTGTAGCGGATCCGCCCGGTCAACGCACCTTCTTCGAAGTCGTGGTTCGCGACCTTTCCGCGACCGCTCCGGATCTTGAAGCTGTCCGTCGGCACATCGAGGCCGCTGTGGAGCATGACATCGACTTGGACGCCGGCCTCGGTGGTCATCGTGCCGGAAACGCCCGCCTCCCACCAGGTGGTCGGGACGATGACGTTCTCAATCTTGTTGCGCTCGACGCCGTAGAAGGTCGGCGGCTCGTGAACCTCGTTGAGGAGGCCCACAGGCATCAGCATGATGCCTGCCCGGCCAGTGACCGAGTCGCTGAAGTCTCGCTCGATGTAGGCCTGCTCCAGCTCAACCTCGCCCGGCTTGCCCTCGCCGGCCAGCGAGTGCTCCAGCTCGAATTCCGAGAACATCCGGGTCGTTGCGTTGAAATCGTGGCCGAAGAACAGGACGTAGCGATGAAAGTCGACCCTGTCCTGTGAATTTTCCTTGATGTTGTAATGCAGCTCGCCGTATCCGCCGATCTGGGTGCGGTCCCACCAACCAGCTCCTGTGGTCCCGGCATCCATGGACTCGACCACGGCCTCGACCGCCATCGCCGTCTCCTCGGCCACCGCCTCGCCCGCGCCGATGCGTGCCTTGAGCGCCTCGATTTCTCGCTGCTGTTCCTGGATGACTTGCCACATCTCTTCCGGTGACGGCATTTCTTGCGCTGCGGCGCTTCCCGGCATGACCGCCATACAGGCGGTACATACCGCGCAAACGACTACACCGCGGTGGGCAACGGCGGCGAAACGACTGATGCTCATGTTGGGACTCCGAAGGTGCGAGTGCGACTTACTCGCATTCTCATAAGTCAATAGCACGCCATTTGTGCGAATGCAACGCATTCTTAATTCCGTTCTGAAGTTCGAGAGGCCCATGTCGCAAACCCGGCACACGTTCGCTGTGATCCGTCCTGCGGTTCCACGTGCCAAACGAGGGCCCGGATGCTCAATCCCCTTGCCGTAAGCTGGCCCCAGAGGAAGCACGGGGCCCCCATTCAGGCCCCGGGCACCGGCCCGCCAGGAGATCTCCGGAGCCCCCAGCCTTCCGGCCATGATGCGATCTGCGGCGCGTAGGTAGGACCTTCGACCCGCCCGACCACGTTTCGTGCCGGACACCCGGCTGCTTGCCACCAGGTCCGGTGAACCTGCGAAAGCCGGACCTCATGACGCCGATGCGGATGCCGTGTTAGGTTTGCCGATGACTGCGGGTCGTGGCACCCGCCGTTGTTGCCGCCGTAGCTCAGTGGTAGAGCACACCCTTGGTAGGAATTGCCTGCCCGGCGAGAAATCGCCGGGGCTGAACCGCTCAAATTCGGGGAACGCTGCGGGCCGGGAGGCCCATGCCAATCCCGAGCCAAGCTCGCGTCCGCGCGGGAAGGTGTAGAGACCAGACGGGCGGGGCCCTTCGCGGGTCAAGGGATGGTCCGGACCACCAAACGCCAGCTGTGCCCCGACGGGCGCCGCCGGCGGCCGCGAAAGCGGTAGTGGTGCGAAGGGTGGGGTCGAGTGTTCAATTCACTCCGGCGGCACCACTGCCCGGACGGCCGGAAACACGCCTAGTTGGAAAACTGGCCCGAGGGTGTCGTTTGGTGACAATCTTGGGTAGCCGGGCACTTCAAGAAACTCTGGTAGACCGAGGATAGACCCGGACCCCGTCGGTTCGTCACGTCATTGCCCGCCGGTTTCCTCCAGAACCTTCCGTATCGGCCAGTTCGACAGTTCTGAGCTTCGCCGACTCTCGTCACCGTATTTTACGACAGTGACTTGTTCACCCTGAGGGGTATCTCCAACGCGCTGGAGGTGTCATCCGACCTTGCGTGGTTTCGCTCTCGTTCGTCGCTTCTTCTGATGGCGCGTTCGGATCCGTGGATACTTGTGATAGTCCCCCGATGCGCCGAGTTCTTCAGGACATCAACGGACAAGACGACCAACATTTGCGCCGCGACCGGCCCGCGCGCCCGGGAACAACTTTCAAATGACGGAAAAATCCACAACCGCAGCACCACGCATGACTGAAGCATTCGGCACGGATCCGGTCACGGCGCTCCCGGAGAAGATGGCTTCCGGCCCGACCGCAGCCATCTTCGCCGAGATACGCGAGGTCATGCAGATCCCGCTGCTGACCTCGATTTGGCGCACGCTGGTGAGCATCGACAGGGGGTTGCCGACGGTGTGGGCGGCCACCAAGCCGATCTACCTGTCTGGCCAGCCGGATGCAGCGCTCGGCCGTCTATCGCGAGCCGACATCTTCCCCGTGCCGGCGCCCTTGGGGGCCGATCAATTGGCCGACGCCGGCATCGACGCCGGGGAGTTGCGAACCGCACTCGGCATCATCGAAGCCTATACCCGGTCCAATAGCCTCAACATGATGGCGTTGAGTGGCCTGGTGCTGTCGCCGGTCGGCCCGAGCCCCGTCGATTCGGTCCCGCCGGCGGCACCGATCCTGCCGAACCTGCCGGACCTCCTGGAGAAACCAGAGATCGCTCCCGACGTCTGGATGCGGTTGGAACGGGTCAATCGTCTTGGCGCAGGCGCGGCCTCACGCAGCGTGGCAACCCTGTGGCGCCACCTCGCGCACTACCCTCGCCTGCTCCGGCTGATCAACCACGCCTTCGCACCATTGCAAGCGGATGGAACGATCGACCGCGCCGTTCAAGAAGTCTTTGAGCTGTCGCAAGCCGAAGGTACCCGACTTGCCCATTTGCGGGGCGATATCAGCACGATTCCCGACCCTGCGATCGAGATGGTCGCCGCCTACGTGGCCGGCCCGAGCGGCGTCGCGCGCATGGTCACCATCGGGCACGGTCTAGCCCGGTGGTTGCGGCAATTGGAGCCGGCTGGATAGCGACGTTCGCTCAATCCGGTTCGCACGATCCCGTTGTCAAAAGTGCAGCAGCGGACAGGCCGCACAGCGGCCTCACCGGCCAGTCGAGTGCTTGGTCGAAACCCTGCCGACCAGGGCGTGAATTCCCGTGATAACAGGTACGGGCCTCCTGCTCCACCGTGGCAGGTTGCGAGTTCTTTGCCGAGATCGGAGACGTGTGTCTCTGCGTGTGGCAGGTGCCAGCGGTGCTACCGCCGTCTAGAATTCGGTCGAAGTGGCGGTCAGGGTCACTGCTACCGCCAAGCCTGCTTACGACCTGTGTGATCGGAACGACCGGGCCCCTGGGTCGCGAGGGACTTGCTGGTCAGAGACCTTCCTCGAAGCCCTCTTCCTCAGAGGACATCGTCCGACGCGTACTAAGTCGGCAGTTGGTGTAACGGGCAATCAGCCTCTGACGCCCGCTGTTCGTTGTTTGGTTTAGGGGGCCGTTACTTGATATATGCCGTATTTGTCATCTGTCACGAATTGAGACGACAAATATGGCATTTTCAATGAGATCCCAGCGTGCACAACGAGCGTTACGCCAGGTGGGTGAGAACCTCAAGACCGCACGGCTAAAGCGCAGAATAGCCATCAAGGATTTTGCGGACCGAGTCGGCGTGTCAGCCCGAACAATCATGCGTCTCGAAAAGGGCGATGCCGGCGTCGGCACTGGAACGCTGGCCATGGCATGTCTCGTTCTGGGCGGGATTGATCGGTTCAGCGATCTGTTCGATCCTGCTTCGGACGGCACCGGGTTGCTGCTGGAGCGCGCCTCGCTGCCAAAACGAATCGTGCGAAGACGGAACAAGGCAAGCGGTCGATCCGCATCGGCAGATCAAAGAATCTCGACAGGCGGCCCATCGGATGATGAAGGCATGGGCTTCTAAGGCCCGAGGCCGTCGTCGCACTTGGCAAGGCGAAGCGTGTGGTCGGCCAGTTATGTTTGGAGAGCGATGGCCGGCGACAACATTCCCTGTTCGAATACGACCGTGAATGGCTCAGTTCGGAAGACAGATTCCCGCTTGCACCCGGACTGCCGCTCAGGACGGGAGGCTTCTTTGCCGCCGCGCGGCGTTCCGCGCACCCGATCCGCGAGTTTCCAACAGCTGGAACTGATGCGTGAGCGGCAGCGCGGGAATTTCCCCGCAGGGAAATCCGGCAATTCCATTCCAAAGTGGGAATCAGGTCAGAGGCTTGGGCAAACGGGTATACGATCCCCTAGATAAAGGCGGTCGGGCTGGCAATCTAGCGATGCGGAGGAACGAACCTTGAGCAAGACGACCGTCAAGGCAATTCGAATTCACCAGACGGGTGAGCCGGACGCAATGCGCTGGGAGGATGTCGCCATCGGCGCTCCGGGTGCGGGCGAGGTGCGTCTCCGGCATACGGCGATCGGGCTGAACTACATCGATGTTCAGCAGCGGTCCGGCGGCTATCCGATGAAGGACTTGCCGGTCGTCCTAGGCATGGAAGGTGCCGGCGTTGTCGAAGAGGTCGGGCCCGGAGTGACCGGTTTCGTTGCCGGCGACCGCGTGTCCTACTGCATGGAGCGCGGCAGCTATTCCGAGCAACGGGTGATCGGCACCAAGTGCTTGATAAGACTCGACGACAAGACGACCGAAGAGATCGCTGCTGCCGCCACGCTCCAGGGGCTGACCGCGCATTATCTGGTGCGCGACCTGTACAAGGTGAAACCCGGTGACATCGCGCTTGTCCATGCCGCCGCCGGCGGCGTCGGTCTGCTGGTCTGCCAATGGGCGAAGCACCTCGGCGCGACGGTGATCGGCACGGTCGGGTCCAGGGAAAAGGCCGCGCTGGCCGAGGCCCACGGATGTGACCACCCGATCCTCTATCGCGAAGTCGATTTCGGCGAAGCGGTGCTTGGACTCACCGATGGAAGGGGAGTCGACGTCGTCTACGACTCGATCGGCAAGGATACATTCGACAAGGGGATCGACATATTGGCCGACCGCGGCTGGATGGTGTCCTTCGGCCAATCCTCGGGCCCGGCGCCGGCCCTGAATACCGCCCGTCTGGCGATGAAGGCGCAACATGTCACCCGCGGTGGCCTGTACTATTTCGTGAAGGACCCCGAGGTCCGTACGCGAAATGCTGCAGAACTGTTCGGCCTGATCGCCAATGGGGTCCTGAAAGTCGAAATCAACCAGCGCTACCAGCTAAGCGATGCCGCCCGGGCTCATGCTGACCTTGAAGCGCGCAAGACCACCGGCTCCACGATTCTGACGCCGTAAGCGATCCGGCTGGCCGGCGCGCGAACCTATCCGCCACTGCGCGACGACGGCGCACCGAGGCCGCCCGCGAATGTCACCATGGCCACCCCGAGGATGCGTCCCACCTGTGCTTGGAGAATTCGATCATGCTGCCAGACGCCTTTGATGTAACCGACAAGGTGGTATTCATTACCGGCGCAGGACGCGGTATCGGCAAGGGCATTGCCCAGGTGCTTGCCGAGGCGGGTGCCGACGTCGCCGTCAATGCCCTGACCCCCCGCCACGTCGAGCGTGTCGCGACCGAGATCGCAGGCGCCAGTGGTCGACGCGTGGTCCCCGTGATCGCGGATGTCACCAAGAATGAAGGCGTGGATCAGGCAGTGGGCGCCGTCATGGATGCCTTCGGACGGATCGACGTGCTGATCAACAATTTGGGAGACGCCATCCGCAAGCCGCTGGTGGCCCTGCCCGGGAAGGAAACTTCCGCACTGACCGACGAAGAGCTCGACCTCGTCATGGACGTCAATCTGACCGAGGCGATCTTGTGCACGCGAGCCGTGGGGCCGCACATGCTGGAGCGGCGTTCTGGCAAGGTGATCAACATCTCGTCCTGGACCGCCCGGCAGGGCGGGGGCGACATGGTCGTTTACTCGATTGCCAAGACCGGCCTGGCGGGCTTTACCCGGGCGCAAGCGCTCGAATGGGCGCCATATGGCGTGCACGTGAACAGCATCGCGCCAGGCATCTTTCCGGATCGGGTAACGGTCGGCGACGACGGCGTGCAGCAAGCCGAGGACATGGCTGCCCGGAGCGTTCCCTTGGCACGTGCCGGTGAGTTGCGTGAGGTGGGTTATCTCGCACTCTACCTCGCCTCCGCCGCGTCAAACTACATGACCGGACAGACCATTTTTCTTGATGGCGGCATGAGTCTGTAGGTCGCTGCGCCGTCCGAAGATTGAACCCGATTGAACCCGCTGACGCGATGCGCCGTGCACGAGCCGGATCACCGCGCGCTGCGGGATCGCACGCCCAAAAGCACAGAATGCGGCCTGCGGGTCGGCGAGACGAAACCCGCCGAGCCCCGGTCGGAACAGAGCGTTCCTCCGTGGCACCCCTAATTCACGTCGCCGGCGATTGGAACGATCTCGACCTGGATGCTGCCGAGATAGGTCCCGGACGCATCAATCCGATCACCGACCTTGAGGTAGGTGCCTGCGGCACGTTGCGTGTCGGCCCAGGCCTCGACCGCGGCGCTGATGTCGTCCGCGCTCATGGCGGCGGGGTCATCGGGCGGCGCTGGCGCGCGAAAGGCGGTGCCGGACGGCGTGCCGGTGAGCAGCACCATTCCGGGCTCCCAGGCGCCGCGCGGCAGCAGGCGTATCGGCGCACCGCGGTAGGAAAAACTGCGCCGTTCTTCGGCGGTCAAGGATCGGCGGATCAGCGCGTCGGCGTCTTCGGTCATGCTGCTGACCCGTTCCTGCTGGCGGGTCTCGCCGTTGACGGCAAGGCGAATCTCGACCTGGTCCTGGAAAGCAGCCCGGTCGAACGGCACCACGACGTAGTCTGCCATCTGCATGCGGTCGGGGCCGCTCTTCGCGATGGCCAACGAGGCAACGCCCGCATCGCTCTTGACGACCCCCGGGTACAGACTGCCGACCAGGCTGTAGCGGTCGGTCATGTCCGTGACCAGAGCGAAACCGATCACTGCGTCGTCGAGATCGGCCGCCGAGGCGATCGGTCGGTCCACCACCACGCCGAGCTCGACCTCGTAATCGAACAGACCGCCCGGCGTGTCGGCCGCTTGCGCGACTGATGGTCCGCCGGGGGCGAATTTCGCGAACAGGAACGGCTGTCGCGGGGGCGCCCCGGCCTCCACCGCATGGGCCGGGTAGTTGACCGCGGTCGCGACGTGCTGTCCCCGTGTGTCCATCGGTCTGATCAGGTCCGGCTTGACGAGGTCGAACGCCTTGCCGCTGCCGACCGCATCGCCGACCAGCTCGACCAACTCGCGCAACGAGGTTCCGGCGAACAGATCCAGCGGCTGGCTCGGGTAGATGGCGAGGGCAACACTGAGGTCGACTGCCGTTACGGTCTCGCCATCGTCCCGTACAACGGCGAGTACGTGGGGCCTGCCATCGACCATCGTCCGAGCCAATGTGATCCCCTGATCGAGCGGCAGGATTCCGGCCCCGTCCCGCGCCCCGGCCGCAAGTGGCCCCGCACCGGTAACAAGCGCGATCACGAGCGACAGTTTGGCGACGTATCGAGCAACCGACAGACGGCACATCTTCAGACCCCCCGGTACAGTAAGCCGGATCAGCAGCGCGACCTTCAGCCGTGCCCGGGAGCATGTCAAGACAGGGCGAGGGAGCCCATCTGCTTCGGGATCACGGATCGAAGCCGCGTGCTGACCGAAGCACGGTCCTCGCCAAGACCCCGTCCGCAGGGTTCAAGGGCGATGCAAGGGACACGCGTCTGTCAGGCGGGCAAGAAAGCGGCAGGCCCCGTTACGCCCGCAGGACCACGGCATGGTGCCGGAACGCAAGACCTGCGCCACGGGAGCCTTGTCAGCGACCGCTGTATCCTC
Source organism: Alphaproteobacteria bacterium (assembly GCA_965116745.1). GTDB lineage: Bacteria > Pseudomonadota > Alphaproteobacteria > TMED109 > TMED109 > VXPW01. Next base: position 808,530 of record OZ220701.1, on the reverse strand, counting down.
GAATGCCCGATCATGAATCTGAACGGCGCGCGCGATCAACCGTCTGTACCGTCGCGCAATTTGTGACAAACTTTGGTGCTATAAAACCGTTCACATCGTTTCGGCGCGCCCTGGAAGAGACAGCCTTCGGGTGTCCGCCTGTGACAGCCATCGGGTTGGGTTCCGTCTCACAGGGAGCGTGCGGCATGCCGGCAACCGAAGTCTCGTTTGAAGCCCAGATCAACAAGCTCTGGGGACACATTCGCGGTCTCCACGTTCTTCATCTCATTCGCACCGGTGCCGACCTTGGCTGGTTTCGCCTGCTCGCCGAGGCCGGCGACCGCGGCCTGACGCCGGAGGACCTCGCTGCCCCCAAGGGGCTCCATCTCCCATTTGTCCGGGTCTGGTGGAAAACGGCCATCGCGTGGGAAGTCCTGGACCCGCTGACCGACGGCCGGGCGCGACTCGCGCCCCACTTCGACGCCATTCTGGCCAAGCCCGGCGATCCCCGGTTCCTTCTCCCCTACGTCATCGCCACGCTCGACCATTTTCAGCAAGATCTGGCCACCCATACGGCAGCCATGGCAGACGGTGCCGTCCGCACCTTCCAGGAGCACGGCCATGCCTTCGCCGAGGCGATCGGCAACACCACGGCCGGGCTGCACGTTCTCATGGCCCGCCGCCTCCTGCCCGAGATCGAAGCGGTGCGTTCAGCCCTGACGGATGGCGGCACGTTCCTGGATTACGGCTGCGGCGTCGGGGGCCTCGTCGTCCAGGTGGCCAAGGCCTTCCCGCAGGCCCGGTGCGCCGGGATCGACGTCCATCTGGATGGCCTCGAGCAGGCTCGTCGGACCGTGTCGGCCGGCGGCCTCGAGGATCGAGTCACCATTCATGACGGGAACGAATGGCAAGGCGAAACCGCCAGCATCGACGTCATCTCGATGGTCGAGGTGCTGCACGAGATTCCCGAGGGTGCGCGGGCGGGAGTCCTCGGCCACTGCCGACGCCTGCTGCGCGAAGACGGCCGACTCGTGATCCTTGACGAAACCTATCCGGAGGATGCGGATCTCCGCAGTCCGGAAGCCGCGCTTGCCGTCCAGACCCAGTTCAACGAAATGACCTGGGGCAACGTGGTACCGACCGCCGGCCAGCAGGCGGCCCTCCTCGAGGATGCCGGTCTGACGATCATCGAACGCAGTACCATCGGCGGGATCTTTACCCTGCTGATCGCGGCTCCCGGGGGAGAGTGAGCATGGATGTGAAGGACAAGGTGGTCGCGGTCACCGGCGGGGGCAACGGGATCGGGCGCGCGCTGGCGATGGAAGCGCACCGACGGGGCGCGCGTGCCGTTGCGGTGGCCGACCTCGATGGCGCCGCCGCCGAGGCGTGCGCGTCGGCGTGCGGGGGCCGTGCCTGGGCAACGGACGTCGGCGACGACGTGGCGATGGGGGAATTCATCAAGGCTGCCGAGGCGTTCGCCGGACCTATCGACGTCTTTTGCTCGAACGCCGGCATTCATCGTCCGGGCGGTGTGGATACGAGCGCGGCGGACTGGCAGGCCTGCTGGGACGTGAACGTCATGAGCCACGCGTACGCCGCGCGGCGCCTCGCGGCGCCAATGGCCGAACGTGGCGGATACTTCCTGATCACCGTCTCGGCGGCCGGCCTGCTGTCGCAAATCGGCTCGGCGACGTATGCCGTGACCAAGCATGCCGCCCTCGCCTATGCCGAATGGCTGTCCATCGCATGGGGTGACCGGGGTCTCGGGGTTTCGGCCCTGTGTCCGCAGGCGGTCCGCACCGACATGATCGCCAACCTTGAGGACGGTGGCGTCGCCGGCCTCGATGGCGTGCTGGAACCAGACGATGTCGCCCGATCGGCATTCGACGGGATCGATGCCGGCACCTTTCTCATCCTGCCGCACCCGAACGTGGCAGAGTATGTCCGCCGCAAGGCCACCGACCACGACCGGTGGATCCGCGGCATGCGGCGCCTGCAGGAGCGGTTCGGAGAAGGAGGCGGATGATGCGCCGACCGCGCGGCCCGCAACTGAACCGACGGATCCTGCTGGGGGGCGCGGCGGCCGGCGCCATGCTGCCCGGTACCGCGCTGGCCGCGCGGGCGGGTGACGCCGCCCCCGACTGGATGCAGGTCCCGGGACGCCCGTTCCGGGAGTACGGAACGCCGGCTCCGCAGGAGGCGGACGTCGGCCGGGAGATCCTGCAGCCGTACGAGGACGTTTCCCCAGGGGCCGGCGTGGCGATGACGCCGCTCGAGGACCTCGAAGGCACGATCACGCCGAACGGCCTGCATTTCGAGCGCAGCCACAATGGTGTCCCCGCCATCGATCCATTGCGCCACGAACTCCTCATTCACGGCGAAGTGGAACGCAACCTGCTGTTTTCGCCGGCCGACCTGCTGCGCTACCCGATGGCGACGAAGGTGCTTTTCATCGAGTGCGCCGGCAACAGCTTCTTCAATTCGAACGCCTTTCCCCTGGCCGTCGACGAAACGTGCGGCATGATTCACGGGCTGGTGTCCACCGCCGAGTGGACGGGGATCCCGTTGTCGCTGCTGCTCGGCGAGGCCCGGCCTCGACGAGGAGCGCGCTGGCTCCTTGCCGAAGGCGCCGACGCCAATGCGATGAGCCGCAGCCTGCCGATGGAAAAGGCGCTGGATGACGTCCTGGTGGCGCTGTACCAGAACGGCGAACGGCTTCGACCGGAGCAGGGCTATCCGATGCGGCTGGTGGTGCCGGGCTGGGAGGGCAATCTCAGCGTCAAGTGGCTGCGCCGGCTCAAGGTCGTCGAGGAACCGGTCCACACGCGGGACGAAACCTCCAAGTACAGCGACCTGCAACCGGGTGGCAAGGCCCTTCAGTTCACCTACCCCATGGATGTCAAATCGGTCATTACCGAACCGAGCGGCGGCCAGACGATCGCCCCGGGCTTTCAGCACGTCACCGGGCTTGCGTGGTCGGGACACGGCGCCGTGCGCCGAGTGGAAGTTTCAACGGACGGCGGAAACTCATGGAAAACGGCCGCGCTTGACGGCCGCCCGGCAACGTACGCACCTGTCCGGTTTCGGCACAACTGGACCTGGGACGGTTCGCCGGCGACTCTCTTGTCGCGGGCGACCGACCAGGCCGGCCATCGCCAGGAATCCCGGGCCGAATGGTCGGCGCGCTATGCGCACGGCCAGCTCTACCACTGCAATGCCATCCAGAGCTGGCACATTGGCTCGGACGGCAGTGTCACCAACGTCTACCTCTAGATTCCCGCAGCCTGTGACCCGACCCGTCGTCGTGGCAGCTCTGCTGCTTGCCCTAGGCGCCGGCGCGACCGCCGTGGCCGACGAACTGCCGACCTCCCCGGACCTCGGGCGGGAAGCGTCGGAAGCGATCGTGCAGCAGATGGACATCTCCATCGCACCCGACGGCGCCACGCTGCCCGACGGTTCGGGCACCGTCGAAGCCGGCGAAGCGGTGTACCAGGCGCAGTGCCTGGTCTGCCATGGCGCGCAGGGCGACGGCGCCGATGCCGACATGCTCACCGGCGGCGTCGGCACGCTCGCCACCGCGCAGCCGGTCAAGACGGTAGGCTCGTACTGGCCGTACGCGACGACGCTCTTCGACTACATCCGCCGGGCGATGCCGCACAATGCGCCGCTCACCCTGACGGACGACGACGTCTATGCCGTGACCGCGTACCTGCTCTGGACCAACCGGATCATTGGCCGCGACCTGGTCCTGGATGCGACGACGCTGCCCGCGGTGCAAATGCCGAACCGGCAAGGCTTCGTCGACGCGTGGGGCCCACCCTGGAAGCGCGTCTGGCACACGTCCGGCCTCAGCGTATTGGCGGTGGTCCTGTTGATCGGCGCCGTGGTCGCAACCATCGTCCTGGCCGACCCGCTGACCCGTCGCCCGCGGCTGTACCGCGTCGTCCGCGGGGGATTGCTCGCCGCCACGCTGATCGGGCTCGGCGGCTGGTTTGGCGTGCAGCCCGGCCTGCAGGAAATCGTCGATGCCGTCCGGAGTGCGACGGCGGCCGGCGACTGGCGCCCGCTTCTCGGCATCCCGGCGCTGGTGCTGGTCGTCGTGTTCACGCTGGTCGCTCTGCTCCTCTGGGGACGCGGCGCCTTTTGCGGCTGGCTGTGCCCGTTTGGTGCGCTGCAGGATTTCATTCATCGGGCGGCGCGGCTGCTCGGGGTGCCGCGCTACGAGCCCCCGGCGCGCGTTCACGGCAGTCTCAGGTTCCTCAAGTACGCCGTCCTGGCCGGCATCGTGGCCGTTGCAGTGTTCATACCCGCCATGCTCGATACGGCGTTGGCGGCCGAACCCTTCGGGACAGCGATCGGCGACGCGTTCCTGCGGCCCTGGCCCTACGTGGTGTGGGCCGTGGCCTGCCTGGCCATCGCGGTGTTCACCGAACGGGCGTTCTGCCGGTACCTCTGTCCGTTCGGCGCCGCGCTCGGCCTCGGCGGGCGGCTGCGGATGCTCGACTGGCTCCGGCGGCGCCGCGCCTGCGGCACCAGCTGCACAAAGTGCGAACCGGTGTGTCCGACCCGCGCCATCCGGGCCGACGGCACGATCGATCACTCGGAATGCATCCACTGCCTCCGGTGCCAGGAGGCCTACTTCGACCCTGCGTTCTGCCCGGAGGCGAAGCCGGCGCGCAAGCCCGTGCGCCCGGCCGCGGGCGCCACCGGCGCCGCGGCCGCACTCGTGGCGGTGCTGGTGGCCACGACCGGCCCAGCCGACGCCGACATGTACGACCCGCTCGCGACCCGCCTGACGCCGGGCGTTATCGCGAAGACGTTTCCCGGGGCCAGCGACGTGCAGCCGCCCGACGGATCGCCCCCGGTTGCCACGGTGCGGGAGGGCGACGCGGTGCAGGGATGGCTGTTCTCGACCTTCGAGACGGTGAACCCGCGCGGCTACTCCGGGGAACCGTTTGACATCATCGTCGGCCTGGATCACGCCGGCCGCATCACCGGCTCGGCGGTCCTCGAACTCCACGAACCGATGGTGGGCCCCAGTCTGATTCCGCAGACCAAGCTCGAGGACCTCTTCGAGGGACTTCGCAACCTCGATGTCCGCCGTCCGGTCCGGTTCACCGGGCGCGGGGTGGACGGCGTCCGGGGCGCGACGATCAGTGCCACGCTCACGTACAACGCGATCGTCCTTTCGGCGCGGAAGATGGCCCGGATCCAGGGGCTGCTGGGCGAGGAAGAGAACACCGGTCCGTTTCAGCTCGACGTTGACCGGTTTGAGCCGAGATCCTGGCAGGAGCTTCTGGATTGGGGCGGCGTGGTCGGCGGCGAGTTCTCGGCGCAGGAACTGGGGATCGGGGGCGAGGGCGACGGGCCGGGCGAAACCGTCCTGTCGCTGTACGCCGCACTCGCGACGCCCGCCGACGTCGGCCGCAATCTCTTCGGCGGCCAGTGGTTTAACCACCATATCTCGCAGATCGGCTACGGCGACCAGCTCCTCGCCGTCCTGGGGAGCGGCCGCATCTCCTGGCGGGGGAACGCCGTCCGGAGGACCGGTCAGTACGACCGGCTCCGGCTGGTCCAGGGCGAGCAATCCTTCAGCTTCACGAAGCAGGAATCGCTCACCGCGACCGCGGTCCGGGCCGACGGACGGCCGCTGTTTTCGGAGACCGGCCTGTTCCGGATCCCGCGCGACTGGAAGTTCGACCCGCTCAAGCCATGGACCCTCGAGCTTCGCGTACCTCCGGACCAGGGCGGCGGGGCAATCGACGTTGGGTATTCGCTGCCCCAGGAATTGATCGGCGGGGATCCGATCGCCCTAGAGGACGCCGGCCTCAGACCGGTCCAGACGGCCTATTTCGGGTTGGTCAGAACCAGCGCCCTTGACGGCTGGCGGCGGGTCTGGGCCGAACACGATGAAGCCATCATGGGGCTTGTGCTGCTGCTGCTGGTGCTCTCGGTGCTCGTGGGTCGGCCCAACGTCATCTCGCGCCACCGCCGGGTCCACCAATGGGTTCGCCTTGCCTTCCTCATGGTCGTCATCGGCTGGCTTGGCTGGATTGCGAACGCGCAGCTCACCATCGTCAACGTCCTCACGTATGCGCAGGCCATCTTCACCGGCGGTTGGACCAGTTTCCTCTACGAACCGCTGATCGTCATCATCGCCGGCTACACACTCGTGTCGCTGGTGCTGTTCGGGCGCGGGGTGTTCTGCGGCTGGCTGTGCCCGTTTGGCGCGCTGCAGGAACTGCTTGCTCGCCTGGCGCGTGCCGTCCGGCTACCCACTCTCGCGATCGCGGAAACGGCGAACGAGCGCCTGTGGGCTCTCAAGTACGTGGTACTGGCGGTGTTGATTGGCAGCGCCCTCACCCTGGGGATGGGTACCACCCAGACCGTCGCGGAAGTCGAGCCGTTCAAAACGGCCATCACGCTCCGGTTCGACCGCAGCCTGCCGTACGTCCTGTATGCGGGAGTGTTGCTGGCGCTCGGACTGTTCGTCGAGCGCTTCTACTGTCGCTTCCTGTGCCCGCTTGGTGCGGCCGTCGCCGTTCTCGGCAAGGTTCGGATTTTCGGCAACCTGGCGCGCCGCGTCGAATGCGGGAACCCGTGCCGGCTGTGCGAGCGAGCGTGTCCGGTGCAGGCAATTCCCGCAAGCGGCGTCATCAACATGAACGAGTGCTTCCAGTGCCTGGACTGTCAGGTCGAGTACCACGATGACCGGCGCTGCCCGCCACTGGCCCAGATGCGGCGTTCGCTGGCGCCGGGTAGTTTTGCCAAGTAGCCGAACGGCCAACCGATGATTCAGCCGGCGCGAACCGGTGGCATACCGTTGCGTAACCCCGTATAGTCCGCTGCACAAAAGAAAGGGCCTTTCAGGTTTCGCCGCCGTTTCGGCGAGGCACGGCTACGTGACACCGGCGCCGCGCAAGCGCGACCGGGCAGTCGGGTTGCGGCCCCACCTAATGAAAAGATGCTGAACGGGAGGAATCGCCTAATGCATCTCCTAACCAAACTGACGATCGGTGTACTTGTGAGCTTTGGGCTCGCGACGTCCGCGTTCGCTCAGGGTATTGACATCCTTGCGGCACCCAAGCAGCAGCCGAACTACGTTTCGGACGACATGCTTCTGAACGCCGACAAGGACCCGATGAACTGGCTCCACTACGGCCGCGACTACGAGCAGACCCGGTACGCCCTGCAGACGGCGATCAACCAGGACAACGCCGCGGACCTCGAGGCTGAGTGGTACCTGTCATTCGGTACCCTCGAGGGGCAGGACAGCCAGGCCGTCGCGGTCGGTGGCACCCTCTACGTAACGACGTCCTTCAACCGCGTGATCGCGGCCGATGGTCAGACTGGTCTGATCAAGTGGAAGTACGAACGCGAGCTTCCGGCCGACGTGTACCCGCAGCTGTGCTGTGACGTCGTGAACCGTGGCGTCGCTCCGTACAAGGACAACGTCTACCTCGCAACGCTCGACGCGCACCTGGTCGCTCTTGACAACGCGACCGGTGAAGTCGTCTTCGACAAGACCGTCGGTGACTACACCTACGCCGAGACCTTCACCGTCATGCCGCTGGCGCTTGACGGCAAGATCATCATCGGCACCGCCGGTGCCGAGTACGGCGTCCGCGGCTGGGTCCGCGCCCTCGACCACGAGACCGGCGACACGGTCTGGAACACCTACACCATTCCGGCTGAAGGTGAGCCCAACAACGACACGTGGGCCGGCGAATCGTGGAAGTACGGCGGTGGCTCGACGTGGATCACGGCTTCGTACGACCAGGACCTGCACCTGCTCTACGTGCCGGTCGGCAACCCGGGCCCGGACTTCGACCGTCACGTCCGTCTTGGCGACAACCTGTACTCGAACTCCACCATCGTGCTTGACCCTGACACGGGCGAGCTCAAGTTCTGGTTCCAGTACACCCCGAACGACCCGTATGACTACGACGGCGTGAACGAGGTGATCCTGGCCGACATCGACGGCAAGAAGGTCTGGCTGCACGGCGACCGGAACGGCCACCTCTACTCGATCGACCGTACCAACGGGCGTTGCAACTGGGTGGTTCCGCTCGGTCGGATCAACTGGACCCCTGGCTTCAAGGACAACTGCCGTCCGATCATGGCCTGGGAAGAAGGTGGCGACCCGGCAATGGACGTGGTCTACGACCGTCGTACCAACGACATCGCCCCCTCGCTTGACGGCGGAAAAGAGTGGCACCCGATGGCCTACTCCCCGCGCGTGAACATGGTCTACGTCCCGACGTACAACTTCTCGATGGACCTCCAGGCGAAGAAGATGGAATGGCGTCGCGGTGAGTGGTACCTGGGCGCGAAGGTCCTGACCTTCAACAAGGGTAACGGTGCGGTGAAGGCGTACAACGCCTCGAACGGTGAACTCACCTGGATCCGTCCGCACAGCACGCCCGCCACGGGTGGCATGATGGCCACGGCTGGCGGCCTGGTGTTCTACGGTGACGCAGAGGGCTTCTTCCACGCCGTCCGCGACGACACCGGTGAAGAACTCTGGTCCTTCAACGTCGGCACCGGCGTGCACGGTAACCCGACCTCCTTCACCGCCGGCGGCAAGCAGTACGTCACGGTCGTCGTCGGTGCGGGTGGTGGTGGCATCTGGCCCCTCACCTTCGGTGAGTGGCTCCAGAACCACACCAAGGGCGGCGGCCTGTTCGCCTTTGGCATCGACTAAAAAGCTCGCATCCGCGACCTTTTCGGGGGAGGGCAGTTCGCTGCCTTCCCCCTTTTCTTCTACCTATATATCTGCACCGGACTGATCCCCCTTTAATCCGGAGTCGACCCCGTGAAACTGATCTCCACCTGCGCCGCGGCGTGCGCGCTGGCGTTTACCCTGAGTCTGGCCGCCCAAGCGGAAGACTCGCTCGACCACATCGAGGACCGCGGCATCATCACCATCTGCGCCGATCCGTACAACTGGCCACACAGTTCTTCGACCGACTATCCGCGAGGCTTTGACGTCGAGATCTTTTCGCAGATCGCCGCCAACAACGGCTGGCGCACCGAGTTGTACTGGTCGAATACCGGAACCCGGGGCGGGCTTGGCAGAGCGTTGCGCAACTCGATCGCCAAGGGGCGCTGTCAGGTGTTCGCCGGTATTGCGATCCATCCGGACAACGTCGATGAAATCGGGGAAAAGGGTCTGATCTTTTCGGCACCCTACCTCGGGCTGGCCTACATCCCGGTGGTCGACCCTGAACTCGCAAATACCGCCACGCTTGAAGACATCGCGAAGCACACCGACATCGGGGTGGCCATGTCGACGGCCATGGACGGCTATCTGATTGACAACGGCATTGAACGTGAGCTCTACCTCGGTAACCGGCGCGTCCTGGACGGCCTGCGCAACCGGGAGACCAAGGCCGCCATGGTGTGGGCACCGGCCCTTGCCATCGAACGCCGACGGCACAAGGAATCCAACTTTTCGCTGGTTGATGGTTTTGAACCGATCGTGGGCCTCCGCTGGAACGTGGGCGCCGCTATCCCGGCAAGCGAAACCCGCTTGATCGAGCTAGTCAATTCCGAATTGGCGAACATGCTGGCCGACGGCACCATCGAGTCGATCGTCACCGGTTACCAGATTCCCTACTACGCACCCTTCCCTGGCTGACGCTGCCGTTGCCCGGATGAATGCCATGCACCCTCTATCCCTACGCCGAGCCTCTCTCCTTCCCATCTGCCTGTTCGCGGCCTTCGTGCTGCTGGCACAGACCGCGAACGCCGCCGAAGACCTCGGCTACGGCGGTGACGACGACATCGAGAACCCGCTGGAAGGCGATGCCGCGGCCATCGAGCACGGCAAGGAGCGGTACGGGGCGAGGTGCGGGTTCTGCCACGGCAGCCGTGGCATCGGGGCCAAGGGTCCGTGTCTGAGCTGCAACAAATTCAAGGCTGGCGGGGGCAGGAACCTCGACATCTATTCCGTGATCGCTGCTGGCCTCACGATCAACGGCCGCCCAACCCAAATGGGCGGTTTCTCCCGGACGCTTTCCGACGATGACATCTGGTCCATCATTGCCTACTTGCGACAAGAGTACAAGGACCGGCTCGCCAGGGGCGAGTTCGAAGAAGGCTACAACGCGGTGGTGGAAGAGGCCCAACGGTAACCGCCAGACCGGCGAGAGTGGCCACAGCGCCGCCCCGATCACACTCTTTCGTTGCGCCCGCAGACTGACGGTTGCGGGATCAAGGGCTCTCGAATTACCGCAAGGCGGCAGTCGTGCGTCGGGCCGGCAGCTCATCGATGGCAATGGGCAGGCCGATCTCCCGAAGCAGCTTCTGCTGGATTGACGCGGCGAAATCGCGATAGTCGTCGGCCACCATCAGGAACGCACCCGCACCGCCAATGACGCTGTGCTCGAAGTAGTCATCGAGAAACGGCTCCTCGTTCAGGATCGCGAGGCCATTGACCGTGACCCCCTGCTCGATCGCCTCATCGCGCAGTGACATGGGATGGACGCCGTTGTTGGCCCGGCCGTCACCCGAGACATCAATCACCTGACGGTTGCCCTCGAAGCCGTTGGTCGCCAGTTCCCCCATGGCGAACTCGATCGCGCCGGCGATGGAGGTCTGTCCGCCCGGAATTGCCCGCGGCGCCTCCCGCAATTCACGCGCGTATGCGACCGCGTCCGCAGCGCTCCGAATGACGCGCCATCCGGTAACCGGCGCCTGTTCACGGTTGTCTGACCACTGCATCACGAGCACCGCCAGTCCGCCCGGCCCGAGCGAACGGATCGCGTCGAGCACCGAGGGGTTTCGGAACGCTGCGGCAATTCCTCCCATTTGCAGCCGGTACTCGTTCTCGTCGACGCTCGAAGAGACATCGACCGCAATGATCAGCTCCATGTCGACCGGTTCAGCCGCGACGGCATGTCCAGCTGCCGTCAAGGTCATGGCGGCCAGGAATCTCCCCAGGTACCTCATCGGGCTACCGGGCCATCCGCTCCAAGAGTCGCCAACGCCCAAGCCGCTGCCAGGCGAACTTCCTCGGCCTGATCGTCCAGTGCGGTGTGAAGCGCGCCGGTCGCGTGAACGGCGCCAACGCTGCCCAACGCCTCGGCCGCAAGTGCTCGAATCTCCGGCCGACCTGCCCCCAAGTGAGGCAGCAGGTACGCGGCGGCTTCGGTGGCAATCGGGCCGAGTTCGACGATGGTGGCCAGCACGCCTGGCAGCAAGAGCGGATCACCGTACTCCAGGACGATGGTGAGTTCGGGCAATGCGTCAGACCCCACGTTTCGCAGCGCCTGGATGACCGCCCATCGAACGTTGTCATCGGGGTCCGCCAGTGCAGAGACCAACTCCGGGACCAAGTCAGAGACGGTCTCCGGACCCATTCCCCCGACCGCGTCGGCTGCCGCCCGCCGGATGCGCGACTCCGGGTCTCGCAGCAGCGGCGCCACCTGCTGTGCACCTGACTGCCCTTCCTCGCCCAGATCGGCAAACCCCTTGACCGCCTCGTAGCGCACCCGCGGATCAGGATCGCCGACGAATTCGCCGAATACCCCCAGGGCAGCCTCCACGATGGCGCGGCGAAGCGACGGGTATCCTCGTAGACGTTCGGCCGATGTCATCGCCTTCGGCCAGATTTGCGCCTGCGGGTCGGTTAGCCAACCCGACTCGCCGGGCCAGTTCCGGTCCCCGGCAATCCGCCGAAGGCACAGCAATGCAGCAGCGCGCAACTCCGGATCGGGGTCTCCCGCGAACGGCGTGACGCGGGGCACCGCAACGCCGGCGCGGGCGCCGTGGCCGGCCAGAGCCTTCAGCGCGTTCAGCTTCTTGTCGTGGTTCGGATCGTCCAGTACCTGCATCAACGCCGCCACGGCCACCGGCCCCATCTTGCCCAGCGTTGAAGCTGCCGAACCTCGAACTGCCGGGTCAGGATCGTCCAACAACTCCACCAGCGCCGGTGTGGCCACTACCGCCTTGAGACCAAAGCTCTCCATCGCACCCGCCGCGGCCCACCGAATTTCCGGATGCGGATCATCAAGCAGCTCAATCAGGGCGGTGACGGTCACGTTGGCCTGGCCGCTGATGCGCTCGAGCGCGCGAATGGCCCGGACCCGCACCAAGTGATCCGAATCTTGCAGCGCCGACACGATCAGGGCATCGATGGCGGTGTTGGCGTTGGATCCGAGTTCACCAAGCCGGATCGCGGCCCCGGCGCGCTCGGCGGCGGTGGCCGCCTGCAACTCGGCAACCAAGGCCGAGACCTCGTCGAGCGTGGCCGCCCGCAGCGGCCACGCGGCAACAAGTGCTGCGGCAAGGGGCAGCAGGGCCCAGACAGCTCGAGGCACGGCAGTTCAACAAATGGGAGGACGTGATCGCATCATTCCAATCCCGCGCGGCTCCGTCAAACGTCGATTGCGCCTGCCTGACCCCGTTCTGCTTCCCCACCGGGCTTCCAAGACAATCGCCAGTCAACTCCGGACCGCCGGGGGCGAGTACGCCGTGAGGCCCCGCCTCGCGTCCGGCCGCGCCGAGGAAACTTCGGTCCGAGCGAACCGCGTCGAATACCGCAATTGGGTTGCGGCCTTGATGCTGAAGAACGCCCGCGCCTCGCTCATCCAAGTCGCAACTCCAGACGTCCATACATTCCCGGATGAAGCCAGTTTCTCCTGCAACGGCGGGATGCCGGCTCGACGCCCGATGGTGCGGAATTGCCCAGGTGAACTTCATAATGTCGATGATCGGGCGAACCAGGCGTTACGGACCCTCGGGCCAGGCCAACATTGGGCGCCCACGCGGGACGGGCCGTGCACACGCAGCCCGGGTGTGTAGGGTGCAGGATCGCATCAGCAGCGCCATCCACCTGGGACTCTTGACCGATGGACCAACCGACCCCGCCCGACGCTCCCGCCGTCGCGGAATGCACCCTCGAACTCCACGGCCGCGCCGCCATGCTCGCGTTTGACCGCCACGAGGTGCGCAACGCGCTCACCGGCACGAAGATCCTTGAGGACCTGCTGGCCGTGACGACCTGGATCAACCAGTCGCGCGCGATATCAGTGCTCGTGCTGACGGGGAACGGAAGTGCATTCTCGGCCGGCGGCAATGTCAAGGACATGCGCGATCGGTCGGGCGACTTCGAAGGCCCCGTGCAGGATGTCGAACATGCGTACCGGCATGGCATTCAGCGGATGCCGCGCGCCATCTTCGATCTTGACGTGCCCGTGATTGCCGCCGTGAACGGTCCTGCGATCGGCGCCGGCTGCGACCTTGCGTGCATGTGCGACATCCGGATCGGCGGCGAGTCCGCGCGTTTCGCGGAAAGCTTCGTGAATCTCGGCATCATCCCCGGGGACGGAGGCGCATGGTTCTTGCCGCGAGCCGTCGGGGCCCAGAGGGCGGCCGAGATGACGTTTACCGGACGCATGGTGGAAGCCGACGAGGCCCTCGCCATCGGCCTGCTGCTTGAAGTGGTGCCCGACGACAAACTTCGGGACCGGGCGTTGGAGCTGGCTGCCGCGGTGGCAGCCAAGCCGCCCGTGACGCTCCGCTATGCAAAGCGGCTCCTGCGGATGGCGCAGTCGATGCCGCTTGACCAGTTCCTCGACACCTGCGCCGTGTACCAGGGCGTGGCTCACCAGACCCAGGACCATCACGAGGCGCTGGCCGCCTTCTTCGAAAAACGACCGGGGGTCTATCGGGGACGCTGACGCCCACGTGGTGGGCCCGGCAGGACTCGAACCTGCAACCTAACCGTTATGAGCGGTCAGCTCTGACCAATTGAGCTACGGGCCCGGCGCCAGTCGTCTACCGGTCATCAAGGAAGCCTTCGAGCTTCTGCCGCCGCGAGGGGTGTCTCAGCTTTCGCAGGGCCTTGGCCTCGATCTGCCGGATCCGCTCACGCGTCACGTTGAACTGCTTGCCGACCTCCTCCAGCGTGTGGTCGGTCTGCGTGCCGATGCCGAAACGCATCCGGATCACCCGGTCCTCGCGAGGCGTGAGCGATGACAGCGCCCAGGACACCTGCTCGCCGAGCTTGGCCCGGACGACCGCTTCGTCGGGCATCATCGCGTTCTCGTCGGCGATGAATTCCCCGTAGTTGGTGTCCTCGTCCTCGCCGACCTGCTTGTCCAGGCTGATGGGTTCCTTCGAAATCTTCATCACCCGGCTGACCTTCTCGAGCGGCATGCCGAGTTTCTCAGCGATCTCTTCCGGCGACGCCTCGTGGCCGCTCTCATGCAGAATCTGACGCTGGGTTCGAATGATCTTGTTGATCGTCTCGATCATGTGAACCGGAATCCGGATGGTCCGCGCCTGATCGGCGATCGAGCGTGTGATCGCCTGCCGGATCCACCAGGTTGCGTAGGTCGAAAACTTGTAGCCCAGACGGTACTCGAATTTCTCGACCGCCTTCATGAGGCCGATGTTGCCTTCCTGCATGAGGTCCGGAAACTGAAGGCCGCGGTTGGTGTACTTCTTGGCGATGGACACCACCAGCCGAAGGTTGGCGGCAATCATCTCGCCCTTTGCCTGTTCGGACTCCTGCTCGGCCCGGTGAACCCGCCCGACGATGGTCCGGAACTCCTTCGGGAGCAGCTTGCTTTCTTCAGCCACGCTCCGAATTGCATCACAGCAGGCCTGCAATCGTTCCGTGGCCTGCTCGGCCACTTCCTGCCTCTGCCCCTGCACCAGCTTGGCGAGCTGGGCGACGTCCAGTTCATTGGCCGAGTACTGGCGCAGGAATTCCGACAACGTGGTGCCGCTTTGCTCGACAAGGGCCCGCAGTTTTCCTTCGGCCCGGGTCAGGGCGCGGTTCCATCCGTAGAGTTCGTCGGCGAGTTCCCGAGTCTTGGACGGCATGAGGAAGAACTCGCTCAGCAGTACCAGCGCACGCGCGCGCGCGCGGCGGTAACGCAGGTCGGTGGTCCGCGGGAGCGGCTTGCCCTCGGTCGCATACCGAATCCTGCGCGTGTGCACCTTGTCCAGCCAGACCTTGAGCTTCTCAAGCTCCGCAAGAATGGTCATGACGGCCGGTCGGACCGTCTTCTCCATCGATGCGACTGACTGCTTGGCGCCCCCGGTGGTCGGGGTCGGTTTGCCGTCCTTGGTGGATGGTGCGGCGGGCGACGCGCGATTGGACATGAGGGCGTGGGTCGCCTCGAGGTCGATGACCTCGCGGAAGGGCACCTCCTTGGCATCGATCTGGCGTCGCCACTCGACCACGCTGTCAAGTGTGCGCGGACTCTCGACCAGGGCCTCGACCGCCTTCCGGCGGCCGATCTCCATCCGCTTGGCGATCGCGATCTCGCCTTCCCGCGTCAGGAGGTCAATCCCGTTCATGTCGCGGAGATACATCCGCACGGGATCGTCGGTCCGGCCCGTAATTTCGTTCGGCTGGGCCGGGGCGCGTGCCGACGAGTCGATCACGCCGCCCGGCAGCGGTCCGCTCTGCTCGCTGGGTACCTCGTTGGGCTTCAGCACCCGGATCGAACTCGCGGTGAAGTAGCCGTGGATCTTGTCGAGATTCTCGACCATGTCCGCCGGCACCGCCTCTGCGATCTCTTCAGTGCTGACCCAGCCGCGCGCCATGGATTTCTGGATCAGGGCGCGCACCGCCTCCATCCCTGCTTCCCGGGTCGCCGCGGCACTGTTGTTAGCATCGTTCATGGCTGTGACTGGCTCCACGGGATCTCATTGTCGGGCCCTGACGGAACAGCCTGGTTCGCCGTCGCCGACGGAGGGGGGTCATTGCGGTGCACCCAGACAAGCTGGACTTCTACGGCAGCCTCCCAGCCCGCAAGCGCCGCGTCGAGCCCGCTGTCAGGGAGCACAAACGGTTCCACTACGTGGCGGCTATCCCAACGGCTGGACGGTGCGCCCGCGTCAACGAGCCCGGCCATGCCGCGGCTTTCCAGCCACGGATGGACGCTCGACGGGTCTACGGGGTCTCCCTGTGCCTGTCTATTTAGGAGTTCGGTGCGCACTGCGTCAAGGTCCGGGACGGCTCGAAACGGCACTTCGGCAAACTTTTCCTCGACGCGGTCCAGAAGACCGGGCACGTTGATGACGGCCTGCACGATGGATCGCTCACGGCGTGCGGCTCCCTGGTTCGGTTGCCCGTCCTGGTGGCGTTCGCTCACCAGCCGGTCGGGGCCACGGGCGGCTAGGCGTTCGCGGAAACTCTCCGGCCGGCCGGCCCGGCGCCGCGCCGGCGCATCGGCCGGGCTGCGGATCTCCAGTGTCCCCTGGCAGGTCTGCTGGTAGCGGCGCGCGAACTCCTCGTGATACGCGTCCCGAACTGCCCTGTCCCCGATCTGCTGCACCAGGCGATTCAGCCGCTCCTGAAAATGCACCTTGCGTTCCGGGGTATCGAGCGATTCCCGGGCAAACTCCGTTTGCCAGGCCAGGTCGACCAACGGGAGGGCATCGGCCACTACCTCACGGAACGCGTCGGCACCTCGATCGCGCACCAGCGAATCGGGATCTTCGCCCGCCGGCAGGAACGCAAAGCGAAGTGATCGACCGGGCCCGAGCATCGGCAGCACGTTCTCCATTGCACGGATGGCAGCGGCCCGCCCCGCGTCGTCGCCATCCATGCAGAGCACCGGTTCCTCGTGCAGCTGCCAGGCCACACGGATTTGCTCGCTCGTGAGGGCCGTTCCCAGGGGCGCAACTGCCGCCTCGAAGCCCTGTGTGGACAGGGCGATCACGTCCATGTAGCCCTCCACGACATAGAGGGCGGCTGCCGCCCGCACGGCCTGGCGGGCCTGATGCAGATTGTACAGGGTGCGGCCTTTCTCGAATACAAGGGTCTCCCTTGAATTCAAGTACTTGGCCGGCGCCTTCGGATCGAGTGCTCGGGCGCCGAACGCCACGATCTCGCCGAGACGGTCCGCGATCGGAAACATCACGCGGTCGCGAAAGAACGGATATGAGCGGTTCCGGTCATCGCGGACGAGAAGCCCGGCATCGATTTGTGCCTCGGGGGAAATGCCGGCCGCCCGCAATCGCTTGTCAATACCGCTGCCGTGGCGCGGGGCATAGCCGAGCCGGAACGCCTTTGCCTCGGCCCTGCGGATGCCGCGTGACGCGAGGTACTTCCGCGCCGCGCTGCCGCCAGGTGCGAGGAGCTCAGCCTCGAAGATGCCCTGCGCCGCTTCGAGCGCCTCGCGTGCCTGCCGCCGACGACGTTCGCGCGCCGGATCGGTCCGGCCGCCGGTCCGGGGCACCTCCATGCCGGCCTGCGCCGCCACCTTCCGCACCGCGTCCATGAACGGAAGGTTCTCGATCTGCATGACGAAATTGACGGCAGTGCCAGACGCCTTGCAGCCGAAACAATGGTAGAGGCCCTTGGTTTCGTCGACGTGAAACGACGGGGTCTTCTCGTCGTGGAACGGACAAAGTCCCTTGTGACGCCCCGCCCCCGCCGCCTTGAGCCGAACGGTCTGGCCGACGATGGCGGCAAGGGGAGCGCGGGACTTCAGTTCCTCGAGAAAACTGTCCGGTAGTCGCGCCACAACCCGCCCGGTTTAGGCCTCGAGCCGTCGCCGGGCTTCGCGCCGGGCCCGGGCCAGATCCTCGGAGTTGGTGCAGATCTTGCGGAGTTCCGCCATCGTTTTGCCCAGGTCCCGGATGGAACGCGCCTGCGCCGCACCAAGGGCCTGCTCTACCGCCAGCGCCATCTCGGATTCATTCATCGGCTCGGGCAGGTACTCGGCCAGCACGGCCCGCTCCGCCCGCCGCAACTCACGGACCTGGGCGTTGCCCTCCGCGCCGCTGCCGGCCCTGGCGGCGGCCTCTTCAGAATGACAGTGCAGGCGCTTGATCAAGTCGCGGATGGCCGCGTCATCAAGGCCAGCCTCTCCGTCCGGCAGGTCGGCTTCCGCGTCATCGATCGCGGCAAGCACGAGCCGGAGCGTCGCGACCCGCGCGCTATCCTGCGCACGTACTGCGGCCTTGAGATCGGTGCGCAGGCGTCCGCGAACATTCGTTTGCAGCATCGTGAGGCGGCCCACAACTTCCAGCGCCCGGAGGCGACGGCCCGAACCCTGCATTATACAGGTAGCCGCGAGCGAGCGCTCAGCGCATGCACGGCCCGCTGAACCGTCTTGCATTTTCTGTTGCCGCCCGTAGTTTCTTGGCAATCCCGGATGGTCCGGGGCACCCTGGAAATCGATGACCCAGCCCGGATCTCCCCCCCGAGTTCCCGGACGCGCGGAATCGGGGATTCTGGTGCTCGCCGACGGTACCGTATTCCGGGGCCGCGGGTGGGGCAAGACCGGCCGCGCCGTTGGCGAGGTGTGTTTCAACACCTCGATGTCCGGCTATCAGGAAGTGATGACTGACCCGAGCTACGCGGGCCAGATCATCACGTTCACGTTCCCGCACATCGGGATCGTCGGTTGCAACGCAACCGATCACGAAGCCGCGTCCCCGGCCGCGCGCGGAGCCATTTTCCGAGCCGATCCCACGCCGCCCTCGAACTGGCGGAGCGAGCAGCCGCTTGACGCCTGGCTGCGGCTTGCCGGAATCGTGGGCCTTTCCGGCATCGACACGCGTGCCCTGACGCTCAGAATCCGCGCGGGCGGCGCGCCCGCAGGGGTGATCGCGCACCAGCCGGACGGAGCCTTCGACGTTGAACAGCTGCTCGGTCAGGCTGCCGCATGGCCCGGACTCGCGGGCATGGACCTGGCCAGTGAGGTCACGTGCCGCGAGCCGTACACGTGGACCGAAGGGCTGTGGTCCGGGCTCGGACGAACCCCGGTTCCGGCCGCGGACGCGGTACCCATTGTCGCCATCGACTACGGGGTCAAGCACAATATTCTCAGGCTCCTGGTCGACCGGGGTCTGACGCCGACCGTGGTGCCGGCAACGGAACCTGCCGAGGCCATCCTTGCCCGCCGCCCGGCAGGCATCTTTCTCTCGAACGGACCGGGCGACCCGGCGGCGACCGCCGAGTACGCGGTGCCGATCATCCGCAGGTTGATCGACTCCGGGTTGCCGCTGTTCGGAATCTGCCTGGGGCACCAGTTGCTGGCGCTCGCGCTGGGCGCGCGCACCGAGAAAATGCACCAGGGGCACCGGGGCGCCAACCAGCCGGTGCTGGACCGTGCGACCGGCAAGGTCGAGATCACGAGTCAGAATCACGGCTTCGTGGTCTGCCGCGAAGAACTCCCGGAAACGGTGGAAGAGACCCACACGTCCCTGTTCGACGGCTCCATCGAGGGCATTCGCTTGCGGGATCGCCCGGTTTCCGGGGTCCAGTACCACCCGGAAGCCTCGCCCGGTCCGCGCGACTCCGCCTACCTGTTCGATCGCTTTCGGTCGCAGATCGTCGGGGGGACTGCCTGAATGCCGCGCCGCCGCGACATTGAATCGATTCTGGTAGTCGGCGCCGGGCCCATCGTCATCGGCCAGGCGTGCGAGTTCGACTATTCGGGGTCGCAGGCCTGCAAGGTTCTCCGGGATGAGGGGTACCGCGTGATCCTCGTCAATTCCAACCCGGCGACGATCATGACCGATCCCGAGCTGGCCCACGTGACTTACGTCGAGCCGACCGTGCCCGACACCGTGCGCCAGATCATCGTCCGGGAGCGCCCGGATGCGCTGCTTCCGACGATGGGCGGTCAGACCGCCCTCAACATCGCCTTGGCCCTGTCCGAGGATGGGACTCTGGAACGCTACGGGGTCGAGCTCATCGGCGCGTCCATCGATGCCATTCACCGTGCCGAGGACCGTGAACGGTTCCGCGAGACGATGCGCTCCATTGGTCTCGCCACGCCGGAAAGCGCCACGGCCGGCACGCTGGCCGAGGCCGAGGCGGTCGTGGCGCGGCTCGGTCTCCCGGCCGTGGTGCGCCCCTCATTCACGCTTGGCGGCGCCGGCGGCGGCATCGCCCGGACGCCGGAGGAGTTCCGTTCAATCGTTCAGGGCGGGCTGGATCTGTCGCCGGTCACGCAGGTCCTGGTCGAGGAGTCCGTGATCGGCTGGAAAGAGTTCGAGATGGAGGTGATCCGCGACCGCGCGGACAATGCGATCATCGTCTGCTCGATCGAGAACGTCGATCCCATGGGGGTCCACACCGGCGACAGCATTACCGTTGCGCCTGCCCTCACACTGACGGACAAGGAATACCAGTCGCTGCGGGACGCTTCGATCGCGATTCTTCGGGCCATCGGGGTCGAGACCGGCGGTTCCAACGTGCAGTTCGCCATCAACCCGGCCGACGGTCGGATCGTCGTGATCGAGATGAACCCGCGCGTATCGCGTTCCAGCGCGCTGGCCTCCAAGGCCACCGGTTTTCCGATCGCCAAGGTCGCGGCGCGGCTGGCGGTCGGTTACACCCTCGACGAAATCATGAACGACGTGACCGGTACCACGCCGGCCTCGTTCGAGCCGGTGATCGACTACATCGTCACGAAAGTGCCCCGTTTCACGTTCGAGAAATTCCCCGGTGCCGACCCGGCCCTCACCACGTCGATGAAGTCGGTCGGGGAGGCCATGGCCATTGGCCGCAATTTCGCGGAGTCGTTGCAGAAGGCTCTGCGGTCGCTCGAGTTGGGCCTGACGGGCTTCGACGCCGTGGACGTCCCGCGGGATCGCAATGGCGTGGACCGGCCGGCGCTGCTCGAACGCCTGGCCCAGCCGACGCCGCGGCGGGTGCTGCTGCTCGCGCAAGCATTTCGCGAGGGCCTGTCGCTTCCGGAAATCCACGCCGCCACCAGCATCGATCCGTGGTTCCTGGCCCGGATTGAAGAGATCGTCCTCGTCGAAGCCGAACTCGCCGGCCGCGGTCTGCCGGCCGACCCGGACGCGTTGCGCAGGATCAAATCGCTCGGGTTTGCCGATGCGCGGATCGCCCTCCTGACCAACCGCGATGAGGCTGCGGTCGCCGCCACCCGCCGTGCCCTAGGCGTGCGCCCGGCGTTCCGCCGGGTCGACACCTGCGCCGGGGAGTTCGCGGCCAGTACGCCGTATTTCTACGGGAGCTACGAGGAAGGTGTCTCCGACGGCGGCGAAACCGCGCCCGGCGACCGCCGCAAGGTCGTGATCCTCGGTGGCGGCCCCAATCGGATCGGACAGGGCATCGAGTTCGACTACTGCTGCGTGCACGCGGCACTGGCGCTCAGCGGTGTCGGCATCGAAACGATCATGATCAACTGCAACCCGGAGACGGTGTCCACCGACTATGACACCTCGGACCGGCTCTACTTCGAGCCGCTCACGGGTGAGGACGTGGTGGAGATCGTCGAAGCGGAACGCGGAGCCGGGGAGTTCGTCGGCTGCATCGTGCAGTTCGGCGGGCAGACCCCGCTCCGGCTGGCGCAGGCACTCGTCGCAGCCGATATCCCGGTCATCGGTACGCCCCCCGACGCGATCGACCTTGCCGAAGACCGGGACCGGTTCAGCGGCCTGCTCGCCCGACTGGACATCCGGCAGCCCGAAAACGGCAGCTGCCGTAACCCCGATGAAGCGGTCCGGATTGCCGAGCGAATCGGCTATCCGGTGATGGTACGCCCCTCGTACGTGCTTGGCGGCAGCGCGATGGAGGTGGTGCATGACGAAGCTTCGCTGGTCGACTACGTCAGGCGGGCGGTCCGCCGGCACGGCAGCGATGACCCCATCCTGATCGATGCGTTCCTGTCATCCGCCATCGAGGTCGACGTGGACGCCCTGTCGGACGGGGCCACGGTGGTGATCGGGGGCGTGATGGAACACGTCGAGGAGGCCGGCATCCATTCCGGCGACTCCGCCTGCTCCCTGCCACCCCATTCCCTCCCGGACGAGATCATCGACGCCATCAAGGAGCAGACCGAGACCCTGGCGCTGTCGCTCGGGGTCGTCGGGCTCATGAACGTGCAGTTCGCGGTGACCCGGGCGACACCGGACCAGCCGCGCGAGGTCTACGTGCTGGAAGCCAATCCTCGCGCCAGCCGGACCGTGCCGTTCGTGTCCAAGACGACGGGCAATCCGCTTGCCCACATGGCGTCCCTCGTGATGGGTGCCGGTCGGAAGATTGCCGACCTCGATATTCGTCCGTGGCGCAACGGCCACATCGCCGTGAAGGAAGCCGTGTTCCCGTTTCGGCGCTTCCCCGGGGCTGACACGCTGCTCGGACCCGAGATGAAGTCGACGGGAGAAGTGATGGGAATCGACCGGTCGTTCGCCAATGCGTTCGCCAAGGCGCAGGTCGGTGCGGGGACGGTACTCCCGACCACCGGCACCCTGTTCCTGTCCGTGCGCGACGCCGACAAGGAGGACTTCGTCCCCGTCTGCAAGGCCTTCGCCCGCTACGGCTTCCGGCTACTCGGAACCACCGGCACGGCCCGTTTCATGCGCACCCACGGGCTCGAGATCGAGCCGGTCAAGAAAGTCTACGAGGGGAGCCCCCACGTCGTGGATGCCATCCGCAACGGCGACGTTGACATGCTTTTCAACACCACCGAAGGCGCGCAGTCCATTGCCGACAGCCTCTCGATGCGGCGCGAAGCGCTGATGGCCGGCATTCCCTGCTTCACCACGGTCGCCGGCAGCATGGCCGTTGCGGAGGCGATCGAGGGCATGCGTTCCGCCAGTCTTGACGTAGCCTCGCTGCAGTCTTACTTGGGCTGAGGATGCGGTGACCGG
The DNA here is from genome assembly GCA_965116745.1 of Alphaproteobacteria bacterium. GTDB lineage: Bacteria > Pseudomonadota > Alphaproteobacteria > TMED109 > TMED109 > VXPW01. The sequence continues at coordinate 785,949 of OZ220701.1, read as the reverse complement.
ACCCGATCGCACGCTGGACCCGACGCAGGAACTCACAGATGCCGAAAGTGCCTATGACCGAGGAAGGTTATCGCGCTCTCCGACAGGAACTCGATCTCCTGAAGAACGAGCAGCGGCCGGCCATCAGCGCTGCCCTGGCGGAGGCGCGCGCCCACGGCGACCTCTCGGAAAATGCGGAATACCAGGCCGCCAAGGAGAAGCAGGGGCGAATCGAAGCGCGCATCGCGCGGCTTTCAAGGCGACTCGGAATGGCCGAAGTCATCCGCGCCGACGACCTGTCGGGCGACGAGGTCCGCTTCGGGGCCTGGGTGACGATCCGCAATGCGACGGACGGCGCCGAGGACACCTACCAGATCGTGGGCAGCGACGAGGCCGACCTCGACCTCGACCAGATCTCTCTCGAGTCCCCGATCGCGAAGGCGCTTCTGGGCAAACGCAAGGGCATGTCCGTCGAGGTGGAAACACCTGGGGGGACTTCCAGCTATACCGTCACCGAGGTTTCCTACCGGCGCTGATCCCCCTGTCATGAGCGACACCCGCGACTGCCCCGTTCTCATCGTCGGCTCTGGGCCGGCGGGCTGGACTGCCGCAATCTACGCGGCCCGGGCGGCGCTCGCCCCCGTCGTCATCCGGGGGCTGCAGCCTGGTGGCCAACTCACAATCACGACCGACGTCGAGAACTACCCGGGCTTTGCCGAAGTCGTGCAGGGGCCGTGGCTGATGGAACAGATGGAGGCACAGGCCCGCACCGTCGGGGTGGACGTCGTCGACGACATCGTGTCGGCGATCGACCTCGGCAGCCAGCCGTTCGTCTGCACGGGCGAGACCGGCACCCGCTACCGGGGCCAGACGGTCGTCCTTGCGACCGGCGCCAGTGCGCGCTGGCTGGGCCTGGATTCCGAGCAGAAGTACCGCGGCCACGGGGTATCGGCCTGCGCTACGTGCGACGGCTTCTTTTTCAGGGGCAAGGAAGTCGCCGTGGTGGGGGGCGGCAATACGGCGGTCGAAGAGGCCCTGTTCCTCACCAAGTTCGCATCGAAGGTCACGCTGGTGCACCGGCGCGACAAGCTGCGCGCGGAGCGCATCCTGCAGGACCGGTTGATCGCCGAGCCCCGTGTCGAGATCGCATGGAACAGCGTCGTCGAGGAGATCCTGGGCGATGCCGACGGGCAGACCGTCGCCGGGGTACGCCTTCGCTCCACGAACGGCAGGGCAACCCGGGAGCTGGCCGTCGAAGGCGTGTTCGTCGCGATTGGCCACGATCCCAACACGGCGCTGGTGCGGGACCAGGTGGAAACCGACGCCGACGGCTACATCAAGGCAAGGCCCGGCAGCACGGCCACCAGCGTTCCCGGTTTCTTCGCGGCCGGCGACGTCCAGGACAAGGTGTTCCGCCAGGCCGTGACAGCAGCGGGCCAGGGCTGCATGGCCGCCCTCGAAGCTGAGCGCTTCCTGGTGGAAGCAGCGCAGCACAGAGAACCATCATGACGGAACCACCGCATCTCGACTGGGACCGCCTGCGAGTATTCCGTGTCGTGGCCGACGCGGGTTCGTTCACGCGCGCCGGCGAAACGCTCCGCCTCTCGCAGGGCGCGATCAGCCGCCAGATCCGCTCCCTGGAAGACAGCCTCGGCGTCACGCTGTTCCAGCGACACGCCCGTGGCCTCGTGCTGACCGAGCAGGGCAAGATCCTCCGGCGCACCGCCCGTGACGTGTTTGACCGGATTTCGCGCATGGAAGCGCAGCTCGACCACAACCGTGAACGGCCGCGCGGTCCGCTCCGGGTCACCACCACCGTCGGGTTCGGCTCGGTCTGGCTGCCGTCGCAGATCAACGAGTTCCTCGACCGGTACCCGGAAATCAACCTGTCGCTGGTGATCGACGATTCCGAAGTGGACGTGCACTTGCTCAAGGCCGACGTCGCGATCCGGATGGCGCCCCCGCGACACCCCAACCTGATCCAGCGCCATCTCTTCACCGGACACATCGCGATCTACGCGGCGCCTTCGTACCTTCGGCGGTTCGGGACGCCGCAAACGCTCGAAGACCTGCTCGACCACCGGATCGTCACCTACGGGGATCAGGCGTCGATTCCGTTTCCCGGCGTCAACTGGCTGGGCGAGGCATTGCGGGAGCTGGATCCTCACTTCGAGCCCGCGTTCACGCTGAACAACCTGGTGGGCATCGTCCGCTCGGTGGAATGGGGAGCCGGCATCGCCGCCCTCCCCACCCTGCTCGTCCACCAGATGGGGAGTTGCGAGCACATCATGCGCGAGATCGAGGGGCCGCTGATCGAGGCCTACTTCGTCTATCCCGAGGTCCTCCGGAACACGCTGCGCGTGAACGTGTTCCGGGACTTTCTGCTTGAGAAGATCCGCGAAGTCAGGCTCTAGCCCGAGCCGGAGCTTCAAGCCAGACTCTGAGTCCGTCAGGGGTGTCGTGATCGATTTCCGCGGGAGGGTGAACCGCGACGGATGGGCAGGGTGCGCAGAAACGGGCCGTCTTGTCGATCACTTGTGGCTCATTGGGGGAGGATTTCGGGAACCGGTCCCAGATGTTCGATCATCGGCAGGAAGTCACGGTCGGCGAACAGCGACGGAACCGACTCATCGATGCAGAACGAACCGATGACCACGTCCGCCGTCTTGCGTACGGTGACGCCGGCGGTGCGTAGGGTTCGATAGCGACTGACCGCCCGCTCCTGCCGCGTGCTCCCAAGCAGATCGAAAGACGGAAGCCTCGCGAGGGCGCGCGTTGCGGACGCGAAGTCCGAATCATCCAGGCGACCCTGGAGAACTGTCGGCGCTACGCTGTCCGGGGCTCTCGGTGGCAGCGGTTACGCCGACGATGCCACGATCTGCCGGATTGCTGCGGGCTGAATAGTCGCACCCCGGCACGCCAGCGGGCCGTCAAAGCTCCGCCGGCGGCTACACACGACAAAGGAGCCCTGTCCTGTTGCGCCGGGGCAGCCCGTTCTGCCTACCGGTACAGCGTCGAGTCGGTGTTGCCCTCGTAGAGCGCGGCCACCCACTCCCCGTACCCGTTGAAGATCTTCGTCGGGATCCTCTTTCCGGTCCCGAGGTCCTTTTCGGTTGCCTGGCTCCAGCGCGGGTGCGGGACTGCCGGATTGACGTTCGCCCAGAAACCGTACTCCTTGGAGTTCATCTCCTCCCAGAAGCTGACCGGTCGTTCGGCCGTAAACGTGAACCGGACGATCGACTTGATCGACTTGAAACCGTACTTCCAGGGCACCGCAAGTCGCAGCGGCGAGCCGTTCTGTCGCGGCAGCGGCTTCCCGTACAGGCCAGTGACAAGGAATGCCAGTTCGTGATTCGCCTCTTCCATCGTGAGGCCTTCCACGTACGGCCACGGGTACCAGTCCTGCCGCTGGCCCTTGGCGGTATCCGGGTCCAGGAACGTCTCCATCGCCACGTACCTGGCGTTGGCGGTGGGGTTCGCGAACCGCACGAAATCCCGAAACGCGAAGCCGGTCCACGGGACGACCATCGACCAGGCCTCCACGCAGCGGTGCCGGTACACACGCTCCTCCAGCGGCATCTGACTCAGCAGATCATCGATAGCGATGGTCCGCGGCGATTCGACCTCGCCGTCGATCCGCACTTCCCAGGGCCGGATCTTCAGCGCCTGGGCGGCCTTCCAAATCTTCTTGCTCGTTCCGAACTCGTAGAAGTTGTTGTATCGCGTCGCCCATTCCTCGTCCGTCAACTTGCGCCCCTCGCCGGGTTCGAAGCGTTCGTTGCGGGCGACGGGGTACAGCCCGGCGCTCGGGTCGTCGGAATCCGTGGCGCCCCACGCAAGCCCCGGGGCGGCGGCCGCAATGCTGCCCGCCGCAAGACCCTGAATGATCTGGCGCCGATTCAGGAACACGCTTTCGGGCGTGACGGCGCTCTCGGGAAGTTCCCAGCCTCTCGGGATACGGATTGCCATGGAGTCCTCCTGTCCGAACCGTGCGACTCAGCCGGCGCGCAACCAGACGGCCGTGTCATGAAATGCCGGGCCGCCGTTGGGCGGGCCGGCATCAGAACCGACCAGGGTGTTGATGCCCTGCCCTTCGATGAAGGCGTTCCCGGGCCAGATGCCCTCCACGACCACCACGCCGGACTGCAGGCCGGCGAATGACTGGGCGTGCAGCAGCACGTCGCCCCGACGGTTGCCGAGACGGATGAGGTCGCCGTCCTCGATCCCGAGAGCCTCGAGATCCTCAGGGTGGATCCGCGCTGTCGGATGCGCCTCCTTCTTCTGCGACGTCGGCGTCTCCGTGAACGACGTGTTGAGGAAGTTGTGCGCCGGCGCAGTGACCAGGCGGAAGGGGTGGTCGGCGTCGCACTCTTCGATGTTGGCGAGATGATCCGGGAGCGGCGGCATCACGGCGTGATCCGGGCCGATCGAGCTCCAGTCGGGCGCGAACCGAAACTTCCCGTCCGGGAATCCGAAGCCCGTCTCGAAATGCGCCTCGTCGAAGTCCGGCTGCACGTCGAACCACCGCTCGGGCTCGAGCTCGCTCAGCGGGCGGTGGCCGGACGACCGAAGCGTCGCGTCAATGATTTCGCGTTCGGTCATCGTGAAACCGGGATGGCTCGCGCCGAGGCGCTCGGCCAGATCGCAGATCACGCGATGATTCGCCCGTGCCTCGCCCCGGGGTTCGATCAGCTTGGGCCCGAGGATCACGTGCTGGTGGCCCCCGCCCTGATAGATGTCGTCGTGCTCGACGAACGTCGTTGCCGGCAGCACTACGTCCGCGAAGCGCACGGTCTCGGTGGGAAACTGCTCGTGCACGCAAAGGAACAGGTCGTCTCTGGCCAGGCCCCGGTGCACCAGTCCGAGTTCCGGCGCCACGTCGGCTGGGTTGGTGTTCTGGACCAGCATGGCGGTCACGGGGGGGCCGTCGCCGATATCGAGCGGGTCGTTCGTCAGGACGGGCCCGATCCTCGACATGTCCAGCGTGCGAATCGCGGGATTGCGCACATCAAGCCCCTCGATCAGGGTCTTGTCCCAGTGGTAGATGTCACGGTTTGAATAGAACGCGCCGCCGCCCGTGTACTGCCACTTGCCGCCGACCGTGGCGATCGAAGTGGCGGCATGCACGTTGGCCGCACCGTTCCGCGAACGGGTAAACCCGTAGCCGACCCGGATGTACGTGCGATCGGTCTCGCCGATCAGGCGGGCGAACGCTTCGATCTCGGCTTCCTGGAGCCCCGTGATGCGGGCGGCCCACGCCGGCGTCCGGCTCTCGAGATGCGCCTCGAGCCGACCCGGACAGTCGCTGGCGCGTTCGAGGTAGGCGCGGTCGGCGTAACCGTCTCGGAACAGCACGTGCATGATCGCGCACGCAAGGGCACCGTCCGTCCCGGGACGGAGGCACAGATGCAGGTCGGCGACCTGCGCGGTGCGCGTGCGGTACGGATCGACCACCGCGAGCTTGGCGCCACGGAGCTTGCGGGCGCGCTGGATATGGGTCATCACGTTGACCTGGGTCGACGCCGGGTTCCCGCCCCAGGAAATGATCAGATCCGATTGCGCCATTTCCCGCGGGTCGGGCCCGCGGAAACTGCCGGTCCCGGCCAGCCAGCCGGCGTCGCACAGGCCGGTGCAGATGGTCGCCTTCTGGTCGGAATAGCCCATTGCGTGCCGGAGACGGTTGATGCCGTCGCGCTGCACGAGCCCCATTGTGCCCGCGTAGTAGTACGGCCATACGGTCTCGGTGCCGAGGCGCGCCGCCTGCTCCTGGAAACGCTCGGCCACGCGGTCGAGAGCCTCATCCCAGCCAATTTCCCGAAACTGGTGCGTCCCCTTAGGCCCGGTGCGCAGCAGCGGCCGCAGGATCCGGTCGGGGTGATGGACCCGCTCCGCGTATCGGGCGACCTTCGCGCAGACCACCCCGGACGTGTACGTATTGTCGCGCGACCCGTGGACGCGGCCGATGTCCCCGTCGGGAAGCAGTTCCACCTCGAGCGCGCACGTGCTGGGGCAGTCGTGCGGACAAGCCGAGTAGCCTGTACCAGAAACGTAGCCGTCCACAGCCCCGCCCTTTGCCACGATCACCGACTTGGCTATCGGTATAGTTCAGTTTCAACCTTCCGTCCACGAACAGGCCGGTCCCGGATCCGTCTGGCTGGCCTGCCGGACGACGTCCTTCTCCATGGCGTCGGCTCCGGGCGTCGCCCGGTCCGCGTGATGTCGAGACGGAATAGCGGAGGTGCGGAAAGGCTTATATCTGGAGCCCTGTCCCGATACCGTACTCGACGACCCGACCCCTCGACCGCGCCTGACCCGAATCCTGCGCCTTCCACCGCATGCAACGCCGCCCATCCGCCCCGGCAGCCCCGCCACGGTCCCCCGTCATCCTGGTCGACGGCGCCAATGTCTACGGCAGCCGCCCCGACGGCTGGTGGCGAAACCGCCCGCAGGCTGCCCGGCGCTTGGCCGCCGAGCTCGACCAGCTCTGCCGGTTGACCGGACTCGCCTGCACCCTCGTCCTCGACCCGATGCCCCGCAACGGCAAATCGCCCGCGTCGACATCTCACGTGACGGTGGTCACCGCTCCCCGTCGTGGACGTGACGCCGCGGACGACGCCATCGTGGCGCGCGTCGCAGCCCTGCCCGATCCGACGCGCGCCTTCATCTATACGTCGGACCGCAGACTTTCGGCACGCCTCGCGGCACTCGGCGCGCGCACCGCCGGCGCAAGCGTCCTGCTTTCGCACATTGACTTGGTCTGCCGCTCCGGTGCAGGCTAACGTCTTTGCAGAGGAATCCGGATGGCCCAACCGACCCGCCAAAGCACGGTTCATCGAGAACTATCCAAACGTCGGTATCGTCAACGCACCGTTTCCGCCAAGCACCGCGACCCGCACCACGACCGGCGCGTCCAAAAGCACGAGCTCCAGGTCCGCCCCGAGCCCGAAGATCGGGTGCCGGATGAGCCGGCACCCCGGCAAGCACCGCCGGACGTCCAAGGCGACTGACCGGCCGCCGGCCCGGCCGGGAACGGCGGTGCCCGCCCGACGCTCGCTGCGTGGCGGCGGCGCACAGGGCAGATCGATCGGCGGCGCCGGTCCCGCCCGCATCGCAACGCGCGTGCAGTGGTGCCGGCTCGCACCATTTGCCGCCTGCGGCGCTGCCGTCGACGAGCTGGACGGTACAGCCGGATCGGCAACCGCAGCTTCCGGAGCGGGCTGAACCTCGATCCGCCGCGGCATGCCGGCATCGGTTGCCGCGCCCTGCCCGGTGGAAGCCAGCGGCCAATCGCATCGACGCAGATACCGTCCGCAGGGACCCTGCGCCTGCGGCCCGCTTCCGCGGGTGCAGCACTACCCGGCGCCGTCATCCCTGCAGGCCGCTTCGGCAACCGTGTCCACCCGCGCAACCACGGAGGCGTGGCTCCCTATAGTTGGGACCTGCCGTGATGGATCGCGGGAAACCCGATGGCCCGTCCTGTACCCGCCAGCCCGCGTGTCGCCGACCGCACCCTGGAAACGCGCCTCCGCAGCGTGCTCGAAGGGGAAGTGCTGTTCGACGCTTTCAGCCGCGGGCGGTACGCCACCGATGCCTCGATCTACCAGATTGAACCGGTCGGGGTGGTCGTGCCCCGGCACACCGGAGATGTCGAAGCGGCGCTGACGGTCGCGCGCGAGGAAGGGATCGCTGTCCTGCCGCGCGGGGCCGGCACGTCGCAGTGCGGCCAGACCGTGGGTCCGGCGCTTATCGTCGACACCACCAAACACCTCAACCGGGTCCTCGACATCGATGTCGGACGTCGACGCGCGGTCGTCGAGCCCGGCCTCGTGCTCGACCAATTGAACGCGCGCCTGAAGCCGCACGGCCTCTTCTTCCCCGTGGATATCTCCACCGGCAGCCGGGCCACGCTCGGCGGCATGGCCGGCAACAACAGCTGCGGGGCCCGGTCAATCCGCTACGGCAACATGGTGCACAGCGTGCACGCCATTGACGCCGTGCTGCCGTCCGGTGCGGCGCACCGCTTCGGGCCGACCCCGGGCAATCTCCAGAGTCTGGCCGGTTCGCCCGACTACGCGGCGTTGGTCCAGCGCGTGCGGGGGGTCGCCGCCCGCGAAGCGGACGAGATCGCGGCCCGAATCCCCAAACTCCTGCGCCGGGTCGGCGGCTACAACATCGATTCGGTGTCACCTGCCGGCCATAACATGGCCAGCATCCTGGTCGGCTCCGAAGGGACCCTTGGCTTCTTCACGCGACTGGAACTCGACCTCCAGCCCATCCCACCACACGCGGCGCTCGGAATCTGCCGTTTCGCTTCGCTCCATGACGCCATGGCGGCCACGAAGTCGATCGTCGCGCTTGGCCCCTCGGCCGTGGAGCTGGCCGACCGCCACCTGCTGGACCTCGCGCGCGCCGTGCCGCTTTACCGGACAACGATCGAGACCTTCGTCGAGGGGAATCCGGAAGCCATCCTGCTGGTGGAGTTCTCGGGCGATGACAAGGCCCGCCAGGAACGCCTGCTCGACCGGCTGACGGAGACGCTCGCCGATCTCGGCCACCCCGGTTCGGTCGTCAGGGTACTGGATCCATCGTCGCAAGCCGCAGTCTGGGACATGCGGAAGGCCGGACTGAACATCGTCATGTCGATGAAGGGCGACGGCAAGCCGATTTCGTTCGTCGAGGATTGCGCGGTGTCACTCGATGACCTTCCGGAGTACACGGACCGCCTCACGGAGGTGTTTCGTCGACACGGCACGCACGGTACCTGGTACGCCCATGCGTCAGTGGGCTGCCTCCATGTGCGGCCAGTGCTGAACATGAAGGACGAGCGCGACGTGCGCGCCATGCGCGCGATCGCCGAGGAAGCTTTTGCCATGGTGCGCGCCTACCAGGGCTCGCATTCGGGCGAACATGGCGACGGCATCGTGCGCTCGGAATTCCACGAGGCGATGTTCGGCCGCCGCCTGGTTCAGGCCTTCGAGGACATCAAGACCTGCTTTGACCCGGCGGGACTGTTCAATCCAGGCAAGATCGTCCGCCCGCATGCGATGGACGACCGCACCCTCTTCCGTTACCACCCGAACTACGCGGCGAAGCCGCACGCACCGTCGCTCGACTGGTCGGCGTGGGGACCGGGCAGCGCCGGGTTCCTCGGCGCCGTGGAGATGTGCAACAACAACGGGGCCTGCCGGAAGCGCAGTCCAGGGGTCATGTGCCCGTCCTTCCGGGCCACCGGCGACGAGCAGCACGTCACGCGCGGCCGCGCCAACACGTTGCGCCTGGCGCTCACCGGTCAGCTCGGAGACAACGCTCTGACGTCTGATGCCATGGCCCAGTCGATGGCCCTGTGCATCGGCTGCAAGGGTTGCAAGCGCGAGTGCCCGACCGGCGTTGACATGGCCCGCATGAAGATCGAGGTGGAGCGGCTGCGCGTCCGGACCCACGGCGTGGGCGGGCGGGAACGCCTGATCGGCTGGCTGCCGCGGTACGCGCCGGCGGCCTGGCGCCTGCGGCACCTGGCGAACACCCGCAACCGGTCCGCCATTCTGCGCCGGGCCGGGGAAGCGCTGTTCGGCTTCAGTGCCCGCAGGGCGCTGCCGGAATGGCATCGGAAACCCTTCCTGGAAAGCCCCTTGCCGGCGGGCGAGAGTCCCGATGCGGTCCTCCTGCCCGACACGTTCACGACCTGGTTCGAGCCGGAGATCCCGCGTGCCGCGCTCGACGTCCTGACGATGGCGGGCTACCGCGTGGACGTGGCGCGGCCGCCGCCGGAAGATCCGTCGGGAACGCGCCCGCTTTGCTGCGGCCGCACGTTCCTGGCCATCGGGGCGGTCGATGAGGCGCGCGCAGAGGCCGAGCGGACATTGCGGGTGCTGCAGCCATACTGCGAGCGGGGCATCCCGGTCATCGGTCTGGAGCCGTCCTGCCTGTTCACGTTGCGCGATGAGTGGACCGTGCTCCTCCCCGGCACCGGTACCGCGACGGTCGCCGACCATGCCATGACGCTGGAAGGCTTTCTGGTGAGTCAGCCGGCACGACGACGCCCCCGGTTCGGCCCGCTGGCCGTACCGGCCGGCCTCATCCACGGTCATTGCCATCAGAAAGCGTTTGATGCACTAAGCGAGCTCCGTGAAGTGCTGTCCTGGGTACCGGAGCTGAACGCGAAGGAAATCGAGTCGACCTGTTGCGGAATGGCCGGTGCGTTCGGCTATCAAGCAGAGACGTACGACGTGTCAATGAAGATCGGCGGGCTGGACCTGTTCCCGGCATTGGATGGAGCTCCAGACGACGCCCTGGTCATCGCCGACGGCACGAGCTGTCGCCAGCAGATCGTGGCCGGCACGGGTCGGCGCCCCCGTCACGCCGCCGAAGTGCTTGCTGCATCGATGGCGGCGGGCGAAGCATCCCCATCCCCGCCGCCCGGCTGAACGCCGCGACGGCCGCCGGGAACGCGCCGATCGGGCACGGACGCAATCAAATCGGTGTGACGCTCGTCTACATCCATGACGGGCCACCAAGCGCCCGCGGTGCAAATCAGTTCCCGAAGGAGACAGCCGTGCCGAGACTTCCCAACAAACGGGCTTCCGCTGCCAAGGTCGTAGCAGGTGCACTGACCGCCCTGCTGGTCGCCGCTCCAGCCTCGACGACGCTGGCCGCAGATGGCGACATGGAGAAATGCTACGGCGTCGCCAAGGCGGGCCAGAATGACTGCGCGGCCGGCGAGGGCACCACGTGCCAGGGCACCTCGACCGTCGACGGCCAGAAGGACGCCTGGATTTATGTGCCGGCGGGCCTCTGCGAGAAACTGGTCGGCAGCAGCCTTGAGGAAAGCTGACCGGCTCGTCTGATCCGCTGACACCGTGCACAGGAAGGGCGAGCAATCGCGACTGCATCGCTTCCACGACTGACCAACCGCGTGGCGGTCCTGCCACCGCCATGAACGATAAGGACTTGCTGCAGGCCGGCTACCGATACGCCCTGTCGTTGCGGACCGGGGCCGACGACGCCGATGACCTGGTCCAGGAAGCCTGGTACCGGCTGCATCGGCACGGTGGCCGCGCCGGCAGCAAGGCGCACTTGTTCACGGTTATCCGAAACATCTACGTGGACCGGTGGCGGCGCGACCAGCTGATCGCGTTCGAGCCGCTGGACGAGGTGGCCGACAGCCGGACCGCCATCGACGACGGGCAGTACGATGCGCTGAGACTGGCTCGGCTTCTCGATTCGCTCCGCGCCGCCGAGCGCGAAGCGCTGTTCCTGAACGTCGTCGAAGGTTATACCGCGCAGGAAATCAGTGATTTCACCGGCCGGCCGCGCGGCACCGTCCTGAGTCTCATTCACCGCGCCAAACGGAAACTGCGGCAGGGTCTCGTGGCGGATCCCGCCGAGCCGAGCACGGAAGCAAGGAAGGGGAAAGGGTCCGCGGCATGACCGACCTCGAATCTCACCTGCGGGAGCACTACGCGCGGGCGCGCCTGTCCGACGCCCGCATCGAGCAGATTCTGGCTGCCGTGCCGGCTCGGGCGACCCACCCCCGAGTCTGGTACGCCCGCCTGGGCTCGGTTGCCGCCGCGCTGGTTGTGGGCCTTGGGATGTTGCACTTCCATCTGATCGAGCGTGACATCGCGGCACGGGTGCTCGCGGAAGTCGCGATGAACCACGGCAAGCAACTGGACGTCGAAATCGCTTCAGGAGACGTAGCGGTCGTTGCCGCTGCACTCGACCGCCTCGACATCCCCCTTCGTCCGCCGGGCCAATGGCCCGCCCGCTACGCCCTTCTCGGCGGGCGCTACTGCTCGATTCAGGGTGGGCTTGCCGCACAACTCAAGCTGCGCGACCAGGAAACAGGCGACCTCCACACCCTGTACGCCACCCGACTGACAGCCGATCTCGAAACAGTCGTGGATACGGCAACCACGTACGGCAACGTTGGCATCACCTTCTGGCGTGACCGGGACGTGTTCTTTGCGCTGGCCGGCGGCCATACGCCCAACGCCTGGCCGCAGGATTCGGACTAGGCCGGCATGGCGCCCTGCCGGTAGCGGTCGCGGGGGCCACCCCGGCCGCGGCCGCGCGGCCGCACCACCGTTGGGGGCGGGTTGCACCGGGCCCGCCTCGAACTGCCGGCTGTCCAACGCAAGGGTCCCGGGCAGGACCATGGCCCCCGCGCCCGTTCGTAGCCATCGATGTGCGGCATGACCGCCGTGCCTGATGATCAGCGGCGCGCGCCGAAGCCGGGCTATGCTGCTCCCCGCAGCACGTCGTTGACTGCCAAGCGAATCCCGGAGGAAGAAGCGTGCCCGGCAACCTCCGTGCCATCAATGAGCACCTGCAATCCCGTCTCAGGCAAGACAACCGCGCTTCCGTCCCCGCCGTGGAGGCCGCTCAATGGCTGGCCGAAGCAGGCTTGCTTTCCGATTCGAGCCGTCGGCCCGGTCTGCCGCTCCGCAGGCTGCTTCGGGCCAACCGCATCTTCGGCCAGGAACAGGTCCCGCCCCGCGCCGGCGGTCGATGGCACATTCGGCGCCTGCCGCCGGTCACGGGCTACCACGCCCACATCTACTATGACGAGACGAGCCGTGCCGACGCGGCGGTGGTACGCGAAGAACTAGCGGCCAATTTTTCCGTACGGCTCGGCCGGTGGAGGGATCAGCCGGTCGGCCCGCATCCCCAGGCGATGTACCAAGTTGCGTTTGCACCCGAGGAATTCGCCGAGATCATCCCTTGGCTAATGGTTCACCGCCGCGGTCTCACCGTCCTGGTCCACCCCGAAACCGGGGAGGCGGTCGGAGATCATGACGAACGGGCCCTGTGGATGGGTCGAAAACTCCGTCTCCGGTTGCGAGTGCTTCGCTGAGCACCCGAGCGGGTCTCGGACGGCCGGCGTCTCGGTCCCATGCCGTTCCGTGAGGGTCTGGCTCAGGCAGGCTCCATCACGAAATTGAAGGTACCAGACAGGCCCGCGTACCCCTTGGACACGCTCATCAGGAGGTCCGGACGGTACAGCGCGTCCTGCGCATTCAGTTCCTCGTCCGGGAAGTACAGCTGGGTCGTGAGGTCCCGCAGGCCCTCCGCCTGAATCCGGACATGGATATGCGGGGTGCGGACGAAACCCGAACCATACGGGCCGGGCTTCAGCGTCAGGAACTGGTACCGGCCGTCAGCGTCCGTCTGCACCCTGCCGCGGAGCTGGAAACTCTTCGTGTCGTAGACCCCGGTCGGGTCGGCCTGCCAGACGTCAAGTACCGCGGCCGCCACCGGCCGGCACGCGACGTCGACAACCTGGCCTCGCACCGTGAGGTCCTTTCCATCCATGCCCTCCACGCGGAAGTCGTCACGGAACGGAGCGCCCGCCACATGAAACGGCCCCGCCGTCTGCCGGGCGGTTTCCGCCGCGGTGCCGTCCGCGCAGAGTTCTTCCTGCTGCGCAGCGGCCACCCACGGCGCCAGCGGGAGCGCCGAGACACCGAGCACACCGGCCCCCCCTCGAAGCAGCAGACGGCGGCGGTTCAGGTCGAAGCGGAGCACAGGCATCGTCGGCACTTTCCTGGCAGCGGATGCAGGCCGCGCATCTTGCGACAGATTTTTGTCCATTGCCAACTGCCCTAGTTCGGTATCGTCCCCGGGCAGGTCGGCATTGCCCGTCCTTTGGAGCGAGTCCGTCATGTCGTTTCCGATCATGAATCGCCCATTTCTTGTTTACGGCTGGCGCCTCGTTGCCGTTGCGCTCGCGCTGCTGGCCGCCAACTCAGCCGCCGCGGATCCGGAACGGTGGCAGCTTGCGTGGCCGGACACCGACTTCGCCAAACACTCGGTGGACCTTCGATCGATCCGGTCAGGCGGGCCGCCAAAGGACGGAATCCCCTCGATCGACAATCCGACGTTCGTGCCCGTGTCGGAGGCTTCGGACCTGACGGCCAAGGAGCCGGTGATCAGTCTCGACGTTGCCGGCGACGCCCGTGCCTACCCGTTACGCGTCCTGATGTGGCATGAAATCGTCAACGACACGGTGGGCGGAGTCCCGGTCGCGGTTACGTACTGTCCGCTATGCAATGCTGCGATCGTCTTTGACCGCCAGCTCGGCGATCAAGTTCTCGATTTCGGGACCACCGGCAATCTCCGCAAGTCCGACCTCGTCATGTACGACCGGCAAACGGAGAGTTGGTGGCAGCAGTACACAGGGGACGCCATCGTCGGAGAACTTACCGGCCAAACGCTCACCCTGCGCGCGTCGCGGCTCACGTCTTGGGAGCGTTTCCAGGAGGCGCACCCTGAAGGTCGGGTGCTCGTACCGAACGATCCACGGTCCCGCCACTACGGCGTGAACCCGTACGTCGGTTACGACACCCGCCCTGCCCCGTTTCTCTATGGCGGGGAGCTCCCGGAGGGGATCGCCCCGCTCGAGCGCGTGGTGGCGGTCGGAAACCGGGCCTGGAGCTTCGAGTATCTCCAGTCGGTGCGCACCGTCGATGCCGGCGACTTCGTCATTACCTGGGAACCGGGCCAGGCATCTGCGCTCGATGCAAACATGGTCGCGTTGGGCCGGGACGTCGGCAACATCCTGGTGCAAACCAAGGAGAGCCCCCCGAAGGATGTGCCGCACCACGTCACGTTCGCATTCGTGTTCCATGCTTTTCAGCCGGATGCAGACATCGTGCTCGGCGCGCCTTTCGAGCGTGGCGTAGGTGATGATGTATAGTTTTTGCCCATCTGCCGCGGGCAGACTGCTGGGTGGAGGAACCAGAACCATGCGCATGATCGGTATCGCAGTTGCGCTCGTGGCCGCCTTCGGCATGGCCGGCCAGGTCTTGGCTGGCGCCGAACGCATCACGTATCCGGACAACTACAAGTCCGACTTCGTCTACTTCATGACGTCGGACCGTCCCGACAACAACACGGTCCGCGATCTCTACGCCAACCTCACTGCGCTTGAAAGTGCCAAGGACGGCGCCCCGCTCGACCACGGTTCGCAGTTCGCGATGGAGGTGTACGCCGCCGTGGTGGACGAGGCCGGAGAACCCGTATACGACGCCAACGACCGCATGCAGAAAGCAAACCTCAAGGCCGTCGCCATCATGGAGAAGCAGCCGGGCTGGGGTGAGAGCTACCCGGAGGACATCCGGAACGGCGACTGGGAGTTCGGGTTCTTCAGCGGTGACGGCACGCTCAAGGCGGACGTCGACACGCGGCCCTGCATGGAATGCCACCTGCCCTTCGCCGAGGACGATTACGTGATTTACCTCGAGGAGCTTGTCGCCAAGGCAAATGAATAGTCGTCGCGCGCTGCTGGCCTGCGGCCTTGTCCTGGCCGTCGGCACTACGGCAGCTCCGGCACAGGCCGCCGAGGACCCGATCTTCACCGGACCGTTCTCGTCCGTCGCGATTCGCGGAATCGACCCGGTCGCATACTTTTCGGAGGAGCGCCCGGTCGAGGGTAACCGGGACTTCGCTTTCGATTGGCGCGGTGCAACGTGGCAATTCAGCAGCCAGGCAAACCTTGAAACATTCCAGGCCGATCCGGAGCGCTACGCGCCGCAATACGGCGGCTATTGCGCGTGGGCGGTGGCCAACGGCTACACCGCGTCGACGGACCCCGAAGCATGGACAATCCACGAGGGCAAGCTCTACCTGAACTACAGCCTGTCGGTGCAGGCACA
The DNA here is from genome assembly GCA_965116745.1 of Alphaproteobacteria bacterium. Lineage (GTDB taxonomy): Bacteria > Pseudomonadota > Alphaproteobacteria > TMED109 > TMED109 > VXPW01. Next base: position 770,317 of record OZ220701.1, on the reverse strand, counting down.
ATGGGAAGAGGACATCCCCGGCAACGTGCAGCGGGCCGACCGGAACTGGCCGGGCGTCCTGGAGCGCTGATCCGCTAGCGACGGACCCCGGGCGCCTCGACCGCCAAACCGGTACCTCGCCAGGCGACGTAGAGCTGGAGCGCGTTGTAGTCGTCGCTGCCGATGGGGAGCGGCTCGGCGCGTGCCTGCTCGTTGCAGAACTGGAACCGGCGATGCACGGAACTCACCGTGCCCCAACGAAGCAGATACGCCGGGAACCCGTTGATCTGTCCCTGACTGATCCGTTCGGCCCGAAGCAGATGCCCGACGCGCTGGTCGTGGCACTGGGTACAGGCGACGTTCATCTGCCCCACCCGCTCCGTGTAGAGCCTGCGGCCGCGCTCGAACCATGGATGCGCCGGGCCGTCGGTCCGTACCTGAAGCGGTTGTCCGGCTGACTGCCGCGTCACATAGACACTCAGCGACAGCAGCGGATCGCTCTCCAGCGGGTAGGGCTCGATTCCCATGTGGCGCGTCCGGCATGCGTTGATGCGCTGCTCGAGATTGATCAGCCGGCCACTGGCGGGATCGATCTTCGGATAGGTCGGAGCCACGCCCGTCAGTGCATCGGCAGCCCCATGGCAGGAAGAGCAGGACCGTCCGCCAACTCCCTCCTGGCTACCCCAGAGTTCGGCGCCGCGCTCCACCCAGAACAGCCCGGGATTGGCAAATTCGTCGTCCTGAATGGCCCGGGTCTCCGGTCGGGCGAACTCGTAGCCGGAGCGGGGCGGAACGGGCGCGGGAGGTTCAGAGCTGACCCAGGCCGGCCATGCCACGGCCATTCCAGCCACCGCCGGCCACAGCCAGGGGAGGCGTCTCAAGCGACGGCGGACGGGGCCTCGGCCGTGACCGGCCACACCTCTCGACCCTCCGCATCGAACACCTGGATGAACGCGGTACGAGTCGTCGACTTGAGATAATCGTCGATCCACTCCACCTCGATCACGCCCGACTCATCGACGCGCAGAGGAAACGAGAGGAAGGGGTTCTCGGACACGCCCGAGTACCAACGCGCCTGAAAGACCTCCACCCCGTTGAAGCGGCAGACGACCGACTGGATGATGAAGCGCGGATAGATGACTCCGGAATCCGGGTCGCGCCGGACGCCCGGTTCCATCGGGTGGCGCGCCAGCGTTTTCACGACGATCACTTCGCCCTGCTTGGCCTGCTCGGGCACTTTCAACCGTCGCTCGTCGGCTCGCGAAGCCATCGCCTAGCTGCAGGCTCCGAGAGTCACGTTCACATGCGAACGAGCGAGACCGAGGCTTCCATCCACCATCTCCGCGACAATCACCAGATCCGCGGTCTGCCGCATGCGGCATCGCATGGCGATCTCGGCACGACCCGACTGCTCCGTGAAGTGGTAGGTGGCGACCTCAGGAAAGGGATTGCCCATCGCCAAGACGTGCACCACCTCGGGTCGGTCATCCCCGGTCATGGAGCAGTTGACGCGGAACGTGATCGGGACAACGTTACCGTTTTCGGCAATATCCGGGGCCGTGAAATCCACCAATCCCGGGACGGGGTCCCGCCCCCGGACGAGGTTCCGGAGAATGCGCTTCGCCTCTTCCAGGTCCGGCTCTACCCGAAACGTCTGGCGGAAGCTCTGAAACCGGTCTCGAAACGGGTTGCCGGCCGAATCCTGGGCAAGGGCCCGGGACCCCGCGAGCCCCGTTACCGCCAGGGAGCCGCCAGCCTGCAGCAGAGCCCGACGAGAGGGCCGGGGGGCCTGCGGCAAGCCTCGAACCGGCGTGCGCGAGGCCGTTGCTGACGATGAGTTCCCGGCAGTCATGCTACCGATATAGTTCGCAACGCAGATTTGCGCTAGCGCCCGTCGGCACGAAGTGTGAGCAGGTAGGCGATCACGTCTTCGACCTGCTGCGCCGTGAGAATCGGGCGGCCACGGTGCTGCGGCGCCACGCGCTGCAAGCCGTCGACCTGGTGGAACGCCGGCATCACCGTATCCGGATTGAGTGTTCGGGGCGCCACCAACCGCAACCGCAGCGCACCGGCGGTCGCGCGGTCCCCGATCCCCTCGAGCGGGGGACCGAGATCGCCGTGAAACGGTTCTTCCGGAATCGGCGCGTGGTGACAGGCGAGACAGTTCCCGGCGCGTCCGGCGACGATGGCCCGCCCGCGCACCGGATCGCCGGCCAGGCCGTCGAGCGGCTTCGGGATCGAGTCATTCACGATCTGGTAGATTGCCACCGGTTCGGAATCGGCCGTATCCGACCGGGTTGCGGACAGCGGGGCCGCGCTCAACACTAAGACTGCGAGAACCATGCGCATCCTGGCACCCTATCTATCGCGTGATCCTGCACCAACTCGCGCGGGCGGGCTCGTGCCTGCCGCGTTCGCGCTTGCGATCGCGGCGCCGGGACCGGCCGTTGCCGACATGTCCGGTGACGGTGCCCGTCTGGCGGCGCCGTGTGCGGGATGCCATGGCACGGCGGGGCGAGTACCGGAGGGCAGCGTCATTCCGGGTCTGGCGGGGCGGGACGCGGCCGAACTGTCCAGCCTCCTCGCGGCCTACCGGTCGGGCGAACGCCCGAGTGAGGAAATGGGCCGGATCGCGCGCGGCTACGATGATTCCGAGATTGCCGCACTCGCCGAATGGTTCGCGGCTCAGCCGCCAGGAAACGGGCCATGAGTTTCACCCGCCGAAGCATTCTGGCGGGCGGCGCCGCTGCACTGGTTTCGGCCCTGCCCGTTCGCGCCGAACGCATCCTGCCGGCGACCGGCCCCCGCGTTGTGGTGCTCGGCGGCGGCTGGGGCGGTCTCACGGCCGCCAAGTACATTCGGCTGCTGGATCCCGGAATCGAGGTGGTCCTGATTGAACGAAGGACTGCGTTCCACTCTTGCCCTATCAGCAATTGGGTGATCGGCCACCTTCGGACGGTCGACGAGATCACCCATTCCTACGCGGCGCTCTCGGAGCGGCACGGCATCCGGATCCTTCACACCGAAGTGGAGGCGATCGATGTCGACGCGAAGGCCATCGTCACCTCAGACGGCGTGGTGGCGGGGGACCGCCTGATCCTGAGTCCGGGCGTGGCGTTCGACTACACGGGAATCGACGGCTGGAGCGAAGCGGCCGCCAAGCGCTTCCCTGCCGCCTGGAGCCCAGGGCCGGACACGGCGCAGCTTCGTGCCCGACTTGCCGAGTTGCCGTCCGGAGGGCGCGTCGCACTGACCATCCCGCCAAGCCCTTACCGGTGCCCGCCAGGACCGTACGAGCGCATCAGCCTGATGGCCGCATACCTCAAGCAGCACAAGCCCGGGGCCACCATCACGGTGCTCGACGCCAACCAGAAGATCGTGTCCAAGGGCAAGATCTTCCAGGCGGCCTGGGACGAACTGTATCCGGGCATCGTTGACTACCGCCCTGACAGTCCGCTCGTCCAGGTCGACGCCGCCACGGGAACGGTGTCCAGCGATTTCGACGATGTGGCTGCCGATGTCGCCAACGTCATTCCGGCGCAGCGAGCTTCACGCCTGCTCCACGACGCCGGTCTGGTGCCGGACGGAGCAACGTGGGCGCCCGTCGCCCCCTACGGCTTCACGTCCACCCTGGCCTCCGACATCCATATCGTGGGCGACGCCACGGACCAGACGACCGTGGGCAAGGTGCCAAAGTCCGGCTTCATCGCGAACTCCATGGGGAAGGTGGCCGCTCGGGCCGCCGTGGCCGCGCTGACCGGGAGCGAGGCCTCGCCCCCGTCCCTCATCAACACCTGCTACAGCCTCGTTTCTCCGGAGGAAGGGGCGTCGGTCGGAGCAGTGTACGGCTACGACCCCGAGACCGGGTTACTCCAGGTCCGACCCGGCTCCAGCGGTGTCTCCAGCCAGCGTTCCGCGACCGTAGCGCTGCAGGCGTGGGACTGGGCCCGCGCGATCTGGCAAGACATGCTGGGCTAGCGGGTAAGTTTCGGGCCGAGGGATCGGCCGGGACAGAATCCCCTTGGCGCCGGTACCTCGCCCGCGAACCCGCATGGGCCCTGCATCTGGCCCCTGCGTTCCCTCCCTGACGGCGATGGCGGCTGCCGGCGGATTGGATGCTGCAGAAGTTTCTTCGAGTTCCCGCCACCTGATTCTCCACCATTGCCACTGTGGCAACGCGCTCCATATGGTGGGGTGAGGCATGGCTCGATGGACGATCCGCCATTTCGCCGACGTCCGGAGCTTGGCCCCCGGGGGTTGTCACGGAGTGGTTCCACGCGCGTCGAATGATCTGCCGAAGGAAGTCGTCCATGCTCGTTCGCCGGAAAGCCTCAGTAGTCGCCATCCGCGCCGTCGGCAGTGCCGTCACCGGCGTGTGGTGCGTTCTCGCAGCATTGGCGGTCACGCCTATCCCGGCTGAGGCGGAGACGGGGCCTGACGACGCCCAGCGGCTGCAGCCCATCACCGTGACCGCGACCAGAAACCCGATTGACGCGTTCAGCTTTCCCGGCATGGTCACCACGCTGGGCCGCGCGGAAATCGAAACCCGTCAGCCGTCCTCGCCTGATGACGTCCTGAAGATGATTCCCGGTGTCGAGTTCACGGGCGGTCCCCGGCGCACGGGCGAAGTGCCAAGGATCCGCGGGTTCGAAGGTGCCGACGTCATCGTGACCATTGACGGAGCACGACAGAACTTCGACTCCGTCCATGACGGCCGCTTCTTTCTCGACCCAAGCCTGCTCAAGCGGGTCGAAGTCCTGCGCGGACCTGCCTCGTCGCTGTACGGGAGCGGGGGCACCGGGGGCCTGATCGCCTTTCAGACCCTCGACGCAGCGGACCTGCTCCTTGCCGACGAGCATGCGGGCACGAAGGTCACAGGCGGCTACCGGTCCGTCAATTCCGAGCGCTTCAGCAATTTCACCGCGTATGGCATGCCGCAAGAGGGGGTGGATGCCGTCGCCAGCATCACGGCACGCGGATCCGGAACGATCCGGCTCGGTGACGGTAACCGCCTGCACGACACCGATGACGACATCCTGGCCGGCCTGGCGAAGGCCAGTTTGGAAATTGCGGGCCACCACCGTTTCGAAGCGTCGGCCACGGCCTTCCGAAACGATGCGCGGGAACCCAACGACGGCCAGCAAAGGTTCGGTCAGGAGGTGGCCGCGAACGGCCTAGTGCAAAAGGACGTACGCTCGGCATCGTTCAGTGCGGCCTACCATTACGACGATCCCGCGAATCGCTACGTCGAATTCGACGCCGTCGTCTATCGAACACTGTTCCGGGTGGACGAACTCAGACTTGAGGACGTCAGCGGCGGCCCCGCCGGCGAGCTGCTGCGCCGGGATGTCGGCACGCTCGGCATGCGCATGGACAACCGCTCGCGCCTAGCTGTCTCCGAAGGCACGCAGGTCACGCTGACCTACGGCGCCGAGTACTGGCGCGACTCGCAGGACGGCGGCGATGGCGGCACACGCATGGGGCAACCGGACACCAATGCCACCGAGCGCCATGGCGTGCCGGACGCGGACGCCCGCTTCACCGGAATCTTCGCACAGGCCGAGATCATGCTCCCCGATCCGTTCGGCGACGAATCGGGCAGTCTTCTGGTCATCCCCGGCGCGCGCTACGACTCGTACGGAATTTCCAGTTCGAACCGGCTTGGAGCGGACAACAACCGAAACGAGCTCTCGCCCAAGATCGGCGTGACCTGGCTGCCGACGGAACGGTTGATGGCATTCGCCAACTACGCCCACGCGTTCCGGGCGCCGACTGCCGACGAGATCTACCTGACGGGTTCGCATTTCCCCTTGTTTCGGGGGCCTGGCGAACTGGTCGGTTTCAACCGCTTCGAGCCCAACCCCCAGCTGAAGCCGCAAACGACCCGGACCGTCGAGGTGGGGGTTGGGGCCACCTTCAACGACGTCTTTGCAAAGCAGGACCAGTTCCAGTTCAAGGCGACTCATTTCCGCGTTCGAGGAAACGACTTCATCGATCGGGCGATCCGCCAGGTGTTTCCCGTGCCAAGGGACTGCGTTCCGTTCGTATCGGACCAGGTGAGTGTGCCCGCGGGCCCTCCAAACGTGTTCCGCGCCGGCTGCGAGGGGGCCGCATTTTCGGCCAATGTCCCGAACGCGCGGCTCCGGGGCACGGAGGTTGACGCCACCTACGACGGCGACGATCTACGGGTCGCGATCGGTTTTTCCACCATCGACGGAGAAAACGAAGAAACGGGCGGGAAGCTCGGTCGTCTGGCGCCGGATCAGTTCACTGTCGATGCCGCCCTCAGGCTCCCGCGACTCGACTCCGTTGTCGGCTGGCGCCTGCAGCTGGCCGATCGCTTTGACAAGGTGAACGATCCGGCCGACGCCCGTGCCGGATACGCGGTGCACGACTTCTATTTCTCCTGGCGGCCGGTGCAATTCCTGGCAGGATTTGGCGTCGATCTGGGAATCGACAACGCGTTCGACAAATCGTACACGCGGGTTGACACGGCCGCGGTCGAACCCGGCCGCAACTTCAGGATCTCGGCCGGCTACTCCTTGGCATGGTAGGGAGAACCGGTCTGCAGCCTGGGAGCGTTTCGCCTCCGGGCGCCCCCGCGCGCGATACCGGTCCCGACCGACCGGATCGCCGGGACACGCGGCACCAGTTGATGGCCCGCTGGCAGGCCCTCAAGTCTGACGAACCACGCTTGCGGGCGCGCGACGCGGCAACCCGGCTCGGCGTGTCGGAAGCTGAACTCGTCCACGCACGGACTGATGTGGAAGTCCACCGCCTCGATGGGCCCTGGGACCGTGTGGTCGCGGGCATTTTCGGTCTCGGACCGGTGATGGCGCTGACGCGGAATGATCATGCTGTCCACGAGAAGGTCGGACAATTCGAACCGGTCCAGGTACTTTCCTCCACCGGTCAGGTCCAGGGTGACGGAATGCAGCTTCGGCTCTTCTTTTCCCACTGGCACTACGGGTTCGCGATCACCGAAGAGTTCCAGAATCGGACCCGGCGCAGTCTGCAATTCTTCGATTCTGCTGGCACTGCCGTGCACAAGGTGTACCTGCGCAGACGAAGCGATGAGCACGCCTTCCGGGAGCTGGTCAGCGAATGCCGGCACACCGGCCGGTGGCAGGGTCTCGCGGTGACCGACGACGCGGCAATCCAGCACGAACGACCGCACGACGACACCGAACAATCGAACCCGTGCGATCGGAGGCTTCCCCGGGACGGCACGCGCCATCTCGCCGACACGCCGCAAGGATGGACAATCGGGCGCATCCAGCAGCTCCTCGCATCGCCGAAGCACAGCGCCCGACGTATTCGGGACGATGGTTTTCAGAGCGCGCTGGCGCACGCTGCCGAGGCCGGGATTCCCGTGACGTTGCTCGTCGGCAATGGTGGTGCGCTTCAATCCCACACGGGCCCCGTGCGTCGCCTGAAGCAAGTGGGTCCCTGGTTCAACGTCCTCGATCCCGACTTCAGCCTCCACTTGCGGAGCGATGGCATTGCCTCCGCGTGGGCCCTCCAGGAGCGGACGTGCGACGGCATCGTCACCTCCGTCGAGATTTTTACCGCTGCCGGCCGACGAATCGCCAACCTCCAGGGCCTGCGGAACCCCGGTGAAGAGGAGACCAGCGAGTGGCGGGCCCTCGCCGCTTCGTTGGGCAGCTACCCCCGCGTTTGAATGGGCTGGAAGGGCCTTTCGTCCGTTCGGTGGCAGGCTCCGTCACCACGGACAGCCGCGGAGACGCACTGCAGGCCGTGGCCGGCGCAGGACAGCGGCGTACGGCAGCCGCGCTTCCGCCCGCCGGGATGGAGAACAGCCGGACCAGGGCCGCGTTGCAGCGGCACGATCATGGCCGCCAGCGCACCTGGCGGATTCCGTTCACGGCGCCCCCCGCTTCCAGCTTCCCATGACGTCGCGTTCCCGTTAGCGTCTCCCCGTGGTCAAGCGGAGTGTCGCGCGATGTTCATCGCCATGAACCGTTTCAAGGTTGTGAGAGGACATGAAGCCGAATTTGAGAGACTGTGGGCCGAACGTGATACCCATCTCGAAGCAGTACCAGGGTTTCAGAAATTTCACCTCCTCAGGGGGTCGGAAGCCGAGGACCACACCCTGTATTCATCGCACACTGTCTGGCGCGACAGGGACGCATTTGTAGCTTGGACCAAGTCGGAGGCCTTTCGCAACGCCCATGCAGGGGCCGGGTCGCGGCAAAAGCTCTATCTCGGGCACCCGCAATTCGAAGGTTTCGAAGTGATCCTTACCGACTGACGCGGGATCCGATCAGCGTTGCGGCGGCGGTTCGATCCCCTTGTGCAAACCCGGCAGCATCTTTCGGGCATTGGCTGAAATCCACCGCCACCTGCCCGGGCACCACCAACAGGTTCACGTAACCGCTAGCGATCAGCCGCCCATGCGCCAGTTGAAGGTTCGGAGCGTGGCCAGAGCGAGATCACGATTGTGGCGATGACCGCCAGGGGAATGGCGACCTGCCAACTCCCCATCGCCCACAAAGTGAGAAAGCTGGTCAGACACACCGCGAGCGGTATCGGAAGGCAGATGACCGTCAGCGGGCCTCGTGCCATCAGACCAAATCCCAAGGTCGCCACTGCCGTCGGGTCGGTTGCGGTCCCGACAAACTCCCCTCCCATCATGCCCTGACCCCGGGTGAACGCTGCCAACGGATACAGAAGTGACGCGCCCAAGACCAAGATCAGGCCCGCCACCCGGCGCCAGGTCGAAAACGTAAGTTCCTGACGCCGGCACCAGGTGATCCCGAATCCTGCGATCAGCAGCGCCTGCAGGTAGAAAGCGGGCACCGCATACGATGCCAGCCAGTTGATCTGGACATACCATCGGTCCACGAAGAATCCGCCGCACCATGCCCAGGCCATCCCCAGGGCGCCGACAGCCAGGTACGGAACCGTCCGTCTGAAGCGCCAGTACGCAACGAGACAGACCGCGAACAGCAATGGGAACGCGAGCGGCAGTGGCCAGACCGCCTGATTGGCCTGTTCGAACAGGCGCCAGTAGGTATCCGGGGCGAACAGCAGAAAATCGTGCAGCCGGTAATCCAGCCAGCTCATGCCTAGAGCTCTGCGAAATGCGCCGCCAGTCCCTGCCGCATTGCGGCATCTGGCATGGGCCCCAGTACGACGCGCTTGTTCTCGCGCACATGGTCGACCCGCGTGGTCGCGGGAATGACGCAGGTCACCGCCGGATGTCCCAGGATGAACTTGAGCGAGATCTGCGCCCAGCTTTCGGCCTTCAGCTCGGGTGCCGTGGCTGGCAGCGGCCTGCCGGAGAGATGCCGGATCAGGGCCCCACGCCGGAATGGACGATTGACAATGACGGCAATGCCCTTTTCGTGCGCCAGCGGCAGCAGGCGGGCTTCTGCTTCCCGATCCGCGAGGTTGTATGTCAGCTGGACGAAGTCGATGGGCTGGGTGGCCATGATGCGCTCCAGATCGCCGTGGCGGCGCCCGTGGGACGTCGTAATGCCGACGTGGCCAAGTCGCCCCATCTCCTTCAGGGCAAAGAGAATCTCGAGATTTGCCTGCCAATCGACCAGATTGTGTACCTGAAGCAAGTCGAAACGGCCGATGCCCCAGCGCCGTCCGGTCTGCTCCAGCTGCCCGCGGGCGTCAGCCGCCGACGTCCAGATCTTGTCCGCCGAAAACACCCGGCCGGCATTCCCTAGCTGCGCCAGAGCATGACCGATGGTCGCCTGTGAAGAGCCATACATCGGCGACGAATCGATCACCCCGCCCCCCTCTTCCAGGAACGCTGCAATCACCCTGGTGGAGCGATCCAGCAGCACCGGATCCGAACCGACATTGAACGTGATCCAGCTCCCGATCCCGACCGCCGGGATCTGAACGTTGGTACTGGGGACACGACGCCAACCTGAAACCGCAGCGGCCGCCGGTCCAGATGCCGTCAGCATCGCCGTGGCTGCGACGCTGGCCATTCCTTGAATCACGGCGCGACGGTTCATGGCGTTGCCGTTCCTTCCTCGTGGATGCACAAGGGGCTACTGACATAGCGCGGGTCATGATGGACGACCGCACTCACCACCATGCCGTACCGGACAAGAGGATGCCAAAGCCTGGGGAGGGAGGGACGTCCACTCCGGACCAACTTGCCGGGCAGGCGCTCAGGCATTGCATCTCCGCCGACAGCGCCCGCCCGGCACCCGCGGACCTGGGCGGATTGGAAGATTCCGGGTTCGATCGGAACTTCGGGAGCCTGCGTGCCCGCGGTTCGAGGGCGAGAGGCGGGGAATGCAGCGCCAGCTCACGTCCGTTCGTCGACGGCGTCCGACATCAGTCCGCTTCCGACTCGCCCGCCGGCCCAGATGGGTCCTCGAGTTCGCACGTCTCCAGCACGCAGCGGATGCGCCCATCAGGCACCGTGGAGCCTTCGGCACAGGACATGGTGTAGATGATGGCCGCCCCTTCGTTGCCCTGCCGCTGGATATCCGGTTCCACGCATCCGGCTTCGATCGCAGCCTCCCGCGCAAGCGGCCCGTGCTCGATCATGGCGGTGGCCGGAGCGGCGATCAGCACCGCCAAGAAATGAAGGAAGAGAACACGGTGCGTGCGCATACGGCCCCCAAGCTACAACCGGCTCGCCCGCCACTTCATTACTGCCACCGATCGAGCGACGCAATGTATCGTGCATGCGGCGCTCCGGCTTGCTTACGGGATACGTGAATGTTGTTTCTGGAAGGTGTGAGAGTCCTGGACTTCACGACCTTGTTGCCGGGGCCCCTGGCAACACTGGTACTGGCGGAGGCCGGCGCCGACGTGATCAAGATCGAGCGGCCCGGCGGCGATCCGACTCGTCATTCCCCGCCATTCGTTGACGGGGAGAGCGTGCCGTTCGCCATGTTGAACCGCGGAAAACGAAGCATCGAGATTGACCTCAAGAAGCCGGGTGCCGCAAACCGGATACTGGCCCTCGCGGAGAGCGCCGACGTCGTCATCGAACAGTTCCGTCCCGGCGTGATGGATCGGCTCGGCGTCGGGTACGAAGCCATGCGGCAGGCAAATCCGAAATGCATCTACTGTGCGATCAGCGGCTACGGTCAGCGGGGGAAGCGGGCCGATGTGGCCGGGCACGACCTGAACTACGTCGCCGAGGCCGGACTGTTGGCCGTCACGTCGGACCGGCATGGCGATCCGGTCATGCCGCACACGCAGCTTGCCGACATCGGCGCCGGCAGCTACCCCGCCGTTATCAATATCCTTCTGGCCCTGTACCGCGCGCAAACCACGGGGACTGGTGCCTTCCTCGATGTCGCCATGACCGAGCAGACGTTTCCCTTCCTCTGGCAAGCGCTTACCTACGGCTGGGCAACCGGCACGATGGCGGACCCGAGCGAGCTACCCCTGTTGGGGGGCAGTCCTCGGTACGGGCTGTACGCCACCGCCGATGGGCGAATGCTCGCGCTCGGTGCCCTGGAAGACCGGTTTTGGGACAACTTCTGCGAACTGGTGGACCTGCCCGAGGCGCTTCGGGACGACACCCTTGACCCGGAAGCGACCCGACAGGGCATTCGCGACGCCGTCGCGGCTCATCCTGCCGACTACTGGCGCCCCAGGCTGCAGGACGCCAAACACCTTTGCTGCACGCTCGTGCCGTCACTCGCCGATGCCGTGGCGGATCCGCAGTTCGCGGAACGCGGCATTTTCGCGGCCCGGGTAGCCGTGGGCCACGGTTCGGAACTCCCGGCCGTGCCGGTGCCGCTCGCCCACGGGGTCGCCCGCCGGACCGCGCCCGCCGGTCCCCCTTCCCGGGCACCGCGACTCGGCGATGCCGACGGGCTCTTGCCGGCACCATGACCCGCGTCCTTCTCATCCAGGAGCAAGGGCAACCCGTCCCGCCGACCGACGGGGAACCCGCGATCTCGGCCGCTGACCTCCCGGTCGACGGGGCCGGGTCCGCTGGCGCCCGGGACACGTTGGAGGCCGTGCGCACGGGTCGGGCGGACGCGATCGTCCTGGCGCTCCCCGCCGGGCGCGGCGCGACCGAACCCGCGGCGGCCATCAAGCCATTGCTTGACGCGGCGCCGGTGCCCACTGTGCTTTGCTGTCCGTACAACCTTCACGCGCCCCCGCGCCCATCGGATCAACAGGCGTTGGCCGGGCTGGTCACCGACGCGACCGCCGTCATCCACGGTTTCGGCCCGGCAACGGTAGAGCTCGCGATCCTGGCGGCAGTGCAGTTGGTCCAGCAGCGACCAGAGGCCTGATTCATGGAACCTGTTTCGCGCGCGTCAGTTCTCGGGATCACGCCCTACAAGCCGGGAAGTTCCGGCGGCGGTCACGCCGGCCGGGTCATCAAGCTTTCCTCCAACGAGACCCCCCTCGGGTCCAGCCCCCGGGCCGTTGCCGCCGCCAGGGCAGCAGCCGACGACCTATCCCGGTATCCCGAACCGGGCGCCACCCCCCTTCGTGAAGCCCTCGCCGAGGCCCACGGAATGGACCCGAGCCGGATCGTCTGCGGCAACGGCTCCGACGAACTGCTGAGTCTGCTCGCCGTCGCGTACGCCGGCAATGGCGATGAAGTGCTGTACAGCCGCCACGGCTTCCTGATGTACCCGATTGCCACCCGCATCGCCGGCGCCGCTCCCGTCACGGCTCCGGAAGCGGACCTCACGGTCGATGTCGAGGCCATGCTGGCCGCCGCGACCCCGCGTACGCGGGTCTGCTTCGTTGCCAATCCCAACAACCCGACCGGCACCGCCCTGGACCTCGCCGGGCTCCGGCGGTTGCGTGAGGGCCTCCCGGAAAGCTGCCTGCTCGTCATCGATTCGGCGTACGCCGAATACGTCGAGATGGACGGGTACGACGACGGGCGGACCCTCGTCGATGAACGCGACGACGTCGTCATGACACGGACATTCTCGAAGATCTTCGGGCTCGCGGGTCTGCGCCTCGGGTGGGCGTACGGCCCGGCGGCGGTCATCGACGTGCTGCACCGGGTCCGTGGCCCCTTCAATGTCAACGCCGCCGCCCAGGCGGCGGGCGTGGCGTCGATTCGGGACCACGACTTCCTGGCCCGTGCGCAGGCACACAACCGCCGCTGGCGGCCCTGGCTGGAAGCCGCGCTTCGCGATCTCGGTCTCGGCGTGCGACCCGGCGTCGCCAATTTCGTCCTGGCCGAGTTCGAACGGAGCGGGCGGAGATCGGCTGAGGCCGCCTACGCCCATTTGGCGGGCCAGGGAATCTTCGGTCGGCGCGTCGCCGAGTACGGGCTCCCGCATCACCTGCGTTTCACGGTTGGCCTCGAAGACGAGAATCTCGCCCTGACTGCCGCCCTGACCGACTTCCTCAAGGACGCATAGGAACTGACGGCAGTTTCGCGCCTGCTACATTGCCGCCTGTCGTAACGTTCGGGCGGGGGACGGGTCCTGGCCCGCCGGAGGCATCCATGAAGCTCTACACCTTTGCGCCGGCCCCCAATCCCCGGCGCGTCCACATGTTTCTGGTCGAGAAAGACATCGAGCTGGAGGAGATCGAAGTGCAGATCCGGGAGGGCGCGAACCTGCAGCCGCCGTACTCGGAATTCAATCCACTCCGCACCGTGCCGGTGCTTGAGCTCGATGACGGCCAGAAGATCACGGAAAGCGTCGCCATTTGCAGGTATTTCGAAGCCGTCAAGCCAGAACCGGCGCTGTTCGGCACCACGCCGCTCGAAAAGGCCATGGTCGAGAACTGGCATCGCCGCGTGGAACTCGAGGGCATGCAGGCGGTGGGTGAGGCGCTTCGAAACGGCAATCCGCGGTTTGCAGATCGCGCGATCGCCGGCCCCAGGAACTTCGCCCAGATTCCGGCGCTGGCCGAACGCGGTCTCGCGCGCCTCGGCTTCTGGTTCGCGGACCTGGATGCCCGCCTGAAAGAGAGCCCGTTCGTCGCCGGCGAGAACTTCTCCATGGCTGACATCTCCGCGTACATCACGGTCGGCTTCGCCAGGATGGTGAAGGCCCAGCCCGACGAATCGCTTGAGCATCTCGCTCGGTGGCGGGCCGGGATCGACGCTCGCCCCTCGTCACGGGTCGGAACGTGAACCACTGGAGAACACGCGCCGACACCCCCATATGGTGTAAGCAACCCCGTCCGACACGGAACTGATTTCCATGGCCCATTCCGAACCCCTCGGCACCGTCTTCGCCGACCTCGGCGGTCTCGACCGCGCGCAGGCCCTGCCGATCGTCGAACGCGCGCTGACCGGCGCCGACGACGGCGAACTCTTTGTCGAAAACGCGCGGTCCGAGAGCCTGACCCTAGATGACGGCCAAATCCGTTCGGCTGCCTTCCACCACTCCAAGGGTTTCGGTCTTCGCGCGGTGGTCGGGGAACGGACCGGCTACGCCCATGCGTCGGAACTTGGTGCCGATTCGCTCCGACGGGCAGCGGACACGGTGCGCTCGGTGACGCGCGGGGCCTCGGGCACCGTCCAACTGGCACCGCCGCTTGCCAACGAGCGCCGCTACGAGGATGACGACCCGATCGGAGCCGTGCCGTTCGAGCAGAAGGTGGAACTCCTCTCGGAAATCGACAGCTACGCGCGCGCGTTGGATGCACGGGTCCAGCAAGTGTCGGCCACGCTGTCCGGCTCGCACCAGTCGGTGGGAATCATCCGCGCCGGTGGCGCAACCGCGACCGACATCAGGCCGCTGGTACGCCTGAATGTCAGCGTGGTGGTGCGCGACGGTGACCGGATGGAGACCGGAAGCTACGGATCGGGGGGCCGGCACAGCTACGCGGTCCTGCTCGACCGCGAGACGTGGACTCACCACATCGATGAAGCGCTGCGCCAGGCGCTCGTCCTGCTGGACGCCCGGGCGGCGCCCGCCGGCGAGACCAACGTGGTACTCGGTCCGGGCTGGCCGGGGATCCTGTTGCACGAAGCCATTGGTCACGGTCTCGAAGGCGATTTCAACCGAAAAAAGACCAGCGTGTTCAGTTCGCTGATGGGTGAGCGCGTGGCCAACGAGGCGATCACGGTGGTCGACGACGGGACGCTCGATGGGCGGCGGGGCTCGCTCACGATCGACGACGAAGGGACGCCGACGCAGAACACCACCCTGATCGAGCACGGCCGGGTGGTGGGCTACATGCAGGACCGCCAGAACGCCAGGCTGATGGGAACCGCCTCCACGGGTAACGGACGGCGGCAGAGCTATGCCCACCAGCCCATGCCGAGGATGCGCAACACCATCATGATGGCCGGCCAACAGGATCCGGATGAGATCGTGCGGTCAGTCAAGAACGGGCTTTATGCGAAGAGCTTCGGTGGCGGTCAGGTCGACATCACCAATGGAAAGTTCGTCTTTTCGGCGAATGAGAGCTACCTGATCGAAGACGGAAAGATCACCGCCCCCGTCAAGGGGGCGACGCTGATCGGTTCGGGTTTCGAGGTCCTCAAGAAGGCGACGCTGATCGGCAATGACTTGATGCTCGATCCCGGCATCGGCAGCTGTGGCAAACAGGGCCAGCTGGTCCCGGTAGGCGTAGGCCAGCCCACGATGCTGGTGGAAGGGCTCACCGTCGGCGGAACCGACGCCTGACGCCGGGTCAGGCGTCGGCGACGACGAGAGGAAGCTCGCGAAAGTCGTCAGTCAGGGCGAGCCAGGCCCGGATCTCCCAACTCGGGTCCGGACCGGTGATCAGCCAAACCAGCCCGGGCTCGTGCAGGCACCGGCGATCCACCGCCGATGGTGCCGCCGAACCGGCGGGATGGGAGTGGTACAGGCCGATCATGGGTTCACCGCCACCCCGTGCCTCGCGCTGCACCCGCAGGCGGACGGCGGGATCCACTTCGAACCGCCGAATGGGGTCGGAGGCGATGTTCTGACTGGGCACACAGGCGGTGAGTACGAACCGACCCGGCTCGGCGCGGCCCAGCAGCAGTCCGCAAGCCTCGTGCGGCGCAGCGGTACGCGCGGAATCCCGCACTGCATGCAAGACTGACGACCCGACCACGACCTCGGGGCGGGATTCAGTCATGTCGGCCTGCCGCATGCGCTTGCTCGGAACCCACACCTGACCCCAACTGACTGGCAAGGTCGATGAGGGCTACGATCAGTACCGCGGTCCCCGCCAGAATGGCCGCGCCCATCACGACCACCACCGCCAGCAGGATTCGCGTGGTCCGGTCCCTGGGGAGCCTCTGCAACAGTGAACCCATCCAACCCTCCGAGCGACGTTGACTGGATCGTACCGCAGGACGTCTCATCCATGCGGATTGACCGGCTGATCGCAGCCAGACTGGAAAACTTGAGCCGGACCCGGGCCAAGGCGCTGATTGAAGCAGGCGAGGTGGTCATGGATGGCGCGGTCGTCCGCGACCCCGCACGCATCGTTCACCCCGGTGCCCGGATCACGGTCCGGTTTCCTCCCCCGGCCGCCCCAACGCAGCCGGCTGCGAGCATTCCGCTCGAAATCATCCACGAGGACGAACACCTGATCGTCGTCAACAAGCAGCCTGGCCTCGTCGTACATCCGGCTCCCGGCCATCGTGAAGACACCTTGGTGAACGCCCTGATCGCCCACTGCGGCGACAGTCTCTCCGGCATCGGCGGCGTCGCGCGGCCCGGCATCGTGCACCGGCTGGACCGGGACACGTCCGGTCTCCTCGTCGTGGCCAAGACGGATGAGGCGCACATTCGGCTGGCGGCCGCCATTTCAGCGCGGGAAGTGGAGCGCGCCTACCAGGCGGTCTGCTGGAAAGTGCCCATCCCCAGAGCCGGCCGCGTCGACGGCGCCATCGGCCGACATCCTCGGCATCGTACTCGGATGGCAGTGGTCGCCCGGGGCGGGCGTGCAGCGGATACACGATATCGGACGCTGTTCGACGTGGCCGGCGAAATCAGCCTGGTCGAGTGCCAACTCGGAACCGGACGTACGCATCAGGTCCGCGTACACATGGCCTCGCTACATTGTCCGCTGGTGGGCGACACGCTCTATGGTCGCGCTCGTACCCCTCCGGCGAAGCTCGATCCCTTGCTCAGCGCCGAGGTCGCCGCCTTTCCCCGGCAGGCGCTCCATGCCTACCGTCTCGCCCTGACCCATCCCGCCACCGGGTCGCCGCTTTCCTTCGAAGCCAGCCACCCGCGCGACTTCGAACGCCTGCTGGCAGCGATGCGGGCGGCCCGGAAAAATCCTGCCCCGGCCCTTGATGGAACGGCTCCGAAGCGTCATCTATAAGGGGCAAGCCTCCCTTACTCCCTACACTTTGCTGCGTCTCTGGGCAGTTCCCGCATGGCCAACCTCGCTCTGCCGGTCCTCACACAAACGGGGCTGGCACGCTACCTGAAGGAAATCAACCGGTTTCCCATGCTGAGCCGGGAAGAGGAATACATGGACGCCACGGCCTGGCGTCAGCATCAGGACATCGATGCGGCCCACCGGCTTGTGACCAGCCACCTGCGCCTTGCCGCAAAGATCGCGATGCGGTTCCGAGGGTACGGCTTGCCCGTAACCGACCTGATCCAGGAGGCAAATATCGGGTTGATGGAAGCGGTCAAGAGGTTCGATCCGGAAAGGGGGTTCCGTCTTTCGACCTACGCGATGTGGTGGATTCGGGCGGCCGTCACCGAGTACGTGCTGCACTCCTGGTCGCTCGTGAAGATCGGCACCACGGCCGCCCAGAAGAAGCTGTTCTTCGGGCTTCGCCGGATGAAGAACGACCTCAAGCTCATCGACAGCGGGGACCTCGCCCCCGAGCAGGTGCAGGAAATCGCCCGGCGCATGGACGTCCCGGAACGGGAGGTGGTGTCGATGAACCGGCGACTCGCCGGTGCGGACCAGTCGCTGAACGCCCCGGTGGGCGACACCGAAGACGGCTCCGAATGGCTGGACTGGGTGGAAAGCGACGAGGACGATATCGAAGAGGCATTGGCCGAGTCCGAGGAACTGGCACAACGACGAGCCCTCCTGGGCCGAGCCCTCGCGGAACTGAATGACCGCGAGCGCCGGATCTTCACCGAGCGCCGGCTAAGGGAGCCGGTGCGCACGCTGGAATCGCTGAGTGAGGAATTCGGTGTCAGCCGCGAGAGAATTCGTCAAATCGAGGTCCGTGCGTTCCAGAAGGTGCAGGCGTCCATGCGCGATGCCGTCGCAAGGAGCGAAACGGTGCCGATGGCGCTGAAGGCGCTTCCCCCTTCGGATCAGGTTGTCGACGCGCTCTGACACCTGACCCATTCGGAAGACGCTTCCTCATCGGCGGCAGCGTGGTCGGGCGGCCGTGGGCTGACCGGCACGGTCCGCACCGGACACAGCGCCCGGAACGATCATGTCCGTCGCGGGATGCCGGCGCATCGGTGCGGGGCGAGCCTTGCGACCGGTGACTATAGTGCCGCTTGGGCGCACGTCGCATGCTGGACACAATATTCACGCTGTCAGACATCGTGCGGACACGAAACTTGTATACGTCTCGGTTATGTCTGTGCGCCTCTCGGCTATGATGGCCGTGTCATACGTTGCGCAATCAAGGTGCGGATTTGCGTGCTAATGGGTGGTCGGTTTCACGAAGGGCACAGGGCTCGGAATTGTACGCCGGATAACGGCAGAGCATCGGAGCTCCCAAACCGGGGGATCCCGGTCTTCTCTTTGACGAGGGACCGGAAATCGACGCTGCAACACCAACTGCGACGGGGATGGTCCATGAGGAACACCAACGAACCCAACACCACCACGCGGTTCCTTCCGGAGTGGTTGGCGAAGCCAGGATGTGCGACACACGGGTTGGGACACCGCGCGCGGCACGCGATCGGCGCGGTTGCGCTCGCGGCAGCCCCCTTCGTGCTCGTTGCGCTCGTGCAGGTATCTCCGGCCCGGGCGGTCGAGTTCGGTGAGAACGGGTACCAAGGGAGTTTGGATACCATTATCTCCCACGGCTTGACCTATCGCGTCGAGGAGCGTGATGACACCCTTGCCGGCGATACCAACGGGAACGACGGCAATCTCAACTACGACCGAGGCATCGTCAGCAACGCCTCCAAGTTCACCTCGGATCTTGACGTCCGGACCGGCGAGTTCGGCGCGTTCGTCCGGGCCACGGGCTTCCTCGACTTTGAGAATGAGAACGGAGATCGCGAGCGCACCCCGCTGAGTGACGAGGCGAAAGAGCGCGTGGGCAGCGATGTCGAGATCCTCGATGCGTACGTCACCGCCGCATTCGACGCCGGCGACATGCCCATCGACGTTCGGCTGGGGAGGCATGTGCTGAACTGGGGAGAGAGCACCTTCATCCCGAACGGCATCAACGCCGTCAACCCCTTCGACGTGAGCAAGCTCAGGCTGCCGGGTTCGGAGCTCCGTGAAGCGCTGCTGCCCGTTGGGATGGCGTCGGTGGCGGTCGCGCCGACCGACACCCTGTCGGTGAAGGCTTCTACCAGTTTGACTGGGAGGAGACCCGGATCGATCCGGTCGGGCAGCTACTTCTCGAGCACCGACTACGCGGGGCCAGGTGCGAGGGAGGCGGTGTTACCAACATCTATGGGGCTCGACTGACAGGCCAAAGCTCTGATCAAGGAGGCGGATTCGGCCCGCTGACGGCGGCATCAATGCGACCTGGCCGCCTACACGGTTCCGCACCCCTGACCGGGGCACCCGATTCCCAGCGCCGCAACTGTCCGCCGTTGGCGGCATTTGATGACGACTTCGCGAGCGTACTGCGCGGTCCGGACCGGGTGCCCGACGACTCCGGCCAGTGGGGACTGGCGGTGCGGTACCTTGCCGAGGACTGAACGATACCGAGTTCGGCTTCTACGTCATCAACTATCACAGCAGGCTGCCCACGGTCGGCGCGCAGACCTCCTCCCGGAGCGTGCAGGGGGGCTCTTCGGCGGCCGACGCGATCGGCGGTCAACTTCCACGACCGCAACTACTGTCGCTGCCGCGTTCGCGGCCGCCGGTGCCGAGATCGCCCGGCTCGCCGCGCAGATCACAGAGAATGTCCAGCAGGCGGTCAGGCGGATTGCTGCCCAGAGGAAGCGGCGCCATCCAAACGGGAATCAACGCGTTAGAGGAACATCGAAGCTCCGAGGCGCAAGTTGGAGCAAGTCGGCGGGATTGCCGCTGCCCTGGCGATCGACCGGTACGGGAAGGGAGGGTCAGTACTTCCTCGAGTATCCCGAGGACATCCGGCTCGTCGGCGTGAGCTTCAACACCGTGCTGGGCGCTCAGGCTGGGCGCTGCAGGGCGAGTACTCCCTGCGTGCCGACGCGCCGCTGCAAAGGGCCGAGCGGAAGGTGCTCGAGGACGGTCTCGGCCGATCATCACGGCTCTGGGATTGGCTTCCACGGATCCGCCGGAGCGTCTCCCCGGCTATCTCGAATTACCGACCCGACGCGGGTCCAAGGGCTACGTCCGAGCGCGACGTGAGCCAGGCCCAGGCCACTGCCACCGGGTGTTCGGGCCCACCTGGGGGCGGACGCCCTCGTGTTCGTGGCGGAAGCCGCGCTGATGCACGTGCATGACATGCCCGACAGGCGCACGACCCCCTGGAGAGCCCGGCGGGCGGCATCCTGCCGGCCCCGCCCCCGACGGACCCGACGACACGCCCCATGAAGCCGACGCGGACGCCACCTCGTGGGGCTATCGGATCGCGGCGCGTCTCGACTACAACAACGCGATCGGATCCATCAACCTCTTCCCCTACGCGCAGTTCCTGCACGATGTCAGCGGCAACAGCCCCGCACCCAGCGGCCCCTTCGTGGAGGGGCGGACCGCGCTGACGGTCGGGATCCGCGCCGACTACCTCAGCCGCTGGCAGGCCGACGTCGGCTTCACGCGGTACGCGGGTGACGGCAACGAGCTGTTCGACCGCGATTTCATCTCCGCCTCCGTCAAGTACTCGTTCTGAGGATCCGAGGCCATGAACGCCATGAATGACACGAGACCGACCACGATTCGTCTGGGCGCCGCCCTCGTCCTCGGCTGCGTCCTCGCCACCCCCGCCGCCGCCGAGATCCCGGCGGAGGAAATTGCGCGACTCGGCGCCGACCTCACGCCGCTGGGCGGCGAACGGGCGGGCAACGCCGCGGGCACCATCCCGGAGTGGACCGGTGGCATCACGGAGCCGCCCGCCGGCTACAGCGTCGGCGAACATCACCGCGATCCGTACGCCGCGGATGAGCCGCTGTTCGTCATCGACGCCGGCAACCTGGACGAGCACCGCGACCGGCTCTCGATCGGACACCAGCGCCTGCTGGAGACGTATCCGAGTTTCAACATGCAGGTCTATCCGACCCGGCGAAGTGCCTCCGTTCCCCAGCGGATCTACGACGCCACCCGCGAAATCGCCGCCGGCGCCAGGCTCGTGGACGATGGCAACGGCGTCGGTGACGCGGTGATCGGCATCCCGTTCCCAATTCCCGCCAACGGCCTGGAGGTGGTCTGGAACCACCTGCTGCGCTACCGGGGCGAATCGGTGGCATGCACCCTCGGCCAGGCCGCAGTCACCCGCAGCGGCGACTTCACGCTGGTGAAGCAGAGCCTCGAGATCGAGCTGCGCTACTCGCTCCCGGACATGACGTTGGACGAACTCGGCAACACGATGATCCTGTTCAAGCAGGAAACGCTCGCGCCGGCCCGGCTCGCGGGCGATATCGTCCTGGTGCACGAGACCATGAACCAGTTCCGTGAGCCGCGGAACGCCTGGACCTACAACCCCGGCCAGCGCCGAGTACGGCGAGCGCCGAACATCGCCTACGACAACCCGGGCACGTCGGCTGACGGCCTCCGAACTGCGGATCAGCTCGACATGTTCAACGGGGCCGTGGACCGCTACGACTGGGAGCTCGTCGGCAAGCGCGAACTGTATGTCCCGTACAACTCGTACCGGCTGCACAGCGGCGACCTCGCGTTCGCCGACATCCTCCATCCCCTTCACGTCAACCCGGAACTGCTGCGCTACGAGCTGCACCGGGTCTGGGTGGTGGAGGCCACGCTCAAGGAAGGCGCGACCCACATTTACAAGCGGCGCACCCTGTACGTCGACGAGGATTCGTGGCAGATCCTGGTCGGTGACATTTACGACAACCGCGACCAGCTCTGGCGGGTGTCCGAGGCCCACGTCGTCAACTACTACGAGAAACCGCTGGTGTGGCCGACGCTTGAGGTGCACACCGATCTTCAGGCCGGCCGCTACCTTGCCTTCGGCCTCGACAACGAGTTCCCGATGTGCACGTGGGACCCGGGACTGACGTCCCGCGACTTCACGCCCGCGGCGTTGCGCCGCGCGGGCCGACGGTAAACGCGGCGCTGAGCGCCTGATTCACCGGCCGCCTCGGCTATTACCCTGGGGTGAGCCCGTTCCGGTCCATCCGGACTCGTGAAGCGCCCGGTGCGTTCGCCGGCGTCGTGATGACCCCGCGCGCGGCGCAGCGTATCGGACCCCCGCCGCCGGTCCGGGACACCCCGGCCCATGCTCGTTCGCGACGGCCGACGGCGCACCTAGCGATCGTCGGCCTGCTGGCCCTCCTTGCGCCGGGGAGCGCAGGTGCCGAGACGGCCGTACAGGCACCGCTCGCGATTGAATCCCTGCTGCTCGACGGCGCCGTGGTTGGCTCGCGGCTAGTGGTGGTGGGCGCGCGCGGCCATGTGCTGGTATCCACCGACGACGGCGCCAGCTGGACGCAGGCCGAAGTGCCCACCCGCGTCCTGCTCACGGCGGTCCACATGCACGACGAGCGCACCGGCTGGGCCGTGGGGCACGATGCGGTGATCCTCCGCACCGACGACGGCGGCTTGACCTGGTCGATGGTGCATCAGGCGCCGGAGGAGGAACTCCCCCTGCTCGACGTCTGGTTTCGCGATGCGCGCACCGGCTTCGCGGTCGGAGCCTACGGCTACTTCCTCGCCACCGAGGATGGCGGCGAAACCTGGACCGCAAGGACCATCAGCGCGAACGATTTCCACCTGAACGCGCTGGTGCCGGTGGCGGAACCGGCGTCCGATTCGTCGCGGCCGCCGTCGCAACGCCTGTTCATCGCCGGGGAGGCCGGGGTCGCGTACCGCTCTGATGACGGCGGCGCGAATTGGCGCGAACTGTCCTCGCCCTACGCCGGTTCGTGGTTCGGTGGGCTCGCGCTCGGCGAGGACCAGGTGCTGCTGGCGGGGCTCCGGGGCCATCTGTTCCGCTCCGCCGACGGCGGTGAGACCTGGGCGGAGGTGACCACCCGTACCCGTGCGACCCTGACCGGAGCCGTCCAGCTCCCGTCCGGGCGGATCATCGTGACCGGGCTGGAAGGCAATGTGCTGAGCAGCGACGACGGCGGGCGCAGCGTGGCCGGCAGCCGGCTGGAGTCGCGCGCCGGAATCTCGGCGGCGCTGCCGCTTTCCGACGGCGGCGTGCTGCTGGTCGGAGAATTCGGCGTCCAGCGCTGGCCGGGCGCCGACTAGCGCCCCGATGGAGACCGTGTTCGTCCTCTCGTCGCATGAGCGAAGGCGTCGCCTGCCGAGCCGCACGCTCGCCGGGATGACGACGGGCGCCGTCGGCAGGCCGAGCCCCAGGGCGGTCCCGTGACGGAGCGCATCGAACGGCTCCTGTTCGCTCGCCGCCCGCTCGTGCTCGCGGCGTTCGCGCTCGTCACCATCGCGATGGGATGGTCCGCGACGGGGCTCCGCGTCGATGCCGGCTTCACCAAGCTGGTACCCGTCGAGCACGAGTACATGCAGACCTTCCTCGAGTACCGAGACGAGTTCGGCGGCGCCGACCGCGTCCTGATCGCGGTGATGGCGCGCGATGGCGACATGTTCACGCCCGGGTTCTTCGCGGCGCTTCGGCAGGTAACCGATGCGACGTTCTTCCTGCCGGGCGTCGATCGGACCCAGGTGTTCTCGATCCTCACGCC
This sequence comes from Alphaproteobacteria bacterium, assembly GCA_965116745.1. Lineage (GTDB taxonomy): Bacteria > Pseudomonadota > Alphaproteobacteria > TMED109 > TMED109 > VXPW01. The sequence goes on along the minus strand of OZ220701.1, from coordinate 746,468 downwards.
GAACGTGCGGTTCATCGAGGTGGTGGAGGATGGCGTCGCGGCCGGGAATGTGCTGCCGGTGGACTTCGAGCCCACCGAGGCGGGCTTCGCCCGGGTGCGGGAGAACATCATCAAGGCCGGCCTCGTCGGACGTCTGGTGGCCAACGACTTCACCGGCGCGATCGTGGCCGCCAAGCTGCAGGAGTTCCACCCCAACACCGGCGAGCGGCTTGACTACATCGAGGTCGCGGGCGAACTCGAGCGCATCCGCCAGTCGGTGAGCGCGGACGTGGAGGTGCACGTCGACCTGCACGTCATCGGGTTCGCCAAGGTGGTGGGGGACATCGCGGCCGGGGCGACCCGGGTCGTCGCGTTCTTCGGGATCGCGGTCCTGATCACCGCGCTGTTCGTCTACGTCTACACCCGGTCGCTCCGGCTGACCATACCGCCGCTCGCCTGTTCCCTGGTCGCGGTGGTCTGGCAGCTCGGCGGCGTCACGGCCCTGGGTTTCGGCGTCGATCCAATGTCCATCCTGGTGCCGTTCCTCGTGTTCGCGATCGGCGTGAGCCACGGGGTCCAGATGGTGAGCTCGATGCGTGCGGAGGAAGCGGGCGGCGCCAGCGGTCTCGCGGCCGCGCGGGCGAGCGTCCGCCGCCTCCTGCTGCCGGGCGCGATCGCGCTGGCCTCCGATTCGGTGGGTTTCATCACCATCTCGTTCATCGAGGTTCAGGTCATGAAGGAGATCGCCATCACCGCGAGTCTCGGGGTGGCGGCGATCATCCTCACCAACCTGGCGCTGCTGCCGGTGCTGCTCTCGTACTTCGAGGCGAGCGACTCGCAGCGCCGCGCGACCCGCGAGCGCGACGACCTGCTGCAGCCGGTGTGGTCGCGGATGGCGCGTCTTGCGCACCGGGGCCCTGCTGCTGCCGTGATCGGTGTGGCCCTGCTGCTCATGGCCGCCGGCGCGTACGTGGCCCCCGAGGTTCGGATTGGCGACGAGCACCAGGGGGTGCCGGAACTGCGGGCCGAGTCCGTCTACAACCTCGACTCAGCCGTGATCACGGAGCGCTTCGATATCGGCGTCGATGTCCTGACGGTGATCGTGGAGACGGTGGCGGAGGGCTGCATCGACTACGACGTGATGCGCACACTCGACGCCTTCGAATGGCACGTCCGCAACGTGGATGGCGTCCAGTCGGTGCGCGGACTCGCAGGCACCATGAGCAGCATTAACGCGATGTGGAACGAGGGCAGCCTCAAATGGCGGACCGTCCCCCGCAATCGCTACATGATCGTTCAGTCCGTCTCTCCGGTGCCGACGAGCAGCGGGCTGCTGAACCTCGACTGCAGCGTCATGCCGGTGTCGGTCTACACGACCGACCACAAGGCCGAGACCATCGAGCGCGTGGTCGACGCGGTGAAGGCATTCGACGCCGCAAATCCGGACGACCGCATCGCGTTCCGGCTCGCCTCCGGCAACGTCGGAGTGATGGCGGCGACCAACGAAGAGGTGGCAGCGTCGCAGTTCCCGATCCTCGCCTACGTGTACGCCGCGGTCATCGTGCTGTGCCTGCTCTCCTTCCGGTCGGCGGCAGCGACCGTGTGCATCGTTGCGCCGCTCGCGGTGGTCTCCCTGCTCGCCTACGCTCTCATGGGGCTGCTCGAGATCGGTCTCAAGGTGTCCACCCTGCCGGTCGTGGCGCTCGGGGCGGGAATCGGGGTGGACTACGGCATCTACATCTACGGTCGGCTCCGCACCCTGCTCGCGGAGGGCCTCGACTTCGCCACGGCCTACGAGCGGACGCTGGCCACCACCGGAGCGGGGGTCGTGCTCACCGCCCTCACCCTGGCAGTCGGGGTCGCTACGTGGATCGTCGCGCCACTGAAGTTCCAGGCCGACGTGGGCACGGTGCTGACGTTCATGTTCCTGGTCAACATGATCGGGGCGGTCGTCCTGCTGCCGGCCCTGGGTGCCTGGCTCGTGCGGCCGCGCAGCACCGCAACCGATCGACGGTGAACTAGACGGCCGCAGTCCGGCCGGGAAAACTGCACCGGCAGATGGGTCCGGCGTTCCGGCGTTCTCGATGGGATGATGCCGACCCGCGGATGCGGACGCCCCGTCTCAAGCCGCGTCCGCAGTCGTTCGTGGGGCCCGGAGCGGAATCTTCCGGACCCGGCAGGAGGCCCGTGCAATTGAACCACCGTCGGTCCATCGGACGGCATGGTTCACCGTGCGCCACCAGCCGCCTTCGGCTACCCGGCAGTGGCCAGCACCGGAGCCGGCGACAAGCCCCGTGCTCCGCCGCACACGTCCGGCGCCGGTTCTCTCGGGGAGGATCGCGTTCTAGTGTCGGCGTGGAAGGCTTCGGGACAGAACCGGCCTGTCCGGTTTCGAGTTGACAAGCAGCGACGACAGTGAGGAACCTCCATGTCACGAACGGCGATGATCTGCGCGGCCCTGTTTGCCGTTGCGACAGCTGGCACCGTCGAGGCGAAGACGCTTCGATGGGCGTTCCAGGGGGACGCCCAGGGGCTGGATCCCTACGTCCTGAACGAGACGTTCACGCTGGGTTTCCTGGGCAACGTCTACGAAGGCCTGATCCGGCGCGGCCCGGATCTCGAAATTCAGCCGGCGCTGGCCGAGCGATGGGAAGTCCTGGAGCCGACGCGCTGGCGGTTCCACCTACGGAAGAACGTGAAGTTCCACAACGGGAACGCGTTCGACGCCGACGACGTGGTGTTTTCGGCGAACCGGGTCCGCGCCACGGGCTCTGATCTCAAGACCCGAATCGCGGCCGACGTCAAGGTAGTCAAGGTCGACTCTCACACCGTCGATTTCATTACCCCGGCACCCAACCCGATCCTCCACTCCGAGTGGGGCACTTGGTACATCATGGACAAGGAGTGGACGGAAGGGCATGACGCCGTTCAGCCGGCAAGCGTTACCGCGGGCACCGAGAACTACGCCAACTTCCACACCAACGGCACGGGTCCGTTCATGGTGGTGGAGCGGGAGACCGACGTCAGGACCGTCATGAGGCCGAATCCGGACTGGTGGGACCAACCCAGACACAATCTGACCGAGGTGGTGATGACGCCCATCAGTTCGGACGCAACGCGCGTGGCGGCGCTGCTCTCCGGGCAAATCGACATGGCCTATCCGGTGCCCGTGCAGGACATCAGACGTGTGCAGGCAAACGACGGGACATCGGTGCTGGTTGGCCCGGAGCTGAGAACGATCTTTCTCGGGTTCGATCAGGGTCGTGACGAACTGCTGGAATCCGACGTTCGGGGGGACAATCCGTTCAAGGACAAGCGGGTTCGGGCCGCCCTGTATCACGCGGTCGATGTCGAGGCCATCGGGAGCAAGGTCATGCGAAATCTTGCCACGCCATCCGCGCTCATGATCTCGCCCACGCTGTTCGCGCGTTCCGGCGAATTCGTGCGCCACACCTTCGATCCTGCGCTGGCAAGACAGCTGTTGGCAGATGCCGGATATCCGGACGGCTTCGAGATCGGCATGGATTGTCCGAACAACCGTTACGTCAATGACGAGCGAATTTGCATCGCCGTCAGCGCGATGCTCGCCAAGATCGGCATCAAGGTGAAGCTGCTCGCCCAGCCCAAAGCCCTCTTTTTCAAGAAAGTCCTTGGACCCGCCTACCAGACGAGTCTCTATCTGCTGGGATGGACGCCGGGCAGCTTCGACAGCTGGAACGTGCTCTACAACCTGATCCACTGCCAGGAAGCCGACGGCGCCGGCAAGTTCAATCTCGGCAACTACTGTAATCCAGCGGTCGACGCGCTGACCGAGAAGATTCTTGTCGAGACCGACCCTGTCACGCGCGACGCCATGATTGCGGAGGCCTACCGGCTGCTGCACGACGACTTCGGGTACATCCCGCTTCACCAGCAGGGCCTGGCTTGGGGGAAGAGTGACCTGGTCGACCTGGTGCAGAGCCCGGATAACCAGTTCATGTTGTACTACGTGAACATCCGGTAATCCGCCGGCTCCGGCTTGGCGGGAGCCGCAGTGCTGATCCCCCGTGCCGCGGCCCGGACCTTCGGCATCCGACGCCCGAACATGGAGCTCTCGGTCGGCGTCTCCCGGAACGGCGCGACCAACTTCACCCAGCGATAAGACGCAACCCGACCGCCTTGCGACCGAGCGATCATCCGTAGCGCGAGGGGGGCTCCAAGGTTTCTCCGGCTCCGTCATACCGTGCCAAATCAGGGGGAATCGTGTCTCGGCTCCCTGTGCCCCGCTTTGTCAGGTGCGCCGCCGTCCGACCTGCCCCGGCCTCGGATCACGGCGATGCAGACCACGTGCGAGGAGCAACATCCCTTCCGGATCAGAACCGCATCCGGCCCGCTGTCAGAACCGGTTGATCAGGCGCCGCTTGGCACCCAGTCCCCATCGAATGGGTCCCTGATGGCGACCGGGCGCGCAAGGTGTTGGCGTCTGTCCCGCCACGCAGGCATGTTTGGCCTCAGGCTACGGTCGCAATTGCGGCTCGGGACCCGACACGCAGCCCGACCGCTCCCCTTGCGGCCGATTGGGCGACTGGCTCGCGCGGGGCGAAATCGACGACGATGCTTGCCTTCATATTGAAACGGCTGATGCAATCGCTTCTGGTGATGTTCTTCGTGGCGCTGATCGCGTTCTCGATGTTCCAGTTCGTCGGCGACCCGGTGCATCAGATGGTCGGGATTGAGACCACGCTTGAAGAGCGAGAGGAATTAAGAGAAGCCCTGGGGCTCAATGACCCCATCCTCGTGCAGTTCAGCCGGTTCGTGCTCCACGCCGTCACCTTCGACTTCGGTATTTCCTACCAGCACAAGAAGCCAGTCGCCGACATGATCCTGTCGCGCATGCCGGCCACCCTGGAACTCGCCGTGTTCTCCGCGCTGCTGGCGCTGGCGCTCGGTATCCCCATGGGCGTGTACACCGGCCTGCGTCGGAACACGCTTCTCGCCCACGTGTTGATGACGGTGTCGTTGGCCGGCGTATCGCTGCCGACGTTCCTGATCGGCATCCTGCTGATTTTCGTGTTCGCGGTGATGCTGGGCTGGCTCCCCTCGTTCGGGCGTGGCGAGGTGATCGATTTCGGCTGGTGGTCCACCGGACTGCTGACCGTCGCCGGGCTGAAAGCGTTGATCCTGCCGTCAATCACCCTTGGGCTGTTCCAAATGACGCTCATCATGCGGCTGGTGCGTTCGGAAATGTTGGAAGTACTGCGGACCGACTACATCAAGTTTGCCCGGGCCCGCGGCCTGCCTGAGCACGTGGTCAACTTCCGGCACGCGCTGAAGAACGCGCTGATACCGGTCATCACGGTCACTGGCCTGCAATTGGGGTCGATCATTGCCTTCGCGATCATCACCGAGACCGTATTTCAGTGGCCGGGCATGGGGCTCCTGTTCCTGCAGTCGATCCAGACCGTGGATATTCCCATTATGTCGGCCTACCTGATCCTGATTGCGTTTGTCGTCGTGGCCATCAACCTCGTGGTCGACGTCCTCTATTACGTCATCGATCCGCGTTTGCGCGCCGCGCGTGGCGCTGACTCCGGGGCTTGATCTGGTGCGAATGGGCGCGCCTCAAGGCAACTGGGTGGGCGGGATGTACCGCCGAGTTGTCGACAGCGATCTCTGGTTCAGCTTCTCACGCTCGCCGACTGTCGTTGTCGCCACCGCGGTCGCGACGATCATGATGATGGCGGCGCTCTTTGCGCCCCTGATTGCTCCGCAAGATCCTTTTGACCTCACCTCGCTCAGCATTCTTGATGCCCACATCCCGCCTGCATGGATGGCAGCGGACGACCATCGGTTCCTGCTGGGCAGTGACGACCAGGGCCGAGACGTGCTGTCGGCGATTCTCTACGGATCACGGATTTCGATCGGGGTGGGGTTCGCCTCGGTGGCGCTTGCGCTGGTGCTTGGCGTGAGCCTGGGGCTCCTCGCCGGATACGTCGGCGGGCGCCTGGATGCACTGATCATGCGCACGGCGGAGATCCAGCTATCGTTCCCCACCATCCTGATCGCGCTGCTGCTCAACGGCGTGATGCGCAGCATCCTGCCGGCGGACGTGCAGGATCAGCTGGCGATTCCGGTACTGATCGTGGCGATAGGGATCTCCGGCTGGGTGCAGTACGCGCGGACCGTGCGCGGCACCACGCTGGTCGAGAAGAACAAGGAGTACGTCCAGGCCGCCCGCCTGATCGGCATTCATCCGCTGCTGATCATGCTGCGGCACATCCTGCCGAACACCATGGGTCCGGTGCTCGTCATCGCAACGATCCACCTGGCCGTAGCCATCATCACCGAGGCCACGCTCTCCTTTCTGGGGGTGGGCGTGCCGCCGACGGAACCATCGCTCGGGACCCTGATCCGAATCGGCAACGACTTCCTGTTTTCGGGCGAGTGGTGGATCACCATGTTCCCGGGGGCGGCGCTGGCAATTCTCGTTCTCGCAGTAAACCTGCTTGGTGACTGGCTGCGCGACGCCTTCAATCCGAAACTGCGGTAACCGTGGCGCTGCTCGAAGTCGACCGACTGCGCGTCGAGTTCCCAACGCGCCGTCGCGCGCTCGTCGCGGTCGACGACGTCTCCCTGACGATCGAGGCGGGCGAGGTCCTTGGAGTGGTGGGCGAATCGGGAGCCGGCAAGTCGGTGACGGGGGCGGCCATCATCGGGCTCATCGAACCGCCCGGGAGGATGGCCGGGGGGGAGATTCGATTTGATGGTCGACGGATCGACCATCTTTCGGACGAAGAAAAGCGCCGTATCAGAGGGAGAGAAATCGGTTCCGTCTTCCAGGACCCGCTGACCAGCCTCAATCCGCTCTTCACCGTCGGCCAGCAGCTGGTCGAGACCATTCTCGCGCACTCCGATCGCTCCGCAGACGACGCCCGCCGGCACGCGCTTCGCCTGCTGGATGACGTCGGAATCCCGGCCGCCGCCCATCGGATCGATTCCTATCCGCACGAGTTCTCGGGCGGAATGCGCCAGCGCGTCGTGATTGCCTTGGCGGTTTGCGCAGGCCCACGTCTCATCATCGCGGACGAGCCGACGACCGCGCTCGATGTCTCGATTCAGGCCCAGATCATCGCACTTCTCAAGCGCCTGTGCCGTGACCAGGGCACCGCGATCATGCTCATTACCCACGACATGGGGGTGATCGCGGAAACCGCGGATCGCGTGGCCGTGATGTATGCGGGGCGAATCGTCGAAGTCGGGCGTGTCCGCCAGATCCTGAGAGCGCCCACCCACCCGTATACGACCGGCCTGATGGATTCCATCCCGCGGCTCGGACGCGACGCCGCGGACCTGGCGCAGATCGAAGGGGCCATGCCACGACTGCACGAAATCCCGGAGGGATGCGCATTCCACTCCAGGTGCCCCCACGCGTTCGATCTTTGCCGTCGGAAGCGTCCGGTCCTGCAGGCCACGGGGGATGCAGCAGCAGCCTGCTTTCTCTTGGACCAGGAGCGTTCAGATGACTGATGCCACTGGACCTCTTGTCGAAGTACACGACCTGGTGAAAACGTTCGACGTTTCGAGACCTTGGCTCGCGCGGGTTCTGGAACGGCTGCCGGTGCAAACCCTCAAAGCGGTCAACGGCGTGAAGTTCACGATCCGGCGAGGCGAAACCTTCTCCCTGGTCGGCGAGTCCGGATGCGGAAAGTCCTCCATAGCGCGCATGGTGGTGGGCCTGGACCGGCCGACGCGGGGAAGCGTCGTCTTCGATGGGACGGACCTGGCGGGCCTCCGGCGACGGTCCGACATTGCGCCGCTTCGCCGTCGGATGCAGATGATCTTTCAGGATCCGTACGCGAGTCTGAACCCCCGCTGGCGAGTGGAAGACATCGTGGCGGAACCCATCGATGCCTTCGGGCTGGTGGCCAACCGGTCCGAGCGGAGCAAGAAAGTGGCGGAGTCCCTCAGGCAGGTGGGTCTTTCACCGGAAGATGCGCGCAAGTTTCCGCACGAATTCTCGGGCGGGCAACGCCAGCGCATCTCGATTGCCCGCGCGCTCGCCGCGAATCCCGACTTCCTGGTGTGCGATGAACCGACCTCGGCGCTCGACGTGTCTGTCCAGGCGCAGATTCTCAACCTCATGAAAGACCTGCAGAAGCGGTTCGGCCTCACCTACCTGTTCATCAGCCACGACCTCTCGGTCGTCTATCACGTGTCGTCCCGCATCGGGGTGATGTATCTCGGACGGCTATGCGAGATCTCGGCCGCAAAGGACCTGTTTCGTCAACCCCAGCATCCGTATACGCGCTTGCTGCTCGACACGATTCCCGATGTCGAGATGACCGGCCGGGAGCGCGTGTCCGTGCCGGGCGAGGTTCCCGACCCGATCGATCCGCCGCCGGGCTGCTCCTTCCATCCGCGCTGTCCGTTCGCAAATGAACGCTGCCGGCAAGAAATTCCGACCCCATTGCAACGTGACCAGGGCATGGTTGCCTGCCACGCCGTCGAGGAGGAGCGGCTGCCGCCGTTCAAGCGATCGGATCTGGGGCAGTGAAACCGCGTACGGAACGGATGCAGCCTTGGGGGAGTGGGCCGACTCGGGCCATCCGTTCGGCACCGGTGTCGACGGAACCGCGCCCTGGCAACTTGAGGAACACAGTCGGCCGCACGGCGTAAAGCGGGTCCAGAAACGAAAACGGATGGCCCGTGTTTGATGGGAATGGACGAGACCGCCTACGAGCCGAATCAGATAGCTGGCACGCACCGGAACTTGATGAGTCGAGAAACGGAGAGTGCGCGGGCTAGATGCCCGCTGCCGCGTGGCAGCAGGCGTTGAAACGTCTCCGATTGAGACACCAGTCGGCGTTGACACCGTCACGCTACGCCGCAGCCAGCACCCGCTCCACCGTGGTCGCGACGGCCTGACCGCTTGACGCCCGCCCGGCGCCGGAATCCTGTCAGTTCTTCGCACATTTGCGCTTGGCGTCGCTAGTCGGCAATTGTGACGCCAAGCCGCACCAGTCATGATCTCGCGCCTGCAGTAGTGCCACTTCAATGACCAGCAGAGAGATCTAGGCGATGAAAAGTGGTGCACTACTTGCACCGGCTTGCCGGAAAAACGAGAGGTTGCTCGCCTTCAGATGGCTCTCACCGTCTTGTCAGGAATTCGAACAAATTTCAACTGCGGCAGACATCACCTCAAGGTCAACGGTGAATACCGCCGGGTCAAAGACGCGCCGACACGCCAACCGACAGCAACGTGAGGATCGACGGGTCGCAGTGAGTTCCAACGCGGGGCACCGGCAAGGGTTGCTTTCGCGCTTGGAGCAAGCATACCGCGCGGGCAAACGACCATTCCTCGTCAACGTGGCTGTGCCGCCCCGCCGTTCCGAAACGTGCACGGCGCGGCCGGACTGCCGTCCCCCCGTCCGTCCACGACGCACCCCGGGTCTCGCCCGCGTACATGCGTGAACACGAGAGCGGAAATTCCCACCGGCGCTAGCAGCCGGTAATCGCACCGCTCGTTTCCTTTCCAGCTTCGTCCGATCTGATCCGGCTGAACCCGGAAACGGGGGGTTTCGTCCCCTGCCTCAGGAAAACAGGATCACCATGCGTAAATCAAGAAGGCATTTTCTGGCCGCCGGAGCGGCGGCAGCATCGGTCGGCGCGCTCTCGGCCTGTGTCGCGCCCCGGGTGGCCACATTCGGGCATCCGTCGTCCTACGCCACCCAGGTAGTACAGCCGAGGAACTGGAACACCGTCTTCCATTGGGTGGACGTGGCACTCCAGCAGGTGCGGGATCAGCGGGTCCTGGTGCCGCGGGCCGCTTACAACTTCGGACTGGCGATGTCTGCCGGCTTCCTGGCGGCAAACGGCATTGTCCAAGCGTACGACGAACCCTTCGGAGTCGGCACTGGCCCTCGTGGCGCGAACCCCGAGGTTGCGTACGGAATGGCTTTCGCCACCGCAGCCGCGGAAGCCTTTCAGCAGCCTTTCTTCTTCGAGCGAATGGCCTTTCTGAGCCGCTTTCCGGCGAGCGAAGCCAAGACCTTGGGGGCCGAATGGGGTCGAGCCGTCGGGCGCCACGTGGTCAAGATGAGGGTCGACGACGGATCCGAGCCCAGCGAGGTCAACTATTACCTGGACCGTTACCAAAAACGGTCGGACGCGTTGCGGTGGCTGCCGACGGGCCCGTTCTACGGAGCCCAGCCCGGACCGGCATTTTCCTCGTTTGATCGAGGTCTTTACCCGGGACAGGGTCAGATCAAACCGTGGACGATGGCCAGCGGATCACAATTCCGGCCGGCCAGTTTCTACGACCCGGCTAGCCCTGAGTTCGCCGAGGCATTTGACATGACTCGCCGGCTAGGAGGCGTAGACAGCACCGTTCGAACCGCCGACGAGTCGGAGATCGCGCTGTTTTGGGAGGACGGTCCCTGGGGGGTCACCCCACCAGGACATTTCGTCTGTGTCGCGATGCAGATCCTGCAGGATCGTGATCTCAGCTTCATCGAGCTTGCACGTGCATTCGCCCTGATCGGAATGACCCAGTGTGACGCGTCCATCTGCGCGTGGGACTGCAAGTACCACTACGACATTGTCCGTCCGGAGAGCGCGATACGCGTGCGCGCACCCGAGTTCGAGAATCCGGACCCTCGGATCGCGCAGGCACCAGGCTGGCGCAGCTATATCCCCACTCCAGAGTTTCCGTCCTACACCTCGGGCCACTCCACGTTCGGCGCTGCGGCCGCTGAACTGATCGCTTTGGTCTACGGCCGAGATGACGTTGTGTTTTCCGGCCAGTCGCCGGACGCCGTCCTGTGGCCACAGTTGAACGGCGTCACGCGGCGATGGACCAGCCTGTCTCACATGGCGGAAGAGAACGGGATGAGCCGGCTCTACGGCGGCGTGCACTGGGAGATGGACCACACCGCCGCCATGAAGGCCGGCCGCGCCATCGCCCGACAGGCGTTCCGCACCATCTTTCCGGCCAAGGTCTAGGGCAATGGCGTTGCAATCCGTGCACCGATCTCTCCTAGGTCTCGGCGTCGCCTCGGTCATCCTCGCCGTGGCATGCGAGTCAGCGGCTGCCCAAGATGTCTCCCTCAACTACGAGAGCCTGTCATCGCTGGAGGAGCCGCTCGCGACCGAAGTCGGCGACATCACACTGGTGTTGACCGGCCTTCTCGATACCTCGCTATCCGATGGCGCGGAGGACGACAGCACTGCCGACACCGGCCTGATTGGCAACGCCCAATTGGCGATCCTGACGCAGTTGTCGAACAGCTGGCGGGTTTCCCTAACCTACTTCGGCCAGTATGCGACAGAGGGCACCGCCGGGTTCCGTTCAGTCGAACGAACCACCGGCAACGGCGCAGTTTCCATCGGCGGCGCGTGGGGAACGATACTGGGTGGTGATGTCTCGGGGGTCGTTCGCGAACAGACTCGACGGCATCGCGGCGTCGGCAACGGCGTCCTGGCCTTCGACGACGTCATGGGCCAGCTCGATGAGTTCGGAGGCGCCTACCTGGGCCGGTTCGGGCCTTGGGTGGTGAGCGCCGTGGCGGACGGAGACGGGAATCTGGATGCCGGCGCCATGTTCCAGCGGCCGGCCGGCAATCGAGACTACCGAATTACCTTCCGCGCCACAGACGGCGTCTATCGCACTGCCTTGGAACGCTTCGATACCCGGGCCGCTGCAGCGGTCGTCGAGATGATCTATGGCAGCACCACTCTCGATGCCGGCGTCGGCGTCGAACGCCTGACGTCAACCGGCCGGAAGGCCGACCGCAGGTTCGTGTCGGCGGGCGTACGTACCAAGGCCGGCGTGATCGGGTTCTCCATCGGCGCACACTTCGGACGCATCGAGGGACAGGATGAGCAGTCCGCCGCGCTGGGACTTCAATACGACCTTGCCCGCGGTCTGTCTGCAAACCTGGGTCTCAATCACAGGCAAGCCGATGTCACCGTGGATGGCGCCACATTCCTGCAGGTGGAAGAAACCGAAGCCGTCGTTTCGATACGGTACAGCTTCTAGTCGGCTTCAGGCACGTTGACCGTCCCGCAGGCCAGACGCACGCGGCCGGCCCGACGGGGTCGGACGGGGTCAGGCACCGGGAACGACCGACCCGGCGAGAACCGGAAGCCGCCGTCCGGGTGCAGGCCGATACCGCGATGGGGCGCCCGCGCCGGCCCGCCCGGGCAGGCGGCGCGGGCAGGTACTGTGGCGGCAGGCAGGCAGGCCTTCCCGGGCTGAAACGGCGAAGATCGCTTGCCGCGCGCGTCCGCGGACCCGGCCTGTGCCGTGTGGGTCCCGCGGCGCAGGCGACCCGGAGGCGACGGATTGAACCGGCAGTCCGTCTCTCAGATATACGTCCGCACGACCCCGCCGTCGACGCGCAGGGAAGCGCCGTTCGTCGCCGACGAAGCCTTACTGCACACGTAGCAGATCAGGTTCGCCACTTCGTCGACCGTCGCGTAGCGCTGCAGCAACGACGACGTGCGCCGCAGCCGGAAGGTGTCGCCCTGCAGATCCTCGATGGTGCGGTTCTCGTCCTTCGCCCGCTTTCCGAGGCGGTCCTCCTGGGTCTCGACCCAGGTCGGACCAGGAAGCACGGAGTTGACGGTCACTCCTGTCCCCGCCGTGGTCTCGGCAAGTCCGCGTCCGATGGCCAGCTGGGCCGCCTTCGAGAAGCCGTAATGAATCATCTCGGGCGGGATGAACACCCCGGACTCGCTCGAGATGAACACCACGCGGCCCCAATCCTTTCGACGCATGGCGGGAAGGTAATGGCGCGCCAACCGGACTCCGCTCATCACGTTGATCTGGAAGTAGTCAAGCCACGTGGCATCGTCGATCTCGTCAAACGGACGCATCTCGTAAATGCCCATGTTGTTGACCAGTATGTCGGCTTCCGGAACGGCTGCGAACACGCTGGAACAGCCCTCGACATTGCCAAGGTCCCCAGCCACGCCCTCGCCAGCCGTACCGAGCGCATCCTGAAAGCGCTGAAGTCCCTTGGCCACTGATTCCTCGGTGCGCCCGTGCAAGACGACGCGGGCTCCCATGCGGGCAAGCCCCAACACCGTCGCAAACCCGATTCCCCGGGTGGAACCTGTGACGAGCGCTGTCCGCCCTTGTAGATCCAGATCCATTGGTACGTTTCCTCCGCGGTCATATCTCGTTGGTGACTGTCTTGCGCTCGTCACGCTGGCGAGCCGTCCGGCCATGCGACCGGCGGAGCAACAGCAACCCGCCAGACGCCAGCCTCACTCGGCGAACGGGTCGCGAACCAGAATCGTGTCCTCGCGCTCGGGACTGGTGGAAAGCAATGTGACCGGCACCCCGATCAGCTCCTCGATTCGGCGGATGTACTTGACGGCCGTCGCAGGTAAATCCGCCCATGAACGGGCCCCGTGCGTGCTGTCTGTCCAGCCCTCGAGTTCCTCGTACTCCGGCTCGATGGACGAGCGCGCAGTTTCCCCAGGCGGGAAATAGTCGAAGGTTTCGTTCCCGGCCCGGTAGCGGACGCAGACGCGGAGCGTATCGAAACCGTCAAGTACATCGAGCTTGGTCAGGGCAATGCCATCGATGCCGGCCACCCGCACCGCCTGACGCACCATGACGGAGTCGAACCACCCGCAGCGGCGCTGGCGGCCCGTGACAGTCCCAAATTCGCGCCCTCGTTGCCCGAGGGTCCGGCCGATGTCGTTTGCCTGCTCCGTCGGAAACGGCCCCTCCCCGACCCGTGTCGTGTACGCCTTCGTGATGCCAAGCACGTAGCCCACGCTCGCGGGGCCGGTGCCGGCCCCGGCGGCGGCCTGTCCCGGAACGGTATTGGACGAAGTGACATACGGGTACGTGCCATGATGCACGTCCAGCATGATCCCCTGCGCTCCTTCGAACAGGACTGTCTGACGGTTCCTGCGAGCCTGGTCCAGCAACGCCGCTGTGTTGGTGACAAACGGACGCAGCTCCCCCGCGACATCCGTCAACGAATCAAGCAGTTCACGCCCGTTGAGAAGGGTTCGGCCGAGCCCCTGGCGCAACGTGTTGTGGTAGTCGAGCGCGGTCTCGATCCGGCGGTGCAGGCCCGGCCGGTCGTACAGGTCGCACACGCGGACGGCGCGCCGCCCGACCCGGTCCTCGTAAGCGGGACCGATGCCGCGTCGGGTCGTGCCGATTGCACGGTCCGACGCATCGTCCTCCCGAAAGCGGTCCAGTTCCCAGTGGTAGGGCAGGATCAGGCTCGCGCCTTCCGCCACGCGCAACACGTCCGGCGTGATGGGCAGTCCCTGCTTCCGGACGGTCGCGATCTCGTCGCAAAGCGCCCACGGATTGATCACGACCCCGTCACCGATGATGGAGAGTTTGCCCCGCACGACGCCCGAAGGCAGCAGGCTCAGCTTGTAGGTCCTGCCGTCCACCACCAGCGTGTGACCGGCGTTGTGACCGCCCTGAAACCGGACGACCACGTCGGCCCGGTGGGACAGCCAGTCGACGATCTTGCCCTTGCCTTCGTCACCCCACTGCGCACCTACGACGGTGACGTTCGCCATCAGTCGTTAGCCGGTGCCAGCGGGACCGGCGTGCCGTCTTGCAGCACGTGGCTGCACCGGGCCCTCCGTGCCGCCTCGGCATCGCCCGGCCCCAGGAGATCCACGATGGCAATCCAACCGTCGCGGCGCAGCGCGGCGGCGGTTTCCGGATCCTCTCCGCGGGGCACGAGAACCTTGCGTGCCGATGTGGGATCCGACGCCACCCTGAGCAGCGCATCCGTGAAGAACGAGACGCCGAACGCCGTTTCATCCGCACTGATTCGGTAACGGCCGCCGAACGCGATTTCCCGGCGGGCGCCCGGCGCAAACACCGCGAACCCGACGCCTGCGTAATAGCCGAAGCCCCGATTCTCGACCGGGTCCAGCGTGAGCGCGACCCCGGCTGCCTGGGCGCGCAGCCGCCCCAGTACATCTAGCGTGCGATCGCGGACCGCAGCCGCCTCCGCCGGCAGCTCGATCGATCGAAGCCGGCCTTCCGACTCCTCGACCGGGCCGGCGGCAGCCGCCAGTTGCGCAAGGATCCGTGGCGCATCGCCGGACAGGTTCTCGAGCGCAGAGGCATTCTTCCGGCGCAGCGCGTCTCGGAGTTCCGACTGCAACGCCGGGCCGAGCGCGAACGACTCCATGACCGCCGGCACCAGGTTGGGGCTCGTCAGGTCGATTGTGAAGTACTCGACACCCAGCGTCCCCAGCGCTTCGATGGTCAGGAGCAGGATCTCCACGTCCGCATCCGCGCCCGGGCAGCCGATCAATTCCGCGCCGATCTGTCGGACCTGGCGTTCCCCGCCGTTGGCGCTGGCGTTGACCCGCAGCACATCCCCGGCGTAGCAAAGCCGGAGCGGGCGACCTGCCGAAGCCAGCCTGGTGGAAGCGATGCGGGCGATCTGCGGCGTGATGTCGGCCCGGACTCCCAACATCCGCTGCGAATGCGGGTCCATCAGGCGAAACGTGGACCCCGCGCCCGCTGCGCCCAGGCCGGCGGTCAATGTGTCCTCAAACTCCAGCAGTGGCGGGCGCACCGATTCGTAGCCGTGACTGCGGAAGACATCGACCAGGGTGCGCGATGCGGCTTCCTCGCGTTCCGCGTCTGGCGGCAGCAGATCCGCCAGCCCCGCCGGCAACAGGACTTGGTCGTTGGAGGTCATCTCGCTTCAATCTAGCACGCGACCGGGTTGGCAACCGCGCGCAGTTTCCTCAGAAATGAAGGACGCGGACGCTCCGCACGTGCGGCAATTTGGCCAATTCCTCGGTGAGCTCCGGCGAGACCGGCTGGTCCACCTCTACTAGGGCCAAGGCGTCCGCTCCGGGCGCGCTGCGCCCGAGATGGAACGTCGCGATGTTGACACCATTGTTGCCCAGGGCGGTACCGAGCGCTCCGATGAGACCAGGCTCGTCGGCATTGGTAATGAAGAGCATGTTCGGTCCAAGCTGGGCCTCGATGTCGATTCCCATGATGCCGATGATGCGAGGCTCGCGCCCCAGCAGCGTCCCGGCGACCTCGCGTCGCTGCCGCTGTGTGTGCACGGTGAGCCGAATCTCCGTCGCGTAGTCACCCGGCGATTCACTGGTCGCAGTTGTCACCCGAATATTGCGACTCTCGGCAATCAGCGGGGCGTTGATCATGTTCACGGAATCAAGCTGCGGGCCGAGCAGTCCCGCCAGAGCCACGGACGTCAGGGCGCGAACGTTCAGCGTACTGGCCTGGCCGCCGAACTCGATGTGGACACTGCGAAACCCCGTCTCGGCCACCTGGCCCGCGAGCCGGCCAAGCTGGTCTGCGAGCCGCATGTACGGCGCCAGCTTCTTCGCTTCCTCGGCGGTTACAGAGGGAATGTTCAGCGCATTGGCGACCGCACCCGTCCGCAGGAAGTCCGACATCTGCTCGGCCACCTGGACCGACACGTTCTCCTGGGCCTCCTCCGTCGAGGCGCCGAGATGCGGTGTCGCCACCACCTGCTCCAGACCGAACAGGGGATTCTCCCGAGCCGGCTCGTTCTGGAATACGTCGACCGCTGCTCCCGCCACTCGGCCAGCCTCGATTGCTGCCCGGAGGGCCTCTTCGTCCACCAGGCCCCCGCGGGCGCAGTTGATGATCCGTACGCCCGGTCGGCAACGGTCGAGGGCTGCCGCGTTCATCATGTTCCGGGTCGCTTCGGTCAGCGGCACATGGAAGCTGATGAAATCCGCCTGCCCGAGCAGCTCATCGTACTGAACCACCTCGACGCCCAGCTCGGTGGCTCGCTCCTCGGCGAGGAACGGGTCGGCCACGATCACGCGCATCCCAAGCCCGAGAGCCCGGTTCGCAACAATCGCTCCGATGTTGCCGCAACCCACGAGCCCCAGGGTCTTGCGATAGAGCTCAACCCCTCCGAACCTCGACTTCTCCCAGCGGCCCGCATGCGTCGACGCACTCGCGGCTGGAATGTTGCGCGCTAGCGACAACATCAGGGCAACCGTGTGTTCGGCGGTCGTGATCGAGTTGCCAAACGGCGTGTTCATCACCACGACGCCACGGCGGGTGGCGGCCGCCACATCGATGTTGTCCACCCCGATCCCGGCGCGGCCGATCACCCGGAGACGAGGAGCTGCCTCCAGCACCGCCTCGGTGACTCGGGTCGACGATCGCACGGCAAGCCCCGCGAATTCGGGGATGCGGCCGATCAGCCCTGCCTCATCGAGGCCCGTGTCCACGATGGCCTCGAGACCATGGGCAGCAAACACCTCTTCGGCGCGCGGGCTCAGGCGATCGGCAATCAGGACCCGGTCAGTCACGACCCGGCCTGCCGCTTGATTTCCGCGAACGCGTAGTCCAGCCAGGGAAACAACCGGTCGAGGTCCGCCGTTTCGACGGTAGCGCCGCCCCACACGCGCAGTCCCGGCGGCGCCTCGCGATAGGAAGCGATGTCATAGGCGACTCCCTCGTCTTCCAGCAATCCCACCAACGCCTCGACACGCGCGCGCTGATCGCTGGTGTCGAGCCCCGCAAACCATTCATCGGTGATCCGGAAACACATCGACGTGGAGGAGCGGATTTCGGGCCGGACGGCAAGGAAATCCGCCCACCGCGAACTGTCGATCCATCGGCTTGCTGCTTCCAGGTTGGCCCGGCTTCTGGCCTTGGTTTCGACTTCTCCGCCAATCGCGGCGATCCAACGCAAGGAGTCGAGGGCGTCCTCCACGCAGAGGAGCGACGGGGTGTTGATGGTACTGCCTCGGAACAGCGCCTCGTCGACGCGACCCCGCTTCACCATGCGAAAGATCTTGGGCAGCGGCCACGGCGGTTGGTATGACTCCAGGCGTTCGACGGCACGTGGCGACAGAATCAGGATGCCGTGCTGGGCTTCCCCGCCCATGGCCTTCTGCCAGGAAAACGTGGCGACATCGAGACGACTCCATGGTACCGGCATCGCCCACGCTGCCGACGTCGCGTCGCAGATCACCAGCCCCTCGCCACTGCCAATCCACGCTGCATCCGGAACGCACACGCCCGACGTCGTGCCGTTCCAGGCGAACACCACGTCGCGGTCGAAATCGACCTGATCGAGATCAGGCAGCTCCCCGTACGGGGCCTCGAAGACGCGCGCATCTGCCAGCTGCAACTGGGAGGTGATATCGGTGGCCCACCCTTTGCCGAAGCTCTCCCATGCCAGTACATCGACACCACGCACTCCCAGGAGAGACCACAGCGCCATTTCCATCGCGCCCGTGTCGGAAGCTGGAACCAGCGCAATCCGGTAATCCTCGGGGAGTGACAGCAGCTCCCGCGTACGGTTCAGCACCTCGCGGATCCGATCCAGGGCGATGGGCGCCCGATGCGACCTGCCGAGACGGGCGGCACGGAGTACGTCGGGCGTCCAACCCGGCCGCTTGGCGCACGGCCCTGACGAGAAGCACGGATTATGCGGGCGCTGTGCAGGAATCATGAAGCTGGATACGCGGCAGGAAGAGTCCGGGTGAAGAAACCCGCAGCGGGCCGCTTATACCAGACCAACGGCGGGCGCGGCGATCTGCGGATCCGGATCGCGCATGCGGCACATGCACAAAATGCATGATGCCGGGGGCTCAAGGGCCGCCCATGACGGTCGCTCTCCGGGTCAGTTTCCCAATCGAGATGGGATCGGCAGCCCCTCAGTCGGACATGTAACTCCGCGACAGCGGCAGCGCATCCACCTTCTTGGCCATCTGAATCTGGAACACGACCATCCCGCCGTGGCGAAACGCGGCCTCGCTGCCCGAGAGGTAGAGTTCCCACATCCGCAAGAATCGCTCGTCGGCGATTTCGAGCACTTTGTCGCGGGCTGCCAGCACCCGTTGCCGCCAATGGCTCAACGTGTACGCGTAGTGCAGCCGCAGCACCTCGACGTCCGTCACCTGCAGACCCGCCCGCTCGATGACGGGCAGGACTTCCGACAGCGCCGGTATGTACCCGCCGGGAAAGATGTACCGGCGGATGAATGGATCCGTCACACCCGGGCCCGCAGACCGGCCGATGGTGTGGAGCAGCGCGATGCCGTCGTCGACCAGGCAGCGCCGGATCGTCTCAAAGAACGCGCGGTAGTAGGAAAGTCCGACGTGCTCGAACATCCCGACCGAAACAATTCGATCGAACTGGCCCGACTCGTTTCGGTAATCGCCGAGTTCAAATGCCACTTGCTTGGAAAGGCCGTCGTCGGCAGCCCGCCTCGAGGCGATCTCGAACTGGTTGGACGAGAGTGTGAGCCCCTTCACGGCAACCCCGTGAGACTTGGCGAGATGAAGTGCGAGGCCGCCCCAACCACTGCCGATATCCAGCACCTGCTGGTTTTCCTGCAACTGGAGCTTGCTGGCGATTCGCCGCTTCTTTGCCTCCTGTGCCTCGTCCAGCGTCATGCCTTCGCGCGGGAAATAGGCGCAGCTGTATTGACGGTCCGAATCCAGAAACAGCTCGTAGATTTCGCCGGGAATGTCGTAGTGATGCTTGACGTTTCGCCGGGCACGGAACGCCGTGTTGTGTTGCCAGAACCGTCGCACCGGAAAGGTGATCTTCCGCAGCAGCCGCGCCGGCCCCGTGGCCTCGGCATCGACCTGATTCGCGTACAGGAAATCGACGAGTTCGTGCAGGGACCCGTTCTCGACCGTGAGGCGGCCGGTAATGTAGGCCTCCGCGAACGCCAGCGTCGGCTGGAACGGCAGTCGAAACAGGTCCACCCAGCTCCGGAAACGGATGCGAAAGCGTGGCCCGTCGCGCCCCGAGGCGGCTATTTCCCGGCCATCAGGCAAGACCACTTCGACACCGCCGAAACGGACCAGTCGATCGAGCACGCGTTCGGCAAACATGTCGTCTGCCCAATGGTGGCTAGCTACGTGGGCTCAGGCTTCGTCGCCAGAAGCCGGTTCCGGAACGGCCTCCGGGTCCGGAGATTCCGGAGGCCTGTCGCCGTCCAGAAGCTGGTCGACCCGGTCGGCTTCGGCTTCGGCCGGGTCCGGTTCGTCGGGTATCTCTTCTCGCACTCGCGGCCGGAACTGGGTCGGATCGTTGAACATTTCGTCCGCGCTTGCCTCGTCGCCGGCATCGGCGTCGGAACCCAGAGCCAGGACGTCCTCGCCGCGCGCATAGCGTTCTGCCTGAAGAACGGCCTCTTCTTTGCTTCTGGCGACGTTGACCGTGATCGGCACCGCGATTTCGGGATGCGGTGCAATGTCCACGACGTGGACACCCAGCATCTTGATGGTGCCCTCGGAGCGCACCATGTGCCGGTCAATCTTGCCGGCCTGTCGACCGACTTCCTGCGCAATGTCCCGTGCGCTGACGGAACCGTAGAGAACGCCCCGCTCGCTTGCCTGCCGGATCACGACAATCGACAGGTCTTCCAGCGTCTTGGCTGTCGCCTCGGCACTTTCACGACGGGCGGCGTTGGCAGCCAGGATCTCTTCGCGTTGCTCCGCGAAGCGACGGACGTTCTCGGGGGTCGCGCGCAGCACCTTACCCTGTGGCAACAGATAGTTCCGCGCGTAGCCAGCCCGAACGTCCACGGTGTCACCGAGATTGCCCAGGTTGCCAATTCTTTCGAGCAGTATGACCTGCATGATTCACTCTCAAACAAGATGCGGTCGACGAAACCGACCGAAGTGCTCGATCACTCCGAGCGCTGTGACGAGGGCCCAGGCCAGGGGGGCAAACGGCCAGATCAAGGATCCGTAACAGGCGAAGAGCATGAGCCTGCGGCCCGGCCATGAGCGGCTGACCGTATGGATAACGGCCAATCCCTGCAAGAGTAACGGGGTCCCGAAGAGCAATGCAAATGACCCTGCCACCGAGGCGACGTTGCCGCTCAGCAACGCGGCAGGAAGCAGCGTCACCAGGAAAAGCCCCACCAGCCACACCGGCACCTCAAACGCCCGGTACGGGGGGGTCGGAAAGCGGGCCATGCCGAACCGGCGAGCAGCCGCCTGCGCCAGCACGGCGCAGACGACGAGCGAGAGCAGCCACCAGACGGCGACGAAGCCGGGGAAATAGCGGACCAGCTCCGCGACGAACGCCTCGCGGGCATCGGCCGGCACGTCCGGGGCGGCTGCCCCGAGCAGCTTGCCGAAGGCGACCGCCACGTCTTCGGTCAACCGGGATACGTCAAAGGCGGCGCCGGCCAAGATGATCAGCAGGGCGACCGCTGCGAGGACCGTGAGTTCGCTTACCAGTCGGCCGATGAATCCGGGCCCATCCGGGCTCTGCTTGGCAAAGTGGAGCCGAAGGTAAATCAGGCTGACCGGCACCAGATGAATGCCCATGTAGATCAATCCGCCGTAGAGCCCGGCGCCCGACCCGACGGCAACCCCGAGCACCCCGGTCGCACAAGCGGCGGCGAACGGGGCAGCCCCAAGGCTCACGCTCGCAAACAGGATCGGCAGCGACGTGAAATGCACCGGAAAGACGGCGGCGAGGCCTCCCGAATCGGCCAGCGCGCTGGCGAACAGGGCCGCGCTGAGCGCGCCCGCTACCACACCGAGCGCGAGGTGCTCCGGCTTGCCCAAGCGGCTCA
Organism: Alphaproteobacteria bacterium; assembly: GCA_965116745.1. Lineage (GTDB taxonomy): Bacteria > Pseudomonadota > Alphaproteobacteria > TMED109 > TMED109 > VXPW01. Next base: position 724,935 of record OZ220701.1, on the reverse strand, counting down.
GAAGCCAAACGTCCTTATCGAATCACGAACGGGAGCAACGCCAGGATCCGCGCCCGCTTGATGGCACGTGCCAGCTGCCGCTGTTTGGGCGCCGACACGGCACTGATCCGGCTCGGCACGATCTTGCCGCGCTCGGAGAGGAAACGCTGGAGCGTCTTGACGTCCTTGTAGTCGATCTCCATGGCGTTGGGCCCCGAAAACGGGCAACTCTTGCGCCGCCGGGAGAACGTCCGGCGAGGGCCGCCGGCCGACCGCGCCGCAGTCGACTGGTCCGCGCTCATTGCTCCTCTCCTTCCGCTTCGCCGCTGGGCGCGGCGCCGGCCTCTGGCTCCGCGCCGGCAGCACCAGTTTCCGGCTCCGGCTCAGCCTCCTCCGGCTTGCCGGCTTCCTCGCCCGCTTCAGATTTCGCTGCGTCGGTTTCGCCGCTTGCCGCGTCCGCGGCCTGCCGTTCCGCTTCTCTGCGCGTGCTTTCCTGGTCCCGCCGTTCCTCGCGCTCGGCCCGTGCCTTCATGATGATCGACGGGCCCTCGGGCAGCCGGTCAAGCCGCATCGTCAGGTAGCGAACGACATTCTCATCGATGCGGAGCTGACGCTCGAATTCCTGAATCGCGGGCCCCGATCCGTCCACGTGAAACATCAGGTAGTGGCCCTTCCGGTTCTTGCGGACGCGGTAGGCCAGCCGCCGCAGTCCCCAGTACTCACGCCGGACGACGCTGGCGCCTTCCTTGCTCAGGAGCTCTTCGTAGTGTTCGCCAAGCCGCTCGGCGTCGCCGCCGCCAATTTCCTGCCGAGCAATCAGAACGGATTCGTAATACGGCATCTGCCATCCACCGGGCACGCCCCCCGCCCGTAAAGGCGGAGTCGAAAACGTGTCCACCGCAACCCGAAGGTGCGCCGCCCGACCATAGACAGGCCCATTGCTGCTGGCAAACGCCGGGACCCCGCGTCCATGGGCCAAGCGGAAGCACTTCGCGGCTGCGGTCAGGGCGCAAGGAGCGCGCCCGAGACACGTGCAATACCCGTCCGCCCATCGGCCCGGCCATACGACGCCGGAACGCCAAGAAGCGCATTGCCTCGACGTCAATGCATCGCGAAGTCGAACTCGCCTTGCTCCGGAAACGCGCCGCCGCGGACACTCGGTGCCAGTTCCGGCCCGCTCGGAGGGGCCCCTTTCGCCACTGCCTCCCGGGGCCGGGAAACGGTCGATTCATGCGCCGGTTCCCCGTCCCAGGCGCGCCACGTGATCGGACCGCCGCAACGGCGGCAGACGGCACGGCGGCGGCGGCGGTGCGCCGGGCGTGTAAAGCAGCCGGCGGCACAGGCCACGATCCACCGAGGTGGGCTGAACTGCAGCGTGTGGCAGCGGTCCCCCGAGCATCCGATGGCACGGGCCTTGGCTCGCCAGGTCGCGTCATGGTGGTGGTGCGGGCCTACCAGCGCATGGGCGATTTCGTGCAGGATCGTGTCATCGAGCTCCGGCTCACTCGCCACCCGCACATAGAGCCTGGACAGCAGGATGCACTTCTTCGTGAAGTTGCAGGCACCTGCCCGGGATCGGGATTCGTCAAGCCTTGCGGTCCATCCAGCCGGGCTGAGGCCGTGCAGGTGCAAGAGCTCCCGGCAGCGCTGCAGGGCGCGACTCTCCGCGGCGGAATAGTCCTTGCCCGGGCCACGCGGACGGACGCGGCCGTAGGGGACCCGGTACTGCTTGCCGCGATGACAGCGGACCACGGCGCATTTCTGTCCGAGCGACACAATGCGCCCGGCGATCTGACTGTTCCTGTATGAGAATTCTACGGGGTCGCCCGGCGACATCCGGGCCTTCAAAGCATCAATCGTATCCATTGCGTGCGGAACGCACCTTTCGAAACCAAATCCTAACCTTCAACCGAAAACTGACCTATGCATCGTCGGTAATTGACGTGTTGTGACCACTTGTAACGCGACTACCTGACCGTCCTTCTACTGCCGATGACCGGGTTCCTCGATTCGCGGCGAGTGTACATTGCTCCCTGCCTTGTGCAATGGACCGGCCTCATCAAGTTCCGATCGGTCCCTCCGGCGACCCGCCTACCGTCCTGTTGCGGCAGGTCGGACCGCCCGCAGTCCGGCTGACGGTCACGCGCTTTGCCACCAGGTCACCGGAAGAAGTTTCCCCCTGTATCCTCGCGACCCGCCAGCTCAATCGGAACCGCAGCCGAAGCCATGTCAACTGCACGCGCCTTTATTTTTCCCGGCCAAGGATCGCAAACGCCTGGAATGGGGCTCGCAGTGCGGGATGCCTTCCCGACCGCGGCCGAAACCTGGGAAGAGGTCGATGACGCGTTGTCGTTCGCGCTGTCGCGACTCGCCTTCGAGGGACCTGAAGCCGACCTCACCCGAACCGAATACGCGCAGCCAGCGCTGCTGACCCATTCCCTGGCCCTGCTGCGGGTGATGGAGCGTGACGGCGGGGTGAGCCTCGCCAGCGCCGCCAAGTACGTGGCCGGTCATTCCTTGGGCGAGTACACCGCGCTCACCGCTGCCGGCGCATTTCCACTTGCGGACGCCGTGCGGCTGGTCCGGCGGCGTGGACGAGCCATGCAGGCGGCAGTCCCCGTCGGCGAAGGCGGGATGGCGGCCCTCATCGGCGGCGATCTCGCGGCCGCCGATGCACTCATCGCGGCCGCCGCCGAAGGCGACGTGCTGGAAATCGGCAACGACAACGCGCCTGGCCAGATCGTTGTTTCCGGAGCCGCAACCGCCGTTGACCGGGCCGCCGCACTGGCCCGGGAGCACGGTTTCAGGCGCGCCATTCGCCTGACGGTCAGCGCCCCGTTCCACTGCGCCCTGATGGCGCCGGCCGCACAGGAGATGAAAACGGCCCTGGGCGACCAGGCGATCCGCCCGCCAGCCGTCCCGGTCATCGCCAACGTCAGCGGCGAACGGATGGAGGATCCTGCATCCATACGCGAGCTCCTGGTCGCCCAGGTCACCGGCCGGGTGCGGTGGCGGGAATCCATGGAGCGGTTGCGGCAAGACGAGGTCGGTACGCTGATCGAAGTCGGACCCGGTACGGTGCTCGCCGGATTGGCCCGGCGAATCGATCGCAGTTTCGAAACGATGAACGTGGCCGAACCGGAGGACCTAGAGGCCCTGTTGCGCGTCCTGTAACGGAGCGGAGGAACCGCGGATGTTCGATCTCCACAATCGGGTTGCGTTGGTGACCGGTGCCTCTGGCGGCATTGGTACCGCCATCGCCCAGGCCCTCCATCGTGCCGGCGCGGCGGTTGCCCTGAGCGGTACGCGCGAAACCGCCCTTCGCCAGCTCGCCGATCGCCTCGAGGAGCGCGCGCACGTAGTCGTGGCGGATCTCGCGGGCGGGGGCGACGCCGTCGCACTGGTGAAGGAAACCGAAGCCGCGCTCGGTCCCATCGACGTTCTGGTGAACAACGCCGGCATCACCCGCGACGGGTTGGCACTGCGCATGAAGGACGATGATTGGCAGGCTGTTCTCGACATCAACCTGACGGCCGCGTTCAGGCTTACTCGGGCCGTGCTCCGCGGCATGATGCGCCGCCGCTCTGGGCGAATCATCAATATTTCGTCGGTTTCTGGCCTGCTGGGTAATCCAGGCCAGACCAACTACGCGGCGTCGAAGGCGGGTTTGATCGGGATGTCGAAGGCACTGGCCCTTGAGGTCGCGACTCGCGGCATCACGGTGAACTGTCTCGCGCCGGGATTTGTCGAGACCGCCATGACCGATGCCTTGCCGGAAGCGGTCCGCGATGACGCCCTGGCGAAAGTACCCATGGGCCGCTTCGGTTCGCCGCAGGACATCGGCGCCGCGGCGGTCTATCTGGCGTCGGATGAAGCCGGCTATGTGACTGGTCAAACGCTGACCATCGCCGGTGGCCTCGGATGATCACGGGCGCCGGGCCGTGTGGGGCGCGGCCCTTCCTGACCGTAGCGCCGGCGCCGGCAGGATCGCGGGGTCCGCCGGCGTCCCGGGCGGCCCCGGTCCGGGCCCTGTCGGCCCCGGTGCTTGCATCCCGGCAGAAGTATGGTAACGAGGCGATGCTGGGCTCGGGCTCAGTGGGCTGGCGCTGATGCGCCAGTCGCGCTATGTCCTCTTGTCCCCAACCTCAACTCACCTGACGGATTTTTGCTATGAGCGATATCGCGCAGCGCGTCAAAGACATCGTCGTTGAAAATCTCGGCGTCGAATTGGAGCAAGTCACCGAGAATGCAAGTTTTGTCGATGACCTGGGTGCTGACAGTCTCGACACGGTCGAGCTGGTCATGGCATTCGAAGAGAAATTCGGCTGCGAAATTCCCGACGATGCGGCAGAGAAGATCGTGACCGTTCAGGACGCCATCCAGTACATCGAACAACAGGTGAGCTGACCGCTCTCGCGGGACACCTGCATGAAACGAGTCGCCGTCACCGGGGTTGGCCTGGTCACGCCACTGGCTGTTGGAACCGAAGCCAATTGGCGGCGGTTGCTGGCGGGTGAATCGGGGCTCGGCCCGATGACCGGCTTCGACACTGACGACCTCCCGTGTCGGGTCGCCGGACAGGTACCGGGAGCCGATGCAAGCGACGGCCTCGACCTCGATGCCCTGATGCCGGCTCGGGACCGGCGGCGCGTCGATCCGTTCATCCTCTACGCCATCGCGGCGGCTGACGAAGCAATCCAGGATTCCGGCTGGGCGCCGGACGAGGAGGCGACCGAAGCGCGCAACCGGACCGGCGTCATGATCGGGTCCGGGATCGGCGGCCTGCAATCGATCTATGAGGCGTCGGTCGTGCTCGAACAAAAGGGACCGCGCCGCATCACCCCGTTCTTTATCCCGTCGAGTCTCATCAATCTCGCATCGGGGCAAGTGTCCATCCGCCACGGCTTTCGGGGCCCGAATCACTCGGTCGTGACGGCCTGCGCGACGGGCATGCACGCGATCGGCGACGCCACCGGGATCATCCGCGCGGGCATGGCCGACGTCATGGTGGCAGGCGGGGCGGAAGCATCGGTCTGCCGGCTAGGCATTGCCGGATTTGCCGCCATGCGGGCACTCTCCACCAATTTCAACGATGAGCCGCAGCGCGCCTCGCGCCCATGGGATGAGGACCGTGACGGGTTCGTCATGGGGGAAGGCGCTGGCGTCGTGGTGCTCGAGGAGCTTGGCCACGCGCGCGCGCGGGGGGCGCGGATCTACGGTGAAATCAAGGGCTACGGCCTGTCGGGGGATGCGCACCACATATCGGCGCCGGCGCCCGACGGGGACGGCGGCTACCGCAGCATGCAAGCGGCGTTCGAGGACGCAGACATGACGCCCGCGGACATCGATTACCTGAACGCACACGGCACATCGACCCCCTTGGGTGACGAGATCGAGCTCGGCGCCATTCGACGCCTGTTCGGCGACCGGGCCGCCGACGTATCGATCAGCTCGACCAAGTCTTCCATCGGGCATCTTCTGGGAGCAGCCGGCGCCGTCGAGACGATCTACGCCCTGCTTGCGGTGGTGCACGATGCCGTCCCGCCCACCCTAAATCTTGACCGCCCGTGCCCCGGAGCCGAAGGGCTTGATCTGGTGCCGCATGCCGCAAGGAGCCGCCCGGTGCGGGCCGCGCTGTCGAACTCGTTCGGGTTTGGCGGAACCAACGCGTCACTCATCGTCGGCCGCGCCGCCTGATCTCATGCCGGGCCGATGGCTCGTTGCTGCCGGACTGCTGCTGGCTCCGGTCCTTGCGGCCGCGCTGCTGTACTCGGCCTTTCAGATCGACGGGCCACATGTCGAACCCACCACGGTAGTCGTGGCTCCGGGCACGTCGCTGAACGGGATCGCGGCGCGTCTCGAAAATGCCGGCGTCATTCATTCGGCGGTGCTGTTTGAAGCGGGCTTACGCCTGACCGGAGTCGGGCGTCGCCTGCAGGCCGGCGAATATGCCTACCCGGCTCGCGCCTCGATGTGGCAAGTCGCCGACACCATGGCCCGCGGCCAGTCCGTGCTGCATCGGATCACGTTGGTCGAAGGCATCACGGTCCGCGAGGCGGTGGCCCTGCTGCAACGAAACGAGTTGCTGACCGGCACGCTTGCGACGCTGCCGCCGGAGGGCTCCCTGTTTCCCGATACCTATTTCTTTCGGCGCGACTCGCCCCGGGGAGCAATCGTCGAACGGGCCCAATCCAGGATGACGGAAATACTGGCGACAGCGTGGGAGCGACGCGTTTCCGACCTGCCGTATCGGACGCCGGAAGAAGCGCTCGTGTTGGCCTCAATGATCGAAGCGGAGACCGCGCAGGATTCCGAGCGGCATCGAATTGCCGCCGTGTTCGTCAATCGGCTACGCCGCGGCATGCGCCTGCAGTCCGATCCCACGGTGCTGTACGGCATGGATCCCGATTCATCGCGGCAACTTTCGAAGGCCGACCTGAAACGTCCGCATCGCTGGAACACGTACCGAATACGGGGCCTTCCGCCCACTCCGATCGGCATTCCGGGCATCGCCTCCATCGACGCCGCTGTGCGACCGGCGGCGACCAACGAACTTTATTTCGTCGCCAACGGCTCTGGCGGCCATGCGTTCGCTACCACGCTTCGACAGCACAATCGGAACGTTGCGCGCTGGAAGGCTCTTCGCAACCGTCTGCAAGAGGCTTCGAACGCCGCAGAGTAGCGGGCGTACCGAAGCAACCTCGGGCTGTTCAGGAGCCGCACCGGCAACGACCGCGTCGCTGCGAAGACCAACCGAGGTCCCGTCCCTTCGGCAACCGGACCGATCGATGCGATACGAGCTGGGCCGGCGCCTGATGGCCGGTCGCGCCTGGAAGTACTGCTCCGCGCATGATTCGTGGTCGTCAGGTCGCTAGCATCACCCGTTCAAGCCTTCCGGACTGCTGGTCCCGACCGCCGGAAAACGGCACGTGATGGACCGAACCTGCCCCCGGACGGCTGAGAACACCCGATACTGCAGCTGGCTATGGATTTCCCGAGACTTTGCCTCACCCTGCCGGCGCTCGCGCTCGCCGCGCTGTTGACGCTTGCCGGCGGCGCTCACGTCTACGCGGAAGGTCCGGAATCGGATCCGCCGGCACCCCTGCCGTCGGTCGCAGAAACCATCGACCAGGCGCGCCTCCTCCTCGCGATCGGCCACTTTGACGAGGTGCTTCCCATGCTGCGCGCTCACCGGGAAGCCGGTTCAAGCGACACGGAACTTTTCTTCCTTCTTGGCTTAGCGTCGGCCGGGAAGGTCCAGTCTGTGCAGGTACCTGCGCCAGAGCGACAGGCGCTGCTTGACGAGGCCGTCTCGGCTTTCGGCGCGGTCCTGGATGCACGTCCGGATTACGTGCGTGCCCGGATCGAACTCGCCACGACCTTTTTTCTGATGGAGGACGATCTGGCGGCAAGGAGACATTTCGAACTGGCCCTCGCGGAGCAACTACCCAGCTGGGCGGCCGAACACATACGCCTGTTTCTCGCAAAGATGGACGATCGCCAACGCTAGAGCGGAATCCGTTCCGGTTGACACGGAGAGCCGTCTCCTTCGACGAGCTCAGGACAGGCCCTCGATACGCGGGCCACTTCCACGTCGCCGCGCCAGCTCCCCTTATCCTGAGTAGCGCCGGTTCCGGCGCCAGCCGGAAGCAGCGCGTATCGAAGGAGCCTGTCCTGAGCCTGCCGAAGGAATGGCTCCTGCGCCGGCCGTCCTTCGATACGCGCGGCCTTCACGGGCGAAGGCCGCCGCTACTCAGGATGGGGGAGTCTCCGGAACCCCGTCGCCGCGCATGGCTTGGAACGGTGATTGCCCAGGATGCAGGGGGGGCCTCCTTTTGCGTCGCCCCGGCCCCCGATCCGAGGCCTCGTGCAGTAGGGTTCGCCCTTCGTCCGGAGACCCCGACCCGGCGCTGACGCGCCGTCCGGGGCGACGCAAGAGGCGTGCGAACGTCCGGCTGCAAGGCGGTGCCGCGAAGTCGCGCTCCAAGGCTGACATCCCGGGCAGTCGCAAGCTCCTTATAACAATCTCCCTACTCGGCGCCTTGGGACTTGACCCCTACCGTTTACACGGTGGTACCCTATGGGACGCGATCGCACTCTTTGACACAAAGGAAGAGTCAATGATTCTGACAATCTTTGCTCGAATCTGTTTGAAGCTCGTCGCATTGTCGTTTGTTCTCGTAGCGACCACGTCTTGGGCTGACTCCCCCTTTCCATCCACGGACCCGGTAAGCACCAACACCTGTAACGGTAAATTCCTGGATAGCGATGCATCGTCGTCTTGCACCCCGTGGGGTAATTCTCTTACTGGATCGCCCGCAGGAGGAGCGGGCAAATGCTATTTCAGCGGGTATTGCTATAGGGACGACGGGGTTGCATTCGTCATCCAGACCTGGTCGGGAACGCCGGATGAAACGGCCAGCCTGCAAAACTGCGATGGGACGCTGTCTACTAGCTCGTGCTGAGTATCCCGGTTCCGAGCGGGGCGCCGTTCGGATAGGGGGCTTGTATAGTCGGGTTGGCGACAGATTTGCGAGGCTTCGCGCTTGCTCTTCGGCGCCATCTACCGACGCCCTCGCCGTCATGCCCGGACTTGTTCCGTTGCTGTCCGGTTGCCCCCTTTTCTCGTCGCCCCGGACCCCGAGCCGGGGCCTCGTGACGCCGGGATACAGCCTTTCGACACCGTCGCAAGCCACCCAAGGCCCCGGCTCGGGGGCTACCGGATTCACACATCGCCCCGGCCGTTCTCCGCGTCCGTTTCCCCCTCATCCCGAGTAGCGGCTAGACATCATGGATTGACCTGCCCTTGCCTTGACGCCGTGGGTTACCTTCGCCCTCTCCGACCACGGTCTGCGCGGAAGCCCCAAGCTGCGGGAGTGGGCGTCAAGACCTGCCGGGCAAGTAACGCCGTTCCAGATGCCGCAGGAACGCTCCGGTATCGAGCGGGCGGCCGGTTGCGTGTTCCAGTAGCGCGTCCGACGACGGGTCGAAGCAGCCCCGACTGTGCACGTTCTCCCGCAACCAGCCGGCAAGCGGCGCGAAGTCGCCCCGCGCGAGATCGCCGTCGAGACCCGGCAAGACTGCCCACATGGTCTCGGCCAGTTGTGCGGCCATAAGGGCGCCCAAGGCGTAGGTCGGGAAGTACGCCCATCCCTCCACGAGCGTCCAGTGCGGATCTTGAAGGCAGCCTTCACGCGGATTCCCGGGGCGGATTCCGAGCAGCGCCGCCATGGCGTCGTCGAAGGCGTCCGGCAAGTCGGCCGGGTCGAGCGTGCCGTCGAGCATTGCGGTTTCACAGCGGTGGCGAATGATGATGTGCAACGGGTAGGTGACCTCGTCAGCCTCGACGCGCACGAAACCCGGCTGGACATGGGTAAGCACCTCGTGCAGTCGGTCCGGATCCCACGCGCCCGCTTCACCGAACTCGTCCCGGAGCAGCCGTGCGTAGTGGACCGCGAAACCGCGCGACCGGCAGGCAAGCATCTCGATCAACAGGCTTTGGCTCTCGTGGGCGGTCATGCCCCTGGCTGCCCCGACCGGTTGCTGGCGCCACGCTGCCGGCAGGCCCGCGATGTACAGCGCGTGACCGCACTCGTGGAGCACCGCCATCAGCGCTTCGCCCGGGGCGCCGGAATAGCGGGTGGTAATGCGAATGTCTTCGGGGCGGCCAGCGGTGAACGGATGGGATGATGTATCCAGACGAACATGGGTCGTGGGCAGGCCGATCATCGTCATCATCCGACGGGCGACCCGCTTGAGCTTTCTTTTCTTGCCGGTCGGCCCGGCCGGCTTCGGTCCGCCGCGGACCCGGTCGACGATACCCGGCAGGACGGCCTCCAATTCTCCGAACATGCTCGTAATGCCGGCATTCCGCCGGCCCGGATCGTGCGACTCCAGCAGCGCATCGTATGGCGACAGCCCGAGGGCCTTGCCTTGGATCCGGGCCCGGTCGCGAACGTGCCCGAGAAACTCCTTCAGGGCCGGGAGAAACGCAGCAAAATCCCCTTCCGGCCTCGCCCTCTCCCAGGCCAGCTGGGCTCGGGAGGCCGCCAGGGCCTGGGCCTCCACGAGATCGGCCGGAAGTGCCGTGGCAAGGCGATGTTGGCGGCGCATCTCACGCAGATTGGCGGCCTCCCAGGGCTCGCGCACCTCGGCCGCCGCGAGGTCGTCGGCGGGCTTGGGGGCCACGAGGAGTTCATGCGCCTGCGTTCTGAGCGTCGCGATCTGGCTTCCCAGCCCCGGCTGCGCAGCTTTCGGGGCCTTGGTCCGTGCATACCAGTCCAGGGTATTCGCCGCGGAATGCAGATCCTGGATGGTGGCGAAATGCTGGACCAACCGCTGGTAGGCATCGTTCCCCATCGCTTCCGTGCCCCTCCCGTCCCGTATGGCGCAGGTTCACACGGGCGTGGCGACGACGCGGCTCGAGCGGCCAAGCCAGCGTCACGCCCGCACGCGCGAATTCGTGAAACTCGCAACCCGTATGAATGCCCGAAGGCACTTGTCCGTGGCTTGGCCCGACACCACGGCCTGGCTGGCGGCGCCGATGGCGATGGCAATTCACGCGCCGCCTATACTACGGCGATGCTCCCAGAGCCAACGTAACCTGCGGCCTTGCGCGCGACTTCAACGGATGAATGCGCCCGAAACGAACGCCACCCAGCCGTCCAATGCCCGGCTGGACGCAACGCGCGACGGCCTGGTGCTGGTGCTGTCGGCCGCCTCGGGATCCGGCAAGACGACGGTGCTTCGCCGGCTGCTCGAGACCGAACCCCGACTGGCCATGTCGGTATCTGTAACCACGAGAAAGCCGCGTGCCGCAGAGCGGCGCGGCGACCACTATCGGTTTGTTGGCGAAGCTGAATTCGACCGACTCGTGCAGTCGGGCGAGCTCCTGGAGCACGCCGCAGTATTCGGCAGCCGGTACGGAACCCCGCGCGGTCCCGTCGAAGCGCGTCTGGCGCAAGGCCTGGATGTGGTCGCCGACCTCGACTGGCAGGGCGCCGAGAGCATGCGATTGGCATTGGGCAACCGCTGTGTCTCGGTGTTCATGTTGCCGCCTTCCATGACGGAACTGGAGCGACGAATCCGCGCCCGCGCCCAGGACTCGGACACCACCATCGAACGCCGCCTGGCCAAGGCCGAGGAAGAGATTTCACACTGGCGCGAGTTCGACTACGTCATCGTGAACCACGACCTTGATGCCTGCGTCGAGGAAATCCGGTCCGTGGTTCGGGTGGAGCAGATCCGCCGAAGAGGCAAGAGCATCGGCAGCTTCATCGAGACGATGTTGCGTACCTGACCCCCCGCTGCCCCAACGCCGTCGCCAGCCGGGCAAACTCGGCAACGGAAAGCTCTGCGGCGCGACGATCTGCGGCAATCCCGGCCCGCGCCAGCAGGGCTTCGGGGTCGCCAAGCGCCGCGAGCGACGACCGCAGCATCTTCCGCCGTTGCCCGAAAGCCAGTCGTACAACTGCGCGAAGATCCTCCACCGTGGGCCCGTCCGTTTCGGATGGACGGCGCGGGATGATCTCCACGACGGCCGAATGCACCTGCGGCGGCGGCACGAACACGCCCGGTGGAATCGAAAACAGGATCCGCGCCGTCCCCGCCCATTGCACGAGCACCGACAACCGGCCGTAGGCCGATGTGCCGGGAGCGGCAGTGATGCGTTGCGCCACCTCTCGCTGGAACATCAAGGTGAACCCCTTGATCCCGGCACCCGCAGGGAGCCAGTCAACCAAGAGCCGCGACGCGATGCCGTACGGCAGGTTGGCGACCACGCGCACGGGAGGTTCGCCGCAATCTTCGAGCCGACGACCGCGAGCGTCCGCCTCGATCACCGACAGCCGCCCGGGAGCGGCCTCGATGAGGTCCTGCAGCGCGACCACGCAGCGGGCATCCCGTTCGATCGCAACCACACGTCGAGCACCGGCAAGCAGCAACGCTCGCGTCAGGGCGCCCGGTCCGGGACCAATCTCCACCACGGTCCCCGACGAGAGATCTCCGGCCGCCCGGGCGATGCGGGCCGCCACGTTCAGATCGAACAGAAAATGCTGACCGAAGGACTTGCGGGGCGCGATGCCGGCAGCTGCCACGACATCACGAATTGGCGGCAGGGCCGAAATCGTGGTGTCGGCACCGCCCATGCGTCAGAGGCGGCGGTCGATCAGGGCGCTCGCGCGCAGTTGCCGCACCAACGTGCGGTCGGTCGTCAGGGCGTTGCGCCTGAAGACAAGATCTTCTGCCTGCCGGCGAAGGCCGGCCTCGTCATCCGGCACGGTTACCGCTCGACGATCCAGCAACTGAACGAGATAGATGGCTCCAGCTGTCTCCACCGGGTCCGACACCGCGCCCTCCTCCAGCCGGGCGAGCGCCTCCGCCAGGACCGGATCAACGGTGTCGCCGCGCACCCAGTCGCCGCCTGGCGAATCCGGCAGTCCCTCCGAGTGTCGGAGCGCAAGCAGCCGAAAGTCTGCACCCGCCTCCAGTTCGTCGCGCAGCCGAGCCGCATCCTCCCGGACTCGCGCCCGATCGCGGTCGTCGTCGGCCAGGAGCACGATCCGGCGAATCCGGTACTCCGACTGCCCTTCGGCGGCGCGAATGCTGGCGATCTCCGCTTCGACCGCATCGGGCGCCACGACCACCTGACCCCGGATAATCCGGCCCCATCGCAAGTCCGCGTCGATCTTTGCCCAAACGGTGACCTCCGAGATGCCTTGCTGCCTCAGGGTCCGGGTGAACGCATCGGGATCCATGCCGAACGTTTCCGCGTACCGCACGAACGCAGCTTCAGCTTCACTGCCTCGGATCTCGACGGAAAAGCGCTTGGCGGCCTGCACCTTGAGGCGCTCGTCGATCAGGGTCTCCAGCACTTCCTGCACCATGCGCTCCCGCTCGACCTCGTCTTCAGGGGCGCCAAGCGTGGCGACCGTGAAGCGGACCCGAGCCGCCAGGTCGAGGACCGAAATCGGTTCGTCGTTGACAACTGCCACGACGCGGGTGATCTCTTGCTCCTGCGCCACGGCCGGGCCTGTCGAATAGGTGAGCATCACACTGCACAGCGCCACCAAGCGGAACGGGATGTACCGCGGACGGGGCGCGCGACGTAACGTCAGAGATTCACAGGATCGAGGCATGGACGTTCAGAATCCGAGCAGGGTGATCTTCAAACCCACCGAGGACGAGGGAGGAATGTCCGACGCGCGCGTGGGCTCCCGTTGAAAATTCAAAGACAGATCCAGGCATTCGTTCCGGAAACTCAGGCCGAGCCCGGCCTTCAGCGTCGAAGAATACGCCGCACGGCCCAAATCCCGAAGATGATAACCCGTCAGCTTCCATTCCGGCGTGATCTGCCAGGCGACGTGGTTTCCCACCTGTTCCGAGCTCGCAGTGGAAAGCGATGTCGGGTCGTCGTGCAGCCGGACGTATGTGAACGCGGTCTCCACCGGGCCCAGACGTATCTCCGCGCCCAACTGGTCGTGCCGAACGCCGGAGACCGCCGGAGATCGCCGGAAGTTCCAGTACCCGGCCCCCACCCCTTCGATCCTCACTGCCACCTCGCCCACGAGATCAGAGGACTGGTCCGCCAGGCCGGTATGAGCGTCGAAGTCGCTCTCTTCAGTCAGGCGCAGCACGCGGCCAATGGTGCCACGCGCCACGATGCCTCCCACGCCCTGGTACGTCCCTCGCACCCCCATGTTGACGCGGACACCGCCTTCCACCCGATCCAGACCGGGGAACCGGTTGGGTTCAAACAAACTGGCATGGCTGAGTTCGACATCGACCGAATCCGTATTGGGAACCGGATCGCGGTTGAGGCCTTCGGGAGCGGCAAGCGCCTGGAGCACGGGCTCGACCACGACCTGCCCGTCCGCGAACCGCCGCACCAGGGGAAACCGCCAACCGAGCTCCGCCGAGGGCGCGAACCTCGTAATGCGACGATCGCTGATGGGCTCGTCGCTCTCGCCGGCACGCACGTCAAAGGCATCGGCCCGAAGACGCATGACGGCGTCGAACACGTAGCCGGCGTCGCGCGGAAAGCTGCGCTCCCATCTGCCTTCGATCGACAGCCTGCGGTTGCGCCGACCATCGTCCTGCGCCAGCGCCAAGGCATCACCAACGGTAACGATCCTGCCCCCGAACACAGCGGGGCCGCTGTCCCAGCGGAATCGGGCGCGCGGGAAGATGAACGGTACCCGATCATCTTGGGAGAGAATGGAGAGGTTCTGGAACCCATAGACCTCGAGGTCTGCGTCGAGCCGGTCACCTCGCTTGCGCAGGTACCCGTACTGGGACAAGACGTTGATTCCCCTGCCGAGACCGTAACGCGCAAGGTACGACGCGTCGCTGGCGCGCGTGGCGTCCCAGCCGACGGACCAGCCCTTGGCTAGACCGATGGCCCCTTTGGCGGACAGGTGGCCCCGTAGTTCCCGGGCACGGGTGCCGTCGGCCCGCGTCCGGCTGCCGCGGGTTGCCGAAGCCTCGACGCGATAGTCGGAACTGATCCCGGCGCGGCGCCACGCTCCACCCAGCAGCAGCCCCTCCCGCGTGGAGTAGCCCGAACGCAGCAGCAGGTCCTGGGACGGCCCGAGCGGCAGGAAATAGGGGGTTTCCACCACCAAGCCCAGAGCGCGGTCCGATCGGACTGCAGGCAGCAGGAACCCCTTGGCCCGGCGGACGGAGAAGTCCTTGAAACGCGCCCATGGCAGATACATGACCGGGACGCCGAAGGCCTCGAGCAAGACGTCTCGATAGGTGATGGTCTGCTGCCGGGTTTCATGGGTCGCCGCCGTGGCGCGTACGCGCCAGGGTGGGGGGTCGCGGGAGTCGGGGCATGACTCGCAGCGTGTGTAGGTGACTTCCCTGAAATCGGTCCGAACGCCCCGGGTTCGCCGCGCCGACCGAGCGGACAGCACGCCGCCGGCGGCAAACTGCGAACGCAGTGCCCTGAACGCGCCGCTGCGCAGGTCTTCCGTCAGCTCGACCCGTTCCACGGTGTGGACCGTCCCGTCGGCATCGGTCAGGTTCACGTGCCCCTCGGCGAAGATCCGGCCCTCCGCATACCGATACTCGATCCGGTCGGCGGTCAGCGTGCGGGCTCCCGAACGCAGTCGGACATTCCCGCTCGCCTCGACGACCGATGTCTCTTCCCAAACGGTGAACCGGTCGGCCTCGATTTCCGATTCGGCGGCAGCGGCACTCGGCAGGCACAGCGTGAACAGCACCATGTAACCGGCCAAGCCGACGCGACCGCCTGGCATCATCATCCATCCTCGTGGTGCAGGATGGCCGCGACACCGAAGACCGCCGGCAGCAGCGCCGGCAGCCAAGCGGCGAGTGCCACCGGAATATCCGTGGTTTCCCCGTAGCTGCGGCAGAAATCGCGCACGGCGTAGAACAACACGCCGCCGAGCAGTGTTCCCGAATACCGGAGCCACGGCGCGGAACGGCCCAGGCTCGGAACCATGAATGCCGCTCCCAGCAGCATCATGCTGATGAGCGTGACCGGTAGGGACAGCAGCGTGTGGAACTGCATCGCATGTACGCGGGCCGAGAAACCGAACTGTTCCAGCGTTGCGACATACTGCGGCAGTTTCCACAGCGGGATCATGCCCGCCGGCATGAAACCCTCGTTGATCGCGTGGCGATCCAGCGTGCTGGCGATCGAGTAGGTGGTCACACGCTTGACGTCGCGGGCCCGGTCGACGACCACGCCGTCCCGCAGCTTCCAGTTTCCCCGGCCGTCCAGCAGGGCCGTGTCGGCATTGATCCATTCGTCCAGGTGATCGCCCCGCCCGAATCGAAAAACCACGACGTCGGCCAGCCGCATGGTGGCCGGATCGATTGTCCGCGCGTGGACGATCGTCTCCCCTGCTGGACCGGTCTCACGGATCCAAAAGCCGGAACCCAGCAATGTCAGCCGGCCGGTATCGCGGCCGAAGTGACTGGCCTCCAGGCTGTCCAGACGCGTTTGCGTGGCCGCGCTGACGGGATTTCCCACGAACAGCCAGCCAGCGCCGATGACGGCGGCGATCGCGACGCCCGGCAGGACGAGGTGCAGCCACGAAATACCCGTGGCGCGCACCGCCACCAACTCGCCATGACGACCCAGGTGGCGGTAGGACAGCATCGCGCCGATCAACACGATCGCGGGCAGGAAGTGCTCGATCAGGAAGGGAAAGTGCAGGAGCGACATCCCGCCCACGAGCCCGAGATCGCCGATGTCCCGCGCAACGGCCCGGCGCCAGAACTCCACGAAGTTTCCGGCCAGCACCAGCGCGGAGATCACCGCGAGCCCGATTGCGATGCCCGCGACATGGCGCCGGGCCAGATAGGCCCAGATTCGGATCGACGTCGTCATGCGCCGCTCCTTGAGAACCGCAGCGAGCGGCGGCGAACGTCGTGCACATGCGCCCAGGCAAGGGTCAGCGCGATCGCCGTGATCAGGGCTCCGTAGGAAATCGGGATGAGGACAGGAAACGAAGCGTATGCCCACGGCGTGGCAATGAAGAGGACCTCCAGTGTCACGGCCGCGACGCTCGCCGTCAGCAGCGGGCGCAGGGGGTGCTCCCGGAACCGCTGCTTAAGAAGAAACGGCGTCACGCCGGCCAGCGCCATCAACAGCAGAAAAAGCGGTGCCTGCAACCGGCGTTGCGCCTCGGCCTCGAACTGCCGGCGGACGGACGGCGCCGTGTCCGGGGGCGCATCCAGAAGCTCCCACAGCGATCGCTCGGCCACCGAGCGCGTTCGCTGCTTGCTGGACGAGCGATCTCCCGCGGCCACCTCAAAGACGTACCGGTCGAAACTCAGCGTATGGATCTGATCGCGATTCGGTCCCATTTCGTGTCGGCTGCCCTCATGCACCACGAACCGCGGCAACCCGCCGCTGAACTGGCTCCGTCCTTCCCGCGCCACGATCGAGACCGAGCGGCCGGGGTCGCGGCCGTCGTGAATCAGAAGGCCCCTAAGCGTCCCGTCGGGCTCGCGTTCGCGCACGAACACGGTGAGCCCTTGGACCGGTGAAAGGAACGTCGCCTCCTGAGGCAGCAGATTGGCGTAACTGCTGCGGATTTCCTGAATTTGATCGCGATAGCGATGGTACCCTGCGGGCGCCAGCCAGGTTTCCAGCACCAGGGCCGCGATGCCCGCGAGCAGGCCGAAGACAAGCGCCGGCGTCATGAGCTGCAGATTGCTCCGGCCGGTCGCCTGCAGCGCCACGAGTTCCGAGTCCAGGCTGAGCCTGCCATATGCGGTCGCCGTCGCGAGAAAGACCAGGAACGGCAGCGCAAATGCCAGATCCCGCGGTGCGTAGGCGATGAGCAAGCCGACAAAGGCCTCCAGCGAGAGGCCTTTCGAGAGCACGACGTCGATCAGGCGCAGGGAAGGAATCACGATGATCAGGCTGATCAACGCGAGCAGGACGAACGCATAGGGAGCAGCGAGCTGGCGGGCGATGTAGAGGGACAACCTGTACATGGCGGGCCGGAATCCTTGCTCGAAGGCGGACCCTGATATGTACCATGGTCGTGGCAGCGGATGTCCGTCTGGCCACCTGAACCACGCGCTGGCGCGCGCGCCTATCCGGTGAGGTAGTCATTCGACCGACCCTCCTGCTGACCTGTGCAGTGGCGCTTCTCACGGTCGACGCCGCGGTCGCCGACACCGCCGTCGTCAAGGTGTACAACTGGTCCGACTACATTGATCCGGGAATCATTTCGGGCTTCGAGGACGAAACCGGCATCCGGGTCATCTACGACGTTTTCGACTCCAACTACACCCTCGAATCCGAATTGCTCGCGGGGAATAGCGGGTACGACGTCGTCGTGCCCAGCGGCACGTTCCTCGCGCGGCAGCGCCTGGCCGGCGTGTTTCAGGCGCTCGACCAGCGCCTGCTGCCGAACCTCCGGCACATGAGCGCCGAATTCATGACGCAGATCCGTCGATGGGATCCGGGTAACCGCCACGGGGTGCCCTACCTGTGGGGCACGACCGGGCTTGGCTACAACGCCCAACAGATCGCCCAACGCGACGCCGCAGCCCCCACCAACTCGTGGCAGATGCTGTTCGACCCGGCGGTCGTCTCCAAGTTCGCTGACTGCGGGGTGTATGTCCTGGATGAGCCTGACGAAGTCATTCCGGCCGTTCTCAGCTTTATCGGCGAGAACCCGGACAGCCAGGATCCCGACGTGATCGGAAAGGCGGAACCCGTCCTGATGGCCATCCGGCCCTATATCCGCGGTTTTCACAACTCCGAGCAAATCGAAGCGCTGGCGGGCGGCGACATCTGCCTGGCCATGGGGTGGTCGGGCGACATGCTGCAGGCACGCGCGCGCGGCCTGGAAGCCGGCAACGATGCCGAGATCCGCTACGCGATCCCGGAAGAAGGAGCCCTCATGTGGATCGACATGATGGCGATCCCGGCAGACGCCCCCAACCCGGAACACGCGCATCGGTTCATCAACTACGTCATGCGGCCGGATGTGATTGCGGCGATCTCCAATCATGTGTTCTACGCAAATGCCAATGTCGCCGCATGGCCACACCTCGACGCCGGGCTGATCGCGGAACCGGGTGTTCATCCGTCCGACGAGGTCCGGGCAAGCCTCTACGTCGCAAGCCCGTACTCACCGGAGGTGCAGGAGTTTGTCAGCCATCTGTGGGCGCGCGTCCGCGCGGCTCGCTGAACGACCTTTCGGGCGCGGACACCTGTTTCCACGGTGCGGCGGAGCGGAGCCGCGGCGCTGCCGGGGCCGATCCCGGAACCACCGTCGAGCCGGCGGACTACGGGCGCGCGCTTGCCGCGGACGCCGTCAAGGTGCGCTGATGTCGCCCGCCGACGCCGGCGGGACGCTGCGGCTGGCCGTCCGCGCAATGTGATCCCAGGCCTCGGCAACATGTCGAGACTCCGTCGCGGGTGCCCCGATCGCTAGCCGCAAGGCCACCCGGCCTCGGACCTCGCACGGACTGAGGTACGCCACTCCCCCTTCGTTCACCCGCGCCAGCAGGTCCCGATTGACCTGGTCGAGCTGGGCTTCGTCTTCCAGGCCCTCCGGGCAATATCGGAATGTGACGAGGGACAAGGACCGCGGTGCGGCCAAGGTGAAACCGGGCGCATTTCGAATCCGCGTCTCGAGGTCCCGGGCCAGGCCGATGTGGCGACGAACATGCGCCTGCAGCCCGGCGACGCCGTAGTGCCGGATCACGAACCAGAGCTTCAGCGCCCGGAACCGCCTGCCCAACGGAACGCTCCGGTTGCGATAGTCGATGATCTGGTCACCCGTTGCCGTCCTGAGGTACGCCGGCGACACCGTGAGCGCTCGCTCGACTTCACCCATGTCACGGAAAAACTGGGCAGAGCAGTCGAAGTTGGTGAGCAGCCATTTGTGCGGGTTGAACACCAGGCTGTCGACGTCGTCGACCCCGGCGAGCAGGTGCCGGAACTCCTCGCAAACGAGGGCGCTGCCAGCCCATGCGGCGTCCACGTGAAGGTACAGGCCTTCCCGGCGCGTGATCGCAGCGATGTCTGCGAGCGGATCGATGCCGCCGACGGCCGTAGTGCCCAGGGTGGCCACCACGCACGTGGGGATCAGTCCGGCTTCCCGATCCTGCCGGATCATGTCCGCAAGCGCCTCGGGTCGCAGCGCGAATGACGAATCCGTCGGGATCTTCCGCAGATTTTCCCGGCCCAACCCCGCGACCATCATTCCTTTGTCAATGGAGGAGTGCGTCTCGGCGGAAGCGTAGACGGTGTGGGCGCGATGCCCCGCAAGACCGCGAACCGCGGCCGCGCCATCTGTGGCCCGCTCGCACGCGGCGAGAAGGGCCACCAGCGTGGCGCTTGAAGCGGAGTCCTGAATCACGCCTTCGAAGCCCTCAGGCAGGCCCAGCATCTGCCGGAGCCATTCGAGTACCCGCGTTTCGAGTTCGGTCCCCGCGGGCGACGTCTCCCAGGCCATGCAGTTGACCCCGAGAACCGCGGTCAGCATCTCTGCCAGCACGGACGGCGGGCTGGCGTTCGCCGGGAAATAGGCAAAGAACCGTGGATGCTGCCAGTGGGTCACGCCCGGGAGAATGTCCCTCTCGAAGGCAGCAAAGATCTCCTCCATGGGTTCGCCCTTCGCCGGCGGCGCCGCAGGCAGCAAGCGGAGGACGTCACCTGGCCGAACTTGCGCGCGAACCGGTCGCTGCTCGATGCCCGCCAGATAATCCGCCATCCAATCGACAAATGCGTGCGCATGGGCGCGGAAGGTGTCCGAATCCACGATCAGGTCTCCTTGCCGTACTCCCGGACAGCGGCGGGACACCGTTCCCCTGCCGCCGTCCGGGTCACACGGTGATCCTGCCACGGCCGCGGCGAGGTACGTAGGGGCAGGCGGGAACCGGCAACGCCATGGAGCGCCAGTTTCGGGAGGCTGCCTCCCGGCAAGCGGGGGTTGTGCAGTGCGGGACAGCGGCCCCGCTCCCGGTTCCTGCGTTGACCCATCGGCCTTTTCACTTCATCTTCACGGTTCGGTGCCGGCACGGTCGGCGCCCGCCCAGCCCGGTCCGGAGGAAACCCGTGGCAACCGACCAGTCCGCTCCCATTACCTTCCGTGTGAACGGCAAGGATGTTGAAGGCCATGCGGAACCGCGCACGCTGCTCGTGGACTTTCTGCGTGACACTCTCCGGCTTACCGGCACGCATATCGGCTGCGACACCAGCCAGTGCGGGGCGTGCGTGGTGCACCTCGACGGCGTCGCCGTAAAGTCCTGCAGCGTGCTGGCGGTGCAGGCGGCCGGCCGGGAGGTCCACACCATCGAGGGGCTGGCCGACGCCGACGGGTCGCTCCACCCCATGCAGGAGGCGTTCCGCCAACATCATGGCCTGCAGTGCGGGTTCTGTACCCCGGGCATGGTGATGACGGCAATCGAACTCGCGCAGTCGGCCGAACCGTTGACTCCGGAGCGGATACGCGAGGGCCTCGAAGGCAACATTTGCCGGTGTACCGGCTACCACAACATCGTGCAGGCGGTGCTGGCCGGTGCCGCCGCCATGCGCCAGTAGAGGGCCGCCCCGTGTATCGCTTCACCTACCATCAGCCGGTCACCCTGGACGATGCGGTTCAGCTCGCCTCATCCACGGAAGACGGCAGCTATCTCGCCGGCGGCATGACGCTGCTTCCTACGATGAAATTTCGCCTCGCCAATCCCAGCGACCTGATCGACCTCGGCGGTGTCGAGGAATTGCGCGGCATCTCCGAGGAGGATGGACGACTCCGGATCGGCGCCGCCTCTACGCACGCCGAAGTTGCCGCCTCCGCGCTGGTTGCGGACCGCATGTCGGCGCTGGCGGAGCTCGCCAGCCGGATCGGCGATCCGGCCGTTCGGAACCGGGGAACCATCGGCGGATCCATCGCGAATGCAGACCCAGCGGCCGACTATCCGGCGGCATTGTTGGCGCTCGACGCAGAAGTGATCACCAACCGACGCACGATCGCCGCGGCGGATTTCTTCACGGGCTTTTTCTCGACCGCGCTGGCGCCGGGCGAACTCGTCACTGCCGTCCGCTTCGCCACTCCGGCCCAGGCGGCCTACCAAAAGGCTCCCAATCCGGCTTCACGATTTGCGCTGGTCGGCGTATTCGTCGCCCGACACGCGGACGGGGTACGGGTGGCAGTAACCGGCGCCGGGCCATGTGCCGCCCGCTATCCGGCGTTCGAGGCTGCCCTCGACGCATCGTTCACCCCCGAAGCGGCGGCCGGCGTACCTGTGGACGACGCGGGCCTCACCAGCGACCTGCACGCTAGCGCCGCGTACCGCGCACACCTCATCGGCATCATGGCGAAGCGGGCCGTCGCTGCCTGCTAGCGCGGGACGCCTTGACAATGCCACACGCCGTGCCGGCTTCGGTCGACGCCACGCTGGAACTGCTGCAGGCGGGGCACTACGTCGCCGACCGGGCCTTGGCCACGGTCGTCTACTTGGCCCTGCGCATGGAACGTCCCCTGCTACTCGAGGGGGAAACCGGCGTGGGCAAGACGGAAATCGCCAACGTGCTGGCGACCGGCCTCGGACGCAAGCTGGTGCGCCTTTCCTGTCACGACGGGCTCGATCTCGCGAGCGCCGTCTACGAGTGGAACTACCCGGCGCAGATGCTGGCCCTCCAGGCGGTGAAGAAGAACGCCGACCCACCCGATTTGTATACCGACCAGTTCCTGGTCCGCCGCCCCCTGCTGGAGGCTATGGAAGCCCACGAGGGCGGCCCGCCGGTACTCCTGATCGATGAGGTGGATCGCGCCGACGCCCCCTTCGAAGCACTCTTGCTTGAATTGCTCTCCGATTTCCGTGTCACCATTCCGGAGTTCGGCACCGTCGTGGCAGCCAGTCCGCCGCCGGTCGTTCTCACGTCCAATCGGACTCGCGAGGTTCACGACGCCCTCAAGCGGCGCTGCCTGTACCACTGGGTGGGATACCCGGATGCCGCCCGCGAGTTCGAGATTCTCCGAGTACGTCAGCCCGAGGCGCCGCCCGCACTGGCACGGGAAGTGGTCGCCTTCGTCCGAGAGTTGCGCTCGACCGATCTGTTCAAACCTCCGGGTACCGCCGAGACGCTGGACTGGGCGCATGCATTGATCGCGCTGGACTGCTCGCGACTTGAGGACGACTCCGTCGATCAGACGCTCGGTGTGCTCCTGAAGTACCAGGACGACATTGACCAGGTCCGGGGGCCCGAGGCCGCGCGCCTCCTGGTCGAGGCACAACGGAAAGCAGCCTGATCATGGTAACCCCCGACCCCGCGAGCGGGCGTCGAGGCGGGCACATTGCGGCCAATCTGCTCACGTTCGTTCGACTGCTCCGTCGTGCCGGCATGACACTCGGGCCCGCCGACGGCCTCGCGGCGGCGACCGCGCTCCGAATGGTCGGCCTCCGCCGGCGTGACGACGTCTACTGGGGCCTTCGTGCCACCCTGGTGCGTCGCGCCGCCGACGTCGACGTGTTCGATGACGCGTTTCGAGCGCTGTGGCAGGGGATTGCCCTTGAACCGGTCGGTCAGTCGAGCGTCTTCGGGAAGCGACGTCGCCCTGCCCCCGCCCAACGGCGGGTCGCTGAGGCTCTCGGTGCGTTCCCCGCGTCAAACGATGGTCGGGAAGCCCCTCCGGCGACGACTGCCCTCAGTGCGTCCCGACTGGAACGGCTGGGCTCCATCGACGTCGCAGACATGAGTGTGGAAGAGATGCGGGCGGCTCAGGATGCAGTCCAGAAGCTGGTCCGGCCATTGGGCGACCTGCCGACGCGACGCTTCCGGACCACGCGGACAGGACGGGACGGTATCGACTTTCGCGGCACTCTTCGGCTGGCGTCGCGAACCGGCGGCATTCCGCTGCGCCTGCAGCGCCGCCAGCGCCGCACCCGCCCGGTCACCGTGGTCGTGCTGTGCGACATCTCCGGCTCCATGTCCGCCTATACCCGCATGCTCCTGCACTTCATGCACGCGTTGGGCCAGACCCGTCGTCGAGTGTTCAGTTTCGTCTTCGGTACACGCCTGACCGATGTCACCCGGGCGCTTCGCCAGGGTGATCCTGACCGCGCAGTACAGCGCGCCGTGAGTCAGGTGCATGACTGGTCCGGCGGCACCCGTATCGGAGCGGCATTGCGGTCATTCAACCGGCATTGGTCCCGCCGGGTTCTCACCGACGGCGGAGTGGTCTTGCTGGTGACCGACGGCCTCGAACGCGACCCGGGCGTGGATGTCGGGGCCGAGGCCGCGCTCCTGCGACGCTCGTGCCGTCGCCTCGTTTGGCTCAATCCACTCATGCGCTACGCTGCCTTCGCGCCGCGCGCCGGAGGAATGGCCGCGATCGCAGCTCACGTTGACGAGTCCCGGACAGTCCATACTCTCGACAGCCTGCGTGCCCTGGCCGATTCTCTGGCCACCACGCCTGTCCGGCACACCTGACGTTTACGGGAACAATCATGACGGATTCCGCGATGCCGCCTCGGGAAGACACCACCGCCCAGGCGGCCCCGACGGACGAAGTACTCGCCCAAGCGCAGCGTTGGCGGAAGGCGGGCCAGCCGGTCGCGCTGGCCACCGTCGTCGCCACATGGGGGTCCAGTCCCCGTCAGCCGGGAAGTCAGCTCGCCGTCAATGCCGATCTCGAAATCGTCGGCTCGGTGTCGGGCGGATGCATCGAAGGGGCCGTGATCGGTGAGGCCCAGGCGGCCATGGCCGACGGCAAGGCCCGCCTCCTCGAGTTCGGCGTAACGAACGAACGGGCCTGGGAAGTCGGACTCGCGTGCGGCGGGCGGATCAAGGTGCTTGTCGAACGGGTCGGCGACTCCCCGTGAAGGACGCCACGCTGGCACGGATTCTCGAGGCACGTGCCGCCCGCACACCGCTCGCCGTCGTCACCAGAGTCAGTGATGGCGCGCAGGGAATCGTGACACTCGACGGCGCGGACCCCTCCCTGCCCGAGGAGACTGTCGGGCACGCCTCGCGGCGCCTCGCGGACGACGAGAGCGGGACCGTCGAGGCCGACGGGGAGACCTGGTTCGTCCATGCCCACACGCCGCCGTACCGCATGGTCGTCGTCGGGGCCGTCCACATTGCCCAGCCGCTGGTGAAGATGGCGGTTCTGGCCGGCTTCGATACGATCGTGATCGATCCGCGGAGCGCGTTCGCCACTGCCGAGCGGTTCCCGGGCGTCGAGGTTGTCGACCTGTGGCCCGACGAGGCGATGGCATCGCTCCGGCCGGACTCCCGTACTGCCGTGATCACGCTCACCCACGACCCCAAGCTCGACGACGCGGCCCTCGGCGTTGCGCTTCGAACGCCTGCCTTTTTCATTGGTTCGCTCGGCAGCACGCGCACGCATGCGGCCCGCTGCAAGCGCCTCTGCCGGGAAGGTTTCTCGGAAGCCGAGATCGCCCGAATCCATGGACCGGTCGGACTTGCGATCGGCGCACGGGCTCCGGCCGAGATCGCCGCTGCCATTCTCGCCCAGGTCGTGAGCGTGCGGCGCGGCGGCGCGGCCACGAGCTGACGGTGGATTTCGGCCTGCAGCCCGCCTCGAACTGCGAAGGAGCCATACTGGCCCATTCGCTTCGAGTGGCCGGCACCAGGTTCCGCAAAGGTCGCGTACTGAGCGCTGCCGACGTCGACGCCTTGTGCCAGGCTGGCATCGATCGGGTGACGGTGGCCCGGCTCGGCCCTGACGACGTGGACGAAGACGCTGCCGCCACTGCGCTCGCAACGGCGGCGGCCGGCGCGGGCACCCAGATTCGCAAGCCGTTCGGCGGGCGGGTCAATGTCATGGCAACGGCCGACGGCCTCGTCCAGATCAATGCCGGTGCGATGCAAGGCTGCAACCTGGTGTCGGAAGCGATCACGATCGCGACGCTGGCCGATGGGGCGCGAGTCCGTACCGGTGATCTCGTCGCGACGATCAAGATCATTCCCTTTGCCGTGCCCAGGGGCGACGTCGAGACGGCCTGCACGTCCGCCGAGGGCCTGCTCTCCGTGGCGCCGTTCCGGCCCCTCTCCGTCGGGCATGTGCTGACGACCCTTTCCGACACGACGCCCAAGCTCCTGAAGTTGTCCCGGACCGGTGTCGGCAACCGGATCGTGGAACTCGGCGGCACGGTGACCCAGGAACGCACGGTTCCGCACGAAACGCCACAGCTTGCCGACGCCCTGACCGAGGCACTCCGTGACAAGCCGGACCTGGTACTCGTTAGCGGCGCCTCGGCGATCGTCGACCGGCGAGACGTGATTCCGGCGGCCATTGAGCGGGCCGGCGGACGGATCGATCACTTCGGCATGCCGGTAGACCCGGGGAACCTGCTCCTGCTGGGCACCCTGCAGTCCACCCCCGTCATCGGTCTTCCCGGCTGCGCGAGAGCGCCCGCCCGCAACGGGCTGGACATGGTTCTCGAGCGTTTTGCCGCTGATCTCGATGTGGACTCGGCCGCTGTCGTTGCCATGGGAGCTGGTGGCCTGCTGAAGAAAACGGCCGCGCGCCGGCGTCAGAGCCGGGCCCCGCGAATTGCGGCCGTGATCATGGCCGCAGGCCGATCGCAGCGAATGCGCGGCGGCAACAAACTTCTGGAGTCAGTCGACGGCCAGCCTCTGGTTGCCAGGGCTGCCAGCGCCGCCATCGCCTCCGAAGCCGCTCCGGTGATCGTCGTGACGGGCCATCAACCGGACCAGGTCGCTGCGGTCCTGAACGGGCTGGACGTCAAGCTCGTCCACAACGGCGATTTCCGGGAAGGGCTCTCGTCGAGCGTGCATGCGGGCCTTGCGGCGGTTCCCGCAGGCCACGATGGGGCCATCCTGATGCTGGCCGACATGCCGGATGTGGACGCCGGACTGGTCGACCGGCTGATGGCCGCGTTTGACCCGATCGAGGGGCGGGCCATCGTGGTCGCCACGCACAACGGGACCCGCGGCAATCCGGTGCTGTTCGCGCGCCAGTACTTCGCGGAAATCCTGCGGGTGACCGGCGACACGGGTGCCCGCCACGTCGTGGACTCCAACGACGAGGCGGTGTGTGAGGTCGAGTGCGGCACGAATGCGCCGCTGGTCGACCTCGATACCCCCGAGGCCCTGGCGAAGCGGCGCAGTTGTTGAGGGCGCAGCGGCCCGATTCGGAGTCGTCGATCAGCTGAACGACGCCAGCACCAAGAGTACCGCCAGTATCCCCAACGCCACGAGCAGCGGCACTTGCCAGCCTGGCCGTGCTCCACGGGCCGGACGCTCTTCTTGCCGGGCGATCGAATCCTCCGCCGGCACGTCCCGGGGGGAAGCCTCTGCCGGTGCCGATTCCGTCGCAACGATCTCGGCGAAGGAACTAAAGAACGAGGTGGAGTACTGGTCCATCGCGCCGCCAATCAGCCGGGAACCCAGTTGGGCCAGACGGCCGCCGACACCGACCTCCACCGTGTAGCTCAGTACGGTGCCGCCGTCGTCACTCTCGGCCAACGCTACGCGCGCCGATCCCTTCGCGAAGCCGGCGGCCCCACCCTTGCCTTCGCCAACCAGGACATAGCTTTCGGGAGGTTGTACTTCCGACAGCTTGACCGATCCGGAGAACGCTGCCGATACCGGACCCACTCGGGCCCGGACCCGAGCTTCGAACGCGTCAGGACCCACCGCGGCCAGATGCTCGCATCCGGGAATGCACCGCTTCAGAACATCGGGATCATTCAGGGCATCCCAGACCCGGGCTCGTGGAGCCGGGATCTGGAATTGCCCGCTGAAGTCGATGGTCAGGGGCTCCTAGCTTGGTGCCCGTCTAGCCGCCGAACTGCCTGAGGTATGCGATGACGTCCGCGCGGTCGTCAGGCTTCTTCAGGCCGGGGAAGATCATCTTGGAGCGGGAAACGACCTGTTTCGGATTGGTAATCCACGTGTCCATCAACTCGTCGGTCCAGGTCTTGCCTTCCTCGCCCAGCGCCTTCAGGCCCTTGGAGTACTTGTAGTCAGGCCGGTTGGTCCCCAGGACCGTATCAAAGACGCCCCAGAGGTTAGGACCAACGCGATCCTTGCCCCCTTCGTCAACGGTATGACACGCCTTGCACTTCTGGAAGACTTTCTCGCCATTCGCAGCGTCGCCTGCCGAAGCCATGCTGGAAATGGCCAAGGCGCCAAGAACGGCCGCGACCGTGAGAACTCGAATCATGGGCGAAAACCCTCCATGAAATGAACGAACCAATAGCGTGGGGTGTTCGGGGCGTGGCCGCCAAACTGCCGGGAGGATAGTTTTCGAATAGGGCAACGACAACACCGAATCCACGGAGCGGCGGGGACCAGCCCGGGAGAAACCGTGCGGTTTCCGGATGCACCACCCCATCACGGTTCAACCCGAGCCGTGCCTCCGTCGCGTTCGCTGGAGCTGCCCGCTGACCCTGCGCGCCGAAGGGGACGCGCCGATGCGCGGGACACTGCTCGACGCCGACCGGTTCGACTGATCGAGCCGCAAGCCAGCGGATTGGCATGCCGACCCCTGACGAATCTGGCAAGAAAATCCGGATCATCTGGAAGTGGACGGTAGACGCCCATCTCAATTCAACCACGGGCTTTGGGGCGGCCCGCCCGTGGATGGCCGGTTCGACCGCTACACGATTGCCAGCCGTTCCAGGAACGCTCGGGTGATGGCAGCGCATTCTGCGGGTTTTTCCAGTTGAAGGAGGTGAGTCGCCTCGGGTACGAAGTCGTAATCCACGGCCGAAACGTGCTCCAAATCAAACGTGGGCAGGTACGTATTTCGGATCGTCGGATCACCGCCGATGACCTTCGTCGGAAACGAAAGCAAGTCGAGATTCAGCAGCGGAAAGAAGCTGCGCCCGTAATCCATGAGCTGGGCCTCATATTCACGTGGACAACGCAGCTCGTAGCCTTCGCCGTCTGCTGATTTTCGTAACGTTGTCAGAGCCATCAATTCCCGTACTCCGGGCAGAACTCGAGAGAACGTTGGAACCAGACGAAGAAAATCAGAAAACTCTTCTCGTGTCTTAAATCGATGTCCCCGCTTCCTGATCAGCGTCGCAGCATGCTCAGCGGCATCATGAAGCTCCAGTTGACTCGCGCCTGGCTTGCACAGCGGCGGTTCGAACAGAACGAGCGCCGAGTAGCGTTTGGTGAAGGATAGAAGCGGCACGAGCGTGGAAAGTGAGTGAAAGACGCCCACCGTCGGTTTGATCTCGAAGTTGCGGTCAATGGATTCGAGAATGACGTCGTGATCGTGGATCAATCGTGGGATGTTGTGATCTCGGCGGGCGCCAATGCTGTTCCAGCCGTGATTTCTGAGGTCGTATATGAACAGGTCAAATTCGTCCGCCAGCAGCGACCAAAAGGGATAGTAGAGGTCAGCTGCGAGCCCGCTTCCGTGGCTCAAGATAATCCGGACGTCGGCATCAGGATTGCCGTGCTGTCGTACGGTCGTCGTTGTCTGCTCGTCTATCTCAACCCGGCAAATTGAAATCGGTTCTGGTATCTCCCACGCTGCTTCAGTCATCATGAGTTCGAAACTTGCCTTTCGACAGCATCACTTGGCCGATACGGCCGCCACGCCGGGCGACAGCCCGGCGTTCCGTGCGAACGATGACTGCTGCCGAATCTAGAGGCGATCAGACGGGCTCAGGCTGCAGCAAGTACGATATCGGACAGACGTACACGACCGACAAGGAAGCTTCAGGCAGCGCGCGAATCAATATGCGCGACCAGAGACCGGAGGGTCCGGAATTGCAAGCAATCCTCCGCCACCATGTTTAGCTGAAACTCATCATTGACCAGCTTGTAGAATGCGACCGCATCGATGGAGGAAACCCCGACCTCACTGAATTCCCGGTCGAAATCGGGTTCATGATCCAAGTCGAGATTCTCCCTGATGAGGGTCCTAAGGCGGGCTTCCGTGGACGACATGGGTCGGTTCCCTCTATGAGTTAAATCAAGGACGGTGCACCAAATGTATCACCTTTTGCCATCCCGGACGGCGGTCCCGATGTGGATAGACAAAGGGATGTGGAGGAATGGCCGAGGCCAACCAGCGCAGGCCACTGGCGCGCGCCAGCCCAACTGACCATGACGGCAGAATATCGCGGCAGGAAGCGATGCCAGTCCACTCCTTGCGCGTTTGCCCGTCGTCCTCGAGCTTTGGACAGCGCACGTCCGTGGGGTAGGAAATTCCATCACATTGCGCGCCCTCCGGACGGATGGCGGCGAAGACATCCCGATCTGGAGCCCGAACCATCCGACTGAGCCGACGAGAACGGGACGCCGACCGGAATGGAGGCCCGGTCAGGCCGCGCCAGGCTCGCGGAAACCGGCTGGCGTGTACTCGCGGTCGCATGGATTGACCCTGAAGATCGCGGGCGAGCCGCACCGGCATCGAGGCTGGGATCAGCGATAACGATTACCTGGATCGGTGCTCGAGGCCAGAGAGGGCATGGGGCCTCCTGAACCCGCCGGCGGTCTCCGCGCAGTCTCCCGGACTTCCCTCAGCACGACGATCGTCCGGATTTTCCCTTCCACAGGGTATTGGCGAGCCGGTGAGGGCGGGCCTGCAGCGATGTGACACGGATCCGGCGCGGACAGGAGGTGGCAACGCGATCCTTTCCGGCCGGCTCGCGGAATGCCGCACTGGTGCGGGGATGCGGGTGCACGACGGGCGGTACCAGGCCTTCAACGCGCAAGCCGGCGACACTTCCTGATCGGCCCATCCCTTTACCCCGATGCGGTGCATGAGTAGATTTTTTGTTGCGCAGGTCGATGACGACGGGCGCGGGTACACCGGGGATGCCGCGGCCCATGCGCCTACTGGCTGGAAACAGCAATGAGCAATTCGCCAGCGCGGTTGCCGATGAGCTGGGCCTTAGGCTGACAGCTGCCGATGTTCGGCGATTTTCGGACGGCGAGGTGTTCGTCGAGGTGCGCGAAAACGTCCGGGGCCAGGACGTGTTCGTCCTGCAATCCACGTCTCCTCCCGCTAACGATCACATCATGGAGCTGCTGGTCTGCATCGACGCCTTGAGGCGCGCCTCCGCGGCCAGCGTTACGGCGGTCATCCCTTACTTCGGCTATGCACGCCAGGATCGAAAGGCGGCGCCCCGCGCGCCAATCTCGGCCAAGCTCGTCGCGAATCTGATCACGACAGCCGGCGCCAGTCGCGTGCTGACGATTGATCTGCACGCAAACCAGATCCAAGGCTTCTTCGATATCCCTGTCGACAACCTGTACGCCGCGCCGGTAATCGCTGCCGACATCCGGGAGCGTTTCCAGAACGATTCCTACGTACTGGTCTCGCCCGACGTCGGCGGCGTCGCGCGCGCGAGATATCTGGCCGCACGGGTGGACAGCAGCCTGGCCATCGTCGACAAGCGGCGCGACCGCGAGAACGTCTCCGAAGTCGTCAACATCATCGGCGAGGTCCGCGGGCGGGTTTGCATCATCGTGGACGACATCGTCGACACCGCGGGAACTCTTTGTAACGCGGCGCAGGCCTTGACGACGGCCGGAGCCAGCCGCGTGGCGTGCTACGCGACCCACGGTGTGCTGTCAGGCCCGGCAGTTGAGCGGATCGATGGTTCCACGCTGGACATGCTGCTGGTGACGGACAGCATCGCCGCGCGTGACGAGGTTGCAAAATCGCCGAAAATCCAGACACTCTCGGTCGTCCCGCTGGTTGCCGAGGCGATCCGGCGGATCAGCGATCATCGCTCAGTATCCAACCTCTTCGACTGAGGCGGGGGCACCGTTCGCCCCGGGACGGATCTATGGAAAACACGTCGACTATCAAAGCCGAGGTGCGCACACCTCGCGGCAAGGGAGGGGCACGGGAGCTCCGCCGAAAGGGCCGGCTGCCGGCCATCATTTACGGCAAGGACTTCGAACCCGTCGCCATCGACATTGATCTCGATTTCAGCCGTCGCGAAATCCGGCGACCGGGTTTTCGAACCAGGTTGTACGACATCGATCTGAATCAGGACTCCGCGATCCGGGTGCTGCCACAGGCCGTCGCCTACCATCCGGTCACGGATGATCCGGTCCACCTGGATTTCCTGCGCGTCGGACCGGACACCCGAGTCACTGTCGACGTACCGGTAGCGTTCCTCAATCAGGAGATCTGTCCCGGCCTCAAGCGCGGCGGTGTGCTCAACATCGTCAGACGCACCATCAACGTGAACTGCCCGGCCAACCTGATCCCGGAAGCGGTCGAATTCGATGTCGCCGAACTGGAAATCGGCGACAGCCTTCATATCAGCCACACCGAGCTGGATCCCGCCGTGCAGCCCACCATCGGGGATCGGGACTTCACGGTCGCAAGTATCGTCGCACCTTCCGCGCTGGTCTCTGCCGCAACCGCTGAAGAGGAAGAAGAAGAAGAGGAAGGCGAGGAGCTCGAAGAGACTCCCGAACTGGAAGAAGCACCGACGGAAGAGTAGCCGCCCGGTCGCGAGGCCGATCGCGTGGACCAGGTTTTCGTCGGGCTCGGCAACCCGGGAGCAGCGCACGCACGCCAGCGACACAACGCCGGGTTCATGGCGCTTTCCTCGATCGCCGCCGAACACCGTTTTGGGCGTACGAGACAGCGCTTCCGCGGCGCCATCCGATCAGGCCGGATTGACGGCGCCTCCGTGTTGGCGCTGTGCCCCCTTACCTGGATGAACCGTTCGGGCGAGTCAGTGAGTTTGGCCTGCCGGTTCTACAAGGTACCCCTGGCGCGGGTAACGGTGTTCTACGATGACCTTGATCTCGCGGCAGGAAAAGTCCGGGTTCGCCGCGGTGGCGGCAGCGGCGGACACCGGGGCATTGACAGCATCGACCGCTGTCTCGGACGCGACTATCGAAGGGTCCGGATCGGAATCGGCCGTCCTCCCCATGGCGACGTGGCCGAGCGGTATGTCCTCAGGGATTTTGGCCGGGCCGAACTCGAATGGCTGCAACCGCTGCTGGCCGCCATGGCAGCCTCAGCGCCGCTCCTGGTCAGCGGCGAGGACGATCGATTCATGAATCGTGTGGTGCTGGATGCACCGCCGCCCACGGCGGGGGGAGACTGAGGCACCCGCCATGGGATTCCGCTGCGGCATTGTGGGGCTGCCCAATGTCGGGAAGTCCACCCTGTTCAATGCGCTAAGCGGAGCGGCAGCCGCGGACGCAGCCAACTACCCGTTCTGCACCATCGAACCAAATGTTGGTCGCGTACCGGTTCCGGATCCACGCCTGGATCGGTTGGCGGACATTTCCGGGTCCGCTGTCCGCACCCCTGCGGTGATCGACTTCGTGGACATCGCCGGCCTGGTGAAGGGTGCCAGCCAAGGCGAGGGCCTCGGCAACCGATTTCTCGCGCGCATCCGGGAAGTTGATGCGATCGTCCACGTGCTGCGTTGCTTCGACGACGATCGCGTCACTCACGTGACAGGACGACCGGACCCCGTGGCGGACGCGGAAGTTGTAGAAACGGAACTCCTGCTTGCCGACCTTGGAACTCTGGAGAGGGCCCGAGATCGCTTGATCAAATCGGCCCGGAGCGGCGACCGAAGCAGCCGTCAGCAGCTTGAGATCGTGGAACGCGGCATCCAGCAGCTGGGGGACGGTCAGCCGGCACGAGAGTTGGCCGACGAGAGCAATGCGGCATTGTTTCGGGAGCTGGGCCTGCTGACGAACAAACCAGTGCTGTTCGTCGCCAACGTCACCGAGTCAGATGTTCATCGCGGCAACGTGCTGACGCAGGCAGCGGCAGCTCACGCCGCCGCGCGCGATGCGGACTTGCTGCTGGTGTCGGCGCAATTGGAAGCCGAACTCGTCGAGCTCGAAGCTGCGGAAGACCGCAACGCATTCCTTGCAAGCGTCGGGCTCTCCGAGTCGGGACTCCTCCGGGTGGCGCGCGCCGGCTACGCGCTACTGGGATTGATCACGTTCTTCACTGCCAACCCGAAAGAGGCGCGTGCTTGGACGATCAGCGCCGGGACTGTGGCGGCGAGCGCGGCCGGCGTGATCCACAGTGACTTCGAGCGCGGGTTTATCGCCGCAGAGACTGCGGCCTTTGACACGTTTGTGGAAGCGGGTGGCGAACAAGGGGCTCGCGCGGCCGGCCAGCTCCGCAGCGAGGGCCGCGACTACATTGTCCGTGATGGCGACGTCATCCTGTTTCGCTTCAATGTCTAGCGAAGCTCATTACTTGCGATGCGCCGCCAAGCGAACGACACGCAGCTCCTACCCGGTGACGGAGTTACGAAAGTGGTTCCAGCTCTTCGGCCTGCAGTTCGTCGTCGGAAACGGGTCGAAGCAGATCCTGCAATTCTTCCCTCGGTGTCTCGGGGTCCAGCCAGGTATCAAAATCGGCCCGCGTGACGATCGCCGGCATGCGGTCGTGCACGCGACCCACGAGGTCGTTCGACGCCGTAGTCACGATGACGCATCCGGTGGCCGGGCCACCCTCGCTGGCCGAGCGCAGCGGCTGGTAGATGCCGGCAAACGCCAGGTAACCGTCGTCAGCGGCCCTGAATTTCCACGCGATCTGGGCGCCTTCTTCCGGCATTCCCCACTCATAGAACGCGTCTGCCGCAATCAAGCAGCGGCGGCGTTGGAAGGATTCCCTGAACGACGGGTTCCGGGCCACATTCTCGGCCCGGGCGTTCACGACCAAACCAGAGGATTCGGAACGATCCGACGAAAGGCCCCAGAACAGTATCGCCGCGCGAATCTGGCCCTCGGCACTCCGTCCGCCGGCGAGCACCTCCGTGCCCGGGGCAATATGGGCGTTCGGTTCAGGCACCGACCCGTTCGGGTCCCCGAACAGGTCACGCCGGGCGCCAGCGGGATCGGTCAGGCTGTATCGGCCACTCATAGGACTAGACATAATTGAACTCCGCAGATGGGTCAACGAAATCGGAGCGGCCCACGACGCCAGGACAGGTGTGGACAGCGGGGGGTCGGTTGGCGTGGCCTAGCGGCACCAAGCGCCTGTCCGCCCGTTGCCGCTGGCAATCCTCGCACGCTGGTATCGGGTTGAACATACCGCGACTGAGAATTCGTCCGATCGCGGACGCTCGACGGCTTCCGTCAATTCGATGTCACCTCTGTCCACCTTGTCGTCCACGGCAAAGCGCGGGGCGGCGCTACCGGCGCTCCTCCCTCAATCGCAAAACCGGCGTAGCCTGACTCGGCTTCCGCATTGCACCGGTCAAGGTATGCCGGGAAGCCGCCAATGTACGGCATGAACACGCGGGGACGGCCGGGAATGTTCGCGCCGATGTACCAGGAACTGCACGTCGACCGCAGGGACTCGCTGGCAACGTCGTTGACGTGGCCCACCCAGTCATCCTCGTTGGCCGCCATGGGCTCGATGGTCCGAGCGCCTGCCTCTTCCATTCGAAGCAAGCAGTGCGTGATCCAGTCCACGTGCTGCTCAATGGCCGGCATCATGTTGGCCAGGACCGACGGGCTTCCCGGCCCCGTGACCGTGAAGAAGTTCGGGAATCCGGCGGACGTCAGGCCAAGGTACGTTCTGGGACCCGCCTTCCACTTCTCTTTCAATGTCATGCCGTTCCGGCCGGTGATACGTATGCGGTCAAGCGATCCTGTCATCGCCGCAAATCCGGTGGCGCACACGATGGCGTCAAAGTCGTAGTGCTGGTCCGCCACTGCCAGGCCGGTTTCGGTGAAACACCGGATCGGTGTCTCGGAAACATCGACCAGGCTCACGTGCGGCAAATTGAAGGTCTCGTAGTAGCCGGTATCGACGCACAGTCGTTTGCAGCCGAATACGTTGCTGGGTGATAGCAACCGGGCAACCGCCGGGTCCTTGACCACCGAACGGATCTTGCCGCGAACGAATTCCGCGGCGCTGTCGTTCGAAGCCTGGTTGAGCAGAAGGTCCGAGAACGCTCCCAGAAATCCCAGTCCGCCGCGACGCCAGTAGTCCTCGTAGTGCCGCTCGCGGGCTGCGGGCGGTACATCTAGAGCCGAACGCTTGTCATATTGAAACAGGAAAGCCGGCATACGGGTGCGGGCCAGGGCACGGAAATCGGGATAGCTTGCCTTGACCCTGCGCTCATAGTTTCGGTCCATCGGCGTGTTTCGTGCCGGCACCGCGTAGTTTGGCGTGCGCTGAAAGACGACTACCGACTTGGCGTCCCGGGCAATGACCGGAATGGACTGGATGGCGGAAGAGCCCGTCCCGATTACACCGATGCGGAGATCGGAAAAGTCAAAGCCCTGATGCGGCCATTGCCCGGTGTGCAGGATCGGCACCCGGCAGTCGTCCATCCCTTCGAAGGCCGGCAAGTTGGCGGCGGAAAGACAGCCCACCGCCGAAACGAGAAATCGCCCGGTTACCCGGTCTCCACGGTCAGTTTCAACCGTCCATCGATGCGCTCTCTCATCAAAGCTCGCCGTCGTCACTCGGGTCCGGAACCGGATATCTCTCCGTAGATCGAAGCGATCCGCGACGTGCCGGGCGTACTCCAGAATCTCGGGCTGAGAGGCGTACTTTTCCGACCAGCTCCAGTCCTGCTCGAGTTCCTCCGAAAACGAGTAGGAGTACTGCATGCTCTCCACATCGCATCGCGCACCAGGGTAGCGGTTCCAGTACCACGTGCCGCCGACATCGTCCGCGGCCTCATAGGCTCGTGCCGACATCCCGACGCCGCGCAAGCGATGCAGCATGTACATGCCGCCGAAGCCGCCGCCGATGACGATCACGTCGAACTCGGCGTCGGTCTCCGGTTGACGATCGTTGTCTGCCCGCCGGCTCATGTCGCGTTCAACGCCCGCCCGCTCACGACGCCTCCCTCGGTCTCGAAGAAAAGCCCGAGAACCCGCTCGTACACGTCCGCAAGTGCCCGCAAGTCCGCGATCTGAATGTGCTCGTTCACCTGGTGCATCGTCTTCCCGACCCCGCCGAACTCCACCACCGGGCAGACCGACTGAATGAAGCGAGCGTCGGACGTGCCGCCGCTCGTCGAAGCCTCCGGCTGCCGTCCCGTGACGTCGGCCACGGCTCGCGAGACCACTTCCGTCAATCGGCCGGGCTCGGTAAGAAACGCCGGCCCGCTCCACTCCAGTTCCAATGCGTAGGTTCCGGCCGCCGCACGATCGAGCCGCTCACGCAACCAACGTTCCAATGATGCGGGCGTGTGTGCCGGGCTGTACCGAACATTGAAGCACGCTTTGGCACTACCCGGTATGACGTTGGTGACGGAATTCCCGACATCCACGGACGTGACTTCAAGGTTGGACGGTTGAAAATGGTCGGTCCCGTCATCCGGCGCCTCGGCCAGGAGGGACGCAAGCAATGCAATCAGCCGCGGAATCGGATTGTCGGCGAGTTCCGGATAGGCGACGTGCCCTTGTGTGCCTTCAACCACCAACGTGGCGTTGACACTGCCGCGACGACCGATTTTCATCATGTCGCCCAGTTGCTGAGGGTTGGTCGGTTCTCCCACGAGGCACGCATCGATATGCTCGCCGTGCCGCTGCATCCAGTCCAGAACCTGAACTGTGCCGTTACGTGCGTCTTTTTCTTCGTCGCCCGTGATCAAAAGGCTGATGGAGCCGTACGGCTGCGAACCGCGCAGGAACCTGGAGCACGCTGCAACGAATGCGGCGATGCTTCCCTTCATGTCCGAGGCGCCGCGCCCGTGCAGGATCCCGTTCCGGGTGATACCTGCGAACGGATCGTCGTCCCACGCGTCAATGGCGCCAGGCGGCACGACATCCGTATGGCCGGCGAAGCAGAAATTGGGTCGGTCGGCGCCGATGCGGGCGTACAGGTTCTGGACCAGCGCGTCGGGACCCTGGCTGTCGGGATCCCCGAAGGGAAGCCGCTTGCACGAGAACCCGAGACCCGTCAGGGCTTCCTCCAGAACGCCGAGCGCGCCGGCGTCAGCAGGCGTGACGCTGGGGCAGCGGATCAGCGCCTGGGCGAGCTCCAGCGGATCGGCTAGGCGGCCGCATGGGCTTGGGGCGTCGGGGTTCATGTGTCCGCTGTCATCAGGGCAAACGCGTACACGAGTGCAACTTCGTCAAGGCGCGCAAACCGACCAGCCGATCCTCCGTGACCGGCTTCGAGGTTGGTCCACAAGAGGACCGGTGCGGCCGAAGTCGTATGTTCGCGCAGCTTTGCTATCCACTTGGCTGGTTCCCAATAGCCGACGCGCGGGTCGGTTAGGCCGGCGGTCGCAAGTACGGCCGGATACCGGCGTGCCAACACATTGGCGTAGGGACAGTACGATCCGATGCGAGCCCGGGCCGCCTCATCGCGGATCGGGTCGCCCCATTCCGACCACTCCGGCGGAGTCAGCGGAAGCGTAGCGTCCAGCATGGTGTTTAGCACGTCGACGAACGGCACCTCCGCAATCACACCGCCGAACAACTCGGCTTCCCTGTTTAGCGACGCCCCCACCAGCAGGCCGCCCGCGCTGCCGCCATGCGCAATGATCCGGCCAGGAGCCGTGTAACCCTCCTGTACCAATTCCCGTGCCGCCGCAACGAAATCCGTGAAACTGTTTTCCTTGTGCTCCAGCTTGCCGTCCAGGTACCATCGGTAGCCCAGTTCCGTGCCGCCGCGAACATGCGCGATCGCGTACACGAAACCCCGGTCGAGCAGGCTAAAGCGGGTGTGGGCGAACGAGGCCGGCGTGGCGTGCCCGTATGCGCCGTAGCCGTAGAGAAGAAGCGGCGTGCGGCCATCCAGCACCAGGTCTCGCCGATGCACCAGCGAAATCGGCACCTCCACGCCGCCGTCGCTCCGCGCCGTCAGCCGCCTGGTAACATATTGATCTGCGTCATGTCCGCCGGGAATGTGCTGCTCCTTTCGGAGCACGGCCGTCCGCTCACGCAGGTCGAAATCAAATGTCCTGCTTGGCGTCGTGAGGGAACTGTAGACGTAGCGAACCACGCTGCCCTCGTATTCCATTCCGGGCACAAGGTGCAGGTTGAAGGCTTCTTCCCCGCCTGCATCGATCGTGTATTCGACCTCGTCGCGCAGATTGCGGACCACGATTCGGGGCAATCCGGCCACCCGCTCCAACCGGACAAGCCAGTCTTCGAACACCTGCATGTCGAGGATGTAGATACCGGCACGGTGCGGCACAACTTGGTGCGACACTGTGCGGTCCCCGTTCATGGGGACCTGAACGATCTTGAAGTCCTCCGCCCCGCCGTCGTTCGTGAGAATGAGCAGCTGATCGCCGTGGTCGGACACCGTATAGCGCACGCCCTCTCGCCGAGACCAAACCGGCACAGGTTCCGAAGCCGGCTGAGACGCATCGATCAGGTACGTCTCGGATGAATCAGCATGCTCGTGACAATCGATGCGGATGAAGCGCCCACTTTCGGTCCGACTGACAGAGACGAACACCGCCGGAGACGGGCTGGTGAACACCGTGGCGTCCAACTCGGTGGAGTCGCCCAACCGGTGTCGACGCACCTGCCAGGGCCGATGCTGATCATCCAAGACCGTGTAGAACAGCTGCCGGGAATCGAGCGACCACGCCAGATCACCCTGGGTTTCCGGCAATCGGTCGGCGAGTTCTGCTCTGCTCGGAAGCGCCAAGAACCGAACTTCGTACTTCTCCGAGCCCTTGCGATCGGCTGCGTAGGCCAACATTCCGTGGTCGGGCGAGTGTCGCGCCCCGCCAATCCTGAAGAAGCTGACCTCGGCTGCCTCTCGGTTCCCGTCCAGCAAGACCTCCTCCGTCGTACCGCTCGCGGGAACCCGGCAGAGAATCGGGTATTCGCCGCCCTCTTCAAACCGCTGGTAGTAGGCGTACGGCCCATCCGGGACCGGCACGTCGGCATCCCTGCCCGGCACTCGCGCACGAAGCTCGCGCGCTAGGTCGGCCTTCAGTGCGGCGACAGGACGAAGCGCAGTCTCCGTCCGCCGGTTCTCCCGCTCGAGGTGGGAACGGATGCCGGGTTCCAGGGCGGCCGGGTCGCGCAGGACTGCTGGCCAGTCCGCGCATCGAAGCCAGGCATGCGGATCAGCAGATTGGATCACAGCAGGCCACCGTCCATGCAATGGTTCTCGATCGCGACCGGCTCGACGCGCGCGCCGCCGCCGCTCGACCCCCAGCGTGGGACACTCGCCGACGTCACAGAATTTCGAGCACCGACTCCGGTGGGCGGCCCACCCTGGCGCGCCCCCCGTGCAGCACGATCGGCCGCTCAATGAGAATCGGGTCCGCCACCATGGCCGCGATCAGGGCGCTGTCGTCAAGACCAGGATCGGAGAGATTGCGCTCGCGATAGACAGATTCCCGCCTGCGTATGAGGTCACGCGGCCCGATCCCGAGTCGGCGAAGGATCTCAGCAAGCGTACAGGCATCCGGCGGCGTCTTCAGATATTCCACGATTTCGGGCTCGATCCCGCGCTCACGAAGCAGCGCGAGCGTCGCGCGGGACTTGCTACACTTGGGATTGTGGTAAATCACCGTGTCCATCCTCAGTGCTCCGCAACTTGTTCGAGGGTGATGGCTGCGGTCTTGTATCACTCTGTACGCCTGCGGGGAATGGCGCTTGCCGGTCCCGGCAGACGCATCGGATTTCGGCAGGGTGCCGAGTGAGCCGGTCTTTGGCCCGACGGTGCCCGTGAACCGCGTCCCGCTCACCAGCCAAGCCATCCCGGATGGGACGCGCACCGAGCACCACGACCTGTCCGACGCCGCCGGCATCCGCGCCGACCTGACAGCATGGTGCGATCACGCGGGCGGCCAGGCGAAGCACCGGCAAGCGGCCCGGCTCGCGCTGTCACGGCTGGAAGAACGATACCGGGACGGTGGGCTGCCGTTCCTGACGGCCCTGGACACCGGGCCCCCTTCCCGCGCCTATCTCGACATCGCGCGACGGTTCTCCCGCGACGCCGAACTCGTGGTCCACATTGGCTGCGGGGGCTCCATCCACGCGGGCAAGGCATTCGCCGTGGCCACCAGCGGGAGTGGTCCTGTTCGACCCGACACCCGGCCTTTGATCACTTTTGCGGGCAGCATCAACCCGGATGAATGCGCGAATCTGCGGGAAACATTGAACCGCTTCGGCCAAGAACGAGTCTGTTGCGTCTTCGTCAGCAAGTCCGGTCGCACCACCGAGACGCTCGCCCATTTCGCGATGCTCCTCGACTGGTACGGGGAGGCGCTGGCTCCCGAAGCGATCAGTCAGCGGACGGTCTGCCTGACTCAAGCCCAACCATCGCCCCTCCGGACCCTCGCCGAAGCCCGCGGGGTCCCCGTACTGGACGTGCCTGCCAATGTGGGCGGCAGGTTCGCCGCGTTCACGGTGACCGGGCTCCTGCCAGCGGCCATCGGCCACGACATCTCGGAGCATGACGAGCCCGATGTCATGGCGGGTGGAAGAGCCGTCCTGGCCCGCGCCTTTCCGAGAGAGGGTCTTAGTCCGGCCGCCCGGTCCGCCGCGGCCATGGCGGCCTTCCATGAGCGTCACGGGACGGCCACGCTAGTCACGCTCGCCTACGAATCGGCGATGGCGCCGCTGCAAACGTGGTACCGGCAACTGATCGCGGAAAGCCTGGGGAAGGACCGTCAGGGCTTTACCCCCGTGACTGCGTGCGGCACCGACGATGAGCACAGCCAGTTGCAGCTTTGGCTTGATGGACCGCCGGGGCAAATGTTCACGTTGCTGCGTGCCCCGGCCGCGCTTGACCTCCGTATTCCCAAGGAGCCGGTCGGATATCCCGGCTGGTTTCCCAGCCGGCTCGAATCCCTTTGGAACGCGCATGCGGATGCCACCGGCGCGAGCCTGTCAGCTTCAGGCCGCCCCGTTCGTACCTTTACGTTCGCGCGCCGGAGCCAGGCGGCTTACGGTGCCCTGATGGCGCATCTCATGATTGAAACCGTCCTCCTCGCAGACATTCTCGGAATTGATCCCTTCGGTCAGCCCGCCGTGGAGGGGACCAAGGAGCGCGTCATCGAAATCCTGACGCGGGTCGAACACTAATGCCGATCCGCCGGCTGCCTGAAGGAACGATCAATCGAATCGCAGCAGGCGAGGTCGTCGAGCGCCCGGCATCCGTCGTCAAGGAGCTGATCGAAAACGCGCTCGACGCCGGCGCCAAGTCAATCTCCGTCGGCATTGCAAGCGGCGGAAAAACCGAGATCACCGTTACCGACGACGGACACGGGATGGATGCAACGGACCTGGCTCTGGCCGTGGAGCGACACGCAACCTCAAAACTCCCCGACGACAATCTGTTCGCCATCCGAACCCTGGGTTTCCGTGGTGAGGCGCTTCCCTCGATCGGTTCCGTCAGCCGGCTGACGGTGACGTCGCGAGCCGATGGCGCCGAGGAGGCTTTCGAGATCACGGTCGACGCCGGATCCGCTCGCACCGTGACGCCAGCCGCCAACCCTCGGGGTACCCGAGTCACGGTTGCCGACCTGTTCCGGGCCACTCCCGCGCGGCTCAAGTTCCTGAAGTCCGACCGTGCGGAGGCGATGGCGGTATCCCAAACCATTCGCGAACTCGCGATGGCGCACCCGCACACTGCCTTCAAGCTCCAGATCGACGGCCACACCCGCCTCGATCTCCGGATGCCCGCGGCACCCGACGATGCCCGCGATCAGCGGCTGCGCGCAGTCATGGGTGACGCGTTCGCAGACAATGCCGTTGACGTCAACTACGAACGGGGAACCACCCGTGTCTCCGGTCTGGCATCGCTGCCGACCGTCAACCGGGCCAACACCCGCGCGCAATACCTGTTCGTGAACGGGCGGGTGGTGCGGGACCGCGTCCTCTACGGCGCGCTTCGCGGCGCCTACCAAGGCCTGATCGCGCATGACCGCCAGCCCATGGTCGCGCTTTACATCGACGTGGCGATGCGGGATGTGGACATCAACGTCCATCCCGCCAAGACCGAGGTCAGATTCCGCGACCCGCAAACGGTCCGGAGCGCGATCGTGGCGGGTGTCCGCGCGGCGCTGCGCGCGGAGGGACCGCGACCCGCCACTACCATCACGGACCAGACGCTCAGGCGGGCGCGGGCCGCACCGTGGCTGCATTTCGACCGTCCTGCCGAAGCACCGCCCGCGAGCCGCCGCCCATCTGCGCCGCTGGTTCCTGACGCCCCGTCCGGGCCGCGGCCGGCGGGGAAGACGGAAGGCGTCCGCGACGAACCACCTACTTCAAGCGCCGGGCACACGCGATCCGAGACCGAAGCGCCTTTGGCGACCGTCCCCGAGCCGCCGTTGGGTCGCGCCCGAACCCAACTCCATCGCATGTTCATCGTGTCCGAGACGACCGACGGGCTCATCCTGGTCGACCAGCACGCCGCCCACGAGCGGATTGTTCTTGAAAGCATCAAGGCTTCCCTCGACAAGGGTGAACCACAAAGCCAGATGCTGCTGACACCTGAGGTGGTGCGGCTCGAACCGGCGGCGGCGGAAATCCTGAGTCACCGTGCCGAGGAGCTGCAATCGCTGGGCCTCGTGCTGACGGCCGGCGGAGACGGGGCCGTAGCGGTTCACGCGACCCCGGCGATCCTCGGTCATGTGGCCATCGCCGGCCTCCTGCAGGACCTGGCCGACGAACTGCTCGAGCACGGCACGGCGGGCACGCTCCGCGACCGGATCGAACAGGTGTGCTCGACGATGGCGTGTCACGGTTCGGTCCGGGCTGGTCGGGTCCTGACCGTCGCGGAAATGGATGCACTCCTGCGCGACATGGAGAAAACCCCGAACGCGGGGCAGTGCAACCACGGCAGGCCGACGTTTGTGGAACTAAAGCGGACGGACCTCGAGCGCCTGTTCGGGCGGCGTTGACACGTCGCGCCGCGACCTCACGCCGGTGCGGCTGCGTCCGCTTGCCGCCGGTGAAAAAGCTCCACCGTATTGTGCAGGAGGTAGGCGACGGTCATCGGCCCCACGCCCCCGGGCACGGGGGTGATCGCGCCGGCCACGTGCTGCGCCTCGTCGAAGGCAACATCGCCGACCAGCCGGCTTGCCCCACCACGCTCAATCCGATTGATCCCGACGTCGATCACGGTGGCGCCGGGCTGAATCCAGTCGCCACGCACCATCTCCGGGCGACCGGTCGCGGCCACGAGGACGTCCGCCTGCCGGCAGACCTCCGGAAGGTTGCGGGTACGCGAATGCGCCAATGTGACCGTGCAGTTCTCGGCGGTGAGCAGCGCGGCCATCGGACGGCCCACGATGCTGCTCCGGCCCACGACCACGGCGTGCAGCCCGGCCAGTTTGCCGAGCCCCCCACTCTCGTCATCGCCATGGGCATGCCGCAGGAGCGCGAGGCATCCGCGCGGGGTGCATGGAACGGTCTCCGGCCTCCCGACAGCCAGCAGCCCGGCGTTCCGCGAATGAAACCCGTCGACATCCTTGCCCGGCAGCACGGCGTCGAGCACGCGATGCGACGCGATATGTCCGGGGAGCGGCAACTGCACGAGAATTGCATCCACGGTGTCGTCGCCGTTCAGCGCGTGGACGAGCTCGATCAGGTCAGCCTCCGTCGTATCGGCCGCCAGATGGTGCGCAGTCGAGCGGATTCCGCATTCGGCGGCCTGCCGGCGCTTGGTCCGAACGTAGGTCTCGCTCGCCGGATCATCGCCCACCAGAATCGCGGCGAGGCCAGGTGCGGCGCCGAACTTCTCGGTGGCTTCAGCCACATCGCTCGCCACACGTGCACGCGTGCGCCGCGCCAGCTCCTTTCCGTCGATGATCATGGCCGACATGAACACAGCCTCAGACGGAAGGCGGCGACAGCGATGCGGGCGGCAACCACCCGTTGACGTGCCTGCGGGGCCGCATACTGTATCCTTTTTTACAGACTTCCTCGACTGTCCCACCCCACCCGCGGTTCCGCACGGCCGGTGCGCATCCGCATGAGAGAAACGACCCTGCAGCCTCCATCCAACCTGACCCCGAGTACCGGCGGTGTCGTCGTCCGATTTGCCGGTGATTCCGGGGACGGCATTCAGCTATCCGGCATGCGTCTGACCATGGCCGCCGCCCTGGGCGGCAAGGGCGTGTCCACGCTTCCCGACTTTCCCGCGGAAATCCGGGCGCCCGCCGGAACCACGTACGGGGTGTCCGCATTTCAATTGCGGGTGGGAGAGGGCGAAGTCCTCACCCCGGGCGACACGCCCGACGTGCTGGTTGCCTTCAATCCCGCCTCTCTCAAGACCAACATCAACGACCTGGACCGCAACGGTCTGCTCGTAGTCGATTCCGGTACGTTCACCGCGCGCTCCCTGAAGAAAGCGGGCTACGACGACAATCCGCTGCAAGCGGATACGTTGAACGGGGTTCGCACCCTCACTCCCGATATCTCGCGGCACACCATCGATGCGGTCAAGGAGTTCGACCTCGGCCAAAAGGGATCGCTGCGCTGCCGCAACATGTG
The DNA here is from genome assembly GCA_965116745.1 of Alphaproteobacteria bacterium. GTDB lineage: Bacteria > Pseudomonadota > Alphaproteobacteria > TMED109 > TMED109 > VXPW01. Next base: position 680,111 of record OZ220701.1, on the reverse strand, counting down.
GGCCGTGGGCCTGACGCTGTGGCTGCTGGACCGGGACACGTCTGAGGCCGAACACTGGATTCGCAATCGCTTCGGCGACACGCCGGTCGGCAATGCGAACCTCGCGGCGTTGCGGGCTGGCCATGCCTACGGAGAAACCACCGAGCTGCCCGGCCTTGATCTCCTGCAGACGCGCGAGACACCACACGACTGGGCACCGGGCGAGTACCGTACGATCACCGGTGCGGAGGCCCTGGCGTTCGGCCTTGCTGCGGCAGCGGAACGCACCGGCCTCGATATCGTGTTCTGCGCCTATCCGATTACGCCAGCGTCCACCTTGCTGCACCAGCTGTCGGTCATGCGCCGCCGCGACGTCTTGACGTTTCAGGCCGAGGACGAGATCGGCGCAGCCTGTGCCGCAATCGGAGCCTCCTACGGCGGGGCACTCGGCGTCACGTCGAGCTCCGGACCAGGAATCTCTCTCAAGGCCGAAGCGCTCGGCCTCGCGGTCGCCGTCGAGCTGCCGCTCGTGGTGGTGAACTCCCAGCGCGCCGGGCCATCGACCGGCATGCCCACCAAGACGGAGCAGGCGGATCTGCTGCAGGCCTTGTACGGTCGTCACGGCGAAGCCCCGCTGGTGGTGCTGGCTCCCAGGAGCCCGAGCGACTGTTACACGACGGCCATCGAGGCCGCCGGCATCGCCATCCGGCACATGACGCCGGTGATGATCCTTTCGGACGCGTTCATTGCGAGCACCTCTGAACCCTGGCGCCTGCCGGAGCCCGTGATACCGGGTTCCGAAGCGGTTGAGTTTCGTACCGACCCGGAACACTTCGAGCCCTTTGCCCGCGATCCCGACACATTGGCCCGCGCCTGGGTCAAGCCCGGCACTCCCGGTCTCGAGCATCGAATCGGCGGGCTCGAAAAGAGCGCCGGAAGCGGCGGCATCTCCTACGACCCCGACAACCACCAGCTCATGACCGACGCCCGTATCGCCAAGGTTGCCCGGGTCGCGCAGGCGCTGCCGCCTGCAGCGGTGGAGGGGGCCGAAGACGCGTCGCTGTGCGTCGTGACCTGGGGATCCACATTCGGAGTTGCGCGGGAGGCACTTGCCCACTGCCGGGCCACGGGAACCGCGGCCGCGCACATCCACTTGCGCCACCTGCACCCCCTGCCGGCGAATCTCGGTGCCCTGCTGGCGTCCTACCGGAAAGTCCTGGTGCCCGAGGTCAACTCCGGGCAGCTCGTGCGCGTGCTCCGGGACCGCTTCCTGATCGATGCCGAAAGCCTCCCCAAGGTGACCGGGAAACCGTTTCGGGTCGATGAGCTGATCGGTGCGATCGAAAGCCGGGCGGAGACGGTTTCATGAACGCCCCGGTTCGAGTTGCACGGGACTACGAATCCGGACAGGAAGTCCGCTGGTGTCCGGGTTGCGGCGACTACGCGATCTTGCGGGCAGTGCAGAAGACGCTCGCAGAGCTCGACGCGAACCCGTCGAACACCGTCTTTGTCTCCGGTATCGGCTGCGCGGCGCGGCTTCCGTACTATCTCGCGACATACGGTTTTCACACCATTCATGGCCGGGCGCCGGCGATCGCGACCGGCCTCAAGCTGGCCAATCCGGAACTCGATGTCTGGCTGGTGACGGGCGACGGTGACGGCCTTTCGATCGGGGCCGGTCACCTGCTGCACCTGCTGCGGCGCAATCTCAACTGCCAGGTCCTGCTGTTCAACAACGAAGCCTACGGGCTGACCAAGGGGCAGTATTCGCCCACTTCGCGAATCGGAACCGTGACGCCCTCCTCCCCTGCGGGCTCCGTCGGCGACCCCGTGTCCGCCTGCCGCTTCGCGCTGGGCAGCGGCGCGCGGTTCGTCGCCCGCGGGATCGATACGCGCATCGCCGAACTGCAGGCAACGCTCAGCGCGGCCCATGCGTTTTCCGGAACTGCGTTCGTGGAAATTCTGCAGAATTGCATCGTCTACAACGACGGGGTCTTCGCCGACTTCACGGAGCGCTCGGTCGCGGCGGAACGCCAGATTCACGTCGTCCACGGGGAGCCGCTGCGCTTTGGCCCGGACCTGAACCGAGGGTTGATCCTGGATCGCGACGCGTTCGCGCTCCGAGCCGTGTCGGTCGGTGCGGATGGCGTGCCGGAAGAGGAGGTTCTCGTCCACGACCAGTCGAACCGGGCTCTCGCCACGCTCCTCGCCACCATGGACGGCCCGGATCTGCCCTTGGCCGTCGGCGTCCTGTTTGCCGAGGAAGGGCCGGTCTTTGAAGCGGCAGTCCGAGATCAAGTGGAGGAGCGCGGCCATCTTCCGCTGTCCGACCTGTTGCGTCGAACCTCAACCTGGAAAGTCTCGCCCTGATGTGTCACCGACGACTGCCGGCAATCCTTGTCGTATCGCTGCTGGCCCTGGGTCTCGTCAGCCCCGCCCAAGCGGACCCGACCCCACAGCTCATCGAGGTCTTCAAGCGGAGCATGCTGAGTTGGAGCATCGATTACGACACGCTGCGGCCCAATCGCGCGGGGGCTGCCTGCATTCCCTGGGATTCGCTGGACGAAGCGTTCCTAGACGAGGGGATTTTCGAGGCCTTGGGCTACGCATGGCAGGTGGCCGGCGAACCTGTTGCCGCCCGAGCGGCCATGGAGGGCTGCGAACGGATGCGGCTTGGCAACCAACTGGGCAAGACTTGTACCTGTGAATTGCTGCTCTATAACGATGACGTACGTCTGGTTTTGCCCGAGGCAGCAGAGTGACCCATGTCTCCCCGCACCCGTTGGCTGCGCAGCTGGTCGAGACCGCCATCCGTTCGGGCGCCGACGAAGCGGATGCCCTGATTGCGGCGGGCACAGCTCTGGATGTGTCGGTGCGCAAGGCGGAAACGGAATCGATTGAACGTTCCGAAAGCCTGCAGGCCGGACTGCGGGTGATCGTTGGCGGACGCCAGGCATCCGTCGGGATGTCTGACGTCACGGACGAGGCCGCCCGGACCGAACTCGTGGAACGGGCCGTCGCCATGGCTCGAGTCACCCCTGAAGACCCGCATGCCGGCCTCCCCGAGGCGGGCAGCCGACCCACCGCTCCGGTGGCCGTTCCCTTGAGCGATGCCGCCATTCCCACCACCGAGACCCTTGGCGAGTGGGCGGCTGCGGCGGAGGAAGCGGCGCTCGCGGTCCCGGGAATCACCAATACCGAGGGCGGACACGCGGGCGCGGCCGACACCACGCTCACCCTGAGTGCAAGCGACGGGTTCGACGCAGCTTATCGGCGCACCCATCACTCCCTGTCGGTGAGCGTCGTGGCCGGCACCGGCACGGGCATGGAGCGGGATTACGACTACTCCAGCGCTGTGCGGCAGGCTGATCTTACGAATCCGGCCGAAGTCGGCCGCCGCGCGGGTGCCCGGACCGTCGCTCGACTCGAACCCCGCAAGGCGCCCTCGGCCCAGGTGCCCGTGGTGTTCGAACCGCGCGTGGCATCAGGCTTGCTGTCGCTGCTGGCGCGGGCCATCTCCGGGACTGCGGTCGCGCGCGGGACCACGTTCCTCAAGGATCGAATGGGGAGCCGCCTGTTTCCCCAGGGCATCAGCATCACGGATGATCCGTTGCGGCCCTTCGGCCACCGTTCCCGCCCGTTCGACGGCGAAGGCGTGGCCGTCGCGGCGCGTCGGGTCGTCGACGACGGCGTGCTCCAAACCTGGCTACTCGATTCGCGCTCGGCGCGGAAACTGGACCTCGCCTCCACCGGATCCGCCGCGCGGGCGCCGGGCGGTGTGCCGGAGCCGGGCCCGAGCAACCTGTTCCTCGCTGCAGGCGCCGTCACGCCGGATGAACTGCTGCGCGATATCCGAAACGGGTTCTACGTCACCGAAATGCTGGGAATGAGCTTCAACCTGGTGACCGGGGACTACAGCCGCGGGGCGACCGGGTACTGGATTGAGAACGGCGAAATGACCCATCCCGTGAGTGAGGTGACCGTCGCCGGCAACCTCGCAGACATGTTCCAGAACGTAACACCCGCCGACGACCTCGCGTTCAGGACGGGCATCGACTCCCCCACCGTTCGCATCGACGGCATGACGGTGGCTGGCATTTAGATCCGTTTCGTCCTAACTCCAACACCCCCGGGTGGACGCCCCCACCTTTCACTGTCGGCGGAATCATCACGGGCAAGGGGCAGCATGCTAATTGACCGTATTCGAGCAGCGCTCGCCGGATCTCTTCCCAAGGCCGATAAGGCCGCAGAACCGGAAGAGGATGGCAGTCCCGTGGAGATCGCCTGCGCAGCGCTCCTGGCCGAGGCGGCGGGCATGGACGAACAATTCGATCCGGTGGAACGATCGACCATCCTGACTCTCTTGCAGCGCCGATTCGAACTCGACGGCCCGGCGGCGGAGCGGTTGCTTGAGCAGGGAAAGGCGGCTGGTGACGAAGCGTCGTCGTACTACCGATTTACGCGCGCGATCAACGATTCTTGGGACGATGAGGCTCGCACCGAACTCATCTACCTGTTATGGTCCGTGGTCTGCGCCGACGGACGGATCGATCCTTACGAGGACATGCTTGTCCGCCGGATCGCCGGCCTCTTGCACGTACCGGATCGCGCCCGGGGCGAAGCCCGGAGACGCGCAGTCGCATCGTTGCCGGACCATTCCAAGCCGACCGAGGATTGTCCATGACCTATGTCGTCACCGAAGCCTGCATCAAATGCAAGTACATGGACTGCGTTGAAGTCTGTCCTGTCGACTGCTTCTACGAAGGCGAGAACATGCTGGTGATCAACCCTGAAGAGTGCATAGATTGCGGGGTGTGCGAGCCGGAATGCCCGACCGAAGCCATTCTTCCCGACAGTGAGGACGAAGCGAGAAAATGGCTCGATCTGAACACCGAGTACTCGAACGTCTGGCCGAACATCATTCGGAAGGGCGACTCTCCCGAAGACGGGCCGACATATGAGGGCATGGACGGGAAGTACGAGAAGTTCTTCAGCAAGAATCCGGGCGCTTCAGCCGGATAGTGCGGCGCCCGGTCCCCAGGTCCGGGCCAGCCGTCCCGGCCCGTACGGCCGGCCCCCGCTCCGCCGACCGGTTTGATCCGCCATTCGGAAGCCGAGACCAATGACCGCTACCGCATCGAAGACATCGTCGTCCAAGTCGGAAACCGGCAAGGTGCGGCGCAAACCGCCCGCCGCTTCCAAGCCGACGTCCGCCACCCAACGTTCGGCGAAGAGGGCAGCCGACCGCACCGATAGCAAGTCGACGGCCGCAACCACGAGAAGCGCCAAGACTGCCCCGAAGGCAACCGCAAAGACGACATCACGGTCGAAGGGCGCTGGCACCGCCGCATCGAAGAAGACGGCCACCGCCAAGGCTGCGGCGACACCGGCCAAGCCGAAATCCAAGGCGGCGGCTGCACCGTCGACGACGGCCAAACCCAGCCAGGCCGCAGCCGGCACCGCCAAGAAGGCCAAGGCTGCGGCCACGGCGAAGGCCGCGGCGAAAACGAAGGCGGCCCCGAAATCGACGTCCCCGGCCAAGACCGCCCGCAAGACCGCCGCTCCGGCGGCCCGCGTTGATGCGGATGAGGCTTCGCGGGCCGCGAGCAAGAAGAAAGCTGCTGCGGGGCAAGCGGCGAAAGCCGTGGCGAACGTGCCGGCGGCCAAACCCAAACCGGACCCCAAGCCGAAACGGCCGGTCGCGCGGAAACGCACCTCGCCGCGTCCGGAAGGTTTCAAGAACGGCAACTGGGTGGTCCATCCCTCGCATGGACCAGGTCGGGTCGTCGGTTCGGAAAAGCAGTCGCTGGGCGGTGAGACGCTGGAACTGATCACGATCGCGTACGGTCGCGAAATGGCCCGGCTGAAGATTCCTGTCACCCGTCTTCAGGAGCTGGGACTCCGGCCGATCAGCAGCAAGTCCCAGATCCAGGCGGCTACCAACACACTGAAGAAGCCTGCCCGGATTTCCCGCACCATGTGGAGCCGGCGCGCCCAGGATTACGAGAGCAAACTGCATTCTGGCGACCTCGTGCAGATCGCGGAGGTCCTGCGGGACTTGTATCGGGCCCCGGACGGTCCCGAGCAGTCGTTCAGCGAACGCGAACTCTACAAAGACGCCCTCGACCGGTTTTCCCGGGAGCTGGCCGCCGCAGAAAAGAACCTGACCGAGGAAAAAGCCGCGCAGCGGCTGGAAGGCGTGCTGCGAAGGGCAACCTGACGCCTCGCAACAGCCAAGTTCCGGCGCCGGAGGGGGCCCGTTGAATACTCAAGAGACGCTTCGCACGCTCGTCATCGACGGCGAGTCATATGGCTACCACAGTCTGCCGGCGGCGGCCGCGGCGCTGCCGGAGATCGCGCATCTCCCTCGATCGCTTCGGGTACTGGCGGAAAACTTGCTCCGTCAAGGCGACGGCGACGGTCTCGTCAAGCTGGCGGCGACCGACGGTACGCCTGGACAACCGCGCGAGATCGGATTTCGGCCGGCGCGCATCCTCATGCAGGACTTTACCGGCGTACCTGCCGTGGCCGACCTAGCCGCCATGCGTGACGCCGCCCGGACGGTCGATGTCCCGGTCGAACGCATCAATCCGCAGACTCCCGTGGATCTCGTGATCGACCATTCCGTCATGGTCGATCAGTTTGCCGCCGACAATGCCTTCGCGCGGAACGTCGACCTTGAGTTCGAGCGCAATCGCGAACGCTACGAGTTCCTGCGCTGGGGGGCGGGAGCATTCGACAATTTTCGAGTCGTCCCGCCGGGCACCGGCATCTGCCACCAGGTCAACCTTGAGCATCTCGCGCAGGTCGTGTGGGTCAGCGAACAGGATGGACGGAAGATTGCCTACCCGGACACGGTCGTGGGGACCGACAGCCATACGACCATGGTCAACGGGCTCTCGGTACTGGGCTGGGGCGTCGGCGGAATTGAAGCTGAAGCCGCCATGCTTGGTAACGCCATCTCGATGCTGGTGCCCGAGGTGGTGGGGGTTCGCCTGAGTGGGCGGCTTCCCGAGGGAGCCGGCGCCACGGACCTCGTATTGACCGTGACTCGGATGCTGCGCGAACACGGTGTGGTCGGGAAGTTCGTTGAGTTCTTCGGCTCCGGAGTGCGGGACCTGCCTCTGGCCGACCGCGCAACCCTGGCGAACATGGCGCCGGAATATGGCGCCACCTGCGGCTTCTTTCCCGTCGACCGGGAGACGCTGCGCTATCTCGAACTTTCAGGCCGCGACCGCCACCGGATCCGTCTGGTCGAGCAGTACGCGAAGGAACAGGGCCTCTGGCAGGACCTGGACAGCCCGGACCCCGAATTCACTGATGTGCTCGAACTTGACCTTCGCACCGTGGAACCCAGCATCGCCGGTCCGAAACGGCCGCAGGATCGCGTCCCCCTGCGCGCCGCGAAGCAAGCCATGGCCGGACTAGCCGACGTCTCCGGTCGGCCCGTCCCGGTGTCCGGAACCGACTACGCGCTCACGAACGGCTCAGTGGTCATAGCCGCAATCACCAGCTGCACCAACACCTCGAATCCCTCGGCCATGGTGGCGGCCGGGCTGCTGGCGAAGGCCGCACGGGAACGGGGGCTGGAGCGCAAGCCCTGGGTCAAGACCAGTCTCGCACCAGGCAGCCAAGTGGTGACGGACTATCTGGATGCTGCGCACCTCACGACGCCGCTGAATGAATTGGGCTTTCATCTCGTCGGATACGGCTGCACCACCTGCATCGGGAACTCGGGACCGCTCGATTCCGCCATTGTCGAGGCGATTGAACGCGGCGACGGCCTGACCGTCTCGGCCGTCCTGTCAGGGAACCGCAACTTCGAAGGAAGAATCCATCCGAATGTCCGGGCGAACTGGCTGGCCTCGCCAGCGCTGGTCGTGGCTTACGCGATCGCCGGGACCATGGATCTTGATCTCACCAGCGAGCCCCTCGGATCCGATCCCAACGGCGACGATGTCTTCCTGAGGGACCTCTGGCCAGACAACGCCGACATCCAGTCCACAATTGCGGCATCGTTGAAACCGGAAATGTTTCGTCGCCGCTACGGCGCCGTCTTCGAGGGTTCCGCGGAGTGGCAGACGATCGCCGCGACCGGCGACCCGACGTACCGCTGGCACGATGAATCCACATACGTACGGCGGCCTCCGTTTTTCGACGGCATGACCCCCGAACCCGCACCGGTGGGCGATGTCCGCAACGCCCGCGCCTTGCTGGTGCTCGGCGATAGCGTGACCACCGACCATATCTCGCCGGCCGGCGCGATCCGGGCTGACGGTCCCGCCGGGGAATGGCTTAGCGAGCGGCAGGTCAGACCGGTTGAGTTCAACTCGTTTGGCGCGCGCCGGGGCAACCACGAAATCATGCTCCGCGGCACCTTCGGCAACATTCGCATTCGGAACGAGCTCGCGCCGGGCACCGAGGGAGGCTTCACGCGGCACCAGCCCAGTGGTGAGATCCTCTCCGTCTACGCCGCTGCCGAGCGATACCGGTCCGAGGACGTGCCGCTGATTGTCATCGCCGGGCGGGAGTACGGAACGGGTTCATCCCGCGACTGGGCTGCCAAGGGGACGCGGTTGCTGGGTGTCCAGGCCGTGATCGCGGAAAGTTTCGAACGCATCCACCGTACCAACCTGATCGGCATGGGCGTGTTGCCGCTCGTGTTCGAAGACGGCGTCACGCGTCACGACCTTGGGCTCGACGGCACGGAAATGTTTGACGTGTCGGGGATGGATGGGGGCATCGAGCCGCGGGACCGGCTGAAACTCACCGTGTTGCGGGCCGATGGCAGCCGCCAGGAGTTCCCGCTTCGCAGCCGTGTCGACACCTCGGACGAGGCCGAGCATTTCCGCAACGGCGGAATCCTTCTCACCGTGCTGCGGCGCATGGCACAAGCGGCCTGACCCGCACCCGACTGAAGCGGATTCCGGTCCGAACGACCCGCGACGAACTCATGTCCGCTGTCAGCGCTCCCGATGCCGGCGCCCGGTGAAGGCCAGCGCCGGGCTCTCCCCAGCGCCCATTGCCGTCGGCGCGATCGCCGCAGCCGCCCCGCGCTGTCTGGCTGACGTCAGTGAAGCGGGTGAGCGGATGTTCCCCCGGAACCGAAATGCCGTTTCCGTTCGGCTACGGCCAGCACGGACTCCATCGGCTAGGATCGCGCGCCGGTAGCCAGTGCGCAGGTGTCACCCTATAACCGACGAATGAAACGCTTCCGGGCATTCGGCGCTGCGGCCGTCGCGGCGGGGATTCTGTTCGCTCCGATCGTCGGGCAGGCGGGTGAACGCGCCGTCGTCGTCGAGCTGTTTACGTCGGAAGGCTGCTCCTCCTGCCCGCCAGCGCACGCGGTGATCGGCCGCATTGCACGCAACCCGGACATCCTGGCGCTGTCGTTTCACGTTGACTACTGGGATTACATCGGCTGGAAGGACAGTTTTGCCGCTCCTTGGGCCACCCGACGGCAGCAAGTCTACGCGTCGCGGCTGTCCAACGGGCGGGTCTATACCCCGCAAATGGTGATTTCGGGGAAGGTCGACGTGGTCGGTTCCCGCGCGCCACAGGTGATGCTGGAATTGCAGCGCGCGCTCGAGACGGCACCGCCCACACCGCTCTTGCGAATCGTCGAGACTGAAGGCGAAAGTGAGATCCTCACCAACCGGCACGATACGCCCGCCGAGATCTACCTGATCCGGTTCGACCCCGTGCGTGAGACCCGCGTCCTTCGAGGCGAGAACATGGGACGCCATCTCCTGACGTTCAACGTGGTGCGAACGTACCGGAAGATCGTCGACTGGGACGGCAGCGCCCAGCGCATACCGCTACCCCGGGATCTCGACGATCACCCGGGCCAGATCATGGCGGTCATCGCCCAGCGCCATGGACAGGGAGAGGTGCTGGGCGCCGCGGTCGTAGACTAGAGCCGGGACCGCGAACGGCCCTCAACCGAACCCGCGGCTGATCAGCCGGTTCGTCCTCCTCCCGAACTTCGCCAGATCGGATACGGGCTCGCCGGCCACCAACCGGGCGTGATCGAGCAGCACATGCGCTGCGTCGTCAAACTCCTGGTCGTCGACCTCTGCACGCCCCATGGCGCGGATCAGTTCGTTGGCCGGATTGATCTCCAGGACTTTCCGGGACAACTCCTGCAGCTGACCGTGACGCTGCAGCAGCTTTTCCACCTGAAGGTCCATGCCGTCCTTGGGAGCCACCAGCACGGCCGGCGACTCGGTCAGCTGATCCGACCGCACCACGTCGGCCACCGCCTCGCCAAGGGCCGTCTTGAAACGCGAGATCAGCTGATCGACATCCACGTCGGAGGCTTCCCCGGAGGCTGCCTCGGGCTCTTGCGGTTCAAAGCGGGACAGGTCGATACCGCCCTTGGTCACGGAACGCAGCGCTTTCCCCTGGTACTCCCCGACCCGCGGCACCCAGAAATCGTCGACCGTGTCCGAAAGCAGCAGCACCTCGAGGCCGCGGGCCCGGAAACCCTCGATCTGCGGGCTCTCGGCAAGCTGGTCCGGGTCCTCTCCCGAGATGTAGTAGATCTCTTCCTGCCCCTCCTTCATCCGGTCCACGTACCCCGGGAGGCTGACCAGTTCGTCGGTCGCCTGCCCGCCAGCGGAACGGAACCGAAGCAGCTCCATCAACCTGTCTCGCCATTCGTCGTCGTCGTAGACGCCTTCCTTGAGTACCGGGCCAAAGATCTTCCAAAACCGTGCGTACGCTTCGGGCTCCTTCTCAGCCTTGTTCTTCAGCGCATTGAGCACGCGCCGGGTGATGCTCTGACGCAGGCGCGCGACGTGCGGATCCTGCTGCAGCATTTCCCGACTGACGTTGAGGGACAGGTCCTCTGAATCCACGACCCCCCTGACAAACCGCAGCCAAGGCGGAATGAGGGCATCTGTCCGGTCGGTGATGAAGACCCGCTTGACGAAGAGACGCAGCTGCCGGCGCCGTTCGGGGTCGTACAGATCCAGTGGCTGCTCGGTCGGAATGAACAGGAGCGTAATGTACGAGAGCTTGCCTTCCGCCCGGTTATGAAGCGTGATCCAGGGCTCATCGAAGCAGTGTCCGACGTCCCGATAAAACGACACGTATTGCTCGGACGTGATGTCCTTTTTCGGCCGGGTCCACAGTGCCGCGGCGGTATTGATGACTTGTGGCTGCTGATCCTGCCCGATCCGGAGTTCGATCGGTACGGACACGTGGTCCGACCAGGTGCGCACGACGTGCCGCAACCGGGCCTCTTCCAGGTACTCCTTGGCGTCCTTCCGCAGGTGCAAGCGCACGCAGGTCCCTCGCCGGGTCCGCTGGGCTCGCGCGATCTCATAGGAACCGCGGCCATCGGAGGACCACACCCAGCCCTTAGTGGTGCCGGCCGCAACGCTTTCCACTTCCACTCGCTCGGCCACCATGAACGCCGAATAGAAACCGACTCCGAACTGCCCGATCAGGCTGAGATCGGGTTTCCGCTTGCCGTCATCCGACTTCTTCATCCGCTCCACGAAGGCCCGGGTTCCGGAGCGAGCGATGGTGCCGAGATCCCTGACGAGGGCCGCCTTTGACATCCCGATGCCGTTGTCCTCGATTTCGAGAACCCTGGACTTGGGATCGACCGACAGCAGGATCTGCGGATCGGGGCTGTCACCGAGGAGTTCCGGTTTGTCCAGCGCTGCGTAGCGGAGCCGGTCGGCTGCGTCGGCCGCGTTGGATACGAGTTCCCGCAAGAACACGTCGCGCTGGCTATACAGCGCGTTCACCATCAGGTCGAGAAGCTGCCCGACCTCCGCCTCAAATTGATGCCGCTCTGCTGGCGACGCTTCCTTGCTGGCTGCGGCCATGCCCGGGATCCTCCATACGCTCAGCGGGCAAGGGCCCGCTGAGCGGATATGGAGAGAACCCGGCTCGAATGCAAGACCGGGAAGGGAAACTAGGCTGGCGCGGCGGCCAGATCCTGAAACGCCAGCACCTTACGGCGCAGCTTGGTGATCGCCTGGTGCTCGATCTGTCGCACCCGCTCCTTGCTGACACCCAGCTCGGAGCCCAGCTCCTCGAGCGTGCGCGGTGTCTTGGCGAGATGGCGCGCCCGCACGATCCGGCGTTCCCGCAACGTCAGCGACCGGAGCGCCTTGCGGACCCAACTCATCCGCTTGGTGTACTCAACCCGCTGCACCACCTCGGCCTCGGGGCCTTCCCGCTCGTCGACCACTGCATCCTGACGCTCTTCGGTGCCGTCTTCATACAGGGCCTGGTTCAGGGAAGTGTCGCCAGCGGCACCCAGTCGGTGCTCCATGCGCTCGACTTCGGCTTCGGTTACGCCCAACGAGCGAGCCACGATGTCACGATGTTCCGGAGTCAGTTCAGCATCCCCGTATCCCGCCAACCGGGCACGGTATCGAGACAAGCCGAAGAACAAGGATTTCTGCGCGGCGGTCGTACTGGTCCGCACGACGGACCAGTTTCTCAATACGTAATCCTGGATGGCTGCACGAACCCACCAACTGGCGCAAGTCGAGAACCGCACGCCGCGCTCGGGGTCGAAACGGTCTGCGGCCTGCACCAGACCGATGTGCGCTTCCTGGATCAGGTCAGACATTGGCACGTTGTAGTTGCGGAACCGCTTGGCGATGGAAATGGCCAGCCGGGCGTGGGCTTCGACCAGCTCGTGCATTGCGGCCACGTCGCCTTGCTCCCGCCACCGGAGCGCCAATTCGCGCTCGCGTTCCGGGGTAAGCAGCGGGGCACGCATGGCGTAGTTCACGATATTCTTGGTGGTCGTCGAGCGATTCGGGCTCTGGGGTAATTTTTCCATCAACTCCCCTCTTTCCGCCGAATGAGCGATCACGCTTCCGTGGACCAGAACGGGCAACGGTCGATGCACATTCGGTTCCCATGCCACGCTACGCGCAAATTCGCGCGATAACGGCAAATTCACAGAATTGTTAGTGGAAGGGCGAACCTGCTTACGCTTGCCCGACCCGCACGCCTAGGTAATCCAGCGGAGCCGTTCATCGTCCAGGTCACCCGGCACGATGGTGAGGGGAATGTGGAGCCGCTTGGTCACTTGGCCCGACAGGTGGGAGATCAGTCGATTCGAACCGGCGCCTTCCGGCGCAGCCCCCAAGACCAGAATGTTGATGCTCTCGTCTTCTTCGATCGTCGTCAGGATCGTGTTGGCCTTGTCTCCCTGGTGTACAGCCATCTCCGGGCGCACGCCAAACTCCTCGAAGACTTCGCCCGCGCATTCTTCGAGTGCGGCTCGCGCCTGATCGCGCGCCTCCTCGGCCATGATCTCCTGGACCGACCCGCTCAAGTTGAAGGCGTCCGGTTCGATGACGTAGATCAGGCTGACCTTGCCGCCAGTGTTCTGGGCGCGCATGCAAGCGAAGCGCAGCGCCGTGCGGCACTCCTGGCTATCGTCGATGCAAACCAGGAACTTGATCCGGCCGGCCGGCCGTTCGCGTGGGCGCTCTCCTGCCATTGCTCCGATCCCATGAATTGTCCAAGCCCGCCACGGCCCCAGCAGATTCTAAGGTATTGATATTACAGTGCTTCTATAGGTTCGAGCGGCCGAATGAAACAGTTTGCCGTTGTTCATGCCGGAGCGCAACCGCTCAGCCACACCGGACCCCCTTCCCATCCCTCGCGACCGCGCCGGTGTCGACGCTTCGACATGATGGTGAATCGCGGCCCTGCATCGGGGCGGTCAGCGCGGCGCCTCGGGCCGCGACGCCCGGACAGACCAATGGCCGACTCAACCATCGGTTCGGCGGTACCCGCGCGCGCGACGGCGAAACTGTTCCCGGGAGCGGCCCGTTGAGCCCGGCACTTTCCGCGCCTACCTTTCGTCCGCCGTGCGGTCGCGAACGGTCATCCGCCCACCCAAGCCCTGACACCGGACGAAGCCCTTGTTCAAACGCCATCAACTCCTTGACGCACTGAAGCCGGTCATCGTCCTGATCGGAACCGTGCCAGTGCTCGCCATTTGCGGGACCGCGGCCGCAGAACCAGCGAAATTCGCGTTCGGCGCGACTGACGTGCCGTCAGCGGGCTCGGCCGCGGCCCATGGCCGGTACTCGGCAGGGTGCCTCGCAGGCGCCATTCAACTCCCGGAATCGGGACCTGACTGGCAGGCCATGCGCCTCTCGCGAAATCGGTACTGGGGGCACCCTGACATGATCGCTTTCATCAAGCGTCTGGCCCAGGAAGGGCGTTCAGTCGGCTGGGGGGGACTCTACGTCGGCGACATCAGCCAACCGCGTGGCGGCCCCATGCTCACGGGCCACCGGTCGCATCAGGTCGGACTGGACGTCGACATCTGGTTGCGCCCGGGCCGCAGGCTGAATTTGAGTTCGGCGGAGCGCGAAGAGATCGGCTCCCCTTCGGTCGTCTCAGCCGACCGGCTCCAAGTCAACGAACACTGGACCAGCGCGCATGCGGAGATCCTGGAGACCACCGCAAGCGACCCGGCTGTAGCCCGAATTTTCGTGAACGCCGCCATCAAGCAGCAGCTCTGTGCCACGAGAGAACCCGGCGACGCGAACTGGCTGCGCAAGGTCCGGCCGTGGTGGGGGCATGATTCCCATTTCCATGTACGCCTGCGCTGCCCGCCCGGGGATGCATGCATCGAACAACAACCCCCGCCACCAGGGGACGGTTGCGACGCAACCCTCGCCTGGTGGTTCACCGACGAAGCACTGAACCCGCCCCCACCCGCGCCCGGAGAGGTGCCGCCCGAACTCACGCTCGCCGACCTGCCGGAGGCCTGTCAGGCGGTCATCGAGAGCGACTAGGGAACAGTTCTCGCCCGGAGCGGCGGCTGCGACCCAGGGGGGTTCCGGCGTGTCCAACACCGGGTGGACGCGAACGGGCGACGATGCGCCGCGCGCGGCCCGCCGGCCCGTTCCCCATCGCGCGGCCCGCCGTCACCACCGCAGCCTTGCCCCCGACGGCGCGGCGTACCGTGGCCGTTACAGGCCGAGCGCGCTCTCTGCAATCAACATGTCCACAACGTCCCGGAGCGCTTCATCCCGGCTGGCGCCTTGGGCACGGGCCTCGTCGAAGGCACGGCGCTGACGGTGCGCACTCGTGCCGCGGGCCAGGATCTCCCGTGCTGTCTCCAATTCGCTGGCACATCCCAGTTCATCGGCGTCCGTGGCAACCAAATCCAGGATTTCGTCGAGCAAGTCCGGAAACGGCACGATCTCCCCTCGTCCGAAATCGATGAGACCCGCATCGATGCCGTACCGCTGGGCCCGCCACCGGTTTTCCGCCACCAGCATGGGCGCGTAGCTTCGCCATCTCTGGTTCATCCGGCGCAGACGGAACAGCATGTGCACCAGGCAACGGAACAGCGCCGTGATCACGACGGCGTCTTCAAGCCGCGTGCACACGTCGCAAATGCGCAGCTCGATGGTCGGGAAGCGCACCGACGGCCGGATGTCCCACCAGATCATGCTGGCGTCCGGGATCACGCCGGTGCTGGCGAGGACGTTGACGTGGCGCTCGTACTCGCCCCAGCTCGCGAACGTGCCGGGCAGCCCGGTTCTCGGCAGGTTGTCGAAAATGGACAGCCGGTAGGAGGCAAGTCCGGTGTCTTCGCCATGCCAGAAGGGGCTGGAAGTGCTGAGTGCGAGCAGATGGGGCAGGAAGTACGCTACCTGATTCATCAGGTCGACCCGCAGATCATCCTCGGTGATGCAGATGTGGACGTGCATCCCGCAGGTAAGCAGCCGGCGCCCTACGCCCTGCAGATCGCGCGCCAGACCGATGTAGCGAGCCTGGTCAGTCGATCGCTGATCCTCCCATTTCGCAGAGGGATGGGTGGAGGCCGCAACCAGCGCCAATCCCTCCTGTTCAGCACAACCTGCGACCGTTTCCCGCAGCCGCAAGAGGTCGTCCCGAACCTGGCCGACCGTCTCGCAGACCTCGGTGCTGACCTCGATCTGCGACTGCTGGAACTCGGTCTTGACCTGGGGGCCGAGCTTCGCGACGCAATGGTCGAGCAGGGCTGTGGGGGCAGCGCGAATCAGTTCGCGACTGTCCCGATCGACGAGCAGGTATTCCTCCTCGACGCCGACCGTAAAGTTCTTTGCTTTGGTCACGATATCCCGCTCTTCGGTCGCGCTGCCCGGCCCGCACGGGCACAAGACGGTCGGTGGTACTCGACGATCTGCGGCCTGACAACAGCCATGCGGGCCACACCCTTCGAGCGGGGGCTAATATCCGCGACCCGGCACCGTTATAAGCCCCGGTGTACGCGGTACTTGGGGGTCGGTGCGCGCGCTCCGCGGCGGGTGCGAGACGCTGGACCCGTACCGGTGCGGAGGCACCGCGGTGGCCCGGCGGCACGATTCCTCCGGGCCGACCCGCCCTCCTCGTCCAGCTGGACACCCGAGGACCCCACTCATGATCCGAACCCCGGTCTCCTTTTACTCGGAAGGGTTCCGGCTCGCGGGCGATCTCTTCCGTCCCGACGAACCGCGGCCAGGCAACATGCGGGCCGGCATCGTGCTTTGCCATGGCTACACCGGGGTCAAGGACCTCTACCTGCCCGACAACGCGCGGGTGCTGGCCGAGGCCGGGTACGTCGTCCTGACGTTCGACTACAAGGGCTGGGGGGAGAGCGAGGGGGCCCGCACCCGCCTGGCTCCCTACAGCCGGGTCGCCGACGTGCAGGCCGCTCTCACCTTCCTGGGGGCGCAGCAGGATGTGGACGAGCGGCGGCTCGGCATCTACGGCACGAGCTACGGCGGTGCAACGGTCGTGTGGGCCGGAGCAATCGACCAGCGGGTGCGTTGCGTCGTCAGCGTGGTCGGGATCGGCCACGGCGAACGGTGGATGCGGAGTGTCCGCAGACCGGACGAATGGTTCGACCTGCTTGCCCGGTCTGCCTCGGATCGCGTGAAGCGCGCCATGGACGGCCAGTCGGAGTTCGTCGAGCGTGGTGAGGTGCTGCTGCCGGACCGCCAGTCGGCGGAGTTGGCAGCGATGGCGCGCCGCACGATCCCGTCAGCGCTCAATACCCTCCCGCTGGAGTATGTGGACGAAACCCTCGGCTTCCACCCGGAATGGGTGGTGGACAAGATCTCGCCTCGCCCGGTTCTCTTCATCACGACCGACGACGACCGACTCGTGCCGCCAGAAGAATCCCGGGAGCTCTACCGCCGTGCCGGCGAGCCGAAGAAGCTGGTGGTGCTCGAGGGCTACGGTCACTACGAGGTGTACGCCGAGCCGGCTTTCAGCGAGGTGATGAACGCGACCCTCGCGTGGTTTCAGGAGCACCTGCCGCCGTCATAGCGATTGGCGGCGCCAATGCGCACGGCCCCAGGAAGGCGGAGGTGCGCAAATCCGACGGCCACGTTGAACCGGTGGGCGGACGGCGGGTCGGGCGCCCGGGGGCAGCGCCGGGACCGCCGCCTCAGTCCGTCATCCGCACCGGGCACCCGTCTCCCGAAATCTCCATCAGGATCCGGTCCAGCCACGGGATCGCCGCGGCAACGCCGGAGATATCCGAAACGAACTCCTGCCCGCGGGCGGCCGCCTGCAGCGTGTCGTCGCAACCCCAGCGCCCGGGTTTCGCATGGTAGGTCAATCCTGCGCTGCGCAGCCATGGCGGCACGTTCCACCTGCTCGCCGGGCCGTCGGCTGCCGAGAGACGAAGGCCCAAGCCGGCGGCGACGGCGGTCGTTCCCTTGCCGACATAAATCGTGTTGTTCGGATGCCAGTCGCCGATCGTGTGCGGGTGTCGTCGCGAAAACCCGTGCAGCAGGCGCTCGCGGCCGGGACTTGATCCTGGTGCGAGCACCTCTTCCACCTCCAGATAGCCGAAAATCCGGTGATGCCTGTCGCTGCGGTCAAGGTTGCCGAACAGGCCGAAGAACAGGAACACGTCGCCCACACCCACGCCGTTGTTTGACAGATGGGACTGCGCGGCCCCGGTCTGGCCAAACGCACATCTTCCGGCTTCGAACATCGGATCGTGATGGCAGTAGCACGCCCCGTCCAGCCGACCGTTCGTGGCGCGCACTACCACCTCGCCGAGCCCGAGATCGTCGTAGGTCGTCCCGGACGGACGATGCCGCGTTGGAATGGGGATGCTGATCGGTCGGCCATCGACGATCGGCGAGATCCCGCGGCCCCCCTGGCCGCTGCTGTCAAGGCCCTTGCGGCTTAAGACAATCTTCACGCTCAATCGGTTTCCGAAGCCCGGGCAGTCTCGGCGAACAGCGGCAGACTACCAAGCCGAATCGTCGCCCCGCTCCACTTCATGCGGCAGCGGGTTTCACGGCATCGCCCGACCAGCAGCAGCGCCCTCGATCGAACCGTCCCGGGAAACGCCGTAGGGTGCGGGATCGCATTGACAGCGGCACCCCTGCGGACAGGATGATGGGACGGTCGGCCGCAGATGCATGCCAGCGGGGCGGCGCGATCGGGCGGACGGAAAAAGGGGGGAACATGTCGAGAAAACGGAACGAGACTCCCGGCCTGTACGCCTTCTTCGCAGAGCGTCCCGAAGAAGCGCGGCGACAGTTCTTCCATGCTGAGCCGGGGCTGAGCCGGCGCGGATTCTTCATTGGCGCCGGGAGCACGGCGGCGGGCGGGCTGCTCGGACTGACCATCCCGTACTACGCAAACATGCCGCGCGGGCTCGTCCCGGCTGCCTTCGCTGACGCGGATCTTCTTGTCGGCAAGGACGGGCTCACGCTCCTGAACGACCGGCCGCTCAACGCCGAGACGCCCGCGCACTTGCTGGACGACGCGATCACTCCGACCGCCCGGCATTTCATCCGCAACAACGGCCTGCCGCCCGAGGATGTGGACGCCGGAACCTGGACCCTGACCATTGACGGCCTGGTTGACGAACCGGTGACGATGACGATCCAGGACCTCCAGCAGGAATTCGAGGTCGTGACGATGGCGCTCATGATCGAATGCGGCGGCAACGGCCGGGCCTTCTTTGACCCGCCGGCCACGGGCAACCAATGGACGGTCGGCGCGGTCGCCTGCGCAGAGTGGACCGGCGTTCGGCTGGCGGACGTGCTCAGGCAGGCCGGACCAAAGCCCGGTGTCGTCTACACTGCGCACTACGGGGCGGACACCCACCTCTCCGGGAAGCCGGACAAGCTGCCGATCTCGCGCGGTGTACCGCTTGCCAAGGCCATGACCGACAACGTGCTGATCGCCTTCGCGATGAACGGTGGTCCGTTGCACCGACAGAACGGGGCGCCGCTGCGCCTGGTCGTACCGGGCTGGCCGGGCTCCTGCTCGCACAAGTGGCTGACGCGGATTCAACTGCGCGACCGGGTGCACGACGGACCGAAGATGACGGGCACCTCCTATCGGGTGCCGCGCTATCCGGTTGCTCCGGGCGACGAGGTGCCGACCGACGATTTCGAAATCATCGAGCGCATGCCCGTCAAGTCCCTCGTGACCTTCCCGGCCAACAACAGCCCGACCGCACGGGAGATCGAGATCCGCGGGCATGCCTGGTCGGGCGATCGGACGGTCGAGGGAGTCGATCTCTCGATGGATTTCGGCGCCACGTGGATGGCGGCCAATCTGGATCGGCCGGCCAACGCGGGCGCGTGGCAAGATTGGCGCCGGCGGGTCGTCTTTCCCGAGGCGGGCTACTACGAGATCTGGGCGCGCGCGACTGACAGTGCCGGCGAGATGCAGCCCTTCGCCATCGATTGGAACCCCAAAGGTTATCTCAACAACACCATGCACCGGGTCGCTCTGCGCGTGACGTGAGGCCGGGTGCAGGAGGGCTACCCCTTGAGGATTGTCGGTCCGGCGGCGCTGCTGATCTTCGCTTCCATCGCCGCGTGGCCTGCCGGAGCGGCCGACATCGCGGCTCGCCTTGCAGCGGCGGATCCGGACCGGGGGGAGCTGATCTTTCGCCAATGTGCGGCCTGTCACACGGTCGCCAACGGTGGCGACGCGCGGATCGGCCCGAACCTCTGGGGGGTCCTCGGTGCTCGGGTGGGGGCCAAGGACCGCTTCCGCTACTCCGACGCCATGGCAGCCCACGGTGGGCACTGGACACCGGAGCGCCTCGACGCCTTCCTGGCGGCGCCACGGGCAGTCGTGAAGGGCACGGTGATGCAATTCGAGGGCCTGGGAGACGATCGCGACCGGGCTGACCTGATTGCTTTCCTGAACCAGATGAGCGATCACCCGGCCGACGTTGGAGCGGCGCCCGGGAATCCGGCGCGGTCGATCGAACTTGCGGAGCACGATTTTGGCCTGTTGGCGACCGGCCCCGGCGCCGCGGAAACGCATGCTGCGTGCACGGCCTGTCACTCGGAGCGCATCGTGATCCAACAGGGCCTGCTGCAGAGGCAGTGGGACAAGCTCCTCGACCTGATGGTGGATGAGCACGAGATGACACCGCTCCGAGGCGGCCTGCGGCAAATCGTCCTCGAGTACCTGTCGCAACACTACGGCCCGGACCGCCCAAACTACCCGCCTCGTTGAGGGTTGCCGACGTCCTGGCCCGCCTCACCGGCGCGACGGGAAGTCGAACTCGAACGGGAAGAGAGCGGGGTTCCTGCCGCGCGCACCCGATCTCCCTGCCGGTCGCAGCTCAGGCGCTGCCGACGCTCCAGGGCCGGCGCGTCAAGCGTGCACTCGCAAGGTCAGTTCAGCAGCCACCGGCTGAAATCCTCTTCAAGGCCTTCACCGAAGTCGGCCCAGAAAACGCTGTCCACCTTCAGGCCTTCGTCGATGTGGGCCGTAGGCAACTCGTCGCGCACATGCGGTTCGACGAGTTGAGCCGCGGACCGTCGGGTCGGCCCGTAGGCCACATCCTGCATGCCGGCAAGCGGCTTCGTCCGGGTGGCGAACGCCACGAACTCGAATGCCCGCTCCCGGTTCGGCGTCCCCTTGACGACCGACCACACGTCGAGATCGAACAGGTTTCCGTCCCAGACGATGACGAACGGACGGTCGTAGTCCTCGATGTCCTTGTAGATGCGGCCGTTGGCCGACTGCACCAGTACCGCCCCGCCGTCGTTCAGCAGCTGGGGCGCCTGCGACCAGGACTCGTACCAGACGACATGCTCCTTGATGGTGTCGAGCTTCGCGAACGCGCGGGCCTGCCCGTCGACCGTGGCCAGCACCTGGTACACCCGATCCCGTGGAACCCCGTCGGCGATCAGGGCCCACTCGAGGTTGACCTGAGGCCGGCGCCGAAGCGCCCGCTGGCCCGGGAACGTCGTGACGTCGAAGAAATCCTCAATCGTGCTGGGCGTACCGCCGACGACCGTTTCGGTGTTGTAGGCGTAGATGACGGCCCAAACGATGTTGCCCACTCCGCATTCGCTCGCAAGCGCTTCCTTGAAGAAATCTTCCTGCGCCGGCACGCCGTTGCTGCCGGGTGGCAGCAGATCATGGGGAAGAACTTCTAGGAGCCCCTCGGAGCAGGCCCTTTCCAGATCGATGACCTCGATGTCGACCACGTCCCAGTGGACATTCCCTGTTTCGACCTGGGCCTTGATCTCGGCGATTCCTCCAGCGTAGTCGTCGAACAGGACGTTGGCCCCCGTCGCCTCCACGAAGGGATCGATCATGTGTTTCTTCTGGGCGGCACCGTAGGCGCCGCCGAACGACACCACCGTCAAGTCGCCGGCCAGTGCCGGTGAGACGCTGACGGCCAGGACCGCTACGAAGCGCAGCAGGGTTCTCGCGGGAACGTCGATCATTGCTACTCCCAATTCCCGTAGCGCGGCGAATGGTTGCGGGCCGGCGCCGGCCGCAAATTCGTGGCCCGCTACACAGGCGCCCGCAAACGCTTCCCTGTGCGCATGAGTCATTTGCGCACGAGGGATGAGTCGTTATCGACAACGTAAGGCGCCGATATCGGTGCAGAGACGTTACTGCGGGCCGCACCTCACCGTCTACGGGGTCCGGTCCATCGAACGGCAGGATCGGGGTGCCTGTGCAGCATCGTCGAGACGGAGCTGCACTTCGGAGCTCAGAACTCATCGAGGCCTGCCGAGAACGACCGGACCACTTCTGCGCAGCGATGATCGCTTCGATTGCGGCCGCTCGCATGTGCTCGAGGGTGGCCGGCCTCTCGATGGAAGTCCGGTAACGAGGGCGCAGCGAGCGGCGCGCTGTCAATCGGTCAGCCCGCCGACATGCCTTCGCACGTCAGCCGAACCGGGTTCGCCGGTATCATGGGGCGGAACGGAATCGGGGACCCGTCGCCCAGCGGACTCGCGGCTTCGGATTCGCCTGGGCTCCTTGCCGTCGTGGCGGTAGCGCGGCGTGCCGGTGGCAGGGCGGGGGGCAGAAGTGGCGCGCGTTTCGGGTCCGCCCGCACCCTCGATGGTATCGCGCCGGCGGATCTCGGCGCCGCCAACCCCTATGGACGAGCCTTCCGCCTGGGCCCTTGGAGCGAGCATGGCCCCATGTCAGGTCGACCTGGAGGCGATACCCGCGGCGCCGGCAAACGCGATCGTCCACGCGTCGAGGTTCCGAAGTGCGGTTCCCGGCGTCGTTGACTCGCAGGGCATCGCCAGGGCGACCGCCAAATCCGGCCAGCACCTTACGGTCGTGGAGGACATCGGCGATCGGCACGCGTTTGCCATTGGCGTGAAACCGGACGCCGCGCGGGAGGGGCCCCCGTCCAGGACGCGCCTGCCCGCCCGCCACCAGCTCCCACCTTCCCCTGGAACGGAGGCGGCCCCTTGTGACATTGCTTCGCGGATGATTGCTTGATGCTGGTCGACGATGCCCGGGCCAAACGCAATGTCGCCGTCCTTATGGCGGCACAGGCGATCCTGGGTGCGCAGCTGCCGATGAACTTCGTGGTGGCCGGGCTCGCGGGCGGCATGGTGGCCGGCAATCCGTGCCTCGCCACGCTTCCCATCTCGGTCATCGTATTTGGCTCGATGACCACGGCCCCGTGGATGTCACCGCTGATGCAGCGCCGGGGGCGCCGGTTCGGGTTCGTGATCGGGGCCATCGCCGGGGCCATCGGGGCATCGATCTCCGCGTACGGTCTCTATGTCGGCTCGTTTCCGGGATTGCTCATCGGGGCCTATCTCACCGGCGTCTACATGTCGACGCAGGGGTTTTACCGATTTGCCGCCGCCGACACCGCATCGGTGGCGTTCCGACCCAAGGCGATCTCCTATGTGATGGCGGGCGGCCTCCTGTCGGCCTTGTTCGGGCCGCAGCTGAACAAGCTGGTCGCCGACGCGACGGCCTGGCCCCTCGTCGGCGACGCCTTTCTCCCCATTCCCTTTGTCGGCACGTACCTCGCGGTGGTTGCCCTGAATCTTGGCGGCATGGTCCTGTTCTGGTTGCTCGACCTGCCGACCGTCCCCCCTGACCGCCAGCCAGGGACCCGGATGCCCCCCAGTAGATCCCGCCTCGAACTCCTGCGGGATCCCACGGTCCTGGTCGCGATCATCTGCGCCACGGTTGCGTATTCGCTGATGAGCCTGGTGATGACGTCGACACCGCTGGCGGTCATCGGTTGTGGCTTTAGCAGCGACAACGCCAACGACATCGTCTCGGCCCACGTCCTGGCAATGTATGCGCCATCGTTCGTCACCGGCCATCTCATCGCCCGCTTCGGCGTGCACCGGATCGTGACTGCGGGCCTCCTGATCCTCGGGTTCGCGGGCCTCACCGCCTGCCTGGGGGTGACCCTGACCCATTTCTTTGCCGCCCTGATCCTTCTGGGCCTCGGCTGGAACTTCGGCTTCATTGGTGCGACCACTCTGTTGGCGGGCGCGCACGGCTCTCAGGAGCGCGGCCGGGTGCAAGGTCTCAATGACACGATCGTCTTCGGCTCGGTCACGCTGGCCAGTCTCGCCTCGGGCGGCCTGATGAACTGCGCCGGCGGAACGCAGGTGGACGGCTGGATCACGGTCAACGTGGCCATGCTCCCATTCCTGGCGCTGGCCGCAGCCGCCCTGGTGTGGCTGTCGCTGAGGAAATGCCGGCAAGACCTCTCCTGATGCCGCCGACACCTCTCGACCGCACCTCCCAGGGGGTGCTGGACGAATGTTCCCGGCCTGACTGCGCCTCCCTGGGAGGGCCCGGCTCTCAGGCAAACGACAGGTGGCGCGCCGCCGCCGGGATCCCCGACCGCGGCCACCGCGGCATCCCGGACGCCGTTCGCCGAAGACCCGCCCGACATCGCCTCCGGCGTGCAGGCGTCGAGGCCGCCGATGCTCCGCGGCGAATCCGACCGGATTCGTGGCGTAGCCGCACAGCTTCTCGTTCTGGGCAAACCGCCGCTCCCCCGCATGCTCCCGCTGGTAGCATCCGTCCCTCCAGAACGCTCGGGCACGCGCCATGCTGATAACCCAAGATGCCATCCTGCCTCGATTCAGGGAGCATCTGTCCTGGGCAACTAACATCGACCTGGCCACCGCCTGGGCCACAAGCCACGAGGGGCTCCGCGCCTTGGAGCGGCAGCGGCCGTCCCCGAATGTCCGGGCCGTTGTGGGCCTGTGGGGCAACCTCACCGAACCCCTCGCGCTCCGGACGCTCGCCAGGATCGGCCGGTTGCGGGGGCCGGACGCGGGCCGGCGCTTTCACCCCAAGGTCTTCATCTTCCGCGGCGGCGGCCGATCCATCGCCTGGATCGGCAGCGCGAATTTCACGTCTGGCGGTTTCGAGATGAACGACGAGGCCGTGTTCGAGACGAACGAGACCGGGTCCGTACAGGACTGGTTCGATGATCTGTGGGAACGAACCGGCCCGCTCGGCGATGACGCCATCGACGCCTACGCCGATTCCCGACAGCTCCATCCTCCCCCGCCGTCGCCGCGGTCACTGACGACGCCGGGCCCGGACCCCCTGCTGCTGCTCGAAGGGGTCGGAGCCTGGCCCAGCTACGTCGAAGCCCTGGAACAATGCGACGGCTGGTGGAGCCATCATCATTCATGGTCGGTCCTGGGCGGACGGAACAGCTGGCGAGAGACCGCGGAGGTCCTGCACGACATCGCCCTGCAACCGGACTGGAAGGCGCTCGGCCCGTACGACCGTCGCCGCCTGCTCGGCCGGGCCCCGGGCGAGTACTGGGCGTTGTTCGGCCGCATGCGGCCGACTGCCCTGGGCACGGTGTTCGGCGCCGACCTCGAAGCGATTCAGGGCGTCGTGCGCCGTGTCGCCGACGCCGCCGATGACGCTTTCCCCCAACTCGCATTCAATTCTTATCGCGCCCTCCGAAGCATCGACGGTGTTGGACCGGGCATCGCCTCCAGACTGCTCACCCTCGCCCGCCCCGACCGGTTCGTGTCAGTCAACAGGGCCTCGAAGAACGGCCTGTCCGCTTCCTTCGGGCTTCCGCCTTCCACCCTCGGCAACCCCGCCGGCTACGAGCGTCTTCTCACCGCTATCTACGACGAGGACTGGTTCCGGAACCCGGCCCCCCAAAATGCGCGCGAACGCGCGATCACGCGCCTGCGATGCGCCCTGCTCGACTCGTTCGTCTACGACCCGGAAACCGCCGACTGACGCCGTTTCCCGGCGGTCACTTCGCCGCCAAGGGCGCAAACCGGGTTTGCGCAGACGTGTACGCCAAGCGCCAAGGCGGAGCCCCGACACGCCGGACGACGGTGAGCGCGTCGTCCCCGGACAGGTCGCGGCCACAGTGCCGGGCCGGAACCTCCCGTCCAGCTCACTGTCACCGTCTGGTCGCTCGGCTTCCGCCACGCAGTCGATTCCGCCATCGCCCGGGAGCGCCAGCGGCATCGCCTCATCGGGCGACCGCTACAGCGCGGTCGGCCTGGACCAAGATCCCTTCATGGTTTCTTCCCCGTTGCGCCCACCACAACCTGCCCGGGAACTGGCGTGCGTCGGACGTTCCAACTGCCACGGATTCGTTGAGTTTGACAGGAACAAATACTGTACATAGAACGATATACTGGGAGCCGGGTCAAATGCAGCCGACGGGCGCCAGTGGAGTTGCGCAGGTCGTCAAACGTTTGCTCGCACCCTCTCCCGACGCCGATGCCAGCAAAGCATCAGCAAGCCAGCCCCCGTTAACGGCCTATCAGGATGACGACGATCTCCAGCGAAACAATCAGTATTCTGGCCTACCTGCTGCCGGGTTTCCTGGCTGCTGCGGTGTTCTATTCGCTGACACCGTTGCCAAGGCCCGACGCCTTCAGCCGAGTCATTCATGCGCTTATTTTCACGATCCTGGGGCATGCCGTCACACAGCTGATTGTCCTGATTGGCGCGCCGAACAACGCAGAATTCCAGCCACAATTCCTTCTCGTGCTCCCGGTGCCCGTTTCGGTTGCACTGGCAGTCGTCATGGCGTCGGCATTGAACAACGATCTGATCCACGCCCTGCTCCGTCACGCGAAAGTAACGAAGGAAACGTCCTATCCTTCGGAGTGGTTCTCCACGTTTGCGCGGCACGCGGAGCAGTACGTCGTATTACATCTCCGTGGCGACCGACGCCTCTATTGCTGGCCGGAAGAATGGCCGAGCGATCCAACGCAGGGCCACTTCCGCGTCGCCAAGTGCGAATGGCTCACCGACGACACATCGGTCCGCCTCGACGAAGTTGAGGTCATGCTGATTCCGGCTACTGAGGTCGAGATGGTAGAATTTCTCCCCAAATCGGACAAAACTCGATCCTAGGAGCACCGATGGCCAAGGAACCCATCCTCGCGCCGGGGAAGCCCGCCGACATCCAAAAAGGCATTAGCCCCCGCCGACCACCCGCAGTCAAGCCGCCACCACCGCCACCGCCACCGCCTCGACAGACCTCGCCGTCAGGCTCTGGCAGCGACGCCGGCAACTAGAGCAGGTTTCGAGCGCCTGGAAGCGAGCGGACGCACGGGCGCACGGCTTGCCAGCATCCCCCTCGTAGTGGAGGTGCCGGTCGGTGAGATCGTCGTCGTCGAGGAGAGCAGCAACAGGATATTCACCGGAGTCTTCGCCATTCGAAAGGTCTGTCTGCAGATTCCGCTGTTCTATGTGTACGGGTTAGCCCTCTACCTACCGACCATTCGGAACTTCGCCGGCCGCGGCAAGATGGGATGCAACG
The DNA here is from genome assembly GCA_965116745.1 of Alphaproteobacteria bacterium. GTDB lineage: Bacteria > Pseudomonadota > Alphaproteobacteria > TMED109 > TMED109 > VXPW01. The sequence goes on along the minus strand of OZ220701.1, from coordinate 653,104 downwards.
GGAATGCATGTGAAATATAGCGTGTTTGTCCTGATCCTCGCAGCATCCCTTCACACCCGGCGGAACACTTCGGCTGCTGTGACCCCCATTGCCAACGCCAGCACCACGGCCAGCAGTCCGTACTCCGCGGGACGGTCCTGCGCGAGGTCGAATAGGAACGACTCGAAGCCGACGCGTTCGACGAGCAGGCGGTTGATCCGGCGGTGCGCAAGGGTCCCCTCTCGAAACAGCAGGGTTTCCACCCAGTATTCACCGGGAGGAGTCTCCTCCGGCAGGGAAATGGTCACCCGAAACAGGCGGCCACCGATGATCTTGACCGGGACCTGCTCCACGGTGTAGAGCCCTCGACGGGTGAAATTTCGGATAAACCCCGCCCGGTGCGCCTCCGGGATGTCCGCACTCACCTGGTATCGAACGTCCAGCTCCAGGTCCTGGCGCAGATCGGGTGAAGCGATGTCGTCCAGCGGACGCGACGCCGCTACCGAGTAGAACGAGGGAACCGTACCCACATCGACGCGATTGCCGTTCAACCAGATCCCGCCGGTGTTGATCTTCTGGCGCACGGCGATCTCGGTGGGCGGACCGACCACCCTGACGACCACATCGCCCCGCTGGTCAAGGGCGCCGAACAGCAGCAGATCAGCGCCGGTGAACGCCGCATCGATGTGGATCCGGTGATTGGCGAGATCCACCAGCATCGGCATCTGGGCAGGGGCGTTCGCCCCGCAGACGGCGCCTCCGGCCACCACGGCCACGAGGCCGAGAGCGGTTCGCCACCTCCTCACAGCATCCGCTCCACGATGAATGGATCGTCGGGCGGCAGCACCAAGTTGAGTCCCAGCATGACGACGACCAGCAGGACCAGGCCCGCCATCAGGAAGCGGATTTGCTCCCCGCGCAGCTGAACCATGAGGCGCGAGCCGATCTGCGCTCCGACGACGGCGCCGATCAGGAGGAGCAAGCCGAGCAGGAGATCGACGTTCTGATTGAAAGCCGCATGAAGAAACGTGGCAATCGTCGTCACCACCGCGATCTGCAGCAGCGACGTGCCGACGACCACCTGCGTGGGCACCCCCAACAGGTAGATCATGGCCGGTACCAGGATGAAGCCGCCGCCCACGCCCATGATGGTTGACAGCACACCGACCACGAACCCGGTAAGCACCGGTGGCACGATGCTCATGTACCGGCCGGACCGTCGGAACGGCACCCGGAGCGGCAGGCCGCGCAGGAGCGTCTGGCGGCTGGGACGGTAACGGATGCCGAGACGGTGCCGCCGCAGTGCCCGCAGGCTCTCGAGGCCCATCAGCACGCCCACGGTACCGAGGACCACGACGTAGATCAGCGAAATCGCGTCATCGATCTGACCGAGGCGGCTGAGCAGGCGAAAGATCGCCAGGCCCGTGATCGCACCCAGCGTGCCGCCGGCGAGGAGCACCAACCCCATCCGGAGATCCACGTTGCCGCGCCGGGCGTGGGCGACCAGCCCGGACACTGACGACGCTGCGATGTGACTTGCCTCCGAGCCGACCGCCACGGTCGGCGGGATCCCGATCAGAATCAGCAGCGGAGTGGTAAGGAAGCCCCCGCCCAGCCCGAACATCCCGGACAGGATTCCCGTGCCAAACCCGATTCCCAGCAGGAGCAGGATGCTGACCGGCATGCCGGCGATCGGCAGGTAGATTTCCACGCGACGCTGCCTGCGCTGGTACCCGGTGCGACCTAGTAGAAGCCGACGATGCGCTTGACTTCGTTCACCACCGGTTGCGCGATCGCCGTCGCCCGTTCCGCACCGGAGTCGAGAATCGCCTCCAGTTCCGCCCGTTCATCGAGGAGGCTTCGGGTTCGTTCCGCGAGCGGCGCAAGCGACGTGACCGCAAGCTCTGCGAGATCGTTCTTGAAGCGGCTGAACTCGGCGCCGGCGTAGGAGGCGACGATGTCGGCGACGGGCTTCCTCGCCAGTGCGGCGAAGATCGTCAGCAGATTGGCCGCCTCGGGCCTGGCATCGACCAGATCAGGGCTGAGCCCGCCGTCGTCAGCCAGCGCGGCCTCATCCGGTAGCCGCTCAGGGTCGGTTCTTGCTCGCCGGATCTTCCTGGCAATCGTGTCCGCGTCGTCGGTCAGCCCGATCCGGGACTGGTCGGAGGGGTCCGACTTCGACATCTTCGCCCGGCCATCGCGCAGACTCATCACCCGGGTGGCCTGGCCCTGAATCAGCGGTTCGATGATCGGGAAGAATTCGCGACCGTAATCGTGGTTGAACTTTTGCGCGATGTCGCGCGCGAGCTCCAGGTGCTGGCGCTGGTCATCGCCCACCGGCACGCGATCTGCCCGGTAGGCAAGAATGTCGGCAGCCATCAGGCACGGATAGACGTAGAGCCCCGCTGAAGCGTTTTCCCGGTGCTTGCCGGCCTTCTCCTTGAACTGGGTCATGCGGTTGAGCCACCCCAACCGCGCAACGCAGTTGAAGATCCATGCCAGTTCCGCGTGCTGCACCACCCGCGACTGATTGAAGATGATGCTCCGCTTCGGATCGATGCCGGCCGCGATGAAGGTGGCCGCCACTTCCAGGATCTGTCCGCGGAGCGCCGCCGGATCCTGCTGCACCGTGATCGCGTGGAGGTCCACGACACAGTAGATCGTCTCGTGCTCGTCCTGCAGCGAGACGAAGTTCCGGATGGCACCCAGATAGTTGCCCAAGTGCAGGTTGCCGGTGGGCTGCACCCCTGAAAACACCCTAGGCATCAGCCATCTCGTTCAATTCCGAAGTGCGGCAACATAGCAAAGACTCGACCGTGACCGGAGCCGGGCACAGGTGCGCGGGGTCGTCGTTCCGGCCTGGTCATCGGGAGCGAAACCGCCGCAGTGCCGCCGTCACGTCCCCGCGACGCACCACGCCGAAGGCGAGCGCCAGAATCGCGAATCCCGCCACCCCGCTCGTCACCAGCGCCGCGAGCGTCGCGGCGCCGGCGAACGCTCCGACCGCAGCGAACTCGGAGCGCAACGGATCGGCGACGTACGCCAGGGCGACGAGCGGGGCGGCGGCCAGCACGAGCCGGATTCCCTTGCCGACGGATGCCGGACCGATCCTGGCGTAGCCCCGCCGCACGACCAGCACGGTGAGCAGGCCCGCCTGCGCGCAGGCCGACACCGATTGCGCGAGCGCGATCCCGACATGTCCCAGCGTCGGCATCAATAGCACGATGAACGCGACGTTCACCAGCATCGCGGCGGCGGCGACCTTTACCGGCGTGGCGGTATCGAACCGGGCGAAGAACGACGCGACCAGAGCCTGCGCCAGCACCATGGCGGGCAGCCCCCACGCGTAGGCCCGGAGCGCCGCCGCCGTCGCCACCGTGTCCGCCGGGGTAAACGACCCACGCTCGAACAGCACCTCGATCGCAAGTTCTGCCACCGCCCACAGGCCGACCGCCGCCGGCACCGACAGGCCCAGTGCGATTGCCGTGGCCTGCTGTTGCTCGGCTTGCCCCGTCGCCGCGCCGGCGCCGTGCAGGCGCCGCGAGAGGGCGGGGAGCAGGGCGGTTCGGACGGCGAGGCCGACCACGGCGATCGGCAGGTGCACAAGGTGGTGCGCGTAGTTCAGCCAAGCGACCGCGCCGGGCACGGTGCTGGCGAACATCGTGCCGATCACGACGTTGAACTGGGTCACCCCCGAGCCGATCACGCCGGGCACCATCAGACGCCCGAACTTCCGGAGTTCCGGCGTCAGCCGCGGCCGGCCCGGGAGGATCGGCATGCCGGCGCGCCAGCAATCCACGCTGACCAGCGCGAGCTGTGCCACGCCACCCACCAGCACGCCCCAGACCAGGGCATGCGCCGGCGTTTCGAACCACCCGGCCGCCAGCAGCAGCGCGCCGATCAGCGAGAGGTTGAGAAGAAGGGGGGCGGCGGCGGCGGCGGCAAACCGGAAAATGGCGTTGAGGACGGCCGCGAAGAACGCTGTCATCGTGATCAGCGCGAGGTAGGGGAAGGTAATGCGGGCCAGCGACAGTGCGGCCTGGAAGCGCTCCCCCGTCTCCGGAAACCCCGGCGCGAGCACCGCCACCACCGTCGGCATGAGCCATTCGGCGAGCAGCGTGAAGGGAACCAGCACGATCAGCAGCACGGAAGCGACGGCGGCGCCGAAGGCCCGGGCTGCATCCGGGCCTCCCTGCTCGAGCCGCGCGGCGAACACCGGCACGAACGCCGCGGAGAATGCCCCCTCGGCAAACAGCGCCCGAAACAGGTTCGGGAGCCTGAGCGCAAGAAAGAACGCGTCCGCAAGGGGGCCGGCACCCAGGGCGGCAGCGATCAGGAGGTCACGGACGAGACCGAGGACGCGGCTGGCGAGCGTCAGTCCCCCGACGGTGGCGACGACGGGGGCGAACATGCGCCGAAATCCCGGCGCAGGCTCAGGCAGCCTTCGGATCCGTGGCGGCGTTCCCCGGCAGGGCGGACAGGACCCCGAGCAAGTGCTGACGGACCCGCTCCAGTTCGGCGCCTTCGGTGATCTTGCCGCCGAATCCGTTCTGCACGTAAAACACGTCGATCGCCCGTTCGCCGTACGTCGAAACCCGGGCGCCCGACACGGAAACCCCCAGCTCGAGCAGTGCACCCGCGATGGCCAGCAGCAATCCGGGCTGGTCGCGCGCCTCGATCTCGATCACGGTACGGGTGGCGCTCCCATCGTTATCGGTACGCACGCGCGGGGCGACCCGGAACACGTCGGTCCGGCTACGGAAACGGGGCCGCACCTCGTGCAGAATGTGCGCGACGTCGGGCTCGTCCCGGATGAACTTCTCGATCGAGGCGAGCAGCGTCTTGATCCGCCGCGGGTCGTCGAAGGCGGCGCCGCTTTGCGCCTCGATCAGGAAGGTATCCATCGCCATGCCGTCGCGGGACGTCATGACCTTGGCGTCCGCGACGCTCGCCTCGGCGAGGGTGATCGCCGCCACGATCCGCGCAAACTGACCGCGCTGATCCGGGGCGTAGACCGTGATTTCCGCCGTGCGGCCGCCGGCACGGACATGCCAATCGAGCGCCAGGGGGCGGCCGGCCTGATCGGCCGCACGAACGGCACGGGCAATGCGCGCGAGGGTGTCCGAATCGTGGACGGCCCAGAAGTGCGCCCGGCAGCGCTGGACGAAGGCGTCGACATCGGCCGCCGGCCAGTCGGTCATCAGGGCGCGGAACCCTTCCATGGTCTGCTCGATCCGCTCGTCGTGGGTGTCTTTCAGGCTCGCCCCCTGCATGACGGCGAGCGCCATGTCGAACGCTTCCTCGAGCAAGTCGGCCTTCCACCTCGTCCAGACCCCCGGACCGACCGCGGCGATATCGCAGGCCGTGAGCACGTAGAGAAGCCGCAGGCGTTCCGGCGACTGGATGTGGGCGACGATGTCGGCGACCGTCTGCGGATCCTGCACATCGCGCTTGAATGCCATCCCGGACAGGTACAGGTGCTCGAGCACCAGCCACGCGACCGTCTCGGTTTCCTCGGCGTCCAACCCCAGCCTGGGGCCCAGTTCGCGCGCGACCTCGGCCCCCAGAATCGAGTGGTCGCCGCCCCTTCCCTTCGCAATGTCGTGCAGGAAAACGGCCAGATACAGGACCCGGCGCGACTGGAGGTTGCGGGCCACGCGCGCGACCCGCGCGAGATCGTCCGGAGCGGTTCCCCGCTCGATCGCCGACAGCATGCCGACGGCGCGGATCGTATGCTCGTCGACGGTGTAGACGTGGTACATGTCGTGCTGGGTCTGGGCGACCACGCGCCCGAAGTCCGGCACGAAGCGGCCCAGCACGCCCGTCTCCGCCATCTGGCGGAGGACCGGTTCCGGGTCGCTGGTCGACGCCAGGAGATCAAGAAACACACCGCCGGCCGCGACGTCGGCACGGAGGCCGTCGATCAGGCGGACCCGCGCCTGGAGTTCGCGGCGCAACGCCGGGTGCAGCAGCAACCCGTGCTCGGCGGCCACCCGGAATGTCTTCAGGATTTCGATCGGGGAACGGTCGAAGACGGTGGCGTCCGGCAGGACCATCTCGCCGTTCCGCACTTCGAACCCTTCGACCTTGCGGGCGGGCAGGCGCAGCCAGCCAAACATCGACCGGGCCCGGCGCTGCTCGCGCAGGTTGGACAGCACGGCCCCGGTAATCTCGCCGACGCGCTTGGTCGTCAGAAAGTAGTGCTTCATGAACCGCTCGATGCGGTTGGCGCCGGGGCGGTCCCGGTAACCCATGCGCTCCGCCAGCGGCGGCTGCAGGTCGAACATCACGCGTTCTTCCGCCCGACCGCTTTCGAAGTGGAGGTGGCAACGCACCGAGAGCAGGAACTGCAGCGCGCGCTCGAACGCGACCCGGTCGGCCTCGGAGAACAGGCCGTGCTCGACCGCCACGCGCATGTCATCCCTGCCGTGCAGGATCTGGACGATCCAGCGGAGCAGATGCAGGTCGCGGAGGCCCCCCTTCCCTTCCTTCAGGTTGGGTTCGTTGACGTAGCGCGTATCGCCCATCCGGATGTGCCGTCGGTCCCGCTCCAGCACCTTGGCCTGCACGAACGCGGCGCCGAGGCGCTCGACCACCCTGGTCCGAAACTGCCGCCGGAACCGGCCGGCCGTCTTCTGGTTGCCGTACACGAAACGCTGGTCCAGCAGGTTCGTGGCGATGGTCCAGTCCGACCGGGCGGCGCGCACGCATTCATCGACACTGCGCACGGCGTGGCCGACGGTGAAATTGAGATCCCAGAGCACGTACAGGATGAACTGGATCAGGTCCCGGGTTGCCGGCCCCGGCTGCGTGCTCGTGAGGAACAGCACGTCGACGTCCGAATGCGGGCAGACCTCCCGGCGTCCGTATCCGCCCACCGCGAGCACCGCCAGGTCATCGACGACCGCGTCGTCCACCAGGGCGCCCGTACGGGCTGCGTCCACCAGGAACGCCAGCACCTGGTCGAGCAGGAATGCATGTTCACGGACCGTTGCGAGGCCGTGTGCGCGGTCTCGGAAACGGGCTTGAATTTCGTCCCGGCCGGCCGCGACGGCGCCACGCAGCAGGCCGGCCAGCTCCTGCCGCCAGGCCTCGGGCCCGTCGGTCTGTCCGCGCAGGGCTTCCGCCTCGGCGACCAGTGCGCGCCGCGCGATGATCTTTCTCGGCTCAGCGATATCCATGACCGCTCATCTCAAGCTCCGACCCCGCTTCGGACGGGGACCGGAACCCCCATTTCCGCAGTCAGTTAGGCGACGTTGAGCCGGCGCTGTCTCCCGAGTTCGATACCGTCTTATACCCATTCCGCCGCAATTCCACGAGTCGATAGACGAGTTCCAGGGCGCCTCGCGGGGACAGCGAATCCGGATCGACGCCATCGAGGAGGTCGGCGACCGGATCGGATTCCGGCTCGGTCGGCGGCGGCAGCGCGGACAGCGTGGCGCCGCGCACGGTGCCGCCCTCGGCCTCGAGGCGCGCGAGAATCTGCCTGGCCCGGTCCAGGACCTCGCCCGGGAGACCGGCGAGCCGGCCGACGTCGATCCCGTAGGCGCGTGAACTGACCCCCTCGACCATGGCATAGAGGAACACCACCTCGCCCTGCCATTCGCGCACCCGCAGCGTCCGGCAGGCCAACGCATCGAGGCGCTCGGCCAACTGTGTGAGTTCGTGGTAGTGCGTGGCGAACAGCGACCGGCAACGGTTGCGCCCGTGCAGGTACTCGACCGTGGCCCAGGCGATCGAGAGGCCGTCGAAGGTGGCTGTGCCCCGGCCCACTTCATCGAGGATGACAAACGACCGGGGGCTCGCCTGATTGAGGATGGCCGCCGTTTCCACCATCTCGACCATGAAGGTCGACCGGCCGCGGGCCAGGTCGTCCGCGGCGCCCACGCGACTGAACAGCCGGTCCACCACGCCGATCTCGGCCGTCTCGGCCGGCACGTAGCTGCCGGCCTGCGCCAGCACGACGATCAAGGCGTTCTGGCGCAGAAAGGTGCTCTTGCCCGCCATGTTCGGTCCCGTCACCAGCCAGATTCGTTCGGCGTCGTCGAGTTGACAGTCGTTGGTGACGAACGTGCCGTCGACGGCGGCTTCCACGACCGCATGCCGGCCGCCGATCACCCGAAAGCGGGTATCCGGATGCATGGCGGGACGCACGTAGTTCCGCTCCCGGGCGATTTCGGCAAACCCTTGGGCAACATCGAGGGCGGCCAGCGCCCTGGCGATCCGCTGCACCGGCTCGCTCCGGGCCAGCACCTGTTCGGAGAGTTCGGCGAACACCTGCTCCTCGATGGCCCGAACCCGGTCGCCCGCCAGTTCGATCCGCTCGGCGAGCGAGGCGAGTTCCGGCGTCATGAAGCGGGACGCGCCGGCCAGGGTCTGGCGAAGCTGGAAGCGGCCGTCCGCGTCGCCGGCCTTGAGCTTCTCGGTCTGGCCGGACGGCACCTCGAGGAAGTAGCCCAGCACCCGGTTGTGCCGGATCTTGAGCGTGTGCACCCCCGTCGACTCGCGCTCTTCCGCCTGCATGGCGGCAATCAACCGCCGCGACTCGTCCCGCAGGGCGCGCTGCTCGTCGAGGTCCGTCCGGAAGCCGGGCCGCACGAAACCGCCTTCGCGCACCAGGCGCGGCGCGTCCACCTCGATGGCGCGGCCGAGCAGTGCGGCGAGGTCCGCTTCGCCGTCCAGAGCCTCGAAGACTTCCTGCAGGCCGAGGGGCAGCGGGCGTTCGCTGCCCGCGAGTTGCGCCCGCACGTCCGCCGCCACGGCCAGGCCGTCCGCGATGTGCCGGAGGTCGCGGGGCCCGCCGCGTCTGAAGGCGATGCGCGACAGCGCTCGCGCACTGTCCGGCGCCCGTCTCAAGTCTGACCGCACCCGGGTCCGAACCGCTTCCTCGGCGACCAGCCACTCGACCCGGTCGTGGCGCATGGCGATGCGATCGCCGTCGGTCAGCGGCCGTGCGAGATCGCCGGCCAGGCGGCGCGCTCCCGCAGCGGTCACGGTGCGATCGACGGCCTCAAGCAGCGACCCGCTGTGGGCACCGGCGAGCGAGCGGGTCAGTTCGAGATTGCGGTGCGTGGCCGCATCAATCCCAAGATATCCGGCCGGCTCCACCCGCCGGGGCGGCAGGAATACGGGCAGGCTTTCCTGCTGGGTAAGCTCCGCATAGTCGAACACGGCGCCAAGGGCCGTGACCTCGGCGCGGGTAAACGCGCCGAAGGCGTCCAGCGCCAGCACCTGGTAGTGCTCCCGGACGCGACGTTCCGAGGATTCGAACGTAAAGCGGGCCGCCGGCAGTTCCGTGACCACGGCGTCGTGCGCCTCCAGGACAGCTTCAACCTCGGGCTGGCGCGCCAGCGCATCGGCCACGATGATTTCCCGGGTGCCGTCCCGCGCCAGCGCGGCCTCCAGACCATCCAGGTCCACCGCCTCCACTTCCACCTCCCCGGTCGAGATATCCGCAAAGGCCACGGCCAGCTGGGAGCTGATCTCAGCCAGCCCCGCCAGAAAGCTGTTCTCGCGAGCCTCCAGCAGGTGCTCGTCGACCACGGTGCCGGGGGTCACCACCTGCACCACTTCCCGCTTGAGGACGGCACGGTGCCCGCGGCGCCGGGCCTGTTCCGGACGTTCCACCTGTTCGCACACGGCGATCCGGAAACCCCTGCGCGTGAGCCGGGCCAGATAGTTCTCGCTCGCGTGCGCCGGGACCCCGCACATCGGGACCGGCTCGCCGTCGCTCACGCCACGCGTGGTCAACACGATGTCGAGTTCCGCGGCGACCTTCTCCGCATCCTCGAAGAAGAGTTCGTAGAAGTCGCCCATCCGGAAGAAGAGGATGCAGCCGGGATGCTGCTCCTTGACAGCGAAGTACTGCTGGAACATCGGCGTGAGACCCTTCGCGCCGCGTTCGCGGGGCGCGGTCCCGGAGGCCGCGTCGAAGGCCGGAATCGTCAGTTGGGTCACCGAAAAAACCTACCACGCCGGGTCATCATCGAGCGCCCGGTCCCGACCGGACAGGCGGGCCGAGACCGGTCCTTGCCGGACGCTTGCGCATGCACCGGGAACACGCCGCCGCCGCACCCCGGGGGGCTCGGCGATGATGGATCTGTGGATGGAGTCAGGGCTTGCCCGGCAGTGGCGCGTCCAGCTCCACGACGTTCGTCGCGGGGCCGACGATCAGCGGGTCCGGGCCCTGCACGACGTCCGGGTCCTTGTCCGGGTACGGCAGCGCCGAGAGGAAGTGCTGCATGCAGGCGATCCGGGCGCGCTTCTTGTCATCGGATTTCACGACCGTCCACGGGGCGTCAGCCGTATCCGTATAGAAGAACATCTCTTCCTTGGCGGTCGTGTAGGTATCCCACTTGTCGATGGACGCGGTGTCGATGGGCGAGAGTTTCCACTGCTTGAGCGGGTCCCGCATTCGTGAATCGAAGCGCCGTCGCTGTTCGGTACGCGTGATCGAAAACCAATACTTGAAATACCGGATCCCGCTGTTGACCAGCATGCGCTCGATCTGCGGACACTGCCGCAGGAACTCCAGGTATTCGCGCCCGGTACAGAAGCCCATGACCCGCTCGACGCCCGCGCGGTTGTACCAGGAACGGTCGAACAGGACGATCTCGCCGACCGTGGGCAGGTGCTGGATGTACCGCTGGAAGTACCACTGGCCCTGTTCGCGCTCGCTGGGCTTCGCCAGTGCAACGACCCTGGCGCCACGCGGATTCAGGTGCTCCATGAAGCGTTTGATCGTACCGCCCTTCCCGGCCGCGTCGCGTCCCTCGAACACCACGACGACCTTCTCGCCGGCTTCCTTGACCCAGTTCTGAACCTTCAGCAGTTCGACCTGCAGCTTTTGCTTCTGTTTTTCGTAGGCCGAGGTCTCAAGCTTGCGCGTGTAGGGATACACGCCCTCCCGGAAGATCCGCGCCCGTGCGTTGGGATCCAGCCGCAGTGCTGCAAGGTCGCGGTCCGGGTCAGGCGGTGGTGAGTCCGGCGGCTCCGGCGCCGCGGAGGCCGACGGCGCCGGCTCGGCACCGTTCTGGGACTGCGTTACGGTCCTGGCGATTTCCGCCAGCGCGCGATCCTGCGGGTCCGCTCTCTGCCGCTCTGCCGCCATGACCGGCACAACCCCGCCTATCTTCCTCCGCTCCAGTATAAATGAATGGCACGAAGGTGCCGGCGCGGAACCGGACTGGACGCCAGGCTTTCCGCCGGCCGCCGACCTCTTCCCTATCGGCGCCGGTTCCGTCGCTGTACGTTTTTCACCCCAGATTCGAATCTCGGAGATCCGCATGCTGCTTGACGTCCGCACGTACACCTGCCGTCCCGGCACCATCAAGAAACACCTGGAGCTCTACGAGCGGATGGGCAAGGCGCCGCAAACCCGGCATCTCGGTCCACCGCTTGCCTACCTGGTCACCGAGACGCCCAACCCCAACCAGTACGTTCACATCTGGGTCTACGAGAACGCGGGCGACCGCGAAGCCAAGCGGGCGGCCATGTGGAACGATCCCGACTGGCAGGCCTACGTCGGCGAGAGCGCAAAGCTGGGAGCACTCGTCGCCCAGGACAATCGCCTGATGACGCCGGTGGCGTTCTTCCCGGAACCCAGCCGTGGCTGACCATCCGGCAACGGTCGGGCGGCTCCGAATTGCGTGGGAGACCGTCGCCGAACCGCGTGCCCGCCGTGGCCGCGGCCAGGTCATCGACTACGGCTGGTTCGATTCGCCGTTCGGCGACATGCTGATGCTCTGTCAGGCCGAGGACCTCGTGGGACTCGCTTTCCGTGGTGACGGCACGCGCGCGGAGGTCTTCCGGTCGATGGCGGACCGCTGGCCGATGGCGACGTTCCGCGCCAACCGGGATGCACTTGCCGGGCGCGCCGCGACGCTGTGCCGGACCGGCGAGGCGCGCATCCGCCTGGCAGGGACCGAGCGGCAACTGCAGGTTTGGTCCGAGCTGCTCGCGATTCCGAAAGGCGAGACCCGCAGCTACCGGGATCTCGCCCGCAATCTCGGGACGCCCCGCGGCGCGCAATGGGTGGGGCAGGCGAACGGCGCGAACCCGATTGCCTGGCTGGTCCCCTGCCACCGGGTGATCGGCCATGACGGCGGCATCGCCGGCTACGCTTGGGGAACGACGCTCAAACGGGCGATGCTCGAGGCCGAGGGAGTCCGGATCGAGCCCGCGTGACGACGCGCCCGCGCGGCAACCGCCGGCGGAGCCGCCCCGGCAACGGCCCAAGGAACCTGCGCACCCCGTCCGCGACCATATGGCTGTACGGCCGCCACACGGTACGAGCGGCGTTGCAGAACCCCGAGCGCCGTGTCCACCGGGTCCTCGTCGCGCAGGAAGCCGGGCGCAGCCTCGCCGAGTCGCTTGCCCGGCTGCTCCGGCGGCGGGCGCCCGACCCGGTGCCGGAGTCCCGGGCCCGACACGACATCGATCGGCTGGTCGGAGCCGATGCCACCCACCAGGGCGTGGCGATCGAAGTCGACCGGCTGCCCGAGCCGGACCTCGAGCGGTTGTGTCGGGCGGCGGGGCCCGGAACGGTCGCGGTGTGTCTCGATCGCGTCACGGATCCGCAGAATGTCGGCGCGATCCTGCGCTCGGCAGCCGCGTTCGGGGCCGCGTTCCTCGCGATGCCTGAACGCCATGCGCCGGGAGAGACCGCGTCTCTGGCCAAAGCCGCATCCGGTGCCCTGGAGATCGTTCCGGTCGTGCGGGCGCGCCGCTTCACACACACCCTGGGCATCCTGCGGGCGGCGGGCTTCGCCTGCCTGGGCCTCGAGCCCGCGTCCCCCGTTTCGCTCGCTGCGGCCGTCGAGCGAATGGATGCCGGCAAACCCATCGCGCTCGTGCTCGGTGCCGAGGGCAGCGGGCTGCGCCCCGGCACCCGCGCCAACTGCGACTCGCTCGTGTCCATCCCCATCAGGGGTGACCAAGGCAGCCTCAACGTGTCCGCGGCCTCCGCGGTCGCCTTGTATGAACTGCGACGCCGGGGCCGGTCGCCCGGCGGCACGGATGGGGCGTAGACTCGGCCGCGGAAGGCCCCGACAAGGGCTGGTGCCGGCGCTTGCCGGTCGCGCGGACGGTGCTCGAGTTCCGGGTCCCTGGCCGGCCCGCCCGCGCGGCGGGCGGAGCTCTCCCATTACAATGCGCCGCATCACCGATGGCTGGAATACAGGGCGCCCGGCCTGATCGGTCGGACGCGAGGGAATCGATGGTAGATGGGCAGGACGCCCTTGCAGGGGCAGCGAACCGGTCCTCGCTAACGGTGCGGCCGCTCCCGGGCGCACTGGGCGCCGAAATCGACGGCGTGGACCTTTCGACGCCGCTTGATCCGCAGACGGCGCAAGCGATCCGGGAAATCTGGCTTCAGTACCTGGTCGTCTTCTTCCGGGATCAGACGCTCGGCGCCAGGGAACTGGCCGCCTTCGCGCGGCTTTTCGGCACCCCGATGCCATACCCGATGGTGGAGGGAGTCCCGGAAGAACCCCATGTCATCGAAGTGCTCAAGCGCGAGGACGAGACCGTCAACTTCGGCGGTCTGTGGCACACCGACACCGCCTATCTCGAGCGTCCTCCGATGGGGAGCCTCCTGTACGCCCTGGAAGTGCCGCCGGTCGGTGGCGACACGCTGTTCGCCAACGGCTATCTGGCCTTCGACGCCCTGTCGCCCGGCATGCAGGCGATGCTGGAGCCGCTCCGAGCGGTAAACCGTTCGGACGGGGCCGCCGTCTCCGCGACCCGTGCGCCGCGTTCGGGCTCGTTGCAGGACCGGGCATTCCAGGCCGTGCATCCCGTGGTGCGCACCCACCCGGAAACCGGCCGCAAGGTGCTCTACGTGAACGGCGCCCATTCGGTCCGCTTCGACGGCATGACCGAAGACGAGAGCGAGCCGCTGCTGCGGTGGCTGTTCGCCCATCAGTCGCAGGCTCCGTTTACGGCCCGTTTCCGGTGGACCGCCGGGTCGCTTGCCTTCTGGGACAACCGGGCCGCGCTGCACTACCCGCTGAACGATTACCACGGCTACCGGCGACGCATGCTGCGGATTCAGATTGAGGGCGACCGACCCTCCTGAGACGCCCGGATGGCCGCCCGGCCTTTGCCGCCGGACGCCCGCCGCAAACCCGTGCGACCGGCACCGCCGGACCGGGCCCCGTACCGGCCTGCTCGTATAAGGTATCCGGGGTCCGCCAGACCCAGACCGTGGACGGCTGGATGACCGGGGAGCTCGAATCGAAATGACTCCTGAAGCAGTGCTTGCTCACCAGGCGCGCGTGCTCAGCCAAAGCCAGCGCGAGTCGTACTTCAGCCAGGGCTACGTCGTCGTCGAATCAATGTTCGGCGCCGATGAGCTGGCAGCCATCCGGACCGTGGTCGACGAATTCATCGAGCGGAGCAAGCGTGAGACCCGCTCCGGCGAGGTCTTCGATCTTGCGCCCGGCCACTCTGCCGATTCACCGCGGTTGCGCCGCCTCCGGCGGCCGCACCAGCACCACCCGTTGTTCTGGGAGATCGCCTCGGGAGTACTGGCTGACGTCGCTGCCGATCTCGTCGGGCCCGACGTGGTGTTTCATCATTCGAAACTCAATTTCAAATGGAACGACGGCCACGACCAGGTGGACTGGCACCAGGACATCCAGTTCTATCCGCATACCAACTACAGCCCGCTGACGATCGGGCTGCTGCTGGAAGACATGACCCTTGCCAACGGAGCGCTGGGCTTCATCCCGGAAAGTCATGCCGGTGAGCTCTTCGATCAGTATGACGAGCAGGGCCAGTGGAAAGGATGCCTGAACGACCGCGACGTAGAGCGTCTGGACGTGACCCGAGCCGATTACATCGAGGCGGCGCCAGGTGCCATCACGGTCCACAATTGCCGCACTGTGCACGGATCCCCTCCCAGTCGGAGCGCGGACGGGCGGGCCTTGCTGTTGAACGCCTACGCGTCAGCCGACGCGTTTCCCTACACACCGCACCCGGAGCCCGCTCCACACGTGGGTGAGGTCATTCGCGGCCAACCCGCCAGGTGGGCCCATCACGATCCGCGCCCGTGCCTCATCCCGCCGGATTGGTCGAGCGGCTACACGTCGATTTTTGCCGCCCAAGCCGGGGAGAACGATCCGGACACAGCAGGCAGCGTCCGCCCGACCTGACCGGGCTGATCGAAGGGGTTTCGCGGATCGCCCGGTCGCTGACACAGGCAGATAACCGCGGAATCCCGCCAACGGTTACCAGCCGGAACTGCTCCGAACCAAACCCGGAGGTCGGTGCTAAAAGGAACACGCTGGCGCGCGAACGATCGGCATGCCGGTTGAGCGGGTCGCGGGAATCGCTACGCTGGACCGTTCCGGAGGGGTGGCCGAGTGGTCGAAGGCGCACGCTTGGAGTGCGTGTATGCGGGAAACCGTATCGAGGGTTCGAATCCCTCTCCCTCCGCCAAGCTTCATGCATAAGGTATTGATAGTAAAGGTATTAGTTCGAAAAACGGGCAGTGCATCTACAGCTGTCCATACGGAACATCTCGACCCTTCTCGCGCCGGTCTCCGGCTGCGATCATGATCCGGACACTCGTTTGATTGGAGCTTGACCGATCGGCCGGAGTTTGCCGGGACGATCCGCCGCGGCCGGGCCGTCGGGACCACGTCTGGTCGTACGACTTCGTGCACCATCGCATGGACGACGGCCGCCGGCGCTGAGCGGGGACCGCTTCCGCCGTTTACGGCTCCCGCTTCGCGCCGAAGACGCCGAGATAGTCCGCGGTGTCAAACACGCCCCAGGCCTCCTCGTGCCGCGGTCCGTGGAAGTTGCCGCCGAGCCAGTCGATCCCCGCCGTCCCCGCAACGAAGCTGCCGCTGGTGAGCGGCATGTCCGCCCAGCCGGGCGCGCCGATGTCGTGGCCCGGCACGTCGATGGCGACGCCCACGCGTGGCCGCGACAGGTCCGCGATGGTCACCCTCGCCGTGCCCATGAGCCGCTCGAACCTGCCCGTCGGGCTCGCCTCGGCGATGCCGGTCCAGGTCGCGCCGCCGGCGCCGGCGGGGTTCGACCCCGAGACCTCGCCCGCCGCCCAGGCCCGCGCCAGCGAGAAGTCGCCGGAGAACGCCGTCCCATCGACCTCGCCCGAGAGCGGGCCGGAGCCCAGCTCCAGCGCCGCGAAGCCGTGCTCGCCCCAGAACCCCCAGCTGCGGATCGACGGGTCCGCCGTCACCGTTGCTCCGGATACGCTCTCCGTCACCTCGGCCTCGCTCCGTGTCACCACGCTGTCGAACCCGCCCCGCGAGCCCAGTGCCGCCTCGCTTAGGTTGGCGTCGATGTCCGAGGGGGCCGTCAGGTCCCGGACCGTGACCGTCGTACCGTCATCGCCGGTGCAGCGCCCGCCCGCGCAGCTCATCCTCTCGCTCGGCGCCTCGCTCAGCGTCTCGCCCCCGCCGGTGAGCGTGTAGCGGGAATAAAGGCTGCTGAACAGCAGCGCATCCGAGCGCCCGAGGATGGCGTCGATCCGCACCACCCGGGGGTCCGAGCGAAGCGCCGCAAGATCCTCCTCGCTGAGGGCCGGCAGCGGGCCCGTCGTGGACCCGCCGCAGGCACTGAGCGCCAGCGCGGCCGCCAGCAGCGCCGCAATGGTTTTCGCTCGCATGGGGAACAGCCTCCCGGCTTCGTTGCCCGTCATCCTCTCCCCCCTCATCAGAACCTGGCCCTGAGATCGAGCTTCAGCGTGTGCTCGGGCTCCGGCGCGACGCTCTCCCGGCGCTCGCCCGCAAGCTCCATGCCGAACGCCGTCCGCAAGGCCTCCAACCGGGTCCCGACCCGGAAGCGTCGGTCATCGTCGCCCGCAAAGCCCGTCTCCGCGAACGGCGTCAGCACGCCCCCGGGTGCCAGCACGAAGCCGTAGCCGATGCGCGCATTGACGGCGCCGGCATCCGCCACGCCGTCTGAGTGACGCGGCAGCGCGTCCAGCCACAGCGCCTCCGCGCCGCCCGTGCCGGCACCCCAGCGCGGACTCAGCGACAACGACAGGCCGCGCCCGTGCGCCCCAGGGCCGACCCGCGCGGTCACGCTCACGCCCCGCTCGCGCGCCCCGTCCTCGCTGTGCGCCGCGAGCCAGCGCCCGCGCGCCTCCACCTGCACACCGGGCGCCGTGTAGCGCACGCCCCCTGCAACCTCCAGGCCCGTGCCCGTCAACCCGTCGCCGCCGTCGCGCCGGGCCACCGCCTCTACGAACGGCACGAGGGCCGACTCGTCGGCCAGCGCGACGCGACGCGACGCCTCGAGGCCCGCCCGTCCCCGCCAGCTGTCCGCGCTCAGCCCGTCGATGTATTGCGGGCCGGCCTCCATCTCCAGCCCAACCAGGCTGGCATCCGCCCGCACCGCGAGGTCGAGCCCGCCAAGTGCGGGAAGCGCCCACTGCAGGCCGAGAGACACCATCCGCATGCTGAGACCGCTGGTCTCCCGCGCGCCGCTCGCGGGCTCGTGCCGCGCCTCGCCGGTGCCCGCGCCGAGCACGCCGCGCAACTCCAGGCCGTCCGCAAACGTCCAGCGCCCGTAGGGGTAGACCGCCGTCACCGTGGTCTCCAGCCGTCCGCCCCCGTCGATCCCACCGCCGAGGTTGAAGCCGTACTCTGCCTCACTCTCCCCGCGGCTCAGCGCGACGCCCGCGACCCACGGGCCTGCGCGCCCGTCGAAGCCGAGCCAGCCCGTACGCTGCTCGCCCTCGTAGCGCGCCCCCGGCTCCGGACGCCCCTCGAAGCTGCCGACGTTGCCCCGGCCCCACAGTGCCCATTGCGGCACCGCCGGGTCCGCACCCGGCTCGCCGGGCGCGACCCCCAGCCGCACCGTGAACGCGCTCGTGCCGAGCAGCTCGTCCGCCTCCACGCCCCGGCTTGACGCACCATCGCAGACCGCAATGCCGCGCCCGAAGCCGTCCGGCCCCCGCCCAGTCTGCCCGAAGGCGGCGCAGGACCCGGCCAGGCCGGCGCCCGCCGCCGGCATCCCGAGCGGCACCGACCGCCCCGCGAGCGTCAGGCCCGTCCCCGGGAGACCGTCGGCAAACCGCGCGCCGATGTTGCCGAGCGCGCCCGTCAGCATCCGCGTGCCCACCGCCGCAAGCGTGCGCTGCAGAGCCCGCTTCACCGCCTCACTGGCACCCGACAGAGCCGACTCGACCGTCACCTGGAAGCTCAGCACCGCAGCGTCCGTGTCCGCCAGGTTGGCATCCGCGTCGTCAACCCGGTACGCAAACGCGTAGGCGCCGCCCGCGGACGGCGTCCCCGACAGCGTCCGCGTCGCCGGGTCGAACTCCAGCCCCGCCAGTCCCGCCGGATCCGAGGTCAGGCTGTAGGAGAGATCCCCGTTGCCGCCCGTCGCCGCCGGCAGAAGCACCGGCTTGATCGCCTCGCCCGCGGTCAGCTCCAGCGCCGCCACGGTCGCGCCGCCGAAGTCGGGAACCAGGTCGCGCACCGTCACGCTCACCTCGTCGCTGTCCGTCAGCCCGCCCGGGTCCCTCACCGTCAGCCGGAAGGCGACCGCGCCCGGAAGCTCCGGAGCCATGAACGTCGCCCGCGCCGCGTCCGCGCCCGAGAGCGTCACCGGCACGCCGGAGAGCTGCTCCCACGAATGCGTCAGCGCGTCGCCGTCAGGATCCGAACTCCCCGAGCCATCCAGCGACACCGACGCACCGGGGTCGGCCTCGGCGTCCGGGCCTGCGGCGGCCACGGGCGCGCGGTTTCCCCCGGAGCCGGACTGGGGCGGCTGCGCCGCCGTCCGCCCGGCTGTACCGGTCCCCCGCCGCCGGCCGGTGGCTGCACAGTGTCATCCTCAACCACATCGGTGACATTGATGGTCACGTCGATGCTGTCCGAGCCACCGTTGCCGTCCGACACCGACACCGTGACCGAATGGCTCGTCTTCGTCTCGTAGTCGAGCGCCGCGCGGGTCTGCAGCTGGCCGCTAGCGGCGACGATGGCAAACGATGCCGCGTCCGTGCCGCCGAGGCTGTAGGTCAGGGTATCGCCTGTGTCCGTATCGGTCGCCGCAACCGGCGCGCCGATATTCTCCCCTGCCGGCGTGTTCTCCGCCACGCTCCGTATCGTGCTTTCGTCTTCGGTGAACACCGGCGCGGCGTTGTCCGGCTGCGCCGCGCCCTCGGCGGGCGTGGTCCCGCTCACGGGGCCGACGCCGGGCTGTCGCCCACCGAACTCAGCGCGACCACGCGGTAGTGCCGGGTCGTTCCCAGGGGACGTTCTCTGGGTGAAACGATGTCGACACGGCTCCCGGGCGTTGCGGGCGCGGGGAGGTCCGAGCCGACCTGCGTCCACGTCCACGGTTCCGTCGCCGCCTGCACCCCCATCTCCACCCTGTATCCGGTCACCCGCGCCTTGAGGAATCTGCCTGCGACACCCAGTGGAAGCTGAGCGTCTGCCCCGACGCCGAGACCTGGACATTGGTGAGGTCCGGCGCGTCCGGGACGGCACCGGGCGGCGTGGCCACCTTGTGGTCCATGGCGTCCTCGATTTTGAGGTTGTCGGGCAATGTCGAGGTTCGCGTATTTCGGGCGCCTGGCTCGCAAGCCGCATCCTCCTGCACGTCCCCGGAGCAATGCTTCCTGATCGAGGCGCCGGTCGCGACGATGAAATCGATGAAGGCGATTTTGTCGACGGTGATTCCGTCCGTATCCTCGTCTCCCGGCCGCACGGTGTATTTGAACCGGAGGAACCCCTGTTTCCAAATCCGGTGGGGAAGGGACCCCCCGGGGGCGTCGTAATCGGCCCATCTGAGGTTCGCGTTTCGGGCCGCCGCCGATATGAGCGACAGCCGGGGCGTCCCGGTCACGTCCAGTTCGGAATCGAAGGTGACGTCCACGGTGATCTCGTCGCCGACGCCGTAGGTGTCGTCGCTCCCCGGATCGCTGGAGATGGAAACGGCCGTCACCTTCGGCGCTTCCGTCATCGCAGGGTCCGGCCCGTCGGTCTCCGACCACGCGCCAGGACCGCAAAGGATTCCACGCGCATGCGCACCTCGTATTCCGTGTCCTCAGACCAGCCCTGACGAACCGATACTGACAGGCGAGCGGTCCTTGGACCATTTGTGGAAAATGCCCTACTCCGTCCGGAGTACTCGCCATTTCCGTCCTGTATCTGTCCCCGGGCCGCGGTACTCCACCTCCAGGTCGTGATGATCTCGTTGAAGCGGACGGCGGCGCCGTCGTGCTGGCCCAGATCGGCCGGCGGGCTCCAGGCGACGAGCATCGCCTCTTCCTGCCGGCGTTATCGAAACGATCGTGGGCGCGGCGGGCGAGCCTGTCGTCGTCCTCGGACGTCACGTCGACGCTGTTCGGGGTGCCCACCGTGTAGCTGTGGCCGGCCGCCAGCGTGATCGTGACATCTGTGGTCGCCTTCGGCAACCTGGTCGTTCGCGTCGGGCACGGTGACCGTGGCGTCCGCAACGCCGTCCGCGAAGGAGACCGAGGTGCTGTGGTGGCGGGCCAGCCGAACCTGTTCTCGACAATGGACCCGCTCAACAATGCCGATGACAACATCTTCACGCCCGAATGGTTGAGATTCACGTTGAACGACGCCGCCCCGGAAGTGTCGTCCCGGGTGACGGTGATCGTTATGTCATCGCCCTCGGTGACGGTCGCGGCGGTGGTCGAGATCCCGATCGTCGGCTTCGGCGTGGAGACCTTGTGGTTCGCGTCGTTCGTGATCGCGTGGCTGCCGAGGGCCAGGCCGGCGTCGCTGGTCAGCTAATGTCGCCGTGATCGTGGCCTCGATCGAGCCGCCGTTCAGGTCGATGGGGCCGGGGACGCCGATCCCGTCGATGTCGTTGTCCCCCGCCTGCACGGTGTATTTGAAGATCAGCGTCGCAAACCGCGAGTCGGCGTCCGAATACGCCGCGTATCTCGTGGCGTCGCCGATCTGGAGCGGCAGCCGGGGCGTTCCGCCGGTAACGACCGTCAGGTCCACGCCGGAGTATAATTGACTTGCACCGCAATGGTGTCGCCGACCCCGTAGGTGTTGTCGGCGCCCGGGCCCGTTGCTGTTGTCGATGCTCACGCCCGTCACGCTCTGCGCCTCGGCCGCGCCGGGCAGGCCGGCCGTCAGCAGGAAGGCGAGCGCAAGCAGGACGGCCGGCCCCCGCATGAGCCGCCTCATGACGCGTCGTGAGGGGGGGGGGGGGGGGACACTTTGTTTGTCAGGAATTGAGTTATGAGCACAGTTGCAGAAGCCTTCAGCCGAAAATTCACTTGGGAGTTCGGGAGCGGGGCCCCGAGGCAGGACGAAAACGAACTGCGGGCCACGCAGTTCGGTGTTGGAAGGGGCTTTCCGGATTTCGGGCGCCGCCCGCCCATGCGATGGCAATGCGGACCGCGCCCGGACCTATCTGTATCAAATTGTCTCAAAGTGTTCCATGCTGTCAGCGTCTCACCTGCACGAGAGACGAGGAGCCGGGGAGTTCGTGCGCCAGTCCGCCACGCTCGCAGCCGCCCGCATGGCCGCCTTCATCGCCTCAGCCTTCGCGGAGGACGCCTTTCACCTGAAACTGTCGCTCGAGCAGTTCTTGAAGAGCGTCCCCCACGCGGACGGCACCACGTGGATCAGTGCCCACCTTCGCGGCAACGCGACCATCACGGCGATCCACGGACCCGTTGCTGACTGAGGCCGGCCCGCTCGCGGTGGAAGGCGTCGGACTGGCCTACCCGCGCCGCGACGCCTTCAACGTCACGGTATTTCTGACGCTGAGTTCAGACGCCGGCGATTAGCTCCATCTGGTCGCGAGCCGGGACCCGGGGGACGTTCAGCCGGGCGGTGGCGGTACCGGCACGGTGGAATTCCGAGGCGGTACCGGCCGGTTCGAGGGGATCGTGAGCACCTGCAGCTATGTCGTGACCGACGAGGCTCCCAGCATGCGACCGCCAAAGCCGACGGCACATGGCACGTGCCGGAGTAGCCCGCGACGAGAGCTTCGCGCCGCCAGCAATGGCGTCCAATGGGCGGCGGGGGCGCCAGTGGCCGACAAAGTGCTCGTAGCTCCGTTCGGCCTGCCGGGCGAGATCGATCTCCCGGACGCGCAGCGCCTTGACGTTGTATGCGTAGGCCGGTCCGCGCCGGTTCCGCTTCCTGTGCGGCCTGCCGGCCTGCAACTCCATGGCGCGCAGCTTGTTGGCCACAAGCGCCGGGCGGGCCCAGAGGTAGTCCTCTTCCTTGGTGAGCATGTGCC
Organism: Alphaproteobacteria bacterium; assembly: GCA_965116745.1. Taxonomy (GTDB): domain Bacteria; phylum Pseudomonadota; class Alphaproteobacteria; order TMED109; family TMED109; genus VXPW01. The sequence goes on along the minus strand of OZ220701.1, from coordinate 630,907 downwards.
GGCAGAGCACGGCCAACTTCCGCGCGACGGCGACGGCGACCTGGTGACCGCGGCGGGCGCGGATCCGGACGAAGAAGGCGTGCAGCGGGCCCGGAGTTCTTGCCACCGCCCACGCGGCCTCGACCAGCATCGCCCGGGCATGGTTGCGGCCGATCTTGCTGATCCGCCCGTGGCGGGCGGCGCCGAGCCCCGACTGGCGCACCCGTGGATTGGAGACTGTCCGAAGAACACCCAGCGCATCGCCCTGCTGCTCGGCTTCACGAACCTGCTGATCGCCGGCCGTTACGCGGCGGCCTGAACCCCGGCCCCCGTGTGCCCCGACCTCCCCAAAACGACGGAAAGGCACCCACGATCAGGTGGTGCCGAAGACTCCGCAGGCTCCCTGACACGGCGAGCGGCCCACGCGAACCCCCAAAAGCCCAAAACCCCGCCTATTCGGACCTTCCCTAGGAATCACGCGTGCATACGCCTCTCATGGCCGACGAGGGCAAGCGCTCAACTGCCCGGTGAACCTCTGGCGACGGTTTCCACTGCCTCCATAACCCGCAGCAGGTTGCCGCCCCAGAGGTTCGCGATCTCGTCCTCACGGTATCCCCTGCGCACGAGTTCGATCGTGACGTTGAGAGACTCCCCAACCTGGTTCCATCCTTCGATGCCACCACCGCCGTTGAAGTCCGACGTGATGCCGACGTGATCAATCCCGATGCGAGCGACGGCGTAGTCGATGTGATCGACAAGATCGCCGATCGACGCCCTGGGCCACTGCCGGTCAAGCCGAGCGCGCCCGGCGACATAGGCATCACGCTCTGCCTCGCTCATTCGCTCCCAATCCAGGGCATCCTTGAGACCAAACTCGGTACGGAGTCGCGCAAGCGCCTCCCGCTTCTCCTCGGGAACCGCGCGCAGGTAGGAATCGAAGGCGACGATGGAGACGACTCCACCGTTTCGGCCAAGGGCCTGCAAGGTTTCATCGGAAAGATTGCGCGGATGGTCGTACACGCCGCGCACCGCCGAGTGCGATGCGATCACCGGTGCGCGCGAGGCCCGGATGGCATCGAGCGCCGTGGGCATCGACGCGTGGGAGATGTCGACCATGATCCCCAGGGCATTGGCGCGCGCGATCACGGCGCGCCCGAATTCGCTCAGGCCGCCGTGTTCGGCCTGTGGCTCGCTTCGGCGTCGGCTGGGCACTGCCGAATCGCCGATGTCGTTGTGACCGTTGTGCAGAAGGCCCAGGTACCTGACGCCGTACTCGTAGTAGGTATCGAGGAGTCCGGGATCGCGGCCCAGGGCATAACCGTTTTCCATGCCCATGAGGGCCACGCGACGCCCCTCACGATGGATGCGGCGGACGTCGGCGGCCGTGAGAGCCAGACCGATCCGGTCGGGATGTTGGGTGTCGGTCATGCGCCGGATGGCGGCAACCTTGACAAACGCATCGGCCACGGCCCGCGCATATCCGGGGGAATTGCGATCCCGCTGTGGGACGAACACGACGAAAAAGGCGGCGTCGAGCCCGCCGCGCTCCATGCCGGGTAGATCCACCTTCTGGCGAGGGAGCTTCGCCCGAAGGATGTCGTAGGCCGCGGTGCCGAAGTCGGGCGGGATGTCGATATGGGTGTCGAGCGTGAGAATGCGAGCATGGACGGCCGCCGCCTTCGCCCGCAGGTCGGCCTCGCTCGCTGCCATCGCGGGATGTACCGCCAACCCGATTCCCAGCAGCATGAGCACCGGGATCAACGTCACTGGCATACGCTGATACTCCCTCCGTCGGGTCGTCAGCAGAGCGCTGCCGATCGGCTGCGTTACCCGTGGCCTCGGTGCTGGTCTTCGGCAGTGAGGAATCAACCGCCGTCGCGCGCCGCCTCCAGCGGGCAGAGGTACCTGCCGCACCCTGCATGCGCGCTGGCCGTTGCACTTGACGACTGCAAGACACGTGAACATATCGACTTACCGTCGGGACTGAAATGCTTATTCGTGAATACAGAGAGAATAACTGGTAAAGTTTGGAGAATATAAGCGAATAATCATTGCTTCTGGCAGCCGTCGCGGGACGCTGCGCCGGACGGAACATCGCGGCATTGTCCAGTTGGAGGGTGGATCGGACGGGATGATGCACTAGGTTTGGCCTACCCCAACCGAGGGAGCATGGCGGGAGAAACCGGCGCCAGGCAGGCCGGCATACGCAGTCGGGCTTCTTTCGGCCCGGCGTGACGCAATCGCACTGGCAATGGCGGCGGCACTGGGGCGGGTCCGGGCACACGCTTTCCTGTCAGCCCTCCCATCGCCGTTTGCGGCGGAGCGATTCCGTAGGGGGTCGCTTCAATGCAACATCACCGGGAACGCAGGCGTGAAGTGACCCAGTTGGACGCCTTCGAACGCATCGTGGCCTTGCTCAACGAGGCCATGCTCGACGACGCCCGCTGGCCGGAGGCTTCCAGGCTCATCGATGAGGCCTGTGGGACCAAGGGCAGCACGCTGACCTTCGGTGCGGATGGTCCAGCGAACAACGTCCAGATCTTTTTCGCAAAGAGCTATGCGCGTGGAGAAGACCGCGCAGAGCAGGCACGGGAGTACTTTCGGCGGTACTACCCGACCGACGAGCATCTCCCGCGGGTGCGGCAACTCCCTGACAGCAAGATCGTCCGCGTTGTCGACCTCTTCAGCGAGAGCGAACTGCGATCATCGCTCGCCTACAACGAAGGATACCCACGCTTCGACATCCAGAATGGCTTGAGCGTGCGTCTGGACGGACCCCACGGCTCCCGCATCGTCTGGAGCATCCAGGATCCCGTGGACACCGACGGCTGGACTTCCTCCAGGACCCAGATGATCGCGCGCGTGCTGCCGCACCTCCGCCAGTATGTCCGGGTGCAGTCCGCGCTCGAGGAAGCGGAGGCCTTCGGGGCGTCGGTCATCGAACTTCTTGACCATCCCCAAGTCGGCGTCATCCAGCTGGACCAACGCGGGCAGATCATGGCGACGAACGACAGCGCCCGGGAGGTGCTGCGTGGCAGCGACGGACTGTCGGATGACGAGGGCGAGCTCTGCGCCGCCTGGCCGGCGGACCACGCCAGGCTCCAGGCCCTCCTGGCAAGGGCGTTGCCGCGCCTGGGGGAACAAGGTGTGAGCGGCTCGATGACAGTGCGGCGAAGGTCATTGCCGGGGTTTGGCTTGCACGTGAAGCCGCTGGGCGCTCGGGGGTTGGATGATCGCACCGGCCGCGCGGGCGCACTCGTGCTGATCGTCGACCCCACGCAGCGGGTGCGGATCAGGCCGGCCCTCGTCGAAGCGGCGCTGGGGCTTACGCCGACGGAGGCCGCGATCGCGACGCAGCTTGCGGAAGGTCGGACCCTCCGGCAGATCGCGGCGGCAACCGGTCGCGAATACACCACCGTGCGGACGCACCTCATGCACATCTTCGGCAAGCTCGGGTGCTCGCGACAATTCGATGTGGTGCAGGCCGTCCAGGCGCTGTCGAGAGTGCCTGCATCCCGGGACTAGAAGCACGGGCGCACCGGATTCGCCGGCACCTTGTGCTTCCCGGCGCCATGCACCTTGCCGGTATCCGTGATGCGGGCTGAACCGAGAACTGGTCAGGGCCCGCTTTGATGCAGGTGCGGCAGACAGCTTCAATCCTGTTGTCTGCATCGATGTAACGGACCGGAAGCGCGCAGTGTCGGAGCGCGGCCGTCGGCGCGACGATCAGCGTTCCTTTGCGGTGCACGTGCGTTTGCTGTTGAATGTCAGTGACAAACGCGCGTGCGGCCATGGCTTGATGGGCAGCAGGCGGCTTCATGCGGTGCCCTTGGTGCCGTCATGCCGGACCGAGTTGCACGCGCGTGGGGTTCTGCTCGTTTAGGCACGTAACGCTCAGGCGAAATCGTCGCGCGGCGAGCCAAACGCAGCGGTCCCCGTCGCGGTTCCCGGAGGCAACAGGGACCAAGGCATGGAAAGCGACGTGTCCGGCCAAGTCTCCGGCGGCCGCCATCCCGACGCGAAGACCCCGGTTTTACTCAGCGTGGGTCTCGCTCTTCAGATCGGCTGCCTGGTCCTGCCCGGGGCGGTGATGATCCCGACGGTCGTGTTCCGCGCGGCCGGTCAACCGGAGGACGTCCTGCTGTGGGCCGTGTTCGCCTCGGTCGCGATCTGCGGTGCGACCACGGTGCTCCAGGCCCGGCGAACCGGTCGACTTGGCGCTGGCTACATTCTCGCGATCGGAACCTCCGGGGCCGCCATCGCCGTCAGCATCGCGGCCCTCGCCGCGGGCGGCCCGGCATTGCTCGCCACCCTCGTCGTCATCCTCGCCCTGGTCCAGTTCGCGTTCGCGGCACGTCTCTCGCTGTTTCGGCGCATCCTCACGCCGACGGTCACCGGCACGATCCTGATGCTGACGCCGGTCACGGTCATGCCGGTCATGTTCGAGCAGATGAAGAACGTGCCGAGCGGCACGCCGTCGCTTGCCGCGCCGCTCAGCGCGGCGGTGACCCTGATCGTCATCGCCGGCGTCACCCTGACAGCAAGGGAGCGGGCGCGCCTGTGGGCGCCGGTCATCGGCATCGTCGCCGGCTCGATCGTCGCAGGCATGTTCGGTCTGTACGACGTCGATCGGATCGTCCAGGCGTCGTGGATTGGCATTCCGACGCCGGCATGGTCGGCCCTGGACCTACGCTTCGGGCCCGAGTTCTGGGCGCTGCTTCCTGCCTTCGTGTTCATCGCGCTGGTCTGCACGATGCAGACCATCAGCGGCGCCGTGGCGATCCAGCGCGTGTCCTGGGCCGAGAGCCGGGCAGTGGATTTCCGGGCGGTGCAGGGCGCCGTGGCGGCCGACGGGGCCGGCAACCTGCTGTCGGGCCTCGCGTGCACGATGCCGCTCGGCTTCCGGCCGAGCGGCGCATCCATGGTCGAGATCACCGGGATCAGTTCCCGCCGAATCGGCATCGCGCTCGGGGCGTCGCTGATCGTGCTGGCGTTCGTTCCCAAGGCGCTGGCCGTGATCCTAGCGATACCGGGTCCAGTCATCACGGCATTTGTCACCGTCACAATGGCGACCATCTTCATCATCGGCATGAAGGTAATCCTGCAGGATGGAATCGATTACCGGAAAGGACTGATCGCCGGGGTCTCGTTCTGGATCGGCGCAGGCTTTCAGAGCGCGGCGGTGATTCCGGACGGTGTCTCGGAGTTTGCCCGCGCGCTCCTGCAGAACGGGATGCTGACCGGAGGCGTCGTGGCGATCGTCATGACCCTGCTCGTCGAACTGATGAAGCCGCAGCGCCATCGGATGGAGGTGGAGCTCGAACCCGCCGCCCTGCACAAGATCCGCGAGTTCGTCGGCGCGTTCGCATCGCAACGAGGCTGGGACGCGCAGATGGCGAACCGTCTCGACGCCGTCTGCGAGGAGACGCTGCTGACGCTTCGGCAAGAAGACGAGCCGGGTGCGGACATCGAACGGCGGCGCCTGTTCATCACCGCGCGCGGCGAGGACGGCGGAGCAGTGCTGGAGTTCGTCGCCGCAACCGGCGAGGAGGGGAATATTCAGGACCGCATCGCACTGCTCGGCGAGGCTAGCGCTGCCGAAATGATCGAGCGCGAGGTTTCGTTGCGGCTGTTGCGTCACCTGGCCTCGTCGGTCCGTCATCAGCAATACCACGACACGGATATCGTGACCGTCCGCGTGGAGCCGCCGGGCGCAAGGCTGCCCCGGGGGACGTAGACCACTCCCACGATCATCGCGGCGGCACCGACGGAATCCGGAGTCCGTCGTCGAGAACGCTCGTTTGACATCAGGCGACGAACTGGCATAGCGTCAACGAAACTAGTCATTCGAACGGAGAGACAGCCGATGTATTGCGTCGCTTTCGTTACCCACAAGCCGGGACGGGTACAGGCAGGGAGCGAGCTTCAGGCCGCCTACATGGAGTATCTGCGCAATCATCCGGAACATCCCGATGTCGTCGTCCACCACGCCGGCCCTACTCTCTCCGACGACGTAAAGGCCATCGTCGGCCTGGTGCTGGTCGCGGAGGCGCCTTCCCTGGAGGCGACGCGGGCGTTCCTGGCTGACAGTCCCTACGGCAAGGGAGACGTGTTCGCCGACGTCCAAGTCCGGCCGTGGGAATGGAGGACGGGACGCCCGGGTTCGTGACCTGTCCCCGCTGACCGGTCTGCTGCGGCTGCGGGGCGAGCGCCGGCGGACTTCCGGCGCTTAGGCTGCCGGAGCGCAACGTGGGTTACTTCTTGATGAAGTGACCCAGATAGTGGCGGCTTTCCGCCAGCCCGCCGCCTGGACCTATGCGAGCGTCGTGCACCAGGCGCTCCGTGCAGCAGACATACGCGACATTCGCCGACTGAAGCATGCGCAAGCAGGCCGTGGCCGGAGTATTCCGGATATAGGTGTCCGCAACTTCGCTGGGATGCAGGCGTTCCGCCGCCTCCACGCTCGCTGCCATGTCCTCGATCGGCACGGGCACCACGTAGACGTACCGGTTTCCGGGGCCCCGGTTCACGACGATCCGGTTCCGGCTCCGCCACCTCGAGGGCAGGTCGAAGCCGTCCCATGAATCAAGGTGCAGACCCAGCCGCAGTCCCGATTCCCGGTCCACCGTGACCGAAGGAAACTTCTCGTGATCGATTGACGGCTCAAGCGCAACCACCGGCGACAGGCTGAGAAACGGCGTGAAATCCAACGCTCTCTCGGATGTCAACGTGCAGGGAAAGACTGCGACGAAATCCAGCTCATCCTCAATCGTAAGCTCGTCGAGCGGAGCGGTGTATTGCTTGATTTCACGTGCATCCGGCCTCCTGAAGTCGGCCGGCAGCCTGGCGTCGGGCCGATAGTCCGCAGAGGCCGGATGTGACCTGTCGACGCAGACGATCGTGTCGGTGAACGCTATCAGGTCGCGTGCGCTTCCCAGCCTGCGATCGAGGTAGATTTTCATTGCGGACCTGGCGTCACCGGCGCGCGGACGCATGGCCACCATGGGCTGCATCGCTCCATCAGGGCCTCCGGACCTCGCGTCATGCCGGTATCGACAGTCTCAGATCAAGTCCGCCCCCACTCTCTCCAACGGCTCGCCGTGCAGAGCCAGGTACTTCACTACATGGGTGTAGAACTTGTCCAGTCCCTGACAATAGATCGTGGGGTTGTCGAATCCGTTGCGTCTCGCATATCGGTGCACCGGCTGGCCGCTGCCGCAGACTTCACGCCAACAGCATCCCGAACATGCCGATGCTGGCGTCTTCTTGAAGTACTCGAATTCGTGAAACAGCGGGTCCTGGATGATCTCTTCGATGCTGGAACTCTCCAGATCCCGGTACTCGTATCCGCTCCAGTACGTCGTGGTTCTCAGCGTGTCGTCCGGCCCGACACCGCCATCCGACGAGACGGTGATTAGGAGATAGTCGGGGTCGTCCCTCCGGGCGCCGAACAGGAAGTTCCCGTGCCCGTAGATTCGGGCCAGGAAGTGATCGATGAACCTGACGCTGACGGACTCCTCGTCCTTCACCATCATGTCGAAGATCCTGATCAGAAAATCCCCGTACGCCTCTGCATCGCCGCGAAAGTTTTCGTGGTTCAGGTCGGGAAGCAGGAAATCAAGGAGTCCCACGTTCAGGTCACGTCGAAAGTGCTCGTAGATTTCCCGGGGATTGAATTCCTCCCCGATCACGGCCAGGACCATCGGCGGCTGGTGCAGGTGTTCCTGGCACAGTGCCAGTCCGCGAACGGTCGCTTGGTATGACGATCGACCACGATGGTCGAGGCGATGGGCGTCGTTGTGCACCTGCGCTCCATCAAGGCTGACACCCACTTCCACGCCATGCCTGTTGAAAATCTCTATCCACTCGAGATCAATCAGCATGCCGTTGGTCTGGACCGTCAACGACAGGTCAACAATGGGCGCCAGCCTTGATCTGAATCTCGGCGCAGATGCTGTCGAACCGGGCTTTCGGTATCAGAAGCGGCTCGCCGCCATGCAGGTGAATCGCGATGCGTTGCAGTTCGTACGCTTTGGAAAATTGCGCAAGCCGCCGAACCAGTAACGCGATCGTGTTATCTGCAATGAACGCTGCATGATCCTTGTAGCTGTCATCCCCCGCGTTGAAGAAATAACAATAGTCGCAGTTCAGGTTACAGCGTTCGGTAATCTTCAAGATAACTTCCAGCGTCTGGAGCCCGCGGAAGTTCACCGTTCTTCCATCAGTTGCGATGGACATCGTCTTTTCCTGCAGAAGTGGCGGTGTTGGATCCAAATCGTTTGCACCGCTGTCGCGTCTTCGCGACCCTTGCCACACTACGCAACGGCGAGGCTGGCGTCGAACGCCCGCGAAGCTGGCGCCATCCTCCGGGAATCATGCCGTGCCTCGTTCGCGGAACCCGCTGACGGCTTCCGGAAGTGGAACGACAGTGGTTGCCCGGTCGACCGAACGGGCCCGGCCCGCGGTATGGCGTGAGAGGTAACAGGGGCCGAGGCGCCGCCGGCCTCGCGGGCTGGCGCATCGCCTTCCGGACACTTGCAGACCTGCGTGACCCTTGACGGTTACCGGCCCAACAGTCGGGGCCGCCTGCCTACGGGTGAACGGCGATGTTTGGCGTGCCCACCTTGGCCGGTCTTCCCCTACGCGGGGCATGCCGCAGGTCTGCCGATGCCACCGGGCCGCAACGAAATCGCCCGGCCATCGAGCGAGCGAGTCTGCAGGAAAACCGGCGGCTTCCTCAAGCACTTCCGGCTTCAGGGTCAGGCACCAGACCCCGAATGCAGATGATGTCAGGTAACGGCGGTATCGGTCATGGACGGCGCCGACACGAAGTTGCCGCCCGTCCGGAGACGATCGTTCGCCACCGCGGCACCGCTCATGGACGGCGCCGACACGAAGTTGCCGCCCGCCCGCGCGTAGCCTGAGATCTTCTTCTGCAGATTCGGACTGACTTCCCTGCCTGCTGCTGCCTTCTGGTCTGCCGCGGAAATTCCCAATTTCGCACGGAGCTTCCGCACCTTCAGGTCTTCCATGGGTCACCTCTTCATCTGTGCGTTGAACGCCTAAAAGAGGCCTAGATACATACGCTATCGTCCTGTTTCTGTCAATCCGTTGACACGGACTCAGCATAGGGAACCGCGCGACGTCCGGGGGGCGGTGCCGCAGGCGGCGGCAAGACTTCGAGAAAGAATGGCGCGGCTTCCGGGCCGCCCGCGACGGAGCCCCGGTATCATGTCTTCGCATCAAGGTCCGGAGGATAACGGGGGAAGCATGGACATCCAGGACCTGATCGTCGACGACCGGAAGCGTGGGGTTTTCAAGGTCCACCGATCATGCATGACGTCCTTCGACTTGTTCCAGCGGGAACGGGACCTGATCTTCGACCGGTGCTGGATCTACCTGGGACACGAATCGGAAGTCGAGAGGCCCGGAGACTACCGCCGCCGCACGGTGGCCGGCCGACCACTGTTCTTCGTCCGCGGCAGCGATGGCCAGATCCGCGTCTTCCTGAATTCCTGCCCGCACCGGGGTGCGCAGATCTGCCGCAGTGACGCCGGGAATGCCGAGATTCTTCGATGCTTCTATCACGCCTGGACGTTCAACACCCGTGGCGAGCTGATCGGCGTTCCGGGGAGTGACGCCTACGGCCCCGACTTCAACCGGAGTGAGCTCGGCCTGAAGCAGCCGCCCAGGGTGGACAACTATCGGGGCTTCTACTTCGTAAGCTTCGACGCGCACAGCGAGGACCTCGTCAGCTACCTGGCGGGCGCCAGAGACTACCTTGACCTGGTCGTCGACCAGGCCGAGCACGGGATGCGGGTGGTGCCCGGCTCTAACAAGTACGCCATGAAGGCCAACTGGAAGCTGCTGGCCGAGAACAGCCTTGACGGTTATCACCTGCTTCCAACGCACCGAACCTACGTCGATTACCTAACTGGTCTCGGGACAGACGACAGCGGTGATACGCTGGCTGCGCGCCCCCCTGGCCGAGGGAAGGCCCTGGGCAACGGCCATTGCGTGTCGGAGAACATATCCAGGAACGGTCGCCCCATCGCCCGTTGGCATCCGATATTCGGCGAGGAGGCCAGGGAGCGCATCGCGGGCGTGCGCGAGCGGCTGGTCCGGAAATTCGGAGAAGAGCGCGCCTACCGGATGGCCGACCTTTCGCGAAACCTGCTCATCTATCCGAACCTGCTGATCATGGACTTCGTGGCGATCAGCATCAGGTACATCGAACCCCTGGCGCCGGACAGAATGGCGGTGACGGCCTGGCACCTGGTGCCCCGGGAGGAATCAGGTGCGGTGCTGGCCGCCCGGCTCGACAGCTACCTGACCTTCCTCGGACCTGGCGGCTTTGCCACGCCGGATGACGTCGAGGCGCTGGAATCCTGTCAGGCCGGTTTCCGGGCTACCGAAACCGAATGGTCCGACATCTCAAGGGGCATGCTGAAGCCCTGCCCGGGAACGGCCGATGAACTCCAGATCCGGGGATTCTGGCGACAGTGGCACGCGAACATGCAGGGCCTGAATACGGCCAACGTGCAGGACGGAGAGCCGGCAGAACTGCAAGCCGCAGCGGCTTCCTCTGACGCTGATGGCCGTGGGCACCGCCGGACCGGCGAACGATGACGGCCCGCCGGAGGTGCGCGTTACAGGGAATGGTGGAGGAATTCCTGTTCAGGGAAGCGGCACTTCTGGACGATTGGAGGTTGGACGAGTGGGTCGATCTGTTTTCGGACGACGCCCGGTACGTCGTTCCTTCCACGGACTTGCCAGAAGGGGATCCCAAGCACGACCTGGTGTTCATCGATGACGACATCATTCGTTTGCGCGCTCGGGTGACGCGGTTGAACAGCCGCCATTCCCACCGCGAGCGCCCCCGGTCACGGACCCGCCGGTTCGTCTCAAACGTGCGCGTGGAGGAAACCAGCGAAGGACACCTGTCGGTCTGCGCAAACGTTCTCGTCTACCGGTTCCGTAGCGGCGAGAGCGCGCCCTACGTCGGCACCATTCAGTACACCCTGAAGAAGGACGGCGGCGATTTCCGAATAGCGTACCGCCGCGCGGTGCTGGATCTGGAAGACCTCTCCTCGCATGGAGCGGTGAGCATCATCTTTTGACATCCCGACCATCGCGCGAACGCCGGCCCCGCGACAGGTACCGGCCAGTCAGCGCGGACTGTCAGATACGATCGTGACAGTTCCAGAACACGCCAGATCGTCGACCCATTGGTGTGCGTCGATGTGGCCGAGACCGTAGCCGCTCCACAAACCTCTGTCCGACGAAGGGCGTTGAAGGTGGTTCACAAATAACTGTTACAGCCAACATTGCGACGTCAGAGGTCGCGAGTTTCCCCACAGTTATTCCCACTCGTGTTTCGCAGTCAGAGCCGCTGTGTGCTGTTTCCCTCGGCAGTGCCTGGCCCGACGAGACCGGCCGGGTGCCGCTGTGAGGCAATGTTGATGATCGGCGCGCCTTGGCGGCCGACACAAGGGAAGGTCGAGCGATGGGACGCCATCGATCGGGGTGGTGGCTCCGCTCGCCTGTCGGTCGCTGACGACAACACCTAGACTCCGATGGTCATGCCCGCCCCGCCTTCCCACGCGTCCATCGTCATCGTCGGTGGCGGCATCATCGGCCTGAGCCTCGCCTACCACCTGGCGCGACGGGGCCGTGAAGGCGTGGTACTGCTGGAGCGTCGGCAATTCACGTGCGGCACCACCTGGCACGCCGCCGGCCTCGTGCGCTCTGCCGCTCCGTCCCCGGCACTCGCCGCGATTCTTGCGGATTCGGCGCGCCTCTACGCCGAATTGGAGGCCGAGACCGGTCAAGCGACCGGGTTCCGCCAGACCGGCTCGATCTACACCGCCAGCAACGCGGAACGCTGGGCCGAGGTGCGACGCGCGGCCGCCAGTGCACGTGCCTTGGGAGCTGAAGTGGAGCTTTGCACGCCGGATGACCTCAAGCGTGTCTGGCCGCTCCTCCGTGTGGACGATCTGATTGGTGGGAGTTTCGTTGCTGGCGATGGCCAGACCAATCCCGCCGACACCGCTGCAGCCCTCGCCAAGGGCGCGCGGCAGGCCGGCGCGCAACTGCTGGAAAACGTGGCGGTCACCGGGATTCGCACGGCCGACGGCCGCGTCACCGGCGTCGAGACGGAGGCCGGCGCAATCGCGACGGACTGCGTCGCCAACTGTGCCGGCATGTGGGCACGCCAGATCGGACTCATGGCCGGTACTGCCGTGCCGCTACACGCGGCTGAACACTTCTACGTCGTGACGGAGCCGAAGCCGGATATTACGCCCGGTCTCCCGGTCATGCGCGACCAAGACGGTTCCATCTATTTCAAGGAGGACGCCGGCAAACTGCTGATCGGGGCCTTCGAGCCGGTTGCCAAGCCTTGGGGCATGGATGGCATTCCGGACGATTTCTGTTTCGACCAGCTGCCCGACGACTGGGACCATTTCGAGCCGATGCTGGAGGCGGCGCTGCACCGCGTTCCGGCGCTCCACGACATCGGCATCCGCACGTTCTTCAATGGGCCGGAGAGCTTCACGCCCGATCAGGCGTTTCATCTTGGCCCCGCCGGCAACGTCGAGGGCTTTTGGATCGCCGCCGGCTTCAATTCGATCGGGATCCAGGCGGCAGGGGGCGTTGGCCGACGGCTCGCGGAATGGATCGAGGAAGGCGTGCCTCCGTGCGACCTCTCGGCCTTCGACCCGCGCCGCATGCAGCCGTTCCAGAACACCAAGTCCTACCTGAAGACCCGCGTCAGCGAAGCGCTCGGACTGCTCTATGCCATGCATTGGCCCTACCGTCAGTTCGAGACCGCACGTGACCAGCGGCAATCACCCGTGCACGAGGTGCTGGCTCAGGCCGGCGCATGTTTCGGCGAGGTCGCCGGCTGGGAGCGCCCAAATTGGTTTGCATCGCCCGGCCAAGAACCGGCCTACGTCTACAGCTACGGTCGCCAGAACTGGTTCGGGGCGAGCGCCGCGGAACATCGTGGCGTCCGCGAGGCCACAGGCGTTTTCGACCTCACGTCCTTCGGCAAGTTTCTGGTGGAAGGCCCGGATGCCGAGGCGCTGCTTCAATGGGTTTCCGCGAATGACGTGGGCGGCCCGCCCGGCAGCGTCATCTACACGCAATGGCTGAATGCCGCTGCCGGTATCGAGGCGGACCTGACGGTCACCCGCCTGACCGACACGCGGTACTTGGTCGTGTCCGCGGCCGCCACAGCGGCCCGCGACCTCGCCCGGCTGCGCGCGGAGGCGCGAGACCGGCGCGTGGAAATCATCGACGCGACCGAATCCTGGGCCGTGTTTGCCGTGATGGGGCCCGAGTCGCGCGCGCTGCTGCAGCCGCTGACGTCGGCCGACCTTGCCGGCCCGGCGTTTCCCTTTGCCGCATCGCGGAAGATCGAATTGGCAGGGGTGCCCATCCGCGCATCGCGAATCAGCTACGTCGGCGAACTTGGCTGGGAACTCTACGTGCCATGGAATGAAGCCGGGCGCGTGTTCGCGGCGCTACGGGAGGTCGGTGCAACGCAAGCGGGCATGCATGCACTCGACAGCCTGCGCATCGAGAAGGCCAATCGTCACTGGGGTCACGACATCGCCCCGTCCGACACTCCACTCGAGGCTGGCCTCGGGTTTGCGGTGAAGCCCGATGCGAAAGAGTTCCTCGGGCGCGACGCCTACCTCCGCGCCCGCGACGCCGGCCCCGCCCGGAGAATGATGCAGTTTCGGTTGCGAGAACCGGAGCCCCTGTTGTTTGGCCACGAGCCGATCCTCGCGGACGGCCGGACGGCGGGCACACTCACCTCCGGCAGCTACGGGCACACCCTGGGTGGCGCCGTGGGCTTGGGCTACGTCCCCGCCGAAATGCTCGACGCCACGGATTTCGCCATCAACGTCGCCGGCACAATCGTCCCCGCAGATGCCTCGCTCCACCCCCTGTACGATCCGACCGGCACCCGAATGCGGGATACCTGACCCACCGCCCCCCTGTTCGGAAGGGGACCGGTGACTGATGCGGAAGCGAAGCACCGGTCCGGTGATACGGTGTCATCGGGGCGCGGTTGTCCGGGAACGACAGATCCTCGCCGGAATAGGATGAGATGAAAACGACATGACCGTCGACCCTGCACCGTTCCGTGTCCATGTGCCGCAGGATGTGATCACGGACCTGCGCGAGCGCCTGGGTCGCACGCGTTGGCCCGACCAAATCGACGGATACGGATGGCAGCAGGGCGCGGAGCTCCGCGCCGTTCAGCGTTACGCTTCCTACTGGGCGGACGGGTACGACTGGCGGGCGGCGGAAGCTGATCTCAACCGGCTTTCCCACTTCACCGCGCATGTGGCCGATTTGCGGCTGCATTTCGTGCACGGGCGCTCGCCCCACGCTCACGCCGTTCCACTCCTCATCGTGCATGGCTGGCCGGGTTCATTCTTCGAGTTCCACAAGCTCATCGAGATGTTGACCCGACCGGAACTGCACGGGGGCGATCCCGCCGACGCCTTTCACGTCATCGCTCCTTCTCTTCCGGGTTTCGCGTTCTCCGAGGCGCCGCGCGAGCCCGGGATGCACCCGGGTGCGGTCGCCGAAATCCTGCACACGCTCATGCACGACGTACTGGGCTACAAGCGCTACGCCGCGCAGGGCGGCGACTGGGGGGCGCTCATCGCTTCAGGGATGGCGTTACGGCATCCTGGTTCGGTCGTGGGGCTGCACCTGAACATGCAGGGCTACCGGGCGAAGACCGGAGGCAACGCCCGGCCTCTCGACGACGAGGAGAAGGCGTGGCTGGGCGAGATGCGGGCGATGTTTGCCGAGAACATGGCCTACTTCGCGATCCAGGGCACGCGCCCGACGTCGCTCGGCTACGGCCTGCACGACTCACCGGCCGGGCTCCTCGGCTGGTTCCTGGAAAAGTTTACCGCGTGGACCGATTGCGACGGCGTGCTCGAGAACGCGGTCACGCGCGACGAGTTTCTGACGAATCTGATGCTCTACTGGGCGACGGGAAGCATCGCCTCCGCCGCGCGCATTTACTACGAGCACCTGCACACCGGCGACCGCGCGATTCTCCCGGCTGGCGAACGGGTGGAGGTCCCGACCGCCATGGCGGCATTCCCCCGGGAGATTCTGATCGGACCGCGCCGGTGGGTGGAGCGGGCGTACAACATCGTCCGCTGGACGGAGATGCCGAGAGGCGGGCACTTCGCAGCGCTCGAGCAGCCGGAGCTGCTGGCCGCAGACATCCGAGCATTCTTCAGGGGACGCTTCTCGTAGGCTCCTTACTGCGTTGACTTCGCCCGGCCCGGACGCGAGGCGTCACCCGCGTAGGGCGTAACACGGATCCATTGAAGTGAGCATCGGCGGTGGGGCGGCGGCTCCGAGCTGTCCGTCGCCCGCAGACGCCGTGGGCAGACATCGATGGAATATCGTCAACGCTTGGAAATCGGTTCACGCACCTGGCAGCAGACCGTTGTGGCAAGGCAAGCGCTTGCCTAGGATTTCGCCGTAGTTGAAGGTTGCGGGTGCCCCGCCATGAACCATGTTTCGCCTTCAGGGACAGCACCGACCAGGGCCGAGCACGCCGAGCGGACGACGGCCTATCTTCGCGCCGGGGAGGAACGCGCCCGCGAGCTTGGCAATCGCGGGCCGGTTCGGTTCGGCGCCGACGGCGGCCTGCATCCGGACATCCTGGAGGCTTACTGGCAACACGGTTTCTACGTGTTCCGGGGCGTGGTGGGCGAAACGGAACTGGAGGAGCTTCGACGCGACGCCGACATGATGGTCGAGCGCGCGCCCATGCATCCGGGAGCCGATCTGGACAGGCACGGCCGCCCGGCCCTCGGGCGGGACTATGCCCGCGAGCCCTACACGCTGGTGAAGCCGCTCTCCGACCCCTGGGGCGGCACGGACAAGCTCAACGGCCGGCATCCGCACCAAATGGTCCAGCCGAAGCCCGACGCCGATGCGCCGGAATATGTGGTCTTCCTGATGTACGGCATGTGCCAGGCGATGCCGGCGGCGCTCCGGGTCTATGGCCATCCACATCTGCTGGCCGTGGCGGAGGCGATCAATGGGGCGGACTTCGTCCCATACAACGACGCGATCTTTGTCAAGCAGGCAGGCGTCGGCGGCTCCGTCGCCTGGCACCAGGACGGCGTCACCCACTGGGAGTCGCCCGATTGGGACGAGGGCATCCACGGCTTCAACTTCCAATTGCAGCTGTATCCGACGACGCCCGCCAATTGCCTGTGGGTCGTGCCAGGCACCCACAAGCAGGGGCGGATCGACATCAGGCGGCGGGTCGCCGAGAACGGCGGCGATGAAAAACTGCCGGACGCCGTCCCGCTCGTCTGTGAGTCCGGCGACGTCACGATCGTCAACCGCCAAATGCTGCACGGCTCGTTCGCGAACAGCTCGCGCGACAAGCGCATCTCGATCACCATGGGCTTCCACCGCCGCCGGTCGGTTCTGGGCCAGCGGGGCAAGCTCAGCATGGGTGCCGACCAAGTCTATGACGAGCAGCGTATCTTCGACCGCTCAGCCGTGATCCAGGTCGCCATCGACGCGCGGCGGCAGCGCTTTCCCGAAGAAACGCCATTCCGCTACCGGCCCTTTGCGGGGCTGGAAGACCGGTTCCGCTACAACGACGAGACCTACGAGCGGGTTCTCCGCGACTACAGCACGAAGGACCTGGCCATCTGACGCCCCCGCACGGCGAGCGCCCCGAGGTTGCCGGTGTTGCCGCCGTCAGTCTCACGCCTCGAGCTGCGATTGCAGTACTTCCGGCGAGACTTCCCGCTGCAGGAACTGTCGACCACGTCGGTTCCGCCGGCATGGGCCCCCGATCGTTTCGGCTAGAGCGCTTGTGGTGTGCACCGCGTCGATGGTCTCGCCCAACCGCTGAACCCCAATTGGCGGTGTACCGGTGCGGCAGTCCATCAGAGCGCTCACCACGCTCCTTTACGAAGCGAGCTACGCCGCGCGCGCTCGCTACCAGCGGCGGCAAGCGCAAGGAAGGCGCCACCCAGGCGGGTTGCGTAAACTCCGTTTGACGTCGCCGTGTGCTGACACGCGACTGACCCAGGTGACAATCCGCACATCCACGAGCGAATTGGTGAACCCACGATGAGACAAATCCTCGCAGCGCTTGGCGCAACCGCGATGCTCGCGGCGGGGCCCGCAAATGCCGACACGCTGGCGCCCGCCCCGCAGATCATCGCCGAGTACGACCGCAACTTCATCGAGCGTTACGGCGCCCAGACGTTCGGCGAGCTGCTTGACACCGGCATCATCCGCTACTTCTTCACCGGCGGGCGCGACCTGCTCATCCTCGTGAACGGGCGGCCCTACGCAACGACCGCGGCCAACCTGGACACCCTCCCGCTCTCGGCGATCGAGCGCATCGAGGTGCTGCGGGCTGAGAGCCTGGGGATACACGGCGGCCATGCCGCGGTACGTGGCGCGTTCAACCTCGTGTTGCGGAACGATCTGGACGGCTTCGACGTGCGCGCCGTCACCCGGCTGCCGAGCCGCGACGGCGGCGACGCGCGCCAGGGCGGCGTTGTATGGGGCGGCGCGATCGGCGACGGCGGACACATGACCGTCGGCGTCGACATCCTCGACCGCCAGGAGATTGCCGGCAGTACCCGCGAGCACAGCCGCTCGGAGTGGACGGAGGGCGGAAGCTTCGCCGACGCGAAAAACGTGAGCATCGGCGGCAACACCGTCTTCATCTTCGACACCAGCACGAAGGTAATGAGAGCTGTCCCGCTCGGCTCGTGCGACCAGGCGCTGGGCTACACCGGCCCGCTCAGCAACCCTTCGGGGATTGAATCGGGCGACAAGGGGTGCGGGTTCGCCTACGGCGACCTTTGGTGGGACAGCCCAAGCTACGACCAGAGGAACGCGATCGTGAACCTCAGCCACCCGATCGGAGAGCGCGCCGAACTCCACGTGGACGCCAACGTCACGCTCGGACGCGAGGCGTTCCGTTACGCGCCATCGATCGGTGTTTTCTCCGTCGCCCCAAGCGAGAAACTGCTCGACGCGATCAATGAATCGGCGCGCCAGGCCGACCCAGCGTTCGAGGCGACGAGCGAGGACATCTTCGCGATCGGGCACCGTTTCATCGGCCACGGCAACCGAGACTGGAACTCGAGCACCGAGGAGTTCGATGCCTCGGCGAGCATCAGGGGCCGGCTCACCGAAAGCCTCGGCTACGACGCCCGCGTCGAAGCCTTCAGGTTCGATCACTCGGTTTCGGGCGATACCTTCGTGGACGCCGAAACCATCGGGCAGGAGATCGCGGCCGGCAGGTACAACCTCGCGGATCCGCTGTCGGTGGAACCGGACCACCTGCAAGCGATCGAGATGAGCAGCCTGCACGAGGAGGAGGACATAGGCTCGAGATACCTGGGCGCGCGTCTCGCACTCGAGGGCGCCGGGCCGGGCATCGGCGGGCGCACCGCCGCGTGGACCGCGGGGGTCGAACTTGGCAGCGTCGAGGTCCACCGACTGCTGGCGTTCCGGGCCGGCGACGGCCGGACCCGCGACGTCAACGGGGTGCTCGGGTCGGGCGGCACGAGCTACGCCGGCGAGCGCGATATGGCGGGCGCCTTCGCCGAGGTGTCCCTACCCCTCGCGGAAACCGTGGACGTGAGAGCCGCAGCCCGGGCCGACGAGTTGAATGACGTCGGCGGGCTGCGCGCGTGGCGCCTCGGGGCCGAGTACCGCCCGAATGACATCGTCACGCTGCGCGGTTCATGGAGTGCGGGCGAGGGGGCGCCCTCCATGTACCGCCTGCACAGCACCGCCGCGCAGGGCCATCCCTATGTCCGTTGCATCCCGGAGAGCGGGCCGCCACCGCGCACGTGCGACACGGCGAACTACCGGCAGGTGACGCGCCTCACGACCGGCAATCCCGAACTCGAGCCGTCGAGATCGGAGAGACACTCCATCGGTGCCGAAGCCCGAAAAGGGCCGTTCTACCTCGTCGTCGACTGGTACCGGCTCACGACTTCGGATCTGGCCGGGCAGCACGACGCCACCTGGGCGTTGCTGAACCACCCCGAATGCCCGCCGGGCGGCGGCAGCAACTGCATCGAGCGCGCGGCCGGAGACATCACCATCCACGACAGCTTCGCCAACATCGTCAGCAACGAGATTTCGGGAATCAACACCCGGTTCGGGGCGCACACAGAAACCGGCTGGGGCTTCATCGCCGTGCGCGGATTCTGGCGTTACGTCACCAACAGCGAGGAGCACATCGCCGGCGAGGAGCAGCGGTTTCCGCTCCCGCGCAACGCGGTGCGTATCGTGACCTTGGCCGGACGCGGAGACCTCACGGTTTCCTGGGCCTTGAACTACCGCGACGAGATCGAGAGCAAGTTGGGCGACGGACAATTCAGTTCATGGACGGGTCACGACGTGACGCTCGACTGGAAGAAGCCGCTGGGGCTCGAAAACATGCGGCTAACCACAGGTGTGTACAACGTCACCGACACGAAGCTTTCCACGAACACCGCGCATCCCTCCGCCGCCGACGGGCCGCGTGCGGCCGGCTGGGGACGGACCTTCTTCGCAACCCTCAACATGCACTTCTGAGGTGGTGCATGAAGGACAAATGGACTGCGTGCACCAACCGAGCGTTCAGTGCGAACACGGCCGCCGCGCGGGGCCGTATCGTGTCGCTGCCGGGAACCCTGCGGGTTGCACGCGGGCGGGCCCGGTTTCCGGATCGTCAACTGCCGCCTCGGTGAGATTGACCGCCAACCGCTCCGTCCCGGGCATGCGCTCGTGACGAACCTGCCCCTGGTGACTGGTTCCGTTTGAACGCCAACGCATTGACGGTTTCCAAGCAGGGCGCGGTGTTCGACGGAGAGCAGCGGTGCCGAGGGGGGACCGGGTTCCGGGACGCGGTTGGGGGCGCCGCGAACAGGAATCTTGATGCCGATCAGCCGCTGTTCGTGCCGGAGCTGACCGCATCGCCGTTTGCCGCTTCCGGACGTGACGTGGCATCGCGTTGATCCGCCATGCGCGGGTGCGCCGCCGGCCGAGGACTTCGACGCGTTGTCGTCCCGCGCGGCCGCTTAGGGTGCGCTTCGGCGCGACGAGCCGGCAATGACACTGGAAACCGTCGCGTTCCTGGACGATTCTGAAAACCGCATGCGGCGGGAAATCGTCGCGGCGCTGCCCCGGCCGGTGCGACCGCCGGAACGACAGCTGGCCCCGCGCCGTCCGGCACCGCAACCGGAAACGCGCCCCCACGGGCCGGGAGCCAGCCATGAGCAACGACCAACTCTCCTACCTCTCGGCAACTGAAGCGGCCGCCCTCGTCCGCGAAGGCTCGCTGTCGCCGGTCGAGCTGGTGACGAACGCGCTCGAGCGCATCGAGGAGGTCAACCCGACGCTCAACTGCTTCTGCTTCACGTATCCCTCGGATGCCATCGAGCAGGCGCGCGCGGCGGAGCGGGCGCTCGCAGCGGGCGATGAAGTGGGCCCGTTGCACGGGGTGCCCGTCGCCATCAAGGACCTCACCCCCACCAAGGGCAAGACGACCACCTTCGGCTCCCACGCGTACCGGGACTGGGTGCCCGATTTCGACGCGCTGGTGGTGCAGAATCTGTGTGCGGCCGGCGCCATCATGGTGGGCAAGACGACGACGCCCGAGTTCGCCTTCTCCAGCCTCACCGACAGCCCACTGTGGGGGATCACCCGCAACCCGTGGAACCCGGAACACACGCCGGGCGGGTCTTCGGGCGGCTCCGCCGCCGCCGTCGCGGCCGGCTGCGTGCCGCTGGCGGAAGGCTCGGACGCCGGCGGCTCGGTGCGGATTCCCGCCTCGCACAGCGGCTGCGTGGGCATGAAGCCGAGCTCAGGCCGGATCCCCTTCGAGTTCCTGCCGACCCAGTTCGACTACATGTGCTGCCATGGCCCCCTCTCACGTACCGTGGCGGACGCGGCGCTGTTCCTGCAGCTGTGCCAGGGGCCGGACGACCGCGACCTCAACTCGCTCGCGCCGGCACTGGCGATAGACGTGCCGCCGCCGAGCGACGTGCGCGGTCTGCGCCTCGCGCTCTCGATCGACCTCGGCTACTACCGGGTCGACCCGGACGTGGCGGCGAACACCCGCGCCGCAGCCGACGCACTCGCGCAGGCGGGCGCAGAGGTTGAGCCCGTCGAGCTCGGCTGGAGCAGGGCGTTCAATGACGCGTGGCAGGCCTACTGGGGCGTGTTCCAGGCCACGCATTTCGGCCAGCACCTGGAGCGCTGGCGGGACCAGATGCACCCCTCCGTCATCGCGGCGATGGAGGAGGCCCGGGCAATGAGCGCGGTCGATCTCATGAAGACGGAGACGGTCTACACCGATGCCTGGAACGCGCTGCGGCCGATCCTCGAGCGCTGTGACGCGCTGCTCTGCCCGACCGAATCGATCCCGGCGCCACCAGTTGACTACGACGAGCTCGGCTCCATGGGCGACACCGACGACGGCCGGCATCTGGGCATGGACATGACCATGCAGTTCAACGCGCTCAAGCTGCCGGCGCTCTCTGTTCCCTCAGGCTTCTCGTCTCAGGGCCTGCCCACGGGCCTGCAGATCGTCGGCCGCCGCTTCGACGACCTGACGGTGCTCCGCATCGGCGCCGCGCTGGAGGAGGCCTGTCCCTGGCGCCAGCACCGACCGAACCTGTGACGGGCGGCTCGCACCGGACCCGTCCGGAAGCGGGCGTGAGCAAGGGACCGAAAACCATCCGTGCCAAGGGAGCGCGAGGAAATCTGGCGCGGCAACTTGGCAACGCGAGCCAAGCCTGCAAGATGTTGGGCTGATCGCGGGCGACCGAGCGCTTCGGTGCTGCTGTCGCAATCCTGCCCAACTGCCATCACGGTGAACCCGATCGAATGACGAACGGAACTGAAACCCTCATCCAGCTCCTGAGCGCCGTCGGCCTCGGGTCGTGGGTGGTGCAAGTGTTCGTGGTGGTCCTTGCGACCGCCCTGCTCGCGTTCGTCTCGAGCCGCCTGGTCGCACGGTTGCATCCAACGCTCAAGCGCACGCCCAGCGTGTGGGATGAGAGCTTCGTCGAGGCGCTCGGCCCGCCTCTGCGCGTGTTCCTCTGGGTCGCGGGCATCGCGTTTGCGATCGAGATCATCCAGAACGAGGTCGGGGCCACCATTTTCGAAGCGGTCGACCCGATCCGGGACGTGGGCCTCATCGCGGCAGTCGCGTGGTTCCCGGTACGGTTCATTCGTATCGCTGAAGTCAATTTCATTGCCGATCGGGAAGCCAAGGGCGAGGAGGTGGACCGGGCAACCCTCGATGCAATCGTCAAGCTGCTCCGGCTTTCCGTAATGATCACCGCCTTCCTGGTGGCGTTGCAGACCCTCGGGTTCAGCATCTCCGGTGTGCTTGCCTTCGGCGGAATCGGCGGAATCGCGGTTGGCTTCGCGGCGAAGGACATGCTCGCGAACTTCTTCGGTGGGCTGATGATCTACCTTGACCGCCCCTTTGTGATCGGAGACTGGATTCGCTCGCCTGACCGCCAGATCGAAGGCACCGTGGAGCGTATTGGATGGCGCCTGACGGTGATCCGTGGTTTCGACACGCGACCGCTGTACATCCCCAACAGCGCGTTCGCCAGCATCGCGGTGGAAAATCCCTCGCGCATGCGGAATCGCCGCATCTACGAAACCATCGGCATCCGCTACGACGATGTAGCCAAGATGGACACCATCGTGGCCGACGTCGAGGAGATGCTGCGCACGCACGCCGATATCGACGCCGACAAGTTCCTGATGGTCAACTTCGACGCCTTCGCCCCGTCCTCGCTCGACTTCTTCGTCTATTGCTACACGCGCACCACCGACTGGGCGCGGTTCCATCAAGTAAAGCAGGACGTGCTGTTGCGCATTGCCGAGATCATCGCCCGCCACGGTGCCGAAATAGCGTTCCCGACATCCACCGTGCACCTCGCCGGAGACATCCCGCAGGCAGGCGAGAACGCAGCGAACCCCCGCGGTCGGGAAGAGCCGCCTCCCGACGCTGGCTGAAGCGCCGGTTGCTCTGGTCGAAGACGCCATTGACCGCGTTCTGCACTCCGTCCGCCGCGCTTCACGATCGGTCCCTGCCCCCGCCAAGCTCGGCAACAAGGAAACCCCTTGACGCGGGCGCCGAAGCGCCCGGCCGGTCGGGGAAACTCATCGCGAACGACTTTGCCACGCTCTGCACCTGTCCATCGCCTGGCACGGTTTCGGCCGAAGGCATCTGACAGCACACGAAGTCCCTCGCGGCGAGTGCGAGGCCACCGTCGCGGCCGCGTGCGGGGTTTCCGCACAGCTGATACGAGGTTGGCCTCAGGCCTTCATCATCGGTTTCTGTGTGCTGGCCACCCTGTGAAGGCTTCCAGGTCACGGAGAGGCCCGTTGCAAGCTATATGTTGCACTATGATTCTCGTGCACCGGGCCTGTTCGCCAACTTGCGAATCGGCTCCAGAGTCAGAACAGCCGGCCCGCCGCCATCACGGGCATTAGCCATCTGTAGCCCACCTGCGATCCATGACTGATTCGGCACCAATCGTCACGATTTTCGGCGCGGCCGGGTTCGTCGGGCGCGCGGTGGTCCGACGCTTTGCCAGAGCCGGTTGGCGGGTGCGGGCGGGCACGCGCAGACCTCAGCAAGCCAAATTCCTCCGGACGCTCGGAGAGCTGGGCCAAGTCGTGCCGGTTGCCGCCAATGTGCGTCTGCCCTCAACCCTGCTGCCGGTGGTCCAAGGCGCCCGAGCGGTCGTAAATCTCGCAGGAATCCTCGCGCCAACGGGGAAGCAGACCTTTGCAGCCGTGCATGTCGACGGCGCCGCCAATGCCGCCAATGCGGCTGCCGCCGCAGGTGCAACGAGCTTCGTCCACGTGTCCGCCATCGGCGCAGACCCTTCCGTGCGATCGGACTACGCCCGAACCAAGGGATTGGCGGAACTTCGGGCGCTGGAATGCTTCGCCGCCACTTCGGTGCTGAGGCCCAGCATCGTGTTCGGTCCCGAGGATCAATTCTTCAACCGGTTTGCAGCGGTCATGCGCATTGCACCGGCGATGCCGGTACCCGGCGGAGGTCTTGTCCGATTGCAGCCGGTGTACGTAAACGATGTTGCGGAAGCCGCATTCCGAGCTGCGACGATGCCCGAGGCGGCTGGCCAGATCTACGAGCTGGGTGGGCCCAGAGCGCGTTCGCTGATCGACATCCTTCGATGGACTCGAGAAGAGGTGAGCCGCCGCTGTGTGCTGGTTCCGATCCCGTTCGCCCTGCTTTGGCCACCGGCCCTCCTGATGGAATGCCTGCCGAGCCCGCCATTGACCCGAGACCAGCTCCGCCTGCTCGCCAGAGACAACGTCGTGTCCGACGGCGCGGGCACGCTCTCGGACCTCGGCATAGAACCCACCGCGTACGAGGGTATCGCCCCGGCGTATCTCGAGCGTTTCCGACCTGGGGGCGAGTCGGCGGGCTGACGGCACGTTGCATCTCGCTGGACCTGACGAGGCTGTTGCGCGGCGACCGAGCGCTTCTAGAAAGTTCGACCCAATGAGCGGATCGCGACCCCCCGTGCGCGAGAGACCCGACTTGTCCACCTGGTCGCACGAAGCTGCAAACGACTAGAGTGAAGCCGACCTCCGGCGTCGGACCCGGACGGGAGTTCTCCGTGTGCAACCTCTACGCCAATACGATGCCGCAGGAGGCGATGCGGCGTCTCTTCAAGGCCATCGATCGACTGGGCAACCTGCCGTCACTCACGGCTATCTTTCCGGACGCCGACGTGCCCATCGTGCGCTTGGGGCAAGGCGGTCGTCGGGAACTGGTCTCGGCACGGTGGGGATGGGCGCGGACCGCCCGCGGCTGGGTCACCAACGCCCGGAACCTGGAGCGGAGCTGGCGGGTCATCCGGAACGTGGAGCAACGGTGCCTGGTGCCGGCCACCGCCTTCGCCGAATATCACCCGACCGCGACCATCCCGGGCGCCCGCGGTAGACCGATCAAGGCCGCAGCGTGGTTTCGCCTGGCCGGCCCGACCGAGCGGCCTCCGTTCGCGTTCCCCGGCTTCTGGCGTCCATGGGACTGGAAAACCGACGGAATGCGCCGTACCAGCGACCGGGACCTCGCGGCAGACGGCGAGCCGACCCGCGCGATGGCGTTCCTGACCTGCCCGCCCAACGGGATTGTTCGACCCATCCACCCGAAGGCGATGCCAGTCGTCCTCCACACCGAGGAACAATTCGAGACATGGCTAACGGGCGACCCGACCAGTGCCGCAGCGCTCCAGCGCCCGCTGCCGAACGCGATGCTGGAGGTCGCCTTCATCGGCGCGAAGACCGATGAGGTCAGCCCGTAAGCTCGCAACGCCGAGGAACGGCAGACGGCGGTTGTGCCATATGGTGCACATTTGTGTCTTAACTGGCGTGCCGGAGACTGTCATGTCGGCACAGAGTCGGCACGGGCTCAGGCGCTGCCCTGGTTACGGTCCAGAGCAAGCTACTCCAGTCGCCCGAAGGCCGTGGCAGCCTGCGCGTCACCAGGAATGGCACGCAGTGTTGCTACAGCTGTAGGGTGGCGGAACGCGGGACGCGCATCCGCCCGTGTCCAAGGTCGGTTACCGGAGTCCAGGACACTTCCAGGCACGTGCTGGCACAACCGTGCACGAGCGGCACGCGCCGCTGCCCGCCGGCGAGGTTCCGCGAAGCACGCAGGCGACGGCTAAACCGCGGCCAGCCGTAGACACGGCGCGCAATCGAAGCTGTCAGGTCGTGCTCAGTCGCGGAGAAGTTCGTTGACCGAGGTCTTTGCCCTGGTCTGGGCGTCGACCCGCTTCACGATGACGGCGCAGGCGAGTGCGGGACCGGGCCTGCCGTCCGGGAGGGTTGCGCCGGGCAGGGTGCCGGGCACGACCACGGCGCCGGCCGGGACCTTTCCACGGACGAATTCACCGGTGGCGCGGTCGACGATCTTGGTGGACTGCCCGACGAACACGCCCATCGACAGCACCGCTCCTTCCTCGACGATGACGCCTTCGGCAACCTCCGAGCGCGCGCCGATGAAGCAGTTGTCCTCGATGATGACCGGCTTTGCCTGGACGGGTTCCAGCACGCCGCCGATCCCCACGCCACCCGAGATGTGACAGTTTCGCCCGATCTGGGCGCAGCTCCCGACGGTGGCCCAGGTATCGATCATCGTCCCGGCGCCCACGTACGCCCCGACGTTCACGAAACACGGCATCAGAACGGCGGCGGGTGACACGTAGGCCGAATGACGGACAACACTGCCCGGCACCGCGCGGAAACCGGCTTCCTGGAAACGCTCCTCCGTCCACCCGGCGAACTTGGAATCAACCTTGTCCCACCACTGCGCCCCGCCGGCCGCACCGGAAATGGTCGACATCGGCGACAGCCGGAAGGACAGCAGCACGGCTTTCTTCGCCCACTCGTTGACCTCCCATGCGCCGGCCCGTTTTTCGGCCACCCGCAGTTTGCCGGCATCAAGCCTGGCCAGCACTTCGGTCACGGCCTCACGCAGCGGCCCCTGCGTGCTGGCGTCGATCCGGTCGCGAATCTCCCAGCCCGACTCGATGGTTGCTTCCAGCGTGTTGGCGGTCA
Source organism: Alphaproteobacteria bacterium (assembly GCA_965116745.1). Taxonomy (GTDB): domain Bacteria; phylum Pseudomonadota; class Alphaproteobacteria; order TMED109; family TMED109; genus VXPW01. The sequence goes on along the minus strand of OZ220701.1, from coordinate 604,276 downwards.
TGTGTGCGCTCCCCAATCCTGCTCGGCGACCGTCCGCGCCAGGAACCCGACGAGATCATCCACGACGAAATCGAAATCGCGTTCGGTCAGGCCGTCCATCAAATGTTTCGGCATATCCCCCCGAATCCAGGCGGTGCGCATCCCGAGGTCGGACGCCGGTCGCAGATTCCTCGGAATGTCCTCGAACATCACCGCCTGTTCCGGCGTCACCGCGTGCATCCGGATCAGGCGCCGATACGCCTCCGGCGCAGGCTTGGCCTGAAATTCCGCATCCCGGATCGAAAAGATCACGTCGATCTGCGCCCGGCAGTCGAGTCGGTCCAGTACCCGCTCCGCATGCTCTGTCGGTGAGTTGGTGAAGACCATCCGACGCCCAGGCAGCACGGCCAGGGCGGCGGCAAGGTCCGGTGATGGTGCGATGGCGGAAAGGTCAAGGTCGTACACGTGGTCGAAGTAGTCCTGCACGTTCACCCCGTGGTGACGGATCAGGCCGACCAGTGTCAGACCGTAGTCGCGAAAGTACCGGCGTTGCAGCGTCTGGGCTTCCTCATCATCGGCGATGGCCAATCGATCCTTGAGAAAGTGCCGCATCCGCAGGCCGCTCTGGCGGGTGATCCCGGCCTCGGCCGGATACAGCGTATTGTCGAGATCGAAGATCCAGCACCGCGTGTCTGCGAGCAACTCGCTCATTGGTCGGCGGCGCGGACCATGGTGCCGCCTCCCGCCTTCGTGAACACCTCGACCAGCAGCGTGTGCGCCGTCGTGCCGTCCAGAATCGTCGCGGCGCCGACGCCCGCCTGCACCGCGTTCATGCACATGCGAACCTTCGGGATCATGCCCCCGGTGACGATGCCGTTGTCGATCAGCCGCTGCGCCTCGGCAGCGGTGATGGTCGGCAATAGGTTCCCGTCCACGCCACGCACGCCGGGGACATCCGTCAGGACGTAGAGCCGAGCCGCCTGGACGGCAATGGCAATCTCGCCGGCGACGGTATCCGCATTGATGTTGAACGTCTCGCCGTCCCGAGATCCCCCGACCGGGGCAATGACCGGGACCACGTCCGACTGGCTGAAGAGATCGAGGATCGCGCCGTCCACCTCGACCGGACGACCGACAAAGCCGTAGTCGAGCACGCGCTCGATGGTCGATTCCGGGTCGCGCTCGGCCTGGCGGCTCAGCGGTTCAGCATGAAACAGGCCGGCATCCTTGCCCGACAAACCCACTGCTCGGCCGCCGGCTTGATTGATATCCGACACGATCTGCTTGTTGATCCGGCCCGACAGCACCATCTCGACGACCTCGGCCGTCTCGCGGTCGGTCACCCGTAGACCGTCGACGAACGTGGACTTGATCTTCAGCCGTTCGAGCATGGCGCCGATTTGCGGGCCGCCCCCGTGCACCACCACCGGATGAATGCCAACCTGCTTCAGGAGCACGATATCGCGGGCAAAGGCCGACTGGAGGGCCGGATCCCCCATCGCGGCCCCGCCGTACTTGATGACGAACGTGTGGCCGGCGTGCCGCTGGGCGTACGGCAGCGCCTCCGCCAGCGTGGCGGCAACCTGACGTACGTCGGCGGCGGGCGATGAGACCTCGGACATGCGCGCACCCTATTCGGTAACGGCCAAGTCTGCGAGAACCGACCGCACGGCGTCGATCCCCACGCCTGCGGTCGCAGACGTGACAAGAAGTTGGGGAATCGCCGCCGGATGGGTGGCGACCCGGGCCTCGGTCTCGCGCTGACGCGTGGCGAGTTCGGGTTCCTTCAGTTCGTCAACCTTGGTCAAGACCACCTGGTACGCCACGGCCGCCCCGTCAAGCTCTCGCATCACTTCCTCGTCGCGGGTACCCAGCCCCCGTCTCGAATCCACCAGCAGGAACATGCGTCGCAGGTTCGCACGACCGCGCAGGTAATCCCGCGCCAACCGGGTCCACTTCCGTACCTTGGACCGTGACACCCGCGCATAGCCGTAGCCCGGAAGATCGACCAGCATCAGCACGTCTCCAAGCGCGTAGAAATGGAGCAGCTGGGTACGGCCGGGGATGGAACTCGTCCGCGCCAGCTGGCGCCGGCCGAGGACCGCGTTGAGCAGGGTCGACTTGCCCACGTTGGACCGTCCCCCGAAGCAGACTTCGGGTGCGCCCATTGGCGGCAGGCCCGAAAGGTCCGCCACCGCGGCATGGTGCCGCGCGGTCATGCGCCAGAGTTCACCGGCCATGCGACGGATCAGGTCTGGGCATCCATGCGACGCATGATGACCCACTGCTGGGCAATCGAAAGAAGATTGTTCCAGGCCCAGTAGAGGACGAGGCCGGCCGGAAACGGCGCGAAGATGAAGACGAAGACGAACGGCAGCGCCATCATGATCCTCGCCTGCATCGGATCCGGCGGTGTCGGATTGAGCTTCTGCTGCAGGTACATGGTGGCTCCCATGATCAGCGGCAGCGCCCCCACCATGAGGAAGCCGGGCGGCGTGAACGGCAGGATCCCGAACAGGTTGAAGATTGTCGTCGGGTCCTGGGCGGACAGATCGCGGATCCAGAGATAGAACGGCTCGTGCCGTGTCTCCAGGGTGACGAAGAGCACCTTGTAGAGGGCGAAGAAGATCGGAATCTGCAGCAGGATCGGCAGGCACCCCGACAGCGGGTTCGCCTTCTCCCGCCGGTAGAGCTCCATGACCTCCTGCTGCATCTTCTGCTTGTCGTCCTTGTACCGGTCGCGAAGCTCCATCATCTTCGGCTGGACCTTCTTCATCCTGCTCATGGCCTTGTAGCTGCGGTTGGCCAGCGGGAAGAGTGCGATCCGCACGCAGACCGTCAGCGCCAGAATCGCGAGACCGACGTTGCCGAGCAGGCCGGAGAACCAGTGGAGCACGTAGAAGATCGGCTTGGTGATCGGGTAGAACCAGCCAAAGTCGACGGCCCGATCGAACAGCGGGATCTCGAGTGCATCCCGGTACCCGTCGAGAAGATCGACCTCCTTGGCCCCGGCAAAGAAGTGGGTCGCGTAGGTAGCCGTCCCGCCGGCCGGCACCGCCATGGCCGGCCCGAGGAAGTCCACCTGATAGCGCTCGCCGTCGTCGGGGCGGGCCGATGCCGAGAAGCGTGCCCGCACGTTGCTGGTTCGCTCGGGCACCAGCGCCGTCAGCCAGTACTTGTCGGTGATGCCGATCCAACCGCCGGTGCTCTCGAATACCTCCGGCGCTTCCCCGAGCAGGTCGTCGTAGTCGAACTCCTCCAGCGTCTCGTTGAAGACGCCGAGGGGTCCCTCATGGAGGATGTAGAAGCCGACCAGATCGGGCAGCTCCTCACGCCGGACGAAACCGAACGGATGGAGCGCGAGTTCCTCTGCCGTGGGGTTGGCCACCGAGAGCGTCACCTTGAACAGGTAGTTCTCGTCCAGCTCCAGGGTCTGCCGGAACTCCACCCCGACTTCATTGATCCAGCGAAACGTGACCGGTTCGCCGGCATCCAGACGCTTGCCGTCCTCCGAAACCCATATCGAATCGGAATCCGGCACCCCCATGCTGCCGCCGGCAGCGTTGACCCAGCCGAACTCGGCGAAGTACGGCATCGGTCCACCGGCGGGCGAGAGCAACACGATCTCCTCGCTGCCCTCCAGTTCCTGCATGTAGCCGAGCAGTGTCAGGTCATCCAGACGGAGGCCCTGCAGCGCGATCGATCCGGAAACGCGCCCGCGGTCGCGGCCTGGGTTGATCGGAAACCGCGCGGATTCGGCGAGCACCTCGGAGCGGGCGGCAGGAACCGAGAGCATGGGCACCGGCACGGCGTCGGGCGCCGGGCGCCCGTCCTCATCGGTCGCAGACGGCGGGGGCGGCGGCGGCGGTTCAGTGGGAAACAGCGCCTGGAATACGAACAGGACGGCGATCGACAGGACGATCGCCAGCAGCAGGTTCTTCTGGTCGGTCATGGCCGGCGGGACTCGGTCTCGGGGACCGGATCGAAGCCGCCGTCAGCCCAGGGATGGCAACGAAGGATGCGCCGCACCGCAAGGACGGACCCGCGGACGGCGCCATGACGGCGCAATGCCTCGAGCGCATAGCCCGAACAGGTCGGTGCGTAGCGGCAGGCGGGCGCAAGTACCGGGGACACGAAGAGCCGATACACCCAAATCAGCGTACAGAGCGCCCGGACCGGAACACTCGCTTTGGTCACGATCGGTTCCTTCCCCTGGCGTGTACCCGCTCAAGCACGTGAATCAGGTCCTCGCGAAGCTCGGCCCATGGACGGTCGCCGGTCTCTCGGCGGGCGATGAGGACATAGTCGCGGCCAAGAACTGCGAGCTGCGGAAGCATCAGGTCTGCCAGTGCCACCAGGCGGCGGCGGGCGCGATTCCGCTTTACCGCGTTCCCCACCTTGCGGCTCGCCGTGAACCCGACGCGCACCACGGAACCCAGACCGTTTGGTGCGCACTGCAGCACCAGGCCCGGCGCCGCACTGCTTCGGCCCCGGCGACGCAGTCGCTGGAAATCCTTCCGATACCGAAGCCTCGGAAGCAGGCGCGCCACCCGGTCAGGCGGTCAGTTTCTTGCGGCCCCTGGCACGTCGGTTGGCAAGCACCCGGCGGCCGGCCTTGGTGGCCATGCGGGCGCGAAACCCGTGCCGTCTCTTGCGGACCAGCCGACTCGGTTGATACGTGCGTTTCATGAACTGTCTCCGGAGCCTCACCCAAGCCCGATCCGCCGTGGCACAACCGCATCTAGGGCGACGCAAGCCGTATAGAACGGCGCTCCCGTTCGAGTCAAACAGCCCGGCCTGAACGATCTCCCGCGAACCATAGCCGATCAGCCGCAATGCCGCCGGACGGCGCCAGCCGCTCCGCCGGACCGGGCCGTCATCACGGCCGGAACTGCAGGGGGCGCGGTGCCAGCCGGTCGGGATGCGACAGCACGCGCCACGCCGTCTCCAGCCACTCGCAAACCAGTCGCCGCGTGTCGCGCGGATCGATCATCTCCTCGATCTGGAATTTCGACAGCGGCCCCACCGGACCGCGCACGCTCTCGATCCGGGCCATCAGCTCGTCGCGGAACGCAGCGGGATCCGCGGCTTCCGCCAGCTGGCGCTTGTAGGCCGCTTCGATCCCGCCCTCCGGGGGAATGCCGCCGACATCCGCCGCGGGCCAGGTCACACGCACGGACGGACGGACGTTCGGCGTCGCATAGTTGTTCCCGGCCACCCCGAAGCTGCGCCGCATGATCACCGTGAACACCGGCACCGAGACCTGCGCGAACGCCACCATCCACTCGCCGCCGCGGCGGATGGCCCCCTTGATCTCGTGCTCGAGACCGACCGCAAACCCGGGATTGTCGACCAGGTTCAGGACCGGCAGGTGGAAGAGATCACAGAGGTCCAGATGGCGCCTCAGCTTGCTGCATCCGTCGGCCGTGAGCGCCCCGCCGTTGGCATGCTGGCTGTCCGAGCCGATGACGCCCATCGGATAGCCGTTGAAGCGCACGAAGCCGGTGACCTGGTCGGTCCCCCACAGCGGACCGATCTCGAAGAACGAACCCCGGTCGGCCAGCAATCCGATCGCACGCCGCAGATCAAACGTCGCCGTGCGCTTGCGGGGCACGATCGTGAAGAGTTCCTCCTCGCGGCGGTCGGGCGGGTCGCCGGGGTCGGGGGGCTGGACCGGCGGCGCTTCGTACACGCTGGGCGGCAGGTAGGAGAGAAACCGTCGCGTCAGCGCCGCCGCTTCCTCCTCGGTCTCCGCCAGGTTGTCGACGGAACCGTTGCGGCAATGGATGTGCCAGCCGCCCAGATCCTCCTTGGTGATGTCGTAGCCCATGGCGTGCCGCACGACCGGTGGCCCGGCGACAAACAATTGGGCGGTGTCACGTGCCATCACGGAGAAGTGGCCAAGCACGGCCTTCGCCGCACCGATTCCCACCACGCTGCCCAGCAGCACGTTGACCACCGGCACCGTCGCCAGCTGCGCCGCGTACATCGAGCTCCCGAGGTGGGCAGGCAGGTAGGAGCCGCCCTCGCCGGCCACCCGCGGCTGGCCGGCCTGGATGGCGCCGCTGCTCTCCTTCGCGCTGCGTTCGCCGTGCCGCTGCTGCGCCGGCACCATGGCGGCGACGCTGCCGCCGCCGGAAGATCCGTCCAGCAGGCGGATCGACGGCACCCGCATCTCGAGGGCCAGCTTGTCGAGGTGATGGCTCTTGGCAGCGATGGCACCGTCGGCATGACCGCCGCGCGAGGTGAAGTCGTCGGCACACACCACGGCCGAGCGGCCCTCGATCTTTCCCCATCCGCCCACGTGGCTGGCGGGCGTGAAGGCCGCGACGGCGCCGTCGTCGCCGTACGACGCGAAGCCGGCCACGCTGCCGATTTCCCGGAACGTGCCGTCGTCCAGGAGCAGATCGATCCGCTCGCGGCAGGTGAGCTTGCCCCGCGCCCGCTGCCGCACGACCCCCGGATCCTCCGATCCCGGGGCCAGCCGGCGCAGCGCCAGGTTCCGCATGGCATCCACCTCGTGCAGCTGCGGCCCCCAGGTATCGGCGGCGGCGGCTGGCGCCGGAGCGACCTCGCCGGACGGCCTGATGACGGCGACGACCTCCCCGGCATCCACGCTGTCACCCGGCTGCAGCGGCTGTACCGCGACCACGATCCCCGCGCACGGCGCGCTGACCTGTGATTCCATCTTCATCGCGCTGACGATCAGGAGGGCCTCGCCGGCTGCCACCTGGGCACCCTCCTGGGCCCGAAGCTCGGTGACCGAACCGGCCATCGAGCACATGACGGCCTGCTGGCCGGGCTCGATGCCCAAGGGCGACGGCGCAGGTATCGGCCCCGGCCCCGAGGCTCGACCGTCGGCCATCGACAGGCCGGCCAGGGTCGCCTGCTGCCGCAGCAGGTCCAGAAGCCCGCCATGGGCAGCCGACGTCGGGGCCAGCAGTGCCGGCGTTTCCTCCAGCAGCGTCGTCCGGGCATCGCCGGCGCGCACGGCCGGGTGGGCAAGAATCGCCTGCAGCTGCGCCAAGTTGGTGGCCACGCCGCCGACATGGAACTCGTCGAGCGCCCGGCGAGTCCGGTCGACGGCCGACCGGAACGATGCAGCCGGGTCGCTCCCCGGCGACCGGCGGCCGGCTGCGCCGATGACCTTGGCCAGCAGCGGGTCGAACTGCGGGGGCGGCGCGTAGCCCAGGTAGCCGCACGCGTCGACCCGGACACCCGGCCCAGCCGGTTCCTTGTAGGCGTTGATGGCGCCAGTCCCCCTGGCCACGACGCGAGCCTGCACCGCGTAGCCGCGCGGCGGCCCGACGGCGGCCTGGCCATCGAGGCCCAGCGACGCCAGGGCGGCACCGCCGGCGATCTCGAACTGGGCCTCCACCAGGTCCACGCCGGTGATCTGCTCCGTGACCGTGTGCTCCACCTGGAGGCGCGGATTGCACTCGATGAAGTAGTGGCGGCCGGTCTCGGGAGATACGAGGAACTCGACCGTGCCCGCATTCACGAATTCCGCCGCCCGGGCGAGCGTGACCGCGTCGGCGAACAGCCGTTCCCGCACCGCCTCGTCCAGCCCCGGAGCCGGGGCGCATTCCACGACCTTCTGGTTGCGCAACTGGACCGAACAGTCCCGCTCGTGCAGGTGGACCACGGCGCCATGGGAATCGGCGAGGATCTGGACCTCGATGTGCCGTGGCCGCTCGACGAGCTTCTCAAGGAACAGCGTGCCGTCCCCGAAGGCGGCGGCGGCTTCGCTCCGGCAGCGCGCGAACGCCTCGGCCATGTGCTCCGGCGCCTGCACGGCGCGCATGCCGCGCCCGCCCCCGCCCAGGGCGGCCTTCAGCACCACCGGATAGCCCAGGTCGGCCGCCAGCAAGCGCGCGTCGTCCGCCGAGGCGGCCTCGGTGCTGGCTCCCGGCACGACGGGGATGCCAAGCGAATCGGCGAGGGCCCGCGCGCGGATCTTGTCTCCGAACAACGCCAATGCGGCCGGGGGCGGCCCGACGAAAGCCAGGCCTTCGTCGGCACAGGCCTGGGCGAACGGCTCGTTTTCCGCCAGAAACCCGTAGCCCGGGTGGACGCAGTCGCAACCGGTTTCGCGGGCGATCTGCACGATCGCACCGGCATCCAGATACGCGCCCACCGGATCGGCCGCGTCGCTCCGGATCTCCCTGGCCTCCGACACCATGCGGGTGTGCAGCGACAGCGCGTCAGCCGGTGCGTAGACCCCGACGGTCTCGATGCCCAGCGTCGACGCTGCCTTGGCGATGCGAATGGCGATCTCGCCGCGGTTGCTCACCAGCACCCGCTTGAACTGATTCATTGCGAACTCGCTGCATCGGGCAGCGTCCTTGACCTTGAATGGGCGTGCCACCATGTCAATGCCAAGAAACGACGCACACGGTTAGTTCAGGCAGCATGGGTGCACGCGCGAAGGTTAACCTAGACGAGATCGCTTGCCCGCCAGGCTCGTTCCACAATTGCCCTTCCCGGCGCCGGCCGGGAACGAGCGTGCTCGATCGAACCCGTCCCGTCGGATAGCCTGCGTGTCTCCTTCCGTTCATCGCCCTGTACCCACACGCTGCCCCCGCATGCCGGTTCCTTCCGTTCTCCGTGCCGCCGCGACGGCGCTGCTGGTGCTGAGCGCACTGCTGGTGTCAGCCGGGTCCGCCCTGGCGGCGCCCAAGGCCGATGCCTGGCCCCGCTGGGAAGCGCACGTGGCCGGGTCTGAACAGGTCGTGAACCACGACCCGTGGGACGCGATCCTGGCCGAGGTCGTGCGCCTGGATGACGACGGCGTGGCCCGCGTGGACTACCCGGCATTGACCGGGGACGCCCTGCGCAGCCGGCTGGACGGCTACATCGCCCAGCTCGCCGGCACCCCGGTTTCCGAGCTGGACCGCGCCGAGCAGCAGGCATACTGGATCAATCTCTACAACGCCCTCACGCTGCAGGTCATGCGCGATCATTACCCGGTCGACAGCATCCAGGACGTCGACATTTCCCCGGGCCTGTTTGCCAGCGGGCCCTGGGGTGCCGAGCTGATCCTGGTCGAGGACGAAGCCCTGACGCTGGACGACATCGAACACCGGATCCTGCGGCCGCTGTGGGGGGACCCCCGCATCCACTATGCCGTCAACTGCGCTTCGATCGGCTGCCCGAATCTCCAGGGCCGAGCCTGGCGCGCAGCGACGATCGACACCGACCTCGAGGCCGCCGCCACGGCCTACGTCAACCATGACAGGGGGTTCACCGTCGACGACGGCGACCTCGTCGTGTCCAGCATCTACGACTGGTTCATCGCCGACTTCGGCGGCAACGACGAGGGCGTTCTCCGTCACCTCGCCCGGTACGCCAGCCCGGACCGGCAGGCCATCCTGCAGTCCGCCGGGCGCATCAGCGATCACCGGTACGACTGGGCGCTGAACGACCTGGCCGGCACCTCGCCGTGACCGGCCGTCCAACCGTTCGCCGGGCGGGCATCAGGCGCTGGCTTCCGCTCGCGGCCATCGTCGCGCTCATCGCCGCGGCCTTCGCCTCCGGCGCCCATGAGTACGTGACGCTGAGCGCACTGCGCGAGAACCGCGAGTGGCTCGAGGCACACGTTGCGGCGAGCCTCGGGCTCGCGGCGGCGACGTTCATCGTCCTGTACGCGGCGGCTACCGCCGCCTCGCTGCCGACCGGCACGGTGCTGACGCTTACGGGCGGCTTCCTGTTCGGGCCGTGGATCGGTGCCCTCCTGACCGTGACCGGCGCCACGATCGGTGCGGTGGGGATCTTCCTGGCCGCCAGCACGGCGCTGGGCGGCGCCCTGAAGGCGCGGCTCGAGAAGTCGGGTGGAGCACTGGCGGCGATGGAGAAGGGGTTTCGGGAAGATGCCCTGTTCTACCTCCTGTTTCTCCGGCTGACCCCGATCTTCCCGTTCTTCGTCGTCAATCTCGCGCCCGCGTTTCTCGGCGTGCGCCTGCCGCTCTACGCCTGGACCACGTTTGTCGGCATCTTTCCCGGCACCTGGTGTACACATTCATCGGGGCCGGACTTGGCAAGGCCCTGGAAGGGACGGCGGAGCCGTCGCTGGAAAATCTGGTGTCGACGGAAATCCTACTCGGGCTCGGCGGCCTCGGCGCCATGTCGCTGCTGGCCGTGGTCGTCCGCCGTGTCATGCGCCGGCGCTCCGGTGGAGCGTGACATCCGCGCCAGCGGCGGTCGAAGCCCGGGACCTCAGCAAGGAGTTCGACGGGCGCACGGTCGTTGACCGGATCTCGTTCGCCGTTCCGCGCGGCACCACCTTCGGCCTGCTCGGCGCCAACGGCGCCGGCAAGACCACGACGATCCTCATGCTCCTCGGCCTGCTGCGTCCGGACCGCGGCGAAGCGCGGGTGCTGGGTCACGACATGGAGCACGACCGCTTCCGGGCGCTCCAGCGCGCCAATTTCTCGTCGCCCTACGTCAGCCTGCCGCACCGGCTGACGGCCAGGCAGAACCTGACCGTGTACGGCCGCCTCTACGGCGTTGCCGACGTCCGCCGCCGCATCGAACGCATCGCGCGGGAGCTCCGGATCGAGGATCTGCTCGATCGCCCCGTCGGCCAGATGAGCGCCGGCCAGAAGACGCGGGTCGGGATCGGCAAGGTCCTGCTGAACCATCCGGAGGTGCTGTTCCTCGACGAGCCGACCGCGTCGCTCTCGCCCGAATCGGCAACCTGGCTCCGGTCGTTTCTCGGCCGCTACCGTGACAGCACCGGGGCCACGATCGTCCTCGCCTCGCACAACATGCCGGAAGTGGAGGCGATGTGCGACAGCGTCGCGTTCCTGCAGCAGGGTCGCCTGCTGGAGCAGGGGGCGCCGCGCGAGTTGATTCGCCGACACGGCAAACAGACCCTCGAGCAGGTCTTCCTGGAGGTCGCTGACGCGGCCGGCGACCAGCGGCCCGCCCGGGAGTTGACGCGTGAAGGCCTCGCTCGGACGCATCGGCGCCATGATGACCCGGTACACCTACCTCTACCTGGTCTCGCCGATCCGCATTCTCGAGCTCGTCTACTGGCCGACGTTCAACATGCTGATCTGGGGGTTCATGCAGGAGTACCTGAACTCCACGACGCATCCGGCGGTGTTCGCCGCCAGCTACCTGGTCGCGGCGGTCCTGCTATGGGACGTGCTGTTCCGCAGCCAGTTGGGCCTGACGCTGGGCTTCGTGGAGGAGATGTGGGCGCGCAATCTCGGCCACCTCGCGGTCAGCCCGCTGCGTCCCCTCGAGTTCGTCGGAGCCCTGATCGCCACCAGCCTGGTCCGGACCCTCATCGGGGTCGGCGGCGCCGGCTTCCTGGCCACGCTGTTCTTCGGCTTCAATGCCCTCGAGCTCGGTGTCGGTCTGGCCCTGTTCTTCCTCAACCTGGTCGTCATGGGATGGGGCGTGGGCTTGGTGGTCTGCGCCATCCTGCTCCGCTACGGCCTGGCGGCGGAAGCGCTCGCCTGGGGCGCACTGTTCGTGCTGCAGCCGCTGTGCGGGGTCTTCTATCCCGTCAGCATCCTGCCCGACTGGCTGGAGCCGATCGCGCGGGCCCTGCCGGCGACCCACGTCTTCGAAGGCATGCGGACCGTCGTCCAGGACGGCCGGCTGGACACCGGCCTCCTCGCGCAGGCATTCCTGCTCAACATCCCGTACGCTCTGGCCGGACTTGCCGCCTTCCTCGGGTCCTATGCTGTGGCCCGCCGCCGGGGCCTTCTCATGAGCACGGGTGAATGACCGAAACCACGACCTTCTGGTGGGTGCGCCACGCTCCCGTAACCGGTTTCGACGGCCGCCGGTACGGGGCGCTCGACGTCGACTGCGACACCTCCGACACCGCCGCGTTCCAGGCCCTCGCCGGCCTGCTGCCGGCTCGCGGCGTCCTCGTCACCAGCGCGCTGCGCCGGGCCAAGCGGACCGCCTCCGCGCTGGCGGACGCGGGCTTTCAGGCCGTCGAGCGGCTTGAGGATGCCGCCCTCGGGGAACAGAGTTTCGGCGACTGGCAGGGCCAGCCCACCGATGCCGTCGCCCGCGCGGCAGCGGCCGCCGGTGCCGCTCACCACCACTGGATCGTGGATCCCGAGTTCACGCCGCCGGGCGGCGAGAGCTTCCGGGCGCTGGAAGTGCGCGTGATGCAGGCGGTGCGCGGCCTGCTCGCCCGCTACCGCGGGCAGTCCCTGGTGGTGGTATCCCACGGCGGCCCGATCCGGGCCGCCTGCATGCACGGCGAAGGCTGGAGCCTCGAGCGGGCGCTCGCCCTGACCATCCGCAACCTCTCGGTGACCCGGATCGACGCCCGAATCGAGGCGAACGACCGGGAGGTCTGGCAGGTGCGCTGGACCGGCCGGCTCGGGACGGACCATGGCCAGGTCGCCTGACGCCCGCCGGGGCCGCGCCATGTCACGCCGCGCTGCCGTGGCCGGCCTGATCGTGGCCCTGGGCGTGCTCGGTGCCGCCGCCGCCCTGCTGCTGGCCTACGGCGACCAACGGGCGCCAGATGGGACGGCGACATCGGGAACGGCCGCCATCGGCGGGCCGTTCGCGCTGACCGCCGCCGACGGGAGCACGGTGACCGACCAGGACTTTCTCGGCCGTCCGTTCCTGATCTTCTTCGGCTTCGCCTCGTGCCCCGACGTGTGTCCGACGACGCTGGCCACGGTCGGGACGGCGCTCGAGGCGCTGGCGGAGGACGAGCGGATCGACGCGCTGTTCGTGACCCTCGATCCCGAACGCGACACGCCGGACACGGCCCAGGACTACGCGGAAGCCTTTCATCCGGACATCACCGGGCTCGGCGGCACGCAGGCACAGATCGACGCCGCGACCCGCGCGTACCGCGTCTACGCGGCACGGGTCCCGCTGGAGGACTCCGCGCTGGGTTACACGATTGACCATTCGGCGTTCGTCTACCTGATGGGCGCCGACGGCACGTATCGCCAGCACTTCTCGCCGGTCTCCGCCGCGTCCGAGATCACGCAGGCCGTGCGAGCGGCGCTGGAATCGTGATCGCCCCGGTCCGCGTGCTTCCCCGCCGGCGCGCCGGCGCCGGCACGCAGGTCGAGGGTCGCCCCGGAAGCGATCCGCATTGGGCCGCCGTACAGCAAGCTGCGGGGCGCACGCCGGACCCCGATCGGTCATGACCAGGCCTTCGTGGCGACGGCTGCTGCCGGTGGGACTGGCCATCGTTGCCGCGGCCGGGGCGGCCCGGGCGCAGAACGCCGCGCCGGACGGGCTGTCCCATCCCACCGTGTACGAGGCGCAATCGTTCGGGATCTACCTTCGGGACTTCCGGGTCCGCTTGCCTGTTGCCGGGGCCCGCACCACGGCGGCCTACTTCGTCCTCGAGAATCGCTCGGAAGCCGCCATCCGGCTCGCCGGCGTCACGTCACCGGTGGCCGAGGCCACGGAACTCCACGAGGTCACCGCCGATGCCGACGGGGTGATGCGGATGCGCCCGCTCGCCACCGGCATCCCCGTGCCGCCGGGCGGCACGGAGGAACTCAGGCCGGGTGGACGGCATGTCATGCTGATCGGGCTCCGCGACGCCCTCACACTTGATTCGGTCGTCCCGATGTCGCTGCGGTTTGCCGACGGACTGACCATCGACGTGCAGGCGCCGGTCCTGCCGCCCGCGGGTCGCGCCACGCCGGAGGAACGGGGCGGCGCCCACCAGCACCACGACGCCACTCACGAGGAGCACCAGGAATGAAGGCTACTGCCTCCGCCAGGGACGATGCGCCCGACCACGTCAAGCCGGCTGCACCGTTGCCGCCGGCTGACCCGGAAACGGGACGCATCACGCGGGCGCGGGACGGTCGGGTCTTCCTGATCGGAATCGACCGACCCACCAAGCTCAACGGCTTCACGCCGGAGATGTGCCGGGAGCTCGCGCACGCCTACACGGAGTTCGAGAACGACTCCGAGGCACGCTGCGCGCTACTGTTTTCGCACGGGCCGCACCTGACCGCGGGGCTCGATCTGCCGCGCATGCAGAAAGTGATCCGCGAGCCGCGTGCCTTCTCGCCCGAAGGGTGCGTCGACCCGTTCGATTTTCTCGATCCCCACCGTACCAAGCCGGTGGTCACGGCGATGGAGGGCTTCACGTTCACGATCGGACTGGAGCTCATGCTTGCCGGCGACATCGGTGTCGCCGCGGCCGATTGCCGCTTCTCGCAACTCGAGGTCAAGCGGGGCATCATGGCCACGGGCGGCGCCACGCTCCGCATGGTCCAGCGAGCGGGCTGGGGCAACGCGATGCTCTTCCTGCTGACGGGCTGCGAGTTTGACGCCGAGACCGCGCTTCGATGCGGCCTGGTGCAGGAAGTCACGCCACCGGGCCAGGCCTACGCGCGGGCGCGGGCGATCGCGGAAGAGATTGCGGATGCGGCACCGCTTGCAGTCGAGGCGACGCGCGCCAATGCCCGCAAGGCCCTGCATGAAGGTTGGGATCAGGCGATCGCGGATCTCCGGCCCCAACAGCACACGCTTCTCCAATCCAGTGATGCCGCCGAAGGCGTCCGATCCTTCCAGGAAAAACGTCCAGCGAGGTTTTCCGGCTCATGACCAGTTCTCTCTTCAATCTTGACGGCAAGGTCGCCGTCGTCACGGGTTCCAGCCGCGGCATCGGCCGGGCCATCGCCGAGCGCCTCGCTGAAGCGGGCGCATCCGTGGTGGTGTCGTCACGCAAGCCCGAAGCCTGCGAACCGGTCGCGGCCGCCATCCGGGAGGCGGGCGGAACGGCGCACGTCCAGGTCTGCAACATCTCGGACCGCAGCCAGTGCCAGGCACTGATTCAGTCCGCCCACGACACCTACGGCGGCCTCGACATCCTGGTCTGCAACGCCGCCTCGAACCCCTACTACGGACCGCTGCTGGATATCCCGGACGCAGCCTACGAAAAGATCATGGGGAACAACGTGCGTTCCAACCTCTGGCTGGCCCAGGCCGCGATGCCGGGAATGGCCGAGTCGGGCGGCGGCTCGGTGATCGTGATCTCGTCGATCGCCGGTCTGCAGGGGGTGAACAACCTCGGCGCCTACGCGATCTCCAAGTCAGCGGACCTTGGCCTGATCCGCAGCCTCGCCATGGAAGGCGGCCCGAACAACATCCGGGTCAATGCGCTGTGTCCGGGCATCATCAAGACCGACTTTGCCCGCGCGCTCTGGGAGAATCCGGACATCC
This sequence comes from Alphaproteobacteria bacterium, assembly GCA_965116745.1. GTDB lineage: Bacteria > Pseudomonadota > Alphaproteobacteria > TMED109 > TMED109 > VXPW01. The sequence continues at coordinate 589,114 of OZ220701.1, read as the reverse complement.
TGCAGGACGTGGAAGCGACGGCGCCGCTGGGTCGCATCGGCGTACCCGACGAGGTGGCCGGCGTGGCGGTGATGCTGGCGGCGCCGGCCGGTGCGTTCATCACCGGTCAGCACATCGCAATGGACGGCGGGGTCACGATGGCGGGACGCGGCTGAGCGTCCACCAGCGTCGCCCCCTTTTTCGTTGCCGCGCGCGCCGGCGCGCCCGTCGCTGCACGTAGGCTTGACCTTTCCTGTGGCCGGTTACCCCCGTGCCGTTCGCACCACGTCCCGAGGCGCAGCGCCGGTGCGCGGAAGACCGCCCACCGGCGCAAGCCGGACGTCAGCAGACCTCGAACAGTCCTGCGGCTCCCATGCCGCCGCCGATGCACATGGTGCACACCACGTGCTTCGCGCCGCGGCGACGGCCCTCGATCAAGGCGTGCCCGACCAGCCTTGACCCGGACATGCCGTAGGGGTGCCCGATCGAGATCGCGCCGCCGTCCACGTTGTACTTCTCGGGATCAATCCCGAGTTCCTCGCGGCAGTACAGCGCCTGTACGGCAAAGGCCTCGTTGAGCTCCCAGAGGTCGATGTCGTCAATGCTGAGACCGTGCCGCTGAAGCAGGCGGGGAACCGCCCGTACCGGCCCAATGCCCATCTCGTCCGGCTCGAGGCCAGACACGGCAAGTCCCCGGAAAATGCCGAGCGGCTCGACACCCCGTTTCTCCGCTTCTGCAGAGTCCATGACCACACACGCCGACGCGCCGTCGGACAGCTGGCTGGCGTTTCCGGCGGTGATGCACTTGTCCGGTCCCATCACCGGGTCGAGCCCGGCCAGACCCTCGGCCGTGGTGGACGGGCGATTGCCTTCATCGCGTTCGAGGGTCACCGCGACTTCCGAGATCTCCCCGGTCTCCCTGTCCTGGACCAGCTTGACCGAGGGAAGCGGGACGATCTCATCGTCAAGGCGGCCCGCCTGCTGCGCGGCGGCGGTGCGCATCTGCGACGACAGCGCGTACTCGTCCTGGGTCTCGCGGCTGACCCCGTAGCGGTCGGCCACGACCTCCGCCGTCTGGATCATGCTGAAATACAGTTCGGGCTTGTGCTCGTTGATCCAGGTGTCCTGCGCCCGAAAGTCGTTGGCGTGCTCGTTCTGCACCAGGCTGATCGATTCGAGCCCGCCCGCCACCATGACGGGGACGCGGTCGACCAGCACCCGCTGCGCCGCCATCGCGATGGCCTGCATCCCGGACGAGCAGAACCGGTTCACCGTGGCTCCCGCCACCTCCACCGGAAGACCGCCGCGGATCGCGCACTGTCGCGCGATATTGCCGCCGGTCGCTCCTTCGGGCATGGCGCAGCCCATGAGGACATCCTCGACCTCACCGGGCTCCACACCCGCCCGTTCCACCGAGTGACGGATGGCGTGCCCGCCGAGCTCGGCCCCGTGCGTGTTGTTGAAGGCGCCCCGGTAGGCCTTGCCGATCGGGGTGCGCGCCGTCGAGGCGATAACAGCTTCAGGCATGAAAAGATTCTCCTTCGAGGGCGGAAGCGGTCCGCCTAGTTCGCGTCCTTGAATGATCCGCCCTCGCGCGCGAGGCGCTCGAGCAGCGGCGATTCCGGCCAGAGTGCCGGTTCGTCCTTGCGGAACTCAGCGATCGAGCTGGCGATCGAGCCCAGTCCCTGGCGTTCCGCGTGGTACATCGGACCGCCGCGCCAGGCAGGGTAGCCGTAGCCGTTCACGTAGATCACGTCGATGTCGGAGGCACGCTGCGCGAACCCCTCTTCGAGGATCCGCGACCCCTCATTGACCAATGCGCCGTGCAGTCGGGCCAGAACTTCCTCGTCATCGAACGTCCGGCGGTTCACCTTCTGCTCGCGGCTTACCCGTAGGATGATCTCCTCGACCTCGGGGTCCGGGCTTCCTCTGCGGCTGCCCTCCTCGTACAGGTACCATCCCTTGCCGGCTTTCTGGCCGTACCTTCCCTGCTCACACAGGGCATCGGCGACGGCGCCGGTGTAGCCGCCGCCTTTGTACAAGCCCTCTGCAAGGTGGCGTTTACGGATGTACCAGCCGACGTCGTTCCCGGCGAGGTCGCTGACGGCCAGCGGCCCCATCGCCCAGCCGAAAGCGTAGGCCGCCCGGTCGACCTGCTCGGGGAGGGCGCCGCGTTCGACCAGGAACTGGGCCTGCCGGATGTACTCGTGAAACATCCGGTTGCCCACGAACCCGTCGCAGTTGCCAACCAGCACACCCACCTTCCGGATGGTGCGTGCCAGGGCCATGGCGCTCGCGATGACCTCGGCCGACGTCTTGGAACCCCGGACGATCTCCAGGAGCCGCATGACGTTGGCCGGGCTGAAGAAGTGGGTCCCGATCACCTCCTCGGGCCGCCGGGTGGTGGCGGCAATGGCATCGATGTCGAGCGTCGAGGTGTTGGTCGCGAGAATGGCCCCTTCCCGCATCACCGTGTCAAGCGCCGTGAAGACCTTCTGCTTGACCGGCATGTCCTCGAACACCGCCTCGATCACGATGTCGGCTTCGGCGAGCGCATCCATGTCGCTGACGCCCTGAATCAATTCCATGCGCGCATCGAGCGCCGCCTGCGGCATCCGGCCCCGGTCCACGGCACGCTGGTAGTTGCCGCGCACGACGCCGAGCCCGCGCTCGAGCGATGCCCGATCCGTATCCATGATGCGAACCGGGATTCCGACGTTCGCGAAGTTCATGGCAATCCCGCCGCCCATGGTGCCCGCGCCAATCACCGCGGCACTCTTGATGGGCCGGGTGGAGGTCGTCTTGGGGACGTCATCGATCTTGTTGGCGGCGCGCTCGGAGAAAAACGCGTGGATGAGCGCCGGGGACTCCTCGGAATCGTGGCACTCCACGAACAGGCGCCGTTCGTTGGTGATGCCCTCGTCGAACGGCAGGGTGACCGATCCCCGCACGGCCTCGACACAGCGAAGCGGCCCCTCTCGCCCGCGGGCAACCCGGGCCAGCTTCTCCTTGGCCTTGTCGAAGATCGCCTCGTCGACGCCCTGCACTTTTTCGTCACGCGCGCGCGTCGCGCCTGCCGTCGCCTGGCCGTCGAGCACCCGTTCCGCATACGCGACTGCCGCCGCCACGTGATCGCCCTCGGCGATCTCGTCGACGAGGCCGAGCTCCAGTGCCAGCGGTGCTGGAATGGGGTCTCCCGACGTGATCATCTCCAGCGCCCGCTCGACGCCGACCAAGCGCGGGAGCCGCTGCGTACCGCCCGCCCCGGGCAGCAGGCCGAGCTTCACTTCCGGCAGCCCGAGGCGCGTCTTGGGATGCGCGACGCGAGCCTGACATCCCATGGCGACCTCGAGGCCGCCGCCGAGCGGCGTCCCGTGCACCGCAGCGATCGTGGGTTTTTCAGATGACTCGTAGCCGTCAATGACCTTCCCGAGGCCGGGTTCCCGCATGGGCTTGCCGAACTCGTTGATGTCGGCACCCGCCATGAACGTGCGGCCGCCGCCCGTGAGAACGATGGCCTCGACTGCGGGATCGGCCATCGATTCGTTAAAGCAGCGAAGCATGCCTTCGCGCACGGGCTGCGCGAGCGCGTTGACGGGGGGATTGTTGACGGTGATCACGCTGACGCGTCCCCGCCGCTCCCAAGTTACCGGACTGGCCATTGAAAATCCTCTCCCCCTCGAACGGCGGGAATACAGTCTGCGAGTCATAGGGCGAGGCGGCAGTATAATCGCCCGAAGTCGAAATACAGGCGGCTCCAACCATGCATTTTCTTGTGTTTGCGGTGCTGGTTGCCGCGATTGCGGCACCCGCGGAAGCGGAAGGACCGTTCGGTCTTCCGGCCGGACATAGCTGGGGAGACGCACCGGATCCGGCTGCCGTGGCTGCGGTTGGAGAGCGGCAGGGGGCCGAGATCAGAATCCTCCTTGATCTCGACACCGCCCCGCTCTCCGATGCACGCTCGTTCACGGCCGTGTACTGCGAGGGGCATGGCCTCCAGCAGATCCGCACGGCGACCACTAGGTACCACCGCGGCGACGTGCTGCGGCGCTTTCGCCGGCTTCTCGCGATCCTGGAAGACGAGTTCGGACCGCCGAGTCATGGACGTCCGGAGGTCGGAACCGCCTACTGGGAACGAGACGTTGCGCTGGAGACGTGGCCGGTGTCCAAGACCAAGTTCATGGTGGTGCTGATCCGGAACGGCCCCGCCGTGGGACAGTGTGCGGCCGAGGATTCCGTCTGACCCGGCCGGGCAGCATCAGTGCCGGCCGCAGGCAGATCGCGGCCTGCCCCGGCTATGCTGCCAAGGAACGGCCCCGTAGCTCAGTCGGATAGAGCAACGGATTCCTAATCCGTAGGTCGCAGGTTCGAATCCTGCCGGGGTCGCCATCTGGTCAGCTGTTGTTGGCGCCGAGCGAGGCATCGGATTCGCCGCCCAGATGAAGCGAGAGGGGTTCGGCAGGTTTGAGGAGGTGCTTGAGGAATTTCGCGTTCGGTTTCCCCTTTGGCAGCGATACCCGGCACCAGCTGAACTGACAGGAACTTTAGACCGAACTCGCCACCGCCGATTCGCTCGCATGTCTTGCATCGACGTGGAGCGTGACCCGCAGGCCGCCGTCGAGCGCCGCCAGCATCTTCATCAGCCGGTCTAGCGTGAACCGCCCAAGATCGGCGTTGCGGATGCGCGAGAAGTCCGCCGGCGCGAAGCGGGTCAGCGCGCCGGCCCGACGAACCGACAGCCCGCGCTCATCAAGCACGGCAATGATGCGGGCAGCAAGCACCGCCTTGGCTTGCTTCAAGTCCGCGTCGGGGTCGCCCAGATCACGGAACACGTTGCCGCTGCCTTTTATCAGTTCGAAATCGCTCTCGTTCATTGCATCAACTCCCTTTTCAGGCGGGCGAGCCGGCCCCGGACCAGCTCGATCTCGGCCTTCGGCGTCCCGATCCCCGTCTTGGACTTCTTCCGGAACGCGTGGATCACCCATAGCCGACCTGCCAGTTCGGTCACATAGACCACCCTCCAAGCGTCCGTGCGGTAGCGATCTGCATGACGCCCGAGCCCAGGCCTTTCAGCGGCTTTGCGATGTCCGCCTTGCCGCCCTCGGCCGCGATCGTGAGCGCCGTTCCGACGCGATCCTGCACGGTTGCGGGAAAGGACTTGAATGTCCTTTGCGCGGCCTTGGCCCAACCGACCGGCCTCGTATCATGACTCATGGCGGATGTTGTCATATATGACTACGGACGTCAACAGGCGAAGTAGCGGATGACTGCCATAGTCCTGTCGGGCCAGACGTTCTCCGGCACGCGAGCGCCGGCCTGGCGTCGGCCGCCTGTACGCGGCACCTGTTCATTCGATGATGGCGCCGAGGTCGTCTGTCGGCATCGCGTCGGTCTCACCCCAAGCGACGTCGGGCGTGAACCGGAGCGGTACGCCGACAGGGCGGTGACGCTCCTGCCGTCCTGGCCGGCCGCTTCGCAACGGACGTGTCGAGGAAGCAGCTCCCGGACACGCTCCCTACCAGTGCATGTTCGCGGTGAGCCCGACCCGGTGCTCCGGTGCCTCGTTGCCGTTCGCGGGCTCCCATCGCGTCCCCTCAAGCCTGAGGTTGAACGCGACCCGCTTCGTCGCCGCAAGCCCGAGCCTCCACCCCAGCCGCCAGTCGCGGCCGGCCTCCGAGAACCCGAGCCCCAACTCCGGCGTCCCCGTGAAGTGGCCGTCGAGCAGCGCCATCCCGTAGCTCACGCGCGCATCCAGCCGCCCGTCCCCTTGGCTGGCCGATGCCGCTCCCGGAGTGACACCGGTCGCCCACAGCCGCTGCACGCCGCTGGCGGTCTGGCCCCAAGCCGGCCGCACGCTGAGCGCGAGCCCGCGGCCCGAGGCCCCCGGAGCGAGCCGCACCAGCCCGCTCACGCCCCACTCCTCGTGGTCACCGCTGTGGCTGAGCAACGTTCGGGCCTGCCACGCGACGGTCAGACCCGCAGCATCGTTGGCGTAGCGCAGACCGCCCCCAACCTCCACACCGTTCCCGGTCTCGCCGTCGCCGACGTCGTTCCGCACGCCGATCTCGACCGACGGCGTGAACGTCGCACCCGACGCCAGTTGCCGGGTGTGGCTTCCTTCGATCATCAACCGCTGCCGGCCGGCCTCCAGTGTCGCGGCCTCGATTGACCCCGCGTCGTCGATCTCGGCCTCCGTGAAGGCGGCGTCGCCCTTGGCCTGCAGCCGGGTCGTGCCGCCCGCGATCAGATCATCGCTGGTCATCAGCGTTCCGCTCAGGCCCGCCGCCGCCATCCGCTGCGTCAGGTCGCTCGCCTGCGTGCCCGCCGCATTCTCGATCGATCTCGATCTCGCCCGCGCCATGGCCCACCGTGGCCCACACGCTTATGCCAGCCGGCGCCTGCCAGCCCACATAGGGATTGATGCTCGTCACGGTGGTCGTGAGTTCGCCCGTCGATGCGCCGGAGGCCGTGTAGTCGACTGTCCCGCGCGACCGGCCCACCGACACGCCCGCCAGCAGGTCCGCGCTCAGCCAGGTGTCGACCCCCAGGTTGGCGGTCAGTACGTCGCCGTCGTAGCTGACGCTCTGCGGACTGCCGCCCGAGAGGTTGCGGTAGTCCCCGCTGCCCCACAGCGTCAGGCTCCCGAATGGGCCGCTATCCCCGGTTCCCGCCATGCTGAGCGGCAGCATGAAGGACGAGCCCGCGAGTAGCCGCGCGGCATCGAACGTGCCGTCCTCCTGCGCCTGTCCGTTGGCGATCAGCACATCCGTGAGCGTCGAGGCGCCGCCCAGGCTCAACTCCCCGGACGGCGACGCGCCAGCGGCGGCTTGCCCGATGCGGCCCGAAACCGCATCGACCGTGCTCGCCGTCATGGCCCGCATGATGTGCGGAAGGATGGACTCGACGACCGTGTCGGGGTCCCCAGCAACCGCCTCGGGCGCGGTCCCGTAGAAGCCCGAGCCGATGATGAGTCCGACCGGAATGACGCGGCCGTCCGTCCGTACGATTTGGCTGGTGAACTCTCTCGCGTAGCCCACCTTGGGAACATCGGCGCGGTCGGTGTCGTCGGTTGGGTCATCCCAGTAGTACTCGACGAATCCGCCTTCCGGGCTGCTTCTCGCCGCCGCGATGACCTGCGGCAGAACGAGCTCTCCGGTCACGGCGTCCCGCACGGTCGGCACCAGAGGCCGACTCTCGTATCGGTCCGGAAACGCGGCGTGAAAGGTGATGACGTTGGTGACCGTATCCAGGATGTAGAGATACACGGAACCGTGCCTCCACGGCCCATTCGGATCGCGTAGGGCGATCCTGGCCTTCGAGGCCGCGGCCAGATCGCCACTCTCCTGCAGCGCCAGGACATATTCCCCCGCCTGCGTGACGAAGGCCTTCAGGGTTGCCCGGTCCTCCACGTCCTGGGCGGTAACGTCCGGGGCGCCGAAGTCGATGGCTTCAGCGCTGACGGGAACCAGGTGAGACTCACTGACATCGAATCCGGCGAGCAACACGATTGGGCCCCCGAGATTGGATGAGAAATACACGCTGGCGTAGCCGGAAGCACCGGGAATAGGGGCTTCGAACGGGGCATCCGGTTCGCTCGACAAGGTGGTGAAGATCGCGGCGAACGCGCTGGCGCGCATCGCGGGATCGGTTGACGCCAGATTGGCCAGGTCGGCCGGGGAGACGCCCAGCGCAGCAAGGATCCGCGTGTAGATCAAGGGGTTCAGCTGCCTGCCCGCCAAGGCCATGTCCTTTGCGTGAAGGAACACTCTGCCGTCGGGCGTCAGGCTCACGATGTAGGTGGAACCGGAACGCCAGACGCTCCCCTCCTGCCGAACGAGACATCCGATATACAGCCCTTGCTCCACTGTCGTGGCCTGCCGGGAATGTTCCCTGGACCGGTCCCGCACGGACAGCGCGAAGACCTTGAGGAGGCCGGTATCGTTCTTGTTGCCTTCGACCTGCTGCGCCGTCACGGACGGGGCCGCGGGAGGAGTCGCGCCATCGGGAAGGGGACACGCCTCCTGCGCCAGGGCCGGGCGCGCGTTGATGGCGTTGGTGGGGACAAAGCCCAGCACAAGGAGGGCAAATGCGACAAGTACCGATGTCCTGACTTGCCACCCTTCGGCACTCATTTTGCCTTCCTCTTTCTGCTCATATGGGACACTATACGTTGAGCTGAGACAGACCACGAAGTGGCTGGCCGGGCGGATACTCCTGGCCGACTGGTGCCTGAAGGCAGTGCTGCGGCTTCGGCGCCTTACCACCGGCGTTGAATGCCTGAATGCCCGACGTGCCGGTCACGTCATGCCAGGCCGCCCTGGCGTTGAGGAAACTCGCCGCGTCGTTCAGCGTCTCGAGGCGCTGGACGTGCGGCAGCACGCGCTCCAGCAGCCGGAGCTCGGATGCCGCGGCCGGCGCCTACCGCCGGGGCGCACCGAAGGCGCCCACGATGCCGGACTGCTCGAAGACCCCCGCCGCCTCGGCGTGGTCCGGGCCGTAGAAGCCGCCCTGGATGCGCCCGCCCGACTGGCCACGCGCGAAGGTCCCGTTAGTACCGACCGCGACGTTCTCGAACCGCACCGCCTCGATCGCATGCACCGTCCCGCGGTAGATCAGGATCGAAATTGCACTGCCCCGCGCCGATCCGGTCGCTCGTCAGCTTGGCCCGGCAACCGTCCGCGCATTAGCATTGGCCGGTCGGTCGGGGCTGGTCAGGCGGCAATCGATCACCGCACCCCACCGACACAAGTCGGGAACATTTGATACATGACATCGCTGGCACGTACGTGGATTTCGCGCCCGATACCCCGTGGCCACTGTGCGCCGGCCTGGCTTCGCCTGGCCGCCGTCCTTGCGGTTGCGACGGCGCCATGCCTCGTTCCGGTCAAGGGACGGGCGGCGGAGGCGGGAGCCACCGTGGCGAGCCATGTTCCGCCGGATCCGGCGGGTGCAGTGCGCCCCCTGGCCGTGATCGACCGCGAGGACATTGCGCTGTCGGGCATGCGCACCGTCTCGGAACTGCTGTCGAGCCAGCGGCGGTTCACCCGCTTCGGCCTGCTGAGCCGGCAACGGTTGAGCCGGTTTGGCCTGCACCGGACGTTGCTCCTCGAGGACCGGGTCGCCTACCTCGTCAATGGCCGGCGGATCGCGGATTCCATCGTCGATCTCTCCACCCTACCGGCCGCGGCGGTGGAGCGGATCGAGGTCCTGCAGGGAGGCGCCGCTGCGCTCCACGGCGGGCACGCCGCCGTCGGCGCGATCAACATCGTGCTCAAGCGCGGCGACGACGGCGTCGAAGTCACGGCCGTTGCCGACCGCCCGACGCAGCCGGGCGGCGATGTGGAGCAGGCGGGTATCCGGTGGGGAGGCGCACTGGGCCGGGGCCGCCTGACCGTGATTGCGGATGTCTTGCGACGCGAGGAAATCCCGGAGGCCGCGCGCGCGTACAGCGCCGCCAGCTGGACGCCGGGCGGCCGGTTCGCCGATGCCGCCGGTATTTCCGTGGGCGGCAACACTGCCTTTGTCGCGACGCGGAGCTACGACGACGACGGCGCCGTCGCATCGGTGCACGTACCCGGTGTCGCGGAACCCTCGATCGCGCGCCCCTTGGGCAATTGCCCGAAGGACAGGTACGCGGGTGTGCTCACCGAGCCCCTCGGCACTCCCGGCAGCGGATGCGGCTTCTCCTATGCCGACCGCGCGTGGGGCATGCAGCGCGAGGGACGGCAAAGCGTGTTCCTCGCGCTCGATCATCCGCTCGGCAGTCGCACCGATGCCTATCTCGATATCCGGGTTGCAGGCGGCGAAACCCGGGAGCGCTACGCTCCTGCCGTCGGCACCTTTTCGGTTTCGTCGGAGGCTCTCAGGGAAGTCCTGCTGCCCGATCCCGACATCGATTCGCTCCCCGGAACGGTCCGCGTGTCGCATCGCTTCCTCGGCCACGGCGACCGGGAATGGCTGACGTCGCTCGAAGAGCATGACGTCACACTCGGCCTGGAGGGGAAGTCCGCGGGCGTCAGCTACGACGCGCATCTCCGGTACTATCGCCGCGACGCCGGCGGCGTCGGCGACACGTTCGTGAGCCGGAGCGCCATCCAGGAATTCATCGATGCGGGTCGCTACGACCTCGTGAACCCGTGGTCGCCTGGCAACCGGGACGCCTACCAAGAGACGGCGCTGCGGCAGTCTCGCGTCCGGGTCACCGACCACCGGACCTTCCGCGTTTCCATGAACGGGCCGATGTTCGTGCTCTCCGGCGGCGCGGCACAATGGGCAGCTGGCGTCGAACTGTCCAGCGAGAACTGGCGCGATGTCCACGAGTATCGGGATCACGCCGGCCGGGCTCGCGATGCGAGCGATGCTCTGGGGGCCGGCGGCGGCCAGGCGTCGGGGGATCGCAAGCGCGGGTCGGGTTTCGCAGAGCTGCGGCTGCCTTTCCGTGCCGGCTGGCACGTCGCGCTGGCGGGGCGCGCCGACACGCACGATGACGTCGGCGCGGCCCATTCGCTCCAGTTGGCGAGCCGGCTGCGCCTGCACGATGCGGTGGCGTTGCGCGGTTCCTGGGACCGCGGGTCGAGAGCGCCCAGCCTGTACGAGCTGCACCTGCGCAGTTCGGATGATTTCCCGTACGTGTGCGATCGGAAGTCGCATATTGGCGCGCTCGCAACCTGCCCCGTGGAGCAGTTCCAGCGGGTCAGCAGTGGCAATCCGCACCTGGAGCCGGATCACGCGGAGAGTGTTTCGTTGGGAGTCGTGCTCGGCCTCGGACCGATGACGTTGAGTGCGGACTGGTTCCGGATCACCCTGTCGGACGTGCCGGCCCAATTGCTCCCGCAGTCGATCTTGGATCTTGAGGCGAAGGACGCCCTGCCGGCCGGCGTAGCGGTGGTCCGTTCGCAGGAAGGCAGGGTCGAGAGGATCATCAGTCCGACCGTCAACAGCGGCGAGAGCGACGCGGCAGGCGTCGACGTGCAGGCGCGGGTCGGCTGGACCACCATGTGGGCGGACGTGGAGCTTGATGCCGGGTGGCTGCACCGCACGCGCCACGAGACCCGGGTGGCCGGCCAGCGGCAACCGGGTGATCACCCCCGCGATCACGTTCACGGGTCGCTGCGCTTGAATCGGGGCAATCTGACCGCGAAATGGAGCGTCTACGCAGTTTCCGGCTACTGGAACGCCCGCCGAACCGGTCGCTTCGGCGGCTGGGCGGGCCAGGATCTTGCAATCCGCTGGCGTGACGCCTTCGGGCTTGGCGGGTTCGACTTGACCGGCGGCGTCCTCAACATCGGGGACCGGGGCCCGGTTATCGATCCCACGGACCCTGATGCTCAGAATGTGAACTTCGACTCAGGCCGAGGCCGCACGATCTTCCTGACTGCCACGAGGACATGGTGAGGAGTGGTCAGGGCATCCGAGCAGGAACGGACGCAAAAGGCGCCGGGCCACACGCACGCCAATCATGGAGGCGGCACACGAGCAGACAGGCCTAACGGCCAAGCACGATCCCAGTAGCTGGGCAACTCGGGCAGTACCAGCGATGGAGAATGGAGGAAGACAGGTGCTCGACGGGTTCAAGGGCTGGGATCAGCCGACGACGTGAGCCCCCGAATCCCGACCCTGCCGACCTCCGGCTCCGATGCGCGCCCGGAGGGACCGCCAGCGACGCCGCATTTGCCATGGCCGGAACCCGGTCGGGCTCCTGTCTCCATCAGGCGAAGTTATCGGGCCGACAAGAAAACGGTCTTGGACACCGTGGCCGAACGCCCACATTTCCCGGATAAGCCCGGTCGAAAGGGCTGCCACCGGAGCGCGGCGGCAACCCCGACAGGGCCTCCCTGGAGCAGACGGCATGGCAGGCAAGGACGCGACCGGGCGCGCCGGCGACGGGGCGCGCTGACATGTTCGAACGGCGCCGCGACCTGGTCCGGTTCCTGACCGTCGCGGACGCGGAGCGGATCGTCGCGGCCGCCGACCAGCTCGCCATTACCCAGCCGGCGCTGAGTCGCACGGTCGCCCAGCTAGAGCGGGAGTTCGGGGCGCGCCTGTTCGAGCGCCTGCCCACCGGTGTGCGCCTGACCCGGGTCGGGGCGGTTGTCGCCGGCCATGCGCGCCGCATCCTGCGTGAGATCGAGGACGGCGAGGCGACCGTGGCGGCGGCCCTCGCCGGGCGCTCGGGCCGCGTGAGCATCACCGCCGCGCCGGTGTGGCTGCAGGCCGTTGTCGCGCCCGCCGTCCACGCATTCCACGCGGCCTTCCCCGAGGTCGAGCTCAAGCTCCGCACCGCCACCTGGCGCGAGGGCGTGCGGCTCCTCGCCGACGGTCGGAGCGACCTGCACTGCGGCGGCATCGATACCGGCGAGGTCCTGCCCCCGTTCCTCCGGCGCGAGCGCTTCCTCGACGTGACCGCCGGCATCGTCGCCGCCCGCGACCATCCGCTCCTGGCCGCCGCGCCAAGGATCCGCGACCTCGCCGGCTGGCCCTGGATCGACGTCGACGGGCCGGGCGACGGCGATCAGCCGTCGCTGGCCGGGGTCCTCGACAAGTTGCGGGATCGGACCGGCCGACCCGGGCGCGCGGTCGTCCGCACCCGCTCGGCCGGCCTCTCCCTGCTGGCCACCGGACCGTGGCTCGCCTGGCTGCCGCTCGAACTGCTCGAGCGCCTGCCCGGGGTGCCGCTCAAGGCCCTGCCCCTGGCGTTCGGCCGGCGCCGCTATCGCACCGGGTTCGTCGCCCGGCGCGCCGCCGAGGACCTGGCACCCTTCCGCATGCTTGAGGCCGCCGTGCGCAGCGCCGCGCTCGGGCGGCGCATCGGGCCGGCCGGGTAGCGCCCGGCCGGCAACACCCGCCCGTTACGTGCGTACCCGATCGCGAGACGCTGGGACACAGCCCGACGACGGCCCACACTGCTCCCGTCCGGTCTGCCCCAAGGACCGGCGCGGTGCCGCAAGCTAATGTGACTACATTGGTTCGGGAGGGTGTCATGCGGACAATTCAGCTGCGCGAGGCCAAGGCCACACTGTCGGCCCTGGTGGAGGGAGCCGCGAAGGGCGACACCGCCGTCATCACTCGACGCGGACAGCCCCGGGCCGTCCTCGTCGGCCTGGACGAATGGAACCGCCTTCGCCAGGTCCCGTCGTTCGGCCACCTCCTGGCCATCTCGGGGCTTGAGGAAAGCGACCTGCCACCGCGCGACACGAGTCCGGCACGCGACGCCGAATTGTAGACGCCGCCCTGGCCAGTTGGCTGGACTCGCGTTCCGACGCACTGTTCCTGTCGACGGTCACCGTGGCCGAGGTCGGCGACGGCATTGCCAGGCTGAGACGGGCGGGCGGCCTCGCGCGGGCCGACTGCCTCGACGACTGGCTCGACGTCGTGCTTTATCTCTACGGCGACAGGGTGATGCCGTTCGACGTTCCTGCAGCACGTCTTGCCGGCCTGCTGATGGACCGGGCGCGCGCCGCGGGTCAGGCGCCGGGCTTTGCCGAGCTCGCCATCGCAGCGACGGCGGGCGTCCACGATCTCACGGTCCTCACCCGGAACGTGCGCCATTTCGCGCCGCTGGACATCCCCGCGTTCAACCCGTTCGAGTCGCTGCCCGATTGACCTGGCCGGCGGGCTTTCGAAACGGCTAGCGGCGATCCCCGGTAACCCGCGAGGTGACCGCGGGCGGACGCGACGGTGGGACGGGCAGATCTTCGTGTTGCGAACGGCGGAGGGGATGGAAATGAAGCGGACGGTGAGCGACGGGGACGGCGGCTGGCAGCTGGTCAGCGATCATCCGGGGTGGGAGCCGGTGGCGTGTCCCGAGGATGCCGTGATTCTGGGCCGGGTCGCGTGGACGGCGCGGGCGCTGGTGTAGGCGGCTGTTAGGGTGCGCATCCAGGCCTGTACAGCAGGATTTCGGTGCGGTGCGCCGGACCTCGACACAGCGCCGTCGCCTGCGAACGGCCTGAGAGTGATCTGAAGGCCGCGACCGTGTCGCAAGAATCTTCGTTGCCGCCACCCGATCTTTCCGGTAATATTTCCGGAAAGAGAGGAAGTCATGACCAACACCAATCCGTCTCCCGTCACCAAGTGGCGCAGGCGCCGCCAACGGCAGGGCTTTGTACGTGTCGAGATCCAGGTCCGGAAAGAAGACGCTTCGCTCGTGCGGGACGTCGCCACAGCGCTGGTCGATCCTGAACAAGAGGCCGAGACGCGCGCCTTTCTGCGCGAGAAGATCACCGCACTGCGCCCAGGTGGGCTCAAGGCGCTGCTGGCCTCGGCGCCGCTCGACGGGATCGATCTCGAACGCTCGCGCGATGTCGGGCGTGACGCCGCCCTATGACTTTCCTGATCGATACGAGCATCATCTCTGAGGTGCGCAAGGGAGACCGCGCCGATCCAGCCGTGGCGATGTGGTGGAACGGCGTCGCCGAGGACGATCTGTGGCTCAGCCCGTTGGTGCTGGGTGAGATCCGCAAGGGCGTGGAGCTCGTGCGTACCCGCGACCCAGGAAAGGCCGAAGCGATCGAGGCGTGGCTCGCCGACGTGACGTCGCACTTCGGCAATCGCATGCTGCCTGTCGACACGGCGGTTGCCGAACAATGGGGCAGGATGAATGCGATCCGCCCGGTGCCCGTCATCGACGCGCTCCTGGCCGCGACGGCCAAGGCCAACGGCCTGATCCTCGTGACACGCAACGTTGCTGATGTGGCGGGATTGGATGTGGACGTGCTGAATCCGTTCGAGGCTTGAACGGGCGCATCGTGCGACGCGGAAACCTGTGGTAGAACCCGTCGCCGCAAGGGGCCTGCACCCCATGCTGGCGGAACCGTGGCGTCAGGCACCGCCCCGCCGCCCTCCCCCGCGGGACGCCGCACAGTGGGGCTGGTCGCCGGGCGCGCCGGCCGGAAGGGCGAGGATGAAGCACAACCTGACCCTGGTGATCCTGACGCCGGAACAGATCGCCCGCGCCAGGGAGGCGAACGGACGCCGAAAACGCATCACGCACGCGCTCGTTTGCGGACCCTACGGGCAGATGTTCGGAACGGAGCGGCAGTGCCGCAAGTACTTCACGGTCTGGGACCCGGACCACCGGATCGAGGTGGCGCCGGGGAAGTTCCGGGCGCCGTTCGCAGACCTGTTCGACAAGGCGGTGACGACGACCGCCTATGCCATCAGTGACTACCGGACGACCCCTGACCTGGCCGCACGACTGGCGACGGCCGCCGGCGCGGTGCCGCCCGCCGCGCCGTCCGTGCGAGGGTTGTTTGCCCGGCTCTTTGCGCGCTCGTAGGCACGGTCCTGTATTCCGATCGCGACGGAGACAAATCTGCGCTGCTCTCGCGACGCTCGCGAATCCGATCGAGCGCTGGCCGGTGATGCCCCCCGACGCTGTGGCAACGCGTCGAGGCAAGCCTCGACGCGCCCCTCAAGGACTGACGCCGGCGGCTCGACGTCTGGATCAGGCCACCGCTGTCGAAGCCAAGGCGCACGGGGTCCCGGAGAGACAGGGGAAGCCATCGGCGCGTTGATCCGCTCGCGGGCGGACGCACAGGATGGCAGCGCGCAGCGGGAAGCGGCCGACAGTCTCGCTACAGGCCTGGACCGGGAACGCCGGTCTGCCCGCCGGCTCTTCCTGGAGGCGTGCAAGGGCCTGCTCCTGCCGGAACCTGGCCCGTCTCCCGGCCGCATCAGA
Source organism: Alphaproteobacteria bacterium (assembly GCA_965116745.1). Taxonomy (GTDB): domain Bacteria; phylum Pseudomonadota; class Alphaproteobacteria; order TMED109; family TMED109; genus VXPW01. The sequence goes on along the minus strand of OZ220701.1, from coordinate 573,456 downwards.
AAGACCTATCCGGCCCACAAGAAAACAGTCTTGGACATCGTGGCCGAGCGTCAACATTTCATGAGTAAGCCGAAACGAGAGGGCTGCGGCCGGAGAAACGCGAACAGCTGGTGGTTCAGATAAGGGACAGCGGGAGACAGCATCACGCAGATGGGGCCAACCCGGCCAGGCAGTTGCACGGGAACCCGGAACGCGCGGACGCCCGATGGCCGGCGAGGGCGGTCACCGGCCCGCCTGGCGAGAATCGGCAGCGGCTCAAGGCGCTGGAATGGGAGAACCGGGAGTTACGCCGGGTGAACCGGTCCCTGAAGAATGCTCTGAAGAGTGTCGTCCGCCGAATGCGGTCGTCGTCCGTACCGTTGCGGTTCGGCACAGGCGACGCCGCGGATGCGACGGCGGTCAGGCCCGTGGGTGCTTGCGCCAGGCTGGCCGAAACCGCGCAGCCGGAAGCGGCCCTGGAGTGAGCGGCGCCCCGGAAGACCGTGCCCCTCCCGCGCGGTACTTCACGGTGATGCGTGATCGCGACTGGCGCCGCCACGGAGTGCTGGCTCGTTCATCGCACTGAACGGGAAACTGGCGCCTTCGGTCCGCCATGCCCCGCGGCTGTCCGAAGACCCGCTCAACCGTCGTCGCGCTCCCCCGGCGCGAACGTGTCGGCCGTGTAAAAGGCTGCTGTGCGCTGCGCCGCTGCGCGCGCAAGGTCGGGGTCCGTTCCCGCTGCCTCGGCCGCCCGGCCCCACGCCGCGCTGCTGCCGACGATGAGCGCCCTTCCGTCACGCGTCGTGTGGAACGTTGCAGCGTCCAGCTTGGGTTCGTTCGGCCGCGCAAGATGCAGTTCCATCCCCAGCAAGCCCATCTCCCAACCGACGCCGACGGCACCGGGACCGAATTTGTGCCAGTGGTCGGACACCAGCGCGGTATGCGTAATCGCCAAGCGCGAACAACCGGTACCGTCGTTGCGCAGACGCGCATCCACCCAGCTCACGTCACCGCCGAACTCCCACGTCAGCCCGAGTTGCGAGGGACGCTCGCAGTGCCTGATCGTGCCGCCTGCGTTTCCCTCCAGTTGGTAGCGACCGCCGAGTTCGAGGCGGCCGCTGACCGGCAGGAACCAGCGTGGGATTCGTTCCGCGCTCGTCACGGCGTCCCAGAGGTCCTCCACCGTCGTCGCGTAGCTGCGGGCGAGGGTGACCGCGCGAGCGGCCTGTCCGTCGCGCGCCAGGGACGACACCGTGCGCTCCACCGCGCCGAGGAGGCGTTCGACATCCAGGTCCATGGCTTCTCCGTTTCGCCAAGCAGGCGATTATCCATGTACATGCCATTGCGTACAGCACATCAAGCCGCGTGCTCTCTGGCACGGAGCCACAATCAGGCATACTTCCTAGATCCCCTCGCCGGCGAATGCACGCTAAGCTGGTCCGCCGTTCCTTGGCTGGAGGTCTTCCGTCACATGGTCCGGGGCGCGTTTCATCCGGCCGCAATGCTGGCGTTCCTGGCGTTTCTGGCGCTGTCGACGAACGCCTGGGCGCACGAGATCAGGCCTGCGATCGCCGACCTCTCCGTCGACCGTGCCGGCGGCTACGAGGTCTCGGTCGAACTCAACCTGGAAGCCCTGCTGGCCGGCATCGGGCCCACCCACAGCGACACCTCCGAAGCGCCTGGCGCCGCCGAGTATGCGGGGCTCCGCAGCCTCTCGCCGGTCGACCTGCGCCGCGCGTTTGACGCGTTTGCCGAGCAGTTCCTGGACGGGGTGATGCTGCACGCCGGAGACACGCCGCTGCAGCCGGCGGTCCTCGAAGTGCAGGTGCCCCCGGTGGGTGACACGGGGTTCCCGCGCCGCTCCCGGATCGTGCTCGGCGGGACGCTGCCGCCCGGCACAGAGAGCGTGACCTGGGCCTGGGATGCGGAGTTCGGCCCGATCGTGCTCCGGCTTCTGGGCCCGGACGCGGGCGATCCCCCGCTGTTCACCGAACTCCTGCAGAACGGCGTCGCCAGCGATGCGATCCCCGTCACCGGTGACGTTCGCAGGACCTTCGCGGAGATCGCCCGCGACTACCTGGTGATCGGCTTCACGCACATCCTGCCGAAGGGCCTCGACCACATCCTGTTCGTGATCGGGCTGTACCTTCTCAGCACGCGGCTCTCGACCCTCGTGTGGCAGGTGACCAGCTTCACGGTCGCGCACACGATCACACTGGCGCTCGCCATGCTCGGCGTCGTGAGCCTGTCACCGGCGATCGTCGAGCCCCTGATCGCCGCATCCATCGTCTACATCGGCATCGAGAACACGGTCACGAGCCGGCTGCAGCGCTGGCGGCCCGCGATCGTGTTCGGGTTCGGCCTCCTCCACGGGCTGGGCTTCGCCGGGGTGCTGACCGACATCGGGCTGGCACCCGCGGAGTTCGTCACCGGCCTGATCGCCTTCAACGTCGGGGTTGAGCTCGGGCAGCTGGCCGTGATCGCAGGCTGCTTCCTGGTGGCCGGTCTCTGGTTCCGGCACAAGGAGTGGTACCGGTCCGTCATCACGAATCCGGCGTCGGTCCTGATCGCCGCCATCGGGGCGTGGTGGTTCGTCGAACGGACCGTGCTTGCCTGATCACGACACCGCGGCGGGTTGATCTACCAATGCGGCCTCCGGGAAACCGGCGGCATACCGGGCAAGGACAGGAGCGGCCGTACCGGCGCCGCTACCGCACCGGGTTCGTCGCCCGGTGCGCGGTCGAGGGCCTGGCACCCATCCCAGATGCTTGAGGCAGCCGGGGCATTGGGTTCGGGCAACGTTGCCTCTCGCAGACGTTCCGAGACCTGCCCATCCGCCGTCGTCACTGCCCCAAGGTCCGGCATGGGGCCCAAGGGATCCGGCGTGCTGCGGCCGCGTTCCGGCGCCTACCGGACGCAACGCATGCCGCGGAGCTCGAGATGATCAACCACCGCCTCCGCCACGGGCTTCAGCCGGTCGTGGTCGCCGGGCCGGCGGCGCCTCGGCCAGAGGTGCTCCGCCTTGCACAGCGCCATGTGCACCGTGAACGTCAGGCGGTCGCGGGAGATCGGAATGTCGGGGTCTTTCGGCACGGGCCGATGGCAACGAAAGGACATTACAGGAACATAATGACACACAGCCGCCGGCAACGGTAGCGTCCCGGGTTTGTGCGGGAGGTTCAGTGACCGGCCCTCGTGGAGCGAACTCCATGACCGCATGAACTTCCTCGGCGCGCCGCTCAAGGGGATGTCGGCTCACCGCAAACACTACGCCTGGACCAATCGTTCTGGGCTGCTCAATCTGACGTAGCATGCCCAAGAGGCGCAGACCGTCGCTCCCGCCTACGATGGAGTCCCAATCATGTTTGACAGATACACCAAAGCCGTTCTCACCGTTATTGCAGCTGCGCTATGCGCGATTGCCGTTCAGGGCACTGTGGGCGATGCAGATGCAGTAGACGCGGGATGCGGTGACATTTTCAATCCTTGTTTCGTGCGAGTAGTCGACTAGCGGCGTTCCCCGCCAATGTGACCCGCGCGTTGATATCGGCAGCATCCCGCAAGCAGCCTGCACCGCGACCGGCGCCGCGGATCGTCAAGCGTTTCCGGCAAGGGTTCGGAACCGGAATGCCCGTGACCTGCGTTGAACGGTGCTCGCGTTGCCGGATTCCCTGCGGGTCTCCGACATTTTGCGACCGCTCTCTACATCTCCCCACAACCTGGCGCCCTGTCGGTTGCAACCCTGGATGAGCGACAGGCTTCCGTAGCAGCCCTGCTCGGATTTCACGTAAGGGGGGGCTCCCGAGACTCGTAACGGTCCGGACTGCGTCGTCAGCTATCCGCGCAACACGGCCCCCAGGCGGGGAATGGCGAAAAACGCGCTGACTTCTCGCGCCTTCATCATGGGCCCGCGCTCCACACCTGCAGCCAGGCGTGTTTCGAGTGCCCGGTCCGCGGCCAGCTGACGAGAGGCACCCTCGAGCTCGAGGCGGCTGTTCGCATGAGTCGTGTCGATCGCGTCGCCGGTCCTCGTGAGACCCGCAAGGCCGGTACCTCGTTCAATGGGCCTCAGCCGCCATCGGCCTCGGGCAGCACGACTGTCACCCGAAGTCCGCCGTCCACCATGTTCTCCAGCCGAATGTCGCCGCCGTGGGCGCGGACGATGGTCCGCGCGATGGCGAGGCCCAGCCCGGTTCCTCCCGTGTCGCGGCTCCGCGATTCCTCGAGTCGGACGAAGGGCTCGAACACGCGCTCCTGCTCGCCTTCCGGGACGCCCGGCCCCGTGTCCTCGACGACAACCGCCACGCACCCGCCCTCCACGCGGACGACCCTCGCCACGGCCCGGCCGCCGTAGATGGCCGCGTTCTCCAGCAGGTTCCTGAGCGCGCGGCGGAGTGCCGTCGGTCGGGCCCCTACCACGATCTGCTCCGATACCTCGACCGAAACGGCATGGCCAAGGTCTGCAAGGTCGCCAACCACGCTGTCGACCAATGCCGGCAAGTCCACCCTCTCCGTTCGTTCCCGCCGCAGGTCCGCCCGGACGAACGCCAGCATCTCCTCCGTCATCCGCTGCATCTCGTCGAGCGCGCCGATCATCTTCCGGCGCGTGTCCGCGTCGTCGACCAGCTCGGCCTGCAGACGCAGGCTCGTGATCGGTGTGCGGAGGTCATGCGAGACCGCCGCCAGCATGGCCATCCGGTCGCGGACATACCGGTCGAGCCGTTCGCGCATCAGATTGAAGGCCCCGATTGTCGCCCGGACGTCCGACGGGCCGGCCTCGGGCAGGGGCTCCACGTCCTCGCCCCGTCCGAACTGACTCGCCGCCGCCGCCAGGTGCCGCATGGGCCGCGCGATCCGGCGCCCCATGACGACCGCGACGCCGGCGGTGCCAAGAGCCGAGAGGATGAACGACATCAGGAACGTCACGCCCCAGGGCGCGCCCGGCGGCGGCGCCACGGCGACGTTGAGCCACTGCCCGTCCGGCAGCACCACCGACGCTGCAAACCACCGGTACCGCCAGGATGCGTGCCCGTCGTCGTCATGGTCGTGATCGTCGTCCAAGTCATCGTGACGATCATCGTCGTCATGGTCGTCATCGTCGTCGTCATCGTCGTCCAGGTAGTCATCGTGACGATCATGGTCCCCGTCGTCGTGGTCGAAGCGCGCCCACACCGGCCCAACCCTGACCCGCCCGCGATCAACGCCAAGTGCGGCGGCCAGTTCGCGGGCAATGGCGGCGGTCGGTCCGCCGGTGCCCGCGGTGCGGACGAGCGGCTCACCGGTCAGCGAGAACTGCGTGCGGCGCGTGCTGGCCGCCGCGACGACGGTGCTGTGCAGTGCGGGCGGCGTGTCCGTGAGCAACTGCGCCACGCTCGCCGTCCGGGCGATGACATTGTCGCGGTGCGCATGGCGCACGGCCTCGATGCGTTCCCGTGCGAAGAGCGCGACGGCGACACCTTGCGCCACGACGAGGGTCAGGAGGAGCAGCAGCGTGAGCTGGCCCGCCAGGCTCCGTGGCACCAGCCTCATGCGTCTTCCACCTTGCCGGCGAAGCGGTAGCCGCCGCCCCATACGGTCATGATGAGCTTGGGGTTTTTCGGGTCGCGCTCGATCTTCTTCCGCAGGCGGCTCACCTGGTTGTCGACCGCGCGCTCGAACGGCACGGACCGCCGGCCCTGGGTCAGGTCGAGCAGCTGATCGCGGGAGAGGACCATGCCGGGACGCTCCAGCAGCGCCACGAGCAAGCGGAACTCGCCCGTCGAGAGGGAGGTCACGACTCCCTCTTCGTCCATCAGCTGGCGTCGGCCGTCGTCGAGCAACCAGCGGTCGAACCGCCGGACGCCGGCCGACCGGGGCTCGCGCCCGGGCGGCAGGCTCTGCGAGCGCCGGATCACGGCCCTGATCCGGGCCAGCAGCTCGCGCGGGTTGAACGGCTTGGTGACGTAGTCGTCGGCACCCACTTCGAGACCCACGATGCGGTCGGTCTCCTCGGCCATGGCCGTCAGCAGGATGATCGGCAAGCGCGTCGTCGCGCGCAGGTGCCGGCAGAGCTGTAGACCGTCCTCGCCCGGCATCATGACGTCGAGCACCACGAGATCGATTGCCGCCGCGCCGAGCACCCGGCGCGCTGCGATGGCGCTCTCAGCGATGCTCACGCGCATTCCGTGACGCTCCAGGTACTGCGCCAGGGCTTCGCGGATCTCCCGGTGGTCGTCGACCACGAGCACGTGCGGAGTGGCTTCCATCCGTCCAGCTTACGCGCCCGGGCGCCGGCCGCCGCAGGAAACTGTAACAAGGTGTACCAAACCCGCTCTCCGGCCATGCATCGCGACAAATCCGGGTGTGCGGCGACAAACTCCTGCGACATCCGGCCCCCACATTGCCTGCATCCTTCGATCACCGATACGGGAGAACATCGATGCAGAAGCAAACCAGGACCCTGATTGTCGTCGGGCTCACCGCCGTCCTTGGCGGGGCCGCCATCTTCGGGGTCAGCCATGCCAGTCACCGCGGCGGTCATGACGGCAGGCACGGACCAGGACTGGGCTTCCTCGACAAGGGGAGCCTCGCTGCTACCGCACTGGAAGTGTTCGATTCCGTCGACGCGGACGGCAACGGGACGCTCTCGCAGGCCGAGATCGACCAGGTCCGCAACGACCGCCACGCCGCGCATGACGCCGATCGGGACGGCAACCTCGAACTCGAGGAGTTTGCTGGCCTCTGGCACGAAACCACGCGCCCGTTCACCGTGCGTGTCTTCCAGATGCTGGACACGGACGGCGACGCGATCATCACGCGCGCGGAGTACGACCGGCCGCTGGCCGGGATCGTCGCCCGCCTGGACCGCAACGGCGACGGCGGCCTCTCGCTCCGGGACGGACGGCACCACCGCCATCACGGAGACCGGTGGGACGACGACTAGGTCCCGCCGGCCGGGGCCTGCGACCGGCAGGCCCCGGCCGGGCCACGTCACCGATCGAATGCAACTCGGGAGACGTGGCCCCTCGCCGATTTCGTCCGCGCTTGCCGACGCCCGCGCGGGGGCATCCAGCCGCTCCGGTGATCCGACGATGGCACGGCCTATCCCGATCGGATCGCGCATCGGGGAAACCCTCGCAGGTTTCCTGCGATCCACATGAATCTCACCGATTTGCTCACGACGGTCTCACACCAGGTTCGCTATGAAACCAACAAACACGGAAAACCGCTACACGCCGGCGGTGCGCTTGCTGCACTGGCTGATGGCCGCCAGCTTCATCTTCATGTGGGCCTGCGGCTATGCGATGACGACCTGGGTAGCCGAGGACTCGGCGCTGGAGGAGCTGCTCTTCGACCTGCACATCTCGGTCGGGGTGACGCTGCTCGGGCTGATGATCGCCCGGTGCATGGTGCGCGTGCTGAACGCGCCTCCGCCGCTCCCCGACACGATTCCGGAACTGGAGCGGGTGGGCGCGCTGTTCGGACACCTAGCCCTCTACGCGCTGCCGTTCCTCATCATCGCGGCCGGCTGGGCCGAGACGAACCTGGAGGGCTACACCGTGCAATGGTTCGGGTACGAGCTCCCGATCGTCCTGGCCGAGTGGGAGCCGTGGGCGGACACGGCGGCGGACCTTCATCGCTGGCTGGCCTACACGATGCTCGCCGTGGCGGTGGTGCACGTCGCGGCCGTGGTCAAGCACCGCCGGGACGGCCACGACGTGCTCCGCCGGATGCTCTAGCGCCGACCGAGACACACGGCCCGGCCGACTCCAGCAGCTCCATGGTCCCGACAGGCAGGTCTGGATGGCCGGCGAGAACGGGATCACCCCCTTCCTGTCGGCTCTCCGCACGATCAGCCCGGGCCATGACCGAACCATCAAGCCCTACTACTACGTGGGTTCACTGCACGAGGCGCTGTTCCTTGATGTACTGGAGACGCTGGCAGCGGCGGCGGGAGGCGTGACGGTCACGCGGGGCGTCTCCGAGGCGGGGGAGCGGCTTGACACCCGGTCCACCGACGCTGACCTGGCTGGCGCGCTGGGGGACTGGAGCTTCTATCTCTGTGGTCGACAGCCACTGGTTACAGCAATCTCAAGGGGCCTGATCTCCCGAGGCACACGGACCGACCGTATTCGCCACGATGCATTCGAGTTTCGCTGGTACCGCTGTCCTGGTAAGTCGGGGGAGACGCGCACTGGAAAGCCGGCGTTCGCCGAAGCTCCGCGAACCACGCGAAAACATGTGGCGCGACCCAGGCGCGAAACCCCACGGCAAAGGGTCGACACGCGGCGGCCGTCGGTCGCTGAGCCAGACCCGTCTGGCTGCCACCCTCAAAGGTCGGGCTCAGGTCCGCAACAACTCCTTGATCTCGGATATCCGCTGGATCAGCATGAGTGGTTCGCCGTCCGAGAACGGGCGGAAGCCGAACTTCGCGTAGAACGTCGTGGCCTGTTCGTCGATGGCTTGCACGACCACAGCCCGCGCGCCGACGACGCCGGCGGCAGCAAGGCAGCGCCTCGTTGCGTCAATCAGCAGGTCGGAGCCAAGGCGCTGGCCTCGCCAGTCCTCGTCGACGGCGAGTTGCCCCAGTAGAATGACAGGCACCGGGTCCGGCATGCCGCGCCCAGCTCGGGACGACACCCGGCGCCTTTCCACCGAACTGGCGGCCAGACTGTAGAACCCGACCACGCGGTCACCGTCGCAGGCAACGTAGGTGCGGGCGCCGCCCTTGGTTTCGTTCAGCCGTGCCTTGCCCCGGAGCCAAGCATCAAGGGTCGGGACGCCGGAAGAGAATTGCGAGACGTCGTGGTGCGGCGCGAGGTGTCTCGGCGGTCCTAGCGGCGCCACTGGGGCGTGCGCGCATACCGCGCCTTCACGGCGGGGTCGAGCTCAACCGGTGCGTCGAGCGCGGCGACAAAATTGTCCCAAGCTTCGTCGTCAAGCACGATCACGGGACGCTCGTTCAGGATTTCGATCGCTGCCGCCTCGCTCGACCGGAGCAAGAACTCCGTGCGGGACACGCCGCGGATCGCGGCCGCGCGGTCGATAACCGCCAAGCGCTGGCTGGATGTGCGGATGTTTACCTGGGGCATGGTGGTGTTCGTAGTGCGAAGGTGTTGTCACGGTGCTGACTATAGCATTTGTATAGCAGTATGGCGATAGCCGCCGTTGGCTTGCTGCGCAGCAGACAGACCGGCACTTGGCGGGGGGCTCGGCCTTGGTGGCGCCGGTGTGCATGGGGGCGGCCACAATGACGACCCAGATCGCCTAGCATGCCACGGTCGGCCCGCCCCAGGTTGTTGCCGGCGCCACCGTTCGGGACGCAGGCTTGAACAGGTGACTGCAACCCGGGAAGTCCGACCAACGTGAAACGGCAATGGTGGCCGAGAGTGGCCGCCACAAGGCAGAAATCGCTTCTAGTCCGTATGTCGCAAGTGCGAATCAAGCCGGCCTCGCCAACTTAACGAACTGATAGTATGGCGTTGGTCAGGTAGGAGAATCGATAGCGTGTCCCCCCTCGACCCACCCACGGCGGTTGAGCAAGTCCCGAATGGCAGGCTCACATGCTCAATTTTTTCCATTCATGAATCGTGGACAGGTCCGCAGCTGAAGAGAGGTTCCGCAGGCACGGCACGTGTCCGGAACGGCTGGTTCTGCCGCACCGTTGGCAGCTGCGGCGTCCTCCTGCTCCTGACCGGCACCTTTCTGCCGGGAACAGCGTCCCCGCAAGATCCTGAAATGCTGGAGAACGTAGTGGTGATCGGGCAGCGCGCGCCCGGTATCGATCCTCTGTCCTCTCCCACGCCGGTGGAGATAATCGGCGGCACGGCGCTCGAGGCGTACGGCGGCGAGAGCACCGAAAGCAACCTGGCCCGGACGCTTCCGTCGTACAATCTCAATCGCGAGCCGATTTCCGACGAGGCGAGCGTTGTCCGGCCGGCACTGCTTCGCGGGCTGCCGCCGGATTCCGTGCTGGTGCTCGTGAACGGCAAGCGCCGGCACCGGTCGTCGGTCATCACGGTCTCGAGCGCCACGGCTCCCGGAAGCCACGGCCCGGACCTTGCGGCCATTCCCGGCATCGCGATCGAACGGATCGAGGTGCTGCGCGATGCGGCGTCCGCGCAGTACGGATCCGATGCGGTGGCTGGCGTCCTCAACTTCGTGCTGAAGCAGCGTCCCGATACGCAGGTAGCCGAGGCCCGCTGGGGGCGCACCTACGCGGGTGACGGGGATCGCTGGACGCTGGCAGGCCACGCAGGAGTGCCGTTGGCCGACCAGGGGTTCGTCGCGCTGTCGCTCGAGCGGTCGCATCAGGCGCCGTCGACCCGGTCGGTGCAGCATGCCAGTGCCCGGCAGCTCGCCGCTGCCGGCAATCCCTGGATCAACGATCCCGGTTACGGCTACATCGACCATCCGTACGCGCAAACGTGGGGAACGCCTGAGGCGCGCGGCGACTGGAAGACGATGGTGAACGCCGGCCTTCCTCTCGGCGCTTCGACGGAAATCTACGGCTTCGGCAACTGGCACCGCCGGACGGTGGAAAACGGGTTCTTCTTCCGCAACCCGGCGCGGCGCGGCGGCGTCTTCAGCCTGGGCGACGAGGTGCTGCTGGCAGACCTTTCCGCGGACCCGACCGCCGTCAGGTGTAGATCCGGACTGGAGCCCGATTCCGGGGACTGGTCGAATCACGTTGCGGCGATCCGCCGTTACATCGAGAACAACCCGAATTGCTACTGGATCGGCACGCAGTTCCCGGGCGGCTTTACGCCCCGGTTCGGCGGCGACGTGGAAGACGTCTCCTACCACGCCGGCGTGCGCGGCACGTTGCCGAATGACGCTCCATTGCTCTCCGGGTGGGACTGGGATCTCTCGGCCGGGATGGGCCAGCACTCGGTCGACTTCTTCATGGAACGAACGATCAACCCGCAGTTGCTGGCCCTCGGTCGCGAGTTGCCGACCAGCTACCGGGTCGGAGGATGGAGCGAGCGCGACTGGATCGTGGAGGGCAGCGTGGTGGGTCGGCTGGACGTCGGAGCTGCCTGGCCGCTGACCGTGGCGCTGGGGACGGAACTTCGCAGCGAGCGGTTCGAGGTCGTGGCGGGAGACTTCAATTCCACCTTTGTTGACACGCGCCCGGGCGGCCTGCGGGAACAGGGATTCGGGATCGGCACGAACGGCTTCCCGGGATTCCAGGAACGAACCGCGGGGGCGGCATCCCGAACGGCTCGGGGCGCCTGGCTGGATCTGTCGACGGATCTGAGTGAAGAGCTGTTCGTGCACGGAGCGCTTCGACACGAACGGCACGAGAGCATCGGCAGCAACACGGACGGCAAGGTAGCCGCGCGCTACGACCTGAGCGACGAAATCGCGCTGCGGGCCTCGGTCGGCAGCGCCTTCCGCGCACCGACCGTGGGTCAGGCGTCGATCGAGAAAGTGATCACGCAGTTTGTTCCCGACCTGGGCGACCTGATCGACATTGCGACCCTTTCGGTGGACAACCCCATCGCGGTCCTGAAGGGGGCGAAGCCCCTGACGCCAGAGACTGCCCGCTCGGTCAATGCCGGTGTCGTCGCGCGCCTGGCCGGTTTCACGGTGACGCTCGACGGTTACCAGATCCGGATGAAGGATCGCATCGCGGTGACCTCCGAGTTCGACCTGTCGGAGGGCGACAAGGCGGCCCTTCGCGAGCAGGGCATCGCAGATGCCGACGCCTATGCCAGGGTGAAATTCCTGACCAATGATTTCGGCACGACCACACGGGGGGTTGACGTGAGCGCCGAGCGGCTGATGGCGCACGGGAACGATTCGGCGACGCGTCTCCATGCAGTCTTGAGCTGGAATCGGACACGCGTCGACGGCACGTCCACGCTCCTGAACGCGGGCGAGACCCTGGCTGCAGAACGGGGCGTCCCCCGGTGGCGGGGCGTGCTCGGGGCGAGCCACGAGCGTGGACGGCTCACCCTTTCCGGTCGCCTGCGACTCTACGGTCCGTTCACGAACGTCTACTACACCTCCGATCTCTCGTCCGCCCGGGAGGTGGGTACCCACGCACTCTTCGACGCGGAAGTCGCGCTGCGGATCACGGACGGACTCACGCTGGCCATTGGGGCGGAGAACCTGTTCGACACCTACCCGCCCCGCACCGACGCGAGAGACGGGGAGACGGTCGGACTGCCGTACCTGCGGCGATCCCCGTTCGGTTTCGACGGCGGCTACTACTACGCCCGCCTGCGCTGGGAACGATGACGCGGGGGTTGGCGGGCAAGTTCACGAGGCACCGGGCAACTCTCCGGCACCCGTCCACGTAGCGGAGCAACTCGGGCCGCAGCCGCCGTTCAGGCCACCATTTCGCTCCAGGCGATTCCCTAAGGCGCCTGAGGAGCGGCAACGTGAACGTAACCGATCACGTGTCCTGACGGTCAGGAAACGCGTCGACGTCCGAGGACCGAACCGATTCGCGCGGGGGTTCCGTCGTCTCGATCGTCGGGCGTCAGTCAAGGTGACAACTGCCCGGCACGCCCATCTCGCCGACGATCGCCTTCGCACGGCGTCAAAACAGGCCGCCTGGCTGCAATGCAATGCCGCTTGACCGCAAGGCAGTGACCAAGACGGCATCGCTCCCAGCGGCCGATGTGAATGCAACAGGCCAGCCACGATTCTCCCCGTGGTACCGCCCTGCAAGTGCGCCGCTTGCGGGGCCCTTCCATATTCGGTCTCAACCCACGCCTGTCTGTCGCCCGCCCTCACGGCGGGACCTGGCTCTTCGGGGCTTGCACGGGCGCGTCAGTTGGCGATGTGGGTCGCGCTACGTCAGGGAATTGCCGCTACCGGGCGGGCGGGCATGACCGACGGCGGGCGTCCTCCTCCGGGAGCCGTCCGCGTAGCGCAGCCACGAGCGGGTACTCACCTTCGGAAGGACAATTTGGGAGCAAGATTCGGGCTGCACGGCAGTCCCGAACCCGTCAGGGTGCGCCATCGCAGCGGGCAGCCCACAGGGGCGGCCAGCACCAAGACAGCAGAGGGGGGAGATATCATGGTCGAGGCGCAGAGGATGCAAATGCCGGTGGCAAAGCGTTTCCGCAGCGACGACGAGCGCTGGGCGGCGGTCGTAGGCCGCGATCATGCCGCCGCTGGAAAGTTCGTCTACGGTGTCACGACGACCGGCGTCTATTGTCGCCCGGGCTGTGCGGCCCGGCACCCGCGGCGCGAGAACGTGCGCTTCTACACTTCCTGTCAGGACGCTGAGCGTGCTGGCTTTCGGCCATGCCGGCGCTGCCGCCCAAACGAGCCGCCCCTTGCCGAGCGGCACGCGCGGGCGGTGGCCGCAGCGTGCCGCCTCGTCGAGACGGCGGAGGAACTTCCGGATCTCGACGCGCTCGCACAGGCAGCCGGCATGAGCCGTTTCCACTTCCACCGGGTCTTCAAGGCCGTCACCGGTTTCACGCCGCGTGCTTACGCCGCTGCCCATCGCGCGGATCGGACCCGCGAAGCGCTGCGGAGCTCGCGAACAATCACCGAAGCCATCTACGACTCTGGCTTCAACTCGAGCGGACGGTTCTACGCAGCGTCGCCCGAGATGCTCGGCATGGCCCCCGCGAAATTCCGGGGCGGTGGTGCGGGCGAAACGATTCGGTTTGCCGTCGGCGAGTGTTCGCTGGGTTCGATCCTGGTGGCAGCGACGGCGAGGGGGGTTTGCGCGGTCCTGCTTGGCGACGATCCAGAAGCGCTGGCACATGAATTGGAGGACCGTTTTCCGCGGGCCGAGCTGGTCGGGGGCGATGGAGAGTTCGAGTCGGTGGTGGCTCGGGTCGTCGGTCTCATCGAAGCCCCTGCACTCGGTCTCGACTTGCCGCTCGACATCCGCGGGACGACGTTTCAACGACGGATCTGGCTGGCGCTTTGCGAAGTTCCGGCGGGTACGACCGCTAGCTACAGCGAGATCGCCGATCGTGTCGGCTCACCGAAGGCCGTGCGGGCGGTCGCGGGCGCGTGCGCCGCTAACCCCCTCGCCGTTGCGGTCCCCTGCCACCGCGTGGTCCGGAACGACGGCAAGCTTGGCGGCTACCGCTGGGGCGTGGAACGCAAGCGGGCCCTGCTTGCCCGTGAGGCCTCGTCGTGATTTAGCCGCGTCGGGGCGAGAGCAAGTGGCACGAGGTCGCGACGGCGAAGCTCGTCGCGCTCGTCGAAGGCGTGGAGCGATGGGTGCTTCCAGTGTTCGGCGTCACTGAGTCCTTGCGGGTGGCGCCCAGCCCGCGGGTGTTCAACCCGGCCGCAGCCGTCATGCAGGCTGTGGGCGTCGCCGAGTTGCGGGGTGAACCAGCCGGCCACGGCGTTGATGGGCGGCTGCTCGCGCGACTGCTCGAGAGCTGCGCGGGCAGAGAACCAGACAGCCCGGACGCCACCGTGCCCGCGAATGGCACGGCCCTCGAAACCGGGGACGGGCTGACCGACAAGCCACGGACTCCGCCCCCCGCGGCGGGGCATCAGTGCGGTGCCGCGCCAGGAGGACGATCGGGCTGCCGAGAAGATCGCGCAGAGCGCTATCCATTGATAGCGCCGGAAGCATGCTGGCATCGGAACCGGCAACCGTGCGGAGAACCGCCGCCAGCTCACGCGACTCCACAGTCACGACCTCCTGCGGCCGTCAATTCTTATCGAAGTTACGTAAAGCTATGTTAATTCAATAACTTCTCGTAAGTTGGGTTGAAACGGATCCTGGGCAGAATCCCTGTTCGCCAAGCGCCGACAGCCGCTGCGACGTCTCGCAACTGATCGCTCCCATCATTCCGCCATCTCAGCCGGAGCGGCTTCGCGGCGCGACCACCAGACCCAGAAACTCAGCACGATGGCGGAGGCCGAGACGATCGTCATCAGCGTGCCGGGCAGGAAGTTGTTGTATCCCGGCAGGTCGACGAACACGAAGTAGCCGACATCGGCAAGGCCGCCGATCAGTGCAGTCACCCAGATGGCGGTCATGCTGGCTCGCCAGATGAACACGCCACCAACGATGGTGACAATCCCGAACCAGCCGAGGTTCCAGCCGTGCTGAGACAGGATGCCCGACAGTTCGGCCGGGTATTCGGCGGCAAGTCGGGCTGGGTCAACCCCGTCCAAGATTGCGGAGATGGCGGCCTGGGGATCGGCCGGGATGATCACGCCGGCCGCCAGCGCATGGACGAGGCCCCAGATCACCCAGAGAACGGCGGCAGCCCTGAGGGCCAGTTTGTGCGTATGGGTCATGGCCCATGCTCCTTCCATCTCGGCGTGGCGTACAGCACGCCTCCGGTTGGCACCGCGAGCGGGTGCCCGCGGTTGCGGCCGGCAGCGCCAGTGCCCGCTGTCGCCGCACGTATCGTGGGAGCCGACCTCACCCCACCGATGTCACCGCCAGAGGGAAGACCGGTCGGCACGATCGGTGCCCGGAAGCTGACACCCGTGGCAACGGCTTCCG
This sequence comes from Alphaproteobacteria bacterium, assembly GCA_965116745.1. Lineage (GTDB taxonomy): Bacteria > Pseudomonadota > Alphaproteobacteria > TMED109 > TMED109 > VXPW01. The sequence goes on along the minus strand of OZ220701.1, from coordinate 558,047 downwards.
CATCGGCCAATGGCTCCGTTCCCGGCGCATCTTCCGGGGGCGGCCATCGTTTCCACGTTTCTCGATCCCGGCCGGCGTTCGTGCCGGGAAATCAGCTGCGCGGGCCATACCACATGCGCCGCAACAGCCCGTCCTTCAGCACCAGATGGTGATACAGCGCCGCCGCGACATGCAGGGCAACCAGTGTCGCCAGCGCCACCGCGATCCAGCCGTGGGCAGCGTACTGCGGCAGCGTCGACAGTTCCGCTGGCAGGGTCTCTGCCGCGCCGCCGAAGACGATCGGGAAGAGACCCGCACCAAGGGCGGTGGCAAGCCCGGTAAGCACCATGCCGGCAATGAGCACGTAGAAGCCCCGGTGCGTCCAGTAAGCGATCCGATCCAGCGAGGCGTTGCCGGTGGTCGCGCGCGGTGGCGTGCGGGTTCGCAGGCGCGTGATGAGGCGCAGGATCAGCAGCGCGCCGATCACCATGCCCGCGCTCATGTGCCCGGTCAGGGCCAAGATCTTGTCCGGGTTGTCATTGGCCATGTTTTCCAGGATCAGGCCACCGGCGACCAGCGAGATCAGGACCATCAGCGCCATGACCCAGTGCAGCGTGACGAGAAGGGGATGGTACCGCTCCATCGATAGCTCCCTTTGGCAGTCGTTTCGCGACTATAGTTTGATCATGCCATGGACATAACCTCGAGAAATGCGCACAACATGCGCGTTCAATGATCAACTCGGGTCGGGAGAGGGCGCTCAATTGGAACACTGGACCGAGCTGCGCACCGCGTGGTTTGTAGCGAAGCTGGGCACCGTCAGCGCAGCGGCTGCGGCGCTTGGCGTCCACCGGGCAACCGTGACTCGCCGGGTCGACTCCCTGGAGGCCTCCTTCGGTGCGCCGCTGTTTCTCCGCAATGCCAGGGGCTACATGCCTACCGAGGCCGGCCAGGCAATGCTGGAGGTCGCCCGCCGGGCGGATGAGATGTTCACCGAACTCGAGAGGCGGACGCGGGGAGGGACCGGGCAGCTGCCGGGCGAGCTGGTCGTCACGGCGCTTCCGGGGGTAGCCCCGCTCGTCATGCCGGCAATTGCACGTTTCCGGAGCGACCATCCCCACACCACGATCGAGTACATCGCCGGCGCCGAACTCGCTCGACTCGAGTACGGCGAGGCCCACGTGGCGCTCCGTGCCGGTCCGAAGCCCGAGGATCTGGACTACGTGGTCCTGCCGTACACGCACATCCGGTTCGGGCTGTACGCCCATAAGCGTTACGCCACGAGATACGGCTTACCTGGTGACCGGGACGACCTCCGGGCGCATCGCTTTGTCGGCTCGGTGGACCACGCGCTTCCGTATCCGTACGCCGACTGGCTGGCCGCGCACGTATCGGGCGCTGCATTGGCGTTGCGCACCGGCCATCCGCTGGTCGTGATGCAGGGAATCATGGCCGGCCTCGGGCTGGGCTTCCTGCCGCAATACGAGGCCAGCGCATGCCCGAATCTGATCGAGGTGATGCCATCGCGGGATGAATGGAAGACCGCTCTCTGGATCGTGACCCACGCGGACCTCCACCGGACCGCGAAGGTGCAGGAATTTCTGCGATGCCTGCGCGAAACCGCGACCCGGTAGAGGGCAATCGCGGAGCCCGTTCCCCGGCGCAACTGCCGCCCGCGCGCGGCCTGCGACCTGACGCGTCTTCCGCTCCGGCCGACCGGTGACCACGCCGTCCCCCACCACGGGCGGGCGACCATGGCGACGGGCCGGTCAACAGGTCCCGAACCTCGCGCCGTCCCGGGCAATCGTTCGACTATCCTGCCGACCCGCGACCGCGCGTCGGACAGAACAGGTCCACCCCACCACGCACTGTCGCTCTTGAACGCGGAGCCGGTGTGGCCTGGATATCCGGCAATTTTGCACCGGCGGTTAGGCAATCCTCGACCGCGAACGCCAAGTTTGTGGAAGTGATGTCAGCGAGGGTTGTCATATGGCGGACAGGAGAATGTGACTTGAATTACCGGCTTAACCGCGGACTAAAGGTCGGTCTGGCGACATCGCTCGCCCTTTGGACCCTGACTTTCTGGCTGCCCGCGGGCCATCACGCAGCCGCTGATGAGCCCTCGGGCGCGGCATCCGCTCTCTTTACCGGTTGCAATCCGGTGAGCCTCCGCACGTTCTCTCACGTCGCGGCCGATGACGCCTCTCCCACGGTTGAACTCACGACAGCCGACGTCGAGACTGCAGCTGAAAGCCGCCTGCGTGCCGTCACCCTGTTTGATCACGACGCTCCAGACGTTCTCAACGTCCGGGTCATCGTCAACGAAGCGGGCTTCAATATGACGGTGGTGTTCCTCAAAGTGATCTACGACCCCCGCTCGAGCGAACCCGGCTCCTCGAGCGCCTGGATCAGGAGCACGGACGGCGCCCACTTCGGAGAGGCCGGTCTCATACTGGATGCCCTGGCCGAATTGGTTGACGCCTTTCTGGTCGAGTTCATCCGCGCCAACGAGCACGCCTGCGACCAACGCACTTGATTTCGGCAGCCTGCTGCCACTTCCTGCGGCGGTTTCCACACCCACGGCCAGCCGTGCAGCCCTCGCGGTCGCCCGGCAAACCAGAATTCGGGCAGGAAGAGGAAAGCCGGAAGGAAAACGCGTGCGGTTCTTCGCCGCCGGGCATGATCGTCAGGATGCCGGGGCGCCGCCCTCCTCTCGCGCACGCTCGAAGTGCCGGATTGCGAGTTCGAACTTGTCGCGGCAACCTGTATTGCAGAACCCGACGACCTGGCCGTCGAACTCGATGAGCGAATCGGGTTGCACCGGCTTGCCGGACCAAGGGCACGTCTCGTTGATGCAGTCGGCAATGTCGAGAGCAGGCATGTTCCCTCCCGTGGCGTCGGGGTTGGCCGATTGAGTCTTGACGGAGGACCCGGTCGAAGTCAAAGCCGAATCCCCGCTGGCCTGACCGACGCTGCTGCGCGCCATGATGCCCTGGCCCGTTCGGGAGCGGATATGTCCGGCTGGCGCCGACCGGACCTCTTCCCGATCCGGGTGCGGGCGTGTTGCAGGCCCGCGTAGGTGCCACGGAGCAGGAACGGCCGCAGGCCAGCCCGACCCTGCGTTCGCGCACGTCGGGGCGCAATCGGTTGAAACTACGCGACGGTCGCGCCGACGTAGAATCACTCCATGCCGATGATCTCCGAGGCCACCCCGGTCGTCCATGCCGACCCGCTTCCGGACGCTGTCGACGTCGTGGTCATCGGCGCAGGAATCATTGGCACCGCGACCTCGTGGTTTCTCGCGCAACGCGGGGCGAAGGTCGCCCTGATCGAAAAGGGGCGGGTTGCCGGCGAACAGTCGAGCCGCAACTGGGGCTGGGTGCGTCAGCAAGGCCGGGACCGTGACGAACTGCCGATCATGATGGAGTCGAACCGGATCTGGCGGAGCCTCGCGAAGCACACCGGCGAGAAGGACCTCACGTTTACCGGCGCCGGCCTGGTGTATCTGGCCGAGAACCAGCAAGGGCTCGACCGGTTCGAGGCGTGGCACGACGTGGCCAGGGAGCACCAACTCGACACCCGCATGCTCTCACCCGAAGAGGCGCGGGAGGCGGCGCCGGGCGTGGAGGGCCGCTGGATCGGCGGGATGCTGACGCCGAGCGACGGGCGGGCGGAGCCGTCCGTCGCGGTACCGGCACTCGCGCGCGCCGCGAAGCGCCTTGGAGTCTCGATCACCGAGAACTGCGCCGTCCGCACCGTCGACATCCAGAACGGCAGTGTCCGTGGCGTGCACACGGAGTCCGGACCCGTCCGGGCCGACCGGGTGGTGCTCGCGGGCGGTGCCTGGTCGACGTACTTCGCGCGGAATGCCGGACTTGACCTGCCGCAACTCATCGTGCGATCCAGCGTGGGACGCACCCGCCCCGTGCCCCGGGAGCTTCCGAACATCTCCGCGCCGGGGCTCGCCATGAACCGCCGCGCTGACGGCGGCTACACCGTGACGACCGGCGACGTCATGGAGCATTACCTGTGCGCACGGTCGTTCAGGGACCTCTCCAAGTTCCTGCCGCTGCTGAAGAAGTCGGCCAGGGAACTGAAGCTCCGGCCGAAGCCGCCGGCAGGTTATCCGGGCGCGTGGGGCACGAAGACGCGCTGGTCCCCCGAGGAGGTCACGCCGTTCGAGCGGATGCGGGTGCTGAACCCGCCCCCGTCGGACGCGGTCAGGCGGCGGCTGGCGAAACGGCTGCCGGAGCGGGCGCCGTGGCTGGACGAGGCCGGCGTCGCGGAGATGTGGGCAGGGATGATCGACGTGACTCCCGACGCGGTGCCCTACATCTGCGAAGTGCCGTCGCCCGCCGGGTTGTTCATCGGCACCGGCATGAGCGGGCACGGCTTCGGGATCGGTCCCGGGGCCGGCCGAGTCCTCGCGGATCTCGTCCTCGGACGTCCGGCCGGCTTCGACCTGTCAAGGTTCCGCTTCGAGCGGTTCGCCGATGGCAGCCCCATCGTTCCCGGCCCCTACTGAGGCGGTTCTGCCCTACCTGCGGCCGGCCGGGCTGCGGATACCCATGTGCCCGATGTATGGTCGAAGCGTGCACCGTCGCCGTGTTTTGCGCGCGGCGTAACGACCGCGACCCGCACCAGGAGAGATCCATGCCGTACCCGCTGAAACCGGGAACGATGTACATGATGCCGACCCACTTCGGCCCGATGACAGGGCCGCGGCAGGGACCGGGTGGAAAGTCGGGCGTCTTCGCACCTGACCAGCGCAAGACCATGACCGTATCGGTGCGATTCCTGACCGACGCCGGTCAGGTCGAGCCGTTTCTGCCGCCCGGCTTCACGCTCGACGGCGAACCGGTGGTCGAGGTGTTCGCCTCCTACATGACACGGATCGCCTGGCTGGCGGGTCGCGGTTACAACGTGCTCGGCGTGAGGGTGCCGGTGGTGTTCCAGGGCAGCGAGAACCGCGCCGTCGGCCCCTTCCTCATGGTGCTGTGGGAAAACCTGACGGACCCGATCCTCACGGGCCGCGAGCAGCTCGGCTTCTCGAAGGTCTATTGCGAACTCCCCGAGCCCGTCGAATTCGACGGCGAGACCCACTGCACCGCGAGTTGGCAGGGGTTCCGCTTCCTCGACATGAAGGTGCGCAATCTGGAAGAGGCCGACCCGCAGGCTGTAATGGCGGCCCCCGCACCGAACGACGACGGCCCGTTGAGGGGGGTGCTGCACTACAAGTACATGCCCAAGACCGGCGCCTGGGGCGAAGCGGATGCCGCCTACGCGGTGCTCAGCCCCGTCACGGGTCCGGGGGCGCCGCCGCAGGCCCTGTACACGGGCAACGGGGAGCTCACCTTCCACCGGGCCCGCTGGGAAGACCTGCCCACGCAGTACATGATCGTCAACGCTCTCCAAGGGCTGGAGATCAAGGAATATCGCGGGGCCACGATCGAGCACCGCGTCGGTGGCGGCGACCTGATCGACCAGCGCATCGTGACGTAGGCGAGAGTCCAGGCTTCCAGGGACGCCACACCTACCGAAACGCGGGAGCCGCGGCGCGCCAGTTCCGACGACCGGCGGCCGCGCGTGGCTCCCGCCTGCGATCGGCAGCCCCGGTTACGCCTCGGCGGCGAGCGTGCGGCAGACCGCCGCCGTTCGCAACGGCAACGACTACCCGATCCGGCAGCCGGTGCCACCGTCGACCGGGAGTGCGATCCCGGTGACAAAGCCGGCCTCGTCGGACGCCAGGTAGAGGGCCGCGTAGGCGACATCCCACGCGGTGCCCATCTTTCCGCCGAGGGGAATCCGTGCGTCGCGCTCAGCGGCCACCTCGTCCCGCGGGCGGTTCCACGCCCGGGCCCTGGTGTCGACCGCCATCGGCGTATCCATCAAGCCGGGCAGGATCACGTTGGCGCGGATGCCGTACTCCGCGTTCTGGATGGCGATCTGCTTCGTGAACGCCACCATGCCCATCTTGCTCGCCTTGTAGGCCACCGAGGGATAGGACTCGACGGCGGCGACCGAGGAGATGCTGACGATCGCGCCGGAGCGCTGCTCGCGCATGATCGGGATCGCGTGCTTGCACGCCATGACGGTGCCGCGCAGATTCACGGACATCACCCGGTCGAATGCCTCCTCGGTGATCTCGGTCACGCCCGCATCCCCGCCGGCGACGCTGATCCCGACGTTGTTGTGCAGGATGTCGAGGCGCCCCCAGCGGGTCCTGCACTGCTCGACCGCCGCCGCGACCTGCGCTTCACGGGTGACATCGGCCGCAAAGGTCGCGGCTTCACCGCCCTCCCCGGCGATCATTTCTGCCGTCTCGGTCGCCGATGTGAGATCGCGGTCGACGCACAACACCCGGGCGCCCTCGCGCGCAAAGAGCAGCGCCGTGGCCCGGCCGTTGCCCAAGCCCTGGCCCGGACTCTGCCCCGCCCCCATGATGACGGCGGTCTTGCCTTCCAGTCGCATGGTCGAAGTTCCGTGGGGTTTGCCGGCTGGCGGCGGATCGGCCGCCGCCGCTGTTCTGACGGGAATTCGGTCGGTCGCTTCGACGGAGCGTAGTCCGAACCGAAGACGCGCTCAACGACGTCGGACGCTCCGTCGGGTGAGGCCCGGTCGCTGCCGGCACCGACCCGTCCCTGCCGGCCGGCTCGCTGGCCGGTGTTGCGGGCACCATCACGCGGGCACGGGCGCCTCGCCGGGAGTCGGATTCCTGCCCGCGAATCCGCGCCGGCGAAACCCGCGATCGCCGGCCCTGCGCTGCGCCTATCCACAAACTTGACGAAATCGGTAGCCTATAGGCGCAGGCCCGGAACAGCCGCAAGCGCGACTTTCCGGGGCTGATCTGGCAGCTGCAGGGCGCGGAACGGATCACCTGTCGGTCGACCGTCCTGCGGCAGGAGGGAACACATCGATATGCACATCTACAGACTGGCCGCAATGGCCATCGCGGCTGCGGCACTGGCTTGGTCTGCAACCGCGTCAGCCCATGAACACGCCACCTGGTTCCAGGGCGAGGATGCCGGCTTCCCGGCGCCCACGGGTGCCAGCGACATCGTGCCGGAAGGCTCGAAGCTCATGCGCCTATTTGACGGCGGCTGTGCGCTGACCGAGGGCGTAGCAGCCGGCCACGACGGCTACATGTACTTCAGTGACATCACCTTCACGAAGTTTTGCCCGGACCCGTCGGGGCAGTACGTGCAGGCCGGCAACATCTGGCGCTACGACCCCGCATCCGGCGATGCAACCGTCTTCCGCAGTCCGAGCGGGATGTCGAACGGCATCAAGTTCGACCGCGACGGCAACATGCTGGCGGCCCTCGGTGCGGACTACGGCGGTCGCATGCTGATCAAGACCGACATGGCGAGCGGGAAGTCCTACGTCCTGTCCGGCACATACGCCGGCAAGCCCTACAACGCTCTCAACGACATCACGATCGACGAGCAGGGCCGGATTTACTACTCCGACCCACGCTACCTGGGTCATGAGCCGGTATTTCAGCCGGGCTTCGCGGTGTACCGCCTCGACACTGACGGCTCCGTCGACCGCATCATCACCAACGGTGGCAAGACCAACGGTGTGCTGATCTCGCCCGACCAGTCGACGTTTTATCTCGTGAGCAACGACAACGGGTGGCTCGGCTTCATGCAGCTTGATGAGACCGACCAGGCGCCCACCGTAGGCCTACACCTGCTGCAGGCCTATGACCTGAACGCCGACGGGACGGTGAGCAACCGCCGAGTTTTGATCGACTATGCCACGCACTACCCCGGGCAGCCTTGCAGTGGACCCGACGGCCTTGTCGCCGATGTCGACGGCAATATCTACATCGCCGAGCGCTGCGAGCACCGGCCCGGCATCGCCGTGCGCGACCCTGACGGCAACGAGATCGCATTCATCTCGACCGGCGAGGAACTGCCGACCAACGTCGGCTTCGGCCGCGGCGTCGAGCGGAACGTGCTCTACGTGACGTCCGGCAAGAGCCTCTACAAGATCAAGTTGGGCAAGGACGGCTACGAACTTCCGTAGCGGTTCGCGGGCGGGCGGCAAGTCACGCCGCCCGCCCCTTTTTTCTCCCGTCGTTCAGACGGGGTGCCAGGTTGCCTCCTCGCCCGCTCCCTCGGCACGCACCTGCCCCTGCGCCTGCAGGTGCAGCAGGGTCGCGTACACGGAACGGCACGCCGCCCCGAACAACGCCGCCTCCAGTCCGACGTAGTTGTCGGCCACGATCTCCGGGATCGGGCGCGGGCGGGCACGCAAGCTCGCCAGCACGCCATCGCAGCGACGCAGCCGGTGCGCTTTCAACGCAGCCAGAAACCTTCCGGGTGCGGTGATCGCTCGGCCGTGGGTCGGCCGCAGCAGGCGGTCATCGTCCTGCAGCAGGCGGTCGAGACTCGCGAGATATGCCGTGAGATCACCGTCCGGCGGCGAAATGACCGTGCTGGCCCAGCCCATGACGTGATCGCCGGAAAAAAGGGTTCCCTCTTCGGGTAGGCGAAAACAAAGGTGGTTGGACGTGTGGCCGGGCGTGTGCACGGCCTGGAGGGTCCAGCCGTCACCGGCCACCGTGTCGCCGTCCGCCATCAGGGTGTCCGGCGCAAACGCGGTATCGGCACCCTCGTCATCCAAACCCGACCCGGCCCCGCCGGCGTGCGGACCACAGCCGTACACCGGGGCGCCGGTGGCCTCGCTGAGCGACGCGGCCGCCGGCGAATGGTCGACGTGCGTATGGGTCACGAGGATGTGCGACACCGTCCGGTCCGCGGTGGCCCGGACCAGGTTCTGCACGTGCTCCGGGATGAGCGGTCCGGGGTCGATCACCGCCACGTGGTCGCCCGCGCCCACCACGAAGGTTGCGGTCCCGTACAGCGTGTACGGCCCGGGGTTGTTCGCAACCACCCGCTGCACGAGCGGCGACAGGCGTTCGGCCTCGCCGTAGGTGACGTCGTCCTCGCGCACGACGAGGTCTTCCAGTGCGGGAATGGTTGGCATGCCGAGATCCTCGCCGCGGTAGCGCAGTCTAGGCGACCCGGCCGGCACCCACCGGCGAGGCCGAAGCCGCCGCTACGGCGCCAGCGCCGCCTGCATGAAGGCCTTCCAGATCTCCGCGGGCGGGCCGCCGCCGACGACCCCGTCCATCGGGCCGGAATCATCCCGGCCGATCCACACGCCGCAGACCACGTCGCCGGCAAACCCGACGAACCAGGCATCACGATGATCCTGCGTGGTCCCTGTCTTCCCGAACGCCTGCACGCCGTCGAGACGGGCCCGGCGGCCGGTTCCGCTGTTGACCACGCTCCCGAGCAGGCCTCGTATGGCCTCGATCGTCGACGCGGACAGGCCGTCCCGGCGTGGCGCCGGCGTCCGTTCCCACACCGTCCCCTCGGGTCGGGTGCGGACCTCCACGTACCCGTACGGCAGGACCGGTGACCCGCCGTTCGCGACCGCCACCAGCGCGGCGGTCATGTCGAACAGCGTCACTTCGGACACTCCGAGCGCCAGACTCGGGGCGTCATCGAGTGCCGCCGTGATCCCGAGGCGCTCGGCGAGGCGGATCACGCGGCCTCTGCCGATGTCCTGCACGAGCCGGACCGCCACCGAGTTGGAGGAGCGCGCGAATGCTTCACGCAGCGTGATCTCGCCACGGTAGACGTCGTTGTAGTTGCGCGGGCTCCAGTTCCCCACGGTCACCGGGGCGTCGCGCACGCGGTCGTCCGGGCGACGGCCGGCCTCGAGGGCCGCGAGGTAGACGAAGATCTTGAACGCCGAGCCCGGCTGCCGGGCCGCCTGCGTCACCCGATTGAACTGCGAGCGGGCGTAGCTCCGCCCGCCCGCCATCGCCAGCACCGCGCCATCGAGGCTCATGGCCACGAGGCCGCCCTCGATTCCCGGATGGTCGGCCAGCCCCGCCCGCAGGGCCCGTTCGGCCGCCAGCTGCAGGGATGGCACGAGCGTGGCGACGATCTCGACGTCCTTGGTCCGGTCACGGGCGGGGCCGGTCTGGCTCACGACCCAGTCCGCAAAGAAGCGGCCGCCCCAAGCGGTGCCGTCGCCGCCCGTCACCCGCGCCGGCCGCTCGCGGGCCGCCGCCGCGGCCGAGGCCTCGACGCGGCCGGCCGCGACCATGGCGGTCAGCACCACCTCCGCCCGGGCCCGCGCCCGATCCGGGTGCCGGGTCGGGGCCAGTCGCGAGGGCGCCCGCAGCAGGCCCGCCAGCATCGCCGACTGGGCCAGGGTGAGCCGCGCCGGCGTGGTCCCGAAATAGCGCCGCGCCGCGGTCGCGATGCCGTAGGCCCCGGCGCCGAAATAGGCGCGGTTGAGATAGCTTGCGAGGATCTCGGCCTTCTCGAAGCGCAGCTCCAGCCAGAAGGCGAGAAGCATCTCCTGCACCTTGCGCTCCAGCGTTCGGGCCGGGGTCAGGAACGCCAGCTTCGCAAGCTGCTGGGTGATCGTGGAGCCGCCCTGCACCACCCGCCCCGCACGCCAGTTGGCCAGTGCCGCCCGCCCCAGCGCCAGCGGATCGAAGCCCCAGTGCCGGAAGAACCGCCGGTCCTCGATCGCGATCACCGCATCGACCAGCGTCGGCGAGACGTCTTCGAGGGTGACGTAGCCGCCGTAGACGTCGCCGTATGCCGCGGTAAACGTCCCGTCGGCGGCAAACACGGAGACGCTGCCGGCACGGTCGCCGCCGCCCATGTCCGAAATGTCCGGCAACCCGAGCGCGCACCAGGCGACAAAGCCGAACGTGGCCACCAGGGCCAGCCCGGCCACGCGCGCGACCAGACGCCCCACGAACCGACCGACGACCCCCCGCCACGAACGCGGCTGCCCGGAGGGAGCGTGCGAACGCCGCCTCCCCTTGCCGTCAGCCGCGCCGCGGCCGCCTTCGCGCGCCGCGCGCCGGCCTTCCCCGCCTGCTGTGATGTCGGTCGTGAACGATGTGACGCCATCGGGCCTGGCCCCGATTCCGATCAAACGTCGAGGTTTTCCACCTCGAGAGCGTTCTTCTGAATGAATTCGCGCCGCGGCTCCACCACGTCGCCCATGAGCTTGGAGAACAGGTCGTTGGCCTCGGCGCCATCGCCGACCTGGACCTGCAGGAACGTGCGCGCCTCGGGGTCCAGGGTGGTTTCCCAGAGCTGGCCGGGGTTCATCTCGCCCAGCCCCTTGTAGCGCTGAATCGACAATCCCCGCCGGGCCAGCCGTTCGACCTCGGCATGGAATTCGGTCGGGGTGCGGAGCTGCATCTGCTCGTCGCCGACGTGAAACGCCATCGGCTCCGTGTACAGGTCCCTGAGGTCCTCGGCCCGCGCCCGCAGGCGCCGGCCCGCCGGCGAGACCAGCAGGGCCTCGGGCACCCGGTAGGCCGTGTGGACGCCGCGGCGATTGTGATGGAACTCGTATCCGGGTTCGCCCGCGGCGGCCGCGCCGGACCAGCCGTCCTCGCCGGGCTCCGCCATGCGGTTCATCCGCTCGCAGACGCGTTCGACCAGCTCGGCCGCGGCCGACGGATCGCCGAAGACGTCCGGGGTGAAACCGTCGCAGATGGCGATCTGCTCCACGAGCACCGGTGACAGGCGGTGCGCGAGCTGCCGGACCAAGGCCGCGTCGTCGTAGGCCTGCATGATGATGGCCCGCAGGTCAGCGTCCGAATGCTCGATCCCCTCGGCCCCGGTGCGCAGGACGGCCTTGCCGAGGATGGCGCCGATCAGGTGGCTCCTGAGCTCCCCGTCGTCCTTCAGGTACACCTCGCTGGATCCCTTTCGCACCTTGTAGAGCGGCGGCTGCGCGATGTACAGGTGACCGCTTCGGATGACCGGCTCCATGTGCCGGAAGAAAAATGTCAGGATCAGGGTGCGGATGTGCGCGCCGTCGACGTCGGCGTCGGTCATGATCACGACCTTGTGGTAGCGAAGCTTGTCGATGTCGAATTCCTGGCCGATCCCGGTACCCAGCGCGGCGATCATCGTGCCGATCTCGGCCGACGCCAGCATCTTGTCCATGCGGACCCGTTCAACGTTCAGGATCTTGCCCTTGAGCGGCAGGACCGCCTGATTCTTGCGGTTGCGCGCCTGCTTCGCCGAGCCGCCCGCCGAATCACCCTCGACCAGGTAGAGCTCCGAGAGCGCGGGATCCCGCTCCTGGCAGTCCGCCAGCTTGCCCGGGAGGTTCGCGATGTCGAGCGCGTCCTTGCGGCGCGAGAGGTCACGCGCCTTCCGCGCCGCCTCGCGGGCCAGCGCCGCCTCCACGATCTTCTGCACCAGCCGCTTGGCCGTGTCCGGATTCTTCTCCAGCCACTCGGTCAGCCCGGCGCCCACGACGTTCTCGACGGCCGGCCGCACCTCGGAGCTCACGAGCTTTTCCTTCGTCTGCGATGAGAACTTCGGGTCCGGCACCTTGACCGACAGGATTCCCGTCAGCCCCTCCCGCATGTCGTCGCCGGCGAGCTGGACCTTCTCCTGCCGTGAACCGCCAAATTCCTGCACGTAGCGCGTGACCGACCGGGTCAGCGCCGCCCGGAAGCCCGCCAGATGGGTCCCGCCGTCACCCTGCGGAATCGTGTTGGTGAAGCACAGCATCGTCTCGTGGTAGCCGCGGTTCCAGCGGAGCGCGAGTGCGACCTCGATGCCGTCCCGCTTGTCGGTGATGAGGACCGGGTCATCGTGGAGCGGCGCCACGGTGCGGTCGAGAAACGCGACGAATTCGCGGAGCCCGCCCTCGTAGCGGAAGTCTTGAACCGACGGCGTGCCGTTCCGGCGGTCCGTCAGCACGATCCGCAGGCCGCCGTTGAGGAACGCCAGTTCGCGCAGCCGCTTCTCGAGGCGGGTACGGTCGTACTCGACGTTGGTGAACACGTCCGGCGAGGCGATGAACGTCACCTCGGTGCCCCGTCGTCCGCCGGCGTCGCCCACGACCGTGAGCGGCCCCTCCGGGACACCGCCGACGAACCCGATGCGGTGTTCCTGCTCGTCCCGCCAGATGCGCAGCTCCAGGCGTTCCGACAGTGCGTTCACCACCGACACGCCGACGCCGTGCAATCCGCCGGACACCTTGTAGCTGTCCTCGTCGAACTTGGCGCCGGCATGCAGGTGGGTCATCACCACCTCGGCCGCGGACACGCCCTCGTCCTCTTGGATCCCCGTGGGAATCCCGCGGCCGTCGTCGCTCACCGTCACCGACCCGTCGGCATTCAGGACGACGTCGATTCGCGTGCAGAAGCCCGCCAGCGCCTCGTCCACCGCGTTGTCGACCACCTCGAACACCATGTGGTGCAGGCCCGAGCCGTCGTCGGTATCCCCGATGTACATCCCCGGTCGCTTGCGCACCGCCTCGAGCCCCTTGAGCACCTTGATGCTGGTGGCGTCGTACTCCGCGCCGTTCGAGCCGACCGCCGGCTCGCCCTGGGCGATGTCGGGAGTCGGGACCGGGAACCGGGCCGAGGTCCCGTATTCCTCGGACCGTTTGGGGCTTGGCATCAGTTCACCGCTCCCTCGACTGCGCGCACGGCCTTCAGCGGCACGGGCTGCACGTGGCGGAAATCGCCGAACGAACTGGCGTCCGCGCCGGTCAGCCAGATCTGGGCGCCCAGCGCATCGAGTTCGGCGGCCAGGGCGGCCCGGCGCTGCGGGTCCAGGTGCGCGCACACCTCGTCGAGCAGCACCAGCGGCGGGGCGCCGCGTCGCTCCGTCTCCACGCGGACGGCCGCCAGCACCAGGCTGATGAGCAGCGCCTTCTGCTCACCGGTGGAACACCGCGCGGCTTCCACGCCCCGATTCCGATGGTGCACGACAAGGTCGCTGCGGTGCGGGCCCGTCGACGTGCGCCCGGATGCCTGATCGGACGGCCGGCTCGCGCGCCACAGCGCCTGCAGCCGCTCGGAAGCGGCGGTCGGCCCCGCGGCTTCCAGCAGTCGCTCGACGCCGCCCCGGACCCCGACATCGGCCACCGGAAACGATCCGGCACCGCCGGCGACGGCCTTCCCCAGCACCGAAACCGCCTCGAGCCGCGCCTGCGCGACCGCCACGGCGGCCGCGCCCATGGCGCGCTCCACGGATCCGAGCCAGGCGTCCTCCAGCCGGCCCTGCTTCAGGAGTTCGCGGCGTTGGCGGGAGGCCCGCTCCCAGTTCGCGGTCAGCGCCGCATGATCGGGATTCATGCCGGCGACCAGCCGATCGAGGAACCGGCGACGGACCGACGCCCCGGCATTGAACAGCCCGTCCATCGCGGCCGTGAGCCAGTGCACCGCGAGGAGTTCGCCGAGCCGCAACGTGGAGTCGGCCTCCTGGCCGTCGACCCGCACGCGCCGCTTGCCCCCCCGGCTCCAGCCGGTGCCGATTCGCACCATGCGTTCGCCGGCCTGCAGCACGAAGCTGAGCGTCCAGTCGGTCGTGTCGTCGCGGGCCATGTCGGCGAGCCGCGCCCGCCGGAGGCCGCGGCCCGGCGCCAGCATGGATACCGCCTCGAGGAGATTGGTCTTCCCGACGCCGTTGGGCCCGGTAATCGCGAGCGAGCGGGGCTCCAGGTCCAGCGCGAGACGCGCATGGTTGCGGAAGTCGCGCAGCTCGACCCGGACCAAGGCTGCCGCCGCACGATCCGCGCCCGGACGTGTCGGCAACACCTTCTGCATTCGGGTCCTGGTCAGACCCTTATCGGCATGATGACGTGCAGCCTGCCGACCTCTCCGGTGTCGCGGATCACCGCCGGCTGGCCGGAGGCCTGGAACTCGATGATCATCTCGTCGCCCTGCGCGGTCTGGCAAAACTCCATGAGGTACTCGGACCGAAACCCGATCACCACCGGCTCACCCCGGAACGAGCCCTCGAACAGCTCCTGCCCCGCCCCGTGCTGGTGGTCGCCGGCACTCGCGGTGAGACTCTCCTCGCTCAGCTCGAACCGGACCGCCCGGCTTTTCTTGTCGGCCACAAGGGCCAGCCGTTCGAGGCCCCGTTGCAGGGCCCCGCAGTTGATCTGCAGCGTGCTGTTGCACGTGGTCGGAATGACGCGCTGGTAGTCGGGGAACTTGCTCTCGTGCAGGCGGGTGACGACCACGACATCCGCAACCGCGAGCCGCATCCAGCCGTTCCCCATGCCCACGCCCACGGCGCCGTCCGCGTCCGCCAGCAGCCGCTCGATCTGCTCGACCGCCTTGCGCGGCAACGTCACGCCCTCCGCCAGCGCCTCGGCCCCCGGCGGGCACTGGCATTCGGCCTGCGACAGGCGATGGCCGTCGGTGGCACCGGCCCGGAGGAGATGCTGCCCGCCGTCCTCCACGGTATGCAGGAAGATGCCGTTCAGGTGCATGCGGGCCGGATCCCCCGACATCGAGATCCGGCACCAGCTCAGGAGCCGCCGCAGGTCAGAGACGGGCAGCTCGAAGACCTGCTCCCACTCCAGATCGTGCAGCGTCGGAAAATCGTCGGTCGGCAGCGACGGCAGGATGAACTTGCTTGACCCGGCATCGACGACCAGCCACGCGCCATCGCCGTCGGAATCGCTGCCCTGGGCCAGGGAGACGCGCACGTCCACGCCCTCCGGCAGCTTGCCGACGACACTGTAGAAGAGCGGGGCCTCCACGGTGGCCGCGCCGGCGCTCTCGACCTGGGCGGCCAAGCGTTCGGATTCGTACAGCACCTGATTGTCGCCGGCGTCGAACACGACGCTGCCCGCCTCCGCCCGGATCAGCACGTGCGAGAGGATCGGGCGGGTCCCGACCCGCTCGACCACGCCGTGCATGTGCGCCAGGGGCGCCAGCAGCGCGCTGCGCCCCTGGGTGAACCGCAGGCCGGCGTCGGATCCGGCGCCGACGTCACGCAGGAGCGCCGCGTGTCCCTGGGCGGACACGTTGAGCGGCATGACCACGTGCACCGTCTCGTCGCTGGCGGCGCCGCGGATGACCGCCGCCTGCTTGGGGCTATCGAACTCCAGGACGAGTTCCGATTCGGGGATCACGCGGCAGCAGGCCGTCACGTAGTCGCCGTTGAAGCCGATGGTCAGCGGCTTGCCTTCGTACTTGACGGTGATCAGCTCGCGGCCGAGGCCGCTGGTCGGATTGCCCGCGCTCAGCGTGAGCGTGTCGCCGCCCAACTGGAAGGTGATCCCGCGGCTCTTGGGATCGGTCACGGCGGTCAGCCGGTCGATGGCCTGCAACAGGGACTGCCGGTTGACCTGCAGGCGGTTTTCGAGCGACTGGGGAATCACGCGCCGGTAGTCGGGGAAGCCCCCCTGGCTCAGGCGCGCCGTCATGGACACCGAGCCGACGTTCAGCCGCAGCAGGTTGTCGCCCGACCACAGCGACACGTCGCCGTCCGCATTGCGCAGGAGGCCGTCCACCTGTTCGACCGCCTTCTTGGGCAGCGTGATCCCGTCCTTGATCGCGCCGCCGCCCGCCTCCAGCACGTGCGCCGAGCACGCCAGCCGATGTCCATCGGTGGCCGCCGCCCGCAGCAGTGTCTTGCCGTCCTCGTCGGCGGTATGCATGAAGATCCCGTTGAGGTGGAGCCGCGCATCGTCGTCCGACATCGAGACCCGGCACGAATCGATCAGCCGCCGAAGCTCCGCGGCGGGCAGCTGCAACGCCGCATCCTCGGGCGGTTCGGCGAACTTCTGGAAGTCGCCCGGGGCCAGCGAGGGCAGGGCAAACGTGCTCCCGCCGGCTTCGATGATCACCCGCTTTTCGGGTTCTCCGCCCAGGGCATTCGGCAGCTCGGTAACGGCCCCGTCGGGTTCCGAGCCGGCCGCTTCGGCGACCGGCGTCATCCGCACCTGGATTGCCGTATTGCGCGGAATCCGGTTGACCAGATCGTGCAGGAGATGGGCCTCGACGGTGGCCTCGCCCGCCTCCTCGACCGTCCCGGTCAGCTCTTCGGATTCGTAGAGGACCTCGTCATCGCAGGCGTCGAACGCGATCGTGCCGTTCTCGCCGTCGGCGCCGCGCTCGGCCCGAATCAGCGTGTGGGCCAAGATCGGCGCGCGTGTGCGGTCGCGGCGTTCCGCCACCCCGTACACGTGCTTCAGAGGCGCCAGCAGATCCTTTTGATCAAGCGTAAATTTCATGGAGTCACGTGATCGGAACCGGCCCTGCGACCGGTGCAGCCACACGTCTTTTGGCGATGGGTATTCAGGGGCGTCAGTCTAGCAGGATGCGCCCCTCCGTGCACCTGGAATCAGTCGAGAATCCAGTGCTTCAGCTTCTCCATGTCCTCCACCAGGACGGGCTCGTCCGCGAGCCGCTCGTCGACCCGCCGCGTGGAATGCACCACGGTGGAATGGTCGCGGTTGAACCGGCCGCCGATGTCCGGAAGACTCATCGGCGTGAGCTGCTTGCAGAGCCACATCGCGACCTGGCGCGGGCCCACGATGCGGCGCTCGCGGCGGGCCGAGACGAGGTCGCCCCGGCGCAGGCCGTAGTACTCCGTAACCGCCTTCTGGATGGCCTCCACCGTCACCCGGCGCTGGTTGGCGCGCAGCAGGTCGGGGAGCGCGTCGCGCACCAACTCGAGCGTCACCGGGCGCCTCTCGTACTCCGCGTGCGCGACGACGCGCGCCAGTGCCCCGGTCAGCTCCCGGATGTCGTTCGTGATCTTCGTGGCCAGGAACTCGAGCGCCGCGTCAGGAACGCTGACCTCGTCGTAGCGGCTCCGGTGCCGCTGCAGGATGCTGAGGCGGAGCTCGTAGGTGGTCGAGCGCAGCTCGGCCAGGAGGCCGCCGCCGAGCCGTGAACGCAGCCGCCGGTCGACGTCCTCCATGTCCACCGGCGCCCGGTCGCCCGAGACGACGATCTGCTTCCCCTCGTTCGAGAGCGCATCGAAGGTGTGAAAGAACTCTTCCTGGGTCTGCACCCGGCTGGCCAGGAATTGCACGTCGTCGACCATGAAGACATCGACGGTCCGGAAGCGCCGCTTGAACGCGTCGGTGTCCTTCGCCCGCAACGCCGCCACGAACTCCGACGTGAACTTCTCGGACGACAGATAGGCGACGTTGCGTTTCCCGCGCCCGATGATCTCCCAAGCGATCGCGTGCATCAGATGCGTCTTGCCGAGGCCGACGCCCCCGGAGAAGAACAGGAGGTTCCGGTTGCCGCTGGTCCGCCCCTCGGCCACCCGCCGGGCGGCGGCATAGGCGACTTGGTTGCTCGCGCCGACCACGAAGGAGTCGAACGTTCGCTGCGGATCGAGCACGCTGCCGACATGCGAGGGCGCTGCCGACGGCGGCGCCTCCCCCGGCGCGGCCGTCCCGTCCTCCTTGACGACGATCTCGACGCGCCGCACCGACGGGTCCGCCGCCGAGCAGCTGGACAGGATCTGCCCGAGATACTGGCTCCGCACCCATTGCCGATGGAATTCCGACGGGGCCGCGAGGACCAGCGGATCGATTCCCGGACCTACCGGTTGCAGCGGCAACAGCCAGTTTTCGAAGGCCGCCGGACTGATCTCGTCACGGAGTCGGGATTGCGCCGCTTGCCAGCAGTGTCCGTCCATCCAGCGCTCCTCCCTCCGGTCCTGGCACCGACTGCCATGGCCGCGCCCAACCCGGCAGGAGCCCCGACTAAGCCCACAAAAACCTATGCGAAACCGTCTGTTACCAGACTTCCGGGGAAGCGCCGTGGTCCTGCAACGCTTGGCCAGAATAGGCGCGGGCCGAGCCCTCGCACAAGCGGGCCATTTCAGCAACCTGACCCATTTCTGTCACTGAAACGCAAATTCTTTGTCAAATCTGGACGATGCCGGAAGAAATAGATTGCTCGCCAAGAAAATGTCGATCGGGGTCCTGCGTCCGTCAAATAAGCGATTCGTTGGGTCCTATAGCAATCCGGTTATTTCAGCCCTCCCGGGGGGCCGAACAAATGTTCGGTCAGCGCGGTCCGGTCCGGCGGTCCGCGGGGAGCGGACCGGTCCGCTCGGACCGGTCGTGCCGCTGCGGTGTCCGTTCAGGCGAGCGCCCGCACGCGGGCGTTCAGGCGGGACACCTTGCGCGACACGGTGCCCAGCCGCAGCACGCCCTTGTTCACGCCCCGCCGCATTTCTCGCTCGGCGCCGCGCAGCGCCTCGTGCGCGGTCTCGTGGTTGCCGGCCTCGAGGGCCTCCTCCACCTTCCGCACGAACGTGCGGACGCGGCTCATCCGGTTGCGGTTGATCTTCCGGCGGCGGCCGTTGGTACGGATGCGTTTCTTCGCGGACGCGTGATGCGCCATGGGATTCTCCGGGAATTACGTGGGAGCGACGCGTTCCTAGCGCCCTTTCGGCCCAGGGTCAACGATTCTTGAAGTCGGGCTTGCGCTTGTCGGCGAATGCCCGCATCCCCTCGCGGCGGTCCTCCGTGGCAAAGGTCGACTGGAACAGGCGCCGCTCGAACCGGATCCCCTCGTCGAGCGTCAGCTGGTACGCCCGGTCTACCGACTCCTTGGCCATCATCACGGACGGCAGGGACTGCTCCGCGATCTTGGCGGCCACCTTCATGGCCTCGTCCAAGAGCTCCGCCGCCGGGACGACCCGGCTGACCAGGCCGGCGCGTTCGGCCTCCGCCGCGTCCATCATGCGCCCCGTCAGGACCATTTCCATCGCCTTCGCCTTGCCGACCGCGCGCGGAAGCCGCTGGGTCCCGCCCGCACCGGGAAAGGTGCCGAGCAGGATCTCCGGCTGGCCGAAACGGGCGGTATCGGCGGCGAGGACGATGTCGCACATCATGGCGATCTCGCAGCCGCCCCCGAGGGCATAGCCGGACACCGCCGCGACGATCGGCTTGCGGCAGCGCGACAGGCATTCCCACGGCTGAATGAAGTCATGCCGCACCACGTCGACGAATTCCTTGGCCAGCATCTCCTTGATGTCCGCCCCGGCCGCGAACGCCTTCTCGGACCCGGTCAGGACCATCGCCCCGACGCCGTCATCGCTCTCGAACCCGTCGAGGGCCGTCGCCAGCTCGCCGACCAGTTCGGCGTTGATGGCGTTCAACGCCTTGGGGCGATCCAGCGTGATCAGCCCGACGCGACCCCTGGTCTCGGTCTTGATGCAGTTGAACGGCATGCCGGATGTCCTCCTGTCTAGTTTCCGGGCGACGGCGCGAGAGCATAGTGAACCCGCAACTCGTTGCCTTCCGTCACCTCGACCGAGATCTTGAGGCGCTCCCCGGACCGGGTCGCGTCGAGTGCGTCGGGGTCCAGCAGGTTCCAGCCGAACGCCGGGAGGACCGAGCGATAGAACGCCCGGACCTCCGTGACCGGCACCGTGCCACGCGCTTCGGCCTGGGCCACGCGCCCCGCCGCGGTGTCGAAGTTGAGGCAGCTGTCCGCCGTCTCCACGAGACCGGGGGCCAGCGGCAGCTGGTCGACGCAGGACAGGAAGCCGTCGGCCCGGGCCGCGACGGCCGCCACGGCCAGTCCAAGGGCCAGAACGCCCACTTGCCATGATCGCCTCATGCTCTCCGTCCCCTGCGCCGGGCCGCTTCCGGCTGGCCGGCCCACAATCTGGCACAGTCGGCCGCGGCCTGCCGTCTAGCGCTGGCAGGCCGGACAGTGGAAGGTGGACCGCCCGCCCTGGCGAAACTGGCGAATCGGGCGCGCACACTCGACGCAGGCCTCGCCGCCGCGCCCGTAGACCAGCAGCCGGCGCTGGAACCAGCCTTCCTCGCCGCCGATCTGCGCGTGATCCCGGAGCGTCGAGCCGCCGGCGCGGATGGCATCGGCCAGGACCGAGCGAACGCCCGCGGCCAGCGCCTCCGCGCGGCCGGGCCCGATCGTGCCGGCGCGGCGGCGCGGGCTGATCCGGGCGCGG
This sequence comes from Alphaproteobacteria bacterium, assembly GCA_965116745.1. Classification (GTDB taxonomy): domain Bacteria; phylum Pseudomonadota; class Alphaproteobacteria; order TMED109; family TMED109; genus VXPW01. The sequence goes on along the minus strand of OZ220701.1, from coordinate 537,297 downwards.
AACAGGGCCTCGCAGGCATAGATGTTGCCGAGACCGGCGAGCACCCGCTGATCCAGCAGCGCCGCCTTGATTGGGGACGCGCGGCCGCGCAGGACCGCGCGCAGCTCCGGGCCGGTGATGCTGAGGGGTTCGGGGCCCAGGGCCCGGAGCCGCGGATGATCCGCGGTGACGGCGTCGGACAGGAGGTCGAGCGAGCCGAAGCGGCGCGGATCGCGGAACGTCAGCCTGAGCGGTGCGCCGAGCGGCGACACGAGGTCGAGTGCAGCGTGGTCGTGCGGACCGGGCGCCGGGAACGGCGGCGGTTCCAGCAGGAACCGCCCCGACATGCCGAGATGGAACAGGACGGCCGGCGCGCCCTCCAGCACGATGATCCCGTACTTGGCGCGGCGCCGGACGGCGATGATGCGGGCGCCGGTGATCCGCGCGGCGAAATCCGGCGGGAACGGGAACCGGAGACCGGGCCCGCGCAGCGAGACGGCGCCCACGGTGTAGCCGTAGACCCGGTCCCGGAGACCACGGCAGACGGTCTCGACCTCTGGCAGTTCCGGCATGCGCTCCTCCGCCCGCTCCGCCCCGGCACGATAGGCGAGCCGCACCCGGACTGCCGTCCGGCTGATGAATGCCCTATGGTCCGGCCATGCAGACGGTGCCGTTCGGATTTCGCGAGGTCGGGCGCGCGGAAAAGCGCGCGCTGGTCGGCGACGTGTTTGCCGGCGTGGCCGCCCGCTACGACCTGATGAACGACCTGATGTCCGCCGGCCTGCACCGGGTCTGGCGCCAGGACCTGATGCTGCGAATGACGAAGCGGGACGCCCGCCGAACCCTCGACCTGGCCGGGGGCACCGGTGACATGGCGTTCCGGATCCGCCGGCGGTTCAGGGGCGCGGCGGTCGTCGTGGCGGACGCCTCGTCTGACATGCTCGGCGTCGGCCGGGCGCGCGCCTTCGACCGGGGCCTGGTCCGCGAACCGCACTGGATCTGCGCCGACGCGGCGTCCCTGCCGTTTGCGGACCGATCGTTCTCGCAGGTCGTGTGCGCCTTCGGGCTGCGCAACTTCGCCGAACTCGGGCGTTCGCTCCGGGAAGTCCGCCGCGTGCTGCGCCCCGGCGGGCGGTTCATGGCGCTGGAGTTCGCGCCGCAGGCCCGGTGGCTGGACACGCTCTACGAGCGCTACCTGTTCGAGGTCGTGCCGTGGCTCGGCCACGCCGTGGCCGGCCGGCGCGACGCGTACGAGTATCTGGCGGAAAGCATCCGGCGGTTCCTCACCCCCGAAGCGATGACCACCGAGCTCGGCGACGCCGGGCTCGGCACGATCCGCGTGAACCGGTATGCCGGGGGGGTCGCCTGCCTGTACAGCGCCCGGCGCACCTGAACCCGGACCGGAGGTCACGACGATGGCGTACTGGCTCTTCAAATCGGAACCCGGCGCCTGGTCATGGGACGACCAGGTGAAATGCGGCGACAAGGGCTGCGAATGGGACGGGGTCCGCAACCACCAGGCCTGCAACAACATGAAGGCCATGAACGTCGGCGACCGCGGCTTCTTCTACCATTCGGTCAACGAGAAGCGGATCGTCGGCGTGGTCGAGGTCATCCGGACCTACTATCCCGACCCGACGGACGCGTCGGGCCGGTTCGGCATGGTGGACGTGCGCGCGGTCACCGCCGTCCCCAACCCGGTCACCCTCGCCGAGATCAAGGCGGAACCGCGACTGGCCGACCTGGCCCTGGTCCGTCAGTCCCGGCTGTCCGTGGTCCCTGTCGCGGCAGCCCACTGGGACCTCCTCTGCACGATGGCGGGCCTCACCGCCGAGCCGTGACCGAACTCACGATCCCCGTTGCCGAGATTCCGGACGGGGGCGCCCGGTTGCTGGCCGGATCGGACGCGGCCGATCCCGGCACCATCGTCACGCGCTCCGGCACGCGGATCGCGGCGTTCCGGAACGATTGCCCGCATGCGAATCTGCCGCTCGACCTCATTCCCGGCCGGGTCATGGCGCGGGACGGGCGGCACCTGCTGTGCGCCAACCACGGGGCGCTGTTCCGGACGAGCGACGGGCTGTGCGTGCACGGCCCGTGCCGCGGGCGACGCCTCCCGCGGGTCGGCGTTACGGTCGCGGACGGCCTGGCCCGGATTACGCCGGGTCCCAGATCACCTCGCGGCGCCCGTCGATCTTCGTGAACAGCGGAGTCGGGTGCAGATGCTCGAAGCGCGCCGGGTCCGAGCCCCGATCCATCATCAGTTTCAGCATGAAGCGGGTCGGGGAGGCGAGGGCCAGGTCCAGGGTCTCCGACAGCGGGACCCAGAGCACGTCGTCGAGTTCGGCCGTCGGCTGCAGGTCGCCCTCGACCGTGTCCGCCGAGGCGGCGAAGAACCGGGCGTGGAACCGGATCGGGCTTTCGGCCGGGGTGATCGCCCGCCCCACGTAGCGCATGGCGTCGAGGGTCGGCGCCAGGCCGGCTGCCCGCATCATCTTCCAGCCGCCTTCCAGGTCCTCGCCGATCGCCCCCGGCGCACTCAGCATCAGGCCGGTCTCCTCGACCGTCTCGCGCACGGCGGCACACGCCATGGCCCGGAAGTACTCGCGGTCGCCCCCGAATTCGGGCACCCGCGCGGCCCGCTCGACCAGCTCGGGGGCGAGTTCGCTGGCCGCACTCACCCGGTAGTCGTCCTGCTCGATCCCGCCGCCCGGGAACACGTAGAAGCCGGGCATGAACCGGGCCGACGTCTGCCGCCGGCCGAGCAGCACCTCGGGCTGCTGCGGGGCGTTGCGAATCAGGATGAGGGTGGCCGCGTCGCGAGGGGTCACTTCGGGCATGCAGGTCTCCCCGGAGGACCCGCCGTCATCCCCCGCGCCAGCGCACACCATACCGACGCCGCCGCAATCGGCGACCGGTGACGTTCGCGGACCATCCCCTGATGGCCGCGGCGCTAGCCGAGGCCCGTGCGGCGGCCGAGCGCGGCGAGGTGCCGGTGGGCGCCGTCCTCGCCAACGACGGCGGCATCGTCGCCCGGGACGGGAACCGCGTGGAGGCACTGGGCGACCCGACGGCCCATGCGGAGCTGCTCGTGTTGCGCGCCGGGGCCACTGCCCTCGGCCGGCACCGCCTGGCGGACTGCGACCTGTTCGTCACGCTGGAGCCCTGCCCGATGTGCGCCCAGGCGATTTCGCTGGCCCGCATCCGGCGCCTCTACTACGGCGCCGCCGATCCGAAGGGCGGCGGCGTCGAGCACGGTCCCATGATCTTCCACAGCACCAGCGCCCACCACACGCCGGAAATCTACGGCGGGGTCGGCGAGCGGGCCGCGGCCGAGCTGCTCCGGGACTTCTTCCGGACGCTCCGCAACTGACGGCCATACCGGGACCTGGCGGATGCGTGCACCGGTTACCCGGCGGCCGCGATGTCCCGCCGCCAAACCGCCTCCGGCCAGTCGACGGCCGCCACCCCGGCGTAGGCGGCGCGTCGGGCCGCCGCGACGTCGGTGCCGGTAGCCGTGACCCCCAGGACGCGCCCGCCCGCCGCCACGAGACGATCCTCGCGGCGGGCCGTCGACGCCTGGAACACGTGGACGTCGGGCCCCGACTGCTCGGCGGCGGCGAGGCCGCGGATCTCGCTCCCCGTCGCCGGCGCGTCGGGATAGCCCGGCGCCGCCATCACCACGCAGACGGCGGGGTCGGGACGGAAGCGGAGATCGAAGTTGTCAAGCTCGCCCTCGAGGGCCGCGACCAGTCCCGGCACCAGATCCGAGCGCAGGCGGACCAGTAGCGCCTGGCATTCGGGGTCCCCGAACCGGACGTTGAACTCGACCAGCTTGGGCCCGGCGCCGGTGAGCATCAGACCCGCGTACAGGATGCCCCGGAACGGCGTGCCGCGGCGGGCCATCGTGGCCACGGCAGGCTGGACGATCCGCTCCATGACCTCGGCCCGCAGCGCGTCGGTCATGGCGGGCGCCGGCGATACCGCGCCCATGCCGCCGGTATTCGGCCCCTGGTCACCGTCGCCGATGCGCTTGTAGTCCTGCGCGTCGGCGAGCATCCGGACGTTCGTCCCGTCCGCGATCGCGAACAGGCTTGCCTCCGTCCCCTCCATGCGCTCTTCGACCACGACGCGCCGGCCGGCCGCGCCGAACCGGCCGCCGAAGGCCGCCCGCGCCGCGTCGACCGCCTCCTCCATGGTGGCGGCGACCGTGACGCCCTTGCCCGCGGCCAGCCCGTCGGCCTTGATCACCGGCGGCGCGCTCTGGGCCCGGATGTAGGTGACCGCCGCGTCGGCGGCATCGAACGACCGGCCGGCCGCGCACGGGATGCCGGCCTCGGCGCAGAGCAACCGCGTGAAGGACTTCGACCCCTCGAGACGGGCCGCGGCCGCCGTCGGGCCGAACGCCCGGATGCCGGCCGCCTCCAGCCGGTCCACGAGCCCGGCCACCAGGGGCGCCTCCGGGCCCGGCACGACGAGATCCACCGCCGTCTCCCGGGCGAATGCCACGACGGAATCGGGGTCGGCCGGATCGCACGCGGCCGCCTCGCCCAGCTCGAGCATGCCGGGATTGCCCGGCGCGCACGACAGCCGCTCCACCAGGGGTGACGCCGCCAGCGCCCACGCCAGGGCATGCTCGCGCCCACCGCTCCCAATCAGCAGGATGTGCATCGCTGGTCCTCCCACCTGCGCCGACGCCGGATCAGTAGTATCCCGCGCATGGACATGCGCACCGGCTCCAACCTACCCGAGTACTCGGTCAGCGAGCTCGCCGAGCAGATCAAGGGCACGCTGGAGGAGGCGTTCAGCCGCGCGCGCGTGCGGGGCGAGATCTCCAGTTTCTTCCGCTCGAGCGCGGGCCATCTCTACTGGACGCTCAAGGATGACCGGAGCGGCCTCAAGTGCGCCTGCTTCCGGTCGGCCGCGCAGCGGCTCTCGGTGCGCCCGGAGGACGGGCTCGAGGTGGTCGTCACCGGCCGGGTCAGCACCTACGGGCAGCGCTCCGAGTACCAGCTGATCGTCGATTCGGTCGAGGTCGCCGGCGAGGGCGCCCTCCTCAAGATGATCCACGACCGCCGCGAGCGGCTCGCCGCGGAAGGGCTGTTCGATCAGGACCGCAAGCGCCCCATTCCCTACCTGCCGTCGGTGATCGGCGTGGTCACGTCCGAGCAGGGTGCCGTCATTCACGACATCCTGCACCGGCTGCGCGAGCGGTTCCCGCGCGAGGTGGTCCTGTGGCCGGCGCTCGTCCAGGGCGAGGGTGCCGCCGAGCAGATCGCGGACGGGATCGCTTTCTTCAACGGCCTCGGGCAGGACGGTCCGGTCCCCCGGCCCGATGTCCTGATCGTGGGGCGCGGCGGCGGCAGCGTCGAGGATCTCATGGCGTTCAACGAGGAGAACGTCGCGCGGGCGATCGCCGCGTCGGAGATCCCCGTGATCTCCGCGGTCGGCCACGAGACCGATACCACGATCGCGGATTTCGCTGCCGACCTCCGCGCGCCGACCCCGACCGCGGCCGCGGAGATGGCGGTGCCCGTCCGGGCCGAGCTCCAGGCCAACCTCATGGCCACCGCGGCCCGGCTCGCGGCCGGCCTGCAGCGCGCCGCCGCCACCCGGCAATCGCGCCTCGAGACGGTGCGCCACCGGCTGGCCCGGCCCTCGACGCGGATCGAACGGCTCACCCAGCGGGTCGATCACGCGTGGAACCGGGTCACGGCCGACGGCGGCCAGCGCGTCGCGCGCCTTCGCACGGCGCTCGCGCAAGTGTCAGGGCGCCTCCGCACGCCTACCGACCAGGTTCGCGCCCTGCGCGACCGCACCGGCGCCGCGCTCGCCGCGGCCAACCGAGGCATCGACGCCCGTTTCGGCAACGCCGGGCTGCGCATGCAGCTGACTGCCGACGGGGCGCGGCTCCGGGACCTCGCCACCCAGCGCGTTGAACAGGCGCGCCGCCGCTGGACCGCGCAGGCCAGGCTGCTGGAAGCCTCCAGCCACAAGCGGATCCTGGAACGCGGGTTCGTGATCGTGCAGAGCGAACAGGAAACCGTGGTCCGGCGGGCCAGGGATCTCGCAACCGGGCAGTCCGTGACGCTGCTGTTTCAGGATTCGCCTGCCGGCAAGCCGACGCCCGCGCAAATCGTCGAACCGGGACCCAGTTCCGACGCGCAGCCATGACGGGCCGCTCGGCCGTCCCTGCCCTGCTGCTGCTTCTCGCCGCCTTGCCGGCGCAGTCCGCGACCGTTACCGGCCAGCCCGTCGAGGGCGGCCTGCTGTTCGTGCAGGGCGCACCCGGCACCACAGCATCGCTCGACGGCCAGCCGATCCCGGTGGCGCAGAACGGTTCGTTCCTGGTCGGGTTCCACCGGGATTCGCCGCGTTCCGTGGTCCTGCGCATCCACGAGCCCGAGACGGAGGAGCAGCGCCTCGAACTCCAGGTCGCCCAGCGCAATTACGGCGAACAGCGGATCGACGGACTGCCGTCCGGCCTGGTCACCCCGCCCACCGATATCCTGCAGCGGATCCGGGACGAAGCCGAACGGGTCCGCGAGGCCCGCGCCGCACCGGTGACCACGCCGCATTACCTGAACGGCTTCGAGTGGCCGGCCGACGGATGCATCACCGGTGTCTACGGCACCCGGCGAATCCTCAACGGCGAGCCGCGTCAGCCGCACTACGGGATCGACCTGGCCGCGCCGCGCGGCACCCAGGTCCGGGCGGCCGGCGACGGCGTCGTGGTCATGGCCGAGCGCGACCTCTACTTCAGCGGCGGGACGCTGATCATTGCCCACGGACAGGGTCTGACCTCGACGTATCTGCACCTGTCCTCGATTGCGGTCGCCCGCGGCGACCGCGTCCGCAAGGGCGACCCCGTGGCGACGGTCGGATCGACCGGGAGGAGCACCGGCCCCCACCTGGACTGGCGGTTCAACTGGCAGAACGCGCGGCTCGATCCGGAGCTGTTGGTCCCGGCCGGCCCGAACCAGCGGCAATGCGACTGATCGCGGCGCGGTTCCCGGCGGTCCGCCGGGGACCCCGTCGGGCACCCGGCGCAAGAAGGGTCCCGGCACGCCCGCCGCGGCCCGGCCGGCCCGGCGGTAGACCGGCCGGCATGCAGGACACCGCACCCCGGCCGCCGGCCGATGCGGCCTTCGGGCTCGAGGGCGCCACGGCCATCGTCACCGGCGCGGCGCAGGGCATCGGCCTCGGCATCGCCAGACGCCTGCAGGCGCTCGGAGTCGCCGTTTCCGGGTGGGATCTCCGCGCCGAGTTCGAGGACCCGGCGCCGTTCGCCGAACGCCGGCAGGCGGACGTCGCCGACGAACGCTCCGTCCAGGCGGCGTTCGCGGCCACGCTCGACGTCCTTGGCCGGGTCGACATCCTGGTCAACAACGCCGGCGTCAACGGCCCGACGAAGCCGCTGGCCGAGTACTCGCTCGACGAATGGAACCGGGTCCTGGCGGTCGACCTGACGGGCGTCTTCCTCGGCTGCCGGGCGGTCATCCCGCACATGCGCGAACGCAGGTACGGACGGATCATCAATGTCGCCTCGATCGCCGGCAAGGAAGGGAACCCGGGGGCCAGCCCCTACGGAGCAGCCAAGGCGGGCGTGCTCGGCCTGACCAAGGGTCTGGCCCGCGAACTCTGCGATGCCGGCGTGACCGTCAACTGCGTGACGCCGGCGCTCACGGCGACCGCCCTTCTCGACGGCCTCGACCCGGGTTACCTGGCGGACCGGCGCGCATGGATACCGATGGGGCGGCTGTGCACGGTCGAGGAAATCGCCGACATGGTCGCGTGGGTCGCGAGCCCGCGCTGCAGCTTCACCACCGGCGCCTGCTTCGACGTGAGCGGCGGCCGCGCCACCTACTGAGAACCGGGGAACGCCACCGGCAAGCCGCTCCGCCGACCGGCCGCGCGAGGCGCGGGCAGGCCGGCTGCCGATGTCAGTCCGGTGATTCGCCCGCTTCCGTCAGGGCTTTCTGCTCACGGAGGATCAGGGGCATCTGGAGGCCGGCGAACAGCAGGGTGAGCGGCAGGATCCCGAACACCTTGTAGCTCACCCAGGTGTCGGTCGAGAACGATCGCCAGACCACCTCGTTGAGCGCCGCCAGCAGGACGAAGAACCCGATCCATCGCCACGTGAGCACGCGCCAGGCGGCGTCGCGCAGCTGGATTCCGGCGGCCCCGAACAGGTACTTCACCAGCAGCTTGCCCCGCGCCAGGCCACCCGCCAGCACCGCGGCGAACAGCAGCGAGACGACGGTCGGCTTGATCTTGATGAAGAAGGCGTCGTCGAAGACGAGGGTCAGGGCGCCGAAGAACCCGACCAGCACCGCCGTCGCCACCGGGATCGGCGGAATGCGGCGTTCGGCGAGCCACAGGATCGCGGTGGCGATGACCGTCGCGACGACGAGCACCCCCGTCGCAGGCAGAATGCCCCAGAGGTAGTTGGCGACGAAGAACACGAGCAGCGGGACGAAGTCGACCGCCGTCCGCACGTGTCCCGGCAGCGCGGGGCCGTTCCCTCCCGCCGTCATGCGGCGCACAGCCTGCGGCCCACGGCCTCGACCCGCCGCTCCAGGATCGATCCTGGCACCGCGCCGGGGACGGCCGCCGGCAGGTAATCCTCGGTCCAGCCGAGCCCGCCCTCGCCCTCCACCAGGATGGCGGCCATGGTGCCCGTGCGGTCGCGGAGGCGGCGGCGGAACATCCGCTCGCCCGCCGTGCGCAGGGCCTTGCCGCGCGCCTGCCGGGTGTCCGGGGCCACCTGCGGCATCCGCGCGGCCGGCGTGCCCGGCCGCGGGGAGTACGGGAACACGTGCAGGTGCACGAGCCCGAGTCGTTCCACCGCGGCCAGCGTGTTCGCGAACATGGCGTCGGTCTCGGTCGGGAAGCCCGCAATGAAGTCCGCCCCGAACGCGGTCTCCGGGCGCGCGGCCCGGACCCGCTCCAGCAGGCGCTCGGCCTGTTCAGGCGTGTGCCGCCGGCGCATGCGCTTGAGGATCATCGGGTCGTGCGACTGCAGGCTGAGATGCAGGTGCGGCATCAGGCGGGCCTCCTCGGCGAAGCACCCGATCAGCACGTCGTCCAGCTCGGCGGCGTCGATCGACGACAGCCGCAGGCGGGGCAGCTCGGGCACATCGCGGAGGATCCGGCGCACCAGTTGGCCGAACGTCGCCGGGCTGGCCAACCCGGCCCCGTAGTCGGTGAGGTCCACGCCGGTCAGCACGACTTCCGGCACGCCGCGCCGCACGGCCTCGCGGACCTCGGCCACGACCGCCTCGGGCGGTACGCTGCGGCTGGGGCCGCGCCCGTACGGGATGATGCAGAACGTGCAGCGGTGATCGCAGCCGTTCTGCACGGGCACGAAGCTCCGGGTCCGGCCGGTGAGCGTGCCCACGCTCCCGGCCACCGCCCGGATGTCCGCCGTCGCCGTCACCTGCAATCCGGCCGGCGGGTCCGCCGCCCAGGTGTCCGCCCGGAGCTTCTCCTCGTTGCCGACGACCGCGTCGACCTCGGCCATGGCCGCGAACGATTCCGGATCGGTCTGGGCCGCGCACCCGGTCACCACGATGCGGGCGTCGGGTCGCTCGCGGCGGATCCGCCGCACCGTCCGCCGCGCCTCGCGGACGGCGCTCGCCGTCACGGCGCAGGTGTTCACGACAACGGTGTCGCGGAGCCCCGAGGCCGAGGCATGGCGGTCGATGACTTCCGATTCGTGGCGGTTCAGCCGGCAGCCGAAGGTGACCACCCGGGCGGCCGTCACAGCAGCGCCTCCTCGGGCACTTCGCCGCGGAAGCTGAGCTCCGCATCGCCGGTCATGCAGACACGTCCATCGGCTTCGCGCCACTCGATGTCCAGGACGCCCCCGTCGAGAAAGCGCACGGCCGCCGCCCGGTCGCTGAGGCCGAGCCGGTGCGCCGCCACCAACGCCGCGCAGGCCCCGGTGCCGCAGGCCCGGGTCAGGCCCGCGCCCCGTTCCCACACCCGCATCGTGATCCGGTCGCGGGCCGGGTTCCCGGTGGTCGGGTCGCGGTCCATACAGATGACCTCAACGTTCGTCTGCTCGGGAAACAACGGGTGATGTTCCAGTTCCGGGCCCAGCTTGGCAAGGTCGATGTCTCGGAGGCGGTCGACCACGAACACCACGTGCGGGTTGCCGACGTTGACGGCCGCCCCGCCCTGCAGGGGGCCGGCGACGAGACCGAGGTCGAGCGTGTCCCGCGGCGCCGCGAGCGGAATCCGGTCCCAGTCGACCCCCGGCGGGCCCAGTTCCACCGTCACGGGTCCGTCCGGTCGCGGCAGTGCCGTGATCACGCCGGCCGGTGTGTCGATCCGCACCTCGCGTCCCCGGGGGACCTCGTCGGCGAGCAGGCGCCCGATGCACCGGGCGGCGTTGCCGCAGGCTTCGGCGGAACTCCCGTCGCGGTTGAAGATGCGCATGGCGACGTCGGCCGCGCCCGCGCCCGGTTCAAGCACAATCAGCTGATCGAAGCCGATCCCCGTGCGGCGTTCGGCCAGCCGCGCGATTCGGTCGCGCGCCGGCTCGAGCGAACGATGGCGCGCATCGACGATGACGAAATCGTTGCCGAGCCCGTGCATCTTGGTGAACGCGATGGTCATGACGATTCGAGCCAGCGATGGAACGGCTATGCATAGATAGAGACGCCGGGGGTCGCTGCCAACGGTTGCGGCCGGCCGGCGGCGTTGCTGAGGGCGTCGTTGATGCGGCTCGGCCAGCCCGGGCCGCCGAAGGGGAAGGTCCGCGGGTCCGGACCTCGGTTTCGCAGTCCTTGTTCCCCTTCGTTTCCCTTCGGCATCGCGCGCCGGCAAGCGCCGACCCGATGCGGACCGCAGCGGCCACGGAATGCACGGGGCAGCCCCCGACCCCGGCGAGCCGCGACCTGTCTTCCGATGCCGGCCGCGGCGGCCGGCAGGTGGTCCTGCTAGGTCAGGCCGCCGTCAGGACGTGCACCGCGCGCTCGGCGATGAGGTCTTTCGTCTTGGCCGCATACTCGCGCATGTGCGGCGACGCGGCGTGCGCCATCAGTGCGTCGAGACTCGCCCATTTCTCGACGACGACGAACGAATCGTCACCGAAGCGAGTCTGGAACCGGCCGACGTCGTCGGCATCGACGGTCGCCGTGTACTCGATGCAGCCGTCCTCGGCATGGACCGCCGGCACGTTTGCCTGAAACGCTTCGAGAACTTCCCCGCGCAGGCCGGGCTTGGCCTTGATTACGGCCACTACGTGAATCGTCGACATCGAATTTCTTCCAGCTCCAAGGCTTCCGGGCGCCCCGACGCTACTTGCGGTCGGTATCCGTCGCAAGCCCCCGTGAGGCCTAGCCCGCCGCGTCCCGACCGACTAGATTAGAAATTCAAGATTGCCTTATCGGAGAGGCGGGGCGGCTTGCCTGCGCCTTAGCACTGACATGACCGTGACCCGCTTGACCCGCACGGGCCTCCACTTCGGCGCCGGCGCCCTGGCAGCACTTCTCGTGGTGCTCATGGGCACGTGCGCGCCCAACCAACAGAGCAGTGCCGGCACCACGAGCAGTGAAACCTACCGCCAGCTGGACCTCTTTGGCCAAGTCTTTCAACGCGTTCGTCAAGACTACGTGGAATCGGTCGACGACCAGACGCTCATCCACGCTGCGCTCAACGGGATGCTGCAGGCACTCGACCCCCACTCCAGCTACATGAGCGCCGACCAGTTCGAGGACATGCAGGTCCAGACCAGCGGTCGCTTCGGCGGACTCGGGATCGAAGTGACGATGGAGAACGGCTTCGTGAAAGTGGTCGCGCCCATCGACGACACGCCTGCCTACCGAGCCGGGGTCCTGTCCGGCGACCTGATCACCCATATCGACGACGAGGCCGTGCTAGGGCTGACCCTGTCCGAGGCCGTCGACCGCATGCGGGGCGAGCCGAACACCGAGATCGTGATCCGTGTCAGCCGGCCCGGCATCGAGCCGTTCGATGTCACCATCGTCCGGGAAATCATCCACGTCCAGTCGGTGCGATCCCGGGCCGAGGGCGACATCGGCTACATCCGGATCAGCTCCTTCACCGAGCAGACCAAGTCCGGCGTGAAGAAGAGCGTCGAGGAGCTGCGGTCCGAGATCGGGCCCGGCAACATGCAGGGCATTGTGCTGGACCTGCGGAACAACCCGGGCGGCCTGCTGACGCAGGCGGTCGCGGTGGCCGACTTCTTCCTGGACCGTGGCGTCATCGTGTCGACGCGGGGCCGGAGCAACCAGGCCGAGCAGCAGTTCAACGCGACCACCGGGGACATCGCCGAGGGCCTGCCCATCGTGGTGCTCGTGAATGGCGGCTCGGCCAGCGCCAGCGAAATCGTGTCAGGCGCGCTGCAGGACCACGGGCGCGCGATCCTGATGGGCACCAAGACCTTCGGAAAAGGCTCCGTGCAGACCGTCCTCCAGCTCGGCGAACACGGCGCCATGCGCCTGACCACGGCCCGCTACTACACCCCCCAGGGGCGCTCCATCCAGTCGACCGGAGTCTCGCCGGACATCGAGGTTCCGCTCGCCCGCATCGAGGTCCTGGACTCCGGCGCCGCCCGGAGCGAGGCCACGCTCCGGAACGCCCTCGAGAGCGAGGACACGGAGCCGGTGGAAGATCCGGCCGAGGATCCGAGCCGGCGAGGAGCCGACCGAGGCCGTCGAGGTGGTTGCCGATCCTGCGGTCGAGGACTATCAGCTGCAGCGGGCGCTGGACCTGCTCCGCGGCCTGGATCTCTTCCGGCCGAAGGCGGCCTGACCCGCCCGATCACCGATGAAGGACGGTCTCTACCGGCCGGCCGTAGGGATTCTGCTGCTCAATTCGGACGACCAGGCGTTCGTCGGCCAGCGCATCGACACGGCGGACGCCTGGCAGCTACCCCAGGGCGGTATCGACGCGGGCGAAGACCCGGAGGCCGCCGCCTTCCGCGAGCTTCGCGAGGAAACCGGGGTTGCCAGCGCGGAAGTCCTCGCCCGCTCGCGCGGCTGGCTCCGCTACGACCTGCCGGACGCGCTGGCCGGCAATCTGTGGAAGGGACGCTACCGGGGGCAGCGGCAGAAGTGGTTCGCGATGCGGCACACCGGCCCCGAATCGGAAATCGACATTCGCCCGGGCGGCGAATTCTCCGCATGGCGCTGGGTGTGTCCCCGCGAGCTGCCGGACCTGATCGTGCCCTTCAAGCGGGCGATGTACGTGGCGCTGCTCGTCGAGTTCGCCGACGTCCTGCCGCCACCCGTGCGTGACTGACCGGAAGCCTGCCCCGCCGTTCGGCGCGGTCAGCAGGAGCTAGCGCGCGGCTAGTCCCGCCCGAGCTTCGCGTACCACCTGCCGTCCTCGGCCCGCCAGCATTGCACCAGTCCATCGTGCGCCAGTTTTTGGCCGACGAAGCGCGCAGTGGCCCACGCATCCTCGTCGCCGGCGATCGCCGACCAGCCCGCCAGCTCGGCAACGACGGCGGTCGCCACCTTTTGTCCCGAGTGTTCGAGCAGCACCTTGAGGAACTGGACCTCCAGGTTCACGGTGGTGTCAGGCATCTGCTTTCCCACCCGCCTGCGTGGCTCCCGCGATGTCCTGCCGCGTCCCTGCCCAGGCGTTGAGGTCCGACAACCGGTATCGGACCGCGCTCCCGAACTTGTAGTAGGCAGGTCCAAGCCCCCTGCTCCGCCGGCGGTCGAGGGTGCGCGGGGACACACCGAGAATCTCGGCCGCCTCGCGCGGCCGCAGGAACCGGTTACCGACCGCCGCCTGATCCGATCGATTCACAAGCATTCCTCGTCGCGACACGTGAATCCCACCAGGCCGCCTTCCGGCGCCGGTGCAGAAAACCGGCGAGAAACACTGACCCTGAGCACGAACGGTACACCGCTTCCCATCAACATTGCGTATTCAGATGGCGAAACTCCGTAACCGTTTCATATCCGCTTGGGTTCATCGGGCTGGCCGCACCGCTGTGACGATTCGGCATCGCACCCGATCTTGATGCCGGCCGGCCGGGACGAAGCCGGTCGAGGCGCCGGCCGGAACGCCCCGTGCAGCGACGGCCTGCCAGACGTTCGCGACCTGCTTCAGCCTCGCGGGCGCGACCCCGCGGACGGTGCATCGGGTATGCCGGCGGACCGGGGAGCCGTGGCGGGCGGCGGGAAGAAGCTTCACCGAAGGGACGCGGTGCTCCGCGCTCGCCCGCCGCCGCTGTGGGGCGGCAGCAGCGATGTCAGCGGCGGTCGGGCCCTGCCATCCGGTAGCCGACGCCCCGCACGTTGAAGATCCAGGTCGGGTCCGCCGCGTCCTCGCCCAGCTTCGCCCGGACCTTCTTGACGAAGTTGCGCACGAGATTGATGTCGACCCCCTCGCGCCCATTCCGCCAGACCTGGCGCATCAGCGTCTCGTAGGTGACGACGCGCCCCGCGCTCAGCGAGAGCGCGCGCAGCAGCTCGTATTCCGTGGCGGTGAGGGTCACCTCGCGGTCGGCAACGGCGACGCGGCGCGCGTCGTAGTCGATGGCAAGCGCACCGAGCGTGAACGGGTCGGGCCGTTCGGTGCGGCGAAGCGCGGCGGCCACCCTTGCCACCAGCTCGGTCCGCGAGAAGGGTTTGACGATGTAATCGATGGCACCCGCCTCGAGGGCCCTGGCCACGGTTTCATCGCGGCCGTAACCGGAGATGAACACGACCGGCAATTCGGCGAGTTCCGGGACGCCCTGCATCAGCGCAATGCCGTCGGTCCCGGGCAGCATGAGGTCGAGCAGGACCAGACTCGGCTGTTCCGTGCGGATGATTTGCGCGAGGTCCGCGTGGTCGCCCGTCACGAGTGGGGCGTAGTCCGCCGCACTGAGTGCGTCGCGCACGAAGCGCAGCGTCTCCGGGTCGTCGTCCACGACGAGGATGCGGGCAGGGGCCCGCCGCTCCGGTGTCGCGGCGCCCCCCGCGCTCCGGGCCGCCGCGCTCGCCCGAACGTCATCGACCACCGGCAGCGTGAACGTGAAGCGGCTGCCCTGGCCGGGGCCGTCGCTCTCCGCCCGGATGCGGCCGCCGTGCGCCTCCACCAGCCCCTTGCAGATGACCAGCCCGAGGCCGGTGCCTGCAGCCGTGCGCGCGCCGTCGTGGCCAGCGTACTTGCGGAAGAGATGGGGCAGCTGCTCGGGCGCGATGCCCCGCCCCCTGTCGGCAACCGAGACCGCTACGTGCACCCCCTCGCGCGCGGCCGAAACCCGGATCGGCGCCGACTCCGGAGACTGCCGGGCGGCGTTGGACAGCAGGTTGTTCAGCACCTGCACGACGCGCCGCCGGTCGGCCATCACTCCGGGCAGGCCTTCGGGCAGGTCCATGAGCACCGTGTGCCGACCGCCGCCCGAGAGGAACGTGTTCCGCGCCCGGTCTGCCAGCGCCGCCACTTCGGACGGTTCCGGCGACACGGAGAGCGTGCCCGCCTCGATACGCCCCGCATCCAGCAGGGCGCCGATGAGGCCGCGCATGTGTCCAGCCTGCTCGTGGATGATGCGATGGAACTCGTGCATCTCGGCAGCGTCCAGCTCCGTCGCCTCTTCCAGCAGGGTGGCGGCCGAACCCTTGATGGCTGTGAGCGGCGCCCGCAACTCGTGGCTCACCATGCCGAGGAAGTCGGCGCGCAGACGTTCCAGCTCCTTGAACGGCGCCAGGTCCTGCATGGCCACGACCATCGACGCCACGGTGCCGTCCTCCGCATGGATCGGCGTGCTGTTGACCAGCATCGAGACGCTGCGCCCGTCCGGGACCGAGAGCACGATCTCCTCGGCGCGCACCGTCTCGCCGATGCGGAGTTGCTGGGCGAACGAGAACTCGCTCAGGGACACTTCGCGGCCGTCGGCACGACGGAAGGTGATCACCCCCAGCAGGTCCTCCACCGGCCGGCCCGGCATGCGCAGACGTTCGACGATGCGCCGCGCCTCCCGGTTGACCAGCACCATTTGACCGGTCTGGGCGTCGAACACCACGACGCCGACCGGTGAGGTCTCAACCAGCGCCTCGAGGTCGGTGCGGGCGCGCTGTTCGTCGCGGTGGGTGCGGGCATTGACGATGGCGGTCGCCGCCTGCGAGGCGAACAGCACCAGCACCTCCTCGTCCTCGTCGGTGAACGCCGGCGCCCCTTCCTTTTCAGCGAGGAAGAAGTTGCCGACGTCCGCGCCGCGGTGACGCATGGGCGTGCCCTGGAAGGTGTTCGACCAAATCAGGTCCGGGGAGAACCCGAGTGACTGGACGAAATCCGGGAGATTGGTCAGCCGGATCGGCCCGGGCAGGTCCCGGAAGTGCGCGAAAAGCTTCGGCCCGTCCGGCCATTCGGTAAGCCGCTGGAGTTCCTCCTTGGTGACACCGGAGGAAACGAACTCCAGGACCGTGCCGGAGTCGTCCACGGTCGTGATCAGGCCGTAGCGCGCGCCGGTGAGCGCGCGGGCACTGTCGACCGCCTCCTGCAGGACCGTGGTGACGTCGAGGCTCGCACTGATGCGCAGGATCGCGGCGCTGAGCGCGGAGATCCGTTCGCGCAGCGCCTGAATCTCCCTTGCGGGTGCGCCGGACGTGGTCATCGGGTTCTCTCCCTCGTCGGCCGGGCGCGGAAGCGCGGGCGGCGGCTCCCTCGATCCGACATCACCCGGCAGCCATGCGCCCGGAGTGCGCGCCCGGCGACCCGGTACCGCCGCATCGACTGCGATCGGGCGGATTCACAGAGGCGTTTACGGAAGGAATACGTGTTTCGTCAACGGCGATACGCTCAAGCTGTGGTGCTCCCGCTGACGGTACCAGAGGCAGGTGAGGGCCCGGGCGTGGCTGCGCGTTCGCAAGCAGCGTGTTCGCGCCATGACGGGGGCTCGCAGCAGACTCGGCTTCGCGACAGCTCGATGGGGCGGCGCGGCGCCCAGCGGCCACGCCGTACTGGTTCGCCGGCTTTGGCGAACGGGACACGCCGCAGCGGACCCGTCTTCGGAGTGATGCCGTTGCTGTCGAACCGCGACCCCATGCCGCCGGTCATGCGGGAGCGTCAACCGAACATCGACCGATTCTTTCACCCGCTCCGGCGCCGGCGATGGTACCACCGGCATGCCGCGCCGGCCGTCCTCACCGCCGTCTGGGAGCGCCCACTAGTACTTCTGCCGCAGAAACGTCTTGGCCGGGCCAAAGTCATGCTGCGCCGCCTCGTCGAGCCATCGGCGGGCCAGAACCCTGTCCGCGGGCGTGGCCCATCCGTAGTAGTGCCAGCGGCCCATGTCGTACATGGAGGGAATGTCGTTTCGTGACGCCAGGTCACGAAGAATCCGGAACGCCTCCGGGAGGTTCCGGTTGACCCTGAGACCGGCGACGTACATGTCCACCAGTTCTACCTGGGCTCGCCAGAACCCGCCTTCGGCGGCCTCCAGCAAGGCCTCCACGTCGTGCCCGAGAGACGAATCGATCCGACGGACCGTGCTCTTCAGGACCGTCCCCATCTCGTACTGGGCCCAGGGGTCACCCTGCAGCGCCAGCGCGCGCACCCGATGCGCCTCCTCCTGGAAACAACGCCGCAAGTCGCGCGCCTCGGAGCAGTCGGTACCCAGATCGCCGGCAAGAAGTTGCTGCACGTACTTGGTCTTGATTCCGTAGACGACATTGCTGGCCCCCAGGAACGTGACCCCCACCAGCCCGTTGTCGTTCAGGATCGGACCGCCGCTCATGCCGATGAGATGCGGAAACCGCGACGATGGAACCGCGAAGGCAAATCGATCGGCATCCTTGTACGCGGCGCCCGACGGACGGACGGACGACCCTGCCGACAGGATCCCGTTGCGATAGCCCATCGCCGTGAGCTCGCCTTGCGGCTCGGACCAGCAGCGCACGTCCAAGTAATCATCGACAGGTACCGTCGTCCGGAACTCGGCCAGGTCACGCGTGATGCTGACACGGCCGATCTGGGACACCTCGACGAGCGGAGGATTTCCCTTCCGAAACAGGTACAGGCGGCCGCGGGAGTCACCCCGTGCGTAGTTGTCGAACAGGACGTGGAAGCTGGTGACGAAGCGATCGGGGCCGACGGCAAAGGCCGTTCCCAGATAGTCCTTGAACCTGACATGGCTCGCACCCGGTCGCCACCGCTGCAACCGCCACACGGCGCGACGGGCATCCTCCGGCCCGTCGACCGCTTGCCTGCAGGCGGCGGCCCCGGAAATCTCCCGGTCGGCGGACGGACCGGCCTCGGTCAGCAGTCGCGTGAGGACCAAGGCCGCATCGCCGCCGGACCCTCGAATCCTTGTCCGGTCGCCCGTTTCACCGCTGACAGCGACTCTCTCTCCGGCTGCCAGTAGCCCGACCGTGCCGTTGCCCGTGCCCGGACCGCCTCGCCGGGTGGCGCGCTCTGCCGCCCACCTGACGCGCGCGTCCCCTGGCGCGTTGGATCCGAGTTCGCCGTGCTCGACCGCGCGGAACAGCTCCTTGCCGGCATCCTGGGCGTGGGCCGTGTCGGACGGGACGACGGGGGCGAGGGCCGTGGATGCCGCAACCAAGGCGAAGCGCAACGCCCTTATCACTTGGAGCCGCCCATCGCGCGGGGTCGAACAATCCGAGAGGCCGGAGCATGTGTCCGGGTGGTTGGTGGCAACGACTTGACCGACAGTCGGGGATGACGACCAGCCCTCGAAGGCCGCTCCCGACACCTTTCACTTCCTTCAAACGACCGGGCCATGCAAATGGTTTGGTATCCGTGCAGCAGCGGAAGCGGCAACACTTGCCGCTCACCTTCGGGAACCCGTCCGGAACCACGGTGCGGGTTCCGATCGCCGGGTCGCGAAGCCCAACATAACAAGACACTGCTCCGCAGCAGGTTGCAGAGCAGCGGGCATGCGCCGGGGCCGATTGTCCTGCGGCCGATACGACACGTCGCAGCCGACCGGCGCGACGCAGTCGCGGGGACCGGCGGTCCGGATTGACGCCTGAATTGGGCCGGCCAGAATCCCTCCGTGGCCGCTTGGCGACCATCGTCGACGTGCCCCATCGAGCCGCCGCGGTGTTTGCGCATGACAGGCAGCGACCAGCGTCGGCAGCGCTGAACGTCCGACTTCCCGCTTTTCCTGCTGTTCTGCAAGCCGCCGCGCCAGCGCCGTCCTACCCGCGGCCCCGTCACGCGAATTGACGCGCACGGCCACCGATAGACTACTGTCTGCGCACATCAACGACCCGATGCGCATATCAACTATGTGCTACGCATGCTGATCTGACACTGCGCACAGAAGCGTGCATCATACTTTGTCCTGCGTTGCCATATGATTATGCTGCATCCGCGGCCGCGACCCCGGACGGGAGCTGAGATCATTCCTGTTGACGACGGCACCACGATAGCTGTCACAAGCCCACGTCCACCCGGTCGGCTGCCCTGCCTGCCCCAGCGGCCTTTGTCCGCTTCCCGGATCCCGCCGGAGGCGGCCAAGAAACCCTGCAGATCTCGTTGACAGCATGGGTGCCGGGACACCGGCGCCGGCGCACTGGCCACGGCGAGGCGCGTCCAGGTCGGGCGACCATCCGAGAAACGGCGCCGTGAAACCGGTGGCAACTCTCCTCGCTGTCGTCCTGGCGCTGACCGCGAGCGCCTGCGCGCGGATCGGGGCCGCGCCGCCGCCTCCCGCCGAGGGCGAGATTCACTTCACGAGGAACTCGGAGTTCGCTGGCCCGAGCCTGCGGGTGTTCGTCCAGCTCGACGACGGCAGCGAGGCGTCCGTCAACACGGCGGAGGATGCCGTTTCAACCCGGCCCGGCAGCACGCCCATTCGCGGCCACCAGGCGCGGGACTGGACGTTCATCAAGGACGTGAAGCGCGGCACGTCAGTGGTCTATGCGCTGGTGAGCTGGGACCCCGAAAACCCGGCCGACTACCTGATGGCCGGTTGGTGGGCGCAGTTCCCTGATCAACACCTTCCGAAGCTGTCGTTCAGGGATTCCGATCAATACGCCATCGTGGACGGCCCGGAGATAGACCCAGCATCACCGCCCGAACTGCCGCTCGAAGGGCAGGCGACCTATACCGGCCAGGCTGGCGGTCTCTACACCTACGTGCCGGGAAGTGACTGGGGGGAAGACGAGGGCGCCACCGTGATCGACGAGTACGAAGGCGTGATCACGATCACGGCAGACTTCGCCGACGCTACCATGAGCGCCTGCATCGGCTGTGCCGGCGACCTTGTCACCCGCCGGGCGCATTTCGGCATTTTCCTTGGAGCCGAATTGCGCGACGTGCAGGGCATTGCCGCCGACTATGAGCTGCACTTCGGCGAAACGGCCTTCAATCCGGACGGCACGTTCGAACACGACGACGTTACGGTGCGGCACCCTGAACGAACCGTCACGCAGTCCGAGGGGTACTGGGGCGGGTTGCTGTCCAACGTCCCCGACGCGGCCGGCCGTCCCCGCCTGGTGGCCGGGTTCAGCAAGATGGACTTCGAGGAGGGCGACGGCAGCATCGGCGAGTTCGTGGGTACGTTTGTCGCCCTGAGCGAAACCGCGAGAACTTCCGAACCGTGATTCGGTCGGTGGCGGAGGGATACTGAGCGGGCGCCTGAACCGGAACCACGTGCCGTAGCGGCCTGCGGTCGGAACGGAACGCTGGGCGCAGGCGTGCGACCGGCCCACCGCCCGCCAACGGGCTCAGCCGGCAGCCGAGCGCCTCGCCGTCGCCACCTCGAGCGCGTGTTCGGCCCGGTCGCGCGCCGCTTCGTCCGGGCCGTTCTCCGCGTCGCGAAGGGCGGCTTCCGCATCGGCGACCGCCTGATCCGCCGTCGCCGTGTCGATGTCCGCCACCGGGACCGCCTCGTCCGCCAGGATCAGGCAGTGCTCCGGTCCGGCCTCCGAGAAGCCGCCGGTGACGAAGTAGCATTCCGGCTCGGAGTCGAACGTCGCATGCACCTGCACCGTCCCCGGCCGCAGGGCCGACAG
Source organism: Alphaproteobacteria bacterium (assembly GCA_965116745.1). Lineage (GTDB taxonomy): Bacteria > Pseudomonadota > Alphaproteobacteria > TMED109 > TMED109 > VXPW01. Next base: position 516,367 of record OZ220701.1, on the reverse strand, counting down.
GATCGGCGCATGGTCCCGAAGCACGCCGAACTCGCCTTCCGAACCGGGTACCACCACCATCTCCGGCGTGGCCGCCAGCAGCGTCGCCTCCGGCGTGATCAGCTCGAGCTCGATCAGCGGTGCGTCCGCCATGTCAGGCCGCCTCCGCGGCCATCCGCTTGGCCTTCTCCACGGCCTCCTCGATCGTGCCGACCATGTAGAACGCGGCCTCCGGCAGGTGATCGTACTCGCCGTCCACGAGGCCCTTGAAACCCTTGATCGTGTCGGCGAGCTCCACGAACGTGCCGGGCGTGCCTGTGAACACCTCGGCCACGTGGAACGGCTGCGAAAGGAAACGCTGGATCTTCCGGGCCCGGTCGACCACGAGGCGGTCCTCCTCCGACAGCTCGTCCATGCCCAGGATGGCGATGATGTCGAGCAGCGACTTGTACTTCTGGAGCGTGGCCTGGACCCGGCGCGCCACGTCATAGTGCTCGTCGCCGAGGATCCGCGGGTCCAGGATTCGTGATGTGGAATCCAACGGATCGACGGCCGGGTAGATGCCCTGCTCGGCGATCTGCCGCGACAGCACCGTGGTGGCGTCCAGGTGGCTGAACGACGTCGCCGGCGCCGGGTCCGTCAGGTCGTCGGCCGGCACGTAGATCGCCTGCACGCTCGTGATCGAGCCCTTGCGGGTCGACGTGATCCGTTCCTGCAGGCCGCCCATGTCGGTCGCCAGCGTGGGCTGGTAGCCGACGGCGCTGGGAATGCGCCCGAGCAGCGCGGACACCTCCGAGCCGGCCTGCGTGAAGCGGAAGATGTTGTCGACGAAGAAGAGCACGTCCTGGCCCTCGTCATCGCGGAAGTACTCCGCCAAGGTGAGGCCCGTGAGGCCGACCCGGGCGCGGGCACCCGGCGGTTCGTTCATCTGGCCGTACACCAGCGCCACCTTGGAGCCCGTGCCCTCGGGCGTGATGACGCCGGACTCCAGCATCTCGTGGTAGAGGTCGTTGCCCTCGCGCGTGCGCTCGCCCACGCCGGCAAAGACCGAGTAGCCGCCGTGGCCCTTCGCCACGTTGTTGATGAGCTCCATGATGATGACGGTCTTGCCGACGCCGGCGCCGCCGAACAGGCCGACCTTCCCGCCCTTGGCGTAGGGGGCGAGCAGGTCGACGACCTTGATCCCGGTCACCATGATCTCGGTTTCCGTCGACTGCTCGGTAAAGGCCGGCGCCGGGCGGTGGATCGGGTAGGACTTCTCCGTCTTCACCGGCTCGCCCTCGTCGACCGGTTCGCCGACCACGTTCACGATCCGCCCCAGCGTTTCCAGGCCGACCGGGACCTGGATCGGCTCGCGCGCGTCGCGCACCGGCAGGCCCCGCACCAGTCCCTCCGTGGCCCCCATGGCCACGGCCCGCACCGAGTGCTCGCCAAGGTGCTGGGCCACTTCGAGGACCAACCGGCCCTCGTCACGGTCGACGTGGAGGGCGTTCAGGATCTCGGGCAGTTCGCCCGGGAAGTGAACATCGACAACCGGCCCCACCACCTGGGTGACGTGGCCGACATTCTCTGTCGTCATGCGTAGTGTCTCCCGAAGCCCGTCCGGCTCCTACAATGCTTCCGAGCCCGAGATGATCTCGATGAGCTCCTTGGTAATGGCCGCCTGGCGTTGCCGGTTGTACGACAGCTCCAGCCGGCCGATCATGTCACCGGCGTTCCGGGTGGCGTTCTCCATCGCCGTCATGCGCGCGCCCTGCTCGCCGGCGGCGCTCTCGAGAAACGCGCCGTGGATCTGCACGGCGAGGTTGCGCGGCAGCAGGTCGGCGAGCAGTTCGTCCTCACCGGGCTCGAATTCGTGCAGCGCACCGGCGTCCGGCTCCGCCGCCGGCTCGTCCGACTCCGGGGCCGTCCGCGGAATGATCTGCGTCTCGGTGACGACCTGCGACATCGCCGAGCGGAACCGGTTGTAGTGCATCGTGCAGGTATCGAACCCGTCGTCCGCGAACAGGCTGAGAATCTCCGCCGCGACCGCCTCGGCCTCGGCAAACGGCAGGTCGCGGCCCGGCGGCAGCAGCCGGTGCCCCACGATCCGCTGGCCATGCGTGCGGCGCAGCAGGTCGTAGCCCTTGCGGCCCACGCAAAAGATCTTGGCTTCAACGGAAGCCTCGGCGAGGGCCGCGATCTTCCGCCGCGCCGCCCGGACCACGCCCGAGTTGAAGGCGCCGCACAGGCCGCGGTCGGCCGTGATCACCAGCAGCAGGCACGCCTGGTTGCGGCCCGTCCCGGCCAGCAGCAGCGGGGCGTCCTCGGGCGCAACCGTCCCCGCCAGCCGCGCCACCATCGCTTCCATCCCGGCCGCGTACGGCCGGGCGCGCTCAGCGCGCTCCTGCGCCCGGCGCAGCTTTGACGCCGCCACCATCTTCATGGCCTGTGTGATCTTCCGGGTGGACCGGACGCTGCTGATCCGGGTCCGGAGTTCCTTGAGGCTCGACATGGCCGGCGGATTTCCCGAAGCGTCCTAGCCGAAGCTCGCGACAAACCGGTCGAGGGCGCCGCGGAGCTTGGCGTCGGTGTCGTCCGAAATCTCCCCGTCGTCGCGGATCGTGGCCAGGATGTCGTCGTGCTCGGTCCGCAGCAGGGCCAGCAATCCTTCCTCGAACTTCTGGATCTGGTCGGTTTCGATCGCATCGCAGTAGCCGTTCACACCGGCGAAGATCACGCAGACCTGCTGCTCCACCGGCAGCGGCGTGTACTGCCCCTGCTTGAGCAGCTCGGTGAGGCGGGCGCCCCGCTTGAGGAGCCGCTGCGTGGAGGCATCGAGGTCCGAGCCGAACTGGGCAAACGCCGCCATCTCGCGGTACTGGGCCAGCTCGAGCTTGATGGTGCCGGCCACCTTCTTCATGGCCTTGACCTGGGCGGCGGAGCCGACCCGGCTCACGGACAGGCCGACGTTGATGGCCGGCCGGATGCCCTGGTAGAAGAGATCGGTCTCGAGGAAGATCTGGCCGTCCGTGATCGAGATCACGTTGGTGGGGATGTAGGCGGACACGTCGTTCGCCTGCGTCTCGATGATCGGCAGCGCCGTCAGCGATCCCCCGCCCTCCGCGTCCGACAGCTTGGCCGCGCGCTCCAGCAGCCTGGAATGCAGGTAGAACACGTCGCCGGGATAGGCCTCGCGCCCCGGCGGGCGGCGCAGGAGCAGCGACATCTGCCGGTAGGCGACCGCCTGCTTGGACAGGTCGTCGTAGATGATGAGGGCGTGCTGCCCGTTGTCGCGGAACCATTCGCCGATCGTGCAGCCGGTGTAGGGGGCCAGGTACTGGAGCGGGGCCGGTTCCGACGCCGTCGCGGCCACGACGCAGGTGTAGTCCATGGCACCCGCGTCCTGCAGGGTGCGCACCACCTGGGCCACCGTCGACCGTTTCTGCCCGATCGCGACGTAGATGCACTTGAGGTGCTTCTCGATGGGGCCGCGGGCGTTGATGTCGCGCTGGTTGATGATGGTGTCGACCGCGAGCGCGGTCTTCCCGGTCTGGCGGTCCCCGATGATGAGCTCGCGCTGACCGCGGCCGATCGGGACCAGCGAATCGATCGCCTTGAGCCCGGTCTGCATCGGCTCGAAGACCGACTGCCGCGCGATGATGCCGGGCGCCCGGACGTCGACCGAACGCCGCTCCGTGACCTCGATGTCGGCCCCGCCGTCGATCGGGTTGCCGAGCGAGTCGACCACCCGGCCGAGCATGTTGGGACCAACGGGGGCGTCCACGATCCGCCCGGTACGCTTGACCGTATCGCCCTCGCGGATCGAGCGGTCGTCACCGAAGATGACCACGCCGACGTTGTCGGCTTCGAGGTTGAGCGCCATGCCGACGATGTTGCCGGGAAACTCCACCAGCTCGCCGGCCATGACCTCGTCCAGACCGTAGATCCGGGCGATGCCGTCCCCGACCGCGATCACTTCACCGACTTCGGCGACTTCGGCGCCGGTCTCGAAATCCTCGATCTGCTGCTTGAGGATCGAGGAGATTTCGGATGCGCGAAGATCCATCTACGCGGCTCCCTTCATGACATGGGCAAGCGACTGGAGTTGGGTTCGGAGCGAACCGTCGACCCGGATCGAACCCACCCGCACCACCAGGCCGCCCAGCAGTTCGGGGTCGACCTCGGTCCGGAGCGCCACCCGGCGTCCGAGTGCGTCGGCCAGGGCCTCGCGGATGCGGCCGGTCGTGGCGTCGTCAAGGTCGACGGCGGTTTCGGCGACCGCCTCGACCTCGCCCCGGCGCTCGGCCGCCAGGGCCCGGAACCGGCGAACGATGGCCGGCAGCGCCCCCAGTCGGCGATTCCTCGCCAGGACGCCGACGAAGTTCCGTACCAGCGGGTCCGACCCCATCGCGTCGAGGATGGCCGACATGGCGCGCTCCTGGTCCGCCCGGGCCACCACGGGGCTCCGGATCAGGCGGCCAAGTTCGGCGCTGCCGGCCGTGAGGGCCAGCACCGATTCCAGGCCTTGTTCGGTTCGCTCGAGCGCATCGCGTTCCGCCGCGATGGCAAACAGCGCAGACGCATAGGGGCCTGCAAGGCTCGCGAGCCCCTCGGAAGAATCAGCCAAGACCGCGTCCGGACGCATGGGTGGAATAGGACTGTGGGCGTCCGGAGGGTGCGCGCCGTGCGCAACGGATTCGGACAGCCTCCGGCTAGGGACTTTTCGTAGCACAGGGCTGAATCTCCTGCAACCGCCAACTGCCGGCCGGGGCCACCGCGCGGCTTCGGCCCGGGGTGGCTGCCCCGGTCCGCTGCTGTCGGGTTCCGGTAGGATTGGCCCTCCATTCGGACCCCACCCGGAGCCTGTCGTGCCCGAAGCCTTCGTCTGCGATTCCGTCCGCACCCCCATCGGCCGCTTCGGCGGGGCGCTCTCGCGTGTCCGCCCAGACGACCTCGCCGCCCACGTCATCCGCGTGCTCGTGGAGCGGCACCCGAAGCTCGATTGGGAAGCGCTCGACGACGTCATGCTGGGGTGCGTGAACCAAGCCGGCGAGGACAACCGGAACGTGGCCCGGATGGCGCTGTTGCTCGCGGGGCTGCCGGCATCCGTGCCGGGCAGCACCGTCAACCGCCTCTGCGGATCGGGACTGGACGCCACGGCCCAGGCGGCGCGGTCGATCCGCACCGGCGAGCATGCGTTCGTGCTGGCGGGCGGCGTCGAGAGCATGTCGCGCGCTCCCTTCGTCATGCCGAAGGCAGAGCACGCCTTCTCGCGCACGGCCAGGATCGAGGACACCACGATCGGCTGGCGCTTCGTGAACCCCCTGATGGAGAAGCTGTACGGCACGGATTCCATGCCGGAGACCGCCGAGAACGTCGCCGAGGAATACCAGGTCAGCCGGGCTGACCAGGATGCCTTCGCGCTCCGGTCGCAGCAGCGGTCGGCGGCTGCCGCGGCGGCCGGGCGCATGGCCTCGGAAATCGCCCCGGTCGAGGTACCCCAGCGCCGGGGGGGTCCGCTCACCGTCGCCGCGGACGAGCATCCCCGTCCCGACACCACGCTGGATGGACTCGCCAAGCTGCCGGCGCCGTTCCGCGAAGGCGGTACGGTCACGGCCGGCAACGCGTCCGGAGTCAACGACGGCGCCTGCGCGCTCGTGCTCGCCTCCGCGGAAGCCGTCGAGGAATACGGACTGACGCCCCTGGCGCGGGTCGCCGGTGCGGCCGTCGCCGGTGTCCCGCCTCGGGTCATGGGCATGGGACCCGCCGCCGCCGTGCCGAAGCTCCTGGATCGCGCCGGCGTCAGCCTCGGCGACGTCGATGTGATCGAGCTGAACGAGGCGTTCGCCAGTCAGGCACTGGCGTGTCTCCGCCAGCTCGGGCTCCCGGACGACGCGGAGCATGTCAACCCGAACGGCGGGGCCATCGCGTACGGCCATCCGCTGGGGATGTCGGGCGCGCGGCTCGCCATGACGGCCGCCCGAGAACTCGCGGCACGCGACGGTCGGTACGCGGTCTGCACCATGTGCATCGGCGTCGGACAGGGAATCGCGCTCCTGCTCGAACGCGCCTGAGGTCCCGGGGCGGAATGGGGGCCGATGGTGCGGCCTCAACCCGTCCGTTCAACCTACGGGTATTCCGGTGCGGCGGCCGCTGTGGCCGCACGTCGGCTCACCCGGCGAGATCCAGCTTCGATTGCCGCGCGGTCACGTCGAAGCCGGAATCGCAGTGCGGCACAACGATCCCGGCGTGGATGGCGACCGCGGCGTCCACCACGTCAACGACGGGTTGCGGAAGTAGGCCGCCACCGGGATGGCGGTCATGACCGTCCCGCCGCCTGGCGGCGGGACGCGCCCGGGATGCACACGCCGGCGCTCGACCCGTGATCGGGTGACGGCCGCTCCGAGACGCCGCCGCCCGTCCAGCGAGATGGCGCTGCGCACCGCCGCACGGCTCGGCTTCCTGCGGGCCGAGGCCATGGCGAGTCCCGCGTGGTTCCCGACCTTGCGGTCACCCGCGCCGTCGCCGCGACCCGAACGGCTTCAGGTCAGGCCGAACTCCTCGAAGAAATCGTTCCCCTTGTCGTCGATCACGACGAAGGCCGGGAAGTCCTCGACCTCGATCCGCCAGACCGCCTCCATCCCGAGTTCCTCGTACGCCAGGCACTCCACCTGGCGGATGTTGCGGGCCGCGAGCTCCGCGCCGGGCCCCCCGATCGAGCCGAGGTAGAAGCCGCCGTGGGCGCGGCACGCGTCCACGACCGCCCGCGACCGGTTGCCCTTCGCGAGCATGACGAGGCTGCCGCCGGCCGCCTGGAACTGATCGACGTAGCTGTCCATCCGCCCGGCCGTGGTCGGCCCGAACGATCCCGTCGCGAAACCGGCCGGCGTCTTGGCCGGACCCGCGTAGTAGACGGGATGGTTCCGGATGTAGTCGGGCAGCGCGCCTTCGCGCTCGAGGTGATCCTTCAGCATCCCGTGCGCCATGTCGCGCGCGACCACCATCGGGCCGGACAGCGACAGGCGGGTCCGTACCGGGTGCTTGGCCAGTTCGGCCCGGATCTCCGCCATCGGCCGATCGAGATCGATCTCGACCGCTTCGCCCTCGAGAACCTCGTCTCCCACTTCGGGCAGGAAACGCGCCGGATTTCGCTCGAGCTCCTCGAGAAACACGCCGTCCGCCGTGATCTTCGCGCGCGCCTGGCGGTCGGCTCCGCAGCTCACCCCGACGGCGATCGGCAAGCTCGCGCCATGCCGCGGCAGCCGGACGACCCGGACGTCGTGACAGAAGTACCGGCCGCCGAACTGGGCGCCGATGCCGAAGGCCCGGGTCATCTCCAGCACCGCCTGCTCCATCTCGGGGTCCCGGAACGCGCGGCCCTGCTCGGACCCGTCGACCGGCAGGTCGTCCAGCTCCCGGCAGCTCGCGAGCTTCAGGGTCTTCATGGTCATTTCCGCCGAGAGCCCGCCGATCACGACAGCGAGGTGGTACGGGGGACACGCGGCCGTGCCGATCGACCGGATCGGCTCTTCCAGGAACTCGAGGAGGCGGCCGGTGCGCATGACGGACGGCATCGCCTGATAGAAAAAGGACTTGTTGGCCGACCCCCCGCCCTTGGCGATGAACAGGAACTCGAACGCGTCGCCGTCATCGGCATACAGGTCGATCTGCGCGGGCAGATTGGTGCGGGTGTTGACCTCCTCGTACATCGAGAGCGGGGCCAGCTGGCTGTAGCGAAGGTTGGTCTCCGTGTAGGCCCGGTAGATGCCCCGGGAAAGCGCCTTGCGGTCGTTGCCCCCGGTCCAGACCTGCTCGCCCTTGTGCCCGACCACGATCGCGGTGCCGGTGTCCTGGCACATCGGCAGGACACCCCCCGCCGCGGTGTTCGCGTTCTTCAGGAGGGTCAGCGCGACGTAGCGATCGTTCGACGACGCCTCCGGGTCGTCAAGAATGGTCCGCAGCTGGGCAAGGTGGGACGGACGAAGAAAGTGGGAGATGTCCTGGAACGCCGTGAACGCCAGGTGCTCCAGCGCGACCGGGTCGACCGCGAGCGCGGAACGGCCCCGGAGTGTCAGGGCTTCGACGTGATCGCCGGTCAGCTTGCGGTACGCCGTCGCGTCCGCTGCACGCGGGAACAGTTCGGCGTAGCGAAACTCGGTCATGCCGGCTCCCCGTCCTCGCGCCGCGACGGCGCCAGGCCGCGACGGGTCCGGAAGGCCTCCAGGGACACCACGCCGTCCTGGTGCGCGGCACTCTGATCCGAGGCGGTGTCGCCGGCCGGTGCGGCGGCGGCGTCGCTTTCGGCCGATGCTTCCGCATCCGCACTGGGCCCCGGCGCCTCCGGCGCAAACCGTACCGCGAACTGGGCTGCCGGGTCCATGAACGCGGTCATCGCCGCGAACGGCACCGTCAGGGTCGCAGGCACACCGCCGAACGCGAGGTCGACCCGAAAATGTCCCGTTTCGACGTTTAGGCCGGAGAACTGGTGCTGGAGGACAATGGTCATCCGTTCGGGATACTGGCTCCGCAGGAATTCCGGCAACGCGACGCCGGGGGCGGTGGTGTCGAACTCGACATAGAAGTGATGATCACCCGGCAACCCCTCTTCCGCCACCCGTTTTAGGGCGCCGCGCGCCACGTCGCGCATGGCCTGCAGGGTGAGCGCCTCGTAGTCGATGAGCCGGGAGATCTGCGGGGGACGGTCGGTCACGGGCGCATACAGGCAACGGCACAACGGATCGGGAGCAGCAGGTTGGATGGGGGCTTCTGTTGCCAGGTGCCCCCGGACCCCGCCCTACCGTGTGAAGCGGAAGGGACTTGGAACTGTCGTTCCCCTCACTGGTTAGGCAGCGAGAGCAACCTCACGACTGTTGTCGTTGGCAGTTATGAATTCGGTCCGTCACGGCGGTACCATGCCGGGCGAAAGTCCTCATCTTTCAGCGGCTGTCGATCCTGGATCGCCCCCGTTGGCCGACCGCGTGGGAGGTCGGGAAACTGGTGGAGGCGCCGGGCACTGCCCCCGGGTCCAACTCGCCTATTGCATGAGCCGTTTATCGCCATAGCCGGCCGAAACCGGCACCCACAAGATAGGCGCGTACCCATTGGCGGGCAACGTCTTTCGCCGATCCTGCCCCCGGACGCGGTGCCGGAACGGCCGCGGCTTCCTTCAGGCTGCCAGAGTCGGAACCTGATAGAGAGGGATGTGCGCATCACGCGTGACGAGGACCAATCCCTCGATTCGCGCCTGCGCAACCAGCATCCGATCGAACGGGTCTCGATGATGCACGGGAAGTTCCCCGGCTTCTTCGGCGTGCCGGAACGTGACTGCCAGCGGCTCGAAACCTTCACTCAGTAGCACCGACTCCAGCTCGGGTGGCGCCCGCAGCTTTCCCAGCGCCCGCTTCAAAGCAATCTCCCAACCGCTCGCTGCGCTGACGAACACCTCATTGCGCCGGTCTACCACGGCGGCACGAGCATCCACACCAAGCCGTTCGGGGTCGGAAAGTGCCCAAAGCAGGACATGCGTGTCCAGCAGAAGACGCACGTTCAGTCCTCCGGTTCAGGGAAGACCTTGGAGTCGTAGAAGAGGTCGGAAACCGCTGACGGGGTTTCGTCAAAATCCGGGGCCATCCAGATTTTTCCCCGCAATGTCCCAAGCTTGCGCCGGGTTCGCGCCTTGCGATAGGGCTCCAGTCGCAGCCAGGGCTCACCCGCCTTCGCGATGACAATCTCCTCGCCCTCCCACGCAAGCCGGCCAAGCCGCGATAGCTGCGATTTTGCCTCATGCATGTTCACCTTCATCAATCCCTCCATTACTCATCGCCTAAGTCGGACTAAGTCTAGTCGGTTGACGTCAGCTTGTCATTGACAGCCAGGAATCGAAAGCACCGGGCCCACCGACAGCGTCGTGCGGACCCTCTATCGGAGTTCGGGGCTCCTCGACGACCCCGAGACCCGCAGCCGCAGCATGTTGAGCAGGCTGATGACCGCGTATTCGCGCACGCGGCGGCGGTCCCCGGGCAGGCGTACCTGTACCGCCTCGGCGTTCCCGTCGTGCGCGAGCCCGAGAAACACCGTGCCGTGCGGGTGCCCTTCCTGCTCCGCCGGACCGGCGACACCGGTGGTGGCGATCCCCACGTCGGCACCAAGACGTTCACGCACGCCGCGCGCCATCGCTTCGGCGGCGGCGGCGGAGATCACCGGTCCCTCGGGCACCCCGAGGACATCGAACTTCACCTCGCTCGCGTACGACACCAAGGCCCCGCGGAAGACGTCGCTCGCGCCGGGCACCGCCGTGAGGCGCGCACCCACCAGGCCGCCGGTGACCGACTCGGCCACCGCGAGGGACAGCCCCCGCTCGCGCAGCAGATCGAGAATGGCCGATTCCATGGTCTGCTCATCGGCAGCGAAGATCGCGTCGCCGACGATGCCGCGCACGTTCGCTTCCTCCCGGGCGATGACCGCTTCCGCCGCCTCGGCGTTCTCGGCCTTCGCGGTGATGCGGATCTTGAGGCCCTCGATGCCGCTGGCCTGGAAGGCGATGGTGGGGTTGCCGGCACGGTCGAGCGCGTCGATCCGTTCCGCCAGCAGCTCCGCGAGCCGCGATTCGGTCTCTCCCCAGCTCTTGAGCACACGGCTCTTGATCACGGCGGTCACCCCGGCCCGCCGCTTGAGGTCGGGAAGGATCGTCCCCGTCATCATCTCGCGCATCTCGAACGGCACGCCCGGCACCGCGTAGATCACCTGCTTTCCCAACGGGCAGACCAGGCCGGGGGCGGTGCCCGGCATCTCGGGGATGAACGAGGCCCCGACGGGACAGTCCGCCTGGCGCAGGTTGTTCTCGGTGAAGCGGCGCCCGCGCGCTTCAAAGCCGCGGCGGATCTTCTCCCCCATGGCATCGTCGCGGACCAGCGCCACGCCCATCACGTCGGCGATGGCCTCACGCGTGATGTCATCCTGGGTCGGCCCCAGCCCGCCGCACAGGATGACGGCGTCGCTCCGGTCAAGCGCGCGCCGGATCGTTTCGACGATCCGCGACCGGTTGTCCCCCACCTTCACCTGGAAATGGGAATCGATCCCCGCCTGCGCAAGCTGCCCGCCCATCCACGACGAGTTGGTGTCGACGATTTGTCCGAGCAGCAGCTCGGTCCCCACTGCGACGATCTCGCAACGCATGCCCCCGCACTCCCGTGACGATGCCCCATGACGCGGCGCGCCATGCTACCCGCCGGCGGCCGGATCGGCGGGCGGGGGGGGGGGGGGGGGTCTGAGATGGGTCGGCGGCACCGGGACCCCGGCCACGGCGGCGAGCCGCGTGGGTCCGAGGGCGAACCCGGATGGGCGGTCCGTGACGGTCTGATCAGGCCTCGCCGCGCCGGCGGCGTTCGGCGTCGTCCCAGGCGCTCAGTGGCGGGTAGTCGGGGACGACACTCAGGCCCTTGGTCGCGTCCGACGAGATGTCGCGGGACGTCACCGCGCCGATCACCGCCGGCACGTTCTCGAGCCCGCGACGGATCGCATCGGCCAGCTCGGACGGATCCTCCGCCCGCTCGCCGGTGCAGCGCGCGAAACGTAAGCGGTTGTTGCGCGAAGTTCGACCCCCTCCGGGCCGACGGTTGCTCAACCGCTGCATCAGCCGATCGTCGACGATCCTGCATTGGACCGTCCTCCTGCCCCGGGTGATCCCTACGAGCCGGGCGAGCCGGAAACGCTCCCCAGCAGCTTTCGCGCCGGGAACGGCAGCGCTGCACCATTCCCGGTCCGCCGTCCGGACCGGCGTGCTCGACAGGATCGTCGATCGGCGGCGGCGGCGATTCGGCTACAATTTGCTGCTCGGTCCGCGGGGGAACCAGATCATGACGGTCACGGCAGTTCGCGACTTTCCCAATTCATCGTTGCGCAGCCAGGTCAGCGAGGACGAATGGCGGACGCGAGTCGACCTCGCTGCCGCCTATCGGCTGGCGCACCTGTACGGCTGGACGACATCGCTGATCTACAACCACATCTCGGCACGGATTCCGGGGACCGATCACCATTTCCTGCTGAATCCCTTTGGCCTTCGGTGGGACGAGATCACGGCGTCCAACCTCGTGAAGATCGATATCGACGGGAACATTCTCGACGATACCCCGCACGAAATTAACAGCGCCGGCTACACCATCCACAGCGCCGTCCACCTTGCGCGAGAGGACGCGATGTGCGTCATGCATACCCACACCGAGGCGGGCATGGCGGTCTCGGCCCTGGAGGACGGGCTCACCTATACCAACCAGGACTCGATGATGTTCTACGGTCGCGTCGCGTACCACGACTTCGAGGGTCTCGCGTTCGATCTCTCGGAACGCGAGCGGTTGGTGAGCGATCTCGGCGACAAGAAGGTCATGATCCTGCGCAACCACGGCCTGCTGACCACGGGGGTGTCGGTGGCCGACGCCTGGGTCCAGATGTTCTACCTCGAGAAGGTGTGTTCCACGCAGCTTGCGCTGCAGGCGGCAACGGCAACGGGCGCCAAGATCCGGTATCCGTCGCCGGAAATCTGCGAACGGTCGGTTCAGCAATACGGAAACCAGGGGTGCGGCGAGCGCGAATGGCCCGGGTTGCTGCGCCAGCTCGATCAGGCGGGAATCGACTATCAGCAATGAGGGCCGGCAACGGAAGTCGGCTGGACGGCCCACCGCCATCTGCCGATCTCTCGCGGCCTCGTTCTGAACCCACGGCGGCTTATGGCGGGCTGTCGTCCGGCCATTCCGCATTGGGTCTGGCCTGAGTCCCGACGGCGACGCGGCGATCAACGATGGGCCGTGACCTTCAAGACGCCGGACCAAGTGCTCCCTGACTCACTCCGGCCAATCGGATCGACGTCACGCCGTGGCGCAACCGCCCTTCGGGTGGGCGAGCGCTAGTTCCAAAGTACCGAGATGGGGACAGCGGCCATCCGGTCACCGAATGGCACGGTGACGTCGTGGTCGTACAGCACCAGCCCTTGCACAAACTGTTCGCCACACGCATCGGCAAGGCGGCGAAGGCCCGAAAAATCTCCGCTGACAGCGGTGGCCGACGCCTTCACCTCGATTCCCACGACCCTTCCGGCGCCGTCTTCGATGACAATGTCGACTTCGTTGCGCTCCTTGTCGCGGAAGTGGGAAAACGCGTATCTGTCGCTTGCCCAACTCGCAAGCTTGAGGATTTCTCCAAACACAAAGCATTCCAACAGCGGCCCGAACGACACCTTGTTTCTCCGAAGGTGGTCAGGAGAGAGATTCCTGAGTGCAGCGAGCAACCCGGCGTCCAGAAAGTGCAGCTTGGGTGACTTTACCAGCCGTTTCAGGGTGTTGCTGTACCAGGGTTGCAGGGTCTGAACGAGATACAAGTTCTCGAGCACGCCGACATACTTTTGCGTCGTCACGTGGTTCATGTTGAGCGAAGATCCGATGCGTGAGTAGTTCACGAGTTGCCCGGCGTGCTCGGCCAGCACACGCAGCAATCGGGGCATCTCGCTCAATTGGCCGACGCGGGCGATGTCGCGGACGTCGCGCTGGACGATGGCCTCGACGTAGTCCAGGTGCCACTCCCGCCGACGGTGCCTGCCCACGCGGGTCAGGGCCTCCGGATACCCCCCCGCCAAGACCAATTCCAAGAGCTCATTGCCCACGACCGGCGTGCCGCCCTCCGGGACTTCGCCTGCAAACACGCTGTCAAGGAACGTGTAACCGCGTCGACGGATCTCCGCCTGCGCCAACGGCAGCAGGCGAAGAATTGCCATACGTCCGGCAAGCGAATCCGCCACTTGTGGAAGAACCATCAAGTTTGCCGACCCGGTGAGCAGGAACCGCCCCGGAAATGGACGTGTGTCGACCGCAAGTTTGATTGCCAATATCAGGTTCGGAGCGCGCTGCACCTCGTCGATCACTGCCCGGTCCAGGTTGCGCACAAAGCCCACGGGATCGCTCGAGGCGGCGCTCAGGACGGTCGGATCGTCCAGCGTTACGAAGGGACGGTCATCGCCAGCAACCTGCCGCGCCAGCGTGGTTTTTCCGGCTTGCCGGGGGCCACAGAGCATCACGACACGCGTGTCGTCTAACGCGCTGCGGACTCGATTCTCGACAAAACGAGGGTACATGAAGTCTCGAGAGGGACTGACCAATTGAAAGATATGTTCCGACTGATTGAAAGTCAATGTCCGTCTGTTTGAAAGAATTTGGCCGGCCATTTGAAAGCCTGACCCGTAACCCCAGCCGAGCCACACTCGCTCTGACAGTCCGTCCGGGAATCTGTGGAACTGCTACCTACCGAGTTCCTTGCGAGGCCCGCACACAGGCAGCCGCGATTTCTCGTTACCCAAACGAACCGTGAGGAGGCCGCTGCCACTCGTTCACGTCACGCGTCGGCGTCATGCCTGCGGCTTGCCACCGGGCCAGACCGGGTTGTGCGCCAGATCCGGCCACGCGATCGGCGCCCGGCAGGCCGCCGCCGCGGCGTCCGGCTCGCACGCCGGATCCCAGTCGGCAGCGACGTAGCGATGGCCGGTGGCATCGTCGCCGGCTTCCGAGCAAAGCCAGACGATGGGCGGCACCATGGCGGACGGCGCGATCAGCGCGCCCCGGTCGAAACCTGATTCCTCGGGCACCATCGGCGTATCGGTGGGGCCGCCGGGCACGACCACGTTGACCGTCACGCCGGTGCCGGCAAATTCTTCCGCATGGCCCGCCGACATGGCCTCAAGGGCGGCCTTGGCCGGACCGTAGGGGTGGAACCTGGACCGAAGCATCGTGAAGAAGCTGGTCGTGACGTTCACGATCCGGCCCCAGCCATCGGTCAGCATGCCCTCGATCGCGGCCCTGGTCATGTACCACGCGCCGGAATAGTTGGTGGCGGTGAACTGGTCCCACATCCCGGGCGTGATTTCCTGGATGCCGATCAGCTCGACCATGTGATCGCGGCGGATCACCCCCATGCCCATGGCGCCGTTGTTGATCAGGATGTGCGGGCCGCCGAACCGGCTGCGGGCGTGTGCGATTGCTTGCTCGCACGCTTCGTAACGAGAAATATCGGTGCGGCTCGTCGACAACCGGTCGGCCAGCTCGCGCTCCGCGCATTGGTCGACCAGGGCCGCCAGCCGTCCAGCATCGATGTCAAGCGCCGCCACCGAGGCCCCTTCCCGGAGCAGCGCCAGGACCAGCTCGCGGCCGATCCCGCCCGCCGCTCCCGTGACCACGGCGGTCTTGCCAGTCAGTCGACCGCGCTCGGGCATCGGCATCCCCTTCCCTCAGTTCAATCCTCTTTTCCGGCGCACCTGCGCGAGCGTGGTCAGCGTAGCCAACAACAATTCGTCCCGCTCACTGGAGATCGAATCGAGGTCACGCCCTCCCATGGCGCTATCGACCAGTGCCTTGAGGCGGTCGCGCACCGCCGGCGTGAGGTCCAGGGGCTCGAGATCGTTCATCCAGTCCTGCAGGGCGTCGCCGAGATGGTCGAGGAAGTGTGCGTAGCCGCCGGCGCCGCCGGCGAGATGGCAGATTTCGTACGGCCCCATCACGCCCAGGCGCAGGCCCGGGCCGTATTTCACGGCAACGTCCACATCCTCCACGCTCGCGAGTCCGGTGAGCACGGCGTCCGCGCATTCGCGCAGGAGCGCGGCCTGCAACCGGTTCACGAGGTGCCCGGACACCTCCCGGTTGAGCCGGATCGCCTTCTTCCCCAGCGCGTTGTAGAAGCCGATCGCCCAGTCGACCGCGCGAGGATCGGTTTCGGCGCCGCCCAGGACCTCCACCAGTGGGATCAAGTGGGGCGGGTTGAAGGGATGCCCCACCACGAAGCGCGCGGCATTGGAACACCCCGCCTGCATTTCGGACATCAGCAGGCCCGAAGTCGAGCTCGCGAGGATGGCGTTCTGCGGCAGCGCCGCGTTCACTTCGGCGTACAGCGACCGTTTCAGGTCGAGGGTTTCCGGTGCACTCTCCTGCACGAACTCGGCCCCGGCCACGGCTTCCGCGGGATCGGCGTGGAAACGGACCCGGCCCGGGCCAGCGCCGACGACCACGCAATCGAGTTTCTCCAGGACCGGCCAGGCACTGTCCACGAACGTCCGCAGCTTCTCCTCGGCATCGGGCGCCGGGTCCCACGCGTCGACCTCCAGCCCGCGCGCGAGGAAATACGCGGCCCAGGACGCCCCGATCGTGCCTGCTCCGATGATGCCAACGCGACGAACGGTCGAAGGTTCGGGCAAGTTCATGGGTCTGGTCTCCCGGCGAAGAACGGTCCGTTCCGAAGCGGAACGTCGGCCGACAGGTTAGTGCGTGCGGCCCGGGTGCCTGCTCGCACGAGGACGGCGTCGGGTCCGGACTGGGGTCGCCCGAAGGCCCGGCCGCCGAGGCACGACGCCCCGGTTCCCGAATGTGCGGGCGTTCCGGCTGGAGCGCCGGTGGCCGCTGCGGCACCGACCGGCGGGCCCGGGTCGACGTTCCCCTTGCAGACAGCCCGCGCCGGCCGCGACGATCGAACGGAGCCGACCGCGGACCCGCGCCGGGCCGGATGCGTGGCACCGAAGTCCGGCGCGTGCCCGGCGGCGCTCCATCGGGGTGCCGACGGAACGCCAGCGAAGCGTTGCGTCGGCCGTCAGGCGGTGCGGCGAGGGGTCCGTGCCGGCACCGGCAGGCCAGCGGAAAGCGCCGGCATCACGCGCCAAGGAGACTGCTGATGAAGCGTCCCGGCGCGAGCGCGAACAGGCCCGCGACGATCACCCCCACCATCGTGCCGATCATGAAGCCGGCATGGGTGCGGACCCGGCCTCGGCGGATGGCGATGATCGCGACCGCCATGCAGAAGAGCGTCCAAACCGTGAGCCCGTGGATCCAGCTGAACGCGCCCTCGTTCAACTCGCGGATCGGGAACGAGGACAGCGTCACGAAGGACATGGTCACGAGCCACATCCAGCCGAAGATGCGATGCCGCCGGGTGCCCTTGGCAAGCGCCAGGTTCGCCATCCCGAGCCCCAGCGCCAGCGTGGCGGCCGTCAAGTGAATCCAGATCATCATCCGCCCGTCTCGGCGGCTTCATGATAGGCCGAGCGGCGGCCGGACGGCCGGATCACCGTCGGTGCGGAGACGGGTGACGCGGCCGTCATCCCCTCCGGTCGGGCGGCCGGCAACTCCCCGTCACGCCCGGCCCGGCCCCACCAGACGGACAGTCTTGCCCGGCGGCGTCGCTCAGGTGCCGGCGGCCAATCCGGGTGGCCCGAAGCGCCGCCCCTGGGCCACCTCGCGGATCATCTGTTTCAGGTACCTGAACGGCTCAAGGCTCTCGGTCGAACGTCGCGACACGATGCCCGCCCGATAGCGGTGCGTCCCCAGTTTCAGCGGCAGGGGCCTGAGCTGGAACTCCGGAATGTTCTCGATCAGCGTGGACGAGAGGTAGGACAGGTACGGACCGGTGGCCATCAGGAACAGGCCGACGGAATTCGTGCGGATGATCGTCCTTACCTGTCGGCCGGTTCGTCGATGGAGTCGTTTCAGAAGGTCGCCCAGCAACGACCTGACCGAAGGACCTTCCCCATGCAGCACCGCATCGAAGTCAATCCACGGGTAGTCCGCGAGATCGCCGTACGTGGGCCTGCGCGCATGGAGCGGATGGTCCCGGTGGGCCACGATGCCAAGCGTCGTGTCCAGGACGTGCTCACGGGTGAGAAACGGAGGGAGGGGCTCGTTGGTGTCCAGCCCGCCGCAGTGCATGTCGGTCTTGCCGTTCGTCAGCAGCCAGATGCCTTCCTTGTAGGCGGTGGTCTGGAGCTTCAGTTCGACGCTGGGAAAGGTCTCGTGGAAGCGGGCGACCGCGCTCGGCAGTACGGCCTGCATCCACACCGGTCCGGCCGTGACGCGGTACGTGCCGGATCGCCCGGACACCATCGAGAACACGATGTCTTCCGCGTCCTCGATTTCTCTCAGCAGGCGCCGGGCCAGTTCCGTCACGATGGATCCGAGCTCGGTGAGGCGGACGCCCGTCGGCAGGCGTTCGAACAACCGGCCCCTGAACTGCTCCTCGAGCTTGCTGACGATTCGTGACAGGGCGGGCTGGGTAATCGCAAGCTTGTCTGCTGCGGAAAGGATCTGTCCTGTTTCAGCAACGACGAGAAGCTTGTTCAGGTCGCTACGTTTCTCGAACATCGCTGGGTTCCTTGCACTTGGTTCTGTTCCAGATGGTTTCCTCCTGGCACGACATGCATGTCCTGTGCGCATATATCTAGGGGCGATTGGCTAGAGGTCGAGAATTGTCGTCGATTTCCGGACGAACGATCCGTCACCTGCCCGCTTGCCGTTGACCCCGGCCTCGCTGCCGTCGCCGGGACGCCGGAGTGGCGGTCGATCGGGAGACCGCCACGCTGTGGGGAGAACCGCCCGAACCCGCCGGTACGTTCGGCTGCCGGGGCCGACGCGCCGGTCGGCGCCAGCTGGCCGGGAGCGCGCCGGCAGCAAGACGACGGCAACACCGGGCAGCCCCGTGGTGAACCGCGAGAGCGGACTACTCGCCACGCGCAAACCGGAGCTGCGTACCCCCGCCCCCGGCCCTTCGCAGGATCAGCTGAGCTGCCCGAAGTCGCGCGTGTACAGGCGGCGGAGCGCTGCGCCCGTGTCCGGTTGCAGCGGCGCCATGTCCACTGCCGCTGCCGCCTCGCTCACGTGCTCGGGCACGTTGGGACCGACCAGGACGCCGTGGACGCGCCGGTCGTCGAGCACGAAGCGGATCGCCGCCTGCGCCCGGCTGCCCGGCTCCCCGTCGATGGCATCCCAGACGGCGCGGGCGCGCATTTCCTCGGAGGCCATGTCGGCGCTCGCGTACATGGGGATCTCCCGCCCCGTCCGCGCCGCGGTCGCCAGCACCCCCGCTGCCAGCACGCGGATGACGAACACCCCGACATCGCACCGTTCGCAATGGGCGATCACGTTGCCGAAATCGATCGCCGACCAGCCGCCGGGCACCGGTCGTCCCGCACTGGGATTCAGCATGTTGTAATAGACCTGCGCAGTGTCGAACCGTGCGCTGGTCACCATCCGCTTCAGGCTGTCCGCGTCGCCGTTTGCCGTGAAGCCGGCGTAACGGGTCACGCCCCGGCGCTTCAGGTCATCAAGCGCATCCGCCACGCCGCCGGGCTCGAGGACGCGGTCAACAGCCAGGCAGCGCGCGTCGCTTCCGGCCCCAAGCGGGTTGTGCAGCTGCAGAAGGTCGACGGAGGTCCGGTTCAAACGGGCGAGGCTCCCCCTGACGCTCTCCTCGATCTGCTCGGATACCGGACGGTCGCTCGCCGGATCGACATGGAACTTGGTCGAGAGATAAGGATTCCAGTCGAATTCCGGCAGGAGCTTGCCGAGGGCACGCTCCGAGATCCCGTCGCCGTAGGACGGGGCGGTATCGATCCAGTTGACGCCGGCTTCCCGGGCGAGGCGCAGCGCCGCCCGCCCGACTTCCGCATCGTGATGGATCAGGACGCCGCCAACCCACCCGGCACCGAAGACGATCTCAGAAACTTCAAGGTCGGTGCGGCCCAATCGACGGTACTTCACGCTGCCCCCGGATGCGGTTGCTGACGGCGGCCGGCCGCCGGGTCACCGATCATATCCGTGACCAGGGGGCCGAGCCCGCGACCAGATCCCCGAGCATCGGTGTCCACCGCACCGCTGGACGCCCGCTGCCAGCGTCGCACCGGCCGGACGGGCGACCGCGCCGGTGCGGGTCGCCCGGACACCGACGCCGCCAAACCGGATATCGCGATCGTTCGCCCGCACCTGAACTTGCCGCTGCAGCGGTAAGATGGCCGGCAAGATCGGCGCGGCGCGCGGGCAAGCCGGGTTGACGGCGACACGATCGAACCTGCCGGGGGCATCGGGGCATGGCTCGAAGGCGCGGACCACGGGCAGCGAGAGCGAAACCGCGGAGATCCCGGCGGCAGGGCGCCCAGGCCCCGGCCGGACGTTCCGGCGCGGACCATCGACGAGCCGGAACCGAGAGCGTCCCCCGGATCCCGCTGCTGGACCTGCTGCGGGGGGTCGCGCTCATCGGGATGACCGTATTCCATTTTGCCTACGATCTGATGTTCTTTGGGCTGCAGGAGCCCGGCTACACGACGCAGCTCCACTGGGCGGCCCTGGCCAAGGCCGTGGCCATCAGCTTCCTGTTCGCGACGGGCGCGAGCCTCTATCTCGCGCACGCGCACGCCTTCCACTGGACGCGCTGGGCCCGGCGGCTGGCGCTGATCGTCCTGGGGGCGCTGGCCATCACCGCTGCCACCTGGATCGCCACGCCACAGTCGCTGATCTTTTTCGGCATCCTGCACCTGATCGCGTTTGCCGGCATCGCCGGCCTGGCGTTCGTGCGGGGCCCGTGGTGGCTGGCGGTGGCCGCGGCGGTGGCCATTCTCGCCATCAACGAAACGGTGCAGACCGAGTTGCTGGACGCGCGGATCTGGCAGTGGACCGGGCTGTCGGTCGCCCGCCCGAATTCGGGCGACTACTTCCCGGTGTTTCCCTGGCTGGCAGCGGTGCTCTTTGGTATCGGCGCCGCCAGATGGGCGCACGGGGCGGGGGCGCTGCGCCGGCTGGCGGTCTACCGGATGGAAGGCCACGTCGGGCGGTTCGTCCGCTTCCTCGGCCGCAACAGCCTCGTCTACTACCTGCTGCACCAGCCCGTCATGATGGGCCTGCTCTGGACGTGGCTGCAGGTGACGAACCGCTGAGAGCAGGCGCAGGCCGCCGGGCGGTCGCCGCACCCGACCGCCGCCTGATCAGAAGACGCCCGGTATCAGCGCCTTCCGGCGAGGCGGGTAATCGCTGAAGGTCTCCCGGTACCATTGGTGATTGCTGCGCGCCCTGGGCACGAGATTGGCGGCGGTAAAGAGGAAAAAGGCGAGACCGCACGTCGACCACGTGGCGAGTGCCCAGCCGGCCCATTCGAGGAGTTCACCCAGGTAGTTGGGACACGACACGAAGCGATACCCGCCTCCCTGCGGGATCACGTAGCCGGTCTCGCCCGGTCCACGCAGGCGAATGAGGACGTGGTCGGCGTGCAGGTTGAGCGCCATCCCCGCCAGGAAAACTCCGACGCCGATCAGGAAACGCGGGTCGGCGAGCCATTCGACCGCGTACTCGCCGAATTCCGAAATGAACCGGGCATTGATGTAGGCGTTGATCGCATTGAAGAACAAGCCTGACGCCACGATCAGCAGCGGCGTCTTCCGTCCGCTTGCCCGGATCCGGAACGGAAACACGAACGTCCGGTTCAGATAGTGGACCTGCCACATGGCCAGGAAGAACAGCGGCACGAGATGGGACGCCGACTTTCCGGCGAGATAGACCGCGAGAAAGATGACGACCGCCGGCAGTTCCATGATGACCCAGCCGAGCCGGCTGGAGATGTGGGGCCCCCAGCCCGTGCCGGCGTAGTGGCGGCCGTAGGGCGCGGTCAGGCGGAGCAGGTACAGGAACGTCAGGCCGGCCGCGGCGATGACCGCCCATACCAGCACGCCGTGCAGTTGTTCCTCGGCCATCTCAACCAGCTTCGCCGAGCATGCCCTGCTCGTCGAACCAACGGTAGGCATCCCGTACGGAATCTGCCAAGGGACGCGGCTCGAACCCGAGTTCCGCCCGCGCCTTGGCGTTGGATATCCGGCGGTTGCCGTTGCTCATCACGCGTACCGCCGACGGCGTATAGAGCGGCCGGCGCCCCTGACTACGGTCCAACATGACCTGAAAGGGCGCCCAGAGCCGGGCCACGAACAAGGGGACCACGAAACGCGACACCGGCACCCCGGTCGCCTGCTCGGACAGGATCGCCAGGTTGCGCACGGTATCCCAGCCGCCTGACAGGAGGTAGTTCTCGCCGCACCTCGCCTTCGTCTCGGCGGCCACCGTGGCGTCGACCACGTCGCGCACGTCCACCCAGTCGAAGCCGCCCGCAACCTGCGCGGGAATGCGTCTCCGGTACAGGTCGAGGAACACGTGTCCCATGTACGAGGGCACGCCGTCGAAGGGGCCGATGACGCTGGTCGGGTTGAGGATCACGGCATCGAGGCCGCGATCAATGCCGCGCCGAATCTCCCGTTCGCCTGCCGCTTTCGACAGGTCGTAGGCGGCGTGCCACGGACCGTCGGCGGGACCACGGCGCTCGTCGAGCACTTCGTCGAGCGGGTGCTGGTTGAAGGCGTGAATCGAGGAAACGTGCACCAGCCGCCGCACGCCGCAGCGCAGGGCTGCCTCAACGACGTTGCGCGTGCCCGACACGTTCGTCGTGTGGACATCCTTGGCCCGGCCGGGGTCAATCGACACCAAGGCGGCCAGGTGGTAGACGGTTTCCGCTCCCGAGAACGCGGCAACCAGCGATTCCTGGTCGAGGATGTCGCCACCGACCCACTCAATGGCGAGATCGGCTGCCGTTCCTTTCCGATCGCGGTAGATCGCGCGGACCTGACGGGGATCACCCCGGTCGGCCAGCACTCGGGCGAGCACACCGCCGATATGGCCGCTCGCTCCCGTGATCACCCGCATGGCAGGACTCCGCCCGCTTGCCCTGCCTGTCTGCGCGGGGATGGTACGCCACCCGCGAGAACGGCCGCACCCACATCAGCTGCAGGTTCGGGCAGCGCGCCACGGATCGCGTTCGCGTCGACCATCATCGTCGGTTCGGATTGGATCCAGGCACCGGAATCCCGGGCAGCGCACGACCGCGCTTCGTCTCTCTCGTGACCGGCGCTTCGGCACCCCTGCCGATCCGGATACTCCGCCGATGCGGGCCAGGCTCGGTGCCAGCTGCGACAGCAGCCCGCACTTCGCGATCCCCGGACCACGCGTCGTCCAGGTGGCCGATGCCGCCGCACGGGGAACCCATTGCCGGGCCGGACGTTCGCACAGTACGGCACCTCCACGCACAGGGTGCCGCGTCCCGGCACCCGGATCCAGTACCGGTTGAACTTAAACCTATGGATCGGCGCTCCGTTCGGCGCGGCGACCTCACGCTCGACCAACCCACGCTACGCACTCTTCGCGCAGGACCATTCCTCCGGGGCGGCGGGCGCAACCATTCGGTCGGTGGCGTCGCCTGGCGGATTGTCATGGCCGCACGCGTGAGCCCGACCGACGCAGGGCCTAGAATTCCCACACGATCAAAGCCTGCACGGCGTTCTCGTCGGTGTCCCGGTCGCCCAACTTGTTGATCCACAACTGGTACTCGATCCCGAGCGCGAGCCGATCAGTCAAGTGCCACTGCAGCTGGGGCTGCGCCAAGATCCACGATCCCACCGTGCCGCCGAGTTCGTTGGTCCGCCCGCCGACATATTCGATATGGCCTTCGAGGCTGAAGTCCGCTGTGCCGATCCTGAACGGCCGTGCGAAGTTGAAGTCGATGAGGATAGTGTCGTCCTCCGCGGGCGCCCCGCCGGACACGAACCCCTCGCTGTCGTCGATCAGGGCCATCAGGTCGAGGTTCGCGAACGCAAAACCCTCGAGGCCGAGCGCCAGCCGTACGCCGGCTGCATATTTTCGGACCTTCGCGTCCACGGCCCAGTTGAAGCCGCCGATCAGCCCGATATCCGAAACCAGGCCGGTGCCGACGCGACCGCCGGTAATCTTGCCAAGGCTCAAGTTCGCGTAGGCTTCGCTGTAGAAGTCGATGTCGGGGGCGCCGGGCTGCCGCGAATCCACGACGTCAACGAAGAAGAAGTTGTCGCCATATTGCCATCCGCTTGCGTGCTGCAGCGTATGGATCACGTGTAGGGCTCTGCCGCCGCCAGCGAAAGAGGGGGCATCCAGACGGCCGACCTGGAGATGAAATTCGGTGTTGCTCCAATCGGCGGCCTGGGCCGAAACGCACGAAAGCAGCGCGAGAACGGCCAGCCCGAACCGCTTCGAAAACACGAGAAAATGCATGCCGGTTCTCACTCGGAAAGGATGATGACGCTTCGGCAGGCCGCGAACAACATTCTGATTGGACCCCCCGTTTGGCTGGCCACGGGAGCTACCGCCATGAACAGAACCGGGCGCCACGCCGCCCGCAATGCAGGGACACAACCGCGGGTGCTGCACCGCCTTCACCAGATCTCGATCCCATCGATCAGACGTCCCCCGAGATCAGGCACTCGACGCACGTTAATCGCAAACGCACTACGAAGGGCACGCCGCGGCACGGCAGTGATTTGGCCAGACGGCGGCCTCGGGTCCGACATCGCTGTCGCTGCCTGACCGGCGGTTCGTTTCTTCCTGCCATGGCGCGGCCAAGCAGCATGGCTGCCTAGTGGGCGATCGGGCACGGTGGTAAGTTTCCAAGTTCCGAGATTTGCGAGGAAAACCGCAATGCCGCAACGAATTGCTGTTGTGGGTGGAGGCGTCTCGGGACTGGGCGCCGCCTGGGCGCTGCATCATCACCCGGACCGTTTTGATTTCCGCCTGTTCGAGGCCCAGGAGCAGCTCGGCGGGAACGCGGTCACCGTCGACATGCCCCAGAATGACGGCAGTTCAATTCCCTTCGACATATCGGTCACGGCCCTTATTCCATCAGTGTATCACCACGTCCTGTTGCTGATGGAAGCGTTCGATATCAAGCTCATTGATACCAGGTTCACCTACAGCGTCGAGTACGGTGGCCAAGCCTACGCCCATGATTTCGAGTCCGAGATCAGGGACGATCTTCAATCCGAAATCAGGAAGTTTCAGCGCCTCCTGAGACGTTTGCACTGGATCGGCTGGCTCAGCCGCGCCCGGTCCAAGTACCTGAACGCCCTCAACCCGTTCAATTACGTCAGCATGCGGACGGTCTTGAATCTGGGGGGATTTTCCGAGGCCTTCCGGTACAAGATCCTGAAGCCGATGTTCATCAATTTCGTACTGGCCTCGAACGTGTTCGATCTGCCAGCGGCGCTCTTCTCGAGGTATCTCGAATTCTTCAATATCGAGACGGGCACCCCCATGTGGACGTGGGATCAGGGGACTCGACGAATCTACGAGAACCTGTCGGCTGGCTTCCGGGACAAAATCTACCTCAACCGGCCGGTCTCGAAGGTGTACCGACAGGCATCCGGCGTCGTGATTGAGGATGCGTCCGGGGCCCGGGAAACGTTCGACGAGGTTGTGTTTGCATGCCCGGCAGACCAGACCCTGAAAATCCTGGACCAGCCTTCCCGGCTCGAACGCTTCATCCTTTCGTCAATCCGATACGACAACGATATCCACCGTCAAGCCGTCGTTCACTGGGACTCCTCTGTCCTGCCCGACAACGACATGAAGTGCCTGGCCACTCGGACCAACTACATCCGGCAGTACGGCGACAAACCTGACAATTACGAGATCACGCACATCATCCACAACCAGCAGCCCTGGGCCAAGCGTTCGGACAAGCCCTGCCTGGTGACCTACAACGCGACCAGTCCCATCGACGAGCTGAAAATCATCTCGAAGCGCCGGTTCCAGCATATCGTTCATGACCTGCGTCAAGTCACGATGCTCGTGGGCCTGTTCCGCTTCATTCAGGGCAAGCGAAGGACGTGGCACTGCGGCGCTCACACGCTGATCAACAGCCAGGAGACATGCCTCATCACCGGCCTCGCCGCGGCGAGGCAGCTTGGCGCCGACTATCCCTTTGACGACCCCGAGGCCAGGCGGTGGTTCAACCACTATGGGAGCATCCTGCACGGGTCACGGTTCAGGAAGGCGTAGCGCACGGGAAGGGTCATGGCCCGCTGGCGCTGCACTGCCGGTTGGGGATCGTCAGCTTCCGCTAGCGGTTCGGTTGCCCCGGGTCACCGGTCGCGACCGGGCCGCAAAAGCGGGCTTCCAGGCCCGCACAGCGGCTACCTGTCATCACCTTCGTCGACGCGCGGATAGAACTGTTTGCAATAGCGACGATATCTGCCGATGTCGCCGTCAGAACGACTCAATCGCGGATGCGGACGATGCCGCCGTCGTTGCCAGATGACGACATCCTGGCGGACATCCCGCATTTGCGCGGATACCACGAACTTGTTCATGACGCTGGTGCGCAGCTTCGCGGGCAGGAACCCCAGGCCCACGATCGGTCGTTTGGGGTTGCGCATGTTCCGGATCTGGCTGACCAGGACCAACTCCACCAACGTGCCGTCGACCGGGGTGGCAAGGACCCAGAGCCGCAGGTCCATGCCGATCGAGTGCTCCTGGATATCGACGAAAGAGTAACCGAGCCCATGGACGTGGGCGGCAGCAGAAACCTGGTAGACGGACTCGACAATGCCGGCGATACGCCGGCGCCGGCGGAACTCGAACCGGGCAAGCAGATGGGCGCCATCCACCGTGGTCGAGCCGACCGGATTTACGTCTCGGTAACCATGTACGTACTGCAGGTGGGCCAGATCCACGGAGTTCTCTGCCAACTCCTGGACATGGCCGCGAAATCGGACGCTCCGGACTTCCGGGGCGCACCAGTCGTCTCCCGCGGACGGCACGTCCGGCAAGGTCCATTGCGGCGGTCGTCCGGCTGCGCTCCACCAGGCGAAGATCAGGCCATGAATTTCCCGTACATCGAGCACCTGAAGCTTCACGGATTTCGGCGGCGGAGCAAAGGGAGTCGCCACGCAACTGCCGGAAATATCGTACGTGAACCCGTGAAAGGGGCAGACGAGACAGTCGTCGCGCACTTGCCCGCCTGCGGCCGGGCCCAGAGATGAACCCATATGCGGGCACACCGACTCGGCCACGCAGACAGTGCCTTCACTGTCACACCAGGCGATGATGTCCTGGCCCAGCCACTGCCGTTGAATCAGTTTGCTCTTTACCAAAGAGCGTCGGCTGATGACGAAGTACCAGCCCTCGGGAAACGGAAACAGAGCGCCCGTCACGTCACCCGTGCTGCAACTGCTCTTCACGTTTCGCCAATTTCTCGTTCCCAGGTATGGCGACGCCTTTATCTCAGCGAACTGCGCAAGACCGAAGGGAGCGACGGTGCGTGGTCCTGAAGCATCCAGGTTTCGTCCTCGCCATGTCAAATGATGGTGAGGAAGTCGCACGTCGACGGCAGGCCAGTAGCCGAGCCGACGTCACAGTTCTTGCTGTATCGCATCACCCGACAAATAGCACTGTCGTGGTACGGCAACAAGACGAATGACCGTACAAAAGAGACCTGCAAGCCATCTGAAGTCGACGACATTCAATAGCCTGCCCCTCTGCCTGATGAGGGGACTTTCCGAAGTCTCGACGTGAAGTTGCCGCAGTTGAACCGCGCGCGCCAGGCGTGATCGCGTGGAGCGTTCTCTGCCGGACACGGTTGCGTCAGCGCGATGCAGCGGGCACTGGCGCACCGGCAACCATCCGTACCTATCAACCGTTTCAGTATTGATTGAAGGCAATGGGGCAAACGCGATACTGTTAACTTGACGATACCGGTGGTGGTTGCCGCAACCGCGATACGAACAGCAGCCTGGATGGGCAGGCGTACCGGCTCCTCCCGTGGCCGGGTGGACTGGAAGTGCTATACATGAAGCCTGATACCGATTCGGCACGTTGACATGAATTTGGATTCCTTCATCGCGCTACCGGTTGAGCGCCGATGGCTGTCTATCGCACTCTCACTAGTTGCAATGCTAGCCCTGGCCGCGGGCGCCCAGTACATCATTGTCGTTGACGTCGACGTTCGGAATCATTTCAGCCAAGACGACCCGCACATCGTCGCACTCGACGAGCTGGAAGCCACCTACTCGCTCTCCGACGCCGCGCTGGTGGTCGTGGCCCCGCAAGGCGGTACGGTTTTCTCGCCGGAAGCGCTCGTCGCCATTGAAGAGCTGACCGACCAGCTATGGCGAACGCCCTACGTCACCCGCGTTGATTCGATCACAAACTATTCACACAGCGAGGGCCTCGAGGACGAACTGATCGTCGCCCCCCTGATCGACGACGCCAGTTCCCTGAGCGACAGCGATATCGAACGCATTCGCGAAATTGCGCTCAGTACCGAAGAAGTCGCAGGGCGCTTCATTTCCAGGGATGGTCGCATCGCCGGATTGGTCGTCAGCGTCGCGCTTCCCGAGGACCGACAGCTGGGACGATTCGAGGTTACCGACTTCCTCCACGGTACCGCCGCCGAACAGAGAGCTCGGTATCCGACCATCGACTACCATCTGACCGGCGAACTCATCCTCAACCGCGCCATGAAGCAGGCGATTGACGATGACATGGGCGTCCTCGCGCCGGCCGCGCTCGGGACCATGCTGCTCGTCGCCATCGTTCTGTTGCGCTCGCTATGGGGAATGGTGGCGATCCTCGTGATGCTGATCGCGGTCATGCTGTCCGCGCTGGGTTTCACCGGTTGGGTCGGGCTGAAGTTGTTCGGCGAGAGCGGCGCGGCGCTATTCGTCTTGATGGCAGTCACCGTCGCGCACTCCGTGCACATTATCGAGGGGATGCGGGCGGGCCTGCGCCAAGGCATGGACCGTCCGCAGGCAGCGATTCATTCCCTGCAGGTCAACGTGTGGCCGGTTCTCCTGACATCGGTGACAACCGCAATCGGCTTTCTCAGCCTCAATTTCGCGGACATGCCGCCGTTTCGGGTGATGGGCAACATGGTGGCGTTCGGCGCTATGGCGGCCTTCGTCTTTTCGGTCACGCTGCTGCCCGCTTTCCTGACCGTTGTGCCGATGCGTGGCGGGCCTGCGCCGGCGGGAAAAGCAGACATCTTCGATCGCCTGGCGCGGTTCGTCATTTCCTACCGCACGACCCTGCTTTGGTCGGTCGCCGCCGTGATGGTCGTGCTCATCGCCGGGATCTCGCGGATCGAGCTGCACGAGAACTGGCTTGAGCTGCTCGACGAGAGCTACGAGTTCCGGCGATCCACGGACTTTGTGAGCGAGAACTTCACCGGCGTAGAAACATACGAGTACTCGCTCAACTCCGGGCGGGAGGGCGGCATCACGGATGTCGAATATCTCCGGCAGGTGGACGCGTTTGCGGAGTGGAGTCGGGCGCAACCGGAGGTGGCCCACGTCTTCGCCATCTCCGACATCATGAAGCGCCTGAACAAGAACCTGCATGGCGACGATCCCGGCTTCTACCTGCTTCCGGACGACTCCGACCTTGCTGCGCAGTACCTGCTGCTCTACGAGTTCTCTCTGCCGGTCGGCCGCGATCTGAACAACCTCATCGACGTGGAACGGTCTTCGACGCGCGTGACGGTCGTGCTCAAGAGCCTCACGACCCGGGAGAAGGTTGACCTCGACGATCGCACGCAAGCCTGGTTCCGGGAAAACGCGCCCGACCTGCAAACCCAGGCCACGGGCGTTTCCGTGGTCGGCGCCCATTCAATTCAACGGAACATCGAGGGCATGCTGCGGGGCACGATCGCGGCAATGGCCATCGTGTCCCTGCTCCTGCTCTTCGTCTTCAGAAGCGTGCGCCTCGGCCTGATCAGCCTAGTCCCCAATTTCCTGCCGGCCGCCATGGCGATGGGTCTTTGGGGATACGTGGTAGGAGAGGTCGGCGTCGCGGCGTCAGTCGTCACCGCCATCGCGTTCGGCATCATCGTGGACGACACGATCCACTTCATGACCAAGTATGTCGGCGCCAGGAAACGCGGGCTGTTGCCGTCGGAGTCCGTTCAGTCCGCCTTTGGCGCGGTCGGCAAGGCGCTGACCGCGACGACGGTTGTGTTCGCGCTGGGCTTCATGGTGTTCGGAGCATCGGGAATGGTGACCAACCAGGCGCTCGGCCTGCTCGTCGGGATCACGGTCATCATCGCCCTGCTGGCGGATTTCCTGTTCCTTCCGCCGTTGCTGATGGCGCTTGACACGACGAAGGAAACGACCGCGCAGATCAGGGAGCGACTGAGCCGGTCGGTCGGATAGGCACGGAAGCTGCTCTCCGCGGACAAGACCGTCCCGTGGCAGATGGTCAGGTGCATGGCAGGAATCGTGCTACCATGCTTCAACAGGTGCGGGAATCGATGTGATCCGCTCACTGCTCGGGCCTCTCCGTCGAGTTCCTACGTTTCCTGTTGCGGTTACGGTGATCGACAGGAGGCAACGGTCATTCGCGTTTCTCTTCCTCGCCCGGTCCTGGCGTCATTCGGGATCCTACTTGCCATCTTCGCCTGGGCGGCCGTGCCTACGGTCGGGCAGGCTGAAACCGCCGAAGAAGCGGGGCTCCGGATCGCGACCGAGGCCCGTGAACGTCAAAAGGGTTTCGGCAACTTCACGTCTAACCTGATCATGACCCTGCGCACCAAGCGGGGACAGGAGAGCAATCGCGAAATCCGCCTGAAGGTGATGGAGGTCGCGGGCGACGGCGACCGCAGCGTGTTCGTGTTCGACCGCCCGCGCGACGTCAAGGGAACCGCATTTCTCGTTCACGTCCACAAGGGTGAGCCAGACGAACAGTGGCTCTATCTCCCCGCCCTGAAACGGGTCAAGCGCATCAGCTCCGCGAATCAATCCGGCTCATTCATGGGCAGCGAGTTCTCGTACGAGGACCTCGGCACCGTGGAAGTCGAGAAATTCATGCATCGGTACCTGCGGGACGAGCCTTGCGGCGAGCTCGAATGCATCGTTCTGGAGCGGATCCCGCTGAATGAGGATTCCGGGTACTCCCGTCAACTGGTATGGATGGACAAGGAAGAACTGCGCTCCATGCAGATCCAGTTCTTCGACCGTCGGGAAGCGCATGTCAAGACGATGGTCATGGAAGACTACGCACAATATCTGGATCGTTTCTGGCGGAGCAGCAGGATCACGATGACCAACCATCTCACGGGCAAGAGCACCATACTGGACTGGTCGGACTACGCGTTTGGAACCGACCTTGACGCTCGCGACTTCACCCGGACGGCGCTCCAGCGGGTGCGATAGCACCCGGTCGAAGAACGGCATCTGCGCCGGTCGGCTTCGCCGTCGAGTGGCCAACGCCCGGGAGGGACGCTGGAAGAACTGCACCGGGACGGCCTTCCGCTGAACTCCGCGCACTAATCGCAGGCACGACCCCTCCTTCGCGGGCTCCCCACTCGCGATCGATCCTGCGCCGTCCGGCCTGGCCTATTCGTGAGGCCCGCGCTGTTCCGCCTTGTGCGCGCGGATGAACTGCATCAGGGTGAAGATGCCGGGGCGCCCGGCCTTGGCGAGGGCAATCGCGCAACACTCAACAAAGGGCTCGAGACCTGCGTCCCGGAACATCTCCAACCTGTCAAGTAGTCGATAGAAGCCCTGGACAGTTCCGCCGGATCACCCGGGCTTGCGGGCGAGGAAACAGTAGAGCGGCGTGAATATCCCTGTCCTGCCGCCGGCAACAAACGCGTCGGCTGTTCGATCCATCAATCTGACGACGGCGGTCGAACCCTTCGGGAAGGCACGGCACGCCTCAGCCAGCCGAAGGCCGGCAATCATCGCCGCGCGGCCCCATGGCGTCCTGCGAAACGCATTGCGCAATATCCCGCCCTGTCCTTCCATGGGCCGATACCAGGGCGTGCCCCCGCTATCCCCGATGTCCCTGTCCTCCGCCTCGACAATGTGGAAGCCTGCGGCCTCGAGCGCGTCGTTCACTTCCCGGAACGTGGCGATATTCGGGAGGGCGACTCCCCGCATGAGTTCATCCTTGATCGCGCGGTGACGGGCGTTGTCCGGGTCGAAGCTTTCCGTCATGCACATTTCCTGGCCCCAGAACGGCGCGCCCGGCTTGAGCACGCGAAAGATCTCCGCGAACGCGCGCGCCTTGTCCGGCGCGTGACACGTCGACTCGATCGCGTAACCCGCGTCAAACGAGTGGGCTGCAATGGCGTGCATGTCCATGAAGTTGCACTTGACATACTCCGCCCTGTGATCGAGGCCCGCCTCGACGTTCCTCCGCCTCGCCATTTCCAACTGCCGTTGGTTGTTGTTGATGCCGACGACCGTGGCGTTTGACTCGCGGGCGACCCGCCGCATGGGGCCGCCTACACCGCAGCCGACGTCCACGACCTTCATCCCCTCTCGCAGCTCCAGCGATCCGATCATCCTGCGTTGATGCCGGACAATGGCTTCCTCCAGCGTCTCCCCGCGCGTCAACGGAGCGAAGTGCAGGGATTCGTTCCATCCGAACTGCATGAATTCGCTGCACAAATCGTAGTAGTCGTTCACTGTCGCGGTATGGTCGTAGCCATCCCGGTCGGCCCGTCTGCTTCGGTCGAGCCAGCCGCTGAATCGCGCCACGCCGGCCGCCGGGTCCCAGCCCCGGTAGGCGTCCCGAAGGTCTCTGGGCAGCTTCATCGACATGGCGCGCTCCACTTGTTGATGAAGGTCGGCGAGGGCCGCGCAGTCGTCGGTACGGGCATAGCCATACTAGGAACGGCGCAGTTGCGACGGAAGTGGACGAACCAGCTGAACGCGAAATGGCGTGACGAGGCGCGGAAATCGGGGTAACCTTGGCGTCGATACAGCGAGAGGAGGAAGTGGGGCCGGGGCCAATGCCCGATAGCGGCGTGACGATCCGAACACTGACCCTGCCGGAGGAGCTCGTCTTGATGCTCCTCAACGAGCAGACCGGCTATTTCCACCAGGTTCCCGGCTGGGCCCTCAATTGTGCGGTAGTGGGCGCGGCGCTGGCGGAACTCTCGCTGCTCTCGCGGATCGACACCGACCTGGACTCGCTGTTCCTGCTGGACCGAACGGAAACCGGCGATTCGGTCCTCGATCCCATCCTGCAGGAAATCGCCGAGGAACCGGAGCGCCGGAACGCCCAGTACTGGATCGAGAAGTTCGCCCTGAACGCGGACACGATGATCGATCAGACCCTGGACCGCCTGGTCGAAGCGGAGATCCTGGAACACCACGACGGCGAATTCTGGACGCTGGCGGAGACCCGCTGGCGCGAGGACCTGTTCGGCGTCTCCCAAACGGGCACGGTTGGGCAGTTCATCAAGACGCGGGTCGTCAAGGCGCTCTTCACCGATGCGATTCCCGAACCCCGGGAAATCATCATCATCTGCCTGGTCAACACGTGCGACGTCCTTCGCTTCATGTTCCAGATCGACGAAGAGACCCAGGAGCGCATTGATTTCATCTGCCGGATGGACCTGATCGGCCGCTCGATCGCCGCCGCGGTCGAACACAACATCGTCAGCCTGATGCTGCGGCGGTCCACGCTCACCAAGAAAAGACCCGTCGTCGCCCTACGCCGGTTGCTGCTCAGCCCCCACGTCCGCAGCGGCAACGTCCCCGCGCTCTTCGGCGAACTGACGAAAGAGTACGGCCCGGTGTTCGAGATCCGTGCACCGTTCGTCAAACCCATGATCGTCCTGGGCGGGCGGGAGACCAACGAGTGGGTGGACCGGCACGGGCGAATGCACCTGACGGCTTGGGGCTATTTCGCGGATTTCGAGAAAGTCTACGGCGCGCATGGCGTATTGCCTTCGCTGGACGGCGGCGATCATTTCCGGCTGCGCA
The DNA here is from genome assembly GCA_965116745.1 of Alphaproteobacteria bacterium. Classification (GTDB taxonomy): domain Bacteria; phylum Pseudomonadota; class Alphaproteobacteria; order TMED109; family TMED109; genus VXPW01. The sequence goes on along the minus strand of OZ220701.1, from coordinate 483,006 downwards.
AGGCCATGGGACCGGCGTTTTCACGGGCCCGGCTGTCGAGTCAACTGGACCAGGTGTACCGGCTCGCCCGCGAATTCATGGCGAACTGGACGGTGGGCGAGACTTTTCCCGTACGCAGGTGCCGGCGAATGGTCAACGCGCAGCTCTCGTCGCTCTTCCTCAGCGTGGACTCCCAGGACATCCTTGACGATCTGATCGAGTTCAAGGAACGGGCGCTCATCGTTCACATCATGCATGCCTTGCCCAAGTTCATGCTCAATACCCCGGGAATGAAGCGCCGGGCGAAGGCCGTGGACACGTTGATCGAACGCATCCGGAGCGTCCATACGCCGGCCCAGCGTGCCGGGTGCTCGCGCGACCTTGCAGATGACTGGCTGAGCTTGCACGCCAGCGATCCGCAGCTCGTGCCGGAATCGAACCTGCGTTTCGCCCTGGCGGCGTCGTTGGTCGCGAGCGTCTATCTCGGCGACGCGCTGAGCTTCGCGGTTTACGTGCTGGCGTCGCGGCCCGCGCTGCACGAGAGAATCCGGGAGGAAGCCGATGCCCTGTTCGAACACGGCGATCCCGACGGGGACGACTTCAGCATGTCCTCGATGGGGGTCACGCACCGCTTCCTGATGGAATGCCTCAGGATGTACCCGATCGTGCCGATGTCGATGCGGGACGTGATGAACCCATTCGTGATCGGGGGCCACGAAATCCCGGTGGGCTCGCGGGTCCATATCGCCCAGACCGCCACGCATTACCTGGACGAAGTCTTCCCCGACCCGTTCTCGTTCGATATCGACCGCTATCTGCCGCCACGCGACGAGCATCGCGACCCGGGCTACGCGCCCTACGGACTCGGCACGCACAAATGCCTGGGTTCGCGGTGGATGGACCTGCAACTTGCGGTCAACGTGCTGATGATCGCTCGTCACGTCACCCTTGAGGTGTCGCCGTCGAAGTACGTCGACGCGCTGCGGTTCAACCCGCTCCCGTCGATGAAACCCACCGAGAAGCTGAATTTCCGCGTCGTCGAGCGGCGGCACGAACTGGCCGCCTGACGGCGGAAACGCTTCGGGACGGAACGAACGGATTCCGGCAATCGACGGAAGCCGGACAAACGCCGATCAGCATCCAGTTCCAGGTGTACTCGTCCAGGATGTTCGGGGTCCGGAACGCCCGGCCGTCGTCTGTGCCGCAGTGCACGAAGTCGTACGGCCAGACGTGGTCCCGATCAGCCGGCCGCAGCTGCGCGCGGGGGCGGCCGTGGGTGCGCGCCAGGCTGGCACGCCGTCGAACAGACCTGGCCTTGCGACTCCCGGCAATGGCGTTCACGCGTCTGCGGCAGGTCCAGCGCGTCAGCCCTCTACGGGAACGGGTCGCTCCGCCCCACCGCGACCCAGACCATGGCGTCCTCCACCAGCAGACGCTTGGCCACGCGTTGCACATCCTCGATCGTGACGGCCTCAACGAGCGCGTTGCGACGGTCAAGGTAGTCGATACCCAGATCGTTGGTCTGCATGGCTACGAGAAAGCCGGCAATCTCGGACGTGCTGTCGAGGGCAAGCGGAAATGAACCGGTGATGTAGAGCTTGGCATCGGCAAGTTCGTCCGCGGTGAGTCCGCCCGCCGCCGTTTGCCGAACCACATTGCGCACCACCGCGACCGTTTCCCCGGCCCCTTCGTCGCGCGTCGACGTCGCGCCGATCAGAAGCGGGGCGCGCTCAGCGTCGGCCAGGTAGGTGTAGATGCTGTAGGCGAGGCCGCGCTTTATCCGGACTTCCTGCTCGAGCCGGGTCCCCGGCGTTGCACCGCCCAGGACGGAGTTCAGGACGAAGGCCGGAAAGAAATCCGCATCGTCGCGCGCTATGCCCGGCAGGCCGAACACGAGTTCGGTTTGCGGAATGTCCATGGGGACGTGCACGGTCTGACCGGCGAAGTTCCCGTTCTCGGGCGCCTCGTCCGGGAGCTCGCCGACCGGAAGGTCGCCGAATGCGAGATCAAGCACGCGGGCAAGTGCTTCGCGGTCAATGTCGCCCGCCACCCCGACGACCAACCGCCGGCGAACCAGGCGTTCGCTGGCAGCGGCGCGCAAATCCTCGACACCGATGCCGGCAAGGCTTGCCTGCGTACCGGAAGAGGGACGCCCGTACGGCCCATCGCCGAAGACCAGCGAAAACCAGCGAGTACGCCCCACGCTCCCCGGCCGCGTCTCATTCTGCGCCCGAACCGCTTCCAGTTGGCTGCGGATGCGCGCGACTGGCTCGTCGTCGAAGCGCGGGCGGGCCAGCGCGTGCCCGAGCAGCATGGCGGCTTCCTCGACGTTTTCCCGGAGCGTGTGCAGGGTACCGAACAGGCTGTCCCTCCCGGCAGAGAAGGACAGCCGAATGGCCCGGTCGTCCAGGCGATCCCGAAACGCGACCGTGTCATAGGGACCCGCTCCCTCATCCAGCAGCGCCGCCATGAATTGGGCGAGGCCCTCCTTCCCGGGGGCGTCGAGCGCCGCACCGCCCGTGAACCGGAACGTCATGGACACGATGGGGAGCGACGAGTCTCGGCGCAGCCACGCTTCGATGCCCTTCGGCGACTCGATCACCTCTACCGGCGAAGTAGTGGCTGACGCGCTGGAGACGGTGAGAGCGATGCTGATCGCCAGCGCCGTCGCGGCCACGTTTCGCAGGAAGTGACTCACTGGGCGTCTCCCGGGCGGAGAATTCCGGTCACCGTCGCCTGCTCGGCCAGCAGCGCACGCGCCGCGCCGGCCACCTCGGCGGCCGAAATTGAACGCACCATGTCGATGTACCCATCGATGTCCTCCAGGGTTCCACCCTTGATGAGGGTGCTCCCGACGAACTCGGCAACCGTTGACACGTCGTCACGAGCGTAAATCTCACCGGCGGCGAATCGGTAGGCTGCGCGCTGCACCTCCCTTTCCTCGACGCCCTCCTCGGCCACCCGCCGAAGCTCTGCATTCACCGCTTCCCCGACTTCGGAAACGTCGGTCCCGTCAGCAGGCATCGCGTACACAAGGAAGAACCCTCCATCCCGGTTGCTGCCGGCGAAGTAGGCGCCTGTCGCCAAGGCGACCTTGCGATCCACAACGAGGGCACGGTGCAACCGGCCGGACGCTCCCCCCAACACGGCCGCGAGCACGTCGAGAGTGGCCGACTCCCGCGCGACGCCCGAGAAATAGCTCTCGGCCCGATAATGCCTGGACCATCGGGGCTGGGCGACACGCGGGTCTTCCATCTCGACGGTGATCCGGGCTCGATGGGGAGGTTCCATGGGCCGCGGCGGCACCGGCTCCCCGCCTGCCGCAACCGTGCCGAACGTGCGTTCCGCCAGTGGACGCAACGACTCGGCGTCGATGTCACCCGCGACGACCAGGAGCGCGTTGGCAGGTCCGTAGTGGCGGCGATAGTACGTTTCCACCTGCTCCAGGGTGAGCGCTTCGATCTCGTGGCGCCAGCCGATGAGCGGACGCCCGTACGGGTGCGCCTGCCAGGCCGCAGCCATGAGCTGCTCGCGAAACACTCCGGACGGAGAATTCTCGGTTCGCTGCAGGCGCTCCTCGATGATGACCTGCCGTTCGGCCTCGAAGTTTTCGGGTTTGAAGACAACCCCTGTCATGCGGTCGGCCTCGAGACGCATGACCGTCTCCAGGCGGTCACGGGCAATCGTCGCGTAATACGCGGTTACATCCGCTGACGTGTAGGCATTCGTGCTGCCGCCATTGCGCCCGATGATCTGCTTGTACTGTCCGTCAGTGGTTGTCCCCGTTCCATTGAACATCAGATGTTCGATGAAGTGCGCGATTCCTGACTGACCGCTCGGGTCGTCCGCGGCGCCCAACGCGTAGTACACGACATGGTGCACCACGCCAGGCCGTTCCATAGGGACGGCCACCACCCGCATGCCGTTCGCCAGGGTGAACGCTTCGGCCCCCAGATCGGCAGCCGCAGGCGTCGGCAGGGCACCGAGCGAGAATCCGACAACGGCGGCAGCCCGCAGGGACTTTGCCAGCTGTCGCCACATGGACTTCGGATCCTTTGATGTCGGGAGCTGCAGCATCTTGCGGGGCCGTATCGCGCCGCTTGCTCGGGTATTCACCTTGCTGTTCTCATTCGGATTGATTCCATTCAAAACGACGGGGACCGCGGCCCGACCGCCGGAGAGATACTGTTGCCGTTACGGGGGAACCCGCAGTCGCCGACTCTCCTAGCGTGGGAGCGTAGCGCATGGTGGGCGCGGGGGCGCCTCAGGCAGTAAGACCCACAAATTGTTGGCTGATACCCGATTGTCTAGTCCGTCGAAGCTGCAAGAGGGCGCCGGTCTGCTGCCGCGCCAGTCGCGGTTGACCGTGCCGTCGTCGGGCCGGGCGGGCGCCGCGATCGCGTAGCACACGACGGCCATCGCTTGCCGTGTCCGGGTACGGACTGCCGCCACGGCGTTGAAGACAGCCGGATGGCCATTCGCGAGGCGCGGCGCACCGGCCGGAGCGTCTTCGGCATCGTGGTGGACGAACGCGGGCGGGCCTGGCACCGGCGGATCTTCGCTGGCCACGGGTTTGCGGTGATTCGCCACTCTGACCAGCTCACTACGCCACTGCCGGCAATCTATCGGCAGCTGACCGGCCGGTAGCCGCAACCGCAACGGCTGCATTCCGGCAATGGGCAACCGGAACTTGCACCGTGATTCACCGCTTTGCCCTACGAATGTTGTCGGCGTAGGGCAAACCCGCTATACCCTACGAAAGTCAAAATCGTAGGGCGGCATGAACACCTTTCCTCTCGCGGTTCAGACCACCTATCAGGACCTGCTAGAAGCGCACAAAATGCGGGCTGTTTCTGCAATGGGCGGAACGCCCTTGCTGAAGCACCAAGGTAGCCAAGGGAGCTACTGGTACGCCCGCCAACGGATCGGCGACCGCGTCGTCGACCGCTATATCGGCCGGGATACACCTGAGCTCCGGAAGCGTGTCGAAGCTGCCGAGACACAACGCGAGGATCAGCGAACACTCGCAAAGCGGAGTGCCAAGCTGGTTGCGCAGCTACGGGCCGCAGGGCTCCCGGCTCTAGATCGCCAAACCGGCAAGGTCCTCAACGCCATGGCGCAAGTCGGCACATTCCGTCTCGGTGGCACGCTGGTCGGAACGCACGCCTTTCGCCTTTACAGCGCCGAACTAGGCGTGAGCCTGACCGACACGCTCGCTGTGACCGAAGACGTCGATATCGCCGCCTTTGAGGGCCTCAAACTCGTCATTCACGACCAAGTCAACCCGTCGCTGGCCGATACCTTCAGGGATCTGAAACTGTCACCGGCCCCGGGCCTCGATCGGAGAAACCGACCCACCCGATGGGCGATGCCCGGAGGCGGCACCATGGTGGATTTCCTTGCACCGAAAATGCGCGAGACTGACGATGTCCTCATGCTGCAACCTCTGGGCGTCTACGCCCAAACGCTCACCTTCCTGAACTTCCTGATCGCTGATCCCATCCCGGCGGTAGCCCTCTATCGGAGCGGCATTCTCGTTCAAGTTCCGCAACCGGAACGATATGCCATCCACAAACTGATCGTCGCTCAACGCCGGCCGACCGGCTCGGAGGCGAAGGCCAGGAAAGACCTTGCACAGGCCGAGCTGTTGATCCGAACTCTCGCAGACGACCGACCTTACGCGCTCGAAGAAGCCTTTGAACACGCGATGGCCGCAGGCCCCAGGTGGCGGGATGCAATCGGGAAATCCCTTCGGCAAAAGCCGCTGTTGGCGGAACTGATGCGATCGGGCCCGTGACGCCGGGAAGCGGCCTCAGCACCATCAGCCGAAATTGTCGTCAATCCGCAGGCTGCTCCATCATTCGATCGAGCGTGCAAGCCGGTCATGGTCTGCGCTTCCCGATCAGGGATAGCCTCCTCAGGAGGGTAACGCCCCCTTCGGCCTGAATGTTGCCTGCGCGGTTCGCGCCCCCGGGCAACGCGCAGTGCTAGTCGCCCCGCTTCTGAACTCGCAAGGTTTGCAGTTGGCTCTATCGCTTGCTGGACGCCGGCTTCGAGTCATCGTTCTCAAGGAACGATGTGGCTTCATCGCGTTCGGAAGCCGGGTGCTCGGGATCTCCCAGTTCCTCGGTCAACTGAAGCATCCGGTCCCACATGCCCGCCCACCGATACACCTTTGCCATGGCCGCTTGCGGCAGCAGCACCTTCGACTTGGTGGGCGTGTTCTTGAAGATCTCGAAAATGAGTTCCGCCTCTTCCACCGTCTGCGCCGACATGATCAATTCCTGGGTCGCCGTGCCGTCACCGTTCGCGTTTCGAGCTCTTCGGCGTGCGCTCTGCCGGCGCCAGGGTGTGAAGTAAAAGGAACTCACGCGACCACTACCTCAGGAACCGGATTGAAGCGAAATCGCGAGTCTACTGTCGGAAGCTTGGCTGTCACGCCAGGTTTAGCACCCGGGTGATGGACCCAGACCGTCCAAAGCGCCTCATGGAAACCGGGCATGCACCTGCTGATCGACTGGGTGGGCGACGGCAATTCGCGTGGCTCGCGCCGGAGCCCGCCAAGCGCAGCAATGCCGAACGCTTGGGACCAGGTCTCGGGTTCGCCGCACCTACGCAACAAACAGTGGGTTTGGCCCGTGGTCCGGTCGATGAACCAGCCGGTTCGCGCCCGCCCGAAGACCGGTGCTAGGACTCGGCTGCCGCGCGGGCGCGGCGCTCGTTCGCGGTGCGAACACGATCGAGCCGGTGACCGGAATCCAGAATGACGCCGTAGTCCGCCTGCGCACGTTCAACCGAAACGAACCCGTTCCGCACGTCCTCGGCCACGCGCTCCGGGTCGCGGTCGAGCGGATCGCCGAGCCCGCCGCCGCCCGGCATCTCGAGCACGAGATGCTCGCCGCGCGGGATCGTCTGCCGGCCCTTTCCCCTGAATTCCGCCGCGCCGGACTTGAGATAGATGCGTCCCACCTGACCGGGCTTTCCCCCGCTCCGACCTCGCGGCGGATGAATCACCCGGTCGAACATCGTGTTGATCGCGAATGCGCGATCGCCGGCATAGCCGACTTCCATGATCTGGCCGGTACCGCCCCGGTACGTACCGGCGCCACCCGAGTCCTCGCGGTATTCCTTCCGCCAGAACACGAGCGGCGCGATCGTCTCGTTCACCTCGATCGGCGTATTGCGCACGCCGGAAGGAAACGCGGTCGCGTCAAGGCCGTCCTTGCCGGGACGGGCCCCCGTCCCTCCGGCGTGGAACGTGTTCATGGCGAACGTCGGGCCGCTCTGCAGGTCGTCGCCGGTCATGCCGTGCCCGCCGAGGAAGACCGGGTTCCACAGACAGGAAGTGCCTTCCGCCGGCACCTGCCCGGGGATCACCTGGCCGAGGCATCCCAGCATGACGTCGGGCAGCATCTGACCGATCACGTGGCGCGCGGTCACCGCACACGGTGGCGGTGCATTGAGGATGGACCCCTCCGGAGCGGTCACCCGGATGGCCGCAAGGGAGCCGGCATTGTTCGGGATGCGCGAGCCGATCACGCAACGCACCCCGAAGCTCGCGTAGGCCTCGGTATACGTAATCGGTACGTTGATGCCGTAGCTCGATACCGGCGAGGTCCCGTCGAAGCTGACCGACAGGCCGGTATCGTCGATGGTGACCGCGGCGACAAGGTCCAGTTCACGCTCGTACCCGTCAATGCGCATCGCATTGCGGTACGTGCCGTTCGGAAGGGCGCGGATCTCCGTCAGCATGCCTTCGTGCGACGTGTCGATGATGTAACGGGACAGGTCTTCCAGATCGTCAAGACCGAACTCGTCCATCATGCCCACGAGACGGCGTCCGCCGACCTCGTTGCAGGCCGCGAGCGAATAGAGATCGCCTTCGACCTCGACCGGATTGCGGACGTTCGCGCGCACGATCTCCAGCACGAGCGCATTGAACTCTCCGCGCTTCGCGAGCGGCAGGATCGGGATGTTGAGGCCCTCTTCATAGACCTGGCGCCCGTCCGGCCCGAAGCCGCGGCCGCCGATGTCGGCCACGTGGGTCGTGGCCGCAAACAGGGCCACGATGCGCCCGCCGCGGAACGTCGGGGTCACCGCCGTAAAGTCGTTGAGGTGCCCGGTGCCGAGCCAGGGGTCGTTGGTGAGGAAGACATCCCCTTCCTCCATCATTTCGAGCGGGTACTTCGCCAGGAAACTCTTGACCGACGCGGCCATCGCGTTCACGTGCCCCGGCGTGCCGGTGACGGCCTGCGCGAGCATGCGTCCGGACGTGTCGAAGGCCCCGGCAGAGATGTCGCCCGCTTCGCGCGCGGACGTGCTGAAGGCAGTGCGGACCAGGGCCTGGGCCTGCTCCTCGACCACCGACAGGAGCCGGTTCCACTGGATCTGCATCCGAATCCGGTCGAGCGTGGTCCCGTTGGTCATGTTCACTCCTCCGGCCTAAGACGATCGGCGCTGGCCGGCCCATCTTGACCCCGGGCCGGCCGTCAGAGTACCGAATTCAGTCACCTGGAAGAGATTGGCCGCACCCCGTTCCGGTCTGGTGCCGTGCACTTCGCACCGCGGGCCTTCGCGCCAGCGATCGCCCGCCTGCCGCCTTCGAGCCTCGAAAACTCCGCAGGGGCGGCAAGAGCCGCGTCGACGGCGGCGGACGGGCACTATCGAATCCGCTGACAGCGCGAAGCCGGAGCAGGCTGCAACCCTTCGGCCATGTCACCGGCGCGATTTCAGGATAAACTAGTGACAGCATTGCAGGCACTCTATTGAAGGCAACGCGAATGGTTCAACTGACCGTACGGAACATCAGCGAGGAAGTCGCGCAAGCGCTCAAACGGAAGGCTGCCGCCAATGGCCGTTCGGCCGAGGCCGAACACCGAGCCATATTGCGGGAGGCATTGTTCGGCACCGAGGAGCACTTTGTCGAGCGGGCGAAAGCCCTGCGGCAGCGCCTGCGTTCGTCGGTCGACAGCACCGACACCATCCGGGCCGACCGTGACCGGGACGGCGCCGTGTGAACGGATACGTGATCGATGCCAGCGTGGCCGTAAAATGGCTGGTCGATGAGGCCTACTCCAAGGAAGCTGGCGCACTCCTGACCAGCGGGTCGATGTTCATCGCCCCGTCGCTCGTATTCGCAGAAGCCGTCAACGCCTTGTGGGCGATGCACCAGCGCGGCGACATTTCCGGCCAGGATCTGTCCGACGCCGTGGACACCCTGCTGGCAGCTCCGATTACGCTCCCCGTGTCCATGCCCCAGCTGAGCGCTGCCGCAGCGCGTCTGGCGCGTGACCTCGGCCACCCCGCCTACGACTGCTTCTATCTCGCCCTCGCCCTTCAATCGCAGTACCCCGTCGTGACCGCCGACACTCGGTTTCACGACCGGGTACGCATCCATCCCTACCTGGCAGACAGGATCGTGCACCTCGCGGAGGCGGTGACCCACAGCGCCGGCCCGCGCTGACCTGATCCATCCTGATGGTCAAACTCCGGGGAGCGTCGCCACAAGCCGCATCTTGTCCGACCGCGAAGCGTTCACAACGCTCGGTTCTCCCCCTGCTGACCCTTAGCCTGCGGATCCCGCCGTTCGAGGACCAGGTAGCCGAGGGAGTTGACGACGACCTGAAACCCGTCCGGCACCACCGTGGTCGTCTGCTCCTCGACGATGACCGCCGGGCCGGCAACCACACCATCCTGGACGAGGTCGTCGCGGCGATACGTCGTCGCCGTCACGTAGTCGGCGCGGATCGCGTCAAAAAGCCGTCGGCCTGCCGCCGCCGGTCCCTGACCTCCTCCCGGCTGCGGGACCGGCGATCCGACACTGACCGCTGTCGGCGGCGGGAGGGTGCCACCCTTCGTCGTGGACGTAATCGAGGAATCCCTTCGTGCGGTAACCGTGAGCGTCCAGCTCAGTACCTCGCGTTCCTGATCGGGGAGAGTCCGGCTGAAGAGGCGCGCATACTCGGTGTCAAAGGCGTCGGCCAGGGTCTCACGGTCCGCGTCCGCCAGCGTGCGGTCGGCCAGCGGCACCACGATCTCGTGTCCCTGCCCCACGTAACGCATGTAGGCATGCCGGGCTTCCTCGAGTTCCGCATCCGCTCCGGCCCCGGCCAACACGACCGCCTGCGCCTCCGCCTGCATCTCCCCGAGCAATGCATTGGCCGCCCGGGGATCGAACTCGGTGAGACGCATGTAGCGGCTGCGGACCACCTCGTACGATACTGCGGCCCGGAGCATGCCGATCGCTGATCCGACCCCGGCGCCGGTCGGCACGATGACGCGATCGACGTCGAGCTTCTGGGCCAGTCGCGCCGCATGCAGCGGCGCCGCGCCGCCGAACGCGATCATCGTCCGGGCGGAGACGTCCTTTCCCCATTCGACGGCATGGACCCGGGCCGCGTTGGCCATGTTCTCGTCAACGACTTCCGAAATGGACAGCGCCGCGACCGGGTCCGCCAGCTTGAGCGGCCGTCCAACGGCGCCGCGAATCGAGTCGACCGCCCGTTCCGGGACCAGTTGCAGCGAGCCGCCCGCGAAGTCCGCCGGGTCGATGCGCCCGAGCACGACGTCGGCATCGGTTACCGTCGGTCGCTCGCCACCACGGTCGTAGCAGGCGGGCCCCGGGTCGGCTCCCGCACTGGCCGGCCCCACGTTCAGCCGGCCCATCGCGTCGACTCCCGCGATGGAGCCCCCGCCCGCACCGATCTCCACCATTTCGATGGCGGGAATGCGAACCGGCAGGCCGCTGCCCTTCAGGTTGCGGTAGGCGCGGGCGACCTCGAACGTGCGGGTCGTCTGCGGCTCGAACGCATCGATGAGGGCAAGCTTGGCGGTCGTCCCGCCCATGTCGAAGGACAGCGCGTTCTCGCAGTCGCACTCGCGTGCGATCTCGGCGGCGAGGATCGCACCGCCCGCCGGACCGGACTCGACCAGCCGGATCGGGAAACGGGACGCGATCTCGAGGGTGGTGAGCCCGCCGCCCGATGTCATCAGCAGCAGCGGGCACCCCAGGCCGAGACCGCGAAGGGCGGCATCGAGGCGCCCGAGGTAGCTGGACATTCTCGGCTGGACGTACGCGTTGGCGCAGGCCGTCGACTGGCGCTCGTACTCGCGGATCTCGGGGCACACCTCGCTCGAGAGCGTGACGCGGAGGTCAGGCAGGGCCTCGTGAAGAATCGCTCCGACCCGTCGCTCGTGGGCGGGATTCGCATAGGAATGGAGCAGCCCGACCGCGACCGCCTCGATCGCGTGGCGCTCGAACCGGGGCAAGAGGGCGTGCACGGACTGCTCGTCGAGGGGAACCAGGGCGTGACCCGCGTGATTCATCCGCTCGGTGACCGGCCAGCGCAGGTGGCGGGGCACGAGCGGGGCCGGCCGATCGATGGAAATGTCGTACTGCTCGAAGCGGTTCTCGAGCGCCATCTCGACCGAGTCCCGGAATCCCTCGGTCACGATGAGCGCCGTCCTGGCGCCGGTCCGTTCGATCAGGGCGTTGGTGGCAAGCGTGGTGCCGTGAATGACCAGACCGACCGCGGCCGGCTCCACGCCTGCTTCGGCGATGGCCTGACGGACCGCCGCGACCACGCCCTCTTCCGGGACGTTCGGCGTGGTCAGCACCTTGGCGGTGACGATCCCGCCATCGGGGAGCTCAAGCGCAACGTCCGTGAACGTACCGCCGACATCGACGGCGATTCGGCATCGGTTCGCTGCTTCAGTCACAAGCTTGCCACTCCCGGGCCATGGTGCGCTCCGCGTCCTCGGTGTTCAGCTTCCTCGCGCCGATCGGCACGTTCCGTTCCGGGTCGCCGGCTCACAGCGGCGGTTGGCGCGGCCACCTTGAAATCCTCCTACCGGAAGCATGGCCGCCAGACAATCCCGATCCTGTCACCCAGCGAAGGAACTTCGTGAACGTGGACCCGCTTACGTGCCGAGTTGGCTACAGCTTCTGGAGAAAGGCCGCATCCGCGAGTCTCTGTCCGCCGGTCGAACGCACATGGAGCGCTGCTGCGCACCGGCCAAGTCCCGGGAGGCACGAAAGCCGGGTAGCGACGGCGACGGTTTCAGTTCGAGATCAGGAATCGTGGTGCTGCGGTTCTGTTTTCCCGCACGCCTGCTCCCGGACTCCTGCGGGTCCAAGTGATCCGAGGCAGCTCTTGGCCTAGGCGGAAAGGTTCGATCGCCGATCGAACACCCGGCGCGACCTGGTCCAGATCAGAGCTGAAGACGCTTCTCAAGCCAGCGTTTCCGCCAGTCCGGATTCGGCAATCCTGCGGTCCTGCGTGAGGAGGGTTGCGCCAAGCACCCGGGCCGTGGCGACAAGTATCCGGTCGACCCGGTCTCCACGAAAGGAAGTCGGAAGCACCGTCAATTCCGCAGCGATCGCCGGCGATATGCCCTGCCGCCGCACCAGCGGCGCGGCCGTGGCGCGGTCGAGCCATTCGCGCAATGGCATGGCCAGCCGAATTCGACCAAGGTCCTGCAGGGTCGCCACTTCCCAGAGCGAAATGTCCGATACCACGAGGGGCGCCTCCGGGCTCGCGGAAGCGAGAATCTGCTGCTGCGCCGGCGACAGCCGCGAGCGATCACCGAACCACCAGATCAGTACGTGCGTATCAAGCAGGGCCCTCACCGCTGCAACGCTTCCCACTCCTGTTCCGCCACGGCGGGCTCCACAATGTCCCCAACCACGGTAACCGTGCCGGCCAGTCCCGACTGCGGATATCCGACGTCAACGCTACGCACCGGACCCAGTTCCGCCACCGGCCGACCGCGTTTCAGGATGACCACGGGTTCTCCCGTCGCGAAGACACGATCAAGGATGGCCAGGCAGCGGGCCTTGAATTCGGAAGCGTTGATCGTTTCCATATGACCAGTGTTAATGACTGGTCACATCATGTCAATACGAACCCGGGGCGCCAACCACGACACCGCCATAGGGTCGCCGTTGGCCTCTGCCCGGCGGCAGTACGGGGATATGGGCGACCGCGGTCCAAACACCGTTGCTCCTGCCGTCGGGCCTGTCGCCGGCGATCCTTGCAAACCCATGGAACTTGAGGGCCAGATCGGTACCGTCGGTTCGCTTGCCTGCAGGAGCGTCGCTTCGTCATCGGTGATTGCCGGGTCAGCACGGTCATTACGGCGCCGCGTGGATCAGTGCCGAGTAGATCCGACCCAGCCGTTCATAGGGTGCGGGGCACCGCGTATGGGGTGCGCAACCGATCCGCCGACGTTCCGGCGGGCTGCGCGAAGCGTCACGCACGGCGCTACCGGCGTCCCCGAAGACAGTCCGGCCGTGCGGGCGAGATACTCCTCGATAGATCGTCTGGAGACCCACTCGGAGTTCGGTTTCAACCGGCGGGGACCGACATCCAGGACCTGCGGACATCCGGTGAGGGAGGAAATTTCAGTAGCCAGTAAATGGCGTCAAGATGTCCACGCACGCGATCTATCGCGTCAAACAGTGTCATTAACGTATACTTACGTTCTCCTGACCACCGGAAGAAGCCTTGCGTTGCCCAGGCAACTTGAAACCGGACGTACACTCGACCTCGGCGCCGAGCGCCGGTTCCGCCCGGCCGTCGCCTCTGACCAGACTGCGCCGCCGCCGGCGCCCGAGCCCGAGCCCCCCGCCGACGCCCCCGCGCCGTCGCGCGGGCGCCGACTGCTGGTCCTGGCCGGTCGGGTCCTGCTGCTGCTGGTCCTGCTGGCCACCATGGCCGCCTGGGCGGCGCAGTGGATCCGCACCTCCGTCCTCTACGTGCACGAGGCCGACGCCCGCGTGAAGGCCGACCTCCTCGCGGTCAGCAGCACCGCCGAGGGCGTCCTGCTCGAGCGCCTGGTCGGCGAGGGCGACCGCGTCACCAGGGGCCAGGTCCTCGCCCGGCTCGACACGCGCGCGGCGGCGCTGGCGCTCGCCGAGACCGACTCCGAGCTCGCGGCGCTCGAGGCCGAGCTGCGCCGCGTGGATGCGCAGGCGGCGCTCACCGAGGGCCAGGTCGAGGCCCGCATCGCGACCGCCCGCTCGCAGGTCGGCGAGGCGGAGGCCAACCGGCGCGTGCACGCCGACGAGCTGACGTACCTCGAGTCGGAGTTCCGGCGCATGGAGGCGCTGGCGGATTCGGGCGCGGTCCCGGCGGCGCGCCTGGAGCGGGCGCGGGCCGATTTCCTGAAGGCGCGCCAGGAGCTGGGGCGGGCGGCGGCGGGCGTCGCGAAGGCGGAGGCGCAGCTGGCGGAGGCGGAGGCCGACCGGGCGATGCTGGGGGTGAGCGAGGCCGAGCGGGTGACGCTCGGGGCGCGCTCGGCGGAGATCGCGGCGCGCCGGCAGCGCCAGGAGATCGACCTTGCCGACCGGACGATCACCAGCCCGATCGACGGGGTGGTGGGCGGCACGTTCGTGATGGCCGGGGAGTACGTGTCGGCGGGCGAGCGGCTGCTGGTGCTGCATGATCCGGCCGGGATCTGGGTCGAGACCAACATCCGCGAGACCGAGGTCGCACGGCTCGAGGTGGGGCAGCCGGTGCGGATCGAGGTCGACGCCTACCCCGACCTGGAGGTGGCGGGCCGGGTGGCGCGGATCGGCGATGCGGCGACCAGCCAGTTCTCGCTGCTGCCGCGGCTCAACGATTCGAGCACGTTCACGAAGGTGACGCAGCGGATCAAGGTGCGGATCGACATCGCGCCGCCGGATGCGCGGCTGAAGCCCGGGATGATGGTGGAGGTGTACGTCGACGACGGCTCGGCCGACGGGTTCTGGTCGTGGCTGCGGTAACCACCACCGCGCCGGCGCCGGCCGGCTCCCTGCACAAGGTCGGAACCCTGCTGGCGGTACTGCTGGCGACGGTGTCGACGGTGATGTCGTCGACGATGGGGAATGTCGTGATCCCGGACGTCATGGGGACGTTCGGGATCGGCCAGGACCAGGCGCATTGGATCTACACCGGGTTCCTGTCGGCCATGGCGGCGGGCATGTTGCTGAACGCCACGCTGATGACCCGGTTCGGGCCGCGCAACGTGTTGCTCGGGGCGCTGGCCATCTTCTCGGTCGCCGCACTCATCGGCCAGTACGTGCCGACGTTTACCGGCGTGGTCATGGCGCGGGTCGCGCAGGGCCTGTGCGCCGGTCTGGTTCAGCCGCTGGGGCTCAGCGTCGTCTTTCTGGCCTTCCCTCCGGAAGAGCGCGGCAAGGCCATGGGCTGGTACGGCATGGGCATCGTGTTCGGCCCGGCGGTCGGACCGCTGATCGGCGGTTTCATCATGGAGGAGGCGCATTGGCGCATGGTCCTCGCCGCCCCGCTCCCCATCATGTTCATCGCGGCCTGCCTCGCCTCACGCTTTGTCCCCGGCCGCGACGAGGACGCCGTCCAAACCCCGTTCAACGCCGTGAACTTCGCGCTGGTGATCGCGTCGGTCATGCTGTTCCTCACCGGAACCAGTGCGGGACAACGCGACGGCTGGACGACCGACCTCGTCTTTTTCCTGCTGTTCGGCTCGGCAAGCACGATGATCGCCTTCATCGTGCGGGAACTGTCCACACCCAATCCGATCCTGCAGCCCAAGCTGTTCACGTACCCGAAGTACGTGGCCTCCGCGATCGTCGCGTTCGTGTTCGGGGCCGGCGTGTTCGGCACCCTCTACATCATTCCCGTCTTGGTACAGACCGTGCAAGGCCTTTCCCCCCTGGGGGCCGGGCTGGTCCTGCTGCCCGGTGGCATCTTCATGCTGATTGCCTTTCCCATTGCCGGGCGAATCGTGGGCAAGATCCCGGCCTACATCACCATCGGATCGGGTCTTCTGATCTTCGCCTATTCCTGCTGGCTGCTCGCCGGCGCCGGGATCCTCACCACCTTCTGGACCATGGCGGCACTGATCACGCTTGGCCGAGCCGGCCTCAGCATGATTCTCCCGGCCCAGAATCTGGTCACCATGGAGGCGGTACCGCGCGAACTGGCGCCCTACGCCTCAGGCACCAACTACTTCGTCCGGATCGCAGGCGGGGCCATCGGTGTCAACGTTCTCGCCATCTACATGGAATCCCGGATTGCCGAGCACGGGCACGAGTTGATGGTCAGTCAGACCGCGGACAACTTCGTCTCGACCGGTCTTCGCGACACGCTGTTCGGCCTCCTGGAGACCACCGGCCTGCAGGCGGAAGCACGTTTCGGCGTGGCCGAGAGCTATCTGCGGGACGTGCTCTCCCTGAAGGCGCATGAGCTCGCCTTTCAGGACGGCCACTTCGCCCTGGCGATCTTCTTTCTCGTGGGCGCGGTCACGTCCGTGCTGATGCTGCGGCGATCCTGATTTCCCGGCCGGCGGCACCACGCGCGGCGCCCGAACTCGGCCGGTCAATCCGCAACAGGACCGTACCTCGCAGGTACGGCACCGGCGATACGGACGGCGATCCGCGCTGGCCTGAGCGCCGACCGTACCGGCACGCACCGCCCGTCTCCGGCGACGGGCCGGATCGACGGCGCCACAGCCGAGAGGTCGATGCGAACAGGTAGCCGGGCGTGGCTGCGGCGGGCCTGAAGAACTGTATTCCGGTTAGCCCACCGGGAATGCGAACGTGGATTGCCGGAGCAGGACAAAAGCGGTCGGCGGTCGCCGCGCGGAAACCGGGCGGCAACCCGAACTGGCGCTCCCTAGGACCCTTTCGGAAACCGCCAAGACATAAGCGTGCGCCCATGCCTATTCGGGGTACAGCCGCCGACCGCGATAGAATCCTCCTCGCCTGTCGGTGCCGGTGGTCGCGGGTTGCCCGGGGCAGATAGGGAGGAATACCTGCCACCAACGCGATCTAGACCGGCCCCCGAGGAGGGTTGGTGATCGTCACCATTGAGATTCAATGTTCGGATAAGAAATCTCCAGTACGATAAATCTGACTGACTTTTCAATATCGTGTGGAAATTTGACTTTACAGTACTAGATATAGATCGTCAAGACATTTGTTTGCTGTGCGAACGTCTCTTGTTCAGCCCCTCTGGACGAATGCGGGCGTCTCCGGGCAAATGCGGGTTCGGCGGTTGACCGCAACCGGCCACGTGCCGCCACGATTCCGCGCCGGTCACCCAGGCAGGCGAACCATCCTGTTCGCTCTGCAGCGCAGCCCGGAAGGCCAGTCGCGCCTGCCGATGCGGAACCGGGAAGCAACGAAGTTACCCACGCCCAGCCCCGGTGACACGACGGCAGCGAGGACGGCGCCGCCGCCGCGGCACCGATGGCGATCGCCATCGCGCAGTTGAACGACCCGCCCGCATCGGTGGCGGCGGTGGCCCGGACGGCGACCGAGGGGGCAGAGTTAACCTACCAGTTCGCCGCCTCCACTGACCCGGACAGCCCCACGATCACCCATGCGCCGGTGCTAACGAACGGCAACGATTGGGTGCGATGCTGGACAGGCACACGGCCGGGCATCCATGGTCGGTTGTAGCGATCCGTCTGCTGACGCTGACCAGTGGCACGCTGTCCGGAGTCCTTAACCTGTGACGCGAGGACATCGGGGTGGTGTCGGGGAACTGCGCCGGCGCGCGAGGGCCGTCCTTCGGCCTGACGCGGCGGTCCTCGCCGGGCGGGCAGGAAGAGGTCCGCGAGGCGGCGCTCAATCGTGTCTGCTCAGCGGCGGCTGAGCGTTTCTTGTCGGGCGTGTGTACGGCTCGTATCATCGGCGCATGACCGAGGCCATCGCGTTCGACACCCACCGGTACGTCAAGCGCCTGACCGACTGCGGCTTCACAGAGCAGCAGGCCGAGACGCTGGCCGACGAGCAAATCGCACTGCTCAACGGCAATCTGGCCACCAAGGCTGACATCGAAGCGTTGCGGCAGGAGACCCGGGCGACCATCGAATCGGTGAAGTCGGACCTGCTGAAATGGCTGTTCGGCGCGCTGATCGCCCAGGGCGGGGTGATCGTCCCCCTCGTGAAGCTGCTATGAGGCGGCCGCGCGGTACCCCTTGAGAAGGTCGCCGGCGACGCTGTCGGCGACGTGGACGGCGGACCGGGGGACCGAGTCCCGCGCCAGATGTGCGTACCGCACAGTCGTGTAAACCCGCCCATAAACCCCACAAGTTGAGCGAGACGGTCACGGTCTATTACCGTTTTCATCCGCTCGCAGGGACCCAGATCCAGGCGGTCGACCGTCACTCGTTGCGTCGCCGAACCCGCCTACCGAGCACTCGCTCAACTGTACCTCCTGAATTTCTTTCAATTGGCCGAGACGAAACCTTGCAATCAGCCGCACTCTGAGCTTACATTTGGCCGATGTCGAATTCGGTCTTCTATCCCCGGTCCGTCGAGCGCCGGCTTGTCGAAGCGCTCGAGGATTCACCGGTCGTGCTGATACACGGCCCCCGTCAGTGCGGCAAGACTACGCTCGCTCAGGTCACCTGCGCGCCCAACTACGTCATCTGGAGCGGCAACCGCCCGACCTGGGGCGGCAATGAACCCGCATGGGGATCCTCTCGGGAAGATCGGGACTACAGGTACTTCAGCTTTGACGATCCCGTCACGAGAGACGGCGCCCGGGCAGACCCGACAGGTTTCGTTGCCGACTTGCCGGAGCGCGTCATCCTTGACGAAGTCCAGCACGTCCCCGAGCTCTTTGGGGCCATCAAGATCTCCGTGGACCGCCAGCGGGCTCCGGGACGTTTCCTGCTTACGGGCTCCACGAACGTCTTTCTCGTTCCCCAATTGTCGGATTCACTGGCGGGACGCGTAGAGATCGTGCCGTTGCATCCCCTGACACAGTTTGAGCTTACGGGGCAATCAAACCGATCTCGTCCCGATGCGAACTTCCTGAACGCCCTGTTCGGCGACGGATTCCCGATATTCCAATGCGAGCGTCTGGGTGGGCAGCTTATCGAGAAGATCGTTGTCGGCGGCTATCCCGCGGCCTTGGAGCGCCCGACAGCGAGGCGCTCGGCCAACTGGTATCGCGACTATGTGGAGGCAATCGTGCAACGCGACGCGCGGGACATGACGCGGGTCCGATCGCTCGACCTCCTGCCACGGCTCCTGCGCGCCGCAGCCGCCCAGACAGCCCAGCTCTTCAACCTCAGCAGCCTGGCCTCCCCATTCGAGCTCAGTCGGCCGTCAATCGGGGACTACGTTACGCTTCTCGAGAGACTGTTCCTTCTGGAACGGCTCCCTGCCTGGCACGGCAATCGACTGAAACGGCTGGTCAAGAGTCCGAAGCTGCATCTCACCGATACCGGCCTCGCCGCAGCCTTGCTCGGCACCGACGCCAAGGCGCTGGCGGCAGACCGAACCCTCCTAGGGCAATTCCTGGAAACATTTGCGTTCCAGGAATTGCGAAGACAGGCGAGTTGGCAGGACACACCCACCGAATTCTTCCATTTTCGGGACAAGGACGGCGCCGAAACGGATATCGTAATGGAGCAGGCGTCCGGCGCCGTCGCCGGTGTGGAAATCAAGGCGGCCGCGTCGGTGAGTTCAAGAGACTTTCGTGGGCTGCGCAAACTTGAAAGAGCAGCTGGCAACCGCTTCCAACGCGGCATAGTGCTTTATGACGGTGAGACCAGCATCCCCTTTGGCGATCGTTTCCATGCAGTTCCAATGTCCCGATTGTGGAGAATGCTGTAAGCGATACTGCCCGTCGTTGCCTGATCGCGTTGAATGGAGCAACTCACCCCCGCCCGCGCGGGGATAGACCCCTACTACTGGCTGGGCGCGTCCGGGCTCAGGGACGACGGCACGGACGGGCTGGTCGACTCCATGGCTGTCGCCGCACAATCAGGGAAATGCCGTCTCGGTATGCCTTGTCGGGTGCGGACTGTGCCAACCAGGTGGCTCTCTTTCTTCGTTTCTGACGTCAAGATCATGCAACGTGTTTTCGAAAATGTTCAATGCTTTCCATGGGTTGTATGACGCCATGGAGTGAGCGAAGCTGACGGTCAGATTCGAACCGACATCTCCGTGGGAGTGATCCGCAGCGGGCTGCCATTGCCACCAACCCCGCTTCGCTCGCTGCGCTCCGTCGCTTGCCAGTGCGCACAACTATGAGGTTATGCCGCATAGTCAGGTTCGGAAGTCGGGTGAGCACATAATCAGATCAACGAGTTATCGGCCTCCTTGGCACTTTCGTATCGGATTCCCTAAATTCCTAGGAATGGCTCAAACCGCTTAAGGGAGGGGAGTGATGATCAGGGCGCTCGCCGGTTCCGTAACCGTTGGCCAATCTTGCCATCGGCTCAGGATGCTTGCATTGCGATGGGTCTTGTCCGTCTGCCTTGTAGGCTGTGCTTCGTTGGTGGTCGAACGCCCGGCTGTCGCCCAGGATGCCACTCCTGAAGCGATCGGGGCGGACAGCGATGCCCTCATCGAGGACATCGTCGTCATCGGATCGCGCAGAAGAGATCGTTCTGCTACCGAATCCCCGGTTCCGGTCGATGTCGTCGCCGGTGACGATTTCGTTATGCAGGGCGACAACAACCTGGATGCCCTGGTTGCCAGCCAGGTCCCGTCGTACAACGTCGGCCTGGAGCCCATCAGCGACGCAGCATCGTTCATCCGGCCGGCGACGTTGCGCGGCCTCCCGCCGGACTCGACATTGGTGCTGGTCAACGGCAAGCGCCGCCACCGCGGCGCAGTGATCACGTGGCTTGGATCGGGCATCTCGACCGGGGCGCAAGGCGCCGATATTTCCGCGATTCCGGCGATTGCCCTGGACCGGCTCGAAGTGCTGAGGGACGGTGCCTCGGCGCAGTACGGCTCCGATGCGATTGCGGGCATCCTGAACTTCGTCCTGAAGGACGGCAGTTCCGGCACCACGGTGGACGCCAGGTGGGGCAGCCACTACGAAGGCGACGGTGACGTGCTGACCCTGGCGGGCAACGTGGGCCTGCCACTGACAGCCGACGGCTTCGCCAATCTGAGTTTCGAGTGGAAGGATTCCGAACCCACCGACCGCGCCGTGCAACGCGGAGACGCTCAGGATCTCGTCGATGCCGGCAACGCGCACGTACGGCAGCCGACGGCCCAGATCTGGGGATCGCCCAAGTACTCCGGCGACTACAAACTGTTCGGCAACTTTGGCGTTGATCTTCCCAACGGAGCGGAAGTCTATGCCTTCGGCAATTGGGCCGAACGCCAGGTTGAGGGGGGGTTCTACTTCCGAAACCCGCACACGCGTGAAGGGGTCTTCAAGGGGGATCCGTTGCCCGACGGCACCGCGACCATCAAAGTCGCCGACCTAGGCGGTAGTCGGTCGGCCAATTGTCCGCCAATTCCGATTGTGGGCCATGCGCCCGCTGCCGAGGCGCTCGCGGCCGTCAGGGATCATCCCGATTGCTACACGCTGTACGAGAAATTTCCCGGCGGCTTCACCCCGCAGTTCGGCGGCTACATCGATGATCGTGCCCTGGCTGTCGGCCTGCGTGGAAAACGGGGCGACTGGTTCTACGACCTGAGTGCGGGGACCGGCCGGAGCCACGCCGACTTCTATATCTACAACACCATCAATCCGCAGTTGCTGGGTCTCCGCAACAACATTCCGACCTACTACGACGCGGGCGCCTATACGGAAACGGACCGCGTGGTCAATTTCGACCTGTCCAGGCCTTTCGACATCGGCAGCGCGGGGATTCCGATCAACGTGGCCCTCGGCCTGGAGTACCGGGACGAGACCTTCGAGGTCACGAGTGGCGAGCCGAATTCCCACTACATAGACGACGAATTCGGACTTCCCGAGCAGGGGTTTGGAGTCGGGTCGAACGGGTTTCCCGGGTTCCAGCCCGGTGATGCGGGCAAGTCCACGTCGAGGTCCCACGCTGCCTACGTCGACCTGGAGTCAAACCTGACCGAGCGCTTCCTGCTGGGCGCTGCAGTGCGTTACGAGGACTACAGGCTGTTCGGCGATACGACGGACGGCAAGCTGGCCGCCCGATTCCAGGTGTCGGATTCGGTCGCCGTGCGCAGTTCCGTCAGCACCGGGTTCAGGGTTCCCACCGCCGGGCAGGCCACCGTTCGGAACGTGACGACGGAGTTCCTCATCGGCAGGCTCGCAGACGTCGCCACCTTGCCTCCGTCCAATCCTGTTGCACAGCAGTTGGGTGCGACGCCCCTCACACCCGAGCAGTCCACGAATTTCACCATGGGTACCGTCATCAGCCTGAACCGGCTCGACATCACCCTCGACTACTACAATATCGAGATTGAAGACCGGATTACCCTCACCAGCAGGTTCGAACTTGCCCCCGAGGATATCGACGCGCTGCTCACGGCGGGCGTCTCCGATGCTTCCAGCTTCACTTCCGTCCGATTTTTCACGAACCGGCAGACCGTGGAGGCCTCGGGAATCGACCTCGTGGCGACGTTGCCATTCGAACTCTGGGGCGGAGAGTCGAGCCTGACCCTCGCTGGGAACTGGTCGGACGTTTCGCTTACGGACTACGATCCGCGCTACACCAACGAGAAACGCAGGCGGCAGATTGAAGAAGGGCGACCGGATCAGCGATACGTAGCAACCTGGACTCACCGGCAGGGCCTCTGGCAATTGATGGCGCGGAGTCGGTACTACGGCGGATTCTTCGATGCGCCGACCAATACCGATACCGAGAGCTTGCAATTCCATGCGGACCCGCGGGTGCTGTTCGACGCGGAGGTCTCGTTCGACTGGAACGATTCCGTGACCTTGGCGATCGGCGCAGAAAACATCCTCGACGAATATCCGGAAGAGAATCCGGCCGGCGAAGTGGCGGGCCTGCTGTATCCGGAAGGTTCGCCTTTCGGCTTCAATGGCGGCTACTACTACGTCGGCCTGAAGGTGGCGCTACCCTGAAGCGGGGCGACGGGAGACGGTTGCCGACTGAACGTCTCCAGGAAGCGCGTGATCGTGTCGCTGGCAGCATGATGGGCGTGGGTGAAGCGTGATGCCTGCCGGAATCCGGCCGAATGGCCGTCTGCGGGTCCTGCCGGCGCCCAGGTTCGGGGGGATTTGCCCCTGTTTGGCGGCCTGGATGCAGCTTCAGGCGACAGCCGCCCGGCGCTCGTGGAAGACGAGGCGCTGGAAGTTGTAGGCGAGGTTTGCCAGGCCGATCCGGGTGCGGGCCCGGTCGACCCCGACGCTGCGTTGCGAAGAGATGCAGGAGCGAAGCGGCCCGAGTTGTCTGCGACCTACCAGCTGATGCGGGAAGGCGACTTTCCGCTGCCGCACCGGGTCCGGGAGACAGCAAAATGAGATCACCCTGCTTCGGCATCACTCTCGCGTTCCTGCTCGCCGGTTGCACCGCGGCGCCGGGCCCCGGTGCGTGGCAGCCGGAACCAGAGGAGGCCAAAGTAGCGCTGCAACGGGTTCAGAGCTGTATCAACCGCGCTCATGGTCTCACGACGGGCGAGCGGATCGTACTCACATTGGGCTCTGCGAAAAGCCGCACTGCCCACGCCCTGGCCCACGGTGGCGCGCTCGCCGCTTTCATGGTCATGGGCCAGCGAGACGCCGTCGGCTTCTGGAATGTCCGGGCATTGCGCGAGCGGGAGGGGAACGCCCACCCCCGTGCCGAGGCCGGTTGCGCATTCTACGTGCGCCGCTTCGAGGATCTGGACGAGATCGCCGCGCACGGGGTTGATCTCGCGGCATCACTGGTGGATTGCATGGGCGACCCGGAGCTCGTTCACCTTCTCACCGTCATCGAAGGGAGCCGATCCTCGGTGGGGCCGGGCGCATGCGAATAGACCTCGGATGCGGGCGGCCCAAGATGATGCCGGCGTTCTGCAAGCGGCCCAGCGAACAGTTCGACGCCACCGCGCTCATCGACCGCCGCCTCCTCCACGCCGTCGTCATCCACATCCGCGGCAACAGCTACCGTATGCGCGAACACCAGGACCTGCTGCGGAGCCGGACCGCGAGCCACCGCGAAGAGATCCCGGGATGAGCAGCCCGCGCGCTCTACTCCGTGCCGCGCGCGGGCGACCCGTCGACACGCACGCCGATACCCCCGCGACCCCCCGGCCGGCCCCGCGAAAGGGTGACGTTTTCAGTTGCCATTGACACCGGTGACACGGCGCTGCCACGTGTAACGGCGACGCATTGCCGTCAGGCTCAGCGCAAGAGTGATGAGTTCCACCTGGGCTCATGCACAAGCGGGACGATGAAGAGCTCATCGAGGAGCGACCGGAACCGCATGATCTGACCAAGTGTTGCGCGGTCATCGTGACTACGGGTCGGCGTTAACGCACCTCATCCAGCAATTCGAAATCTGAGTCGGCTGTTTCCAACGTTGCGTGATGACGCCTGGCACACGCGGCGATAATCAGGTCGGTGGTCGGAACCGTTATCGCTTGCGCACGCGCGCGACGTGCCAGATCGAATGCGGCCGACCATACTTCCGCGTCAATCGGGAGTTCCGGCAAGACAGCTTCAAAGTGATGGAGCACTGTCCGTTCACGGCGTCCGAGCGCTCCATTCCAAAGTTCCAGCTGCACGAGTGGGCACCAGCACGCCTGTCCGCTTGCCAACGCGGCTTCTACGCGGCTGCGCACGTTCGGGTCACCGCCGGGCCGCAGCATGTGTATCCATGACGATGTATCGATCAGGATCAACGGCTCACTCCTGGCGCCGGGCCGCCTGAAGTTCATCCGGCGCGATCATTTCGGTGCAGGTGCCGGCGTATTGGATGAGCTCCGCCATGCGCATACGACGGTTGAAGTCGGCGATCGCACCGACCACGGCTTCCCGCTTGGTCTTTGCCCCCGTGAACCTGATGGCATCTTCAAGCTCTCGGTCAGGAATATCAATGGTAGTTTTCATCCTTCTAATCTAGATCATTTTGGAAGGAATATCGATCAAAAATGCTTCCTGAAAGCTGACCATTGTGTGATACACCGCCATCCAGCAGCGTCTCCGGCTCTTACCTCGGTGATCCTCGGTCTATCCGCTGCGGTCCGATCCTTCCCGGTCATTTCGATTGCGACCGGCCGACCCTGCTCCGGTCGGAACGAGCGGGAGTAGCTCACCTGAACACCGAACTCGCGCACATCGAACCGGTGGTCGATGCGTGGCATCCCGAGCGCCGACCCGTCCCCGCCCGTGCGGCAGGTTCTCATCACTGTGTTGTGAGTTCCAGTGTGACCGGCTGGAGGCCGTGAATGAAGGCTTCCCCTTCGATTACAGGCCGCTCGTCTTCTGCGCGTGCCACACTTGTCGTGACGACGATGACAACCGGCCGACCGAAGAGACCCGAAAACCGCAGACCCGACAGGCGTGATGACATGATCCGTGCCGCACTCTACGCCCGCTATTCCTCCGATCTGCAGAGCGCCGCCTCGATCGACGACCAGTTCCGGGCTTGCCACGAGCACGCGGAGTTGTGAGCTCTGGATCGCCCATGTACCGCGGTTAGTCGACACCCCCGGGGACGAGGAACATCCAGAATCCACCCTTCACATGCTGCGACAGGGCATGCCTTCCGCAGACGCGGTGGCCAAGTGCCAGGCCGACGCCGGGCGGTGGTTCTTCCGGGACGAGGCCGGGCGGCCGCGGTTCACGCGCCGCGGCCGCGACAGTGTGACGGTCCCGCAGGATGTGCGCATCCGGGACGGCAGGCCGTGGTTCCCGAAGATCGGCTGGCTTCGGCTGCGCAGCCGCGGCGGCAAGCGACCCCACGGATCAGGCCACTGGTACCAGCCGCTCGACCTTGACTTCGTCCGCGTGCTTCATCGCTTGCGCCAAATCGTAGGCAGCCTGGAGTCGCAACCACGTGTGGGCACCGCCCCCGAATGCCTTGTCGAGGCGAATTGCCATTGCCGGCGAAATGCCCGCATGACCGTTCACGATGTCGGAAAGCTGCTTGCGGCTGATCCCCAGGCGCTTTGCCCCCTCGGTGACGTTCAGCCCCAAGGGTGCCAGACAGTCGTGCCGCACCGAAAGGCCCGGATGCGGTGGCTTCTTCATCGGCATCGCTTGTTCTCCCTAGTGATAATCGACCAGATCGACATCGCTGGCGTGACCACCCTCGAACCGGAAGATCACGCGCCAGTTGCCGGACACGGTGACCGACCAGAAACTTCCGAGATCGCCCTTGAGGCGATGCAACCGGAAGCCGGGTAGGTCCATGTTGCCGGCCTCGGATACTTCTTCGAGCCGCGCGTTGCGACCCATTGATCTGATGCGCGTGCTTCCGTCACCTTGCTGATCTATCCCAAGACCCCAACAACTTGGCTCCCCCCAAAGTTCAGAGTGAGCTCACAGCGCCCAACGCAGGGCCGCCTGAATGTCCCACATGGACGTGCTCTCGGTGTCAGGGTCCAGTCCCACCCCGAAATCGCTGCTCAACGCAGCACTCACGCGCGGCGAGAACTCCTTGCGGACGCCCACCTGCAGCCGCGCCCAGGTTTCCGCCAAGCCGGAGCGGAACCGGTATCCGTAGGCGGCGATGGCGCTGTCTTCCTCGAAGTCACGCACCAACTCCAGGTCACCGTACAGCCGGATTCCGGAATCCGGCATGACGATGCCAACCGCCACGCCCAACGCGGCGTCCAAGGCGTTGTCATGGTCCTGCCGCACGGTGACGCCGTCGCTGTCGGTGAAGCGATCGAAGCCCACGCCGGTCCACGCGACGCGCAGCCGTGGCGTCAGCCGGAAACCGTCCCCGCCGAATCGCCAGCCCGATTCCGCCGACACTCCCCAGGACCGTCCGTCGATGCCGGTCGACAATTCCCGCCGCCGGTAGTTCACCTCGGCTTCCCAAAGACTGAATCGCGCCTCGGTCGCCGCATAAGGGCCTCGTCTGCCTATCCAGGTCAGGCTCACCCCGCCGCCGTAACCGAGTGCTTCCGCATCCGACCCCGGCGCGCCTCGACCGTTTTCGACGTGGGCATTCACTCGGAATACGTGTCCGGTGAACCCCGCTCGAAGGTCGACGTCCAGTCCGTCGAGGGGCCGGTACACACCGACTTGCAGTTCGCTGCGGTCTTCCCGCCAGCTGCCGCCGTCGAACGGGCGACTGTCGGCGTGGGCGTTCTCGTTGCGCCGGCCTCCGTGCTGCACCCGCAGCCAGAGACCGCCGGGGTTGGGGTCCCACGCCGCATCGCCCGCGTCGACCGGGGCGCGCAAGGTACGATTGAATCGTTCGCGCACGAGCTCGGTAAGCGCCGAATAGGCATAGATCTGGGCAAGCGCTTCCGTCGCGTTCCAGTATCGGGCGCGCTGCAGGAACGCCTGCGAGTCGTCGAGCCATTCCGCAAAACCGATGCTTCGACCGTCGGTCAGGTAGTTGATCCGGGCATCGACGCACGCAGCGAGTCCCTGGTCGTCCTTGTCGAACGCGAAGCCGCCGTACTCCACCGCCGGGTCGAGCGCGGTCACGACAAAGCGCGAGTTAGCGTTGCGGGACGCCTCCCGGTTGCCCAGTTCGCCGCGGGCGATGGCGTCCACGCGCCCGCTCGCAAGCGCATCCAGCTGGTCCTGATCTGTGGACAGAATGAGCACTTCCTTCACCGTGCCCGATGGTCCCTCGATACGCACACGGTTCGCCAGGTTCGCGCTGGAGCCCGCCGCGGTGATCTGATAATGGGCGCTGCCGTCGGCCGTAAGGGAAGTGCCGTCGGCCAGGTGAATCGCAGTGCCCGCCGCCAGGTTGCCCTCCGCCCCCACCACCCCGGTCAGCACCAGCAGCCGATGCTCCCCGGTCGTACCGCCCAACGCCGCCACCCGCGCGGGACCCAGGTCGGCATGCGATGCGTAGCGCTGCGCGTCCTCGGCGCGCACAAGCAGCGACTGTCGAAAGGCGATGTGGCCGGACGTGAACGCCACCTGCTCCACGCCATCGGCGTCACGTGTGCGCGAATCCAGTATGGTGATGCCGCCGCCCACAAAGTCGTAGTCAGGGCCTGCCGGTCGCAGCCAGATGTCCGGCCAGATATCGATGCCCCGTCGGTCAAACGCAAGACCGGCGTCCGCCATGGTCTCCAACGCGGTCAGGAGGTCGGCCTCGTAACCACGATGGTCATCGAATGCGGGGCTGTCCGGATCCAGGTTCTCGCTGAAGCTCACGGGTCGGAAGTCCGCAAAGAAACCGTACGTCAGCCGCCGGCCATCCTCGATGCAGGGTTCCCCGGAAAGGGGCTGCCCGACCGTGTCCGCATGTGCGCCCACTGCCGCTGACGCCCACACAACCGCGCACAGCCGGGCGCCATGGCGGATGCTGGCCTGCGCCAATCGGGCGAGGCCTCGCCATCGACGCCGCCTCGCCGCCTGCAGCCTATCGGCACCGACCGTGCCTGTTGGCGGTATCATTTTGTCCCGTGCGGAATTGGTCGCTGCACCAGGCGGGGCCGACGAACGCTGCCCCTAGTGACGTTCGGGACCGGGACGATCCGCCAGGATCTCGTCCGTCGATGGCAACTGCGAAGATCTGCATGATTGCCGGTCAAGCGATCCACCTTCGCCTCCGAAAACGATCGCGAAGTGCGGGTACAGTTTCTCGTTCAGGACGCCCCGCCGCGCACGGTTGCCTGATTCTGCCGTTTTGATCAGAACGAGTGAATGTAACCCACCTGAACGCCGACCTCGCGCACGCCGAACCGGTGATCGATGCGCGGCATCCCGAGCGCCGAACCATCCCCTCCGGTGCGGAACTCCAGATCAGCTGACGAGTACCGGACCTCGAGCCCGATCCGGCTTGCCCAGCTTCCCCACTCCACGCCCACGCCGACAACCCACGGGCGAAACGTGTGATTCGCCGCGGTCCGGATCGCTTCCCCGCCGATGTCGGAACCGCGCCGCACGGACGCCCGCTGCCAATGCAGGCCGGCGACGACATAAATCGATCCGCCTTCGTCCAGCAGCCCGCCAGGCGCGTACCCGAGCCGGGCGTTGATACCTAGCCCGCCTTTCCGCTGCACGCTCCACGGTCCTGGCCACACGTCCCGGTCCCCTTCGCCAGTGCCCTCCCGCAGGTAGCCTGCCGGCCCGCCG
This sequence comes from Alphaproteobacteria bacterium, assembly GCA_965116745.1. Lineage (GTDB taxonomy): Bacteria > Pseudomonadota > Alphaproteobacteria > TMED109 > TMED109 > VXPW01. Next base: position 454,102 of record OZ220701.1, on the reverse strand, counting down.
CCGCCGTGGAGCGTCGCCTCGAGCTCTCCCGAAACGTACAGGGGACCGGCGACGAAGGTTCGGTAACCGAGTGACCCCCGCAGCGTGCCGACCCCGTGTCGCGCGTCGCTGGTCGCCGACTCATAGCTCGCGGGCGGCACGTCGAGACCAATGCCCTTGGTGTAGTCGCCGCTGGCCCGGTTCCATCCCGCCGCCACGCCGACGTACGGCCCGTCCTGCGCGCCCGCGCCCGGCGTGGCCGCGAACAACAGAACGCAGGCCGCAAGTAGCGCGCCCCGGAAACCTCGCATCTCACCACCCCGCTGGCCATTCCGCTGCGACCCGGACGGGATGACGTCACTCCGCCGACCGCAACTTCCGGATCGTAAACGATATTTTCGGCTGCTGCCAGAACAACTGGACTGGAGGGACCGCCATCGCGGGGCGATTTTGCAAGCGCCCCCGACCCTACCTGGGCACGCCAGCGTGGACGGGCAGCGGGCTCAGCACGTCTTCCCGGCCGACGCGCTTGTTCCCCGTCACCGGAGTTTCATGCAGCTCTGTGAACAGGCGCTGCAAAGGATTGACTAGAGGTCAGTACGGCCAGCCTTGGGCAGTCGCCGAGGCGGCGGTCTCTGCGAGAGGCGAACTGCACGCGGTGAGATCTTCTGGAGCATGCCCACAAACAACTCCACGTTCTCCGATCCGATCGCCGCAAGGATCTCGTCGTCCTCGGACTGCACTTCCGCCCGAATTTGCGACATCCGCTTTTTTCCGAGGTCCGTCAGAATCAAGTTGACCTGACGCTGATCCTGCCTCGAAATCTGACGGTGCACCAACCCGCTTGACACCATGCGATCGACAAGCTTGGTCAAGGCCGGTGGGTTCATCAGCACCAGGTCGGCAAGCTCACTCATGGTTGCCGCTGGATGCGACGCCAGTGTCGCCATGATCCGCCAGGCCTCGATCTGGATCCCGAAAGCCTTCAGCCGGTGAGACAGGGAAATCCGTACTTCACGATGAGCCGCGGCCAGTACGTACGAAAGGTAGCCAGTCAGTGGCCTCGCTGAATCGCTCATGGAGATACCCGCCGTTGTCGCACAAGAAATAGTTGACTTGGAAACCACTTTCAACTGTACTTGCCGCATGCAGCAACGCTGTTCCAGCGGCCAGGAATTTGCCGCTGGCCGGTGTGGTCCGGCCAGTCTGCCACCGGAGTATGGGCGCGATTTCGATGCGCTGTTGCCGCCGCCGGGTTCCTGCTACCGCGTTGCGCTGCTCGTGCCGCTCTGCGGCGCCGCCGGGATCTGGTCGCCATCCTGTATCGCCAGCGCCCAGGTAGCCGTCAACGAACTGAACCGTCGTGACGGGATCGACGGCCGTCAGGTCCAGTTGTTGCTGGTCGATGCGGCCGAGGAAGCCGCGGTTCCGGTCGACTCACTCGTGAGCGACCTCCTGCAGGCGCAGGCGATCGATGCGATCGTGGGCATGCACATCAGCGCTGTCCGGCAACGCCTGAGCAAAGTGGTCAGGCAGAGGGTTCCGTTCATCTATACCCCCCTCTACGAGGGTGGCGAACGGACGCCCGGGGTGATCGCCATCGGCGAAACCCCGGCGCTGCAACTGGGCCCCGCGATCGGCCACCTTCACTCGACGTACAGGTTCCGCCGATGGGCCATGATCGGTAACGATTACGTGTGGCCGCGGGCTTCACATACCTTTGCCAAGAGGATCCTGCGAGACTGCGCCGCTCCCCTCGTCTACGAACGTTACCTGCCGTTTGGCGTGGCGGACATGCGGCCGTTCGTGGATGAAATCCGCCGCTGCCGCGCGGATGCCGTCCTGGTCTCGCTGATCGGCCAGGACGCGGTGATGTTCAACAGGGCCTTCGGGGACGCGGACCTGCATCGGAGCACCGTCCGCTTTTCCTGCGCGGTGGAGGAAAACGTGCTCCTGGCAAGCGGGCCGAAGTCGCTCAACCGTTTCTATGCCTCGGCCGCCTATTTCGGATCGCTGCGGACAGAGGCCAATGCGTCGTTCCGGGAGAAATACCACTCGACCCATGGCGATCATGCGCCGGTCCTGAACACGCTGGGCCAGTCCACCTACGAGGGCATTCATTGCCTGGCCGCCCTGGTCGATACACATGGCGACGACTGGCGATCCCGCGCGGCGAACTTTGCGGCCCGCGGCCACTATCGCAGTGCTCGCCGGCTGGCCCGCGGCACCACCGAGCCACGCCCGCTCCCGACCTACCTTGCACGCGTGACAGGAATGGAATTCGAGATCGTAAAGAATCTTACCAGGCAATAAGATAACACAAACTACTTGAATCGGAAACTAATGCGGCTACCCTGTCGTTCGGGCTAGTCGGCCAAATCGGCCGGCCCCCCGCCGTGACCCGGGAGACGACAGGAAACACCTGTGGCTTGGCTTTACACCGTTGCCGGCGTTCTGCTGGCCTTGGCCTGTGGAATCTGGTTCCTCCAGCGCTACTACGCCAAGGCCACGCTGGAGACGGCGTTGGTGCGAACCGGGCTCGGCGGGCGCAAGGTCGTCCTCGACGGCGGCTGCCTGGCCCTCCCGATCGTGCATCGCCTGCAGCGTGTCTCCATGGCGGCGATCTCGATTTCTGCCACGCAATCGGGCAGCGAGGCGGTCCTGTGCCGCGACCAACTGCGGGCAGATGTCGGGATGGAATTCGAGTTGCGGGTCGAACCGTCTCGCGAAGGGGTTTCGACCGCTGCCCAGGCGCTCGGCAATCGCATCTCGCGGAACGGGGGCTCGGTCCACGAGCTGCTGAGGGGGGCCTTGGTCAACGCCATCCAGAACGCCGCCGCCCAGCGGACGATGGAGGACATCCACCTGAACCGGAGCGCGTTCACGCAGGACGTCGCGACCGAAGCCGGGGAGCAGGCGGCGAAGTTCGGACTCAGCCTGATTGCCGCCGCCCTGGTGTCGGTCGACCAGACCAACCTGGCCCAGCTCGATGAATCGAACGCCTTCAACGCGCAGGGCCGCCGGCGCCTCGCCGAACTCGTCGCCACGCAGCGAAAGGCGCGGGTCGAGATCGAGACCGCCACCGAGATCGCAGTCCGGGAGAGCCGGCTGGCCCAGCATCAGCGCGAAATCGAGCTCAAGCGGGCCGAACGCGAGGCCGAGATCTCCCAGCAAGAGCACCTGGACAAGCTGGAGGCCGATGCCCGCTCGCGTTCCGAGCAAGCGCGGGCGGCGGCCGTACTGGCCTCCGAGACCGTGCGCATCGATGGCGAGCAGAAGGCGAAGGCGGCCCAGGTCACGAGCGACGAAGAGCTCCGCAAGGCCGAGATGCGCGCGCTCCTGGCACTCGAAGAGGCGAAGCTCACGAACGAAATCGAACTTTCCCGGAAGCGGGCCGACGAGTCGGTTGCCCGGGCCGCCGAGGAAGAAGCCCGGGCCCAACTGGTCCTGGCTTCGGAGAACGTTCAGGCCCAAAAGGAGCGGGCCGCCGCCGAGCGCGAGGGAGAGGTCGCGTGGCTGCGCCAGGAACAGGATCTCGCCCGCGAACACGCGCGGGTGCAGACCGACGTCGACACCGTGCTCGCGAAGGCCAAGGCAGAGGCCGCCGCAACGGCGAGCGCGGCATCGGCCGACAAGGCCCGCATGGAGGCGGAGGCGGAGGGACGCACGGCGCTGAATCAGGCCGAGAACCTGCTGAGCGACTCCGTGATCCGCATGCGCCTGGAAGAACGCAAGCTCGATCGCCTCCCCGAAATCATGGCGCAGATGATGAAGCCGGTCGAGAAGATCGAATCCATCCGGATCAACCAGATTGGCGGACCCAGCCCGGCTGCAGGAAGTTCGGGCGCGGCTGAAGACGCCTTTGGCGCCGCGATGGAACAGATCCTCGGGATGGCCGTCCGGCTGCCGGCCATGAAGCAGATGGGGGCCGAAATCGGCCTCGACTTCGATCCCAACCTGGCCGGGCGCACTGCCGACTACGCCAATCGGATCAAGACCAAGGACAAGGGCAAGGCATGACCGCCGTGCCTGTCAGCAACCCATGACGGGCCCGAGCGGGCCCCGACAGGAGGATTTCCGTATGTCCATCAACCGTCGCCATTTTCTCGGCGGCAGCGCCGCCCTGACGGGTGCCGCCCTGCTGGGGTACCCGGCGGCCGCAGCCGAACCGATCAAGCTCGGATCCGTCCTCGACACCTCCGGCATCTTCGACGCCTATGGCAAGCCGATGGACATGGCGATGCGCCTCGCCGTGGACGACATCAACAACGCCGGCGGCCTGCTGGGGCGGCCCATCGACGTGGTCGCCTATGACACCCAATCCGACATGGCGCTGTATTCCCAGTACGCGCAGCAGCTCACCCGCGAGGATCGGGTCGACGTCGTCCATGGCGGCATCCTGTCGGCCTCGCGAGAAGCGATTCGCCAGATCCTGCGCAAGAGCGGGACGCTGTACTTCTACAACGTGCTGTACGAAGGCGGGGTCTGCGACCGCAACATCTTCATCAACGGCGTCACGCCGGCCCAGCAGGTCGAGGCACTCGTGCCCTACGCCATGAACAAGGTGGGGGCCCGATCGGTCTACATCCTCGCGGCCGACTACAACTATGGCCAGATCACGGCCAAGTGGATCCAGAAGTACGTGGGCGACCACGGCGGCGAGACCGTCGCGGCCGATTTCTTCCCGCTCGATGTCTCCGACTTCGGATCGACGATCGCGAAAATCCAGTCGACCGCCCCGGACCTGGTCATCGCGCCCCTGGTCGGCGGCGCCCACCTGTCGTTCTTCCGGCAATGGGCCGCGGCCGGCATGAAGGCCCGGATCCCCCTTGCCTCCACGACCCTCGGTGTGGGCAACGAACACAAGGTACTGACCGCGGACGAGGGCAACGGGATCATGGTTGCCTACAATTACAGCCAGGAGCTTGACACCCCCGAGAACGCCGAATTCAAGCGCAAATGGGCGGCGGCCTACGGCGACGACACGGCCATTCACGAAATCGCGGTATCGAACTACCAGGGCGTGCTGACGTGGGCGGCGGCCGTGCGGGAAGCCGGCTCGCTCGATCGTGATGCGGTCGTCACGGCGCTCGAGACCGGGATTTCCATCCAGGGTCCCGGCGGCAGGGTGACGGTCGACCCGAAGACCCACCACGCCGTCCTCGATGTCCATCTGATGGAGATCGAGAACCAGGGCATGACGGTCATCGACACCCTGCCGCAACGCCAGCCCATCGACACCCAGGCCGTTTGCGACCTGGCGGTCAATCCGGACGACAACCAGCAGTACGAAATCGAGATCTGAGCCGGGCCGGGCAGGGGCGTCAGCGTGACCGACCACGCCGCCCCCGCCGCTTCGCCCTGCCCGGTCAGCCGCCACTGACATGGATCTCGCCCTCGTCATCGTTGTCGAAGTGCTGTACGCGATCGGCGCGCTGGTCCTGATCAGCGCCGGCCTGGCCGTGATCTTCGGGATGATGCGGGTCATCAACCTCGCGCACGGCGAGTTCATGATGCTCGGGGGATACGCCACGATCACTGCCGTCGATCTCGGCGTGAACGTCTTCCTGGCGATGCTCGTCCTGGCTCCGGCGGTCGTCGGCGGGCTGGGCCTCGTGGTCGAGCGCCTCGTGATCCGGCACCTCTACGGGCGTCTCATCGACACGATGCTCGCCACCTGGGGGCTGAGCCTGCTGTTCATCGGCGTCGTGACCATGCTGTTCGGCAACACGACGACCGGCATATCGACCCCCATCCCCGGCTTCGCGCTCGGGGACTACCAGGTGAACGGCTACAACTTCTTCATCGTCCTGGTGGCCGCGGTCCTCCTGCTTCTCATGCTGGCCGTGCTCAGGTCGACCCGGTCCGGGCTCATCGCCCGCGGGACGATGCAGCACTCGGACATGGCCGCGTCACTCGGCTACAACCCCGACCGCATCTACATGCTGACCTTCGCCTGCGGGTCCGCGCTGTCGGGGCTGGCCGGCGCCGTTCTCGCGCCGCTCGTCGGACTGGTCCCCACGTCCGGCGGCGCCTACATCGCGAAGGCCTTCATTACGGTCATCGCCGGCGGGCCCGCGCTGGTCGCGGGTCTGGCCAGCAGCGCCGGTGTCTTCGGGCTGATCAACCAGATCTTCAGCTTCGCGGTGTCGCCGGTCGTCGGCGAAGTGGCGCTCCTGGTGGCGGCCGTCGTCCTCCTCCGTCTCCTGCCCCGGGGCATCACCGACCGGCTGTTCAGGGAATCGCTGTGAGGGACGCCGGCTGGAGCCGCGAACTCACCGGCACGCTGGTGGTGGCTGCCGGCGCCGTCGGAATCCTGCCCATGCTGGTCAGCACCTACACGCTGACCATCCTCATCATCTACGGGATGCTCGGTCTCAGTCTGGGACTGGTCTGGGGGTTCGGGGGAATCCTCTGTTTCGGCCAGGCCGCCTTCTTCGGTCTTGGCGCCTACACCTACGCCATTGCCGCGATCAACATCGGCGAGAGCACGGCGCCGATGCTCCTCGCGGTGGCGATCCCGGCGGGCTTCGCCGCGGTGCTTGGCGCCATGCTGTTCTATGGCCGGCTGACCGATGTCTACCTCGGCGTCATCACCCTCGTGGTCACGCTGATCCTTCACCGGTTCATGAACGCCACCGCCGGTTCGGACTACGTGATCGGCAGGGCGCGGCTCGGCGGCTTCAACGGCATTCCGGGCTTCCAGACCCTGAACGTCCCCGGGTATCCGGACGCCTACGTCTGGGGGGAGTCGTTCTACTACTTCAGCGCGGCCTGCCTGCTGCTGGCGTACCTGCTCGTGAGCGCGCTGCTCCGGTCGTCGTTCGGGCGCATTGCCGTCGGCATTCGCGAGAACGAGATGCGGGCTGCGCTGATGGGCTACGACGTCCCGGCCCGCAAGACCGTCATGTTCACCGCCGGCGCCGCCATCGCCGGACTGGCCGGCGCACTGTTCGCGAACTGGGCGGAAATCGTCACCCCGCGCCTGTTTTCGCTGAGCCAGTCGGCGGACATCATCATCTGGTGCATCGTCGGCGGCTTGGGCACCCGCATCGGGCCGGTGCTGGGCGCGGCCGGTCTCTCCTATCTCAAGTTTCTCCTGGGGCAGCAGGACCTCATTCACAATTCCGTCGTGTCCGGCGCCATCCTGGTCCTCTTCGTGCTCTTTCTGCCGGGCGGGATTGCTCCCGTGCTGGTGAACGCCTGGCGCCGGGTCACGCGCCGGCGCCCCCGGCGCCGGTACCGGAGACGTCGCGGGCCGCCGTCCACCCTGGCGTCAGGCGATGCCTGAAACGGTCCTGGAGACCCAGGGCCTCACCATGCAATTTGGCGGGGTGCTGGCCGTCGCCCACGTCGACTTCCGGCTGGCCGCCCACGAGCTCCGCTGCCTCATCGGCCCGAACGGCGCGGGAAAATCAACCTTCTTCAAATGCATCACGGGGCTGCTCCAGCCGACGGAAGGGCAGATCTTCATGCGCGGCCAGGAAACCACGCGCTGGCCCTCGCACCACGTGGCAAGCCTCGGCGTCGGCACCAAGACCCAGGTGCCGAGCGTCATGGACGGGCTGAGCGTCTTCGAGAACATCTGGCTCGCCGCGCGCCGGTTCCTGCCGCCGCGCGCCGCCACCCGGAAAGCCGACGAAACCATCGCCCGGCTGGCGCTGGAGCCCGTTGCGCGCAGCTCGCCCGGCCGGCTCGCCCACGGCGAGCGCCAGCATGTCGAGCTCGGCATGGTCATGGCCGGCGACCCCTGGCTCGTGTTGCTCGACGAGCCCGCCGCCGGGATGACCGGGGGTGACGTCGAACGCCTGACCGCAATCGTGGAAGAGTTCGCGCGGACGGCCGCCGTGGTCGTGGTCGAACACGACATGCAGTTCATCCGCTCGATTGCCAGAACCGTCACGGTGTTTCACCGGGGCGCCGTGCTGCTCGAGGGTCACGTGGACGCCGTGTTGGCGGACGCGGCCGTCCGCAGCGTCTATCTGGGACAGGCGGCGTGACCGAGGTCCCGGGGGCGACGCCGGCCCTGGACGTCAAGGGGCTCACGGGCGGCTACGGGAAGGTGCCCATCCTGCACGGGGTCGACCTCCAGGTGTTCGAGGACGAGGTGGTGGGAATCCTCGGCCACAACGGCATGGGGAAGTCCACCCTGCTGCGCCTCCTCATGGGCCACCTGCCCGCCACGGCCGGCGTCATCCGGTACCGCGGCCACGCGATCACCGCGCTGCCGCCGTTCGAGCGCGCCCGTATGGGCATCGGCTTCGTCCCCCAGGAACGGGGAATCTTTCCGCAACTGACCGTCCGGGACAATTTGCGCTTCGGCTGGCAGGGCTTCACGGGCGAGCACGAAGACGACGTGCTGGACACGGTTCTCGCCGCCTTCCCCCGCCTTGCCGACCTGCTCGACCGCAAGGGCGGCGCCCTGTCCGGAGGGGAGCAGCAGCTCCTGTCGCTCGCGCGGTGCCTGATGGGCGAGCCCGATTTCCTGATGCTCGACGAGCCCACCGAAGGCATCCAGCCCTCGATCATCGACGAGATCGCCGAAACCATGCGCGGGCTGCAGGAGCGGGCGGCGCTGTCCATCCTGCTGGTCGAGCAGAACTTCGATTTCGTCGCCGCCCTGTCCGATCGAGTCCTCATCCTGGAACGGGGCCGGGTCACGGGCGAGCTCGGGCGCACCGACCTCGCGAACCCTGCCGAAATCGAGACACTCCTTGGCCTCGGCCCGGCGCGGTCCGCCGCTTCCTCCTCCCCGTCACCCCGCCCGGGAATGCCCGGAAACGGGCCGCCCGTCGAGCGGGCCGCTCCACCGGTCCACGGACGTGTCCCCGAGGAACGGGCGGCACCCCGGCCGGCCGATGCTGCCGGCGGCTTCCCCGGAACAGCGAACGCCATGACCGTCAACCGACCCTCGCTCGCCCAGATGCGCACCATGGCCGACCAGTTCGGCATGGGACTCACCGACCACGAACTCGAACAGTACCGGGAGGTCATGGAGCCCTATGTCCAGGCCTACGACCGGCTGGACGCCGCCCCCGACCACCTGCCGCCGGTGCGCTATCCGCGCGCACCCGGGCACTTCCCCGAACCGTCCGAAAACCCATTGAACGCCTGGTACGTCAAGACCGACGTGCGCGGCGCCCCGGAGGGTCCGCTCCTGGGCAAGCGGATCGTCCTGAAGGACACCGTGTGCCTCGCCGGCGTGCCGATGATGAACGGCTCGGCGATCATGGAAGGCTATACGCCGGAAGTCGATGCGACGATCGTCACCCGCATGCTCGACGCCGGCGCCACGATCGTGGGCAAGGCCCACTGCGAGAACCTCTGCCTGTCGGCGGGCTCGCACACCGGCGCCAAGGGGCCGGTCCAGAACCCGTGGAAGCGGGGCTACATGGCGGGCGGTTCGTCGAGCGGCTCGGCGGCGCTCGTCGCCGCCGGGGAAGTCGACATGGCGATTGCCGGCGACCAGGGCGGATCCATCCGGATCCCCTCGGCGAACTGCGGCGTGTACGGCATGAAGGCGACGCACGGCCTGGTGCCGTACACCGGGATCATGCCGATCGAGCGCACGATCGACCACGCGGGGCCGGTGACCGGTACCGTGGCCGACAATGCCCTCCTGCTGGAGGTGCTGGCCGGCGACGACGGGCTCGATTCCCGGCAGCGCGCCCCGAAGACCGCCCGCTACACCGAGGCGCTCGGCCAGGGTGCCCGAAACCTTCGGATCGCGGTGCTAACGGAGGGCTTCGGCCGGCCGGAGAGCGAGCCGGATGTGGACCGCAAGGTCCGCGAAGCGGCCGACCGCTTCCGCGACCTGGGCGCCAGCGTCGAGGAGGTCTCGGTCCCGGAGCATTTCCTCGCCCTTGACTGCTGGACGGCGATCGCCGTCGAAGGCCTTCAGGACCAGATGATGCACGGCAACGCGGCCGGCACGAACTGCCGCGGCCTGTTCCTGCCGTCGATGATCGATCACATGGCCCAGTGGCGGACGCGAGCGGACGAGCTCAGCCACTCCCTGAAGGTCTGCATGTTTCTCGGCGAACACTTCCGCCGGCAGTACCGCGGCCGTTTCTACGGGAAGGCGCAGAACCTGATGCGCAAGGCGAACGCGGCCTACGCGCGAGCGCTCGAGGCGCACGACCTCCTCCTGCTGCCGACGCTGCCGATGAAGGCGCAGGAAATCCCGCCCCCGGATTGCTCGATCGCGCTCTATATCCAGCGGGCGTTCGAGAACATCGGCAACACGGCACCGTTCAACGGCGGCCTGCCGGCGATGAACGTCCCCTGCGGGATGAGCGACGGGCTGCCGATCGGCATGATGCTGGTCGGAGGCCCCCATCGGGAAGCCACGATCTACCGTGCCGCGCACGCCTTCGAGCAGGCCGGCGACTGGCGGACGATGTAGCGAAGCTCCCGTGAACATTCTGACCCAGAGCCTGGCGGGCCAGGTTGCCAACTTCGGTACCGCACCGTCCCCTGCACGCGACCCCGTTCCCGCCCACGGCGAGTCGTACGTGCGTGGACCCGCCGCGCCGCCGCTCGAGGCGATCACGGTTCCGCAGCTGCTCGGGCGAGCCGTCTCGCGATTCGGGCCGCGTGACGCCGTGGTCTGTCCGCACCAGTCGATCCGGCGGAGCTATCACGACCTCCGCCGCGACACCGATGCCCTCGCGGCCGGGCTCCTCGCCATCGGGCTGGAAAAAGGCGACCGGGTCGGGATCTGGTCGCCCAACCGGTACGAATGGGTGCTGACGCAGCTCGCCACCGCCCGCATCGGCGCGATCTTGGTCACCGTCAACCCGGCGTACCGGTCGACGGAACTCCAGTTCGCGCTCAACCGTTCCGGGTGTCGCGCGCTGGTGCTGGCCGAGAGCTTCAAGTCGTCGGCATACCTGCGCATGCTGCGGCAGCTGGCGCCGGAACTCGACCGGTGCCGGCCCGGCGGCCTGCGCGCGGAACGGCTGCCGCACCTCCGGAGCGTCATCGCCCTGGGCGATGATCCGGGGCCGGGGAGCTACGCGTTTGCCGGCCTGGCCGGGCTCGCCGGACCCGCGCAAGCCCTCCGGCTCGCGGCCGTCGACTCGACGCTGGCCCCCGATGACGCGATCAACATCCAGTTCACGTCCGGCACGACCGGAGCGCCGAAGGGTGCCACGCTGACCCACCGGAACATCGTGAACAATGCGCGCTTCGTCACGGACCGGATCCGTCTCACCGAGGACGACCGACTGTGCATCCCCGTCCCCCTTTACCACTGCTTCGGCATGGTGATGGGGGTCCTCGGGGCGATCAGCAAGGGCGCCGCGATGGTGTTCCCCGGTGAAGGCTTCGATGCCGAGGCGACGCTTGCCGCGGTTGCCGATGAGCGTTGCAGCGCGCTGTACGGCGTGCCGACGATGTTTGTCGCCATGCTGGATCAGCTTCCCGCACGCGATCTGCAACTCGCCCGGATGCGGACCGGGATCATGGCCGGCGCACCTTGTCCGAAGGTGATCATGGACCGGGTCCTGCACGAGATGCACATGCCGGAACTCACCATCTGCTACGGCATGACCGAGACCTCGCCGGTGTCGTTTCAGAGCATGGTCGACGACCCGGTCGAGCAGCGCTGCAACACGGTCGGGCGGATTCATCCGCACCTGGAGGCCCGGATCGTCGATTCGGGCGGAAGGGTGCTCCCGGTCGGCGAGGAGGGCGAACTGTGTACCCGTGGCTACTCCACCATGAAGGGGTACTGGGACGACGAGAAGGCGACGCAGGCGAGCGTCCGCGACGGCTGGATGCACACCGGCGATCTGGCCCGCCTCGACGCCGCGGGTTTCTGCACCATCACCGGTCGGGTCAAGGACATGATCATCCGGGGGGGCGAGAACATCTACCCGCGTGAAATCGAGGAGTACCTGTTCGGCCATCCGCAGGTTCGTGAAGCGCACGTGTTCGGTATCCCGGATGCCAGTTTCGGTGAAGCGGTCTGCGCCTGGGTCATTCCGGCCGCGGGTTCCGAATTGTCAGAACAAGACATCCGCAATTTCTGCGAGGGAAACATTGCGCATTACAAGATTCCCCGTTTCATCCGAGTGGTGGCGGACGTACCGATGACCGTTACGGGCAAACCGCAGAAATTCCGCATGCGGCAAATGATGATCGATGCACTTGGTCCCGGCGACGACGAGGCCCGGCAACAAGCTCTTCCCCGGCCCTGACGGTTCCGTCGGCTGCTGCCCGGTTTCGGGCCAGGCCGCCTGACCGGCAGCAGTCGTCTCGTTGCGAGAGGCGCAGAGCCTGCTCAAGGCTTGGCGCACTCATTGGTGATGCGGCACGTCCCGCTCAGCACCAACATTACGGCTGGACCAATCGATCGGGGCTGATCACGACTCGTATCGCGCGACGTTCCGACGCCGCATCCCGAACACGTCGAAGAAGGCGTTGTAGAAGCTCTGCGTATCGCCCTTCTCGTAGGCCGCGTCCTTCCAGTCCTCAGCGAAGGCGGCGGCGCGGGCGCGCACCTCATTCCACGACAGGCACACGATCCAGAACTCTTCCTGATCGAATTAATCCCCGTCGATCCGCCTGACCTCGTAGTGGATCCAAGTCCGCACCCAGACGCCATGGCGGACCATCAACCGGGCAAGTTCCTCCCCGTCGATCAGAACGATCCGCTTCGGACTGCGTTTCACGTAGTCCCGCGCCGACCGGGTAAAGCCGGAGGTGGTGACGCACACACCCTTGGTCGTCCCCGCCACGTCGATGGCACCGGCGACCTCCGGGACTTCGCCCTCCCCGACATGGTTGCCAGCGGCGTACTTCTTAGCTTGCACGTAAACCTCGTCGAGCCCGAGCGCATCTTCCCGGATCGTGCCGTCGATGCCGCCGTCCCACGCGCGGCTGGTCACGCGGCTCCTGGCGCTGTCGCCGCCGCCGTAGCCCATCGCGACCAGCAAATCCACGACCACCCGTTCGAGGAATACCGGGGACGCGTTACGAACCCGGAGCAGCAAATCGGCTTGCTTCGCGCGAACGTTTGAGCGGTTAGGAAGCAGGATCGGGACGCCCTTCGGCCTTTCTGGCGAAGAACACCCAGCGCATCGCCCTGCTACTCGGCTTCACGAACCTGCTGATCGCCGGCCGTTACGCGACGGCCTGAACCCCGGCCCCCGTGTGCCCCGACTTCCCCGAAACGACGGAAAGGCACCAACTATCAGGTGGTGCCGAAGACTCCGCACGCTCCCTGACACGGCGAGCAGCCCACGCGAACCTCCCAAAGCCCAAAACCCCACCTATTCGGACCTTCCCTAGTTCACTGACGCCGCGAAGGTCTCGCTCGGGGCCATGAACGATCCGTCAATCCGGCCAATGCTGCCGTCGCCTTCTTCGAAGTAGACGGAGTTGAAGCCACCGATCACACGGGGGTTGCCGTCGGCATCCTGCTTGCTCGAGACAGCGCCGCCCCAGAACCCATCCGACAGCGTGATATCCCGCGTCGGATGCTGCAGCGTCACCCGATCACGGTGAAACTGGCCATCCCAGTCCGGGCGAATAATCGCGGTGCCGAGATGCAGTTCGTAGTCCCTGGCGGTCTCCTGCACGTCCAGCAGTTCCGCACCGAGGAACACGCCGAAATGGGCCCGCGTGGTGACGAGATCGCCGATGCAGCCGACGCAGCCCTTGAGCGTGCCGTCCTGAAAGTCCGCCGTGATGTTGATCGTGCCCTGGTACTCTTCGATCACGAACTTGCCCTCGTCCTCGCCCCAGTCGCTTCCGGGGACATAGAGGTAGAGCCCGCCCGCGGGGCCGACATACGAGGCCGTGCCGGCGATCGGGATTTCCGGCGTGACGCCGTGATCCAGCTCGGGGCCGTCGACCAGCCTCCACCTTTCGCCATCCCAAACCGACTCCGCATCGGCGGGGAACTCGGACCACCACCCAGCCAGGAGGTAGTCGGCCGGGTTGTCGGGGTCCCAGCTCACCACCGCATGGGCAATCGTGAAGCCCTCCTCCCCCCGGTCCTTCTCGAACGTCCACTGCCGGGCCGCGTGCCCCGGTATGGGGGTAGGACTGGGACTGGTTCCGATGGCGTCGTCCTCGGTGTTGACGGAAACCAGGCGACCGTCCTCTTCCAGCGTCAGATAGAGCCGCAGCTTGGTTCCATCGAAGTCGGAGTTGCGGTCTAGATCGATGGCCCGTTCTTCACGGTACTCCGTGTCGGTCACGCAGCCCCCTGCCGCCAGCGCCAGGACGAGGCCGAGAAGGATTCCGTTCGGTTTCATGCGGTCACTCCCGGGGAAGGCCAGAGCGCAATCCGATCAACCTGGATCATATCCGGTGGCCTTGAAGTAGTTGCAGCGTTCGCTGGGTGCGGAGGCGTCGAGGATGCGCTCGATGGCGTCCCAGATGCATTCGATGTTGCGCTCGGCGGCCTGGCCGAGCAGCGCCGTGAGCCCGGAGAAGGCCAGCTCGATCGGGTTGTAGTCGGGGCTATAGGCCGGCAGGAACCCGAGCTCGGCAAGGGCGCGCAAGGATCCAGTCTCAGACCCTACGGACAGATGCTCGGAACGGAGCAGCGGTGCCGCAAGTACTTCACGCTCTGGGATCCAGACCACCGGATCGAGGTGGTCCCGGAGAAGTTCCATACACCGTTTGCAGACCTGTTCGACAAGGCAGTGAAAACGACCGCCTTCGCCATCAGCGACTATCGGACGGCACCCTTCCCGCAGCCGCTCAATCGCGCTTCAGCGAAAAAGCGCCCGCGATGTCGTCGCGCTCGAAGACGCCACCGGCCTCCTCGTGGTTCGGCCCGTAGAACCGTCCGTCCAGCCCGTCGTCCAGGGCGCTCGTCTCCGGCCACAGGGCGTCGTCTCGTGCAGCAACGCCAGGATTCGCTCGAAGGCGTCGTCCCGGTTCACGCGTCTTCCTTCCACGGCGCTTCACGGTGCGCGCCGGCCGGCGGCCGGTACCGCGCCACCGCCGTCTCGGCCGGCGCCGACAGGCCGGTCAGTTCCAGGATCTCGCCCAGCGTGGACACCCGCCAGGACACCGGATCGCCGCCCCCGCCGCAGGCCGCGAGCGAGACGGCAACTGCGATTGCCAGGCCGCACACAGAAGGTCGTCTCATGCCCGTCTCTCCTGTCGCCGACGCTCGACGCACCGGCCCCCGGCACGCCAGCTTCCCGCTCGCGCCATGGTTGCGGGATCCGGACCCGCCGGCGGCCACGCGCCGTTACATGTTGTCTGGGTTATACGCGGCTTGCTGTAAAACTTGCGTGCAGAAAATGGCCATTGTGGTGTTGGCTGAATAATGACTGTTGCGGTCCGCCGCATGCAGGCGGCGCGGCGGACCGCAAGCCCCGTGTCCGAACCAGGGAGGCCCTATTGACGGAGTCCGGCGACCTGAAACGGGAGATCGCGGCGCTGCGCCAGCGCATCGCCACCCTCAACGCGGCCATCCTCCGGATCAACGCGAGCCTCGACCTCGACACCGTCCTCGACGAGGTGGTGAAGAGCGCCCGCGCGCTCACCGGCGCCCGCTGGGGTGTCATCGCCACGGTGGACGAGGCCGGCGCGCCGCTCGACTTCGTGTTCTCGGGCTTCACCCCGGAAGAGAAACAGGAACTTTTTGCCTGGCCCGACAGCGTGCGCCTGTTCGCGCACTTCCGCGCCCTGGACGGGCCGCTCAGGCTCGACGACCTCTCGGACTATGTCCGCGCGCTCGGCATCGAGCCCGCCCCGGCCTTCGCCCGCACCTTCCAGGGCACGCCGATGCGCCACCACGACGCCGACGTCGGCAGCTTCTTCCTCGCCGACAAGGCGGACGGGGAAGCGTTCACGAACGCGGACGAGGAGGTGCTGACCCTGTTCGCCTCGCAGGCCGCCTCGGCGATCGCCAACGCGCGCACCCACCGCGACGAGCGCCGCGCCAAGGCCGATCTCGAGGCCCTGGTCGAGACGTCGCCGGTCGGCGTCCTGGTGCTCGACGCGGAGAGCGGCCGGCCGGTCTCGTTCAACCGCGAGGCGCGGCGGATGGGGGAGAGACTGCGCATGCCGGGCCACCCGCCCGAGCAGCTCCTCGAGGTGGTGACCATCCGCCGCGCCGACGGCAGCGAGGTGAGCCTGGGCGAGTTCCCGATCGAAGAGGTGGTGCGCAGCGGCGAGACCGTGCGCGCCGAGGAGATGCTGATCTCGGTGCCGGACGGGCGCAGCATCCGGGTGCTGGTCAACGCCACGCCGATCCTCGCCGAGGACGGCGCCGTCGGCTCGGTGGTGGTGACCGTCCAGGACCTGGCGCCGCTCGACGAGATCGAGCGGCTGCGCACCGAGTTTCTCGGCCTGGTGAGCCACGAGCTGCGCGAGCCGCTGGCCGCGATCCGGGGCTCGGCGTCGACGCTGCTGGACGACGCCGCGGCGCTCGACCCGGCCGAGATGCGCGAGTTCCACCGCATCATCTTCCAGCAGTCCGGCCACATGCGCGGCCTGATCGGCGACCTGCTCGACGCGGGCCGCATCGACACCGGCACGCTCTCGGTCGCGCCCGAGCCCACGGAGCTGGCCGAGCTGGTGGAACGGGCGCGGGACACCTTCGTTGGCGGGGGCGGGCGGCACGCCGTCCTCGTTGACCTTGCCGCCGGCCTGCCGCGCGCCATGGCCGACCGGCGCCGCGTCGTGCAGGTGCTGAACAACCTCTTCGCCAACGCCGCCCGGCATGCGCCGGAGTCCGCGCCCATCCGGGTCTCGGCGGTGCGCGAGGGCGGCCAGATCACCGTCTCGGTCACCGACGAGGGCCGCGGGATCGCGCCGGAGCAGTTGCCGCGGCTCTTCGACAAGCATGGCCAGAACGGGTCGAAGGCCGGCTACGGGCTGGGCCTCGCGATCTGCAAGGGGCTGGTCGAGGCCCATGGCGGGCGCATCCGGGCCGAGAGCGCCGGCGTCGGGCATGGCGCCACCGTGACCTTCACCCTGCCCGTGGCCGGGGAGCCCGGCGCCGCGGCGCCCGCCGGACCGCCGCCCGGCCAGCAGCCGGGCGAAAAGGCGCGCATTCTCGTGGTCGACGACGACCCCCGCACGCTGCGCTCGGTGCGCGACGCGCTCGCCAGGGCCGGCTACGCCCCGCTGGTGACCGGCGATCCCGGGGAGATTGCGCACCTCATCCGCAGCGAGAAGCCGCGCCTGGTGCTGCTCGACATGATCCTGCCCGGCAAAGACGGCATCGAGCTGATGCAGGAGACGCCCGAACTCTCCGACCTGCCGGTGATCTTCATCTCGGGCTACGGCCGCGACGAGACCGTGGCCGCGGCGCTCGAGGCGGGCGCGGCCGACTACGTCGTCAAGCCGTTCTCGCCGACCGAGCTGGTGGCGCGGGTGCGCGCGGCGCTCCGCCGCCGCGAGGCACCCGATCCCTTCGTGCTGGGCGCACTCGCCATCGACTTTGACCGGCGCCGCGTGAGCGTCAGCGGTGAGCCCGTCGACCTCACCACCACCGAGTACGAGCTGCTCCGCGTGCTCGCGCTCGACGCGGGGCGGGTACTGACCTACCACACACTGCTGCGCCGGGTCTGGGATGGACGGGACGGCGCCGACACAAGCCTGGTCCGCAACTTCGTCAAGACCATCCGCCGGAAGCTCGGCGAGGATGCCGCCAACCCCGAATGGATCTTCAACGAGCGCAGCGTCGGCTACCGCATGGCCGCACCTGGGGAGGCATGACGGCCGTCAGCCGGCCCAGTCAGCGCACCGGCCTCCGGCAATTGGAACGGCGTGCTCGGGATATGCGCCCTGTACCGCCGCCCGTTGGTCACGGAGTGGCCGCCGTGCGGGCCTGCCAAGGCCCCTGACCAGCCGGGGCGGGTCAGAGACCGCCGCGACCCTGGCCAATCGGCACCCCACGACATCTGGCTGCACTTGATCCGTGTACTTCGGTGAGTAACGCCCGCGTTCCGCCGGTGCCGACGGGCTTTCCCACGAAGGCGTCGCACCGCCCGGCTACCTTATGCACACCGTACGCTTACGTTGTTAACGTTGAGACGAAATTCCTTTACCACATGCATATCATCTGCTACCTGTTTCCCTCAACGCTTGCATGTTCACTCCCAACCGGTCATCGCCGCTGACGGAACTCCGTCGTGCAAACCTCGCACGGGACGTGCGGTGTTTCTGGGCCTCGACGGCCAAGGGTCTCGTGATTGGCGGCCTGCTCCTGCTTCTCCTGATGGTGACGTACGACATTGCGCTTCATGCTCTTGACGACCTGAGAGTCCGTCTTGGCTACAAGGAATAGCGTTGCCATGCCGGAAGGCGTCCCAGGCAGGCAACGACGTCCTGGCCGCCGCCTTCCCGGCGGCAGCGGGAGCCCACGCCTTTGCCCCGACACTCGCGACCGGCCGCTCGGCCCGCGCGGCCGCCCCAGGGTCGACCGCCTGATCCGTCACCGCGCGCCCGAACGGCGGCAGCCACACCATCGGCATCTTGCCGGTGCCGGGAATCGCGCGTGTGGCCACGCCATCGGCGACCCACGCGCCCGTGTCCGGTCGGTGCGCCGTCACCGGATGGCCGTGCGATCCCGCCCGGGAAGACCCTCGGCCAATGTTGCAGGCCGACAGACAGCGCCGGCGCCACGCCGGACATGACGCCGATATTGATGGAGCCTGCCACCATGCTGAAGCGAACGATACCTGTCACGGTCGTGCTGACGGTCGGGATCCTGCTGGGCCTGCCGGCGGCCCTCGGGGCGGCCCAGGGCCGCGCGCCGGACAACGAGTACTGGTGGCCGAACCGGCTGGACCTCGATCCGTTGCGCCAGAATTCCCGGGCAGCGAGTCCGCTGGGGGAGGACTTCGACTATGCCGAGGAGTTCGAGAGCCTGGACCTGGATGCGGTGAAGGCGGATCTCGAAGAGCTGATGACGACATCCCAGGACTGGTGGCCCGCGGACTTCGGTCACTACGGTCCGTTCTTCATCCGCATGGCGTGGCACAGCGCGGGCACCTATCGAACCATCGACGGCCGGGGCGGGGCGGACGGCGGCCTGCAGCGCCTGGCGCCGCTCAACAGCTGGCCCGACAACGCCAACCTGGACAAGGCGCACCGGTTGCTCTGGCCGATCAAGAAGAAGTACGGCCGCAAGATCTCCTGGGCCGACCTGATGATCCTCGCCGGCACCGTGGCCATGGAGTCGATGGGCTTCGAGACCCTGGGGTTTGCGGGCGGGCGCATCGATGCCTGGCAACCGGAAGACGTGAACTGGGGTCCCGAGGGCGAGTGGCTGGCCGCCGACCGCCGCAATGCGGACGGGGAGCTGGATCCTCCCTTCGGCGCTACCCAGATGGGCCTGATCTACGTGAATCCCGTGGGTCCGGGCGGCAATCCGGATCCGCTGGCGGCCGCGCACGCCATCCGCGAAGCGTTCGGCCGCATGGCGATGAACGACGAGGAGACGGCGGCGCTGATCGCCGGGGGGCACACTTTCGGCAAGGCGCACGGTGCTGCGGATCCGTCCCGGTACGTCGGTGCCGAACCGGAGGGCGACCGCATCGAGGCGCAGGGTTTCGGCTGGCGGAGCAGCTTCGGCGAAGGCCACGGCGCCGACACGATCACCAGTGGCCTGGAAGGCGCGTGGACGGCCAGTCCTGCCGCCTGGACCCATAACTTCCTGGAGAACCTGTACGCCTTCGACTGGGTGCAGACGCACAGCCCGGCGGGCGCCATCCAGTGGGAACCCGCCGACGGGGCGGCATCGGACTGGGTACCGGATGCCCACGACCCCGCCGCGCGGCATGCGCCCATGATGCTCACCACCGACCTCGCACTGAAGGAGGACCCGGTCTATCGGAAGATCACGTCGCGCTGGCTCGAGCATCCGGACGAGTTCGCGGACGCCTTCGCCCGCGCCTGGTTCAAGTTGACGCACCGTGACCTGGGCCCGACCTCACGCTACCTTGGCGATGACGTGCCCGGCGAGGAGTTCGTGTGGCAAGACCCCATCCCCGCGTTGGATCACGTCCTGATCGACGCCCGGGATGCGGCGGCACTGAAAGCCACGATTCTCGCTGCCGGACGCTCGGGTGCCGAACTGATCCGAGCCGCCTGGGCCTCGGCGTCCACGTTTCGCGGGACCGACATGCGCGGCGGCGCCAACGGCGCGCGCATCCGCCTCGCACCCCAGAACGGCTGGGCCGCCAACGACCCGGAGGAACTGGCCCGCGTGCTGGAGACCCTCGAGACCGTCCAGCGTGAGTTCAACGCGGCGCAATCGGGCGACAAGCGCGTCTCGCTCGCCGACCTGATCGTCCTGGGCGGAGCCGCCGCCATCGAACACGCCGTCGCAGAAGCCGGGTTGGAGGTGGCGGTGCCCTTCGTGCCAGGCCGCATGGACGCGTCCCCGCAGCAGACCGACGTCGAGTCCTTCGCCCTGCTGGAGCCGACGGCGGACGGGTTCCGCAACTACTTCGCCGACGGCAATGCCCGCTCACCGGTGGACATGCTGGTGGAGAAGGCAGCGCTCCTGAACCTGACGATCCCGGAGATGACCGTGCTCGTCGGCGGCATGCGTGCGATGGACGGCAACGCCGGGGGCTCGCCGCACGGCGTGTTCACGGATCGTCCCGGCGCGCTGAGCAACGACTTCTTCGTCAATCTGGTCGACATGTCCACGCAGTGGTCCGAGTCGGCCACGGCGGGGCTGTACGAGGGCCGTGACCGCGCGACCGGCGAACTCCGGTGGACGGCGACCCCGGTCGATCTGATCTTCGGCTCCAACTCCGAACTGCGGGCGGTCGCCGAGTACTACGCGGCGGACGACGGACAGGAGGCGTTCCTGGAAGACTTCGTCGCAGCGTGGGCCAAGGTGATGACCCTGGACCGGTTCGATCTCGGGCGGTAACGACGGGGCGGGAGCCAGCTTCCTCGCCCCAACACCTCTGGAGGGAGGCGCACGGGCACGCAGGATGAAAGAAGAGATCCCGGGGACGTGAACCGCGCGCCATCCAGACCTGAACGAAGCGGCTCCAGGCGCTTCGTATGGGGTTGTCGGGACGTCTCTCATACGACGCCGGCCCATCAGCGGACCTGTCCTCGTGGACGGACCCGAGCCTGCGAGGGACCGTGGTCCAGCTCCGCGCCGCGCAGGCCGGGCCAACGCGACCCCCGAAGATGAACCTGATTTCCGAACTCCGTACCGACCTGCTCTCGCCGAAGTTGCTGTCGGCACTGTCGGTCGGCCTGGTCGTGGGCATCATCGGCTCGGCCTACCTGATTTCGGTGGGAGCGCTGGTGTTTTCGGGCCCGCTCGCGCCGTTTCTCTCCCAGGGCACGATCATGGTGGTGTTCGGCGGTTTCGTCGTATGCCTGGTGATCGCGCTGACCAGCGGCTACCGGGGCGCGCTCTCGATGGTGGCGGTGCCATCCGCGATGGTGCTGGTCGCGATCGCCTCCACGATCGGCCCGCAGGAAAGCGCCCTCGCGCATTTCATGACCACGGCCACGGTCGTGATCCTTGGTTCGGTGGCGACGGGGATCTGCTTTCTGCTGGTGGGGTATTTTCGGCTCGCCAAACTGATCCAGTTCATTCCCTACTCGGTGGCGGGCGGGTTCATCGCCGGCACCGGGGTCATGCTGTGCACGTCAGCCCTGTCGCTGATGGGGGCAACGCTGGAGACGCTCCCCACGAGCCTTGAGGCCGACTCGCTGTGGCGATGGGCCCCGGGCGTGGTCTACGGCGTCGGTCTGTTCCTGGTCACGAAACGTTGGAACAGTCATTTCATCCTGCCGGCGAGCCTCCTGCTGGTCGCCGGGCTCTATCACCTGGTCTTTGCCGTCATCGGGCTTTCCGGAGACGAAGCCAGGGCGGCGGGCCTGCTGTTCGCCGGCACGGCGACGGGGGGCCTGTGGCCCCCCTTCGAACTCCGCGACCTGGCGCATGTGGACTGGGCAGAGGTGGTGGCCCAGGTGCCCAACGTGCTGACCCTGATCGTGGTGACCTTGATCGCCGTCGCGATGCACCTGAGCGGCCTTGAACTGGCCACGAACGCAGAACTGGACTGGAACCGGGAGTTCCGGGCGGCGGGCGGAGCCAATGCGGTGGCCGGCCTGGGCGCCGGCTCGGTCGGCAGCATGCTGTTCACGTTTTCGATTCTCAGCCACAGGTTCGGGGCGGGCACGCGGCTGACCGGCATGATCACCGCCATGGTGGTGGGCTCCGTCGTTCTGCTGGGCGACTCGGTCCTGAACCTGGTCCCGCTGCCGCTCGTCGCGGGGTCGTTGCTGTTCCTCGGTCTCGATCTGCTGGACGAGTGGATCGTGAAGAGCCGCAAGCGGTCACCTTGGGCGGAGTACGCGATTCTCTTGCTGATCGCCGTCACCATCGTGTCGTTCGGCTTCCTCGAGGGAGTGGGCGTCGGCATGGTCATCACCATGGTGTTCTTCGCCGTCCGCCTCAGCCGTGTAGGGCTGATCGAAACCAGCTTTACCGCCCGCGAGCATCACAGCAAGCGCATCCGTCCCATTCCCGATCGCGCGATCCTGCGGACGGAGGGAGAACGGATCCAGGGCTTTCGTCTGCGCGGCTACATGTTTTTCGGCAGCGTGGGCCCCTTGATCGATCGCCTCAAGCAGTCCTGGCCGGGCGCCCGGCGGCCGGACTACATCCTGCTGGACTTCGGTGGCATCTCAGGTTTTGACTTCTCGGCCATCAGCGGCCTCTGTAGGTTCGCGCACGCTGCGCGCTCTGCAGGTGTCCAGATCGTCTTTTGCGCCCTGGCCGAGGAACTCAAGCACGGACTGGGGCGCAATCTGCCCCCTTCCGTTTACGAAAACCTTCGGTTCGAGCCGGACGCGGACCGCGCCCTGGAGTACTGCGAGGACCATGTCCTCGCGGCGTGGCGGTCGGACCGGCACAAGGAAGACGGCTGGGGGGACGCGCTGCTGGAGCGCGTTGCCGGCGATATGGAGCACCATCTCGACCGGCAAGTTCTATTCGAGGCAGTGGTGGATGAGCTCCAGGACTGGCTGGAGCCTCGCGATTACGACGCCGGTGAAGCCATTGTCTCGATCGGTGAGCAGCAGAACGGCCTGCAGCTGTTGGTGAGCGGTCAGGCCTCCGCCTACGATGCCAAGGGCACGCGGCTGTTCCAGTACGGCCCGGGCAACGCGATCGAGCCGCGCAGTGCCTTCGGCACGTATGCCGCCGAGATAGCCATGATCGCGGACCAGCCCTGCCGAACAATGATGCTGCCTCCCCCCGCCCGGTTATGGCTGGAAGAGAACGAAGAGCAACTGATTCTGAAGCTCTATCGTTATCTCTTCACCGTTTGATCGGCGAGTTGCCACCCGGCCCGATACGGGCATACGCGGACCAGGGCCTGACGAGCCGGTCGGCGTCCGCGACGGACAGTTCCGTGTCGGCAATGACTGGAGCTTGTCGACAGTCCAGCACTGACAGTGCCGCCAGCTCCGGTACGCGAGCGCCGGCCTGGCGTCGGCCGCTTCCGCTCACCAGGACCGGAATCAATCGAGGCGCCGAGCCAGCTATTTCGCCCCGCCGACCGGGGATGATCATTGGAGAACGGAATGAACACAGCGCCTCCAGGCGAAACACTGCACGATGAGCTCGAACCGCTCCGCATGCAGCTTGCCCCGCACCTGGAGGCGCCTCAGAGCTCTGAACGATGGGCGATGTACCGACTGATCATCCCGATCGTCGACCTGGCAAATTCGCGACTCTATCTGACCCCACACTTCGAGTTCGGTCAAACCAGTGCTCACGGGACTTCTCAATCCGTTGATATTGCATTGTTGGACGGAGACACCCCGATCGCGATGATCGAAGCAAAACGCGCCGGTCGACGAATCGGGTCAGATCAGATCAGCAAGTACTTGCCAGCGGGCGTCCATGGCATTGTCACCAACGGGTTTTGCTGGATCTTGTGTTTGAATCATCTGAGCCGCCCCCTTTCGCTGTGGGACGCAGAATCCAAGACCATGAATGTTCATGCAGTTAGGGAGATTGTCAGCTTCATCCGGGGGACTACCCAACCAGATGAGAATTGGTCGAACTCAACCCAATACGTCGATGCAGTCGTACGGCCTGATAAACCTTCCAAAGAGCGCACGGCAGTACGCCGATCGAATATGGCACAGCCGGCCGTCAGCCTTGGCCATTGCGAAGAACTCCTGTCCGAACTCGTGAAGGCGACTGACAGCGAGCACGTATTCCTGAGGTCCCTGTTCATATCCATGCGTCAAAGCCTGGGTGAAATTCCGATCGGCTGTGAGGTGCAGTTTCGGTCATCTCGTGTCGTGTTCTTCAAGAAAGCAACGTCAACGCCCTCGAAGCGGGTCGGCCGGATCGGGCTCGGCAAGACACATCCGGATATTTTGGTCTCGGCCGAAATCGTGGACAACACACCGGAACTCGACGGCATTTCGTCCTCTTCCCCCCACGACAAGGGCCCGCACATGCGGCGATTTCGTCTGGCAACCACACAACAATGCAAACAGTACGGGGCAACCTTAGGGAGGGTCATATTTCGAAAGCCTGCCTCCCGCGAAGGGGTTCGCCGCATAGTCGGGGAGTTGGAGGACCTCGGTCTCGCCCACACATTTGAACCACTTGGCGCGAGAACATCCCAACTGTCGGCCGTAGAGACGACCGGCGCGGTGCCCAGGTTCACGGCCTGCCGCAGTCCCCGGTCCAGGGCGCTTCGTGCCCCGCCCGGAGCCGTGGTAGAACCCGTCGGCGCCGGGCCCGCACCCGATCCGGTCGGGACCGTGGCGTCAGGCACTGGCCGGAGTGCCAACTGGAAGAGCGAGCATGAAGCACAACCTGACCCTGGTGATCCTCACACCGGAGCAGATCGCCCGGGCCAGGGAGGCGAACGGCCGCCGGAAACGCATCACGCACGCCCTCGTCTGCGGGCCCTACGGACAGATGTTCGGATCAGAGCGGCGGTGCCTCAAGTACTTCACGGTCTGGGACCCGGACCACCGGATCGAGGTTGCGCCGGGGCAGTTCCGGGCGCTGTTTCCAGACCTGTTCGACCGGGCGGTGACGACGACCGCCTATGCCTTCAGCGACTACCGGACCACCCCTGACCTAGCCAAGCGGCTGATGGTGGCGTCCAGCACGGCGCCGCCGGCCGCGCCATTCGCACGACGGCTGCTTGCTCGGCTCTTCGCGCGCTCGTAGGCATGGCCCTGCGTGCTGATCTCGGCGAAGACAAATCTGCGCCACCCTCGCCACGTTCTCGAATCGGCACGAGCACTGACCAGTGGTCGCGCCGAAGCTGTGGCCGAGGGTCGAGGCTCGCCTCGACACGTCCCTCGAGAACTGGCTTCGGCGGATCGGTGGATTGGATCAGGTGGCCGCCGGTCGAAGCCAGGGCGCGCGAGGTCCCGGAGAGACAGGGGAAGCCATCGGCGCGCTGCCAGCCGTCGCTCTGCGGTATCCGGACGCGCCTGGCCTTGGCGATTCGATGGACGTCGCCCTTCCCGCCGGCGCTTGCGGCCGAAGGTCTTGAGCCGGTGGCACTCGACGTGCATCGGCACGGTGTCGCCGCCGTCGTCGTCCGCGCCGCCGCGCGCCAGCGGGGGCAGGTGGCCGGTCTCGTAGGGGCCGCCGATCGCCTTTCCGCAGTACCCGAAGATCCCGTCGCGGGCCTTGAAGATTCGCTTGCGGCGGGCGGGCGAAACGGGGCGGCGCTTGGTCTGGAGGGCGCCCATCAGGCAAGTCCCCTCTGCGGAGAACTGGCTGGACTGAAAGGCGTAGCTGAACTGGATCGAGACCAAGGTACAGAAATGTTACCTCCAACTGGCCAGGGTCCAGTATGCTCACCCAAGGGTTCGGCGGCAGGTTGAGACGACACGGCCTGTCGCCGGCCTCAGCCTATCGGCCCAACGTGCAGTCGCTCGAGGCGCCTCACGACCGGACACGGCAGCGGCGGCGAGGTGGCGGTTCTTTTACGCGATGTACCTCGCCGGCAGGCAGGCAAGCTCGGCGGTAGTCGAGCGGACGGACGCCGTGACGTTGCAGAAACTTGTGACCAGTAGGACGACGGAAGACGCCACCATCGAACCCCGCGAATTCCAGAATCGCCGCCGCGACGCCAGCTACGGCTCTACCTAAGACGCACGTACTTTAGGAATGCCATATCGACCCGGGCTAGCCACTCATCCGGCACGTGGAAGGCTGGGCCACGGGGTTCCGCACACTGGCAGCCATTCTGACCTGTTCCGATCTGCAAATCAGGGTCTGCTTTACGTTTGACGCTCGGGCCAAACGCCAGCTGGTGAGATTGTTGACGTGCCGGTCGCGGCGCGGAACTCGATCTTGGCCATCACATCACAGCACGGCAGGCGCCCATCCTCCATCGATGCGCCGTCCGAGGCTGTCGCGATCCACGGTGCGTCAACGATCGCTTTCGCGGTAGACGCAACACAGCGACAAACTATGCTTCGCTCGCCATGGCGGAAGCGCGTGGGTCAATCAGGGTTGACATTGCCCGCCGTGACTGTTCATTGGTGCATGCTCTTGGCTCGTGCTCAGGGTCGGCGTTCGATGGCCCCAGGCGAGACCGCGAGGATCACTTTTCCGGCGTCCTGCCCTCTACCCCAAGGAGAATCATCCAATGGCCACAACAGAAGCTCGTTTGAACGCTCTTGCGAAACAACACCTCAATCTCGACCACGACCTGGAATTCGACGCCGGATTGGCCGACAGCGAAGTTTCGTCCGCCGACGCTGTGGCGTTCATCAGGCGATGCGGCGAAGAATTCGATGTGGCCATGTCCCCCGAGACGGTCGCCGGGTTCAAGAACATGCGGGAAGTCGCGTCCTATATCGACTCGCACACCGGCTGAAGGTTCTCATCAATTGCCCGTTTCCGCAGTCGGAGGGATTCGACGGCACGAAGACGGAACGGGGGTGCGGGCGGCCGTACTCCCACCCGTCTGCCTAGCTGCGCCCTAGAGGGCGTGGAAGCCGATTCCAGGAATTGCGCGTCTATCCACCCAGGGGCGATCGGGTGCCGGTTCCTGTCATGCCGGGCACCATTTACCGCTCCGAGACTGCCGTCGTATTGCATGTCGATCTGACGCCCGACGCGAATCGCGAGGCCGATGCCCTCGCGTGGCTCGACGAACGCGAGCTGGCGCGCCGGGCGCGTATCGTCCGGCCACGGCCACGGCGACGGTTCACCCTCTGCCGCGCCGCGCTCCGGACCGCACTCTGCCGCGCACTCCGCTGTTCCAACGACGAATTGTCCTTCGGCGCGTCAAGGTACGGAAAGCCGTATGCCTTGGTCGGGGGCGTTCGCGCCCCGGTCGCCTTCAACGTCAGCCACAGTGGTCGGCACGGCCTCATCGCGCTCGCCCCGGAGGGGCGAATCGGCGTGGATGTCGAGGAGCGTTCCGCGCGGCGGGACATCGACGGCGATATCCGGCTGCTCTTTGCACCCGAGGAACGCGCCCGCCTCAACAGTACCGACGGGCAGCGCCGACTCGAACTGTTCTGGAGTTTGTGGACCATGAAGGAGGCGCTGGTCAAAGCGTCGGGCACGGGTCTTGCACGCGACACGGCAAGCTTCACGATACCGTCTGTGATGGATCTCGAGGCGAGGCGCACCGTGTTCCGGTTTCCCGACACCCCCTCGACCTCATGGCAGCTCGAGAAGCTCGATGGTCCCTGTTTCGCCGCAGCACTCGCGTACGAAATGCCGGCCGCGCCCCGCCCCGGTTCGAGAACGCGTGACGAACGGGGCGCCCGCGGGACGGGCTCGTGACGACGGCGACGGACCCGACCCCCAAGGCCCCGCCGCACTCCGCATGGCGGGTCCCCGACCCGGTCTCGGTATGCGCGGTCCGCGTCGCCGATGACACCGAGATCGCGGTGCGGCAGCACGGCAACGCAGACGCACCGCTCCGCCTGATTCTCAGCCACGGCAACGGACTTGCGGTCGATCTCTACTATCCGTTCTGGTCACTCCTCGCCGACAAGTTCGAACTCATCGTCTTCGATCTGAGAAACCATGGCTGGAACCGCCCCGGCCTGCGTGAGCATCACAACATCCCGACACTGGTCCGCGACCACGACCTCATTCTCGACGCGATCACC
This sequence comes from Alphaproteobacteria bacterium, assembly GCA_965116745.1. Lineage (GTDB taxonomy): Bacteria > Pseudomonadota > Alphaproteobacteria > TMED109 > TMED109 > VXPW01. The sequence goes on along the minus strand of OZ220701.1, from coordinate 426,031 downwards.
CGCCGCTACGGCGCCAAACCCTCAGTCGGCGTCTACCACTCCCTTTCCACGGTCATCGCCCTGCTGTCGGAGACGCAGCGGTACTCCGGACTGGTCCTCTTCGAGCCGCCGCTCTGCAAGCCTTCCGCGAGCGAAACGGAGTTCGACGCGGCGTGCGAACGGGCGGCCACAATGATCCGGCGGCGCCGCGAGCGGTACGGCACGGAAGAGGAATTTGCGGAGATGTTGGCGTATCTGCCGGGTTTCCTCCACGTCCTCCCCGGAGTCCGCCAGCTCATGGCAGAGACAACCCTGAGACGCACGGGCGGCGACATGCCCTACGAGCTGCGCTGCCCCCGCGACTACGAAGCCCAGATCACCGAGTACCTGCGGTCGTTCGCTCCCCTGCTGGACCTGGAGGGGCTGTCTTCACCGACGAAAGTCATCGGCGCCGACCCGACGCTCCCCTTTACGTACTTGCCGAGCTTCGATCTTTCGCGGGTCACGGCGGTCGATTACGACTTCGTGGTCGACGGCACCCACCTGCTCCAGCTCGAGAAGCCGATGGAGTGCGTCACGATGCTGCGGGACTTCCTCGACCAGATCGGGCTGCCGCAGGTTGATCAGCCGGCGCCCGATGCTGGCCGGGACTCCGGAGCGGGCCCCTGACGCCGGGCAGGCGAACCAAGACCCATTGACCGCCTGGCTCGGGCCGGGGGCACGAGCATCCCGAGCAACGTCGGGCGTGCCTCCGAAGAAGCGCATCGCGCCCTGCCTCTGCACGATCCGTACCGCGCGACGGTCATGCCGAAGCGCACCGTGGCGTCAGGCTAGAGCGCAATCCGATCAACCTGGATCATATCCGGCGGCCTTGAAGTAGTTGTGGCATTCGCTAGGTGAGAAGGTGTCGAGGATGCGTCCGATGGCCTCCCAGAGGCCTTCGACGGTGCGCTCGGCGGCCTTGCGGAGCAGCGCCTTGAACCTGGAGAAGGCGATCTCGATCGGGTTGTAGTCCGGGCTGTAGGGCGGCAGGAACACGAGCTCGGCGCCGGCGACGTGGATCAGGTGCCGGACCTTGGCACCCTTGTGGCTGGGGAGGTTGTCGAGGATGACGACGTCGCCTGGGCGCAGCTCGGGGACCAGCACCTGCTCGACGTAGGTCACGAAGGCATCGCGGTTCATGGGCCCGTCGAGGACGCAGGGCGCGATCATCCCGCGCAGCGTCAGCCCGGCGATGACGGTCGAGGTGTGCCAGTGGCCATGCGGCACGCTCATCCGCAGCCGTTGGCCGCGCGGGGCGCGGCCGTGGGTGCGCGCCATGTTGGTCTTGGTCCACGTCTCATCGAGGAACACCAGGCGGGCCGGATCCAGGTGTGCCCGGGCGCCGGCCCACGCCTGACGGCGCTGGTGCACGTCCGGACGGTCCTGTTCGTTCGCATGACCGGTCTTCTTCTTGCGCGTCATCCGGTGCCGGACCAGGAACCGGTGCAGCGTGCCGAACCCGAAGCGCAGGCCATGCCCGGCCAACGCCCGGCGCAGTTCCTCGATCGTCAGGTCGGGCCGGTCGGCCAGCACCCCGAGGATCTGCTCGCGATGCTGTTCGATCCGACCCGAGCGACGATCACCGCCCAACGCCTTGGGACCGGGGTGACCCTGCATGGCGGCTCGCCGGCGCCACCGGCTGACGCTGGCCGCGCTCACACCGAACCGGAGCGCAACCGCCCGGTGGCTGGCACCGTCGGCCACCGCGGCCAACACCCGCACCCGAAGATCCAGGAAAGGGCCTTCGACATGGCGGCCGGCCTCCTGCTTCCGGCCGGCCAAATGAATCACATAATCAACACTTTGGGAATCCTGCCTGCGATTCACTCAGGTCGGATTACGCTCTAGCGCTTCCGCGGCTCGACCCAGTGGCGCGCCCGCTCGAAGGGATAGGTCGGCAGCGCAACGCGCCGCCGCGTCTCGCCTGCGAACAGCCCCGCGAACGAGACCGGCAGCCCCGCCGCATAAGCGTCCGCGACGGCGCCGACGAATTCGTCCTTGCCGGAGAGCAGTTTCCTGCCCGACAGCAGGAGCGGCCCGGACCCTGACCCCGGAGGCGCCCCGCTCCCAGAGGCTGGCCATCGGCCGGCGATCGCCTCACCGATTGAGTCCGACGGGCCGACATCCACGATGACGTCCACCTCCTGACCCGCCAGCGTCCCGGCGCCAGCCTCCGGCGCCGCAGCATCCGCAGCCCCCGAACGCCAGAACGACTCGTCGAACGCGAACCGTGAACTGCTTACGTCGCCGGTCGCGGCGCTGACCACGGGGATTTCGGGGCGCCCAAAGACCACGTCTTCCGCTTCCTCGGTCGATCCGCTCCACCCGGCCAGCGCGAGCCGGAGCCCTTCCTCGAGGCCGAACACGCCCGCTGCCTGTGCGGCAGCGAGTTCCCCGGCCGCATGCCCGGCGACGACGCCCGGACGGATTCCCACACTCGACCAGAGCGCGGTGAGCGCGCACTGAAGCGCATAGACGCCTGAACGCGCGAGGCCCGCGTCGGCGGGATCAACCGCCCTCGCGTCAGGCCCGACCAGCTGGCCGATCAGCGACTGCCCGTGCGCTTCGCGGACGACGGCATCGCAACGACCGAGCACGGCTCTCACCACCGGCTCGCTCTCGTAGAGTCTTCCCACGGACTCCCGGCAGAAACCGACCTCGCCGGAGAATACGAAAGCGGCCTTCTTCGCCTGGCGCGGAGGTGCTGCGCCGTCCGGACCGGAGAGTTCCTGCAGTCGCTCGCGCAGCGATTCCGGGCTCGTGCACACGATGCCGGCCCGGTGTCCAAAGTGACCGCGCCCGCTCCCCGCCGTCCAGGCGAGGTCCGCGAGCCACGCCGACGCGTCCGTCTCCAGCGCGTCGCGCTGCTCGTCGACCCATACGAGATAGCGCTGCGCCAGGGCGCGCAGGGCACTCCCGGACTTGGCCGACAGCGGCAGCAAACGGGCTGTCCGTGCGCGGTAACCAGCTCCGGGAGGCTCGGGGTCGGTGAGTCCGTCCGGCAGGTCCGCCGCCACGGGGACCGCGCCGCCCTCGGGCATGAGGCCGTTGCCGGGCGCTGCGTCGGGGGCGGACGCCTCCACGACGACGTGCGCGTTCGTGCCCGAGAATCCGAACGCGCTGACGCCGGCGTGCGCCGGACCGCCCACCTTGCGGGGCCAATCGGTCGATTGCGACACGACCCTGATCGGCAGCCGGTTCCAGTCCACGTGCGGGTTCGGCGCCTCGAAGTGGAGCTGCTTCGGAATCGTGCCGCAGCGCATCGACAGCACGGCCTTGATCAGTCCGGCGATGCCTGCCGCAGCCTCCAGATGGCCGATGTTCGACTTCACCGAACCGACGAGTAGCGGGCGCTCTTCCTCCCGTCCGTCGCCGTACACCGCGGCCGTGGCCTCCACCTCGATGGGGTCGCCTAGCGCCGAGCCGACCCCGTTCGCCTCCACGTAGTCCACATCCGACGGCACAATGCCCGCCCGGGCCAGCGCGTCGGCCATGACCTGCTGCTGGGCCGATCCGTTCGGCACCGTCAGCCCGGCGCCCGTGCCGCTGTGATTGACGGCCGAGCCCCGGATCAACCCCCAGATCCGGTCGCCGTCGGCCTGCGCGTCCGCGTGACGCTTGAGGATGACGACGCCACATCCCTCGCCGCGCACGTACCCATCCGCAGACGCGTCGAACGACGCGCAGCGACCGGCCGCGGAGAGCATGCCGTGTTCAATCAGGAAGTTCCCGACCCCGGGCGACAGCACGACGTTGACGCCGGCGGCAAGCGCCATCTCCACCTCGCCGCGCTGCAGCGCCGTGACGGCCTCGTGGACGGCGACCAGCGACGAGGCGCAGTTCAGCTCCAGGGGGATCGCGGGGCCGACCAGTCCGAGCGTGTAGGCGATCCGGCCCACGGCAATGCTGCCCATCGTGCCGTAATAGCCGCCGTGGCGGCCGCCCGCGCTCATCAGCTCGCGGTACTCGCCCGGCCCCAGGCCTACGTACACGCCGGCGCGCGCGCCCTTTAGCCGGGCGGCGTCGATGCCGGCATCTTCGAACGCGTGCCAGCTCGTCTCCAGCAGCATCCGGTGCTGCGGATCCATCGCCTCGGCCTCGATCGGCCGGACACCGAAGAAGTCCGCGTCGAAGCAGTCGAGTCCCGCGACGAACCCACCGCGCCGCAGTGCCGCGTGATCCGCCCCGGGATCGCCGACGCCATGGCTCCACGATTCGAAATCCGGGCGCCCGTCCGTGACCAGGTCGGCGCCGCTCGCCAGCCGCTCCCAGTACGCGGCGAGGTCCGGCGCGCCCGGGTACCGGCAGGCCATGCCGACGATCGCGATCGCCTCGTCGCTGTCCGAACTGCGGCCCGGCCTCGCCTGCACAACCGGCCTGGCGGCAGCCCGCACCGGCTCGGGTTCGCTCGCTTCATCGATGGCCCCGGCGAGCTCGCCGATGAGGAATCGGGCAAGGGTGCCAGCATCGGGATAGTCGAACACCAGCGTGTTGGAAGCCACGTAGGCGCCGGCGAATGCCCGGTTCAGCCGGTTCCGCAATTCGACCGCCATCAGGGAGTCCATGCCGAGGTCGAAGAACCGAGCCTCCGGCGCCGGCCGCGCGGGAAGCCGCATGATCGACTGCAGCTCGTCCAGCACGAAGGCGCACAGCAACCCCTCGCGCTCGGATGCGGCAGCCCCCCGCAGGCGTGCCAGGAGGACATCCTGCCCTGATGGAATCTCGGGTGCGGGTGCCGTCTCCCGCGGGCCGAGGGAGATGAGCTCCTCGAGCAGCGGCGAGGGAGAGGGCAGCGCCTCCGCGTACACCGGCCAGTCCGCCGCCATCACCACCGCGCTCTCCACATCCTCGCGCACCAGCCGCTCGAAGACCTGCAGCCCCTGCCGCGGCGTCATCCAGCGGATGCCCCGGGCCGACAGATGCCCCGCGATCCGCTCGCGGTGCTCCTCGGCCTCGCCGAGTTCCGACCAGGCCCCCCATGCGATGGCCTGGCCGGGCAGGCCGAGGGCGCGCCGGTGGGCGGCCAGCGCGTCGAGAAACGCGTTCGCCGCGGCATGATTCGACTGCCCGGGGTTGCCCATGACCCCGGCAGCGCTCGAGAACAGGACAAAGAGGTCAAGGTCGCGGTCGTCGGTCGCCCGGTGCAGATTCCACGCGCCGAGTACTTTCGGCCAGACCACCGTCCCGAAGGTCTCCCAGGTCTGGTTGACCAGCGAGGCGTCGGCCAGCACGCCCACGCTGTGGACGACGCCGGCGAGGGGCGGCAGCTCGGCGTCGATCCGGCCGAGCATCGCGTCGACTTCCGCGGCTTCCGTCACGTCGGCGATTTCGCTGCGCACGGTGACGCCGCGTGATTCCAGCGCCCGGATCGTCTCCTGCGCGGCCGCATCCGGGGGCCGGCGTCCATTGAGCACGATCGTGCCCGCGCCGTGATCGGCCAGCCAGCCGGCCAGCGCGCAGCCGATGCCCCCGAACCCGCCGGTCACGAGGTAGGTGCCGTCACCCCGCAGGCGCCCCTGCGCGAACGGGGGCTGCGTCAGCACGATCTTGCCGATGTGCCGGGCCGAGCGCATGAACGTCATCGCCGCGGAGACTTCAGCCATGGGCCAGCGCAGGTGCGGGAGCGGCGTGAGTTCGCCCGCTTCGAGACGCTGCATGACGCCCGCCAGCGCCGAACCGGCACGGGCGGGGTCGCGTTCCTTGATCTCGTCCAGACGCAACACGAAGTACCCGACGTCCGGGCGCGCCGCCGCCATTGCCTCGGCGCTCCAGATATCGCGCGCGCCCAGCTCCACGAACCGACCGCCCGGCGCGAGGCATGACAGGCTGGCCTCGATGAATCCCGCGCCGGTCAGGCTGTTCAGCACGACGTCCACCCCGGCGCCGTCGGTGGCTTCGAGGACCGCCTCGCCGAATGCCGCGGTGCGGCTGTCGTACACCGCCGCCACGCCGAGCGAGCGGAGGAAGTCCTGCTTCGGCGCGCTGGCCGTCGCGAACACCCGCGCGCCAGCCGCCCGCGCCAGCTGGATGGCCGCGAGTCCCACGCCGCCGGCCCCGGCGTGGATCAGCACGCGCTCGCCGGCGGCGAGCCCGGCGAGTTCGAACGACAGGGTGGCTGACATGAATGCGGTGGACACGCCGGCGAGGGCGACGGACGGAATCCCCTCGGGCGCCGGCACCACCAGCTCGGCCCGGGTCACCACCTCGGACGCGAACGCGCCGAACGCCATGCCGACGACCCGGTCGCCGACCGCGACGTGTGGGACGTCCGCCCCGGTGGCGACGACCCGGCCGCACAATTCGCGGCCGAGCTCGCCGGTCTCGAGCGCGCCCATCGCGCGCAGCACGTCCCGGAAGTTGAGACCGGCCACCTCGACGGCGATCCGGACCTCGCCCGGCCGCAGGGACGGCGCCGGGACCGGCGCCGCGTGCAGCGAGTCGAGCGTGCCTTGCGCACCGGGCTCGAGCCGCCACCCGCGGTCGACCGGGAACGGCGTCCGCAACGCCGCGGCGCCGGCACGGACCAGGCGCGCCACATGCCGTCGGCCGCCCCGCCAGACGATGTGGTTCTCGCGGTCGGGCCACAGCAGCTCACCGGCGAGAACGGAGCCGTCCACCGGGCCTTCCGGATCGAGATCGATCATCCGTGGAACGAGGTGCGGCACTTCACGGACCAGCACCTTGCCGAACCCCCAGAGCGTCGCCCCGGCCGGCGTCCCGTCCCGTTCGCGGTCAAGGACCTGGGCACCGCGCGTGACGAGCCACAGGCCCTTGTCGGGTGTGACGCCCGCATCCATCGCCCCCTGCACGAGCGCGAGCGCGCTTGCCTGCGCGTGCTCGAGGTCCCCGGCGATCTCGCCCGTCGTCGCCCGTCGGCCATGGCCGTCGAGCGACGCGAGATGCACGATCCCCTGCAGCGCCGGCGCCGCGGCCAGGCCCTCGAACAGCGATCGCCACGAATCCCGGCACTGCGGCGGCAGGGACGTCTGCACCACCTCCCGGAGACCCGGCGCCGCGGCCGGCTCGGCGGCGCCCTCGCCCGCGACCACCACGGCCTGGTTCCTCGCCGCCAGCTCGCCGGCGAGCGCCTCGCCGGCCCCGCCGCGGTCGCGGACGATCACCCAGACGCCGGGCGATGGCGCCGCCTCGGCCGGTGCCTGCGCCACGACGAGGCCGCGGTCGAGCAGCGCGGCGGCGCGGTCCTCCTCGACGCCGAGGACCGCGACGTCGCTGAAGCCGGCGTCGTCAAGGGCCCGCCGCCACACGGCCGGGCCGACGATCGCGCTCGCGGGCCGGTAGGGATCGGCAAAGCGCCACCACCCTTCGAGCAGCCCGAAGGTGAGATCCTGCCAGTGCCAGGCGCGCATGAGCTCGAGCACGACGAGCCGCCCGCCCGGGGCGAGCAGCGAGCGGCAGTGCGCAAGCGTCTCGCCCAGATCCCGCGTGGCGTGCAGGACGTTGGAGGCGATGACCAGGTCGTAGCCGTGCCGGTCGAACCCCTGCGTCGACGGGTCGGTTTCGATGTCGAGGACCCGGTAGTCGAACGACGACTCCGGGCCGCCGAACTGCGCCTCGGCCGGCGCGAAGAAGCCCGCGGAAATGTCCGTGAAGAGGTACTCGAAGCGCCCGTCCGGAAGTACGGGGAGCACCGCCTCGGTCGCGGACCCCGTGCCGGCGCCCACCTCGAGCACCCGGAGCGCCTTGCCCTCCGGCAGCCCTTCGCAGAGTGCCACGAGCGCGTCCGAGAGCAGCCGGTGGCCGGCGCGCGCCGCGGACGCATGGCGGTAGATGTCGGCCGCCGACGGCTCGCCGCTGCCGAACAGCAACGTCAGCGGATCGGCGCTCCCCTGCAGGACGTCGGCGAGCGCCGCACCGCACCGGCGCAGCAGCCCGATCTCGTTGCGGCCGTGCGGATGCCGCGCCTCCAGATCGGCCGCCAGCTGCTGCGGATCGCCGAGCGCGCCGTCCGGCATCGGCTCGTCGGGTCCGAGCGCGACGGTGAACCCGCCGTCGGGGCCGGGCGCGAGCACGCCGGCTTCGCCGAGCATCGCGATCAGGCGGGCGAACAGGCGCCGATGGCCGGCGCCGACGCCGAGCGCGTCCGCCAGCGCCTGCGGTTCGACCGCGGCCCCCGCGCGCCACCGGCAATCGAGTCGCCGGAACGCTGCGACCGCGTAGGCACGCGACAGGCGGTCCAGGTCCGTGAGCAGCCCGGCCCGTTCCGCCGGCGGCACGCCCTCCGCCTGAAGGTAGTCGGCGAACGGCGCGGTTCGCGCCGCCCCGGCCGCCGAACCGGCCGGCAGGCGCGCGGGCTCGGGCCCCGCTGCCGGCGCCCGCTCCCGCCAGGCGACCTCGTAGAGCAGGTCGCTGACCTCGGTCACCGCGGCGAGCATGGCCGAGCGCGTTGCCCGCTTCATCGCGAACCCTTCCACGCCGCCGATGGGCTCCCCGTCCGGCAGGTAGATCCAGAGGTCGGCCTTCAGCACTTCTGCCGAATCGTCCCAGATCGCCTCGACGCCGCCGGCGCTACCGCGCATGCGCACGTGGCACACGACGTGCGGCGGGGGCGGTCCGAGCAGCCACAACCGTTCCCAGCCGAACGGCATGTAGGTCGACTTGCCGGCACGCCTGGCCTGGTCGCGCGCTGCCATCAGGACCTGGAAACATCCGTCGAGGAGGATCGGATGCATGTCCATGCCGCTTTGCCGCAGGTCATCCGGCAGCACGACGTCACCGATCGCCTCGCCGGGGCCGAAATGAATCGTCTGCAGCGGTCGGAACGCCGGGCCCAGCACCACCTTGGTGCTGATCTTGTTGCGGTAGAGCGTGGCGACGTCGCCCTGCGTCAGGCCGAGGCGCACGGCATCGAGGTCCGCCCGTGCCGGAGCCGCGTCTGGGGGCACGTCCGGCAGCATCCGGCCGTCCATGTGCAGCGTCCAGTCGTCGCCGCCGCCCTTGCTGAACGCCTCGAAGCGCCGCGAGGGCTCCGTCTCCGGACCGTCGCACAGCAGCTGCAGCGTCCGGGCCGCTTCATGCGGCGGCGCGTCTCCTTCCGCGTGCCCGTCGCGAAGGATCATCGGGCTGTGCAGCTGGCAGTCCTCCAGGGTGACCGCGCGGGCGTCCTCGCTCCAGAGCACCCCCGCCGCCATCGCGCCGAACATGGCGCCCGGCACCACCACCCGGTCGAACACCCGGTGATCGTTCAGCCACGCGGGGTCCGTCGCACCGACCTCGGAGGCAAACACCACGTTGCCGTGGGGCGAGTCGTGCCGCACCCCGAGGAGCGCATGCCCGGCGTCGGACCGGCGCCGCTTCGGTGCGCCGATCCAGTGCCGGCGGCGCTGGAACGGGTAGGCCGGGAGCGCAATCCGACGCCGCGCCTCGCCGGCAAACAGCCCATCGAGCCGGAGTGGCAGCCCGGCCTCGTACGCGGCGGCGACGCCGTGCGCGAAGGCCTCTCCGCCGGCCGGCGCCGGCGTCGTGTCGGATGGCCGCCGCAGGCTTGCCACCGTGAACGGCGCCGCGGCACCGCCGCCTTCCGGCGCCGGCCAGATCGCCGACGCCATGGGACCCAGCACCGCGTGCGGCCCGACCTCCACGACCGCGTCCACACCGAGTTCCGCGATGGATGCGACACAGGCCCGAAACGCCACGACCTCGCGCGCCTGACGCCGCCAGTACGCCGCGTCGAGCCGCTCGTCCGGCGCCACCACCGCGCCGGTGAGATTGCTCACGAACGGCAACGACGGCGGTGCGAAGGTGAGCTTCTGCAGGGCCGCCTCGAGGTCGTCCAGCGCCGGCTCCACCATCGCGCTGTGATAGGCGGGGCTCCGTCGCAGGCGCGCCACCTGCACGTCCTGCGCTTCCAGATCAGCGACCATCGCCTCGACGTCCGCCGCCGGGCCGCTGATCACCTGGTGCGTGCCGTTGTCCGCCGCGATGCACAGGCCGATCTTCGCAACGCCCGATGCGCGGTCCTCGTCGAGCGCCACGGCGATCCGCGGGGCCGGCGCGAACCTCAGGTTGTCGTTGTAGTCGGCGACCGCCGCCGCGATGCGCGCGGCCGGCGCGAACACCGCCGCCATCGCGCCCTTGCCCGGCAACGCCCCGATCAGGGCGCCCCGTGCGGCCGCGAAGCGGAGCCCGTCCTCGAGGCTCAGCACGCCGGCGGCCTGCGCCGCCGCGATTTCTCCCAGGCTGTGCCCCAGCACGACCTCGGGCCGGATCCCGATGCTCGACCACAGCGCGGTCAGCGCGCATTCCAGCGCATAGATCGCGGGCTGCTTCCACTGCGGATCGTCGAGGTCTCCCGCCGCTCCGGGCAGCCCGAACATCACGTCGAGCAGGGAGGCGCCGCGCTCCTCCCGGATGACCGCGTCGCAGTGCTGCAGCACCGCCCGCACGACCGGCTCGCTCTCGTAGAGGTCGCGCCCCATCCCCACCCACTGGCTCGCCTGGCCGGTGTAGGCAAAGGCGATCTTCGACGTCGCCCTCGGGGCCGCCCCGGCCTCGCCGGCGACGACCGAATCCAGGCCCTCGCGCAGCGATGCGAGATCGCTGAACACGACGGCGGCACGATGGGTGAAGTGACTGCGCCCGACAGACGCCGTCCAGGCCATGTCGGCGAGCGTCTCGGGACCATCCCCCTGTGCATCCGGCGCGAACGCATCGTCGAGCCACGACCGGTACCGCCCGGCAAGGTCCTGCAGCGCTTCACGGGACTTGCCAGACAGCGGCAGGATCCGAAGCCCGCGCGCCCGGGGTGCCTCGCCCGCCGATGCAGCGTCCGCCACCGCCCCGGGGAACGCCGGCGGCACCGCGTGCGCCGTCCCCACCGGCCAGTCCCGCACACCCGTCGCGTGGGCACCGTCCGCCGCCCTGTAGCCTTCCAGGATCACGTGCGAGTTGGTGCCGGAGAAGCCGAACGAGCTCACCCCGGCCAGCGCCGGACGATCACCGGAAACGGGCCACTCGGTCGGCGCCGTCGTGACCCGCACGGGCAACTGTCCCCACTCGATATTCGGATTGGGATTGCTGAGGTTGAGGTGCTTCGGGATGACGCCGCGGCGCATCGCCAGCAGCACCTTGATCAGGCCCGCAGCGCCCGCGGCGGCAGCCAGGTGGCCGATATTGGTCTTGACCGATCCCACGAGCAGGGGACGCTCGCCGTCGCGGCCCCGACCGTAGACGGACGCGGCGGCCGCGATTTCGACGGGATCGCCCAGCTTCGTTCCCGTCCCGTGCGCCTCGAGATAGTCGACCTGCGACGGCGCGACGGCCGCGCGCGCCAGCGCATCCTCGATGACGCGCTCCTGCGTGCGCCGCATGGGCACCGACAGCCCCGGACGCGATCCGTCCTGGTTGATCGCCGAGCCGCGGATCACCCCCCAGATCCGGTCGCCCGCAGCCTCCGCCTCATCGAGCCGCTTCAGTACCAGCAGCCCGCAGCCCTCGCTCCGCACGAAGCCGTCGGCCCGCTCGTCGAACGTCCAGCATTGTCCCGTCGGCGACAGCATCCCGGCATTGGCCATCCCCTCGGTGGTCAGCGGCGAGAGGATCACGCACACGCCGCCTGCGATGGCGAGATCCGCCTCACCGCGCTCCAGGCCCGCCATCGCCTGGTGCACCGCCACCAGCGACGAGGAGCAGGCCGTGTCGACCGCCACCGACGGTCCTTCGAAGCCGAGCACGAACGACACGCGGCCGCTCGCCGTGCTGAAGCGGTTGCCGGTCAGCAGGTAGAGCGTCGCGTCCTCGCCGACGGGCTCACTCGCCCCCCGCACCAGTTCCTGGTACTCGTAGCTGCCGATGCCCGCATACACCCCGGTGCGGCTCCCCTCGAGCCGCTCCGGCGCGATTCCGGCGTCCTCCAAGGCCTCCCAGCTGACCTCGAGCAGCAGGCGCTGCTGCGGGTCGAGCGACTCGGCCTCGAGCGGCGAGATCCTGAAGAACTCGGAGTCGAACTGGTCGATCCCGCGGAGGAACGAGCCGTACCGGCTGGCCGGATGCACCGGAGTCTCGTCCGGGAACATCTGGTTCACGCGCCCGTCTCCCGGACCCGGGGAGCCGTGCGTAACCGTGTTGCCGCCGGCCTCGAGCAGCCGCCAGAACGCGGCGAGGTCGTCGGCACCGGGGAAGCGGCAGGCCATGCCCACTACTGCAATCGACGCCCTGCCGTCGGAACGCTCGTGCGCTTCCCGGTCCGACTGGACCTCCAGCGCGGTGGATCGGGGACGGGGACGCTGGCTTTTCATGACCACCGGAACTCTTCGCGGCGCGGGCTGGCGCCGCCGCCCGGGACCGGACTTCGGGCCTATTCCCAGTTTGTACTTGATCGCTCGCCGGTCACACAAGCGCTTCTTTTGTATGGATTGATTGTGGCTCAATAACGACAGGCTATCGCAACCACGCCTCCCGTCAGAAGACGCCGGGGGGTTGCTCGATACCCCGCTGAAACCATCAATCTGCGACTGACTTGAACGCAACCAGCCCGGGCAGCCACAGGCGCCCCTTGCCGTGTGCCGCCAGATGACGAGGCCCGGAGAACGTTATCCTGACTGGCTTCCTCGGACGTTTCCGGACAGCTTCATGGAGCCCGACCGCATCGGGCTGCGTCCCCTGGCTGCCCGCCGCCATCGCCTCCGGTCCGGACGCCGGCGGGCGGCCAGCCGTGCCCGGCCGTCAAACCTGACGATGAATGGCGTCAGCGTGGCTGTCGGCAACGCGGATCCCGCGTCTGGCGACGTGTGCGCCCGATTGGCACGGCCTGCCGCGGAACGGTCTCTCCGGTTCCCGGCGGCTTCGGGTCAACGCGTTGCCGCGCGGCGCCCGCCTTCCCCCAAGGCGCCGGCCGGCATGGGTGTGGTCGCGGGCTGCCCGGCTGCGTGCCGACCCGTCGTGCTGGAGCAGGCAGCGTTGGTTCCGTCGCCAAGCGCGGTGCGGGCAGACGGCGCCTCACGACCGTCTCAGCAGCACCACCGTCGCACCCGCGCCCACGAGGAAAAACAGTGTCAGGACAATATGGCCGTCCTGGAAGGCGAGTTCATGCGCCTTCAGGGACAGGACATCCCGCAGATACCCCATGGCAATGCTTGAGCGTTCTTCGGCCGGAAGACCGGTTTCCGCCAGGAACTCGGCCAGCGTGGCGCGGAGGTCGGAGGAGACGAAATTGTCCGCCGTCTGGCTGACCAGCAATTCGCTCCCGTGCCCGGCGATCCGCGAATCCAGGAAGATCGCCAGCACGTTGACCCCGACTGCACCCCCGACAATTCGAATGAAATTCATGGTGCCCGAGGCATAGGTGGCCAGTTCACGCGGCACCGCTTGCATGGTGGCAAGGTTCTGCGCCGGGAGAATGAGGCTGAGGCCGATCCGGCCAAAAGCGATCAGGGCAGCCATGACCCAGAACGTGGTCAGAATGCCGGCCCCGGCAAGCAGCCAGCAGGAACCGGCCAGGATCAGGAAGCCGGCCGCGATGGTGACGGAGGCCGGCAGGTTACCGGCAAGTCGCCCCGCAACGGGCGGGGCCAGCATCATGAGGATTCCGCCCGGCAGCAGGACAAGGCCCGCATCCAGGGCGGAGAAACCCTGCACCGTCTGGACCATGACCGGGACGATGTAGATCGTGCCGAACAGCGCAGCGCCGAACATGAAGGCCACGATCGCGGTCGCCACATACGCCGGGTACGTGAACAGCTTCGGCTGCAGGAGCGGCGCCGGACTGGCCAGTTCCCTCAGCACGAAGGCGATCATCGCGCTGGCGGATCCGAACAACAGGAAGAACACTTGGTCGGTCGTCCAGCCGTCGCTCTGGCCGGCGCTGATGCCGTTAAGAAACAGCATGACGGACGCGATGACGAGCACGAAACTCACGATGTTGAACGGTGCCTTGACGGCATTGGCGTCACGACCGGGAACGAAGCGCGTGGCCAGGCAAGCGGCGACGAACATCATCGGGATCGGGGCGGCGAGGACCATCCGCCAATGCGCTTCATCGACGATGAAGCCACCGATCAGCGGACCGACTGCCGGCCCGAACACGATGCCCATGCCATACCATCCCATGGCCTTGGTGCGCTCCTCCGGTGCGAAGGCCAGATACACGACACTCAGCCCAAGCGGCTGCACCAGACCGGCACACAAACCCTGTGCGATCCGGGCCACGACCACCCCGGCGAACGTGGGGGCGTACTGGCCGGCGATCGCCGCCACTGCGAAGACGGCGAGCCCGCCCATCAATACGGTGCGCGGCCCGAACCGGGTCATCAGCGAGGCGTTCAGCAACATGCCGGCGCCCATGGCCGACAGGAATCCCGTGGTGATCCAGTGCGCGTGGTCCTGGCCGATCCCGAATGTTCCCATGACGTCGGGGATGATCACATTCCCCATCGTTGAGGACATGACCATCGAGATCGTTGCCAGCAACACGGCTAGAAGGGTCCAGCCCTTGTGGGGAGAACTTGGCGGCGAGCTGGCCGCGGTTACAGCAGCCACGACCAGAAACCCTCGGCGGTACCGTCGTCCACGTAGATCTCCACCATCATTCCGGGCTGCAACCGGCTGTCTCCGCGCTCGATATCGACCGGCATCTAGATGCGCTGGGCAACCGTGGTGAATGTGCTGGAATCGTTGAGGCGCGGCAGCACGGAAAACTGGCTGGTCGCTGCATCGCCGATCCGGCTGATCGTGCCCTCGACATTGTCGGGGTCATCGTACCATGTCTCGAAGTTCTCAATTTTGTCGATTCCCCGCCGGCCCGAATGTTCGACAATGCAAGTTCCGAGAATGAAACAGTCCAGCGAGTCGAGCCAAGAGGCGTTATCGATCGCCGGCACCACAGCTTCCCGCGTCAAGGTCCCCCGCTTCAATTCAAACACCACGAGTCGACCTTCCGAATCGACACCTGGTAGATCCAACGTTCCGTTGGAGGTCGGTGCCAGCGCGAGAGGTTTCGGAGCCGGGCCAAGGCGGGATCGCGGTCGATTACCTGACACGCCTCGACCGGCGAGCTGATTAGCAGCCGATCAGACGAAAGCCCTGCCATGTGGGAAGGTTGCATGACCGGTGTGGACATGGAATTTCGTCACCCTGTGACCGGGGATCTTGCGGCTACCGTCGAATTTGAGGCCACGAAGGTGGATCTAACCTTCGGGCACGTGGTGGAAGCTATGCAGTGGTCGCCTGTCACCAATCCATGTGGCAATGTTCAAGCGGCCTAGGACGACACGCCCGAGCACAGTGATCTCGAGCGGACTTCTACGGCCTCGGCCAACAGGAGATCGGCGGGATCCCAGTCAGGGCGACGCCACCCGGTACCTTCGGGTCTCGCGCGAGTAGCCGAGTGCGCCGATTCGGCGGCGGCACCAGTGTTCACCAAGGCATGATGGCGCAGATGTAGCGGCGTGGCGCGTCCGATACTTGATGGCGGGTGAAGAGTCCCTCTCCGCCGCCGCGACCACGCGGGGCCCCGGTAGCCCAGTGCAGATCAGTCGACTGATTTGACCGGAGTCGAGGCGCTGGCGCCGATGTCACTGCGGTCGCGATTCTCGACCCAGGCCTCGACCTCTGATCGGCGCCATCCGCGGGCATTCGGCCCGAGCTTCAGCGGCTGCGGGAAATCCCCGCGCCCCATGAGGCGGTACAGTGTGGTACGGGAGAGCGTGGTGATCTGCATCACGTCCTTGATTCGCAGGATCGGGTCGCGCATGACGTGGGCTCCGGCCGTGACGGTTTGAAGCTCCTGATCGGCCTTGCAGGCGGCACAGACGGCCGGCCCCCAAGCGTGGACTGCAGCGAGCCGACCGATGATTGCCGGGCCCGCTGGCGCGAGGATAGCGCGATTCCAGAAGCCTACCACGAACAAAAACACGAACATTTCCAATGAACACACACGACAGGCATCGTAGCTTGTCTACTGCGGCGCAACTCGGGAACTGCGCGGCGCGGCGGCGCGCGCGCTGGACGTGCCGTACGTAGCTGGCGGCCTCCCGCAACCCGGGGGCGAGCGGCCAAGGGCCGGGGCAGACGGTGAAAACGGGTTTCTTCCGCGCCGAGACCACCATCCGGATCGGAGTCACGAGATCGGTGTCGCTCGATATCACCGCGGCCGCCGCGAATCGGTCTTGCCACGCGTCGTCGAGAAGATAGGCCGCGAGATTGACGTCCGACCCCTTCTCTTCCAGGGCGTACGACCCGGCGACCCGCCGGCGCGACCTGTCGCGCCCCGGCAACCGGCTCGAATCCCTGAACGGCCGCCGCAGGGGACAGTGGAGCATCCGGATCAACGACCAGTGGCGGATCTGTTTGGTCTGGCCGGAGAGGAGCCCCGGCCCGGACAAGGTGGAAATCGTCGACGACCATCGGTGAGGAGACACGTCATGGCGCGCGAACCCATCCACCCCGGCGAGACCCTGCGCGAGGACCTCGACGCGCTCGGAATGAGCGCGGCCGAGCTAGCGCGGCGGATCGAGGTTCCCGTGCACCGCATCACCGAGATCCTCAACGGGCGCCGCGCCGTCACCGGAGACACGGCATTGCGCCTGGGCCGCTTCTTCGGGACGTCGGGCGAATTCTGGCTCAACCTCCAGAAGCTCTACGAGCTGCGCCGGGCAGAGCAGAAGCACGGGGCGGCGATCGCCCGGTTGCCGTCGCTGGATTCCGGCGACCGGCCGCGGGCGTCGGCTTAGGGGGCACCCACGCGCCACAGCTGCAGTTACGGGCGGCGACACATGCGCCCGCCGGATTTCGCCGACCCAACCCGTGCTTCCTGATCGACGCAGCCGCCGGGCCTCGCGAGCCTTCCACCCCAAGGAACTACGTGGTGCGGACGAACGGCAGGTTGATCGTGAAGCGGGCGGCCAGGCGCGGCAACACATGGGTGATCGCCAGCGACAACCCGGCGGTGGCGCCGGAGACGAGGCCCACCGGCGCGGACGTTGATCGAGTCGCGGCGGGCCGGATATTGCACGGCAGCGCGGCATGGTCAGCATGTCTCTCTTGCGCCCCATCCCCGCCCGGAAACAGCCATGATGCCGCCGACATACGGAAGACTGCTCGGCTTCGCCGCCGCCTCCCTGTTGTGGCTGCCGGCCGGGATCGTCGCCCTGACGCTGGTCCGGGGCTTCGGACTGCCGTCGGAGACGGACAGTTGGCTGCTGCTTGCCGTCACCGCCCCTTGCGGTCTGCCGCTGGCGCTCGCCTGGCTGGCGTTGCGCAGCGCGGGGTGGAGACGGACGGCCTGGACGGTTTTCGCCGTTCTGGGGCCGCTCAGCGTGCTGGGCGCGCTCGCCGGCGGTCTGCTCGGCCCCGTCGGCATCGCCGGCTATACCGCCGTGCTCAGCCTGCCAGCCTGGATCGTCTACGCCGTTTGCCGCTTGCGTCGGACCTAACCGCCCCCACCCGCGCTCCGGCGAGCGGCGCGTCGTCCGTCCCGAGTCAGTTCAGCGCGTCCTTGAGCGGCTTGCCAGCCCTGAACGACACGCCGGCCGACGGTCGATGGCGTCGAGATTGTAGTGCTTCAGCCGGCGCCGAACCCTGCGCCTCCCTTCGGCCTGAACTACCGAGAAATCCTCGGCAGTTGCCTCCGCCTCCAACTCCCCGCTCGAATAGACGTTCCTCAGATGGAGGCCGACGTTCTCGGACGTGCTGTCGAACACCTCCGCCATCTGCCGCTGGATCAGCCAGACCGTTTCCCGGTCGAGGCGCACATCCACCCGCACCTCGCCCCCGGCGTCCTCGTGCACCGCGACCTCGCCACCAGCGGAGCTCTCCGGCGTTTCGTCGCTCGTCCCCCTGGACGAGTTCCTGAGCGAGTTTCAGGTCGATCGCCGGGCGGCCACCGCCGTCCTGCGTGCCGGAGCGGCGGCCGTCTGCGCCGCCGCCGGTCATCCCGACTGCGCTTCCCCCTCCTGGCACCCGGACGTGAAGGTAATCCTTGACGTCGGCGTACCGCCGCGCCTGCGCCAGCTACATCTTGTTCACGCGGACCCGGCGAGATCGGCGCAAGCGCGGAATCTACGTGATGCGGACGGCCGACGGATTGATCGTGAAGCGGGCGGCCAGGCGCGGCAACACGTGGGGGATCGCCAGCGACGATCCGGCAGTGGCGCCGGAGATGTGGCCAGCGGGCGCCCACCGCCGGGCCGGGAACACCGCATCCACCACCTTCCTACTCGGCCCAGTCCGGACTCCAGGTAGGATCCTCATCTCCCCGTCAATGGCCAGGATCCCGCCACTTGCAGGTGGTGCTCCGCGTCGATCATGTGTATATAATTGCGCATGCTTCGCAACAGCCGGGACATCGTCAGGCGTCTCAAGGCGGAGGGCTTCGAGCTGGTGAGCGTCAGAGGGTCGCACCACAAATTCAGGAAGGGCACGATCACCGTGGTCGTGCCCCACCCGAAGAAGGACCTCCCACGCGGTACCGCCCGGAGCATCGCACGGCGGGTCGGCTGGATCTGAGGAGGCAGGCATGCACTACGTCGCCGTCATCGACAAGGATCCCGACAGTGCCTACGGGATTCGGTTTCCTGAGGTGCCCGGGTGCTTTTCGGCGGCAGACACGTTCGAGGAGATCGTCCCCAACGCGATCGAGGCGTTGAGCCTGTTCTTTGAAGACACCGAGCCCGTGCCTCCGCAGGGCCTGGAACCCGTGCGCGAAGAGGTTGCCGACGACATCGCGGAAGGCGCCGTTCTCATGATGATTCCCTATGTTCGGGACCGGAAACGGGTCGTGCGGGTGAACCTGAGCCTGGAAAAGGGGTTCCTCGACACGCTCGACGAGGCTGCCCGCATGCGCGGTATGACCCGCTCCGCATTCGTTGAGAAAGCCGCAACGCGGGAAATTCTCGACCCGGCCTGAAGCGGGGCGCCCCGGAGCGGAGCGTCCGGGACAACCTCAACTGGCGCGTGCTGTCGATTAGGCGAGGCGGCCGGGGACGGTAGATGAAGACGCTGAAAGCGCAACAACGCATACGCTCGTTGCGCAAGGGGACCTCAATACACTTCTCGGAGACGTTTGCGCGGATTTCGAGATAGACCTCGAAGTGTTGTCGAAGTTCGTCCAAACGCAGGGCAACGCCATCAAGCAGACTGCGGAAGCGATGGGATTCGAGGCCAAGGGACCACCCCAGGTCAGCTACGAGGCGTTTGCTACGGAGAAGACGCGAGAAGTCGAAGTACGGTTCATGTCCGTCCAGCCGTTCGAAGATGCCACCGAACTGGGCAGGTCAACGGAAGGGCTGCGTATCCAGGCAACGGCCCTCTATGGAGTCCGGACCGGAGAGTTGGACGAAGTCAGCAAGGACCGTGTGGAACTGGTTTACGTGGATGACGATGAAAGACGCAAGGCGGTTCCGGGTTCAGTCGCGTACGGTCGCCCGCAAGCGCTGACGATTGGCGCCAGACAGATTGCCAGCGATCGAAGAGACCTGATCGCCTCGGCATGAGGTTGCGAGGTGCTGCACCAGGAAATGGCGAGAGAAGGCGACCGAGCAAGGGCATCTCTGGCGGCGAAGGTGGTGTCCGCAGACAGGTTCCTAGAATGGAGCTGGGGCGGGGCGTTCGGTCGCGGAGGCGCGAGGCATCGAGATGCAGCGTACTTGGCCGCTGCTGCGCATTGGTCTCTTCGGATTGGCGGTGGTGCTGGCAGGGGCATTGGCGGCGCGTCTGTGGCTTGAACTGCAGGTGGCCGTTCACCGCGTCGATATTCCCATTGCCGTGGCGGATTCGGCCAATGGATTACCCCTGCGCGTAGCGGTACTGGGCGATCTCCATGTGGGTCACGGCGTCACGGACCTCGGGGATCTGCGCCGCGTGTTGCATTCGGTTGTTGCCGAGCATCCCGACCTCATCCTGTTTGTCGGCGACTACACGTCTGACATCAGAGAGGGGATCGAGCACCTGCGACAGTCGACCGTTTCGATGATCAAGGACGTTTCGCTGCACGCGCCCACTTACGTCGTACTGGGCAACTATGAAACCCGGACCGGCCGGCAGGAATGGCTGGAGGCCTTCCGGCGGGCCGGCGTCGTCGCCCTGGAGAACGCCGTCGCGACCGTGGCGGTCGGTGGCGGTCAGATCTGCGTGCGGGGGCTGGGCGACTACTACACGGGCCGGTTGCGCTGGGTGGATTGGCCGGAAGCCTGCTCGACCAGCGTCAAGATCACACTCACGCACGATCCGGCCGGAGCGTTCGTCCGGGCATCGGAGGGCGTCGTGTTCGCCGGCCACACTCACTGCGGGCAAATTCGGCTGCCCTTCGTGGGCGCCTTGTGGGTGCCCACCTCCGCGCCGCGCGCTGCGACCTGCGGCCTTTACCGGGATGCCGACAGAACGCTCTACGTGACGTCGGGCGTGGGAACCAGCTTTCTGCCGCTGCGCCTCGGAGCGCCGAGCGCATGGGACATGGTGACGCTCGAACGGAGATAGCTGATCAACAGCAGGCCGGGCGGCGCCCGCGCGCCATCAGGGGATCTCGTGCGAGCTCCGAAGGCCTGCTCACTGCCCCTGCCAGCGCCGGGACACGGCGAACTTCCCGACTCGCATCGACACGCTGCGCAACACCGTCAGTCTCTGGCTTGCCGAAGACGGCCGGTTCCGCGCGATGCTCCGGCAGGCAATCTGGATGCCGGCCGAGGTCCTGCCGCGCCGGCGAGCCGGCATCGAGGCGCCAACACCTGCTTCTGCAGATCGCGTCGAACCGCACAGCGACCAGTCCCGCCGAAGAGCCCAGTCATCTCGCCAGCAGACGGCGAGGGCACATTCAGTGGCTGGTGCCATCGCTGGCGACCCATTGCCGCTTTCGCGCATCACGCTCAGAAGCGCGCCCGCCACCCCGCCAGCAAGCGGAACGAAGGGGCCGCTCGGGCATCGTGGCCGGGCTGCCGGGTCCACGTCGCGTCTGCCACCAGTTCGCCGCCTGCGGCCAGCTGCCGCGCCCATCGCGCCGAGACTTCCAGTTGACGGCCTGACGGGCTGAGATCGGCCTGCAGGGAGGCACGCACCACCTCGCCCGGCGGGGTCCGGCCAACGGGAATCGACAACGTCGCCTCACCGTCCTCCACCCGCAGTGCCTGCGAGAGCCCCACGGTGAGGAGGCCGCGAGCCCGGGTCTGGCGGCTCGCCGCCAACGTGAACGCACTGGTCGTGAGCCGAGACATTCGGGTCATGAGCCCTTCGTGAACCTGCGGCGCGGCGGCTCCGACTTCCGCGTTGGCAAACAGCCGCCACGGACCTGCCGGGAACGCGGTTTCGAAGTCGCCGAACATGGCATCAGTGGCGATGCGCCCGAACGCGCCGCCGGTCGCCGTCCCGAGCAACGTCCGGCGCTCGGCGAGCCAGCCCACGCGGACACTGGCCGGCACGCCTGCGGCGAGTCCCGCCAACGAGGCCGGCGGAGCCGCTGCCCGCCTGGCCGATGACCGAACCGCTGACACCCGTACGCCGGAGCAGAACCGCAAGATGCCGGCGGCCGCGACGACGACACGGCACCCGCCCGCCGATGCTCCTCCCGCCCTGTGTTCAGGCGAACGCTTCGAGCCGTTCCATCAGGTCCGTCAGCGGGACGGCGGTCGTGGTCTCGGAGAGAGGAAACGGTTCGCGACCGGGATAGACCACGAACCGCTCCGCCGCCCCGAGATCGGAGGCGGCGAGTTCAAACCCCTTGGCCGCCCTGGGCGCCGAGCTTCGTTTGATCTCGATTGCCCACAGCCGGCGATCCGGCAGTTGCAGCAGCAGGTCGATCTCCGCCCCGGCCCGCGTGCGGTAGAACCAGGCGTCCGTTCCGAAGGGCGCGGCGGCGACCAGGTTCTCGATCGCGAACCCTTCCCAGCTGGCTCCCGCGACCGGATGCGAGAGTACGTCGTCGAAGGTGCCGAGGCCCAGCAGCGAGTGCAGGACCCCGCTGTCGCGAATGTAGGTCTTGGGGCTCTTGACGAGGCGTTTGCCGACGTTGGCGAAGTACGCCGGCAGGCGACGCACCAGCATCAGGTCCGATAGCAGATCCACGTAGCGCGTCACCGCGGGCACCGAGACGCCGAGACTGCGGGCAAGGTCCGAGGCGTTCAGCAGCCCGCCCTGGCAGTGGGCCAGCATGGTCCAGAAACGCCGCAGGGTCTCGGCCGGAACCCGCACCCCGAACTGCGGGATGTCGCGTTCCAGGTACGTGCGGATGAAGTTGCGCCGCCAACGGGCGCTGGCCGTGTCACTCCGGGCCGTGAAGGCGTCGGGGAAGCCGCCCCGAATCCAGAGGGAATCGCGGCCGCTTCCGACCTCCAGGGCATTGAGGCCGGGTAGCTCCGCGTAGACGACCCGCCCGGCCAGCGACTCCGACGACTGCCGGAGCAGCGCATCCGAAGCCGACCCGAGCAGAAAAAACTGCCCGGAGCGGCGACCGCGCCGGCGGCGCTCGTCAATCTGGCCGCGGAGCACCCGAAAGAGATCAGGCATGCGCTGGATCTCGTCGAGAATCACCAGCCGCTCGGCGTGCAGATCAAGGTACTGCCCCGGATCCGAGAGACGGGCCGCATCGCGGGGATTCTCGAGGTCGAGGTAGACGCTGTCCGGTGTCTCCGCCGCGATCTCGCGGGCCAGCGTGGTCTTGCCGATCTGGCGGGGACCGAGGAGTACCACGGCGGGCGTCTCCTGCAGGTATTGCCGGATGCGTGGCTTGCATTGCCGCTTGATCATCCTCGTTAATTTAACGGCCACCGTTAAGAAAACAAGGTACAGAGAAGGTCTGTCGGTTGTGATCCAGTACATTCCTGCCAAGCGTCGTCGCCCGGCAGCTTGCCGCGGCTCGAGACGGCGCGAGCGCACGCGGCGACGGTTGGCGCGCACGCAGCGGCGCCGCGACTGGCAGCACCAGGTGAGCCGGTCGCTGGCCGGGGGCACGGTGGTGGTCGAGGCGTTGCGCACGCGCGCGATGACGGCATCGGCGAAGGGCACCAGGGCAGCGCCCGGGCGCAACGTCCGGCAGAAGGCCGGCCTGAACCGCGGGATCCTGGCGACGGTGTAAGCCCAGACGCGGTCTGGCATCACGGTTACACGGCCGCAACCTGGAGCGGTCTCCGCACGATGCTCGCCTACAAGGCGCCGCGGCTGGTCGCGGTGGATCCTGCCCATACCAGCCGGACCTGCGCCGCGTGCGGTCATGCGGACGCCGCCTCGCGCCGCAGCCAGTCGAGTTTCGAGTGCGTGGCCTGCGGCCACGCGGATCACGCGGACCTGAATGCGGCCCGCAACATCCGGCGTCGGGGGCTGGCGCAGCTGCACGGCGAGGGGCGATCGCGTTCAGCGACCCCGGCGACCCGTGAAACGGATCGACGGCTGGCGGCGTAAGTTCTGTCAGGTAATCGATATAAGTCCCCTATTGAAATGCGCGCCAGGTCAGCGCGACGACAAAGGCGAGAATGACGCCGACCATCCACTTGAGCACCAGCAGACCCGCTTTGATCTCCGCCGAGTCGGAATCGTACTGCGCAACAGATTTGGCGGCTTCCCGGGCCTTGACCTCGTCAGCACCGGCGTCGATCAACGCCCCGTAAATCTTGCTGTTCATCGTACTCATGGCACCCCCGATGCCAGCCACGGCGCATTCGCAGGTTGGCTGGCGCCGCTCCGGGCCCGGCGAGAACACGCCGTCCGAACTGTCGGCAAACGTACCGTCATGGCGGGCGCGCATCCGGGCCGCCCGCAACGCCGTTGGCTCACGCTCCTGGTCCCGGACCTCGATATTTCGTCAGCATCGGCTGCGTTCCCTTGATAGCCTCGCCAAATTTACACCGAACCGTCGGACTCGGACATCGCTTGACCAAGATTGGGAACATCCGCGCTACCGAGCCGACACGTCGACGCGGAATGCTCCCGAGCGCACCGGGACGAATCGGCATCGTGTCCGAACCGCTCTCCAATGTGGCGGCCGAGTCGAACGTTCGGAACGGTCCCGCCTCAATGTCGGCAATGCCGGCGTTCGCCGCTTCACGCATCGCCTCGAGGCGAGCCGCTTCCTCGGCTTCTCGCCGTTCATCTCGCCAGCAGACAGCGAGGGCGCATTCAGTGGCTGGTGCCATCGCTGGCGACCCATGGCCGCTTTCGCGCATCACGCTCAGAAGCGCGCCCGCCACGCCGCCAGCAAGCGGAACGAAGGGGCCGCCCGGGCATCGTGGCCGGGCTCCCAGGTCCACGTCGCGTCTGCCACCAGTTCGCCGCCTGCGGCCAGCTGCCGCGCCCATCGCGCCGAAACTTCCAGTTGACGGCCTGACGGGCTGAGATCGGCCGGCAGGGAGGCACGCACCACCTCACCCGGCGGGGTGCGGCCAACGGGAATCGACAACGTCGCCTCACCGTCCTCCACCCGCAGTGCCTGCGAGAGCCCCACGGTGAGGAGGCCGCGAGCCCGGGTCCGGCGGCTCGCCGCCAACGTGAACGCACTGGTCGTGAGCCGAGACATTCGGGTCATGAGCCCTTCGTGAACCTGCGGAGCGGCGGCTCCGACTTCCGCGTTGGCAAACAGCCGCCATGGGCCAGCCTGGAACGCGGTTTCGAAGCCGCCGAACATGGCGTCGGTGGCGATGCGCCCGAACGCGCCGCCGGTCGCCGTCCCGAGCAACGTCCGGCGCTCGGCGAGCCAGCCCACGCGGACGCTGGCCGGCACGCCCGGGAGCCGGTACGCCATCGCCAGACCGCGCACCGGTGCCCGGCCGGACGTGCCCGGCGTGGCGAGCGCGGTAGCGTCGAATCCGCCCCGCAGCGCCAGCGAGACGGTCATGGCCCCCTGCGCGAGCGACAGATGGCCGCCTCCCGCCGGGGCTGGCGCGCCGAGAAAGCCGAGCTGCAGCGGATGCCGGCCACGGCGCACGAGAGGACTCGCGCCTCCGTGCCAATGGGCGCCGGCGATGATCCCCTGTCCAGTGCGCAGGCCCGTCTCGCTGCTCCCGGACAGCAGGCCGCGAAGATGGTCTGTGAGCGTTGGACCCGCGTCACGCTCGAGGAAACCGGACATCCCGAACCAGAACGGCGCGCCCAGGCGGTCGAAGGCGACGATCTCCTGGTCTGCGAGCGCGCGCGCCAGCCCGTCGCCGAGCGCGAGGCCGGAGACCAGGCCGGTCACACGGACGTCCACCCCCGGGGCGCTCACCGTCCGGCCGGCGGTGAGCATCGCCCGGCCCACCGGCGATGTCGCGGCGCCGAGGTCCATGAGGCCCTGCCCGTAGACGGCGGCGTCGCTGAACGGGCCCTCCTTGCTGGCGGTCGCGTACAGCCGGGCAACGAGCTCCTCGCTGCCGAGCTGGCCGCGAAACAGCTGCTTCATCACGGCAAGGCCGCCCGCCACCATGGGCGCCGCGAACGAGGTGCCGCTCCACGAACCGACGCCGCGTTGGCCCGCGACGCCCCTGATCCTCCCGAAGATGGCAATCTGCACGTCGACGCCGGGGGCGGCGATGCACCAGTCGGCGGCGATACCGCAGCGGTTGGAGAAGGACGCGATGTCCGGGTAGCCGTCCCCGTCGCTGTCCTGGCCGACCGCCGCGGCGGCGATGGCGTGGCCGCGGAGTTCCTCGATCCGGGCGGGGAGCCCGGCCAGGATCTCGGGTGACACCGCATTGATCGCACCTTGCACGCAGTGATCGGTGCCGGCGGTGCAATCCTTGTCGTGGTCGTTGCCCGCCGCCCAGACCAGGATGATCTTCTCTTCCGCATCGGCCTGTGCCATGGCCGCGATCGCGTTGCCGAGGGCGGCGCGCAGGTCCGCCTCCGAATAGTCGTCGATGATCCCTTCGAACCCGAAGCTCATGTTGGCGACGTCGACGCCGCCGTCCCGCAGCGCGTTCACGACGTCCTGGTATTCGCGGTCCACGCTGGCGAGACCCATGAGTGAGATGGGGAGGTACGGGCGGGCGCCGCTCGAGAGCGGAATCGCGAACATCTTGAGGTCGGCGCCGGGCGCCACACCACGGAAGCCGTGCTGGCGGAACTCCGGGGCCAGGCCCAGGAAGTCGGCGGCGACGACGCTCGCCACGGCGGTGCCGTGCGAGGCCTCCGTCCCGTCCTCGTCCTCTGCCCCAAGGAGGAATTCCTCCGTCACGCTGCCCGTGAACAGCGGATGCTCGAGATCGATCCCGGTATCCAGGAAGCCGACCGTGACGCCAGCACCCGGCACCGTGCCGGCGCCCTCGACGAGCTCGACGTTGGCGAACGCCCGGGCCGCATTGATCGCGTCCAGCCCCCACTGGTTCAGGAACGCCGTCTCCTCCGCGTAGGGGGCGGCGCGCTCCGCCTGCAGCCGCCGGAACTCCGCTTCCTGCGCGCAGCCGAAGTCGGCGGTCTGAAAGCAAGGCGGCGGCGGCGGGGGGAGCGTGGGCAGGGAGGCAGGCTCGGAAGGAGGGGCACCGCCACCGCCGCCGCCAGTGCAACCCGCCGTGGAGACGAGCGAACAGACAATCAGCAGTCGGAACAGCATCGCTCGCACGACCCCGGAAGTCTCCCGCAACACGATCCTGCTCACGGAGGCGATGGCACGACCGGGTGCAGCCGCCAAGCCACGAGGACAGTGTAGCTAACGGGCACACGCAGGTCGTCAATCCTTCCGGCACAGCACCGGGCCCCGGCACAAAGGCCCGAAGCGGGACCAATGAAGTGGGCGGTGGATTGGCGGGCATCGCCGCGAGCAGGAAGATACCCAAGGGACACGGTTGAATATGCGATGCCCTCGGCCGTGGAGGTTTGGCGCTGCCGGCGAAGTTGTTCGTCCATGGATACGTACGGGCTGGTCAAACGGACTCCGAATTGACGCACGCCGAAGTTGAACCCACATTGTCGGGACAAACGAGAGGTATTCCCGTGTTGAACTTCCGCGCAGTCGAAGCGCCTGCTGACGAGAAGGCAACCGACAACATCGAGATGCGGGTAAGACCGAGCAGCAAGCGGCGGATTGCGCAGGCCGCCGAGTTGTCGGGCGTCAAGCTCACGACATTCGTGAGGGCGGCTGCTGCACGGGAGGCCGAGCGCATTCTGCGCGAGCACCAGACGACAGTGCTCTCGGAGCGTGACAGGCGGATGCTGCTGGAGGCGCTCGACCATCCACCGCCGCCGACAGCGGCGGCCCGGGACGCGGTTCGCAACTACCGCGCCCGAATCACCGATACAGGGTGAGCGCGACCGGCCGACCCTCCCCGGAATCACGATCGAGCCGTTCGACCCCGGTTGGCATGACCGTTCGGGCTTTTCGTGCGGAACGGATCGCCCTGACAATTTCCTGCGTTTCAGTGCCAGGAAACAGCAGAAGGACGACTTCACGCGGGTGTTCGTCGCGGTTGCTGAAGGATCGCCCAGGGTCCCGGGCTATTACGTGCCGAATCTCACGAAAGTAGCCACCGATTCTCAGTCAAAGTAGCCACTGATTCTCACGTAAGTAGCCACCCGTTCTCAGCAAAGTAGCCACCCGTGTCAGGCGACGTATCGGCGCCTGGGTACGACGGTTGTTGATGCGGCGCACAGGACGCCGTTCTACCCCTCGGGTTTCGCGATTGGCCCGGGGGAGATGGGATGGCACGGGGAAGGCTGGCGATGAGGAAGGTGAGGAAGGTCCTCGCGGATCATTTTGACGAAGGGCGCAGCGCCCGGGCGATCGCGCTCCACTGCGGTCTCTCGCGGCGCTCGGTGGCGCAGACGCTGGCGCGCTTTGCGGCCTCGGGCCTGAGCTGGCCGGCGGCCGGCGCGCTGGACGACGAGGCGCTGGAGGGGGCGCTCTATCGCCGGCCCCGCGGCCGGGAGCAGCCGGCGGTGGACTGGGCGGCGGTCGAGCGGGCGCTGTCCGGGCGCGGGGTCACGCTGCTGCTGCTGTGGGAGGAGTGGCGCGAGGCCCATCCCGACGGCATGAGCTACCCGACCTGGTGCCGCCGGTTCCGGGCGTGGCGGCCGCGGCGCGACGCGACGATGCGCCAGAACCGCCGTCCCGGCGAGAAGCTGTTCGTGGACTACGCCGGGATGACGGTGCCGCTGTGGGTCGACGGCCAGGCGCACCCGGCGCAGGTCTTCGTGGCCGCGATGGGCGTGTCGGGCCGGCTGTACGCCGAGGCGACGCTGACCCAGAAGGTCGACGACTGGTGCGCCTCGCACGTGCGCTGCTTCGAGGCGATGGGCTGGGCGCCGCAGGCGGTGGTGCCGGACAACCTCAAGGCGGCGGTGAAGGTGCCGTCGCGCACCGAGCCGGTCCTGAACGAGACCTACGCCGACCTGCTCGACCATTACGGGGTCCAGGGTCTCCCGGCCCGCGTCCGGCGGCCGCGCGACAAGGGCGCGGTGGAGCAAGGCGTGCTCCACGTCGAGCGCCGGGTCCTGGCGCCGCTGCGCAAGCGGGTCTTCCACGACCTGGCGACGCTCAACCGGGCGATCGCCGAGCGGGTCCGGAAGCTCAACGCCCGGCCCTATGCCGACGGCACCGGCGAGAGCCGCGACGAGCGCTTCGAGAGCATCGATCTTCCCCACATGCAGCTGCTGCCGGAGCGGCGCTGGCAGCGCACGCTCTGGCGCCGGAACCGGGTCCACCCCGATTACCACATCGCGATCGAGCGGCACTTCTACTCGGTGCCCCACGCCTACGTCGGCAAGGACGTCGACGTCCGCCTGCGCGGCCAGGTGATCGACGTCTTCCACCGCGGCCGCCGGATCGCCAGCCATCTGCGGAACCCGCGCAAGGGCCGTGCCACCACCCTCAAGGAGCATCAGCCACGCGCGCACCAGCGCGCCGGCGTCGAGGACACCCGCGCCCGCCTCGAGCGGCAGGCGCGCCAGATCGGACCCCATGTCCTCGCCTTCGTCACCGCGATCCTGGAGCGCAACCCCAATCCCGAGTTCGGCTTCCGCTCCTGCTACGGCGTCCTCCGCCTGGCCGGCGGCTTCGAGCCGGACCGCTTCGACGCCGCCTGCGGCTACGCCCTGGCGTTGGGCTCGCGGACCTACCGCGCGCTCGACGACATCCTGCGCACCGGCGCCGATCGCGCCGCCGCGCCGGAGCCGGAGACCGCGCCCATCGACCATCCCAACATCCGAGGACCGGAGTACTACCGATGACCGACCCCCATGGCATGAGCCACCCGCTGGCCCGCCGCATCACCGCCCTGCGCCTGCCCGGCATGCGGGACGCCTTCCTCGAACAGATGGAACGCCGCGATCTCGACGACATGCCGTTCGAGGAGCGCCTGAGCCTGCTGGTCGACCGCGAGATCGCCGAGCGCCGCTCGCGGGCCCTGCAGCGACGCCTCCGGAAGGCCCAGCTGCGCCACGCCGACGCCTGCTTCGAGGACATCAACCTGAGCCGGCCCCGCGGCCTCGACCGCCACGTCGTCCTCGGCCTCGGCGACTGCGCCTGGATCCGCAACGGCGCCCATATCCTGATCACCGGACCCTGCGGCACCGGCAAGAGCTGGATCGCCTGCGCGCTCGCCCACAAGGCCTGCCTCGAAGGCCACCAGGCCCAGTACCAGCGCGTCCCGCGCCTGCTGACCGAGCTGCGGATCGCGCACGGCGAGGGCACCGTGCCCAAGCTCTACCGCGACCTCGCCCGGATCGAGGTCCTCATCCTCGACGACTGGGGACTCGCGCCGGTCGACGCCGCCCGCGGCCGCGACCTCCTCGAGATCCTCGACGACCGCTTCGGCCGCCGCTCGGTGATCGTCACCTCCCAGCTGCCGGTCGCCGACTGGCATCGCCAGCTCAACGATCCCACCCTGGCCGATGCCATCCTCGACCGCCTCGTCCATGGCGCCATCCGCTTCGAACTGCAGGGCACCTCCATGCGCGCCGATGACAGCGGCGAAGGAGGCAGCCCATGAGCAGGACCCGGGCGCGCCGCGCAGAGCGCGGCGCGATCGTCGCTTCGCTCCGGAACCTCCCGCCAGGGCAGGGTGCGCGCGCAACGCTCCGCATGAGGGGGCACGCGTCGCGCGCGCACCCTGCACCAGCGCCTTGCGGACAGGCCTTCGGCGGTGGTATCGATGACCCGGCAATCGCGGAGGAACACCTGCCGACATCAACCTGATCGCGTCGCTTCGCTCCGGGATGGCCGCCCGGCTCGTGCCGGGTGGCTACTTTACCGAGAACCGGTGGCTACGTTGGATGAGAATCGCCGGCTACGTTGGTGAGAATCGGCATATTACGCACTGAACGCACACACGGTCGCGACGGACGACCTCGGTGCGGACCGTCCCTCTCGGGCCCCCAATACAGACAGCTTACCGGCACTGTATCTCTCCATGATCGCCGTGGATCGAGGAGAGCAAGGTCAGGGGCTCGGATCAGATCTTGCAATCGACGCCCTGTGCCGCGCCATGAACGTCGCCAGCGAAATTGGTCTGAAGCTGGTCGTCCTGGACGTGATCGACGATGGCGGACACGAGGCCTTCCGGCGCCGCTTGGAGTTCTACCGCCGCCTCGGGTTCCGGAGCTTCCAGGATCGCCGGGAGCGAATGTTCATCACCATCGACACGGTACGGGCGATGTTCGGCGGCGAATAGTAGGGACCGGTCCTGCGTCGCGCGCCTGCACCGGTCGGAGTGAGACGTGGACAAGCGGCCGCCCGGTCCGCTTGCTCAAGCAGGGCGTGGGCATCCGCCATCCGGCGGGGCCCCGGTTCGGGATCGACCCGTCAGAACAGCCGCACGGCCCGCAGTTCGCCTCCGGTTCGCCTGTAGTCGTAGGCCTGGGCGTTGGTCTCCCGCACTTCGTGCACCAGCGACAGCTGCGGGCTGAAGCCTCTCCAGGACAGCCGCCGGTTGTGCAGGAACAGCCGGACGCTCCGGGTGCGGTCCTCGCGGGGCCGGCCAGTTACGACGAATGGCGACCAATTGCCCTCATAGTCGGTCCAGCGCTGCTCGACGTTGGCGCCCAGGTTGAAGCCGCGGGGCAACGCGACCTCCGCACCCGCGCGCAGCCATCGGCGCTCGTGACGCCAACGCACGGATTCCGGGCGCCCGCGTCCCCACCCGAGCCCGATGTCCGCCCGAATCGTCGGGGTCGCTACCCAAGATCCGTCCAGCGTGACATTCATGACCGGGCCGTCCAGATGTGTCTGGGTCCGGAACTGGCGTTCGTGCCAGTCTGCCCGCACCGTCGCCCGCAACCGCCGGGTCAGGATGCGGCCGGCCTCGACACGGGCGCCGAGCGCATCGAAGTTGGGCGTATTGCCGAACCAGCTTCTCTGCACGCTCGCCAGCAGGCTTGTCTCGGAGCGCGCACTCCACAACGAGCGCGGTCCTGCATGTCCAGCAACAAACATCCCATCGAACTGGCTGCCCGGATAGTCCCGTCGGGAGGCGAAGGCGCCGGCGCGCAGGCGATGCCTGTCGGTCAGCGGGTACTGGTACTCGCCGCTGGTCCATACCGAAAGGCCGATCCCTGAGGTCGTGAGTTCCTGCTGATCGCGCTGGAACGGGAGGCCGCCGATGACAATGGTCCGCTCTTCCGAGCCGGCGCCGATATTGGTGTCCGGCGCCAGGGCGACGCCGGCGTGGAGGGTCCAGCGCCGGCGCGCGCGAATCTCCGCCAGAAACTGGCGCACGTTGGCCACGACCGCCGGCGGCGGTTCCCCCGCCAGAACATGCTCGAAGTGCGTGCGCGCCAAGTCGTCCTCCCCCTTGAGGAAGAACACCAACGCCAGTTCAAGTCGCACGCGCACCAGTTCGGGGCGGTCGATCAGCATGGCGCGAAAGGCCGCGATCGCTTCGTCCAGCAAGGCGTCCCGGTCTTCTTCCGCGAGTCCCGGTTCTCGTGCGGCGCCGCTCGCGGCAAGCCCACGGAGGAACACGACTTGGGGTTCGTTCGCTAGCGCCCGTTGCAGCGGCCGCAGGATCTCGAGCGCCTCGTCGAAGCTGCCCTGATCAACCAGCGTGCGAGCAACCGTCATCGCCGTTTCCACAGATGGGGGCGCTTCAACTGCCTCGTCGGCGGCCTGCTGGGCAATACTCCATGACGGCTGGAGGAAGAGAAGGCAGGCGGTGGACGCCAGAGCACTGAGGAGGGCGCTCTTCTTCATGTCTGCTGCACTGGAATGTGTCCGGAAAAACGTGAAACAGGAGGGTCGTCGGTAACAACCCTCCTTAAAGACGTGTGCGTTAACGCCTCAGATTAGCGTATAGCGTCGACCTGCTCCGCGTTCAACACGGGACCCCGCCTGGCAACCCGCCCGGCTCGTCGACATCGAACCCATGCCCTGTCAGCCAAAGTCTGCGCCTCGCCCAGGGGCGGTCCGACCGGGCGCCGTGTCAGGCGTTCAGGTGGCCGGGTTTGCCGCGCAGGACCTGGTCAGCAGGCACGAACCCGGCAGAACCATCCCAATGCTCGGGGGCGTCCGCCATGCTGAGCAGATGCTGGGCAGTCCCGGTTCGGACGTTGGTGGAGCGGGCGGGCGCCGCCAGCAGCCCGCGGTCAAAGAGCTGCGGATGAGTCTGAGCAGGCAATGGTCTGCCAACCGCATGGCGGCCGCCCATTCCGCTGGAATGTGGCAATCGTCCCCGCCGAAGGACTTCCCGAAATCGACATCGAGCACGTTGCGCGGCCCACGCGGATGTGCTCCGGCGCGCGCTCAATCGCCTGATGGGCCGAGCGTCCGGGCCGGAATCCGTAGCTCGCGTCCGAGAAGGTACCGTCCCAGTCCTCCTGCAGCACCTGCATTACCGCCTGCTGGATGAAGCGGTCGAGCACCGTCGGCACGCCAAGCGGGCGAACGCCGCCTGATGCCTTCGGGATCTCCACCCGCCGCACCGGCTGCGGTTCGTAGGCGCCATCGAGCAGCCGGGACCCGATCTCGGGCCAGTGGCTTCTCAGGTGAGCTCCCAGATCGCCGACCGTCATGTCGTCGCCACCGGGCGCCCCCCGGTGGCGCCGGACACGTGCCAGCGCCTTCTTCAGATTACCGGGCTGGAGGACCGCCTCCATCAATGGTCGCGGCCCGGCTGCCAGGTGTTCGGGGTCGGCATGCGCCATGCGGGCTTCGGTTCCTTGGCCCCCGGCGCGCCGGGCTTCCCCCCACCCCCTTCGCCGCCGGTCCCAAGGCCAGTTCCAACTGGATCTTCTGCCGCCCGGTCCGCATGAACGCTCCGTCCGATTGAGCCTGTCCATCGTTCGGACCTTCGTCGGCAAGCCGACGACGATGCCGTCTGCTGACTTCCGCCCCGCGGTCACGGCCCTTGCGGAGCCGCTCAGTCCGGGAAATGCCGGACGAGGCGCGGACCTCCCGAGGTAAGGCCAACCGCCTTCACCACACACCCGCCGGATTTACCACCCCGGGCCTTGATGGCTGTGGACTTCGCGGGCATTGGCTCGCTCGTCCGCCCGGGCAGGCCGTGTATCCGGTTCTTGTTTATCGGAGCGCGGCATTGCTCCGCGCTTCCTGCAGACCCCGCCTCAAAGCGGCGCCCTTGCGCTTCGCCAATCCTTCACCGCCATCAGACTGGATAGAGGACTTCCACCTCCAAGCTGTTGGTCATGCTCGGCACGCAAAAAAAGGGCGGCGGTCAGGTGACCGCCGCCCGTCAGTGTCTAGAGAACCGGAATTAGGCTGTCATACGAGCCAAGCCCTGTCCTCGGAAGCGGCTACTGCTCGTTTGCACCGTAAGCTCCGACCATCTTCCCGGCCGTGCCATACTCGGAGTAAAACGTGCCGGTCACGACTTCCGGAACACCGTCGTCATCCTCTTCCCAGAGTTGTCCGGACCACGAACCGGCAGCATCGGCGGCTGCGTCGCCAATCGTCCACTTCGTCATCTGGGCTCCGGTGTCAGCGGCATCGTCGGGATCCCCAGCAATGGCTCCGGCATCGCTGATGTTCGAGTCCATCAAATCGACTTCCCAAGTCCGATACTCACCGTCCGCGCCCATGAACTTGTCGATGGTCCCGGAGATCTTGTCGTCTGCGAAATCGGCCTTGAGCGTCACCCTCGCCGTGAAGTGCCCGGCGTCGTTCGTTCCACCGGTCGTGCTGCTGAGCGCGTACTTGCCGGCAGCGCCGCCCATGTAAGTCGCCGTTCCTGCGGTCAGATCCGCGATAGCGACTGCGTCAGGATCAGCGCCCTTCCGATCCACGAATGCGCTGGCGGTGAACACGTCCTCGTGCTCGGACTTGTGGATCCACCACCCGTACGAGGCGTAAGCGGTGTCCGGTGCATCCATGACCTGGGCGCTCGCACTGTCGGGCGTGAACGTCCAAGTGTCGCCAGCCGCGACCGTGAAGCCTCTTGCTGCTACTGCAGCCGAGCAGCCGTCGGCGGGAGTACCAGGCGTGCAGTAGTAGTCGCCGGACACCCCGTGATAGCTGCCTGGAATCTTGATCTCGGTCTGGCCCAATTCGTTCGGATCCGGGAGGTGCCACGTTTCCGTGCCGGCGGTCCGGGTAACTCCTTCGAAGGTTACTCTCGCCGCGACGAAATCGTTGGTGGTGTTGGCCGTGCCGTCTGCGGCAAAGCCGTCGGCGTTGTCCTCATTCAGCTCCCCGCCGACCAACATGTACTCGTACCCACGGTTGGGGCCAGTTCCGGGCTCGGCACTCCCGAACTTCCTGCCGGGCGTCGCAGCTTTGACGTCCGAGTAGACGACCGCCTCAAAGGTGCCTGCATCGCCTTCAGGTTCAGCCGTGTATCTCTTGCCTGTCCAGCCGTGGTTGGCGGCAACCATCGTGTCTTCGTCTTCCGACAGGACGGTTGGGTTTGCTTGTGTGCCGTCGCCGATGTTCACCGTGAGCTGGCTATCGCCAGTCCCACTGTATTCAGCGTCCCGAGCAGTGGCTTCGGTGGCGGTAATTGTGCCCGACTGCGCACTGATGCCGGCAAACAGCTTCGCAGCCGTTGCGACCATGGCCTCGCGCATTGCTTCGGCCTCATCGTCAGCCGCGTCGTCAAGCTGCTGCTGCAGCCGATCTCTCTCAGCCATGAGGGCAGTAATGCTGTCGCCGATGTCGTCGTCAGCATCCAGCCCCAGCTGTGCACGCAAAGCCGCGATCTCTTGCTGAAGCGCAGCCAACTGCTGCTCTTCCTGGGTCGGCCCCGGATCCGGTGGCGGGGTGGTTGCGGTGTCACCGCTATCGCTGCTGCTGCAAGCCGCAAGCCCAATCGCGAACACGGCGGCAAGGCAGGCCTTCATCAGGTGATTGTTAAACATGGTATCGAGGCTCTCCCATGTGAATTAGAAGCGGCCTCGAAAGAGGCCCGCGTAGGGTGCTGTGCAGCTTACCGATAACGGTAACGCAATGCACGCTAGTTGTCTATCGGTCGGGACGAGACCGGTCGGCGGTACATCCCGACAACCAGCCCTGACACCAGCCGGTCCATTCCCGACAGTCTGGACACGACCGGAGACGGTGCTTCGGTACTCAAATCCGAATGATCCCGACATTACCGCCCTGCTGGGGTTTCCACCAGAGGCCGCGCCACGCGCGGCCGCCGGGCATAGTAACAGCATCTTACAGATGAATGTCGCATGTTGCCCGAAGCTTGGCCGTGCCCACATACCACATTCGCCCCGTGGGGGAAACCGCAAACTGCCCTAACGGCAAGCAGCGGACAACCCGACCATCGGTTTCCAGGGTATCGAGCAGCGACGGAACAGCCAGCCGGCCATCCCACGCCGTTCAAGCACGACCGGCGAGCGCGCACTATACGGCCTTACCTCCGGCTGGGGTCTGCCGCTGTTCCAAAAAGGTCACGATTGTCGCTGAACTGACACACCCTATCGGGCGCCGTCATCCTGGCCGTCGCCCGTGCCCCGATCGGACCTGCACCGGTTTTCCGTGCGCCAGGCTATCCCCCGCCATGCCGCGGCCTCCATGCCGTCATCTATCGGCAGGTCCTCAAGGCCGGGCCATGCGCGGCCGGCGGACGAGGGAACGAAGCATCATCCACCGCCGAAGCGCCGTTGCCCATGCCTGCCGTCGTATAGTCGCATGGAAGTTTCCTCCAGAATGAGGGGTGTCTCGAAGCCATGAACAGAGAAGACGCAAAGCGCATGCGGCTGATCGCCACGCTTGCGGCGGCTGCGCTCTCGGTAACCGCGTGCAGCGGCGGCGGGTCGTCCACGACGGGAGGCCCGGACCCCATGCCCCCGGAACCCATGCCCGTGAACGTGAGCCTGGCCGGCGTGACGCCGGGGTACATGGCGCTCGTGGCCGGCACCGTCGATATCCCGGCAGGCGGGTCGACGGACCACGGCGACGTGACGTTCGCGTGCGCTGCCGGCGGTGATGACTGCGCGGTCACGGTAGCCGCCGGCGGCACGGTCACCGCAACCGGCGGCACGGTCACCGCGACGAACTCCACCGCCTATCAGGCAAGGCTCGATGCAGCGGCGGCAAGGATTGCTGCGGCGACCAGGGCGGCGATGACAAAGGAGTCGGCCATCGGAGCAGAGGCCGCACAGACCGCGCCGGGCGGTTCCGGCGATGACGGCCCCGGTGGCGCGGACGCCGCCACCGACCATGCGATCACCATTACCCGCGACCGTACCGGCACGACCGTGACCATCGCCGTGGACGGGGCCGCGGCCGACGATCCGACGTTCAGGCAGGCCATGGACCTGGGCGGCGGGCGCACCATGCACGTGCGCACGATGCCCGCGGATGCCGACGGCAGCGTGACGGAAGAGGTGATGGTCGTCAGCACTGACATCGAGGCGCCCGCGGCAACGCCGTTCGCGATGGCTCCGGGGCAGGAGCTGACTGTCGACGCCGATGGAGCTCCGGCCACCGGCGCTGATGCCATCGCCTTTGATCCGGGCGACGAGCTGGCCAGCGACGATCCGGGCCAGGCGGCAGTGCTGGCAAAGGTCATGTCGAGCGCGTTTGCTTCCGGCACGGCGGCCGTGCTGACGTTTGGCGGCGACGACCCGTTGGACGACATGGACGCGGCGTTCACGGCCGTGGGCTCCTACAACGGTGCCGCGGGCACGTACACGTGTGCCGGCGGGGCCGTCGACTGCACGGTCGAACTCGACGCAATGGGCACGCTGATCGCCATGAGCGACTTCTGGATCTTTACGCCCGACATGGGCGCCACCTCCGACGTTCCGGACGCCGATTACCTGCACTACGGCTTCTGGCTGAAGAGGACCACGGACGCCATGGGCGCCGTCACCTACAACGAGGTCGAGACCTTTGCCGGTTCGTCGGTGGCCGCGAGCGGTAACGTCAGCTCGGTGACCGGCAGCGCCACCTACGTCGGCAGCACCGCGGGCGTGTACGTGCGGAACGTGTACAACCCGGACGGCACCATCGACCGGGCGACCTCCGGCCACTTCGCGGCGGACGCCTCCCTGACCGCGACCTTTGGCCAAGTGAACGACTCCGCCGGCGAGGGGACCATCGCGCCCAACCTGCTGTACACCCTCAGGGGCACCATCGACAACTTCAGGCTGTCCGGCGGTGAGGCGAACACGTGGTCGGTAGCACTGCACGGCGACATCACGGAGGGCTCCGGGATGGCCTCGGGCACGGCCACGGGCGGTGTGGCCGGCCGGGACGGTTCGTTCGACGCCACCTTCCACGGCCCGGTGACGGATGCCGACAGCAATACCGTCCAGCCCCACACGGTGGTCGGCGAGTTCAACGCCGACTTCAGCGATGGCTCGGTGGCCGGCGCCTTCGGGGCCAGGAAAA
The DNA here is from genome assembly GCA_965116745.1 of Alphaproteobacteria bacterium. Taxonomy (GTDB): domain Bacteria; phylum Pseudomonadota; class Alphaproteobacteria; order TMED109; family TMED109; genus VXPW01. The sequence continues at coordinate 388,374 of OZ220701.1, read as the reverse complement.
CGATGGAGTAGCCACGGCCGAACGGCCCGGTGAGGCCCTGACCTCCTCACATACGTCGCTGGAAGAGGGTGGCACGACGTGCCACCCTCTTCTTGTTTTGCACCCGCATGCCACCCGAGCCAAAAACGCTGGTCGGGTCAGGATTCATGTTTCTTCCGCGCCTCCCCGCCGTCCGATCAGGACAAGTCCGCCGCGGAACGGGTCTGAGATTGCAGACCGTGCCCATTGCCGCGCGCGGTTCCGACCTTCACGAATGCCCGCCAACGGGCGCCACGGCATACCGCGCCGCTGCCTCAAATACACTCCGAGTCACTTGCCTTGGGAGAAGGAAACGAACCCGATGAAATTCCATCACGCGCTCGTCATCGCCGTCGCGGGCGCCGCGCTGATCCTCAGCGGGTGCGCGGGTGGGGGCATGGATGAAGCCGAGCTGGAGCCGCTGCCACCGGTCGAGATCCCCACGCTCACGCCCGAGCCCCAGCCGTTTCGCACGCAGACATCCTTCGCGGACGGCGTGCTCAGCATCGACGTGCCGACCCCTGGCGGCCCGACCCGGACCCTAGCCTGCATTTTGCACCGAGGGGGGTGTACATGGGGCAACAGCGGCGGTATAGGTAAAGGAGTCAAGACCTTACCGAAGACCCCGAGATCGCCCCATGCAACCAGAGTGTATGCCGCCGCAGCTGTGTTTTGAAGGCCTGGGCCGCCGCGCGGTGGTGGGCCGGTTCGACGGCGGCCGGCTGACGACGGATGGTGGCGTGCTGCTGCTGCGGGAGGTCGATCGGCGGTTCCGGGTGACGGAGCGTCTGGCCGGGTGCTTCCGGGACCACCGCTCGGCGGCGCGCATCGAGCATCGTCTGGAGACGCTGATCGCGCAGCGGGTGCTGGGGCTGGCGGCGGGCTACGAGGACCTGAACGATCACGACCGTCTGCGCGCCGACAGCGTGCTGGCGCTGGCGAGCGGATGTGCGGACGTGACCGGGGAGCGGCGCCGTCGGACGCGCGACCGGGGGCAGGCGCTGGCGGGATCGAGCACGCTGAACCGCCTGGAGCTCGGCGTGCCGGGGGCGGCGGCCGGGGACCGGTACAAGCGGATCGCGGCCGATCCGGCGGCGATCGATGCGTTGCTGGTGGAGGTGTTCCTGGATGCGCATGCCGCGCCGCCGGTCGAGATCGTGCTCGACCTGGATGCAACCGACGATCCGCTGCACGGTCGCCAGGAGGGCCGGTTCTTCCACGGCTATTACGGCCACTACTGCTACCTGCCGCTGTACATCACCTGCGGGGACTTCGTCCTGTGCGCCCGGCTGCGCCCGGCCGACATCGATGCCGCGGCGGGGTCAGTGGCGGAACTGGAGCGGATCGTCGCGCAGCTCCGCCGGCGCTGGCCCCACACCCGGATCCTGGTGCGCGGCGACGCCGGCTTCTGCCGCGAGGCGATCCTGGCGTGGTGCGAGGCACACGCCGTCGACTATGTGTTCGGCCTCGCCCGCAATCCCCGTCTGCAGCGGTGGCTGGCGAAGGCCGTGCGCAAATCCCGGCGCCGGTGTGCGGCGACCGGACGGGCGTCGCGGCGGTTCCGGGAACGGCGCTGGCGCACCCGCACGTCCTGGAGCCGCGGGCGGCGCGTCGTCGGCAAGGCCGAGTGGCTGCCGGGTCTGCGCGGCGACAATCCGCGCTTCGTGGTCACCAACCTGCCGGCGGACCAGGTCGGCGCGCAGGCGTTGTACGAAGCGGTGTACTGCGGGCGCGGCGACATGGAAAACCGCATCAAGGAGGCGCAACTCTGGCTGTTCGCGGATCGCACCAGCTCGCACACGATGCGCGCCAACCAGCTCCGCCTCACCTTCGCCACGTTCGCCGGGGTCCTGATCACGCTCCTGCGCCGGGCCGGCTTGGCGGGCACCGCGCTCGCCCGCGCCCAGGCCGATACGATCCGTACCCGGCTCCTCAAGATCAGCGCCCGCATCACCGTCAGCCGGCGCCGGATCTGCATCGCGTTCGCGTCGGTCTACCCGCTGCAGCGGCTCTTCGCCCACGTGCTCGCGGCCCTGCGCGCACCACCCACCCGCGCCAGCCCCGCCTGAGCGCCCCCGCCGCAGGACCCGACGCGCTGACGAGCAGCGCCAGCGGCGACGTCTGCCCGGCGGCCGGCCACGCACCGCCAGCCACTGCCGAAGCGGGCTCGTGAGACCCTCATCGGCCGACGGCAGCGGGTCACAGGACCTCCGCAGCGCGATCCCACGCCCGACATCCGGTCGAAGCGTCGCCGAACGCTGCCTGACCCCTTCACACCCGGCGTTGGTGAGCGATGCGGGCTAGACACCGCCAGAGACGTGGAATTGACGTGGGGGCGCTTCCTTCCCCGTCCCATCCAGCCTGGTCATTCCAGCCGCGAATGGATCCTGGTGGACAACCACCACGACGGGCGGGTGCTCCTGTACGCCCTCGCCTCGTGGAACGCCGCCGACTCCACCGATTACCTTGCGGCGGGATGGTGGCTGATCTACCCGCCGGATGCCCCCTTCGAGGCGTACGAGTCCGCCACGCGCGGGGTCTTCGTGGATGGCCCGGAGCTCGATCCGGCCGACCCGCCCGACCTCCCCCTGGCGGGAACGGCCACCTATGTCGGCGGGATGGGCGGCCTGTACACGTACCACTACGGTCGGGCGTGGGACGAGCTGGCCGGGTCCACTGAGGTCACGGAATTCACCGGGCTGCTCTCGCTGACCGCCGACTTCGGCGAGCACCGCCTCTCCGGGTGCCTCGGTTGCCTGGCGCCGATCGAGACCGCGCCCGGTCGCCATCTCTATCCGGCCGTACCGTGGCAAGAGTCCGATCCCGCGGCGCTGCCCGCCGACTACGACGTGCACTTTGAAGCCTCGTTCGGCGCCAGCGGGGCGTTCGCGGATACCGCCGTTACCGTCGCCCATCCCGACCGCACCGTCGTGACGAGCACCGGGACGTGGCAGGGGCAGTTCTCGAACGTGCCGGACGTGGACGGCCATCCCCGGCGTGTGGTCGGCTCGACCGATGCGCTGTTCGCCGAAGACGACGGCTCGCACGGACGCTTTACGGGCATTTTCGATGCACTGACGGCCGCCGCGATCACGCCATCCGAGCGTTAGCCCCCGTCGCGCCGCGCTGTTGGCCGGACGCTGCCGACACCCGCCCGCGCCGGGCCGGCGGGTGTGTCCAGGGAACAATCCGCCGGCCGTTGCCAAGCGTCTGCCGCGCCGCCCGGTCCCGGCAGACCAACCGCGAGCCCGGTCCGGGGTCGCCACGCTCCCATTCCGGGGTACGATCCCGCCCGAGGGCCTGCGCATGACTGACAACGTCACCAACCAGCTCCTGCTCGAGCACCTCAAGGCGATCCAAGCCAAGCTGGCCGCAATGGACGGCCGGATGAACGAGCTTCAGGCAGATGTCCGCGGGATCAGGTCCCACATGGCCATTGGTGCAGGCGGATGAGGCGTGGCCGGTCCATGCCGTCGTCGAGGTAGCACTCGACCGCCTCGCGCGCGTTGCGGCGCAGTTCGTCGAGTGTGTCGGCCTGTGTGTGGATGCCGTAGCCGAGCGCGCTGGCTGAATACCCACCGTCGAGTTCGTCCTCACCGACCTCGAAGATGATTTCCGTCCCGGACAAGGCTTGCTCCATTTGCCTTCGATCCCATTCGGCGGAATCTGCGGGGTTCGGCGCACGGGCGAACCGACTTCATGGCGCGGTGTGCGTCGGACATCGGGTTGCCATGCGAGGCCGCCCTGCGGCCAGTCGCAATCAGCCGCGCAGTGAACTCCGGGGCGTGCCGGACAACCGACACGATCTTTTCTGACACCGTACCGGCTTTCTCAAACGGCGAGGAGACGGGGGAGCCCTCTCCTTCGAAAGCCGCCATTTTCGGGGCTGCGGAATCGTGTTTGTAGTCGCACTTGACATCCGAACTGCCCGTCTCTTATCATCCGGTAACGTTACCGGATAGGATGCGCGACCGTGAAGCCTTCAAATCTGAAGACCCGACAGGCCACCCGCGTCTCCCGTCACCGCAAGAGGATCACTACTGGTGGCGCCAAGCGCGTCGAGGTCACAGTACCCTTGCAAGACGCATCCCTCGTCAAGGCCATCGCTGGCGCTCTGCGTTCCGGCGGCGAGGATGCCGAATTGATCCGGCGATCCCTGCAACCGAGACTGACCGCCCCGAAGGCGAGGACGGGCGCTGAGTTGGTCGCTTTCTTCCGCGCTTCACCCTTAACCGACGTCGAGTTCACGGTCGAGCGTGACCACTCCACGGGACGATCTGCCGATCTCGCCTGATGGCCTTTCTCCTGGACACCAATGTGATCAGCGAGACCGTCAGGCCACGACCTGACAAGACCGTCCTCCACTGGATCGAGGCACAGACCCCGAGCGACCTCTTTCTTGCGGCACAGACCATCGGGGAACTCGTCAGAGGCGCACGGAAGGTACGGGATCAAGCCCGTCGCGAACGATTTGAGCGATGGATCGAACAAGATCTCGCCCGGCAATTCGACGGGCGCATCTTGCCGTTTGACGCATCTGCAGCGGCAGTCTGGGGGCGACTCATGGGGGACGGGGATCGTACCGGCCGTCGCCCTTCCGCAGCCGATGCACAGATCGCGGCGGCCGCCGTTCAGCATGACTTGACCCTCGTCACCCGCAATGTGAAGGATTTTGGGAACTTCGATATTCAATTGCTCGATCCGTGGCAAAATCTCGAAGACGGCCAATAGCTCTTCGATCACTTCAGCAAGCGGCGCGTCCGCTGGCCCTCGTATGGCCGTGGACAAACGTCGGACATTGTTCCTTGATGTTCATGTTCCGGAGTTCACGCCTGTTGAACCAAGCGGGGCAGCGCCTTCTCGATATCGTGGATTGCCGGTTAGGGCACCGGCGCAACGTGGCGGCCGCGGGCGGCGGCGCGGTCAAACGTGAACGTCTGCGTGCACCCTCGGGCGCGGTTTCGATGGGCGGTCAGGCAGTCCGCGAAGTCCGCGTCGCCCGCCTCGAATTCCCGGAGGGCCGACCAGGCGGCATCGCGATCCTCGACCAGCAACTCGATCGTGCGAAGAAGCTGGCGGATCACAGCGGCGACCACCCTTTTCTCGTACCAGTACGCGCCTGCGAGCACCCACACCAGTTCCACCAGCACCGGCACGCTGACGTAGCCGGGGGCGCGGGCGGTGCACCGGCCCTCGATCAGGCGCGCCGCCGCACCGGCCTGCCCGGGGTCGTGCTGAACGATGTAACGGACCAGGACGTTCGTGTCCAAGCCAATCATCGCTTTCGGGTGGCACCCCGCGCGATGGCCTCGTCCATCTTTTCCAGGCTCACGGGGGATCCGGGCTTGGGCACCATGCCTTTCAGCCGCGCCACGGGTACGGTAACGGGTGTGACCCGCAAGTCGCCGGCTTCGTCCAAGATGAAGTCGATCTTGTCCCCTGCCTCAAGGTGAAGCCGGTCCCGAATCGGCTTGGAGATCGTGACCTGTCCCTTGCTCGTCACAGTCGCGTGCATTGCCATGTCCTTTATTCCTTACTTCATGGTACGGCATGCGGTAGCCAAGGTTCATGCAACGGTAACCACGGATCGGTCGTGGAGGCGCCGCAGGGAGAGCGAAAACCCCACACACATGCAGCAGAGGTTCGCCGAGTACGGGCTCGCTCGGCAGGCGGAACGGAGCCGCAGCCGAGAATTTCCCCGGCTGTGGCTGCCGGCAGACGCTCCACGAATCGCTCGTCCACGCTCTTCCCCGATCTCCAGCGATTGGAACCCATGGCCTGATCATTGGGAGTCAAGGTGCTGGCCATTGGAACCCTGTCTACCGCAGTTTGCGGCTTCACCGGTCTGCGCGGCGCGAGCGCACGGATCGGGGCTTCCAAGACCGGCCCCTGCATGATCTGGCCTAGCCCGGAAGCGGCGAGGCCGGCAAGGATCCGCTTGTGCAGGAGGGAGGCAGCGCGTCGTTCCCGATGATGTGGCGGCCGGCGAGATGACCTTGCCGCTCGGGCATCAGCGATCCGGACAGGGTCGGGCAATTGGTTGAAAACCAAAGGTAGTGTATAGTTGGTGTATGTCACGCACCAACGTTGATATTGACGACGAGGCCTGCGCTGCGGTCATGGGCCGTTATCGCCTGACGACCAAGCGCGACGCGATCAACTTCGCACTTCGGACCCTTGCGGCAGAGCCGCTCGGCCTCGACGAGGCCAGGGACCTTCGCGGGGCGGGCTGGGAAGGTAACCTCGACGACCTGCGGGCCGGCCGCACAGGGTGATCCTGGTCGATACGTCGGCGTGGGTCGAGTTTCTTCGCGATACTGGCTCCACGGCCTGCGACCGGGTGGAGGCGTTGCTCGGCGGCGAGATCGCGGTCTGCGACGCGATCCTCATGGAGGTGCTGGCCGGCGCGCGGGACGAGAGGCATCTGCATGACCTCCGCAGACTGCTTGCACGGGCAACCATCCTGCCGATGGAACCCAGGCACTACGAAGAGGCCGCGGCCCTGTTTCGACTCTGCCGCCAGGAAGGGGAAACCGTCCGAAAGCTGATCGACTGCCTCATCGGGGCCGTCGCCATCCACGCCGATGCGCCCGTTCTCCACAACGATGGAGATTTTGACGTCCTTGCGCGCCATACGGACCTGAAAATCGCGGAAGGAAGCATGGGTCATGCATCCGTCAATTGAGCGGAGAGCGGTAGGACGCGAGGGAGTTGGCACCGGCCACGCCACAGACCCGTCAACCGGTTTCTGAGACCGGCACGCGCGTGGTCCCGCTGTCGCCGGAGGCGGCGGACGCGATTGCCGGCATCCCCCGCTCAGGGACCGGGGCGACGGCCATGACGGTCCCGCCGGCGACGGCGGTCGTGGTCATAGGGGAAGTGGCGGACATCGAGACCACGGTTGCGGAGGTCGCGAAGCCCTGGCCTCCGGTATGAAAGCGGCCGTCGGAGTGCAGGCGGCAACGGATGCGGTTACCGAACTCGCGGTAGCCCTGACCGTGTGGGCAAGGACAGGTCGGCAAGCTCGCATACGCGGACATCCCGCGACATTCGTCCGCCGATCACGCGACGTCGACATCCGTGCGAGCGAAGTCTTCGCCCTTGAACAACAGCGGCTCGCCCGTCACGTCGGCGAGTGCGTAGGCGAGGCAGTCGCCGAAGTTGAGCGCCGCCGGATGATTGCCCTCGCCGAAACGCCGCCACGCGCGCCGAGCCGCGTCCATGTGTTCCACCGTAACCGGCATCGGTTCGATGGCGGCGTCCTTCAGGAAGGTGTCGAGTTCATGCCCTGCTGCAGTACCGCCACGGGCCTCCAGCACGATGGCTGCCTCGAGCACATTGGCAACGGACATTCGACAGCCGGCGGCGGACGCGATCGCCGTCTCGTAGCGCGCGGCATCCGGCTCGCGGTACAGCACCGCGAGCACCGCCGAACTGTCGACGATCACCTCGGCAATCCTCGCTCGTCATAGAGCACGTCGCCATGTTGCTCGGCCGACGGCCCCGGAGCCAGGAGCCTGGCGCAACGCTCCGCCGTGGCCCGCATCCTTCGTATGCGGGCTTCGACACCGCGGGCGTGCCGCTCGCGCTCGAGGCGTTCGCGCAGCGCCACGGTAATGGCGCCGGTCTTGGTCTCGCCGGTCAACCGGGCCAGCGCATCGGCGAGCCGGCAGGTTTCGTCGTTCTTGATGCTGAGGCTCATGGCCAACGGTCGAGTAGAAATTGTGGTGGCCTGTGTACCTTAGCTGTACGGCGATCTCGCTCAACGACGGGCTCAACCCGCGGGCGGTTGTGACTGACATGGAGCGTAGTCGCCGGTGGATCCTGCCTGACTCCTTGCCTGGTCGCGCCCGGAAGGGTTCGCCCGCAGGAGTCACCACGCCCGCCGACGCGCCGTCATCACGCTCCACGCCGAGATCCGGCTGTGCCGCACCCGCGAGCTCCGGCACTTCGGGGGTCGGCTGCGGCTGGGCGCAGAACTGGCCGAGGCCGTGCAACGGCTGGCCCTCCGGATCGAGACCCTGGCAGCGATCGCCAACGGCTTCCTGTTCGGCTCGCTGCGCTTCCTGCCGGGAGCAGGTAAAATCCGCCCATGACCATCACGATCGACACCCACGCGGCAATCCAGGACCTTGAGGCGGCCGGGGCCGACCCGAAGCTCGCCGAGGCGATCGTCAACACCGTCAGTCAGGCTGACGCCCAGCTGGCCACCAAGGCCGACCTCGTCGCGCTCCGGGCCGACCTGCAGGCGACGATTGCGAGCCTCGAGCGACGCCTGATCGGCTGCTTGGTAGCCGCCGTCATAATCGTTCCGGTTGCGATCAAGTACCTCTAACTCGCTTCGCTTTGCGCACCGTGGCTGAGAGCACAGAGCGCAACGGGTCAGCCGTCAAGGCCGACCTCGCCGCGACCGAGGGACGGATCGACTCGCTCGAACATCACCGGACGGTGGCCGGCTTGCGCCCGGCGCGGCGGTCGCCAATGCGGCGATTGGATTCGGACTCCTGAATCCCATCCTGCCGGCGCAAGCCCGCCATCTGCACGATCTGGGCATCCCCGGTCGTCGGGGCGTCGCTCTTGCAACGGCCTGCTCGCCCGACGGTCCGGGGTTCACGTCATCCAGCTGCTGGGCCGCCCGCCGACGTCGTCAGGTCGGCCGAGGGTTGGGTCGCGCCGGGACCCTGGCGTGCCGAGCCGCACCGGGGTGGCCAAATTCGCAGGCCCGATCCGACGTTTCCGTCCGCGTCCATCGCTGCTCGCGCGGTCGGCCTCTATTCCCCAGGCGCTTCCGATGCGCACGCACAGGCGGTGAACGCGCCCAGGACCGACAGGCTCAAGTCGTCCGCCGCGAAACCGAACGTCCCGCCCATGGCCCGTCCTGCGCCGCCCGACCGGCGCTCGCCCCGCTTACCGCTGCAGGCGACGTTCCGCGAACTGGCCGGGGCGATCCATTGCCGGGTGCCCGCAGCAGTGGACTGCGCCGTGGTTCCATTGATTTGTTCGAGATGACAGACGCGTCAGCCGGCATTGAAATCGCAGTTCCGGTACGAACTCGACGCTGTAAGGAATAATCCTTACAATGTCACCTCATGCAAGGAGTGCCGATCATGTCGATCATCTATGAAGCCGCCACGGTGACGGCAAAAGGCCAGATCACCCTGCCCAAGTCGATCCGCCAGGTGCTGAGAATCGATGTCGGCGAAAAGGTGGCGTTTGAACTCCACGAAAACGGGCAAGTCGTCGTCAGCCGCGCCGACGCTGAAGATGAAGATCCGGCCATCGGTGCGTTCCTGGATCTACTCGCCGACGACATCCGGGCCGGTCGATCCGTTCAGGCAATCCCGGCCGATCTGGCACAGGACATGCTCGAACATGCGGAGCGTGATTCAGGACCGGTCGAGGAAATCGAAGGCGACGTCAACCTCTGATGCAACGCCACGGATGGACGCTGCTGTTCCACGGTTGCCTGATCGACCAGCTACGCCATCTCCACCGCGCAGTCGAACGCGCACAACGGCGCGATACCACTCGGTCGGGCTCCAACGCGAACGTCAAGCTGTTCCACGCCTTGAGCCGGCTCACGCTGGAGGTCATCCCACAGGATCCGTCCCGGGCCGAATACCGCCAAGGTAACATTCTCGGCTCGCGCCACCGCCGTTGGCGACGGGCCAGGATCGGCAGGCGGTTCCGTTTGTTCTTCCGCTTTGACGCCAGGGCGAAGGTGATCGTCTACGCCTGGGTCAATGACCAATCCACGCTCCGTTCCACGGGGAGCAGGACCGATCCGTACACGGTCTTCGCCAAGATGCTCGCCCGGGATCATCCGCCCGGCGACTGGGCCTCACTGATGACGGCTTCGAAGCACGACTGGCAGACCGAGAAACAACACTGATCTAAGTCCTCTTCCTGCGATGGTCGGACGATCGTGAGGCCGATTTCCCTCAAAGCAGGTCAGACAGGTACGCCAGCTGAAGAAGCAGAGGAAATTCACACCATCAAGACAGGACCCGCCGATCGCGGACCCGATCCGGCATTGCCGTCCGCGTCCATCGCCGCTCGCGCGGTCGACCGCTATTCCCCGGGCGCTCCCGATACGCACGAACAGGCGGTGAACGCGCCCAGGACCGCCAGGCTCGAATCGTCCGCCGCGAAACCGAACGTCCCGCCCATGGCCGATCCCGCGCTATCCGACCAGCGCCCGCCCCACTTGCCACTGCCGGCCATGGCGCTGGCCGCAGTGTCGCCCGCGAACGGGGCGCCGTCGCCGGCAAATCCGGTCTCGTCGAGCGCGACCGACAGGTCAACCAGCACGGCCCCCGCCAGGCTGCGGAAGCCGCTCACCTTGCCCGCTACCGTGCGGTCGTCGAAGTTGGCCTCCAGGCGGACATCGGCCACGAACTTCATCGCCGTGCCGGCTGCCGCGAGCACGCCGGCCGCGTCGCCCTCATAGACCGCACCGCCCGTCAAGAACTCCGGGCCGAAGTCGACCGGCGGAACGGACGGGCTCCGGCTCCAGAACGCGCCGGCCGCCCCCTCGTCCTCCCACGCCCACACGCCCAGCACCTCGTGCGGGTAGCTCGAGAGGTCCGGCTCGATGCCGGGGATCAGGCCGGTGAAGGCGGCGAGCTCGAATCCCTGGCGCGGCGCCGGGAACGGCACCTGTACGATGATGCGCGCACCGTCGGTGATCTCGTGCGCGAGGCCGCCCAGATCGTCGTCACGGACCACGCGCACCGACATTTCGTGAGCCGTGCGACCGTCCGCGTCGACCAGTGAGGACTGCGACGCACCGTTCGGTGCGGCCCGCGCCGCGCGCGCCAGTCCGCCGGCGACCGCGCCCCTGAAATCGTCGTCGGCGCCGGCGAACGCGGAGAGGCCCGATTCGGCGAGCCTCGGCCCCCACGCGATCGAGACTGGCGGCCCGGCGTTCCCGCTGCCCACCGGGGGCAGATCGAGCGCGCTGCTGCCGCCGCAGCCGGCGAGGCCCACGATTGCGGTCAGCACTGCTGCTGTCAGGCAGGTTCTCATTCCGGATTCCCCAGTCTGTTGCTCGAATGAACGGCCGCCGCGGTTCAGCGAAGCGGAACCCCGAAGCCGACGCGCCATCGTTCCCGAAGTCGGAACCGTATCGACCGACCGGCTCGCGGGAGTCCAGTGCATCATGTCAGCGGATCGTCGTGCATGGGGGGGCCGGCCCAGGGGGTGCCCTGCCTTGCAACAGGCGCTCGGCCCGGACCGATGATCCCCGCACCCGGTGCCACCGCACGCGCTTGCACTTGATCAACCCTCTTGCACACTCTCTGCCGGAGACCGGGTCGTCGATTGCGCCCTACCGAGCGTGCCGGATCCTTTCATGCCGTCTGCCAGATACAACACCGCCGAAGCCCGTGCCCGCTTTTCCGAGCTCCTGGCGCGAGCCAGGGCCGGCGAGGAGATCGTGATTGCCAAGGGGGGCGTACCCGTCGCTCGGCTGCTCCCTCCGGTCGGCGCCGCCGAGCGGGAGCCTGCGCCGCTGGAGCATTTGCGGTTGCCGGACGACCTGTTCGATGGCGACGATCCGGAGCAGGCCGCGCTTGACGCCGGTGATCACAGTGACGGCCTCGGGATCTGGCGCGGACGTCCGGCCACGCCGTGAGACTGCTGCCTGGGAACCGCGCCGTCGATTGGTGGATGACCGGGAACCCTCGGCTGTCGGCGCCTGCCTTACCCGTGCCCGGTCACCGGCCACGACGTCGCGGCCGCCATCTTGTATCTGCCGTCGACTTTGGCAGCTGTCTGAACCGGGCCGTACACATTGTCGGTATTGGCGATTCGCATTACGCGTCCAAGAGCCTCGCCAGCATGTGGCGGACGTGGTCCTGCCCCCCCGAAGAACACTGCCAAAACCCGGACCACTTCACGCGACTCGTCGACATCGAACCAGTAGATTGCGCGGCCGATCGCAAGATGCCGCAGGCTGGGCAGGATGTCGTCACGGCGTGCACCGCGGTGGGGCGCAGTGAGGACACGCTCCGCAGTCCCACGGATCTCGGTAGTCCGCGACTCAGCATGATCGAACGCGCTCTCCGGACTCTCATTGAAGTCCAGGTAGTTTTGCAGGAGATGGTCGAAGATCAGCCCGGAGTCATGCTCGCCCTCGGCCGCGAATTCAAGACGAAAGGCCATGCGCGCGGCGCTTCCCGGCAGCCATCGCGGTCGACCGCGCGTCCATTTGCCCTGCACCAACGAACGTGCCCTCGCGGCGGCGAGAGAGCAATTCCCGAAGCGCTGCCGTCTCGAGTTCCTCCGCGTCCATGCGCTGACGCAGCAGATCGACGCCCTGTTGCAGCACGGCGCTCAGGCTCGAATAGCGCCCCGCCACGACCAGCGACTTCACGAAAGCGTGCTGATCGTCGGTGAGCGAGATCGAGGACTTTACCGCCATAGCCTTCTCCCTGCCGTGAGGGCAATACTGGGTCGCACCAGGCTCAATGTCGATTCCCGTCTGCCGGACGCTCCGCCATTCCAGATGGCCGAGAACGCTTCGACCAACGCAGGGGCTGATGATGGTTTGCAGGGGAAGCGCGTGTGCACCGCGGCGGCCCGCCAAACCTGCGCGCGGAAGCTCGCGACGCAGCGGCGTCAGCCAACACGATGCGAACGGGACACCCGATCCTTTCCGCCCGGGAAGTCAGTGCACGGGCGCGATCAAAGCGACCGGTTGACCCCGCGTCCCGCGCAGATCATCTTCCGGCATCCCGCAACCGTTGGACCCCGCCCGTGCCCGCCCAGCCCGAATCCGTCACGCTCGCGTTCCCCGACGGCGCCAAGCGCACCTACCCGTGCCCCGTCACGGGCCACGACATCGCGGCCGCCATCTCGTCCGGCCTCGCGAAGGCCGCGCTCGCGGTCCGCCTTGACGGCGGCCTCCGCGACCTCACGCGTCCCATCACCGCGGACGGCGCCATCGAGATCGTGACGGGCAAGGACACCAACCCCGAAGTCCTCGAACTCATCCGCCACGACGCCGCGCACGCCCTCGCCGAGGCCGCGAAGGAGCTCTACCCGGACGTCCAGGTCACCATCGGCCCGGCCATCGAGGACGGCTTCTACTACGACTTCGCCCGCGACGAACCCTTCACGCCGGCCGACCTCGAGGCGATGGAGGCGCGCATGCGCGAGATCGTCGCCCGCGACGAGCCCATCACCCGCGAGGTCTGGGAGCGCGACGACGCGGTCCGGTACTTCGATTCGATCGGCGAGCACTACAAGGCCGAGATCATCCGTGACCTCCCCGACGACGAGGAGATCACGATCTACCGCCAGGGCGAGTTCGTCGACCTCTGCCGCGGGCCGCACCTGCCCTCCACCGGCAAGCTCGGCACCGCCTTCAAGCTCACGCACCTCGCCGGCGCCTACTGGCGGGGCGATTCGCGCAACGCGATGCTCCAGCGCGTCTACGGCACCGCCTGGCGCAACCGGAAGGAGCTCGACGCCCATCTCCACCGCCTCGAGGAGGCGGCCCGGCGCGACCACCGGCGCCTCGGCCGAGAAATGTCACTCTTCCACTTCCAGGAGGAAGCGGCAGGCGCGGTCTTCTGGCACGCGGGCGGCGCCACGCTCTACCGCACCGTCCGCGCCTACATGCGCCGCCGCCTGGAGGCGGAGGGCTACCAGGAGGTCCAGACCCCCGAGCTCGTCGACCGCAAGCTCTGGGAGCGCTCCGGGCACTGGGAGAAGTTCCGCGAACACATGTTCGTCGCGGAGACGGAGGACGCGGGCGGCAGCACGCTCGCCCTCAAGCCCATGAACTGCCCGGGGCACGTGCAGATCTACAAGCAGGGGCTCAAGAGCTACCGCGACCTCCCGCTGCGGATGGCGGAATTCGGCTGCTGCCACCGCTACGAACCCTCGGGCGCCCTGCACGGCCTCATGCGCCTGCGCGCCTTCACCCAGGACGACGCGCACATCTTCTGCACGGAGGACCAGATCACGTCGGAGACCGGCGGCTTCATCCGCCTCCTCCGGTCGATCTACCGCGACTTCGGCTTCGAGGACGTGCTGGTGAAGTTCGCCGACCGCCCCGAGGTGCGCGCCGGTGACGACGCGGTCTGGGACCGGGCCGAGGCGGCGCTCCTGGGCGCCGTCGAGGAGACCGGGCTCGCGGTCGAGCACAATCCGGGCGAGGGCGCGTTCTACGGCCCGAAGCTCGAGTTCGTGCTGGCCGACGCCATCGGACGGAGCTGGCAGTGCGGCACCCTGCAGGTGGACTTCGTGCTGCCGGAACGGCTCGATGCGCTCTATACCGCCACCGACGGCGAGCGCCGGCGGCCGGTGATGCTGCACCGCGCCATCCTGGGTTCCTTCGAGCGCTTCATCGGCATCCTGATCGAGCACTACGCCGGCAACCTGCCTTTGTGGCTGGCGCCCCGCCAGGTCGTCGTCTCGACGATCACCAGCGACGCCGACGGCTATGCCCGGGAGGTGCACGCCGTGCTCGAGGCGGCCGGTCTTCGCGCCGAACTCGACCTCCGCAACGAGAAGATCGGCTACAAGGTGCGGGAACACTCCCTCGCCAAGGTGCCGGTCCTGCTCGTGGTCGGTCGCCGCGAAGCCGAAGGCCGACAGGTGGCGGTGCGCCGATTGGGCGAGTCGGCGCAACCCGTGCTGGCGTTGGACGAGTGTGTTGCTGCTCTGTCAGCCGAAGCGAGTGCGCCGGATACATCGGGCGGGACGGACACGCCAATGCGCTGATGCGTCGGCCAAGGTGTCCGGTGCCGCGTGAAACGTCGTGTCGTCCGCGCGGGCGCCTGACAAGTCCATCGTCGCCGGTCGGGGGAACAGCCTGTTGGTGCGCGCTTCCCATATACACGCACAGGGCCTGCGCCAGCGCTCACGCGTTCTCATGGACAAGTTTGTGCCTAGCGAAATTCTCGCGTTCTTGGCCGCCCCCGAGCACAGTCGCATGCATCACGCACTTCCAGAGCATGGAAAAGCGGACACCACTGTCATACGTTGGCAGACAACAGATGACTGAGGCGGCCGCCGGGGCGAGACGAACTGCGTGAGGAAACCGGCATGACCACGGCGCGGTTGAGCTTGCGGATCGACGCAGAACTCATGAACCGCCTCGAACTGGAGGCCAGGCGCGAGGAACGCTCCGCATTGTTCCTCGCGACAAAGGCAATCGAGTCCATGCTCCGCGACCGGGCCGAGAAGCGGGCGGCGATCCGTTCGGCGATTCAAGAGGCGGACGAGGGATCCTTCATCTCGCAGGACGCGATGGACGCCTGGGTGGCTTCATGGGGAACAGACACAGAAACCGCCCCGCCGCCAGCGGACCTGAAACTCGATCCATCGTAAACCGGGAAGGTTGTCGTCCTGCCGTCCACGACGGCCGATCTGATGTGGATGCGAACGTACTACGCCAGCGTGTTCGCGGATGGGGCGCAACGGGCGGCTCGGCGGTACCGAAAGGCCTGTGACACCATTCGAAGGAATCCGCCGATCGGTCACCTGCCTGAGGACATGGAAGGAGTTCGAGAGCGATCGATCCCGCGGACCCCGTGTTCGTTCGTCTACCGTATCCTGCCGGCCCCCGCCAGCGCGCGGGATCGCCTGAGGATGCGTGTACTGTGGACGGCCGCCTTCCACCGGGCCGGCCCAGCCCCGCCCAACCCGGGGATCAGTCAACATTCGGGCCCCTGACGTCATGATCGGCGCAGCCGGTTGAACGGACAGCTGCCCGCGGTGTTCCCGTGCGGGACGTCGATGGCGGTGAACGTTCGCCAGCGGCTCTACTGCGAGCAGCGCGAGCGCCGCTCGAAGGCCGGCTGCGAGTTCGTCGGGTTCTACGCCGACAAGCAGGTACAACACATCGGCAAGATCCAGGGCGTCGCGGAAGGGAGCTGGGACGGCACGGCATTCAGGCGCTCGAGAACCGAGCGCGGACCACTCCCGACGGACGCGCTGGCGCGCATCAAAGCGGCGTGCCGACGGCTGGCCGAAAAGTTCGAAAGCATCCGCACGGAGGACCAACGGTTCTACCTGCTGGACGAACTCCACGAAACCCGGTTCGTGAAGGCCTCGAAACACGGGCTCTGGCAGGGTCGGATATTCAGTCTCTCGGAGTGGCTCGATTACAGCAAGGGCCAGCGGTACACCGCCGCGGACGTCGCTGCGGCACTCCGGCGCCACCAGTGGGCCTGAAGGCCCCAGCCCGACCAGGCCGACAGCACGCCGCACGATGCCGCCCAGCGGTCACCCCGACAGCCGCAGCGCCGTCTCCCTGTCGATCAGCTCGATATCCTCCGCGCGTTCGAGGAACGGCCGTACGTCGCTCGCGGCGCGCTTCCAGTCGAGAAGCTCCAGACGCCCGGCCACCGCGCGGCGCCAGCTTCCAGGCGTCATCTCCACGCCCGACCAGCCGGTCTGGCGCAGCGCCGCGTTCAGCAGCGCCAGGTTCGGCGCCGGCCAGTCGGGGTCGCTGAGATACCATAGGAGATCGTAGATGTCCCGACCCTTCGTGTACGGGCGTTGCAGTACCGCATGAAGCTTGCCGGCAAGCAGCGAAGCGCGGTCATGGTGGAGGAGCCGCAACGTCTCGTGCCGGCGCACGAGCGTCGTATCCGTCACGGCACCCGGGGGGGGATTTGTGTCGACCTCGATCTTGACCGCAAGCACGTGCCCCGGATGCGGCGTCAGCCCGACTTCGTACAGCGTGCCGGGGAAGCGCACGAAGGCGCTGTGAACCGTACGGTGTTCCCGCATGCGCAGCTCGACGCGGTACCCCTCCCCTGACAGCTCGGCCCGGACCGCCCGCAGCAGGCGGCGCAGGTCGTAACGCGAGGGCTCGCCTTCCAGCGCAAAGTCGAGATCTTCGGAGTATCGCGGCAACCCGAACAGGAACCGCAGGCCGGTTCCACCGTGGAAGGCGAGCGATGTCATCGCTCCGGCACGCTGCAGCGCTCCGAGAATGCGCGCCTGGAGGTACTCGCGCGCGATGTTCCGCCCACGGAGGGGCCCGTGGCCAGCGGCGAGCTGTCGGAGGTATTCCTTCACGCCGCCTCGTACGCCGGCGTCTCGCCGGCGATCTCGCCCAGAACTCTCGCGGCCCGCGCGAGCTTGCGAGTCGCGGCGATTGCCGCAAGCGCCTGCAGCCGCTCGAGACGCAACGTGTCCACATCCAGACGCAGCGCCTCCAGATAGGCTCTTCCATCGCCCCCGGGGTGAAGGTGAACCAGGTCGAGGACCGCCTTTTCCGGTTCCGCCACGAAGGCGGACTGGCCGTGTCCGAGGTCAATGCGCTGGTAACCGAACCGCAAACCGTCCTTCATGTGTCGGAAGGAGAACCGGCCGAGCGGAGTCGAGCGAAGGTGCGGCCGGCCCGGAGTGACGCTGGTGATTTCCGGCACGTATTCCGGGATCGCTCCCGCATGCGCGAGGGCCGAGAGGCCACTGACGTACGAGCCCGGCGCCAGCCGGTTCGCCACGAGAAAGGGATGGGGGCACTGTTTCCGCCACGGCGGCGCCAGCAAGTACAGTCCCCGCCGCAACTGGTGCACGCGACCGCTCCGGGTCCAGCGCGAGAGCTGACGCCGCAGGTCCGCCGGATCGACGTTGCCGGCCAGCAGCAGGCCCGTCTCGAACAACGGCTCTTCAGAAACGATCTCAACAGCTTCTTCGAATTTCATTGCAGTAAATTACCATGCTTGGCAATCTTAAGCAATGAATAGGCCGACCGGGCAATGGACGCGCGGTCGGCGTGATGATGTCGGTGCAGCAGTATGAGCGGCTTCGAGGCGCCGTGTGGGAGCGCTTGGCCGCGACGATGGATGCCCTGGGCGAGGTCGCCTCCGCGCAAAGCCAGACCAAGGCCCGCCTCGAAGCGATTCTGGCAGATGAAAGCTGAGCGATTCTTCCTAGGTACCAACGTCCTCATCAGCGCGGTGCTTCGCCGGGGTAGGGCGACCATGCCCGGTCGTCGTCGCCGAGCGGGAGGAGCGCGGCGTGCTGCTGCTCTCCGACGAGACGCACGACGAGTTGCCAACGCGCCTGCGTCTCCCGAAGTTCGATCGTTATGTCGGCCCGGAAGGGAGGGTTATCAACCGTCTGCCGGCTGCTTGAGCGTCGCTTCCCGATAGTGCCTGGACTTCCACTCCGAGTAGGGCATCGCGTAGAGGATCTCTCACGCGTCCTCGTAGCCCGTCTCCACGCCCCAATCTGCGAAAAAGAACCCGTTTACTTGAATATTAGAAGTCGCAACACTGATAATCGAGCGTGGAGTATCGACAACGGCATCTCGAAGGAAAGCTGGCGCGACTGCGACGCGTCGTACCGGTCGTTCTGGTACTCGGGGCACGGCAAGCGGGCAAGAGCACGTTACTTTTCCACATCGCCCCCGAAGCCGCCCGAGTCGTGTTCGACCCCGTCATCGACGTCGGCAACGCCCGGCAGGACCCCGAGCTGTTCCTGGACCAGTACCCACCGCCGGTCATTCTCGACGAGATCCAGTACGTTCCCGACCTGCTCGCGGCCATCAAGCGCCGTGCGGATGAGGATCGCCGTCCCGGACAGTACCTTCTGACCGGCTCCCAGAACCCAATGCTGCTGGAATCGGTAAGCGAGAGCATGGCCGGGCGGGCCGCAGTACTCGATCTTCACTTCCTCTCGCTCGCGGAACGCTGTCGCATGGCGGACACGGACCGTGGATGGGTCGAGGACCTGTTCGAGACCGATGCCGTGGCTCGCCTGGTCCGGCGGGAGCGACTGCCGGCTCGCGACATGGAGACCACGCTATCCGCGCGTCTCTGGCGAGGCGGTTTCCCCGGTCACCTGGACCACGACGACGAGCTTCTTCCAGATCTGTTCTCGTCGTACATGCGGACCTATGTCGAACGCGACGTCCGCCGGGTTGCCGCGGTGGACGACCCGGGCCTCTTCGCCCGCTTCGTCGGCTTGTGTGCCGCCCGCACCGCGCAGGAGATCAACCACAGTCAGCTCGGACGCGAGCTGGGCGTCACCTACCACACGGCACAGCGCTGGCTCGCGATCCTGCGCGCGACATTCCAGTGGCTGGAGGTTCCCCCGTTCTCGAACAACCCCGCGAAACGCGTGTCCAAACGCTCCAAGGGATACTTCGCCGACACCGGAATCGCGGCGTGGACGCAGCGAATCTCCAGTCCGGCCGCCTTGCTGTCCAACCCCGTTCAGGGTGCTCTTTTCGAGACGCCCGTGGTGCTCGACATCCTCAGGCAGGCGCAGGCCATACGCTATCCACCCCGTCTCCATCACTGGCGGCAGCACTCGGGGGCGGCGGTCGATCTCGTTCTCGAACGCGACGGCGTGCTGGTTGCGGTGGAGGCGAAGAGCGGGGCCCGCGTGTTGCGCGGCGATACCCGCGGCATTCGTGCGTTTCGCGAGAATCATCCCGAGCAGTCCCACGGCATCGGTGTCGTCGCGGCGGCCGTTCCGGCGCCTGTGCTGCTCGGAGACGACATCGTCGCGCTCCCCTACGACATCGCATGAGTCGACGTCGCCTCGGCGAGCGGGAGGGCGTGGCAGACTGCAGATGAGACAGCAATTGGCAGGCGGATTCACCGGACGGGCGCCGAGACACACAACGTCACCCCGTTTCATCCGAACCGCGCGCTCACATCACCGTGGCCCGCGCGGCGGGACCTAACGGTCAGCGCGGGCCGGAGAGAGGCGGACGCCGGGCCGGCTGCGCAGCGGCGGCCGGCGGAGCCGGCGAAGCGGTCAGGCGGGCTCGGCGGCGGCGATGCGCAGCCGTGCGCCGTCGGCGGAGCGGGGCTGGCGGATGACGATGTCGATGTCGCGCCCGAGCGCGTTGAGCAGGCGGAACAGGCGCTCCGGCGAGTACTCGCGGAAGTCGCCGCGCAGCAGCCGCGACACATCGGGCTGGGAGAGGCCCATCAGGCGCGCGGCCTCGGTCTGGGTGATGCCGCGATCGCGCACGATGTCGTCGATGCGGCTGGCCAGCTCGGCCTTCACGAGATGGGCGTCGGCGTCGGGAAAGCCGAGATCGGCGAAGACGTTGCCGGTGCCGCGCTCCACGGCGATGTCGTCGGGTTTCATGGCGTCAGTCTCCACGATGCGTGTCGCGGTAGTGCCGCCCGGCGGCAGCGAGGCGTCGGCGAACCAGGTCGAGCTCCTGCTTCGGCGTCGCGATGCCGCGCGGCCCGTACCCCGAGGGCTGCACGCGTCTCCGCCCTTGCCGTCGAAGCCCGACCGCCAGACACCGCTCCCCCGACCGACTGGCCGTCCGGCTGCTCGCGACGGGCACGCCGGGAACCTTCCCGGGCGGGACCGAATGCCGCCTCATGGCTGCCCTGGCTCCGGCGTCTCGGGCAGCAGGATGTCGTCCGCGATGCTGGCGGCAACCCGGTCGGCCGAGTCCCGGACCGAGTCGCGCGCGAGATGCGCATAGCGCGCGGTGGTCTGGATCTTGGTGTGCCCCAGCAGCCTGGCGATCATTGGCAACGGCTCGCCGAGCGCCAGCGCCCGGGAAGCGAATGAATGCCGCAGGTCATGCAGCCTGACATCCTCGAGCCCGGCGCGCTTCCGTACCCGGTACCAGTAATAGGTGATGTGCGGCAGGCGCGCGTCCGGCTTCGCGCCGGCGATCACCCAGGGGTTGCCAGGCGGGCGCGGCAGGGCGGCCAGCACGCGAACCGCCGGCGGGGACAGCGAAATCGTCCGCGGGCCCGTCTTCGAATCGGCGAGCTGGATCTCGCCCCGGTCCAGCTCCACGTCCGCCCACCTCAGCCCGAGGATCTCGCCGCGGCGGCAGCCGGTGAGCATCAGGAGACGCAGCGCCGCCGCTGCGTGCGGCGGGATCCCGCCCTCGGCCTCCAGCACGTCCAGCGTCTCGCCCAGGCGGCGGAACTCAAGTTCCGTCAGGAAGCGCTCGGGACGCCGTGTCCGGTACCTGCGCAGCCCTCGACACGGATTGCTGCCGGGCGGAACCATCCCCCACGCGTCCGCCCGGTTGAGCATCCGCGACAGCGCGTTCACTGCGTCGTTCGCCGACACCGGCGTTCTGCGCAACTGATAGTGGAGTTCCGCCACGTGCCGCCGCTTCAGCCTTGCCACCGGAATCCGGCCGAGTACGGGCAGCACGTTCTTCTGGATCATGTGGCGATAGTTCCTGAACGTCAGCGGCTTGCAGCGCACTGCCACGTGCTCGCGCAGGTAGCGCTCGGCGAGGTCAGCCACCGTCGGCCCGCCGGTCCGCGCCGCTGCCGGCTGGGGGTCCTTCCCCGCCCGGAGACGCGCAAGAATCTCGGCGCCGCGCTGCCGCGCTTCCTCGGCGGGGACCACCCCGTGCCGGCCGAGCGCCACCCGCTTCGACCCTGCACTGCCCCGACTCTGCACCAGGTAGGCCTTCGCGCCCGTGGCGTACACCCGCACTCCGAAGCCCGGAAGGTCCTTGTCCCAGTAGATGATGTCCCGGTCCGCTACCGGCAGGGCGTCGACCACCCGGTCAGACAGCGACCGCCCCCTGCGGCTCGACGGGGACCGCCGCTCCCCCTTCGCCATGCCCGCTCTCGGTATCGCTATGCGGCGGGCGGCGACGGCGGTGACGCGTCCCGGATGCCCGTTCCGGCGGCATGGTCGACGTTGGGCGCCGCGTCGCCTTCCGTGCGCAGGATGTCGGCCGCAATGCTGTCGCCCACCCGGTCGACCGCAACCTTCTCCGCGTCACGCTCGAGATGTGCGTACCGCGCGGTGCTGCCGACGTCGGTGTGGCCTAGAAGACGCCCGATCATCGTCAGCCCTTCACCGAGCGCCAGCGCCCGCGAGGCGTAGGAGTGGCGCAAGTCGTGGATCCGCACGTCCTCGATCCCGGCCCGCGCCCGCACCCGGAGCCACGGCTTGGAGAGGCTCGCGAGGTGCGTGTCCCGCGCGCTCCCGGTAAACACCCACGGGCTGCGCAGGACCCGGCGCGTCTCCGTCAGGACCCGCAGCGCCGCAGGCGTCAGCACCACCATCCGCGCGCCGGTCTTCGCGTCGCGCAGGCGGATCTCTCCCGTCTTGTGGTCGATGTCGTCCCACCTCAGGGTGAGGATCTCGGTCAGCCGGCAGCCGGTCAGCATCAGGAGACGTAGCGCGGCCGCTGCGCGGGCCCGCATCGGGCTTTCCGTCTCGAGCTCGCGGAGCGCCCGCCCGACCCGCCGGTACTCGTCCTCCGTCAGGAAGCGTTTTCGCATGCCTTCGCGGTAGCGCACGACGAAGCGGCACGGGTTGCTGCCCAGGGACGCAAAACCCCAGTCTTCCGCCAGCGAGAACATCTTCGACAGGACCATCAGCACCCGGTTGGCCTGGCGCGGAGTGTCGCGCAGCGCGTAATGCAGCGCCTCCGCGTCAGCCCGGCGGACCTCCGTCACCGGCTTCGAGCCCAGCGCCGGCAGGATGTGGTTGTCGAGCGCGCTCCGGTAGGTCTTCCGGGTATGCGCGTTGCAGTTCACCGCCGCATGGGCCTCCATGTAGCGCTGGGCAAGGTCGGCCACCGTTGGCGCCGCCTCCTGCTCCCGGCCGGGAATCGGCTCCTCGCCGCGCTTGATGCGGCCGATCGCGGCACGCGCCCGCCGGCGCGCCTGGTCGGCGGTGAGATCGCCGTGCTCGCCGAGCGACACCCGCTTGATGCCGGCCGGGCCGCGGCACTGCACGACGTAGATCATCCGCCCCGAGGCGTAGACCCGGACCCCGAAGCCCGGAAGTTCGTGGTCCCAGAACGCCACGTCCCTGTCCCCGACGGGGAGGGCCTCGACAGCGCGCTTCGAAATTCTCAGCTTGCTGCGCTTCGGCATGGCCCGATCCCTCATGTCCGAACGGTCCTCGAACCCGGAGTGGCACCGCCGTCACGGGGTGAACTCCGAGGCCCCGGGTCCGCCCAGACGAATCCCGAAGAGCTGCTTCCGGCGTTCCCGGACTCGCGGCCCATCGTAATCAAAACGTCACTTTTCGGCATCGAATCCCTGCGCATTCACGCGTACGAAAGGCACCTCGTGAGAAATTACCGAGGTGAACAGAACACTGATATTACATCATTATTCATAGTATTGCGCAAATGTGCGTATTTCTGGCTACATATGACGTTTTCGTATTTTTATAAATGGGAGAGCCTCGAAACCATGTTTAACAACTACTTGTTTGACAAGAACCTGTTGACGGCCTGCCTCGCCGCCGTGTTCGCGATCGGGCTTACGGCTTGCAGCAGCAGCAGTGATCAAGCCACGCCGGCTCCGACAGAACCGCCGCCACCGACGCAGGCAGAGCAGGATCTGGAAGCGCTCAAGCAGCAGATTGCGGCTCTTCGTCAGCAGCTAGGGATCGACGACACCGCCGACATCGGCACCACCGTCGCGGAGCTTCAGGCCACGCTCAAGGAGCTGCAGGACGCGGCGGCCAAGATGGCCTCGGACGCTGCCGTCAAGGCCGCCATGGCGCTGTTCACTGGTATTGGTGACGACACCAACTTGACCGTTGCAGTCAGTGCGGTTGCTGACGAAGACGGCGGCGGCGGAATGGCTGCGGTCACGGCCACGGGCTTGACTCCCGGCGTCGGCGAGGACGACGTGATGAAATCTGCCGAGCCCATGCTGGGCAAGTGGCAAGGCACGATGTTGTCGGACGCCAATGCCGCCGATGCTGCCGCCAACCCCGGTACCAGCAGCACCGTGGTCGTCTACACGGATATCGAGGCTCCGAAGCCAGTGCCCTTCGGTGATGTACACACACTTACCAACGATGTTCTTACCATTGATGCTGATGCCGACGCGGACGCTCACGTAATGCTGATTTCCGCAACCGCATTCAACCACACCGGTCGAGTGAATCACGACCCTGATCCTGACTCAGCCACTGACGTGGCCCGCATCAGGGGCATGTTCAATGGAGCAGCGGGTGAGTACCGTTGCACGGCGGCTTCCGCAACCGCTTGTGGGTCTATCGAATCGTCAGCAGGTGTCAGGCTGGCGGGGACTTGGGTCTTCGATCCCGACTCCGGCGCCATGGCCATGATGGTTGACCCGTCCTTCGCCTATTTCGGCTGGTGGCTAAACAAGGGGACCACCGAAGGTGTCGAGGCTGGCGTGTTCCACGGCGTGACGGACGGCACCGGAGACGCCGAACTGCTTGCAGCGCCCGCGGACATCAGCGCTCTGGGCGGCACAGCCACCTACACGGGTGCGGCGGCCGGCAAGTACGCCATCAACCCGGGCCTCTCCTCTGCTTCCGGTGGTCACTGGACGGCCGACGCGACCCTGACCGCCGACTTCGGAAACGAAACCGCAGCGGGAATGATCTCCGGCATGATTGACAACTTCATGTCCGGCGACACGGCCATGGATTGGAGCGTCAAGCTTGGTGAGACGGCCCTTACGGGTACGGGTACGTTCGACAGCGCGACAGGTGATCCGGCTACCGGCGATGGCGCGGTCTGGACCATTGGCGGAGTCGACGGAGCCGAATCCGGTGCATGGTCGGGCGGTCTCCGCGCGGCAGGTGACAATGGTGTGCCGACGGTGGGCACGGGCATGTTCTCCGCGATGCACGGCACCGTTGGCCACATCATGGGCGCATTTGGTGTGGATCTCGAGTAAGTCGTACTTCTGAAGCTGTTGTGGGGCGGCGGCCTTCGGGCCGCCGCCCTTTTTGTGTGCCGAGCATGACCAACAGCTTGGAGGTGGAAGTCCTCTATCCAACCTGATGGCGGTAAAGGATTAGCGAAGCGCAAGGGCGCTTTGTGAAGCAGGGTTTGAAGGAAGCGTGGAGCACAACCGCGCCCCGATGGACAAGAACTGGATGCGAGGCCGACACGGGCGAACGAGCGGGCAAATGACCGCAAAGTCCGGGGTCATCAAGGCCTAGGTCGGTAGATCCAGCGCGGGTGCGATGAGGACGGTTGGGTTACCTTGGAACGTCCGCGTCGTGTCCGGCATTCCCCGGACTGAGCGGCTCTGCAAGAGCCGCGATCGCAGCGCGGAAGTCAGCCGAAGGCATAGTTGTTGGCCTGCCGACGAAGGCCTGAACGACGGACAGGGCAATCAGGACGGTGCGCTCACGCGGACCAGGTGGCAGAAGACCCAACCGGGATAGGCCTTGGATCTGGCGGCGAAGGGTGGAGCCTGGCGCGCCGGAGGCCTTCTAGCAGGCTGAAGTGGGTTCGCTGTCCACGTCCGGACCCGCCCCCGAAAAAGAAAGGGCGGCGACCGAAGCCGCCGCCCTCAACTACGCGGGAAGGGGACGTGCCCCTTCTTGGAGGTTACTCTGCCCGCGTGGCGTAGCCACCGGCAACCATGCCATCCGTGAAGTTGGCGTTGAAGGTGCCGAAGAAGCCCTCGGGACGCTGGTTTTGAGCAGTCTCCGGGCCGGCGCCATCGGGATCGACCGGCGCCGGACCGTAGCCCTGCGCCGTCCACGCGCCCACAGCGGCATTACCGTAGGCTAAGCCGTCGGTACCGGCTGTGCCGAGGGCCGCTGCGTCGGTCAAGGCGCTCTCATTAAGCGTAACGCGCCAGTTCGAATTGACCGCGTTGCCTTCGAAGCCAGAAACGTAGCCGGTAAGGCTCGAGTCCGCTATTGCTTCCCCGAACGTCGCCGTCAGGTTGACAGTGGCGGTGAAATGACCGGAAGCGTCGCCATGCGTCGAGATGCCTGCGGCATTGCCGGAATAGCGTGCCGTGACATCCTCGGTGGCGGTGGCTGGCCGAATCAGGTCCAGGCTCGCCGTATTGGTGGTCGAATGACCCAGAGCCGCACCGATGGTAATCCCGGTTGCCGCTCCATCGGCGTTAAAGGTGAGCCAGTAGCCGTAGCGGGCATACATGGTCGCCACCATGTACATTCCCGCCATCTGCGGATTCGCGACGTAGAGTTCGTCCGCATCAGCCGGCGTGAAGACCCAGCCGTCGCTCAACGTTCCGTCTTCATTTACCGAGCAACCGTCCGCGCCTCCCAGGCACCAGACCGCACCCGGAATGCCCATGTACTCCGTGCCGGGCGTGCCATCAGTGCTGGCGGTGCCCACCGCGGCGCCGTCCGGGTACATGCCGTCACTGCCGGTGCCCCCGTCGGCAGCCAGAGCGGGAGTCGCGGTCTTGTCCACGGCCGACGCGTCCATGCCGGCGATCGACGCCACCGGAACAGCCGCATTGTCCGTGCCGATCCGCTCCATCCTGTCTGCGCCGGCGATCATGGCCCATGTCATCGCGTCGATGTCCGAACCGTTGTGCATCCGGGTGGCATTCTCCGGGTCGGAGTCGGGAATAAGGGCAGCCAAGGTGGCGACGGGTGTAATGCTTCCAAGCGCCGTCTTGACCGTGTCCGCCACGTCCTTGCCGAAGGCAGCGGGCATCTTCGGGTAAGTTGCGAGCAATGGGTTGTCGCCCTTGATCGTTTGGACAGCCTCCATCAACGACTGAATTCCCTCGGCTGCATCTACGGCCTCGTCGACGATGCCCATGGCCGCCTTCTTCTGGGCCGTCGCCTGCCTGATCGCCTCTTCGGCCGCCGCGATAGCGCTGGCCCGGCCCGCGTCATCCTCGGAAAGGGCCTCTGCTGCGGTCTTTGCCTCCATGGCATCGTTCAGCGCATCGTCGGCTGCCGTGACGGCGTCGTTCGCAGCCATCTCCGCAGCCAGAACTTTATCTGCGTTCGCTACGGCTGTTGCCGATTCGCCGTCGACCTGCTCTGCGGAGAGCATGCCTGCATATTTGATCGCGTCCTTCTTGGCCTGGTCCGCCGCCATGCCGGCGGCGTTCGCGGCCGTGATCGCATCCGCGGCGTCGGCCTTCAGGCTTTCAGCACTCGGCCCCGGCGGCGGCGCGGGCTCTGTCGGCGTAGTCGGCTCTGTCGGCGTAGTCGGCGCTTGCGCGCTGTCGCTGCTGCTGCAGGCCGTAAGCCCGATCGCGAACACGGCGGCGAGGCAGGCCTTCAACAGATGCTTGTCAATCGAGTGCTTGTTAAACATGGTTTCGAGGCTCTCCCAAAATCTGCGAAAGTCGAAGAGCGGTTCTGGGAGCAGGACAAGGCGTTATTTCAAGAACTTGGCCGATATCTGGCACGATCGCGGGCTACCGCGTGGTGCAACAAGCGTCTGGGTGTGTGCGACGTCTCCGGTGGGCCGGGAAGCTTGAGCAGCTCCGCGTGTTCGCGGTCCCTCGCGATCACGACCGAGCGGGCGTCGGGCAGCTTCGGAGATTTCGCGGTCACTTGCGTTTTGCCATCCCGGTGCGGCGACAGGCATCGCCTCGACGGCGTCATTCCGGCTGAGCCGATTCTGAGGTGTCGGAGAGAGTCGGGCGTCGATCCGGAGTCACGTGCAGCGACGGAGGCAGGGTCGATGCGTCCGCGCGCCAACAGCATGGCGGCCAGGATGTCCCCACGTTCCAGGTCCCGCCGTTCCTCCAAGATCGCTTCACACGGCAGTACGTTGGCCCGAAGGACCGGGTCATCCGTGACTCGGTTCCGCATCCACCGGTTGCAGGGTCGTCCGCCGGACTGATCGGGATCGAAAATGATGCGACCGGCTGGATCGGACGTGGTGCACGCTCCTGGCCGCGAGCGAACACCGGCACTCCGACGATAATCCGGGCGCGGGCGGCCAGCCCGCTATCGCCCGCCTGGGCTTCCGTTGGCACCCGTTTCCCAAGCTGCAGGACCGGTCCTGCGGCACGACCGGAGCAGGTTCGGACGTTTGACGGACGGTGGCCCGACCGTGCACCGCGATGAGGCTGGGGCGCGAGCGCTCCAGAAAGGTGTCACTTGCGTGCCAGGATCCGACCGAGGCGCCCTAGCAGGGATGGCGCGGGAGGCGCCGTGCCGGAGGCCACCATCAGTCGCCTGGCCAGGTCCGGGGTCGTCCGGTAGTCGCTGAAGGCATAGGCGGTCGTCGTTACCGCCTGGTCGAACAGGTCTCCGGACAGCGCCCGGAACTTCCCTGGCGCCACCTCGATCCGGCGGTCCGGATCCCAGACCGTGAAGTGCTTGCGGCACTGCCGCTCCGTGCCGAACATCTGTCCGTAGGGCCCGCAAACGAGCGCGTGCGTGATGCGTTTCCCGCTTCCGTTCGCCTCCCTGGCGCGGGCAATCTGTTCCGGCGTCAGGATCACGAGCGTCAGGTTGTGCTTCATGCTCGCCTTTCCGGCCGAGACCGCCATGATCGCGGATCAGCCCTGCCAAACGATGCCGCTGCCGCCTCCCGCCCGGTTGCGGCTGGAGGAGAATGAAGAGCAACCGATGCTGAAGCTTTGCCGTTACCTCTTCTCCATTTGATCGACGCGTTACTGTGTGGCGCGATACCAGCTTGCGCAGGCCGGGGCATGGCGAGCCGGTCGGCGGCCGCAATGTTCCGTCCCCCCGAGAAGCGCCGGCTCGCACGGCGCCGGGTGCAGGCGCTGGCGGCACGGCTGCCGAGCAGTTGCGCGCTAGAGCGCCGCCAGGCAGGAGCGAGCGTCTGCCATCGGGCAGCAGCGGCCCCGACGCTCGACAAGCCGTGTTCAGCGGGCGCGGCGGACGGAACGTCCTGAGCCCGTTGATCTGTAGAAGTCACGACTTGATCGTCCCCCGGGCAATTCGTCCGGACCTATCCGCGCCAGTCCCCCGGCGACAACTGAAGCAGGAGCCGAACCAGGTCGGACTGACGGGCCGTGTCCGTCTTGGCGAGCACCTTCTTCAGGGTCCAGCGAGC
The DNA here is from genome assembly GCA_965116745.1 of Alphaproteobacteria bacterium. GTDB lineage: Bacteria > Pseudomonadota > Alphaproteobacteria > TMED109 > TMED109 > VXPW01. The sequence goes on along the minus strand of OZ220701.1, from coordinate 359,663 downwards.
GGTGTGTTCCGAGCGCCCGAGCTCGCGCGCGATTTCGCGCACGCTTCTGCCCATCGCCAGGAGCACGGCAACGCGACTCTCGGCAGGCGTCAGCCCGAGCACGTCGCCGACCATCTCCGGGTCGAGCCGGTTGGCGTCCGGATCCCTGATCAGGACCAATGCCCCCAGCCGTTCCGCACCGAAGTCGGCGCGCTGTGGCGTGACGGGATGCACATGCACGATCAGCGGCAGACCGGCTGACCGCTGCACCGACAGGGACCCGCCGACCGGCAGGTGCCCGAGGCGCGGCAGCGCCACGGGCACCAGGTGACGGAGCTTGGCATCGTCGTGCGGGAGGCTGGCCCGCAACATCCCCCGCCACTGGTAGATGCCGTCCCCGGCAGCCAGCAGGCGTTCTGCGGCCTGGTTGGCGGAAGCGATGGTTCCCCGGCGGTCCAAGAATATCGCGCCCAGCGAGGCGTGCTCCAGCAACGTGGACACGCCGGCATAGGCGTGGGCCTCTGCCGCGGCCAGTTCCTGCCGCACCCGCACGGCCTGGCGAACATGGGGCAGCAGGCCTTGGATCCGCTTCAGCTTGTCCGGCTCCCACCCCGACTCACCGTTCGCCATCGTCCACATCAGCCAGCCGTCCCCGCGCCGATCGTCGGGACGCCGGTCGACCACCACGGCCACCTGATCCCGGCAGTCGTACTTCGGCTGGAACTCGTTGTACATGGGCGAGGTCCGTTTCTCGGTCGCCGTGAACAAGTCCTCGTTGTGGGTCAGTTGCCAGATCGGCAGCCTGCCGATCCGTGGCACGTTCTCGCTGAACTTCGAGTAGTTCTCCGCCCAGTCCGCGACGATCTCCTGGTGCGGGTCGCCGTTGATGTAGCACGCCGCGAACGTCGCCTCGGCGTCCCCGCGGTCGTTGGTGGCTAGGGCCGTGAACTGGCCGCCGTTGAGACCGCAGAGCAGGTCCATGGCCCGGAAGGCATCACCCCAGCGCGCATCGTCGAACGCAGCGTCCAGCAGCGCCTCGACGGCGCGCTCGAACGGACCGTCGCTCGTGGCAGACACCGCAGCCTATGCCCTCTCCGAAAGCTGTCCCGACGCTCCGTGCATACCGCCAGGATCGCGGATGGCAGTTGCCGGCACCCGCCCATTTGGGTGGCGACGGACCGATCCCCGGCGCCTAGCCTCCGCCCCGTGCCTCGCGAGCGCGGCACGGGGCGACCGTCCAAGATTGGAGGCATGCATTGCTCGAGTACCGCTTCCCTTCTGACCTCTCGGCCGCCCGGACGCCGGGCCTGATCGGGTACGGCGCCAAGGCAGATGTCACTGCTGGGCCAGAACGAGCCACGCGTGACGGCATCCACCGAGCCCGGCATCGATCGATGTCGGGCGCACTCCGCTCCCTTCCGACGGGATGTTATTCGGGGCAGGCAGCAGCTTGCTTCCCCCATGTTGGGGACGTGCGAACGCATCCGAACCGCTTCGCTCGCCGGACGGCTGCAAGAGAGGACAGCGGGGCCTTCGCTGGTCCGGGGCCAGGGAGCGTGCAGTGCATCAGGAATTTCGTCCTCACCTGCATCGCAGATCCGATGTGCGGGCCGCGCCTGCCGGATGGAACCCTTCAGAGCCCGGGCGAGGCCGTGGGTCGTCTCAGCGGCCATCTTCATAGCCGGGCGCTAACGCACCGCGGCCCCCCTCCGGCCGCCTCGCGAAGCGGGGGTAGGCCGGTCACACACCCGGGAGCACACCATGGACAGATCACAGGCACTCAAGAAGGTTTGGTGGAACTTCGTCCGGAAGTTGCTCACTGGCTTCCTTCCGATACTGGGCATTTTGGTCGGGTTCCTCGCTTCCAGTGAATTGCTGGATCTCGATTTCGATACGAGCTTCGGGGTCGGGTTGGGTGTCGGCGCCGTGTTCCTCGTCATTGGCCTGTTCCTGCGGCGCTTTGTGCCCAAGCCCGGTGCAACCGCGGGCGTTGTGGGCACCGCCGCGGCTGCCAGCAGCGCGGTGGCTGACCTCCTCGACGACTAGTGGCCGTGCCGGATTGCCTGACGGGGGCACAGTTGGCGCCCGCCGCTGTCGCGCGCGAGCCCAGCTGATGCGACCGGACCTTGGGCTTCCCCGCTGGCGCGGGCGCGCGGCGCGAGCCGGTCCACTCCTGCCCATGGCCCGATGGCCGGAACAGCGCTTCCTGGGAGGAACCGTATGAAGCGACATCTCGTTTCGGCATTCGTGGCGACGCTGCTGCTGCCGACCGGTCTGGTGGCCGACGACTCGACGGACTGGAATTTCAGCATCCAGGTGGAGCGGAGCTTTCCCAAGGAAATGCGTTATGTGGCGCTCCGGGAACGCGTCGCAGACCTGTTGCAGACCTGCCGCTTGGATGACACGAGCGGGGGCCGGGACATGGAGCTTCTGGAGACATTCGAGAGCATACGGCGGCCGCTCGCCAGGACGATCCTCGACCAGCTGGTGGACGATGAATTCGTTCCGGCGCACGGCGAATCGGTGGAGCAGCAATACCGGGCACGCGTGGTGGTCATCGACCCCTTTGTCTTCGGTCTGTCGCGGTTCCGGTCGAACGCGGTTCCCGAGGGTTTCGCCGTCGAGGTCAGCCTGCAGGGGCACCTGCTCCTGGCCCTCATTGCACGGACCACCGACGGTCCCGGCGGGCGCGCCCGGTACAGCATCGGAATCTGGGACTGGGACACCAACGACCCGCACAAGACGTGCGGGTTTGCCTACGGCCGTTGACGGCGCATGGCGGCATGCAGGAAACCGCCGGCCACTGGGCGCGGCACCACCGCCCCGTCGGCTCGACTGCGGGCCCTGGCCCGGAGCGGGACTCTTTCGGAACCCGACCCCCGTGGCCGATCGGGTACGCACCACGAATGGCCGGCCCACACTCATCGGGTCCCGACCCACACACGCGCCGTGGCCGCCATGTGGCGAGCGGCCGCGGTCAGTGGACCCTTTGGCTCCAGTCGCCAGCAACACCGGGAATCCAACCCATGCCCCTACCGATTGACCAGAGCAACCGAGCGGTGATCAACGCAGGCGGGTGCGGAATGCCTGCAGGCGTTCCGGCGCCTGCAACTCCAGCCTCATGGCAGAACCGCGGTCCTGACCGGGACCAGACCCGCTGTCAGCCACAGGGCCGATTGGCGCGGCTCGCACGGCACGGAATGCTCGGGTGCATGATCGCATTCGGGGGGTCGATGGTGCTGCCGTCCGAGGGTCGCGCGATCGATCCCCAGTACCACGATGAATTCGTGGTGGACGGGGTGGCCCGGTCCCTCAAGTCGTGGTGGCAGGCCTACCGCGACTGTGAGCGAAACAGCGATGTCGAGAAGGGAGAATACGAGACCCGCGAGGAGTTCGAAGCGCGGCGCGCGGAACTGGCAAGGAACTGCGAGACGATGTGGCCACTGACGAACGCAGTGGCCACATATCCGGTCAGCCTGTCCTACGACTCCGACAGCGAGACGTTCTCGTTCACGGTGGACCTCGGCGACACCGGCAGGCCGGCAGGCGTCTGGGACCTCGGGTTCGTCAGCACGAGGGACGAGCCCGAGTTCTGGCGGCGCATGTGTGATGCGGACGTGGCCTGCAAGAGGGGCGACAACTACCACTACAAGATCGTTTGCTGGGTCGTGGATCCCAACTGGCTGGAGGATTTTCAGGCCTCCACGTCGGCGAACATGGAGTTCGTCGATGCGGAACCCCGCATCACCGTCTGGCAAAATACGAACGAGAACCTATGGGCAACGGAGCGGGCGGAACGGACCTGCAACACCAACAACGACTGGCGGCTCGAGATCAAGGTGCCGGCCGATATCGGCAAGGCGAGAAGGATCAAGACGATGGAACCCAGCCTGCGGCTGGAATTCTCGGGGCGCTCGGAGACCCACTACACGGAGGCGGGATTCAATCACCGGTCCTACTGGATCTTTCATATCTCGGGGATCCGCCTGGTCAATCAGGAGGACGGAAGCGAGATCTTTGCGCTGAAGCGCTGACAGGTGCGCCATGCGGGGTGCCGGAACATGGATCGCACTCGTCGGATGCCTGCTTGCGGTCGTTGCCGGTGCGGACGCGGCGATCTTCCAGCGGGTATCGGACGGAAAGGCCGAGACAAGCTCAGACGTCATCGCACGAATTGACCGTCTTGTCGCCGAGCAGGCTTCAGGGCGCCGAGACTTCGAGACCCGGAGCGCATATCAGGATCGGATCGCGTGGGCCGAGGAGGCGCTCAAGGACCTAGAATCCGTCCGGTACTGGTTGTCGATGCAACCGACGTCGACCCAACTCGACTGGGAAAACAGCGTGGTGCAGATCCGTTTCGTCCTGCCCATGGTGGTGTTGCGCGAGCGCGGAGGAAGCCGGGAAAGCAGCGAGATCCGACTGAATTTTGCCGCATCGCCCGACCAGGTCCGTCTGATGGACACGTTCCCCCGGTCGATCACCCTGAGGCTCGTGTTCGGTGTAAGCAGGGCAAAGCGGATGCTGATCGAGAGCATGACGCTTCGATTCCAGGGAGACATCATCTACGAGGAGCCATGATGGACCTGCCGGGCAGGGTCCGACCACGAAGGCGCCCGAGGATCGTGAAGCGGGTCAATGCCGGCTCTCGATGCATCCGACGTCGACTCATCCCGACTGGCAGAACAGCATCGCACGTGTCCGTTTCATGCAGCTCGTGGTGGTGTTGCATGAGCGCGGAGGAAGCCGGGAATCGCTTCGGCCAGCTGCTTGATGCCGCACAGCGGGCGCCCGTGCGCGTGACCAAGAAGGGCCGCGCGGTCGGCGTGATGATGTCGGTGCAGCAGTATGAGCGGCTTCGGGGCGCCGCGTGGGAGCGTCTGACCGTGACCATGGACGCTCTGAGCGAGGAAACCTCCGCGAAAGGCCTGACCGAGGCCCGGCTCAAAGCGCTTCTGGATGGGGAAAGCTGAGCGTGTCGTTCTAGATACCAACATCCTCATCAGTGCGGCGCTTCGCCGGGAAGGACAGCCACGGGCAGTCGTCGACGCCGTGCGAAAGCAGCGCGGCGTGTTGCTGTTTTCCGACGACACGTTCGACGAGTTGCAAACGCGACTGCGTCTCCCAAAGTTCGATCGTTATGTCAGCCCGGAAGAGAGGGCAATCTATCTGGCCCAGCTCGAAGCGGTCTCCGAATGGGTTCCGATCGCTGGCGCGAAACTCGGGTGCCGGGATCCCGATGACGACAAGCTGCTGGAGACGGCGCTGATGGGCGCGGCGGACTGCCTGGTCTCGGGGGAAAAGGGACCTTCTCGACATGTCTCCGTGCCAGAACATTCCCATACTGTCACCGACGGGCTTTGTTGATCTCTGGACCGTCCGGTAGCAGTGTCCGCAAGCGGAATGGTTTGGCGTTCCGCTACTCGGCAGCGGCCAGATCGTCAGTCGTTGCAGTGTGGTGCTGAATGCCCGAATTGTCGTGTCATGCCCGAAGCGCCGCCGATTTTCAGGTGGTTCGGCCCGTAGAACACACCTGCGATCGTATCGTGCCCGCCCTGTGGGCAAAGCCGCTTTCGTCCAAGGGGAAGTTCGGATACCGGATGGCCATTCAACGGCCGCCGGCAAGGCTACACCGCGCCAACCCCGGGGCCCTTCGAGCGCTTCATCGGCATCCGGATCGAGCACTACGCCGGCCAGCTGCCGCTGTGGCTGGCGCCCCGCCAGGTCGTCGTCGCCACGATCACCAGCGACGCCGACGGCTACGCCCGGGAGGTGCATGCCGCGCTCGAGGCGGCCATCCTCCGCGCCAAACTCGACCTCCGGAACGAGAAGATCGGCTACAAGGTCCGGGAGCACTCCCTCGCCACGGTGCCGGTCCTGCTCGTGGTCGGCCGGCGCGAGGCCGAACACCGCCAAGTAGCCGTCCGCCGACTCGGCGACACCGCACGACCGGTCATGGCACCGGCCGAATGTGTTTCCGCCCTTGCTGCCGAGGCCCAACCACCGGCTGCCACGCCCGGTTCAGCAATCGGGATGGGCTGACCGGCCAACGCGTCCTTCGACCTCGAACGCCACGGCCGGTCTGCGGATGAGCGGTTCGCCATCCAACTCATATTCAGCCCCCAAGGCCGAATACTTCGGGAATGGAACCTGCACGCCCGCGTATCACGAATCCAGAACACGCAGTGGCGTCGGCAGGCGCGACTTGTCCCGCGTGGCTGAAGCTGCCGGGGGCGGTGGGCTGTCTGCAAGTCCAATCCAACCCAGTGAGCCAGTGACACGGAAGCAAGCCTGGAGAAAGACGGCCGCACCAGCATTGCCGGCGCGTCACTCCTCTTGAGCAGGAGAAATCATGTTGAGAAGGTCGCGGGCGGATATGACCGCGGCGTTGCTCGGAGGGTTGTCGAGAAGCAGACCGTCCCCAGTGATCAGAAGTGCCTGCGGAAAGGTTGCGAGCAACGCCCACAAGTGATCGTCGCCGGAATCGGGAGCATCACCGTCGGCAGCCGGCTCGCGCCAGATGGCATTGGCGACCAAACATGCGAGCACCCGATCGATTTCATCGTCTGTGCATCGGTGAAGTCGTACCAGCGCCGGGCGGCGCAGCACTGACGAGTATTCGTCGAGGAGATCGCCCGACATCAGGTACAGCAAAATACCGTCGAGCATGGCGTTCAGGATTCGGGCCGGAGGACTATTCCGATCCGCGCCGATCAGGCCCGAGACAACGATGTTCGTGTCGACAATGCAGACCGGCGGGAGCATCGTCCGCTTTCTTCACCCTGAGTCCGCGACCCGCGGTGCTGGTTTGTGTTAATCCCCCTCTCGAAACCGCCTCGTCTCCTCGACGGCCAAGGCCATCGCCTCGTCGGCATTCAGTCTCGACTTCGCACGCGCTGCGGCGACGATCTCCTCGGCAGCGTCGTAGGGTTGAATGCCTCTTAGTTCCAAGCTCTCCTCGATGATCGAACCCATCGAGCAGTTCCTTCGTGCGGCCGCCTCCTTCAGCGCACGGTGGGTTCGATCGGTCAGGCTGATCGTCAGGCGGGGCATACCGCGGACTCCAGATGGCCGTCAGTGTCTCGAGGCTTGCTGCATCATATCACCATAGCATCATATCACCACCACCACACTATTCGGACAATGCTTCGCCGTCGTATGGCTGGCGCCCCGCCAGACCGTCGCCGCCATCATCACTAGCGACGCCGACGGCTACGCCCGGGAGGTGCACGCCGCGCTCGAGGCGGCCATCCTCCGCGCCAAACTCGACCTCCGGAACGAGAAGATCGGCTACAAGGTCCGGGAGCACTCCCTCGCCAAGGTGCCGGTCCTGCTCGTGGTCGGCCGGCGCGAGGCCGAAAAGCGGCAGGTCGCGGCCCGACGGCTCGGTGAACCGGTCGAGGTCTTCGGGTACAACAAGCTGGTCGGCGCATTCGCCGCCAGGAAGCAGGAACAGCTGGCGGCTGGAACCGTCTGAGGCCTCCGAATCCGAGCGACAGGGCCAGCGACGGGCGCTCCGCCTCCGCGTTCGAAGCGGGTCTCTCTCGCGGGTTCGGCCGCGGCACCGACGCCGTGGATCGTTGTCGCCGGCAATCGCTTCTCTGATGAGCCGTCCGACCCGCCCGGGCGGTCTCCATACGGCGAGGAGATGGGGGGTCCTCTCCTTCGAAAGCCGGCATCTTCGGGGCTGCGGAATCGTGTTGGTAGTCGCGCTTGACAGACGAATTACCCGTTTCCTACTATCCGGGAACGTTACCGGATCGGATGCGCGACCGTGAATCCCTCAGATCTAAAGACCCAACAAGCAGCTCGCGTCTCCCGTCATCGCAAAAGGATCGCTACTGGTGGCGCCAAGCGCGTCGAGGTCACAGTACCCTTGCAAGACGCACCCCTCGTCAAGGCCATCGCTGGCGCTCTGCGTTCCGGTGGCGAGGATGCCGAACTGATCCGGCGATCCCTGCAACCGAGACTGACCACCCCAAGGGCAAGGACGGGCGCTGAGTTGGTCGCCTTCTTCCGCGCTTCACCCTTAACCGACGCCGAGCTCACGCTCGAGCGTGACCACTCCACGGGACGATCTGCCGATCTCGCCTGATGGCCTTTCTCCTGGATACCAATGTGATCAGCGAGACCGTCAGGCCACGACCTGACAGGACCGTCCTCCACTGGATCGAGGCGCAGACCCCGAGCGACCTCTTTCTTGCGGCACAGACCATCGGGGAACTCGTCAGAGGCGCGCGGAAGGTAAGGGAACGAGCCCGTCGCGAACGCTTTGAGCGATGGATCGAACAAGATCTCGCCCGGCAATTCGACGGGCGCATCTTGCCGTTTGACGCATCTGCAGCGGCAGTCTGGGGGCGACTCATGGGGGACGGGGATCGTGCCGGCCGTCGCCCTTCTGCAGCCGATGCGCAGATCGCTGCGGCTGCCATTCAGCATGACTTGACTCTCGTTACCCGCAACGTGAAGGATTTTCGGAGCTTCGATATTCAGTTGCTCGATCCATGGCAAAATCTCGAAGACGGCCAATAGCTCTTCGATCACGTCAGCAGGCGGTGCGTCCGGTGGCCTTCGTATGGCCGTGGACGGACGCCGGACATGGTCCCTTGATGTTCCGGAGTCCACGCCGGTTGGACTAAGTGAGGCAGCGCCTTCTCGATGTCGTGGATGGCCCCCTACCCGACGCACCGGAGTGTCGCGCTGCCGGAGCCAGGCAACGTCCTTGAAGGGCAAATTGGCAACACCAGGATCCATTGGCATCAACACATCAATCGATCTATGCTTCGATGCATGAGGACGACCCTGACGTTGGACCCGGATGTGGCTGCCCTGCTCCAGCGAGTACGGCAGACCCGGGGCGGCAGCTTCAAGACGGTCGTGAACGACACCTTGCGGGAGGGTCTGCGACACGTGATCGCGCCCCCCGACCCGCCGGTTCGATACCGAACCCCTACCGTCGACCTCGGTCGATGCCTGCTCGGCAGCCTCGACGATGTCGCCGAAGTGCTTGCAGCCGGAGAAGGGGAACGATTCCGGTGATCCTCGTCGATGCAAACTTGCTGGTGTACGCCCATGTCGGCTCGTTCCCGCAGCACGACACCGCGCGACGATGGCTGGATGGCCAACTCAGCGGCAGAGCGCCCGTGGGCCTGCCTTGGCCGAGCCTTCTGGCATTCGTCCGAATTATCAGCAATCCGCGAATCTTTGACCGTCCTGCATCTGTACTGGCAGCCTGGCAGCAGGTAGAGTCATGGCTGGCCCCGGAGTCGACCTGGATTCCATTGCCCACGACACGCCACCGGGAAGTACTGGCGCCCCTCATGGCCAGCGCAGAAGGCCGAGCTAACCTCATACCGGACGCTCACCTGGCTGCTCTCGCCGTCGAGCATGGGCTCCTCCTATGCTCGGCGGATGGCGATTTCGCCCGCTTTGACGGGCTGCGGTGGACCAACCCGCTCAAGTAAGGCCTTTCCGCTGCACCCTTCGGCCTCAAGGACTCTGGGCGATCCTTCAGCTACCGCGACGACCACACGCGTAAAGTCGTCCTTCTGCTGGTTCCTGGCGCTGAAACGCAGGAAATTGTCAAGGCGAGCCGTTCCGCACGAAAATTCCGAACGATCATGCCGACCGGGGGCAAACGGCTCGATCGGGATTCCGGGCGGGTCGGGCGCGCGCTCACCCTGCATTGGCGATCCGGGCGCGGTAGTTGCGAACCGCGTCCCGGGCCGCCGCTGTCGGCGAGGGTGGATTGTCGAGCGCCTCGAGCAGCGTCCGCCTGTCACGCCCCGAAAGCACCGTCATCTGATGCTCGCGCGGTATGCGCACAGCTTCCCTTGCAGCAGATGCCCTGACAGACGTCGCGAGTGTGACGCCCGACAGTTCGGCGGTTGGGCACCACACAGTCGGTAGTTGCGCGGCTGGAGAGCGGCCCGGTGCCGCCGTCGTTCGCCACATTGCGCCGACCTGCCGAGGCGACCGGACTTCGGCTGACTGGCCCGAGGCGCACTCATCCAACGCCACCATGGGTTGACCGGCTCCGTACTGGAGTGGCTTGATGACTGGGACGGGGGCGTCCGCGGTATTGGCACCTGCGCCGCTGGCCTCAAGATTCCGAATCTCCCGCGTAGGCGTCGATCAGGACGGATATCGGTGGAGATAGGTGGTTGCGGGGGACGGGATCGGGTGTGGCCCTGCGATGGCATTGATGATCGGCGGTGGATCTGAGGCCTATTCGGACCCGCACGATGTTTGAAGGTCTATAGCGCAAACGCTATATTGCGGGCAGGGAGTGGACGGTCGAAACCGTTGCGGCCGTTGACGCCGAAATCGAGGCTCTCCCAGTGGCACTACGGGCCCGGTTGGTTCGTCTCTTGGAAGCCGTAGAGAATGTCGGGCTGGAAGGGCTACGTGCGCCGCATGTCCGGCATCTCGAGGGCAAGCTGTGGGAACTGCGGGTAAGGGCCGAGGAGGGTATTGCCCGAGGAATTTACGTAATGGCGACCGGCCGGCGCCTAGTCGTGCTGCACGTCTTCGTGAAAAAGTCTCGGAGGACGCCGCGCCGTGCCCTCGCGACAGCCAAACAACGGATGAGGCAGGTGACGTAATGACGAAGCTAAGGGAATTGAAGAAGCGTCTAATGGACGACCCGGAGTTTCGGGAGGAATATGCGCGGGTCGACAATGAATATGCGCTCGTCGAGGCGCTGGTCAGCGCCCGGACGGCAGCGAAGCTTACGCAGGCGGAGGTTGCGCAGCGGCTGGGTACGACGCAGTCGGCAGTTGCGCGGCTGGAGGGCGGGCGGGTGTCACCTTCGTTCGTCACGTTGCGCCGCTATGCCGAAGCGACCGGCACGCGGCTGATCATCGGCCTGATGCCGGTCGACGGTTAACGCGGCAACGCTACGCGGCCGCCTTTTGGTGCGGGCGTCGGGCCTTCACGGGACACACTGGCTCGCTCTTCTTCGCTGCGGTGTCCGGCCGCCAGGTTTCGGCGGACAGGGCAACGGCACATCTGTCCGACGCCAGCACGGGCTGCGCGGCCTCGACCGCGCGCCGCCATTCGTGCCGGGCCTTCCGACCGCAAAGGCGGATTCCAGCCACTTGCCGCCCGCCCCCGCGCTGCCGCCGGGCGTGCATGGCCCGGGTGGCCGGCGCGGGCATCGTGAGGCTCTCACACGACGCTCATCGCCCGCCGCGCCTCGGCGAAACCGCCGCAACTGGCGAGCTCTCCCGCGGCCGGCGCTTGCACTGGCCCGGTGCGGCTCTACCCTTGTAGGCGAAGCCCGATCGTCGGGCGCAGGAGGAGAGTACGCTTGCGGAGACAAACTAATCGCTAGGGGCCCCGCGCGGCCGGTCGCACCGACACGCCGAGGGCCGCGGATCAATCAGGAAATCAGGATTGATCCAGTTCGTCTGATCGACTTCGATGGAACCATGGTGGGCGTCGTCCCGCTCGAAGAGGGGCTCGCGCGCGCCGAGGACGCCGGGCTCGACCTCGTGGAGGTCTCGCCCAACGCCTCGCCGCCCGTCTGCAAGATCCTCGACTACGGCAAGTTCCGCTACCGGGATCAGCGGAAGGCGCGCGAGGCCAAGAAGCGCCAGCGCACGTTCGAGGTCAAGGAAGTCAAGATCCGCCCCAACATCGACGGGCACGACTACGCCGTGAAGATGCGGTCGATCACCAAGTTTCTCGACTACGGCAACAAGGTAAAGGTCACCCTTCGTTTCCGCGGCCGCGAACTGGCGCACCAGGAACTCGGCGCGCAGGTGCTCGAGCGGATCCGCGGCGAACTGTCCGAACGGGTACGGATCGAGCAGATGCCGTCGATGGACGGCCGCCAGATGGTGATGGTGGTGGCCCCCGTCCAGGGCCTCGGCCACGCGACCCAGGCGGTGGAGGCTTCCATCGCGGCGCGGCAGCAGGCGCCCGACAGCGCCGCTCCGGCGCCGGCGGAGCCGGACAGCATGCCCGCCCCGCCGGAACCCGAACCGGCCGCGGTGGAAGCCGAGGCGCCGCTCCAGGCGCCGCCGCCCGACGACGAGGCCCCCCTCGCGGCGGCACCCGAGACCTGACCGGACGGGGTGTCCCCGCCGGCATCCCCTGCCGTGACCACCAGCCTCGCCTATCTTGCCTCGACCGGCGACGTGCGCATCGCGTACGCGCGCACCGCCGGCTCCGGGCCGGGCGTCGTGTTCCTGGGCGGCTTCATGTCGGACATGACCGGCACCAAGGCGACCGCACTCGAGGCATGGGCGCGCGAGCGGAACCGCGCCTTCGTCCGGTTCGACTACCGCGGGCACGGCGCCTCGGAGGGATCCTTCGAGGACGGCACGATCGGCACCTGGCTCGGCGACGCGCTGGCCGTGCTGGACGGGGCCACCGAGGGTCCGCAAGTTCTCGTCGGCTCCAGCATGGGCGGCTGGATCGCCCTGCTTGCGGCGCGCGCGCGACCCGCGCGGGTCGCGGGCCTGCTCGGCATCGCGGCCGCCCCCGATTTCACGCGCCGCATGTGGCAGGACGAATTCACCGAGACCGAACGGGAGGCCATCCAGCGCGACGGGCGCGTGACCGTTCCGTCCGAGTACAGCGAGGAAGGGTACGTGATTACCCGGGACCTCCTCGAAGAGGCCGAGCAGCACATGCTGCTGGACGCACCCATCCCGATCCGCTGCCCCGTCCGCCTGCTGCACGGCATGCGCGACGAGGCGGTGCCCTGGGAGACCTCGCTCCGGATCGCCGAACAGCTCGAGACGGACGATGTCGAGGCGACCCTCGTGGGAAGCGGCGACCACCGGTTGTCCGAGCCGGCCGACATCGATCGCCTGCTCCGCACGCTCGAGGACCTCGTCCTGGCCATCCCGGGCCCGCGCCCCTGACGCGCGGGGCGGTTCCTGCGTCGCCCGAACGCCCTAAATCCCACACCTGTCCGCATGGGCAGAGCCCCGCCGCCCCGGCTCCTGCAGAAAGCCGGTCATGCTCACGCGCCGTCGTTTCTCGCTGCTTGCCGCCTGCCTGCTCGGTTCAGGGATTCTCGGCCTCGCCGGCTGCACTTCCGGTAGCCGCGACGGCAAAGCCGGTACCGGACACCGGCAGCTCCCCGAGCCCGGTCGCACCGTGCCGATCGTCCGGCCGCGACCGATTCGACGACGCCGCCAGGCGCCGACGCGGCAAGCGGCGGGGGCGCCGCCATCAACCGAAATCGGATCGGCGTCGAAACCGCGCCCGCCGACGGCGCGGCAAGCGGCGGGGCCGGCGCGGGCGCCGTTCGCGCGGCCGCCGTCGCTGACCGTTTCACCGTTGCCGGACGAAGCCCCGGTTCCAAGGACCGGACGCCGGCCGACAGCAGCTGACGGCCAGCAGGTGATCCGTTCGCAGCGGAAAGTGTCGTGGCGAACGGTCAGGCGACGGCCGGCACCGCCAGGCAGTCGCGCGCCATCGCCTCGGCAACCTGCTCGGGCGGGCGGGCGCTGCGGCCGCTCGTCCGGAAGATCGCGTCCAGGCGATCGCCGATCTTCGTGACGTCCGCGCTCACGGCGGCTCGGTCGTAGGCCTCGCCCCGGCGGAGAATGTCCCATGCCACGCTGATCAGTCCGCCGGCGTTGATCACGTAATCGGGCGCATAGAGCACGCCGGCCCGGTGCAGCGCCGTGCCGTCCCCGGGGGTTTCAAGCTGGTTGTTGGCAGCACCGGCGACCACGCCGGCCTTGAGCCGCCGCCGCGTCGCCGCATTGACGGCGCCGCCAAGCGCGCACGGCGCGAACACCTCCGCCTCCACGCCGGCGATCGCCTCGGGTTCGACGGGCACGGCGCCAAATGCGCTCACCGCCCGTTGCACGCGATCCGCCACCACATCGCTCACGATCAGCTGCGCACCGGCATCGTGCAGCAGTCGGCACAAGTGGAAGCCCACGTGCCCGAGACCCTGTACGGCGACCGTGAAGCCGTCGAGACTGTCGGCGCCGTAACGATGCCGGACGGCGGCCCGGATTCCCTGCAGCACGCCCAGGGCCGTCATCGGTGACGGGTCCCCGCTCCCGTCCGCCAGGCCAGCGACATGCCGGGTCTCGCGGCGCACCTCGTCCATGTCCGCCACCGACGTGCCGACGTCCTCGCCGGTGATGTAGGTCCCGCGCAGGTGTTCCACTGCGCGGCCGAAGGCCCGGAAGAGCGCCGGCGACTTCTCGCGGCGCGGATCGCCGACGATCACCGCCTTGCCGCCGCCCAGGGGCAGCCCGGCCAGCGCCGCCTTGAAGGTCATGCCGCGCGCCAGGCGCTGCGCGTCGGCCAGTGCGTCATCTTCACTTGGGTAGCGCCACATGCGGCAGCCGCCCATCGCCGGCCCCAACGTCGTATCGTGGACGGCGATCACGGCGCGCAATCCGCTCTCCGGGTCCCTGCACCTGAGGATTTTCTCGAATCCGGGAATCACCAACGTCTGATAATTGATCAGGCTAGCCTCCTTCGGCCTGTGGCCGGACACGTCTCCAAGCTCTCAGGCCGCCATCCGCGAGCACGCCGCCAAACCGCGTGACGGGCACCGGTGCCCACTCCGACCAGTCAGGCGACGGCCGGCACCGCCAGGCAGTCGCGCGCGAGCGCCTCGGCAACCTGCTCGATCGGTTCGTGCGGGCGCTGGGGAGGACAACGCCAACGGTCCGCCAGCCATACCTCACGAAATCGTGCGTCCTACTCGATGGGAATGGCCGCACCCTTTGTCGCGAGTTTGCTCCCGTCTTCCAGCTGCGTTAGCATGGCCGCCGGGGCATGTGCGTCCTATCTTGGCGCGAGGCGCTGCGCGTCGGCCAACGATTTCCGAAGGCGGCCGATCGCATCTGCTGACGTCAACGCCGATCAGCGCCGGACCAGGTGAGCCCGCGCAGCCACCGCGAGGGAGCCCAGCACGCCGCCTGCAGGTTTCCAACTCGGCGTCGCGTATGCCACAGTCGTGCCATCGCCTCGAATACGGAAGATCCATGTCAGAGATCATCAATCACGCCCGCCAGCGCATCGAAGCCGGTGACCTCGCGATCGGCGTCGGCCTTCGCCAGGCCCGCACGGTCGACATCGGCCCCATCATGAAGCGTTGCGGCTACGACTGGCTGTTCATCGACCTCGAGCACAACACGATGACCCTGGACACGGCGGCGCAGATCAGCGTGGCCGCCCAGGCGGCCGGGATCACGCCGATCGTGCGCGTGCACGCGTTGGCGCTGCACGACGCGACCCGAGTGCTCGACGGCGGGGCGCTGGGCGTCGTCGTGCCCCACGTCGACACGCCGGAACGCGCGGCCGAGGTGGTCGCCTGGTGCAAGTACCCGCCCGTCGGCAAGCGCTCGATCACCGGCGCGCTTCCCCAGCTTGGTTTCCGGTCACTGCCCATCCCGGAGGCGACCGCCGCGATCAATGCGGCGACGCTGGTCGTCGTGATGCTGGAAACGCCGCTCGCCATCGAGAATGCCGACGCCATTGCGGCGGTGCCTGGCATCGACGCCCTGCTCGTCGGTACCAACGACCTCGCGATCGAGCTGGGCATCGCGGGGCAGATCGGCCACCCGCGGATCGCGGAGGCCTACGAGGCGGTACTCGCAGCCTGCTCGGCCCACGGCACCTATCCCGGTCTGGGCGGCGTCTACCAGCGCGACCTGATGGAACGGTACGTCGGCCTGGGCTTCCGGCTGATCCTGGCCGGCAATGACCTCCCGTTCATGATGTCCGCCGCGACGGAGCAATCCGCGTTCCTGCGCGGTCTTGAACCCGGCTGAGGCGCCGGCACACTTCCCCGAAAGCGTTCAATATGTAACTGGCGAATAATGGCGGTTTCAGACATCCGTTTGATCTCGTGACTGCAAACTCACGGCTGCTCCAGCTGCACGTTGGCGGCCGACGATCTTGCACCCTCTACGAGGCTTTCGACCTTCGTATGCACTGACGCTGCTCTCTCCAGTGACCATGCAACCCGTTCCGCCACAAATTGTGCGAACGGCCCGATATCCTGATCGATGCTGGCGCTTTCAAGCGCCGCCAGGTAGACATCACGATCCTCGACCCGCATGACGGTCCACGGATAGCCGCCGGATGCCAGCATCGCGTTCATGATCAAGCGCGCCATGCGCCCGTTGCCATCGGGGTAAGGATGGACATAGCCGAACAGCCAGTGCCCGAGTACGGCTCGAACAGAAGGTTCGGTTTCACTTTCCAGCAGATCGAACAAAGCCGGCATGGCATCGCGCACCGCCTCCCAGCGCGGCGGCACATGCCGTGATCTCCGTAGAAACACCGCATCGCTGCGATAACCTGCCAGAGCGGAAGCCGCGATCAGGCCAGCGGCGACGCAAGGCTGAAACAGCTCGCGATACCAGTCGCGGTGGGCCTTGTGGACCAGAGCACCAGCTTCACCGCCGCCAATGATCTCACTGACTGCCGCCCGCACAAGCCGAAACGCCTGCCAGTAACCGCGCGCGGCCAGCGCATCGCGACTCTGCCGGTCGTCGTCATGATTGTCCGCGTCCCAACTGCCCGCGCGCACCCGGTCGATCAGCTCCGGTGTGACGCGGTAGCCCTCGATCGACAGCGAGTGATAGGCATCGTTCCGATAGTTATCGTCAACGAAGGACAAATAGGCTTCGGGGTCATCAGGCAGACCGGGCGCTTCGGGAAATGCTGCGATCACGGGCTCGCGCATCGTCTCCCACAGCGATTGCAGGCGGCCGACGATCGGCGCCTGGGCCTGGCTCAGAGCACCAAAGACCCGTTCCGGCTCGAACGGATCGGCTTCCCGGACGTCGTAACCTGCACGTTTCATGACGTCCATAATCTCATCGCCGACGTCACCCCTGCCGATCCGGCGGAAGGCGCCGGCCAGCCGTCCCGCAATCACCGAACGGCCGCCATCAAGCAGCCGCCCGAGCACGTCGGCCGCATCACGGACGCCCGAGAGGACGACCTGCGCCTCGACCGGATGCCGGACGAAGAACGCCTCCGGCACGCGCACCAGTGCCGCCTCGGGCACAAACAACCGCAGCCCGTCCCGGTCCATCAGGTCGGCGGCCGGCGGCATGTCCCTTTCTCTGAGATCGAACAATGACGTGCCGAACAACAGTTCAACGGTGTTGTTGGCGCCCTTGGGCGTATAGATGACGACCTGCTGCGGGGTGGCGGTGTATTCAGCGTGGAGCAGCAACGACTGTTCCGGGGACAGGTGCCAGTCTGGCCCGAACCGGACTGCACAATAGGCCGCGCAGAACTCCCGGAAGGAAGCGAACCAGGGTGTCGTATCGCCCGGATCGGTATCCGGGCTGCAGGAGATCAGCCAGCCCTTCATTACCTTGCGCAGGAAACCGTTTCTGACCAGCCGCGCTCGGTGCACGCGCGTCAGCTCGCCGGAGCGGAACACCCGCCGGCCCCGGCCCTGGAGCTTCTCGAGCTGCGCCAGCGACGCAGCGAGTTTCTCATTCGGTGTGACCATACTGGACTATCTGCGTGGCTTCACAAGTTCAACGTGCCGCACTAATGCAAGTATATGCCGTCGTTCTGATGCACGTCAATTCTGCTGCACATATACACGTAAATTACGACGCAACAACACACGTCCCTGCTGTACAGCAACGCTCGCAGGAAGTGCGGATCTCGGCCGCGTCCAAAGGACGAGACAATGTCAGGATATTTTCTGCAAGCTCTGACATTGGAGAGGGCCATGAGCGATGGTCCCCACAGAAGCCTGAAAATGCCACGCGGCTGGAAGAAACTCGCGGAGCGCGCCGCGCGGCGCCCGCCAGGTCGAAGAGCACTATTGTCGCGAGTCCACGCTCCGTCCAGACCACGGAGAATCACTACACAACGCTGAAACATGAGGCTGCCCCCGTACACTTTGCGACTGATCTTGTCAGTTGTCAGTTGACGGGCGACAGCCTAGACTTGAATCGTGATTGCTTCGTTTCGGCATCGCGGGCTGAAAGCGCTCTACGAGGGCAGGACGTCGCGGCGCGTGGCGCCGGCGCATGTCGGCAAGCTGCGGGACATCCTTGCGGCGCTCGATCTCAGCCGAGGACCGACGGGTATGAACTTGCCGGGGTTCCAGCTGCATGAGCTGAAGGGATCCAGGAGGGGCCAGTGGGCGGTATCGGTATCGGGCAGCTGGCGGGTGACTTTCCGTTTCGAGGACGGCTCGGCGATTGATGTGGACTACGTGGATTACCACTGAGGAGACTTGGAGATGAGCATGCACAACCCGCCGCATCCAGGCGGCATCGTGAAACGACAGTGCCTCGAACCGCTGGGTCTCACGGTGACGCGAGCCGCCGAGGGCCTGGGCGTCACGCGCCAAGCGCTGTCCGAACTGATCAATGAGCGCACGGGGATCTCCGTGGACATGGCGATCAGGCTGTCGAAGGCGTTCGGCTCGACGCCGGAGACATGGCTCGGAATGCAGACCGCCTGGGATCTCTGGCAGGCCCGGGACCGCGCCGAAGAGATTGCGGTGGAAAAGTTCGCGGCGGCGTGAGTAGGAAATGCCGCACCGGGAACCCCGACGCGACATGATCCCGAGCCGACTCGGCGGGAGCCGCCGTTGAGCGGATGACCGGGGATCTACCGAGCCGGGGCAGTCCTGCAGGGGCTGGTCAGCGCGGTGGTCGAGGCCGGCGGCGACTTTTTCCCGCCCGACCTGCGGGAGGAGACAATGACGGACCTTGTCGCGACGCACGACGCGCCGTCCTTGGTGGCGGCCCCATCGACGTCGTGGCATTCGAGGCGGCGTAGAAATCGACGACAAGCGCATGCGCGGGTTTGCGCGCGACTGGCTCAGGCTCAACGCGTCGCGGTGCGCGATTATCCGGGTGCGAGGCTCTCCCATGGAATCGACGTTGCCGGACAGGGCTCGATCTTGTTCGACCGCGACCGGTGGGTGCAGCACGAGCGCGAGATCTACGCAGTGCGCCCCTACCGCGAGCCCGTCGCCAAGCGCGCCGGCAGGCGCGGGTGGGCCTGTGACCTCGCCAGCGACAGCCAGGGAGCAGTCCGTCAGGGACGCCGTTCAGCGTTTCGGAGGCACGCCCGACGCGCCGACGGTGCCCTTCCCGCCAGCGCCCGCCTTCGCATCGATGGACAGCAAGTCCCGTAAACGACAGGGGCTGACGGCCCGGCCCGCGCCGCCAAGCCCCGTGCTGCCAAATTCGAAGTCCGCGACGACGTGGTGAGCGGGCTCGCGCTGGCCATCCAGCCCACCAGAGTCTGCACCTGATTCCTCGCCCGCATGGTGCGCGGGCGCTACGCCGCCAACGGCAGTGCCGACGCCATGACCATCCCCAGGCGCGGCGCGAGGCCCGCAGGCTGATCGCCAGCTACATCGAACCGACGAGGAAGGACAACTGCCCCAGAACGCCAGGACACCCGATGGACGCCTTCGCCACCGCGTTCATCGGCCGTCAGGCCCGACCCCAGGAATCCGACGCCTACATGGTCGGCAAGTACATCCTGCCCGCCTTTGCCAATCTCAGCGTGGACGCCATCACGGTCGAGCACGTCAAGGACGGGCTCGCGTCCATGACCGAGCGGCCAGCCAGCGCCACCCGCACCATGCCGGTGTTGTACAGGAGGGCCGTCTTCCGTATTGACAGTTTCGAGGCCTGCTCGGCATTCATGCCTGTTCCAGCCTGCATGGCCGCTGATCCCTCCGAGGCAGTCCCCTCGCCAGAGTGCTTCAGTCCATTCCGTGACTTCCATGAACCTCCCGGGGTGCCCCTAATCGGACGACGGTTGTTGGGCGGGATTCGCACCCACCAGAGAGAAGTTCCCTCGAGCAGCGCACTGAAGTTCAATCTAGTCGTAGTAATCCTCTGCAGTTCGAATGGCCGACCATTGGGCAAGGTCATGGCCGCACATGACCACCGCTCCCGATCGCTCGATCCTTTTGATTTCGGCGTGGGACTTTGCCTGCAGGTCGCGGTTCCACGTGTTTTTCGGAATGATCTCCAGATCCAAATGCTCTCTGAGCGCTACCGCGTCGGAAGCCAACAGGTACGCGCCACTATTCGGCAGGCTGGCGAGGACGCCGGTCAGTCCTGGCGTATGCCCGGGGAGCGGCAACAGCACGAGGCGCCCATCACCGAAGATGTCCAACTCGCCGCCGATCTCGACGATCGGCATCGGATGTTCCCAGTCAGCCCTGAAGTAGCCCATTTTCTCCATGTCCGGGCGCCGTGCCCGCGCAAGTTCATCCTCATGGACATAGATGGTTGCCCTGGGGAAGAATTCGTTGCAGCCACAATGATCGCAATGCAAATGGGAGTTCACGACGACGTCGATATCCGCGGGCCTCAGGTCGATTCGGCGAAGCTCGCTAACGACGTTCTCATCGTCTCCCATGATCGGAACGACCGACCGAGCCAGATTGCCCCATCTCTCCTGAGGCTTCTTGGCAACCATCGGGTGGCAACCGGTATCGAACAGCACGTTGCCCTGTGGATGCCGAAACAGGAAACAGGCAACCGGCAGGTCGATGGTTTCCTCGCGCGCCGCATCAGGCAAATAGATGTGCTTCGACATCCGCACTCGACCGCCGGAAAGAACGTGCATCCTCACCTGATGGACTCCTTCCCCTGGTCAGATGTCTTCGAGTGCGATCAGGGTAGCTGCGTGCCGGAACACGACGCCGGGATCACGAGTAGCAGCGTGACGGCCGGCTCCGCGCCGGCCGAGCGTCGGGAACATCCGGATTGAGTGTTCGTAGTGCCGGATCGCGGGCTCGCTACAGCCGAGACACTTGCTTGTAGTCGAAGTCTAGTCGCCGTCGCGCTCGAACTACGCCATCCCCGGCGCCGGCGAGGCGATCTTGCCGAT
Organism: Alphaproteobacteria bacterium; assembly: GCA_965116745.1. Classification (GTDB taxonomy): domain Bacteria; phylum Pseudomonadota; class Alphaproteobacteria; order TMED109; family TMED109; genus VXPW01. The sequence continues at coordinate 338,852 of OZ220701.1, read as the reverse complement.
GGAGGCCACCATCGCGGCAGCCTGCCGCCGGAGGGGCAGTGTGCGGATTCCTGCCGTTCCATGCCGGCCAGATATGCGCTCGCCAAGCAGAGAACTAGGGTCGAACGAACGGTCTCACCCTACCGGCGCCGTGAGGCGCCGCATGACGCCAAATGTCCTCCCGACAGAGGCTTGCAGGTGTCGCGATGGGGCGTTACCAATATGCTAGCATTGTGGGAGACAAGCCGATGGCAGCAATCCATGTGCGGCGACTCGACGACGAGGTGGTGGACCGCCTCAAGCGGCGCGCCTCGTCGAACAACCGTTCCTTCGAGGGCGAGGTGCGCCACATCCTGGAATGCGCCGCCGCCGACGACATGGCGGCGAAGCGCGCCCGGTTCCTGGAGGCTTCGCGCCGGCTGCGGGAGAAGACCAAGGGCCGCAAGCACACGCCGGCGGAAGTGCTCATCCGCGAGGACCGCGACCGCGGCCATCGCGACGACTTCTGATGCGCTTCGTGGTCGATGCGAGCGTGGCGGTCAAGTGGCTGGTCGCCGAAGAAGACGCGGATATCGCGGACCGACTGGCGGCGAGCGGGCAGGAGCTGCACGCACCGCGCCTGCTGGCTTCCGAAGCTGCCAATGTGCTGTGGCGCAAGGCGCGGGTGGGGGAGATCGAGCGCGCCGAGGCCGGCGCCGCCATGGCCTTGCTGACCGACATGCCGGTGCTCTGGAACGATGACGAGACCGTCGGCGCGGACGCGGTTCGTCTGGCGCTGGCCCTCGAACACCCGGTTTACGACTGCATGTATCTCGCGCTCGCGCACCGCATCGGCGCAGCCGTGGTAACGGCGGACCGTCAATTCGTGACAGCGGTTGCACCGAGCGAGCATGGCGAGGCCGTTTTGACCCTGGCCGACTATGCGAGGACGTGGTGACGCTTCTTTTTTGGTCATACCCCAGGGGGCGCAGATTGAGGACGCGGTGATGCGCCTCGCTGGCTGTTCGGCCGGCAGATCGCGCGCGAGCATTTTGTGTAACGGCACGATCTCGGCAACCGAGGCGACACGAATTCCGAACTCTTGACCGCCAGCACAGGCGCGGTACGTGATCTCGGGAGGCCACCGTGTGACACGAATACGGAAACCTTTTGCGACCTGGACAGGAGCTACGAAATCTTTTCGACTGATCCTGCCCGCGCAACGCACACGGAGGCGACGAGCTCTGATGCCCCAGGACCGGCGACAGTCAGGAGCGTTCCTGTCTTGGCGGCTACCTCCCGCCAGCGAAACCCAGGTCGTCGGAGGCCAATCGGACCACCGAATTCCGGGCAGCCGGATTCAGGATGACGCCGTCTCGTGTGCGACTCACCGACATCTTTCATAATGTGCAAAGTTGAGGTTGCCGCGACCATGTCGATCAATGCGCGAACGCCGAGCGCACCGGTACGGCCAGCATGACCGACTTCCGCCTGACGCTCGAGACCTACGCCAACGCTGTCCGCAGAGGCTGGCCGGCCGCCGACCTGGAACGGGCAATCCTGCATGACCTTCCACGCCGGTTCCACGGCCTGTCGGCCGCCGCCCAGGCTGGCGTACTCGCAACGGCTCCGTCGCTGACCCACACCCGCTGGGATGCGCTGATCGCGGCCATGACCGAGCACGTCGCCCGGCTGCACGGGCACGACCTGCCAGCCTGGATCGACGAGCCCGAGCGGTTCCTGGACCGTACTTGGGTACTCCCCGACATCCCGTTCATGCGGCGGAACGCGATCCTGCACGCACCGGCTGCCTTCATCCGCCACGGGGCGCTGCCGGACCCGCGCGACCTGGACGTCCGCGGTGGAGAGCGTCATGCCTGGGTCCCGTAATCCGCCCGGCGTGCTCGACCGCCACATCCTGCACCAGCTCTTCGAGGAGCTCGCGGATGCACTCGCGCAAGCGCGGGTCCGCGCCTGCATTTACATCATCGGCGGGGCAGCGATGACGATGGCCTACCAGCGCGACCGCGCCACGCAGGACGCCTGCGCCCGGATCGACGACGGCCACCAGGCCGTGCTGACGGCGGTCAACAGCATCGCCCGACGGCACGGACTGCCGACCACCTGGCTGAACGAACAGGCCACCGCCTACCTCCCGGCGGCGCCCGACCGACGGGCTCCGGTCGTGTTCGACTCACCGCACCTGATCATCACCGGTGCCTCGGCCGAACACCTGCTGGCCATGAAGCTGGAAGCCGCCCGCCGCACCGACCAGGCCGACATCGCGACGCTGCTCCGGACCCTCGGCATCCAGGACGCGGACGCCGCCATGGCGATCCACTCGGACCTGTTCCCGCATTCGGAGCAGGCTGACCGGGCCCGGGAGATCCTCGCCACTGCGTTGGCGCCAGCGGGTCGCCGTAGGCCCGCAGGTACCCGGGATCGCTAGCCCGCCGCACACCAGCGACTTGGCACACCGGGGCCATGCAGGGTTCGGGTTTCCGGGCGGAAAACCGAAGGGTGAGCGTCACGTCTCAGCCGGAAACGTTGCGTCGATTACGGTTCGCTAACAACGTTGGCGGTGCCGTCACCGCCTCCAGGGAGGCGCGACAGGCTTGGCCGGCCGGTCGCCGGTCCCTGCGCTGCGGAGTTCACCTTGCGGAACGATGTTGCTGCTTCCGCCAGCTGCTCGACGTGACGCGCGTCCCCGGACACCCCGGCTGACCGGACGCGGACTCCAAGGCCCCCCCAACCTTGTGCGCGAGGATTCGTTTCAGAACGGTCGCGTCGTCCCATCGCGATATCGATGGCTGACGGCAGATTACGACGCAGTTGCCGATTCGACAGGAATTCCGAAACCTCGTTTCCGACAGCTTGCCGTTACACACATTTCCAGCGATCCGAAGCCGTCAACGACAACGCGCCGACCGGGAAGGCCGACGAACGATAGGAGACCCGAGACCATGACCCTGCGCTGCGCCCGCTAACGCGACACCGACGGAGCGGTCAGCCGTTCGTGCGCCGGCGAGGCGATCTTGTCGATGGCGGCTACCATCGCGGCGGCCTGCCGCCGGGCGCGGGAAAGCAGGATTCCTGCCGTTCCATACCGGCCAGATATGTGCCCGCGCGGCACGGAACAAGGGCCGAACATGCGGGATCATCCTCCAGGTGCCGCATGACGCCGAATGACCCGTTTTTTCGACGCGGACAGCCGGATGGACGCTTGCATTGTGCACGGTCATGCCGTACACATGCGCGACATGATCGTCCGTTCGTTTCGCCACCGGGGCCTGCGCCAGCTCTACGAGACCGACTCGTCCCGGCTGCTGAAACAGGACCTCGCGGACCGCGTGCGCGGCATCCTGGCGGCGCTCGCCATGGCCGAGACCATGGAGGGCTTCATCCGCGACGCGCCGCCCGGATGGCGGATCCACCGCCTGTCCGGCGCGCGCCGCAACGAGTGGAGCGTGTCGGTGTCGGGCAACTGGCGGATCACCTTCGAGGAGCGGAACGGCGCCATCGAGCGCGTGAACCTGGAGGACTACCACTGATGACCAGCGGCGGCATCAAGATGGGGATGACCCCCCCGCATCCCGGCACCTTCATCCGGATCGAGGCGCTGGAGGAGCTGGGCTTGAGCGTGTCGGCGGCGGCACGGATTCTCGGCGTGCGCCGGGCGACGCTCTCCGACCTTGTGAACGGCAACGCCTCGCTATCGCCCGAGATGGCGCTCAGGGTCGAGAAGGCGTTCGGCCTCAGCATGGACCTGCTGTTGCGGATGCAGGCATGGCACGACGCGAGTCGGATGCGCGCGCGCGCCGACGAGATCGACGTTCACCGGTATCAGCCGGCATGATCGCGACTCACGACAATTTTTTCGATCATTCCCTAGGGGCACAGGCGGCGCCTGACGGTGCCTGTAGGGTGCAAATGGTTGATTCTTAGTAGAAAGCCCCCACGCCCGACGGTTTGACAAAGCCGAAGGGCAGCGACAACCCTGCTCTCGCGGACGCAGTTGTGCGGGGGAGCGGCAGGCGTGGAGACAGGCAGCGACGACGGCGCGCGGGGACATTCGCCGCGCGGCCGCCAACGACATCCCCGGCCCGGAAGCGCGGATCGAGGACGCGGTGATGCGCCTCCCGGAACAGGCGCTGCTCGGACCGGGTCGGAGCGGGGGCGGAATCCCGGCCCGACGCCGACGGAGCCGCGGCGGGGAGCGCAAGGCCGCTCCAGTCGTCCCCGCGGCGCGGCGGGAGATCACGGGTGCCGGGCAGCGGCGGCGGCAGGCAGCGGCCGCGGAGTTCACGGTCCTCGAAATAGCGAAGCTTCCGAGCGCGGATGGGCGGACAGCCGGCGACGAACACCAGCTGTTCATCGGGACCGAGCTGCATGACCTCGCCGGGCGTCAGCAGCGGCCGGGCGTTCTCCTGCTGGGAAACCGTGACCCGGTTGAGCCACGGCGCCAGGCGGTGCCCGCCGTAGTTCCGCTGGAAGCGCGCCGCCGTGGCCGCTCCGACCATGTCGCTGACCCGTCGCGCCGTGCGGTCGTCGTTCGTCGCGAACGCGATGCGCACGTGGCAGTTGTCAAGGATGGCGTTGTGTTCGCCGTAGGCCTTCGAGATCTGGTTGAGGGATTGCGCGACCAGGTAGGCCTGCATGCCGTAGCCCGCCATGAAGGCGAGCGTGCTCTCGAAGAAATCCAGGCGGCCGAGGGCGGGAAACTCGTCGAGCATCATGAGCAGTCGATGATGGGGATGCCGACGGTTCTCGCCCTCGAGCCGTTCGGTCAGCCGCCGGCCGATCTGGTTGAGCAGGAGGCGGACCAGCGGCCTCGTGCGCGACAGGTCGGACGGCGGCACCACCAGGTAGAGCGAGACCGGGTGGCGGGCGTGCATGAGATCGGCGATGCGCCAGTCGGACGACCCGGTGACGTGGGCGATGGCCGGATCGCGATAGAGGGCCAGGAAGCTCATGGCGGTCGACAGGACGCCCGAGCGCTCGTTGTCGGACTTGTTGAGCAGTTCGCGGGCGACCTGGGCCACCACCGGATGCGGACGCCCGGCGGCGACGCCACCGAGATGCGGCGCGTGCATCATGCGGGTCAGCGTCTGTTCGAATGAATGGGCCGGATCCGACAGGACGGCCGCGACCCGCGCCAGCGTCTTGTCCCGCTCGGCGTACAGCACGTGGAGGATGACGCCTACCAGCAGCGCGTGACCGGTCTTTTCCCAGTGGTTCCGGCGGTCAAGGGCACCCTCCGGATCGACCAGAATGTCGGCGATGTTCTGGACGTCGCGGACTTCGCAGGGGCCGCGCCGGACCTCCAGCAACGGGTTGTAGCGGGCCGAGCGGGGGTCGGTCGGATCGAAGAACAGGCAGTGCGAGAAGCGCGCGCGCCAGCCGGCGGTCAGGCGCCAGTTCTCTCCCTTGATGTCGTGGACGACGGCCGATTCCGGCCAGGCCAGGAGGGTCGGCACGACCAGGCCGACACCCTTCCCGGAGCGGGTCGGCGCGAACGCCATGACGTGTTCCGGCCCGTCGTGGCGGAGGTACCGGCGACCGAACCGGCCGAGCATGACTCCCCGGTCCGCCAGAAGCCCGTGCCGCCGGATGTCGGCCGGGCGGGCCCAGCGTGCGGAACCATGCGACGTGGCCCGGCCGCCCGTGCGGGCCCGCCAGAGCGAGCCGCCCACCGCGATCACGATCCCGGCAATCCCGGCGAACGCGGCCAGTCCGCCGGTACGGGCGAACACCCCGGGGGCGGCGGCACCGAAGGCGTACCACCACTCGAACAGTTGCCACGGCCAGTAGATGTCGGTTCCCAGGGCCTCGAACCCCGGCGGACCCAGGGCGTACTGATCCCGGAGCAACGCGGCCGTCCATTGGGTCGCACCCCACAGCACGGAACCCACCGCGATCGTGACCAGCAACCCCTGACCGAGCAGCAGTCGTGTGGGCGTCATCGGCACGGTCTCCGGCGGCGGCGGACCGGCGAGCATACACAGCGATCAGAACAAAGCAAGAACTTTAGTAATACATGTCAGGTCTGCGATGGCGTGCGCCCCGGCAGGACGTTCGGCCGGCTTACCGGCTCGCCCCCGACGGCGTGGACGGCCGCTCGCGGCCGCCGCCGCGAGGCTCAGGCGCCGCGATCCAGCCCGTGCGTCGGCCGGTGAATCTCCGGGCGGGGGCGGGCCGAGTCATCGTCGGGTCGACCGGTCTCCCGGTCAGTGCCGTCCGGGTCCCCGCGCCCCGCCGAAACCCCGAGGTCGCGACGCCGCCGTTCGGCCAGCGCCTCGCGCACTGCCCGGCCGAAGCCTCGATCGGCAACCGCGCCGCCGGACCAGGAGAGCGTGTCCAGCCACGTGGCACCCGGATGGGAGACTTGCCGGTCGAGGGCCAGCGGATCGAGCACCCGGACGGCGGTTCCCCGGTACTGACGCGCCAGGCCCACGGTGCGAACGCGCGCCCGGATGCCGTCGGCCACCCGCCAGCGGTTGCGTCCCGCCGGTGCCGCCAGGCCGGCGCGTGCCAGCGCGCGAACGCGACGATCGGCATCCTCCCGGCCGGAACGCCCGAACCACCAGATCCCGTTCCGTGACCGGACCTCCTCTTCGATCGCGCGATCCAGCGCCGCGAGGCGCGGGTTGGCGGCCCGGAGTTCGACGATTACGCCGGCCGCGATTCCGGCGGGCACGTCGACGAGGTCGGCGTACCAGACTCTGCCGTCCAACGCATCGACCACCGCATACGGGAGCGGTGCCGCGCCGGAGCGATGCCCCCACGCCACCAAGGCCCCCGTGATGCCCCGCTCGAGCGTCCGGCCATCGGCGACGGCCCGATCCCGCAGGGGCCGGTGCAGTCCGGTCTCCGTGATGGCTCGCTCCAGCAGGCGATAGGTCTCCCGCCGCTCGCCGATGGCGCGAAGCGTGGGCAGCGTGTGCGGTGCCAGTGTCCATTGCAGCGGGGCGGTCTCTGCCGCCAGACCCATGCGCGAAAGGGTGCGCACCCGGTCGATCATGCGGGCCCGGCCCAGGTGCGCATCGCGCCCGGCCGGCCGACCCCGCAGATCGACCACGCCGCCTCGAGACCGCTCGACCAGGCCCAGGTCGAGCCCGGTCAGCTGCTGGCTGCGGGCTTCGGCCCGCAGCCGCTCACGCAGCACCCGGTCCGAATCCGGCCCGAGCTCGCGGGTCAGTGCCGCCATCGCCAGGGCGCGGACCCGACGGTGCAGGCGGCGCCGATCCCATTGGAGATCCCGCCCGGCGGCGTCGCGCCCGCGCACCACGACGTGGGCGTGCAGACGGCCGGTGTTGGCGTGGTCGACCGCAACCCAGTCGAGCTCGCGGTCCAGGTCGCGGGCCAGGCCAGCCATGACACCGCACGTCACGTCGTGAAGCCGGTTCAACTCGGACGCGTCGTCCGGAGACAGCATGATCCGCGCCTGCCCCGGGTCGCCACGGGCACGCTCGACGAAGGCATCCGGCGCAACGGCCCGGCCGGCCGGGCCGTACAGCGCGCCGGGACTGCCGTCCGGCTCGACGCCGTCGCGCCCGAGATACCGGAGATGGGAGCGGGTATTGGCTGCCCCGGTCGCACCGAGACAGCTCACCCTGACAATGCAGCGGCGCTGGCCGGCAGCATGAAACCGGCGGCCGCCGCGCGCCGCGCTTGACCGCCCGCCGCGCAGGTGCCCGAGCGCCTGGACGCGGCGCAGGAAGGGTGCCGGCGCGCGACCCTCGCCGCGGAGCCGCGCCCCGCCGGCCGCCGTCAGGGACCGTCCCCCGGGAGCCAGTGGAGCGACCCGGGCGGCACCAGCCGCCCGGCAAGCGCGGACACCGGCGTCGGCCCGTGGTACCGGCCGTCAAACGATCGCGGGTGATCCTGCAGCAGGAATGTCTCGCCGGCGCGCAAGTGTACGCAGCCCGACCAGGCCGGCAGCGGACGGCCCGCCCGATCGTGACCGAGGGCCGTGGCGACCGGGTGGCCGTTGACCGTGACGCGCGCCGCGTGCCGGCACACCCGGTCGCCCGGCCCCGCCGCCAGGCGTTTGACGAGGGGGGTCCCCGCTGGCACCAGGCCGCGGGCCGCAGCTTCGATGGCCGGTTGGCTGTCGGCCCGAACCAGGGTGTAGTCGCCGATCGCGGCCGGTCGGGCGGACCGCAGGTAGAACCCGACGGGAGCGCTCTCCGACGCGTTGTAGATCAGCCATGGACGGCGCTCCCCCGTCCAGGCGGCCGCGAGCAATCCCGCCAAAACCAAGATGACGGCGACGGATGCCGGCCGCCTCACCCTCCCACCCGCCGGACAGCGAGATAAGCGGCATGCTGACTGGCGGAGTACGGGCGCGGCGCCAGGCCGGCGTGCAGCGCCGCACCGGCACTCGCAAACCATGGCGGGGACACGTCGACCGGATCGATCCCCAGACGATGGATGGCAGCAAACGTACGCAGCACGCGCCCGGTGCGACCCTTGCCGGTGACCCAGAGGAGTATTTCCGCGCCCGGACGAACCCCCGCGACGCGGCACAGACGCTCGTCCGGACCCCCCGCACGGAGCACGGCCAGACGGCAACGGTCCGGACCGCGCCGGGTGCGCTCGCGGAGGAGCTGGACGAACACCGCACCCGGCTCGAACCCGAACCAACCGTCGGACCTGACGACGACAGGACGTGCGAACGGAAGCGTGATCTCATGGTGCGCAGTGTTCAGCCGAAGCGCACCGGTCAGCGCGGCCGGTCCCGCCGACCAGTTCGCCGGCGCCGGTAAACGCGGAACCTCCCCGCGGCCTGCCTCGCGACCTGCCGGCGTCGTCTCTGACCCAGGGCCCCTTCCAACTTCGCGGCCTGCTCGCTCAGATCGCATACGAATCCCGGAGGGAAGGAACAAAACTAGAACATAACAGATCTTCTGAGCGATATCACGCGCGGGCCGGACCCGCGCCGGGCGGCGGCACGTGGTGTTTCCGATGGTCCCCGTCGGTCAAGAGCCGATCGGGTTTCCGCGCGGCCGCCGACTCTGATCGCCGGCTGGCGGTCCGGAACTGCCGGCCGCTCAGCTGTCGCTCATCTGCAGGAGCGCGAACATGGACACATCTGCCTCAGTCAGGCGCTCCCGACCGGGCAGTCCGGTGAGTTCGATCACGACCGCCAATTCGTCGAGCGTGCCGCCGAGGCGCCGCACGAGCTTGGCCGCCGCCACGGCCGTGCCGCCCGTCGCGAGGAGGTCGTCGACCAGCAGCACCCGCTCGCCGGTGCGAATCGCATCGCGGTGAACTTCCAGCGAGTCCGTCCCGTATTCCAGCGTGTAGCGTTCCGCGATGGTCTCGTGCGGCAGCTTGCCCGGCTTTCGCACCGGCACGAAGCCGATTCCCAGATCGGCTGCGATCGTGGCCCCGAAAATGAACCCGCGCGCCTCGATTCCTGCGACCTTGTCAAGCCCCCGTGACCGGTAACGATCAGCAAGGCGTTCAGCGACTTGCCGGAATCCCGCACCATCCTGAATGAGCGTTGTAATATCGCGAAAGAGGATCCCGGGCTTGGGATGGTCCGGGATGGTGCGAACCAGGGAGGCAAGGTCCATGTCGCTGTCACGGTGGTGCATGCTGGCGTCCTTTGTCGTCGTCGCCGGAATTCGCGCCGAGGCCGCGGGTCCAGCGCGGTCCGATCTCGTCGGCTCCGCCGGAGACTATCTGGTCAAGGGGACCGAAACCCTGTTCGAGGTGGCGCGCCCGCACGGCCTCGCGTTCACCGAAATCATGAGTGCGAACCCGGGGGTCGATCCCTGGGTTCCGGCCGCCGAAACCCGTCTCGTGCTGCCGTCACGGCACGTGTTGCCGCAAGGCGAGCGGTCGGGGCTCATCATCAATCTCGGTGACCTGCGGCTGTACTATTTCCCCGAGGACGGCAGCCCGCCGGTATCGTTCCCCATCGGCATCGGCCGCTACAACTGGACCACGCCGCTCGGCGACACCGAAATCGTCCGGATGGCCAAGAATCCGTCCTGGTACGTGCCCAAGTCGATCCGTGAGGAAGACCCCACGCTGCCGCCCGTGGTCCCGCCCGGACCCGACAATCCGCTGGGCGGTCATGCACTCTACCTCGGCATGCCGGGCTACCTGATTCACGGCACCAACAAGCCGTGGGGGATCGGCATGCGAGTCACGCACGGCTGCATCCGCATGTACCCGGAGAGCGTCGCCTGGCTGTTCCAGGCCGTGCAACCCGGCACGCCGGTCACGATCGTCAACCAGCCCATCAAGGCAGGCTGGGATGGCGACGACTTCTTCGTGGAAGTGCATCGTGAGCCCAGGTACGCCCGCGAGATGGGCGAGGGCGTTGACGCGCCGCCCGAGCTCCCGGCGGCGCAGCTGTACCCGCTCGCCGCCGAAGTCATCCAACAGACCGCGGGGACCGAGGTCGCTCGCATCGACTGGAGCCGGGTCCGGTCCGCCGTCGTCAGGGCCAGTGGCGCGCCCGTGCAGGTCAGTTTCGATCGACCGGAGGACGTCATCGACCAACCGGAGGACGTCGTGGAACTGCTGGGCCCCTAGGCGGGCGACGGCGGCGGTGCGGGCCTGCTCCCGGGCCGAGGTAGCGGTCGGTTGCGCCTGACGGGATCACGCCCCCCGATCGGCCAACCGGACACCGCCGACGCGACGTCCAACCCTTCCGGGCGCCCAGGGAATCTGCCGCAGCCAGGCGGCGACGCGATCCGTCACTGGCCGTGCCTGCGTGTGCACGGGCGGGGCGGGACCGGCGACAACCGGTCCGGCAGCGCAGCGGCGGAATCCGGTTGCGGGTGCCCGACCCGCCGCACCCGCCAGGTACGAACAGAGCCCAAGGACCCCGAGAGGTCCTTGGGCTCCTGTTCAGCGAATGCGCGACGCCAGCGCGTCGATGCCTACTTCCGCGAAATCGTCGCAAACATCCGGTCGACCTTCTCGCTCAGCGTGCGCAGGGCGGCGCGGTTCTGCTCTGCCATCGCCATCGCACGCTCAACCAGGCGGCGGAGTTCCGTATCGCCGTCAGCGTTCTCCGCAATCATCGCACTGTTGGCGGCGGCGGCCTGATTCGCTGCCTCAGCGGCGGCGGCATTGGCCTCGGCGGCGGCATTCATCATCGCCATCTTGTCTTGACACTCAGCACCGCGGCACCCACCCGCGCACGCCGAAAGCGTCAGCGCGGCCAGGGCAACGAAGAGGACACCAATACCGGTGCGGGGCAGGTGTTGCATGACTCGAATTCCTCCTAATGCAGGCCGACGAATCGACAGAGCTAATGCCGCGTCAGTTCCGCGGCAGCATATGGGGAATTCCTATGGCTGACAACCAATTTGGCCCATTCGGGCCGTATCGATAAAGGCCCGCGCCCGGTGACGGGAGCGGACGATCGCGGTTCCGGCCCGGTGCCGGTTTCGCAACGCCGCGCGGTCACACCGGCAGTCGTACCCATGCGCACGCAAGCGTAACGCGCCGCCGATCTGCGTAGGCCGGCGGCCGAAGACACGCGGCGGTCATGGACCGGCAGACCCGTGCAGGGTCGCGCCGCGATACGCCGAATCGCGCCACAAGGTATCGAAGGTTCCCGGTAGCCGGCCAGGTGCTATCCGCCTTTCGCGCCGGCAGTTCATCCGCAGCCGGATTGACGGAGATACCAACACCCGCCCCAACCTTCGGCATGCTGCCGTCAGCGCGGCGCGGTGCTCACCTGGCTGACGCAACCGGCGCCGGCGGCAATGCTGCTGCTCCAGGCATGCCGGCCTCGCGTCATTCGCGCGCTGGTCTCGTTCGCTCCGGGGTCGCGCCCTGCGCCGCGGGCCGGCACCGGGAGTCAGGCGCCGAACCTAGCCGTGGTGCTGCCGGACGTAGCCGCGGTTCCAGGTCGGGCTGACGACGATCTCGTTCAGGCACACGTGCGCCGGCATCCGGGCGATGAACAGGATCAGGTCGCCCATGTCGTCGGGCTGCACCATCTTCGCCCGGTCTTCCGCCGACACCGGCACCGGGCGCCGGTCCAGGATTGGCGTCGCCACCTCGCCGGGACAAAGGGCGCAGGAGCGGATCCCGTGGATGCACTCCTCGATATTGAGGTTGGCGCTCAGCGCCGTCAGGCCGAACTTGGAGGCCCCGTAGGCGGGACCCGTGATGTAGCTGTGGTAGCGCCCGGCCCAGGACGACACCTGGATCACCAGCCCGTCCTTGCGCGCGCGCATCATCGGCAGGACCGCCTGCGTGCAGTAGAACGCGCCGTTGAGGTTGATCGCCACGACCTGATCGAATTCGGCGTGGTCGACGTCGCGCCAGTGCCGGTCGCGGATGTTCACGCCCGCCGAATTCACCAGGATGTCGCAACGTCCCCAGCGTTCATCGATGCGCCGGGCCACCGCCTCCACGGCCGCCTTGTCGGTGACGTCAAGCGGCTCGATCAGGGCGACTCCGCCGCCGTCTTCGATCGCCTTCGCCGTGCGTTCCAGCTCCGGGCGGCGGCGACCGGACAGGACCACCCGGACACCTTCCCCCGCCAGCGCCACGGCGCCGCCCCGGCCGATACCGGTGCCCGCGCCGGTGACCCAGGCCACCATCCCGGAGAGGTCCCGCAGCAACGTTCAGGCGCCCGTTTTCGCGAACCGGTGCAGCGGCCTACGCCGGTACCGGGCGCGCACGCTGGTTGTAGAGGAGCTCGCGCCGGCGCGCCTTCTCCTCGTCCGACAGGGTGTCCGGGGCCTCGCCGAGCCCGGTGCCGACGGCCATGCCCTTCTGCACGCCGGGGCGAGCCGACATTTCCTCAAACCAGCGCTTGAAATACGGGAACTCCTCGATGTCCTGCCCCTGCGATTGCCAGCCGACGGTCCACGGGTACGAGATCATGTCGGCAATCGTGTACTGGTCGCCGGCGATGAAGGGGCGATCGTACAAGCGGTGGTTCAGCACGCCGTACAGGCGGTTGACCTCGTTGTCGAAACGCCGCCGCGCGTAGCTCTGGTCGCCGGCCGCATCGTCCAGCCGGCGGAAGTGGCCGAGTTCGCCCGTCTTGGGTCCCTGGTTGGCCATCTGCCACATGACCCACTGATTGACGTCGTGGCGTTCGCGCAGGCCGAGCGGATAGAACTTTCCGGCCTTCTCGGCGAGGTACATCATGATCGCGCCGGATTCGAAGACGGTGACCGGCTCGCCGCCGTCCGCCGGCTCGTGATCGACGATCGCGGGCATCCGGTTGTTCGGGCTGATGCGCAGGAATTCCTCGCCGAACTGGTCGCCGCGGCCGATGTGGCAGGGGACGACGTTGTACGGCAGCCCGCACTCCTCCAGGAGGATCGTGACCTTCTTGCCGTTGGGCGTCGGCCAGTAGTGCAGGTCGATCATGCGGCGACCGCGGCCTGCGCGTACACGCCCGGAACGCCCCGCACGCTGATCCGCCAGAGGAGGCGTTCGGTGCCGGGGCCGTTCGGAGCGCCGATCGGCGTGGCACAGTGCATCGTCATCTGGGTATCCCAGATGGCGATGTCCCCGACCGCGTACTTGTGGGCGTAGATGTACTTGTCCTGCACGCAGTGCGCCTTGAGCGTCCGGATCAGGCGGTCGGCGTCGTCGCCCGGCATCCCCTCGATGCCGAAGGCCGTACCGCCGATCGCGTAGAGGGCGCGCTCGCCGGTGACGGTATGGGGCCGCACCAGCGGGTGCGGAACCGGCGGGACGTTGGCGGCCTGGGCATCGGTCAGTGTCGGGGTCGGCAGCTCGCCGTCGCGGCCCGACGTCGACCCGTAGAAATGCACGGCGACCAGCCCATCGACGCGCTCGCGTGTGGGCTCGTCAAGGTCGTCGTAGGCCGCCTTCATGTCGAGAATGCGGGTCTCGCCGCCCTCGTCCGGGACCTTCCGCGCGTACAGCATGGTCGCCGTCGCGACGTCGGCCTCGTAGGACTGGTCGGTATGCCAGAACGCGGCGCTGTTCCGGGCAAGGGGATCCTGCTTCCGCCGGGCCATGTTCCCGACCTCGAGCAGGTCGGGATAACCCGGCATGCGCGCCGTGTCCACGACATGCTGGATCGGCACGCCCCACTGGCGCCCGAACCGAAGAAACGCGTCCTTGTTGCAGGTCTGGTCCTTCAGCACCAGCAGACGATGCCGGTAGAGGGCCTGCGACAACGTGCGGAACTGGTCGTCGTCGACACCTGCCGTTAGGTCCACGCCGTAGGCGGCACAGCCAAACGGGGCCGGCAGCCGTTCGATCCTGATCATGGTCGGGTCCTCGCCTGGCAAGCCCTGTCCGGCTCAGCCTATCGTGGCGGCAATTGCGGTGCCGGGCAACTGCCAGCCTCGGGATTCGTGTGCGATCGCGACTGCTGGCGGCCGGCGGGCCGCATCGACTCCGGGCGGCGGCCGTTTCCGGGCCCATCCGCGCAGGGTTCCTCACCGCGCGCTCGCGGCAATCCGCTCCCGCGATTGCGGCGACCGCTTTCGCCCAACGGAAGTAGCAGGCCCCCCGCCGTTGTCGCCGGGATGATCGTCTGTCTGCGCAGCCTAGCCCCGCGACGTGGGCAAGTTCGACAGTGCCGCGACGGCCTGTACCACCTCGAGTTGCCGCGCGCACCCCAGCTTGGCGAAGATGTGCCGCAGGTGCGTTTGAATGGTGCTGTATCCGCGGCCGGTGTCGGCGGCGATCTGGCGGAGGGTCCGGCCCTCCGCCAGCAGTACCGCGATCGCGGCCTCCGCCGGCGTGAGTCCCAACACCGCCTCCACGAGGGCGGGCTCGACCCGAGCCCGGCTTACCGGGTCGACGACCAGCACGAGAGCAGCCACGCGCAGGGAGCGGTACCCCACCTCCCGAACTGTCGCCGGCTTCACGTGCAACGCGAGCCCCGGCGACCACGACTTCCGTCGCACCGCCATGGAGCCGCTCGCCCCCGGCCCGCCCAGGCGCGGCAACGCCCGAGCCAGGTGTTCCTGCAGCGCGGCGTTGTCCTCCGGCTGGACGGCGCGCAGTTCTCCGCCCTCATCGGTCAGCCCATCGTTCTGGCGAAGCAGCCCCCGAGCCCTGTCGTTTGCCTCCACGATGCGCCCGCCCTGGTCGAGCTGGATGATGCCCATCCGGGCATTGTCGAGGAGCTCGATGGCCGACGCGCCAAGCGCCCTCGCTTCGGCGAGCGCGGAACGCACGCGCACGTACTGGCGGCAGCATGCGCGCGATCATCCTGATCTGGGATGATGACCAGCCGTCCGGGTCGACGGAATCCCCGATCCCCCAGGCAATGTGCGAGCCGCCGGGTCCGTCCAGGCGCACGTTCAAGCCGTTCTGGATGTCGTAACGCCGGAACGCCTCGTTGTAGGTGGGCGACGTCTTCAGCTCGCGTTCCGTGAACAGGTCGACAATCGGCGTGATCTTGCTGTCGGGGAGTCGCCGCATTTGCGGGAGATGCTCGTCGATCGGGTGGTAGACCCGAAAGTACTCCTGTCCCAGGTCCGAGCGGTCTTCTCCGCGGTGATAGTTCTTCCAGAAGAAGACTTCGACCCTGCTGGTGGGGATCTCGCTCCCGAACGCGAGCATGTTGCCCGTGGCCCCGAACGCTTCGTCGATGAGCCCGGAAGTCTCCGGCCAGCGGGCGTCGTCGAGCATGGCCTCGTTGAGCGCGGTCACGGCGCGCCCGAATGCTTCCAGTCGGGTCATGTCACGCGCCCGCCCGCTGCGGCGGGGCGCCGCGGCCGCCAGGCCCGGGCCCGCTCCCATGCAAGGCGCGATAGCGGGTGCTGGCGAACGTGGGCCCGACCGGTGCGTGTCCGATGCCGGCTGCAACCCCTCTGCCGCCCATGGCAGCCGGGCCACCCTCGAGAACACGCAAGGTCCATGACCATCATTCGCGGCGCCGCCTCTCCCGCTATCCTCCATAAGTTGCGGTACACAAAGCCTAGTCCGTCAACCGTTCCGCTCCATCCTCCAATTGGAGGATGCTGGGCACGTTTCCTGGCGCTCGCGCACGACTGCGCACCGCGGTACTGCGCCTGCGTGCTGGAACCTGCTTCGGAATTCCCCTCCCATTCGCTCACGCCGGAGTTGGTCGGGATTGCACCCTGGTGCTGCGCACTCGCCTGGATGGTGACCTGGTCGGATCCCTACCTCAATGCACCCGCATTTCCACCCCAACCGAAGCGGGCCCGGCGAACGCATCCGCAGCGACGGGGCTGGCTGCCGGCGGCGCGTCGTCGACCGCGTTAGTGAGTTTGGCTACCCGGCCAGCCTCATCGAGGCGCTGGCTTCTAGGAAAATAGGGCCCTGTCAGATCAGCCCGATCGATCGCAGTTTCAACACCGCCTTGAACCTGCACGCATTCTAGCTAACTTTCTAGCTAGGTAGACTTCTCAGAGAGCGTCACGATGGCGGTTGTGAATGTACATCAGGCGAAGACCCAGCTATCTCGGTTGCTGGCGCAGGTTGAGGCCGGGGAAGAGGTGGTCATTGCCCGCCGCGGGAACCCTGTCGCGCGTTTGGTGCGTTGCCAACCCGAGACCAAGCGGCAACCGGACGTCCTCAAGGGGAAAGTCAGCATTCCCGAGAACTTCTTCGAACCATTGCCGGAGGAGGAATTGGCCTCCTGGGAGGGCCGTTAGGGGTGCGCGTATTGCTGGATACCCACGCGCTCCTCTGGTGGATGGCTGACAGCCGCCGCCTGTCCGGTGCTGCCCATCAATCCATTGCGAATGAGGCCAATGACGTTCTGGTGAGCGCAGCCTCCGCCTGGGAAATCAGTACCAAATTCAGGATCGGCCAACTTCCCGGCGGGGAAACCGTCGCCTCAGCTATCGCAAGCCGGGTTACCCACCAGGGATTCGCGGCACTGGCAATCGACCTTGCAGACGCCGAGCGGGCCGGCCGATTGCCCGGCCCTCATCGGGATCCGTTCGACCGGATGCTCATCGCCCAGGCGTTGGCGCGCGGACTGCCAGTGGTATCCGTCGACGAGATCTTCGACCGCTACGGCGTGAATCGGATTTGGTGATGAACGAGAATGTGGGCGCAGCCGTGCCCCTCATGACCTGATCGCGGTCCGATCACGCTGCATGTGCCCGTTCGCGTGACGATATCGCGGTCATCGGCTTCCGTCCGTGACCCAGTCGTCGCGTGCGCGGTACTCCCGCAGTGCCTGGAGGGTGATCTGGGTGGCGGACCACAGGAACAGGCCGGCCATCGCCGCCGCGACCGCCAGGTCGGGCCAGGCGGTGCCAGACGCCCACACGCCGCTCGCCGCCAGGATGACGGCGACATTGCCGATGGCATCGTTGCGGCTGCACAACCACACGCTCCGGACATTGGCCTCGCCGTGACGGAAACGCAGGAGCAGGAGCACGCACACGAGGTTGGCCCCCAGGGCCAGGAATCCGACCGCTCCCATGATCTCCGCCCGCGGCGTCCCGAGGATCAGCACCGCATAGACCGTGTCGCCGAACACCCACAGCCCCATCAGGGCGAGGGTCAGGCCCTTGAACAGGGCGGCAGCCGTGCGCGCCTGGATCGACCTGCCGATGACGTAGAGGCTGATTCCGTACGTGAGTGAATCGCCGAGGAAGTCCAGCGCATCGGCCTGAAGCGCCTGCGAGCCCGCGAACATTCCGGCAGCCATCTCGGTCCCGAACATGGCGGCATTGATGGCGATGACCGCCCACAGCACGCGCCGATAGGCCCGCGACGCCCCGTCGAACTTGTGCTCCTGGCCACAACAGCTCGCGCTCATCGCCTGCTTCCGCATTGACCGTGTCTCGGCCCGGTGCAAACCTAATCCCTACAGCCGCTGTAGGTTCAAGGGGAAAAACGCATGTCGGCCAGATTGACGATTGGGCGGGCCGCCAGGGCGGCCGGCTGCAAGGTGCAGACGATCCGCTACTACGAGCAGATCGGCCTCCTGCCCGCTCCCGCACGTTCGGAAGGCAACCAACGGCTCTACGAGACTGAAGACATCCGCCGGCTACTGTTCATCCGGCGTGCGCGCGCCCTGGGATTCCCGCTCCCCGCCATCCGCGACCTGTTGAGTCTCTGCGACGAGCCCGAACAGCCCTGCGAGGCCGCAGACGCCATCGCGAAGGTGCAGCTCGAAGGGGTCGAGCGACGAATCGAATGGCTTCAGGAACTGCGCCGCGAGCTCGAACGGATGATCGAGCAGTGCCGGGGCGGGAGCATCGCCGACTGCCGGGTCATCGAGGTTCTGAGCCGCCATGCCGTCCGCGACACCGCCGACCATGCGGTGCCTGGACCCAAGGCTTCGTCGCGGTTGTAGTGCGCAACGCGCGCCGGCACGGCTTCGCCGTTTCGCTCGAGAACGCTGGAACACGAACGCACGGTGTGATCCGCTGTGACCAGCCCCGCACCCTCGACCTCGCGGCCCGGCAGGGCAACACTTGAACTCTAGATCTGCTAAAGTTATATGAACATATAATGTTGGAGGCGTCCATGCACACCACGAACCTGCGCAAGGTCGGCGGTTCCGTCATGCTCGCCGTGCCCCCGGCACTTCTCGATCTCCTGAACCTCGGCGTGGGGGCCAAGGTGGGCATCGGCGTGGAAGACGGTCGCCTGATCGTCGAGTCGATGACACGTCCCAGATACACCCTCGAGGAACTCCTGGCACAGTGTGACGAGGCCGCCGCGCCTTCCGCCGAAGATCGCGCATGGCTCGATGCCAGGCCAGTCGGCAACGAACTCTTGTAGTGAAGCGAGGCGACATCTGGCTGGTCAGCCTTGATCCGTCTGCCGGCCATGAACAGCGAGGCACGCGGCCCGTTCTCATCGTTTCACCCGCCGCCTTCAACGAACGGACCCGGACGCCCGTCGTCCTTCCTGTCACCAGGGGCGGGCGCTTCGCGCGCCGGCACGGCTTCGCCGTTTCGCTCGAGAACGCTGGAACGCGAACGCACGGTGTGATCCGCTGCGACCAGCCCCGCACCCTCGACCTCGCGGCCCGGCAGGGGCGCCGTCTGGAAGCCGTTCCCACAACCATCATGGCCGAAGTACTCGCTCGCCTGACCACGATCTTCGAATAGCCCGCGCTCCCTCGACGGCAGCGCTTCGGGTTCCTCAGGTGGCCATGGCCTCCCGGGCAAGCGCCTCGGCCTCACCCGCGACGACCCCGGGAGGGTGGGCCAGCACGCGGTCGGCGGCAAAGCGGCCGCGGAACCACGTGTCCTGCCGGCGGGCGTAGCGCCGGGTCTCGTTGACGGTGAGTTCGGCCGCCGCGTCAAGCGTGAGTTCGCCGTGGAGGTGCCGGGTCAGCGGGCGCAGACCGTGCGCCTTGCGGACGGGCGCATCCGCCGGCACGTCGAGCTGCACGAAGGCCCGCACCTCATCCAGCGCCCCGGCGGCCAGCATGCGGCTCACCCGGGCCTCGATCGCTGCCCGAACCGCGTCCCGCGGCGGGCGGAGCAGGATCCGGCGGACGTCCAGGTCCGCCGGCGCCGGTGCCGCCGCCTGCCACGAGGAGAGTGTCCGGCCGGTCGCGAGCCAGACTTCCCAGCCGCGCACGATGCGTTGCCGATCGCCCGGTTCCAGACGGCCGGCCAGTACCGGATCGACCTGGCGCAGTTCGTCGTGGAGCGCCGCCGGGCCGATGGCCTCGAGCCGCCGAACCGCATCCCGGCGGACCGATGGCGGCACGCACGGGATCGGCGAGAACCCGCGGAGCAGGGCCTCCAGGTAGAGCCCGCTTCCCCCGACCAGGACGGACGGCCGCCCGGCCGCATGCCCTTCCGCCACGGCGTCGAGAGCCAGCCTTCGCCAGCGCCCGGCGGAACAACGGTCGTCGGGCCCGAGAATGCCGTACAGGCGGTGCGGCAGCCGGCGCTCGGCGGCCACCGTCGGGCGCGCCGTGAGGATTCGAAAGGCACCGTAGAGTTGCACGCTGTCCGCGTTGACGACCTGCCCGCCGAGGCGTCGGGCGAGTGCTTCCGCCAGCGCCGACTTGCCGGAGGCGGTGGGGCCGGCCACCACGACCACCCGTGGCCGTCCGGCCGCCACGGGTTCGGAGGGAGGTTCCGGTCGGGTCAGCTCTCGGCGGTGCGCAACGCGACGAACAGGTTGCTGCCCTCGCGATTGACGAGCAGCAGGATCGACGTCTGCCCTTCCTGCTGCAGGCGGTCGACCTCCTCGACGGCCGCCCCCGGCGTCCGCACCGGCTTCCGCCCGACCTCCACGATGACATCGCCCACCTGCATTCCCTTGGCGGCGGCGTCCGATTCGGGCGCCACACCGGTGACGACCACGCCGTGCACGTCATCGCCGATGGTCAGGCGCGAGCGCTCGTCCGGGGTCAGCGTCGCGAGCGTCAGCCCCAGGGTCTCGCCGCTGGCGGGTTCGATGTCGTCGGCACTTGCCAGGGCCGCCTCGGCCGCCTCAAGCTCGCCCAGCGTGACTCGGACTGTCTCCATCCTGCCATCGCGCCAGAGGTCGATCTCGATCTCGCTGCCGACTTCGGCGCCGGCCACCATGCGCGGGAGATCACGCACCGTGGGGATATCGGTGCCATCGAACTTCAGGAGGACGTCACCCGGCTGGACCCCGGCCTGGTGGGCCGGACTGTCCGGAAAGACCACCGCCACGAGGGCCCCGGCCGGCTTCTCGAGACGCAGCGACTCCGCGATGTCCTCGCCGACTCCCTGGATCTGCACGCCCAGCCAGCCCCGGCGCGTGCGGCCGAGCTCGCGGATCTGGGCGACGACGTTCTTGGCAATGGAGGACGGCACCGCAAAGCCGATCCCCACCGATCCCCCGGCGCCGCCCGGCGGCGAATAGATCGACGTGTTGACGCCGATGACCTCGCCGTCGAGGTTGAACAAGGGCCCGCCCGAATTCCCGCGGTTGATGGCCGCGTCCGTCTGGATGTAGGAGTCGAAGGGCCCGGAGCGGATGTCGCGCGCCAGCGCCGAGATCACGCCGACCGTCAGCGTGCTGCTGAGACCGAACGGGTTGCCGATCGCGAAGACCCAGTTGCCCATTCTCGCCGCATCCGAATCGCCCCATTCGACGATCGGCAGCGGCTCGTCGGGCTCGATCTTGATGAGCGCCAAGTCGGTCTTCGGGTCGGTGCCCTTCACCTCGGCGGTATAGGTCTTGCCGTCGTGCAGGGTCACGGCGATCTCGTCGGCGTCCTCGATCACGTGATGGTTGGTGACGATGTAGCCGTCGGCCTCGATCAGGAACCCGGACCCGCCGCCAAAACTCCGCGGCGGCCGCGGGCTGGGCGACTGCTGCGGGCCACGCTCGAAGAAGTCGCGGAAGAAGTCACGGAACGGCGAGTTCGGCGGAAACGCGTCCGGGGGCAGCGGGAACTGCGGCCGCTGACCACTGGCCGACCGCATGACCGTCGCAATGCTCACCACCGACGGGAGCAGCCGCTCCGTGAGGTCCGCGAAGTCGGGAAGCGCCGTCTCGGCCGCCTGCACGCGGGCGGACGAGGCGCCGGCCAGCACGGCCACGAGGCAGAACGCAACGATCGAGCGGTAAACGAGGGACGGGCGGATCATGGAGTACCTCCGGCCGGGAGCGGGATGTCTTATCCCCGGATAAGCCAAATCACGACCAGGCCGCTGCCAGCGCCCACGATGCCCGCCGCGCGCACGGCGGCGGCCGGCATTTCGAGCGATCGCCGCAGCACGTTGCGCATGCCGTCCGGGAACAGCGCATATAGTGCGCCTTCGATCACCAGCACAAGCCCGAGCGCAGCCCACAGATCATCCAAGTGGAAGCATCCGCGCTATTCGGGCGGCGCGACCGCGTCCGTTCCGAAGAACTGGAAGAACTGGCTCCTGGGCGACAGCACCATCGTCGTGTCATCGGCGGTCAGCGCGTTCTGGTACGCCTGCATCGAGCGGTAGAAGGCAAAGAACTCCGGGTCCTGCCCGAATGCGCTGGCAAAGATGCGGTTCTTCTCCGCTTCGCCCTGCCCCCGCAACACCTCCGCGTCGCGTTCGGCTTCCGCCAGAATCACCGTCTTGTCGCGATCGGCGGCCGCCCGCACGCGCCGGGCCTCTTCCTCGCCCTCGGCGCGGATCTGCGCAGCTTCCTGCTGGCGCTCGGTCTGCATGCGCCGGTAGATCGCCTCCGAGTTCTCATTGGGAAGATCCGCCCGGCGGAGCCGCACGTCCTCGACGTGAAGGCCGAACGGGAGGGCCTGCCGACGCACGCCATCGGCCACCGCCGACATCAGCGCAGCGCGCTCATCGGAGATCACCGACTGCAGCGGCACTTCGCCGAGCACCTGCCGGAGACTGTCGGTGATGATCGAGCCCAGCCGGGTGCGGAGCGCCACCTCGAAGCGAATCGTCTGGAAAAAGAGCAGCGGATCGACGATCCGGTACCGGGCAAACGCATCGACGATCAGGCGCTTCTGGTCAGAGACAATGATCTCCTCGACCGGATTGTCAAACAGCAGGATGCGTCGGTCGAAGACGGTGATGTTCTGGATGAACGGGATCTTGAACTGCAGACCCGGTTCCCGAACCACGCGCCTCGGCTCGCCGAACTGCAGCACGATGGCCTGCTCGCGCTCGTCGACGATGAAGAAGCTCTCGTAGGCGGCCACCGCGGCAACGGCGGCAAGCGCGCCCAGCGCAATGCCGGCGATCCGCGACATCAGTTGGCGCTCCCTTCGAGCGCCCGGCGACGGAGTTCCGGGAGCGGCAGGTAGGGCACCACCCCGCCTCCCGAATCGTCGACGATCACCTTGTTCATGTTGCTCATCAGCCCTTCCATCGTCTCGAGATAGATCCGCTGGCGGGTCACGTCCTTGGCCTGCTCGTATTCCTTGTACACCGAGACGAAGCGCTGGGCGGCACCGTCCGCCTCGGCGATCACACGCTGCCGGTAGGCTTCCGCGCCCTCGCGAATTTGCGCTGCCTCACCCTTGGCTTCCGGCACGATCCGGTTGGCGTACGCCTGCGCCTCGTTCACCAGCCGTTCCTGGTCGGCGCGCGCGCGCTGGACGTCCCGGTAGTCGTCGATCACCTGCGGCGGCGGATCGGCGCGCTGGAGCAGCAGCGCGGAGACCGCAATTCCGGTCTTGTACTGATCGAGGATCTCCTGCAGCAGAATCTGCGCTTGTTGACGGACCTGGTCGCGTCCCTCGGCCAGCGCGAACTCGATCGGTGTCTGGCCCATGATCTCACGCATCACGCTTTCGGCGCTGTCGCGGACATTCTGATCCGGATTCCGGAGATTGAAGACGAAGTCGCCGGCGTTCCCGATCACCCACTGGACGACGAAGTTGACATCGATGATGTTCTCGTCGCCGGTCAGCATGAGGCTCTCGTCATCGATGTTCCGGGCGCCGCTGCCGCCGCTGCGAAAACCGATCTCGACGTTCCGGGTCCGCGTCACGGGGACCACGATCGCTTCCTCGATCGGCCGGGGCAGCACGTAGTTCAGGCCGGGCTGGGTGGTCGTGACATACTCGCCGAAGCGAAGCACGACGCCCTGCTCCTGCGGCCCGACCGTGTAGAAGCCGCTCGCGAGCCAAAGCCCGGCCACGACCGCGATGCCAAGCAGGATGAATTTCTTGCCGCCCGGGATGAACGACTGGAAAAACTTCCGCGCGGCCTTGGCCGCATCCCCCAGGGGATTCTGCGGCGGGCCGCCGGAGAGGGGGCTTCCGGGCCCGCTCCCCCAGCCGCCGGACCCGCGGTCCGACCCCCAGGGGCCATTCTGATTATTCCAGGACATGGATGCATCCGCCCGGCTGCGGGCAGAGATGCCCGCGCCTCGACTGCAAGGTATATACGAAGCTGCGGATGCTGCGGCAACCTTGCAACATGCATGTGACCGCCCAGCACGCGACGCCGGTGTCCCCCGCCTGCGCGTACGTCTGCTGGCGGCACCCTAGCCGCGGTCGTAGCCCCGTGGGGGTACTAGGCGGTCTCACCGCCCGGATAGAGGGAGTCGGAAACATGGCGATGAGCAATCCTCCGCATCCAGGGCGTAGCATTCGCGAGAACTGTCTGAAGCCGCTCGGCCTGAACGTGACCGAGGCAGCGCAGGTGCTTGGCGTTGCCCGTCACACTCTGTCACGAGTGCTTAACGGGCATGCAGCGATCTCTCCGGAAATGGCGCTTCGGCTGGAAAAGGCAGGCTGGTCCAATGCCGAGTTCTGGCTGCGGCGCCAGACCACTTACGATCTTGTGCAGGCGCGGAAGGACCAAGACCGGATCGATGTCCCACGATACCGGCCGCAACCCACCGTATGAGCATCCGGTAGTCAGCTCCAGTCAACCGGCCTTCCGTCAACCCTTTGAAACAGGCCACTAATGCCTCAAGAGGTCACTCTTGAGGCTCGGGCACGCCTACACCCCCCGAGGGCTCTTGTTCCGCCGGCGGACGTCCCGCATCACTTGGCCAGCTGGCCGGCACCACCGGGGAACCGGTCGCCGGGACGACCGGTCACACATGATGGGGAGCCGGACCCGCCAAGCGCAGGGACCGCCGGCAGCAGCCAAGCGCCAGTGGTCGAAGCTTCCGGTACGAGTGTCATCAGTGGCTGTGCCCTTCGTGGCGCCAAGCCATCATCTCATTCGTCGTGACCGGTTTCTGCTTGGCACGTTCCCGGCACAGGGTCTCCCGCACATTCTCGTATCGCTCACCGACGATTCGCGTACCGCGGGCGATCGGCACTGAACCACGGCAAATGATCAGTCTTCGCCGTCCTCGACACGAGCCAAAAGTGCAGACAGGTGGGTCTTCGCCTCACCTACTTTCACCCGACGCGTCATGCCACCAGGCCCTCCGCTGCATCTGCGGCAGTAAGCGGCAGGAACCGGACTCAGCCGCCCCTACCGTCCTCGACTTATGGCTGCACGCTATGCCCGACGGCGGGAATGGGCAATTGGTTGGTTTGATGACGCAGAGTGTTGCCATCCGGGGGCTGTCCCAAGCAGGAACTTGCGTCGGGCGCGGTCAGGAATCGCGCATCCACATGCCAATGCCGTCGCATACCCCAGCCATTGTTCCCTTCGACATGGCGCCAACCGGGCCTTGGTCTCCCCTCCACCATGCCGGCGCCACAGATGCGCTCAACTCTAACCGCGGGTCGGCATCCATCGCTCCGTGCGGGGAAATCGGCGCTCCACCCAGTCGATCACGATGGACCAAGAACCAGCTAAACCCATGAAACCACGTCGTCCGTTGCTCCGATAGCACAGTGTTGCAATTTTGTGACTCATGCTGCAGGATTGCCTGCGAGGGAGGACGTTACCCTTGGCATTTCCGTCCAATAGGGTAATTTTTCCATCTCATTCCGACAGGGTTTCGCCGTTTGCAAGCGGCGGTTTCCTATGTCGGCAGTCTTTTGTCGGCCCAGGACCTCGGAAGGGTCTGTGGCCGTTGGGTTTCGGGAAGGCCGGAGCGCCGCCTCGGGGCCAGTTAGCAGGGCCGCCTGCGGTCCCGCGGTTAACCACAGGGGAACATCCTTATGGCACAGATTCTTCGTCGGGTAGCGGTGTCAGGCCTCGGCCTCACGCTAGCTGCCTTCTTCGCATTTGCAGGAACCGCGCATGCGCAGGGCGAGGTCACCGTCGGCGGCGCGATCGAGGTTATCGGCGGCACTTCCGACCACGATGATGGTCAGGACGGCTTCGACCGCGGCCTGTTCAGCCGGATCAACGTCAACTACAGCAACACGCTCGACAGTGGCCTGGTGATCAGCGGCAACATCGCGTACCTGCTGAACCAGCGTGGTGACAACCGCCAGCAGACCGTCAGCGCCCTCGAAGCGATGGAAATGATGGACATGTCTGATCCGATGATGGATATGGACATGGACATTGACGTCTCTGGCGGCCAGAACCGGCAGAACTACGCTCCGGACATCCTCGCCATCAGCGTCGGCGGCGGCTTCGGTACGGTCACCATGGGTCACCACGCGATGGCAGCGTGCGCGATGCTTCCGCGCCCGATCGCTTTCGTGCCCGGCGGTGTCAACGCGACCTGGCACAGCCTTTTCATGGGTGTGGGCACCATCAACGTCACGCACTCAGAGGTCAACTACTGCGGAACGCCTACCGGCATTTCGTACTCCACGCCTTCGATGGGCGGCCTGTCCGCGATGGTGAGCTACGCTCCCAACATGGACGCCGACCAGACCGGAAGCCTGGCTAACGCCAGCCGCGACGGTGAGGACTACCTCAATGCAGCGGTTACGTTCGGCTCCGACATGGGCGGGATGAGCGTCAACGTCGGCGCCGCGTTCCAGACGGCGGCGGACGACTACGTCGACTCCGTGACGATCGCTGCCAGCGCCGGCATGGGCGGTGCGACCGTCGGGTTCTCCTGGTACGACAACGGTGACAACACGGACGGTACCTACCGAAGCGGCACGACCGGTTGGACCATTGGCGCGAAGTACTCGCTCGGCGCCATCACACCGGGCATCACCTACAGCAGCCTGGAATGCGACTCCTGCGACGACAATCAGGAGGAAACCGCTCTGGTCATCGGCGCGAGCTACGCCATCGGCGGTGGGCTCAGCGCGTTCGCCGAATACCTCGGCATGGAAACAACGGAGAACGGCGTTTCCGACGACGAGACGATCCTGATGTCAGGCGTCACCCTCGGCTTCTGATCTGATCCAGAAGCGCCGTCCTTGGACGGCGTCTCGTTGAGACATCTGGCGGCGGCCTTCGGGCCGCCGCCTTTTTTTGTGTGCCGAGCATGACCGATTGTGTGGAGATGCATCTCCCTTAATCCGCCTGATGGCGGCGAAGAATGAGCGAAGCGCAAGGGCGTAGTCGTGTGTCGGTGTCTGAAGGAAGCGTGGAGCAAAGCCGCGAAGCGATGGCCAAGTACCGGGTACGCGGCCTACCCGGGCGGACGAGCGTGCGAATGCTCGCGAACTCCGGAGCCATCGAGGCCCGGGGTGGTAAATCCGGCGGGGGTGTGGCGAAGGCGGCTGGTCTTACCTCGGGAGGTCCGCGCCGCGTCGGGCAAACCCGGACTGAGCGGTCCCGCAAGGTCCGCGATCGCAGCGCGGAAGTCCGCAGAGGGCATAGTAGTCGCCCCTGCCGACGAAGGCCCGAACGATGGACAGGGCTATTGGAAGGACAGGGCTATTGGAAGATGGTGCGCTCACGAATGAGGCGCGTAAGTTGCCACGGCCTTGAAGCCGCTGATGATGGGCGTGGTGCAAGAGAGGAGATCAATATGCTTGGTTGTACCAACCGAGCCGCGCTAGAGCGTAATCCGACCTGAGTGAATCGCAGGCGGGATTCCCAAAGTGTTGATTATGTGATTCATTTGGCTTGCCGGAAGCAGGAGGCCGGCAGCCATGTCGAAGGCCCTTTCCCTGGATCTTCGGGTGCGGGTGTTGGCCGCGGTGGCCGACGGTGCCAGCCACCGTGCGGTCGCGCTCCGGTTCGGTGTGAGCGCGGCCAGCGTCAGCCGGTGGCGCCGGCGAGCCGCCAGGCAGGGCCACCCCGGTCCCAAGGCGTTGGGCGGTGACCGTCGCTCGGGTCGGATCGAACAGCATCGCGAGCAGATCCTCGGGGTGCTGGCCGACCAGCCCGACCTGACGATCGAGGAACTGCGCCGGGCGTTGGCCGGGCGTGGCCTGCGCTTCGGGTTCGGCACGCTGCACCGGTTCCTGGTCCGGCACCGGATGACGCGCAAGAAGAAGACCGGTCATGCGAACGAACAGGACCGTCCGGACGTGCACCAGCGCCGCCAGGCGTGGGCCGGCGCCCGGGCGCACCTGGATCCGGCCCGCCTGGTGTTCCTCGACGAGACCTGGACCAAGACCAACATGGCGCGCACCCACGGCCGCGCCCCGCGGGGCCAACGGCTGCGGATGAGCGTGCCGCATGGCCACTGGCACACCTCGACCGTCATCGCCGGGCTGACGCTGCGCGGGATGATCGCGCCCTGCGTCCTCGACGGGCCCATGAACCGCGATGCCTTCGTGACCTACGTCGAGCAGGTGCTGGTCCCCGAGCTGCGCCCAGGCGACGTCGTCATCCTCGACAACCTCCCCAGCCACAAGGGTGCCAAGGTCCGGCACCTGATCCACGTCGCCGGCGCCGAACTCGTGTTCCTGCCGCCCTACAGCCCGGACTACAACCCGATCGAGCTCGCCTTCTCCAGGTTCAAGGCGCTGCTCCGCAAGGCCGCCGAGCGCACCGTCGAAGGCCTCTGGGATGCCATCGGACGCATCCTCGACACCTTCTCACCCAGCGAATGCCACAACTACTTCAAGGCCGCCGGATATGATCCAGGTTGATCAGATTACGCTCTAGCCATTGTTTATGGAAGTAGTCTCTCGTTCAGGTCCTCGATGGCTCGAAGGATCATCACGTCGTCGGCGTCTAGCCTTTCGGCTAATTCATTCAGGTCGGCAGCCGTAGCCCCACCCCGGGGGCCGAACGGTCCTGCACCAAGAGTCGCTAATCTCGAATCCCGCCCGGGCCTCTCTTGTCGGAAAGCTCCCCGGCACTTGGCAGAGCCGGGGAGCTAATGCGGAATATGCGCTAGAAGCTGATCTGGGCCCCGCCCATCAGCAGTGTTTCGTCGTCAGACATCGATTCGCCGTCCATCATGTAATCGACATCGAACCCGATGTAGTCTGCGAACACCGTCAGCCCACCGCCGACCGCGTAGGCCACGCGCAGCGCAAGGGCCGTTTGCTCACGGCCTTTCTCGGCGCCGGCGTCCCACTCCTGCTGGCTCCACGTGATGCCGGGGGTAATGGCACCAAGCGCATACTTGGCGGCAAGGTTGAAGCCCGTCGAGTTGCCGTCGCCATTGTCATACCAAGATGCACCAACGCTCGCGCCGCCCATGCCGATGGTTCCCGCGGCGGCGATGGAGTCAATCTCCTTGCCCATCGCGTTGGCGTCGGAGGTCTGGTAGGACGCGCCGAGGTTGATGTCCATGCCGCCCATGCTGCTGGAGTAGGACGCGGCAACCGCCATGAGATCGCGCATGTTCTTGTCGACCGACTCCTTGTTAGATCCGTCGTCTTTGAGCACGGTACCGTCAAGAATGTTCTTGGCCTGCGTTGCAGCCGAGTGGGGCGCGTAGGTTGCCATGACCTTGAAGCCGCCGACCTTGGGCGTGGCGTAGGAAATCGCCGTGGGCGTACCACAATAGTTGGCCTCGGCAAACGTGACATTCTTGATGCCGACGCCGCTGAATTTCGTGTACCAGGTCGAGTCCACCCCTGCGAAGTTGAGCGGGCGCGGAAGCGTGGCGCAAGAAGCCATCGCGTGCGAGCCAAGGCTGACGGTTCCGAAACCGTCCGCCACGCTGACGAACAGCACGTCCGGCGCGAAATTGTATCGCTGGTTCAGCAAGTAGTTGATGTGTCCACCGATCGTTAGCCCGTTGTCGAGGGTGTTGGTGTAGTTGACATTGATCGCGCTGAAATAGCCTCGATCCAAACCGTCTTGGCCCTTGTCGTGATCTGTGGTGCCGCCGATGGCCTCGACGACGCCGCCGACGGTGACCTCACCTTGCGCGCTCGCGGTTCCTGCAAATGCGGAGCGGAATCGGCATGAACCCCGTTGAGGCACACGGCGCTAGCAAAAAGGACTTGATGGCCAGCTTTCGGGATCGTGGCACGTTATCCTTATGATTATGCTGAGAATAGTCGAATGTCTGCTTCTCTGGTTGCTCGTCCAAATCGTGGGTGGTTTGACCGGAGTGGGCCATCATTCTGCCCCACCGACCCGGAAACCAGCGCATCCATGGCCTGATGGCGGGGCATTTGGGCGGGGACTCCGATGATCTCTCAACTGGCGCAGTTCGCGCAATCCGCGCGGTCCGCGTGGTCCGCGTGGTCCGCGTGGTCCGTAACAGGGGACGTGCGCCCCCGTACTTGCTTAATCACTCTCAATCGCTCCAAATGCCCTCATTCATGATGACGCACGGGTAACCTTGTTCTGAACCTCGAGCCGGGATTGGTGGGGCTTCTGGAGGAGAGGAGAGGAACCCGGGAACCGCCGAACGTCCGCACCCACTTGACAGGCGCGGGTGGCGTGTTCGCCCCATGCTTCCATGAGCGCTCTCCGTCGCTCAAGCAGATCTGTACGCGAGTAAGCACGCCGCACCTTGCTCTTGACCGCATGGCCCAGTGCTCGCTCTACGATCTGCGCATCCGTTCCTTTCTCGGTCGCCCAGTCGTCGAGGGCGCTCCGAAATCCGTGCAATGTCCCGTTCAGCCCGAGGCGCTGCAGGAATCTCGACAGCGAGTATGGCGAAATCGGCCTCATCGCAACACGACTGCCGATGTGCTCCGGGTACATGAACACGTGCTCGCCCGTGTTCTCCTTGCCGGAGCCAAGCTCGCGCGCGCGACGCAATACGTCCATCGCCGCACTCGACAACGGGACCGTGTGCGCCTTCGTCTTTTTCTTCATGCGACGAGCGTCGATGGTCAACACGCGCGTCGGTCCATCAATGTCACACCAGCGGATGCCCACGAGTTCCTGCCGCCTCAGACCCGTCAGAATCGTCATCTCGAACGCGAGCGCCAACATCCCGTCACTTGGCGTCACCCTCCTGACGTGGTTCTCGAACATTCGAGCCCTTGCTACCGCCTCCGCAACGTCTTCGTGGCTCATCGCTTCATGGTGTCGTTCCTCCCGTTCAATCCGCGGCAACAGGTCCTCTACGCCGTTCGTTGGTAGATCATTCCGAAAGTCATGGGCCCGTACCCAGCGAAACGTGCCCCGGAGCACCCGCAACAGGTCACGTCCAACCCGCCGGTACTCCACCCAGGCAGGTCTGACCGCGGCGGCAAGGTCAGACCGCTTCACCCGATCTACACGCCGCGCGCCCAACTGCGGCAACACGTACTTCGCGAGGCTCGCCCGATAGGCCCGCTCCGTGTTGCGACCTACCCAGGAAGGACCGAACTCCTTGAAGAATTCCTCCACAGCCTCCGCGACGGTCGGCACTTCCGCCCGTGCCAGCAATGGGTTCTTGCCGTGTCGCGCCATCCGCCGATGCGCCGCCGCTTTCGCCTTCACTTCTTCCAATCGGAAGGCGGGCCACGATCCGAGCCCCAGTTCAATGCGCTTGCCGGTCCCGGCAACGCGCAACCGCTGACCAAACGAAACCTTCCTACTCTCGGACACATCCACGAACAGCCCGGTCCCGTCGCCAACGTAGTGCCGGCCCGGCTCCAGGCGCCCCAAGCCGCTTTCCGTCAATCGCCTGGCACGGCTCACCGCCTCCGTCAACAGCATCTTGAGCATGGCCGGGTCGTCCGGCAGCGCATTCACGTCCGCGGCGTTTCGCAAGGAATTGTCGCTGCGGAGCAGAAGCTTTCCAGCGGCGTTCCACCGAATGACCGCTTCCACCAGGAGCATCTTGAGCAGGGCCGGATCGTCCGGCAATGCGTCCACGTCCGCGGCATTTCGCAACCACTGATCACCGTAGACCAGGTACGTCTCGACGCCGCTCGCGCGACTCACAGCCTCCACCAAGAGCATCTTCAACGCGACCGGATCATCTGGCAAAGCATCGACGTCCGCAGCCGTCCGCAAATCTCTGACAGACGGCAGACGGTGACACCGAGTCATCGCGCAACCCTCATCCCCGGCAGGCAATGCTCATCCCCCGGTGGATACGCAACGTCCACCCACCCGAGCAGATCGGAAGACCGGCACGGCTCCGAACACTCGCCCGGCCGAATCTCCTGCGAAACCGCACTTGATGCCAAGAACTGCATAAGCCTGATAGGACCTCGGTCAGCAACTGCCAGCAGCAGTTACTCTTTGGGCGGGCGGCCAGTCAACGCAAGACCGCCAAGTCACACGGCCATCCGACGCCAACCGGCGCCCGAGCTACACAACGTCTTCGATCCACCCGAAAACTCAGTTGCCATAGCGGCAATAGCGCGGCGCGGTCCATGCCCCAACGTTTGGAGGCGTTCCTGCCTCGGCGGGTTCGCATGCGCCGTTTGCGCATCGAGCCGTGGCACCTTCCAGATGCCGCCTCTCGCCACTATCGTGAGGCTGCCGCGTGCGGCCAGCCGAAGACTTGCGATCCAGTTCCAACCGGCCGCCGCCACTGTCGCCGGCGAAGCCGGTCAGGAACGCCCGTCGCGTGTGCTTTCCAAATTCCGACCCTACAATGGGCTCTTCCCAACTCCGGGCCAAGATACGATGCAGCTCACCGGTGCAGAAATCATTGTGCGCGCACTCGCCGACCTCGGCGTGGAGGTCGTGTTCGGGTACCCGGGCGGCGCCGTCCTGCCGATCTACGACGCGATCTTCCGGCAGAACCGGGTTCGCCACATCCTCGTGCGGCACGAGCAGGCGGCCGTGCACATGGCGGAGGGGTATGCCCGTTCGACCGGCCGCGTCGGTGTCGTCCTCGTGACCTCCGGACCCGGTGCCACGAACACGGTCACCGGGCTTACGGATGCGCTGATGGACAGTGTCCCGGTGCTTTGCCTGACGGGCCAGGTGCCTACCCACCTGATCGGCAACGACGCCTTCCAGGAGGCGGACACGGTCGGCATCACGCGCTCCTGCACCAAGCACAACTACCTGATCAAGGACATCCGCCAGCTGGTGCCGGTAATCGCCGAGGCCTACACGGTCGCGGCCAAGGGACGGCCCGGCCCCGTGGTCGTCGATCTTCCGAAGGACATCCAGAATGCGGAACTCGAGTACGTCGCTCCTGCGGGGGACAGCGAACGCTACCGGCCCAGGGAGACGCCGCCCGCTCCCCAGGTGAAGGCGGCGCTGGACCTCATTCTTCGAGCCAAGCGACCGATCATCTACGCCGGCGGCGGCGTCGTGAACTCGGGTCCGTCCGCCTGCCGCGCGCTCACGCGGCTGGTCCGCGAAACCGGGTTCCCGGTGACCACGACGCTCATGGGCCTCGGCTCCGTGCCGGCCAGCGAACCCAACTTCCTCGGCATGCTCGGCATGCACGGCACCTACGAAGCCAACATGGCCATGCACGAGTGCGACGTGATGCTCAATGTGGGCGCGCGTTTCGACGACCGGGTCACCGGCCGGCTCGACGCGTTCTCGCCGGGGTCCAAGAAGATCCACATCGACATTGACCCCTCAAGCATCAACAAGAACGTCGCGGTCGACGTGCCCGTCCACGGCGACGCCGGCCGCTCGATCAACGCCCTGCGGCGCGGCTGGAAGGCCAATGGCCGCAATGCCCACGGCAACGGCATCGGTGCCTGGTGGAAGACCATCAAGGGCTGGCAGGCGCGCAACTGCCTCGAGTACGAGAACTCCAGCGAACGCATCAAGCCGCAGTACGCGCTCGAGCGGCTGGCGGCGGCGCTCGCCGGCCGCGACGCCTACGTCACGACCGAAGTCGGGCAGCACCAGATGTGGGCGGCGCAGTTCCTTCGCTTCGAGCGGCCCCAGCGCTGGATGACGTCGGGCGGGCTCGGCACCATGGGCTACGGCTTCCCGGCCGCGGTCGGCACCCAGGTCGCCGACCTCGAGCGGCTGGTGATCTGCGTTGCGGGCGAAGCGTCGTTCATGATGAATCTGCAGGAACTCTCCACGGTCCAGCAGTACCGGCTGCCGGTCAAGATCTTCATCGTCAACAACGAGTATCTCGGCATGGTGCGGCAGTGGCAGGAGTTCTTTCACGGGAGCCGTTACGCCGAGAGCTATTCGGACGCGCTCCCAGACTTCGTCGAACTTGCCGAGTCCTTCGGCATCAAGGGGCTCCGCGCCGAACGTCCGGACACGATTGATGACCTGATCGCCGAGATGATCGATCACGACGGACCCGTGCTGGCCGACATCCGGGTCGAGAAGGGCGAAAACGTGTTTCCGATGATCCCGGCTGGCGCGGCGCACAACGAGATGCGGCTTTCGGCCGACGACGAAGACGGCGCCGAGCACACCGACGAGGGTCTGCTGCTGGTCTAGCAGGCTGCCGAATGACTTCCTGCCTTCGGTTTGGAGCGCCACTTCGTGTGCGGCCAGGCCCGTATGCAGACCCGCGTCGGGCTGAGCATCGCCGTCGTGATGGCCGTCGCGCTCGGCCACGTCCGCGCCGGCCGGCCCCGGCACCTGCGCTCACTGGTCCAGCCCTTCGCTAACGCCGGATAGCGGCGCCGACGGCACCTGCACCCGGCCGGGACAGACCCGGCACCGCGACACTCGCCTCGCGACCTGAATCCGGTCGCGACAATGCCGCACAGCGGTTGATTTACGCCCTCTCTGACGACGGTATACCTCCGCCGGACGGACGCCACGGCCGCCCGGCCCGACGCCCTGTCCGCCAGAATCGCTACAACGCAGTTGTCTCGCGGGACAGTTCGCCAGTCGCGGCGGTTTCGCCCAAGCGGGTCGTGCAACGGGCGTGGTCCGAACCTCGCAATGCCCGCGCCCAGATAAATGTGGCACGAACTCGTCGGGGCGATGATAGCGGTCGCGACCACGTTTGACAGATACCTGTATAGTTGATACAGCTATCTGTATGAAAACAACGCTCAACTTTGACGACCGCCTGATCCGGGCTGCGAAGGTACGCGCGGCTGAAGAGGGAGATACCCTTACACGCGTGGTGGAGCGGGCGTTGCGGCATTACCTTGCGGAGCCTGCGCCAGAGGGCACGCGGTCTCGCATCGAGTTGCTAGTCAAGGGCGGGCAACCGGTGGCGGGCGTCAATCTGGACGATCGGGACGCACTGTACGAACGGATGGACGGCCGGGATTGATCGCTGTCGACACCAACATTCTGGTCCACGCCCACCGCAGCGAATCGCCGAAGCATGCCCTCGCACGCACCCGGATCCTGGCCTTGGCCGAGTCGTCGTCCCGTTGGGCGATCCCGGTGTTTTGTCTGGGAGAATTTGTCCGGGTCGTCACCCATCCGAGGCTGTTCAATCCGCCGCATTCGGCGGACGAGGCCTGTCTGGCGCTGGGCCGACTGGTGGCGTCGCCGAGTTTGACCGTGCTCTGCCCCGGACGGGGCTATCCGGCCCTCCTGACGGAAGCGGTTCGCGAAGCGAATGCGATCGGGAACCTGGTGTTCGATGCCCAAATCGTTGCCCTGTGCCGGCAATATGGCGTGGTTCGCCTGATGACCGAGGACCGCGACTTCGATCGCTTCGCTGGCCTTGACACCCGGCGACTGGAAGACTGATCACGGCCCCGGTGAGACCTGAAGACGCCGTAGAAGGCGCCGAACTGACGACGGCCCCCGCCCTTGAAGGGGTCTCCACAATGGCGACCAGGCAACCCTCAAAGCACGACAATGGTGAGTTTTTCAGCAGCTTGGTAAGTCATTCGATCTTGACCAGGCGCCTTGCCACCGGGGCGAACGATCGACGGTGGTGCGGGGTGACTCCCAGCCGTTCCAGCGCCGCGGCGTGTTCGGCCGTACCGTAGCCCGCGTTCCGCTCCCAGCCGTAGCCCGGGAAATCCCTGGCCAGGCTGACCATCAGCCGATCGCGCTTGACCTTCGCGACAATGGACGCGGCCGCGATGCTCAGGCTTCGCGCGTCACCGCGTGTCACGGCCTGGGCAGGGCACGGAAGATCCGGCAGCCGGTTGCCGTCGACAAGCGCGCATTCCGGTGCACGCGCCAGCGCCGCGACCGCCCGTCGCATCGCCAGGAGCGTGGCGTTGAGGATATTCAGCCGGTCGATTTCAGAGACCGAGGCCTGCCCTGTCCCGATCTCGGCATGCGCCTCGATTTCACGCCGGAGTCGGCTACGCGCTGCAGCCGTCAGGCGCTTCGAATCGTCAACTCCGTCCGCACCCCAGTCGCGGTCCAGAATGACCGCCGCGGCCACGACGGGCCCCGCCCAGGGACCGCGCCCCACCTCGTCCACGCCGCATACCCTGAGGCATCCGCATGCCGCTTCCAGCGCAAAGTCAGCCATTCGGTCCCCGATTGCACACACGACAACATCCTCTATAGCCTCCGCCCATGCCCTTGCCAGTACTCTACGTCGTCCACCAGCGGCGCCCGGCCACTGGTCGGGTCGCCCGAATCCTCTCGGCCTTGGGATTCCCGGGCGAAGTCCGCCGCCCAATTCATGGCGACAACCTTCCCCCGACAATGGACGAGCATGCGGCCGCCGTCGTCTTCGGCGGCCCGATGTCGGCCAACGACGATTCCGCCTACATTCGCGAGGAAATTCGCTGGCTGGAACAGGTCGCGGATTCCGGCAAACCCATCCTCGGCATCTGTCTCGGGGGGCAGCTCCTCGCGCGAGCGATCGGCGGTGAAGTCCACGCGCATCCGCTTGGCCATTGCGAGGTGGGCTGGCATCGGGTCGACCCGGCCGACGGCGCCCCGCCGGTCTTTCCTGAACCGATGCATTTCTATCAGTGGCATGCCGAAGGCATGTCGCTTCCACCGGACGTTGAAGTTCTCGCTACCAGCGACAGGTTTCCCGTGCAGGCATGGCGCAGGCAGAATGCCGTGGGGCTCCAGTTCCACCCGGAAGTCACGGAGGCCGGCATGCGGTTCTGGGTGAGTCGGAACCTGGATCGGTTCCTGCCGATGCCCGGCGCACAGCCGGCTGCTGAACAGTTCAGGAGCCATGTGCGCCACACTCCGGCTGTCGTGCAGTGGGTCCGAACGTTCCTTGAGTCGTGGGTGGCCGGGAAACTGCCATGAAGGAACGTCGGCTTCCCGGGTAACAGCCGTGCGTAATGGAAGGGGCTCAAAAAGAAATGTTGTCGGGGCATGGCTTCGGCCCCGGAACCTGCCCCTGTCTCCGGCGATGGTCACGTTTCGTAGGATACGTCGCGATGCCGACCGGAACGAGGCGGCCACAAGGGGCATCGCACGGGGTTCGCCAAGGGCCCGAGGGCACCCTGTCAGCGTACCGCCGGCTCCACCCACCACCGATCAGGCACCAATGGCGACATCAGCGTTGCTCCAGGGCATGCCACACCCGCACGATCACGACCTGATCTTCCGACAACCGGTATCGGATGACATAGCCACGTGTCCCGAACCTGACCGGGAGTTCCCGAAAATCGTTGTCGGCATCCCAGGGCCGGCCCATCTCCGGGAAGCTCGGCAATCGCTCAGCCGATGCCAAGAGCACGCCAATTGCACGGGCGGCGGCCTGCGGACTATGGGGTTCGATAAACGCGTGAAGGCGTTGCAGGTCGTCGAGCGCTTCCGGCAGCCACCGCAAGGCCCGCATTACGTGGATTTGGAACCAACGTCGGGGTCCAACCCGGACGCCCAAGACTCAACATCGGCATGTTCCAGAGCCTCACCCGTCAGTTCGAACCTCTCCCACCTGTCCTTAATCAATCGGCGTTCAGCATCCAACGCTTCCTCGATCTCCAGGTACCGCTCGACTGCCGCCTTCATCAGGTAGTGGGGGCTTCTGTCGCGGGCTTTGCCCAAAGCCTTTAGCCGTCGATAAGTTGCATCGCTCAATCGAAGGCCGATTGTCGGGTTCGCCATAGAGGCTCCATTTCAGGCAGGTGGGCACAGTACTACTTTGCGCTACAAAGTTTACTCAAGGTTGATGGAATGCGGCAAGGACCCATCGACGGGCGATTGCCGCGTCCAGCCAATCCTTGCCGCCGTGTCGCCTGACCGGCCGCACGTCCCCTCCGTTCAGGCGCTCGCGCGCACCATCGCAGGCTTGCGGTGGAACCAGGGGCGCGCGGCTTCGAGCTGGGCCGACAGCCTGAAAAGCGTTGCCTCGTCGCCGTAGGGAGCGACCACCTGCACCGCGACGGGCAGCCCGCTGGCGCTCTCGCCGATGGGCAACATGACGGCGGGCTGCCCGGTGAGGTTGAACCAGACCGTGAACGGCGAGAAGTGGAAGACTCGCCGCCAGTATTCACCGACGTCGTCCATCATCATGTCGAGCCAGCCGAGCTTCACCGCCGTACCCGTCGCGAGCCCCGGGGTCAGCAGCACGTCGTAGTCGCGGTGAAACGCGGCCATCTGCCGGCCGAGCCGATGCATCGTCTGGGTGGCCCGGACATAGTCGGCGCTGCTGGTGGCTTCGCCCAGCTTCGCGGTGAGCCAGGTGACGCGTTCGACTTCGTCCTCGCGGGCTGCCCGGCCGGCGGTCGGGTGGCTCGACAGGTTCACCACCGTGTTGACCCCCATCAGGGTGAGGAAGGTCGGCACCATCGCATCGCCATCGATGTCCGGGTCCGCCTCCACCACGTGGTGTCCGAGGTCCGTGGCCAGGGCCGCAGTTTCCCGCAGCACCCGCAGCGCATCTTGTTCGACCGGGGCGCCGTTCGGGGCGCGGGCGGTGACGGCCACGCGCAACCTGCCTGGATCAGCACCGACCTCTTCCAGAAACGGGCGAGCCGGCGGGGTCGCGCTGTAGGGGTCGCCGGCGCCGGCGCCGCGCGTGGCATCCAGGATGGCGGCGCTGTCGCGCACACTCAGGGTGACGGCATGCTCGGTGGAAAGCCCGCCGCTCCCTTCTCCAAGGAACGGCGCCATGGTGTTGCGCCCGCGGGTCGGCTTGAGGCCGACCAGCCCGCAGCAGGCGGCCGGCGCCCGGATCGAGCCGAAGCCGTCCGAGGCGTGCGCCGCCGGCAGCATGCGCGCGCCGACTGCGGCGGCCGCGCCGCCGCTCGAGCCGCCGGAAATGCGCGTCTGGTCCCAGGGGTTCTTCGTCGCCCCGTGCAGCCGTGGCTCGCAGGTAAGGCTGAGGCCGAGCTCACAGGTATTCGTCCGCCCGAAGATCACCATGCCGGCCCGCTTCAGCCGCCTGACGTGCTCGCTGTCTTCCGCCGGAACGACGTCTTCGAAGAACTTGCAGCCCCTCGTGGTCGGGCACCCGGCAAGGGAGGCGCCGAGGTCCTTCAGGAGATACGGCACACCCTTGAGCGGCCCGCCGGGGAGGCCGGCGGCGATGGCCGCGCGGCCCTCGTCATAGAGACGGTTGGTGACGGCGTTGACGGTCCCGTTCCGCGCCTCGACCCGCTCGATCGCAGCCTCGAGAATCTCCTCCGGCGTGACCTCGCCGCGCGCGACGAGCGCGGCCAATGCGAGCGCATCGTGCGCTTCGTAGTCCGTGAAGGCGGCCATCGCGTGTCCTTCTTAATGGGGTTCTCAGGGTACCGTCGCCGCGGCCCGTGCTGGCCCGCATGATCTCAGGTCGTGAACCGCCGCGCAGTCCGAAGTTCGATCATCTCGCCGTACCAGGGAAATCGGCGAGCCGGTCAGCTCCACGGCCCGACGGAACGCTTCCCACAGGCGCCGCGACACGGTGCCGCCGGTTGCGAAATCTCGGGGTCGGCGCGGTGCTGCGCGCCGGACGGGTCAGCGGTTGACTCCTTGGCAGGAGCAAGCACGCCGACCACTTCCGACGTGTTCTGCGTCTCGGCGCTCGATCGCGCGGATCACGCCAAGCGGAGCGGGCGTGCCTCGATCAGTACTGCGGCTCCGGAACGTCGATGAGCGGAAACGCGCTCAGCAGGCCCGGCTGCGTCACCAGGGGCGCCGACCGCAGCATGCTTCGGTCGACGTCGGCCAGGCTGGTCACCCCCATGAGACCGAGGCAGGTCTGCACCTCGTCCTCCAGGAGCTCCAGCATGCGGACGACGCCGGCCGAGCCGCCCGCGCCCATCCCCAGGCCCAGCAGGCGTCCCACACCGACGGCGTCGGCACCCAGCGCCACCGCCTTCACGAGATCCGTGCCCCGGTAGATGCCCCCGTCGACGACGATCGCGGCCCGCCCGTCAACGGCGTCGACAATCTCCGGGAGGACATCCGCCGAGCCCAGCCCGTGGTCGAGC
Source organism: Alphaproteobacteria bacterium (assembly GCA_965116745.1). GTDB lineage: Bacteria > Pseudomonadota > Alphaproteobacteria > TMED109 > TMED109 > VXPW01. Next base: position 299,200 of record OZ220701.1, on the reverse strand, counting down.
TGGCGGCCGCCGTGGTTGGAGACGTAAATCCCCTCGACCCCCAGCTCAAGGCAGCGCAGCGCATCGTCCACTTCCGCGATTCCCTTGATGAACAGCGGAATGTCGTGCTTCGACTTGAACCGGGCCAGTCGGTCCCAATCGAATGAGGCCTGGAACTTGAGGTCGTCGAGAGCGCGCCGGTTCCACGTCTTGTCGAAGCGCTTGGCGATGTCCCGTTCTCGACGGCTGTAGTGCATGACGTCGACGGTGATGGCGAACGCATCGTAGCCGGCCGCCACCGCGCGCCCGACCATGTCATCCACCCACGCGTCATCGCTCCGCACGTACAGCTGGAAGATCTTCATGTTGTCAGCCGCCGCCGCCACCTCCTCGAGGGACGGCTGCGACACGGAACTGAGCATGTGGCAGACACCGAATTCCGCGGCCGCGCGGGCGGCCGTGGCGCCGCCGCCTTCGGCGAACGATTCGAGCGAGCCGACCGGCGCGAGAAGCAGGGGCAGGCGCAAGCGGCGTCCCAGCAATTCGCCCGTACAGTCCACGCTGGAAACGTCCCGCAAGACGCGTTGCCGGAGGCCCACCGAGTCGAGGGCGGCCCGGTTCCGTTTCAGGGTGGTCTCCGTCTCGGCACCGCCCACGAGATAGTCCCACACCTGGTGGGACAGGTTGTTACGCGCGGCGCGTACGATCTCGTGCAACGCATAGAATTCGCGAGGCGGTTCGTTTCTCATGGTCTCTCCAATGGGGCCATTCGGCGGGCCTTCGGTGATCGCCTCATCGCGGCGACGGGCGCGGGAATTCCGAGCAGGTACTACCGATTCGCTTCCATGGACTTTCCAGGCACCGGCGATCCCCGGTCCGGGACACATCGCGGGCAGCTTAGTCGCCCAAGCCGGTAACCCAAGCCGGGGTCGCCGCCCGGCCACCGCCAAAACTAGCGGATGCTGCCGAGGCTTGTCGTCCGGTTTCCGTGTAGTAGTGACACGAGGCGGCCCAAGCGGTTACGAAATCGTGCGCGTTCCAGGACTGACGGTTCCCGCCGACCGGGCCGGTCATGTCGTGGAACAGACGGCCTTGCCGCACGTGGGTGCCCGGCGACTACAACACCCGCCACCAGGGAACCGCGAGACTCTCGTCGGACATCCACTACGTCTGGCTCCCGCCATGGAGCAGCAGGCCACCGACAAACCGGTCCCGGCATTCCCCCCGAAACGCGCGAAGGCCCCGGGAATCCGGAGGGTGAGGGCCCGTAGACGTGGGCGGTCGCACCAGGGGCGTGGGAGCAGACGTCGACGCTCAGATCGACAGTGGTGCCGGTACCAGCGCGATCCGCCGTCGGGACCAGGCTCTGAAAGCAGGTTGTCGTCATAGGGCCAGTCCTTGCTTGAGGTCGTCGTGCTCGAAGGCACTTGCCATCCGGTCGATCTCGGCGGCGCCCGCCCGCCGCTTTCGTGGTGCCGCGCCAGATCGAGGTTACGGTCGCGACTTCCTTGATGATCGAGCAAGCTTGCGCCAGCGTGAGCGTCCGACTGTCCCCAGGCACCGTGTTCCGCGAGAACATCGACGATCTTGGGTTCCGCTCTGCCGGTCGGATAGATGAGACACTCTTTACACTCGGTCTCATCCCGCAGTTTCAGGTGCTGGCCTCAGGTATCGGTGCTGAATCCTGGACCTGGCGCCGGCGGTCAGCATTCGCTCATCGAAACAAATCGGCATGGCTGCCCGTGTGCGTAAGCACCAGGGCGTCGCCGTCGACATGCCAGACCAGAAGCCAGTCGGGTTCGATGTGGCACTCCCATGAGCGGGACCATCGGCCCGACAGCCGATGGGCTCGGCAGTTTGGCGGAAGAGGCTGGTCGGCGAGCAGGCGTTCCACGATGGCCCAGAGTTTTTAGAGGTCCCGATGACGGCGGCGGGCGCGACGCAGGTCGCGGCGGAACCGCTTCGAGGTGCGGAGGCGCACGAAGAGATTCAGTCGTCAGGCACGGATGCCTTGAGGGCGTCAAGACTTTCGTATTCGATGAGGTCGTTGCCGTCGTAAGCCTCCTGCAACTCCTGGGCTGTCTGCGCATTCGGGATCCTGACGGCGAACGGCATGCCGTGGCGCAAGGTGACCTGTTTGTAGAACAACGTAATGGCCTCGGTGGCCGAGAGGCCAAGTTGGGCGAAAACCGCTTCGGCGTCGTGTTTGAGTTCGGGCTCAACGCGCGCCCGGATCATCGCGGTCTTGGTCATCGGTGGCGTCCTTGTACAGGGGCGGCGTATCCTGGATGGGGTACAGCATAGCCGATGCGAACCGGCTCAGGACCATAGGCAGGAACTCCCTTCTGGGCCGATCAGGTGGTCGGAGATCGTTGAGACACGATGTACATTCCGTTTCAAACCGGCTTGTCAGGAAGTCCTGCAGATCTGAGCCGCCGGCTGATTCGTGGTGATTGGCGGAGCCAACAGGCGCGGCGCAAGGCCGACGGTCACGCCAGGCTAGCGGCCTTGCGTAGCGCGTCGTTGATGCGGCTTTGCCAGCCGGGGCCGCCCGCGCGGAAGGCCGCGATGACGTCGGGATCGAGGCGGAGGGGAGTGGAGACCTTGGTCACGTCCGCTTTCGGACGTCCGCGGTGCACTGGGGCTTTGGCGAACTTTGCCTGCCATTCCGGCGTGGTGAGATCGGGGAGGTCGTCATCGGAACCGGCGCTCGTAGAGGGTTCGTTCGCGGGTGTTGGCCGTTCTCATGCTGATGATGCGACGGGTGTCGTCGCGCGGCGTCCACGCCCGGAGCACCATGCGATCGGCGAGCAGGCCGATCATGATGTACCGGATCTGCCGTAATCCCTGCGGTCGTCTTCAATGGTGATTCTGGGGCCGTCAAAGACATCGCGGCGTCTCCCGACCGCGCCATGTTCATTATCGAGCGAATTGAAGCTGCCGACAATTTCACCTCAGCGAACGCGTATTGGTGCGCCGAGCGCATCCACGCCCGCCTCGTCCGCAAGGCCAGGGCGCTCGGCAATGAGTTAATCAGCCCCGCGGATGGTGATATCCCTGCCGAAGCTGTAACAGCGGCTTAGCGAGGTGTTACCTGAGAGAGTCCGGGCGCTCGGCGCTGGCCAGCGGAACCGGACCCCGTCCCGCACATACTGTCTTTCATCCGAATGGACTGAATTGCTGCGTCGCGTGCCTCTAGGAAGTGGGGGCGGCCAGGGCCTCCCGGACGGCATGGAACGAAGGGTAGTACCTGAAGTCGTTGTCCATCAGGGTCGCGACCAGGTGGTCGGGAAAGATCGAACCGTCGTAGTGGGCGCCCGCGGTGATCCAGGAATAGCGGTCCGTGAACCCCAGCAGCATGACGTCCCGGGTGGACGGGCTTGCGATCGCCGCTTCGATTACCGTGCGATACAGGCGGGCCTGCTCCTCGAGCTTGGCTTGGGTGATCGGTTTCCGGACGCGCACGTCGAGCTCGGTAATGTGGGTGCTGAGACCGAGGTCGTGATAGCGCGCAAAGTTGTCGACGATCCGCGCCACGGTCGGCTTGCTCAGCCCCGCCTCCAGGTGGAACTGGAAACCGACGCCGTCGATGGGCGTGCCCTGCGCCAACAGTTCCTTCACCAAGCGGTAGTAGCGCTGCGGCCGGTTGGTCGGGCCGTGTTCCTGATGGAGATAATCCGCTCCCCATTCGTTCAGGATCAGGTGCGCGCCGGGGTCCGTCGCGCGCGCGTGCTCGAACGCCAGCCGGATGTACTCGGGTCCGATCGTCGTCAGCCAGACGTTCGGCTGCAGTTCATCGCGCCTTGAATCGGAGTGCAGGGGTTCGTTCACCACCAGGTATTCGCGCACCCGCCCCTTGTACCGGCGCATGACCGTCCCGATGTGCTCCTGCATGATGGCGAGCAGTTCGTCACGGGAGAACCCGCCCTCGTGCACCCATCGCGGGGTGGGGGTCCAGCCGTCGAAGAAGTCCCCCGACACCGCCGTCTTGTGTCCCCAGACCAGCGCCTGGATGCGGAGCGTCTGACGGTGCTGCCTGGCAAAGCTGTCGGTTTGGTTCAGCCGCTGGAACGTCCATCGCCCGGGGAGCGGCTGCGTGTCGTACATGTAGCCAGCGCCTTCCTCGGTGATTTGCGAGAAGTGCCGGCCGATCATCCTCGCGTAGTTCCGGTCGTGCAGCTGGAACGCCAGGATCGAGGTGCCGATGGAAAGGCCCCGTGCTTCGGCGAGCGTGCGGAGAGCGGGCCCGGTATCGGTCAGCGCTGACGCACCCGCGGTGGGTGGCTCCGACGGTGTGCAGGCTGCCATCGAGAGACCGCCCCCGATGGCGCATTGGGCCGCGATGACTTGCAGAAGGCTCCGTCGGGACATCATGGCCTTTCTCTCCTCCAGCGGATGCATTGTCGTTGGCAGCTTAACTTGTAGTCGCGACTGCTCGCCCTGACAGCTTTCCTGGAAAATCCCTTGATCACCGTATCCGCTTGTGCACCTCACGCTGGAACTGCATTCACGATCGACCGTGGGTCGGAGATCGTTGAGACATCATCTGGTTTCTTTGTCTCATTCTGCGCACAGGCCTGGCCCGCCGCCGACGGCGACGGGCATCATGGATGTCCGCTCCAAGTTTTCGCAGCACCCGCCGGACGGCGGCGGGAGGATTGCGAGGAGTCGGCATATGGAATCTTCAGATTACGAAATGAACAGATATGCAGCCCGACGATTACCAATCTTACAACCTGATCTTGTTGCAGCCGCCGCCGCCCTTGCCCGGCCGGCATCCTCCAACCGCCAAGGCCCCGTGTGATGCGGCGCCCGACCTCGGGATGCTCCATGAGCGCCACCACGCCGTCCACCAGCAGCGCCGCTTGGTAGCGACGTGATACGGCCCAAACGGTTGCGAGATCGCCCGCGTTCCACGACTGACGGCGCCCGTCGACGTGGGCGGTCGCACCGGCGGCGAACGGCCTTGCCCCACGTGGGCACCCGGCGACTACAACACCCGCCACCAGGGAACCGCGAGAATCTCGTCGGACATCCACTGCGTCTGGCCCCCGCCATGGAGCAGCAGGCCTCCGACAAACCGGTCCCGGTATTCCTCCCGAAACGCCCGAAGGCCCCGGGTATCGGCGAAGCCGGGGCTCGTTGTGGCTTTGACTTCGACTGGCAGGAGACCGCCACGGGTCTCGAGAACGAAATCGACCTCGAGGTCGGTGGCGGTGCGCCAGAACAGGACCTCGGGAGCGGGAATCTGACTGTCGCGCCACACCAGGAGGTCACTCAGGACCAGATTCTCGAGATGGGCTCCGGAAGCAGTGTCGGCACCGCCCAGCCAAAGGGCGAGCCCCGGATCGCTCCAATAGAGCTTTGGGCTCTTGACCAGCCGTTTGGTGCGGCTGAGCGCATAGGCGTCAACGCGTACCAGTTGGAAGGAAGCTTCGAGCAAATTGAGGTAGCGCTGTACCGTCGCGCGAGGGACCTGGGTGTCGCGCCCCAATCCGGTCTGGTTGACCAGGGTTCCCAGACGCAGGCAGGCGACGCGCATGAGGCGCCGGAAATCGACCAGGTTGCTGATCGCTGCAACGGTCTGGAGGTCACGCTCAAGGTACGTGCGAAGGTAGCCGTCAAACCACAGTGCGCAGGCGTCATCGCTCGGAAGCTCCATGGCCGGAGTCGGATACCCGCCACGGCGCACCTCGTCCTGCCAACTCGCCGGTACGGCAGGCCTGGATGCAACCAGTTCAGGCCACTTGGATGCGGATGCCGAGAAGAACTCGCTCCAGATTCCGGCACGGCCATGTCCCATCCGTTCCTGGCGGGTCAGTGGCCACAGATTGACGTAGGTCGCCCGGCCGGCCAGGGACTCCGAGACGCGGTGCATCAGAAGCAGGTTGGCGGAGCCCGTGAGAACAAAGCGGCCGTTCTTGCGGGGACGGTCCTCATCCACCGCACGCTTGACCGCCAGTAGCACGTCCGGCTCGCGCTGCACCTCATCAAGAATGATCCGCTCGGCGCTCCTGACCAGGTCATCAGGGCTCATCCGCGCGCGCTCCCGGACCCCAAGGTCGTCGAGCGTCAGGTAGAGACGATCGTCGAGAAACGGCTCGGACTGCACCAGCGTACTCTTGCCGGTCTGCCGGGCCCCCATCAGGACGACGACCGGTGACGCGGCCAAAGCGCGCTCAAGCAGTCGCGAGGCGACTCGGGGGAGGTACTGCTGATCGCCCATAATGTGAGCGATTATCGCCCATGGCATGGGCGATTTACAAACCGCTCGCGGGCGAACCATCCCCATCGCGCGCGTTGTCAACCCGCGAATCCCCCGCACTCGGAACCGGGGCGGAGCCCAGAAACTGCTCTTGCCCGAGCGGCCCGGGAGCATTCTCCCGGAGGATCAACAGCCGGCGTCGGCCGGTCTGCCAAGCCAGGCCATCGAAGAAGAACGAGCGGTACCGACGCTCCTGCTCCGGTCCCGTGACGGCTGGCGGCCAGTTACAGCAGCTTCGCCAGCTCGCCCTTCTTCACCTTGCCGGTCGCCGTCATGGGCAGTGACTCCACGATCCGCACCTCCGGACACTTGAAGGTGGCCATGGCCTCCCGGCACCAGGATCGAATATCCGCCGCCGAGACCGCGGCCTCCTGGTCCGGGTCGAGCACGACGAACGCCACGGGGACTTCGCCGCGGTCGTCGTCCGGCCGACCGATGACGCCCGAACCGACGACGGCGGGATGGCGGCCGAGCATGGCCTCGATCTCGGCGGGGAAGACGGACATGCCGCTGACCTTGAGCATTTCCTTGCGCCGGCCGAGAAACTGCAGCAGCCCCCTCTCGTTGATCACGCCGATGTCGCCGGTGTGCAGCCAGCCGTCGCGGAGCGCCGCGGCGGTCGCATCCGGCTTGTTCCAGTACGCCTTCAGGGTCGACGGCGAACGCACGCAGATCTCGCCTTCCGCTCCCAGCGGCAGCAGCGCGCCCGTCTCGAAGTCGCAGACCTTGAGTTCCGTGCCGGGAACCGGAAACCCGCACATGATGGGCTGCATGCTGAGATCGAAATCACCGTCCTGCAGCCCCACCGTGAAGGTGTCGCACGTGTGCGTCTCGGTCATGCCGTAGGACAGCTCCACCATCGTCGAGCCGGTAAGCCGCCGCCAGCGCTCCCGGTATTCCGTGTTGAGCTTCTTGACGAAGGAGGACACCCCGGTCGTGTCGATCGACGTGAAGTCGTAGCGCCAAGCCTCGGGATGCTCCATGAGCGCCACCGCGCTGTCCACCAGCAGCACCGCGCGATTGGGCCGTTCGGCGTGGACGGCCTGCATGTAGCTGAGGGGGTCCCAGCGCGCGAGCAGAATGCACGTCGCGCCGGCAAACGCGGGGAAAATCAGCCCGAGGTCCTCACCGGCGATCCAGAACAGCGGGTGGAAGTTGACCGTCGTGTCGCCGGCTTCCAGTGGACAATTGATCGCGCACGCCGTCGCGGCCGTGTAGAGCATGTCGCGCTGGGTATGGACGCATCCCTTCGGCAGGCCCGTGGTCCCGCCGGTGTAGTTGAGGGCGGCGACGGCATCGAGGTCGGGAGCGACCCGCCTGGGCTCCCCGGCCTGCTCCAGGGCGGCCAGGAGGTCGTCCGCATCGGACGTGCGCGCCGATCCGGCCACGGCTTCCGGCACGTGGAAGGCGGGCTCCTCCGGAATCAGGGCGCCGATGCCGGTCCCGTAGACCCGCCGGAGACCGGTCTGGCCCTCGACCGAACGCACGAGCGGAACCAGCGCGTGATCCGCGACGATGAGCGTCGCCTGAGTGTCGTTGAGTTCGTACGTGAGCTCGTGCGCCTTGAACATCGGGTTGACGGGTACGTGAATCGCACCCGCCTTGAGGATGCCGAAGAAGGCCACCGCGAATTGCGGGCAGTTGCCGAGAAACACCGCCACGGCGTCGCCCGGGCCGACACCTTCCTGCTGGAGCAGCGCCGCGAACCGGTCGCTGAGCCGATCCATCTCGGCGAACGTCACGACCCGGCCGTAGTAGTTGTAGAGCGCCGCATCCGGGGTCTCGGTGGCCCAGTGCCGGAGATGGTCGGTCAGCGCGATCTCGCCGAGCGGGTAGTGCGGCTCCCTGGACACGCCGGCCGGCCAGTTGGCGGCCTGGATCGCGCGGAGGCGGTCCAGGTACTCGGTTTCGGTTACGACAGCGTCTTGATCCATGGAGGGTTCCCCGTCGGGCGTCCGGCGGGCTCAGTCGATCAGGTTCGGCCAGAACAGGATGAGGTCGGGAAACATCATGAGCAGCACGACCACCACGATGTCGGCCAGCAGGAAGTACACAATGCCCTTGAAGATCTGCGTGGTGGTGGCGAGATTGCCGACCACCCCCTTGATCACGAAGACGTTGAGCCCAATGGGCGGCGTGATCATCCCGATTTCCAGGAACTTCGTCAGGACCACGCCGAACCAGATCAAGCTGAGCCCGGTGTCCTGGAGGATCGGCAGCAGCACCGGGATGGTGAGCAGCATCGCGCCGAGCGGCTCCAGAAACATCCCGAGGATCAGGAACATCACGGCGATACCGGCCATCAGCAGCACCGTGTCGGCGCCGAGGTCGATGACCATCTGCGACAGGAATTGCGATGCGCCGGAGAGCGCCAGGAAACGGGTCAGCAGGTTCGCGCCGATGGCGATGACGAAGATCGCCGCCGTGGTCTGAATGGTCTCGACCACCGCCTGCCTTGACGTCGCCCAGGTCAGCGCGCCTTTCGCGCCGGCGATGACGAAGGCGAGGAAGGCGCCCACGGCGCCGGCCTCGGTCGGCGTGAACACGCCCGCGAACAGGCCGCCGAACACCCCGATGACCAGGAGAATGATCGGCCACGTATCGGCCAGGGCCAGCAGTTTCTCGCCCAGTGACGCGCGCTCGCGGACCGCCGGCGCGAGTTCCGGATTCAGTTTGGCCCGGACGATGATGACGAGCGTGTAGGCGGCCACGGTCAACAGGCCGGCGCCGATACCGCCGAGGAACAGCTTGGATATCGGCACCTGCACGAAGATGCCGTAGAGGATGAGCAGGATCGACGGCGGGATCAGCGCGCCGATCGTTCCCGCCACGGCCACGGTGCCGGTCGCGAGGGTGGCGTCGTACCGGTTCCGCATCATCTCGGGCACCGCGATCCGGCCCATGGCGGCGGCGCAGGCGACGGACGACCCGGTAACGGCCGAGAACCCCGCAGCCCCGAACACCGAGGCGACCGCCAGGCCGCCGGGGAGCGCGGACAGCCACTTGCGCGCAGCATCGAACAGGCCTCGGGTGAGACCGGCGTGGTAGCAGCAGAAGCCCATGAGCAGGAACATGGGCACCGAGGTGAGGGTCCACTTGGCCCCGAAGTCGAACGGAACGGCCGTCAGGATCCCCCAGGCCGGCTTCAGCCCGACGAGCACCCAGATCCCGCCGAACGACACCGCGATCAGCGAGATCCCCACCGGAATCCGCAGCAGGATCAGGACGAGCAGGACGCCGATTCCGATCAGTCCGATTTCGGTGCGGTCGAACACGCTATTCCAGGCCGACGTGGGATTCGCGGAAGGCGTCGTGCTGCACCTCGCCCAGGCTGCTCTTCACCCCCATGACCGTCACGGCGATCCGGTAGAGCAGTACGACCACGACCAGTGCGAAGCCGACGGGCAGGAAGTAGTAGGAAGCCCAGATCGGAATCTTCCAGTCGACCTCCATCATGAACGTGCCGACCGCCGTTTTCTCCAGCGCGTCAAGAAGGGTCTGGTAGAAGAGCAGGCTGAAGACGACCGCCGAGGTCGCCCAGCTCACGATCGCGAGCACTCGCTGCCAGCGCCGGCGCAGCAGCTGGACGAAGACCTCCACCGTGATGTGGGCGTCGTTGCGCTCGGCCAGCGCCAGCGGCAGGAAGATGATCGGCAGCATGTAGTAGTGCGGCACGATGGTCACCGTGGCCGGGATCGGGTGGCCGATCAGCCGCATGAACACGTCCAGCGTGATGTGCAGCATCATCAGGACGACCGCCACGCAGCCGATCACGGCGAGGATGTCCGTCAAGCGGCCGAGGATGCGCCCGAGGCGATGCATGCCGGTCCTAGTTCAGTGCCGCATGCAGCGGTGCACCGCTACGCGGCCCAATCCGGCGATCCGGCGGGACGAGGTCACATCCCATGCGTGGCGGCGTCGACACGGTCCCAGATCTCGCGCTTGTAGAGCGCCGTCACCGCATCCACATCGGTCGCGTCGATGGCCGCCAGCAGTCCGCGCCACTTATCGATCAGGGCGGTGAATCGCGCGATGCGGGGACCGGCATCGGTGATGCCGTAGTTGTCCCTGGCCATGGCCTCCATGTTGGCCATGTCCTCGGCGATGAACTGTTCGGTGGCCGCCACCAGCTCCGGCGCCGGCTCCAGCACCTGGATCCCGTCGGCGGCGCCACCGCCGTTCAGGATGTCGTCGTTGAAGGTCTGGAACTGCACCGTGGTGAGCGCCGATGCCTCGGCGAACAGGTCCAGCATGAGCCGACGCTCGTCGGTCGTGAGATTCCGCCACGTGTCGATGTTCATGTTGAACTGATTGCCGTGGTAGGTGCCGAGCGGCAGGCGCGTGATGTACTTGGCGACGTCCTTGAAGTTCAGGTTGTAGAGCTCGGTGGCGGGATGCAGGTTCGCGTCCAGCGTCCCGCGGCTCAGGGCGTCGTAGATGTCGTTGGCCGACAGCGACATCTTGATCCCGCCGATGAACTCGACCCACCGCCCGAACGCCGAGAAGCTGCGGATGTTTTTGCCCCTGAGGGACTCCAGCGTGGTCATCGGCTCCGTGGTGAGCAGCATGTACGGGGCGTTCGAGGTCATGGCGAGGAACACGGAACCGTTGGCCTCGGATTCCGCCAGGCACTCCGGGCAGGTGAACATGTATTCGCTGGTCGCCGCCGAGAGGACCGTGGCGTTATGCCCGAGCATCGCCAGGTCGAGGATCAGGTTGACCTGCGGCATCTCCGCCGGGTGATAACCGGGCACCAGGAGGGCGGCATCGGCCAGTCCATCGCGGACTCCGTTGAGCCCCTGCTTGAGGTTCAGGAGCGACCCGTAGAAGACCTCCGTCGAGAGCGCCCCGCCGGACCGTTCGTCGATGTGTTCGTCGACGTAGGCCAGCGTTTTCGACCAGGTGTGAATGGGCGGCAACCCGACGGCGAAAATCAGGTTCTTGGCACTTGCCGCGGTCGCGCCTAGGCCGCCCGCGAGCAGGGCCACCGCCATCCCGAACTTGATCAATTTCGGCATTGACGCCTCCGTTCCCGCCCGCGCAGAACCGGTCATCCTAAAGCATGTTCGGGGTGCCCGGAATCGACAGCCCGCGTCAAGACAGGCGCCCTCAACACCTGCAGACAGGGATTCTCTCGGAAGTTCCGTCCAAGCCACCTGTTCAGCACGCGGAGCCGATGGCCGCCGCGACGTTCCGTCTGCACCGTCGGCCATCCCTGACAGACACCTGCCCCGGCCGAGTACGGCACGAGACCGATCGCAGTATCTTGCTCCGGGCTTCCTCCGCGGTCGCGGAGGCGCCTGAGTCCCGAAGTGGATGGTCGCGGGCGGGCGCAAGCGAGTGGGCATCGTTCTGAAGGGCGGGAGAGACACGCCAGGCGGCCGGGCGACCATCGCCATGGCACCGACGGTCACATGGAGGGTTCCAGTTGCTGTATTTCGCGTACGGATCCAACATGTTGACAGCGCGTATCGAGGGGCGTCTCGGTCCCTGCGAACGATTCGGAGCCGCCTGCCTGACGGGACACGTGCTCCGATTTCACAAGCTGGGCGGGCTCGACGGTACCGGCAAGTGCGATGCGTTCCCGTCGGACGATCCCGGCGATCGGGTATGGGGCGCCCTCCTCCGCCTGACCGAGGCGCAACTCGCCGAACTGGACACCATCGAGGGCCCCGGTTACAGGCGGGTGCCGGTCGAAGTCGCCTGTGACGAGCAGCTGATGGAAGCCACGATGTACCTGGCCAAGCGAGAGGCACGCGATTCCACTCTTCGGCCGCTCGACTCCTACAAGAAAATGGTGCTCGCGGGTGCCCGCGAGCTCGACCTTCCGCCTGCCTACATCGCCGCCATCGAAGCCGTGCCCTCGATTCCTGACCGCGGATAACAACGAGGCGGTCGTTCATCGGTCGCCCCGACCTGCCCGCCAGTCATGACTTCATCAACTCCGGGAAGTACGTGGGGTAGAGGCCTCGATCTCGCGTCAGGAAGTCGTCCGCGACTGCAACGGCATGGGCACCGATCAGGAAATCGGTGATGGTCCGATCCCTCGGCCCTCCGGCCTCGCGATCACGCATCCACCGAATGCCGGCGTCATGCGCGACGGCTGTATTGATCGGAGCAGCGGCGAAGTTGACCGTAGCCCGTACCGGGCGTCAGCCAGGAACATGTCGGGCAGGACCACCGTGGTGATCACTTCCCCCGAACGTCCGCAACGTAGTCATCGGTGCCACCAGGACTGTCCAGAATTGCGTAAACGCGTTCCACCGGATGGATCGCGGCCGCTTGCTTGCGGATGAGCAACCCCTCGCGAGGCGCGATGATCTCCACCTCCACATTGCGGTTCATCCCAAACCGGTCCCTCAACGCCTTGGGGATGGTGATCCGGCCGCGATCAGAAATTCGCATGACACACTCAATTTGAAATCAGATACCGAAATTCACGCTACAGGGAAAACGTGATGACGATGAAGAAGATCTGTCCGGCAACCGTGCTACGCAGATGACGATCGTCGTGTTGTTGCGACACCAGCGCCTGCCGCTTGCCGGCGGGACCTGCAACGTACCTGGCTAAACCAGAGGTCGCCGGTTCCAATCTTCAGCCGATCACGTCCCACCCGAGATTCGTCCCCACTGGTGCCCAAGAGTTGATACTGCCCACCGACCGCACGGCCGCCTCCGGAGCCGTCCCTTCGATCCCCCGGCGCGGTCACCACGAAGCGGTCGGCCGGCGGCCGCGTACGCGAAAGGCTGAACCGCGAAGCTGACCAAATTTGACCGCGGATCCGCGCGTGCATCGGAATCGGTCTCGCCCGCCTACGGCTGGTCAACGAGTTCGTACTCGCCCACGAGCGTCTCTACGGGGAGCTTCCATGCCGACGACAACGCGCGGATCATTGGCAGCGTGAGGCGGCGGCGGCGGCTGAGCACTTCCGATGCCCTGGGTTGTGATCCGACCACGGCAGCGAGGTCCTTCTGTCGATAGCCGCGGGCCTCCATCACGTGTTCGATCAAGGTAACGGGATCGGGTGCGTCTACTCGCCAGTGCACCGCCTCGTATGCCTCGACAAGAACGACCAGTACTTCAAGTGCATCGGCTTCCGGACTGTCAGGCGCTGCACCCATCAGTCCGTCGATCGCCGCCAGTGCAGAGTCATAATCGGCTTCGCTTCGGATCGGCTGAATCTTCACCTTGGTCCCCTTACGCGTTCGCGGCATTGATCCGGTCATAGTCGGCATGCGTCCCTACGAACCGCACGAAGCCAATTCGGTGTCTGAAGTCGAACCGCACAATGAGTCGATACCTGTTCCCGGCGATATTGAAAACAATTCTGTCATTTCCGACGACGCTCGCATTTGCGTAAACGGCTTTGACGTCTGCCGGAGAAGCCCAATCGGCCGCTGCAGCAATGGCATGCCAAGACCGTAACGGTTGCTCGGCCCGACGTTCCTTCTCCCAGTACGCGCGGAGAGTCCGTTTGGCAATGATCCGCACGGTCGCAGCCTAGAGTTCCCGATTTGGGATGTCAATGCTTCGAGCCTAGTGCAACTGGACTCAACGGCCCTGGCTAAACCCGGACGACGCTAACCGTCGACCGCAATCAGGCGCTGAACCGCGGCGCCGCAACGGCGCTCCGGCCGGCGAAACGCGCGTCGGCACCCGCGCGCTCCTCGATCCGGAGCGCCTCGTTCCACTTGGCCATGCGCTCGGAACGGGCGAAGGAGCCGACCTTCATCTGGCCCGCCCGCCAACCCACCGCCAGGTGAGTGACCGACACATCCTCGGTTTCGCCTGAACGCGCCGACACGATGATCCCCCAGTCCGCGTCCCGGGCGGCGTCGAGCGCCGCCCGCGACCGCGTGACCGTGCCCGCCTGGTTGGGTTTTACGAGCAGTGCGGTCGCAGCGCGCGCCTCGGCGGCAGCAGTCGTGCGCTTGGCGTCGGTCACCAGGAAATCATCGCCAACGACCTGGGCCCGCCCATCGACCGCCGTCACGAACCGGACCATTCCTTCCCCGTCGTCTTCCGCCAGCGGATCCTCGATCGAGATGACGGGGAACTCCCGGCACCAGCCAAGCAGCTCGTCCGCAAAGGCGCCGGGCTCCAGCTCACGGTCCTCGAGGCGCAGCCGGTACCGGCCGTCTTCAAGCAACTGGTTGGCCGCGATATCCAGCGACAGCGCCATGTCGGCGCCCGGGCGGAGGCCGGCAGCCTCGATGGCCTGGACGGCGAACGCGAGCGCCTCCCGATTGGAATCGAAGACGGGCCAGTAGCCGCCTTCATCCGCCACGCCTGCGAGCCGCCCGGCGTCCGCCAGCAGCTGACCGGCGGCCCGGTAGGTCTCGCCGGTGATCCGGAGGGCTTCCGCAAACGAGGACGCGCCGACCGGCATCACCATGATGTCCTGCAGATCGAGGGCCCGGGCGGCATGGGCGCCGCCGCCCAGCAGCTGGATTTCGGGTAACGGCAGCAGCGGCGCGCTGTCGCCCGCCAGCAGCTCCCAGCGCGCGAGCCCGTGGGCCCGGGCGGCCGCGTCGAGGACGGCCAGTGACACGGCCGTCGAAGTGTTGCCGCCGATTTTCGCGAACCCCTCGCCGCCCAGCTCCGCGAGGATCCGGTCTACGGCAGGCTGGTCGGCGGCATCCGCTCCCATCAGCGCATCGCGCACCGGTCCATTGAGCGCCCGGAGCGCTCCCGCCACGTCCCGGCCACCGAGCGCCGCGCCGCCGTCGCGAAGATCGATCGCCTCCCCGCCCCCGCGGCTGGCACCCGCCGGCGCGGCGGCCCGACCCCTGGTACCGCCCGCCAGGATCACGTCGGCCTCCACGGTCGGATGACCGCGTGAATCCCAGATGCGGCGTCCCTGCACGCCGCGAATGGTCGTGTCAGGCATCAAGCTTCTCCAGGAGACCGGCCCAGTCCGCAAACAGCGCGGGCAGGGTTGCCGCCGGCCGGATCAGATGGGCGCGGGCGAAGGCGCGCACCGGGGCCCGCAACGGCTCGGTATCGAGGTACTCGACCGGCGAGCGCCCGTCGACGCGACCGAGCATCAGGCCGGGCAGCAGCCGCGCCACGCGCGCCTCGAGCGCGGCCGGCTCTTCCCAGGCCACCCGCCGGAGATAGGCCTCCCGCAGGGCGGCCGCGCTGGCCAGCAGCACCGTCCCGCGGGCCGGAAACAGGCGCCCCTTGAGCAGCAGGTGATTCAGGCAGAACGCGAGGTCGAAGGCCGGATCGCCGGCGGTGGCACACTCGGCATCGAGGAATACGGGCGCACCCCCGGGAGAGCGCAGCAGGTTCTTCGGGCTGGCGTCACCGTGGATCAGCGTCGGCGCCCGCCCGGCCAGATCGCCGGCCAGCGCTTCGAGGGGAGCGCGAAGATCGAGATGCCGCTCGATCGGATGCAGCAGGTACGGCTCGATGCGGATGTCGTGGAACGTCGCGGCATTGGGAAACCCCGCCGGCACGGCGGGATCCGCCGCGGCGGCCGCATGCAGGCGCCCCAGCGTCTCCCCGACCCGAGCGGCAAACGCCGAATCCACGTGGCCGGCCATCAGCTCCGCCTTCCACAGCGGGTACCGGTCGGGCGCGAGGTACGCCATGGCGAGGAGGCCCGCCGCCCGGTCCTCCGCCAGCAGCGCTGGCGCCGACCCCGGCACCGCCCGGCCGGCCCAGCGGAGCCAGTCGGCCTCCGCCGCATTGCGTCCGACCGGCGCGTACCAGTCCGCTTCCGTGCGGAGTTTCGCGAGGGCCTGCTTGATGCAGACGGTGCGGTCGGGAAATACCACTTTCCAGATGTCGGACGATACGCCCCCGGTCAGCGGAGACACTTCGAGCGGTTCCGCTCCGCGGCCGAGGTCAAGCTCCGCGAGGACCCGCAGCAACGCCGCATCGGGTGCAGTGGGCCGGGGCAGCGAACCTACCCGTCGTCTTGCCGCGGGTGCACCAGCACCGGCTTCATGTCGCGGAAGTCGTCGGCCCGGACGAGGATTTCCGTCGGCTGGGAATCCGGCGCTTCCGAGCGCGGCCGGAAACTCACCCGGTAGGCGGGATTGCCCTCGTGCATGATCGGGGTGATCTCGACGAGGATGGAATCCAGTTCCTGATCGACCCATTCGCGGATCATGTAGTCACGCCCCACCGAGTGCACGAAGGAGGCGTCGGATGGCGCGGGTGCCAGGAGCTCGAAGCTCATCGTGATTGCCGCAGCCGACAGAAACAAGCGAAGTACCATACGATTTCCAGGTGAGGCCTTGCCACGCACCGGGCAAGACAGATAGAACACGGACGAGCCCGGGCATCCTGCCGCCACCGGCTTGGCAGCAATCAGAAAGAGCATTCGATGAGCCTTCTAGCGCGCCGCTTGGAAAGCATCAAGCCGTCCCCGACCATTGCGGTCACCACGCGCGCACGCGAGCTGCGCGCCGCCGGGCGGGACGTGATCGGCCTTGGCGCCGGGGAGCCCGATTTCGACACGCCGGATCACATCAAGGACGCCGCGATGCGCGCGATCCGTGACGGCCAGACCAAGTACACCGCCGTGGACGGTACGCCCGAACTCAAGGAGGCCGTGGCCGAGAAGTTTCGCCGGGACAATGAACTCGAGTACGCGACCAGCCAGATCACGGTGGGGACCGGCGGCAAGCAGGTGCTCTTCAACGCATTGCTCGCGACCTTGAACCCCGGTGACGAAGTCCTGATTCCCGCGCCGTACTGGGTGTCCTACCCCGACATGACGGCGCTGGCCGGCGGCACACCGAAGATCGTCGCGGCCGGCGCCGAAACCGGCTTCTGCCTGACCGCCGACATGCTGGATGCCGCGATCACGGAGCACACCAAGTGGCTCATCCTGAACTCGCCGTCCAACCCGACCGGGGCCGCCTACGCCGCCGGCGAACTCCGGGCGCTGGCCGAGGTGCTCGTCCGGCACCCGCATGTCCACGTCATGACCGACGACATCTACGAGAAGATCACCTACGACAACTTCGTGTTCCGGACCCTCGCCCAGGTCGAGCCGGCCCTGCACGATCGGACGCTCACGGTCAACGGCGTGTCGAAGGCCTACTCGATGACCGGATGGCGGATCGGGTTCGCGGGCGGACCAGAGAGCCTGATCCGCGCCATCGCCAAGATCCAGTCGCAGTCGACCACCAATCCCTGCTCGATCAGCCAGGCCGCCGCCGTGGCGGCACTGACGGGCGACGAGTCGTTCCTGGTCGGCTGGACCGAGGCGTTCAGGCGACGGCGCGACAATGTCGCGGCGGCCCTCAATGCGGTCCCCGGTCTCTCCTGCCGCGTGCCGGAGGGCGCCTTCTACGTGTACCCCTCGTGCGCCGGACTGGTCGGCAAATCGACCCCTGACGGGACCGTGATCCGGGACAGCGGCGACCTTGCCACGTACCTCCTTGACCGGGTCGGCGTGGCGGTCGTGCCCGGCGCGGCGTTCGGGCTGGAGCCGTTCTTCCGGATCAGCTACGCGACGTCGGACAGTGCGCTGGAAGACGCCTGCGCCCGGATCGCGCAGGCCTGCGCCGATCTGGCCTAGCGCGGCGCGCAGCTCCGTTCGAACTGCGCTCCCCGGGCACGACGTCAGTGCGCCGGGCTGGGCGGCCATGGCGCTTGCCAACGGCCGCTATGCCTCGGAGACCGAGGGCGCCTATCTCGACGGGCGTTTCCTTGGTCCGGACCACAGCGAGACCATCGGCGTCTTCGACACCGTCCGCTACGTAGGCGTGTTCGGCGCCCAAGAGGCGCCATAGCGCCGCGGCCGGGAGGCCGCGCCCGCGCCGCCTTCCTCGGATAGGCGCGCGATCCCCCGGTCCGCCGTACCGGCGGGGCAGCTTCAGGAGCGGACGACACCCGCCACCTCCGCCAGCGTGGGCGCGCCCGGCGCACTGGGGTACAACAGCGGGCATGCGTTGCCCGAGCGCGCCGGGCCGGCGCCGGGCAGCAGGATTCCCGCGCCAAGGACCGGCTGCGCTCGTGCGTCATATGTGATGCGATGTGCATGGCGAACGGTGACCGCGACCTGGCCCTGGCTGCCGCCACCGGGGATCGGGCGGCATTTGCCGCTCTGCTGGCGCGCCATTACGACCGCCTCTTCGGCCTCTGCTTCCGCCTCACGGGTCGCCGGGAAACCGCGGAGGACCTGACCCAGGACATCTGCCTGGCCCTGCCGGCGAAGCTGAAGCACTTTCGCGGCGAAGCCAAACTGACGACCTGGCTTTACCGCGTGGCCGTGAACGCCGCCCATGACCGCCGGCGCCGCGCCGCCGCCCGTGCGAAATCGGCCGAGGGCTGGGGCCGCTGGGAGTCCGACCGGCGCGCGGCCATCGAGGATTCGGCCGAGAACCTCCGGTGGCTACGTCGCGCCATGACCGCGCTGCCGGAGCAGCTTCGCGATACCGCCGCCCTCGTTCTCGGGGAGGAACTGACCCATGCCGAGGCCGCCCAGGTGCTCGGCGTCTCCGAAGGCACCGTCAGCTGGCGCCTATCGGAAATCCGCAAGCGCCTCCGCGCCATGCGACGGGAGGAATTGAGTTCATGACGGACCCGCTCGACGAACTGAAACGCGCAATGGACCGCGCGACCCCGATCCCGGACCCGGCTCGGCGCGCCGCCAATCTGGCTCGCGCGCAGGAGATCTTCGAGCGCGCCCAAGGATTGGCTGCGGCGCCGCGTCCTACCCATGACCGACCCACCGCCTGGGCGGGATGGAAAACCGGAGTAGGACGCATGTTTGCCGCACTTGCCGCACGCCCGGCGCTGGCCGCCACCACCGGTCTCGCTGCTCTCGGCCTGATCGTGCTGGTGCCCCTGATCCGCGAGGGCAGCGTACCGCGTCTGCAACCGGAAGACCCGTTGTCGGGCACCATGGTCGCGCAAGACAGAATTGCGATTGGCCCTGCCGGCGGCGAAGTCGCGGAAATCGCCGCAGCGCCGCCTGCCGTCGAGCCGCCGTCTGCACCCGTGGCGGCCGTGGGCAGCCCGATTGAGCGCGCCGAAACTGAGAGCCTGGGCGTCACCCCGAGCGCGCGCAGCCTTCGGTCAGGGGCGGCCGACGCGGAGATGGAGCTTGCCCTTCGCACCGAGAGCACCGCCGTGGATCGGCCCATCGGTCACCACGGCGCGGGCAGGCCCGGTTCGGAAACCTTCGCCAACGCCGACCCGCAACCCCTCAGGGTCGCCGCCGAAGAGCCCGTCTCGACCTTTGCCATCGACGTGGACACGGCCAGCTACGCCTTCGTCCGCTCGACGCTGATGCACGGCTTCCTGCCGTCTCCCGAAGCCGTACGGATCGAGGAAATGATCAACTACTTCCCGTACGAATATGCCGAGCCGGCGGCGACCGGGAGCCCCTTCCGGCCCACCGTCACCGTCATGGAGACCCCCTGGAACCGCGATACGCAGCTGATCCACATCGCGCTCCAGGGCAGGTCGGCTGCCGTCGAGAATCGGCCACCGCTGAACCTCGTGTTCCTCGTGGACACGTCGGGATCCATGGATGACCCCGCCAAGCTGCCCCTCTTGGTCCAGTCGTTCCGCCTGATGCTCGGGCAGCTGCGCCCGCCAGACCAGGTCGCCATCATCGCCTACGCCGGGAGCGCCGGCCTCGTGCTGGACGCAACGCCCGCCGATGACCGCGCGGCCATCCTCGCCGCGCTGGACCAGCTGCATGCCGGCGGATCGACGGCCGGCGCCGAGGGCCTCCAGCTCGCCTACCAGACCGCCGAACGGATGGCGGCCGAGGGGGAAGTCACCAGGGTGATTCTCGCCACCGATGGCGATTTCAACGTCGGGATCGCGGACCCCGACGCCCTGGAGCAATTCATCGCCCGCCAGCGCCAGAGCGGCATCTACCTGTCCGTCCTCGGCTTCGGCCGGGGCAACCTGGACGATGCGACCATGCAGGCGCTCGCCCAGAACGGAAACGGCCAGGCGGCCTACATCGACACGCTCTCCGAAGCGCGGAAGGTGCTCGTGGATCAGCTCACCGGGGCACTCTTCCCCATCGCCAACGATGTCAAGATCCAGGTGGAGTTCAATCCCGCTGCCGTCGCCGAATACCGCCTGATCGGTTACGAAACCCGCGCGCTTGCGCGCGAGGATTTCAACGACGACAGGGTTGACGCGGGGGAGATCGGTGCTGGCCACTCGGTGACGGCGCTGTACGAGATCACGCCGGTCGGGTCGCCGGCCGTGCTGAGCGATCCCTTGCGCTATGCCGAACCCCGCGAGGCGACGCAGGACTTCGACGGCGAACTCGCGTACCTGCGCCTGCGGTACAAGGAGCCCGGTGAAGCGGAGAGCTGGCTGACCGAATTCCCAATCACGCTCGGCGTGGGCACGGCCAATGCGGATACCCGATTCGCCGCTGCCATTGCCGGCTTCGGGCAACTCCTGAGGGGCGGCCGCTACCTTGGAACGTGGTCCTATCGGGATGCGATCGCGCTGGCCCAGGCCAATACCGGCGACGATCGCTTCGGTTATCGCCGAGAAGCCGTGACCATGATGCGCCTGGCCGAGAGCCTCGCGGACTGACCGCGAGATCCCCTCGGTCCAGTTCGGCCGACCTCGCCTCCTGCGGCTTGCAGTTCGGGAAGCCGCTTGCGGCGGGGGCAGGTGCCGTCGGTGCCAGGCCCCTCAACGCAGGCGTCGGTGCGTCAGAACATGCCGTTCGTGTGCGCGCACTCCTTTGGGATCTCTTGCAAGACGTCCCAGTGCTCGACGATCTTGCCGTGCTCGTCGAGACGGAAGATGTCGATGCCGGCGTAGTCGGGGAGACCAGGCCAGGTTTGATGGCAATGGAGCAAAACGAACGATCCGTCCGCGAACACACGCTTGAACTCGACCGACTTGCCGGGAAACCTCCGCGCCATGTCCTCGAAGTACTGAACGAAGCCTGCCTTCCCCGTGGCGACATGGGGATTGTGCTGGATGTAGTCCACGCCGACGTACAGCGCGACAGCCTGCCTCGGGTCGCATTTGTTGAACATCAGGTCATAGAAGGCGACGACGTTCGACTTGTTCCGCTCTTTATCGGTCATGGCATTCTTCTCTCGCGGTGCGCCGGCGTGGATATCCGACCGTAGCCGCGTGTGGCGGACGGCGCCCGACGCGGCTCGCACGGCTTCACGCCCGAACCAACTGACGTTTCGAGGCGCCCCGTGCGTCACGCAGTCGCGAGACTACCGGGCAGGGTCACGGGCGGCGCTTGTCCCGCTCACCACACCGGGAGCCGGGTAACGGGCGATCATCAGGGCCGGCGTGACCATCGTCATGCCGTTCAGAATGGCTTGGGACACCAGACCTCGATCAAAGGGATCCCGGTGATGATTCGGCAGCAACGCATCGTCCGCGGCACTGCTCTCGTCGAAGGCGAGCGGATCCAATCTGAGCCAGCGGCGGCGACCGACAACATGACGCTCCGGCCGGGCCGGGAGCGGCAAACGACCAAGCCGGTACTTGACGGCGATCTCCCAAGCAGACAAGGCACTGAGGAACACTTCGTTCCCGGAGTCGCGGCAGCTCGCCAGAGCCGTCTTCGACAACTTCGGGTCGTCCGCCGCGAGCCAAAGAAAGGTACAGGTATCGAGTAGTAGCTTCACTCCGCGTCTGCTGCGCCTTCGAAGGCTGCGAGCAAATCGTCGGGGAGCGGTTCGAAAAAGCTCGCGGGCACTTCCATGCCGCGGTCGATGCCGACGGGACGCAGGTCACGCAGCGGTTGCCGCAGCGGCCGGATTTCTGCAACCGGCACGTTCCGTCGGCAGACGGTTACCGTCTCGCCACGCTCGACCGCCTCGATGTACCGCGAAAAATGTGCCTTGGCTTCGGCAATATTGATCTTGATCATGTCCAGATACTGGACCGACTATGAGGTCACCTCAATGAGCCCGTTCCGAACCGCCATGCATTGGCCGCAACCAGTTTGGACGGTCAGAAACCTGGCAGCCCCCCGAACGCCGTTGGCGACGGAATTGCCACGGGGCACGGGGGCGTTGGCACGCACGCGTCCCGGCGTACGGGCGTACGACTGTCAGAAGGTTCCGTGCTCCCGGAACCACGCGACCATCCGGTCCCGGGAATCGGCCGCCGCAGCAGGGTCTCCGGCCACCGTGTGCCCCTTGTACCGGTACGTCCCCATGGGTAGGTCAAAGCTGTGGTGTGGCGAGGGGTAGATGTGCTGACCATCGTGGGCTGCATGCTCCTTGCGGAGGTTTCTACCCGGACTTGCCGCTGAAAGGATCGCAGCAAGTACTGCGGCCCCCTACTTACTGGCAAGCGGGGGACCTCCCGCCGATTATCGGATCGGACTGCTATTGGATTGGAGGCATCTACTAGAGGCACCCTAGGTGGGGCACATTCCCAGCCATTAGCGGCACCAAGTGCGGACGGCTCCAGTTGACTATATTCCATTTATGGAATATTGGAACGGATGGCCCAAGAAGTCGAATACACCAACGAGTTCGGCGATTGGTGGAGCAGTCTCTCTGACAATGAGCAGAACGACATCACTGCAGTCGTGGAGCTCCTGATGGAGTACGGACCCCACTTGCGGTTTCCGTACTCGTCGGGCGTCCGGGGCTCCCGCCACGGTCACATGAGAGAACTCCGGATCCAGAGCTCCGGAAACCCTCTTAGGATCTTCTACGCGTTCGACCCCAGACGAACGGCAATTCTGCTCATCGGCGGAGACAAAACAGGAAACGCGCGTTTCTACAGACAGTACGTACCTGTTGCCGATCGTCTTTACGACATCTACCTGAGTGAATTGAAACAGGAAGGATCGATCCCATGACCGGACGGAAGAGCTTTCGAGAGCTGACCCGGGACTTCACACCTGAGCGTCGGCATCGTGTTGAACAAAGAAAGGCCGCGCTTCGCGCGGCCATGCCGCTTCATGAACTCCGCCGGGCACGCGCCATGACCCAGCAAGCGATCGGGCAAGCGCTGAATGTCAAACAACCTGCGGTCGCCAAGCTGGAGCGTAGAACCGACATGTACGTGTCCAACCTTCGCTCCTATATCGAGGCCATGGGCGGGAAACTCAATATTGTCGCCGAGTTTCCCCAAGGGGATGTCACGATTACGAATTTCGCCGATCCTGCAGCCGATCGCTTGTCGGACTGACTTCCTTCCTCCAGACCCGTTTCAGCGGTACAGAACCCTTGCTTGCACGCAGTTCGCCGGTACCAGCCCGCCTTCGTGCATCGTTGATGGAACACGGTTTCCGGCATTCGTTCGGAAGTGATGCCGTGCTGCAAGGTTTCCCGCTTCAAGTGCCGGCACGACTTCTGGGCACAGGGACGTACGGATGTCGCTGCGCCGCGCGCATGTCCGCAACTAGGAGATGGAAGCTGACACCGAACGAGTGGGGCCTGAATGTGTTTTCCTAGGCAAATACGGCACTGAGAAACGCATCGTGCACTGCGTCGCGGCAACGCGTCAGAGCTGTGTCCGTCAACTGTGGGTTATCTGCCGCCCATCAAGGCAACGCTAAGGACTCGAGCAATAGCCTCACTCTCTAGCGGCCATGCCCTCGAAGGTTGCGAGCAAGTCGTCGGGGAGGGGATCAAAGAAGCCAGCGGGCATTTGCGTACCGCGGTCAACGCCGACAGGCCGCCGTCGGCGTGACGCCTGCAGCAGCGGCCGAATTTCGGCAACCGGAACGTCGCGGCGATAGACAATCACCGTCTCGGCCTCGTTGATTTCCCGCTCGCCCCGGATGCGCTCGCCGGCGTCGTCGTGCAGCCTCACCACGTCGTAGCCGTAGCAGATGCCGCTGCCCGACTTGCCGGCCTCGACGCGGCCACGGAGGCCCCGGCGGGTCTTGGCCGCCAAGTCCTTCAGGAACAGCGCGTTCATCGTGCCCTTGAGGCCGACATGCAGCTCATTGATCTCGCCTTCGCCCGCCGAAAGCGTGAAGATCATCACGCCGGCGAAGCGCAGGTGCTTGTAGCGGGTCGCGACGTCGGCCTGGTCGCGGCTCACCCGGTCCAGCGCCTCGGCGACAACGATCTCTCGAACGCGCCCCGCCGCGCGTCCTCCAGCGGCGCCTGGACGCCGGGCCGGAGGATCACGCTGTCGCCGGAGATGGCAGAGTCCTTGTAGCAGCCGACGACCTTCCAGCCCTCGCGCTCGGCGTGCTCGCGGCAGATGTGGAGCTGGTCCTCGATGGAGGCCGCGCGTTGCTGGTCGGACGAATTGGGGGCCTAGAGCGCGCAGCGCAGGGTCATGGTCTCGGGTCTCCTATCCTTCGCCGGCCTCCCCGGTCGACGCGTTGTCATTGGCGGCTTCCGATGGCTGGAAATGCTCGCGCGTGATCTGCTGGCCGAGCAGCCGGGCGAGGCGCATTACCGCGTCCTCGATCCGCGCTTCCGGGCCAGGGTCGTCGTTGGCGGCGGCGCGGCGAAAGTCCCTGCGCGCGCCGTCGTCGCTGCCTGTCTCTATGCCTGCCGCTCCCCCGCACAACTGCGTCCGCGAGAGCAGATTTGTCCCTGCGATTTGGCTTTGTCAAACCGTCAGGTACGGGAATTCCTGCATGGACTCAACCTCTTGCACCCTACAGGCACCGTCAGGTCCCGCATGCTCCGCCTGGGACATGATCGAAAAATTTGTCGCGTGTCGCCGATCATGCCGGCTGATACCGCCGCACGTCGATCTCGTCGGCCCGCGCGCGCATCCGACTCGCGTCGTGCCATGCCTGCATCCGCAACAGCAGGTCCATGCTGAGGCCGAACGCCTTCTCGACTCGCAGCGCCATTTCGGGCGACAACGACGCGTTGCCGTTCACAAGGTCGGAGAGCGTCGCCCGGCGCACGCCGAGAATCCGCGCCGCCGCCGACACGCTCAAGCCCAGTTCCTCCAGCGCCTCGATCCGGATGAAGATGCCGGGATGCGGGGGAGTCATCCCCATCTTGATGCCGCCGCTGGTCATCAGTGGTAGTCCTCCAGGTTCACGTGCTCAATCCCGCCGTTCCGCTCCTCGAAGGTGATCCGCCAGTTGCCCGACACCGACACGCTCCATTGAACGCGGAGGCGATCCTGCAATAGGGCGCGCCACGATACCCTTTGGAGCTCAGGGTCAGATATCGACTACAAGCGTATGTCGGTCTCGGCTGTAGCGTGCCCAGGCTGGTAGCGGTCCGCCGGGTGGCCCCGAGGATTCCAGACAACATTCACCAGCCCCCTTCAGCGCCCGCGCTGTTGCACAGCGCCGAAGTCGTCGCCACCATGGGGTCCCGCCTACCGCGTTTCATCGAAACGAGGGTCTCGCCATGATTAGCTTCGAACCCCTCGACGGCCCGTTCGGTCAAGCTGTCTATGGCGTGGACCTCGCGGCAGGGGTGAGTGACGACGAGTTCCTCACGCTGTCGCAGGCGATCTACCGACATCGTCTGCTGGTCCTGAAGCAGCAGAACTGCGACAAGGACGCGTATCTCCGGTTCGGCCGCCAGTGGGGAGTCCCGATCCAGCACGTCATCGATACGGCACGGATGCCGGGCTACCCGGATCTCCTCGAAGTAGGAAACGTGACGCGGCGCTGGCGGGAGTACAGCCGGAACACCGCCGTCTTCTGGCATACGGACCAGTCCTACGAGGCCGACGTTGCCAGCGCGACCATGCTGTACGCCCAGAAGGTCCCCGATGTCGGCGGCGAGACCCGAATTCTCGACATGAAGGCCGCCTACGACGATCTCGACCAGGACACGCGCGCGCGCATCGACGGGCTGGTCGCGGTGCACGTCTACGGGGCGACGGCTGGACGCGACGGTGAACACCCGACCCAGCAACTCACCGGCGCGCAGGCCGCCAATGTGCCGCCCGTGTCGCATCCGCTGGTGCGCGCTCATTCGATCACGGGCGAGCGCACGCTGTACGCCGTCAGCGGCACGCCTCGCGCCATCGAAGGCTTGCCTCCAGCGGCCGCCGACGCCCTCCTGCGGTCGCTCAAGGACCATTGCGTGCAGGACAAGTACATCTACGCGCACAAATACGAGGTTGGCGACATCGGCATCTGGGACACCCAGATGACCATGCACTCCGCGGCGCCGATGGGCGATCCCGACGGTCCCGGGACCGAACGTCTCCTGTGGCGGATCAGCGTGCGGGGCACCCCGGGGCTGTATCGGCGGGAGCGCGCCGCCGCGTGAACGGCCGCCATGGCCGCCCGCTCCCGTCGGGACGCGGCAGGCCCGTGGCTGAACGCGGACAGGTGATCCCGGGACAGCCGGTGTGGCGCGCTCGGCGCCCCGGGAGCGACGCGAAGGCGTGCCGGGCTCGGGAATTCCAGGCAGTCAACCGGCGTTGCCAACGCATCTCGTCCTGAAAGTCACAGCCTTCATGCGCGGGCAGGCGCCGACAGGAGATCGGCCAACTGGCGGGACGCGGGCGCGCCTGACCGCCCGCTTGGCCGCCAGGCACGCTGTGCATTAACATTCCGCCAGGCCAATCGATCGGCGCCGATCACCCGTCCGGAGAGGCTGACGCCCGGACGCTGTGATCCTGCGCTGGCGACGCGGTGCTACTTCCACAAGAGTTCAAGAACGGCTGCCGAGGCAGCCGTGAGGAGTACGCGATGGCTTACAAGGACATTCTCGTGGTGGCGGACGACACGCCCGAAAGCAAGGAGCGCGTGCAGTACGCAATCCGGCTGGCCCAGCGCCACGAGGCCCACGCGATCGGGATGATGCTTCGAGACGACCTGTCATTCGCAGGGTACGCCGCCGCTGACGTGTTCTCGGCAGATCTGGACACGCGGCGACAGGCGGAGGACGCCGCCCATGCACGGGTCCGCGAGGGGTTCGAGCGAAGCGCGCAGGCGGCGGGGGTTGCCCACGAATGGCATTCCACGGAGGGAGACCCGGTCAGGACGACCGCCCTCTTCAGCCGGCACGCGGACATTGCCGTCATCGGACAGAGTGGCCGCGAAGGCGGCGCCTTCGGGGCATCCCGGGACCTGGCCGAGCACGTCGTCCTTGCGAGCGGGCGACCGGTCATCGTGGTTCCCCACTTCGGCACCTATCCGAAGGTGGGCGAGCGCGTGATGGTGGCGTGGGACGCGAGCCGGGAAGCCGCCCGGGCGGTAGCCGACGCTCTCCCCGTCCTGCAGCAGGCGGCCGAAGTCGTGATCTTCTCGGTGGACCCCGAGGAGCGAGGCGACCGGCACGGCCCCGTCCCTGGCGCGGATCTCGGACGGCATCTCGCGCGGCACGGCGTCAACGTGTCAGTGGAGAAGCTGAGCGCTCCGGACGTTCCGATCTCCGACCTGATCCTCAATCGGATCTCTGACGCCGGGATCGATTTCCTCGTGATGGGTGCGTATGGCCATGCCCGCGTCCGGGAACTGTGGCTCGGCGGAGTCACGCGAGACCTGCTGAAGAGCATGACGGTCCCGGTGCTGCTGTCGCACTGATCGCTCGGCTCACCGCGGCACGACGCCGGCGGCGCGGCGGCCAAAGCGGAGGGAACTCGGGGGAAGCCTGAACGAGGATGGCAGGGTCACCGAGCCCGCGGCCGGTCCTGCCATTCCGTCGGGTTGGATTCCGTCGCGAGGGTCGCCTCGTCTGGTTTCGAAGAAACGTCGCGTTGTGGGAACGGGATCTCGATTCCGTGCACGTGAAGGTGGCCCCCGCACCCGACGTACCGCCGCAACGGCCAGGAACGACGGATCCGGTGCAGCCGGAAAGGATCCGACACCACCAACGGGACCAGCGAACCGGGGGTGCTTGGCGGGAAGCCAACGCGCGTGCTGCTGATCGGTCAGGACTGGAAAGGCGTCTCGGTTCCCTCGTTCAGGATGGCAAGGTACTGGTCGTAAACGAACAGCCGGTTGCGGCGTTTGCCAGTAATTTCCCGCGCCATTCGGAGCGCGACCAGAAGTTCCATGGCCAGCGAGACGGTTCGAAAGGAAAGCTGCGTCTCCCGGCTTGCCACCGGAAGTGACACAATTGTCCGTTGCCGTAGCACGTCGTGAACCCGCAGCACTGAGCCTGCTTTCCGACCACAAGAGTCCTGAATGTGGTCTCGATGGTCCTGAAACATCTTGGCGAGGCGCCGCGCCGTCGAGACCGCGCCCTCGGCGGTCAGTCGGACGCCCTCGAGAAAAAACGTAAGCCATTCCTCCCAGTCGCCGGTTTCCCGCACGTGGGTCAGCAGGTCGTAGTAGCGGGTGCGGTGTTGCTTGAGGTATAGGCTCAGGTACAGGAGCGGATTGCGGAGCAGGCCGGCCGCGCAGAGCATCAGCGTGATCAGCAGCCGTCCGACGCGTCCGTTTCCGTCGAGGAACGGATGGATGGTCTCGAACTGGACGTGCGCAAGTCCCGCACGCAAGAGCACGGATAACCCGTCGTTCTCCGCATGCAGGAAGCGCTCGAGGTCCGCCATGCAATCCGGCACCACGGCGTACGGTGGCGGCACGAAGACGGCGTTGCCGGGCCTGCTGCCGCCAATCCAGTTCTGTGACCGACGGAATGCGCCAGGCGTCTTGGTGCCGGCGTGGTCGTTTGCCAGCAGCACTTGGTGGATCTCGCAGATCAGGCGATTCGAGAGCGGAAGGCCTTGCCGCACGAGGCGAAGACCATGATCGAGTGCCGCCACGTGATTGGAGACCTCGTGCACGTCGTGTTGGGGCACTCCCGGCGCTTCCTCGAGCTCGAAGAGCAAGAGATCCGACAGCGACGACTGCGTGCCCTCGATCTGCGAGGAGAGCACGGCCTCCTTCCGTACGTAGGCGTACAGGAAGAGATCCTCATCCGGCAGCAGCGTTGAGACACTGTCAAGGCGGCCCAGCGCCAGGGCAGCAGATTCGAGTAGCTGTTGCAGTGTGCCTTCGAGTGCCAGCGGCGGCCGTGGCGGCAGTGGCAGCGGCACAAAGGCCCTGACCGCCTCCGAGCCGAAGTTCGCAATGCTAAAGCTGCCCGTTTGACCGCGGTGCACGACGGACAATCCCTATTTGAATTTTCCCAACAAGGCGTCTAGCTATTATACTTTAGCGCCTGAATTTATAATAGCAGGTCGCAGCCGCAACCGTGTTGCCCTGGCGCCCGGTCGGTGCCACGCGTACGGCGGGAGGAGCAGGGGGGCGCAACGGAGGTTGGAGGGGAAACGGACCCTCGTCAGGGAGCGGCAATCGCGAGCGCGTCGTCCAGGCGGATCGGGGCCGGCGCAGACAGCACTTCGATGTTCGACGCGGCGCGCGCCTCGCCGAGCAGCGCCTCCGAGGCCCACATCTCGTCGAGCATCGACGTGTTGCGGATCCACGCGAGCCGGAGCGATGCCGGATCCTCCTCGGCCCGGAAATTAAGCAGGACCTGCAACGCCTGCAGCTCGTTCTCCACCAGCATCGGCACCTTGCAGACGGACAGGCGCTTCGCGGTGAACGCGTTCATGTACGTGGCGTTGAGGTCGACGTGCGGAAGCAGCGAGCGCGGCATGATGTCGGCGTTTCCCAGACCGACCGCGTTGCCGTGGGTGTCCTCGGTCAGCCCGCGCACGTAGATGGCGCCGATCCGCGGGCTCGTCATGCCATCCTTCTTCCCGATGACGTTGGTGTCCATGCCCGCACCGCTCACGTTCTTCCCCATCTCATCGACGATCAGGCCGTCGAGATCCTCGAACGGAAGCCGGGGCAGAAGCGAATAGGCGCGGTCGAGCAATTTGCCTTCCGCCTCGACCAGCGCGTCGAAGCTCCCGACCGGCACGCCCTGAACGACGGCAGTCTCCTTGAATGCGTTCTCCACGAGCGCGATGGCCCCGACCAGCCGCGGGCGGGCGGATTCCACGATCATGCGGGACGCTTCGAGAACGAGCCGGCCCATGCCCAGACGCAACGCCTGGTGGTGGATCTTCGACGCGCCGGCCTGCTTGCCCATGCCGATCACGAGCATTTTGCAGATGCCGCTCTCCACCCGCTCGGTGAAGCCGGTGTGCGGCTTGACGCGATTGACCACGAGCACGCCGTCCGCTTCGTGGCAAATCCTGTCTTGGTACACCGGGAAGCCGCTGTCGGTGGTCCCGATCTGCACCACCTCCATGCTCGCTTCGATGGGGCAGCCGACACTCGCCTCGGTGATGCCGTTGATGTCGTCCAGTACCCGCGCCTGTCCGTCGGCCGTCGCCCCGCCGTGGCTGCCCATCGCGGGCACAACGACGGGGCGGGCGCCCGCATCGCGCAGCGCGCCCACGCACTCGCGCACCACGGTCGCGAGGTTCGCGATGCCCCGGCTCGAACCCGTCACCGCGATGCGCTGGCCGGGCCGCACAGCGGCGGCGGCTGGCGCCATCTCCCGCCGCACCGCCCCGACGAGATCCGGCTCGACGGGCCGCGGGAACTGCTGGCGGAGCCGGAAGATCGACGGGACGTCGTCCGGGCCGACTCCGGCGTGGGAGTCGTCAAGCAGGAAGCGGGTGGCGTTTTGCATGGGGCAGGGCGACCTTAGCGCGAAGTCTTCACGGTTTCACGGGGGCGAACGCGAAGCCAGGGATTCTCCTGCGCCCTGGGACCGCGGCGGGCCTATTGCTCGGTGCGTGGCGGGCCGCTGGCCCGGCCGCCTGCGCCTCGTTGCCGCGGCTGGCGGATCCCTGCGATGCTCTTGAGGAACAGTACGGAGGGCGCCAGCAGCAGCATCGCGGCGCCGAGGCCCAGCATCGATTCGTTGAACGCGAGCACCATCGCCTCGCGCTCCGCAACCAGGTAGATGTAGCTCGCGGTTCCGCGCACGGCAGCAAACGAGTCCGACACCGTGGGTTCCAGGCCGTGGTAGAGCATCCGCAACCAGTCGTGGGCGACCGTGGCGGAGTTCCGCGCAACGTCCGACAGATGGGTGTAATGGTGCTGGATTCTGGCTTCCAGAATCGAGTTCATGGCGCCGATTCCGACAGCCGCGCCAAGCCGCATGATCAGGTTGAACAGGCCCGACGCATTCTTGATGCGATCCGGCCCGAGGTAGCCCAGCGCCAAATTCAGGATCGGCAGGAACGTCAGCTGCGCAGCCAGGCCACGCACGGTCTGCGCCGGAAACACGTCCCAGAAACCCGGCCCCGCGAACATGAAGCCCTGCATCAGGGTACCCGTGCCCATCATCAGGATGCCGACGAGAGCCACGATCCGGCGCGGCCAGATCCGGAACAGCGCCAGCGTGATGAATCCGGACAGGAACTGCCCGACCCCGAGCACGAACACCATCTGCCCGATGACGATGCTGTCGAGAAGGCGCACCCGGGCAAGGAACACGGGGAGCAGATAGCCCGGCGCGAACAGCACGACCCCCCAGCAAAACACGACGGCGCTCCCGAGCGCGAAGTTCCGGGTCTTGAACACCGACAGGTCGACCACGGGATTCCTGCACGTGAGCTCACGAATGAGGAACAGCACCAGCGCCATGGCCGACACTGCCGTCAGGGAGGTGATCAGGTCGGAGGCAAACCAGTCGGCGCGGCGCCCTTCCTCAAGTACGACCAGGCCCGGGCCCAGCACCAGTATCGCCAGCACGATCCCCGGCAGATCCGCCCTCTTCCAGAGGCCCGTCTCGGGTGAGTCGTAGCGCCCGAGCGATGCGCCGAGGAGCGTCACGACGATGCCGAAGGGCACGTTGGAGAGAAAGATCCAGCGCCACGAGAGCGATTCGGCGATGAAGCCACCGAGGATCGGACCAAGCGCGCTCGCCGCAGTCGCGAACAGCCCGACCAGCATGCTCACGCGGTCGCGGGACTCCGGTCGGTAATGCGTGAACAGCACCGAGAAGACACACGGCATGATGCCGCCGCCGAACAGCCCCTGGACAGCGCGGAACGCAACGGCGGAATTGATGTCCCAGGCGAGCGCACAGAGGATCGAGCCGACGGTGAAGCCGCCCGCACACAACGTGAACATCCAGCGGATCGAGAGCACCCGCAGCAGCCATCCGGACATCGCGAGCGTCACGACTTCCGCAATCAGGAACGACGTGATGATCCAGCTGACCTCGTCGGGCCCGGCCTCCAGGCCCGACTGGATGTGGCGGAACGCGATGGCCAGGTTCTGAACCCCCATCAGGTTCAGGAACATTCCACCAGTCATCGCCCAGAAGGCGAGACGGCCGGATGGGGTCAGTCCGCCGACATCGATTGCTGGCGGGAAGAAGGAGGGCGTGCTTACGGCGTGCGCTCCGCCAGGGCTGCACCCTGCGGCGCCGTACGAGTGTCAACCGCGACCACGACGGACATGCCGGGCACGATCCGGTTGGTGAGGGCTTCCGGCGTCTGGAACCGGATCTTGACCGGCACTCGCTGCACGACCTTCACGAAGTTTCCGGATGCGTTTTGTGGCGGCAGCAGCGAGAACGACGCGGCGCTCGCCGGCGCAAAACTCAGGATATGGCCGGTGATCGGATGGTCCGGGAACGCATCGACCTCGATTCGCACTTCCTGCCCGACGCGCAGCCGTTCCAGCTGCGTTTCCTTGAAATTGGCCGTAACCCAGATGCTGTGCAGCGGCACCACCGCCATCATCGGCCAACCTTCCTCGATGTAGAAACCCGGTTCCACCGTCTGGTTGGCGATGAAACCCTCGATCGGCGCGCGCACTTCGGTCGACGCCAGATCCAGCTCCGCCGCCTCCAGCTTGGCCTTCGCGCTTTCGAGCGCGGCGGCGGCACTCTGGTGGCGGGCGTTTGCCCGGCTCAGGTTGGCTTCGCGTTCCGTGGCCTCGGCATCCAGCTCGGCGATCTCGGCATCGAGTACGAGCAGCTCGCTGCGGAGCTTGGCGGCGTCCGCGATGGCGGCCTGGAGATCGTGTTCGGCGCGCACCAACCGGGTCCTGGCGTCATCCAGGCCGCTGCGGCTGATTGAACGCGCGTCGTACAAGGTCTCCGCCCGCTCGGCGTCCATGGCCGCGTGGTCGCGCGCGGCCTCCAGCGACGCCGCCCGGGCCTCTGCGCTCCGCACTTCAACCTGCTTCGCTACCTTGCGGGCTTCCGTCGTGACCCGATGGCCGACCACAGCGGCACCTGCGGCGTTGGCGGCTTCCACTTCGGCCAGGGCGGCGGACATTGCGGCCTCGGCCACCTCGACACTCGCCTGCCGCTCGTCCACGACCGCTTCCAGAGGCTCGGTTTCGAACACTGCCAGCACGTCGCCGGGATGGACATGCGTGTGCGTCGGCGGAGGTACTTCGGTGACGTAGCCACTGATGCGGGACGCAATCATCGTGATGCTGCCGCGCACGTAGGCGTTGTCGGTGACCTCGAAATGGCGGCGATCCTGCCACCAAACGGTGCCCCAAACCCCGAGCCCCGCCACGATGACGACGGCTAGCAGCAGTGCCACGATCGTGCTTGTCTTCACGGATTAATTCCGTCCGAGGCCATGCCCCGTTGCCGAAGCGGTCAGGTGCATGCCTTTCCCAAGGCATACACGCTCCACCTGCGTCGAAAAGGAGTCAAGGAAGGCATGCAATTTCTGCATGATGAGCAATGCCCAAAACTCAGCAGATTTCAGGGATATCCGTGCGAACTTTTGCTACCAAGATATGCAACAATTGCATGGCTCTGATCCTCGGAACCGGCCTGGACCGCTCCTTCCCGGCGTCCGTCGCGGCCATTCGGCTTCCTTGCCGGACGGGGCCCGGTGCCGACCGAGAGCCTGACCAGACTCACGGCAACAGGCGGCCGCCGCCCGGCCGACTGGTCGCGCCGATCCAGTGTGTTGGCGGGTCGGACGTCGGTGAGCCGCAACTTTGTTAAGCTGGATCGCGAACCACCATCGAAGGTCGCTTATGCGAGTGTTTCTGGCCGTCCTTGGTCTTCTCATCGTCCTCAATCCCGCGTTCGCCGATGACGACGTGGCCGCCCGCACGGCGGCCAGCCGGGATGCGATCAAGTCCTTCGCCGGTGCACTGATGGAGCAGCTGTCACTGGCCATGGCCGACGGCGGGCCGGTGGCCGCGATCGAAGTGTGCAATCTGGCGGCGCCCGGTATTGCGCAGGCGGAATCCTCGGCCCGCGGATGGCGCGTCGGACGGACCAGCCTGAAGCTCAGGAATCCCGACAATGCGCCCGATGCGTGGGAACTGGCCGTCCTTCAGGACTTCGAAGCCCGCAAGGCGGCCGGGGCCGACCCGAAGACGCTGGACCACGTCGAAATCGTGGCCGGCGACGGTCAACGCAACTTCCGGTACATGAAGGCCATCATCACGCAAGAGGTCTGCACGACATGCCATGGCAGCGACATTGCACCGGGGATCGTTGCCCAGCTTGACGCCTTGTACCCGGGCGATCAGGCGCGCGGCTTCGCGGCAGGAGACATCCGGGGGGCGTTCACGATCGTCCAGCCGCTGGAGTAGCGGCCCCCGGTCCACCTTGTGTTCAGTTTCGGTTGTGCGGCACCGAAATCAGTGCCGCGCACCGACCGCCATCAGAGGTCGCGCCGGTAGGCCATGGCCATCGCTGCACCGCCGATGATTTTGAAGTCGCACGGCGAGGCCGTCGCGGTCGACTTGGGCGACGACCAAGTCCCGGCGCCGTCCTCGGCCAGCGTCGCGCCTGCGAAAAACTCGTCGTCCAGAACCACCATGCGCTTGAGGTCAACGCAGGACAAATCGTGTTATCAGACCCCTTTGCAGGCCCGATTGGAGCCGGATGAGCGCTGACGGCGAGCGAGCATGAAACTTACCGGTGTATTGCGGGAGGCTGGATCGCGGGACGACATCGTCGGGCGTGTCCGTGAGTTCGAGCGGCGGTACGGCGGTGAGGTCCGCGGCGGGCGAGACGAGCGCAAGACGCACTATCGCGAATTTCTGAAAGAGTATTACGACCTGGCGACCGATCTGTACGAGTACGGCTGGGGTCGGTCGTTTCATTTCGCGGGACGCCGGAAGGGGGAGAGTTTCGCTGCGGCGCTTGCGCGCTCCGAGCACTACCTCGCGCTCAGGCTGGGTCTCGAACCGGGCATGGTAGTGGCCGATCTCGGGTGCGGTATCGGAGGACCGATGCGGGAGATTGCGCGCTTTTCCGGCGCGAAGATCGTGGGCATCAACAGCAGCGGCTATCAGATTCGCCGCGCGGCGCGGTTGTCACAGGACTCGGGACTCGGCTGTCTGCTTGAGTTCCTGGAGTGCGATTTCATGAGCATCGACGCGCCGGACGCGAGTTACGACGCGGTCTATTCCATCCAGTCGATCTGCTGCGCGCCCGACGTCGCCGGCGTTTACGCCGAGGCGTTCCGGGTCCTGAAGCCGGGCGGATGCTTCGCGGCCTACGAATACAGCCTGACCGCCCGGTTCGATGCGGGGAACGCAGAACACCAGCGAATCAAGGCCGAGCTGGAATACGGCGGCGGTCTCCCGGACATTCCTCACCAACGGGAGATTGACGCAGGTCTGCGCCGGGCCGGATTCGAGCTACTGGAGACACGCAACCTGACGGCGGAAGGGCTGTTCGACATTCCTTGGTATGAGCCCCTGGTCGGTTCCCGCCTCTCGTTCACCGGCTTCCGGCGTTCCGCGTTCGGCCGGAAGCTCACCAATGCATTTCTGTGGCCGCTGGAATGGCTCCGCATCATGCCGCGCGGCACGGCCCGCGTCACGGCGCTGTTGAACCTGAGCGGGGACGCTCATGCGGCGGCGGGCGAACTCGACATCTTCACCCCGGAATACTTCGTCTTTGCCCGCAAGCCGTAACGCTTCGGGATCCGACACCGAAATCCCTGCGAAGAGACTGGCAACGAACCCTCGGTCGGACCGAACTTCAGCCGTCGCGGTCGGCTGTCCGAGTAAGCGGGCACAACGCAGGCGAACTCTCCACGGCCTGGTGGAACGCTCACGGATCCCGGACTTCATTCGTTCATGGGGTGACGACGATTGCACACGCACGCTTCGCTCTCGCGCCGGCGCCGTCCGCGGTGCTCCGCGACTAGCCGCCAGGCTGGATGCTGAGGCGAACGCCCAGGGAGTTGATGACACGCAGTAGCGTGGACAGGCGCGGATCACCATTCTCGGACAGCGCCTTGTACAACCCCTGGCGCGTCACGTTGGCATCGTTGGCCAGTTCGCTCATCCCGCGCGCACGGGCAAGTGTGGAGAGCGCCTGCTTGATGTGGGCGGCATCACCCGTCTCGAATGCCGCTGCCAGGTACTCGGCCTGTGCTTCTGGAGAGTCCAGATACTCGGCTGCATCGAGGCGGCTCACCTCAAGATCAGCTTTGTCGGCGGTCATTCCGAAGCTCCTTTGCCATGTTCCGGGCGCGCCCGATGTCGCGCTTCTGCGTCTCCTTGCGGCCACCGCACAGGCGGACCGGTCACGTCCTGACCGCTCCAGGCCCGGCGACCATGGCCTGCTCGGTAGCCGTCGCGCGTCAGTGTGGCCAAGTCGTTGCCAGGTTCGGCGGCATACACCCGCTGGCCGGAAGCGGGCGAGACCGGCGGGCGGCACCCGCGCCCCGGTCTGAACTCGCCGTCTACGAACTCCCAGCTGCCCTCAGGCGGCCCGTAGCCGTTTTCCTGCTTGGGGCGCCGGGCGGCCTTGTCGGCGGAGCCGAACTGCTGCGAAAACCAGGTGGTTTCGTACCCGTCGTCGCATTTGCGCGGTCGGAATCCCATCTACCTGCGGCACCTTTAATGGCTTTGCGGGTTGGAGAGTTGGAGCGCGCCGTCGGCCATCGGTGCCTTCCTCAAGGACTTCCGGTCGGCCAGGTAGTCCTGTGTGTTGCGCCAGGGATTCCGGTCTCCCTGTTTGGGAAAGCGTTGCATCGCCCGCTGGATGTACCCCGAGGAAAAGCAGTCAATCCATGGCTTGAGCGGCATCTCGCGCATGGCTTTTTCTGTAATGCATGGTGTGGCCTGGCGGTTGCCCGTGCGGTCCAGTTCGTTGACCACCCGACAGGCGAACTCCGCCGTCAGGTCGGCCCGCAGGGTCCAGCTCGAATTGATGTACCCGAACGTCAGGATCAGGTTCGGCACGTCCGACAGCATCATGCCTTGGTAGGACAAGTGGTCCGGCGCATTGACCGTTTTTCCGTCCACGCTCAGTGACAGACCGTTCAACACCTGCAAACGCAGGCCGGTAGCGACAACGATCACGTCGGCCCGCACCACTTCGCCGCTGGCAAGTCGGAGACCATCGGGCGTGAACCGGTCGATCTCCTCGGTTCTGATGCTGACCCGGCCGCTGTTGATGGCATCGAAGAGATCATTGTCCGGGATCAGGCACACACGCTGGTCCCACGGGGCGTACTGCGGCGTGAAGTGCTTCTCCACGTCAAAATCAGGCCCGAGCGCCTTGCGCACCAGCCGCAGCAGCAGCGTCTTCACGCGTTCCGGCTTCCTGCGGGACATGCGATAGAAGCGGCTGACACGGGTCACGTTCTTCCAGCGGGTGATGGCATAGGCCAGTCGGTCCGGCAGGACGCGGCGAAGAAAATTGGCGATCTTGTCCCGGCTGGGCAGGGACACGACGTAGGTGGGTGAACGCTGCACCATGACGACGTGCCGCGCGCCTCCCGAGGCCATCGCCGGTACGAGCGTCATGGCCGTCGCCCCGGATCCGATCACCACGACCTCACGGTCGCGGTAATCCAGGTCCTCCGGCCAGAACTGGGGGACAACGACGGTACCCTTGTAGTCGCCCTCGCCATCCCAGACGGGCCGGTGCGGGTTCTCGTAGTCGTAGTACCCGCCGCACAACAAGAGCATGTTGCACGCGACCCGCACGACCTTGCCGTCGCAATCGGCCTCCAGCGTCCAGGCGGCGTTGGCGCTCGACCAATCCGCTTTCCGGACCTGGTGCCCGAATCGAATGCGCTCCCGAATCCCGTTTTCGTCGGCCGTCTCGTTGACGTATTCCAGGATCGACGGTCCGTCCGCGATGGCCTTGGCCGCCTTCCAGGGTTTGAAGTTGTACCCCAGCGTGTGCATGTCGCTGTCAGAGCGGATTCCCGGATAGCGGAAGAGGTCCCAGGTGCCGCCGATGACATCGCGGCCTTCAAGGATCACGAAGCTCTTGGCGGGGCACCGGTGCATCAGGTGGTAGGCACTGCCGATCCCCGAGAGACCCGCCCCGACGATGACGACATCGAATGTTTCCACCGCTTCACTCCTCTCCGTTCAACGTGAGATGGCCAACGGCGCGGCACCGATCCCGTACGCCGACGGAGCTTTCGCGATCGGACCCGCTTCCGTTGGCGGCAGGCGCCGGTTGCAGGCCGTTGCGATCAAAGGAAAGGCGATCACCACGATCACCGGGTGGTGCGTACGCATGCAGCTCTCCCGTTGGAACGAACACGCGGAAGGCAGCCATGGATCGGCACATAGCCAGCGCCCGTCGAACGGCGCGAGCCCATAGCGGGCCAACGAAGCCCCGCCGCAACGCATGCGCGCCGACCGTCGCGGCCAGCCAACCGATCGCGGGCGAAGCACATCAACTTGCGGGACAAGCATATAGGCATGTATACGAATACAGGGAGAAAAATAGCTTCAATAATGTGAATATTTGGAGATTTATCGATGCTGCCGATTCCCCTATTCCTTTGCGGTGCATCGCCCGGAGCAACCGTGGGGATGACGCGAGGGCCAGCCCGGTCCATTCCTCCACGTCGAGACAGCGAAGCGGCCGCGTCCCGGAAGGGGGAACTCGCGCGCGCCCTTTTCCCGGGGTACTCGGTGAGTGGCTCCGTACTTGCTGCGCGCTACGTGTCGCGCAGCTTCAAGGCGACGGCCGCGAGCGCCGGGTACCAGGCCCGCCAGCGAAATGCCTGGGGGCGCCCGCAATCGGTCCGCAAGCCCGCATGATGCTGGGTCCGGTATGCGGCGGCATCATCTGCGGGCCCGGAATTCTCCCGTTGTTCGTGACTGCCATTCGATCATTCCCATTCGATCTGTCCAACTCGCTCGTGTGGCCCCTACGGATCCGGCACCGGCCATCCTGTTCGTCGACGCTTGGCTGACGGACGTCGCCGGACGCCATGACCGCCGGTGCCGCGTTGGCCCCGACACCGTCTTCGGCGGGCATGGGCCTCAGCGCTTGCCGCCGAAGCCCGCACTCAGGTCCTCGCGAACCAGAACGCCCCCGATGCCCTCATGGGACGAACCGAAGATCGCGCCCGTCACCACTCCCGCATCGCCACCGGTCTGGACGAACGTATTGCCGTGCACCGCGATCTGGTAACCCAACCGCCCATCGCGCCAGGTCGCGCCGCTCCCCAGCGTTCCCGGTGCCGCATGGGCGGGCCAGTGTTCGAGCCCGGTAAGGTTCAACGAGCCTGACAGGGTCAGCAAGTCCACGGCCATCTCGGCGGCGCCGGAGACGGTCTCCGCTTGCGGCGTCAGCCCCAGCAGCCGGCCCGTCCAAAGGACGCTGCCCGAGAGCGCGGCATTGTCTCCCAGGTCGGCGGGCGGGACCGGCCCGACCGCCCAGGGCTGCGCCCGCCCGTTCAGCAGTGCCGCTCCGAACACGACCTCCTGGGCTCCGATCGACAGCTCCCCCCGGACGTGGGTGGTGGCGTCGGACCATGGTCCCAGCTCTTCCGCGATGCGTTCCGGCGTCGTGCCCGCGGGCAGGCGCCCGTACACCGCATGCAGCGCCTCGCGATCGAGGCGGTGCAGGATATGTTCCGACAACGCTTCGCTGCCGCCGGCCACCATGAGGGTTTCCGGAAAACGCTCGGGATCCACGTGATTGCGGCCGAGCAGGTGGATGAGTTCGTGCGCAATGACGCCCAGCCGCTCCACTCCCTCGGTCTCCGAGGGGTCCACCCAGATCCGGCCCGCGACGATCTCCAGAAGCCAGGGAACTTCCGGGTCGCCCGTCGGTACGACCCGGTACCGCGGCTCCGCGAGTCCGATGTCCGCGTCGCCCGGCGGTACGGCTTCGGCCGGCCAACTCGCTTGCGGTGCGAACGTGACCAGGATGACACCGTCCGCCGGGAACGGCGTGACGGCGGCTACGGGGTCGGGACTGATCCCCAGCTGCCACACCGGAGGCAAGGCGGCGTTGATCGCCTGTACCACGCGGACCGTTTCGTCGATCAGCGCGGCAGGCGTACCGTCCGCGAAATGGACGATTGGCGGCGTGGCGGCAAAGCGAACAACGAGCCCCCCGGGGACGAGCTGGACATCCGCGCCGTCCCCGTCATCCGTTGCGCCGTACGGAGCAGCGTCCGCCTGCAGGTAGGCGATGACTTCTGCCGCGCCCACCCCATCGCGGATCGTCCCATGCGAAACGCTGGCATCGCCGTGGACGGCCACAATCGGCAGGGCCCCGGCCGGAGCGGCGACATCCGCTCCCACATGCAATTGACCGTCGAGGTGGATCAACGGCGCCTGATGCGCGTGCAGAGCCGTTTGCAGCGGCAGCCCGGGAGCCTCTCCGACTGGCAAGGCGCTCTCACCGCCACATGCGATCAACGATGCCGTGACGCCGGTCAGGAACCATCCCGACAGCGCCTTCACCGTCGGCCTGCCGTGCCCACTCACTATGTCTGCCCCTCCCAACGCTGACACGCCGGTCGAGCTCCGGCGGTTTTTGCGCTGACCCGGGTGCGCACTGCTGTTCGATTCCCCGCGGTCGCCGGGCGGCGCGCGGCATGGCGGCGAGATCGGCGCGACCGCTCGGGGTGGAGGGACGCCGCGCTGCCCGACCTCGACCCGGGTGTCGCCGGGACGGGCCAAACGCAAGCGGAAGCGGTGCGCCGCGACGTCGCAGAGGCGCAGACGCGGGCCGGCAGCGAGTCCCGGTCGGTGACCTGGATCGTGACCGGCGTACCGTGCCCTTGACGAAGCGCAACGGAACCTGGGAAGCAGGCTTCCTTCCGCCAAGGGGCACGATCGCAGGGTCGCAATGCACGCCCGCTCATGCCCGTCTCCGCAATCCGTCCCGGACTTTGATCGGGTCCGTTTCCGTAGGAGTCTTCCGCGATCATCGTGGTGAGCATTTCAGGAAGCGTTTCTCAGGACCTGCATACCCGAGGTCCCGATTTCCCGCTGGAAGGGAATCAGTTTGCGTGCTCCTCAGCCAGGAACCGGTCGATGATCTCGACGACTTCGGCAGGATGGGTGTAGTGGGGGAAGTGACCGGCCTGGGCGATTGTCCGCACGTCCGCCGGCCCCCCGAAGGAAGCGGCGAAGCTCTCGGACACATCGAGCGACTGCAGATCTTTGCCGCCATGCACGATCAGCACAGGGCCGCTGTACGACGCCAGGCCGGGCCGCCAGTCATGGCGCCTCCCCATGCCGAAGTACTGGGCACGCACGTGCCACACGCCCATCTCCACGGCGAACTCGCGGGGCACGGGGCCCGCCGCCTTCTCGAAGAACGGCAGGAAGGCGCCATCAATGGCCCGCAGTTCCGACGTGCTCTTGTCGAACACCGAACCCACGTCCAGGTGCTCCGCCAGCCACGCATCGTAGGCCTCGCGGTCGCCCTCGGGCAGTCGCTCGCGGACAGTGTCAAACAGGGTGCCTTCGGGGGAAGGGAACTCGAGCAGGTTCGCGGGCGCGATCAGGATCAGCCTCGCGACGCGGTCGGGGAACTCCGCCGCGTACAGGGAAGCGAGCAGGGCGCCGTACGAGTGACCGACGAGGAACAGCTGCTCGTCGCCCAGGATGCGCCGGATGCGTTCGATGTCGGCGACTTGCTGAGCGATTCCCAGCGCGCCCACGAGTGCCTGCACGTTCCTGAACATGCTCGACGAGACAGCGCCCTGGAAGGGCCGGGACGACTGGCCCGTACCGCGCTGATCGTAGTAGTGCACGCGATAGCCGCCGAGGTCGAGACCCGGTGCGGCGGTCGTCGCGGGGATGCCCGGTCCGCCATGGACGTAGAGCATGTTGCGACCCGTGCCGCTCGCGAAATGGTGCAGCGAGACGTCCGTGCTCACGCGCCAGGCACCGTCAGCGCTGTGGCTGACCGG
Organism: Alphaproteobacteria bacterium; assembly: GCA_965116745.1. Taxonomy (GTDB): domain Bacteria; phylum Pseudomonadota; class Alphaproteobacteria; order TMED109; family TMED109; genus VXPW01. The sequence goes on along the minus strand of OZ220701.1, from coordinate 257,081 downwards.
ATCGAGTTGGAGCTCGGCGCTTTCACCCGGCGAGTACATGGACTGGCCCGTGATCCAGAACCAGAAGATGACACCGCCGGCGCCGGCAACCAGCACGATTGCCGCGATCCACTTGATTGCTCTCATTGGCTTGATTGTTCTCATCGGTACGATTCTCCGTAAGCCTCCGTCGTCGACCGCCTGCCGGAATTGTCGCGCATCGGAGGGGGTGCGCGCCCGGAGACGCTGCCGCCGCTCAAGAAGTCCGGCGGCGCGGAGCCGTCCACATGGATGTGCTCGCCAAGGATCGTCACGCCGGGCCACCCGGTCGTTGGTCGTCACATCCATGCGCATCAAGGTGATACGAAGCTCCCGGTCTTCGCGCCGCTCCGTTGGGGCGCCAGCCGGGCAGGTATGCGAGTGCTGTCTCCGCCCTCCCGGGCTTCGACGCCGGCATTCCCGCATATCGACTCCCGAACCGCGCAAACCCGCGGCGGAGGCCGATGTCGGCGCCGTCAGGTGTCATCCGTCCGGGCCATGCGGTAGCCCACCCGCCGCTCGGTGACGATGTGGGTCGGCTGGCTGGCGTCGTCGCCGAGCTTCCGGCGGAGCCGCTTGACGTAGGCCCGCACGAGCTTCGCATTGGCGTAGGTGCGCCCGGCCCATACCTGCCGCAGCAGCGACGGGTAGGTCACGACGCGCCCGCCGGCGAGCGACAGCACGCGGAGCAGTTCGTACTCGGTCGCCGTCAGCTGCACGACAACGTCGCCGAGCGTCACCCGCCTGAGGGCGTAGTCGATCACCAGCTCGCCCAGCACAAACGGCCCCGGCTCGGCCCGGCGGCGCAGCACCGCGCCGATCCGGGCCGTGAACTCGATCGCCGAGAACGGCTTGACGACGTAGTCCTCGGCGCCCGCCTGCAGCGCCCGCGCGATGGTCTCGTCGCGGCCGTAGCCGGACATGAAGATGACCGGAAGGTCTGCCAGCCCGGGCACGACCTCCATCAGTTCGATGCCATCGGTTCCCGGCAGGACCAGGTCGAGGAGGACCAGGGCGGGCCTCTCCGTCTCGACGAGATGCCGCAGGTCGCGGTGGTCGGCTGCGATCAACGGCACATAGCCGGCCTCGTGGAGGGCATTCCGCACGAAACTCAGCATCTGCGGATCGTCTTCCAGGACCAGGATGCGCGGCTTTTCCCCGGTTCCCTCCGATGACGCGCGCCGGTCCGGCGCCGCGCCGGCCCGGCCGACGCCTTCCCCGGCCAGGGGCACCGTGAAGATGAACCGCGCCCCGCCGCCGGGCCCGGGACTCTCGGCCCGGATGCGCCCGCCGTGGGCCTCCACCAGCCCCTTGGAGATGACGAGGCCCAGCCCGCTCCTGACGCCGCGCTCGCCGTTGCCGGTGTCGCCGGGCTCGCGGAACAGCCGCGCCAGTCGCTCCGCCGTCATGCCCCGGCCCTCGTCCGCGACGGAGAACGCGACGTACGGGCCCTCGCGTCCGGCCGTGAGCCGGATCGGGGCGGTCTCCGGGGAATGCCGGGCGGCGTTGGCAAGCAGGTTGTTCAACACCTGCACGATGCGCCGGCGGTCCGCCATCACGGGTGGAAGGCCCGTCGGCAGGTCAATCAGGACCGAGTGCGGGCCGCCGCCGGAGAGGAAGGTGGCCCGCGCCTGCTCGATCAACTCGCCTGCCTCGGTGGGCTCGGTCGCGACCGAGAGCGTGCCGGTGCCGATCTGCCCGACGTCGAGCAGGTCGGTGATCAGCGCGCCCATGCGGTCGGCTTGCTCGTCGATGATCCGGTAGAACTGCCGCGTTTCCACCGGCGCGACGCTCTGCGCGTTGCCCAGCAGCGTGGTCGTCAGGCCCTTGATGGCCGCGAGCGGTGTGCGGAGCTCGTGACTGACCATCCCCAGGAATTCCGTGCGCATCCGGTCCAGCGCCACGATCGGCGCGAGGTCCTGCACGGTGACCACCACCGAGCCGACCGTGCCGTCCGCGTGGTGCATCGGGGTGGCGCTGACAAGTGTTGTGATGCTGCGCCGGTCGGACGTTGAGAGCGTCATCTCCTCGCCGCGCAGCCGCTCCGAGCGGCGCAACGCGCGGGCAAGGAACGGGCGGTCAAGCGCCAGCTCACGGCCGTCGGCGAACCGGCAGGTCAGCCCCTTGAGCAGGTGCTCACCCGGGCAGGAATTGCCGAGGCCCGCCAGCATGCGCCTCGCCTCGCGGTTGAACGAAACGGGCCGGCCGCTCCGCGCATCGAATACCACGACCCCGATCGGCGACGCCTCGACCAAGGCCTCGAGGTCCGTGCGGGCGCGCTGCTCGGCCCGGTAGGTGCGGGCGTTGACGATGGCGGCCGCCGCCTGTGCGGTGACCAGCAGCAGGATCTCCTCGTCCGCTTCGGTGAACCCGGCGCCGCCAGCCTTGCCGCTGAGGAAGAGGGTTCCCACGCGGGCGCCGAAATGGTGCATCGGTGTGCTCATGCAGGCCCGGGACGGCACGATGTCCCCGGTCACGCCGAACGACGGCGCGATGTCCGCAAAGTCCGCGATCCTGATCGGCCCCGGGAGGCTGCGGAGCTGCTTGAACAACCGCGGCCCATGGGGCCATTCCTCCAGCCGGCGCCGCTGGTCCTCGCTGAGGCCCGACGTGACGAAACCTTCGGGCGACCCCTGCTCGTCGATGGTGGTGATGCAGCCGTAGTGCGCACCGGTCAGCTCGCGGGCTCCCTCGACCACTTCGCGGAGGACGGTGCCAACGTCGAGGCTCGCGCTGATCCGCAGCGACGCCCGGCTCAGGACGGTAAGCCGCGTCTCGTCGCGTGCCCGGACAGCGGCCGCCGGATCGCCAGGGGTGGTCACCGGCTGGTCCTCGGCACTGGCCGCCGGGCGGGTCGTTGACGCGGGATATTCTCCTATTTTCGCCTATTGGAAGGAGATATTAGCTACATGTTCGCATAACTGCCCATTGGGTCGCAACCGGTCGACCGCCGGGCGGTGCATTGGCGCGCGGCTCGTCGGTTGTCGCCTGGCGTCGTCGCCGATTGCGTTCGCGAGGCGCCCGGTCAGCCACCGCCGGCCGCCGGGCGGGCAGGCCACGGCCTGCCCTTCGGGATCCCGCAACCCGCGCCCCGGAGAGAGGGGGCGGCAGTGCCCAGCCCTTGAGCCAGGACCATTTTCCTTGGTGTCCGGGCAGGAAATCCGTTGGCACCGGCAGCGGAAGCGCGGGCCGGTGCGCGCTTGCAGATGCGCACGGTCACGCTTCGGCCCGTCGAAACCGGAAACTGCGCGGGCGCATCCGCCGTTGCGGTCAGGGCCGGGTCGGCAGGAGCGATGATCGGCGCGAAGGGCCTACGGAACCGCACCACACGCGGCGCGCGCGACCCGGCTGCCCGGATGCGACGAGTGTTCGCGCCTGGTTCGCAATAGGTAGCCAATAGTTCACGGCACTGTCGTCGTGCTGCGTTGGCTGGTCCATCGTCCGGCCAGGCGCGTGCCGTCCGTCAGCGGCCGAGTCCCCTTGTCCGTGAAGCGCTCCGTGGAGGCGTGACACGGTCGTGGCTTCCCGGGGCCGGCTGGACTGGGCCTTCGGCGAAGTCTCCAAGTAGCCGGTGGCGGACGCTAGCTCACAGGCCGGCGCCCCGGCCAGCCCCCGTGGCATCGTCGTGCCGGGCCATGCGGTAGCCGACGCGGCGCTCGGTGAAGATGTAGGTGGGCTGGCTGGTGTCGTCGCCGAGCTTCTGGCGCAGCCGCTTGACGTAGGCGCGGACGAGCTTCGGATTGGCGTGGCTGCGCCCGCTCCACACCTGGCGCAACAACGCATCGTAGGTGGCGACCCGGCCCGCGTTCAGCGTAAGCACGCGAAGCAGGTCGTACTCGGTCGCCGTCAGTGTCACCGGGCGCCCGTCGAGCGTGACTCGGCGGTGGGCGTAGTCGATCGCGAGCTGGCCCAGCACGAACGGGTCGGGTTCGGCCCGGCGGCGGAGCGCCGCCCTGATCCGCGCTGTGAGCTCGGTCTGGGAGAAGGGCTTGACGACGTAGTCCTCGGCGCCGGCCTCGAGCGCCCGGGCGATCGTTTCGTCGCGCCCGTAGCCGGAGATGAAAATGACCGGCAGGTCGGCGAGCCCGGGCACCGTCTCCATCAGCTCGATGCCGTCGGTCCCGCGCAGGATCAGGTCGAGCACGACCAGGGCGGGTTTCTCCGCCTCGAGGAGAGCGGGGAGGTCGTGGTGATCGCCGGCCACCACCGCGGCATAGCCTGCACCGTGCAGCGTATCGCGCACGAAGCGCAGCATCTGCGGGTCGTCGTCCACCACCAGGACGCGGGGCCGCTCCCCGGTTTGCGGCGCGGCGCCCCCGCTCCGCGCCACGCCCGCCTCTCCGCCCGCTGTCTCGGCCAGCGGGATCGTAAAGGTGAAGCGCGTGCCCCGGCCGGCACCGGCGCTCTCGGCCCGGATGCGCCCGCCATGCGCCTCCACCAAGCCCTTGCAGATGGCGAGCCCCAGCCTGCTCCCAACCCCCGGCTCGCCGTCGGTGCGGTCCGCGTACTTCCGGAACAGGCCCGCAAGGCGCTCGGGAGAGATTCCCTGGCCCTCGTCGGTGACCGCGACCGCGACATGCGTGCCGTCGCGTTCCGCCGAGATCCGAATCGGCGTGTCCTCCGGGGAATGGCGGGCGGCGTTGGCAAGCAGGTTGTTGAGCACCTGCACGATGCGCCCCCGGTCGGCCATCACGCGGGGGAGATCCGCCGGCAGGTCGATGAGCACCGAGTGACGGCTGCCGCCGGAAAGGAGCGCGGTCCGCGCCTGCTCGACCAGGTCGCCCACCTCCGAGGGCTCGGCCGCGACCGAAAGCGTGCCGGCGTCGATCCGCCCCGCATCCAGGAGGTCGCCGATCAGCGCGCTCATGCGGTCAGCCTGCTCGTCGATGATGCGGAAGAACTGCCGGGTCTCGGCGGGCGCGAAGCTCTGCGCGGTGCCCAGCACCGTCGTGGTGGAGCCTTTGATGGCGGCAAGCGGCGTGCGCAGTTCGTGGCTGACCATCCCCAGAAACTCCGCGCGCAACCGGTCGAGCGCATCGAACGGGGCAAGGTCCTGGACTGTCACCACCACGGATTCCACCGTGCCGTCCTCGGCGCGGTTCGGGGTCGAGTTGAGCAGCAAGGTGACGCTGCGCCCATCGGGGGTCGACAGCACGATCTCCTCCGCCCGCAGCGTCCTCGCGCGGCCCAGCCTCCGGGACAGCTCGCCGGGGGCGAGAGAGAATTCGGGTTCATCGCCGATCCGGCAGGTCATCACGTCAGGCATGTCTTCGAGGCGCCGACCGGGATCGCACAGGAGTTCGACCAGACGCCGGGCCTCTCGGTTGAACACGGCGCAGCCGCCGGTCTGGGCATCCAGCACCAGGACGCCGATCGGCGAGGTCTCGACCAGGGTCTCGAGGTCGGCGCGGGCGCGCTGCTCGGCCCGGTAGGTGCGGGCGTTGACGATGGCGGCCGCCGCCTGCGCGGAAAACAGCAGGAGCAACTCCTCGTCCTCGGCCGTGAACTCGGCTTCACCCTCCTTGCCGCCGAGGAAGAAGTTGCCGACCTGTACGCCGAGGTGACGCATCGGCGCGCACACGCAGACGCTCGACGGCAAAATATCCCAGCTGATGCCGAACGGACGCGCGAAGGTTGCCAGGTCCGCAATCCTGATCGGCCCCGGAAGGTCACGGATGTGCTCGAAGAGCGGCAGCCCGTCGGACCATTGCTCGAGCCGGCGGTCCTGGTCCTCGGTCAGGCCGGAGGTCACGAAGTCCTGGACCGTTTTCGTGTCATCGATCGTAACGATGGCACCGTAGCGCGCGCCGGTGAGGTCGCGGGCGCCGTCGATCACCTCGCGCAGCACCGTTTCGAGGTCGAGGCTCGCGCTGATTCGCAGCAGCACCTTGCTCAGGGCCGACAGGCGCGCCGCATCGGGCGTGGGATTCGCGGAAGTCGTGTCGACCGGGGACGTCATTGCATTGCCCTTACCAACGGTTCGCGCGCCGAGCGGCCCGCCCGCCAGGATGGACGGGAGTGCGGAGAAGTCTCCCCATGTTCATTCATGGTACCGGATTTTTCATCATTTTTTCGCCCGTGAACCGGTGGGTCCACGGCTCTTCGGATCATCGAACTGCAATGGCCGGGGCGCCCCCACCCTGGCGTAGATTGGGGGTCCGCTGCGCCTTCCCCGCCGGGTTTCGGCGGCAACAAGGCTCAACACGCGCCCCCTATTCTCAGCTTGTGTCCTGATTCTGAAGTTTTGATGAGTTCGTGCTGCCGTTCGGCGGTATCGAGGGTGCGCAGGCAGAAGCGCTTGATGGTGGCGAGGATGTCGTCGGCCGATGCTGAACCCGAAGACGTCAGTCGCGCAGGCCGCCGAAGGCGCCCGTTATCGTACCGCCTTCAATCCCCCCCCCCCCGACATCCTGGTGGCCGGAACGCGACCTCCTAACTTGCAAGGACATGCGAACCGCCCAGACAACAAGACCGTCGCGGAGAACGAGTCGGCGTCACCGCACGGTCAAGACGCTGTGACTCTCATTCTCGATTGTGATCCGCATATAGAATATCTATTGTAGATATAAAAAGGGGCAGATCTCATGGGTGCCAACCTGCAAGTCGGAAAGTGGGGAAGCAGCTTGGCGGTGCGCATTCCCAAGGCGGTCGCCAAGCAGTGCGGGATATCGGAAGGGTCGGCGATGGAGATGGACGTGCAGTCCGGACGGATCGTGCTGCGGAAACGGCACTACGATCTGGCGGACATGGTCAGCCGGATCACGCCGGAAAACGTGCACCCGGAAGTGGAGACGGGCCCATCGCGGGGCAATGAGCAGTGGTAGGCAGCGACTACGTTCCCGACCGCGGGGACATAGTGTGGCTGGAGTTCACCCCGCAAACGGGACATGAACAGGCGGGGCGCCGCCCCGCTCTGGTTCTGAGCCAGCAGAACTACAACGAACGAAGCAGTCTGGCGTTGTTCTGTCCAATTACGTCCAGGGTCCGTGGCTACCCTTTCGAGGTGCCGCTTCCCGCGGCGGGCTCCATCAAGGGTGTCGTGCTGGCGGACCAGATCAGGAGTCAGGACTGGCGCGCGAGGTTCGCAAGATTCGCCGTGCGGGCGGCGCCACAGACGATGGCCGAGGTAGAGGGAAAACTCGGCGCTCTCCTGTTTCCCAGCCTTCCTGAAGCGACGACACCCGGGAACAGGGCGGCGCTGCTTGAAGCCGTCGACACATTTGCCAGCATGTTTGAGTTGGTGTTTGACAATGACTGGCAGACGACCCGGACGAATATCGAGGAATCCTCGCGTCTCATTGACCGGAAAGGAACCTTCCTCCGGCCTCGGGTCGCGGACGAAGACAACAACTGGGCCAACCGCGGGGCTTTGTTGGGGGCCTACCGGCATCTCCTTCAGTGCATGGAGGACTGCAGCATTCAGCGGAAACAGCTCTGGTGAGGACGGGGCCGGGCACTTTCCCCTAACGTTTTCCAAGGGCGGCGCTTCTGCGTGGGCTGACCGAGGGCTGAAGGCGCAATGAGCCTGCGAACTGTGCTGGAGAGCGCGGCCGGATCGTTGGCTTGGAATAGTCGGAATGAGATCTGAAAGTCGGCGCTGACTGGCGGCGAGTTCGAGATACCCGCCCCGAATCGGGAACCGTGCCCTGACCACCACACGGCGGACCTGGCGTGCACGTCGCTGCCGAATTCCCGGTCCGTAGCCGCGCGTGCGGCTCACTCCACCTTCGAGGGCCCCTGCCGCGCGAGCTTCACGCCGAAGCCGCGGCCCCGCACGATGGCATCCTCGCCGAACCGGTCGCGCAACGCGTCCAGCGCCTCGTCGAGGTCCCCGTCACCCGGATCTGCTGCGAAGAGATCGGCCTGGGGAGGCTGCCCAGCCTCGACCAGATGGTAGGCGCCGATGCCGATCAGGCGGAACGCGCGCCCGTCGGCCTCGCGGGCGAGCAGCGGCTCGACCACACGAAACATTTGGTCCGCCGACCGCGTGGCCGTCTGCAGGCGACGGGAGCGGGTCACCGTGCGAAAGCCCGCTGTCTTCAGTTTCAGGGTGACGCCGCCCGCGGCGAGACCGGCATTCCGGAGACGCCGCGCCAACGTCTCCGCGAGCTTCCACAGGATCGGGCGCAGTCTCGCAGAATCCGCGATGTCCTCGTCGAGGGTGATTTCCGAGGACACGCTCTTGGCCTCGCGGTTCGGATCGACCGGGCGGTCATCTTCACCCCGGGCACAAGACCACAGTCGCCGTCCGATCCTGCCGTACCGGGCGGCAAGCTCGTCTTCCCCGATCGCGGCCAACTCCCCGATCCGCGTGATGCCGTCACGGGCGAGCCGCCGCTGCAGGATCGGGCCCACCCCCCACAGCAGGCCTACCGGCCGCGCCGCCAGAAAGGTCCGCGCCTCCGCCCGGCCAATCGCGGCAAAGCCGCGCGGCTTGTCCAGGTCCGAGGCGATCTTGGCCAGGAACTTGTTGTAGCTGAGGCCGATGGAGAGCGTGATGGACAGCTCGGCCTCCACCCGGCGCGCCAGCGCCGCCAGCGTGGCGGCCGGACTGGCGCGATGCAGGGACTCGGTGCCCGAGAGATCCATGAAGGCCTCATCAATGGAGAGCGGTTCGACCAGTGGCGTCAGGTTCAGCATCATCGCCCGGACCTCGCGGCCGACAGCGGCGTACTTCTTCATGTCGGGTTTGACGACGATGGCATCGGGACAGCTCTCGAGGGCCTTGAACATCGGCATGGCCGAGCGCACGCCGCAGGCGCGCGCTAGATAGCAGCAGGCCGCGACCACTCCTCGATGACGCCCGCCAACGATGACGGGCCGGTCGCGCAACTCCGGCCGGTCGCGCTTCTCGATGGTGGCGTAGAACGCGTCGCAGTCGAGATGGGCGATGGCGAGTTCGTGGAGTTCCAGGTGCCGAACGACCCGCGACGAGCCGCAGGCCGGGCAGGCCTCGCTGCCGGCGGCTGGCTGGCTGCCGCAGTCACGACACAGGGTTTTCACAAAGCGAGGATAGAACGGGCTCCGGATCAAGTGCAGCCGCCCGGCAGCCCTTCATTCCGAACCAGCCCGCCCCGTGGAGGGGCCGGTGATTGTCTTGGTGGCACGCTTTCGCAAGAGTTTGCAGGCCGTCGCCGTCGATCGTCCGGAACAGAACGCCCGCCCTCGTCTGCGGGTCACATGGGCAGATGTACGGATGGAAGCATCCGGCGCCGCACCGCCTGCCGCGCCATCCCTGCAAGGGTTGCTCGGCCGGATTCTGGCGCGCAAATGCCGCCGTTCGGCCGGCCGCAACGACGGTAAACCCGATGCCCGCGACGGGTGAACGGTTCTGAGACCAGCCACATGAGCGCCCGGGGCGGGGCGACGGGTCCCGGCAACGCTGCCTCCTGCAGATGACCGGAGACCGGTTCGGACGGCGGCGTCCTTTCCGGCGTTGTCGAAAGAAGCAGGCTAGTCCCGGACCCGGAACGACAGATGACAGGAGCGACAGCCCCGGGCCACGGGAATCAGCGCGGCATTGACCGCTTCCAGGTCCCGGTCCTTGGCGGCCGCGGCGAGCTCGCGAACCGTGACCAGCGAGTCTTCCAGCGCGGCATCAAACTTGGCGCGCTCCTCCCAGATTTTTGCCCGCGCCCGGGTATCGCCCTCTGCGGTCCCCTCGGGGAACGCGACACGGGAATGCTCCAGCAAGTCCACGATCGCCTGCGTGCCGGTGATCAGTCCGTCGGCAAAATCGACGCGGCCTTGCGCCAGCAGGACCACGTTGGCGAGATGCGCGCCGGCACTCGTCATCAGGTTCTGCCGGTACTTGATGACGTGCTCGGGAGCATTGGCCGCGGAAACGGCTTCTCCCGTGATGAGGAGCGCCAGGAAGACCATGGCGGTGAGACGGGCAGGAAAGGACATGCGGGCGTTCCTGGCGAGGTGTTTCGGTCCGAGGCTCGGCTTGCGTTGAAGCGGCCGCGGACAACAGGGTGGCAGATTCCGGGAAGAACCTAAGCCCTGTGGATCGGGCATGCACGCAACCGCATCGACGCTAGGTTGGCCTTCTCCCGGCCTAACGGAACGCTTGCTCGGCCCTTACCGGTTTGGTCGAGCCGCTCCCGCCGGTCGCCGACGACCATGGCCCCAATTTGGACCTCCCCTGATTCCGACGTGCTCCACGGTTTCGGAAGCTGGCCTGGCTCACAATTCCTGAGCGTTTTCGCACAAGCTGATCCCCTCACTTCAGGAGAGATGAGACTCGAATCCGGGTCTCAGTTGGCCCCTTCAACTGACGGGTTGCTTGCTGACGCGAGCCATTCACCATGAATGGAGAATTATTCTTCCTGGTTGACGAAGAGCCGAGAAAGACTCTGCTGTTAGGTCAATAGTCCTCGTCGCTATTTCAAGCCAGGCGCTGGACATGCAGCGCACTGAACCGTTCGAAATCGCTGTCGTCCGTTAGAATCCTTTCGATACCGTGTTCGCGGCACACCGCCGCGATTTGCGCGTCGAACATCAGGTTGCCATGCGAGTCCGCCTCACGGGCCGTCGCGAGCAGCCACTCCAGGAACCCCGCGCTGGGCTGGACGATCTCACAACTCGGTGATGCGACAACCGATTCGATGAAGTCCGCTGCCTGCTCGACGGTCGAGGGCGGGTTGAACACCCGTTTGTGAGTCACCACCCGCATAAACTCCGTGACGCAGAATACCGGGAGCGCCCAGCGTTCCGTGCCTTCGCCGAGGGCGACGAGTCGCGCCACCGCGGCCTCGTGCCACTCGCTCTCGACCCGATGCGCGTAGTCAGGATGTTCGCGTCAACCGCAATCACTACCGGTCGATCACGTCATAGAGCGCGTCCCGGTCGCTGATATCGACATTTGGCGGCTGATCCCCCTTGACGGACTTCAGCCGCATACGGAACGGTCTCTTGCCGTCGCGCCTCGCTGCAAGCCGCGCCCGGAGAGCATCTTCGACGAATTTCGTCAGCGTGATCCCGTCTCGGGCCGCCCGGCCCTTGGCCTGGCGCAGCACCTGATCATTCAGATTGAGGGTTGTTTTCGTCATCAGCCTGCCGTTCCATGCATATGGCTCAACCATATCTCGGTGCCAGGGGCACCAGAAGGACGTTTCTGCGACGCCGACAGACTCGCCGTGACAGCCCCAATTGGCGTGCTCGGAACACTTTCCGGCAGGCCTGATCACGCTTGGTGCGCAGCAGCGGTTCAATGCGCGGTTCCGTCTTGGCGGCGGCCAGCCACGGATGCAGCGAAAACAGCGAAGGTTGTCGTGAAATAGTCCGCTGAACGCTGGCTCGTCGCCATTAACCACTAGATGAGCAAAAACTCTTCATTAACCATAAGCTGAGATTCCGTCTCAACTAATGTGAAAGCTCTCAATTCCGGATGGTGGAGCCGAGGGGGTCGAACCCCTGACCTCGTGAATGCCATTGTGGCTATCGAGTCCGAACATCTCTCGGGATACCCTCACTAACATTCTGTTTCTATTCCCTATCATCGATCTCTGCTCATCCTTATTCCAGTGCCGTCTACCTTGTTGGCAAACAATCGGCAAACACTCGCAAATCCTACTCCTGCGCGTAGGCGGCGACGCCACGGGGACGGGTGCGTTCTTGTTCGGTCACATCAAGCGCCCGGGCAGGCGTCGTGCGGGACTGCTGGCGCTCGGGGAAAGTCTTGAGGATTAAGGTGGCGACGTCGGTGTAGCAGGGAAGCCGCCCGGATGAGACGTTTCTGCGGTTGGGCATCTGTTCGATGCGCATGCGCGAGTCTTCCTCTCGCTGCACACGCGACACTTGACGTCTGTAATTTGGCGCCAGTCGTCGTGTCGGGCCACGAGACTGCCCAGCATCGAGCGTACCTGTCCTTCACTCTCGCGTCGCACGGGGATCCGTCAACTGCCGTAGCGAACCGGCAATGCCGGCTTCGATGAAGGCACCTGTTCAGGTTGACTGGAATTGTAAGAAGCTATTGTGGGCTATCGGCCTTGTTACCGGCAACAATATGAACCATATAACCGGCAACATATTGAATTTTGTTACCGGTCATAAGTGTGATAAAGTGTCCGGTAACATGACTTGAGGACACCTTGATGGCGCCTGCAAACGCATCCGTGAATGAACGGGTGTACCGGTCCCGTGAACGTCGACGGCGCGCAGGATTGAAGCGCGTGGAGGTCTTTGTTCCCGCCGATCAGTCCGACAAGCTGAAAGCCTATGCCGCTCAGTTGCGCGCAGGCTCGGAGTCGGAGGCAGTCAAGGAAGCGCGGGCGCTAATCGCGAAGGCGTACAGGAAGTACCATGCAAGATACCTCGACAACATTGACGTTGATCCCGAAAAGGCCGGGCTGGCCGATGCCGCCGTAGTCGCCGCCGCGCTCATGCACCGGGGGAACTCGGAAGCCTACAACCTTGGACGCGTGCTCAGCAGGTTGGCGAAGTAGTGTCCCTCACTGCGATCCAGCAGTCCGTTGCCGAGATCCTTCGCCGTCACCGTTCGGAACGCAGCTATGTCGCCGGCGGTGCCGCATTGAACCGCGACTGGCCAAGACTGTCGGACGACATGGATATCTTCCTGGACGACAGGGGCCGTCTCCCTCACTCCGTTGAGCCGGAGTTCGAAGCGCTACGGGATGCGGGGTATGCCGTCGAACTCACCAATAACGACGGCATGGTCGTCGAAGCGGTTCTCAGAAAGGGCAGCGCAGAAACCTTGGTCCAGTGGTTCGACGACGAAGAGACATGCCGACGTTTCTTCCCGGCCCAAGACGATCCCGAATTCGGATTTCGGCTGCACGATGCCGACCTCGCGGTGAACAAAGTTCTCTGTACGGCGCGCCGGAATTCAGCTGCGCGGGATGCGGTCGACCTCGTCAACATCGTCGAGCGGTACGCCCCACTCGGCCCGCTGGTGTGGGCGGTGAGCGGCAAGGCACCGGACCTGGCGCCCCCGTCCACCTTACGCGCCATCCGCGCCAACGCATTCGGATACGCCAGGGAAGAGATTGAAACCGTACGCATGGAGGATGGCTCCACGATGGAATGGCAACGTCTGCGGCACGTCCTGGACCAAGCGCTCGAAGTTGCCTCTGACTACTGCGAGCGTACTGCCCCCATGGAACATCCCGGCCGCCTGTTTGTTGATGCGAGTGACCAGCCTGTCGAGGCCGATGACGCCGCAATTGACGACGGCACCGCTATCGCCATGGCCATTCGGTTTTTCCCCGGTGTCCCGGTGCTTAGAGGAAACTGATGTCGTGTTCCATAAATTTCCTGTCATCCGGACGAATCCGTGATTCACTGCGCTCCGGTGATCGGTGTGGGGGCACCGATGGAACGTGGGCGGGCGGTTGAGATTGTGTTGACGGACGTGGAGCGGGCGGAATTCGGGGCCGAGCGCACCGGCTTGGCGGCGACCGCAAGGGCGCGTGGAGTCTGACGGTAACGAAGAACTGGCGGCTCACGTTCCGAATCGACGAGGCCGAGGGCGAAATTGTCGACCTCGACTACGAGGACTACCACTAGGAGGCTGCGATGGGCACGACACAGGGCATCCGGATGAAGAACCCAGCCCACCCGGGCGGGTTCGTCAAGAGCGAGATCATCGAGGCGGCGGGATTGTCGGTGACCCGGGCCGCAGCGGCTCTGGGTGTCACGCGCCCGGCGTTGTCAGCGCTTCTCAACGAGAGGGCGAGCCTCTCTCCTGAAATGGCGCTCAGGATCGAGAAGGTGTTCGGCGTTTCCATGGACACGCTGTTACGAATGCAGACCAGCTACGACATTGCCCGGGCCCGCATGCGGGAAAGCGACATCGATCTCGTTCCGCTCGAACGGCAGGTTGCCTGAGCCTGCGTCCTGCAACGCGCCAGCACTCGACCCCGCGGCGTGGCCACTAGCTGCCGCACCTGCGTCTGCACGTGGCTGTCGGGGTACACGTCGGCGGTCGCGCGTACGGCTTACTCCACCTTCGAGGGCCCTTGCGGCGCGAGCTTCACGCCGAAACCACGGCCCCGAACGATGGCATCGTCACCGAACCGGTCGCGCAACGCGTCCAGCGCCTCGTCGAGGTCCCCGTCACCCGGATCTGCTGCGAAGAGATCGGCCTGGAGAGGTTGCCCAGCCTCTTCGAGAGGCTTCCCGCGAGATTGTCGTTGCGGTCACTTGCCATTCCGAGTCCCCTCCTGACATTGCCAGACCGATCCAACAACCGCCGGAAGTCACGGCGCACGCCCACGGAACGCGGCTTAGCGGTCCAGCTACTCCCTTGGCGCCAACCCCGATTGCCTGTGGAGAGCACTCCGTCGGGCCGCGCCATCCGCCAACCGGATGTTTCGTTGGGCCGGAGACGCCTGCCGTCAGCCGGACAGACGAAAGGGCCTCTGCTCCGGCATGGAATTCGAACCGGACCGTGGCCCTTTCTTGCGATTGTTGTCACGACAAACTATACATACAACATCCAATGGAATTCGAATGGGGCAAGGCCAAGAGCCGGGCCAACGTCGCCAAGCACGGGATCGGCTTCGAAACCGCAAAGCGGAATTTGGCGGGCCGGTGTTGATGCGGCCCGACCGGCGCCGGGACCACGGCGAGGCGCGCTATATCAGCGTCGGCCAGGTGGAGGCCGCGGTCGTCGTTGTCGTTCGTACTTGGCGCGACGGGCGCGTGCGGCTGATTTCGGCAAGGCCGGCGTCCCGCAAGGAAAGGCAGATCTGGCATGAACGGAGACAGGCGATCCCTGACCCCGAATGAGATCGCATCCGTAGACGACCGGGAGATCGACTTCAGCGACATTCCGGAGCTGGACGCCGCGTTCTGGCGCGAGGCCGAACTGGTCCGGCCCGACAGTACGGAGCGGATCACGCTTCGGGTCAAGCGTTCGGTGCTCGACCATTTCCGGGCGGCGGGCCGGGGTTACCAGACGCGGATCAACCGCGTGCTCGAAAGCTATGTGAAGGCGCAGCGCGGATCAGAGGGGCAATAGAGCCGATCGGAACGCCGCGCTGCGTCCCCACGGCCCGGAGCAGGCCGGGACGCGGCCGTCCGTGGCCGTAAATGGGGCCTCTGATTAGGAGCCCTCCCATGAAAGCGTTTCTGCTGCCGGCAACCCTGTGCGTGTTGGCTGCGACCGTCATGCTCTCGGGCTGCGACGGGATGGACTCTATTGATGAGACCGCGGCCACCGGTGGCCGGAACTGAACGGCGAGTGGCGCTTCCGTGTGGATGAGTTGAAGATACCTGTTCTGGGTACTATAGTCCCCAATATGGGTATATCATCATCAACATCCCGCACGGTCGCGTCGCGCCGGAGGGGAGGTCCTAGCGACTCGACCCTGGCCGATGCGCTGTTCACCTTATCGCAGCAACGGGTGCTCGCCCTGCTGTTCGGACAGCCGGACCGTGCATTCTTCGTGACCGAAATCATCGCGCTTGCAGGGTGCGGGCGGGGCGCGGTGCAGCGCGAGCTCGCCAGGCTCGCCCGGAGCGGTCTCGTGATCAGATCGCAAATCGGCAACCGCAAGTACTACCAGGCGAACCACGATGCTCCGGTCTTCGATGAGATTTGCGGCATCGTGCGCAAGACTGTCGGCGTCGAAGTATCCATCCGCGGCGCCCTTGATCTGCTGGCGGACAGACTGACGCTGGCCGTGCTCTTCGGATCGATCGCCCGGGGGACTGACAGTGCGGCGAGCGATTTCGACGTGTTGCTGGTTTCCGACGCGTTGACGTTGGAGGCGGTCTATGGCGTTCTGGCGCCGGTCGAAGAGTTGCTGGGCCGCCGCGTGAATCCGACGCTTTACACATCGGAAGAGTTCAGGCGACGGCGCGTGGACGGATCCGGATTTGTGACGAGGGTGCTCGACACTCCCCACGTCGTTTTGATGGGCAGTCTCGATGGCACATGAACACCTGGACAATCTGGCGCGAACGGGCGGCCTCTAGATTGAGGCTGCGACGTCCGGGGAGGTCAGTGGACTGATTCGCTCGGGGACCGCACGGCTCGGGGTCGATATGGCGCTGCTGCGGGAGCGGTGCCCCAATCGGGTGGCGGCCCTGACGTCCCGGGGGCGGCCAGCCACGGGTTCAGCGATGACGGCGAAAGTTGTTGTGAAATAGGCGGTTGAGCGCTAACCCGTCGCCATTAACCATATGTTGAGCAAAAACTCTTCATTCACCATTAGTTGAGATTCCGTCTCAACTAATGCGAAAACTCTCAATCCGGGATGGTGGAGCCGAGGGGGGTCGAACCCCTGACCTCGTGAATGCCATTCACGCGCTCTCCCAACTGAGCTACGGCCCCAATCCTCCAGCGTGTCGGCTGGATTGTGTGCAAACGAATGCAAGCGCGCAACCTGCCAGCGCTATTCGTCCTCCAGTGCTTCGTCCTCGATGGCCGGCTTCGGAGAGGGTCCGAGCGTTACGCTATCGGTGTCCTCTTCGAACTCGTCTTCCTCCTGCTTGGTCTCATCGGCAGCATCGTCCACGACGACGTCACTGGCGACGTCGGCCTTCTGCACGGCCGCCACCGTCCGCTGGTGCACGATTCGGACCTCGCTTCCACATTTCGGGCACGTGGGCGGTGACTTGTTGAGGTCGAAGAAGAGAATGCCGCAGTCGCTGCAGGCGCGTTTCTCTCCGAGATCGAATTCCGGCACGATAGAAGCCCCTCGTGGAAATCGGTGCGGCGGGGACGCCCCTTTGCCACGATCGCCTGTGCGAGTCAAAGCCTGCGGCTCGCGGACACGGCAGACAGCCGACCCCGGCATCTCCAGCAGGGACGGAGAATTCCGACCGGTGGCGGATCGCCGGGACATACGGGCCATTGTCATTTGGCAAACGCTGCTCCCGCTCGCCCGCGCGCCAAGCCCCGGAGCCAGCTGGCCGGCGGTTCTGCACGGACCCACGGAACCGGGATCGGCGGCCGCCGTCTAGCCGGTTGGCCGCAGCACCTGAGCTGCTCCCCGGAAGCAGGATCTCCGGTTGCAAACAAATGTCGTCTCGGCCGGACACGAGGCGACAGCGGCGACGCCGAGCAACCTGCGGGGATCGGCAGGAACGCTGAGACCGCGCATCGTTAGGATTCCCCGGCGACACCAAGGAGATTCGCGGGCATTTGTTCGGTCATGCTATCGTGGCGTCGCACGATATCCGTGCAGTCGAATCACGCGAAACCATCGCCCCTTGCCACAGCCTGGGGGCCGTCCCTCGCCAAGGAGCACTCCTTATGAACCATCTGGTCCGTGGTGCCACTGCCGCACTCTTTGCCGCCGTCATGTTTGTTGCCAGCCTGAGCCCGGCACTCGCCGCCGACATCGAGGTCATTCACAGCGAAGAGACGGTGCAGGTTGCGCCGGCGGACGCATGGGCCCGCGTGGGCGGCTTCTGCAACCTCGCGGACTTCCTTAGCCTCGTCGTGACGTGCGAGGTCATTGCCGGCGATGGCGGCATGGGCTCCGTCCGACGCCTGGAACTGGGCAACGGCGAAGTCGTGGAAGAACCGATGGTCGCCAATGGGCCGATGCACTACACCTACGCGATGACCGCCGGTTTTCTTGCCGGCATCCAGTACCATGGCACCTTCATGGTGAGAGCCGGTGCGGAAGCGGGAACGAGCATCGTGAGCTGGACGGGCGTGTTCGACCGTTCAGCCATGCCCGACATGGCCGCCGCAGACGATCTTGCCGCCACACTGAACGGTATCTATGCGGCTGGCGCCAAGGAAATGGCGGCGTTCGTTTCCCAGTAGTCAGTGAACCCGGACGGGGCCGGACGAGCGCGCCAGGCCCCGTTCCGGATCGCCCAACGGTCCCGTCCCGACGGGTTTCCTCCTTCGAATCCCCCTGCGCTGCCTGCCACCGGCCGGACTTTCGCGCCTCTTCCGCCGCAGCCATCAAGTCGATCCACTTGTACGGATTGACCCGCCAACCTGCAGCATGATCGTCACTGGTGGAACGTTGGTCCGGGAGCCCGGGCGGGAATGCTTGGGCCGACAGCGGATCGCTCGGATACCCGCCGGATGGCGACGTTGGACGGCGTCGATCCGTCCGGCATTGACGGCCTGAGGAAACTCGCCGAAGGCACGTATCCGGGATTTGGGCGCAGGCGTCTGCGCCGCCCGCCCTCCTAGCGGGACGCGGGACCGCTCCTATTCGGAGGGCTCGGCCTGCTGCTCGGCCAGTGACCGCAAGAGCATGGGCTCGACCGTGTCCTCGGCTGCCTTTTGCTGTTCCTCTTCCTCGCGTGCCCGCTCCCGGTCGAGCCAGCGCTTCGACTTGCGTGCTTTCTCTACCGCCTCCACCAATTCCACCCGGCTGCACAGGTCCAGCAGCACCGGATCACGGGGCGTAATGTTGGGCGAATTCCAGTGCTCCCGGTTCCGGATCTTGTCGATGGTCCCCTTGGTCGTTCCCACCAGCCGGCCGATCTGGAAGTCGCTCAGTTCCGGATGGTGCCGGAGCAGCCAGGCCACCGCATCCGGACGATCCTGACGACGGGCCACCGGCGTGTAGCGGGGGCCCGTGCGGCGGGCCTCGTCATCCACGTTCAGGCTCGGGTTGGTTGTCAGGTGGGCTGAGGGATCCTGTTGACAGCGATCGATCTCCGCTTGCTCCACCTCGCCGCTGACCACCGGATTCCGGGCTGCGACCCCGGCGGCCACATCCCCATCGGCGATTCCCTGCACCTCCAGCACGTGCAATTGGCAGAATCGCGCAATCTGTTCAAAGGTCAGTGTCGTGTGGTCGATCAGCCAGAGGGCCGTCGCCTTGGGCATTAGTGGACCGGTCATCTGGAATTCCTGGGACTGGCGAGAACGGGGCGGCACGATGCATTTAGGGCGTGCGGTTCCCGTTGATTCCTGCCACACTTAGCGAACGGCGGCAATTTGGGGACCTCGTGTGCCTCCGGAGGGGTGACGTGCGACCCGTCTCCGGGCATGGAACGAGCTAGGAACAAGCGTGTCCAACAGTCCGGCAATCTGGCTCACGGTCCAGCTCTTCGGCACCCGGGTCGGTGTCGACGAATTCGGCAACCGGTACTACCGGGGGCGCCCGCTGGTCGGTGATCGGGAACGGCGCTGGGTGCTCTACCGGGGACCTGCCGAAGGATCCGCGGTACCACCACTCTGGCAGGCGTGGCTCACACACACAACCGACCAGCCGCCCGGCGAAGGCGCGCCCGCCCGCTATCCCTGGCAGCGACCGCACCGCCCGAATCTGACCGGCACGGCGGAGGCCCACCGGCCGCCAGGCTCGCTGCTCGGCACCACTCCCCCGTCGCCGCGTCCGTATCAGCCGTGGACGCCCGCTCTTGACGAGGAGACCCCCCCTGTCCCGAAACGCTCTTGAAACGCTCCTCGGTGCCGTGGTCCTGGTGGCGGCGGCGTTCTTCCTGGTCTATGCCCACGAGCGTACCGCGCTGCAGACGGGCGGCGGCTACGAGCTCTCAGCCCGTTTTGCGTCGGTCGGAGGCCTCACCGTGGGCGCTCCCGTCCGCGTCAGCGGCATCACCGTCGGGACGGTCGTCAATCAGGCCATCGATCCGGACACCTACGAGGCGGTCGTCACGCTGATGCTGGAACCCCAGGTCCAGCTGCCGAGCGATTCCTACGTCTCGGTGGCCAGCGACGGACTGATGGGGGGCGCCCACCTGCGCGTGAGCCCGGGTGCTGAAGACACCATGCTGGCACCCGGCGACACCATCGAAAACACCGAATCCGCGGTTGATTTCCTGCGCGCCATCTCGAAGCTCTTCGGTAACCAGTGACCCGCGCGGACGCCCCGTGACTGCATCTTCGGAGTTCATTCCCGAGCGATGGCTTGCACCGGACCAAACGCCGCTGTCCTGCACGGAAAAGATCAAGGTGCTCAACGAGAACATCCGGGAGATCCGGGATCTCGCGCGGGATGCGCTCGAAGACGGGGTGCTGATGGGCGCCGACCCCGAGCAGGTGCGCGCCGTGTTGGCGCGCTCTGTGCAGGACTTGCCGGAGCCGTTTTCGGACTGAATGCCGCAGCGGCCGAAGAGCCGGTGGTGGTTCTGCGGGTCCTCGAGAAGGGACCGGCCCGCGCGTACGCCATCGAGGCGCCGCTCCATGCCGCGACGCGGGTGGGGCCGCTCGAGATCGTACCGACCCGCTGCTGGGAACCACCGCCCGAGGACGTGCCCGAGAGCGCCGCGTTCCTCGTGATCACCGAGCGCGACCCGGCCGGCCGCTTCGCCGGCTCCGAGATCTTCAGGGGGTGGATGTTCGCCTCCAGCCCCGGCCTGTCCGCCCTCGAATTCCCGACGCACGACATCTGGGTGCTGGATTGCCGGCCAGCGGGAACCCCGGCTCCCGAGCCCCGGGCGGAGCCGCCGACCCCACCCGTCGAACCCGAGGTCGCGGACGAGACCCCGCGCTGACCGCCGACGGGGCGGTGGTTCGCTGCCGCCCTCGGGCCGTGACGGGTTGCCGCCGCCGGACGCCTAGAGGGGAGATACCGTTTCGACGGGACCGGGACCGGCCGGCGGCGGCCCGCCGCTGGCCATGGGAAGGCGAGCCGCATCCGGATACAGGCTGTCCGGCAGCTGCCCGGCGCCACCGATCCGGAAAAAGTCGGCATCGCGCGCCACCGCGACCTCCAGGTGCCGGCGGAACGCGGCGCGGGACAGGCGTTCCTGACCGAACTGGTCCAGGTGATCGTTCTCGAACTGTGCATCGAGCAGCACGAACCCGCCGGCGCGGAGCCGGTCCACAAGGTGCACCAGCGCAACCTTGCTGGCGTCCCGGATGGCCGAGAACATGCTTTCGCCGAAGAAGGCGCCATTGACGGCGAGTCCGTAGAGGCCGCCGACCAGCTCAGCGTCCCGCCAGCACTCCACCGAGTGGGCGTGGCCTTCCTCGTGCAGTTGCAGAAACAGGGTCCGAATCGCCGGATTGATCCACGTCTCCGAGCGGTCCCCGCCAGGATCGCAACGGCCGCAGGCGCTGATCACCGCCGGAAACGCCTGGTCGACCGTGAGCCGGAACGGACGCTGCCGGAGGGTGCGCGCAAGCCGGCGCGGTACATGAAAACGCGCCAGCGGCAGGACCCCCCGAACGTCCGGATTGATCCAGTAGACCTTGTGGTCGCCACGGCTCTGCGCCATGGGAAACCAGCCCTGCCGATACGCTTTGAGCACTCCCGCTACCGGCAGGACGGCGCTCTCCGTCACGGATTCTCCCGGCCCATGAGCTCTCGTTCCAGCCAGTGAACGTCGTACTGCCCGGCCGCGAAATCGGGGTGCTCGAGGATGCGCTGGTGCAGCGGGATGGTGTTGGCCAGTCCGTCGATCGCGTACTCGCGGAGCGCGCGCCGCAGCCGGCGTAGCGCCTCGTCGCGGTCGCGGCCGTGCACGATGAGCTTGGCGATCAGGCTGTCGTAGTGCGGCGACACCTCGCTGCCGCCGAACATCGCCGAGTCGACCCGGACCCCGGGCCCGGACGGCGCATGGTAGACCTCCGCCCGGCCGGGCTGCGGCGTCAGCGTCTCCGGATCCTCGGCGGTGATCCGGCACTCGATGGCGTGGCCCGTGACGGTGAACGCGTCGGGATCGAAGCTCACCGGTTCGCCGGCCGCGACCCGCAGCTGTTCACACACCAGGTCGATCCCGGTCACCATCTCGGTCACCGGATGCTCCACCTGCAGGCGCGTGTTCATTTCAATGAAGTAGAACTCGCCGTCGTCGTAGAGCATCTCCACGGTACCCAGTCCGAGGTACCCGAGCTCCCGCACTGCCGCCACGATCGTGTCGCCGACCCGCCGGCGCGCGTCGGCATCGATCGCCGGCGACGGCGCTTCCTCCACCATCTTCTGGTGGCGACGCTGGACCGAACAGTCGCGCTCGCCCAGCTGCATCACGTTGCCGTGCGCGTCGGCGAGGATCTGGAACTCGACGTGCCGGGGCGTCGCCAGGTAACGCTCGGCATAGACGGTGTCGTCGCCGAACCCCGCCAGCGCCTCGGCCCGCGCCAGCTGCCAGGCCCCTTCCAGTTCGCCCTCCGACGCGACCACCTTCATGCCTCGCCCGCCGCCGCCCGCCGCCGCCTTCACGATCAGGGGGAACCCGATCTCGGCGGCCAGGGCTCGAAGTTCCTCCAGGGAGGACAGTGCGCCCTCGGCGCCCGGGACCACCGGCACCCCGAGGGCGCGCATGCGGCGACGGGCCTCCACCTTGTCCCCCATGACCGAGATGTGTTCCGCCTTCGGGCCGATGAACGTGATGTCGTGGAGGGCGACGATCTGGGCAAAGTCGGCGTTCTCGGAAAGAAAGCCGTAGCCGGGATGCAGGGCATCGACGCCGCTGACGTGGGCCGCCGTGATGATGGCGGGCACGTTCAGATAGCTCGACTGCACGTCGGGCGGGCCGATGCACACCGATTCGTCGGCCAGCCGGACATGCATGGCATCGGCATCGGCGGTCGAATGGATGGCGACGGTCCGGATCTCGAGATCGTGGCACGCTCGGAGGATGCGGAGCGCTGCCTCGCCCCGATTGGCGATGAGCACCTTCCGGAACATCGGATGCCTACTCGATGATCGCCAGCAGGGCGCCGAACTCGACCGGCGTGGCATTCTCGACGAAGATCTGCGCCACGGTCCCGCCGCGATGCGCCAGCACCGCATTCATCGTCTTCATGGCTTCGATGATGAAGAGCTGGTCCCCTTCGCCGACCTCATCACCCACCTTGATGAAGGGTTCGGCTCCCTGCGCGGCAGCCACATAAAGCGTGCCCACCATCGGAGACGTGACCGCCCCCAGGTGGTTCGCGAATTCTTCGGGACGGTCAGGATCCGGCGACGAGGGCGACGGCTCGGGTGCGGCAGGTTCGGCCGGGGCCGGATCGGGAACGGACGGCGGGGCGATCGGCACCGGCGCCGACGGCGGCGCTCCCCTGGCCAGCCGGACGGAGCGGCGCCCGAACGTCAGCTCGAGCTCGGCAAGGTCGGTCTCGTTCATCAGCTCCGCCAAGCGACGGAGAAGCGGTTCGTCTACCGGGAAATTGGGCATGCCAGCCTTGCCGTCCCTCGTTTCACTGCCGGGTGGCCTCGCCAGCCGGCGGGGCATCCAGCATGGGCGCGATGGCTTCGAGCGCGAGCGCGTAACCGGCCACGCCCACCCCGCACAAAGCCCCGTCCGCCCGGGCCGCGACGTAGGAGTGGTGGCGGAAGGGTTCGCGCGCGTACACGTTCGAAACGTGCACCTCGATCACCGGCCCGTCGAACGCCCGCAGCGCGTCCAGCAACGCCACGGAGGTGTGCGTGTAGGCGGCGGCATTGAGCACGATTCCGCCCGCCTGGGCTGCCGCCTCCTGGACCCAGTCGACCAGCACCCCTTCGTGGTTGGTCTGCCGGAAGTCGATCCGCAGCCCGAGCGGGCCCGCCGTGGTGCGGCACAGCGCCTCCACGTCGGCCAGGGTCTCGCGGCCGTAGATGCCCGGCTCGCGGGTCCCGAGGAGATTCAGGTTCGGGCCATTCAGCACGAACACGGTGGTAGCCTGTGCCATGAAAGGAATCTACATTAACGGCACGGCAATGCCTTGAGATTCCGAGGAACGGAACCGCGCGCGGGGTAGCATTCGGTGGAGATTACGGTCAACGGTACGGAGCGTACCGTCGCCCCCGATCTATTGCTCGACGATCTTCTGCGGGACCTGGGGCTGGACTCCAGGAAGATCGCGGTCGAGCGGAACCGCGAGATCGTGCGGCGAGCCGAATTCGGGACCCTGAAGCTCCGGAGCGGCGACGCCATCGAAATCGTCCACCTGGTGGGCGGCGGTGACGACGACCGCTGGGAGGTCGCGGGCCGGCGCTTCCATTCGCGCCTGATCATCGGCACCGGCAAGTTCGCGACCTACGCCCAGAACCGCGCCGCGCTGGAGGCATCCGGCGCCGAGATCATCACCGTCGCCGTGCGCCGCGTGAACCTCGACGACCCCAACGCCGAGCGGCTGACCGACGTGATCGATCCCAAGGCGTACACCTACCTGCCGAACACGGCCGGCTGCTACACGGCGGACGATGCCCTGCGCACCCTGCGCCTCGCGCGCGAGGTCGGGGGCTGGACGCTGGTGAAGCTGGAGATGCTGGGCGACCCCGACACGCTGTATCCCGACATGCCCGAAACGCTCCGCGTGACCGAGATCCTGGTCCGCGAGGGGTTCGAGGTGATGGTGTACTGCACCGACGATCCGCTGTTGGCGCGACGCCTGGAGGATCTCGGTGCGGCCGCCGTGATGCCGCTCGGTGCGCCGATCGGCTCGGGGCTCGGAATCCAGAATCCGCTCAACATCCGCTTCATCGTCGAGCGCCTGCAAATCCCGGTCATCGTCGACGCCGGGGTAGGGACCGCCTCGGACGCGACGCTCGCCATGGAGCTTGGTTGCGACGCCGTCCTGATGAATACGGCGATTGCCGGCGCCGAGGACCCGGTGCGGATGGCCCGGGCGATGCGCGCGGCGGTGAGCGCCGGGCGCGACGCCTATCTCGCCGGCCGCATTCCGCGTAAGTTCGCCGGTGACCCGTCATCGCCCGTCACCGGCCTGATCGGGTAAAACCCTCTACTTCTCATGGCGCCCGGTCGGGCGCCTTCTGTCCACCTAGCCCAGGAACCTGCCATGGCCGTCAATCGCCGGATCGTCCTTGCCTCCCGTCCCGTGGGAATGCCCACCGCCGAGAACTTCCGCCTTGAAGAGGACCCGGTCCCCGAACCCCGGCACGGGGAAGTCCTGGTCCGCGCGCTCTGGCTGTCGCTCGACCCGTACATGCGGGGGCGGATGAGTGCCGGCAAGTCGTACGCCGCACCCAACCCGGTCGGCGGGGTCATGACGGGCGGCGTTTGCGGGCGCGTCGAGAAGAGCCAGGATCCGGCCTTCCAGGAAGGCGACATCGTCCAGGGCTTCGCGCTCGGCTGGCAGGACTACGCGATCGCGACGGCGGCCCAGATTCGCAAGGTCGATCCCACGCTGGCGCCCATCTCGACGTCGGTCGGGATTCTCGGCATGCCGGGGATGACCGCCTACTTCGGCCTGCTCGAGGTCGGACGTCCGGTTCCCGGTGACACGGTCCTGGTGTCCGCGGCATCCGGCGCCGTCGGGGCGGCCGTCGGGCAGATCGCCAAGATCGGCGGCTGCCGAGTCGTCGGCACCGCCGGTTCCGACGACAAGGTGGACTACATCACCAAGGAACTCGGCTTCGACGCCGGCATCAACTACCGGACCGCGGGTGACCTCAACGCGGCGGTCCGGGAGGCCTGCCCGGACGGCGTGGACGTCTACTTCGACAACGTGGGCGGCCCGGTCACCGACGCGGCCTTCGCGAATCTCGCGCAGTGGGGGCGGGTCGCCATCTGCGGTCAGATCTCCCAATACAACAACACGGAGGAGGGCATGGGGCCGCGGTCCTTGCGGCATGTTCTGGTCAACCAGGCGAGCGTCGAAGGCTTTCTGGTGTTCCGCTTCACGCAGAAGTACCCGATCGCCCTCCGTCGCATGGCGCGCTGGATCAAGGAAGGCAAGCTGCGCTACCGCGAGGACGTCGTCGAGGGGCTCGAACGGGCGCCCGAGGCCTTCATCGGGATGCTCCAGGGCAAGAACTTCGGCAAGCTGGTCGTGAAGGTGGCCGACGAGTAGGCGCTTCCCCAGCTCGCTCCCCCACTGTCAAGAACTTTTCACGGAATGGACACCGGAACGCACCACGCTGCCTGCTGAAATCACGCCCGCTTGGATGCCAGCGGCCGCGCTGTCGGCGGCCGTCGCAGGTTGCGGGGTGAGTTCCGGAAATGCACGTCGTCGGTTTTCCCCGGCGGGTCCGAACATTGTGGCTCTCCGACATTCACCTCGGCACGCGGGCGTGCCGGGCCGATGACTTGCTGGCGTTTCTTCACACCATCGAGTGCCGCACCCTCTACCTGGTGGGGGACATCGTGGATTGCTGGCGGCTGAAGAAGTCGTGGTACTGGCCGGCCAGCCATCAGGCGGTCGTCCGCGAATTCCTGCGCCGGGCGGACGCGGGCGTCGAGGTCATTTTCATTCCCGGCAACCACGACGAGGCCGCCCGCGAGTTCGACGGCCTCGAGATGGCCGGCATCAAGATCCGCACCGAGGCGATTCACGTCGCCGCCGATGACCGCCAGTTCCTCGTGGTGCATGGCGACGGGTTCGACGGCGTCGTACGCTACGCCCGCTGGCTCTATCGTCTGGGCGACTGGTCCTACCGGGTGATGCTGCGCTGCAACCGCGTCTTCAACCTGATCCGC
Organism: Alphaproteobacteria bacterium; assembly: GCA_965116745.1. Classification (GTDB taxonomy): domain Bacteria; phylum Pseudomonadota; class Alphaproteobacteria; order TMED109; family TMED109; genus VXPW01. The sequence goes on along the minus strand of OZ220701.1, from coordinate 230,783 downwards.
AGGCTCTGCGGGCTGCCGTACTGGTCGCTGTCGGCGTTCCTGAAGCACCGGGTCAAGAATGCCGTGCAGTTCATTGCCGACTTCGAGAGCGTGCTCGCCCGGGAGGCGCGCCGCCGGGGTGTCGACGGCGTCGTGTGCGGCCACATTCACCACGCCGAGATCCGCGCCATCGAAGATGTCCTCTACTGCAATGACGGCGACTGGATCGAAAGCTGTACCGCGCTCGTCGAACACTTCAACGGCCGGCTGGAGATTGTCCAGGGCGGCGCGCGAAACCGCCTGGAAAGCCAGGGAACGGGATTGGCCCAGGCTTCCTGACCCGCCATGCGCATCATCATCGTCTCGGATGCCTGGCACCCGCAGATCAACGGGGTGGTCCGGACGCTGGCCGCCGTCCAGCGGGAACTGCAGGCACTGGGGCACACGGTACGGGTGATCGGACCCGACGAATTCCGCACCGCGCCGCTCCCGACGTATCCCGAGATCCGGCTCGCCCTGAACCCCTGGCGGGTGCGGGGCGCCCTCGAGTCGTTCGGACCGGACGCCGTGCACATCGCGACCGAAGGGCCGCTGGGGTGGGCCGCGCGCCGCTGGTGCCGCGGTGCCGCCAGGCCCTTCACGACCTCGTTTCACACCCGGATGCCGGAATACGTCTCCGCCCGCACGGGACTGCCGGAGGCACTGGGCTACGCCTGGCTGCGCCGGTTTCATCACCGTGCCGAGACCGTCATGGCCGCCACGCCGAGACTGGTTGCGGAACTCGAGCGGCGGGGGTTCGGACGAGTCCGGGTGTGGGGACGCGGGGTCGATACGTCCCTGTTTCGCCAGCGCCCCCGCGAGCGGGCGGGAAGCGGTCCGTTGTGGCTGACGGTCGGCCGGGTGGCCGTCGAGAAGAACCTCGAGGCGTTCCTCGGCCTGAAGCTGCCCGGACGCAAGATGGTGGTGGGTGACGGACCGGCCCGTGACACGCTCCGGCGCCGGTTCCCCGACGTCGAGTTCCCGGGCGCCCGCACCGGCGAGGATCTCGCGCGGACCTACGCACAGGCCGACGTGTTCGTCTTTCCGAGCCGTACCGACACGTTCGGCAACGTGCTGCTGGAAGCGCTTGCCTGCGGCGTACCCGTCGCGGCCTTTCCGGTGCCGGGACCGCTCGACGTGGTTGGCGATGCCCCCGAGGTCGCCGTTCTCGATCACGATTTGGGCAGGGCCGCACGCGCGGCCCTCAAACTGGACCGCGTCACCTGCCGGCGTTTCGCCGAAGGGCGCGGATGGGAGGCGAGCGCACGGCAGTTCCTCGCCAACCTCTCCCCCTCCGCTGATCCGACGTGTCCCGAACCGGCGGGCCGGCGAGGCGGCTCAGCCTGACTGGGGGCGCCACAACATCCCGACCGGCATCGCGAACATGCTGGCGGATACGCGCTGAATGCGGTCACCGTCGTGCAGGAGGATGCCGCAGGCAAATTGTTGTCCGGCGACCTTCTCCAGTCGGGCAAGCCCCTGGAAATCCCTGGGACGCACGGTCGCAGCAGCCTTCACGTCGATGCCGACGATTTCACCGGTCGGTCGTTCCGCCACGAAATCGACCTCCATCTGATCCTTGTCCCGGAAGTGATAGAGGGACGTCGGGGCGTCGGTTAGCGCCGCACCCTTGGCCAGTTCCGCATGCACGAAGCATTCGAGAAGCGGTCCCAAGGTCTGTCGATCCGCCGCCAGGCGCGCCGCGTCCGCTCGCTGCAGCGCCGCCAGCAGACCTGAATCCAGAAACTGCAGTTTGGGGGTCTTGACCAGCCTCTTCAGGTTGTTTCGGTGCCACGCCCGGATCCGTCGAACCAGGAACATTTGCTCGAGCACCGTGATCCAGCGGGCAACGGTCTTGCTGTCGACTCCGAGCTGCATCCCCAGCCGCGATGCATTCGTCAGCTGCCCCGCGGTCGCTGCAGCCGATTCGATCAGTCGGCTGGTCATCGCCGGCCTCTCAACAGCGGCAATCTCCGCCGCATCGCGTTCTGCCAGGGAGCGGACGTACGCGAGCAACCAGCTGCGACGACGCCCGGGAATGCTCCGGGAAAGCGCCTCCGGGAACCCACCCGAAATGACGCGCTCCACCAGGTCTTCCGTGGGTCCGATCGTGGCAGTGCCAGGGAAATCTCCCGCAAAAGCCCGGCCGAGAAAATCGATCGCCTCAGTGCCGGCGATCTCCGACTGCGCGAACGGCAGGAGTTGGACGATCTCGACTCGGCCTGCCAGTGAATCGGGGGACAGCGTTCCCCTGAAGAGATCGGCCGAACCGGTGATCAAGTAACGCCCCGGCTTTGGGTTCTCATCAACCGCTTTCTTGATGGCGAGAATGAGGTCGGGAGCACGCTGGATTTCATCGATTACCGCGTACTCCAGACCGCGTATCAAACCGTCGGGGTCATGGTTGGCAAACCGTCTGTACTGGGCATCATCCAGGGTGATGAAAGAGCGCCCGTCCCTTTCAGCGATTCGACGAACCAGCGTGGTTTTGCCGGATTGGCGCGGACCCACAATGGCCGTGACGCGCGTGTCCGCCAGCGCCCTGATGACCTTGGGTTCAGCGTGCCGCTGTACAAACCCGTCGCGCAATAGAACGCTCTTCCCGTTTGCCATGAATAGGCCGTCCGATTCGGAATGTTACATTCGGAATATATAGCCGTCCATTTCGGAATCCACTTGTCGATGGCCGGTCCTGTCCGAACCGGCCGCCCTGCTTGATGTGGGAGAAGTCCGCCACCGGCACCGGTCTGGGCAAGTCGGACTACACCCCCACCATGACGGACCCGTACCACGATGATCCGGAGACCCCGCCGAGACACCGTCAGGGTTGTCGGAACCCGTGCGGAGAATCCCGTGTGTTATGCATCGCGATCAACGGCCGCTGCACGTAGGCTAGATCTCGCCTCTCGAAACCCTCGGGCGTTGCCGGCGCGGCCTGCGGCGGGGGTTCAGGGGATTTGGCGCCCGGCCGAATGGGGACGACCATGAACATCTGCAGACTGTGGACCTTGCCTGCCGCATTGCTCGCCTGCGGCTGGATCGCGGAGGCGACCGCCGTACCCGTGCCGGCGCACGGGGCCCGTGACGATGTCCCCCGCATCGCCGTGGTCTCCGCCTTTGCGCCGGAACTGACGATCCTGAAACACGACTTGGTGGACGCAGCGGCCCACAGGGTGAACGGTGTCGAGTTCACCACCGGCCGGCTCGAGGGACGCGATGTCGTTCTGTTTCTGAGCGGCATCAGCATGGTCAACGCGGCGATGACCGCGCAGCTCGCGCTCGACCATTTTGCCATCGACCGCATCGTGTTTTCGGGCATCGCCGGGGGCGTGGCCCCCGAGTTGGACATCGGGGACGTGGTGGTCGCGGATCGCTGGGGGCAGTACCTGGAAACCGTCTTCGCCCGCGAGACTGAGCACGGGTGGAAGAAGCCTCCCTTCTTCGAATATCCGTTCGGGAATTTCGGAATGATGTTTCCGCGATCGGTGACCGTGCAGCGGGCAGGTGCGCCGGCACCGGAGACGAGATTCTGGTTCCCGGCGGATCCGACCATGCTCGACGCGGCCCGCGCTGCCGCCGGCAGCGTCACCCTCGAGCACTGCACGTCGGAAACCAACTGCCTGCAGCACCCGCCGGAGATCGTCATTGGCGGTGCCGGGGTATCCGGTGGCGCCTTCATCGACAACGCCGCATTCCGCGACTACACGTTCAATACGTTCCGGGCCCTCGTCCTGGACATGGAAAGCGCGGCCGTGGCGCACGTCGCCTGGGCGAACGACGTGCCGTTCATCGCCGTCCGCAGCCTGTCCGACCTCGCCGGCGGAAATGCCGGCGGAAACCAGCTCGACATCTTCTTCCGGCTGGCCGCTGACAACGCGACGAGAGTGGTGCGGGCGCTGCTTCGGGCGCTCCCCGAGTAGCGCGGGATCGTCGGACGGACCCCATCATGCCGGCACAGCGCCAAGCCCCGTCACCGCCCGCTTGCTGGCGGCTGCGCGCATTTCGCCGCGCGGGCGCCCGGCCCGCCGGGCGCACCGGCGGGGCCACGCCAAGGCCGATCGCGCCGACCGGTCAGCGCGACATGCCGAACGCCCTGACCGCCGCGGACGACCGCAATTTGCTGCCGGCAGGCCCCCGCTGTCGCCCGTGTTCGGGACTCCTGAAGCGTCTGATGCCTCGCCGCCCAGCTGCCGGTCCCGCCCGAGCAGGCGGTTTGCGGGCGGCCATTATCCTGTTGGCCGGCTTCGCAGTCCCGGTGACGGGTATGGCGGAATGGCGAACCCTGCAGCGGACGATGTTCTGTCGCGACCATGAAGCCTTCACGGGCGCTCTCGCCGACGTCCACGGAGAGACCCTGGCCTGGTGGGGAGTCAGCGGCGACGGCAAGGCCGTCATGGAATTGTACCGCTCTCCCGAGACCGGCTCGTGGACCTTGCTCCGGGTAGAACACGACGGCACTGCCTGTGCGCTGGGTGGGGGCGAGTCGGGCGCGAACGCGTTCAGCAGCGAGAGGGAGAGACGATGAGGCCCCTGGCACCGGAACATCCCTTTTCGGACGGCCTGCAGCGCCGGCCCGTCAATCACCAGCCGCTCACGCCGATCCGGTTCCTGCTCCGAAGCGCCGACGTCTTTCCGCACCGGCACGCGTGGGTACATGGCCGCCGGTCCGCCACGTACGAGGAATTCCTGGCGCGCTGCCGCCGCGTCGCATCCTGGTTGCAGGAAGCCGGCATCCGGCCGGGCGACACGGTGGCGGCGCTCCTCCCCAACACGCCGGCCATGCTTGAGTGCCACTACTCCGTGCCGATGGCCGGGGCAGTGCTGAACACCATCAACACCCGCCTCGATGCCGCGACGGTCAGGTACATCCTGCAGCACGGCAAGGCGCGGTTGCTGTTTGCCGACACGGAACACCGCGGGCTCGTCGAGGCGGCCCTGGACGGGATCCCGACGACTGACCGCCCGCGCGTGATCTGGGCAGCCGATTCGGAAGGGCCGGCGCCGGACGCGATCGGCACCGACTACGAAGACATCGCCGGCACCGGCACGCCGAGACACGATGTGCGCATGCCGGAAGACGAGTGGGAAGCCATCAGCCTCAACTACACCTCGGGCACGACCGGTCACCCGAAGGGCGTGGTCTATCACCACCGCGGCGCCTACCTGACCGCGATGAACAACCAGCTGGTCTGGGATCTCGGGCACTATCCCGTCTACCTCTGGACGCTGCCGATGTTCCATTGCAACGGCTGGTGTTTCCCCTGGACCATCATCGCCCTGGGCGGCACCCACGTGTGTCTGCGCAGGGTGGAAGGCGATGCCATTCTCGACGCCATCCATGCCCGCGGAGTGACGCATTTCTGCGGTGCCCCCATCGTCCTCACGACCGTCACGGCGGCGGCAGCGAAGCTCGCCGAGCCGCTGCCGCGGACGGTCCGGGTCATGACGGCGGCGGCACCGCCTCCCGCGACCGTGATCGAAGCCATGCAGGCAAAGGGATTTCACATCACGCACGTGTACGGCCTTACCGAAAGCTACGGCCCGGCCGTCGTGTCTGCCTGGCAGGAGGAATGGGCAGACCTGGCACCGGCCGAGCAGGCCCGCCTCAAGTCCCGGCAGGGGGTCCGGTATCCCTCCCTCGAGGAGCTTCACGTCATGAATCCCGAAAGCATGGAGCCGGTGCCCCGGGACGGGGCCACGCTGGGCGAGGTCATGATGCGCGGCAACATCGTCATGAAGGGATATCTGCAGAACAAGGAGGCCACCGAAGCGGCGTTTGCAGGCGAATGGTTCCACACCGGCGATCTCGCGGTGGCCCACCAAGACGGTTACATCGAGCTGAAGGATCGCTCGAAGGACATCATCATCTCTGGCGGTGAGAACATCTCGTCGATTGAAGTCGAAAACGCGCTGTACCGGCACCCGGGTGTCGCTGCGGTGGCGGTGGTTGCACGGCCCGACACCAAGTGGGGCGAGACACCGTGTGCGTTCGTGGAACTCCGGGACGACGCCGACGATGTCACCGAGGCTGAGCTCATCGCGTTCTGCCGCCAGGAGCTTGCCCGCTTCAAGATCCCGAAAACGGTCATCTTCGGTGTGTTGCCGAAGACATCGACCGGCAAGATCCAGAAATTCGCGCTGCGCGAACGGGCGCGCGCCCTCTGACCGGCAGTCTGGACATCCGGTGACGCGCTATCGCCTCACCGTGGAATATGACGGTTCCCGGTTCCAGGGCTGGCAGCGTCAGGCCACGGGGGCGTCGGTTCAGGGAGCCCTGGAGGCCGCAGTCGTCCGTTACGCGGGCGAGGCGCCGACCGTGTATGGAAGTGGACGTACGGATACCGGCGTTCATGCGCTAGGTCAGGTCGTACACTTCGACCTGGCGCGCCCGCGACCTCCCGAATCGGTACGCATGGGGCTCAACTTTCACCTCGCCAGGGCGGTCGGCGGCACCGTCGTCGTGCTCGACTGCAACGAGGCGGCACCGGACTTCCACGCCCGGTTCTCCACCGTCGAGCGGCGTTACCTGTATCGGATCCTGACGCGACCGTCACCGCCGGCATTCGGACGGGACCACGTCTGGTGGATGCCCCAGGCACTCGACGTGGACGCAATGGCGGCGGCCGCGCGCCCGCTCGTCGGACTGCACGACTTCACGAGTTACCGGGCGGCGGGCTGCCAGGCGGACACCGCGCTGCGCACGCTCACGGAGCTCGCCGTCGGGCACGCCGGAGCCCACGTCACCGTCCGTGCCCGAGCCCCGTCGTTCCTGTATAGGCAGGTGCGGATCGTCGTCGGCACGTTGGTCGAAGTGGGGCTCGGGCGCGCCGACATCCACGCGCCCGCGCGCGCGCTGGCCGCCCGGAGCCGGTCCGCCGCCGGGCCTACGGCACCGGCCCGCGGACTCTATTTCGAGAAGGCCGTGTGCGCGGGCGACCAGTCGCCAGTCCCGGAACCGTGATTCGTACTTGCCGACTCTCCCCGGAAACGACGCCGATCCCTCGCTTTCCGCCCGTATGGCGACGTGATAAGGTTCGCTGTTATGCCCGGAAAACGCGGCTGCCGCGTTGACAGGCTGTGACCCGAATGGGCGAATCTAAAGAGGGAGAGACAGGTGAAGAAACTTGTCGCATTGACGGCGGTGCTCGCCGTTACAGGTTGGGCCGCTTCCGCGACCGCGGAATGTGGTCCCGACAGCTGGGGCGAATGCGCCGGCAAACCGTGGGTTGACGGCGACGTCATGGACACCCCGTTGGGCTCCAAGTGGTGGCCGCACCCCCTCTGGGGCGAGGGTGACGAAGCCGGCTCCACGAACTGGTACACCCAAGCCGACGTCGTGATGCGTGCCCTTGCGCAGATCAGCGAAGGCAAGGCGATGAAGATCGGGCACGACTACGTCAGCGGCATGCCGCTGTTCGGAGAGCGGAAATTCTCGCTCCGGATCCCCGGCACGCCGACCGGCGGCGCCTTCGGCGCGAACCAGATCATGTGGAACGACGAGTTCCTGTCCACGGAGATCGGCCAGGTCGGGACCCAGTTCGACGGCCTCGGGCACATCGGCGTTCAGGTCGGCGCAGTCGGCGACAAGACCGAAATGCGCTGGTACAACGGCTTCACCGCACAGCAGATGGGCAACCCGTACGGGCTGAACCACCTCGGCAGTGAGAAGCTTCACCCGATCATCGCGCGCGGCATCCTGATCGACGTCGCCGCCATCAAGGAAACCCCGATGGAAGCGGGTGACGTCGTCACCATGGCCGACGTCAACGCCGCCCTTGCAGCCCAGGGGATGGCCGACTACGCGCCCATGCCCGGCGACGCCATTCTCATCCGGACCGGATGGGAGCGTCACTGGGAAGACGCACCGGCCTTCAACGCCGGTTGTCCCGGCATCGGCATGGAAGTTGCCCGCTGGATCGCCGAGACCGTCCAGGCTGGCGTGACCGGCTTCGACACGTGGCCGGGCGACGCGGTTCCGAACCCGGACCCCGCGTGCGCCTTCTGCGTCCACACGTACCTGCAGACCAGGCACGGGATCGTGAACCAGGAGAACCTGAAGCTGTCCGTGCTCGCGGATGCAGGCGTCTACCAGTTCGCGTACTTCTACAGCCCGGTGCCCGTCAAGGGCGCAACGGGCTCGATCGGCTCGCCGGTCGCGATCTGGTAATCACCAAGGACGCGTTTCGGCGCGTCTGATCGATTGTTGAGACCATGGCCGGCCGGGGTCGGCCATGGTCTCTCTATCCATGTCCTGGGGAGACGCGCATGCGCACATTCGCCAACCTCTCGCGAGCCTTACGCCTGGGAATGCTGCTGGCAATCCTGGGCTCCATAGCTGCGGTCGCACCGGCACATGCCTTCACGATCACCAATTCCGATCCTCAGTACCGGGCCAAGGTGTCCATCGACTTCTGGCTCCGGTGGGTCAAAGCCGGCGAGAGCGTCGTGTTTCACCCCGAGGCCTTCCCGATCATGGTCTATGTCCAGTACCCTGAGGGTACCCTGACGTGCGAGGCAAAGGACGATTCGGACCGGATCGAACTGACGAGAGACGAGTGCCTCATCAACGGGGAACCGGCAGGTCAAACCACCATGCGGTTCTGACAGCCGGGAGCCGCCAGAACAGGAACTTTCGAGGAGCGCGGACGACGGCGCAGAGATTCGCGTCAGTTCGCGGCACGTCGCATGCGCACCGCCAGCGTAGAACGATCGACCGGTGAAACCTCGGTACGGGTTACCGCGTCGCTGGACGGCACCGGCAAGCGGAGCATTGCCACCGGCATCGGTTTCCTCGACCACATGCTCGAACAGCTTGCCAAGCACAGCCTGATCGACCTCGAGATCGCCGCCGACGGCGACCTGCACATCGACGGCCACCACACGACCGAGGACACGGGCTACGCGGTCGGCCGGGCGGTGGCCGACGCGCTTGGCGACCGCCGGGGCATCCGCAGGTTCGGCCACGCGCTGATTCCCATGGACGAGACACTGTCCCGGGTGGTCGTCGACCTGTCCGGCCGCCCGTATCTGGTCTGGAAAGTCGCGTTCACGCAGAATCGCCTTGGCGAAATGGATACCGAACTCTTTCGGGAATGGTTCCAGGCGTTCACCCAGGCCGCAGGCTGCAATCTGCACGTCGAGAATCTGTATGGCGTCAACAATCACCACGTGATCGAATCTTGCTTCAAGGGACTGGCGCGCAGCCTGCGCGACGCTGTCCGGGTCGACCCGGCGGCAGCCGGCGAGATTCCGTCGACCAAGGGCGTCCTGCGGAACGATGCCCAAGCCGGAGCCGCCTGAGCCTGGGGCCGCGGCGGCGTTGGTACCAACCATGATCACTGCCATCGTCGATTACGGATCGGGCAACCTGCGCTCGGTCGCGAAGGCCTTCGAGTACGTCCTGCGGGCGGCCGGACGCGATGCGGAAGTTACGGTGACGGGAGAGCCGGCCGTCGTCCGGAAGGCGGACCGCGTCGTGCTGCCGGGTGTCGGGGCCTTTGCCGATTGCATGCGCGGGCTCCGCCAGATTCCCGGCATGACGGAGGCCCTGCAGCGACGAGTCATTGACGACGGCATCCCGTTTCTTGGAATCTGCGTCGGCATGCAAATGATGGGGCGGGAAAGCGAAGAGCACGGGCGGCACCCGGGTCTGGGCTGGATCCCGGCCCGGGTTGCCCGAATGACGCCGGAGCCCGGCTTTCGGATCCCCCACATGGGTTGGAACGAACTCCTTGACGTGACCCCGCACCCGGTGTTTGCCGACCTTGAGCCGCACGCGCACGCGTACTTTGTCCACAGCTACGCGGTGCACGCCGATCAGCCGGAGCACGTCGCCGCCCGGACCTGCCACGGCGGACCCGTCGTGGCGGCGCTCGCACGCGACAACCTGATCGGCACCCAGTTTCACCCGGAGAAGAGCCAGGCCACGGGATTGCGCATGCTCGCCAACTTCGTCCGGTGGGCGCCGTGACCGACACCGCGACCGACATCATCGAGCGGTTCCGTCCGGGAGAACTCTCCGAACTGTGCGATGCGACCCGCAAAGCCCTCGACGACGGCATCGGCTTCGGCTGGGTCTCCATGCCCTCCGACGAGCGGCTGGAAGCCTACTGGAAGGGGGTCCTGGTGGTTCCCCACCGAACCCTGATCGTCGGCCGGTACCGCGGGGTCATCTCGGGCTCGGTCCAGGTTGTTCGGCCGGTAACCCGCGACGAGGCGCGAGCGTTCTCGGCGTCGTTCGACACCCACTTCGTTGCGCCCTGGGCCCGGGGGCACGGCTTGGCCGGCGCCCTGCTTGAGCACGCCGAGCAGCATGCGGCGGCGGCGGGCTTCAAGCAGATCTGCCTAGATGTGCGAGTGACCCAGGAGCGGGCGATTCGGCTGTACGAGGCGAACGGATACGAACGCTGGGGAACCCTGCCCGACTACCACCTCGTAGACGGCAAGATGATCGCCGGGCACTTCTACCGAAAGAAGATCGCGTGAACCTCTACCCCGCGATCGATCTCAAGGACGGCAAGTGCGTGCGCCTGGAACGCGGTGACCCGGGCCGCGCGACCGTGTTCGGCGATGACCCGGCGGATCAGGCCCGGCGGTTTGAGGACGCGGGATGTACGTGGCTGCATGTCGTCGATCTGGACGGCGCGTTCACGGGCGGATCGCCGAACAGGGAAGCGATCTCGGCGGTACTGGAAGAGACCTCCATGCGGGTCCAGCTCGGGGGGGGCATTCGTACCGCGGCCGCCGCGGCGGCTTGGCTGGACGCCGGGGTGGAGCGGATCGTGCTCGGGACCATTGCCGTGACCGATCCTGAGGCCGCGCGCTCGATCTGTCGGGCCCACCCGGGTCGAGTCGCCGTTGCGGCGGACGCGCGGGCCGGCCAGGTCGCCATCGAGGGCTGGGCCCAGACCACGGACGTCGACGTGGAAGCGTTTGCCGCCACCGCGTCCGACTTCGGAGCGGCTGCATTGATCCATACCGACATCTCCCGAGACGGCGTACTGCAGGGCGTCAACCTCGCCGAGCTGCACCGCGTCGCCAGAGCGAGCCCCATACCGGTCGTGGCCTCGGGTGGTGTCACCACTGTGGGCGACCTGGAGCGGATCAAGGCGTTGGGCGAGACCAACATCGACGGCGTGATCGTGGGGCGCGCGTTCTACGAAGGCCGCCTCGACGTGCAGCGGGCCGCCCGGCTGCTGGCCGCTTGAAGAGTGTTGAAGATCCGGATCATTCCCTGCCTGGACGTGAAGAACGGCCGAGTCGTCAAGGGAACCAACTTCGTCAATCTCCAGGACGCGGGCGACCCCGTGGAGCAAGCGCAGGTCTATAACACCCAGGGCGCTGACGAGCTCTGCTTTCTCGACATCACGGCCTCGCACGAGGATCGCGGCATCCTGCTGGACGTCGTGCGCCGGACAGCGGAACAGTGCTTCGTGCCGATGACGGTGGGGGGCGGCGTCCGGACCATCGACGACATCCGTCGGCTCCTGTTGGCGGGCGCGGACAAGGTCTCGATCAACACCGCAGCCATCCGGGAACCGGAACTGGTGGCCAGGGCTGCAGAAAAATTCGGGTCCCAGTGCATCGTCGTCGCCATCGACGCCAAGCGCAGCGGTGACGGGTTTGAGATCTTCACGCACGGCGGGCGACGCCCGACCGGTATCGACGCCGTCCAGTGGGCGCGCCGGGTCACCGGCATGGGCGCCGGTGAAATCCTGCTGACCTCCATGGATCGGGACGGCACCCGGGACGGGTTCGACATCGAGCTCACCCGCGCCGTCAGCGACGCCGTCGATGTGCCCGTGATCGCCTCCGGCGGAGCTGGCAGCGCCGCCCATCTGGCGGAAGCCGTGCAGGCGGGCGGTGCGAGCGCTGTCCTCGCCGCTTCGATCTTCCATTACGGTGACACTGCGATTGCCGATGTCCGGCGCGCACTCAGGGCGGACGGCATTCCTGTACGGCCGGAGCCGCAATCGGCGGAGGAGCAAGCATGAGTCTGATAGACATCGTGCGTTTCAACGAGGACGGGCTCGTTCCAGTCGTCGCTCAGCAGCACGACACGGGTGAGGTGCTGATGCTGGCGTGGATGGATCGCGCCGCAATCGACGCCACGCTGGCCACCCGGCGCGTGACGTACTTCTCGCGGAGCCGGCAGGCCGCATGGGTCAAGGGCGAAACTTCCGGACACGTCCAGCGGCTCATGGACCTCAGGGTCGACTGCGACGGTGACACGTTGCTGGCGCTGGTCGACCAGACCGGCCCGGCCTGCCACATGGGACGTCGTTCGTGCTTTTTCCGTGCATTTCGAGACGCGGCGGTGACTGACATCCGTCCCGCGGTGGAAGGCAAGGCCAATGGCTGACCAACCCGCAACACTGGCTTCCTCTCTCGATGCCCTGTGGACGGTCATCTGCGCACGAGCCCGGGCGGCCGACCCCCAGTCCTCGTACACCGCCCGCCTGCTTGCTGGCGGCGTGGAGCGGGTGGCGCAGAAGGTCGGCGAGGAAGCCACCGAGACGGTAATCGCCGGCGTCCGCCGGGACCCGAACGCGCTCGTGAACGAGAGCGCGGACCTTCTCTACCACCTGCTGGTGCTTTGGCAGGCGACCGGGGTGGGACCGGAAGCCGTAGCGGCCGAACTCGCCAAACGCGCCCAGGGGTCGTCCCATGGCCGGCACGGCCAAGGGGACCGCTCCACATCCGGAGGGCAAGGCTGATGGCCTCGGTGGAGCACGCCTACGACGACAGCAACGTATTCGCGCGCATCCTTCGGGGAGAACTCCCCTGCGACAAGGTATTCGAGGATGAACACACGCTGGCGTTTCGGGACATCCAGCCCCAGACCCAAGTCCATATCCTCGTCATCCCGAAGGGACGGTACGTGTCGATGGCCGACTTTTCGGCGCGCGCGACGGGACCGGAAATCGAATCCCTGGTCCGTACGATCGGCCGGGTCGCGCGTGAGGCAGGTGTCGAGGCTGACGGCTACCGGTTTCTTTCAAATCACGGCGAACACGCCTTTCAGGAGGTGCCGCACTTCCATGTGCATGTGTTCGGAGGCGAGCCGCTCGGCCGGATGATCAAGCCGCCGAGAGCGTGAACGCCCGGACCTGATCCAGAGGCTCAGTTCCGCACGCTGCATCGGCAACGGGCTTCCAGATGCCGCCTACCGGGTGCGCTCCAGCCCCTGGACGGACCGGGTGCGGTTCGGCGTGCGCGCCAATGCCTTGCCGAACTGCACGGCTGCGGCTTCCAGCCGGCCCTGCGCCAGCAGGAACTCGCCGTACATCTCGAACGCAGGCTTCATCGGGATCGGCGGACCGAACGGGGCGTTCAGCTCGCCCTCAAGATCGGTCGCCTCGACGAGGAACGCTTCGGCGGCGGCGGCGTCGCCTCGCGTCAGCGCGATCACGGCTTCCAGCTGCTTTGCTTCCACCGCCACGATCTTGGCGCGGTAGGCGGTTGAGCTGTCGCGCTTGAAGCGCTCGTAGGCACCCCTGATGTTGGCGAGCGCCGTTTCCGCCACTGCCAGTCTGCCGGTGTGCGCCGCACTCAGACCGGCAGCCAGCTGCACAGCCGAGTGGTTTCGTTCGGTGTCCGTCACCACGTCATGGTCGAATTCTGACCAGCTTTCCCGTTCCAGTGTGTGGCGGGCGAGGATGCTCATCGTGCCGTTGCGCACTCTCGCGGTCGGGAACTGCGCCAACGTTCGAAGTGCCTCGTCGAGCGCCCATTGCGCCCCGTCGTCGTTACCCAGCTGCAGCTGTCCGTAGTGGTACCACTGCAGCGCGTGGTATTCGGAACGGCCGCGCGCGATGTCCTTGCGCGCGATGTGGTCAAGCGCCGCCCTGTATGAGGCCTCGTTCGAGGCCACGACACCTTCCCACATCCCAAGCTGGACGAAGATGTGCGACGGCATGTGCAGCGCATGAGGCGCGTCCGGCGCAATCTCGGCGTAGGCCCTCGCTGCGGGCAATGCCAGGATGGCGTGCTCCGGATCGTCAAAGGCGTGAATGATGAAATGGGCCGCCCCTGGATGCCGGGGATTGCGCGCGAACACGTCCAGCGCGATGGCCCCGGCCCGCATTTGCCGGGCGAATCCTCGGTCACCGGGGCGAACGGTGCCAAGCAGTGAGACCGCATACAGCGTGGCGATCTCATCGTCGTCGGGGAATTCCTCGTGGAGCCGTCGCATCGCCTCGGAATAGGCGATGTCCCTGGAGAGCTTGTCGCCGTCACCGTAGAGAGCCTCAACCGCTTCCATGAGCCCCCGCTCTCGCCCGGGCGGCAGGGCTTGCGAGCGCAGCTGTGGTGTCGCCCCGTACCTGGCCAGCGTCGCGCGGGCGGCATCTCTGTCCTGTTCAGCCCAGAGAGGGGCGTTGTAGCTCAGCGCCTCCCCCCAGTAGGCCAGACCAAAACCCGGGTCGATGGACTGCGCTTCGCGAAAGGCCTCGCGCGCGTCCTCGAACTCGAAGCTGTGAAACGCCTTCATCCCGGTGAGGAAGGCCGGCTGCGCCTCAGGTGCGCCGGAATTCGGAAAGTCGATGCTGCCCAGGTTCGCGGACAGGCTGTCGGCGGCGGTCGCCACGGAGATGGCCGGCTGCAGCACGCTCGAACCCACCACGAGACCCGCGACCGACAAGAACATCCGGATGCATTGGGCGTTGGCCATGGTCATGGCGTGCCTCCCTCGCTGGCGGTTGGAACGCAGTCCCCGTCGACGGTTCCGGCCAACAGTCTAGGCGGCAATTGAAGCCGCTAGGGCAATCCCGGGCGGCCTTGCTACCAGCGGGTCGCGAGCCCGCGCCGGATGGACGTCATGGCCTGGGCCGCCGTCGCCGTACCAGCTTCCGCCGAGAACGAATTGCGGACCCGGAACGGTAACGGATCGCGGCGCCATAACTGCCCTGATGGCCGGTTCCATGCCGGCGAGGCCGTTCCGCTGCGCGTGATCCCGGTGCGCGCCGTTCGAGCGCGGCCTCCCGCGCATTCGACGGATCGATCGTGGTCCGGCCGCCAACGGGCGCTGCCGAGGCACCAGAGCCCCCCCGGACGGCACCAGCATTCGTCAATGACGACGATGCGGGCCATCGGCGCTTGCCTCAACCCGCGCTTTGCGCCGCCCTTCGGACCGAAACCGCGTCCCAGAAACGGGCTCCGACGCTGATCCCGTCAAACCGCTCGATGGCCGGAATCCCGGTGGGTGACGTCACGTTGATCTCCGTGATTTGTCCCCCGATCACATCGATTCCGGCCAGCAGCAGGCCCCGGCGCCGCAACTCCGGTCCGATCGCGCTGCAGATTTCGCGGTCCCGGTCACCGAGCACCGCCGGTCGCGCCGAGCCGCCGGCCACCAGGTTGGACCGGATGTCCCCCGGTTTCGGAATCCGGTCGATGGCGCCGACCGGCTCGCCTTCCACCAGGATGATTCGGCGGTCGCCCTCCTCGGTGACGCTCGGCACGTACTGCTGCACGATGACGGGCTCGGACTCCCCGAGGAGAGCCAGCACCGCTTCGAGGTTCGGATCGCCTTCCGACAGGAGGAACACCCCGTTCCCGCCGTGACCGTACAGGGGCTTGACGACCGCCCGCCCGAATTCCGCCTGGAACGCGACGACATCTTCCGGACGGCTGGCCACCAGCGTGGGCGGCATCCATTCGGCGAAACGGAGCACGAGGACCTTTTCGGGCGAATCGCGGATGCCCTGCGGGTCGTTCACCACGAGCGTGCTGGCGGGCAAGAGCTCGAGAAGGTGAGTCGTCGTCACGTACCCCATGTCGAACGGCGGGTCCTGACGAATCAGCACGACGTCGAAGTCGGCCAGGTCGACAGTCTCCAGTTCCCCTTCGTCGACGTGATTGCCCGGTTCGCGGCGAAGCGCCTTCACCCGCCGTCCCGTGGCCAGCAGGCGGCCCGGTCGCCAGGTCAGGGTGTCGGGCTGGTAAGTGAACAGCTCATGCCCACGGGCCATCGCCTCCAGCGCCAGCACGAACGTGCTGTCCGACGGCAGATGGATGGATCCGATCGGATCCATCTGGATGGCCACACGAACGGGCATGAAGGTCCCGACCGGATCGATGCGGCGGCGAGCGGATCTACTCGGAGGGATCAGGCAGCCGGCGCGGGTCGTCACGCAGAATGATGTAACTGACGACCTTCTCGACGCCCTTCACGTGGCGAGCCACATCGGTGACCTGTTGGATCTCCGCCTGGTTCTCGGCAATGCCGACGAGGTACACCACCGCGTTGTGCGTGGTCGTCCAGAAATCGATCTGTCCGGTGCCCAGCGCCGCCACCAGACGGGCCCGGATCTCGGTGGAGATCCACGTGTCGTTCACTCGCGTGGTAATCGGATACGCCGGGCCCAACTGGATCTCGTTCAGAACTTCGACGGCCCCTTCGGTCTGCTGGGCGAGTTCCACCGCGGTGGTCCGAAGATCCCTGGTTTCGACGGTTCCGGTCAGCAGGATCCGGCCTTCCACGACCAGCACACTGATACTGAGGAAGAGGTCATCGAACTGGGTCTGCAGGTACTTGCTCCGCAGGTCCGACGCGATCGCGATGTCCCGCGCGCCGCGTTCAAGCGGGCGTTCCTGGGCTACCGCCATCCCCGTGACACTGCCCCCGCCCAGGACTAAGCCGGCACATCCCGGCAGCAAGGTCAGGCACACCATGCCGAGAGCGAGGTAGCGGATGCGATCACGAAAGGTGAGAAGTGCAGGTTGCATGGGACTTCGGTTCCAACGCAATAGACGAACGTCACCATAGAAATAGCCTGCTCCGAAGCCTGCGGAAAGCTCCGGGCGATTCCTTCGGGCGATATACTTGCAGCGTGCAAGGCAATCGTTCTCCAGACAAGTCGTTCCACGCCCTGCGCGCGCCTGCGGGCCGGGCGGGATGGCCGCGGCTGATCGGCCTGCCACGCGCACGTCAGCGGCGTCTCCCGGCAGCTGCGATCCCGGGCTTCATGCATCGACGCATCGGGCCCGCCGCAGCATCCCTGTTGATGGTTGCCGGTTGCGTGAGCGCGTGCGGGCCTTCATCGGACGGCGAACCCGCGCCGGTCGAACCGGCGGTGAGCTCGGCCGTTCAGGAAGTCCCGGAACCGGCCGAGAGGGAGCAGGGCGGCGGCGCGCCGGAAGAGCCGACGGCGGACCTCGGCGAGTCGGACGCTGCAACCCCTGATGCCTTCCAGGTGGCGGGCATTCCACCTGCCGACGAGGATGCGTCGGCGACCTCCACAGGAGCGGGAGCGCCGCCGCAGGATGTCGCCCCCGGACCCATCGCTCGGGACGCCGTGTTGCGGGTCGGGGTACTGCTCCCGCTGTCCGGTGCCTACGCCGCGACCGGACGCGAGTTGTTCCAGGCGGTGGAAATGGCCCTGTTCGAGGTTGGCGCCGAGCGTGTCGAGCTGCTTCCCAGGGATACCGCGAATGACGCCGAGACCGCGCGCACGGCATTTCTCGAGCTGGCTGCCGAAGGAGCGAGCCTCGTCATCGGCCCCCTCTTCGGATGGACCACCGGAGCGGTCGTCCCGGAAGCCGTGGATCGCGGAATTCCGGTCCTGGCGCTCAGCAACGACATCTCCGTCGCCGACCGCGAAGCATGGATGCTCGGCGTGCACCCGCGGGGGGAGGTACACCGAATTCTCGGGCATGCGATCGAGGAGCCGGGTCAACGGGTCGGCCTGATCGCTCCCGAATCGGACTACGGTGATGCCGTGGCCGAGGCATACCAGCTGGCGGTACCACCCCGGAACCGATCCGGTCTCATCCGCTACCACGACGACAGCGAGCCGAGTGACGTCGCGCAGCAGTTCGTCGATACGGTCAGGGGCTCGGCCAGCCGGCCCGGTGATGCGATCCTGATTGCCGCCCGCGGGAACGCGCTCAGGGCCATCGCGGCCGAACTGGCCTACCGGGATGTCGCGCCGGACCAGGTTCGCTACCTGGGCCTCTCGAGCTGGCGCACCTCCGACCTTCAGGGCGAGCCTGCCCTCGAGGGCGGGCGGTTCGCAGATCTGTCCGAAGAAGCCTTCCGGCAATTCGCGGAACGATTCCAGCGCATCTACGGGACATCGCCATCGCGCACCGCCGCCCTGGCGTACGACGCATCGGCCGTCGCTGCGAATCTGGCGAGTATCGATCCCGACGCCCGGATCGCCAGACTGCAGACACCGCAAGGATTCCGGGGACTGCTCGGCGCCTTCCGGCTCCTGACCGACGGGGCGGTGGAGCGCGGCCTCAACGTGTACGAGGTCAGGCGTGAGGGTTACTCGCTGCTGGAGCGGGCCCCGGCCCGGTTCACACCGACACCGCAGGGCTGAGCTCAGGCGACGACGTCCCCGATCAAGGCATCCAGGACCCGAATTCCGGCTGGCGTGACCCGGACGCCATCCCGGTCGGCGTGCATCAGCCCGGCATCCTGTGCCCGCTGAAGCGCCACCGGCCGGAGCGCCTGATCAAGCGACAGCGAGGTTCGTTCGGAGAACGCAGCTCGGCTGACCCCTTCGACCATGCGCAGACCCATCATCAGCATCTCACGGCCTGCGGTCGCAGCCGGGATGCATTCGGTGGCTTCCGTGCCGTGTCCGCGCGCTTCAACGGCCCGCAACCAGGCCTCCGGTTTCCGGATCCTGGCGTGTCCGCCCACGCCGGACCCGGTCCGCACCCGCCCGTGCGCGCCCGGGCCGACGCCGACGTAGTCGCCGTAGCGCCAGTACGTGAGATTGTGCCGGGACTCGGCCCCTGGCCGAGCATGATTCGACACCTCGTAGCGCGGCAATCCGGCCGCAGCCAGGGTATCGGAGGTGATGTCGAACAACTCCGCCAGCACCGGTTCTTCCGGGAGGCGCAGTCGACCCGCCGCGGCCAGCGCATGAAACGGCGTGCCCCGCTCGATGGTCAGCTGGTAACAGGAAAGGTGATCGCCCGCCAGCGCAAGGGCGCCACCGAGCTCCGTCCGCCAAGACGATGCATCGTGGCCGGGGCGCCCGTAAATGAGATCGAACGAGAACCGCGGAAAGGTCGCCCCGGCCGTCTCCACGGCACGCCGGGCTTCGGCTGCCGTGTGGCCCCGGCCCAGCTGTCGCAGCGCGTCGTCGTCCAGTGACTGCACGCCGATCGAGACACGGTTCACGCCGGCATCGCGGAACGCCTCGAACCGTCCCACCTCGACGGAGTTCGGATTGGCCTCGAGCGTGATCTCGGCAGCTGCCGCCAACGGCCAGGCGGTCGACGCGGCCGCCAGCACCCCATGCGTGACCTCCGGGGGCATCAGCGAGGGCGTCCCGCCGCCGAAGAACACGCTCACCAGCGTCCCGGGTCCGACCAGGCGGCGACTGTGCCGGATCTCGGCCTCGTACGCCCGCAGCCAGCGGTCGCCATCCACCCGATTGCGCGGGACATGCGCGTTGAAGTCGCAATAGGGACAGCGCGATCGGCAATACGGCCAGTGCACGTAGAGCGCGATGGGCCGGGCTAGGTCCGAAAGCACGCCGCGACCAGCTTCCGAAACGCGTCTGCCCGATGACTGCGCCCGGACTTTTCAGCCGGATCCATTTCCCCGAACGTGCGGTCGTCGCCGGTGGGGACGAAGATCGGATCGTAACCGAAGCCAAAGCCGCCGCGCGGCGGGAAGACCAGGTTGCCCTCGACGATTCCCTCGACCGTTCGGGTCACCCCATCCGGCCAAGCGAGGGCGAGGGCGCAGTGGAACGCCGCGCGGCGGTCGGGGTTCCCCCGGAGGCGCTCTTCCAGCAGCGCCATGGCCTCGGGAAACCCGCCTGCCTCCTCGGCCCACCGCGCCGAATGGATGCCCGGGGCGCCATCCAGCGCCGCCACGGCGAGGCCGCTGTCGTCGGCGAGCGCAGGCAGATCCGCAGCCGCCGCGGCCGCCGCGGCTTTGATGATCGCGTTGGCCGCGAACGTTGTGCCCGTTTCATCGGGCAGCACATCGGTGAACTCTCCGAGCCGGCGCACGTCCACATCGAACGGAGCGAGCAGATCGGCAATCTCGACCGCCTTGCCGGGATTTCCCGTCGCCACGACGAGGTCCCCGCCTGACCACTGGCGCGGCGCTTCCGGCTTCACTTTCCAAGTGCAGCACGTTGCGCCGCGAACAACTCTTCCGCTCCCCCGCGCGCGAACCCCAGCATCGTCTGGAACGCCTCCATGCTGAACGGCGCACCCTCGGCCGTTCCCTGAACCTCGACGATGCCGCCGTCGGCGGAGAACACGAAGTTCGCATCGGCGTCGGCGTACTGGTCTTCAGCGTAATCAAGATCGAGGACGACCTGGTCCTTCCAGATGCCCGCACTGACGGCGGCGACCTGGCCGGTCAGCGGCGCCACCCCCTCCTCCAGGCGGTCCCCGAGGCCCGCGATCGCCTGGCGCAACGCCACCCAGCTCCCCGTCACGGCAGCCGTGCGGGTGCCGCCGTCGGCTTGCACGACATCGCAGTCGATTCGGATCTGCCGTGGCCCGAGGGCCGTGAGGTCGACGACGGCCCGAAGACACCTGCCGATCAATCGCTGGATTTCCTGCGTCCGGCCGGTCTGCCGGCCCCGTGCCGCCTCGCGGTCGGTACGAGTCAGCGTGGACCGCGGGAGCATGCCGTACTCGGCGGTCACCCAGCCCCGATTCTGGCCGCGCAGCCATGGCGGCACTCGCTCCTCAACCGACGCGGTGCACAGGACGTGCGTATCCCCAAATTTCGCCAGGCAGGAGCCTTCCGCGTACTTGGACACACCGGGCTCCAGCACGATCGGACGCAAGGCGTCGGCGGCGCGACCCGAGGGACGGGAAACCGGACCAGTGGACAAAGGCACCTCGCAGCACGCGCTCGACCGAATCGCAATCGTACTCGAATCAGGACCGGATTCTGCCCGGTCCGTCATTCTCGGCGGCGAATGCGGGCGGCGAAGAACCCGTCCACGCCGCCAGCGTCGGCCAGGTGGCAGGGCAGCGTCCGCAGGTACCCGTCGTCGGTCACAAACGTGTCCGGAAGGCCCTCGGTCGCGGCCTCGACCGCCGCCAGTTCAGCCGCCTGGTTGCGGCCCAGGAGACCTTGCACGCGGTTCTCACCCTCCTCGCGTTCCAGCGAGCACACGGTGTAGACCACCAGCCCGCCCGGACGAACCAGCTGGAGGGCGCGGTCGAGCAACCTGTCCTGCAACGCGTTGAGGGCCCGGAAGTCGCTGGCCGTGCGCTGCCAGAGAATGTCGGGCCGGCGGCGGATCGTCCCGGTGGCCGTACATGGCGCGTCGACGAGGACGGCATCGAACCTACGCTCGCTCTCCCAGCTGGTCGCGTCCGCGACCACCGTCTCGGCCGCCAGCCGCGTGCGGGCGAGGTTGGCTGCTACGCGCCGCATCCTCGCTTCGGAGACGTCCAGCGCCGTCACCCGGGCCCCGCGCGCGGCCATCTGCAGGGTCTTGCCGCCCGGTGCGGCACACAGATCGGCGACGTCCCGCCCGTCGATGTCCCCCAGCAGGCGGACGGGAAGCTGCGCCGCTGCGTCCTGCACCCACCACGCGCCCTCCCGGAACCCCGTCAGCGCGGCGACATCGCCGGACGCCGTTACCCGGACGCCGCTGTCCAGCACCACGGTTCCATCGAGCTTTGCCGCCCACGTTGCCGGGTCCGTCTTCGGGCACACATCAAGGATGGGTTCCCGCAGGTGCGCGTCGGCGATTTGGGCAGTCGTGTCCGGCCCGTAAGCGCGCAGCCACGACTGCCACAGCCAGTCCGGAGTGTTCAGGCGCCCGGCATCCTGGCCCTGGCAGATCGTCGCGCCGCGGTCGGCGATGCCGCGCAGGACGGCGTTGACGAGACCGCGCCACGACCTGCCCGGGCCGCGGATCAGCAGCTCCATCGAGGTGGACACCGCAGCGTAGGCAGGAACCCGAAGAAACAGGAGCTGAGCGGCGCCGAGCAGGAGCAGCAGCCAGGCATGCCGGGCGGCCGGCGGCAGCGGACGTTCCAGAAACTCTGCAATGGTGGCGTCGATCTGGCCGCGGCGGCGCAACGCGGTCGTGATCAGCGCGCGAGCAAACGCCCGATCGCGGTCGTCGAGACCGGGCAGCAAAGTCGATGCGCCAAGCGCCTCCTGCAGCGCCACATTCCGAAACAGCACTGACGACAGTACTGCCGCTGCGGCCTGCCGAGCCCGCAGCAACTGCTTCGGATCCCCGGATGAGCCGGGCTTCTGACCATGGCGGCGACCATCCGGCCGGCCGGCGCGGGATCCAGGTGTTCGTGCCGGTCGCCGGGCGAACTTCGCGGTCGCCTCGCGTCCCGATCGGTCCAGCGGGCCTTGCTGCATTCGAGCGCCGGGCGACCGGCGCGGGCGGCCAGCGTCAGTCTGCCGACTGCCATCGTCCCGCCGCCGGGCGAACTTCGCGGTTGCCTCGTGTCCCGGTCGGTCCGACGGGCGGCATTCCTTGCCGCATTCGCCGCGCCGGGCGACCGGCGCGCCGGGCGGCCAGCGTCAGTCTGCCGACTGCCATCGTCCCGCCGCCGGGCGAGCTCGGGGCGACGGCGATCCTTGTCATCCCCGGTTCGTGCGGCGCTGGGTGCTGGTGGATTGGCGGCCGCTTGCCCGCCGGTCTGCAAGCGCCCGCCGCCCGCAATCCCGGCATCCTGCGGGCGGGCGGTTGGCCCGGCTCCAGGTGCATCGGCTCGCTGCATGTGTCCCCGGGGACGCCGGGACGGCCCGGCGTCGCCGGCGCGGCGCGGCGGACCGGTACTTCGCCCGCCCAAGCCGCCGGCGTCGCGCCTGGGCCGGGACCGTGCCATGTCAGGCCGCTTGCCCGGGGCGTCTCGGGGCGGACCCTTGGCCCGGCGCACCTCCCGATCGCCTCGGCTCGACCTGTCCCGACCGGGTGCCCCCTCAGCGTGCCGGCCGCGATCGCCGCGGGACCCGGCGGCGCCCCCGGAGGCACGAGGTCCGGACCCACGATGCGGCTTGCGGTCGCCGTCCCGAGGTTTGTGAGAGAACGTCGGTCGCGCCATCTTGGGCGGACGCTTGGCCTGCGCCTTGCGCCCCGCCTGATCCCTTGAACGGCCGTCGCGGCGCCGACCGGCAGCTTCTGCGTCCGACGGGGGACGCGGTACATCCTTTGGCATGGCAGAGCCCTTAACCGCGTCTCACCATAGGTTAGCATGCGCCGTCGGGTTGATCGGCGACGGGCTCGCCGATGGCCCCGAGATCCCCCGCAGCGGCTATCGATCGGAGAGCCCGCAACGATGAATCTCGGCCTGGCACGACTGGTGACGCTGGCGTGCACCGCGTACCTGCTCTCGCAGTTCTACCGCTCATCGGTGGGCGTGCTGGCGCCGGACCTGATGAGCCGGCTGTCGCTCACGCCGGAGGAACTCGGCCGCCTGGGAGGCATTTTCTTTCTCGCGTTCGCATGCGCGCAGTTGCCGCTCGGCGTGCTGCTCGACCGGTACGGGCCTCGCAAGACCACCTCCCTCGTGCTGGTGGGAGCGGCACTGGGGGCATTCCTGTTTGCCACCTTCACTGAATTTTCCGGCCTGCTGGCCGCGCGCGCCCTGATGGGAGCAGGATGCTCAGTGGGACTGATGGGATCACTGGTCCTGTTCTCCCGGTGGGTGCCGTCGCGCCGGTTCGCGACCATGGCCGGACTGGTCCTCGGAGTCGGCGGCTTCGGCGGCATCCTCGCCACCACCCCGCTTGCAGCCGCCTCCGCCTGGGTGGGCTGGCAGGGTGTCTTCATCGGCATGGGCGCCATCACGCTCGTGGTGGCAATGGTCTTCTGGCTGACCGTCCGCGACACGCCGGATGGCACGCCATTTCAGAAGACTCGGATCGGCAGCCAGGAGGACAACGTGCTGCGGGGGTTTCTGGAGATCCTCACAACGCGCGATCTGTGGTTCATGCTGCCGATTTCGTTCGTCGGGTACGGCGGCCTGCTGGCGATCCTCGGGCTCTGGGGGGCGCCCTACCTGAAGGACGTGCAGGGGCTGGGCGACATCGACCGGGGGAACGTGCTGCTCGCCACCGCAGCCGCCTGGAACGTGGGCTGCATCCTGTTTGGCCGTGCCGACCGGCTGTTCGACACCCGAAAATGGACGGCGGTCGGCGGCTGCTGCGCTCTCGCGCTGGTGATCGCGGTCATTGCCGTGGTCCCCCCGGTACCGCTGTGGCTCAATCTCGTGCTGTTCGGGGTGCTGGGGCTGGTCGGCGCATTCAGCGTCCTCCTGCTCGCCCACTATCGCGCCCTGTTCCCGGTCAGGCTGGTCGGCCGGGCGCTCACCTTCACGAATTTCTTCAATTTCGGCGGCGTGTTCGTGCTGCAGTGGACGACCGGCCTCGTGCTGTCCAGCCGGGGCGGCACCGCGTCGGGCGCCCCACCGGAGGCCTATACGACTGCCTTCCTGATGATCGCCGTTGTCCTGGCGCTGGCGACGTTCGCCTACCTGTTCGCACGGGACTACCGGCCCAGCGCGGAGATTCCCGGATGACCAGCGAACGCCGGGCAATTCGCCTACAGTAGCCCGCGTCATGAACCCGCCCCCCGCCAACGCCCTCGTGACCGGCCAGCGCATTCTGGTAAGTGCCGCGGCTGCCGGTATCGGCCGCGTCATCGCCGAAACGCTGCACCGGCACGGTGCTCGCGTGCACGCCTGCGACATCGACGAGGCGGCTTGCAAGGCGTTCCGCGCCGCCAATCCGGACATCTCGATGGCGCGCTGCGATGTCGCCGACGCCGACCAGGCACTCGAGTGGGTGACAGACGGCATCGCCCGCCTGGAGGGACTTGACGGACTGGTGAACAACGCGGGCATCGGCGGCCCGACCGGGCGGATCGAGGACCTGGACCCCGCCGACTGGAAACGCACGATCGACGTGGACCTGAACGGGATGTTCTACGTGACCCGGGGAGCCGTGCCGGCGCTGCGCGAGTCCCGCGACGGGTCCGTGGTCAACCTCTCGTCGCTCGCCGGCAAGTTCGGGTTCGCGGGCCGGACCCCGTATGCCGCCGCCAAGTGGGCCGTCGTCGGGTTCACCAAGTCGTTGGCACGCGAACTTGGCGACGTCGGGGTTCGCGTGAACGCCATCCAGCCCGGCAACGTCGAGGGGCCGCGGATCGATCGGGTGATTGCCGCCAAGGCCGAACTCCGGGGCGAATCCCCGGAGGCGCTGCGGGAACGGGTCTACGAGACGATCTCGCTCGGCCGGTTTGTCACGGCGCAGGACATCGCGGACACGGCGCTGTTCCTGATGTCCCCGCTGGCCCGCAATGTGTCCGGACAAATCATCGCCGTTGACGGCGACACGCAGATGCTGCTCTGAGTCATGCCGGAACGACCCGTGATCGCAGTCGTCGGCAGCGGCCTGGTGGGGCGCGGCTGGGCAGTCGTGTTTGCCAGGGCCGGCTGCTCGGTCAGGCTCTGGGACACCCAGCCCGACCAGGCCGACAAGGCCGTGCGCGGAATCGCGGGTGAACTGGACGGACTGGCGGAACTCGGACTGGCCGGTGAGGACCCGCCGTCCGACGTGCTCGGGCGGATCGCAGTCGCATCAACGCTGGAGGCCGCGCTCGACGGAGCGGCCCACGTGCAGGAATGCGCGCCCGAGGTCCTTGCGACGAAACAGGCCGTGTTCGCCCAGCTCGATGCGGCGGCAGATCGAGACACCGTCCTCGCCAGTTCGACGTCGGGCATCCGGGCCTCGCTGTTCTCGGAGTCGCTGACGGGGCGGAGCCGCTGTCTCGTCGCGCATCCCCTGAATCCCCCGCATCTCATCCCGCTGGTCGAGCTCGTGCCCGCGCCGTGGACCGACCCTGCCGTCGTCGAGCGGACCCGAGCGCTGATGGAGGGAGTTGGGCAGGCAACGGTCACCCTGAAGAAGGAAGTGCCCGGGTTCGTCGTGAACCGCCTGCAGGGTGCGTTGCTGCACGAAGCCTTTCGGCTGGTCCAGGATGGGGTCGCCGATGTGGCTGACGTGGACGCGGCAGTGGAGTCGGGGTTGGGCCTGCGATGGTCGTTCATGGGCCCTTTGAAACCATCGACCTCAATGCGCCTGGCGGCATCGCCGACTACGTCGCCCGCTACGGCCAGCTGTACCTCGATCTGGCGCGCGACGGCGGCCCGCCGCGGCCCTGGGAGGCCGACCTCGCCCGAAGCCTGGAAACCGACCGGCGCAAACAGCTGCCGGCCGACCGGCTTGACGAGCGCGCACAATGGCGTGATCGGCGACTGGCGTTGCTCGTGGCCCACAAGCTGCGGCAGGCGCTGGATCACGACACCTGAACGGAGACCACGAACATGGCCACGTCCGCTCCCACGCCCCCTGAACCCGCACCGCCGGGACGCCCCCGGCGCAAGGTCATCGTGACGTGCGCGGTGACCGGCGCGATCCACACCCCGTCGATGTCGCCGCATCTCCCGGTGACGCCGGACGAGATCGCGACGCAGGCCATCGATGCGGCGGCGGCCGGCGCCTCGATCATTCACCTCCACGCCCGCCAGGCAGACGACGGGCGTCCGACGCAGGATCCGGAGGTGTTCCGCCAGTTTCTCCCGAGGATCAAGCAGAGCTGCAACGCCGTCGTGAACATCACGACGGGGGGCGCGCCACGCATGCCGGTCGCGGAACGCATGCGGCCGGCGGTCGAGTTCGCGCCGGAAGTCGCGTCGCTGAACATGGGCTCGATGAATTTCGGCCTGTTTCCGATGCTGAAGCGCTATGACTCGTTCGCGCACGCGTGGGAGCGCGAGGCCCTGGAATCCAGCCGCAGCAACGTGTTCCAGAACAGCTACGAGGACATCGAGAACATTCTCCGCGCCTGCAGCGGGAACGGGACGCGCTTCGAGTTCGAATGCTACGACACGAGCCACCTGTACAACCTGTCGTACTTCCTGGATGAAGGGCTCGTCGAGCCGCCGCTGTTCATCCAGACCGTGTTCGGGATTTTCGGCGGCATCGGGACCCACCCAGAAGACATCGCCCACATGAAGCGGACGGCCGACCGGTTGTTCGGGGACGTTTGGCGCTGGTCCGTGCTGGGTGCCGGCGCCCAGCAGATGCGGGTGGCGGCCTTTGCCGCGGCGCAGGGCGGCAACGTTCGGGTCGGACTGGAAGACTCGTTGTGGGACGGCCCGGGTCAGCTGGCCGAGAGCAACGCCGCCCAGGTCACCCGCGTGCGCAAGATTCTGGAGGGCCTGTCGCTTGAGACCGCCACGCCGGACGAAGCGCGTTCCATGCTGTCGCTCAAGGGCGGCGACGCCGTCCGCTTCTGATTCGATCCATCCCGTGGCCTGAGGAGACCTGCCCATGAAATGCCGCGCCGCCGTCCTGCACAGCATGGGGGAGCCGCGTCCCTACGCGGAGACCAAACCGGTCAAGATCGAGGAGATCGAACTTCTCGACCCGGGCCCCGGCGAGGTCCTGGTCCGGATGGCCTCGGCCGGGCTGTGCCACTCCGACCTGTCGGTCGTGAACGGGTCCAGGCCGCGCGACCTGCCCATGGTGCTCGGCCACGAGGGATCGGGAGTCATCGAGGCGGTCGGGCCCGGCGTGGATGAGCTCCGCGTGGGCGATCACGTGGTGTACGTGTTCGTCCCGAGCTGCGGTCATTGCGTGCCGTGCGCCGAGGGGCGCCCGGCGCTGTGCGAACCGGGAGCCAAGGCGGCGGCGGCCGGGACCCTGCTGTCGGGGGAACGGCGGATCAAGCTCAACGGGGAACCCATCAACCACCAGGTCGGCGTGTCGTGCTTCGCGGAGTACGCGGTGTCAAGCACCCGTTCACTGGTCCGCGTCGACCCCGATCTCCCCCTTGACCAGGCGGCGCTGTTCGGATGCGCCGTGATTACCGGCATGGGCGCGGTCGTCAATACCGCGAAGGTGCGCCCCGGCGCCGTGGTGGCCGTGATCGGCCTCGGCGGGACCGGCCTTGCGGCCGTGCTCGGTGCCCGCGCCGCAGGCGCCAGCCGGGTCATCGGTCTCGACCTGCTCGACAGCAAGCTCGAATCGGGTCGCCAGATCGGGGTCGATGACGCCGTGAACGCCGGCGACCCCGACGTCATCGACACCGTCCGCGAGATGACGGCGGGCGGCGTCGAGTACGCCTTCGAGTGCGTGGGTTCGGCCAAGGCGATGGAGCTCGCCTACGCGATCACCCGGCGCGGCGGCACCACGACCACCAGCGGCCTGCCGCCCCCGGACGCGAAGATCGCCGTGCCGCACGTGCAGCTCGTCGCCGAGGAGCGGACCGTCAAGGGGAGCTATCTCGGATCCTGCATTCCGCGGCGCGACATTCCCGCCTACATCGAACTCTTCCGGGCGGGCCGGCTGCCGATCGACCGGCTGGTCAGCGACCACCTGCCGCTCGACAAGATCAATGAAGGATTCGATCGCCTTGACGACGGCGATACGATTCGGCAAATGATCGCGTTCTGATCAGGACACCGGAGCCGTCATGCGGAGTTCCCACAACACCGAACGGGCAGCCCGGGTGGATCTGGCCGCCGCGTATCGGCTGGCCGACCACTACGGGCTGTCGGAAGGCATCTGCAATCACCTGACCCTGGCCGTGCCCGACGAGGAAGACCGCTACCTGCTGATCCCGTTCGGCATGCACTGGTCCGAGGTCACGGCCAGCGCGTTGCTGGTCGTCGACGGGGACGGGAACGTCGTCGACGGGGACGGCATTGCCGAGCCAACCGCATTTCTGATTCACGGGGCCGTGCACCGCGCGCGGCCGGACGCCGCCTGCGTGATGCACACGCACATGCGCGCGGCGCTCGCGCTCTGCATGATTGACGACGGCGGGTTGCAGATGGCCGACCAGAACGCCTGCCGGTTCTTTGGCCGCACTGCGACCATGGATGAATTTGACGGGGTGGTGCTGGACGAAGTCAAGGCCGCCCCGATCGTCGACGCGATCGGCGACTGCAATGTGCTCTTCATGGCAAACCACGGCGTCCTCGTGACCGGCCGGACGGTCGCGCGCGCCTGGGAGGACCTGTACTTCCTGGAGCGGGCATGCGCCGCGCAAGTCGCGGCGATGTCAACCGGGAGGCCGCTCAAGCGGGTGCCGGATTCGGACGCTGCCGCGATCGCCGCGGACGTGGCGCGCGAAGCCGAATCGGGCCTCTGCACGGCGGACAAGTTCTTCAGCGCATCGAAACGCTTGCTGGATCGCTGCAACCCGGGATATGACGCCTGACCGACCGGGCCCTGCGGACATCCGTCGCCGTCAGTAGATCTCATCCTCGAAGCCGCGCACCGTGGCCCCGGCCGATTCCGGGCCGGTGCCGCGCGCGAACGCCTCGAAGATCACCCGTTGCGAATCCGGCGCCGGCCGCCGGCCGGTCTCCGCGTCGATCCGCACCATGTCGACGCCGTCCGGAATCCGGAACGGCGATACCGACCCCTCGGCCAGCGCCCGCTCCATGAAGGCTCCGAAGATGGGCGCGGCCACGCGGCCGCCGCTTTCTCCGCGACCCAGGTTCCTGGGCTGGTCGTAGCCGACAAATACGCAGACGACGAGGTTCGGCGAGAACCCCACGAACCACGCATCGAGGAAGTCGTTCGTGGTCCCGGTCTTGCCCGCCAGCGGCATGCCGAGGTTCGCCAGGCGGCGCGCGGTCCCGACCTCGACCACTCCCTTCAGCATCCATGTCACCTGAAACGTGTTGACCGGGTCAGCCACGGGGATGCCGAGCGGCGGCAGCTCCGGCGGCAATTCCGATTCGAAGCCGCACGCCGGACAGCGCCGCATGTCGCGGCGATGGATCGTGCGCCCGTGCCGGTCCTGCACGCGTTCGACGAACGCCGGCTCGATCCGCCGGCCGCCGTTCAGGAGCGTCGCGTACGCTGACGCGAGCGCCAGCGGCGTGGTCTCGGTCGTGCCCAGCGCTGTGGCGAGAAACGGCTGCGGCAACCCGAGCCCGAAACGTTCGGCGACCTCGACCACGCGTTCCACCCCCAAGGTGTTGGCCAGCCGTATGGTCATGACGTTCCGGGATCGCTCCAGGCCATCCCGGAGCGTTCGCGGGCCATAGAACCGACCGGCTGCATAGTTCTGGGGGCGCCATTCCTCCAGGTGCGGTCCCTGATCGATCACCAGCGGTGCGTCGAGGACGAGGCTTCCCGGCGTCAGGCCGTCTTCCAGGGCCGCCAGATAGATGAAGGGCTTGAAGGCCGAACCGGGTTGACGCTTGGCCTGCGTGGCCCGATTGAACCCGAACTCCCCCTCACCGTACCCGCCGACGAGCGCCAGCACCCGTCCATTCCGGGGATCGAGCGCCACGAGCGCACCTTCGACCTCGGGAAGCTGCCGCAGCGCCGGCTGCTGCTCCCCGTCGCTGCCCAGCATCTCCACCAGCATCACGTCGCCCGGCTCCAGGAGTTCGGCCGGATTCCCGTCTTCGCCGCCTTCCAGCGCCCAGGCCATGTCGGCCCGTGTCATGTCCACGACGGCACCGCCCGCCAGCCCGACGCGGGCCCCCTGGCCATCGACTTCCAGCACCACCGCGGGATCCAGGTGGGGCGGAATCCATACCGGCCGGGCGTCCGGATCGGACAGTTGGCCGGCCCAGTCCGTTCCTTCCGGATCGTCGATGGTCCATTCCGGCCCCCGGTAGCCGTGCCGGCGGTCGTACGCCTCCAGCCCGTCCCGCAGCACATCGGTCGCAATCTGCTGCAGCGTGGGCTCGAGCGTGGTCGTCACCGTCAGACCGCCCTGATAGAGCACCTCCTCGCCCATCGAGTCGGCGATCCATCGTCGCACTTCCTCGGCAAAATGCGGGGCTGCGACCAGTGCGTCCCGACCCTCACGCGCCACTGACGTGAGCGGTTCTGCCCGGGCAGTCGATGCGGCCTCGGCGGTAACGAAACCTTCCTCGGTCATCCGCCGCAGCACATAGGCGCGCCGCTCGAGCGCCGCTTCGCGCCGCAGTTCCGGGTGGTAGTTGTTGGGGCCTTTCGGCAGCGCCGCCAGGTACGCCGTTTCCGCCAGGGACAGCTCGTCCAGGGACTTGTCGAAGTAGTTGCGCGCCGCGGCGGCCACCCCGTACGAGCGGAGCCCGAGGTAGATCTCGTTGAGATAGAGCTCCAGGATGCGTTCCTTGCTGAGCACGCGTTCCATGCGGAGAGCGAGCAGCGCTTCCTTCACCTTCCGTTCAATCGACACCGTTCGCGTCAGCAGGAACGTCTTCGCGACCTGCTGGGTGATGGTCGAGGCACCGATCAGGCGGCGGCCGTCGGCGATGCGGCCGGCGTTCTGGACGACGGCTCGCGCAATGCCGACGTAGTCCAGCCCGGCATGCGTCCAGAAGTTCCTGTCCTCCGCCGCGATGAAGGCATTGGCCACCCGCTCCGGGACGGAACGGATCGGGACGAACTGCCGGTCCTGCTCCGCGTAGCGGCCAAGTGGCTGACCGTCGGCAGCGTAGGTGCGCGACGTTTCCGCCGGCTCGTAGTCCATGAGCTGCCGGTACTCGGGCAGGCCCTGCCCGAAGCGGCTGAGCACGACGATCACCGCGACGATGCCGACGGCCACCCCCAGCAGGCCGGCCAATCCGAAGCCCACCGCGAGCCTGCGCGTCCACCTTCGCCAGCGGCTCGGCGGGGCCTGGTGCTCGGGCTTTAGTCCGGAGGTGCGCCGGAACAACGCTGCGTCGTTGGGATCAACCGATAGTGGCACACGCAGCTCCCAGCCCGTCGAACACTCCTTCCACCTCGGCCCCGCGCTCAACCCACTGAATAGCGGTCACGCTGCCCAACAGGACGAACTCGCCCGCCCGCAGCGTGCCGCCACAGGCCGAGGCGTGGGAAGCGAGCCAGGCCAGGGCGTTGAACGGATGCCCCAGGATGTCGCTGCCGCGTCCCACGGAGCACGTCTCCCCGTTGACACGCACTTCTCCTGCGAGACCCGCCAGGTCGAACTCCGCGGTCAGTCTCCGCGCCGCGCCCAGCACCGCGGCAGCGTCGAAGAAATCGTCGGCGATCAGGGTCGGTGTATCCAGCTCGGCCCGGTCCACGTAGCGATCGTCCACGATCTCGATCGCCGGCATGATCTCGTCGACCGCCTCGACCATGTCTTCGCCTCGGAAGGGCCCGTCAACGGCATGAAGCGTGGTGCCGAGCCGGACGGCAATCTCGACCTCGACACCGGGCCGGATGAAATCGGCATGGCGGAAATGGCCGGCCCCGTGATGGACGTTGGCGGCCATGACCCCGCCGCCCGCGGGATGACCGATCCCCAGGTAGCGCTGCATCTGGGCGTTGGTGCATCCGATCTTCCAACCCGCCCGCTGGCCGAACCCCGCAGCCGTGAGTTCCTGGTGCAGTGCATGCTGAACGGCATAGGCCGCCGTCTCGTCGCGCGGCCTGAGGCGCTCGGGGAGGGCAGCGAGGGGGTGACGCTCCAGGCGGTGGCGTGCGATCCACGCAGCGGCTTCACGAACCGGGTCGGCGACTGGAGCGGAAGTCGTCATGGACTAGTCATGGTACGGATTGCCGCCGAGGTCAATCCTTGGCGGCATCGTCGACGGCCGACTTCTGACGGATGGTCGCCAGCATGAGCACCAGGAGCGCAAACAGCGCCCCGAACAGCGGTACGTCACCCATCCTTGCGTGCAGTGGCGGCTTCTCGGGCACCGGCAGGGCGTGGTCGATCACGCCTCGCTGACCCAGTGCCAGCCGGGCAAGCACGCGGCCACGCGCGTCGATCACGGCGGAGATACCGGTGTTCGCGGCCCGGATGACCGGCAGGCCCTCCTCGACCGCCCGGAGGCGGGCCTGGGCAAAGTGCTGAAACGGTCCCGAGGTGCGCCCGAACCACGCATCGTTGGTCACATTCAGCAACCAAGCCGGCCGCTCCGGTCCTCCCGTCGACGTGGGAAAGATGATCTCGTAGCAGATCGCGGGTGCCACCAGCGGGAACCCCGGAATGGACACGCGGGCGCGCCCCGCGGCGGCCTGCATCCCGCGTCCTGTCACCGGTTGCAGAACGTCGGGCAGCCATCCTGCAAGCGGGAGAAACTCTCCGAATGGTACGAGGTGCGCCTTGTCATAGTACGCCTCCACCTGGCCGTCGGGAGCCAGGAAGAACAGACTGTTGAAGATTGCGCCATCGGCGGGACGGATCCGAAAGCCGCCGGTAGCGAGCCGGACCTCGCCGGGGATCGCCGCCTGGACATCGCGAACATGCCGCCGAATATCCTCCCGCCCGGTCGGATCGAACGGCACGACGGCCTCCGGCCAGATCACCAGCTTCGGCGGTGGGTCCGCCGGCGTCGTCAGCGAAGTGACAACGTACTGCCGCAGGTTGTCGTCGAACCGGCCCGCATCGAGTCGGGCGGCCTGCGGAACGTTGCCCTGGACGATCCGTACCACGGGCCCCTCGCCCAGATCGAGGGTCCGGACGTTGTCCCGCAGGAGACCGAGAAAGAGCACGGCCGCCAACGGGGCGGGCAGCAGCAGCCCCAACCGTAGCCGCCGGCTGGCCAAGGCGGCAGGCGCCAGCGCCGCGAACACGGTCGCGGCGCCGAGACCGTGCGTGCCGATCCACGCCGCCGGCTGCAGGGTTTCGACGGAAAAGGCCCAGACCTGGCCGGTGAGATTCCACGGGAAACCGGTCAACAGCCAGCTTCGGAGGCCTTCGGCAAGGACCCACGCCGCGCCGAGGGCGATCAGTCGACGGGGCAGCGTGTCGAACGTCCGGGCCACGAACGCGGCGGATGCCGAAAACACCGCGAGCCCTGCCGACAGTCCCGCGACGCCGATGCCGCCGGCGATCCAGCCGAACTGCCCCGTGTACACGAACGAGGCGCCGATCCAGTAGAGCCCTGCCGCGAACTGACCGAAACCGAAGGCCCAACCGGTCCAGAAGGCCCGGCGAAGCCCGCCGGTGCTGATCAGCCAGGCCAGTACCGGAAACGACACCCATAGCACCGGCACGGCGTGAACCGGCGCGAACGCCGCCGCCGAAGCCGCGCCGGCCAGCATCGCCGAAGCCGCGCGGAGCACGCGGCTTTCCGAAATCCGACGTGGAATCGAGCGGCCGCTCCAGGGCATCTCAGGACTCTTGACGACGGGGCGCGAGACGCAAGGAGAAGATCACGGTGCAGAGGTCAGTCACGAACCGTGCTGCACCGCCACACGGTACCATGGTTGCCGGCGCGGCCGAATGCTCCTACCGAAGGGCGCGAGGCTCCGGATCCGGGGGGGGGGGGCGCGGCGCCCGGAAGACAACGGCGCGCAGCAGTTCTGGTCCGTGCCGGCGCCAGTTCAGCCTTCACGGCGTCGGCCATCTCCCCGCGGTGCATTCACCCGAACGTGCGCGGCGCGCAGATTGCCCGCCCCGGATTTGTTGCGTCAGCACCGCTTCGTTGGCACACTCGCCATCTCCGACTTCCATCGCTGGTAGCCGAGCGCGGCCGAGGCGAAACAGGATGGTGCCAACGCGGTACTGTCCTGCACGCGTCGGAAAACACGCGGGGCCCCTTCGTCTAGCGGTCCAGGACGCCGCCCTCTCACGGCGGAAACAGGGGTTCGATTCCCCTAGGGGTCACCAGGCCGCCTCGAGGCCGCCGGGCAACGTCGTCAGCCGCCACAGCAATCGTCGCAGTATGCACCCTCGTGCTGCCGTACCCGTTGGCACGGTAGGCGGCCGGGATGGCCCCCGGCACGGCGGGGAACAACGAGAGCCGCGCGACCGCGGCTCAGGCCGCCCGGAACCGTCGGGCGGGTGCCGGGCGCAGCTTCGCCAAGGCAGCAGCGACAGAACTTCCGAGCCAGGCAAATGCATCGGCGAAGGCCTGGCTTCGCAGGTGGTGGGCACGGGCCACTGCCTGCTCGACGTCGGACGGCGATGGGATGCGGGATGACGCGAACATGGGTCTCACTCCGGTTTCGGGTTGCGTTGCGGAACAAGTTAGGCATGCTTTGGCTAATAACAATCCGTCCCTGAGGCACAACATTGTTGCATAAACCGCAAAGAACATGCCGACGCTGAACGCCCTCCGCTGCTTCACTGCGACCGTCGAGGCCGGAGGCTTCTCCGCCGCCGGCCGAAACCTCGGTGTCGCCCCTTCCTCGATATCGCGCCAGATCACCGCGCTGGAGGACAGTGTCGGTGCCCAGCTGCTGCTTCGCACGACTCGGAAACTCAGCCTCACCGAGGCCGGACAGCTCTATCACCAACGGGTTGCGCACATTCTGGCGGACCTCGACGAAGCGACGACCGCAGTTTCCGATCTTGAGCGGGCGCCGCGCGGTGTTCTCCATGTCAACGCACCCATCGCCTTCGGAACCCGCCACATCGTGCCCGCGACGCCGGCGTTCCTGGCCCGCTTTCCCGAGGTACGGATCGAGCTCACCCTGACCGACAATTTCGTCGACCTGCTCGAGGTCGGCGCGGATGTCGCAGTACGCGTGGGCGAACTTGAAGATTCGAGCCTGATCGCGCGTCGGCTGGCCGCCAACCGCCGAATCCTGTGCGCCAGCCCCGATTATCTCGCCGGCGCCGGAACACCAGATCGACCTGCCGATCTGTGCGCCCACAACTGTCTCGTCTACACCCGCCACCAGGGGAGTGTGAACTGGCACCTGGAGGGGCCTGACGGACCCGTCGAAGTGCGTGTCACCGGCAGTCTGCGCACCAACAACACCGAAGCGCTGCACGCTGCGGCGCTGGGCGGGCTCGGGATCGTGCTGCTGCCGTCCTGGTTGGTCGGTCACGAAGTTCAGTCGGGGCGACTGGTTCAGATTCTCGGCCGTTACCGGGCCTCCCCCTCGGCGCTCGACACATCCATCTATGCGCTTTACCCCGCCAACCGGCATCTCTCCAGCAAGGTTCGCGCGTTCGTCGACTTCCTGGTGGAGCGTTTCAGCCCGGCACCCTACTGGGAAGAGACGCCAGGCTAGCCCGCCGGGATCTGCTGCTCCAAGTACTGTTGCGGCTTCACCGGGAACACCTTCACGGGCAACCGTGCGCCACGCCGCAACCGTATCCCGGCGATACGCGGGCACAGGCGAAGGCCCGGGAAGAACACATCAGGCTTGATGCCGCGCCGGACAGGCCGTCCGTCCCCGTTCGTCAATCCGCAGCTGCCGCCACGCTTCGCGTCCTTGATGCGGTCGATACCGCGCCGGTTACCGTTGCCCGAAGCTGTCGTTCCGGGTCTGGAAGCGACCTGCTTCGCAGCGCTCGCGCGCGTGGGGCGGACGCGCCTCTCCGCCCCGGTCCGATCCAGGCCCGTTGTCGTCGGCGGTCGTGATGCGGGACCGTGTTGCAACGCAACGTGTGGCGTTTTCAGGCAGCCGAAGCCGCCGCCTGACCTGGCTTTCCGGCGACGCCG
Source organism: Alphaproteobacteria bacterium (assembly GCA_965116745.1). Taxonomy (GTDB): domain Bacteria; phylum Pseudomonadota; class Alphaproteobacteria; order TMED109; family TMED109; genus VXPW01. The sequence continues at coordinate 194,426 of OZ220701.1, read as the reverse complement.
CGCCGATGCACATGCGGGGAAGATCCGTTCCCGGACCAGCAGCAGGCTGGCCAGGCCCGAATCATTCTCGGACCGGCGCTGGCGAATCCGGGCCGGCGCGACGCCAATTCCGGCAAGACGAAGCGTGCCGGCCGTCGGACCGGGATTCGTGCAGGCGATTCAGAATCCTCGCGTCTTGAAATAGTGATCCACGTAGTCCGCGATGGCGGTCATCAACTGGCGTCGGTAGTTGGCGTTGGCCAGGAGCTTCGCATCCTGCGCGTTGGAGACGAAGCCCATTTCGATCAGCACGGACGGAATATGAAATCCCCGTAGCACGGCGAAGTTTGCCTGCCGGTGCGGCCGCCGGAGGAGCCGAATTCCGCGCTCACCGAGAGATGCGACCAGCGACTCGGCAAACTGCGCCGAGAGATTGCGGGCCCCGGTACGGGTGAGGTCCATCATCGCGCTTTGAACTTGTCGGTCGTACGTTTGCAGATTGGCCACGTCCAGCACCGCGTCGACTGCGTTTGCATCCCTGGCCAGGGTTTCGGCCAGTCGGTCCGACGCCTTGTCGGACAGCGTGTACGCACTGAGGCCGCGGGTTCCGGGTCGCTTGACGGCATCTGCGTGCAGCGACACGAACAGGTCACCCTTCGCTTGGACGGAAATTTCGACCCGTTTGCGAAGCGGGATGTACACGTCGGTATCACGGGTGAGAACCACCTTGTATTTGCGCTTCCGGAGGATCTCCCGCAACCCCTTGGCGGCCGCCAGCGTCAGGTCCTTTTCTCGCAGGGACCCCCGTAGCGCACCCGGGTCCTTGCCGCCGTGCCCCGCATCGATGATGACCGTGAACGGCGTGTTGCGCGCGCGGGGTTCCGCCAGCCCCCCTTTTAGATCCAGAACAATCCGGTCCGGCCGGCCACCGTCCGGCGGAAGCTTGAAATGCCGGTGCAAGCGAACGGCGCCCGCGGTATCGAATACCAGGCGCGTAACCTGCGCCTCGCGGCGGCCGACTCGAATGCGCTGCACGGCGCCGGCGGCCGAAACCCGGCCCAGTTCGCCGAGGCCGGCCGACACGTCGACCACGAGGCGATCCGGCTCCTGAAGTACGAAGGCTTCGTATGGAGCGGGTGCCGACAAGTCGACGACAACCCGTGTCACGGCCTCGGCGTCCGTGCGCCCGCCCTCCGGCGCGCCGATCCGAACGTTGTTCACCGTCGCGTCCGCCGCAGCGCCCGCGGGCGCTATCCCGATGAGGATCCCGAACCCGACAGTGGCCGCACACGCACGCAGCCGTGCCCGACCGGCGGACAGCACATGATTACGCAGGATCATATGAGAACATGTGTTGTTGCATGGCTGGTATGTTCCAACGCAAGGGCCCCGTCTCAATATCAAGCTTGCGAAAAACCGCGAAACCTGCGATACTCCAAGTGAATAGCAGACAGTGCCAAGATCGCGCGACTACGTGGCGCCGGGCGCTGCTCCGAAAGAATTTACCTAAAGGCGGCCCTCGCAACGCCGGTCGCCGGCCTTCAATGTCCTAGCTCGTGCCAAGTCATATCGCAAACACGATGCGCTGCCCCGCCGAACCGAATTTGAGCGGCGGGGGCACCATGGACATCGGCAAATCGCTCAACGAGTACCGGCCAGATCTGACTGGCCCGGATTCACGACATTTCGCGGCTGCTGCCCCTGCTCGCAATGCCGGGGTTTACGCGCCGACCTGGAGTTTTCATGCCAAAACGAATGCTAATCGACGCGGCACGCCCCGAAGAGACGCGTGTCGTCGTTGCTGATGGGGCCCAACTAGAGGAGTACGATGTAGCACTCGCCTCACGCCCGCAGATCAGGGGCAACATCTACCTCGCCAAGGTGGTTCGCGTTGAGGCGTCGCTGCAAGCGGCCTTTGTCGACTATGGACACGAGAAGCACGGTTTTCTGAGCTTCACGGAAATCCACCCCGATTATTTTCAGATTCCCGTCGCCGACCGAGAGGCGATCGTCGCTCGCGACAGCGAACTCGCGCGCCAGGAAGCTGAGGCCGAAGAATTGGATGACGATGGCCCGGAGGACATCGACGCCGCGGACACGGGAGAGGAACTGTCCGCGGACTCCGGCGAGGAAGACGAAGATCAAGTTGCCGAAGGGGACAACCGCAGCGAGCGGCCTCGGCGCCGCCTGAGCCGGCGACGGTCGGAAAAGCAGCGCCGGGCCGAACTGTATCGGAACTACCGGATCCAGGAGGTCATTCGCAACGGACAGCTCATCCTGGTCCAGGCCACAAAGGAACAACGCGGCAGCAAGGGCGCCGTGTTTTCCAGCTACATCTCGCTGCCCGGCCGGTACACGGTGCTCATGCCCAACACCGCCCACGGCGGCGGCGTCAGCCGCAAGATCGGGAGCCCCGACGACCGCAAGCGCCTTCGAAAGGTCGTAAAGGACCTTGAGGTGGCGGAAGGCATGTCGGTGATACTTCGCACCGTGGCCAAGGGCCGCACCCGCGCGGAGATCCGCCGTGACTTCGATTACGTCGTCTCGCTCTGGTCCGACATCCGGGAAAAGACCCTCAACTCCGTCGGCGCGTCTCTAGTTCACCACGAAAATGACCTGGTCAAGCGTGCGGTGCGTGACATGTATCAGTCCGACGTGTCCGAGGTCATGGTCGCCGGCGAGGAAGCGTACAGACGGGCCAAGGAAATCACCAAGATTCTGTCGCCGTCGAAAGCTCGCCATGTCAAGCTGTACCGTGGCGACCTCCCGTTCTACCACTCCTACGGCATTGAACGTCCGCTGGCCAATGTCCATCGGCCGGAGGTCCGGCTGCCATCCGGGGGCTCGATGGTCATCGCCCAGACGGAGGCACTGGTTACCGTCGACATCAACTCGGGACGCGCAATCCGCGAGCGGCACATCGAAGAAACGGCACTCAAGACCAATCTTGAGGCGGTGGATGAGCTGGCGCGACAGTTCCGGCTGCGGGATCTCGCCGGGCTCATCGTCATCGACTTCATCGGCATGGAGCGACGGCGCAACAACGAGCAGGTTGAGCAGCGCCTGAAGGAAGCCCTGAAGCACGATCGCGCCCGCACCCATGTCGGTCGAATGTCGGAGTTTGGCCTGATTGAAATGTCGCGCCAGCGGCTCCGGGCCAGCATCCACGACACCCAGCACGAGCCCTGTGCCAACTGCCATGGCCACGGCTGGATCTACCGGCCGGAGGCGCACGCGCTGATGGTGATTCGCGCGCTGGAATGCGAGGTCGCGAACCACCGAGGCTGCCGGTTCCGCGTGTCGGTTCCCCCCGCCTGCGCACAGTACCTGTCCGAAACCATGTGGCGGTCGGTGCACCAACTCGAGACGCAGTTTGAGGTCCGGATCGAGATCCAGGCGACGGCCGAACCGCTGGCCGACAATTACCGGCTCGAGGTCGTCCGCGCTGACGGTGCCAGCGTGTCGCTCAATCCGACGCAAGCGAACGAGTTGGACTCCGGCACCATCAAGCACGGTGAGCGGAGCCGCCGCGGGGCGCGCAGCCGGGCATCAGCCCGGGATGAGGACGGCGCGGACGAGCGCCCGGCACGGTCCAGGCGGGCCCGTTCGGCTCATGCAGACGACAGCAGCCAGGACGGGGAAGAAGAGCGGCGTCTTCGGAGCCGCAATGGCAGGGCGTCAGCCCAACGCGGTGACGACGATAGGCGCGGTGCCCGCAATGGACGCCGGCGCCCGGCCGGCCGCGCTGATTTCGACGATGCCACCGAGGAGGGTTTCTCCGAACGTCGGCGGTCGGCGCCCGCTGTTCGCGACGAATACGATGAGGACGGCGACGAGGAGCGCCGGCCCAGGGCGCGACGCGCCCGAGCGAGTTCTCCGAACGGGTACGACGACACGGAAGGGCGACGCCGGACCCGAGGCCGTCGCGGCCGGACCGTCGAACGTGACCAGGTCGACGACATGGCCGATGAAGAACGAACCCGTCGTGAACGCTGGTCCCGACCGGTCGACGATGACGACTACGACGTCGACGAGGAACGCCGCCGTTCCGATCAGGGTTCTCGATACGCGGAACGTGACGCCGACGAAGATGACGACCTGATCAGGGACAGCCGTTCGCGGCGGCGGAGGTCCCGCACGCAAATGCGTCAGGATGGTGATCACGATGCGGCCGACACGCCCCGCGCGCGAGGAAGACGCTCACGGACGTCGACTGACAGCGAGCACGACGACGAGTTCCCCGAAGAACCACGTCTTCGGCGGCGGCGCGCTCAAGCCACACCACGCAGTGAGCCTGCGGAGCTGTTCGAAGAAGGCTCCCGTGCCAGCCGGAAACGGGAGAGACCGCAATCAGCAGACGATCACGCTGACGAGGCTGCGGATGAACCGAGGGGGCGGAGGCGCCGGGCACGGTCAGCCGGGCGCGACGAGCAGCGCAGTGAGAAGACGGAGGAGAGGCGGCCGCGACGCTCGTCGTCCAGGCGGGACCCCGTCGAGGGCCGCCGCGACGCTGCGGAGGACTTTGTTGAGTCGGTGCCGGACGACGGCGGGCCAGCGGACTCCGATGGCAGATCCAAGGAACCGGACGTCTTTGCCGATGTCGCCGACGCAGAAGGCTACGCGGATTCTCCGTTCGAGGAGCAGCCGGACACGCTCTCCGGTCGGAGCGACCGTTCGGGCCGACGCACGCGACGAGGATCGCGCGGGGGCAGCCGGCGTCGGAGCTCGCGTGTCCAGCGACGCGAGTCCGAGGCGCCCGAACGGCGCAACGAATTGGACGCCGACATGAGCGAAGCCTCGGTCAGCGCTGCGAATTCGTCCGACTTCGAACAGTCCGGCGACGTCGGATCGGCGTCGCCAGACCTGGACCCGTTCGGGGCTGCCGCTGGCGTCTCGGAACGGGATCTTTCAGCCCAGGTGTCCACCTTCGCAACGACCCCGGCCCATCCTTTCGGTGGTGCCGACGAGCCGATGGTTGCGGACGTGCCTTCGGAACCCTCCCCGGCGTCCGATGATCCCTTCGGAGCGCCGGCCCCGTTCCGTGTTGACCCTGGTCGAGTGGCCGACGACGCGGCGGCGGCGGCCGGACCCGAGGACCCGTTCGCCGGCCACGGGCCGTCCTCACGAACGGACTCGACGGCGCGGGCTGACGGCGAGCTGAACGGCAGTTCAGAAGTGCGATCCGAGGCCGAGGCGAGGCCGAGAACCGGGCGCTGGTGGACGACGTTTCGGGGCCGCTCCTGATTATCGACCCGCAGTTTGGCGGGGAGTCCAGCTGCTGAGCCGGTCCACGGTCGACTGGATGGTTTCGGGGGCGCCGGCGTAGCTCAAGCGGACAAACCGGTGCCCCCGGTCACGGTCGAAATCGACCCCGGGGGCAACCGCGATCCCTTGGTTGTGCAATAGTTGGCGCGCGAACTCGAAGGAGTCATCCGTAAAGTCGGACACGTCCACGTACAGGTAGAACGCGCCATCAGCGGCTGCGACCCTGTCGAAGCCGGATCGCGACAGTCCATCAAGCAGACTGTCCCGGTTGGCGCGATATCGCTCGACATGGGAGTCCAGTTCCGCATAGCAATTGAACACTTCACAGGCTCCCACCTGAGCCACCGTGGGCGCGCACAGGAAAAAGTTCATGGCGAGGCGCTCGGCGGCAGCGATGAGTTCCGCGGGCCCTACCACCCAGCCAAGGCGCCACCCCGTCATTGCGAAATATTTCGAGAAACTGTTCACGACGACGGATTGGTCATCAATGCCCAGCACCGTCGGGCAGGCACGTTCGTACGTAATCCCGTGGTAGATCTCGTCGGCGACGAGTCGAATGTTCCGTTCCCGACAGAATGCGACCAGCCTTCGCAGTTCCGCCTCGGGCATCACCGATCCGGTCGGATTGGCGGGGCTGGCCAAGACGACGCCTTGCAGGTCGTCGGCCACGGGCCGAAGAAGATCGACCACGGGCTGGTAAGCACTTTCGTGAAGCCCGGGGATCGAAACCACGTCGATTCCCAGTGCCGTCAAAATGCTTCGGTAGGCCGGGTAGCCCGGCGATGCGAGGGCTACACGGTCACCTGGATTGAACAGCGCGAGGAACACGAGAATGAACGCGCCTGAGGCGCCGGTCGTGACAATGACGCGTCCCGTCTCGACTTCCACGCCATAGAAGTCACGGTAGTGCGAGGCGATGGCGCGACGTAATTCCGGCAGCCCGAGCGCCTCGGTGTACCCGGTGCGGCCGGCCTCGATTGCCGCCGTTGCCGCGTCGCGCACCTTTGCCGGGGCGCGGGCATCCGGCTCCCCCACTTCAAGGTGCAGAATGTCCTGACCTAGGGCAGCCAGGCGATTCGCCTCGGCGAGCACTCCCATGGCGTGAAACTGCGGCACTTGTGACCTGGCTGACAATTTGCCGAGCACCATCGGCCTCCCGCTACCTCGATTGACATTTCTCGCTCGGGTGGCGTCGTTGGATCGGTGTTGTGCACCCGCTCCCGTTCACCCTGCATCGTTCAGCGGCGCGTATCAACCTCGTGATCGTCGCTGCCGCACCAGCGGTTTCGATTTGCGCGAGCGTGGCGCCGCCAGGAAAGGCGCCGGCGTCCCGAACGCGGCAACCCGCATCCGGGGATAGGTTCTCGGACGCACCGGCGCATTGTCGAAGGTTACCCGTGTATACTGCCCCGCCTTTGACCGCCGGATCGGCTCGCATCGGATCGAACTCAGGACGACATCACATGTCACGACGCTGTGAACTTACTGGCAAGGGCGTGCTCACCGGCAATAACGTCAGCCACGCCCACAACAAGACGCGCCGCCGATTTCTCCCGAATCTGCAGCGCGTGTCGCTGCACAGCGATCTGCTTAATCAGACCGTCCGGTTTCGTGTCGCTGCCTCGACGCTCCGCACCGTGGATCGCAAGGGCGGTCTCGACCTGTTCCTCCTGGATGCCGATCCGCAGGGTCTTTCGTCGCGGGCCCGTGCGCTTCGCACGCGCATCGAGAAACGCCAGGCAAGCGCCTAGGCGTTTCTAGATCGTCAGCGGCCCCGGTCGACCGGGACGCATCTCTTCGGAAAACAGTTCGGCAAGCTGCCCGGTGATCGCGCCGCCCAGTTGCGCGACGTCAAATATCGTGATTGCCCGCCGATAGTAGCGGGTCACATCGTGGCCGATTCCGACGGCCACCAGTTCCACCGGTGACGTCCGCTGGATTATGTCGATCACTTCGCGGAGATGCCGATCGAGATAGTGGCCATGGTTGGCTGACAGGGTGCTGTCGTCGACCGGGGCACCGTCCGAGATTACCGTGAGGATTCGCCGCTGTTCGGTGCGCGCAAGCAACCGCTGGTGCGCCCACAGCAATGCTTCGCCATCGATATTTTCCTTTAGCAGGCCTTCCCGAAGCATCAGACCGAGGTTCCGCCGCGCCCGGCGCCAGGGCGTATCAGCAGCCTTGTAGACGATGTGCCGAAGGTCGTTGAGCCGGCCTGGCCCCGCGGGCCGGCCCGCCTCCAGCCAGGCAGCTCTCGCCTGCCCGCCTTTCCAAGCCCGGGTCGTAAACCCGAGAATCTCGACCTTGACGCCGCATCGCTCGAGGGTGCGCGCGAGGATGTCTGCACTGATCGCAGCAACGGTAATCGGCCGGCCCCGCATCGAGCCCGAATTGTCCAGAAGCAGCGTCACAACGGTGTCGCGAAAACGTGTCTCCGCCTCGCGCTTGAACGACAGCGGCGTCGTGGGGTCGACCACCGCGCGGGCCAGCCGGGCGCAGTCGAGGAGTCCTTCCTCCAGGTCGAATTCCCACCAGCGCACCTGCTGGGCAAGCAGCAGACGCTGCAACCGGTGGGCAAGTCGGGCGATGAGACTTTCGAACTGCACAAGGTGCCGGTCCAGGGCTTCCCGCAACCTGACCAGCTCATCCGGGGCACACAATTCTTCCGCCGAAATGACCTCGTCGTGTTTCCGCGTGAAGATGACGTACGGGGCCTGCTCGGAACCGTCGGCAGAGAGATTGTGCCAGGCGGGCGGGGCACTGCTTTCCTCCTCCTCCTCGCCCTCGCCGTCCAGCCCGGACGTGCTGTCACCGCCATCTTCCTCCGGCAGCTCGTCGTCCAGGGCGCCGGTCCCGGGCATTCCGTCCGTCTCGCCGTCGTCCTCGTCTTCCGCATCCATGTTGCCTTGGGACTGCTCGTCGTCGGTCGCGCTCTCCTCATCTTCGCCCTGTTCGTCTTCCTGACGAGTCAGGGTGTGAAGGTCCAGATCGTCCAGCAGCTCCCGAAGATGGTTCGCAAAAGCCGCCTGGTCGTCGATCACGTCAGCCAGCGTGTCGAGTGACCTGCCGCTGGCAAAGCGGAACGAGCCTTCCCACCGCTGCACAATGGCGGCGGCGTCCGCAGGAACCGGACGGCCCGTCAGCCGCTCCCGCACCATGAGCCGCAGCGCGCTGGCGAGTGCGTCGTTCCCGTCTTCTCCTGCCGTGATCGCGGCGGACCGACGCGCCTCGTCGGCCAGGGCCGCGTCGAGATTGTCAGCCACGCCCCGCATGGCATTGGCGCCCAGCGCCTCGTACCGCGCCTGCTCGGCGGCGTCGAGCAGCGCCTGGCCCAGCGGATTCGGGGACCCGAGTTCCTGGTGGAGGGCAGCGTCATGGTGCCGCAGCTTGAGCGCGGCCGTGTCGGCAATCCCGCGGATCGACGCGGCATCGACGGCGTCGCGGGTCGGCACGGGAATGGAGACTGCAGGCGCCTCCGCGGACGTGTTGCCGAACCTCACTTCCACATCGGCCTGGCCGGCAAGCGCCCGGACCGCCCCGGCGGTCGCCCGCTTGAAGTCGTCCAGTCGACCGCGTGCCCCGGCCGCTGTCATCCCTTTGGCATCCCGCTGACCCAGCTTTCCGGCAGGTCGCGCCCGAAACAGCGCTGGAAGTATTCCGCCACCACCGAACGCTCGACCTCGTCGCACTTGTTGAGGAATGTCAGGCGGAAGGCCAGTGCGTTGGCCTCCTCCCGGTCGCCGCCGCCGGCCTCGAAGATGAGCGCGTTCTCGGCCCACGTGATCACGGTCCGCGGCGACATGACCGTCGAGATGTCACCTGCCGCCAGTCCCCGGCGGGTCAGATTGGCGACGGCGACCATCGCTTTCACGGTCTCGGAGCGCCCGGGTTCCGCGAAGGCCGGAACCTTGGCGTGGACGATCTCCACTTCTGCGTCCTCCGCCAGATAGTTCAGCGTCGCCACCACGTTCCAACGGTCCATTTGTCCCTGATTGATCTGCTGGGTTCCGTGGTAGAGGCCGCTCGCGTCACCCAGACCGATCGTGTTGGCCGTCGCAAACAGACGGAACCCGGGATGCGGGCGCAGGACGCGGTTCTGGTCGAGGAGCGTGAGTCGGCCGTCGACTTCCAGCACCCGCTGGATGACGAACATGACGTCGGGCCGCCCGGCGTCGTACTCATCGAACACCAGCGCCGTCGGGGACTGCAGCGCCCACGGCAGCATGCCTTCCCGGAACTCGGTGATCTGATGGCCGTCACGGACCACGATGGCGTCCCGGCCGACGAGATCGATCCTGCTGATGTGGCTGTCGAGGTTGATCCGGACACAGCGCCAGTTCAGGCGGGCGGCCACTTGCTCGATGTGGGTCGACTTGCCCGTGCCGTGATAGCCCTGGATCAGCACCCGGCGGTTATCGCGAAATCCCGCAAGGATGGCGAGGGTCGTCTCAGGATCGAATCGGTACGAGTCGTCGACCTCCGGAACATGCTCGTCCGGCTGCGAGTACGCGGGGACCTCGAGGTCGGTATCGATCCCGAAGACCTCTCGAACCGAGACGACGGAATCGGGTACAGGGGTTCGAACGGCTTCGGGGCCAGCTGGAATATTCGACATGTGTGCGTGTTCGACTTTGAGGAAAGCGCGGCCCGCTCAGGCCTTGCCGTGGTAACGGGAAAGAACGGCGTACGCCGCGTTAATGCTGACCAGCCGGTCCGACGCCCTGGTGTCGCCGCCGTTGGCGTCCGGATGGTGCGACTTCACGAGCGACTTATAGCGCGCCTTGATGGTCTCCAGCGACGCTTGCTCGCCGAGACCGAGCACGCGGAGCGCGCGCATCACCTGCGCGTCCGGGCGCGCCCGGCGGGGCCCGCGTTGACCCTTCCGTGGCTGGCTGCTCTCGCGAAACAGGCCGAACCAGTCCGTCAACCGCGGCTCGGACCTCCGCACGTGCTCTCTGAGCGGCCAGGTCGGACGCTGCCAGCCGATGTCGTCACGAACCTCCCGGCCGATCTCCACCTCATCACAGCCTTCGAAATAGTTCCAACGCCGGTTGTACTCCCGGACATGGGTCAGGCAAAACCAGCGCCAATTGCGAAGCGCATGACGCGACCGAGGCGCCGGGTACTGTCCGAGGTCGGTGCATTCGGGATGCTCGCACACGCGCGGCGGCACGCGGGCATCGTCGCCCAGGCATTCGGGCGCCCCGCGGGGAGGATTGCGGCGAGAGCGACGAGCAGTCATGTCCGCATCATGGTGGCACAAGTCGATTCAGGCAAAGGGTTGCCGTCGGAGCGGGCCAGGCCGCCGCCGGAGCGCTTGCGGTGATCAGATCCATGCGTCAGGGTGTCGGCTCGGCCATCACCTGAAGAGGAGCGCGCAAGGTGACCCGAGCGGAACGAATGCTGGCAGCGTTGCAGGCCCGTCTTGGCTCGGCAAGTATCGAGATCGAAGACGAATCCCGCCTGCATGCCGGACACGCCGGCGCCCCGCTGGGCGGGGAGAGTCACTACCGGGTAAAGATCGAGAGTACCGCGTTTCGCGGCCTGACCCGTATCGAGCGGCACCAGCTGGTGCACGAGATCCTGAAGGCGGAACTGGCTGGCGGCGTGCATGCGCTGGCTCTCGAGCTGTCAGTGCCCGCACCGGATCCCGGCGCCGCGACGAACCCCTAGGACCGGCTTTCCGCCGCGCCGCCCTCGGCTGCCGCGGGACGGTAGTGCGCGGGGTAGAGGTCGCGCACCACGGGACTGCTTTCGGCGTAGGCGTGGCAGGTGTTCAGGAGCATTGGCCGATCGCCGGCCTGCAGATCCTCCACCGGCTGTCCCTTGTCGCGAATCCGCGCTGGATAAATCGTCTGGAATGCGGCCGTGGCAAGCGGAAACAGCATCTCCACCAAGTGGGTGCAGCCCGCCGTGCCACCCAGCCGCTCACGCACCGCCCGCCGCCAGCCCCGAGCGATCGGGATCCCTTTCAGGCGCTGCAGGTTGGGAATGACCGCCGGGCACATCGGGTACGGCGATTTCTCCACCGCCACGTGCACTTCTTGAACGATGAAGTCGTCGTCGACGGTCAGTCGAATCCACATGTCGTGGATGGGGTCACCGGCCGGGACATCGCCGCGCCAGCGGGTCGTGAATCCGTAGTCCTTGGTGTCGCAAAGGTGCCCCTCGATGTCCCAAAGACCGTCCTCGCGCCGGTAGCCGCGGCAAATCAGCTGGCGGCAGTGCAGGGAGGTGCGGGCTTCCGGTTCAGGCAAGGGCATTGCGGCATTCTCCGATGATGAAACAAGTTCTTGGGTAGCCCGCCTGGCGGCGGGTCAGGGTAGCAGCAAGTACGTGAGCATGATGGGAACCAGGACCAGCGACGCAATGGTGGTGATGACCACGACACTGGCGACCTCCTCCGGACTGCGCCGGTAGTGCTGGGCGAAGAGGGCCGCGAAGACCGGTGTCGGCAGGACCGCCTGGATCAGCACGACCCCCCGGGCAACCCCCTCCAGGCCAAGTCCCTCGGTGATCCCGAACGCCAGCCCCAAGCCAATGGCATATTTCATGGCGACAGCACGCACGATGCGACCGAACCAAATGACCTGGAAGTTGGCGATCGTCGCTCCCAGCGTGAACAGCATCAGCGGGATCGCGATGCCGCCAAGGAGCGACGTGGTGGCAAACACCCATTGCGGCACCGCCGCACCGGTCAGCAGCACGGCCAGCCCGGCCGCCACGGCGTACGGAAACGGGGTGCGCAGCAACGCGATGGGATTGGCGTTCCCGGACCAGATCAGGACCCCGAGCGTGAAGTGCAGGGTCGCGGTGACCGTGAAGAAGACGATCCCGAGCTCGAGTCCCGCTGCCGCGAACGCGAAGAGACAGATGGAAATCCCGAGATTGCCGCTGTTGGGGAACATCATCGGCGCCAGAAACGTCCGCCGCGACAGACCCGCGAGCGGCAGCACCACCAGACCGATGACCATCGCCCCCAGGATCATGAAGATGGCCGCCAGCGCCACATCGATCGCCAGCGCGGCCGGCGACCGGAGTGTCGCCAGCGTCGTAAAGATCAGGCAGGGTGCCCCGATCCGGCTGACGAGATCCGTGACCTGCCGCGTATCGAAATGGAACCCGCCCTTGACCCACAGGTATCCGAGCCCCGAAATCGCGAATACCGGCGCGAGGATGGGCAGGAGCGCCAGGACGATGGTGCCCAGGGAAGCGATCACAGCAAATCCAGTCCAGTAGCCGCCGCCGGTCGAAGTCCCGGAACTCCGGGAAACCGGCAGAAGAGACCCGGTAATGGCCCCCAGCCGTCGGGCCCGACCCATGCACCCTAGCGCCGGACGTCAGCAGTACTGCCGCGCTGCCACGCAGGCAAGCCGGCCGGCCGGCCAGGACGCGGCGGCCAAACCTGGCCCGTTCCTCGACCGGGGCGACCGGCGGAAAACGTAGCGGCCATGACCGCAGGGGGGCGGCGGCCACCCAACGCGCTCCCGTTCCCGCTCGACGGTCCGGGTCGGAAACGCGTGCCTGTGCAAGGACGGGCCGGCGTAGGGAAATTCCCGCAGGGGATCGGCGCTGGCGATGTCGCGGCTGACCGAGGCGGCCGCCCCTATTGCAACTGCGCGTTCGGGCGGAGGCGCAGCCGAACGAGCCGCGCTCCGTCCTTCCGCAGGACCTGCACCGCAAATCCGGGCACCTGCACCTCGGCTCCCTCTTCCGGCAGTTCCTCGGCTTCATCGATCACCAGACCGGCGATCGTCGGTGCTCCGTCCGTGGGAAGCTGCCAGTCGTAGCGCCGGTTCAGGTCGCGCACCGACGTGTCGCCCGGCACGATCACACTCTGGTCCGTCTCCGGCTGCGGGAGCGTCCGTACCGGATCGAATTCATCCGGAATGTCGCCGACGATGTCCTCGAGTATGTCCTTCAGGGTGACCAGCCCTTCCAACGCCCCGTACTCGTCGACCACCAGGGCCATGGGGGTCTGCCGTGCACGAAACAAATCCAGCTGGTGAGCGAGCGTGGTGACGTCCGGCACGTACCACGGTTCATCCAGCACGTCGCGGATCGCGATGGATTTCGCTCCTCCCGTCTGTTGAATCCGCATGAAGAGCTTGCGCGCGTGCAGGATGCCGATGATGTTCTCCCGTTCATCCTCCCAGACCGGGTAACGGGTGTACGGGTTCCTGAGGACCTCGGACGCGAGGACGTCTGTCGGCTGCGAAGCGTCCAGCGTCAGCATCCGGACCCGCGGCACCATCACGCTTCGCACCGTCACGTGGTCGAGATCGAGCACGCTCCGCAGCATGTTGCGGTCGCGACGACGAACGCCCGCCGTTGCGGCAAGTTCAATCGCGCCGCGGAGTTCCTCCCGGGCCGTCCGGCCGGTCGAGGCGGCGCGGCCCAGCCGACCGCCGAGCCGGAACACTGCCCCGACCACCATCGTCAACGGCATCAGCAGCGTTACCAGCGGCGCCACCGGAATCGCCACCCATGGAGCGATGCGGTCGGCGTGGCGGATCGCGATGGTCTTCGGGAGGATTTCCGCGAATACCAGGACCAGCAAGGTCATCACGACGGTCGCATACAGCACGCCGGCTCCGCCAAACCGCTCGATCAGGGCCCGGGTGGCCAAGGCCGACGCCAGGATGTTGACCAGGTTGTTGCCGAGCAGGATGGCGCTGATCATCTGTTCGCGGCGGTCGAGCAGCCGCTGCACCCTGAGCGCCCGTCGGTCGCCGCGCGCGGCGTGAAGGTGTATCCAGGGACGCGATGCCGCCGTCAGGGCGGTTTCGGACCCGGAAAAGAACGCGGACAGCAGCAGCAGGCCGCCGATGGCGGCAAGGTCGATCGGAAGCGGGTTCAAGCGTTAGTCCTGACGGTGGAAGCGGCGGTGCCGATCAATGCTCTGACTCCGCATGCAGAAAGGCGGCAAGGTCGTCACGGGAGCAATCCGGCGCCACAAACGCGTCGCCGATCGCCCTAGCCAGCACCAGCGGCATCTTGTCATCGCTTCGGATCTTCTTGTCCGACTGCATCTGCCGGACCGCCGTGTCGGCCGGCCAGGGTCGGCCGAGCGCTTGCCGCGGAGACGTGGGCAAGCCCACCTCTGCCAGGTGTCGCGCAATCCGGTCCGCCGTTCCGGCGGCGGCGTGTCCGCACCGCTCTGAATACCGGAAGGCAAGGACGCAGCCGACCGCCACCGCCTCGCCGTGGCGCAGCGTTCCATCCATCCCGGCTTCGGCCTCGAGCGCGTGCCCGAACGTGTGGCCCAGGTTGAGCAGGGCACGTCCGCCGTGCTCGCGCTCGTCGTCCGCGACCACCTGCGCCTTGATCCGGCAGCAGCGCTCGACCGCGGTTGTGCGCAGTTCTTCGTCGCCGGACACCAGCGCCTCGCCGTGGCGTTCCAGCCAGCCAAACAGGTCGGCGTCGCCGAGCAGGCCGTACTTCACCACTTCCCCGTAGCCCGCGCGAAGCTCGCGGCGGGGCAGCGTCCGGAGGGTCGCGATATCGGCCAGCACGAGGCGGGGCTGATGGAACACCCCCAGCAGGTTCTTCCCCGCCCGGGTGTTGATCGCCGTCTTGCCGCCCACCGAACTGTCCACTTGGGCCAGCAGAGTGGTCGGAGCCTGCACCAACGCCACCCCGCGCAGCACGGTTCCCGCCGCGAACCCCGCCAGATCGCCGACGCACCCGCCGCCCACCGCATAGACGCTGCAGTCGCGCCGGATTTCTGCCGCCAGCAATCGCTCGACCAGATGCTCGAACGAGGCATACGTCTTGGCCGGCTCACCGGATGGGACCTCGAGAACAGCACGTACCGGCACGGCGGCGTCCCGAAGGGAGGCCGCCACCACCGAAGCGTGGGGTTCGGCCACCTCGGGCTCGGTCACGATCAGGGCGGGTCCGAGGTCCAGTTCTCGGTGGAGCCGCCCGGCCGCGCCCAGCACGCCCGGTCCCACCGCAACCTCGTAGGTCCGATCTCCCAGCGGGACGGAAACCTGACGGTGCGGCGTGCTCATGCGGTCACCGCGGCGATGGCCGCGAGGGTCCGGCGGACCGTCACGGCATGCGCCACGTCTTCCGAAACGACCACAACGTCCGCCTTTGCGTAGACCGGGTATCGCTGTTCCATCAGTGTCGTCAGCGCATTGCGGGTGCTGTCGCCGGCCAGCAACGGCCGGGTGGCCGGCCGACGGAGCCGCCCCACCAGGACGTCGAGTTCGGCGCGCAGCCATACCGACAGCCCGGTTCGCTTGATACGGGCCCGGTTCGCAGGGCGCAGGAACGCGCCGCCGCCGGTCGCAATGACCGCCGGAGCACCTGCAAGCAGGCGTTTGAGAACCGCTTCCTCCATGTTCCGAAAGGCGTCCTCGCCGTTGCGCGCGAAGATGTCCGAGATCGTCTGGCCGGCCTCCGCCTCCACCGCCGTGTCGCTGTCGGCGAACGGCCGACCCAGCAGGTCGGCAAGTCGCCGGCCAATGGCGGATTTTCCGGCCCCCATCAGCCCCACTAGCACCAAGTGTCGGTGACCGAGCACCCGCGATGCGGCCTGGGCACCCGAATCATCGCCCAACGCGTGTGCGCTCCCAGTCTCCACCGGTGACGCTCCCCATAACGATCCGGCAGGCCTGCGTGCGTCCGTCCTGCTGTGTCGCAACCGGCGGGGAGTTTACCATGCCGCGTCGCGCCGCCGCTGCATCGTCAAATCACTCGTGAAGTTCCGTTCGCGGGATCGGGAGTCAACGCCGGTCTTTCGTCACCGGTAGTTTGCCTCTGGTCCGCACCATCTGTTCTATATTGCTGTTCTATATTGTGGCCTCAGAGCCCGGCTAGGACCAATTCGAGCGATGTTTGCCCGTCAAGAACAGACTCGTTTGGAGGCGCGGCGCAGAACGCGGCTTCTGGCTGCGCTGTTCCTTCTGGCAATCGCCGCGGTTCTGGGTACCGGAGTGTATGTGCTCCTCTCCGTGGACATCACTCCTGAGCCTGCACTCGTGGAAGAGCAAATCCCGAATGATCGCTTCTTTTGAGCGTGTTTCCCGCTTCCTGATTCGTTCCGCCGCCTGTACCGCCTGCCTCGCGCTCCTGCTGCCGGCCGTCGCGGCGGCACAGGCGACGGATCCTGAATCGACGTTGCCGGCCGAGCGCCTGACGGAAGGGCCTGCAGACCCGACACCTGACACGACCGACGGGGCACCCATCCAGCTCGTGCCCGCCACGACTCCGGACGCCGCTCTCATCGAGGACGATGCGGGTGCGGGCGAGGACGAAGTACCGCCGGCGTTCCAGGTACCTGAGCTGAACGAGGGCGTAATGGTCTCGGACCTGCCCACCGCCCGGCCTGGCTGGTTCGGCGTGCTGACCGGGAGCGAAGGCGGGCTCGGGTGGACGATGTGGGAAGGCACCGACGCGGCCCTCGCGGCGCGCCTGCTGGCCGCGGTTCCGGATGTGATCGAATCGCCCGCCATGCGCAGCCTTGCTCGCCGCCTGCTCCTGAGTCGCGCCGCCGCGCCGGAGCGGCCGCCGCAGCGCGAAATCGTCCAGCTGGGTCCAGACGGGCAGCCGGTCGACACCGACACGGGAGAAGTGCCGCACTTCCTGGAAGAACGGGTCCGTCTCCTGGTGCGGCTGGCGGACGGAGAGGGCTTGGCCCTGCTGGCCCAGGCCGTGTCACCGGATACGGTGGGTCCGGCCCTCGATGAGCAGGTGCTCGAAGGCCGGATCCTGGCCGGCGACACCGAGCAAGCCTGCGCGGAAGTACGACAGCGACTGGCAAGTCAGCCGTCCACCAGGCTCCGGCTGGCGCTCGCGGTCTGCCAGATCCGAGGAGGGGCGCTGGACGCCGCACACCTCACGCTTCAGCTTCTCGAGGACGTGCTCCCCTCCGACTCCCTTCTGTCGGCACTGGCGTATGCGGTGCTGGACGAGAGCCCGCTGCCGGAAGGGGTGGAGGTCTCCGACGACGACTACCTGGCGCTCGCGCTGCTCGCCAGCGGCGGCGAAGCCCTGGTCCGGTACCAGAATGCTGCGGGACTGCCGGTACTCCGGGCGATCGCCGAGACCGCTTCCGGCGACAACGTGCGCCGGATCTATGCCGCCGAACAGGCCGCTCGTGTCGGCGCGCTTCGGGACGGCGCCCTGGCAGAAACGTATGCCGCCGTCGAGTTCACGCCCGATCAGCTCCGCAGCGCCGGAACCCAGGCCGACGCCCTGCATCCCGTGCTCGCCCGGGCCCTCCTGTTCCAGGCCGCGCTGAATGCCACGACCACCATCGACCGGGCCCGTTTCCTGCGGCTGCTCTGGGACCGGGCCGACCCGGATCCCGGCTTCACGGTGATGGCACGGGTGACCGGGGCAGTCGCCGCCACGGTGACGCCCCGGCAGGATCTCGCCTGGTTCTCGGTGGCCGCCGCCCGATCGCTCCTTGCCGGCGACCGCTACGCAGAAGCGGAGGAGTGGGTCCGGATGCTGGCGAGTTCCGCCGACCTCGACTTCATGACGTCGGGCCAGCTCTACGCCCTGTTTCCGGCCCTGGCGCTGGCGGGCAGGCCGATACCCGAGCCGTTCGAGGTATTTCCGCGCGAGGACGTCCGGGCCACGCTCCCGGTAACCGGATCGCCGGATGACCATGCCGATCAGCTGAGCCGGCTGCTGGTCGTGCTGGAAGCGATGGACGTGCCGGTTCCGCGCGGATCGTGGGTGACCCTGCTCGACGACGCTGCCGTGCGAACCACCGCCACGATCCCGAGTGCGCCGGCCCGCTACCAGTTGCGCGACGCGGTGGCGAATGCGCGGACGGCGGAGACCGTCCTGTTCGTATTGTCGATCCTCGGCTCCGGCGGTCCTGCCGCCGCAGATCCGCTGACCCTGAACGCCGCCATCCGCAGCCTGCGAGCGATCGGCCTCACCGACGACGCGCGCGCGATCGCGATGGAGGCCGTCATCTGACCACCTTCTCGCGGGCGCCGGACCGGATTGCGCTCTTTGTCGACATGTTGGCGGCGGAGCGGCAAGCCTCACCCCATACGCAGGATGCCTACGCGCGCGACCTCCGTCGGCTGGAGGGTGCGCTGGAGGAACGTGCGACCACGCTCGAAGCGGCGACCGCGGCCGATCTCCGGCATTACCTGGGCCGGCTCGCCGCCCGCGGCTTCGCCCGCCGCACGCAGGCACGCCATCTTTCTTCCATCCGCGAGTTCTACCGCTTCCTGCTGACCGATGGTCTCCGCGACGACAACCCGGCAGAAACGCTGCAGTTTCCCAAGCGGGCGCGCACGTTGCCCAGAGTGCTGGACGAGGCCGAGGTAAAGCAGCTGTTCGAGACCGCGGCCGCCGACTCGAGTCCGCGGGGACTCCGCCTCCGGGCGGCCCTTGAACTCCTCTACGGCACCGGCCTCCGCGTATCGGAGCTGGTCGGCATTCCGCTCGCCGCGCTGGCGCCCGATCTCACGGCCCTCACCGTCATCGGGAAAGGCAACAAGGAACGGCGACTACCCCTCGGGGAGCCGGCCCGCGACGCGCTTCGGGCGTGGCTGGAGGTCCGGGACGCCGGAACGTCTCCGGCGACGCCGGCCCGCTGGCTGTTTCCTTCCGGTCGTGGCCACCTGTCGCGCCAGAGCCTGGCCCAGTCGCTCAAGGAGCTCGCGGCCCGCGCCGGCATCGCCCCTTCCCGCATCTCGCCGCACGTGCTGCGGCACGCCTTTGCGAGCCACATGCTTGCCCGGGGTGCCGATCTTCGTACCCTGCAGAAACTGCTGGGCCATGAAGACATCTCGACCGTGCAGATCTACACGCACGTCGTCGATGAATCCGTTCGCCGCGCGCTGGCCGCTCACCCGCTGGCGCGGCAGCACACGGCGTCGCACCGTGCCGACGGGACGGCGGATGCGCGGACAAAGGGATCCTTATGAGCTTCCAGATCGTCGAGCAGGCCACTGCCCGTTTGAACCGCAGCGAACTGTCCGTTCCCGGCAGCCGGCCCGAATTGTTCGAGAAAGCCGCCAGGTCCGCCGCGGACATCGTGGTGCTCGACCTCGAGGACGCCGTCGCGCCGGACGACAAGGAGCAGGCGCGAAAGCATGTCGTCGCCGCCCTCAACGACGTCGACTGGGGTGAACGCGCCGTTTCTGTGCGGGTGAACGGACTCGATACCGGCTACATGTACCGTGACGTCATCGACCTGCTCGAGCAGACCGGGGATCGGCTGGACTTGATCATGATCCCGAAGGTCGGCAATGCTGCCGATGTCTATGCCGTGGACGTGCTGGTGTCGCAGGTCGAGCAGGCGAAGGGCCGGACCAAGCCCGTCGGCTTCGAACTGATCATCGAAACCGCGCTGGGCATGGCCAACGTGGACAAGATCGCCACCGCGTCACCGCGCAACGAGTCGCTGCACTTCGGAGTCGCCGACTACGCAGCCTCGACCCGCGCCCGCACGACCAGCATCGGTGGCCCGCACCCCGATTACGGCGTGCTCACCGATTTGCTGGAAGGCGAGGAACGCGCCTACCATTGGGGCGACATGTGGCACTACGCGATCTCACGGCTGGTGGTGGCGGCCAGGGCTGCAGGACTTCGCCCAATCGACGGGCCATTTGGCGACTTCTCGGATCCGCACGGCTACCGTGCGCAGGGGAACCGGTCAGGGGTACTCGGCTGCGAAGGAAAGTGGGCCATCCATCCTTCCCAGGTGCCGCTGGCCAACGAGTTGTTCAGCCCGTCCGAGCAAGACGTCGCCCAGGGGCGGCGGATTCTTGCGGCAATGGACAAGGCGCAGTGCGAAGGGGCGGGGGCGGTGGCACTCGACGGCCGAATGATTGACATCGCTTCGATCAAGCAGGCCGAGAATCTGGTCAGGAAGGCCGACCAGATCCGCGGGTCGGCGGGCTGACGGCTACTCCGATGCAGCACTTCCTCGACTTTGAAGGGCCGATTGCCGAACTCGAAGGCAAGATTCGTGAGCTCCGCCATCTGAGCGGCGAAAGCGACCTCAACATCGTCGAGGAAGTGGGACGCCTGCAATCCAAGGCCCAACTCCTCCTCCAGCAGACCTATGCCAAGCTCACGCCCTGGCAGCTGACACAGGTCGCCCGGCATCCGGACCGACCGCACATGCTCGACTACGTCGAGGCGTTGATCGAAGAGTTTCAGCCGTTGGCCGGCGACCGCTGCTTCGGCGAGGATCCCGCGATGGTCGGTGGTCTCGGACGGTTCCGATCGCGTTCCGTCGTGGTGCTCGGGCACGAGAAGGGACGCGAGACCGCCGAGCGGGTGCGCCGCAACTTCGGTATGGCCAGGCCGGAAGGCTACCGCAAGGCCGTGCGCCTGATGCGGCTCGCCGACCGTTTCCAGCTGCCGATCATCAGCTTCGTCGACACCGCCGGCGCGTATCCCGGAGTCGGAGCCGAGCAACGCGGCCAGGCAGAAGCCATCGCGCAGGCGATCCGGACCTGCCTGTCCGTCGGGGTGCCCATCGTCAGCGTCATCGTGGGCGAGGGCGGCTCGGGCGGCGCGGTGGCCATTGCATCCGCCGACCGGGTCCTGATGCTCGAGAACAGCGTGTACTCGGTGATCTCTCCGGAGGGATGTGCGTCGATCCTATGGCGCACCAACGACGAGGCCGACGCCGCTGCCGAGGCGCTCCGCCTGACCGCGGCCGACATGAAATCCTTCGGCGTTGTCGACACCGTCATTCCCGAGCCCGTGGGCGGAGCACACCGGAAGCCGGATGCCGTTCTCAAGTCAGTGGGGCAACACCTGGAAACGGCCGTGACAGCGCTGGAAGGCAAGGATCCGCACGCGCTGGTTGCTGCGCGGCGCAAGAAGTACATCGACTTCCGCCGCATTTAGCTGCGTTTGCTCCGGCCTGGGGGCCGTCCCATGCCGGTTGTCCTGTTAATCGTCGCGATCGACATGATGGGGTTCGGGATCATCATCCCGATGCTCCCGTTCTACGCCGAGAGCCACGGCGCCAATCCCCAAGAGATAGCCCTGCTGATGACGACGTTCTCAGCGGCACAGCTGGTGACCTCGCCGCTTTGGGGCGGGCTGTCCGATCGATGGGGCCGAAAACCAGTACTGCTCACGACGCTTGCCTGCGGAATCGGCGCCTATCTCCTGCTCCTCCATGCCCAGTCGCTTACCGACCTGGTCATCGCGCGCGCCGCCGCCGGCGCGATGGCCGGGAACCTTGCGGTCGCCCAGGCGTATATCGCCGACGTGACGGCCCCCGAGGACCGGACACGCGGCATGGGGCTGTTTGGCGCCGCCCTGTCGGTCGGCTTCGTGGCCGGGCCCGCCATTGGTGGCCTGCTGGCCGGAATGGATCCCGCGACGGCGGATTTCGCGGCACCGCTGCTCGCAGCGATAGGCGTTTCCGGCGTGGCGGTGGTGTTGGGCGCCTTTTTCCTGCGCGAGCCGCGGCGCCGGCAACCCCCCCAAGCGGGCCGCAATCCCGTTCGCAGGCTCCTGCCCGCCTTTGCCGGCGGGTTCTGCGGCGGCCTCGTGTTCCTCTATTTCGGCGTGACCCTCGTGTTTGCGGGGATGGAGTCCACGTTCGCCCTGTGGTCGGAGCGGATGCTCCACTGGGGGCCGCTCCAGAACGGCTACCTCTTTGCCGGTGCCAGCGTGCTCGGTGTTCTGGTCCAGGGGGTGCTGGTGGGACGGGTGGCC
Organism: Alphaproteobacteria bacterium; assembly: GCA_965116745.1. Classification (GTDB taxonomy): domain Bacteria; phylum Pseudomonadota; class Alphaproteobacteria; order TMED109; family TMED109; genus VXPW01. Next base: position 172,514 of record OZ220701.1, on the reverse strand, counting down.
GGTCGGATCGGCAACCCGGCGACAACCGGAATAGGGATCGTGCTGTTGGCGGTCGGCATGGCCGGCATCGCGGCCAGCGCCGACCTGATGGCCCTGGTGCCGTCCATCGTCGCACTGGTATTCGGATTGGGATTTGCCAATCCGGCGCTGGCCGCGCTGATCGCCGGAACCATCCGGAACAACACCGCCGGTGCGGCGTTCGGCCTTGCACAGTCGGCGGCGTCGTTTGCCCGGATCGTCGGCCCGGCAATAGCCGGCGCCGGTTTTCACCATGTCGGCCCGAGCTGGCCCTACATGGCGGGGGCCGTGTTCGCGGTTGCCATGGCGGCCGGAGCGCTGTGGCTGTTCAACAGGTACGCGCCGGGAGACTGACATGCGAGGGCTTCCAGCAGTCATCAGCGCCTGCGCCAATGCAAACCTCGGGGATTTCGTCCCGCTGCACATCGACGGGACGATGGCCGGCCGCGTTCACCACCGTCGCGCGCCGTGCCTGCTGGAGTGCCTTCCCTGGCTGCAGCAGGGGGCCGACGTGCTTCTGTGGAATGGCGACGATCCCGCCGGGCGCACGCGGCGGCTGGCCGAAGCGCTGCCCGTACTGGCTGAGGCCGGGCTGGCCCGCGCGCCCACCGGAGAACTGTTCGACGTGGTGCGACCGTTTGGCGGAAGCCCGCTGGCACGGTGTGACCGCGCCCTGCTTCCCACGTTCGGATTCCCCGGTTACGGGGTCCACGTGGTCGGTTACGTTGCTGACGCCGGCGGGCCCTTAATTTGGATTCCCAGGCGCTCCCGCGACCGGGACATCGCGCCCGGTCAGCTTGACAACACGATCGCCGGCGGCATCGCGTCCGGAATGACCGTGATCGAAACGCTCAGAAAAGAAGCGAAGGAAGAAGCGGGCCTGGCACCTCCTGTGGTGGATGCCGCGAGACCCACCGGAGGGCTCGCGTACTGTCACCAGGAAGGCGAGTTCCTCCGGGACGACACGCTGTTCCTTTACGACCTGCCGATGCATCGAGACGTCCGACCGCGCAATCTGGACGGCGAAGTGGAGGACTTCTCGCTGATGCCATGGCGGCAGGTCCTTGAACTGCTGCGGGACGGCGCTTCCTTCAAGTTCAACTGCGGACCGGTGCTGATCGACTTCCTGTTGCGGCACGGCCTGTTGGACCCGGACCAGGAACCCGGCTACTCCAGCCTCGCACGGGGGCTTCCGGGTTCCGCGCTCTGATGCAAGCCGCCTACCGCCCGAGCCGGACGGCCGCCTGCCCGTTCCGAACCCGCTGACGGACGCGCCGCCGGTACGATGGAAGACAGGTGGTTACGTGGCGAGCGCCGCTGCTGACAGACCGATCTGAACGATGCGCCTGCGATCAACGCCAGCAACACCGACATGCATCACGCGCTTCCCGTCCAGCTCCCCGGGGTTGCACGCCCTGTTCGACGTGGTCCGCCTGTCCGGTCAGCAGCATCGCAAACGGTGCCGCCTGACCCGGCGCTGCAGGATCGGAAGGAAAGGTAAAGGCGGTGTCCGGCGTGCTGCTGTACTGGGTCTTCCCGGTTTCATCCGTCACCCGAATTTCCGCCAGTACCGTCCCCGCCACGACGCGAGACAAGACTGCGTTGACGTCGTCGGCGCTGGTGCCGGCGCGCACGGCCAGCACGTCACCCGTTTCCCCGCTACCGCAGGGTACCGATTCTGAGGCCGCCCACGGCCTCCAGCAGACGGTAGCTCTCCACGATCCGGTCCCGCTCCGCCGTCAGGGCTTCGATCTCCTGCTCGACCAGAATGCGCTGGGCATCCAGCACTTCTCGTAGCGACCGTTTGCCGACATCCGCCTCGTGCCGGATATGCTCCAGCGCGGTTTCCGATGCCATCACCGCAGTCAGAATCGCCGCGCTGCGCTCCCGCGCGGTCTGCAGGTTGTACCAGGCGCTCTCTGTCTTCTGCACGGCCTCCAGCCGCGCCGCCATCCATTCTTCCCGGCGTTGCAGGTAGATCCGCTTGGCCTGGTTCAGACGGCCCTTGACCGCGCCGGCCTGGTAAATCGGTATCCGAAGCCGGATGCCGGCGCTGATATCCGCCCTGCGCTCCCTGGCCACGGAATCCGGACTCGTCAGGGGAGCACCCGGCAGGAAGAAGCGTTGTCCCCGATCGTGCTTGTTCGTCACCGACATCGATCCCACGAGATCCAGCGTCGGTCCGGCCTCGCCGTGGATGGCACGCATCGCGTGCTCGGCCGCATGCAGGGCGTGTTGCGCTACGCGCACGGCCGGCCCCAAGTGCTCGGCTGCCCGGCGGGCGTCGTCGAGCGTCGGCGGCAGCAGCATCGGAGCCGGCTCGGCGGCGGGTTCGAGCCGACCCGGCCGCGTGCCAACCAGCTTCTCCAGCAGGGATCGCTCAATCGCCAGTTGAGCGCGAGCGGACAGAATTGCGGTAGCCGCAACCGCCCGTTCGGCTTCGGCCTGGGCGACGTCGCTCCGCGTGCGCTCGCCGACCTCGAACAGGACACGCGCCTCCCGGGCGCGCTCCTCGAATGCGGCCAACGCCTCCTCTCGCAACGCGACGGTATGCTCGGCCAGGAGGGCATCCAGATACGCGATGGCTACGCGCAGCAGTACGCTCTGCTGGACACCCTGTGCCGCCGCGATGCTCTGGCGTGCGGTGCGGCGCGCGCGGCGCAGCTCCTCGGTATCGCTGCCACCGCGGTACAAGCTGTGGTTGTATACGAGCCCGAGCGTGAACCGTCCCGTGGTCGAGTACCCCGCATTGTCACCTTCCTGGATGGCGGTCGTATCCAGCCAGTTGTAGGCGGCGTCGGCGCTGGCAAACCCGTGAACCGTGGGAAACCACGCGGAGCGAGCCACCGAGACCGCGGCGTAGTCGGCATTGGCGGCTTCGCGGGCCGCACGCACGGTGGGATTTGCCGAGGCGGCCAGGACGAATGCCTCTTCCAGGGAAAGACCGCGCGCCGACGGAATGGTTGCAGCGATTGCGGCCAGTACGGTCAGGATCGCCTTACGCGCCCGCTGATCTCCTCTCGCCCGCAGCCAATTCAGGATCAGAAACCGCTTCCGGCGCACACTGGTATCTCTCATCCGCCGGCTGCAAATCGCCCGAAGCATGGTAGCCGACACGGGAAGTGAACTGTTGGCCGGGACCTGCCGCGATGACCACGGGGCACCGCGCGCCCACCGTCAGTCGGGAACTCGACGAACCAGCAGGGTCAGGCCTTCCGCCCCGACCACCTCGACTTCCGTGCCGACTTGGAGCGTCTCGCCCGTCTCGGTGCGGACCTGCCAAACGCTGTCGTCAAACGCCACGCGGCCACGGCCACCGTTAAGCGCGTCGGTGAGCACCGCTCGCCGGCCCAGATACTGGGCCGTGCGAACGTTCAGGTCAGGACGGTCGCTGGCCGGTGCCCGCCGCCGCCCGATCGCGTACTCCCATGCAAAGGCTGCGGCGCCCGAAGTCAGGGCCAAGATCAGGACCTGGTAGCGCCAGTCGAGATCGGGCACGAACGCGACGATGACGCCCACCGCGAAGCTTCCCGCGGCAGGCCACACCAGCACCATCGAAGTGATGAACGCTTCCACCACCAGGAGCGCGAGACCGAACGCCCACCAGTGCCAGAACTCGATGGCCCAAAGCCACCCGATCAGAACATCCACCGTGTTCCGTCCCTATTCGCCCGCCTTAGGCACCGATGCCCGCGCCGGCGTCGCGGGTTCCGTCAAGTCGTCGGCAGCAGCCGCCACGGGCACTGTCTCCGTCGGCATCGACGGCTTGCCTCCGTCCTTGCCGAACACCGACTTCGCGATCTCGGCAATCCCGCCAAGGCTGCCGATCAGGTTGGAAGCCTCGATCGGGAACAGCACGACCCGCTGGTTGGGTGCGGTGGCAAGGTCACCGATCGCGTTCACGTACTTCTGGGCTACGAAGTAGTTGATCGCATTGATGTCACCGGATGCGATGGCGGCCGACATGGATGTCGTGGCGTGGGCCTCGGCCTGCGCTTCTCGCTCACGCGCCTCCGCGTCTCGGAACGCCGCCTCCCGCCGGCCCTCGGCCTCCAGGATGGCCGCCTGCTTGAGTCCTTCCGCGCGCAGGATCGCCGATTGCTTGTCCCCTTCCGCCTGCAGCACCTCTGCGCGCTTGTCCCGCTCGGCCTTCATCTGTCGCCCCATCGCCTCCACCAGGTCCGCCGGCGGCCGGAGATCCTTGATCTCCACTCGCGTCACCTTGACCCCCCAGGGGTTGGTGGCCCTGTCGATGACCTGCAGGAGGCGGGCATTGATGTCGTCCCGCTTGGACAGGATGTCGTCCAGCGACATCGCGCCGAGGACGCTTCGGATATTGGTCAACGCGAGGTTGATCATTGCGCCCTTCAGGTTCTGCACCTCGTAGGCGGCGCGGGGGGCGTCCACAACCTGGAAGAAGGCAACACCGTCGGCAGTGATGGTGGCGTTGTCCTGTGAAATTACGTCCTGTGAGGGAATGTCGAGTACGGTTTCTCGCATCGACAGCCGCTGCCCGACTCGATCGATGATCGGTACGATCAGGCGCAAGCCCGGCGGCAGGGTGCGCACGTAACGGCCGAAGCGTTCGACCGTCCACTGCTCGGCCTGCGGCACCTGCTTGACGCCAGACAGCACGATGACGGCCATCACGGCCACCACGGCTATGACAAAAACAAGGAACGGACTCAGACTGTATGCCTCCATGCCAATGGGCTCCCGTTGATCGAATGCAGCGCCGACAGCTGAATTTCGCATAATTCGTGCGACTTGAGCAAAATACACGCGGATACAAGCAAATACACATGATCGTCGGATTGCCGCCGCGCGCGGTCCGGCCGGCAACCGACGTAGCAGATAGCCGCAGGCAGATGCCCCGACACGCCCTTACCTGCTGACTCTGCCCCGGCGCATGATCCCGCGTTCGACGCCGAGCGCCACTGCGTGCCATGCCGGGCAGGCGGACCGACGCCACTGCGATGCGCCGAAGCGGTGTCGAACCGCGCCCCCGTGAACGGGCCCCTGATGGATGCGGTTCCTGGCCGGAACAGGCGCACGAGGTTCAGCCCGGCGGCCGGTATCTCGGTGTCGTCCGCCGACATGCCCTAAGGCGCTGTTTCACAGACGCTCTTGCGGCGGCAGGACGGTTGGCTGGGGAGCTGGTCCCATGCACGCCTGGCCTTGCATGAACCGAGCTCGACCCAACACGCGTTGACGCTCGGAATCGGGAGACCGCGGCGCCGCAACCGAGCGCCGCGTCGCAACCCCGGGTTTCCGCAGACTACGGCAAGGCAATCGGAACGAGGTCGAACAGCGCCTCATTCCACTGCAAGTGCACCCAGATCCCGACCGCGTACCCCACCGCGATCACGGGCGTCCACCGGAGGTGCGAGAAGAAAGTGTAGATCCCGCGGGCCTGCCCCATCAGGGCGACGCCCGCGGCCGAGCCGATTGAAATCATGCTGCCGCCGACGCCCGCGGCGTAGGTCACCAGCAGCCACTGTCCCTCATCCATGGGCGGGAAGGCCGTCAGCACCGCGAACATCACCGGAATGTTGTCGACAATGGCGGACAGGACCCCGACCAGCGAGTTGGCCCATGTGTTGCCCAGCCCGCCGTAGACCACTTCGGTGGACAGGGCGAGATAGCCGAAGTTGGCCAATCCGCCCACGCACATGAGGACCCCGTAAAAGAAGAACAGCGTGTCCCATTCGCCGCGGCCGACTGTCTTGAAAATGTCGAAGACGTCATCGTCGTCGCGCGCCTGGCGGAGATCGCTGCGCCGGAGGAGCAAGCTGAACCAGCAAAGCACGCCGAAGCCCGCCAGCATTCCGAAGGCGGGCGGAACGTGGAACAGCTGGTGGGACGACACCGTGAAGCAGATCGTCCCCAGAAACAGGGCGACGATCACCAAGGCACCGGGGCGGAGTTGCACCGTGTCCGACTCGACCATGGGATGCCCGTCCGGCACCGCGAAATGCATGACCGCCGCCGGGATCAGGAAACTGACCGCAGACGGCACGAAGATCGCGAAGAAATCCCAGAAGGACAGCACGCCCTTCTGCCAGACCATCAGCGTCGTGATATCGCCGAACGGGCTGAACGCGCCACCCGCGTTGGCCGCCACCACAATGTTTGCCGCCGCGATGGCGACAAACCGGGGCTGGCCCTTGCCCACGGCCATCACCACTGCGCACATCACGAGTGCGGTGGTCAGGTTGTCCGCGATCGGGGACAGGAAGAAGGCGATGATGCCGGTAATCCAGAACACCTTCCGAAGGCCAAACCCCCGGGAAACGAGCCAAGCGCGCAGCCACTCGAAGACGTTCCGCTCCGTCATCGCATTGATGTACGTGATCGCGACCAGCAGGAAGAAGAACAGCTCGGCGAATTCCATGAACGTGTGCCGGAAGGCGTCCTGCAGCACATGCCGCTCGGCACCTGTATCCCGGGCGGCGATCGCCAGCAGGACCCAGATCGCGGCGCCCCCGATCAGCACCGGCTTGGATTTCCGGATGTGGGTGAATTCCTCCGTCATGACGACCAGGTAGGCGATGACGAAGATCACCAACGCAAACAGTCCGATCGGGGCTGTCGTGAGACCAAGATTCATTCCGCCGGACGCCTCGGCGGCAAGAGCCGGGGTCGGGGCGAGCAGCAACAAGGCGGCGATGAAGCGCATAGAACTCACTCGGAAGGGAACTGCCGGTAGCAACAGGGACCCGTATAGCCGAGCACTCCGTCCGCCGCCACCGCCGGCTGCTGCTTGCACTATGCTTGCCTGACCCCGACCTGTGATTGGGAGGCCGGTATGGCAGTTGAGCTACGCTCTCTCGACCATGTGACCGTTTGCACCCGTGACCTTGACGCTTCGCTGGCGTTCTATCGCGGTGTACTCGGATTGGAGCTCGCGGACTGGCGACCCCCGTTCAAGTTCGACGGGGCCTGGCTGGCGCTGGCCGGACACGCTGTCGTGCACCTGGTGACCGGCCGGCCGGCGGAGAACCCCACCGGGGCCGTCGACCATTTCGCGATTGCCGGCGCGGGTTCGCCGGACGCCGCGAAAGCCGAACTGACTGCGAAGAACGTCGCATTCGATGAGCGCGTGACCCCGGACGGACGATTTCGTCAGCTGTTCATCGTGGACCCTGACGGCGTGAAGATCGAAATCGTGTTCGATCAGACGCGCCCGGTCGCCGGGACCGCTGCCGCCTGAACGCCTGTCGCCGCCCTGGCCCGCTCACGCGGATGCGGGTGCCGTTCCTCGCCAGGCGTTTTCGAGCATGGTCCGCAGCGGCACGGCCGCGAGCGGCCGCGGATTCTCGCACGGGGCGGCGAGGATCATGGCGACCGCCTGTTCGATTCCCGTTTCAGGAAAGCCCAGGTCCCGCAGGGCCACGGGAGCGCCCACCCGCTGCATCAGGTCGAACATGCTTTTCGCCGGAGGCGTGTCGGCGGTACCAAGCGCCCGGCTGATGCGGGTCATCGCGTCCGGGGCGGCGTCCGCGTTGTACGCGATGGCGTGGGGCAGGAGGGCCGTATGCGTATCAGCGTGCGACAACCCCCAGCTCCCGCCGACCACGTGGGCCGCCTTGTGATGGAGCGCAATTCCGGCAGAGACGATCGGTTGGCCGCATAGCCAGGCCGCGCGAAGGCCGAGCCCCCATCCGTCCAGGCTGCGCGGATCGGCCGCCAGGTGCTCGAGCGCGCGCGCCATCATGCCCAGTCCCTCCTCGGCCAGCAGCGAAGCAAAGGGATTGGCGCCGGGGCTGTAGAACGCCTCAACGGCATGCGCGATCGCATTGAAGCCGCTTGGAATGGCAACTTCACGCGGCAGACCGCGCACGAGTTCCGGATCGTAGAGGATGGTCGCCGGCAGCATCCGCTCCGACTGATGCAGCCGCTTCACGCCGTCTTCCAGCATGCCTTCCAGGTTGGTCGACTCGGAGCCGGAGAACGTCGTCGGGACGGCGATGATCGGGATATCGGCCGTGTGGGCAATCATCTTCGCGAGCCCGATGGCGGACCCGCCCCCGTAGGCCACCAACCCGTCCGCCGCGGCTTGCCGGGCCGCTTCTCGAGCGACCGCGACGACCTCGATGGGCACGTGCGGGCGGGCCTCGGCGCAGACGGCGGCGATCTGGCCGCGGAATCGCCCGGCCAGCTCTTCCGCCACCGCGCGTCGGCCGGGCGTGCAGCAGACCATGACCCGGGAGATTCCGAGCCGGCCGATCTCTTCCCCCAGGGTGCTGAGCGCGCCGGGGCCATACACAACCCGGCCGGGAAGACCGATGTGGACGAACCTTTCCACCGCGCGTGGCTCCCGCAACCGGTCCGGGCTCAGCTGAGGACGGCGGTCTGCTTGCGTTCGATCAGATCGAAGTCGATCTCAGCGCCGATTCCGGGTCGGCTCGGCGGATAGACGAGACCTTCGGAGTCCGGGCTCAAATCCTCGACGAGGCCGTACTTCTGGGCATCCGCCGGCAACAGCACCTCGAAGAACTCCGTGTTGGGAATGGCGGCAATCACGTGCAGATTGGCCCAGTTGTTGTGCGAGTTGCCGCCGTGATGAACCTCGTAGTTCATCCCGAACGCCTCGGCAAGGTGCGCGGTCTTCAGAATGCCGGTAATGCCGCCCTTGACCGCCACGTCGCCGCGCAGGTAGTCGGTTGCCCGCATCATGATCCACGGGACGTAAGCCGTGAACCCGCCGGGCGAGTACTCGGTCGCCATGAGGGGAATGTTCAGCTTTTCCCGAAGCTTGACGCAATTGTAGATGTCGTCGTCGGCAAGCGGATCCTCGTACCAGTAGAACCCGAGTTCCTCGATGGCGCGGCCGACGCGGATCGCGTGCTGGAAGGAGTAGCTCCAGGTCGAATCCAGCATGACGCGGTAATCGTCCCCGACCGCCTGCCGCACCGCGCGGCACACCTCGATGTCCTCCGCCCAGCGTGTGGGCGGGTGAATCTTGTAGGCGGCCCAGCCGGCCTCCTTGATCCGCACCGCTTCCTCGGCGTAGGCCTCCTTCGATGGCAGCAGCGCTGACGACGCGTACGCCGGCACGCTGTGCCGATACGTGCCGATCAACTGGTGCACGGGCAGCCCGGCCGCCTTCCCGGCAAGGTCCCACAGGGCGATGTCCGCCGCGCCGATGGCGCGCCAGGCCACGGCGCGGTTCCGGTGGCAGAGGTCGTCGTACAGCCGTTCGCGGTCGAGCGGATTTCGCTCCATCAGGAGCGGCTTCAAATGGCGGATGAGGTCGGGGCCGTCCGCGTGCGCGCCGTCGAGCGCCGACCCCAGGAACGCATGCCCCTCGAGGCCTTCGTCGGTGTGGATCGTCACCAACCCCATCTCGCTGGAGCCACCGAATATCCCGGTGTGGCGGTTGTAGGACGTGGCGGGTATGTCGTCCCACTGAAACAGCGTGACGGTGACGTCGGTGATCTTCATGGGCCCTCCAGCTTGGCCGGAACAGTCGTTCAGTGGGCAGTCGGGCGCAGTTCGGCCCAGGCGGTGCGCATCCACTCCACACAGGCGATGGCCTGCTCGAACAGCGAGTACTGACATCCCTCGCCGTAGTCCAGGTTGGGGATGAACTCGGTCGAAATCTGGCCGAGCGTCGCCGCGTCATCGGCAGCGTGGTGCCGCAACAGGGCCCGGATGACTTCCTTCCATGGCTCCAGGGCCGTTTCCTGCCATTCGGCATGGTATTCGCCGGGTGCCGGCTGCTTGAACGGATACTGGATGCCCCGGCCCGGATTGCCGTCCTCATCGACCGCGGCGACATTCTTCGGATTGTTGGGAACCGCGGCACGGGCATGGCAGTGTCGCACCCAGCCGAAATCGATCCAGCGCTGGCAGACGTTTCCCGGCGCGTACGGATCCAGCACAACTTCACCGGCGGCCACCGCCTCGCGAATCCCGCCGATATCCTGTTCTTCGGGGTTGTCGATCTTGAAGATCACGTGGCTGTGGTCGAGCGTCATGTTGAACGGCACGCCGTGCGACTCGACCGACCGCCCCACCGACTCCACGCGACGGAAGTCCTCTGACCACATGTTGACGTGAACCTCGAAACAGGGGGTGACGCCAATCCGGTCTCCCGCCTCGGCAGCCCGCAGGCACGCGCTGACCACTTCATCGTCGGTCACCTCGTGGCCATCGGCATGCTTCGCCAGGAACTGCACGTTGTGCACCAGCGAGCCCAATTCACGGCCGACCTCCAGATTGTGGACGAGCAGATCCTCGTCGCGGCCCAACGTGTAGAACCAACCGCCGGCCCGCACCGGAATCCCGTACCGGTCTCTCGCCGCCAGGAACTCCCTCACCTCGCCCGGCGCCGGGGTCTTGTCAACGTAGTCGAACACGCCGGCGTCCCGGACCATCCGGAACCGGGTATCGATCTCCGGCATCGGATCGGCGTGCGTGTGCTTGATTCCGTTGGTCTGGATGCCAAACAGCAGGTCCGTTGCCATGGCTTGGCCCTCCGTGCCCGCCGCCCCGTGCCCGTCGTGCGACCATGGGTGCCCGGCAGCGGTGCGCCCCAAGCATACTGGCACCGTAAACAGCCGGGGACGGACCCGTCGTTCCGAGGGCCCGCGACCGGGATCCGTCCCCTCGAGCTTGTGAACGACTATGGTTCGGGGCGGCGGCGGACCGTTGACGCGCTTCAGCCGGTCCGTCAGTCGCGGGTTTGATGCCGGCGTCCCCGACTGCACCTGGGGTTCGATTCATGCGGACATCTTGTCTGGTCTACGCGCTCCTGGTCGCCGTCCTGGCTCCGAGCGCCTTCGGCACAACGGCGCGCGCGGACGATTCCACGCCGACGAAACTCCAGGGCTACGGCGAGGGCGAAGCCTATCCGGTGCCCCTGGTGTCCTGGACCAGCCCGGGGCTCGGCGCCGATTGGCTCTCGCTGGAACTTGTGCAGGAACTCTTCTCGGAGGCTGATGACGTCGAGCCGCTCGAGTCCGACCCCCCGGCGGCCCCGGTCTATGCCGGTGGCGTCTTGCAAGGGTACGTGTTTGTCACCCGCGACATCACCGAATCGCTCGGCTTCTCGTCACTTGAGTTCCTGATTGCCGTCGGGCTGCGGCTCGACGGGACGCTCGCGGGGGCGCGGGTGGTCGCGCATCGCGAACCCATCATCGACCTCATCATGCTGCAGGATCTGGTGCCCCGGTTCGCCCGCCAATACGTGGACGTGGACATTCGGTCGCCGCTCAGGGTGCAGCTGACCCAGTCCAGCGAGCCCGGCTCGATCGACGGTATCTCTTCGGCCACGATCAGCGCCGTCCTGTTCAACGAGGCGATTCTCCGGGCGGCACGGATCGTGGCCCGGTCCAAGGGCATCCGCCTGCACGATCAGCCGGTTCTCGACATCGTGACATTCAACCCCGAGCGTTTCGACGCACTGGTTGCGGAGGATTCCATCGGGCGACTGCGGATTTCGAAGGACGCGGCGGCAGCAGCGGGCGTCACGGAGCCCGATCTGTCCGCAACCGGGATGGGCGCGGCCGACCTGTACGTCTATGCCAACGAACGCGAGAGCCGCGCGGCGGCCCCGCCCTTCCCGGACGACCTGCTGCTGGACATCTACGCCGGCCCGGCCATGACGCCGACGGTCGGCCGGAACCTGCTCGGGAACACGTGGCACGACCTGTTCGTCAGCGGACGCAACCCGAACGATCTCATGCTCTGCATCATGACGATCGGCCCCTACTCCATTGACGGCGAGAAGCATCTGTCGAGCGGACCGTTTCGGCGCCTGCGTCTGCTGCAGGAGGGCCAGACCTTCGAGCTCAGCAAGGACCGCTATCGCTACCTCGGGTTCCTCCACGGAACGGACAAGCCGGACTTCGGTGAGATCGGTCTCTTCTGGATTCCGGCCGAGACCGGAATCGACCCGGTCAAACCCTGGACGCTGGAAGTGCTGGTGGAGGATCAGGAGGGAACCAACGGAGCCTGGTTCGGGCTGGACTACGTGCTGGACGAACAGTTCATATTGCTGCCGACCAACACGGCGGTGCTCGCGGCTGACCACGATGCCCCGATCTGGGCCGCCGCGTGGCATGCCCAGCGCGTCAACATTGCCATTCTCGTGACTTCCCTGGTGGTCCTGAGCGGCATCCTGGCAGTGCACGGCAGGTTGTCCCGGAGGCCGGTCCTGCTGCAGTGGGTCCGGCTCGGGTTCCTCGGCTTCGTGCTGGTCTGGATGGGCTGGTACGCGGGTGCCCAGGTCACCATTCTGAACATCCTGACTTGGCTGCAGTCGGCGGTCTCCCAGAGTGGGCTTGCCGTCCTGCTGTCGGATCCCCTGATCGTGCTCCTCGCAGTGTTCGTCTTGGTCACGTTCTTCCTGTTTGGCCGCGGCATCTACTGCGGCTGGCTGTGTCCCTTCGGCGCACTCCAGGAACTGCTCGGCAAGGCGGCACAGGCGCTGCGAGTTCGGCAGTTCGTTCCGAGCTATCGGGCGCATCAGTGGCTTTGGCCCGTGAAGTACGTGGTCCTGGCTGTCCTGGTCGCACTGTCATTCCACGACATGGATCTCGCGGGTACCGCCTCGGAAGTCGAACCCTTCAAGACCGCCATTTCACTGCGGTTCGACCGGGCGTGGCCGTTCGTCCTCTATGCCGGCGGCCTGCTGGTGGCGGGGGTGTTCGTCGAGCGTTTCTTCTGCCGGTTTCTCTGCCCGCTCGGTGCGGCACTGGCCATCGGCGGCAAATTGCGGATCCGGAATCCCCTGAAGCGCCGCGAAGAATGCGGCTCCCCATGCCAGCTGTGCGCGCGACGGTGCCCGATCAACGCGATCGCGCCCAACGGCTCGATCCGCATGGACGAGTGCTTTTACTGCCTCGACTGCCAGGTGATCTACCACGACGAGCACGTGTGCCCGCCACTGGTCCGGGCACGGCGTCGACAGGTGGCGCCGGACATGGCGGCCGGCGCCACGCCGGCGGTGGCGGCCGTCAAGGACTGACACCCGCCGCACCCGTGCCGGAAGTTCCAGACGCCGATCGCCATCGGGCAGGCGGGCCGCGATGGCGCACCTGGACCAGCTGCTGGAACTACTGCTGTGGACCACGCTCGCCGGCGCCTGCATCCCGACCCGCGCGGCACTCGCCCGCATCGAACGCGTCGGCCCCGGCTGGCACGATGAGTTCCGCCAGTTCGTAGTCGCCCTGGCGGCAGCGTGCCGCTTGGTGCCGTGCCGGGTTTCGCGCTCGCGTCGGCGGGCCAGATCCTGCCATCGTCGGCACGCACCGCAGCCTCGAGGAACTGCGCCCGACCCCCCGGCCTACGGTACCGCGACCCGGACCCGCGCCACCGCTCGATCCCGCCAGATGACGTCGGCGCGCCGCATCGCCCCCGGGGCTTCCGAACTTGCGCCCGCCGGCGCATCTGACCTACCTTCCCACGCCAACGCGCCCTGGCAGCACGGGTGGCGGCGAAATCGGTGCTGTGGCGCCGGCGGGAGGGGGCCATGGCACGACTTTCGGATGCGCAGGTGGAAGCTTACGGGCGCGACGGCCACGTCACCGCCGACTGGCGCTTGCCCGCCGAAACCATCGAAGCGATGCGCGGCGCGCTCGACAAGCTGGTCGACGCCAACGGCCACATGACCAGCGACAACATGTTCTGCCCGCACCTCCGGAAGGCGGGCACGCAGGGGCTCGAAGGCGACGACGCCTGGCTGGAATTTGCCCGCATCCCCGAGGTTCTCGACATGGTGGAGCAGCTGATCGGGCCCGACTTCCTGCTCTGGGGCTCCACGGTGTTTGGAAAACCCGCGAACGTGGGCAAGGAAACGCCGTGGCACCAGGACGGGGAGTATTGGCCCATTCGCCCGCTTGCCAGCTGTTCGGCCTGGATCGCAATCGACGACGCCTCGCCGGAAAACGGCTGCCTGCGCGTGCTCCCGGGCACCCATCGCGGTCGTCACATCCTCCGGCATCATCGGCGCGAGGGCGAGGACATCACCCTGAACGAGGAACTGTGCGATCCGTCGGTCGACTACACGACCGCGCGCGACATCGTCCTCGAAGCCGGCCAGATCTCCTTTCACGACGTCTTCCTGGCGCACGGCAGCGCGCCGAACCGGTCGGGCCGGCGGCGGGCCGGCTACGTCTGTCGCTACATGCCGACGACGTCGGTGTGGGACCGCCGGCTCGGCAAGGCCCTGGAAGAGCGTTCCGGCATCGTCGAGTTTGCGAAGCGGGACCTGTACCTGGTGCGCGGCCGCGACGTTTCCGGGCAGAACACCGTCGCGACCGATCGTTGATACGGGCTAGAGGTAGCCGAGATCCCGCCAGAGCTTGTACCGCTCCCGGAACGTCGTCAGCGACTCCCAGACGCGCGCGAAGTCCGCATCCGCCGCGGCCTCCTCTGCCACGACTTCCTCCCAGGCGGAGCGGAACGTCGCCAGCATGGCTTCCGGCCACGTGTGAATCGTCACGCCCTTGCGCTGCAGTTCCTCGAGCGCAGCAATCTGGATGGTCTCGCCTTCCGCGATCGAGTGCCGGAAATTGTCCCCGCAGACCGTTTCGATCTGCGTCTGCCGGAGCGGTGAAATGCTGTTCCAGCGATCCATGTTGATCATCAGCTCGAAGTTCGTGGACTGCTGGTGCCAGCCGGGGAAGTAGTAGTGCTTCGCCACCTGGTAGAAGCCGAGGTTCAGGTCGATCGCCGGCATCGAGAACTCGGTCGCGTCGATCGTCCCCAGTTCGAGCGCCGGGAAGATGTCGCCGCCGGCCAGCAGCTGCGTGGAGGCACCGACCCGGTCCATCACCTTGGCGCCCAGCCCGAAGAAGCGCATCTTCAGGCCCTGCAGGTCATCGACGCTTTCGATCGGCTGCCGGAACCAGCCGGACGCCTCCGGCGGAATCACGCCGCACAGGATGCCGCGAATGTTGTGCCGGGCGTAAATCTCCTCAAACATTTCCTTGCCGCCGCCGAAGTAGAACCACGCCATGTACTCGTTGGCGGGCGGACCGAACGGCACGGCCGCGAAGAGCTGGAGCGCCGGCACCTTCCCGGCCCAGTAACCCGGCGTCGACCAGCCGGCGTCGAGCCCGCCGCTGGACACGGCATCGAAGATCTCGAGGGCCGGCACCAGGGCACCGGGATCGAAGAACTTGATCTGAACGGCGCCATCCGAGATGGCCTCGACCTGATCCTGGACCCGAATGCCGAGTGATCCGAGCTGCGTGAGCGACCCGGCGAACGTGCTCGCCATCTTCCAGCGCACGGTGTCCTCGACGGCCGGCGCCGGCGCGGCTTCCTCCGTCTGGGCGACCGGTTCGCCGTCGCGGCCCGCGAAGTACGTGATCAATACGCCGACGGCGATCCCCGCCAGGCCAAATAGGATTGCATTCCGCATGTGCGGACCTCCTGAAACAACACGCTGGGAGACGCCGTACCGAAGTCAAAGGCGGACCGCACCATTCCAATTTGTCGCCGGAATTGCAATGGCTGCGGGCCCGCCCGCGGCAACGACGGAATCGCCCGCCGGGGGCGGGTTCCGATGCCGGGCGACAGCGCGGCCTGACGGCGGCGGCCTGCCCCGGGGGCCGGCGATACCGGCGGAGCCCGCTACGCGCTATCGACGTCCAGCGCGTACCCCGTCGCCCACACGGTCCGAATCAGGTCGGGGCCCCCGCTTGCGTTGAGGGCCTTTCGCAGGCGTCGGATATGCACGTCGACGGTGCGTTCCTCGACATAGATATTTTCGCCCCACACCGAGTCGAGCAGCTGCTGGCGCGTGAACACGCGCTCCGGAGCCTCCATCAGCTTGCGCAGCAGCCGGAATTCGGTCGGTCCCAAGTGCACCCGCCGTCCCGCCCGGCTGACCCGGTGGGTCACCGGGCTCAATTCGAGATCGTGGTAGAAGTACGATTCCTCGTGCTCGTCGGAAGCATGGCGGCTGCGCCGCAGGAGGGCGCGCACCCGCGCCAGCAGCTCCGCCGTCGAAAACGGCTTCACCATGTAGTCGTCCGCGCCGCCGGAGAACCCCTGCAACATGTCCTTTTCCGTCTTGCGGGCGGTGAGGATCAGGATCGGGAGCTTGCTGGTCGACGGCTCGCGCCGAACCGCGCGGCAGATGTCCACGCCCGAAACGGTGGGCAGCATCCAGTCGACCACCGCCAGATCCGGCAGGTTCCCGCGAAGCATGTCGAGCGCCTGGGCGCCGTCGTCCGCCTCGTCGACTTCCAGGCCGCCAGCCACCAGGTTGTACCGGATCAGATCACGAATCTCGTCGTCGTCCTCGACGACCAGAACGCGGTGGGTCATGTCGGATCGTCAGGTCCGGGCGCGCCCTCCATGAGGAAGCCCCGGCCGCGGGGGCGGTCCTCGGAGGCCCGGGTCCCGGTCGTCACGTAGTCCACGAGCTCGGCAATGTTGGTCGCGTGGTCGGCGATGCGTTCGAGATTCTTGGCCACGAACAGCAGGTGGACGCCCGGCGTGATGCGGTGCGGATCCTCCAGCATGTGGGTCAGGAGCTCCCGGCACAGGGCGACGTACATGTCGTCCAGCTCCCGGTCGCGATGCCGGATCGACTTGGCCTGGTCGACGTTGCGGTCGCGGTATGAATCGAGCGCATCCTTGAGCATCGTGTGCGAAGCGTCTCCCAGTTTCGGTAGCGCATAGAGCCCGGGCACCTCCCTCGTCTCGCAGAGGACGATGGACCGTCGCGCCATGCTGGCCGCGAGGTCCCCGGCACGTTCCAGATAGCCCGCGATCTGAATCGCCGAGATCGTCATGCGCAGATCCTGTGCGACCGGCTGGCGGAGCGCAAACAGCCGCTCGACCTGATCCTGGATGTCTTGCTCGTAGCGGTCGATCTCTGAATCCTGCTCGATGATCCGCGTGGCCGACGCGCTGTCGCGTTGCGCGACCGCCGTAACGGCGCGCGCAATCTGGGCCTCCACCAAGCCGCCCATCTCGAGCAAGCTCCGCTCGATCTTGTCGAGATCCTCGGTGAAAGCTTTGACCGTATGTTCGGCGGGCATGCGCGGCTCCTGCGGCTATCCGAAGCGACCCGTGATGTAGTCTTGGGTCGACGGTTCGGAAGGATTGGTGAAAATTTTTTGGGTCTCGTCGAACTCGATCAGCCGGCCCAGATTCAGAAAGGCGGTCTTTTGCGAGACGCGGGCCGCCTGTTGCATGTTGTGGGTCACGATGATGATCGTGTACTCGGACTTCAGTTCGTCGATCAGCTCCTCGATCGTCGCCGTGGCGATCGGATCCAGCGCCGAACACGGCTCATCCATCAGCAGCACATCCGGGCGTACGGCGATTGCGCGAGCAATGCAGAGGCGCTGCTGCTGACCGCCCGACAGGCTGGTTCCCGGCTGGTTGACCCGGTCCTTGACCTCATCCCAGATCCCGGCTCGCCGCAAGCTGGTTTCGACGATTTCATCGAGGTCGCCCCGCGTCGGCGCCATGCCATGGAGACGAGGGCCGTAGGCCACATTGTCGTAGACGGACTTGGGGAACGGGTTCGGTTTCTGGAACACCATGCCGATGCGCATTCGCAATTGCACGACATCGACATCCGCGCCCGCGATGTCGCTGCCGTCAAGCAACATGCTTCCGGTGCTTCGGCAGTTGTCGATCAGATCATTCATGCGGTTAAAGCACCGGAGGAAGGTTGACTTGCCGCATCCGGACGGTCCGATAAACGCGGTGACCTCGCGTGACATGATGTCCAGGTCGATATCGAAGAGGGCCTGCTTTCCGCCGTAATAGACCGACACCGCGCGAGCTACCAGCTTTGGCTGCGGGTTGGAGAGAACACTTGCGTTCACCATTGCTTCTCGAACTTTCGGCGGAGATAGACAGCGAGTCCGTTCATCACCAGCAAGAAACCCAGTAGCACAATCGTCGCAGCAGCCGTCTTCTCGGCGAAGCCGCGCTCCGGACTGTCAGCCCAGAGATAAACCTGGGCCGGAAGCACCGTGGATGGGTCAGTGAATCCACCCGGAATGTCCACGACAAAGGCGACCATCCCCATCATCAGTAGCGGCGCCGTCTCTCCCAATGCCCGGGCCATACCGATAATGGCTCCCGTCAGCGTGCCCGGTGCCGCGGCCGGCAGGACGTGATGGAAAATGGCTTGCACCCGGCTCGCGCCCAGCCCGATCGCCGCCTCGGCAAACGACGGCGGCACCGCCCGGATTGCTGCCCGCGAGGAGATGATGATGGTGGGGAGTGTCATCAAGCTCAGCACCAGACCACCGGAGATCGGCGCTGATCGCGGCAGTCCGAATACGTTCAGGAACACCGCGAGGCCTAGCAGCCCAAAGACGATCGAAGGTACCGCCGCAAGATTGTTGATGTTGATTTCGATCAGCCGGGTAATCCGGTTCTTCGGCGCGAACGCTTCCAGATATACGGCCGTCATCACGCCAACTGGGAACGAGAGCACGATGGTCACCAGGAGCGCCAGTGCAGAACCGACGATGGCGGCAAGGATTCCCGCTTCTTCCGGGTTGCGGCTGTCGCCCCGCGTGAAGAAGCTGCGGTTGAAGCGCAGGTCGATGCGCCCGTCCTGTTCAAGCGTTGCGATCCGGGCGAGAGCGGCGTCCGAGATCGGGCGCTCCTCTTCCGGCAGTGAGGCGTCGATGCGTCCCTTGTGGAATTGGTCGACCGGGTCCGACGCCAGTACCCATACGTCCTGCACGGTCCCGGCGATGGCGGGATCCGCCTCAACTGTCTCCCGCAGGACAAACACCGTGCCCGCGCTCACCATTCGCGCCAGCGCTCGGCGCTCCGCACGCGAACTGCCGGCGTCGGGGAACAGCTCCAACAGACTCGTGCGCAGCATCTTCCGGTAGTTTCCGGCTTCGATGAGCTCCTGGTCGAAATTGACCGTCAGCCGCACTTCGGTCTGCACGAAGCCCATGTAGCCGCGGCTGACGATGCTCGCGAGAAATACGACCAGGAAACCCAAGGCCGCCGAGATCGCGAGAAGCCCGTACAGCTGGAACCGCCGTTCCGCCCGCTTGCGCCGTAGCAGCAACCGGTGGGCCGCGGCCTGGGAGCTGATCGTCGTGGGCGCGTAGCTACTCATACCGTTCGCTGTATTTCTGGACGACCCGAAGTGCAACCACGTTGAGGGCCAGAGTCACGATGAACAACGTGAGGCCCAGCGCAAACGCCGCCATGGTCTTCTCGGAATCAAACTCGTGGTCGCCGACCAGCAGGGTGGCGATCTGGACGGTGACCGTCGTCACGGCCTCGAAGGGATTCGCCGTCAGGTTGGCCGCCAGCCCCGCCGCCATGACCACGATCATGGTCTCGCCGATGGCCCGCGAGATCGCCAGCATGAAGCCGCCGACGATTCCCGGGGTGGCGGCCGGCAGGATCACCCGCTTGATCGTTTCCGACGCCGTGGCGCCGAGGCCGTACGAGCCCTCGCGGAGCGACATCGGCACCGCGGTCATGATGTCGTCGGAGAGCGACGACACGAACGGAATGATCATGATCCCCATGATCAGTCCTGCCGCCAGCGCGCTTTCCGAGGAGATGGTGAGCCCCAGGTCCACACCCAAATTGCGCAGGCTCGGCGCCAGGACGAGCGCCGCGAAGAACCCGTACACGACGGTCGGGATCCCGGCGAGGATCTCGAGCAGCGGCTTGATCACGGCGCGGACCCGAGGATGCGCGTACTCCGCGAGATAGATGGCCGACATCAGGCCGATCGGGCCGGCCACCAGCATGGCGATGACCGTGATCAGCAGGGTGCCGGCGAACACCGGCACGGCCCCGAAGGCACCGGAGGCGGCGACCTGGTCTTCACGCAGCGCGATCTGCGGCGACCATTCGAGGCCGAAGAAGAACTCGAACGGCGAGACCAGCTGGAAGAACCGGAAGGTCTCGACCACCAGGGACAGCACGATCCCGACGGTCGTCAGGATCGCGATGATCGACGCAATGAACAGCGCCACGAGCAGCGCGGTCTCGACCCGGTCCCGAGCCGTCAGCTCCGGGCGAATCCGCCGCCAGCCCCAGAAGAAACCGAGAACGGAAACTGCCGTTACCAGGGCGAAGCGCGCTGCCGCACTAAGATTCTCGAGGTTCAGCAGCAGTTCCACCGACGCCATCGGAACGTCGTCGGTCACCACGCCCGCGGCGGCATTCTCGATCGAAACGTAGAGCAGCGTCGCCCCCGCACCCGACAGGTCCGGAAAGTCGGAGAGGACGATATTGCGGATGACCCGGTCGTCGATGATGGTCCATGCCGCATAGACGAGGGCTGCCGGCACCACCGTCCAGAGCGTCCCGTACCAACCGTAGTGCCCCGGAAGCCCCGGCAACGACCGTTGCGGCGCCGTGCTGATTCGCGCGCGCGAGGCATAGAACGCGCCGACGCCGAACAGTGCGATGATCAGGAGCGGGAGGTACGACAGCAACATGGGAAACGAAAGGGGCGGCGCGAACGCCTGGGCCGCCTCCGTTCAGGTTGCGATCAGAGGCTCTCAAGCGGGGTTAGATTAGCGGCATCGTCGCCAAACTTCGTCTGCTCGTCGGGCGGGAGAGGAATCAGGCCACGGTCGGCCAGGTAGCCCTCGTCGCCCCAAGCGTCATCGCTGGTAAAGGCGGAAATGTACTCGCGGATTCCGGGGATCACGTCAACGTGCGCCTTCTTCACGTAGATGTAGAGCGCCCTTGACACCGGGTAGGCCCGCGTCGCGATGTTCTCGAACTCGGGGGGAACCCCGTCGATGGATGCGCCCTGTACGGCGTCACGGTTCTGGTCGAGGAACGAAAAGCCGAAGACGCCGAAGGCGTTGGGGTTCTCGGCCAGCTTCTGCACGATCAGATTGTCGTTCTCGCCCGCCTCGATGTAGGCCCCGTCTTCTCGAATACCCCGGCAGATCGCCTTGTAGCGGTTCTTGTCTTCCTGCTTGATGGCCGCCAGCCCCGGGAACGTCTTGCAGCCGCCCTCGACGGCAAGCTCGTTGAAGGCGTCGCGCGTGCCGGAGGTCGGCGGCGGGCCCAGCACCTCGATGGCAACGTCGGGCAGGGCAGGGTCGACGTCCGACCACGTCTGGTTCGGATTGTCGACCAGCTTGCCGCCTTCCTGATTGCCTTCCGGTACCTGCTTCGCCAGGGCAAGGAAAAGGTGGCGCAACGTGAAGCGCGCCTCCGGGCCGGTCTTGGCGTTGGCGATGACGATGCCGTCGTACCCGATCTTGATCTCGACGACGTCCTGGACACCGTTCGCGCGGCATTTCTCTAGCTCGCTGCTCTTCATGCGGCGAGAGGCGTTGGTGATGTCGGGATGATCGGTTCCAAGGCCGGCGCAAAATAGCTTCATGCCGCCCCCGGATCCGGTGGCTTCGATCTTGGGGGTCTTGAAGTCCGAACCCCGGCCGAAGTTCTCCGCGACGACGGTCGCGAAGGGATAGACGGTCGAGGATCCGACGATGTTGATCTGGTCGCGTGCCTGAGCGATACCGGCCACAGCGGCTACGGCGCCCGCGACGAAAACTGCAGCGACGAAACGAGTGTGCATGGTGCGGAATGCTCCTGAAGAGGATGCAGGGCCAGAACCGGCCCCGATTCCGCCATTGGTACGAGATACCGTCGTCACCAATTGTGTATGGAATACGAAGATTATGTGACAGTCGGGTCGAGCGGCGGCGGCGGCAGACCTTCGAAGGTCACGCTGATCGCGCAACCGACGCCTGGCTCACTCTGCACATCAAGGGCGGCACCATGTCGGCGGGCAACGTGCTTCACGATGGCGAGCCCGAGCCCGTGGCCGGGGATGCGCCGGTTGCGAGCCTGTGCCGACCGGTAGAACCGCTCGAACACGCGTTCCGTTTCGCCTGGCGGAATGCCTTCGCCGTCGTCTGTCACCGTGATCCGGGCCGGCCCCGGGCTCACCTCGACGCGGGCGCTCCCACCCTGCCTGCCATGCTTGATCGCGTTGCTGAGCAGGTTGGTCAGCAGCTGGCGCAATTGGTCGACATCGCCGGTGATTTCAACCGGCTCGGTCGGCACCTCTACCTTGACCTGCATCGACTCGACCGTGGCCTGCCATGTCAGGTCCTCCGCCACCTCGCGGGCGAGCGGAACCAGGTCCACTCTGCCGTCGGGCGGCAACGCCTCGCTCATCTCGACGGCCGACAGGTGAATCATGTCGTCGACCAGCTTCACCATCCGGCCCGCCTGTTTGCCGAGCCGGTCCAGGTAGAGCGTCTGCACCTCGGGGTCGTCGCGCCCGGGCCCCTGCAACGTTTCCACCATTCCGAGGATTGCCGTCAGCGGCGTCCGGAATTCGTGGCTGGCATTGGCGAGAAACGTCGTCCGGGCCGTCTCGCGGGGCGTGGCATCAGCAAGTTCGAGGCAGACCACGACCCGGCGCGGCAGCTCCCCGGCATCCGCCTCGAACGGATGCACCGACACTTGGTACAGGCTGCCATCCTGGGCCGGAAGGCGGCACTGGACCGTCTGGACCGTACGTTCACGCCCCGCCGCGTCGAACGCCTGCAGGCAGATCGGCACCCGGGTGAGCTCGGGGAGCACGTGGCCGGGCGGGTCCTTCTGGAACAGCTTCGCTGCGGCGGCATTGGCGAAGGTCACCCTGCCGTCGGGATTCAGCGTCAGCACCGCCATCGGCAGCGCCAGCAGGAGGCCGTCAAGGAACCGGTCGCGGTCGGCGACACCGGACCGGATGCGGCCCACCTCGGATTCCAGTTGACCGAGGTGCCGGGAAAGCTCGCGATGACTTCCGCCGAAGACCTCCGCCTGCGCGCCTGAATCCCCGTCGCGCATGGCCCGGACCCACCGGACCAGCCGGCGGGAATCGCGGACCTCCAGAAGGGCAACGCCCGCACCGAGCACGAGCGTGGCGCCCCAAACTGCGAACGCGACCTGCCAGTCCAGCTGCGCCGTGGCGACCGCCCCCAGCAGCACCACGCCCGGCGGCGCGGCGATCCGCAGTACCGTTCGGAATACCTCGGCCATCGGCACAGAGCTGCGGCTCCCGGATCAGTCTCGGTCGACAACCCCGTGCGCCGCCAGGATGGCGGCCGTGACAATCTCCGACACGCGTGCACCCATCCGCGTGATCTGCGCCGAATGCGTCAGGCCGGTCAACATCGGACCGAGGATCTGGCACCCGCCCGTCTCGCACAACAGGTGGACGGCAATGCTGGCCGCGTGCAGCCCCGGCATCACCAGCACGTTGGCCGGCCCGTTCAGCCGGCAGATCGGGTAATGCTCCTGCAGGTCGGTCCGCAACGCGATATCCGGCGCCATCTCGCCGTCGTAGGCGAAATCGGCCTCTCGCTCGTCCAGAATCTCGACCGCCCGTCGCACACGCTCGGTTTCCGGGCTCATCGGCTGGCCGAAGTTGGCGAACGACAGCAGCGCAACCTTCGGTTCATGGCCGAAGCGGCGCGCGGTCGACGCCGCGCCAATCGCGATCTCGGCGAGCTGGGTCGGCGTCGGCGTCTCGTGGATCGTGCTGTCGGCGATGAACAGGGTCCGCCCCCCGGTCACCGCAATCGAAAGACCGAAGATCTCGCCGTTGGCCGGCGGGTCGATGACCCGACGGATGTCGGCCAGCGCCGAATACTGATTCCGGGTGGTGCCAGTGACCAGCGCATCCGCATCACCGAGCGCGACCGCACAGGCGGAGAACACGTTGCGATTGCGGTTGACGAGACGCTGGCAATCGCGTCTCAGGTAGCCCTTGCGGGCGAGGCGCCCGTACAGGAAGTCCGTGTAGGCATCGGTGCGCGTGCTGACGGCGGCATTGAGGATTTCCAGACCGGCGGCCGACCTGATGCCCAGCCGGTCCATGCTCGCCAGCACGCGCTCCTCGTTGCCCACCAGAACCGGCGTGCCGTAACCCTCGTCCCGCCAGCGTGCGGCCGCGCGGATCATGCGGCTCTCGTCCCCCTCGGCAAACACCATGCGCCGCGGCGTGGCGCGCACCCGGTCACCCAGTACCTGCATGAATGACGCCGTCCTGTCGAGCCGCGTGGCCAAGGTGCGCTGGTACGCGACCGCATCGCGAATCGGGCGCTGGGCGACGCCAGAGGCGATGGCCGCCTCGGCCACCGCCGGCGGAATCTGCGTGATCAGCCTCGGATCGAACGGCTTGGGAATGATGTGTTCCGGACCGTAGCGCAGCGTCCGGCCGGCATAGGCCGCCGCCACCTCGTCCGGGACATCCTCGCGCGCGAGCGCCGCAAGGGCCTCGGTGGCGGCAATCTTCATCTCCATGTTGATCGTAGAGGCCCGCACATCGAGCGCGCCTCGGAAGATGTACGGGAATCCCAGGACGTTGTTGACCTGGTTCGGGTAATCGGAACGGCCGGTCGCGACGATCGCGTCTTCGCGCACCTCGGCCAGGTCCTCCGGCCGAATCTCCGGGTCCGGATTGGCCATCGCAAATACGACCGGTTTTGCAGCCATCGACCGCATCATGTCTGCGGTGAATGCGCCCTTGGCCGACAACCCGAACGCCACGTCCGCCCCTTTCAGGGCATCCGCAAGGGTACGGGCACTGGTGCGGACGGCATGGGCGGACTTCCACTGATTGATCCTGTCCCGACCCTGGTAGATGACGCCGGAGCGGTCGCAAAGAATGGTGCTGCCCGGCTGGCACCCCATGGCCTGGAGCAGTTCGGCACACGCGATCCCCGCTGCACCGGCGCCGTTGATGACAATGCGCGTGTTCTCAAGACTCCGACCGGTCAAATCGAGCGCGTTCAGCAGCCCTGCCACCGCAATGATCGCCGTGCCGTGCTGGTCGTCGTGAAAGACCGGTATGTCGAGCGCGGCGGACAGCTGCTGCTCGATGATGAAGCACTCCGGCGCCTTGACGTCCTCGAGGTTGATGCCGCCCCAGCTGCGGGCAACCGTCCGAACGGTCTGGACAAACTCGTCCACGTCTTCGGTATCCACCTCGATATCGATCGCGTCGATGTCCGCGAAGCGCTTGAACAGGACGGCCTTGCCCTCCATGACGGGCTTCGAGGCCAGGGCGCCGAGGTTGCCGAGACCGAGCACCGCGCTGCCGTTGGAAATCACGGCCACGGTGTTGCCCTTGGACGTCAGATCAAAGGCCGCGCTGGGATCACGCTCGATTTCCAGACAGGGAATGGCGACGCCGGGCGAATAGGCGAGCGAGAGATCCCGGGCCGTCACCAGCGGCTTGGTGGGAGCGATTTCCAACTTGCCCGGCTTGCCGCGACGATGAAACTCGAGCGCCTCCTCAGTGGTGTAGCTGTGAAGCGGCGTCTGGTCGGTCATGTGCGATTCCGGGTGCATCGGGCCAAGCTGGCCGCACCCGTGCCCTGTCCTGTCTTCGGAGAATCCTGGGTGCCCGGGTACAACGCGCGGAAAAGGGTCGCACATCCGCCTTCAGAGCAGGCAGGCAACCGAATCCGGCCCAAGCGCCTCATTGCACCGTGCATCGTAGCGAAATCTCCGCTCCCCTGCCGACCGGCGCGGGTTCGGCTACTGTGCCCTTCCTGCGCGTCGCGGATCGCCGGGCGGCGCCGCTCGTCACGAACGTGAACGTCGCAATCCGGGGCACGCCGGTTTCGGGGTGCGGCCACGTGCCTTGAAAGTTGCAGCCCCGGCTTCCATTCTGCGAACCGCTGGCCCCGTCTCCCGGGCGAGCCGTACCACGCAGCAACGCCGATGACAGGGAACCTCTCATGGCTAATTCACCTTCCAACGACCGGAGCCTGGTTTGGGTCACAATCGGCACGATCGTGTTCGCCGCAGCGGCCATCTACGTGCTGGTACAGGTCCTCAACTACTGATCCCGGAACGTGCCGGACACTCCCCGGCCCACCATCGGAACCCCGCCCATGTCCATTGACTTAAGTTTCATCAAACCGTCGCTGCCCCGGAGCGGGGCGGTTGTCGTCGCCGTCGGCAAGGGCGGCAAGCTGTCCACCAGCGGTCGAGACCTTGACCGGCGCCTCAAGGGAGCGCTGCTGAAGGGGGCCAAGGCCCACCGCTTCCAGGCAAGCTTCGGCAAGACCATGCTGTTTCCGGCACCGGCCGGAATCGCGGCGGACAGTGTCATGCTGGTCGGGCTGGACGATGTCGCGAAAGTCGATGCTGAAGCCGTGGCCCGGATCGGCGCCGCGATCGCGCAGGCGCTTGACCGGCACCGGGTGGCGCGCGCGACGGTGTTCTCGGACCTGCCGGCCGGGGTGACGGTGGACGCGCCCGAGGCCGCCGCCCAGATCGCCTACGGCATCCGCCTGCAGAGCTACCGTTTCGACCGGTACCACACCCGGCTCAAGGACGAGCAGAAACCCGTCACCAGCGCCGTCGCCGTGACGGCTGACCCGGTCGGCGCGGCGGAAAAGCGTTTCGCGGCACTCGACCGGATCGCCGACGGGGTCTTCTTCACGCGCGACCTCGTCTCCGAACCGGCCAACATCCTGACCCCGGTGCAACTCGCCGCAGCTGCCCGCAGCCTGCGCCCGCTCGGGGTCGAGGTGGACGTGCTGGCGCCGGCTCGGCTGAAAGCGCTGGGCATGGGCGCCCTGCTCGGGGTGGCCCAGGGCAGCGCCAACGAGCCGAGGGTGGTGACTCTCCGCTGGCGCGGGCGCCGGACCACGCGACCCGATCTCGCGCTGGTCGGCAAGGGCGTGACGTTCGACACGGGCGGGATCTCGATCAAGCCGTCGGCATCGATGGAAGACATGAAATGGGACATGGGGGGCGCCGGCGTGGTGCTCGGCACCATGAAGGCGATCGCGGGCCGGAAGGCGAAAGCGCATGTCGTGGGCGTGGTCGGACTGGTCGAGAACATGCCCTCGGGCACGGCACAGCGTCCCGGCGATGTCGTCACCACCATGAACGGCCAGACGATCGAGGTGATCAATACGGACGCGGAAGGCCGGCTGGTGCTCGCCGACGCCCTTTGGTTCGCCCAGCAGAAATTCAAGCCGAAAGCGGTGATTGACCTCGCGACGCTGACCGGCGCCATCCTCGTGGCGCTGGGTCAGGAGCGGGCCGGGCTGTTTTGCAACGATGACCAGCTGGCCGAGCGCCTCGGTGCTGCCGGCGACGCGGTGAACGAAAAGATCTGGCGGTTCCCGCTCGACAGCGAATACGACCGGGACATCGAGTCGCGCATCGCCGACATGAAGAACGTGGGCTCCGGCCGCTACGCCGGCAGCATTGCCGGCGCCAAGCTCCTGGAGCGTTTCATCGACGGCATCCCGTGGGCCCATCTGGACATCGCCGGGGTCACCTGGCGGACCCGCGGACGGCCCCTGGTTCCGCCGGGCGGGACGGCCTTCGGCGTCCGCCTGCTGGATCGCTACGTCGCGGACAACCTTGAATGAGTGGACCGCAGGTCCACCTCTACGGCTGCACGCAGCCCGTCGGATCGGTGGTCCCGAAGCTGCTGCACGCGGCGTTGCGCCAGGACATGCGAGCCGTGGTCCGCTCGCCCGATGCGGAGCGGATCGAGGCCCTCAATACCAGCCTGTGGGAGGGAGGGACCGCGTTTCTTCCGCACGGTGCGGATGGTGACGACCATCCCGAGGAGCTGCCCGTCTTTCTCACCACGACCACGGCCGTGCCAAACCATGCGCAACTGCTGGTGCTGCTGGACGGTGCGGACGCTTCGGATGCCGACGCGTTCCAGCGGGTCTGCATGCTCTACGACGCGACCGACCCGGAAGCCGCGCGGTCTGCCGAGGCGTTTGGACGGGCCCGCTCGGATTCCAGCGGCCTGCAGTGGTCGATCCAGACCGACGGGGGCCGGTGGGAGCGCGCGCCGTCGTCCGCCGAGGGTGCCCCCGCGGCCGTGATGGAGGTGCCCGAGGCCGACGAGTCCGGCACCGAGGACGCCGCGGCCAGCAAGTCCGGCGACGACGGGCCGCCCCGCCGCGACCCGGCGTCCGTCGAACGCACCCTGTCGATCATCAAACCCGACGCCACGCAGGCCAACGTGACCGGCAGCATCGTTGCCCGGCTGGAGGAGGCTGGTCTGCGGGTCGTCGCACAGCGCCGCCTCCGTCTCACGCGGGCGGCCGCCGAGGGCTTTTATGCCGAGCACCAGGAGCGCCCGTTCTTCCAGTCGCTGTGCGATTTCATGACTTCCGGGCCGGTGGTGGTCCAGGTCCTGGAAGGCGAGGACGCGATCGTCCGTAACCGACAGGTGATGGGTGCCACCGACCCCGGAGACGCCGACCCCGGGACACTTCGGAAAGACTTCGGATCCTCGATCGAGCAGAACGCGGTCCACGGGTCGGATTCGCCGGCGTCGGCCGCGCGCGAGATCGCCTACTTCTTCTCCGCGCTAGACATCGTCGGCTGAACCGGCCCGCCCGGGCCGATTCCTCCAGGATCGCTGAGCCGGCCGGCCGCGATGGCGGCCACCACCTCGGGATAGAGCCCGTGCTCGGCCGCCAGGACGCGGGCGGCCAGAGTCGCCGGGTCGTCGTCCGGCCGAACGGCTACTGCCGCCTGGGCAATGACGGGACCCGCATCCACCTCCGAGCGGACCCAGTGCACGGTGCACCCGTGACGTCGAGCGCCGTCACGCAGCACGCGCGCGTGCGTGTCCAGCCCGGGATACGCCGGCAACAGTGATGGATGGATGTTGATCAGCCGGCCGCGCCAGCGATCGACGAAGCCCGATCCGAGAATCCGCATGAAGCCCGCCAGGCAAATCAGCTCCACGCCCGCGCGTTCGAGGACGACGGAAAGCCGGGCGTCAAATGCCGCGCGCCGCTCCGCTGCCGCGGGCGCCATGGCCACCGCGGAAACGCCGGCTGCCGCGGCGCGCTCGAGCGCTGCCGCGCCCGGCTGGTCCGACACCACGAGCGCAATCCGAAACCCGGCACCGGCCGCGATGGCGGCCCGGTCGAGCAGCGCCTGCAGGTTGGAGCCGCGCCCGGAGACGAGCACGGCCACGTTCAGTACCGCCACGCGGACTCCGGGTGCTCGATCGCCACTGCCGGCCCGTCGCCGGCGCTCACCGTTCCCACTGGCCAGGCACGCACCCCGTTCCCTTCGAGGTCTTGCCGGATCTGCTCGGCCGCGGCGGCGGACGTGACGAGCAGCATCCCGGCGCCGCAATTGAACGTGCCGAACAGGGTGTCGGCGTTCAACCCGCCGGCCACGCGGAGCCAGTCGAACAGTGGCGGCAAGCGCAGGGCGGCGCCGTCGAGCCTGACGCGCACGCCGGTCGGGAGTACGCGCGCCAGATTGGCGGCGATGCCGCCGCCGGTAATATGCGCCAGCGCCTTGACGGTGCCGGTGGCCAGCACCGGCAGGAGCTCGCGCACGTAGATCCGGGTCGGATCGAGGAGCGCCTCGCCCAGGGACCGGTCCGGCGCGAAGGGGGCCTGGCCAGCCAGGTCGATTCGTTCCCCGGCGATGATCGCCCGCACCAGCGAGAAGCCGTTGGCATGCAGTCCGTCGCTCGCCAGCGCCAGCACGATATCCCCCGGCTCGAGATCATGGCGAGGAAGCAAGCGGTCCCGTTCAACCGCCCCCACCGCGAAACCGGCAAGGTCGTAGGCCCGGCCCGAGTAGAGGCCCGGCAGTTCGGCCGTTTCGCCACCTGCCAGCGCACATCCTGCCTGCCGGCATCCCTCAACCACCCCCTGCAGCACCTCGAACGCGTGCTCGGGGTCGAGGCGGCCGGTCGCGAAGTAGTCGAGAAAGAAGAGCGGCTGCGCGCCCTGCACCAGGAGATCATTGACGGACATCGCGACGAGGTCGATCCCGATTCCGTCGTGCTTGCCGACCGCTTCCGCGAGCAGCAGCTTGGTCCCAACCCCGTCGGTCGCGGCAACGAGCAACGGGTCCCGGAAGCCCTCGCGCTGGAGATCGTAGACCGCGCCGAAGCCGCCGAGGTCGCCGGTCGTCCCGGCCCGGGCGGTCGTGCGGACCAGCGGCGCCAGCCGGGCCACCAGCCGCTCAGCGGCGCTGGTGTCGACGCCCGCCCCTGAGTAGGTGTACTGCTTGGAACCGGTCATCGACGCACGTGGTCACTCCGTGGAGATCCCCAAAGGGTTAGGCTGGCGTCGGCCGTCGGCGGGGCCACCGGCGATTCACCATGCATTTATATTGATGTCATGCAAAGGTTGACGCGAAGTCGAGCGCTTCTGACGCTTGCCGGCGCCTGGCTGTTCTGGATGGCGGGAAGTCTCTGCGGCCCCGCTGCGGCCCAGAGCGCCGCCGACATCTACACGATCGGGGGGATCGCGGTCGACGAGACCGGAACTGACGGCAGTACGGCACGGGCCGCCGCGCTCCGCTCCGGTGAGCGTGTGGCGTTCGATCGGCTGCTGCAGTGGCTGCTCCTGAAAGAAGATGTGGCCCGAATCCCCGACGATGTCCGCGCAAACCCGTCCCGGTTCGTCACCGGCTATTCGGTGCAGAACGAGCGGATTGCGGCCGATCGCTACCGCGCAACGATTGAAGTGCAGTTCGATCGCGACCGAGTGCGCAGCCTGATGGGCGAGCTGGGTCTCGTCTTCGAGGAGCACCGTCCCCCCACCCACCTGCTGATCCCGCTCCTCGGCCAAGGCGGCCGGCTGACCCTGTGGGACAACAACCCGTGGCTCGACATCTGGGCAAACCGACCGAGTGCCGGCGACTTCATCCCGCTGCTGGTCCCGCACGGCGAGCTCGGCGATGTCTCCGCACTCTCCGTTGCCGAGGCTGCGGGCGGACAGGCGGACCGGATCGCGGGCCTCGCTCGACGCTACGGGGTAACCCACGCCCTGCTGGTCCGGGCCGACCGGGCTGCCGACGGGAGGCAGGTGACCGTGTCCGCAGTCCTCACCGACCGGGGGCAGCCGATCGGGGACCCGCTGCAGTTTCAGTTGCGCCGTGCCGTCGATGAATCGGGCGCCGACTTTCTTGGGCGCACGGCCATGACCACCGCCCGGGCGGCGGCGGATCTCTGGATCCAGTCGGTTCGTGACCGGCGGGCCGCCGACGGAGTCCTCGCCGTGCGCGCGGAGTTCGGAGATTTCCGCGAGTGGCGTCGTCTGCTGACCGAGGTCCAGCGCTCCAGCCGCCTTGCTCACGTCACGATCCGGCGCCTGACCACGCGGCATTCGGACCTCTTGCTCCATTACAGCGGCACTGTTGATGCCGTGCGCGAAGCTCTGACGGCCATCGGACTGGACGTCGAAACCGCCGGTGACCCCTGGCTGCTGCGGTTCGCGGCCACGGAGGACCCGCCGTCCGTCGCGGCGCCCGTTCCCGATGTGCCGGTTGAGCCTGAGCCGCCGGCGCCACCCGTCGTCGATTGAGGCCCATGTCCCTTTTGTCCGGCCCTCGTGGCGTGATCGCGATCTGGCTGGCGTTTTTCGTGGCGGTCTGCGCCATCCTCTGGCTGTTCTCCTCCATTCTTCTGCCGTTCATCCTCGGCGCTGCCATCGCCTATCTGCTCGATCCTGTCGTCGACCGGTGTGAGGATCTGGGGCTGGGGCGCAGCCTCGCCACCACGCTCGTCCTGATCGTCGCCACCTTGGCGGCGTTCGCCGTCACCGGTCTGCTCCTCCCGGTCGTCGTCGACCAGGCGCAATCGTTCGCCGCCACGGCGCCCGACCGGATCGGACGGATCCTCGCGTGGCTGGACCAGATCCGACACCTGCTGACGGAACGCTTCGGCTGGGAGCTTGGCAGCAGCGCGCAGGACCTGCTGCCGCTCCTCGGCGGGGAGATCGGCGGCTGGGCACTCACGACGTTGCAAAACCTGTTTCGATCCGGCGCGGCCATCATCAACGTCAGCGGACTGTTGCTGGTAACCCCGTTGGTGGCCTGGTACCTGCTTCGGGATTGGGACGAGTTGGTGGCGCGCATCGACGCGCTGCTGCCGCGTCGCAACCTGGCGGCCGCGCGCGCGCGCTTCGTCGAAATCGACCAGGTCCTGGCCGGGTTCGTCCGCGGACAATCGACGAGCTGCGCCCTCCTTGCGGGTTTCTATGCCCTTGCCCTCGGTTTGATCGGCATCCCGAACGGCGTGCTCATCGGCCTGTTCGCGGGCCTCATTTCTTTCGTGCCCTACGTCGGGACGATCCTCGGTCTGCTGCTCTCGGTGGGCCTGGCCGCCCTCGAGTTCGGCGCCGCATGGCAAACCGTCGTCGCCGGCATCGTCTTTGCCGCCGGTCAGCTGGTCGACGACTACGTCCTGCGCCCCCGGCTGGTGGGCGAACGCCTGGGCCTGCACCCCGTCGGCACCATCTTTGCCCTCTTCGCGGGCGGCGCTCTCCTGGGCTTTGTCGGAATCCTCGTTGCCGTGCCGGCCGCCGCCGTCATCGCGGTGCTGCTTCGATCCGCGCTGGCGTGGTACCGCGAGAGCGGGTTCTACCGGGAGACATGACGCCAGAGTTCCAATACACGTTCGCCTTCGACGTGCGCGAGGCGCAGGACCGTGACGATCTGGTCGTCGGCCCGGCAAATGCGGCCGCCGTCGCCTGGGTTGACCGGTGGCCCGACTGGCATCCGCCCGGCCTCGTCCTGATTGGCCCGCCGGCCGCCGGGAAATCGCATCTCGGTGCCGTGTGGTGCCATCGCTCGGGCGCGGCTCGGCACCCGGCAGCGCGGTTGAGCTCGGCACTCGAGGCCGCGCGGGAAGGCTCCCGGGCTCTTCTGATCGAGGACGTCGATGGCGCCGCAGACGAGGACAACCTGTTTCGCCTTGTGAACGCGATGATCGAGGCGCGCGGCCACCTGCTCGTGACCTGTCAACGTCCCCCGGCGCAACTGGGCTTGCGCGTGCCGGACCTCCTGTCTCGGCTTCGCGCCATGCAATCGGTCTTTCTGGGCCAACCGGACGATGAGCTGCTCGGCCGCGTGATCAAGAAACAGTTCGGTGACCGCGGCGTACGCGTCGACAACGAAGTGATACTCTTCCTGCTGCGGCGTATGCAGCGGTCCTTCGTTGCGGCCCGGCGGCTGGTCGCAGAACTCGATGCTGCCGCCCTTGCGCGTCGTCGCAAACTCACGATCCCGTTCGTGCGGGCATGGTTCGCCGACACCGTGAACCGACACGCCTGACACGACCGTCAGACTGCTGGGAGACACGCATGGATCTTCAAATTGCCGGGCGCACTGCGATCGTGTGCGCCTCCAGCCGCGGATTGGGGCGTGGCTGTGCACTCGCTCTCGCCGAAGAAGGCGTGCACGTCGTCCTGAACGGCCGCGACCCGGAGACGCTCGAACGGACGGCAGCCGACGTGGCCAAGGTCGCCGCGCAGGGCGCCACGGTCAAAACGGTGGCCGCCGACGTCACGACTCCCGAGGGCCAGGCCGCCCTGCTCGAGACCTGCCCCGACCCTGACATCCTGGTGAACAACGCCGGTGGACCGCCGCCCGGCGACTTCCGCGACTGGACGCGCAAGGATTGGACCGCTGCTTGCGCCGCCAACATGTTCACGCCGATCGAGTTGATCAAGGCCACCGTCGACGGCATGACGGCGCGGCGCTTCGGGCGCATCGTCAACATCACCTCAAGCGCCGTCAAGGCGCCGATCGACATTCTCGGGCTGTCGAACGGAGCGCGCAGCGGGCTGACCGGTTTCGTCGCCGGCATCGCCCGCAAGACCGTTGCGCACAACGTGACCATCAACAATCTGCTCCCGGGGCCGTTCGACACCGACCGGCTGCGCGGGACGATCGAGTTCGAGGCCAAGAAGCGGAAGACCGACGTCGACGTGGTGGCCGCCGAACGCGCGGGGAGCAATCCGTCCGGCCGCTTCGGGACCCCCGAAGAATTCGGTGCCGCCTGTGCGTTCCTGTGCAGCGCCCACGCGGGCTACATCACTGGGCAGAATCTCCTGCTGGACGGCGGCGGCTACCCGGGTACGTTCTGACGGTTCGGGGTTGTCCGGGTTAGGGGTGCCCATGCAGGCTGAGACTGCAGTAGCCGTGCAACCCGTTGTCGTGTCACGGACACGGCGACCGAAGACGGAGCAGAGCCCGCTACCGGCAATCGGACTCGGCCCGGACCGGTTCGTGAACCGGGAACTGTCCTGGATTGCGTTCAACCGGCGTGTCCTCAGCGAAGCCAGCAAGCCTCATCACCCGTTGCTGGAACGGGTGAACTTCCTCTCGATCTCGGGCACGAACCTCGACGAGTTCTACATGGTCCGGGTGGCGGCGCTGATGGGCCAGATTTCCGCCGGCGTGAATCGGCGGTCACCGGATGGGCGGACGCCGGCCGAAACCCTGGTGGAAGTCAATGCGGCGGCCGCCCAGCTCATGGCCGAGCAGCAGGCTTGCTGGCGACAGCTGCGCGCCGAACTGGCCGCGGCCGACGTGCACGTGATCGACCCTGACGAGCTCACGGCGAGCGAGCATGACTGGCTGTCCGACCACTTCGGGCGCGAGATCTTTCCGATGCTGACGCCGCTCGCGATCGATCCCGCCCATCCGTTCCCGTTCATTGCCAATCTCGGCTTCGCGCTGGTGATGAGCCTGCGGCCGCGCCTTGCCGGCGCCCGCAACCTGCATGCGCTCATCCCGATTCCTGCCGTGCTTCCGCGCTTCATCCGGCTGCCCGGTTCGCCGTTGCGGTTCGTGATGCTGGAAGACGTGATCCGGACCTTTGTGGACCGGATCTACAACAATTGCGAACTGCTGGGCCACGGCACGTTCCGGCTCATCCGTGACAGCGAGATCGAACTGCACGAGGAAGCAGAAGACCTCGTTCGGTCATTCCAGACGCTGTTGCGAAAACGACGGCGCGGCAACGTCGTGCGTCTCAAGATCAATGCGCAGATGCCACCGGACCTCCGGGAAACGGTGCTCCAGGAATTGCGCGTTGATCCGGCCAACGTCGTCGAAGCTGACGGCATCATCGGCGTCGCCGCGCTCGCCGAGATCGTGGAGTGCGGCCGAGACGACCTTCGGTTCGAATCGTTCGAGCCGCGTTTCCCCGAGCGGATCCGGAGCACGGGCGATGACTGTTTTGCCGCCATTCGGAAGAAGGACCTGATCGTCCACCACCCGTACGAGAGTTTCGACGTGGTCGTCCAATTCCTGCGTCAGGCGGCGCGTGATCCGGACGTGTTGGCGATCAAGCAGACGCTCTATCGAACGCCGCGCGAGGACTCCCCCGTGGTGGACGCCCTGATCGAGGCCGCCGAGGCCGGAAAGTCGGTGACGGCCCTGGTTGAACTCAAGGCCCGGTTCAACGAAGAGGCGAACATCAAGCTGTCGCGTGACATGGAGCGTGCCGGGGTCCATGTCGTGTACGGCTTCATGGGGCTGAAGACGCATGCGAAGGCGTCTCTCGTGATCCGGCAGGAGCCCAACGGTCCCATCAGCTACGTCCACTTCGGGACCGGGAACTATCATCCTGCGACCGCGAAGGTCTACACCGACTTGTCACTCTTCACCTGCGATCCGGTCATCGGACGCGATGCCGGCGCCCTGTTCAACCTGCTCACCGGTTACGCCGAACCCGGAACCTGGCAAGCGATCAAGGTGGCGCCGGCTCACCTTCGAAAAACGCTGCTAGGGCTGATCGAACAGGAAGTCGCGCATGCTCGCGCCGGCCGCCCCGCAGCGATCTGGATCAAGGCCAATGCCCTGGTGGATCCGGAGGTGATCGATGCGCTGTACGCCGCCGGGCAGGCCGGTGTCGCCATTGAGCTCGTGGTTCGCGGCGTGTGCTGTCTGCGCCCCGGGGTCCCCGGCCTGTCCGACAATATTCGCGCAAAGAGCATCGTCGGACGTTTCCTCGAGCATGCCCGGATCTATTGTTTCGGCAACGGTCGGAAACTGCCGTCGCGCCGGGCCAAGGTCTTCATCTCCTCTGCCGACTTGATGCCGCGCAACCTCGATCGCCGATGCGAAACCATGGTGCCGATCCTGAATCCCACCGTGCACCAGCAGGTCCTTGACCAGATCATGGTGGCCAACCTGAACGATCGAACGCAGAGTTGGGAAATGCAGGGCGACGGGACCTACCGACCGATGCAAGGCGACGCCAAGTCGGAGTCAGCGCACCAGTACTTCATGGACAATCCCTCCCTCTCCGGACGCGGCAAGGCGCTACGCACCGGGGCACCGCGCTCGGTGCCGCTCGGCAAGTCCGCCAACTAGGCCAGGCCGCACTCGCAATGACCAATCGGCGGACGTTCGGGTCCGGAGACGGGCTCGACCGCCCGGTGGCTGTGGCCGACCTGGGCTCCAATTCGTTTCGCCTGGTGGTCTACCGCCCGCCCGCCCGCGCACCGGTGGTTCTCTACAACGAACGCGTGATCGTGGGACTTGCCAGGACACTGGACAGCTCCGGAAAACTGCAGCGCCGTGGACGCAACGTCGCGCTGGCGACCGTGCTGCGGTTCCACCGCCTGGCGGAAGCCATGGGCGCGCGGCACATCCGCACGGTGGCCACCGCAGCCATCCGGGACGCGACCGACAGCGGGCCACTCATCGCTTCGATCCGCAAACGCACTGGCATCGATGTCGAGGTGATGGACGCCCGCGAGGAGGCACGGCTGGCCGCCAGCGGGCTGATGGCCGGAATTCCCGGCGCCAACGGGATTCTCGGGGACATGGGGGGCGGCAGCATCGAGTTCGCGCGCGTCTGCAAGGGGAACGTACTGGCGGATGGTTCGCTGCCGGCGGGAATGCTCCGCCTCATGGACATGAGTCAGCGCGTCGCCGCCGAGGCCGGACGCATGCTGGCACAAGAACTACGGCCGCTCGACTGGCTCAAGGACGGTCGCGGCCGGCCCTTCTTCGCAATCGGTGGATCGTGGCGGGCCTTGGCGCGCGCGCTGCAAAGCCGCACCAAGCATCCGCTCCCGATCATTCACGGGTACCAACTGGACCGACGCGAGCTGGTCGACCACCTGACGGAACTCGTGCATCTGCCGGCCCGGAAGCTTCCACATTCCATCCCGAGTCACCGCCGGCCGGGGTTGCCGTTTGCCGCCGCGGCCATGCTTGCGGTGATGAAGGCGGTCCGGCCGTCGAGGGTGGTCTTCTCCGGGTTCGGCCTGCGGGAAGGGATTCTCCTCGAACTGCTGGAGGAGCCAGCGGACCAGGAGATTTCACCGCTTCTGGAGGCCACCGCTTCGCTTGAACCCGCGAACCGGCCCTTCGTCGGCAACCCCGACACCATCGCCAACTGGATTCAGCCCGTCTTGCAGGACGCGGGCTTCGTCAACAAGAACGGTGAGTTTCTGGCTGCCTGCGCCCGCCTCGTCGATCTTGCCTGGAACGAACACCCGGAGCACCGGGCTCGGTACGCCTTCGATCGCGTGGCACTGCGCCCGCTCTTGCCGGTCAGCCAGACGATTCGAATCCGCATGGCGTTGGCGCTGTACGCCCGCCACACGGGCGCGGCGGTCACCGGACGGATGCGGTCGATTGCCCAGCTGATTCCGGACTCGCACGCGCGCTGGTCCCGGATCGTGGGCCTCGCCTTGCGCCTTGCCATGACGATCGGCGGGGGAGCAACGCGCACGCTGGAAACGTGCCGACTCGAGCTGCGCGGCGGCGTCCTGACCCTCACCCTGCCGCAATGCCTCGACGCCCTGGTCGTGCGTGCTCGTCTCAAGACCCTCGCCCAGGCGCTCGGGCGAAAGCATCACATCATCTACGCCTGAAATCAGCTTTGCTCGTCGAGCGGGATCTCCCGCAACTTGCCGCCATCCACTCCCAGTGCAATTCGCCCTTCGCAGAGCGCCGCAGCCCGCTCCCCGAACACCCGGTTTCGCCAGCCCCGAAACGCGGCCATGTCCCGGTCACCGGCCGCAATGCGATCAAGCTCCTCCGTGCTCGCCAGCAGCTTCGGCGCGATGCCGTGCTCGGCCGCCACCTGACGAATGAGCGCCCGCAGCAAGACGGCGGCCGCGGGCGACTTGTGTCTTGATTTCGGGCGGGCCTCGGCCTTGGGCAGCGTTGCTGCCCGACCTTCTCGCACGGCTTCCAGGAGCCTGCCACCGGTCCGGCCCCGGGCGACCGTCTCGGAAACACCCCTGATCTCCGCGAGCTCTCCCGCGCTGACCGGGCCTGTTCGTGCGATCTGAACCAAGGCCTCGTCCGACAGGATCCAACGCCGCGGGCGATCCGCCTTCTTGGCCATTTCTTCCCGTGCTGCAGCCAGGAACTGAGCGACCAGTTGCTGTCGGGGTGGCAGCGGCGGGAGCTTGGCGCGTCGCCACGCCTCGTCCGCCCGCAGCTGGTACGAGTCGGGATCCGTCAGCGTCTCCATCTCCTCGTCTAGCCACTCCCAGCGGTCTCCCTCGTCAAGCCGGTCGGCAAGCTTCCGATAGATGGCCGGCAAGTGGGTCACGTCCGCGAGTGCATATGCCAATTGAGCCGGCGACAGGGGGCGGCGCGACCAGTCCGTGTAACGATCGGCCTTGCTGATCGTCACACCCGCGATGGCCTGCGCAAGGTTTGCGTAGCTGACCGCTTCCCCATAGCCGCACGCCATCGCCGCCACCTGCGTATCGAACAGAGGCGTGGGTACGCGGCCAGTGGCCAGAAAGAAGATGCCGACGTCCTGGCGGCAGGCGTGGAACACCTTGATCGGCGGTGCCTCGTTCAGCAGGCGGTAAAGTGGTTCAAGGTCCAGCTCGGCCAGGGCGTCGACCGCGTGTCCCTCGCCGTCCGGGCCGGCGAGCTGTACCAGGCACAGTTTCGGCCAGAACGTCTGGCCGCTCAGGAACTCGGTGTCGACGCAGATGAACGGCTCATCGGCGAGATGTTCGCAAAGCCGTTCGAGTTCGGCCGGCTCGCTGATCAGCAGGTCCCGGGCCGAAGGGTCCCGCCGACCGCTCCGCGACTTCAAGGCGAGCGGACCGCAGCCAGTGCTTGATCCGATGCTGCGGCCAACGGGGCCTGAGCCGCACGTGCGAGAGGAGGGACGTCTGCCCGGCCGCAGTTTCCTCGGCGCCCACCGGCGTGTGTCATGACGGAACTATCCACCTTCCCAAGTCCTCCGGGGCCCGGGCGCCAACTTCCCGACGAGCGAGGTGCGCTGGGGGCCGAATTGCATTCGCGACGGTTCGGTGTTCAGTGCCCGGGCCCGGGCATGACACCACTCCCGGAATGGGCCGTGGCAGATGCATCCGAGCGTCGGTCAGGAGCTGATCGCAGTCATCGGTCCCGAGCGCAGCGGGGGCCGCCTCTTCGCCGTCCGTCAACCGCAGCGCGGCCGGAATCCGCGTGCATGCGGATTCTGCTGCCCTCCGAGGTAGGAGCCCGTCTCCATCCTCCGGCGCGACCAACACCCGGAACGGTTCGGAGCGGTCACTGATCTGGACAAGCCGCACGACTCAACATAGGCCGTTGCCAAGGACCGTTGCAAGCTTGGACTTCCGTCCGCGCCGGCAGGTTGGGGCCGGGTCCATATCATCATCGGGAGCACCGAACCGGGTGGCGGGGGCCGTTCCCGAGGCCCGGCCGGCCGGGCATCCGGTGTCGCCGCGCTATTCATCCGGCCGATCCCATTCCACGCCGTCGAATTGGCGAACGACGTCAGCTCCGTAGGCCAAGGAAGGCGTCTGGTAACCGGGCCTGGCGTCGCCCTGCAGGACCCGCGCGGCAATGGCAACCACGGCCTCAGCAGTGAACCCGTACGGATCGGCCACGCGCAGGCGGGCCGTCACGCGCTCGCCGTCGGCGCCCTCAATCTCGGCCACGAACGTGGCATGACTGACCTGTCGTTCCCCTTCGTCGGGACCGGCCGGACCTTGCCGGATCACCGAATCCAGCAGGCGCCGGGGCAGCCGCATCGTCAGCAACCCTCCGAGCCGTCGCGCCGTCCACGTCAGCAGTTCGACCGGTCGGGAAGCCTGGCTGTAGGTTTCGATATTGGCGATCCCGGTTGACCGGTAGGCGGTCGCGACATCGCCCAACACGCTAACCACAGCAGCGTTCGGCCCCTCCCCGAAGTCAAAGTCGTGACGGAGGCTACCGGCCTCGACCCGCACGATCGCACCGTCGCGTCGAATGCAAAAATTGTTGAGGCCATCAAGGACCGTGCGCAGCGTGCCCTGCGAAAAACCGCTGCGGGCGGCCAGGCCAAGCCGGAGGCACCGACCGCCGGGATGCCGCGCCGCCAGGTCGGCGATCAGGCAATCGCTCGGCAATACGTCACATCCTGCGCCCGGCAAGACCATGATGTTCGCCTGCCTGGCCGCCGCGTCGCGGGCCGCCAGTGCTTCGAAGACGGCGAGTTCCCCCGTAATGTCCAAGTAGTGCGTTCCTGTCTCGCAGCACGCTTCAACCACCGGTTCGGCCGTTCGCGAGAAAGGCCCCGCACAGTTCACAAGCACGGTGATGTCCTCCAGGGCCGAGGTCAGACCGTCCGCATTGCCCACTGCCACGGTCCGCTTCTCGAGCGCCGACCACCGGGTCAGCGCGGCAAGTTTTTTCGCGCTGCGTCCCGCCAGCACGGGACGCAACCCGCCCGCGACGGCCTCAGCCACGACCAATTGGCCGGTGTAGCCCGTAGCGCCGTAGATCATCAGTTTCGGCTGCGACATCGATCAGCCTCTCCGTGGCGCGGCCGGGCACGCGCCGTCAGGCCGGGCGCCCCGCGCAACCGGCACTAGGTGGCCCGGTTCACGCGCAGACCACCGCACCCGGTCGCTTGCGTCAGCCGGAGCACGCCCGGTCCCGGTCATCCCGTGCCGTCAGGGGGCTCGCCGGGTCAGAGCCAGCCAGACCCTTGGTCGCGGTTCGGACACCTGGCTTCGGCCAGCCGGGCCGGGTCGCCCGCAGCCCGCGCCTGCCATTGGCCATCCGATCAGTCGGCACCGCCGTGGTCGGAAAAGCGTACCGGCTCGATACCAGCGCTCTCGCAGAGAGCGTCCAGCAGGGCAGAAAAATCCTGACCACCCCAGCCGCGTGCCCGGGCGAGGCTGAGACATTCGCGCGCCGCGGCCGCAACCGGCATCGGCACGCGGTTGGCATTCGCAGCCTGCGTCACGAGGGACAGGTCCTTGTGGGCCAGATCGATCTGAAATCCCGGCGTGATATCGCCCTTGAGGACCTTGGTAGCGTAGTTGATCCGCAATTGACCGTTGGTTGCAGTGGTGCCGTGAAGGACCTCCAGCGTACGCTCCAGATCCAGCCCGAAGCGGCGCGTGAGTGCAAGCGCCTCCGCGTTGATCTGGCAAAGCGTGATGGCGAGATAATTGTTGACCAGCTTGGTGCGAATGCCGGTGCCGACCGGGCCGCAGTGATGGATGGACGTCCCCATGGCCTCAAGCATCGGTCGGATGGCGTTGAACTCGCCGTCCTCGGCACCGACCATGAAGAGGCTCTCGCCGGCATCCGCGTGACTCGCGAGTCGCCCGATCGGGGCATCGATGCAGTGCATACCCGAATTGGCAAGGGCTGCGGCACATCGATCGGTGACCTCGGGATCAATGGTGCTCATTTCCACGACAGTGGTGCCGGGCGCGGCGTGTGCGATCAGCCCGTCCGCTCCCAGGATGACGCCCTCCACTTCGGCGTGTGAAGGCAGACAGGTGAAGATGGTGCGCGCCTCCTTTGCGACCCCTGCCACCGAGTCCGCAACCGAGGCCCCAAGCTCCGCGAGCGCATCGCACGGCGAACGTGCGATATCAAACACGACAAGCCCAAATCCCTTGCGCTGCAGGTTGGAGGCCATTGGGCGGCCCATCCGCCCCAGCCCAATGAAACCGATCCGGTCCATGCATGTTTCTCCTGGGCAACATCCCGGGCGGCGCAGCGTAAACGATGGGGCCTCGCGGCGCTGTCGGGGTCACCCCGCATGGCCGGGGCCCGCCAGGTGCTCCACGGTGGCACGTGGATGGGCGCGACCACCCCGGCGGCGGCAAGCCGAGTGGCCCGGGACTTCCGGACACCGAAGCGCGGAACACAAAGTGGCGTGAAAACTCCGTAAGATTGCCCGGGCGCGACCGAGCGCGACGGACTGTCCGGAAACCCGCAATGTCAGCTATTTTGCAGCCGCATATTCTCGCCATCGTCAGTGGCACGATACTCGCCACCGGGCTCATCTTGATCTTTTGCGGAAGAATGACGCTGCAACGGCTGCAAATTCCCGATCGTGAAGACGATACGGCCGGGTTCGAGAAGGCGGACCGGATCCTCGAGCGGGGAATGTTCCTGTTGCGGGCCGGAGACGTGATCGGCGTCGTGGGCGGCATCTGCGTGATTCTCACCATGCTTGTCTACGCCGGCATCATCCCGGGTCTCTGAGACCCGCACCGCGGCGGCGGCGTCAGCGCGGATTGCCGGTGCGCTAGGTCTTGGTATGGCCGGGGCCGGCGGCGCGGTCGGACGCCGGGGGCCATTGCCGATATCTCCGCATGGCGGGTTGCGAACCATGACGTAGGATGGGCCCAGAGGACGTGCGCGGCGGGGTTGCCCGCGGACGGACACCGGATATTCCAACCTGAACGGACTGAATTGCCATGAAGCTGACTGGTTTCGAGATTCTCCACGCGGACGGCGGGTGGCGCGTACTGTCGTTCCTGAAGGCCACTACCGACGAAGGAATCACCGGCTGGGCGGAGTTCAACGAGAGTTACGGAAGCGCCGGCCTCAGCGCCGTCATCATGGCGCTCGGGGGACACCTGGTTGGCAAGGATCCACGCCCGGTCGAACGGCACAGCGCGATGCTGTACGCGCGCACTCGCCAGGCGCCCGGAGGTGTCAACCAGCAGGCGATCGCCGCCATCGAGAATGCCCTGCTCGACATCAAGGCGCGCGCGTTGGGCGTCCGAGTCTGTGAGCTTTTCGGCGGTCCGGTGCGCGAGGAGCTACGCCTGTACTGGTCCCATTGCGGTACGTATCTGCTGGGGCACGCGGATCTGGTCGGGCAGCCTCCCCTCACCAGTCTCGCTGACGTCGAGACCTTGGGCGCGCGCGTCCGCGCCGAGGGCTTCACCGCCCTCAAGACCAACATATTCCTGTTCGACGGTGAGCGGCCGCAACTCTACATGCCCGGTTTCGGGGTGGGCGCAAGCAGCCCACAGCTCTCTCCCGACCTCTCCGTGGAACGCGCACTCCGCGCCCAGGTGGAGGCCTTTCGCGCGGGGGCCGGTCCCGATGTCGAAATCCTCGTGGACCTGAACTTCAATTTCCGCCCGGAGGGCTACCGGCGCATTGTCCGGGCCCTTGACGACCTGGGCCTGATGTGGGCCGAGATCGACCTCTTCGACGCGACGGCACTGGCCGGTATCCGCGAAGCCGTGAGCACTCCGATAGCCTCGTGCGAGTCACTCTACCGCCGGCGCGAATTCAAGCCGTTCTTCGAACGCCGCGCCGTCGACGTCTGCATCATCGACGTGGTCTGGAATGGCCTCGCTGAAAGCCTCAAGATCGCAACCATGGCGGACGCGTACGAAATCAACGTCGCGCCGCACAACTTCTATGGACACCTCTCGACGCTGCACAGCGCCCACTTTTCGGCCACCGTCCCGAACTTCCGGGTGATGGAAATCGACATCGACGAGGTTCCGTGGAAGGATGACCTGGTGACCACCGTGCCCGCCATCCGGGACGGCAAGCTGGTGCTCCCGAAGGAGCCCGGCTGGGGCACGGAAGTGAATGAAGAGGCCGTGCGTGCGCACCCGCCGCGGCCGAGCACCGACCGGCATTGGACGAACTAGGCGCGGCCTTGGTTCCCAGTCGGCAGCCGCCACCGGTGGCGGCAGTGCCGGACAGCCCTATCATCGGCGCGCCCTAGCAGCGGACGGCCCACGGGAATCTCGCCATGCATCCGTATCGGACCCACAACTGCGGCGAACTCCGCGCCGAACACGTCGGCACGACCGTGCGCCTTTCGGGATGGGTGCACTCGAAACGTGATCACGGCGGGCTGCTGTTCCTGGATCTTCGCGACCACTACGGTTTGACCCAGATCGTGGTGGCGGCCGGCGCCGAATTCTTCGCTGCCATTGAAGCCGTACGTGTCGAAAGCGTGGTGACCGTCACCGGGCCGGTCGTCGCCCGTTCGGAGGACACGGTGAACCCGACGCTGGCGACGGGGGACGTGGAAGTCCGGATCCAGACGTTCCACGTTGAATCGCCGGCCGCAACGCTGCCGCTTCAGGTGGCGGGCG
This sequence comes from Alphaproteobacteria bacterium, assembly GCA_965116745.1. GTDB lineage: Bacteria > Pseudomonadota > Alphaproteobacteria > TMED109 > TMED109 > VXPW01. The sequence continues at coordinate 128,448 of OZ220701.1, read as the reverse complement.
GGCAGGATGCCGGCGAATCGGTCCGTCTCGCGTACCGCTTCCTGGACCTCCGCCGCGAGAAGATGCAGCGGAACCTGCGCCTGCGGGCCGATGTCATCGCAATGATCCGCCGGCGCATGACGGAGCAGGGCTTCCTCGAAATCCAGACACCGATCCTCACCGCCTCTTCACCGGAAGGCGCTCGAGACTTTCTGGTCCCGAGCCGCTTGCACCCGGGGCAGTTCTACGCCCTGCCGCAGGCTCCACAGCAGTTCAAGCAGCTTCTGATGACCTCCGGCTTTGACCGCTACTTCCAGATTGCTCCCTGCTTTCGAGACGAAGATGCCCGGGCCGACCGAAGTCCGGGAGAGTTCTATCAGCTCGATGTCGAGTTGGCGTTCGCGACACAGGATGACGTGTTCGAGGCCGTGGAGCCGCTCCTGCGCGACGTGTTTGCCGCATACGGGAGCCGGCCCGTTGCTGGCGGCAGGTTCCCGAGGATCGCGTGGCGTGACGCGATGCTTCGCTACGGAACCGACAAGCCCGACCTGCGCAACCCGCTGGAAATTGCCGACATTACCGCTGCGTTCGAGATCGAGGGGGTCACGTTCCGCGCGTTCCGCAGCCAGATCGAAAAGGGCGCGGTCGTGCGCGGCCTTCCCGCCCCGAACGCAGCCCAGCGTCCTAGGAGCTTTTTCGACGGGCTCAATCGCTGGGCCAGAGAGCAGGGCGCGGCCGGGCTTGGCTACGTGATTTTCGACGACGAGGGCGGCAAGGGCCCGATTGCCAAGTTTCTGGTGCCCGAAGCCGAAGCTGCGATTCGCGACGCGACCGGGGTCGGCCCGGGAGACGCTGTCTTCTTCGTGTGTGACCAGCCCGCCCGGGCGGCGGCCTTCGCGGGAGTGGCCCGCACCAAGCTCGGCGAGGAGCTCGATCTGATCGATGACAGCGCCTTTCGTTTCTGCTGGACCGTAGATTTCCCGATGTATGAGCGTGACGCGGACACGGGCAAGATCGAATTCAGCCACAATCCGTTCTCGATGCCGCAAGGGGGCCTCGAAGCGCTGGAAACCGCGGCCGACCCGGAAGACATCCTGGCCTGGCAGTACGACATCGTCTGCAACGGAGTGGAGCTCTCCTCGGGAGCCATCCGAAACCACCGGCCGGACATCATGATCAAGGCGTTCGCCATCGCCGGATACAGCCTGGACGAGCTTGAAAGGCGCTTCCCCGCCCTGCTTCAGGCTTTCCGCTACGGCGCTCCGCCGCATGGCGGCATCGCTCCGGGCATTGACCGGATCGTGATGCTGCTGGCCGACGAGCCGAACATCCGGGAAGTCATCCCGTTTCCGTTGAACCAGCAGGCGGAAGACCTGCTGATGGGCGCGCCGGGACCCATCTCCCCCCAGCAGCTCCGTGAGGTCCATCTCCGCACCGTCGCGCCGCCGGCGTGACGGCGGCCACGTTGTCTGTTCGGCAGGCCGCTACCATATACTTCGGAGCGTAATCGCTTGCGGTCGCGATCCGAGTCGCGCGCTTGCGCAACCCTGTCAAATTTCCTGGGAGCGTGCCCATGGCCTTAGGCCACTACACCAACAATTCCTTCGTTCGCCAGCAGGCGTCCCAGCTGTCTGCCGTCGATGCGGGCCTGCGGTCTTACATGCTGCGGATCTACGGCTACATGACGGCGGGTCTCGGCATCACCGGCGTCGTCGCGCTGGCAATCTCGTCCCTGGCCGTCAGCGACGGGCAGCTGACGTCGGTCGGCCTCGCGCTCTACACGCCGCCGCTTGCATGGATCGTGATGTTTGCGCCTCTCGGTGTCGTCCTGTTGATGAGCTTCCGCGTGCACCGGTTGCAGGCCACCACGGTGCAGATGCTGTTCTGGGTCCTTGCGGCCTGCTACGGCGTTTCGCTTTCCTCGATCTTCCTCGTCTACACCGGCGAGAGCATCGTTCGTGTTTTCTTCATTGCGGCCTCCATGTTCCTCGCAATGTCGGTTTGGGGTTACACGACCAAACGGTCGCTCTCCGGTCTCGGATCGTTCCTCTTCATGGGGATGATCGGCATCTTCATCGCGATGCTGGTGAACCTGTTCCTGGCATCCAGCGGGCTCCAGTTCATGATCTCGGTGCTTGGCGTACTGATCTTCGCGGGACTTACTGCCTACGACACGCAGAAGCTCAAGGAAATGTACGTCGCCGGACAGTCAGGTGAATTGGCGGTTAAGCAAGCGGTCATGGGTGCGCTGAGTCTCTACCTGGACTTCCTGATGATCTTCGTGTTCCTGCTGCAGCTTCTCGGAAACCGGGAATAGCTCGGGCGAAGCAAGACACACGCTAGCGGGCACGCTCGGCCCATCGGCGCTTCCGTCGGGAAGCGCCGATGGGCCGGGGCTTGCCGACCATTCTTTCCGCCTATCGTTGAACAGTTCGCTCCGAGGAGAACTGGCATGTCCGGTTCGTATGAGGCGCTCTACCAGGCCTGGGTGGCTGACATGGAAGCGTTCTGGGCCGAGCGGGTCCCCCTGCTTGACTGGAGCCGGGCCCCGAGGCGCATGCTGGATGCCGACGAGCCGCCGTTCTACCGCTGGTTCCCGGACGGCGAACTGAACACCTGTCACAATTGCCTGGACCGGCACGTCGAGGCAGGCCACGGCGACCGCCCGGCACTGATCTACGACAGTCCCGTAACCGGAACCCAGCAGACCTTCACGTTTGGCGGGCTGCTCGACTGCGTAGCCCGTGCCGCCGGCGCGTTCCGTGACCTCGGTGTTGACCGAGGGGATCGCGTCCTGATCTACATGCCGATGATCCCGGAAGCGGTGATCGCAATGCTGGCCTGTGCCCGCATCGGCGCCGTTCACTCGGTGGTATTCGGTGGGTTCGCGGCGCCCGAACTTGCTTCCCGGATCGACGACGCAACCCCCAAGCTCGTGGTCGCGGGAAGTTGCGGGATCGAGCCGAATCGCGTCGTGGCCTACAAGCCAATGCTGGACCAGGCACTGGAGCTCGCTGACCACGCTCCGGCCCACTGCCTGATCAAACAGCGGGAAGCTTCGCCAGCCACCATGATCGAGGGCCGCGATCTGGATTGGGACCAGGCGCTCGCGGCTGCCGACCGCGCGGACTGCGTGACGGTTTCTGCCGTCGACCCGCTGTACATCCTCTATACGTCCGGCACGACCGGCGACCCCAAGGGCATCGTCCGGGACCAAGGCGGGCACGCCGTGGCGTTGGCCAACAGTATGGCGATGACCTACGGACTCCGTCCCGGCGAAGTGTTCTGGGCCGCTTCCGACGTCGGGTGGGTGGTAGGGCATTCCTACATCGTCTACGCGCCGCTCCTCCACGGCTGCGCCAGCATTCTCTATGAAGGCAAGCCCGTGGGTACCCCTGACGCGGGCGCCTTCTGGCGCGTGATTTCCCAGCACAATGTCTCGGTGTTGTTTACGGCCCCAACGGCGTTCCGGGCAATCCGACGGGCCGACCCCGAAGCAAGGCTCCTGCAGGAGTATGACCTCGACGGATTTCGCGCCCTTTTTCTGGCCGGGGAACGGGCCGATCCCGACACCGTCCGCTGGGCCGAAAAGGTGTTGGGGGTTCCGGTACTCGACCATTGGTGGCAAACGGAAACTGGCTGGTCGATCACGGGTTACTTTGCGGGAACTCAGGGTTTTTCCGTACGACCGGGCTCCGCCGGCAAGCCGGCGCCAGGGTACGCCCTGGAAGTGCTGGATGACGACGGTCAGGCGGTTCCGACTGGTGAAATCGGGGCCCTCGCCGCGAGATTGCCGATGCCTCCGGGCTTCAGTCCAACGCTATGGGGCAATCAGGAGCGTTTTCGCAAGGTCTATCTGGACGTGTTTCCCGGCTACTACAGCACTGCCGACGCCGGCATGATCGATGAAGACGGGTACGTGTGGGTAATGGCGCGCACCGACGACATCATCAATTGCGCCGGGCACCGGTTATCGACGGGCGCCATGGAAGAAGTGCTGACCCAGCATGCGGACGTCGCCGAGTGCGCCGTCGTGGGAGTGCACGATCGCCTCAAGGGGCAAGTTCCGATCGGCTTGCTGGTCCTCAATGCCGGCGTGACCCGAGAGTCGGAAGCGATCGCCGCCGAGACCGTGCAAATGGTACGGGATGCAATCGGCGCTGTTGCGTCTTTTCGAACGGCCGCTGTCGTGCAGCAGTTGCCCAAGACGCGCTCGGGCAAGATTCTGAGAAATGTCATTGCGGCCATCGCGGACGGGCGAACTCCGAAGGTCCCGCCGACGATCGAGGATCCGTCCGTCCTTGACGGCATCAAGTCCGCATTGGGAGCCGTTGGCTTTCCTCACGAATAGCGCTCATGCGAGGACCCGCCAATCTTCGTTCCTACGGTCTGCTGGTACGCGACGTTCAAGTCTTGATCGCCCGGGAAATGGTCGGCCCTGTGCTGGCACGGAAATTCCCGGGCGGCGGCGTCGAGGAAGGCGAAACACCGGAAGCAGCCCTGGTGCGGGAGTTCCGTGAAGAAACCGGTCTCGAGGCACAGGTGCTGCAGCTGCTCCACGCGCCAGGGACACTCATCTCACCGTGGACTGACGCACCGTATACGCCCCTGTACTACGCCGTTGCGGCGAATGGCGTGCCTGCCCCGCAGCCGCCCGAATTTCTTCCTCTCCGGTTCGTAGAGGCACAGGCACTGTTCGGCGCAGCGGACGTGGCCGAACCCGAGCAAATGGCTCTCAGGCGCGCCCTGGACCTGGCGGCCTGACGCGAGGGGGTCCGCCGCTTCGCAGGTACGGCCAACGTCGCCCGAGACAACGAAGACCGTCGGAAGCCCTCGCCACAGCTGGTTCGGCCGATTGCCGTCCAAGCCGCCAAGCGTTGCTGCCGCGTTCGCGCAACAGGACCACTCGAAACCGTGGGCCGCTTCCGGTCACGTCGCGCTCATGTATCCGAAACCAGCGGCGATGTCTGAGCCGTGGCTCTGACGGGTGCTGCCGGCAGCCGTCTCCTGGCGCAAACCGTGGCAGCACACCAGTATGCGAACATCCGCCATGGTGCCCCTCACGTGATCTCGACTCCTGCCCCGAAGTCGCTGACCCGATCAGAACGACGCGCAAACGCGGCTGATCGTCCGCAGCACGGCCTCTTGGGCAAATGCTTCCTTGTACGCCCGCACAATCTCGTCGGTACGCTGCAATCCCGAGTCTTCGGCCCCGGTAAGGACCACGACAAGCTTGGACTTTTCCCGGACAATCACGCCTGCCTTGTCGCGCCACTGCCCGGCAGCATCGACGACGGTCAAGCCATCGCCAAAACGCGGCGTAATCTCATCCGACAGGAAAGCGCTCCAGGCCGCGTCGCTCACGATTTCGACGTTCCCCAGGTTACGGCCGAAATACAGGCGATACTCCGTGAACTGCTCAGTTCCCGCCGGGCAGGCCTCGACGCCATCATCCGCGCGCGCATGAGGCGAGATCCCCGTTGTCACGATCAACATCATTGCTGCCAGCCAGCAGCATAGGTCTAGTCGTCGCACCATCTTTTCTTCTATCACGAAGTATCGGACTTCGGCATTGTCAGATGACGTCGCCACCCGGAAGATAGAACACTTGTCAATCCTGTTCAATTAGTATGACAAAGGAGTGCGGGAAAGTTAACAATTAATTGCACTATTGCGGCAGTTCTAGCGATATTAGCACTGTAAAGTTAGATATAGCTATGTTGACATTAAGTACGAATTTCCCTATGGTTGACTTGTCTTGGACAGCTTCTGTCAAGCGATATGGAAGCGTTTGAAGCAGGAGCTCGTCAACCGCAGGCAATCTTCGCGCGATATGGAGAACTTACGATGATCGCAACGACACGACACGTGTTGTCTTGTGCAGTGTTGGCCGCCTTCGCGTTGCCGGGAATCGTGGGCACAGCCCATGGGGCCACGCTTGACGACGTCCGCGCTGCCGATGAGTTGAAATGCGGAATCAATACCGGCCTCGCCGGTTTCGCGAACACTGATGACGCTGGAAACTGGGTAGGGTTTGACGTCGACTACTGCAAGGCGCTGGCTGCCGCCGTGCTGGGAGATGCCAGCAAGATCCAGTACGTCAGCCTCACGGGGAAGAACCGCTTCCCGGCATTGCAGGCAGGCGAGATCGAAGTGCTGGCACGGAACACCACCTGGACATTTTCGCGTGACGTAGACTTGGGGTTGACGTTCGTCGGGGTCAACTACTACGACGGTCAGGGCTTCCTTGGGCCGAAGAGCCTAGGTGTATCCAGCGCGACGGAACTCGACGGCGCATCGGTTTGCATTCAAACCGGCACGACGACCGAGCTGAACCTGGCGGATTTTTTCCGAACGCACAATATGGCGTACGAGCCCGTTCCCATCGAAACCAATTCTGAAGCCCGTGCCGCGTACGAGGCCGACCGATGCGACGTCTATACCTCTGACGCGTCAGGGCTCGCCGCCACGAAGGCGACGTTCGACAATCCGGACGATCACATGGTTCTTCCCGAAATCATCTCGAAAGAGCCGCTCGGACCGGTGGTGCGCCAAGGCGACGACCAGTGGGCAGATATCACTCGCTGGGTGCTCAACGCTCTCATCTCGGCAGAGGAATTGGGCGTTACTCAGGCGAACGTCGAGGCACTGGCACAGGACGGCGGGTCTGACAATCCGGAAGTCCAGCGCCTTCTCGGTAGCGAAGGCAGCATGGGCGCCATGTTGGGACTTGATGCCGACTGGGCGGCCAGAGCCATCATGGCCGTTGGCAACTACAGCGAGATTTTCGAACGCCACCTCGGACCCGACACTCTGCTCGGTTTGGAGCGTGGCTTGAACGCCTTGTACTCCGCGGGCGGAATCCTGTACTCTCCTCCGTTCCGTTGACGATACGATCAACGGCATAACATTGTCGTGGCTGCCGAGAGTCCGGACGACTCTCGGCAGTCAACGTGATGTGAGCCGGATCGAAGCAGGTAATGGCCGCCCCGTCCAGCACCCGAGTTGAACAGCTTGGCTATCTTTGGACCGATGAACGGCTTCGGGGGATCGCCTTTCAGGTCCTCGCGGTTGCTGGCCTCGCGCTCTTCTTCGCGTTCATCATCTGGAACACCGCGGCCAATCTGAAACACGCCGGTCTTGCGTCCGGATACGGCTTTCTCGTCGACCCTGCGTCGTTTGACATCAACCAGCGGCTCATTGACTACGAGTCGACGTCAAGCTACGGGCGGGCGTTTCTGGTTGGCGGGCTCAATACGGTTCTCGTCGCTTCGCTCGGAATCATGGCGGCGACATTCATCGGTTTTGTCGTCGGCCTGATGAGGCTTTCGAACAATTTCCTGGTCAGCCGTATCGCCACGGTCTACGTCGAGTTGACCCGCAACGTCCCGCTGCTTCTGCAGATCATCTTCTGGTGGGTTGTCATCCTGGCCCTACCAAGGGTGCGCGACAGCCTTTCTGTCGCGGATGTCGTGTTTCTCAACAATCGCGGCATCCGGATGCCGCAACCGATATTTGAGGACGCGTTTCAGTTCATCCTCGCGCTCTTCGTGGCCGGATGTATCGGCACGTTTGTCCTCGCCCGATGGGCTCGAAAACGGCACGACCTGACGGGCAGGACGTTTCCGGTTGGCTGGAGCGGGATCGGTCTGATCTTCGGGCTCCCGGCCTTGTCGACCCTGTTTGTTGGACTGCCGGTCGATCTGGACATCCCCCTTCTGGGACGATTCAACTTCGAGGGGGGGTTCAATGTCACCCCGGAACTGATTGCACTGTGGCTGGCGCTGTCGCTCTACACCGGCGCATTCATCTCCGAAGTCGTGCGTTCAGGCATACTTGCGGTCGACAAGGGACAAATTGAAGCGGCGCGAGCCGTGGGACTGCCGCCCGGCCTGAGAACTCGCAAGATCATTCTCCCGCAGGCCTTGCGCGTCATCATTCCGCCCCTCACGAACCAGTACCTCAATCTGACCAAGAACTCTTCGCTGGCGGTGGTAATCGGCTATCAGGACATCGTGTCCATTGGAGAAACCGTCCTGAATCAAAGCGGCCAAGCCCTTGAAGTCATTTCAATTTACATGGCGTTCTATCTGACCCTCAGTCTCCTAACCTCGCTCTTGATGAATTGGTACAACAAGCGCACCGCCTTGGTGCGCGAGCGGTGAACGACCGGATGTTCTTCCGAGACCAAGGCGAAATGCTTCCTGCGCGCCCGGCGCCGATCACAGAGGTCGGCATCGTCGGCTGGCTCCGCATCAATTTGTTCTCGAGTTATGCCAACACGGCATTGACGCTGGTTTCGGCGGCGCTACTCGTCCTGATCGTTCCGCCATTCGTCGCCTGGGGATTGATCGACGCGCAGTTCTCCGGCGACAGCGGGACCGCGTGTTCGGGGGTCGGCGCGTGCTGGGCCTGGCTCGATCAGCGTCTGGGACAGTTCTTCTACGGGTTCTACCCCGCAGACGCGCACTGGCGGGTCAACGTCACCGCATTGCTCCTCATTCCGGCGCTGCTGTATGTGCTGGTCGACAACTTGCCGGGGGCCAAGTTCGGGCGCTGGTTCTCGTATGTCTACCCGTTGCTTGCGGCCTATCTCCTAGTTGGCGGCTTTGGCCTCGAGGTAATTTCGACAGACAAATTCGGCGGCTTCATGCTCAACATGGTCGTTGGGCTTACCGGCATCGTGCTGTCTCTTCCCGTCGGCATCCTGCTGGCACTGGGACGCCAGTCGCGCCTGCCGGTCATCCGACTTCTCTCGATCACTTTCATCGAGGCCGTTCGGGGCGTCCCGCTGATTACGCTCCTGTTCGTCGCCATCGTGCTCCTGCAGCTGTTCCTCCCACCGGAAGTGTCGCTCGATCAGCTGCTGCGGGTGATCATCATGGTGACGCTGTTTGCCTCGGCCTACATGGCGGAAGTCGTGCGTGGCGGCCTGCAGGCCATTCCAAAGGGGCAGATCGAGGGGGCACAGGCCGTGGGGCTAGGGTACTGGCAGACGATGCGGCTCATCATTCTTCCGCAGGCGCTACGGATCTCAATTCCGGGGATCGTCAACACGTTTATCGGCTTATTCAAAGACACCACGCTGGTTATCATCATCGGCCTGTTTGATCTCCTGGGCCATGCCCGCTTGCTGCAGACCAATCCGGACTGGATCGGTGACGTCGACCATGAGGCCTACTTGTTCTCGGCCGCGGTGTTCTTCGTCATTTGTTTCCTCATGTCCCGTTATTCGGTCTCACTGGAAAAGCAGCTGAGCCAGGACCGTCACTAGGAGCGCCGCGCCATGTCGACCGCAACCCCCGAGTCCGCCGACGCGCCGGCCGCCCCGCTTATCCAGATCTCGAACCTCAACAAGTGGTTCGGAGCGTTCCACGTCCTTCGCGACATCAACCTGTCAATCGCATCCCAGGAACGTGTCGTCATCTGCGGTCCGTCGGGATCCGGGAAATCGACGCTGATTCGGTGCATCAACCGGCTGGAAGACCATCAAGAAGGTTCCATTATCGTCGATGGCACGCAACTGACGCGGAACCTCAAGCACATAGATCTGGTTCGGCGCGATATCGGGATGGTATTCCAACAGTTCAATCTCTTCCCGCACCTGACCGTTCTCGAGAACTGCACACTGGGTCCGATTTGGGTTCGGAACATGCCGCGTCAGGAGGCTGAAGAGATCGCCAAGAGACTTCTTGACCGCGTGCAAATTCTCGACCAATCCACCAAGTATCCCGGTCAGCTGTCTGGGGGGCAGCAGCAACGAGCAGCCATTGCCAGGGCTCTGTGCATGGAACCGCGCGTGATGCTGTTTGACGAACCGACTTCAGCGCTGGATCCCGAAATGATCAAGGAAGTTCTCGATGTCATGACGGACTTGGCCGAAAGCGGCATGACGATGATCATCGTGTCGCACGAAATGGGGTTTGCTGCACAAGTCGCCGATCGCATGATCTTCATGGATGACGGGCAGATCGTCGAGGAAAACACCCCGGACGCGTTCTTCAACAATCCGCAGTCCGACCGGACGAAATTGTTCCTCAGCCAGATCCTCAGACACTAGGCACCGTGCCTGACGCCTGCCCCGTCGCTGGCGTGCTCCTGAACTCCTGATCGACGCTGCCCTGACGGCGACATCCGGCAACATCACGGATGCCCGCCGGATGATGCCGCGCGAAGGTATGCCGAGCCGGCGCGACCCGCACGCAATCAGGCAACGCGTGCCACGCCGCCCGGGAGCATTCCTTCACGGGCTTGGGCGTGCCGATAGTGGCGGCAATCACGCGCGGAGCCGCGCACGCGCTACGGCCGACGTCTAGCGTATGCCGCGAGGATTGCTCGGCACTACCCTCCGCTGAGCCCATGGCCCGCGCCAGAGATCGCCCCGCTGAATCATGTCGTCCGACAGGCTGAACATGTCGTGCGCAGCGAATTCGGCAGCGGCCAGATCTTCCAGGACCACAACCGTTGAGCGCTGCTGCACGTCAACCAGCTTCCAGCCGGCGAGCCCAAAGGGTTCCTGCAGGAACACGAGTTCAATCCAGCCGGGAATCTGGACGCCGTCATCATCCAGCGCGGCAATCCGAACGACGAGAAATTCGTTGCGTTCAGCAACCTGCAGGATCTGCAGATTGTCGTCCGCGGTCGGACGCCGGCCCTCGAACAGCACCCGTAACGGCAATTGGTCCAACAGGAAGTGTGCCGTCTGACCCGCATCTGGATTGTGGTAAACCAGATACGTTCCGTTGGCCACCAGAACGGTGTTGTCGGGAGGCTCGTACTCAATGCGGGCTCGCCGCGGCGGGGACACCGCGATCCAGCCCTTTCGGATCGTTCCGTCCGGATCCTGCTGGATAAACCGAGCCGTCAGTGGCGGAAGCGTCTCGAGGAAGGACCACACTCGATCCAGGGGCGAGTCGGCTTGTGCGGCCTCGACATGGCCGCCGCCGAGGAGCCAGCACAGCAGCAGTGCGCCGAGGACCCGCCTCACCTTCGCATCCCGGTCAACCGATCACCTCACGCTTACCGGTGTGGTCGGCTGGGCTCACGATTCCGTCGCTTTCGAGCTGATCGATCATGCGGGCCGCACGGTTGTACCCGATCTGGAGATGGCGTTGCAGAAAGCTGGTCGAGGCCTTGCCCTTGTGCCGCAACAGGGCGACCGCGTCATCATAGAGGGCATCGCGCCCGGTTTCCTCGGAGGAGTCCAGAAGCTGGGCATCGCTGACTTCTTCGGTTACTTCGAGGTTGTATTCCGTCGATACTCCCAGGTTCCGGAGGAAGTCGGCTACCCGTTCAACCTCTTCGTCGCTGACGAAAGGCCCATGCACCCGCTGCATCTTCCCGCCTGCCCGCTGATAGAGCATGTCTCCCTTCCCGAGCAGTTGTTCGGCTCCCTGGTCTCCTAGAACGGTTCGGCTGTCGGTGGCAGACGACACCTGAAAGCTGATCCGGCAGGGAAGGTTTGCCTTGATCGTGCCGGTCACAACGTCGACCGACGGTCGTTGGGTGGCGACGATCAGGTGGATTCCGGCCGCGCGTGCTTTCTGCGCCAGCGCCTGGATAGCAAGCTCAAAATCCTTGCCGGCGCTGAGCATCAGGTCAGCCATTTCGTCCACGACAATGACGAGATATGGAAACGGCTCGGGCTCGATGGTCTGAGTCTCGTAGACAGGCTTGCCGGTCTCGGCATCGAATCCGGTTTGTACCTCGCGCGACAGCTTTCGTCCGCGCGCGACAGCTTCCTCGACCTTGCGGTTATAGGCTTCCACATTGCGGACCTGCAGCAGCGACATGGTCTGATAGCGCGAGTTCATTTCACGCACCGCCCAGCGCAGTGCGGCAACCGATTTTTTCGGGTCTGTCACCACCGGGTGCAGAAGATGCGGAATCCCCTCGTAAACGGAGAATTCAAGCATCTTCGGGTCAATCATGATCAGCCGCAGCCGATCCGGGGCAAGCCGGTAGAGCAGAGACAGCACCATTCCGTTCACGCCGACGGATTTCCCCGATCCCGTCGTGCCGGCAATCAGCAGGTGCGGCATTCCCGCCAGGTCGGCAGTGACGGGTTCCCCATTGATGTCCTTGCCCAACGCGATGATCAGACCGCCGCCCTGTTTCTCGAACAACTCTGAGCCGAGAATCTCACGAAGATAAACGGTCTCTCGCTTTGCATTCGGGAGTTCGACGCCAATAGCGTTGCGATCGGTCACCACCGACACCCGTGCCGCCTGCGCCGACATCGACCGGGCAATATCCGGCGCCAGCGAAATCACCCGACGCGATCGGATCCCCGGCTCCGGCTCAAAATCGTAGCGGGTGACAACGGGCCCGGACAGGATCCGCTCGATAACGCCGGCAATCCCGAATTCAGCCAGTACCGTCTCCAGCATTCGCGCGTTTGCCTCTTGGCCCTCGTCGCTGCCACGAACAGGTCTCGGCGGTTTCCGCAGCAACCCAAGCGGTGGCAGCCGGAAACCTTCGTCGTCCATCCCCAGCGTGGCCTGCCGCTCATCGTCCTCACGCTGGCCGACGCGGGTCGGGCTGGCGGTCTGAACCCGGCGGCGTTTCTTCTTGGGTGAGCGTTCCTTGGTGGCCTCCGTCGTCGGCCCCAGGGTCGGTGCAACCCGCTGCGCCGGCGCGTTTGCCTCGTCACTGGAAATACCGGCGGTCATTCTTCGGACAGCCGCGTAGACCGCACGGATCCCCCTGACCAATCCCGCCCAGTCCGACGCCCGCAGGGCAGAAGCGTATAGCCAGGCGATCGTGGCCAGCGCCATGCAGACCGTGACCATGATTGCCTGAAACCATGACGTATCGGCCAGTTCGGTCCCGACCTGCGCCTTGAATGCTCCCACAAGCTCCGCGGCGCCCAACACCGCCGAACTCGACCTTTCACCAGGCTGAAACCACGCAGCTGTCAGGGTTGCGAGTACCAAGGCCAGCGCCAGCGCCAGCAGCCGCCAACCAAACCGGCCAAGCGATTGCGAACAAACCATCCGCCAGCCCCAAGCCAGCACTGCCGAAGTCGCCGCCAAGGCGGCGGGCATGCCAATCCACGTTCTGAGCTCGGCGCTCACCAGCGCCCCCGGCATGCCCAGCCAATTGACAGGCGCACGGTCCACATGGACCAGCCTTGACGGGTCGTTCGGGTCCGACGTGAGCAGCGTGATCAGCAGGACGCCGCCGATCGCCAGCAGGCAGATTCCCAGGAACCGCCGCATCAATCCCCATACGGCGTCGGTCCACTGACGGCGCCACCCGCCTCGACCTGCCTTGTTCGCCGCAGTATCCGTCAACTCGACCTACAATCGAACGCGGCTCGCCGATGAGCATCCGGCGAAAACTCTGGCGAGCCGTAGTCCCAGTGTGCTGGAAAACCGTTCATTTCCCTCGTCGCAAGGTGCGCCTACGGAACGCTTCCGTCAAGTGTGAAAGTCGCCCAGCGGGCGGCGCGGAGTCGTCGATTTCCGTTCACCCGAGCGCCTCGCACAGACGCTCCAAGCCCTTCCGTACAACGTCGGCAGGCGGCACCAACGCCACGCGAATATGCCGGTCTGCTTCCCCGGCCTCACTCGAGAGGAAGCCTCCAGGCATCACCTTTACGCCGGCCGAGCCCCAGAGGGTCCGAGCGGCTTTCTCGCCATTCCCGACATCAAGCCAGAGAAAGAATCCGCCCTCCGGTTGATAGAACCCGAAGCGGCCCTCCAGGATGGTTCCAGCCGCCTGGAACTTCTGCCGGTAGAGCGCCCGGTTGTCCTCGACGTGGGAATCGTCATGCCAAAGCTCGGTGGCGGCCGCCTGCACCGGGAGAGGCTGCTGACCCCCGCCATAGGTACGCATCCGCAGAAAGGCCTCGAGGAACGCTGCATCACCGGCGACGAATCCGGAGCGCAGTCCAGGAACGTTGGAACGCTTGGACAGCGAGTGAAAACTGACCACATTCGCGAGGTCGCCCCCAAGCTCCCGGGCCGCCTCCATCACACCGAACGGCGGCGTTTCACAGTAGATTTCGGCGTAACACTCGTCCATGACCAGAAGCGCGCCGGCCGACCGCACCAGCCCGATCAATCGTCTGAGATACCGCCCGTCAGCCACGGCACCCTGCGGATTGGCCGGTGAACACAGATAAAAGAGCGCCGTGCGCTCCCACACGCCGTGCGGTATCGCGTCAAGATCCGGCAGAAACCCGCTCGACCGGTTGCACGGCAGGAACACGGGATCCGCACCGGCGACTACCGCGGCGCCCCGGTACACTTGATAGAAAGGGTCCGGCATCAAGACCAGCGGCGTTCGGCCACGCTTGTGTTCCGGCATTGCGGCAAGGGCCACCGCGAACAAGCCCTCGCGTGTTCCACCCACGGGCAGCACATGCCGATCCGGGTCAATCATGCCCCTGGGTAGCCGGTAGCGCCGCGTCAACCAATTTGCGCAGGCTGCACGCAGTGCGTCGGTGCCGCGGGTCGGAGGGTAGCGGCCCCAATCGCCCGCGTGCCGTTGCAATGTCTCGACAAGGACAGGCGGCGGCGAGTGCTGGGGCTCGCCGATCGACATCACGATTTGGCGATCGGCTGCAGGCTCCAGTCCCTCCAGCAACCGATCCAGCCGCCTAAACGGATAGTCGACCAGCTGGGACAAGCGGGGATTGACGGGTACAGACATCAGCAGGGCCGCGTGCAGGTCTCTTCGTCAACGTGCTGCGTTCTCGCCGGACTGACGCCGGCCGGGCAGGACCCGGCCGGCGTCGGGATGCTGTCGCAGCCCGTGACTCGGACATCCAGTTCCGGCTGGCTCAGCCGATTACGTGGCGCGACCCGGTACGAACTCGGGGTACGACACGAGCCCGATTTCCACCGCATCGGAACCCTGCATCTCGTCCTCGTCATCGAGACGAATTCCCATGGCGAGCTTCACCACGTACCAAGCCAGCATGCTCACGAGGAACGCGAATAGCCCGACGGCGATGATCCCGGTCAACTGGGCGCCCAAACTGGCGTCGGGATTGGTGATGCAAACCGCAATCGTACCCCAGATCCCGCAGAACAGATGCACGGGAATGGCGCCGACGACATCGTCCAGCTTGAGCCGGTCCAGGAACGGAACGCCGACGGCGACGATAACGCCACCGACACCGCCGATGAGGATCGCTTGAATGAAGGTGGGCGTCAGAGGTTCGGCCGTAATGCTCACCAGGCCACCCAACGCGCCATTCAGAATCAGCGTGACGTCAAGACGACGATAGAACCCGAAGTAGACCGCAGTCGCCGCCAGCGCCCCGCCGCAACCGGCCAGGTAGGTGTTCGCATACACCCGCGACATCGCGCTGGCATCTTCAACCGACGCCAATGCCAGCTGCGAGCCGCCGTTGAAGCCGAGCCAACCGAGCCAGAGCACGAAGGTGCCGAGTGCAACCAACGGCACGGCCGACGCCTGCATCGGATTCACGGTTCCGTCCGCCGAGTACTTGCCACGCCGTGCGCCCAGCAGGATCACGCCCGAAAGCGCGCACCAACCGCCAACGGAATGCACGATGGTGGAGCCGGCAAAATCGGAGAAGCCCAATTCGCTCAACCAGCCGCCGCCCCATGACCATGCACCCTGAATCGGGTAGATCAGCGCAACGATCACGAACGCTACCCACAGGAAAGCGGACACCTTGACGCGCTCCGCCACCGCGCCGGACACGATCGATGCCACGGTGCCCACAAACACCATCTGGAAGAACCAGTCAGAAGCGACCGAATAGGAGGCTTCCGCCGTCTCCGACGCGGGGTCCGCGACCTCGAACAGGCTCAATGAGCCGATGTACCCGCCGTCGACACCGTCGTACATCAGGTTGTAGCCCAGCAACGCGTAGGTAACGGCCGCAAGCGAGTAGAGCCCGACCTTCTTCATGCAGATGGCGCCGGCCGACTTGGTGCGCACCATGCCGACTTCCAGCATGCAGAAGCCGATGGCCATCGCACACACCAGCGCCCCGTTCACCAGAAACGACATCGTGTTGAATATGAATGCCATCTCGTCCGGTGAGGGTGCGGCGAGGGCCGCGGTCGGCCCGAGCAGAACGGCAGCAGCAGCCGTTCCTGACACACGAAATGTTTTCACGCGATACTCCGATGGTAAGAGTTTTTGACAAACTGAAATATCGGGCCAGAACACAACCATCGTCGACACGTCACGACGGTGAGCGGAACCAGCGCCCAAAGATGCCTACTCTAGTTGGGAAATCCCGTCCCGGTCTATCCACCCCGGCACTTGACAACGGTTTTCCCCTTGGCCTTGACCGGACACCAAGCTTCGGCCGCCTCTTCTCCAGCACGGCCATCCTCGGCATCAGGCGCAGGCATCGTCCTGGGGTCGCGATGCTGCAGGCGCCGATCGCGGCGCCGTTCACGCTTCAAGCTGCAGTACGTGCGCTGCCGGCGCACCGGCAGCGACGGCTAGGCCTTGCCGGCCTCGACGTCTGCCAGGAATCCTTCAAGCACCATGTTGAACAATGCCGGCTCTTCCAGATTGAGCACATGACCTGTATCCGGCATCACGAACAGGCGCGCCCTGCTGATACACCGCTTCAGAAACAAACCCGGGACCAGGCATCGCTGGTCGTCATCCCCGGAAACGATCAGCGTCGGAAGCTCGACGGCACGAATTCGATCTTCGAGGTCCCAGAGGCCTGGACGCTCTGCCTGGACTCCTCGCTGCGTCAGCGCGGACCCGGCGTCTGAGTGCTCGGCAAGTCGGGCAACGAAGGCCCGCCAGCCTCGCGGGTCCTTCCGCATGAAATTCTCACGCCCGGGCCCGGAACCGTATTCCTCGGCGAAGCCGGTCGCTCCCCGCTTCTCGAAGCTGCTCGCCACTTCCAGCGAGAGGGACCGGAATTCGTCGCGCGTATCGGGCTCCGCGCCATAACCACAACCACAGACCGTGAGCGACAGTGCGCGGTCGGGATAGGCGAGACCGAAATGAAGCGTGGCGAACCCGCCCATCGACAGCCCAACGATATGTGCGCGCTCGACTCCCAGGTGGTCAAGGACGGCCAGCGCGTCATCGCGGGCCAATTCCTGCGAATAGCTTCCGGCGTCCGGCGGAACGTCCGAATTCGGGTAGCCGCGCGCCGAATACACGATGCATCGTCGCCGTCGACCGAAATGCCCCAATTGCGGTTCCCACGCGCGGTAGTCGCCTGCGAACTCGTGAATGAAGAGGATCGGCACTCCGGTACCGGTTTCTTCGTAGTACAGCTTGACGCCGTCGCGCGCGGTCGCATGGCCCACGGTCAGTGTTCCCCCATCTGCGCGGCTCGTCGGCGCCCGGGAAGCAGCCGCGCGCCTGATCCGACATCCGAACGGGTCTAGCACATCGCCGGATGACGCTCCACCACATCGCCGAAGGCGCGCCGCCACGAACGGCGAATGGCGACGACCATCAGAAGCCGCGCTGTGGGGCTGGCCCGCACGGCCTGCGATTCCTGATGGGGTTGCGCACTTGGGGCCACCGCTTCCGGGCATCCGTGCCGTCGCGACCGAAAGCGCCGGATGAGATTTCCTCATCCGGCGCCACGCCTTCACGTCGGCTGTTCCGTCCCTAAGGCCATTGCGGCCACCAGCGTCACCCGGAGCGTCCGGCGACGAACTCGGGATACGACGCCACTCCGACTTCGGTCAGGTCGGAACCGTGCATCTCATCCTCCTCATCGAGGCGGATGCCCACGACGAGCTTGACCACGTA
Source organism: Alphaproteobacteria bacterium (assembly GCA_965116745.1). Classification (GTDB taxonomy): domain Bacteria; phylum Pseudomonadota; class Alphaproteobacteria; order TMED109; family TMED109; genus VXPW01. The sequence continues at coordinate 110,745 of OZ220701.1, read as the reverse complement.
CCACACCAGCAGGCTCGCAAGGAAGGCGAACAAACCGATGGCGACGATGCCAATCAGCTGGGCTACGAGGCTTGCCTCCGGGTTGGTAAGGCAGACGGCGATGGTTCCCCACACCCCGGCAAACAGGTGGACGGGGACCGCACCAACCACGTCATCAAGCTTGATTCGGTCGAGGAACGGCACACCCACCGCCACGATCAACCCGCCGACGGCGCCGATCAAAATCGACTGTGCGAATGACGGTGCCAGCGGCTCCGCAGTGATGCTGACCAGGCCGCCCAGCACTCCGTTGAGAATCAGCGTGATGTCAAGCTTCCGGAAGACCGCGAAGTACGTCGCCGCTGCCGCCAGTGCCCCCCCGCATCCGGCAAGGTACGTGTTGGCGTATATCCGCGACATCGCGCTGGCATCCTCAACCGACCCCAAGGCCAGTTGGGAGCCGCCGTTGAAGCCAAGCCAACCGATCCACAGCACGAATGTGCCAAGCGTCACCAGCGGAACGGCCGATGCCTGCATCGGATTGACCTTGCCGTCGGCCGAAAACTTCCCCCGACGCGCGCCGAGCAGGATGATCCCGGCCAGCGCGCACCAGCCGCCCACGGAGTGCACGATGGTGGACCCGGCGAAATCGGAGAAGCCTAATTCGCTCAACCAGCCACCGCCCCACGACCACGCACCCTGAATCGGGTAGATGACGGCCACCAGCACAGCAATCACCAGAACGAACGGAATCACGCGAACCCGCTCAGCGACCGACCCTGACACGATCGAAGCGGTAGTTGCCACAAACACGACCTGGAAGAACCAGTCCGAAGCCGCCGCATAACCGCCGTCGGAAGCTTCGGAAGCCGGGTCGGGCGTTTCGAAGAGTCCCAGAGACCCGACGAAGCCGCCGTCGACCCCGTTGTACATGAGGTTGTAACCGACGATCGCGTACGTGATGCCGGCGATCGAAAACAGTCCAATGTTCTTGACGCAAATCGCGCTCGTCGACTTCGACCGCACCATGCCGGCTTCAAGCATGCAAAAGCCGATGGCCATCGCGAACACCAGAGCCCCGTTCGCCAGGAACGACAGCGTATTGAAAATGAAGGCCGCGTCTTCGGGCGAGGGCGCCGCCAAGGCAGCAGCAGGTCCAAACAGAACGGCCGCAACGGCCATCCCGGAAACGAGGAATATGTTCATGCGATTCTCCGACACATCCCGGAATTCCGCTCACGCGACGAAGAGAGGCACCATGCGAATGCCCGCCTCCATTCCTATTCCGGCTTGGATGACCAAATCTCCGTGACAACGCCCAGCGTCCAGCAAAGGCATTACGGCGGCCGAGCCGCGGAACGGCTCGCATCCGTTGACCGCGGCTTCGCGGCAGGGGGCGCGTGTGAGCGAGTGCGAGCCCCCGCAACAGTCACAATCAAGAATCATGCCAATTCGCCGAAGGGCACCAGCAAGCTCTACCGACCCGCTGGATGACTAGTTTACGGGCATGTCATATTTTGTATTGATGCATTAGTACGCAGTTACCACGCCAAGGCGCCCGAAGAAGCCCCATAGCGTGGCACCGTCAGCGTACGCGCGTCGACGCTCGAGCGGTACTGATGACCGGCCCTTGGCCTACCTCCGCGAGCGCGGGCCGAACACGGCGGTTCCGACGCGGACATGGGTCGCGCCCATTTGAATTGCGGCCTCGTAATCGGCACTCATTCCCATACTCAGTTCTGCCAGGCCCGTCCGATCCCGCAACGTCCGTAACAGCCCGAAGTACGGAACCGGATCCGTATCCCTGGGGGGGATTCCCATGACGCCTGAGACCCGCAGTCCCAGTTCCGCCTGACACCAGATGATGAAGCGGTCGGCTTCGGCCGGCGGGCAACCGCCCTTCTGGGACTCCTCGCCGATATTGACCTGGACCAGCAGCCGCACGGAACGGTCGCGAACCGCCCTGCAGTTCGACAACGCGCGAGCTACGGATTCTCGGTCCACGCTCTCGATGACGTGAGCGAGCCCGGCCGCAGCCATGACCTTGTTGGACTGCAGCCGTCCGACGAAACGGAGCTCAGCAGCCGGGTGGCGCTCCAGAAGCGGCGGCCACTTGGCCTGCATTTCCTGAACGCGGTTTTCCGCGAACGCGGAATGGCCAGCTGCCAGCAGTGTCTCGATAGTTTCGGCGGCCACACCCTTCGAGACGGCGACCAAGGAAACGCCTTCGGGATTTCGCCCAGCCTCCCGCTCTGCCGCACGGATGGTGGCCAACACCGATTGCCAGCGCGAGACAAGCCCGCAAGCAGCGGCAGGCCGAGCGAGCATGACCTAGATTGCGAGCGCCATGACGACCGATTCTAGCAAACCGCCCCGCCTGCCCCGGTTGTGGTTTCTCAGCGCCGAGGAGCGCGGCATCCATTCCCGTGACATCGTGCCCAAACTGCCCCGTGGCACCGGCGTGATCTATCGGGACTACTGCAATCCTGAGCGACGTCTCCGCACCCGCGAGCTCGCCCGTATCTGCCGGCGAAAAGGATTGGTGCTGCTCGCCGGCACCTCGCGACCCTGCTCGCCGCCGCCGCCGACCGCAGGCGTCCACGTCCCGAGCTGGTCCCGCCGCCCGCCGCGCGCCAGAGGTTTGGTCACGCTGTCGGTGCATCGGGGCAGCGACCTGCGCCGGGCCAGGGCCAGCAGAGCTCACTTGTTCATCGCCGCGCCGGTGTTCCGAACCGAAGCGCATCCGGAGGCCGTTCCACTCGGGCCGCTGCGCCTGGGTCTGCTTGCTCGCCGTCTCCCGGGTCCGGTCGCCGCGTTGGGTGGCATCACGCCGGTAACGGCGCGCCGTCTGACGGGTCTGGGCGTATACGCCCTTTGCGGGAGCGGTCTGTTCACGCACGCAGGCGCTGACAGAGAATTGGCCGGGCTCCGTGTATGGTGTGGGCCGCCCTCCACCCGACCACCGGTCCGGCCCGCGAATCCGCGTGACGCACGACGGTTCCGAACGTATGTCCGCTTACAATCCCGCTGAACTTGAAGCCAAGTGGCAAGAGGCTTGGGAAGCGGCGGAGGTCTACCGCACGCCGCCGCCGTCCGACGCACCGGACCGGTACGTCCTGGAGATGCTCCCGTATCCGTCGGGCCGCATTCACATGGGTCACGTCCGGGTCTACACGCTGGGGGACGTGCTCGCCCGGTACTCGCGGGCCCGCGGGTACAGCGTGCTGCATCCGATGGGCTGGGACGGGTTCGGGCTCCCGGCCGAGAATGCCGCCATGGAGCACGGCATCCATCCGGCCAAGTGGACATGGTCCAACATCGACACGATGCGCGCCCAACTCCGCTCGATGGGCCTCAGCTACGACTGGGACTGCGAGGTGGCGACCTGCAGCCCAGCGTACATGCGCGAACAGCAGCGGCTCTTCCTCAAGATGCTGGACGCCGGCCTGATCTATCGGGCCGAGGCGTGGGCCAACTGGGACCCCGTCGAACACACGGTCCTTGCCAACGAACAGGTGATTGACGGCCGGGGCTGGCGCTCAGGAGCACTGGTCGAGCGGCGTCTGCTGCCGCAATGGTTCTTCCGCATTACCCGCTACGCGAGCGAACTCCTTGACGCACTCGATCATCTGCCGCGGTGGCCAGAGCGTGTAAAGACCATGCAGCGGAACTGGATCGGGCGGTCAGAGGGGGCCCGGCTGCGCTTTCAAGTCCTGGGCGGCGACGACGAAATCGATGTCTTCACGACGCGGCCGGACACGATCTTCGGTGCCACGTTCATCGCGCTGTCCCCGGATCACCCGCTCAGCAGAACCTGCGCAGACACGAATCCGACCGTGGCCGAGTTCATCCAGGAATGCACGCGCGATCCCGGGCGGCGGAACCGGGAGACGGCTGGCCCTGCCGGAAAAACCGGCGTCGACACGGAGCTCCGCGTCCAGCATCCCTTCCTCGATCGGTCTCTCCGTGTGTTCGTCGCCGACTACGTGCTGATGGAATACGGCACCGGCGCCATCTTCGCGGTGCCCGCACACGACCAACGCGACCTGGATTTCGCCCGCGCCCACGAACTGGATGTAGTTCCCGTCGTGGACCCGCCGCCGGGCGTCGAGCGGCCCGGGCCGGACGAGGCGTACGTCGGCGATGGCACGCTCAAGAATTCCGATTTCCTGAACGGACTGGACGTGGCTGCGGCGAAACGGGCGGTCATCGACCGACTCGGGGACCACGGAGAAAGCAGCGTTCAGTACCGTATCCACGATTGGTGCGCGTCGCGCCAACGCTACTGGGGCTGCCCGGTTCCGGTCGTCTTCTGTCAGGACTGCGGCGTCGTGCCGGTGTCCGATTCCGACTTACCGGTAACGCTGCCTGATGACGTCAAGTTCGACCGGCCGGGCAATCCGCTGGAACGGCACACGGCATGGAAGAAGGTCGACTGCCCGGCGTGCGGCTCGGCCGCAGAACGTGAAACCCAGACCCTCGACACCTTCGTCGATTCCGCTTGGTACTACTACCGGTACATTTCCGCCCACGCCGATCAGCCGCTCGACCGCGAGGCGGTTACCCGATGGTGTCCGACGTTCCAGTACGTGGGCGGCATCGAACACGCCATTCTCCACCTCTTGTACGCACGCTTCTTCACGCGCGCGCTTCGCGATATCGGCGAACTCCCCTTCGACGAACCGTTCGACGGCCTCTACTGCCAGGGAATGGTCTGCCACCGAACCTACCGGGAACCCGAGGAAGGTACCTGGCTTTATCCGGAAGAGGTCGAGGCGAGCGGCGACGGCGGCTACCGACGCCGTTCCGACGGGGCGCCGGTCGTCGCCGGACGAGTCGAAAAAATGTCGAAGTCGCGCCGCAACGTCGTCGATCCCGTCGACATCATCGCCACCTACGGGGCCGATGTCGCGCGCCTCTTCATGCTTTCGGACAGCCCGCCCGAGCGCGACCTGGAATGGACAACCTCCGGCGTGGAGGGTGCCGCCCGCTACCTGCAGCGAATCTGGCGAGCGTTCGACGAGCTCGAGCCCGGACCGGTCGGTGCTGCTCAGCCGCCTCGGTTTGCCCCGGCCGCCCACGCGCTGAGGCAGACCACCCACCGTACCATTCGCGCGGTGGAGGAAGACATTGAGGCATTCCGACACAACCGCGCCGTTGCCAACCTGCGCGCCCTTTCCAACGCGTTCCTTCGTTTCGATGCGGCAGCTGCCGGAATCGGCGGCGCATGGGCGCTGCGGGAGGCGCTCGAGACCTTCGTGCGACTGTCTGCCCCCCTGATCCCGCACCTCGCGGAAGAACTTTGGCGGCGCCTGGGACGCGACGGGTTCATCTGCCAGCATGCTTGGCCGGAAGCCGATCCCGACCTGCTTGCCGAAGAGCGGGCAACCATCGCGGTACAGGTGAACGGTAAACTTCGGGGCACGATCGAACTTGCCCTCGGGGCCGGCGAGGCGGACACTAGAGATGCGGCGCTCCAGTTGCCGAACGTGATCCGTGCGATCGAGGGCGCGGAGGTGCGCAAAGTGATTGTTGTTCCGGATAGGGTAGTCAACGTCGTTGCCCGGTAGGATCTTCAAGAGCTTGGCTGCGGCCACCTTGCTCGCAGCAGCAGTGTCAGGGTGTGGCTTCGAACCTCTTCACGGGGCTTCTGTAAACGCCGCGCTGCGCGCGGTCGACGTCTCTCCCATCCAAGGCGGGCCCGGCGAACTGGTGTATCGGGCACTGGTCGAACGGCTGCATCCCGCGGGGAAATCGTCGGCCCCTACCTACCGACTGGAGGTGACGCTGCGGTCCACGAGTACACCATTGATCATCGACCAGTCGACGTTTGTCCGCCGCTACGACGTTCATTTGCAGGCGCAGTATCAATTGATCGAGATTTCCACCGGCCGCGAGGTCGGCGGCGCGGAACGGGATGCCCACGCAAATCACGGCGTGATCCCCAATGAGATCTACGGCACGCTCATCGGTTCGCACGCAGCTATGGAGCGCGCCGCAAACGTCCTTGCAAACGTCATTGCGACTGATGCCGCACTGTTGATTCGTGCGGATCAGCGCGGATGAAGCTGCCAGCCCATCAAGTCGAGGGGTTTTGCGCCAGTCCCTCGCCGGAACCACGAGCGATCCTGCTGTACGGGCCTGATCAAGGTCTCGTTGCCGAGCGGTTTGAGCAGATTTCGCTGGCCTTCGCGTCCGACCTGGATGATCCGTTCCAGGTGGTCTCCCTCGATGGGGACGAGGTCGAAACCGATATGGCCCGTTTTCTGGACGAAGCCGCGCAAATATCACTCGACGGGACGCGCCGCGTGATCCGGATTCGCCACGCCGACGATTCCGTGACCACCGCCCTGGAGTCTTTTCTCGATTCCGACGGAGACGACGCGGTTGTCTTGGTTCAGGGCGGCGACTTCGGGCCCAGATCAACCCTCCGCCAGCTCTTTGAACACGCGAAAGGCGCGACAGCGGCGCCCTGCTACGCGGACGACAGCCGGACGATCGAGCGGCTGCTGCGTGACGTTCAGGAAGCGCACCGCCTCAAGATCGACCCGGATGCCTACGCTTACCTGGTTCTCCGCCTCGGGCGTGACCGTGGCGTAACCAGAAACGAGCTTGAGAAACTCGTGCTGTTCGCGGGCGATGGCGGGACCCTCGACTATGAAGCGGCCGTCGCGTTGTCCGGCGACAATGCGTTGTTGGGGGCGGACGCGCTCGCCGATGCGGTCGGGCTCGGCCGGGCCGGAGACGCGTTTCGGTCCCTTCGGCGACTGCACGAGGAAGGACTGAGTGATATCGCGGTGATCCGACGTCTGCTCCGTCACTTTCAGAGCCTGCACATCCTTACGGCGGCAGCGGATCCACGTCAGGCCGTCGATAGCCTTCGGCCTCCCGTCCATTTCAAACGCAAACCGGCAGTCCAAATGCAAGCCAGACAGTGGTCGACGCGACGCGTGGAACGCGTGTTGCAGCTCCTCGGGCGCGCCGAGCAGACGTGCAAACGAACCGGGACGCCGGGCCGGGAAGTCGTACGGGAAACCGTGCTCCGGATCGCCCGCATCGCGGGCACCTGACCACGAGCGCAAGCGCCTATTCGCGCCGCAGACGTCTGAGGATCTCTTCCAGCTGCGTGCTGCGCTGATAGCGGATTCTGACTTCGCCGCGGTTTCCTTTGGCACGGACCGCCACTTCCATGCCGAGCGTTTCCTGCAATTCACGCTCGAGTTCCGCCAGATTCGGATCCCGCTGGGGCGGCGTGCGGCCACGACGTTCGCGATGCACGAGCCGCTCCGCCGCACGGGAGTTGAGACCGCGCCGCACGATCACCCGGGCCAGTTTCAACGCGTCCGGTGACCCGATGAGCGGACGGGCTGAGCCCGCACTCAGCTCGCCGCTGCGGACCATTTGTTGGACCGGTTCCGGAAGCGACAGCAGCCGAACGGAGTTGGCCACGTAGCTCCGGCTTCGACTCACCGTTTCGGCCGCCTGCGCCTGCGTAAAGCCGAATTCGTCCATGAGGCGGGACAGCCCGCCAGCCTCCTCAATCGCATTGAGGTCAGCCCGTTCCATGTTCTCGATCAGGGCCAGGCCAACGGCCTCCTCATCGCTCGCGGCCCGAATCCGCACCGGGACACGGTGCAGGCCGGCCTTCTGGGCGGCCCGCCATCGCCGTTCGCCGGCCAGGATCTGATAGCGACCGGACGGTGCGGGATCGGGGCGGGCCAGGATGGGCTGCAGCATGCCCGACCGCCGGATCGAATCAGCCAGCGTGTCGAGGTCGTCCGGATCGAAGTCGGATCGCGGCTGAAACGGATTCGGGACCAGGTCGGTGATAGGCAGTGTGGGGTCCGGGCCTGTCCCCGGCTCCACGCCGCGGGTGTCCGGCGGCGTGCGGGTGTCTACGGTCGCGGCCCGCTCCGCCACCAGCGACTCGAGCCCGCGAGACAGGCCTCGGCGCATCCGTGTCCTGCCGGTTTTCTGGGTCACGGCCGCATCCGATACGCCTCGTGTGTCAGCAGCTCTCGGGCGAGCGATACGTAGGCCTGCGACGCAGGCGAGTTCCGATCGTACAGGAGTACGGGCTCCCCGGCCGAAGGCGCCTCGGCAACGCGCACGCTCCGGGGAATTTCGGTCCTGAACACTTTTGATCGAAGGTGCTCGCGGACATCGCGCTCGACGTCGCGCGCGAGATTCGTGCGGGCGTCAATCATGGTCAGGAGCACACCATCCAGCGCCAGGTGCCGATTGGGTCCCGCCCGCACCAGTTCGATCGTTTCCAGCACCTGTGCGAGTCCCTCCATCGGCAAGAACTCGCACTGAAGAGGAATGATGACACCGTCGGCGACCGCCAGCGCACCGAGTGTCAGCCAGCCGAACGACGGCGGACAGTCGAAGAAAATGTCGGTATGCGTGGTGCGAAAGGCGGCCACTGCAGATCCCAGGTGCCCCGCATCGATCTGCGGGTGGACCTCGTCGACCCGGGCGAGAGCCGAAGTAGCCGGCACAAGTTGGAGGTCCTCGACCAGCGTGGAACGGATCACGTCTGCAGGGGCCGTTCGTCCCTCCAGGAGTTCCGTGACGCCGGGGGTCCGGTCTCCCAGCGCCACCCCGAGGCTGGTCGACGCGTTCCCCTGTGGATCCATGTCGACCAGCAATACCCGTCGCCCCGCGGCGGCAAAAGCCGTGGCTAGATTGACGGCGGTCGTGGTCTTGCCAACGCCGCCTTTCTGGTTGGCGATTGCGACCACCCGCCCGTGGCCGGGAGCAGGTCCCGCCGGTCGGTTCACCGCGTTGGGCGGATTCGAAGTAGCAGATGAAATGCCCCGTCACCCCCGTGCCGTGTCGGTGCCGGTTCGCAGCCCAGGACTACCCCGCGGAGCGCCGGAGACCGGACGATCTCCGGCAGAGCTTCTCTGAGTGCACCGGTGGGGCCGGCCTCGCCGAGCTTCCGCCCGGTGACCACGCGGACGCAGCGGTGCCCTCCTGCCTGGGCCTCCAGTACGAATTCACGTACGGCCACCCACGCCCCTGACACGCGAAAGCCGTGCAGGTCGAGCGTTCGGGTCGGCACGATTCGGCCCCGTCGAAGCTTCTGTCGCGTCGACCGGTCGATGCCGTTGTGCGGCCGCTTCGAAACCGCCGTGCGCTTGATCGCCGCCGAGCCCGCTGGCGGCGAGTCGGGAGCAGCAGCGACGTGAAGACTGCCGCTCTTCCCCCGCGAGTACGGCCGCTTCAGGCTGGCCTCGAATTCCGCAATCTCCTCAGGCGTTGCGATCGAGGACGTGCGGCGCTTGAAGCGTGTCATGTCTTGGTCACCAGCACATGAAGCGAGCGTGGACCGTGCGCTCCGAGTTCGATGCGCTGCTCGATGTCGCCGGTTCGGGAGGGTCCGGTAATCAGACAGACGGTGCGCGGCATGGCCGAGCCCGCCGCTGCCGAAAACGCGGTCTCGAGGTCGGCGCACACCGCCTCTTCGGCCACCACGGCGATCGCGTGATCGGGCAGGAAATGGTTGGTGGTGGGGTTATCGCCGGCCGAAACGTGGACAAGACTGCCCGTTTCGGCCACCCCGAGGACTGCCGGCACAACCGCCGCCGCATCGTCGAGTTCGGCGACTCCGAAAGCGGTTTCGAGCAACGGCTCGGCATCCCAGCCGAGCTTCTCCAGCGCCGGGGACACCCTGACCCGTGCCGCCAGGTTGCGCTGTGTGAGATATTGCGCGACCGCCTGTGGAACCGCGTCTTCGGGAATTCGCTCGACAGTCGCTCCGGCCGCCTCCAGACGCCGGCAGAACACGTCCACGTCCCCGGCGCGCGCCGACGAGGTCGCCGGTGGGGGCGGGGATTCCTGCGATCCCTCCCCGAGATGATCCCGAAGACGGCCCAGAATCCGTTCGCGTGCCGCGCTCACGACCGGCGGTTCCAGCTGTTGAGAAATGTTCGGCCGGCAGGCGCAGGAAAGTCGCGCGATCGGGTCCACCCGTTCGCCAGGACCAGGTTCCGATAGCGGCGGGACCGGCCGGCCAGCCGCGACAGTATCCACATCGCCACCCCCGTCCCCAACCGATACAGCCGAGGGTGCGCGGCGAGCCAGCCCCAGAGTGCAAGCGCCAACCTCGCACGGGCCGTGTTTAGGCGCGCTTCATGTTCCTTCGCCCGCCAATACCGGAAGATCTTCGGAAGCGGGATCCGCATCGGGCACACCTCTTCGCAGCGCCCGCACAGACTGGAGGCATTGGGGAGATGACGCGCTGCTTCGACGCCGAGCAAGGCAGGTGTCAACGCTGCTCCGATCGGGCCGGGGTATACCCAGCCATATGCATGACCGCCCACGGCGCCGTACACGGGACAATGGTTCATGCAGGCCCCGCAACGGATGCAGCGCAGCACCTCCTCGGCCGGCGTGCCCAAGAGGCTTGACCGGCCATTGTCCAACAGGACCACATGGTATTCGGAAGGCCCGTCGAGATCGGTGGACCGCCGTGGCCCGGTCGAGATCGTCGTGTAGGCGGACATGTCCTGACCGGTGGCTGACCGGGCCAGGACCCTCAGAATGGCCGCGCCGTCGGCCAGCGTCGGCACCACTTTCTCGATCGTGGCCAGCACGATGTGCAAACGCGGGAGCGTCTGGGTGAGGTCGCCGTTGCCTTCGTTCGTAACGATGACCGAACTCCCCGTGTCGGCGACCAGGAAGTTCGCGCCGGTGAGGCCGGCGTCCGCCTCCGCGAACCGCCGTCGAAGCACGGCACGCGCTTCGGCGACCAGATCGGCCGGCGTGTGACGAGGGAACGGCTCCGCCTTGAGTTTGTCGTGATGTTGCCGGAAGAGCTCAACGACTTGCGGCATCGTCTTGTGGATAGCCGGGGCAATAATGTGGCTCGGCACCTCTTCGGCGAGCTGGATGATGTATTCGCCCAGATCGGTTTCGACCACCTCTATGCCGTGTTCCTCGAGGAAGCCGTTGAGGCCAATTTCCTCGGCGACCATGGTCTTGCCCTTGCTCAGCACCCGCACGCCTCGGGAGGTCAGCAACTCCAGCACGATCTGACGTGCGTCTGCAGGCGTTTCCGCCCAGTGCACCACCCCGCCCTGTTCCTGGCAGCGTGCCTCGAAGTTCTCCAGATGGCGGTGCAGCTGACGCAAGGTGCGCGTCTTCGCATCCACGGCCGCGTCGCGCGCGTCCTCGAACTCGGTGAACCGCTCCACGGCATCGGTGCGGCGAGCCTGAAACCCTTCCCCGAGCAGCCGCAACGCTGCCTGCAGATTCTCGTCTCCGAGAGCCCGGGCGCTTGCCTCGGGAAATTGCCTGATGTCGGCTCCGTCCAACATGATCAAACCGGGACGACGGGGTCCGTGTTCTCCACACCTGCCAGCACTTCGGCCACATGCCTGCAAGCGATCGGCCGCCCCTCTCGGGCCAGTCTCCCGGCGATGTTCAGGAGGCAGCCGAGATCTCCGGCCAGCACGGTATCCGCACCCGTCCCGGCGATCGAAGCTGTCTTGTCCGAGACCATCTTGGTGGAAATGTCCGGGTACTTGACGCAGAACGTGCCGCCAAACCCACAGCACGCGTCGCGATCCGGGAGTTCCACGAGCTCCAGCCCGTCCACCCGCGCCAACAGGGCACGAGGCTGGTCGCGCACCGCCATCTCACGCAGCGACGAGCAGGAATCGTGGTAGGTCACGCGGTGCGGGAATGTCGCTGAAATCTCGGTCCAACCGGCCACGTCCACCAGAAAGCTGGTCAGTTCATGGGTCCGACCCGCAAGCCTCTCGGCGCGCGCTGCCTCCTCCGGGTCCGACGCGAACAGCCTGCCCAGGTGCAGCCGCAGCATGCCGGCGCAACTCCCTGACGGCGCGACGACGTACTCGAATGGCTCGAAGGCATCCAGGAACCCGCGGGCAACGCGGCGCGCTGTGCGCAAGTCGCCGGAGTTGTACGCGGGTTGGCCACAACAAGTCTGACCCTTCGGGACTTCCACCCGGAACCCCGCCCGTTCCAGCAGTGTCACCGACGCCCAAGCCACTGACGGCCTGAACAAGTCGGCGAGGCAGGTCACAAACAGGCCGACGCACGCGCGCTCGGACTCGCTACCCGGGGCAGAGACGACCATGATCGGCCGATCAGGAGACCCGACGGGTGTCGGGCGGGCGGCAAGAGCAGAAGCCGGTCCGAACCCCGTCGCCGATCATTTTGAACGTCCCCTCAAGCATGATCGGCTGCCAACCGTCGACCTCGGGCAGCGTCGGCGTCATGCCGAGCTCGAGCGCCTCGCGGCAATCCAACTGCTCGTGCAGCACCACACCCTCCGTCGTCGCGGGGTCCGCGTACTCCTGCCCGTAATTCTGGTCGGAGACCGGTACCGCCCCCCAACACGATCGCCACCGCGAGTCCGGAAACCGGGATTAACCGAGACCACTGCATGCCTGGCCTCCGTAGTACCGCCTCAACCACCAGACAATACCCGTGGAACGTCGAAAGGGGCCGCCCGGATGGTGGCCGGCAGTGCCCCGCGCACGCAGAGACCAAGTACTGTCAGGACCAGCAGGGCCTCGCCGTCAACCCAGGCAAAGGACACCAGGATTTGGTTGTGCTCCCACCACCACAGGCCCGCACGCCAAGCCACCCCGTGGGCTGCGGCCAAGCCGAGACCTGCACCAGCGCCAGTCAATATAAGGCTCTCGGCCACAGTCCGCCAGAACGGCCGCAACCGGATAGCGGCCGGCGCCCGCATCACGCACAGGTCGGCCAGCCGATGCTCGCGCACCCGAATGTGCGCGGCAAGCAGGCCCAGAACTGCTCCGACCATCAGGATGGCCGTGAACGCGCGCACCGCATCAGCACCGGCTGATTGATCACACGCCCGCACGGGACGGCTGCCAGCGGCGTGGGAAAAATCAACGAGAAGTGCCGTGATTTCTGAGGGCCGAAGACCGGCGGAAGCCGGGGCGGGCGGGTCTCTCGGACGCTGGGCGGGTCGCTGCCGCAGCCCACGTTCCCCCCATCCTCATCGTTCTCCGGGGGCGGGCTCCGGTTCCGCGCGCTCGGCCCGGTGATCGTGTCCAACGGCGCGGCCGCGAGTTAGACCTCGCGCGGGAACGATGCCGGGCACCCGCTGTGCCGTTGCCGGGTGAACCCAGGCAACGAGGAAGTTTCAGACCGTCAGGGCGTTTCGGAGCGGCTCATCGTGCGCCGGGCTCACGGCCCATCCAGACGCCGTTTCAGGGTTCGAAGATCAGCCCAGGCATCTGCCTTCCGAGCCGGCTGACGTAGCAGGAACGCCGGATGAAACGTCGGGAGCACGGGGACGGGCGGAATACCCTCGATCGGAATCTCCTGCCACTCGCCACGCAACTTGCTGATCCCCAGCCGGGTCCCCAGCAGGACACGGGCCGCCGCCGCCCCAAGCAGAAGAATCGCCTGCGGGCGGACCAGCGCGACGTGAGTCCGCACGAATGGCAGGCAGGTGGCCATTTCCTCGTCGGTGGGGGTTCGGTTGTTGGGGGGGCGCCAGAACACGACGTTCGTGATGTACGCGCTGGTCCGGTCGCGGCCGATTGCGGCCAGCATCTGGTCGAGGAGTTTCCCGGCGGATCCGACAAACGGGCGACCAATTCGGTCTTCTTCGCGACCGGGGGCCTCGCCGATCAGCATTAACCCCGCTTCCGGATTGCCGTCTGCAAATACGGTTTGGGTTGTGTCCGTCCGCAGCGCGCAGCCGCGAAAGCCCTCTACCTCTGCGCGAAGTTCTTCGAGGGTCGCGGCCGGAGCCTGCTGGCCCGCAACGACTGCGGCAGGTTCGCTTGGAACCTGCTCTTGTGGGGGGGAGCCCGCCGCCAGACGATTCAACGGTTCCGGCGCCAGCGCCTCGTCCGCCCCCATGTCGACATACCAGCGCAGCAGTGCGGCCGCGGCCGCGCGATCGCCGGTCGACATCCGGACAGGCTGGCTAGAGCGAAGCGAACGGGACCGGTCGGCCCTTGGAATCACGGACCAGGGCACCTGACTCGTCCTGAGCGGCCACGTAACGGCCATGCCCGACCCACTTGCCGACGTACAGCACCGGCTTTACCGGTTTCCCGTCATACGTTTTCTCGCGACGGTTGCGATTGGCTTCAGCCCGGATCGCGGGATTGTTCTTGGTGAGCGGCATCGTTTGCTCTCTCCGTAGCCGTGCCTATCGAAGGTATCCGCGGCGCCTCGCAACGCCAGTCAAGGAACCACAAACTAGCATACGAAGCCGCTGGTACGAGTCTGCGGGAGGAACCGCCAGCGTGACCTAGCGCCTGCCCGTGTCTGCCCGCGTCAAACGATCAGCGCCGCCGCCCCGGCCCCGGGCGAGACGCATGGACGCCCGTTCGTGCGGGTTCTCGCTCCCCCGGGTCCCCGGCCGCGACAGCTTTACGGGACAGATGGTCTCGATCATGCTGCCCAAGCCGGGTGTCGCTGCCCAGCGAACCTGTTCATTCACCACGCTGGCGGCGGCATGATGCAGTGCGGAGAACCGCTCGGTGTCGACTGACCGACCGCTCATAGGCCTGACCCTCGACCATGAAACGGCCCAGACGTATTCCAGATTTCCCTGGTACGCGCTGCGCCAAAATTATGTGGACTGGATGACCGCATCCGGGGCCGTTCCGGTCGCGCTCCCGCATGAACCCGGCCTCGTGGCTGAGCTGCTGCGGCACCTGGACGGTCTCGTCGTGACCGGCGGCGCGTTCGACGTGGATCCGGCCTTGTTCGGCGCGAAGGAGCGCCACGCGACCGTCACCACGAAAGATCGGCGCACCGAATTCGAGGCCGACATCACGCGCCGGGCCCTGTCGCAGGATCTTCCGGTCCTGGGAATCTGCGGCGGCCAGCAACTGCTCAACGTCGTGCTGGGCGGCACGCTGCTGCAGCATATCCCGAGCGCAATCCCCGAAGCGCTGGAACACGAGCAGCCCAACCCGCGCGACGAACCCGGTCATTCGGTCAGGGTCATCGATGGCACCCGGCTGGGGTCCATCGTGGGTTCCACCCGACTCGATGTAAACAGCGCCCACCATCAGGCTGTCGCCGAGTTGGGAGAGGGCGTGGTGGTCAATGCCGTCGCGCCCGACGGCGTGATCGAGGGCATCGAGCATCCCGAATTTCGGTTCTGCATCGGGGTGCAGTGGCACCCGGAATTCATGCTGCAGGATGGCGACCGCCGGTTGGGAAGGGCACTTGTGGAGGCAGCTGCGAAACCGTGACCGCGGAACGCATCGGCCGTCGCATCGCGAGGTCCGGGCTGTGCTCGCGACGAACGGCCGAAAGGTGGATTGCCGCTGGCCGCGTCCATGTCAACGGCGAGCCCGTCATCCTTCCCGGCCGCAATGTGGTCGCCGAAGATACGGTCACGGTGGACGGGAACGTGCTGCCCGCACCTGCGCGTGCACGGCTGTTCCGCTTCCATAAGCCTCCAGGCTGCGTCACTACGCGCGCCGACCCGGCCAGACGGCGAACAGTCTTTGACCTCCTCCCGGATGGCCTCCCGTACCTCCACCCGGTCGGTCGCCTTGACCTAGCCTCGGAGGGCCTCCTGCTCCTGACCACCGACGGCGCACTGAAACGACACCTCGAACTTCCGCAGACCGGCCTCCCCCGGCACTACCGGGTTCGCGTCCATGGCCGAATCGACCCCAATCGCCTGGCTGCCCTCGCAAACGGTACGCAAATCGAAGGAGTCCGCTATGGCCCCATCGCCGTCGAAGTTGCGCGTGGCGGAAGATCGAACGCCTGGCTGGAAGTGACCTTGCACGAGGGCAAGAACCGCGAGATACGCCGTGTGCTCCAGCACGTCGGACTGCTGGTCAACCGCCTGATCCGAACGGCCTACGGCCCAGTCGAGCTCGGTTCGCTACCGCGCGGCAGCCTCGCTGAGGTGCCGGCGGCAGAGCTAGCCGAGCACTTCGGCAGCTCGCGTTGAGCGGCCTCACCGTGCTCGCTGGCCGCCACCGCGGCCGGCGTCTCGAAACGCCACCCGGCTCGCGCGTACGGCCGACTCAAGTCCGAGTCCGCAAGTCCCTGTTCGACTTGCTCGAGCATTCTCCACGCCTCGACCGCCAACTCGCCGGCGCCTCCGTCCTCGACCTGTTCGCCGGTACCGGCGCGCTCGGGATCGAGGCGCTTTCACGGGGGGCTGCCATCGTCACCTTCGTGGAACGGGACCCGGACGCGGTCTCCGTACTCAGCCGAAATATCGTGGCGCTAGGCGAGCAGCGCCGGGCCCGGATTCTCCACGCGGACGCATTGCGGTTGCCGGCGTCGACGTTCGCCGCGGAGTTCGTGTTCGTCGATGCTCCCTACGGGGACGGGCTCGCGGAGCCCGCTCTCGCCGCCGCCCGGGGCGAGGGGTGGGTGATCGCGGACGGCATCGCTGCCGTCGAGCTGGGCCGCCGCGAGACGTTTCCGCTTCCTTCAGGCTGTCGCCTCATCGACGAACGCGTCTACGGCACGACGAGGATTTGCCTGCTCCGGACCTGATCGAGCCCAAGGCCCGCCCCCGAGGCAGGAACGACGCGGCGCGCAGCCACCAGCCGGGGCGGGCGCGGCGAAGCTGACGCGCAGCCGCTTCAGCCTCGCACCGGCGAGCGAACAGTGCGAACACCGCCGTGCCGCTTCCCGTCATCCGCACACCCTGGGCGCCCGGAACGGCAGCCAACGTCAGCTCGACGCTGCGGATCACGGGCGCGAGGCGAGCAGCTGAGGTCGCGAGATCGTTGGCCGTACGCGCAACGTGTTGCCGTACCGGCATCCGACGCCTGGAGGCCGGGCGGGAACCCGGGCCTCGCCAGCCCGCGTAGACGCTTGCAGTCGCCAACTCCGTTCCTGGCCAGGCAACGAGCACGTTGCCGGTCGGTGCCGCCATCGACGCAAGATCGGTGCCGGTCCCGCCAGCCCAACAGGCCTGCGACTCCAGGCACGCAGGGCCATCGGCGCCCAGCGCGGACGCCGCGCCCCGCATGGCTGGGTCATGGCGGCTGATCCCCCAGAGGCGGCCCAGGGCCCGTAGTGCCGCCGCCCCATCGGCTGTGCCCCCTGCCAACCCTGCCCCGGGAGGAATGTGCTTCTCCAGATGGAGGGCTGCGCCGGCGCTGACCCCCGCGCGCTCACGGAGTTCCGACGCGGCACGCATCACGTAGTTGGCGGCACCGAGCGAATCCACCGTCCTGGCCATCGGGCCCGAGACGGAGAGTGACAGGCCGGGTGCCGGCGAAACCCGGACGACGTCAAAGATGTCCACGAATGCCAGCGCCGAATCGATTCGATGAAGGCCGGAAGGAGTCCGTCCGAGCACGTGGAGATGCAGATTGATCTTGGCGGGGGCACCCTCGATTTCGGAACCGAAACGGCCGGCAATCAGATCTCGTGCTCCTCGACGACCGGCGGCTGTTCGTCGAACCCGTGTTCCAGCTTCCATTCGATCTCGGCCGCGAGTTCCGGGTCGGGATCCGCCCGGAGCGCGTTGCGCCATTGCATGCGGGCTTCCAGCTTGCGCCCGGTACGCCACAGCGCGTCCCCGTAATGACTGGTGATCACCGGGTCTCCGGGTTGTGCCGCCATCGCCCGTTCCAGCGTTTCCACAGCCAACTCGTAATCACCCAACCGATAGTGCGCCCAGCCGAGGCTGTCGATGATGAACCCGTTGTCGGGTCGGAGCCTGGCGGCCAGGGCCGCCATCGCCTTGGCCTCTTCGAGCCGCCGGCCCTGCTCAATCCAGGAGTACGCCAGATAATTGAGGATGAACGGTTGATCGGGCGACAGTTCCAGCGCCCGCTGCAGGTCTTCCTCCGCCCGCTCCCAGAGGCCTGATCGCTCGAAGGCCGCGCCGCGACCATAAAGCAACGGCCAGTGGTGGGGTTCCAGCCAATCGAGACGGTCGAGCGCCTCGGAATAGGCGGCGATCGCTTGATCGTACCGCTTTTCCGTGGCCATCAGCTGGCCCAGTGCGCTAAGGGCTCCCACTCTGCCAGGGAAGCGTTCCCCTAGCAGCTGAAGTTCCGAGCGCGCTTCCTCGACCCGGTTCAGCCGGCCGAGCAGACTGGCAAACGCCAGGCCTGCATCCCACGATTCGGGAGCATCCGACGGGACACGCCGGTAGGACGCCAGCGCAGCGTCGTTCGCACCGAGCTGCTCCTGGACCTGCGCCACCAGGAGGCGAGCCGCCAGAAAGTCCGGCTCCAGGTACAGTGCGATCTGCACGTACGCCAGTGCACCGCGATAGAACTGTTGCGAAAACAACATGCGAGCGCCGTCGAAGAACGTTTCGGCGACCCCGATGGCCACGTCGCGCTGATCCAGACCTTGCGCCGGGCCCTGATCCCCGTCGGAACGATCGGCACCCGCCGCCGCCGGCGCGGCAAGATTGACCGGACCGCCCAGGGACCGGAGTTCTGCCCCCTCCTGGAGTGCCAGCACCGTGCCGCTCGCTGGACGACGTCCTGCGAGGCTGGTCCGCGCTCGGGCGGCGTCATCGATCTGCCCGGTCGCCGAAAAGTGGGCAAGGGCGGCCAACGCCATGCGGTCGGGGATCGCCGCTGCCTGAATTGCCGCTCGATAACGCTGGCCCGCCGCCGCCTGCTCACCCCAGTGATCCAGAATGCGGGCGGCGTGATAGTTGAAGAAAGAAACGAGTACGCCGCGCTCGGCAATGCGGTCGATCTGTTCGAAGGCCGCACTCGGCGGGCCCCGGGAACCCGAGATCCAGGCGCGCAGCACCGGGACCAGGTAGCCGTCCAGGCCGCCCACGGTAGCCAGCGGGCCCAACCGCGCCTCGGCAGACGCCATGTCATTCCGGAGCACATCGCCCGCGAACCGGAGGAAAATCGCGAGCCCCCAGGGCCGTGTTCCGGTCGGGGCCAGTTCCCGAGACAGCTTCTCAGCCGTCGCGACCTCGCCGCTGGCGACAAAAGCCTTGATGGCGTCAGCGGCGACGGCTGCCTTTTGGTCGCTCCCGATCAGCGCGCGGAAGTAGGCTGAGGCGGCGGAATAGTCGCCTGATTTCGCGGCGTGTTGGGCCGCGAGATAGGCGCCGAACGGCGACGACGCCTCAAGCTGGTCGCCTGCCGCAGTCCCACCCGTTCCGAGGACGACCACGGCAGCGATCGCGGCAACTACGCGGATGATCACGAAAGTGCAGCCTCCTGCCCCCTCGTCGCGCGAGGGCCTCTTTCCATACGCCACCATAAATATAGGCGGTACAAGCCAAATTGTAGTCGGCCGCCGTTCCGTCGCAGGGGGCCGTGGCGATGCGCGCGAAGTTTGGCGCGGCCCGGTGCGTTCCGGTCCACGACGGGTGGATGCGGCAGCTTCATCGGCCACCCGCATGGCTCCGGCCATCCAGCTGGGCGCCGGGAATTCGCGGCGCACATGCCCTACATCATGGGCGCCCGGTTCATTCTGCCACGGAACGTCCCGGACGCGACCAATGCAGCGTGCCGTCCAGCGCGAGCGCCGGCGGCCGATCCCCTATGCTTGGTGCCATCACCAATCCCGCCCGCCGTCGTTCGTAGGAGGCCGCGCAGGGATGGGCCAACGGCCCGCCGATACATGCCAGGAGGTCGACGCCATGTTCATCCAGACAGAAGGCACGCCGAATCCGGAAACCCTCAAATTCCTACCCGATCAGGCCGTGCTGGACCGCGGCACGGCTTCCTTCAACCGTCCGGAAGAAGCCGAACGGTCGCCTCTGGCCGTCCGGCTGTTCTCCGTCGAGGGGGTCGCGGGCGTCTTCCTCGGACGCGACTTCATTACCGTCACGCGTGCCTCCAACGTTGAATGGCAGCCGCTGAAGCCGCTATTGCTCGCGGCGATCATGCAGCACTATGCGTCCGGCGAGCCGACCGTGACCGCTCCCGCCGAACCGGCGGCGGAAGCCGCGGTGAGACCGGAAGATGCGGAAGTGGTGGCAGAAATCCGCGACCTCATCGACACACGGGTGCGGCCCGCGGTGGCCGGCCATGGTGGCGACATCGTCTTTCACGGCTATCGCGACGGTGTCGTGATGCTGGAACTGCACGGTGCCTGCTCCGGCTGCCCAAGTTCGATGACGACCCTGAAGATGGGCGTGGAGAACATGCTGCGGCATTACATTCCGGCGGTGCAGGAAGTTCGCGAGGTCGCCTGATCCGGGCACGTGCGATTCCTGTTCTTTGACACGGCGCTGGACCACCTGACCGCGGGCCTGGCTCACGGGGAACAGGTCATTGCCGAGCACAGCGAGCGCTGCCCGCGCGGACACGCCGACCGGTTGGTCCCGTTGCTTCGCGACCTGATGGCTGCATCAGGAATTGGTTTCGGGGCCCTTGACGGGATCGGCTGTACCCGCGGACCCGGCACCTTTACCGGCATCCGGTCCGGGATCGCCGCCGCGCGGGCGATGGGGCTCGCAGCGGACCTGCCGGCGGTGGGGGTGCCGACGTTGGACGCACTCGCCCGCACGGCCATCACCGGGCCAATCGCCGAAGCCCCCGTTACCGCCGCGATCGATGCGCGGCGGGGCGAACTGTACCTCCGTCACTTCCGGCCGGACGGCACGCCGGTCGGACCGCCGTTGCGTTCGGCCGCGGAAACCGCCGGGTCGCTCTGCCCCGAAGGGACGCGGCTCCTGGTCGGAAGCGGCGCGGCCATACTGCGGGACGTCCTGGGACGCGGGATACCGCGGACTGACATTTCCACCCCGAGTCCAAAAGCGCTGGCCGTGACCCTCAGCCAAGCCCTTCGGGAGCGCCGGGGACATGGATACACGAGTGGACCCAAGCCGCTGTATCTTCGGCCTGCAGACGCCACCCCGCCTGCGGATTGGCGTCAGCCGCCTGAGGTCGCCTGAGACTGGTGGCGGATGGTGATCCGCCAAGTCCCGGATCCCGGGGGATGCGGCTCGGGCGGGTCCACCAGGTATCCGAGCTCCGCTGCGGAACGCGGCACGTTCTCCAGCGGCTCACCGTCGGTCAGCAGGACGACAAGAACGCCGTCGGCGGGCAATCGGTCCAGTGCGATCCGCGTACGGACGAACGTCATCGGACAGACGTCGTCGGTGATATCTAGCGTCACGACCGAAACTGTCGGCGGAATCTCGGCGGAAGAAACAGGCACAATGTTCCAGTATATCGCCCGGATTCCCTGTTCACGGGCACAACCCTTCTATACTGCGGGTCCCGGACACAAACGGAACTGTTAGGAACGTTGTCCTCCACCGCTTCAGACTTGGAAAAACTCTGCACTGACCGAGGCCTTAAGATGACCTCGCAACGCCGGGTCATCGTGCAAGTTCTTGCTGAATCGGATGATCACCCGGCGGCCGAGGATGTCTACCGCAGAGCGTCGCGGATCGAAGGGCGCATCAGCCTAGCGACCGTGTACCGAACCATGCGGCTGCTCGAGGAAGCGGGAATTCTGGAGAAGCATGACTTCGGTGACGGGCGGGCGCGCTACGAAGAGATCCAACGCACCCATCATGACCATCTGATCGATGTCGATACCGGCGAGGTCATAGAGTTCGTGAACGACGAGATCGAGGACCTGCAGGAAGCCGTCGCCCGCAAGCTGGGGTACCGGCTGACCGGCCATCGGCATGAGTTGTACGGAACCCGGATCAACAAGCCGGAGCAGGATTGAGGGATGCCGCCGTGCGCTCCCCGCCACAGCGCAGTGCCAGTCGCGCGGGCCGGAGATCTTGAGGTACGCTTAGCCACAAAGGCCGATGAGGTGGATGCCGCCCAGGCGCTGCGGTACCGGATCTTCTACGAGGAAATGTCGGCGAAGCCCTCGCCGGAGATGCGGAAACGCCAGCGCGATTTCGACCGCTATGACCCGCTGTGGGAGCACCTGCTGGTGCTCGACCATGGCTCGGGCGGGTCCGTCATCGGCACGTACCGACTGCACCGATGCGGCGCGGAAACACCTTTGAACGAGCTCTACACCAATACGGAGTACGACCTAGCGCCGCTTCTCGAGCAGACCGGGGTTCTCGTCGAACTCGGCCGCATGTGCATCCACCCGAGCTACCGAAATGGGGCCACGGCCCAATTGCTGTGGCGCGGCATCGCCCACTATGTCTTCCACCACGACGTGCAGCTGATGTTCGGCTGCGCCAGCCTCAGCGGGACGGACCCGGACGAACTCGCGCTTCCACTCAGCTACCTGCACCACGCCCATCTGGCGCCTCCCGACCTGCGACCCCGGGCGCTCGAGAATCTCAGGGTCCCGATGGATCGCCTGGCCCCGGACGCATTCACTTCGCGCGACGGCCTGAATGCGCTGCCGGGGCTTGTCAAGGGTTACATCCGGCTCGGCGGGTTCGTTGGGGATGGCGCGGTCATCGACTGGCAGTTTGGCACGGTCGACGTCTGCATGGTTGTGAAGACCGAACTGGTCAGCAAACGGTACCGCCAGCACTACGAGCGGGAAGCCGGAGTGAGCGGGTACAACTAGACGATGGCAGACGATCTCGCGGCCTCGCATGTGCGCGCGACGTTTCGGAGTGTTGCTTTCTTGATCTGGTTCCTGCTGCTCCTTCCCGCGCACCTCGTGGCACTCGCCAGCGGTTCCCGTCTGTCGCGTCGGATACCGGTCTTCTTCCATCGGGGACTCCTACATCTGTTCGGGATTCGGGTCCGTCGCATCGGTCGACCCAGCGACCAGCCCCCTACCCTGTTTGCCAGCAACCACACCTCTTGGCTGGATATTGTCGTGCTCTCGTCCCTGGCGCCGGTGTCGTTCGTGGCGAAGGCGGAAATCGCCGGGTGGTTCTTCTTTGGGTGGCTCGCGAAACTGCAGCGAAGCATCTTTATCGACCGTCGTCGCAGCCAAGCGGTCGCCCACGGTACCGAACTGACCCGTCGACTGGCAGACAGCGACAACATTGTCCTCTTTCCCGAAGGGACCAGCGGTGACGGCAATCGCGTCCTTCGCTTTCGCTCCGCGCTGTTCAATTTCGCCGAACGAGAGGCGCTACGCAGCCTGACGGTGCAGCCGGTGTCCATCTGCTACAGCGGGCTCAACGGCCTGCCTCTGGACCGTAGAAATCGCCCGCTCATCACCTGGTACGGAGGTATGGACCTGCTCCCGCATGTGTGGAGGCTGCTGGGACATGGGCACATGGAGGTCACGGTGAGCTTTCACCCGCCGTTGCCCGAGGTCTCGGATCGGAAGCAACTTGCCCGGCTCGCGGAACGGAGTGTCGCTGATGGGCTGGCGCGGGCGCTGGCCGGCCGTGCCCGGGGTGCCGGAGTGAGGAGTCAGCCGTCCGCCGCATGACTGAGCCGTCGACCGCACGCCAGGTGTACATTCGTACGTACGGCTGCCAGATGAACGTGTACGATTCGGAGCGGATGGCAGAGATGCTGGCCCCGCTCGGATACACGCGTACCGACGCCCCCGAGGCTGCCGACCTGATCGTCCTGAATACCTGCCACATCCGCGAGAAAGCAGCGGAGAAGGTCTACTCCGATCTCGGCCGGCTTGTGCCGCTCCGGGCTGCCGCTCGCCAAGCGGGCCGCCGCGTGCATTTCGTCGTGGCCGGCTGCGTGGCCCAGGCCGAAGGGGCGGAAATCCGCCGTCGGCGTCCCGAAGTCGACATCGTGGTCGGCCCGCAGACCTACCACCGGCTGCCGGAGCTCCTGGCCCGAGCCGACCGCGCGGGCAAGGCGCCGGCCATCTGCACGGACTTCCCGACGGTCCGCAAGTTCGACGAGTTGCCCTCCCGCAGCGGTTCGGGGCCGGCCGCGTTCCTCTCCGTCCAGGAAGGGTGTGACCGATTTTGCACGTTTTGCGTGGTGCCGTACACGCGCGGAGCGGAATACTCGCGGCCCGTTGAAGACGTCGTCCGGGAAGCGGAGACGCTCGTGGACCAGGGGGCCAGCGAACTGTGCCTGCTTGGGCAGAACGTGAACGCCTACCACGGTTTGGATCCGAGCGGCAGGGAAGTCTCGCTGGCCGGTCTGCTTCGAAGACTGGCGGAGATCGCCGGCGTCGCACGGCTGCGCTACACCACTTCGCATCCCGCCAACATGACCGACGAACTGATCCGCGCCCACGGCGATCTCGAACCCTTGATGCCGTATCTGCATCTCCCCGTTCAGTCGGGATCGGATCGGGTCCTGCGGGCCATGAATCGGGCTCACACTGCCGCTTCCTTCGGGGCGACCGTCCGCGCGCTGCGAGAGGTGAGGCCCGATCTCGCGCTATCGTCCGACTTCATCGTGGGGTTTCCCGGAGAAACAGAGCACGACTTCGAAGCGACCTTGCGGCTGGTCGAGGAAACCTCGTTTGCGGCCGCCTATTCCTTCCGCTACAGCCGACGGCCAGGAACGCCGGCCGCCGTCCTGCCGCATCAGGTGGCCGAGCCGGACAAGGCCCGCCGACTCTCGATCCTTCAAGCGTTGCTCGCCGACCAACAGCACAGCTTCAACCGCAGTTTCGAGCATGCGACCGTGCCGGTCCTGTTCGAGCGTCGCGGACGCCACGCCGGGCAACTCACCGGACGCAGCCCCTGGATGCACGCGGTCCACGTGGACGCGGACGAGTCCTTCCTGGGCACCATCCAACCCGTGTTCGTCACGCGGGCGGGGCCGCACGGCTTGGCGGGGGTCTTGGCAATTGAATGCGAGAACGCCACAGGATGAGCAAGCAAAGCGAAGCCATTCAGGTCTCGTTCCAAGACAATGCCCTGCTCGCCGAACTCTTCGGCGAAAAAGACGGCAACTTGCATCAGGTCGAGCGCATGTTGGACGTGACGGTGTCGAGCCGCGGCAACACCCTCTCGATCACCGGCGCGGAGGCGAAGCGCGCCCGGGATATGCTCGCCGACCTGTATCGCCTGCTCGAGACTGGTCAGCGGGTGGGAAGACCGGAAATTGAAGCCGCTTTCCGCATGGGCGGGAAGCCCTCCGGCGCGGCCGACATCATCAAGACCGCAAAGCGCAGCGTCTTCCCGCGCACGGTCCACCAAACGGAATATATCCGCGCCCTGCGCACCAAGCCGCTTACGTTCGGTGTTGGCGCAGCCGGTACCGGCAAGACCTACCTGGCGGTGGCGGTGGCTGCCGCCGAACTCCGGAGCGGCGCGATCGAACGAATCGTGCTGTCACGGCCCGCCGTTGAAGCCGGGGAGCGACTGGGGTTCTTGCCCGGGGATCTCCGCGAGAAGATCGATCCGTATCTTCGGCCCTTGCATGATGCTCTGGGCGACATGTTGCACCGCGATTGGCTCGCGCGGCGTATGGAAAAGGGCGTGATCGAGATTGCTCCGCTCGGCTTCATGCGGGGCCGGACACTCACGAACGCCTTCATCATCCTTGACGAGGCTCAGAACGCCACAACCATTCAAATGAAGATGTTCCTTACGCGGCTGGGCGAAGGGGCGAGAATGGCTGTCACTGGAGACCTCTCGCAGATCGACCTTCCGCCCGGCAGTCGGTCCGGGTTGGCCGAAGCGCTGCAGGTCACCGCCGGCCTCAAGGAGGTATCCCAGGTGCGCTTCAACGACCGGGACGTGATCCGACCTCCCCTCGTTTCCGAAATCGTGCGGGCGTACGAACAGGCCGATGCGGGCGGCAAGGCCGTTCCGAACAAGTCCGACGCATGAACCGTGTCGTGCTTCAGATCGAGGACCCGCGTTGGGACGACCCCCAACTTACGGGGCTGGCGCATGCCTGCGCAGCCCGCGCGATCCGGGGGCATGGTTCGGAACGCGCCAATCTTCGTCTCACCAGCGACGCCGAGATGCAAAGGTTGAACCGCTGCTGGCGCAACATCGACCAGCCCACCAACGTGCTTTCGTTTCCGCAAGAAGACACGGTTTCACCGGATGAAGCAGGCCCGGAGTTGGGTGATGTCGCGATCGGGTTCGAGACCTCCGAGCGGGAGGCACGCGAGCGGGGCCTGCCGCTGAGCCACCACCTTGCGCATCTCGCAGTACATGGCATGCTCCATTTGGTAGGGTTTCGGCACGACACCGATCCGTCCGCGAAGTGCATGGAAGACACTGAACGCTTGATGCTTGCCGATTTCGGTATCGGCGATCCGTATCTGGAACCGGGCGCTGGTCCCAAGTGACTGAACCTGCCGATATCCAGTCCAGACCTCCGTTCTGGACATTTCTTGCCGATCGCTACTGGAAGATGCTCGGGCGTCCAACCGGCCGGGATGGACGCATCCGGCATACCGTCAAGACGGTCGGCCAGTTCCACGACTTGACGCCGAAACAAGCGGGGATTCTGCGTCAACTGCTTCGCCTCGGCACCATCGACGTCGAGGAGGTCATGGTGACCCGCAGCGAGATCGTTGCGGTGCCCGCGACGGCTTCGATCAAGCAGCTGATCGACACGGGCAAACAAGCGGGACACTCCCGCCTACCGGTGTTCGATCGCGATCTCGACGACATCATCGGCATGATCCACATGAAGGACTTGCTGTCGTGGTGGGGCAAGAGCGACGGGTTTCAGCTCTCCGACATCACGCGGCCCATTCTCACGGTCGCGCCCTCGACACCGGTCACGGAACTCCTTGGCCAAATGCAGAGTGAACGTTGCCACATCGCGATCGTTGCCGATGAGCACGGAGGCACTGACGGACTGGTCACGATTGAAGACCTGCTCGAGGAGATTGTGGGCGAAATCGAGGACGAGCACGACCAGACTCCCCCGCCGGATCTCGTGGAAGTCGCGAACGGGATCTACGAAGTCGACGGGCGCTATCCGATCAAGGAGTTCGAAGAAGAGGTCGGGATGCATCTGCGGACGGGCCGATTTGAGGACGTGGAGAGCATCGGCGGACTGGTGATTGCCGTTGCCGGCGAGTTCCCGACCGAAGGCGAGCACCTGGAACACAACGGACTTGAACTTACGCCCGTGGACGTCAGCGACCGCGCGGTGCTCAGAGTGCAGGTATGTGCCAAGGGACACCGCGTCTCCGGATAGCTTCCGGTCTTCCTCGCGACTTACCTTGGCTCTTGGCTCGCATTGATGTGCGATCGGGGGGCCAGAACCCAGATCCGGCCTGAAGCACGCATGCGTCCCGCCTGTTCCCGCGCCTGGGATCCATGTCCGAAGAACAGGTCCCCGCGCTGCCGTCCTCGAATTGCGGTGCCAGTGTCCTGCGCCAGCATCAACTGCGCGAAGACCGCATCGCCACCGTCAGCAACCGGGACACGGGTTTCGACCCAGACCGGCAGGTGCAGCGGGACATGAACCGGGTCCACTGCTATGGAACGTCGCGGGGTGAGGGGAACACCGGCAGAGCCGATCGGCCCTGACGGCGAGCGGGTCTCGAAAAACACGTAGGAAGCGTTCTCCGCCATCAGCGACCGCATCTCTCCAGGGTGCTCCCGCAGCCAGGCGGCAATGGACTGGAGTGACATTTCGCTGGCGTCGATGGCCCCGCGCCGCAGCAACGTCCGACCGATCGCGTAGTACGGATGCCCGTTGGAGCCGGCGTAGCCAACGTGCATGACTGAACCGTCGGAAAGACGTACACGCCCGGATCCCTGGATGTGCAGGAAGAACGCTTCCACCGGATCGAGTATCCAGACCAGTTCCAGGTTCCGACCGGCAAGCGCTCCGTCCTGAATCGATGCCCGGTCGGGCATCGGCACCAGCTGCCCGTTCGCCACGTGCCCCGCCAACCGCGTGCCGCGAAGTGACGGCCGAAATTCACCGAGGTCGACTTCCACCATCTCCGGCGGTCGCGTGTACAGAGGCTCCGCGCCCGGTGCCGGCGTGAGCCGGCCGGCAACCTCGGGTTCAAAGTACCCGGTAAACAGGGCTTCCGCTTCCGGGTCCGCCGGCAGGGACACCGGAGCGAACCAGCGTTCGAAGAAGGCCCGCCCTTCACGTGCGCTCGTGATCGACGTCCCTTGCAGGGCCGAGCAGATCTGCTGCATGTGGCGCGCCGGGCCGGCCAATTCGCCGAGATCCGTCTCCGGCGGCATCAAGGCCAGCTTGCTGCAGCTGCTGGTCAAGGCAGCAAGAGCCTCGGCCTGATTGTCGCCCTGCCAGCCGGGGAGATCGGCGAAAGTTACGGCTGACGTGTACCCGATGGGGGCCGGCACCGGTCCACCCGCGGGCCTCGATTCAGGTGCGCAACCAACCGCCAGGAAGGCAAGCGCAAGCCAGCCGCTGGCTGCCAGTAATCGACCGATTCCAGGTCCTCTTGCCAGCCTCATTCGCCGGTGCGAATGAGAATCCAGTTGGGGTCGCCCTGGCTGACGTCCCTGGAGAAAGTCCAGAGATCATTCGCACGGCCGGGAATGTCAGGGTCTCCGTCAACCACCACGCCGGCGGCATCGCGAATCACCTCGATCTTCTCGCTCTCGAATTCGACCCGAACCACGGCGTGCGTGTTCTCCATCCAGGCACTCTCGATCGAGGCGTGCACGACTTTGATGTCCCTGACTTCCATCACGTTGCCGTCTCGTTCCCGGTCAGTAATGGAGGCTTCGAAACTGCGGTACACCGAAGCGGAGAGCAGTCTCTGCAGCGGTTCACGCTCTCCGGCAGCAAACGCTCCAACGATCATCGCGAATGCCTGCCGTGCGCCCGCAAGGAAATGTTCCGGTTCGAACGACGGATCGGCCGCCTGCACCGCCGCCAAGCCCGTAGCTTGGCCTTGCGCGCCTGCAGGTCCGGTCTCCGGAGCTTCCGGCATCTCGGCTTCTGCCTCGATCTCCCCCGCCACCGGTGAATCGGCCGGACCTTGCGGGTCGGAATTCGACGGCGCCTCAGGGGGCGGGCTTTCGTGACCTGTGCGGCGGCCCAGCACTCGGTGCAAGCGGATCAGCAGGAAGCCCGTGATCACCGCGAACAGGAGGATGTCGAAATACTGCATGGGAGCGCGGTAATTCCTCGAAGCTGGCCGTCCAGCGATTGTTCCCGCCAACGGGCATCAATGTAACACAAGGCTCTCGCGGCGCGTGCGGCCAGCGGAGTCTCGCTTTCCTCGAGAGCTCGGCAACCGATTCAGTCGAGGTACTTCTTCCAAATAGGGTTCGACAAGCCTTGAAGCATCACGCGGTGTGCTCGCGCTTCTTCCTCGTCGGGCGCGTACTGCCGCTCAGGCCAATTCACCTCAGCCGCCGTCTCCGCCTGAAGGCCAGCGGCAGCCGGAGTGGTATCGAGCAGGAATGACCCCTGACGCCCTCCGGTCATCTCGATGTAGACCTCCGCCAGCAACTGCGCGTCAATCAGGGCGCCGTGTCGGTGGCGACGTACCGCAAGGTCGATTCCGTGTCGGCGGCAAAGGTTGTTCAGCGTTACAAACCCACCGGCGAGTTCCATGGTGTCCAGGATTTCCCGACCGGACGACACCCCCCCATGACCCACCCTCATCAGCTCGGCGTCCAGAAACCCAAGATCGAACGGGGCATTGTGGAAGAGCAGCGGTGATTCCCCCAGGAACTCGACGAACTGGTCCGCAATGTCCTCGAATATCGGCTTGTCAGCCAGGAACTCTTCGGAAAGGCCATGGACTTGTCGCGCTTTCTCGGGAATGTCACGCCTCGGATTCACGAATGCATGCCAGGTACGTCCGGTGGGCACGTTGTTGCGCAGTTCGACACAGCCGATTTCCACGACCCGGTGCCCTTCATCCGGACGAAGGCCGGTCGTTTCCGTATCCACCGCCAGCAGTCGAGCCGTCATTGTCGTCCTCCCTGGACACGAACTCCGTCGACCGAACACAGTCTCATCGAATCGGCCTCGGTCGGCCAGTCCTGCGTGGTCCATGCAGACGGAGGGCTCGGCGGAGCGCCCGCAGCGCCACTCGGAGACCCTGCCCGGTCGGAATGACGACATCGGCCCTTCGTTGCTGTTCCAACGTCGACATCTGCCGCTCCAGAATTCCGCGCAGCCGGGCTTCATCCATGTTCGGGCGTTGCAGCACCCGCTGACGTTGAAGGAATCTTGGAGCGGCAACGACCAGCACGGCATCACAGTGCGTGTCGCCACCCGTCTCGAAGAGCAACGGCACGTCAAGCACGACCACAGCGGCCCGGGCCAGCGCCCAGCGACGCAGCCAGATATTTCGAGCCTGGGCCACGTATGGATGCACGATTGCCTCTAGCTGCTTGAGAGCGGCACGGTCAGAGAACACCCGTCGAGCCAGTACCGCCCGGTCGATCGTGTCTCCGGATGCAGCCTCGGGAAAGGCGTCCAGCACGGCAGCCGCGGCCGCTCCGCCCGGCGCCGTAACGCTGCGGGCCACGGCATCAGAATCGAATACAGGCACACCGAGGCGAGCACAAAGTCCGGCTGTCCGACTCTTCCCCATCGCGACGGTACCGGTGAGTCCAAGAACAACCACTACTTCTCCAGCGTTGCAAGCACATGCTTTCGAAGGTCCTGATCCACTACCGGGCGCACACCGAACCACCCCTCAAAGCCGGGGACAGCCTGATGAAGGAGCATTCCGAGACCGTCCACCGTTGCCAGTCCCCGACGCGACGCCCCGCGCAGCAAGGCAGTCTCAAGCGGCACGTACACGATGTCCGCCACGACGGCATCGGCGGCCAGGCCGGCAAGGTCAGGATCCAAGGCCGGACCAGTTCCCATTCCGAGTGTCGATGCATTGACCAGTAGGCCCGCACCGGCCAGCTCGGCTTCGAGTTCACGAAGGCCCACTGCGCGCACGCTCTCGAACTGGGCGGCAATTTCCTCGGCCTTCGCCAATGTTCGGTTGGCTATCACGATTTCACCGCCGTGCTCGGCACGCAATCCCGCAACGATCGCGCGTGCAGCTCCACCGGCACCGACCACGACGGCTCGCCGGCCTGACCGGTGCCATCCCGGCCGTTGTTCATGCAGTCCCTCGACAAAGCCGCCCACATCGGTGTTGGCACCAATCAGACGTCCATCCCGTACAAAAATCGTGTTCACGGCCCCTACAGCGCCTGCCAACGCACTCTCCTCGTCGACGAGTGAGCGCGCTTCCACCTTGTGCGGAACCGTCACATTGCAGCCGCGAAATCCCAGGGCCGGCAGCGCTCGGAGTGCTGTCGCCAGGTGTCCCGGCCGCACCGGCAACGGTACGTAGGCAGCATCCAGCCGGTGTTTGCGAATCCAGTACGAGTGAATCACGGGAGATAACGAGTGAACCACCGGCCAACCGACGATCCCGGCGAGTCTGGTTCCGGCAGATGAAGGTCCCGCCGCGGCTTGCTGGGTCATCAGGAGTCCCGCCGCTTTCGCAAAAGTTCCAAGACCGACGCTGACGTTTCTTCGATAGATCTACCTGTCACATCGATTGTGGGCCAACCCATGCGAGCGTACATCCGGTTCGCTTCGATGACCTCGTCCCGAATGCGAACGCGGTCGGAATAGTTTGCATCGGCTTCAACGCCGATGCTCGAAAGCCGGGCACGCCGGAGCACGGATAGCCGGTCGGGAGACGTTGTCAATGCCACTATCAGCGCGTTCCCGGTGCCTTCCATGATCCAGCGCGGAAGTTCGATGCCGGGAACCACCGGTACGTTGGCGACGCGAACGCCCCGGTTGGCGAGATACATCGAGGTTGGCGTCTTCGAAGTTCTTGAAACCCCTACCAGAATCACGTCCGCATCTTCCGCCTGATCGGCAAGCTGACCATCGTCATGAGTGAGCGCGAATTCCATCGCCTGAATCCGTCGAAAGTACTCGCGGTCGATCCGATGCTGGGCACCCGGTCGGCTCGCAGCCGGTTCCACTCCGAGTATCGTGGCCAAGGTGGCCACCACGGGATCCAGGATGGCCACCGCCGGTACCCGCATTCGTCGGCACTCTGTCTCGAACACGGTACGGAGCTCGGAATCCGCCAATGTGTAAAGCGCAATCCCGCGATGTTTCTCAACTTGCTTCAGGACGCGGTTCAGCTGGGAGCGAGTCCGGACAAGGATCGCGTTGTGCTCAACCGTTTCGACCTCCCGAAAGTATGTCACGGCGGCGCGGGCGACAGTGTTAACGGTCTCACCGGTGGAATCCGACACGAGATGGATGTGGAAAGGGGTACTGGAAAAAGCCTTGTGCATCTGTGGAAAAATTCCGAAGAAAGCCTTGCGTGGTTCCGCCGCCGGATATTCCTCAACCCCCTAAGGGTTCCGCACAGGTTATACGATACGCCGGGCACCAACGATGAAACCGTGGAAACCCCACCGCGACCAGTTTCACACAGTTTTCGTCTGTTACCCTGTGTTCGCTCAACTGTCTGTCAGACAACGATTTAGAATGGTTTTCCGACCTTTATCCATCAAGATATGGTGGGCTGAAATTGCCGTCCTGGTCTTTGGAAAAATCCAGCAAAAACATCTGATTCCTGTAACGAACAGACCAACTGTAATCGACTATATGTACAAACTATCTAGTATTTTAATTTGCATCCGGTTTGAAGAACGCATATATCGTTCGGGCGGCATCACCACCCTTCCGCTGCGGGGATCCAGGATCTGCGTACTCGGCCATGGAGCCGGCGATCGCGTTTGATGGTCGGAGCCTAGGTTGACTCGTTCCGGTGCCTTGGTAGCGTTATCCCCTGCAAGGCCGGATCCCGTTATGCTGATCGGGCCTGTTTAGCAGCACCTCGGCCCTATTGGTCCGCTTCCGGTTTCCGGGTGAAGCGGCTGGCTACCCGCCTCATCGCCGGTTATGCCACCCCGCAGGCAGCGACGCCTTCCTTCTGCTGCTGCCGAATCTCTATGTCATGGGTTATTGATCATGCACCTCCAGGAACTGAAACGTAAATCGCCTTCCGATCTCCTTGCATTTGCTGAAACCGAAGGGGTCGAGAACGCTGGTAACCTGCGAAAGCAGGACATCATGTATGCGATTTTGCGGGCCCGGGCGGACCGGGAGGAGCCGATCTACGGAGAGGGTGTGATCGAGGTGATGCAGGACGGGTTCGGCTTCTTGCGCTCACCGGAATCCAATTACCTGTCCGGCTCTGACGACATTTATGTATCACCAGCGCAAATAAAACGTCTCGGTCTTCGAACCGGAGATACAGTTGAGGGAGAGATCAGCCAACCAGGCGAGGGAGAACGTTACTTTTCCTTGCTCAAACCGACAAAGATCAACTTCAGGACGCCGGAGGAAGTTCGCAGCCGCGTAAATTTCGACAATCTCACACCGCTTTATCCTGACAGTGCCATCAAGCTGGAAGTGGAGACGGGATTGCCGGCGGGGGATAACACGTGCCGGGTTATCGAGCTGGTGGCACCGCTGGGCAAGGGGCAGCGCGGCTTGATCGTCGCCCCACCGAGAACCGGGAAGACGGTTGTTCTGCAAAATATTGCCCACGCGATCGAGGAAAACCATCCCGAGATCTATCTGATTGTCCTGCTCATCGATGAACGCCCGGAGGAAGTCACCGACATGCGCCGATCCGTTCGGGGAGAGGTTGTCAGTTCCACGTTCGACGAACCGGCGACACGGCATGTTCAGGTGACCGAGATGGTGAACCGAAAGGCTAAGCGGCTCGTCGAAAACGGGTATGACGTGGTAATTCTGCTGGATTCGATTACGCGTCTGGCACGTGCCTACAACACCGTGGTCCCAAGTTCCGGCAAGGTGCTGACCGGCGGGGTGGATTCGAATGCGTTGCAGCGCCCGAAACGGTTCTTCGGGGCAGCCAGGAACATAGAGGGCGGGGGATCGCTGACCATCATTGCCACTGCCCTGATCGAAACCGGTTCGCGGATGGACGAGGTGATCTTCGAAGAATTCAAGGGCACGGGAAACTCGGAAATCGTGCTCGACCGGAAACTTGCCGATAAGCGTGTGTTCCCGGCGATCGACATCGCGAAGTCCGGAACACGAAAAGAAGAATTGCTGGTCGAGGCCGAGGACCTCACGAAGATGTGGGTATTGCGGCGAATCCTGTCTCCCATGGGGACATCTGACGCAATGGAATTCCTGTTGGAAAGGCTTCGACCGACCAAGAACAATGCTGAATTCTTCGACACGATGAACCAGTAGCTGAACACGAGAATCCGTGATGCCGGTGCGGGTACCTGCCACGACACCGACACCACCGATCCGGTGAACCTACGGGATCAGGAGCGTTGACCCCGTCGTCTTTCTTCCCTCGAGATCCCGATGGGCCTGCTGTGCCTCGGCCAATGCATAGCGCTGGTTGATCTCAATCCGGACCTGGCCGTTGCCCACGACATCGAACAATGCGGCAGCGCTGGCTTCCAGGTCTTCGCGCTTCTTCGTGTAGGTCATTAGCGTCGGGCGGGTGATGAAGTTGGAACCGGCAGCCAGGACCGCAAGATTGATCGGGTCGGTGGGGCCGGAGGACTGCCCAAAGAGCACCGCCATGCCATGCATCGCAAGACACTGAATGGATTTGGCAAGCGTTGTCTTTCCGATACTGTCGTAGACGACCGGAACACCTTCACCGTCGGTGATGTTCTTGACTTCCTCCACCCAATCCACCTGATCAAAAAGGATGGGGTAGTCGCACCCGTGGGCGCGCGCCAGCTCTGCTTTTTCCTCCGTACCGACAGTACCGATCACAGTCGCGCCGAGCGCCTTCAGCCATTGGCAAGCAATCAAGCCTACGCCTCCGGCCGCTGAGTGGAACAGCACGGTCATTCCCGGCTCGACACGAAATGTCCGCCGCAACAGGTACTCGGCGGTCATCCCCTTCAGCATCATGGCGGCGGCTTGTTCGTCGGTCACGGAATCCGGGACCCTGACCACCCGGTCGCCGGGCATCCGGCGGGTTTGGCTGTAGGCACCGGGCGGAGGCGAGGCATAGGCGACCCGATCACCGGCGCTAAGTCCTGTGACGCCCGGGCCGAGCTCTTCCACCACGCCGGCAGCCTCGAGACCGATGGGCCGCGGCAAGTCCGGTAACGGATAGGTGCCCGAGCGCATGTAGGTGTCGATGAAATTGAGGCCAACGGCGGTGTGACGGACCCGAACCTCGCCTTCCTGCAGGTCCCCTACGGGATATTCCTCCCACTGAAGAACCTCGGGTCCTCCCTGTTCGTGAATGCAGACGGCCATGTTGGTCATGCGGAGTTCTCCGGTGCGGCAAAGACTCTTGGCTTGGGACGAAGGTAAGTGTTCAGGTGCGCAAGGGTTCGCTCGTCGGCGAGCGCGGCTGCCTCGCGGTCGTAGTGCTCGCCGCCGGGGCGTGCGAACGCGTGGTTGCAGCCGGGGTAGGTCTCCACGGTGACCTTCGGATGTTCATCGAGCGCCTCGTGGATCTGCTTTTGCGCGTCCGGGGGGCAGTACTCGTCCTCGGTCGCGACATGGAGCAGCAGTGGGCCACGAATCATGCGCGCCTGGTTCAAGGCTGTTTCGATTCCGACCCCGTAGTAGCCGACGGCAGCCTCGATATCCAGCCCGCAAGCAGCGAGATAGGAGAGTTTCCCGCCGAGGCAGAAACCCAGCGTCGCGGACGTGCCAGTGCACTCGTCTTGATGTCGAAGCCAGCGGAGGGTCATGGCGACGTCCTCGAATCCCTTGGTCTCGTCGAACCCCTTGTAGAGTTCGAACGCGCGGGCCCATTCGTCCTCGGATTGGTCCGTGATCTCAACCTCCGGCTCCTGCCGCCAAAACAGGTCGGGCACCGCTACCGCGAATCCGAGCGCGGCATACTGCTCGGCAACCGCTCGCATGACCGGATTGATTCCGAAGATTTCTTGG
The DNA here is from genome assembly GCA_965116745.1 of Alphaproteobacteria bacterium. GTDB lineage: Bacteria > Pseudomonadota > Alphaproteobacteria > TMED109 > TMED109 > VXPW01. The sequence goes on along the minus strand of OZ220701.1, from coordinate 75,124 downwards.
ATGACGACAATGCCAGGCGAAACTTTGCCGGGAGGAGCGGTGAAATAGGCGGTGAATTCCTCACCCTCGCGGGAGGGAATGCGCACGTAGCGGGAAGGCATGGACGGTTTCCTGATCGGGAAGCCAGAAGGGCGCGCAACCTACCGCAGAATTGGCGTTGCCGCACCCTGGAGGCGCGGAGACCGGCTAGGTCATCCTGACGGGATGGCGTCCGCCTGCAACTGATCCAGAAGTTGGGTGAGCGCCGTACCGCTGCTTACCGGTAGTGAACAGGTGTTCCGGTGGCAGGCATAGGCACGTGGAGACCCGCTGCCGCCGTCAAGCACGCGAGCTGCATGACCGTCGGGCAGGTCGCCGCGCCCACCAACAACCCGCACCGTCCGCGCAGGCTGCGGTGCGCGCCAGGCAGCCGTCAAGAGTTCGAGAACGCCCGGTGCGTCGGGGTCGGAAGCTTCGATGACGATCTCCATGTTGCTGGTGAGCGTATCCACCGCAGCCAGCAGCGACGGGTAGGCCGCGGGCGCCATGACGGCCGCTCCGGACATTGACGTCAGCGCCTGTTCGGAGGCGGCCTTCCAACGCCCGTCGAACGTGAGGTGCCAAAGCCGGGCCATGACATCTGCCGCCACGCCTGCACCGGACGGCGTGGCGTCATCGTGACCTGAACGAGGCCGGGCTATGAGCTTCTCGCTGTCATCGGCCGTCCGCCACAGGCCGCCGTCGTCCGCCCGGAAATGCACGAGAACCATGTCCATCAGTTGCTCGGCTCGATGCAGCCAGCGCTCGTCACCATCCGCCGTGAGAAGAGCCAGTGCCCCGTCAGCAAGGAACGCGTAGTCGTCCAGCATGCCCATGTGCTGGGCCCGGCCCGCGCGCCAGCTGTGACAGAGCCGTCCGTCAGGTTTGGTCATCTCCCTGTCCACGAACGAAAATGCCGTGCGGGCAGCCTCGACCCAGGCCGGTTCGGCGAACACTGCTCCAGCTTCTGCGAGCGCCGCAATCGCGAGGCCATTCCAGTCGGCCAGGACTTTGTCGTCGAACGACGGGCGAATTCGGGCTGCACGACGCGCGAGCAGCACTTTGCGGAGCGGAGCCAACTCAGCGTCGTTGTCCTCAGGTGCCGATTCCAATTGATTGAGGATGTTTTTCCCTTCCCAGTTCCCTTCTTCGCGGACGCCGTAGGCGACCCGGAACCGGTGCGAATCGGGTCCTAGTACTTCGTCGATTTCCGATGCGGTCCAGACGTAGTACCGGCCCTCTTCGCCTTCGCTGTCCGCGTCCAGCGAACTTGCGAACCCGCCTTCTGCCACACGCATCTCGTCGAGCATCCAGCCGATGGTTTCGCCGACCCGGCGGGCGAAGACCGGCTTGCGAGTGGACCGCCAGACATTGGTGAGCAGGCGCACGTAACCGGCGTTGTCGTAGAGCATCTTCTCGAAGTGCGGAACCAGCCACCGTTCGTCGACCGCGTACCGGGCGAGTCCGCCGCCGAGGTGATCGTAGATGCCGCCCGCCGACATGTGCTCGAGCGCCGTGATCACTCGCTGGTGACGGACATCATTGGTCCGGGCCTGGCGCCAGGCAAACTCCAGTACGGGAAAGTTGGGGAACTTTGGCGCCCCGATGAAACCACCGAGCTTCGGATCCAGTTGATCGGCGATCTGATTCGCGGCGGTGTCCAGGTCCGTTGGTGACGGAATGTCCCCGGAGTGCGCGGCCGATAGCCGCTCCAGGCTTGCGCGAAGCGCCCGGGTGTTCGTCGTCACTCGCTCAGGGTCGCGCGCATAGGTGTCGGCGACGGCCGCGAGCAGGTCGGGAAAACCTGGCTGACCGTACCGAGGGGCGGGTGGAAAGTAGGTGCCGCCCCAGAACGGAAGACGTTCGGGTGTAAGGAACATGGTAAGAGGCCAGCCACCCCGCTGTCCCAAGGCATGCAGCGCCGACATGTACAGGTGGTCGATATCGGGCCGCTCTTCTCGATCGACCTTGATGTTGACAAAACGCTCGTTCATGACGGACGCGATGGCCGCACTTTCAAACGACTCGTGCGCCATCACGTGGCACCAGTGACAAGCGGCATAACCGATCGAAAGCAGAACGGGCCTCGAGGAGGCGCTGGCCTCTTCGAACGCGGCGTCGCACCAGGGCCACCAGTGGACAGGGTTGTCACGGTGCTGGAGCAGATACGGGCTGGTTTCATCACCTAGGCGATTCATGTCGACTGCCTCCGGGCCCGTGGGGTCTCCAGAGCATTATGGACGAGCGAACTGTTTCCCCGGCCCACGCCTCCGTGCGGTAGGGCTTCGGGGTGCGACACCCTTCGGAAGCCGGGCCCGGACACGGGGCGGATGTCGCCCACTGCACCGGTTTCCTTCCCGGCGTTCCGTCCGATCGGGCAGGCAGGCCTCGGACCTTGCTTCGCGGCGCGGGAACGCGGCGGCGGGCGGCATGCCCGCGCCCGCATTTCCGCTAACCTGTCGGACTCGCAGACGGTCGCCGCCGGAGAATGAAGATGACGGGCCAGGACGCCGCCGATCCGCTCTATTTCCGTTCGCACGTTTTCTGCTGCACGAATGTCCGGGCACCCGGACATACCAAGGGATGTTGTCATGACCGCGGCGGAACGGACCTCCGGACGTACATGAAGGCGAAGGTTCGCGAGCTCAAGCTCGAAAGCGTGCGGATCAATGCATCCGGCTGCCTCGACCGGTGCGAGCACGGACCGGTCATGGTGATCTATCCGGATGGCGTGTGGTACTCGTGCAAGACGCGAAAAGACGTGGACGAAATCATTGAGACCCACCTCCGCGGAGGCAAGGAGGTGAGCCGCCTCAAGTTGCCGCCGGCAGAGCCCGCTAGCTAGCCGCGGACGGCTCACCCTTGGCGGGAGACACGATTGTTGCGCCGGCGAGCGGCCCACCACCGAGCGCCATCTGCATCATCCGCATTTCGGGTCCGGCCACCAAGGCGGCGCTGCACCGCTTGTGCGGGAAGGAGCTTTGTCCGCGCCGCCTGGCCCGCGTCACGTTGCGGGAAACCGACCGGTCCGTGCCCCTCGACGAGGGGCTTGCCGTGTTTTTTCCAGGCCCCGACAGCTTCACGGGCGAGGATGTCGGCGAACTGCATGTTCATGGAAGCCGGGCCGTCATCGACGGCGTGATCGACGAGCTCTGCCGGCTGCCCGACGTTCGACCGGCCGACCCCGGTGAGTTTTCGCGAAGAGCCTTCGCGAACGGCAAACTCGATCTCGTTCAGGCCGAAGGGATTGCCGACCTGGTGGCTGCGGAGACCCGCTTCCAGCGCATCCAGGCGGTTCGCCAGGTTCAGGGCGGCCTGAGCGAGCTCTACGCTTCGTGGCGTTCCCGGGCCATCGAGTGCCTGGCTGAAACGGAAGCCTCCCTCGACTTCATCGACGAAGCGGATGTGGGCTCGGTGCCGCTGCAACCGGGCAAGGCGCAGTCACTTGCCCATGACATCACGGCACACCTCGACGATGACCGTCGCGGAGAGCGGTTGCGGGAAGGATTTCGGGTCGCCGTGCTCGGCCCTCCCAATTCAGGGAAATCCAGTTTGGTGAACCTGTTGGCACGTCGGGAGGCGGCGATCGTTTCCTCTGCTGCAGGCACGACGCGCGACATCATCGAAGTGCATATGAACCTTGGGGGGTGGCCGGTAACACTTGCCGACACCGCCGGAATCCGGAAGTCGGGCGACTCGATCGAGCGTGAGGGCATCCGGCGGGCACTGAATTGGGCCAAGCAGGCGGACGTGACGCTGGTTCTGGGTGATCTTTCCACCGGGGAGAAGCCGCAGTTCGAATTTACGACAGCGCGATCGGTGCGGGTGTGGAACAAGTCGGATCTCCGCTCACCGCTTCAGGATCCGCGCGTCCAGCCCGGCGATCTCGCGATCTCCTGCCGTACCGGCAGCGGCATCGACGCACTGCTGGACGCGCTGGAGGCGGCGGTCGCCGTGGGAGGCGGTCATCCGGAGGAAGGATTGGCCCTCACGCGCGTGCGGCACCGCGAAGCGCTGAAGCGGGCGGCCGATGCGTTACGGAATGTCCAGCACTCGGTGTCCACGGAATTGGCCGCGGAAGAACTGCGTGCCGCGGTGCATGCGCTCGGCCGGATCACTGGCCGCGTCGACGTGGAAGACGTGCTTGACAGGGTGTTTTCCAACTTCTGTATCGGAAAATAGGGCAGGCACGCAGGACGCCGCCGCCCGGTACGGTCATGTGCCAATCCGCCACCCCCGGGGCCAGGAAACCGCCTCGATCGGGCGCGACCGGCGCCCGTCGTGGCGGCGACCCGCGTCTGGATCGGGTGCCTTGAAGACCCTATCCGGGTATGGTTTGCTCCAACGCTGGAAACAGAGCGGATACGGATTGGGAGAACGACCATGGCCTTGATCAAGTTGGTCCGCACGTTCGCAGTGATGTTGCCGGTCGTCATCGTCGCGTTCTCCGCTCGCGGTGCAGACACGGTCAAACTCGGATTGATTGAACCCTTCTCCGGTCCGATTGCCGCTGTCGGCCGCGACACGCTCGAAATCTTTGAATTCTTTGCAAATGAAGTGAACCAGAGGGGCGGCGTTCTTGGCGGCCGTCACATCGAGATCGTACCGCTCGACAACGCGATGAACGCGGAGAAAACGACGCAGCAACTCCGGAAGGTCATCGACGATGACATCCGCTTCGTGAGCCAGGGCGTGGGCTCAAACCACGCGCTCAATATCATCAAGTTCCTGCAGCGTCATAACCGCCGAAACCCGGACCAAGCGATCCTCTACCTCAATCATTCCGCGGTCACGACCTCGTTCACGAACGAGCTGTGTTCGTTCTGGCATTTTCGCTTCGACGCGAACGTGGACATGAAGGTGGCTGCGCTGGTCACGCAGCTCGGCCGTGATCCATCGGTTCAGAAGCTGTACATGCTCAACCAGAACTATGCCTACGGGCAGGCCTTTCAGGCGGCGGCACAGCAGATGCTGGTTGAGCGGGCGCCCGGTATCGAACTGGTTGGGGACGAGCTGATCGTTCCGTTCGGGAAGGTGCTCGATTTCACCCCGTACATCGCGAAGATCAAGGCTGCCGGCGCCGACACCGTGCTGACGGGCAATTGGGGCCCCGACCTTGTGCGGTTTGTAAAGGCGGCTTCCGAAGCCAACCTCGATGCATCCTTCTACACCATTTATGCGGGGATACCGAGTTCAGTTGCCGGCATTGGTGCGAAAGATGGCATCGCGACGCGGCTGAAGCAGGTAACGGAAATGCACGAGAATGATCCGTTGTATGACCAGCAGCCTGCCGAACTCCTGGATACCTACGACCGTTGGCGTCAGCAGACGGGCAAGAGCATTTACTCGGAGCGCATGCGATGGACGATCGAGTTTTTCGCTGCCGCGCTGGATAAGGCGGGGAGCGATGATCCCGCCCTGGTTGCTGCCGCGATGGAAGGCATGACGATGGAGGGTCCGGCCGGACCGCTGGTGATGCGCGGCGCGGACCATCAGATCATCTTCCCGATGGTCATCAGCACCATGGCCGAAGACCTGGAGCGACCGTACATCTACGAAGGCGACAACTACGAAGTAGCGTTTGCGACGGATGGCTGGATCATGTCGGACGCGATCGAACTCCCGACCACATGTGAGATGAAGCGCCCGTGATCGGCTGACGCGCGCTCCGCGTAGCTGACCAGGGACCGGGCAACTCGGTCCGGGCGGAATCAGGTGGAAAGCTTCATCTTCGCGATGTTCAACGGCGTGCTGTACGGCATGCTGTTGTTTCTGCTGGCGAGTGGACTCACGCTGATCTTCAGCATGATGGGGGTGTTGAATTTCGCCCACGCCAGTTTCTTCATGTTGGGCGCTTATTTTGCATATCAGATCAGTGAGGGACTGAATTTCTGGGCGGCATTGATCGTTGCGCCCGTGATGGTTGGTTTGGTGGGAGCGGGAATTGAACGCTGGGGACTACGACCCGTCCATCGATACGGCCATGTCGCCGAGCTGCTGTTCACGTTCGGGGTGGCCTATGTAATTGAAGAGTTGGTACAGATGATTTGGGGACGGGTCCCGGTCCCATACGAAATTCCCGACGTGATGTCGGGCGCACTCTTCACGTGGCAAGGCTTCGACTACTCGATCTACCGGGTCTTCATGCTCGTGGTCTCGGTGGCCATCTTCGTTGCCCTGTTCGCCTTGCTGACCTACACGCGCATCGGTCTGATCATCCGTGCCGCCGTGTCCGATCCGATCCATGTCGCGACGCTGGGGCACGATATTCCCCGCATTTTCATGTGGACGTTCGGGTTCGGCTGTGCTCTGGCTGGAGTCGCCGGAGTGGTCGGCGGAAACGTCCTGGGCACCGAACCGGCGATGGCCATCCAGCTCGGGCCCATTGTCTTCGTGGTCATCGTCATCGGCGGTCTGGGCTCGCTCGGAGGTGCCCTGGTCGCGGCCCTGATCATCGGGATCGTTACCAGACTCGCCATCTTTTACGACTACGGGGTCGGCAGCCTCATTCTGGCGTTCGGGCTGGAGATTGATACCGCGGGGATGCTGCGGGACTTCACGCGCATCACAACCGCGCAGGTTGCCCCGGTGCTTCCGTACCTAATGTTGGTTCTGATGCTGATCTTCAAGCCCCGCGGTCTATTCGGTACTCGCGACGTATGAGCATGCTGGTGGGCAGGCTGGGTCCTTGGATCGGCGGTGCAATCGTGTTGATCGCGCTGCCGCACGTATTTTCGTCCGGCTTCGCGCTGACCTTGATGAGCCAGATCGGGCTGCTCATCGTATTTGCCCTGGCGTACAACATGCTCCTGGGCCAGGGAGGAATGCTGTCGTTCGGCCACGCCGTTTATTTCGGGCTCGCCGGTTATTTCACCATTCACTACCTGAATTTCATCTACGAAGAGGAAGTCCCCTATATCCCGGTGACGCTGATCCCGCTGCTGGGCGGTCTTGTAGGCCTGTTCTTCGGAATCCTGATTGGCTACGTCTCCACCCGCCGCGCCGGGACCACGTTCGCGATGATCTCACTTGGCTTCGGGGAAATGGTTACCGCCCTGACGCTGGTGCTGGTGGCCATCTTCAACGGCGAAGACGGAATCCAGACTGACCGTGTGATCGGCGAGGAATTGTTTGGTGTCACCTACGGGCCCAACATCGAGGTCTATTACCTGATCGCCGGATGGTGTCTGCTCTGCGCGCTGGCGATGTTCCTGCTCACCCGAACCCCGTTCGGGCGCATCTCCAATGCGGTCCGTGACAATCCCGAGCGCGTGGAGTTCATCGGGTATTCCAGCCAGCGCATTCGCTGGCTTGCTTTCTCGCTGTCCTCCTTCTTCGCGGGGATCGCCGGCGCGCTGCATGCCGTGAATATCGAGCATGTCGGTTTCGAGCAGGTAAGCGTGCTTCAGTCAGGCTTGGTCCTGTTCATGGTTTACATTGGCGGCACGGGAAGCTTCGTGGGCCCCATAATCGGTGCCACGCTGCTCTATTTCCTGCAGAGCACGCTGACCGGCGTCACCGAAGCATGGGTCCTTTATCTCGGGGTCATGTTCGTGGCGGTCATCATGTTCTTCCCGGGCGGCCTGGCCGGGCTGATTACCATGCATCAGCCCATTTGGCGCGCGCATTCGCGTCTCCTGGCGCCGTTGCTGATCCCGTACACGCGATTCTTCGCCGCTCTGGTGGCGTCGGTCCTGGGCTGTATCGGCCTGATCGAGATGCTGTATTTCCGCAGCTCGCGTCTGAGCACGGAAACCGAACTCGTCATCTTTGGCATTGAGAGCGACCCGTTTTCCGCGGTCCCTTGGATCGTCTTTACCGGCATCGCCGTCGCAGGCGGGTTCGCGGTCCGCAAGACCTTACCGAGCGCGGTTTCGGCCTGGAATACCGCCATCGCTGACGCGCGCGCATTGCCACGCGGATGAACAACGCCCTGACACTGACTGGCGTTCGGAAGAGCTTTGGTGCCACGGAGATTATTCGCGGAGTCGACCTGGAGATCCGGGATGGCGAGCGACACGCGATCATCGGGCCGAACGGGGCAGGCAAGTCGACGCTCTACAACCTGATCAGCGGGCGATTTCCTCTGTCCGCCGGCGGTATCCACCTGTATGACACCGACATAACCAATAAAAAAGCGTTCGAGATCAACCGATTGGGATTGACCCGGTCGTTCCAGGTCACGAATATCTTCGCGCGGATGAGCGTGTTGGACAATGTCCGATGCGGCTGCCTGTTCGCGTTGGGCCACCGCTACGCCTGGTGGAAGCTCGTGGGCCGCCTGCGTGACCTGAATGATCGGACCGCGTTGATCCTCAAGGACATCGGATTGTGGGGGAAGCGAGACCTTCCCGCAGGCCTCCTATCTTATGCCGATCAACGTGCCCTGGAACTCGGAATCGCGGTGGCCGGCGGCGCAAATGTGATCCTGCTGGACGAGCCCACGGCAGGCATGAGCCACTCGGAAATCGAGCAGGCGGTTTCACTCATCCGCCGAATCTCGGAAGGCAAGACGCTCGTGATCGTGGAGCATGACATGGGCGTCGTGTTCGACTTGGCAGATCGGATTTCGGTTCTGGTCTACGGCGAGATCATTGCCACCGGCACACCTGGCGAGATCCGCTCCTCCGCAGCCGTCCAGGAGGCCTACTTGGGCACGGGAGGGAGTTGATGCTGGAAGTCCGGGATTTGCACGCGTACTATGGAAAAAGCCATATTATTCAAGGCGTAAACCTCAACGTTGGTGCGGGAGAAATTGTCAGCCTGTTGGGACGCAACGGCGTCGGGAGGTCGACGACGCTGAAGGCGATAACCGGCGAGGTGGAACCTGTAGGAACGATCATGTTCAAGGGAGAGCCGATTGCGGGGCGCAAAATGCATGAAATCGCCCGCCGAGGAATCGGATACGTCCCGGAAAACCGCAATATTTTCCCAACGCTGACGGTCCGTCAGAACCTGATTCTCGGAATCAAGAACATGCGTGAACGGGGGCGGTGGTCGATCGACGATATGTTTCAGATGTTCCCGAATTTGGGCGAGCGGGCGGACGCGTTGGGATCAGTGATTTCGGGCGGTGAACAGCAGATGCTGACGATCTGTCGCACACTCATGGGCGACCCTGATCTCATCATGATCGACGAGCCGACAGAAGGGCTGGCGCCGAAGCTGGTCGAACAGGTCTCGGACCTGCTGGCGGAAATTGCCAAACGGGGTGTAGCGATTCTGCTGGTTGAGCAAAAGCTTGATATTGCACTCGATATTTCTCACCGGGTGCACGTGATGGGGCACGGAAAGATCGTATTTGAAGGTTCTGTCAGCGAGTTTCAGGCGAACAGCCAGGTTCGCAAGGAGTGGCTCGAAGTCTGACGGGCCGCAGCTTGCTCGGCGATTCCTGTTGGCGTCCCGCTCATCGCCGCTTCCGCTGAAACATACCGATTCCTTCCATCGTCATTACGACCACACCGTCCTGGTTGCGCATCTCGTAGGCCCAGCGCACGTTGCCGCGATCCGGCCTGCTGCGGGACGGCGTGACCTCCTGCACCGTCGCCCTGGCTGTCAGCACGTCGTCGGGTCGAACCGGGTGGCGCCAGCGAACTTTATCGACGCCCGGGGAACCGAGGCTGGCCGCGTTGTGCAGCAGTCCCTCCACGAACAGCCGCATATACAGGGAGATCGTATGCCATCCGCTGGCGATGATCCCTCCGTAGATTGAATCCGCTGCAGCGCGTTCATCAACATGAAATGGTTGCGGGTCGAACTGCCGGGCAAAATCAACGATGTCATTTCGAGTAATCCGGCAGGTCCCGAGATCAAATTCGTCGCCCGGCGCAAAGTCATCGAAATAACGCATGGTCACTTGATCCTCCGGCGTACTGATTGTCATGGCGTAGGCGCCCGGAAAAGAGCCTCGGCCAGAGGCGATTTGGGAAACCGTTAGTTCGCGCGATAGCGGGCGACAAAGTCCTCATCAATGGAGACTCCCAGTCCCGGCCTTTCCGGGATTTCGACCATCCCGTCCACGACGGCAAAGTCCTCGACCGCAAGTTCGTGCAAAAGCGGGTTGGCGCCAAGAGAGTACTCCAGGATGAATCCGCTGCTTGCCACCGCGGCGACATGCATCCCGGCCGCAAACGTCAGGGCGCCACCCCACATGTGAGGGGCAAATCGGATCTGGTGCGCGCTTGCCAGCGCCTCGATGCGCATCAATTCCGTGATGCCGCCGGCAATCGAAGGGTCGGGCTGAAAGATGTCCGCTGCGCGAAGCAAGGCCAGGTCGCGGAAGGCAAATCGCGTGAATTCCGATTCCCCGGTCGCGATCGGTATGTCGGTCGCGGCTCTCACATCCGCCAGGCCGGTCTTGTCATCAGCAGTTACGGGTTCTTCCAGCCAGTCGATGTGGCAGTCTGCCACGGCGCGGCAGAAACGCTTGGCTTCAGCTGCAGTCCATGTTCCGTGTGCATCGCACATGATGCCGATCGAAGGCCCGAGGCCTTCGCGCGCGGCGCGTACTCGAGCGATGGAATGCGCGAGGGTCCCGTCACCGGCACCGACCCGCATCTTTACGGCGGAGAAATTTCCCCGATCGATAAATCCTTGAAGCTCGGCCGCAATCTTGTCTGCTGGCGCCCAGCCCCCGGACGCGTATGCCGGCATCCGCTCCTGACGCCGGCCACCCAGCAATCGCCAGACCGGGACCCCGAGCGATTTTCCGAGGAGGTCCCACAGTGCGATGTCGACCCCGCTGATTGCGGCCAGGGTGATGCCGCGGCGCCCCATGATTGGAAAAACATGGCCTCGTTGGATCGCGTAGTGAGCGCGCGACCCGTTATACATGACGTCCCAGAGACGCGAGATGTCACGGGCATCTTGCCCGACCAGTACAGGGCCGAGTTCCGCTTCGATGAGAGAGCACAAGGCTTGGCAATTGGCGACGCTTCCCACCTGCGCCTTGGCTTCCCCAAAACCAGTTACACCGTCTTCGGTTTCGATCCTGACCAATGCAGAATCGAAAGAATCGACGGCTCCAAAGTCTGAGCGATGCTGGCGCTCCGTGCCGATGGGCACGTGAAGCCAATCGGCAGAAATCCTGATGATTTTCATAGGGTTGCTTGTAAGACCGCTGCGAGGTGATCGAGACTAGAAACCGGACTGTAACTCTGTCACGCTGGATGCGACAGATCTGGCGGGAGCAAGCTATGGCATCGATCCGGTGGGGAGTTCTCGGTGTCGCGCGCATCGCTGCCGAGAAAGTCATCCCGGCCATGCAAGCAGGCGAGCATTGCTCGATAGAGGCGATTGCCTCCCGTGATCCGGCGCGCGCGCAGGCCGCCGCCACCTCTCTGGACATTCCCCGCAGTTACGGGAGTTACCGGGAACTCCTCGATGATCATGCCATCGACGCAATCTACAATCCGTTACCCAACCATCTGCATGTGCCGTGGACGGTCCGGGCCCTTGAGGCAGGCAAGCACGTTCTTTGCGAAAAACCGATTGCGCTGACTGCGGCCGAAGCCGAAACACTGCTTGACGTGCGTGACCGTACCGGACGCCAGGTCCAGGAAGCATTCATGGTGCGGCATCATCCGCAGTGGAAGCGTGTGCGCGAACTTATTTCCTCGGGACGCTTGGGCGAAGTGCGCGCAGTTCAGGGCATCTTCGCCTATTCCAATCATGACCCACTGGACATTCGAAACCAACGAGAGACCGGCGGCGGCGGAGTTTACGATATTGGCTGTTATCCTACTGTTATTTCAAGATTTGTATTTGACTCGGAGCCGACCCGCGTTCATGCGCTGCTGGAGCTTGATCCGACTTTCGGAACGGACCGATTGGCGACCGCGATTCTGGAATTTCCTGCTGGCCAGGCCAGCTTCATCTGTTCTACCCAGGTAGCCCGCCACCAGAGCCTGATCGTGCTTGGCACCGAAGCATGGCTACGAGTGGAATTCCCATTTGTAATGGAGCCGGACCGTGCTTGTCGCCTGTTTATTGGAGGAGGCAGCTATCCGGGGCCGGTTCCGGATGAGATTGTCGAAATCCCCCCAGTTGATCACTACACCAGCCAGGGTGAAGATGTCGCCGTCAGCCTGCTGGACGGGCGTCAGATCCCGTATCCCATCGAGGACGCCGTCGCCAACATGAGAGTACTCGATGCTCTATTTGAGTCCTCCCGCAGCGGCAATTGGGAGAATGTCGCCGCTAGGTAGCGTTGTCTTCACACGCCAATGACGCTTCAACTGACGAGACGCTGCGACTCCGTGAAACGCGGGCGATATCGTCCTTCCTGCTGCAGAGATTCGGGAACTGCGTTTGGCTGGAATGCCTGCCAGTGTTTCACGTGAAACATTTGGAATTGGATGCCTTGGTGCCCCAATCGCTTGACCCCCGTGGACAACTCGTGGGTTGACCAACCCGAGTGAGGACTAGCGTATGATTCACATTCTCGACGTGCTGGCGGTTTCGATCCTGGTGTTGCTGTTCGTCGCGGTCTGCATCGTGGCGACGTGGGCTTGGTGGGAGTCTTGGAACGGCTGGTAACCGCCGGTTTGGACAGTACTCGATATAGTTCCCGAACCATCGGTATGCCTTGACGTGCCCAGGCGTTGGCGGGAGCGTCGTTCAACCAGAAGACAGGTTCCAATGCGGAAGAATCGGATCAACCCACAGCGGTTCGATGTCTTGGTTGTCGGTGGCGGGCACGCCGGCTGTGAGGCAGCTGCGGCCGCTGCGCGCATGGGGGCCCGTACGGGCCTGGTCACCCACAGCTTCGCTACCGTCGGTGCCATGTCGTGTAACCCGGCATTTGGCGGGGTGGGCAAAGGTCACCTCATGCGCGAGGTTGATGCGTTGGATGGACTGATCGCCCGCGCTGCAGATTCTGCCGGCATGCAGTTCCGCGTACTCAATCGCAGTCGCGGGCCGGCAGTGCACGGACCGAGATGCCAGGCGGACCGGAAGCTGTATCGCGCGGCCATGCAAGGACTATTGCGCGAACAGGCGAATCTCGAGATCGTGGAAGGATCCGTTGAAGATCTCGTGCAAGACCGAGACCGGCAGGTAACCGGAATCGTATTGGGAGACGGAATCGTATTGGGAGACGGCAGGACTCTCCGGGCGGGTGCCGTCGTCATTGCCACTGGAACGTTTCTGAGGGGCATGATCCACGTGGGCGAGTCGCGGACGCCGGCTGGTCGTGCTGGCGAGGCTCCTGCGACGCGGCTTGCCGAGCGTCTCGCTGCGTCCGGATTTCAAATGGGTCGATTGAAGACTGGCACGCCGCCTCGTCTGGACGGCACAACCATCCGCTGGAGCGATCTGGAGGTGCAGGAAGGAGATCCTGTGCCGGAACCGTTGTCGCTGATGACTCGGCGTATTCGACGACCGCAGATCCCGTGCCATATCACCTGGACGAACGATGCGATGCATCGGCTGGTTCGGGACAACCTGCATCGGACACCGATGCATTCGGGCCAAATTGAGGGAAGCGGACCACGATACTGCCCGTCAATCGAGGACAAGGTCGTGCGGTTTGCTTCGCGGCCACGGCACCAGATCTTTCTCGAGCCGGAAGGTTACGAGGATTCAACGATTTATCCCAACGGAATTTCAACGTCATTGCCGGCGCCGGTCCAGGAACAGATGCTTTCGTTAATCAAGGGGCTGGAAACCGTGCGGATGGTTCGGCCGGGGTACGCCATCGAGTACGACTACGTCGATCCTCGGGAACTGCATCCAACGTTGGAAACCAAGCGGATCCGCGGGTTGTACTTTGCGGGCCAGATCAACGGCACAACCGGTTACGAAGAGGCAGCCGCACAAGGTGTGGTCGCCGGCATCAATGCGGCGGGTCATTCGTCGGGCCGACACGCGTTCGTGTTGGACCGGGCCGAGGCATATATCGGCGTCTTGATCGATGATCTAACGACTAGGGGCGCGCCGGAGCCTTACCGCATGCTCACGTCGCGCTCGGAATACCGGCTGCATTTGCGGGCGGACAATGCCGACGAACGCCTGACCCGAAAAGGGCAGGCCGCGGGCGTTGTCGGAACCTTGCGGTCACGCGCATTTGCCGAGAAGTCAGCCAAGCTTGAGGCGGCGCGCCAGCTGCTTCAGGAAACTCGGGTCAGTTCTTCGTCGGTACGGCGACACGGCATTGCAGCTTCTGATGACGGCGGACGTCGATCGGCCATGAAGTATCTCGGTTATGCCGACGTCACCATTGCGAAGCTTGCTCAGATCTGCCCAGCGCTGAACACCATCGACGCGTCGCTGCATGGCATTTTGGAGGCTGACGCGCTGTATGCTCCCTACAGGGCGCGACAAGATGAGGACATTCGTGCCTACCGGCGCGATGCGGCCGTCCAGCTTCCCGACAGCATTGACTACGGCTCAGTGGGAGGCCTGTCCGCCGAGGCAACCGAGGCATTGCAAGTGGGCCGCCCGTCGACTCTGGCGTCAGCTTCGCGTTTACCCGGTGTAACCCCGGCGGCTTTGACGGCAGTTGTTGCCCACCTGAGGAAGATGTCGATCCGGGCATGAGCGGACGTGTTCGCGTCCGCGAGCAAATGTTTCACGTGAAACATGTGCCCGGCAATATCAAGGGCCGCGGGCCGCTGTCGCGAAACCGCTGTCAGTCGGATGTCGGCAATAGGGCACCGAACATCCGTTGGGGCCGAGAATGGGTCTAGCGACCTTTAGGGTCGACGTCTAGCCGGAAGACAATCTCTTTCAGGGCGTCGCTGTAAGCGGGGTAGATCGTTGTCACCAGCGGATCATGGCCGGGAACGATGTGGTCGGCGCTGTCGGCAAGGCCGGCAATGCGATCATGCCCCTTGAGCATGTCCGCGACGGAAAAGACGATCGGAAACGGTGCCGATTGTTCCATGTTTTCAAAGAAATGCGCTGCATCTGAGGCAAGTACCACCCACCCTCTTCGAGTTCGCACCCGAACGCACTGCAGGCCCATGGTGTGGCCGCCGAGCAGATGTACGGATACCCCGGGGGCGATTTCCCGATCACCGTCATGAAACACAACCCTTCCCTGGAACGCCTTTCGGACCAAGTTGCACACGTGATCCGGCGTGTACGGCGTGGCGAACGTGCGTCGCGCCATGTACGGGCCCGTCGCGAAATGCATTTCTCGTTCCTGCAGGTGGAAGTTGGCTTCGGCGAAATGATCGATCGTGCCCGCATGGTCATAGTGCAGGTGGGTGATGATGACGTCGCGCACTTTGGAGCTATCAACCCCGAGCATGGCCAGTCCGTCGCGTGGGGCCCGTTCCACGGTGCGGCCGCGCCGCTTGCCCTCGGCCTCATCGAAGCCGACATCCACCACAATTGATCGCTCTTCATTTCGTATCAGCCAAACGAAGTAGTCGAGCGGCATGTTTCCTTCATGCGGGTCCGCCCCGATGAAGTTTTCGTGGCGCTTCCGGTTCGCATGTGTTCCGTAGCGGACCGCCGTGACTTCCCAGGTGTCGGTCATGGTGAACTTTCCCAGAGGCGTGTTGCGAGAGCTTTAGCAGGGAACTCCAACGGCGCGCGACAAGAATCGAACAAAGCCGGAGCCCGCTTGGGCTATGGAGACAAATTGACGGAAGAACTCGGGTCTGACCGCATCAGACTCGGAGAAGGTTGCCAATGCAATGAAGTCCTTGCGCTTGAGGTCTTCGATCAACGGGTGCTCGGGATCGTAACCCCTCGGTGGCCGCCTGAGCGACTGACCCCTGAGTTCGAAGATGTCCTGGAAGGCGGAAGCGGTCGTGATTGATACCCATTCCTCTGAACGATCCACGATCGCGTCGCGAATGCGTCCAAGCGTTCCGCTATCGGGACGCCATACGCCACAGCCTGCGAAGCATGCGTCTGGCTCCAGATGGAGATAGAAGCCAGGCGCATGCGCGTCCCGGCCAGCAACATGACGAAAGTGTGCGCCGACGTTGATCTTGTAGGGTGTCTTGTCCTTGGAGAAGCGCGTGTCACGGTAGATCCGGAACAGGGAGCCGCCATGTGGCCGCGGGTCGGCGCGAAAATGAGGGCTGATTTCGGAGAGCGGCTCCGCAAACGCACCGATGAATTCAAGCATCGGGTCACGCACTTCAGACTGGTAGCGCTCCTTGTTTGCCTCGAACCATGGCCGGTCGTTGTTGGCCTTGAGGTCACGCAGGAAATCAAAGAGAGAGGGAGAGATCAGGCTCGACGTCATGACGTGTCTTTCGAGGGTGCCGAATAGACTGAGGGCAGGCGACAGGGCGATCTGACAACGGTGTGCGCCGACTCAACTGCGCGCCGCCCCGATAAAGATCATAGAAGGATCATACTGTGATCATATGATCCAGACTGGAAAATTGCAGTCATGGCCGGTCATAGGCGTTCCGTCGCTCGCTGGCGCAACCTCCGGATCATCCACCACACGACGCCGATGATCGGGACTGCCACCATTGCCTGGAGCTGCGCCTCGTCTGCATGTAGATGCCGAGAAATCGGGGCGAGGATGTATCCGGTGAGACTGACGGCGTAATAGCTGATGGCGACGACCGACAAACCCTCGACTATTTGCTGCAGCCGCAACTGGAGGGCGGCACGGCGATCCATGCTTTTGAGAAGACTGCGGTTCTGTGCCGCGATGTTCACTTCTACACGCGTGCGCAGCAGCGTGGCTGCTCGTGTCGCACGCTGAGAGAGTTCGTCCAGCCGGTTCTTGGCGGAGCTGCAGGTTCGCATCGCGGGATCAAAACGCCGCAGCATGAACTCTGCCAGGGTCTGCCGCCCCATTACTCGTTCTTCCCGCAGTGCACTGATCCGTTCGTGCACAATGGCCGCATAGGCTTCAGCGGCGCCGAAACGGAACGCCGAGGATGACGAGAGGGCCTCGATTTCAGCGGACATCGAGAGAAGCCTGTCCAGCGTCTCGGCTTCGCCTCCGCCGGATGTGACCATGGTTCGAACCAGTGAGGTCATTTCCCTATCGAGTTCTGCCACCCGTGCGGCTACTTCACGCGCCACCGGCAAGGCCAACATTGCCATGGACTTGTAGGTCTCGATCTCCACAAGGCGTTGGACGATTCGCCCCAGTCGGCGCGGGCCGATATCGGAACGCGCCAGCAACGCAAACCGAACGTGCCCCGCCGTATCGATGCGGAAGTCGCTGGCAGCTATGGCCTGCTGGTCGACAACGCTGGACATGGCGAGGCTTTCTGGCACGAACCAGTCCCGCATCCGGGCATAGTCGGCCTCGTCGAGCTCTGGCACCGATTCGGCCACCTCGACCCTGACCAGCACTGATGTGAGAACCTTGCCGGGGGCCTGATTGAGCCAGTCACGAGGGAACGTCGTTGCGATCGAGCCGGTAAACGGAACCCCGGCCACGCCATCGGCATAGATCGTGTAGGTGACGAATTCGGTGTGACGTTCCCATTTCAACAGGTTGCGGCCCAGCCGGCCTGAAAAATGATTGCCATCCGGAGGGGGATGGTCCGCTCCGTGTCGGTTCAACAGGTCATGGAGATGCGCTCGGTCGGCTTCCGGGCTGCGGTTCTCGGCTTGGCCAGACTGTTTGATGGCGAGTACCACCGCGTGGCACGGGGCGCGCAATTCAGGGAAAGGACGGGCATGTAACTCGTTCGACAGCGCATATCGCTGCGGGTGGTCTTCAAGCCTCTCTGCCGTCATACGCCGTATCCCCTCCTACGCAGCAAGCACAATACATTGCAGGGCCGTTCCGGCGGGATGCACGGACTGCGGGGTTAGTGCGGAGGCTGCCGCTCCGCGGCCTACCGGTGCCGAGTAGCGTCTGGGAGAGGACAGGCGAAAGGATTGCCGCGCCGCAGCTCCCACAGTCAATGGCTTCCGTCAATCCGAAGCTTGCGCGGGTCAGCGGATCACAGAATAAATCGGTTCAGATCGCTCTGGTCGATTTCGTCACCGAGGGTCTTGAGTACAAACTGCTCGTCGATGGTTACCACTTCGTCCGACCGATCTGTGGCCGAAAAACTGACGTCCTCAAGCAGCCGCTCGCAAATCGTGTGGAGCCGGCGCGCGCCGATATTCTCGACCGTGTGATTGGCCTCGGCCGCCAATCTGGCCAAGGCGCTGATGCCGTCGTCCCGGAATTCCAGCTTGACGCCGTCGGTCGCGAGCAAGGCCTCATATTGCCGGGTCAAGCTGTTCTCCGGCTCAGTGAGGATGCGAACCAGGTCGGCTTCGGACAACGGGTCCAGGCTCACCCTGATGGGGAGGCGACCCTGCAGTTCGGGCAGCAGGTCGGAAGGTTTGGCGAGGTGAAATGCTCCAGAGGCAATGAAAAGGATGTGGCCGGTTCGAACCTGACCGTGCTTGGTGGGTACCACCGTGCCCTCGATCAGCGGCAGAAGGTCGCGTTGCACGCCCTCTCGGCTTACGTCCGCTCCGGCGCGGTCTTCAGCGCGCGTGATCTTGTCGATCTCGTCCAGGAACACGATTCCGTTCTGTTCCACCGCGTCAATCGCGGTGCGATGCAGTTCATCGTCGTCGATTAGCCGATTGCTTTCTTCCTCGATCAGGACGTTATGGCTCTCGCCCACCGTCATGCGACGCTTCTGCGTGACATTGCCGAACGACTTGCCCAGCAGTTCCCCCAGGTTGACCATGCCAACGTGTGTTCCTGGCACGCCCGGCAATTCGAATGAGGGGAAGCCGCCCGGGCTCTCGCTCACCTCGATTTCGATTTCCTGCTCATCAAGTTGGCCGGACCGAAGTTTCTCGCGCATCTTTTGACGGGTGTCACGCGAGGCCGACGGCCCCGCAAGCACATCGATGACGCGCTTCTCGGCGGCGGCTTCGGCGCGCGTTGCCACCTCATGCTGCAATCTGGTCCGCGTGATCATGATCGCACTTTCGACCAGGTCGCGGATGATCGACTCGACGTCGCGGCCGACGTAGCCCACTTCGGTGAACTTCGTCGCCTCCACCTTGATGAACGGAGCTTGCGCCAGCTTCGCGAGACGGCGCGCAATCTCGGTCTTGCCGACCCCGGTGGGCCCCATCATCAGGATGTTCTTGGGGAGGATTTCCTCCCGCAGCGGCGGTTCCAGCTGCTGGCGGCGCCAACGATTCCGAAGCGCGATGGCCACCGACCGCTTTGCGGCCCGCTGGCCCACAATGAAACGATCGAGCTCCGCGACGATCTCGCGTGGTGTGAACGCGGTCATTGGCTGATGACTTCGACGGAAATCTGGTGGTTCGTGTAGATGCAGAGTTCCGCGGCGACGGCCAGCGACCGCCGGGCGATGTCCTCGGCATCCAGCCCCTCGACGTCGCTGAGGGCGCGGGCCGCAGCCAGGGCGAAACCTCCTCCGGATCCGATGCCGATGAGGCCGTCCGCCGGTTCCACAACATCCCCGACACCCGATACCAGCAGTGACACCTCGCGATCCGCAACTGCCATGACCGCCTCCAGGCGGCGAAGGTATCGGTCGGTTCGCCAGTCGCGTGCCAATTCAACACATGCCCGCATCAACTGGCCCGGATGCCGCTCGAGCTTGGCGTCCAGCCGATCGAAGAGGGTGAAGGCGTCGGCGGTCGCGCCCGCGAATCCTGCCAGCACGGCGCCTCCGGCGAGGCGGCGCACCTTGCGGGCGTTGGCCTTGATGACGGTGTCGCCCTGGGTGACCTGCCCGTCTCCGGCAATGACCACGGTTCCTGCCCGCCGAACCGACAGCACCGTTGTGCCATGCCACGGCGTGCTGACTTTCGGGGTCCCGGACATGGACATCATTTGGGGCAGGCAGGGAGCATGTTCACCACAGATGGTTTCACGCTTGCCGCTGTTTCAGTGACCGTCCAAGGCTGTCAACTGTCTGCTGAACCAGGGAAAGCTGTGTTTCGGCGTCGACTCGTTCGCGAAGCAGGCGAGTCGACGCTTCCAGTACCAGATCAGCCACCCGCTCCCGGTACATCTGCCGCGCGGCCTCCTCGGTGCGGGTAATCTCTTCCATGGCGCGCGTGCGCATCCGGGAGAGGTGCGCCTGCAGCCGCTGATCTGAGTCTGCGGCGATTTGCCCGGCAGTCTCTTGCGCCCGGGCTCGAATTTCCCCGGCCGTCTTCTCGGCTTCCGCGGCCTCGTCGGTGTAGCGGTCCCGGAGGGATTGCGCCTCGGCGTGGAGAGCCGCCGCGCTGTCCAGTTCATCGCGTACCGCGTTCCGGTGTGCATCCAGCACGGCGGCAAGTTTCCGGAACAACAGGCGTCCGAAGGCACCCACGAACAGGACGAACGATAGCGCGACCCAGAAGGACGGATCCTGCGCGAGTACGGACCACGTCATGATGTCTTCTCTCGGGCGGCCTGGGCGACGACCCGGGACAATGCCGCGTCGTCGATTTGGACGGTTGTCAGGGTGCTCGTGAGCGACCGGACGAGTTCCGTGGCCGCAGCCTCGGCGTCCCGGAGCGCCTCCGCGCGACTCGTTTCGATCCGGGCCTCCGCATCGACCCTCTCGTTTTCCAGCGCCTCCTGCAGGCGCTGGGTTTCCGCCCGGAAGGCCACGGCCGCCTTGTCGTGCGCTTCCCGGAGCAGCCGTTCGCTGTCGGCACGGGCGGCCGCAAGGGCGTCACTCCCGCGGAGGTGCGCGGCCTCGGCTTCCTTGCGAAGCTCGTCTGCCTGTTCCCGGTCAGCCCCGATCCGCGTTTCGCGGGCCCGCAAGGTGGTTCGCACCTGCGGCAGCACGATCCGGCTGATCACCACGTAGAGCAGCGAGAACGTAACCACCAACCAGAAAATCTGGGACGGGAACGTTTCCACGCGGAGTTGCGGCATGTTGCTCTCCGCGGACGCCACAACTGGAAGCGACGCGGCGGTCGCAATCGAGCAAACAACGCTGAAGCGGCGAGCCATCGGCAGCAATTCGGGCTAGACGGCGAAGAGAATCAGGAACGCAATCAGCAGTGCAAAGAGTGCGATTGCCTCCGTCAGGGCAAATCCCAACAGCACGTTGCCAAAGACCTTGGGCGCGGCTGACGGATTGCGAATGGCGGCAGAAACGTAGTTTCCGAAGATGTTGCCGATGCCGATACCGGCTCCAGCGAGCGCGATGGTGGCAAGACCGGCGCCGATCAGCCTGGCAGCTTCTGTTTCCACGGGAGAATCCTTTCGGGGGTGAGGGTGAAAGTGAAATGAAGAACGGAACTTAGTGGTGAAGGTCCAGCGCGTCACTCAGGTACAGGCAGCTGAGAACCGCGAAGACATAGGCCTGAATGGCCGCTATCAGCAGTTCGAAGCCGGTCAGGATCACGATCAGGATGATGGACACCGGCGCCAGGAGCCCGAGGCCGGCGGACAGCAGGAGGCCGACGAAGCCCCCAAAGACCTTCAGCATCGTATGCCCCGCCATCATGTTGGCGAACAGGCGCAGAGAAAGGCTGACCGGTCGAACGAAATAGCTGATGATTTCGATCGGAACCATCAACGGGATGAGCGCCACCGGGACACCGGACGGGACGAAGATCGAGAGGAACCGGACGCCGTGTCGCGCCAGCCCGATGACGGTCACGCCGACGAATACCACGGCTGCCATGGTGAATGTCACGGCAATGTGGCTGGTGTACGTGAAGCTGTAGGGCACCATCCCCAGGAGATTTCCGAAGAGGATGAACAGGAACAAGCTGAAAATAAAAGGGAAGTAGCGAGCCCCCTGCGAACCGACGTTGTCCTGCAGCATGTTGGCCACGAACCGGTAGGTCAGTTCCACTGCCGCTTGCCATCGCCCGGGAACGATTGCGCGCCGCCGCATGCCGCCGGCGAACACCACCGCGATGGTGGCAACTGCAATCAGCATCCAGAGAGCTGAATTGGTAAACGAGAGGTCGAGCCCCCCGATTTGAATAGGTTCGAGGGCGACGATCTCGAACTGTTCGAGCGGCCCGTGGGCCGCGTCACCACTCGCGCTGCTGTCGGTTGCCATTGAGCGTTACGTTCCGGAGGGCGGATCTTGAGGCGGAGAATTCTGTTCTTGGTCCGGTTGCCGCCGGTTGAAACCTTGGGCGGTGCGAAACACGTTGCGGAGACCAGCGGCGAACCCGAGCCCGACGCAGATGATCAACAACGTCGGCGACGTGTCCAGCCAGTCATCAAGCAGCCAGCCGGCCCCACCGCCCAGGGCGATACCCGCAATCATTTCGGAAGATACCTTTAGCGCCCCGCCGAAAGCTTTACCGCGAGCGCCTCTGTCAGATCGAACCTTGCCGGACGAAGACGACTTGTCGTCGGCCAGGCGATCCGCGAGACGGGAAAGATCCGGCGGAACATCGCGGCCGTTGGGCGTGTCGTCCGCCACGATCTGCTGATTCCCGCACCAATGCCCGTGGAAACGGGCAATTCGGACGCTAACCGCCTCTCATGGAATCGTCAAGCGAGCACACGACGGCTCGGCGTTCGCGAACCCGGCCGGTGTCCACCGCCGCACTCTGCGGGCTAGCAGCCCTCCGGGGCGTACCCGAGATTGGCGGCAAGCGTTTCCTCGGCTTCCGGCACCGAGAATCCTTTTCGCCGGGCGTAGTCCTCCACTTGGTCGCGGCCGATCCGGCCGACGCCGAAGTATCTCGTCTCCGGATGGGCGAAGTAGAGACCGGAGACGGACGCGGCCGGCATCATCGCGAAGTTGTTGGTGAGGGTAATGCCGGCGCGGGCGTCGGCGTCCAACAATTGAAACAACGTGCGCTTCTCGCTGTGATCGGGACAGGCCGGATATCCCGGAGCCGGGCGGATGCCTTGGTACGCCTCGTCGATCAGAGCCTCGTTGTCGAGGTGCTCGTCGGGCGCGTAACCCCAGAACTCCTTGCGAACCCTTTCGTGCATGCGTTCCGCGAAGGCTTCGGCGAGGCGGTCGGCCAGCGACTGGAGAAGGATCTCGGCGTAGGCATCCTGGCCTTCCCTCGCGGCTTCCATACCGATGCCGGCCGTGACGGCGAACGCGCCGATGTGGTCGGCAAGCCCCGTTGTCTTTGGGGCGACGAAGTCGGCCAGGCAAAGGTTGGGGCGACCGGCGGACTTGTCCATCTGCTGGCGAAGGAAGACGAACCGCGCCCGCACGTCGGACCGGGTGGAGTCGGCGTACACCTCGACGTCGTCATCGACGGCGTTGGCCGGGAACATCCGGGTGACCCCCCGAGCTTCCAGCAACTGCTCGTCCACGATCCGCTGCAGCATGGCCTGGGCGTCCCGGTAGAGCCCCTGGGCGGCCTCGCCGACCACCGGGTCATCGAGAATCTGGGGCCACTTGCCGGTGAGTTCCCAAGTGTGGAAGAACGGTGTCCAGTCGATTCGCTCCGCAAGCTCATTGAGGTCGTAGGCCGCGAAGTGGAGCAGATCGGTGTCGCAGGGAGGCGGCGGGATGCCGTTGCTCCAGTCGATGCGGATCCGTCGCTTCCGCGCTTCCGCAAGCGGCAGGCGGTTGGAACGTTCGCGTCGATCACCGTGCTGCCGGCGAATCCTTCCGTATTCCTCCTGCACTTCGGCAACCAGCGTCGGCGCGCGCGCGCTGCTGGCGAGGCTAGACACGACGGTAACGGCGCGCGATGCGTCGGCCACGTGAACGACCGGGCCGGAGTACTCCGGCGCGATCTTCACCGCGGTATGGGCCTTGGAGGTGGTCGCACCGCCGATCAGGAGCGGGATGCGGAGCGCTTCGCGTTCCATCTCGCCGGCGACCAGGGTCATTTCACGGAGCGATGGCGTGATCAGCCCTGACAGGCCCACCATGTCGGCGTCGTGATCACGCGCGGCCTCCAGGATTGCTGCAGTTGGAACCATGACGCCAAGGTCAATGACCTCGAAGTGGTTGCACCCGAGCACGACGCCGACGATGTTCTTGCCGATGTCGTGCACGTCGCCTTTCACGGTGGCAAGCACAATGCGCCCCCGGGCGCGGGCCCGCCCCTGCTTGCGCGCTTCGATGAACGGCTCCAGGTGGTTAACTGCCTGTTTCATGACCCGGGCGCTCTTGACGACCTGAGGCAGGAACATCTGACCCGAACCGAACAGGTCGCCCACCCGGCTCATGCCGTCCATCAACGGGCCCTCGATGACGTCGAGTGGATCCTCCACTTGCTGGCGGGCAATCTCGACGTCCTCGACGATGAATTCGGTGATTCCCTTGACCAGCGCGTGCATCAGCCGCTCACTGACGGGCTGGCGGCGCCATTCGGGGTCCGTTTCGTCTTCGGTCTCGAGGGCACGGGCCGGTCCGGCCATCTCCAGCAGACGCTGCGCGGCGTCCGGCTGTCGGTTGAGGACGACGTCTTCCACCGTTTCCCGGAGCGGCGCGGGAAGGTCCGCGTAGACGGCGAGCTGCCCGGCGTTGACGATCGCCATGTCGAGTCCGGCCGCGATGGCGTGGTACAGGAACACCGAGTGCATGGCCTCGCGGACGCCGTCGTTGCCGCGGAACGAAAAGGAGAGGTTGGAGAGACCCCCGGACACGAGGCTTCCGGGCAGCGTCGCCTTGATCTGACGGCAGGCCTCGAGAAACGCGACCGCGTAGTCGTCGTGCTCCTCAATGCCGGTGGCCACGGCAAAGATGTTGGGATCGAAGATGATGTCCTCGGGAGGGAAGCCCACTTCGTCCACCAGAATCCGGTATGCGCGCCCGCAGATCTCGACCTTTCGTTCGGCCGTCTCCGCCTGTCCCTGTTCGTCGAAGGCCATCACCACGACGGCAGCGCCGTGTCGCAGGACCACTTCTGCCTGCTGGCGGAACACCGCCTCGCCTTCCTTGAGGCTGATCGAGTTCACGATGGGCTTGCCCTGCACGTTCCTGAGGCCCGCTTCCAGTACGGACCAGCTCGAGGAATCCAGCATCAGGGGCACCCGGCTGATTTCCGGCTCCGCGGCAATCAGGCGGAGGAACCGCGTCATTGCTTCCTCCACATCGAGCATCGCCTCGTCGAGATTGATGTCGATGATCTGGGCGCCGTTCCGGACCTGGTCGCGGGCCACTTCCAGCGCCGCGTCGAAGTCCCCGTCCAGCACCAGTCGCCGAAACCGGGCCGAACCGGTGACGTTGGTGCGCTCGCCGACATTGACGAAGCCGGTGTCCTGGTTGATGGCGAGCGGCTCCAGTCCGGACAGGAAGCAGTACGACATCGGCGCCGCCGCCGTTCGCGGGGCCTTGTCCATGACGGCTTCCCGGATGGCGGCGATGTGCTCGGGCGTAGTCCCGCAGCAACCCCCCACGATGTTCAGCCATCCGCTCTCGGCGAACTCGCCGAGGTCGGCGGCCATGCTCGTCGGCGTTTCGTCGTAGCCGCCGAAGGCGTTGGGGAGCCCGGCGTTCGGATAGAGACATACCGGGCGGTCAGCGAGATGGGCGATCTCCTGCAGATGCGGTCGAAGCTCCCGCGCCCCCAGTGCGCAGTTGAATCCGATCGAAAACGGCCGGGCGTGGCGCACGGACGCCCAGAACGCGGCCGGGGTCTGGCCGGTCAGCGTCCGGCCCGACGAATCCGTGATCGTGCCGGAGATCATGACCGGCAGGCGGACCCCGGCGCGATCGAACACTTCGGCAATGGCGTGCAGTGCGGCCTTGCCGTTCAGGGTGTCGAACACCGTCTCGACCAGCAGCATGTCCGCGCCGCCCTCGATCAAGCCGAGTGCGGCGGTCCGATACGCACGGCGGAGCTCGTCGTAGGTGACGTTGCGGGCGGCCGGGTCTTCGACCACCGGTGAAACTGACGCTGTCCGATTGGTCGGACCGAGGGCCCCCGCCACGAAGCGTGGCCGACCGTCGGTTTCGTGGCGGGCGGCGACCTCCCGGGCGATGCGGGCCGCCGCGCAGTTGATCTCTCGGGCCAGATCCCCGGTTCCATAGTCCGCCTGGGCGATGGACGTCGCGCTGAAGGTGCAGGTCTCGATGATGTCGGCGCCCACTCCGAGGTAGGCGTCGTGAACATCCGCCACCACGTCCGGGCGGGTCAGGCAGAGGATGTCGAAGTTGCCCGCCAGGTCGTGCGGATGCTCCCGGAAGCGGCCCCCTCGGTAGTCACGTTCCTCGAGATCCCGCCCCTGCAACATGGTGCCGAACGCGCCGTCAAGCAGCAGGATCCGCTCGCGGATGCGGCGCTCCAGCTCTCGCCGCCGGACGGCGGCATCCGCCGCCGGTCCGCTCATGCGTCCGGGTCCGCCGCCCGGACCGACGGCGCCTCGACGCGTCCCCGGAGGCCCAACCACCAGCAGATCGCGTAACTGAGCCGGGCGCGGTTCAACGTGTAGAAGTGGAATGCGTTCACGCCCTCGCGCCGGAGATCTTCGCATTGCGACACCGCAGCGCCGGCGGCAATCATGTCGCGGGTACGGGCGTCGGTGTCCAGGGGTTCGAAGATCGCGGTCATGTGCGACGGGATCGTCACGCCGCAGCGGCGGCTGAATTCTGCAACCCGCGCGAAATCGGTGACTGGCAGTATCCCGGGCACGATCGGCACCGAAATGCCGGCGGCGCGGCATCGGTCCCGGAAGCGCAGGAAACACGCGTTGTCGAAAAAGTACTGCGTGAGAACCCGATCGGCGCCGGCGTCCACCTTGGCCTTCAGGTTCTCGATATCTGCTGCCGCCGAAGGAGATTCAGGGTGTGGCTCCGGATAGCCTGCCACCGAAATCTCGAAATCGGCGGCAGCCCGGATGCCGCGCACGAGATCGGCCGCATGCTGATAGCCGTCCGGTTCCGGGCAGTACCGATCGGTGCCTTTCGGCGGATCGCCTCGGAGTGCCACGATGTGCCGAATTCCGAGCGACCACCAGCGCCGGGCCAGAGCGTTGGTCTGAGACCGGGTCGCCCCGACACAGGTCAGATGAGCGGCCGGGGGCACGGGAAGCTCCTGGCGGATCCAGCAGACGAGCCGTTCGGTGCGCGAACGGGTGGAGCCGTCGGCGCCATAGGTGACCGAAAAGAATTCGGGTCCGAGCTGGACCAGCAGATTCATGACCCGCTGCAGGCGCTGCACTGCGCCCGCATCCGCGGGCGGGAAAAACTCAAAGCTGATGGACGGCCGTGTCATCGCGCCCCGGACGGTGGTTCCGAGGCGGCGGGCCCGGTCGGGACACCCTGAAATGGCCGCGGCTGCCGAAGGCCGGCGGCACGGTCAGGGGCTGATGGCGACGTGGCGGGCAAGCGCCTCCGGCACGGCGGAACTGCGCGCTTGCCCGGAGAACCGGGCCCGGAGCCGTGCGACATGAGAACCTCCTTCGGCGCGGCGCTGAGGAGGCTGACGCCCGTGATTGCCGTCCGGCCGCATCTCCCCAGCGGGAAACCACCTTGCACGGGCTGCAGGTTGGTGGGGTGCGTCAACCCCTCAGGATGCGTTGACAACTGTACTGACGGGGTATCAACGGGTCAAGATACGCAACGCCGGGAGGCGGCCGTGCCGGGCGGCCGGACGGCCATCGCATGACACCGGTACGGCGGGTTGCCGGGGCGACGCGAACGCCGGCGCCAAGCGCACGTCCCCTCGAATCATGACCGCCCGCCGGCCCGGCCGGCGCGCTTGGCGCGACTGCGCCGGGGCGCCAGCGAGCCCCCGGAAGGGTCACCGATCGGCCGCCGACCGGCCACACAACCGCTTCCGTGTCTTGCCAATAGAATGCCCCGGGGGCGGGCCAGGGCATTCGCGCTCGACGTGTCCGTCGATTTCACTTGGACCCAGATCCCATGCGTGACCTTCACCTGCCTGGCCGCTCCCCGGTGCGCGGAACCAACGCCGCTGCCGCGACGTCTCATCCATTGGCCACCTTGGCCGCCGTCGACGTGCTGCGCGAAGGCGGTAACGCGATCGACGCGGCGGTGACCGCGGCGGCCGTCCTGGCGGTGGTGGAGCCCCATTCAACCGGAATCGGGGGTGACGTCTTCTGCTTGTACGCACCGGCCGGCGGCGGTGAAGTCATCGCCCTGAACGGTTCGGGCCGGGCGCCCGCCGCGGCGTCGGCCGGCGCGCTGCGGGAAGCCGGGTTAGGGGCGATCCCGTTCACCAGTCCGCACGCGGTGACCGTTCCCGGTGCAGTGCGCGCCTGGGAGCGCCTGCTGGCGGACCACGGCCGTCTGGACCTCGACCGCGTGCTCGCGCCGGCCATCGCCTACGCGATCGAGGGCTATCCGGTCGGCGACGTGATCGCGGACGCCTGGAGCCGCGAACGCGACAAGCTTCACGCGGACCCGGACGCTGCGGCCGTGTTTCTCCCGCAGGGATGTCCGCCCAGCGCGGGACAGGTGCATCGTCAGCCGCGTCTTGGCGAGACCATGCAGGCCATCGCCAGTCACGGGGCAAAGGCCTTCTACGAAGGGCCGGTGGCACAGGACATCGTCGGCAAGTTGCGGACAGCGGGCGGCGTGCACACGGAGGACGACTTTGCGGCTGCTGCCGTCAACTACGTGACGCCGATACGTACGCGGTACCGCGGGGTGGATGTGTACGAGTGCCCGCCGAACGGGCAAGGCATCATTGCGCTCTTGATGCTGAATGTGCTGAGCGGGTTTGATCTGGCGGGGCTCGACCCCTTGGGCCCGGAGCGCTTTCATCTTCAAGCCGAAGCGACGCGCTTGGCGTACAGCGAACGAGCGGCGCGACTGGCGGATCCGGAGCACGCCGAAGTGCCCGTGGAGGCCCTGCTCAGCGACGCACACGCCGAAGCGCTCCGCGCGCGGATTGACGTCCAGCGGATGACTCCGGGCCTAGCGCCGCCAGAATTGCCCGAACACCGGGATACGGTCTACCTCACCGTGGTGGACGCCGACCGAAACGCGGTGTCGTTCATCAATTCGCTGTTCCACTCGTTCGGAAGCGGGATCCTTGCACCCGGATCCGGCGTCATGCTGCACAATCGAGGAGCAGGCTTTTCGCTCGGACCCGGCCATCCGAACGAGCTCATGCCGGGCAAGCGCCCCATGCATACGATCATCCCCGCGCTGGCCGTGCGGGGCGAACGTGCTTGGATGCCCTTCGGCGTGATGGGCGGGCACTTCCAGCCGGTCGGCCAGGCCCATTTTTTGACCAATGTCCTGGACTTTGGCATGGATGTGCAGGAGGCGCTGGATTGCCCGCGGGCATTCCATTTCGACGGTGTGCTGAGTTGTGAGCGGGGGGTGCCCCGCTCGACGCGAGACGCGCTGGAGCGCCTCGGGCACACGATTGACGTCCCTGACCTGCCGTTCGGCGGCGGCCAAGCCATTTCGATCGATCCCGACAACGGGGTCTTGTCGGCAGGCTCCGACCCTCGCAAGGACGGCGCGGCCATCGGCACATAGGAGGCATCATGGGCGCGGCTCCCGACGTCGTTGTCTACACGCAGATGCTCTGCGGGTTCTGCTATCGGGCGAAACGCCTGCTCGGCGACCGCGGAATCGCCTTCCGGGAGATCGACGTGACCGGCAACCCGGAGCTTCGGGCGGAGATGATGACGGCGGCGGGCGGCGCGCGCACGGTTCCCCAGATATTCATCAACGGCTTCCACGTCGGGGGTTCCGATGAGCTCGCCGCCGCCGCGGCATCGGGTGAACTCGACCGGTTGCTCGGGGATGCCTGAACGCTCCAGACCTTTCCGCCTGGCCTGTGCGCAGCTCACCAGCACGCCGGATCTGACTGCGAACCTGGGCATCATCGAGCAGCAGGTGCATGCCGCCCGGGCTGCCGGCGCGGACCTGGTGGCGTTCCCGGAAAACGCGCCGTTGCTTGCCCCGGCAAGCGCAATGCAGGCGGCGGCCGCTCCTGAAGAAACCCATCCCGCCACCCGCGCCGTGCGCGTGGCGGCACGCGAAGCCGGGATCTGGGTGCTGCTGGGCTCGCTCGCGGTCGAGCCGGACGACCCGGATGGCAGGTTGGCCAATCGGTCGCTGCTGATCGACGCTGATGGAACGGTGGTGCGCCGGTACGACAAGATTCACATGTTCGACGCCAATCCCGGGTCAGGCGAAAGCTACCGGGAATCCGAGCGCTATCGCTCCGGCACCCGCGCCGTCACGGCGGTGACGCCTTGGGGGATTCTGGGCATGACGATCTGTTACGACCTCCGGTTTCCGGAGCTCTATCAATCACTTGCCAAGGCGGGCGCCTGGTTTCTCTCCATCCCCTCGGCATTCACGCGCCCCACGGGGCGCGCTCACTGGGAAACGCTCCTCCGCGCCCGCGCGATCGAGACGGGAAGCTGGGTCTTCGCGCCGGCGCAGTGCGGCGCGCATTACGGGCGGCGCCGGACGTGGGGGCACACGATGGTGGTGGACCCGTGGGGGCAGGTGGTCGCGGCCGCCGGGCAGGAGCCGGAACTGGTCGTAGCGGATCTGGACCCGGCTGCCGTCACGGAGGCCCGCGACATGATTCCGAACTTGGCGGTGCAGCGACGCTGGTCCGAGCCGCCGCCGACCGGCTGACGGCAATCGGCCACGCGCGGCGGCGGCCGGCAGATGGCGCCGGCTCGCGGTCGCGGCGCCGCGGGGTGTCAGCTTGGAGAGGTGGTGTCGCGGACGGCCGCGATTCGCTGAACTCGGGCGGGCCTCGGCGTCTCGAGATCTTCGTATTCGAGCACGCGCAGGGAATTGCCGACCGCGGCCAGCAATTCGCCGCGCCGCAGGAGAAACCTGGGGTTGCGGGGCCGGCCGAACCGCTCGTTTCCCGCGGCGAACGTCTCATACAGCAGCCTGCCCCCGATGGCGACGGCGGCCACGATGTGGGGGAAGAGCGGGCGATGCAGGTAGTTGGTCACAATGACCGCATCGAAGGTGCGCCTCGGGAACGGCCAAGGACTGCCGTCTTCGAGATCCTGCACGATGCGTTCGAAACGGTCGCAGCGGATCCCGGCGGCGGCGCCCGGGTCCCGGTCGACGCCGGTAACGTCACAACCCTGCGCCAGGAACTGCCGCACATGGCGCCCGCTCCCACAGGCGATGTCGAGCACGGTGTGACCCCGGCCGACGGCGTGGCCGTGTCGCACGATCCACGATGACGGTGCGGCGCCAGGCTGCCTGGCCCGTGCGCCGTCCTCGGCGTTCGTTTCCCGCATGGCCCCGTCCCCGCCAATTGGTCTAGAATGCAACAGTCTGGCAATGGGGCGAATGCGTCCAGTGATCCTTTTCGACCTCGAATGCGACAGCGGCCACGTTTTTGAAGGCTGGTTTCCGAGCGGGGCTGACTATGACCAGCAGGCCGCCAAGGGCCAGATCCGTTGTCCTGTATGCGATACGGTGAAGGTGAAGAAAGCGCCGATGGCGCAGCGGCCGGCCCGTGGGCAGGCCCGGGAGCCGGAGCGCCGGCAGGAGCAGGCTGCGATGCTGCAGGCCCTGCGCAAGTTGCGCCGGACGGTCGAGAAGAACAGCACGTACGTGGGTGACCGCTTTCCGGCCGAGGCGCGGGCCATGTATGCCGGAGAACGCGAAGAGAAGAGCATTTACGGCGAGGCCACCTGCGAGGAAGCCCGGGAGCTGCGTGAAGAGGGCGTGCCGGTTTGCCCGCTTCCGTGGATCGACCGGGCCGATCACTGACCTTCGCGCCGGGCTTGTGCGCGGTACCGGGCCCCGACGCAGATCGGGTTGCGATCTGAAGGCAGTGCGAATTCAGCCATGACCGATCCGTTCCCGGTTCCTGACCTCGCCGAATGGGCCGAGCGCGCGCGCCAGGAGTATGGCGGCGACCCCGACGGGCGCGTGCAAGCGACGCCCGAAGGCATCGACGTCAAGCCGCTCTACACGACCGCCGATATCAGAGATTCCGGCCTTCCGAAGGGGCTGCCGGGCTTCGCTCCGTTCCTGCGCGGCCCCAGGGCCACCATGTTCACGGGCCGACCGTGGACCATCCGCCAATATGCCGGCTTCTCCACGGCCGAGGAGTCCAACGCGTTCTACCGGCGAAATCTCGCCGCCGGCCAGAAGGGCCTTTCCGTAGCCTTCGATCTGGCCACCCACCGCGGGTACGACTCTGACCATCCGCGCGTGCAGGGCGATGTCGGCAAGGCGGGTGTGGCGATCGATTCCGTCGAGGACATGAAGATCCTGTTCGACGGCATTCCGCTCGACCAGATGAGCGTGTCCATGACCATGAACGGGGCGGTGTTGCCGGTGATGGCGGCGTACATCGTGGCGGCCGAGGAACAGGGAGTCGCGCCCGCGGCCCTCACCGGCACGATTCAGAATGACATCCTCAAGGAGTTCATGGTCCGGAACACGTACATCTATCCGCCCGGACCATCGATGCGGATCGTGGCCGACATCATCGCCTTCACCGCTTCCCACATGCCCCGGTTCAATTCCATATCGATTTCCGGCTACCACATGCACGAAGCCGGGGCGACGGCGGTGCAGGAACTGGCCTTCACGTTGGCGGACGGACTCGAATACGTGCGGACCGCGCTAGGGCGAGGGCTCGAGGTCGATCAGTTCGCGCCGCGACTGTCGTTTTTCTTCGGCATCGGCATGAATTTCTTCATGGAGGCCGCCAAGCTGCGCGCGGCCCGGGTGCTGTGGGCCGAACGCATGGCGCGGATGTTCTCGCCGCGCGATCCGCGTTCGTTGATGCTCCGCATGCACTGCCAGACCTCGGGCGTGTCGCTGGCGGAGCAGGACCCCCTGAACAACGTGGTGCGCACGACGGTCGAGGCACTGGCGGCCGTCCTCGGCGGTACCCAGTCCCTGCACACGAACGCGTTTGACGAGGCCATCGCCCTGCCCACCGATACGTCGGCCAGGATTGCGCGGAACACGCAACTGATCCTGCAGGCGGAAGCCGGCATCACGCGGACGATCGATCCGCTTGGCGGCTCCTACTACGTGGAACACCTGACCGAGCAACTGGTCAGCTCGGCCGGCGCGCTGATCGACGAGGTGGAGGAGCTGGGCGGCATGACGCGGGCGGTGGAGAGCGGGATGCCGAAACTCCGCATCGAAACCTCCGCCGCCAGCCGCCAGGCGCGTCTGGACGAAGGGCGCGACGTTCTCGTGGGCGTGAACCGGTATCGCACCGATCAGGAGACCGGCGTGGAGGTGCGCGCCATCGACACGGAAGAAGTGCGGCTGCGCCAGATCGAGCGCTTGAGGTCGGTGCGGGCCGAGCGGGACGCGGAGGCCTGCCAGCGGGCGCTCGATGCGCTGAGCGCAGGTGCGGCTGCCGACGACGCCAACCTGCTGGCGCTCAGCGTCGACGCGGCCCGCGCCCGGGCGACCGTGGGCGAGATCTCCCTGGCCCTGGAAGGCGTCTTTGGCCGCCACACGGCGCTGGTGCAGGTGGCTGGCGGGGCCTATTCCCGCGCCCGGACCGACGACGACGAGCTCACCGCGTTGCGCGGCCGCACATCGCAGTTCGCCGAACGCCATGGTCGCCGGCCCCGCATCCTGGTCGCGAAACTCGGCCAGGACGGGCACGACCGCGGCGCGAAGGTGATCGCAACCTCGTTTGCGGATGTCGGCTTCGACGTGGACGTCGGCGGGCTGTTCGGGACGCCGGCGGAGGTCGCCCGGCAGGCGGTCGAGAACGACGTCCACGTGGTCGGGGTGTCGACGCTGGCGGCCGGCCACCTGACCCTGGTGCCGGAACTGATCGCCGCGCTGAAACAGGAGCGTGCCGACGACATTCACGTCATTTGCGGCGGCGTGATTCCTGCTGCGGACCACGACGCGCTGCGGACGGCCGGGGTGGGCGCCATCTTCGGACCGGGGACACCGGTTCCCGAGGCAGCCGCCCGCGTGCTGACGTTGATCGAAGCCCAGGACGGACGCTGAGAGGCGGGCGGGGGTGGTTAGCGACCTGTATTTGGTAGCCGCCATACTCGCGCCGCTGGCACTGGCCTGCGCCATCGGGTGGATCATCTACGCCCGCAGTCTGCCCGCCCGCGATGCCGGACCTGGCAGCCCCGCCGGCCCGGCGGAAGATGCCGCCGGGTCCGAACACGACGCGCCTTCGGCGTTCCCGCCGCAGGCCACCGCTTCGCCGGCGATCCGGGAACTGGCCGAACAGATCCTCGACGGCCATCGGCGGGCGCTCTCGCGCGGAATCACCTTGGTCGAATCCCGTCATCCCCGTGATCGGGCGGCGGCAGCCGGACTGGTGCAGGCGGTCTTCGGGAACGCCGGTTCCGCCATCCGGATCGGCATCTCGGGTCCACCCGGGGTCGGAAAATCGACCTTTTCCGAAGCGATCGGGCTTCACGCCATTGGGCAGGGGAAACGCGTGGCCGTGCTTGCGGTGGATCCCTCCAGCACGATTTCCGGGGGCTCCATTCTCGGCGACAAGACCCGGATGGAGCGGCTGGGCCGGTCCGACAGCGCCTACATCCGTCCGAGCCCGTCGGGCGGTCTGCACGGAGGCATTGCACGCGGCGTGCGGGAATCGGTCACGCTTTGCGAGGCGGCCGGCTTCGACGTCATCTTGATCGAGACCATGGGGGTCGGCCAAGCAGAGCTCGCCGTACGCGAGGTGGTCGACCTGGTTGCCCTGCTGGTGCAGCCCGGGGCCGGCGACAACCTGCAGGGCATCAAGCGCGGGATCGTGGAGATCGCGGACTTCATCCTGGTCAACAAGGCGGATGGAGACCTGATGCGGGCCGCGGAACTCACCGTCGGCGAGTACAAGCGGGCACTCCGGCTGATGTCTCCGCCGTCCGAGTCCTGGAAGCCCGAGGTGTTCGCATGCTCGGCCGTTGAAGGAACGGGCATCGACCACGCCTGGGAACGCATCGAGGCGTTCGAGTCGGCCACCACGGGCGACGGAACCCGAGACGACGTCCGGGCCCGCCAGGCGGCGGAGGCCGTTTGGAGCTACGTGAATCTCGCGCTGCGGGAATCCTTGCGGGAAATTCACGCGGAACCCCAATCCGATGTGGCCCGCTGGGAAGCCGAGGTTCGTGGGGGTCGCATGGCTCCAGCCGCGGCCGCGGCCGCGCTGCTGGACATGATGCGCGATGGCAGGATCGCGACCGGGACGTCAGGATGACGCTCTGCCCGCGGCGGAAACCGGGGCGACAGTGCTCCCGCGGCTCGGGTCGAATAGCGGTGACCGCGGGCCCTGTACGGAGCCCGCGCGTTGACCGATGCGGAAGTCGAGGGTCAGGGCGCATCCGCAGCAGGTTGGCCCAATGCCGTTCGTGAACCGTAGGTTCTGGCGGCCGGCGTCAGCGCCCGCGCGCGCCGAGCGGCTCGGAGCGGCGCTCCTGGCCGCAGGGGTTGTCGTTGCGACCACCGTCCCGGCCGTGCCGGCGCAGGGGCTCCCGCTGGTTCGGGACACGGAAATCGAAACGCACGTCCGCGCGTGGGCGGATCCCGTGTTTACGGCCGCCGGTCTGGATGCAAGCTCGGTCCAGCTGTACTTCGTGAACGAGCCGACGATCAACGCGTTCGTGGCGGGCGGCCAGAACATTTTCATCCACACCGGCCTGATCGTCCGCGCCGGAACCCCGGATGCCCTCGTGGGCGTGATTGCCCACGAGGCCGGACACATTGCCGCAGGACATCTCGTGCGGACCCGCGAGGCGGCGGAAAAGGCGGCAATCGCCGGACTGGCCACCACGCTGATCACGATCGGCGCGAGCGCCCTCGGCGGAGGAGACGATGCCATCTCGCTCGGGGCGGCCGGCATGTCGCTGGGCGAGAACATTGCCAGCAGGATGTTCCTCCAGCACTCGCGCTCGGCGGAGTACGCGGCGGACCTGGCGGCGCTGCAGTACCTGGCTGCCGTGGGGCGGCCGGCACGCCCGATGGTGGAGCTGCTGATCGCGCTGCAAGCCAAGGAGCAAACGCAGGAACTCTTGGATCCGTACGCTCGCACCCATCCGCTGACACAGGAACGAATCCAGCAGATCCTGGATTGGACGCGCGGTGAGCAGCTGCCGCAGTCTCCAGAACGCGCCGCTGAGCACGCCGCCTACGACCGCCTCGTTGCCAAGATCGTTGCCTTTACCGACCCGCCCGAACAGACGCTGCAGCGCTATGGCGGGGATGACAGCGTCGCCGGGCGGTACGCGCGGGCCATTGCGTACTACCGCAAGTCAGACCTGAACGCCGCGTTGTCGTGGATCGACGAACTGATCGCCCAGAGCCCCGAAGACCATTACTTCCACGAGCTGCGTGGCCAGATCCTCCTCGAGCACGGCCGGGTTGCGGAGGCCTCCGAGAGTTATCGGCAGGCTGCGGACCTGGCACCAGAGGCGGCGCTGATCCTGGTTGGCTTCGCGCAGGCGGAGCTGGAAACCGGAGACGATTCAAGTCTTTCAGACGTGACCAGCGTGCTCGAACGCGTCCTGGACCTGGAACCGGCGAATGCCAAGGCCTGGCGCCTGCTCGCGGCTGCGCACGGTCGCGCCGGGAAGGACGGGCTGGCCTTGCTCGCGACGGCGGAACACGCACTCATCCGTGGCCGCGCTGCCGATGCCCGGCGCTTTGCCGAGCGGGCACTTAAGCACTTGCCCCCGGATTCGCCCGCCTTTCAGCGCGCCGACGACATCGGCCAGTTGCTGAAGGACTCATCGGGAGCAACCCGGCGCTAGATTGTTGTCCTGGAACTGCTCGGAGAAACACCCATGCTGAGAACCTTCGCTGCGTTTGGCGCGCTCATGCTTGCAGCGCTCCTCGGCGGCCCGCTCGGGGCCGCCGAACTGAACCGACAGGACGTGGAAACGATTGTCCGCGAGTACCTGAACGAGAATCCCAACGTCATCTACGAAGCCGTGGAAAAGCACCAGAGGCAGCTGGCGGAAGAGGCCAAGCGACAGCAGGATGCCGCGCTTGCCACAAATTACGAGACGATCGTGGAAGGCTCGCCGGCCGTCGGTGCTGCGGGCTCGGACGCCATCACGGTGGTGGAGTTCTTTGACTACAACTGTGGCTACTGCAAGCGGTCGATGGACGCCATTCTTCAGGTCCTCGACAGCGAGACCGACGTACGCTTCGTCTTCGTGGAGTTCCCGATCCTGGCCCCGAGCTCCCGAACAGCGGCACTTGCAGCTCTGGCTGCCGACAAGCAGGGTGCCTATTTCGAACTCCACCGCGCGCTGATGCAGCATCGCGGAGCGCTGACGGACACCCGGGTGATGGAGATCGCTGCGGAGATCGACCTTGATGTCGCGCAACTGGCGCGGGACATGGAGGATGCGTCGATCGTGGCCGCCCTGGAGCGCAACGCCGCGGTTGGCGAGGCCGTCGGGGTTCAGGGGACGCCGTTCTTCCTGGTCAACCAGAAGGCCTATCCGGGCTGGCTCGACGTGGACGCGCTTCGGAGTGCGATCTCGGACGCACGGGCCGGCTGAGGAAGGCCCGCATCGGCGGGTCCGGGCCGCGGCGGGACTGGACCCGGCCGACCGCCGCTCGGCGAGCTTCCGCTCAGGTGACCGCGATGAGCGGTGCCGCGAGGACTTGCCGCCGGAAACTGACGGGTCGCCGGCGTGTCAACCGACCGTCAGCAGGATTTTTCCGATGCAGCTGCCGGCCTCCATTTCCCGGTGAGCGGCTGCCGCCTGATGGAGGGGAAAAGTACGCGCCGTCACCGGCCGGATTCGGCCGGTGACGAACAGGGGCCAGACATGCTCGAGCAATGCGTCGCGCAGTCGGCCCTTCTCGGCGACACTGCGGGGACGGAGGGTGGAGGCGGTTACGGTGAGCCGCTTTTGCAGGAGCGGGAGCAGGTTCGCTTCTACCTTGAAACCGCCGAGGAAGGCGATGATCGCCAGTCTCCCCTCGACCTTGAGCGCATCGAGGTTCCGGGCGAAATAGGCCCCTCCCACCATGTCCAAAATCAGGTCGACGCCCGCGTCTCCGGTACTCCCGAGGACAGCCGCGACAAAATCCTCGGTCTTGTAGTTGATTCCCCGTTCCGCACCGAGACGCTCGCAGGCCCGCGCCCGATCGTCGCTGCCGGCGGTCGCGAACACCCGCGCACCAAACGCCCGCCCGAGCTGGATGGCGGTCGTGCCGATTCCCGAGGCGCCGCCGTGCACCAGCAACGTTTCGCCGGCCTGCAAGCGCCCGCGCTCGAAGACATTGGCCCAAACCGTGTTGAACGTCTCGGGCAGCCCGGCTGCGTCCGCGACGGAAACACCTTCCGGTACCGGCAGCACCTGCGGATCGGGCGCGACGCAGTACGCCGCGTAGCCGCCTCCCGCCACGAGCGCAGCGACCGACTGGCCCACCGAGAAACGGTCGACACCGGCCCCGGCCTTCACGATCTCGCCGGCGACTTCAAGCCCCGGCAGGTCGCTCGCCCCGGGCGGCGCCGGATACAATCCCTGCCGCTGCATGACATCCGGGCGGTTGACCCCAGCCGCCTGCACCCGAATCAGGACTTCGTCATGGCCAGGTTCGGGGACCGGCCGCCGGCACGGGACCAGCACATCCGGACCGCCGGGCGCGGCGATCTCAATCGCATCCATCTGGGCGGGAAGGACCATCAAGGTTGTCCGAAATGGCTGATGAAGCGCGCAGTATGCCAGACGAATATCAACTGTTGTCCGCATTCTGGCGGCTGCCGGCACCTGTGGGTAAAGTGCCCTTATGGCGATGGAAGACGACATCCTGGTTCCGAAGCCCGCGGCCAATTTCCCGCGGAACCTGGAGCCGCTCTCGGTCGACGCACTGCAGCAGTACCTGGTCGAACTCGACCGGGAACGTTCGCGCACGCAGCAGGAGCTGGAACGGAAACAGCGGGCCACTGCCGCCGCCGAGCAGGTTTTCCGGTCCTGACCGCTGAACCGGCCAGGCATTCCCTGTTCACGCTGCTGACCTGAGTTTTCCATGTCCAGAACTGGCGACTACCACTTAGACACCCTCGCTGTGCATGCGGGCCAGCGCCCGGATCCACAGCACGGAGCCCGCGCCCAGCCGGTCTACCAGACCACGAGCTACGTCTTCGAGGACGCTGACCACGCGGCGTCGCTGTTCAACCTGGAACGCGCCGGCCACATCTACAGCCGCATTTCCAACCCGACGGTTGCCGCCCTGGAAGAACGCCTCGCAGCGCTCGAAGGGGGGGTCGCCGGAATCTGTACCGCGAGCGGTCAGGCGGCGCTCCACTTGGCAATCGCGACCTTGCTGTCCGCCGGCGATCACATCGTCTCCTCCGGCGCCCTGTATGGCGGCAGCCGCAACCTGCTGGACCTGACCCTTCCGCGCTTCGGGATCTCGACCACCTTCGTCGATCCGCGGGATCACGCCGCGATGCGCAAGGCCATCCGGCCGGAAACTCGACTGGTCTTCGCCGAGACGATCGGCAATCCGGGCCTTGAAGTGCTGGACCTGGAAGCGGTCGCCGACATCGCTCACGCGGCGGAGGTCCCGCTCCTCGTTGATAACACGTTTGCAACCCCGCACCTGTTGCGCCCGATCGAGCATGGCGCCGACATCGTGATGCATTCGGCGACAAAGTTTCTCGGCGGCCACGGCGTAGCCATCGGCGGCGCGCTGATCGACGGCGGGAGTTTCGACTGGGTGGGGAGCGGGCGGTATCCCACGATCACGGAACCCTATGCCGGATACCACGGTATCCGCTTTGCCGACGAATTCGGTCCGGCCGCATTTGCCGCCCGGGCCCGAGCCGAGGGGCTCCGCGATTTCGGAGCCTGCATGAGTCCCCAGCACGCGTTCTACATCTTGCTCGGAGTAGAGACCCTGGGGCCGCGAATGGACCGCCACGTGGCGAACGCCCGGGCAGTGGCCGAGATGTTGGAAGCCCGGGAGGACGTGCCCTGGGTCGCATGGCCGGGCCTCGAATCGCACCCTGACCATGCGCTGGCCGAGCGGCTGCTGCCCCATGGCCCCGGCGCCATCATTTCGTTTGGCGCGCCTGGGGGACGCGACGGGGGACGTGCACTGATCGCCAAGCTGTCCGTGTTCTCGCACCTTGCGAACGTGGGCGACGCAAAGTCGTTGGTGATTCACCCGGCCAGCACGACGCACGCGCAGCTCGACGAGGTCGGGCTGCGCGAGGCGGGCGTGGACGAAGGGCTGGTCCGGTTGTCGGTGGGTCTCGAGCACATTGACGACCTGCAGGCCGATCTCAAGCGCGGGCTGGACGCCGCGAGCCGCGTATGAAGATTCGGGTGGCCGGACGGGCGGTCTACCTGGCGGACGGCGGGCGGCCGTTCGAGCCCGACATGCCGGCGGTTGTCCTCCTGCACGGAGCAGGGATGGACCACAGCGTGTGGAGTCTTCCGGCACGGTGGTTCGCCCATCATGGCTACGCGGTCTGCGCGCCCGATTTCCCCGGCCACGGTCGAAGCGAGGGACCGCCCGCGGCGACGGTCGCCGATCTCGCCGACTGGTCGATGGCCGTGTTGTCGGAGCTCGGGGCCAGCGTCGCCTGCGTGGCCGGCCACAGCATGGGCGCCCTGGTGGCGCTCGAAAGCGCCCGCCGGCATCCGGATCGGGTTAGCGCCCTGGCCCTGTTCGGGGCGGCACCGGCAATGCCCGTGCACCCGAATCTCCTCGAGGCGGCCGCCGAGCGTCCAACTGCAGCGGCGGCGATGATGACGGAATGGGGGCACGCCTCCGCGGCGCGACTGGGAGGCGGGCGCAATCCGGGGATGTGGATGACCGGCGGCGCACTCCGCCTGCTGGCGCGTGCCCCGGCCGGAACGCTTCATGCGGCTCTTGCCCTCTGCAGCGCCTACGAAGACGGGCCCGTTGCCGCCGCAGCAGTCACGATGCCTACCCGGGTGATCAGCGGCTCGGAAGATCGCATGACACCGGCGCGGGCCGGTCGGAAATTGAGTCTTGCCATCCCCGGCGCCGTGTTCGAGGAAATTCCGGAGTGCGGGCACATGATGATGACCGAGGCGCCGGAGCAGACGCTCCAGGCAGTCCGGACGGCTTTTGACGCTCAGCGATGAATACGGCCTCCCCGGAGCCGCGGGCGCTGCGTGCGCACTATCCGTACTGGCGGGAGCTTCAGACGCGCTGGGGGGACAACGACATCTACGGCCACATGAACAATGTCGTGCACTACCAGCTGTTTGACACGGTCGTGAACCGGTTTTACGCAGAGGATGCCGGGTGGGATCCGGCCACGTCAGAGGCGATCGGCATCACGCCCGAGACGCGGTGCCGGTATTTCAAGCAGCTTCGCTATCCCGATCCCGTCGATGCCGGGGTCCGCGCGGCACACGTCGGGCGGAAGAGCCTCATTTTCGATATCGGCTTATTCCGACGCGGCGATCCCGACCCCGCCGCAATCGGTTATTTCGTCCACGTGTTCGTGGCCCGGGAACGCCAGGAGCAGACGGTGGCGGTGCCGGCCGGCATTCTCGCCGCCGTCCAGCGCCTGATGGTTGGCGCCGACGGAGCGGGGACGGAACCGAGCGCGGGGCCTAAAGCTTCAGTCCGGCAAACCGCCGGTTGAATCGCGCCACTTGGCCGCCGGACTCGCGCAACTGCACCGGACCGCCGGTCCAGGCGGGATGGGTCAGCGGGTCCACGTCGAGCTTGAGGGTGTCCCCGGGTTTGCCCCACGTCGAACGTGTCGCGAACTCGGTCCCATCGGTCATGACCACGGTGATCTCGTGATAATCGGGGTGAATGTCCTTCTTCATGGCCTCGACCATCGAAAATGCGGGCGGGAAAACTCAAGCCTAGATACCGGATCAGCCACCGCTGGACAACCCGTGTGTCGCCGGGGGCCCCGCGTCCGCACAGATCCAGGTTTTTCGCGTAGGGTGCCGTAGTGGACACCGATCACAGCCAGCAGGCGGATCTCGCTGTGGGCGAGGGGCACGTGCTGCACGTGCGGACGTACGGAAGTGAAAGCGGAATCCCGGCCGTGTACTTGCACGGGGGGCCGGGCAGCGGCTGCCAGCCGGCCCACGCGCGACTGTTCGATGCCGCCCGTTTCCGGATCGTGCTGTTCGATCAGCGCGGTGCGGGCCGGTCGCGTCCGAAACGGGGCCTCTCTGCCAATACCACCGCGCATCTGGTGACCGACCTGGAACGGGTTCGCAGACATCTGGGTATTGACCGATGGCTGGTGGTCGGGGGGTCCTGGGGAAGCACCCTGGCGCTCGCCTATGCACAGGCCTTTCCTGAGCGGGTTCTCGGGATTGTCCTCAGGGCCGTCTTCTTGGGAACGCGCCAGGAGTGCGAATGGGCGTTTCGCGGTGCCGCGGAAACCTTCCGGCCTGAATTGTGGGCAGCGTTCCGGGATCTGCTGCCCGAACCCGAAAGGGAGGACCCGATCCGCGCCTATGGCCGCCGCCTCGAAGATCCGGACCCAAGAATCCATCTGCCTGCCGCAGAAGCCTGGGCGGTATATGAAGGGACCCTCTCGACGATTTCGCCGCCGGAGCCGAAGCTGCCGGCCCGGCTCGACCGGGGGCCTCGCTCCGACGACGGGAAAGGGCCAAATACGCCGTACGTGGAGTGGCACTACATAAAGAACGATTTCTTTCTGGAACCCGATCAGCTCGTGCGAAACGCTGCCCGGCTCCGGGGAATTCCTGGGCGAATCGTGCAGGGACGGTACGACCTTCTGTGCCCGCCCGCCGCTGCTGCCGCCATCGCGCGGGCGTGGCTGGATTCGCAGCTCACGGTCGTGCCGGGCACGGGACACGCCGGAACGGAGCCGCCCATCCGGAATGCGCTGACTGCTGCCATCAGAGAGCTGGGTACGCGGTACGGATAACAGACATGCATGCTGATGAGACGCACGCGTGGACACCCCACGATGCTCAGCTCGGGGAGGTTGCGCTGCATTTTCTTCGCGGCCGCAACCGCCGGGGCCCGCCGGTCATGTTGGTGCACGGTTGGCCCGAATTCAGCCGCACGTGGCGGAAGAATCTTCCCACACTGGCGGAGCGTTATGACGTCGTGGCGCCTGATCTGCGGGGCTTCGGCCGCAGTTCGAAACCCGGTCGCGTGTGCGCGCCGCAGGCGTATGCGGATGACCTGCTGGCTCTCGCCGATCATCTGGGCGGGCAACCGGATGGCGCCCACTGGGCCGGCGCATTTACCGTGATCGGGCATGACGTCGGGGCGGTTGTCGGGCAGAAGCTGGCGCGCGCGCATCCGGAGCGTGTGCGAGGCCTTTTCTTCTTCAACTGCCCGTACGACGGCATCGGCGGGCGCTGGCTGCAGCACGGGCAGTTCCGCGAGATTTGGTACCAGACGTTTCACCAGATGGAATGGGCGGCCGAACTCGTAGGCACCAGTCGAGAGACCTGCCGCACCTATCTCTCGCATTTTCTGCGTCACTGGAGCCACGACCCGCATACCTTCGATGAAGACCTGGACGC
Source organism: Alphaproteobacteria bacterium (assembly GCA_965116745.1). Classification (GTDB taxonomy): domain Bacteria; phylum Pseudomonadota; class Alphaproteobacteria; order TMED109; family TMED109; genus VXPW01. The sequence goes on along the minus strand of OZ220701.1, from coordinate 31,905 downwards.
GTGGGTCGACAACTTTATGCAGCCGGGAGCGCTGCAAGGCGGCTTCAACTGGTACCGATCGATCGCGGAGGAGCGCCGCCGCGCAATTGCGGGTGAGGCGTTGGCCCCGCCGGTCATCCACGTCCCGGCCTACGTTCTCTGGGGGCGAAACGATCCCGTATTGCGGAGTGAGTGGACCGACGGGCTCGAGGACTATTTTTCGAACGTGACGGTCGAGCTGGCCGAGTCAGCGGGCCATTTCGTGCATTTTGAGCAGCCGGACCTCGCGAATGACCGAATGCTGGCGTTTCTTGCCCGCGTTCATGCGCAGGCGCAAGGTCTGTCGTGATCGGAGCGGGCGCCTGCGCCGCCGCCGTCCCGGCAGTCACGTTCCCGGACCTCCGCGCTCGGCACGTAGTGGTCACGCGCGCCGCCTTGCAGTCGGCGGCCGGCCAGGACCGTACCGACGTTTTCGACGCCCCGTGCACGCGACCAGCGACAAGCCTGCGCCAAATCCCCCATACGCCTGTTGAGCCGTTTTGGGCCCGTTGACACGGCACTTTCGTATCCGCATGATCGATTTGGGCTTTAGATGATGGTTCAGGTGTTTGCTCGGACCTGGGCTGTGCGCCCGCGTTGTGTGTTGCCTGCCCGGACTTCGCATGCGTATCCAGGTCCCGCTGATCGCTGTTGTTTTTGCTGCGTTTGTACTGGTTGCTACGGGGACTTCTGCGCGCGAGCCGCTCACCGACATTGATGGCATGGCCGTGCACTCGGATGCACTGGCCCCAGGCGAAACGTTGTCGCGACTGTTTACGCGCGAAGGAATCTCTCGAGTAGAAGGCGAGCTTTTTGTCCGCACGTTGCGGCGTCATCTCAACTTGCGGCGCATGGCTGCCGGACAGGCTGTCATCCTGTACCGGTCGGTACCGACTGTCGGCGACTCGGCCTTGCGCGCGGTTGCCATTCCGTTGCGTCGCGGACGGTCGGTTGTAGCTGTCCGGGAAGGCGAGAGCGACCGGGTTCGTGGCGGCGTCTACGTCGACGAGGAAGCGGCCGATTGGATCGAAGCCGCTGTCGGCACGACGCCGGAGACGGCGCGTGCGGGATCAAGACGGCTCGAGCTCAGGCGGGGCGACAACCTGGTCATGGCGCTGTTGCGGGCAGGCGCCACGCGTGATGACGCGCACCGTGCCGCGACGGGTCTGCGGCATCATGTCAACTTGCGCCGATTGGCAATCGGTGAACCGATCGACGTCGAATTTTCGGCACAGGACGGAAAGGCCGTCCTCGAGGCCGTCGCGCTCCCGAACCGCGGGCGCAATGCGGACATGCGCCGCGATGCGTTCGGCGTGTTCCGCCCGGTGGCCGACGTGGCGGCGGTCGAGCCCGCCCCCCCTCTGCCTCCGGTCGAGCCGACGCGTGCAGCGCCGACGGGTCAGGCCGACGAGTTCGCCGGCATCAGCGATCGCCTGACTCCCGGCGGGATCGGCCGCCGCGTGGACGAGACCTTCAAGCGCGGTGACACGCTGGGCCTGCACCTGCAGCGAGCCGGGATGTCGCTCACCGAGATTCGGGGCGCCGTTCGAGCATTCGCCAGGGAAAAGCGGCCTACGTCCATTATCGCCGGCCAGCGTTTTTCGTACGGCGTGGAGGGCGGTGCGGTAACGTACTTTGCGGTTTCCGACCGCCGCCGGAAGGCGGTCCTGGTGGCGCGCACTGCGACGGGCGAATGGACGGTGCAGCGGGTCAACTGGGCGCAGGTCGGCGTCACGGCTGAACGCTTGGCGAGCAGGGCATGGCCACGGGATCTCGAAGACCAACGGGCTGCGGCCCAGGAAGAGCGCCTGCAAAACGTGCTGGCACAGACCCATATTCGATCGGGAGACTTCCTGCTGTCCGTGCTGTCCGGAATCGGGGAACGGCGTAAACACGCGCACGCTGCGGCAACCGCCTTCGGGAAAGTGGGTCGCCTCGACCGGCTTCAGCCTGGCCAGAAGCTGATCTACCCCCGCGCACCCGCAGACGAGCCGCTGTCGGGCTTTTTCCTGGAAACCCTGGCCAAGAAACAGCGCGGCGTCCTGGTCCTCAGGGACGCACGCGGTCGATACAAGGCAGCCTGGACAGACACCGCGGAGGCGGAAGCGCAACTCGCGGCTCTTGCCCCCGAGCCGCAGCAGGGATTCGCCACCGAGCTGGGCCCCGACCCGGCGCTGGATGCCGATCCGGTTCGCTCCTTTTCCAGCCTTCCGGACGGGGACCGCGTAGAGCGTTTTGAGGTCGAAGCCAGGCAGGGCGACACCCTGGCCAAGATTCTCGTTGCCACGGGGGCGAACCGGCTGCAGGTGGACAAGGCAGTCCGGGCCATCAGCGGGGAATTCGATCCCCGAACGCTCGACATCGGGCAGGTTCTGCACGTTGCCGTCGGCGCCGGTGACAAGGGAGCCCGTCCGCTGGAAGGGTTCTCCATTCAGTTGGATCCGCTGCGCAGCGTCGAAGCGGTCTTGGAAGACGGTGCCTACGTCACCCACCGGGTGGAACGCGCATTTCATGTCGTGTTCAACCGCACGGTCGGCACCATCGACACCAGCCTGTACCAGGCGGCCAGCCACATGGGGCTGCCGCTTCCGGTGCTGGAGCAACTGGTGCGAATATTCAGTTTCGACGTCGATTTCCAGCGGGACCTGCAGCCCGGCGACGAAGTCGAGGTCATGTACGAAGGTCAGGTGGTCGACAGCAAGATGGTCGACCATGGGCGGATCGTATATGCGGCCATGGTGGTCCGTGGCGAGAAACGCTCGCTGTACTACTACGATCCTCTGAGCGCACCGGCGGGCTACTTCGATGGCGAAGGCCGGAGCGCTGCCAAGGCGCTGATGCGCACGCCGATCGACGGCGCGCGCATCTCCTCGCGATTTGGCATGCGCCGTCATCCGATCTTGGGCTTCAATCGGATGCATCGGGGGATGGACTTTGCCGCGCCGACTGGCACGCCCGTCTACGCTGCAGGGGACGGGGTGGTCGAGCGGATCGGACGGTACGGTGCCTATGGCAAGTACATCCGGATCCGGCACAACAGCGAGTACAAGACGGCCTACGCGCACCTGTCCCGGTACGCGAAGGGTCTCCAGCAGGGAACTCGCGTGACACAGGGCCAGGTGATCGGACGCGTCGGTTCAACCGGCCGGTCCACGGGACCACATCTGCACTACGAGGTTCTCTATCGGAACAAGCAGGTCAATCCGCAGAGCATCGACCTGCCGAGCCCAGTGTTCCTTGAAGGGGACAGCTTCGCGGCGTTCCTGAGCGAGCGCAACCAAATCGATGAAGCCTGGAATGACTTCGGTCCAGGGGCTGCTCGGGTGGCCGTCCGTCCGTCGGCGGGCGGACCCGCTTTCAACTGAAGGACGCTGCCTTGGGCCGGGGCGAGCCGCCCGGCCCGGTTCGAAGTCGCCTATTGCAGCGAGAGCGAGTCCCCGTCGCATGACACGCGAACCGGGCTGCCTTCAGGAATGCTGCCGGCCAGCACGAGCGCTGCGAGCGGATTCTCGACTTCGCGCTGGATCACGCGTTTGAGCGGCCGGGCACCGTACGCGGGGTCATAGCCTCGCCGTGCCAGCCACTCTCGCGCGCCCTCGGTGACGTCGATCGCGAGGTCCTGCCGGGACGCCCGCTTGATGAGGCGGTCGAGCTGGATGTTGACGATCCGACCCATGTGCTCTGCCGCGAGACTGCGGAACAGGATGATCTCGTCGAGCCGGTTCAGGAACTCGGGTCGGAACTGGGCCCGGACGGCCTCCATGACGGCGAGCCGCTTGGCCTCGGCATCCATTGAATGGTCACCGAGAAACTGGCCGCCGAGATTCGAGGTCAAGATCACAAGCGTATTGCGGAAGTTGACCACATGGCCCTGGCCATCGGTCAGGCACCCGTCGTCCAGGACCTGGAGCAGCACGTTGAAGACGTCCGGGTGCGCCTTCTCGATTTCGTCGAATAGGATGACCTGGTAGGGGCGCCGCCGCACGGCTTCCGTAAGCGTGCCTCCGTCCTCGTAGCCGACGTACCCCGGCGGAGCACCCAGCATCCGGGCTACCGAGTGCCTCTCCATGTACTCCGACATGTCGAACCGGAGCAGCGCCCGCTCATCGCTGAACAGGAACTCCGCCAGCGCCTTGGCAAGCTCCGTCTTGCCGACGCCGGTCGGGCCCAGGAACAGAAAGGACCCCAGCGGTCGATTGGGATCCTGCAGCCCTGCCTTGGCGCGCCGGACGGCGTTGGCGACCGCGCTCAGGGCGTCGTCCTGCCCCACGACCCGTGACTGCAGTACCGATTCGAGACGCACCAGCCGTTCAGCTTCGCTCGCGAGCAGGTTCTCCGTGGGGATGCCGGTCCACCGCGCCACGACCGAGGCGACGTCGGAATCGAGGACGGCCGTCCCGGTCAAGCTGCCTGCGCCTTGCTGGTCCGATTCGGCCAGCCTCGCCTCCAGTGTCGGAATCGCTCCGTGCGCCAGCTCGCCGGCACGGGCCAGGTTGCCGTCACGCTGCGCCAGCTGAAGTTCGGACCGCGCCCTGTCCAGCTGCTCCTTGAGCTTGTGGTTGGCGGCCATGACGTCCTTGGCTGCCAGCCACTCTGCCTTTTGCTCAGCGGCACGCTCCTCGAGTTCCGCAAGGTCGTCCTCCAGTTTCGACAGGCGTTTGGCGGCCCGGGAATCGCTCTCCTTGCGGAGCGCTTCACGTTCAATCTTCAGTTGAACAATCCGGCGATCAAGCTCGTCCAGCGTCTCCGGCTTGCTGTCGAGTTCCATGCGTTTGCGGGAGGCCGCCTCGTCAATCAGGTCGATGGCCTTGTCCGGCAGGAAGCGGTCGCTGATGTAGCGGTCCGAGAGGGTTGCTGCCGCGACCAGCGCTGCATCGGAAATCGTCACGCCGTGATGAAGGTCGTACTTCTCCTTGATGCCTCGCAGGATCGACACGGTGTCTTCCACGGAAGGCGCGGCCACGTACACCGGCTGGAAGCGGCGCGCGAGCGCGGCGTCCTTTTCCACGTGCTTTCGGTACTCGTCGAGCGTCGTGGCTCCGACACAGTGCAGCACGCCCCGTGCCAGCGCCGGCTTGAGGAGGTTGGATGCGTCGGTTGAACCCGACGGTGCGCCGGCGCCGATCAGGGTGTGCATCTCATCGATAAAGAGGACGATGCCGGTCTCGTGTTCGACTTCGGCCAGCACGGCTTTGAGTCGTTCCTCGAATTCGCCCTGATACTTCGCGCCGGCGACCAAGGCGCCGAGGTCGAGCGAGCAAATGCGGGCGTCGCGCAGGGCTTCCGGAACGTCGCCATTGACAACCCGCATCGCCAATCCTTCCACGATGGCCGTCTTCCCGACTCCCGGCTCGCCGATCAGCACCGGATTGTTCTTGGTGCGGCGCGCGAGAATCTGCATGACGCGTCGGATTTCCTCGTCGCGTCCGATGACGGCGTCCACGCGCCCCTCCCTGGCCTCGCTGGTAAGGTCCCGGGTGAAACGACGGAGCGCCTCGTAGCCGCTTTCCGCCTGCGCGCTGTCGGCGGTGCGGCCCTTGCGCAGCTGCCCGATCGCCGCTTCCAGGCGGGACGGCTCGAGGCCGGCAGCCTGCAGGATCCGGGCGGACGATGAGTTCTTGAGCGCGGCCAGCGCGGCCAGCAGACGTTCTGCCGTGACGAAGCGGTCGCCCGCTGCCGTCGCCGCTTCATTGGCTTGTTTCAACACCCGCAATGTCTCGGGATGCGGTGTGATGTGCCCGGCCCCAGGGCCGTCCACGACCGGCAGTGCCGCAAGCTGTTCGTCACACCCCGCCAGCGCCTGTTCCGGGGAGGCGCCCGCGCTTCGCATGAGGTTGGCGGCCAGACCGGCCGGGTCGGACAGCAGCTCCCGCAGCAGGTGTTCCGGAATGAACGACTGGTGACCGGCGGCCCGGGCGCGTGTCAGCGCCGACTGCACGAGGCCCTGGCAGCGTTCGCTCAGCGACTGAAGATCCATACGAGTTTCCCTGGTGTGCCGACCGGCGGCACGTGGTGCAGCCATTCAGGAGCCGCATCTTTCATATGGGGAGGCTTGGCCCGTTCGCAACGTGAACCGAATTCGCGAGAAGCGACCCGCGACCGGCCGAACGATCGGGAGGATCGCCGCGCGGGCGATTCCCGTCCCTGCAGGGTGAATGGACCGGGTCTCGTGAAGCCCGGCCCCAGGTCTCCGGAACCGAAAGGATCAGGAACAGCCCGACGGCTCCGCCGTCGGCTCGGGGCAGGGATCCCGGAGGATGCCGACCGCGGTCCGCGAGCAGACGCCCTGCCTGCTCGTCAACCCGACGCCAGTGCGGGTTCCAAGCCGTGCTTCGTCAACGGGAGCGGGTGAACTTCCCTGCCGAAAACCGAGCGGCTGAGCCGCTCACGGGGCTTCACGAAGCGTCGGTGGGGTTCCGGCTGTGCCGGCGAGCGGCGCGGGGGCAGGCGTCCCATCCCCGTGGCGCTCCCCGTCGGCCCGTTGCACGCACAGGCGCAAACGCCGCTTCGCGCCGAGACGATACGTCACCGGACCGACAGCCGGAAGCGGCAGGGCTAAAGGCCCCGGACTCCGTCCGGGGTCCGCGGAGCCGGTTACGGACGCCGCGGTGTCCGGGCGGTCACGCGGCCGCCAGGCGCCCGGTCAGCGGAAGGGGCCGTCGGCCGGGAGGGGCTCTTCGTTCTGGGGCCGGGCGTCCCCGTCGTGGCGCCGGTCGGCGCGGCCATTGGAACGCACTGGATTGGTCGGGACAGGCGCGTTCAATGTGGCCTGGATCCTTTGGTAATGCTCGGCGTGCTGCAGGAAGTTTTCTGCGGCCACGCGGTCCCCGGACGAGAGCGCGTCGCGAGCCAGCCCGTGGTAACGATCCGCAACTTGGCGGGCCGATCCCCTTACCTTGATGCCCGGGCCGCCATTACTTTCGAACGTCTGGTTTGGACCGCTGCCGCGTCGAGCCTGAGGCCGGCCGCGATGGCGGCGGGGACCAGCGGGAGATTTAGGTCGGTCGTACATGTGGGGTCGTGCTACTCCTGTTGGGTCTTAAGAATGAAGTCTGCTTGCGTGGTCCGTGCGCGAGGCACATGCATCTGGCAAAACACGAGTCGATCGGAAGTGCGCGGGGCCGTTCAACAGCAATTCGGCCAGCACCGATACGAGGACCAATTGAGCGTACTATACATGAAGATGCGATCCGTTGACGGCACCGATTCGAGCGGCGGCCTCAGCCCGCCGTATCCGGAAACCGCGCAATCAGGCCGCGACGGCGGCCTGTCAAGTCGGGGATGCAACTGATGTCGCGCCCGCCATGCTGCTCGGTGAGCGCCGCGAGGCCTTCCCACAGGCGGGGGTCGGTCTCGAACACCGCGCGGGCGCCGGGTTCCAGCATCCGGACCAGCCGGGGGAGCAGTGCTCGCACGGAATCGAGGCCATCGGCACCCCCATCAAGGGCCAGGCGGGGCTCGTAGTCCCGCACCTCAGGATCGAGGGTTCCGATCTCGTCGGTCCGCACGTAGGGCGGGTTGCAGACTGCCAGGTCAAAGGTCGGGGCAGCCCGGAGGGCGCCGGCCCAGTCGGAGGCCAGCAGCAAGGCGCGTCCACGGAGTCCGAGCGCCGTCACGTTGCGACCGGCGAGGGCCAGCGCCGCCATGGAGCTGTCCACGCCAACCCCGCGCGCGTCGGGCCACCGGTCAAGCAGCGACAGCAGCATCGCCCCGGTGCCGGTGCCGAGATCGAGGATGTGCCGCGCCGGCCGGTCCCTGAAAAGAGCTTCGACGAGACATTCCGTTTCCGGCCGGGGGATCAGCGCTGCGTCGGACACAAGGAAACGCAGTCCCATGAACTCCCGTTCTTCAGCCAGGTGGGCATACGGCTCGCGCGCCGCCCGCCGCGCGACCAACGCTTCAAGCCGTCCTGCGGCGTCCGGCGACAGCCGCATGTCGGTGGCGAGGAAGGCGTCCAAACCCGAGGCAAGCCCCACCAGCAGGCGGGCCTCACGCCTCGGGCCGTCGACTCCGGCCTCCCGCAGCAAGGCCTGCGCGCGCTGAATCGCCGCTTCGACCGTGAGGCTCACGGGTTGGGTCAGGTGCCGCCGGTCAGCCGCTGGCGTTTCTCTTCCGCCATGAGGGCCTCAACCAGCTTGTCCAGCGTTTCCCCGCTCAGCACCTGATCGATGCGATGCACCGTGAGGTTGATCCGGTGGTCGGTAATCCTGTCTTGCGGAAAATTGTAGGTACGCACGCGTTCGGAGCGGTCCCCCGAGCCGACTTGGGTCCGGCGCTGGTCCGCCTGTTCCTGTTCCTGCGCGCGGCGTTCCTGCTCGTAGAGGCGGGCCCGCAGGACGCTCATCGCCTTTTCCCGGTTCCGGTGCTGCGATTTCTCATCCTGGCATACCACGACCGTATTGGTCGGGAGATGGGTGATCCGGACTGCACTGTCGGTCTTGTTGACATGCTGGCCGCCCGCGCCCTGGGCGCGGAAGGTGTCAATCCGGAGGTCTCCGGGCTCGATGACCAGGTCGACGTCTTCAGCCTTCGGCAGGACGGCCACCGTCGCTGCCGACGTGTGAATGCGCCCCGACGCTTCCGTCGTGGGTACCCGCTGGACCCGGTGCACGCCGGACTCGTGCCGCAGTCGGCCATAGGCGCCCCGCCCCACCACTTCCGCCATTGCCTCGCGAGCCCCGCCGAGAGCGTTTTCGCTGAGCGAGAGGATCCGGAACTTCCAGTTGTGGGCTTCGGCGTACCGCTCGTACATGCGGAAGAGATCGCGCGCGAACAGGGCAGCCTCATCGCCACCGGTGCCAGCCCGTACCTCGAGGATGACGTCTCGCATGTTGGCTTCGTCCGCCGGCACCAGAAGTTCGCGAATGTCCTTTCCGCAGGTGTCGATACTTGCCAGAATCCGGGCGTGATCCTCTTCGGCAAGCGCCCGCAGCGCCGGGTCCGTGTCCGGGTCGGCGAGGATCTCGTCGAGCCCGCTGCGCTCGGTCGCGAGGCTGGCGTACTCATCGATTTTCTCGGCGATCGGCTGGAGCTGGGCATGTTCGCGCGCGATCTGCCCGCGGCGGTCATGGTTGAGGGCAGGGTCGCCGAGCGCCGCCTCCAGCTCCCGCCGGCGCTGCAGGATCCCTTCGAATGCGTCCTCGAGGCCCGGCTCAGCCACCGTCGATCATCTCCAGGACGTGGCCGGGAAGCCGAGCAATCGGAAGCTCGGACTGCTCCCCGGAGTCCAGATCCCGCACCGAGACGACACCCGCCTCGAGTTCGCGCTTCCCCAGGAGAACGGCGGCCCGGGCCCCGATCCTGTCCGCATGTCGCAGCTGACGTTTGAGACTTCCCTGCAGTGCGAGCTCGGCCGGGACGCCCGCATCTCGCAGGGCTTCGGCGCACCGGAGCGCCTGCGTCGTGGCGTCCTCTGCAACGCGGGCGACGAGCACGGGGCGGGGCGCCGCCGGCAAGTTGTCACCGGTCAGCATGCTGAGACGCTCGATTCCCGCTGCCCAGCCGGTTCCGGCGAGAGGTGGCCCGCCCATCCGCTCGGTGAGGCCGTCGTAACGGCCGCCCGCCAGAACGGCACCCTGGGCGCCAAGCCGATCCGTGACGAACTCGAAGGTCGTATGCATGTAGTAGTCGAGACCCCGCACCAGCAGCGGATCAATCTCGTAGCCGATTTTCAACGCGTCGAGCTGGCACCGGACTTCAGCGAAGAACCCGGCCGAATCCGGATCGAGATGATCGAGCAGGCGCGGGGCCTTGTCCGCGACCTCGCGATCCTCCGGCGCCTTCGAATCCAGCACGCGCAGGGGGTTCTGGTCCAGCCGCCGCTGCGAGTCGGCGGACAGGCTGCCTCGGTGCTGGTCGAGGTATGCCACAAGCGCGGTCCGGTAACGGTCGCGGCTGGCGCCATTGCCGAGTGTGTGGAGATGCAAGGTGACGGCAGCCGTCAGTCCGAGCCGCTCGAGCAGACGCGCGCCGGCCGCGATCACCTCGACATCGCCCACCGGCGATGGCTCGCCGATCAACTCGATGCCGACCTGGTGGAACTGGCGCATCCGGCCCTTCTGCGGCCGCTCGCGCCGGAACATGGGCCCGTCGTAGAACAGCCGCGCCGGCAGCACCTGCAATCGTCCGCCCGAAACCAGGGCGCGGGCCACCGGAGCTGTGCCTTCCGGGCGCAACGTCACCTCCTCGCCGGAGCCGGAGGCGAACGTGTACATCTCCTTGGCGACGATGTCGGAAGTCTCGCCCAGTGTGCGGCGGAATACCTCGGTGAACTCGAACGCTGGCGTCGCCATCGGCGCATAGCCGTAGCTGGCGGCGACCGATCGGGCGGCGGCTACGATGTGGTCAAATCGGCGCTTGTCGTCTCCGAACAGGTCATGGGTCCCGCGCACCGGCTGCAATCCTTTAGCCATGACGCTCTCTCAGGCTTGTGCGGCATGGTCTTCAAGAACTCGTGCGCGCTCCTCCACTAGTTGGGCTACGTGTTCGACGAAATCGTCGCCCTGAAGCCGGGTGTGCGGTTCCCCGTCCACGTAGAGCTGGTGCACCCCGCGGCCGCCGCCGGTCACGCCGACATCGGAGGTGCGCGCTTCCCCGGGACCGTTGACCACGCATCCGATGATGGACACCGTGATCGGCTGCGCGATGTGCTGCAGTCGTTCCTCGATGCGGCGCACCGTGTCGATGACGGGAAACTGCTGGCGGGCGCAACTCGGACAGGCGATCACGGTCACGCCTCGGTGCCGGAGGCCGAGCGACTTGAGAATCTCGTTGCCGACACGAACCTCTTCTACCGGGTCTGCGGACAACGAGACGCGGATCGTGTCGCCGATGCCGTCGGCCAGCAGCATGCCGAGGCCGACCGCCGACCGCACGGAGCCAGTGTCGCGGCCTCCGGATTCGGTGATCCCCAGGTGCAGCGGCGCGTCGGTGGCCTCGGCCAGGGCGCGGTAGGCTTCGACCGCTAGGCGGACGCTCGACGCCTTGGCACTGATCTTGTAGTCGAAGAATTGCTGGTCATCCAGCATGGTGGCGTGGCGCATCGCACTCTCGACCATGGCTGGCGCCGTCGGTTCGCGGTATCGCTCCAGCAGGTCGCGCTCGAGCGATCCGGCGTTCACACCGATTCGGATCGAGCATCCGTGATCGCGGGCTGCGCGCACGACTTCCCCGACCCGTTCGCGGCCGCCGATGTTTCCCGGATTGACCCGTAGGCACGCCGCCCCGGCCTCGGCCGCCTCGATCGCACGGCGATAGTGGAAGTGGATGTCCGCGACGATGGGGACGGGGGAGTCACGGACAATGGTCCGAAGCGCCTCGGTCGACGGCTCGTCAGGGCACGAAACCCGGACAATGTCAGCTCCGGCGGCGGCCAGCGCCTTGACCTGCGCCAGCGTGGCAGCAGCGTCCGCCGTCGGGGTGTTGGTCATCGACTGAACGGAGATCGGCGCGTCTCCGCCGACCGTCACCGGCCCCACTTGGATGGAGCGCGAGCGACGACGCTCGGGCGGCGCACTTGCCTGGCCGGGAGAAATCACTCGCTGAACTCGCCCTGTATCCCTATTCGTTGCAGCGAGCTTGAAGGCACGGTCGCCGTGGGCGATTCGAGGCCGGCGGCCTCGACGCCGTCTGCCGGCAGGTAGGCTTCCACTGCCGACAAGCGGTCCCACGCCATGATCAAGAGGACCAGGATGACCAGCGAAATGCCCATCATGACGTAGGCCAGGGGGTTGCGGCGCGGTGGAGGCGGATAGAGGGGTTCGTGCTCTGCGGCCGCGTCGTCCGCGGCCTGGCTGTGCACGGCATCCATGATCGGTTGCAGGTCAAGACCGAGGTACAACGCGTACGTGCGCACATGACCGTCGCGAAGCGCGGGGACAGTGGAGATTCGTTCGAATTCCCCTGCCTCCATGCAGGCGAGCTGCGTTCGGGATATCCGCAGGTCCCGGTTCACCTCGGCCAGGGAAAGGCCATGCTGTTCCCGGGTGCTCCGCAGCAACTCGCCCGCCTCCGCGAGCTTGTTGCCGAGTGCTGTCGAGGGGGTCCGGGGCAGCCGCAGTTGGAGCTGATTTGCAACTACGGCGGGGGAAATTACCGGCATAACGACCGATCGCGGCCCAGTCACCCAATGTTCACATGCAACGGCCACCGCGCAGGAGCGTTCGCTGCCCTGCATCTCGGCGGGCGTCACCCGTGGCAGTGCGTCAGCATACAGCAGCCGGGCGCTAGATGCGAACTCCGTGGTCCCGCACAAAATTCTGAAACTGGGGCCGGAAGTTACCGGGAGAGGTGCGGATGAGCCGTTTGAGGTATGCCTCGGCTTTCCCCATCCAGAAGCTCCGGATGGCGGTCTTGACGGGTCCGACCGATGCCGGGCTCATGGACAGGCTGCGCACGCCGATGGCGATCAGCGCCAAGGCGGCCAGCGGCTGGCCGGCTACCTCCCCGCAGACCGACAGCTCGACGTTGCGGTGGCGGGCACTCTTGACCAGGGTCCGGAGCGCGGTCAGCGGCGGGCCCGACAGGAACGGGTACCGCTGGGTAAGTACGGGATCGCCCCGGTCCCGGGCGTACAAGAACGCCGTGAAGTCGTTGGTCCCCACGGATACGAAGTCAACGTCGCGCAGGACGGTTCCGGCCTGCCAGACAAGGGCCGGCACCTCGATCATGACGCCGACCTGCAGGCGATCGGGGGGGACGCCGCCGTCCGCCTTGTGGGCGGCCAGCGCGTGCTTCAACACGGCCTGCGCGCGTTCGAGATCCGTCCCGTTGGCCACCATCGGGAACATCACGCGCATGGGCCGGCCCGCGTGCGCGCGGAGCAGCGCGCGGAGCTGTTCCTTAAGGAGCTGCGGCTGGTCGAACGCCGTCCGGACCCCGCGCCACCCCAGCGCCGGGTTGCGGGCTCCATGCCGGTAGGTCTCGAGCGCGTCGATGCGTTTGTCGCCGCCGAGATCCAGCGTGCGAAACGTCACCGGATGGCCGGCCGCGCGCCTCAGTACATCGCTGTAGAGCGCCTCTTGGCGGTCCGCGTCAAGATGCGTGCGCTGCAGGAGGAAGGACAGCTCGGTGCGGTACAACCCGATGCCGTCAGCGCCGGTCGCCACGATCTGGTCTGCGTCCGAGGCAAACCCCGCATTGATCTGCAGTGAGACCGAGACCCCGTCGAGGGTGGATGCCGGGAACAGGCGGATCTGCTCGTGCCATTCAGCGTCGGCAGTGCCGGCCTGCAGCAGGCTTCGGAACTGTTCCAACACGTCTTCCGGCGGGTCGATGAACACTTCGCCGGAATCGCCGTTCAGGGCCAGGAGGGTCGCCTCCTCGCAGTGCAGCGTCGCCTCCCGCACCTGCCCGACGACGGGAATGCCGAGGCTGCGCGCGAGAATGGAGACATGCATGGACGGGGAGCCGCCTTCCAGCACCAGTCCCCGGATGCGCTCGATCCCGTACTCCAGCAGGGCCGCGGGCCCGATTTCACGCGCCACCACCACGACGTCTTCCGGATAGGGCTCACGCTCGCTCTCATTGGCCAGCAGGGAGCGCAGGCGGTTGGCCAGGTCATCGAAATCGGCGAGACGCTCGCGGAGGTAGGCGTCCGGCAGATGCAGCATCCGGGCGCGCGTCTCCTCCTGGACCTGGATGACCGCGCCGTCCGCCGTCAGTCCCGCTTCGACATGCTCGTGCATGCGGCGAATCCAGCCGGAGCTGGCCACGAACAGCCGAAAGGCGTCGAGGATCTCGCGTTCGACCCGGCCGCCTGTCGATTCGACGGTGGCCGCCATGTGGTCGAGATCGGCGGTCAGCTCGGCGATCGCGGTGCGCAGCCGTGCCCGCTCGACGTCGGGGTCGTCGGCGACGGTGTTGCGTGACACCGTCGCCGGGCCGTGATGGACAACCTGGCCGAGCCCTACGCCGCCGGCCAGCGGCGTTCCCTGGAACCGGCGGGGAAGCATGACGTTCCCGCTGGCTTCGGCCAGTTCCGCCGGATCCACGAGGCGCTCGCGGCTGACGAGGTCGGCCAGCACCGTGGCCACGGTCTGCAGCGTCTCGATGTCGGTGTCGAGGTAGGTGCGGGTCTCGCGGCTCTGGATGACGAGCACCCCGACCGATCGCCCGCCGCGCAGCAGCGGCACACCCAGGAACGCATGGAACGGTTCCTCGCCGGTCTCCGGCCGAAAGGCGAAGCGGGGATGTGAGGGCGCATCCTCGATCACCAGGGGTTCGCCGTGGGCTGCGACCGCGCCGACCAGTCCTTCGCCGAGGCGCAGCCGGGTTCGGTGGACCGCCCGGCGGTCAAGACCCTGGGTGGCGAACAGCTCCAGCAGGTCGCCGGCCCGACGGAGGTAGCATGAGCACACGTCCGAGCCCATCGCCTTGGCTACTTCACGAACCACCTGCCGGAGGCGGGCATTGGCCGATCGCCGGCCGCCCATGATTTTCTGCACGCGGGCCAGGAGGCGGCGCGGTTCCGGCGGCGCGGGCGGCGTTGGCATGGCGGACCCCCTCGGCGTGTCGGAACGCCCGATCCCGGTCATGGCAGGAGGCCCATTGTGCCCTTGATTCGCCGGTCATGCGCCGGCAGGGGCGTGCTACGCCGAATCGAGCCCGTAGGCTGCGTGCAGGGCACGAACGGCTTCCTCGGTCGCGGTCTCGTCGATGAGCACGCTGATCTTCAGTTCCGAGGTGGAGATGACCTGGAGATTGATACCGCGTTCGGCCAGCGTCGCGAACATCGTCTGCGCGACGCCTGGCCGGGTGCGCATGCCCAGCCCCACGATCGAGACCTTGGCGACATTCGCGTCAGCCACGATCGAATCGAATCCGATCTCGTTCCGGGCGTCCTCGATGGCGCGGACTGCGCGCTCCATGTCCCGCTGGACCACGGTGAACGTGTAATTGATCCGTTCGCCCCCGTGCGAGCCCGACTGCACGATCATGTCGACGTTCACGCCTTTCGACGCGAGCGGCCCGAAGATGCTGGCCGAGACGCCCGGCTTGTCGTGAACTCCCGTCAGCGTGAGCTTGGCTTCGTCACGGCTGTACGTGACCCCGGTGACTACGTCCTGTTCCATGATCTCGTCCTCGTCCACCAGCAGCGTGCCGGGGGTGTCGTGGAAGCTTGAGCGTACCTGGACGCTCACGCCGTTGCGCATGGCCATTTCGACCGCCCGGGTCTCCAGGACGCGCGCGCCGAGCGAGGCCAGTTCGACCATTTCCTCGTAGGCAATGCGTTCAATCCGCCGGGCCGACGGGACAATCCTGGGATCCGCGGTGAAAACCCCCTCGACATCCGTGTAGATGTCGCACCGGTCGGCGTTGAGGGCCGCGGCAATGGCCACCGCGGAGGTATCCGAGCCGCCGCGTCCGAGGGTCGTGATGCGGCCGGTCGACGCGATGCCCTGGAATCCCGCCAACACCGGGATTTCGCGACGGGCAAGCCGATCTTCGATCTCGGCGGCATGAATGTGACGAATCCGGGCGCGGGCATGGGCGTCGTCGGTTTCGATCGGCAATTGCCATCCCAGCCAGGACCGGGCCACCAGTCCTTCCGACTGGAGCGCCAGTGCCATCAGGCCGGCGGTGATCTGCTCGCCGGCGGCGACGACGGTGTCGTACTCGCGAGCGTCCATCATGCCGCCGATCTCGCGTGTCCAGTGGTCCAGCTGATCCGTCGTCCCGGCCATTGCCGACACCACCACCGCGGCTTCGTCACCGGCCTGAAAGGCCTTGGCGACGCGGGCCGCCACCCGCCGAACGTGGGCCACGTCCGAAACGGAGGTTCCGCCGAACTTGAAGACAATGCGTGCCATCCGCGCCGGACCCGCCGGGTGCCGCGGATGCCGCGGTCCGGACCAGTGTTGTCATGGAGACGGCCGAGTCCGCATGCGGGGCCGCACCGTCAGAAAATGGCATAGTACGGACGCGGATTCGACTCCTGCCGCGGATCCGTGTGCCGACAGGAAGAGGAATCCTGCCGAGGGAGCCCAGCATGGCCAGTGCCGACGCATCGTCCGTCGACGTCGATCCGGACGAGATCGCCCGCTTCGACAAGCTTGCGGCCGAGTGGTGGGACCCGAACGGCCCCATGGCACCGCTTCACGCCATGAACCCGGCGCGGCTCGCATTCATCCGCGATCAGGTCACCGCGACCCGAGGTTCGGACGCCCGTGGGCGCGTCCCCCTGCGCCGGGTACGGGCGCTCGACATCGGCTGCGGCGCGGGTCTGGTAGCCGAGCCGCTGGCCCGCATGGGCGCGCGCGTGACCGCGATCGACGCGGCGTCAGCCCAGCTGGAGGCGGCGCGCCGCCACGCTGCCGTTGAAGGGCTTGAGATCGACTACCGGGACTCGTCCCTGGCCGACCTCGCCGCGCGGCGCCGCAGGTTCGACCTGGTGACCGCGCTTGAGGTGGTGGAGCATGTTCCGGACCCGGCGGCGTTCCTGCGCCAGGCGGCGGCATGCCTGGCGCCCGGCGGCGTGCTCGTCGGATCCACGCTGAACCGGACTCTCGCGGCGCTGGCCAAGGCCATTGTGGGTGCAGAGTACGTCCTGGGGCTGCTGCCGCGCGGCACGCACCGGTTCTCGCAGTTCGTCCGGCCGTCCGAATTTGCGGGCCCGCTCGAGGCAGAAGGCCTGCAGGTGACGGCGATTCGGGGACTGAGCTACCGCGCGCTTGACGGGGGCTGGGAGGTCAGCGACGACGTGTCGGTGAACTACATTCTGGCCGCCGTCCGCCCCGGCTAGGCCCGCCCGTGGCAGTGCTTGTACTTGCGGCCCGAGCCACACGGGCAGGGGTCATTCCGCCCCACGCGGCGCCGCGAGCGGAGCGCGCCGCCGGCCTGTGCTGTCGCCGGGACCCTCTCGACCGGCGCCATCGGCGGCGGCGGCGGCGGTGGAGCGGCGCGCGCCTGCATCTGCTCCACCGGAAATGACAGGAGAATCCGGGTGAGGGTGTGGCGCATGGCGTTCAGCATGCGGTCGAACAGTTCGAACGCTTCGCGCTTGTACTCGTTCAACGGATCACGCTGACCGTAGGCGCGGAGGCCGATGCCCTGGCGCAGATGCTCCAGGGCCTGCAGGTGCTCCTTCCAGAGGCCGTCGAGGATCTGCAACAGCAGCTGCTTTTCCAGGGTCCGGAAGATGTCGGCGCCGATCCGGGTTTCCTGGGTTGCCATGTGCGCATCCAACGCTTCGTTGATCTGGCCCCGCAGCGTGTCCTCGTCGGCTCCCTCGGCCGCCGCCCACTCCGCGATCGGCAGCGTCAGGCCCGATAGCATGCGCAGGGCCCGCGTGAGCGGCTCGATTTCCCACTGTTCGGCGTACGCCTTTGGCGGCACAAACCGCTCGAGCAGCTCCTCGACAATGTCCCGGCGCATGTCGACGACCGTGTCGGAGACGTCGCCCCCCTCCATGAGCTCGCGGCGCTGTTCGTAGATCACCTTCCGCTGCTCGTTCATCACGTCATCGAACTTCAGCAGGTTCTTGCGGATCTCGAAATTGCGCTGCTCGACTTTCACCTGCGCCTTCTCGATGGCGCGGTTGACCCAGGGGTGGACGATGGCCTCGCCGTCCTCCAGGCCCAGGCGGGACAGCATGTTCTCCAGCCGCTCGCCGCCGAAGATCCGCATCAGGTCGTCTTCCAGCGACAGGAAGAACTTGGACATTCCGGGATCGCCCTGGCGGCCGGAGCGGCCCCGGAGCTGGTTGTCGATGCGGCGGCTCTCGTGCCGTTCGGTCCCCAGCACGTAGAGGCCGCCCGCGGACAGCGCCTGCTGCTTGGCGGCTTCGATCTCCGTCGTGATCGCCGCTGCCCGCTGCTCGTCGACATGGCCGTCGTCGTCCGCGACGGCGGCCAGGCGCATTTCCAGGTTGCCGCCGAGCTGAATGTCGGTACCGCGGCCGGCCATGTTGGTCGCGATGGTCACCGTGCCCGGGACACCGGCCTGCGCGATGATGGCGGCCTCGCGTTCGTGATAGCGGGCATTCAGGACCTGGTGGGGAATCTTCGCCTTTTTCAGGCGCTTGGACAGATCCTCGGATTTCTCGATGCTCGTGGTGCCGACCAGGACGGGCTGCTGGCGGGCGCGGGCGGCCCGGATCTCGTCGGAGATCGCCGTCCATTTCTCGGCGGCCGTCCGGTACACCTCGTCGTCGCAGTCCTCGCGGATCATGGTGCGGTGGGTCGGCACCTCGACGACGTCCACGCCGTAGATCTGGCCGAATTCGCTGGCCTCGGTGACAGCCGTTCCGGTCATGCCGGAAAGTTTCGGATAAAGGCGGAAATAGTTCTGGAACGTGACCGACGCGAAGGTCTGGTTCTCGCGCTTGACCTCCACCTGCTCCTTGGCCTCGATCGCCTGGTGCAGGCCGTCCGAGTACCGCCGCCCCTCCATCATCCGACCGGTGAACTCGTCGATGATCACCACTTCGCCGTTGCGGACGATGTAGTCGCGGTCTCGCTGGAACAGCAGGTGCGCCCGCAGTGCCTGATGCAAGTGGTGCAGGACGCTCACGTTGTCGGGATCGTAGAGGCCCCCGTCCTTCATCAGCCCGGCCGCGCGAGCGAGCTCCTCCACGTGCTGGCTGCCGGTCTCGGTGAACGAGGCGGCGCGCGACTTCTCGTCAACCTCGTGGTCCTCGGGCCGGAGGCCCGGGATCACCCGGTCGACGCCGCGGTAGAGCTCGGACGTGTCCTCGGCCGGGCCCGAGATGATCAGGGGCGTGCGGGCTTCGTCGATGAGGATGCTGTCGACCTCGTCGACGATCGCTAACCGAAACGGCCGCTGAACCATGTCGGCCAGCCGGTGCTTCATGTTGTCGCGGAGGTAGTCGAACCCGAACTCGTTGTTGGTGCCGTAGGTGATGTCGGCGCGGTAGGCGTCCCGGCGTTCCTCGTCGTTGAGGCCCGGAACGATGCAGCCGACCTCGAGCCCGAGGAAGTTGTAGATCGCGCCCATCCAGCCGGCGTCGCGGCGTGCCAGGTAATCGTTGACGGTCACGATGTGCACGCTCCCGGCGAGCGCATTGAGGTACGCGGGCAGCGTCGCGACGAGCGTCTTGCCTTCGCCGGTCTTCATCTCGGCGATGCTCCCCTGGTGGAGCACGATGCCGCCGATCAGCTGCACGTCGAAGGGGCGTTGTCCGAGCGCCCGCTGCGCCGCCTCGCGGACGGTGGCAAATGCCTCGGGCAGGAGATCGTCGAGGGATTCGCCGCTGTCGAGCCGTTCGCGGAACTGGCCGGTGCGTGCCCGCAGAGCCTCGTCGGTGCAGGCGCGCGCATCGGCCTCGAGCGTATTGATGTGCCCGACAGCCTGGCGGTATTTTCGAAGTGTGCGCTCGTTCGGTGTCCCGAACATGCGCTGGGCAACAGCACCTAACATTGCGGCCTTTTCCGGGGGAGCGCGAGCCCCGGCAACAGCTTTCGATGGGGACCTATATAGGACCGCCGGGAACGACTTCCGATACCGCTCCGGCGGCGCACGAAGGCACTGCTTCGGTCACCCGGGGATGGACCCCGCGTTCTGCCGCTGCCACGGAAGACGGAAGTCCCCGTCCTGTCCCGCCTGTACACGGGCTGAACCGAACCCGTCGCAGGCCGCACCGATCGTAGCATGTTTTCGGATTCCGCCACGCGAGCCCCTACAATGCGCGCCCGCTCGGCGCGTGTCGATGGCGTCCGGAAACCCGGAAGGGCATTCGGTCCGCGAATGCGTCGCCGAGCCAGAACCCCGTGCTCCGGCTGCCGCTCGGTTGATGTGATGTCTGAACGCGCCCCTCTCGCCCCGCCCCGCTTCCCGGACATGCCGGACGTTCCGGGTGTCGTCCTGGCGTCGGGCCACTGCGGCATCCGCACGCCCGGGCGGAACGACCTGCTGGTCGCCAGCCTGCCGGCGGCCGCGACCGCCGCCGTGCGCCTGACCCGGTCGCGCACGGCTTCACCTGCGGTGCTCTGGTGCAAGCGAGTGCGGCGATATCGCCGGGCCCGCGGCCTGGTCGTGAATTCGGGCAACGCCAATGCCTTCACCGGCCAGCCTGGCCGCGCCGCGGTGCGGGCCACGGCCGAAGCCGTCGCCGCCGTCTTGGGCTGCAAGCCGCAGGAGATCTACGTGGCGTCGACCGGGGTCATCGGCGAGCCGCTGCCGTTGCCGGAAATCGTGAAGGCCGTGCCCGCGATCGCGGCCGGAGGCGGCGAATCGGGTTGGGAGGCCGCCGCGGAAGCGATCATGACGACGGACACGTTCCCGAAGGGAGCGTGTGCGGAGACCAGCATCGATGGGCGCAAGGTGACCATCGGCGGCATCGCGAAAGGCTCGGGGATGATCGCTCCGGACATGGGGACGATGCTCGCCTTCGTGTTCACCGATGCGGATCTCCCTGGCCACGTCCTTGACGACCTGCTTGGCCCGCTGACGGATCGGACGTTCAACTCCATCACCGTCGACAGCGACACGTCCACGAGCGACACGTGCGCCTTGTTCGCGACCCGCGCGGTGCCGGCCGCGACCCCCATCGAAGCGGCGGACGATGCCAGGCTCGCCGCGTTCCGCGAGGCGCTGGAGGGCGTGATGGGTGACCTGGCGCGCCAGATCGTCCGGGACGGAGAAGGCGCCACCAAGCTGGTGACCGTGACGGTTCGGGATGCCGGTCGTCAGGCCCACGCGCGCGCCGTGGCGTTTTCCATCGCCAATTCGCCGCTGGTGAAGACCGCGGTGGCGGGGGAAGACGCCAACTGGGGACGCATCGTGATGGCGGTGGGCAAGGCCGGTGTGCCCGTGCGCGCGGAGCGCGTCGGGATCAGCATCGGCGGTATCCCGGTCGCGCGCGGCGGCAGCGTCGTGCCCGGCTATGACGAAGCACCCGTGGCCCACCACATGCAGGGTTCCGAGATCTCCCTGGAAGTGTCCCTGGGTGCCGGAGCCGCGGCCGCCACGGTCTGGACCTGCGACCTCACGCACGGATACATCGCTATCAATGCCGACTACCGGAGCTGATCTGCCGCTGGTACTGGTGGTTGCCGGAGCACTGGTGAACGCTGAGGCGCGGCTCCTGCTGACGCGCCGCCCTCCCGGGAAGCCGATGGCCGGACTCTGGGAATTGCCCGGCGGCAAGGTCGAACACGGGGAGACGCCGGAGGCCGCTCTGGTGCGGGAACTGGCGGAGGAGCTCGGCCTGGTGGCGGAACCGGCTGACCTGGAGCCGCTGACCTTCGCGAGCCACGGGTACGACGCCATGCACCTCCTGATGCCCGTGTTTGTCCTGCGCCGCTGGATCGGGGAGCCGAGGCCGCGCGAACGGCAGGAACTGGCGTGGGTGTCGACGGCCCAGCTCGACACGCTGGCGATGCCGGCCGCCGACCGGCCGCTGACCCCGCACCTGAGGGCCCTGCTGGCCGCCTGACACCGTCCGGGGCAAGACCCCGGTGACCGGGCGTCCCCCAGCCCACGCCGCGACAGGGGCGCAGAGCCGATGCCGCGAGGCGGCACCGCAAACGGCCGGCTAGCGTGGCGCCGGCGGCACCCGGCCCGTCAACGTCACGAGATCCAGCGATGCCGTGATGCCGCCGCCGGGATGCGGGTAACGCGCCTCGTAGAGACGGCATGCCTCCAGGAACGCCGGCCGTTCGAGACGGCCCGCCTCCGACGTGCGCAGCCCGCCACGCTCTCCGGCGCGGGCCAACGTCCGCAGCAGGACGCCCACGCTTCGGAAGCCGAACTGTTGCCGGTCGATGTCGGCAACGGGCATGGCAAATCCGGCCCGCGGCAGCAGATTCCCCAACGTCTGCACATCGGCGAACGGCGGCACCCGGAGCGCGGCCCCGCCGGTGGTGGCCGCTTCGGCCTCCAGCAGGACCTCTCTGAGTTCATGCAGCGTGTCCTCGGCGGGCACCGAAGCCAGGAATAATCCGCCCGGGCGGAGAATGCGACGAATTTGGACGAACGCGCCGGGGAGGTCGTTCACCCGATGCAGCGCCAGCGGAGCCAGCACCGCATCAAAGGCTTCGGCGGCGAAGGGAAGGAGTTCCTCGTCCCCGACGATGGCATCGGCTGGCTCGGCAACCGCGCAGGCGGCGTCCGCGGCAAGGACCGTGAGGCGATCGATCCGGTCGTGGCTGTGGACAGCACGGACCAGCGAGCGGTGGCGCGCACCCAGCAGGAGGCACGCTTTCGATGCATGCTGAAACTCGTCGAGCCGCTCCAGAAGCGTCCGGGCCGAAGCACGGAGCAAGGCGGGCGGTTCCAGATGCGCGCTGCGCGCCAGGCGCCGCCGGACTGCCCGTCGGTCGAAGAGTTGCGGGACCTTGGACGAGGCGGCCGGCGGGCGACCGGCGGCGCTCACGCCGGCATGCATCCCTTGGTGACCGCACGCTGCCGGACCAGGGCGTAGACAAGGTCGATCGTCGGTGTCTCGATCCCGACCAGCTGCCCGACTTCGGAGACGGCCAGCGTCAGGGCGTCGATCTCGAGTGGCCGGCCCTGCTCCAAATCCTGCAGCGTCGAGGACTTGTGCGGACCGACGGCGCCGGCGCCGTCGATCCGGGTCTCGATGTCGAGCGGGAACTTGACGCCCAGCGCGTTCGCGACCTGCTGGCCCTCCTGCATCATCGCCCGGATGACGCTTCGCACTGCCGGATCAGCGGCGAGCTCCTCGAGCGTCCCGCCCGTGAGGGCGCTGACCGGGTTGAAGGCGAGGTTGCCCCAGAGTTTCATCCAGACGTCGCTGCGCAGGTTGCGGCGAACCGGGGCCCTGAAGCCGGCCTCGGTCAGCATGCGTCCGATGACCCGGGCGCGGTCGCTGACCGAGCCGTCGGGCTCTCCGACCAGCATGCGGCTGCCCTCGGTATGGCGCACGTGGCCGGGGGCCGGCAGGTCGGCCGCGGGGTACACGACGCAGCCCACCACCCGGTCGGGTCCAATCGCATTCCACTGCGCGCCCCCGGGGTCGACGGCATGGACCTGGTGTCCCTCGTAGGGATCACCGAACTGGTGGAAGTACCACCACGGAAAGCCGTTGACGGCCGGCACCACGGCCGTGTCCGGCCCGAGGAGCGGGGCCATCGTGTCGGCGGCTTCAGCCGCCGAGTGCGCCTTCAGGCCCACGAACACGATGTCCTGGATGCCGAGTTCTGCCGGATCGTCCGTCGCCGGCAGCTGCACGGTGAAATCGTCGTCGGGGTCGATCCCGGTGCAGCGCAAGCCCCGCTCGCGCATGGCCGCGAGGTGCGGCCCCCGGGCTATCAGCGAGACATCGACACCGTTTCGCGCGAGCCGGGCGCCCACGAGACCGCCGATCGCGCCTGCCCCGAACACGCAGACCTTCACGAGGCGAGCCCGAGCTGCCTGGCAAGCCCGATTCGCTGAAGCTTGCCCGTTGGTCCCTTGGGGATCTCGTCGACGATCAGCACCTTTCGAGGCACCTTGAACGCCGCCACGCGCTCCGCGACAAACTGCCGAAGTTCCTCCGGTGTCGGCTCCCTGCCGTCGGCGGCCACGACCGCCGCCGCGAGATCTTCGCCGAGTCTGGGGTGCGGCACCGCGAACGCGACGGCCTGCGCCACGTCAGGATGCGCCAGCAGGGCCTCGTCGATTTCGCGCGGACTGATCTTTTCGCCGCCACGATTCACGATTTCCTTGATCCGGCCTTCGAGAAACAGGTAGCTGTCGTCGTCCAGCCGGCCGAGGTCGCCGGTCCGGAACCACCCGTCGGTGAACGCTTCGGCATTGGCTTCGGGGCGCTCGAGATAGCCGGCCGTGACGTTGGCGCCCCGGATTACCACTTCGCCGACGGTTCCGCGCTCCAACAGGTTTCCGTCCGAATCCATGACGGCGACGTCCGGTCCCGCAGCCAGGCCCACGGAGCCCGGCTTCCGGACTGCCGGCGGCAGCGGGTTCGAGGCCATCTGGTGGGCCGCCTCGGTCATCCCGTAGCTTTCGATCACCGGTACCCCGAAGGTCTCCTCCAGCTCGGTCATGACGATCGGGGGCAGGGAGGCGCTGCTCGAGCGGATGAAGCGCAACGGGCTGTCGCCGATGGCGGCCCGGTTCCGCGCGGCGCGCGCGAGGATCGCCTGGTGCATCGTCGGGACCGCGGAGTACCAGGTCGGAGCCGCGTCGGTGAGCCAGCGGAAGAAGGTGAACGCATCGAAGCCCGGCGGCACGACCACCGATCCGCCGGCGGACAACGGCGCGGCAAGACAGGCGACAAGGCCGTGGATGTGAAAGAGCGGCATCACGTTCAGGCAGCGGTCCCCGGACGTGAGTTCCAGGGTGCTGGCGATATTGCGGGCGGACGCCTGCAGGTTCGCGTGCGTCAGGGGCACCAGCTTTGGCCGCGCCGTCGTGCCCGAGGTATGCAGCAGCAGCGCGATATCGTTGAACGTTGCGGGCGCCCGGTCGGGCGGGACGGCGCCCTCCGGGCCTTCCATGCGAAACGCGCCGGCCGTGGCCACATCCGCGTGCACGCGGATCACCGGGATGTCGAGAGCTTCTGCTGCCGCGACCGCGGGCCCGTCCGCCTCCGCTTCGGCGATCAGCGCCGCCGCCTTGGTGTCGGCGAGGTAGAAGTCGCATTCCTCCCGGCGGAGCGCCGGATTGAGGGGCGCGGCGGTCCCGGTGGCGCTGGCCGCCAGGAACGCCGTTGCCATGACGGGCCCGTTGGTCAGCTGGAGCGCGATCCGCATCCCCCGTCCGATGCCGCACCTGTGCAGCTCGGCGCGGGTGGCCGCGATCAACCGCTGCAAGTCGCTGTACGTGATGGTCGCGCGACCCGGCTCGACGAGCGCCGGCCCGTCACTCTTGCCGCCGGCCAGAAGGGCCGTCACTGCGCACGGTGGGTTCATGCTTCAAGCATAGGGGCACCTGTCCGGGACTAGGCTCGCAGTCATCGAAGCGTGTGCAATGCCGGCTCCCGCGAGACCGCAGCGCCGGCACGCCCGACTAACGTCCGCGGTTCGGGACCAGGCGCTGCGCCACCGGTCTCGCGCGGGCGGGCGGGCCCGCTCCCAGCGGATCTTCTCAGTCAAGCACGTCCCTGCCGCCATCGTCGAGCTGCGCGGGCCGCTGCCAGTAATTGAATTGGGGTGTCCAGTCGGAGGCGTCCAACCCCGCCAGCCCGAGCAGCCCCCACAGCGCGCAGTACAGGTCGCCCGGGCCGAACACGCACGCGTTCCTGCGCAGGATCGTGTCGCCCTCGCGCTGATACAACACGGCGCCAGGGTCGTTGTCGCCGCCCTGCACGACGCCTTGCTCGCCGATGTAGTCGCCGCCGCCGTGGGAGGCGAGTCGGAAACACCAGCCGCGTGCATTGGCGAACTTCCGCTGGACTTCCGGCGGGTCCTTCGACATCAGGACCACAGCCATCGCCGACTCCAGATGTGGCAGCAGGCCGTTGAACCCGTCAGCCCACAACGTGCAGTAGCGGCAGCCCTGGCCCATGTTGTGGATGGCGAGCAGCTTGTCGCGACCGCCGAACAGGTCGCGCAGAGTCGCTTCTCCGTCCTGGGTCCGAAAGGTGTAGTCCGGAACGGGCGTCTTCGAACCCGCCTTGCGCAATGCCGTGAGTTCGCTCGTCAGCTCCCAGATTTTCCGCTCGAGTTCGACGATCTTGTCCTGTGCCATTGCCAACCCCTTTCCGCTGTTCGGGATCGTTCCGTCACCGTTCACGTGATGGGGCCGTCCCTGCGCATCATGTCGCCGTGCGATCGCGATGCCGGCTTTGACTGCCGCGTGCCTTCTCGACGGGTGGCCGCCTGCCGGCCAACGAGCGCGGTGGCGGCGAGGCACCTGGGCTGCGTGCCGCCGCCGGGGTGCCGGCCCGCTCCGGCGCCGGCGTTCCCGTCAGCGTCCGCAGTCGTTGTGCAGAATGGTATCAGCCGGGGCGGAGCAGGCGTTTCACGGCATCCCGGTGCGCCCGCGCCCTTGTGGGCCCACCCATCTCTGGGGTAGGACTGCGGGCCGGCCGGAGGGTGCTGCTGCAAGGGAGCAAGCGGAATGCTTGAACTGGGACTCAAAGATCGTGTTGCCATCATTACCGGCGCAAGCGACGGGTTGGGCCGTGCGACCGCGGAGAAATTGGCCGCGGAAGGCTGCAAGGTGGCAATCTGCGCCCGCCGGGAGGCCCATCTGCGCGACGTCGCCGAAACGATTGCCTCCACGACCGGCTCCGAGGTCCTCGCAGTACCTGCCGACGTGTCGAAGGCCGCCGACATCGAACGGTTTGTCGGGGCGGCCGTGGACCGCTTCGGCGGCGTGGACATCGCGGTCAACAACGCCGGCAAGTCGGCTGCCGCATCGCTGGAGGAAGTGGACGACGCAGCCTGGCAGGAAGACCTTGATCTCAAGGTGATGGGGGCCGTGCGCGTGTGCCGGCTCGTGGTGCCGATCATGCGCGCCCGTGGCGGCGGGAGCATCGTCAACGCGACGATCGTCGGCGGCAAGGCACCACTGGCGCGCGCGTTGCCGACCAGCGTGTCCCGGGCCGCCGGCATCAACCTGACCAAGTCGCTTGCCAACGAGTACGCGCCTGACCAGATCCGGGTCAACACCATCTGCATCGGGTTGCTGAAGAGCGAGCAATGGGTCCGGCGCGCCGCCGGGCGGCCGGTCGAGGAGCTCTACCAGGAGCTGTCGGCGTCCGTGCCGCTTGGCCGCATCGGTGAAGAAGCGGAATACGCCGATCTGGTTGCGTTCCTGGTATCCGATCGAGCCGCCTACATCACCGGCACCGCGATCAACCTTGACGGCGGCATGGCAGCAGTCGTGTAGGCGCGGCTGCCAGGGCCCATAGTCGCCGAGCCGGAACGCCGGGCGCGAGTCAGTGACGGGGCGGAACGGGGCCGGGCGAGCCGATCCCTCGTCGGCCGTCGACGTCAGGTAAGCCCCGGAATTGACTTCCGAATGTTCGCAGCTGGCCGCGTCCGGCGGGGACCGCCTGCGCGGGCGTGGACGGGAAGCCTAGAATGACGGGATCAACACTGCGAGAACTCCCATGAGCGTCGTCCCCAAGCTTTCGCACACCTTCTCCGAGACGCCCTCCTCGGAAGCGGTTGCTCCAAACGATCTCGATGCCTACTGGCTTCCGTTCA
This sequence comes from Alphaproteobacteria bacterium, assembly GCA_965116745.1. Lineage (GTDB taxonomy): Bacteria > Pseudomonadota > Alphaproteobacteria > TMED109 > TMED109 > VXPW01. The sequence continues at coordinate 4,810 of OZ220701.1, read as the reverse complement.
CGGCGAACCGCCAGTTCAAGCGCGCGCCCCGTTTGCTGCAAGCCGCTGAAGGAATGTACTACCGGACCACGGACGGTCGGCGGCTCCTTGACGGCTCCGCCGGCCTCTGGGCCGTCAACGCCGGCCACTGTCGCCGCCAAATCGTGGAAGCGGTCCAGCGCCAGGTCGCGGAACTCGACTACGCGACCGCTTTCCAGATGAGCCACCCGAAGACGTTCCTGCTCGCCAGCCGCCTGCGCGAACTCCTTCCCGGCGACATGGATCACGTGTTCTTTACGAATTCCGGGTCGGAGTCAGTGGACACGGCCCTCAAGATCGCTCTGGCCTACCACCAGGCGCGAGGCGACACCGAGCGCACCGTCCTGGTCGGGCGCCAACGGGGTTACCACGGGGTCAACTTCGGCGGCCTCTCGGTCGGCGGCATTGCGGCGAACCAGCAGCAGTTCCCCAACCTGCTGACGGCGGTCGATCACCTGCCGGACACGCACCTTCCCGACCGCAACGCCTTTAGCCGCGGCCAGCCGGAGCACGGGGCCGAGCGGGCCGATGCACTGCTGGAGATCATCGAGCGGCACGGGGCGGAGCGTATCGCCGCTGTGATCGTCGAGCCCGTTGCCGGCTCCACCGGGGTCCTGGTCCCGCCGATCGGATACCTGGAACGTCTCCGGGCGCATTGCGATGACCACGGAATCCTGCTGATCTTCGACGAGGTGATCTGCGGGTTCGGGCGTCTGGGCGCGGCGTTCGCCGCTGACCGGTTCGGCATCCAGCCGGATCTCATGACCATCGCCAAGGGTCTGACCAACGCGACCGTCCCGATGGGCGCCGTCGGGGTGCGCAAGCCGATTCACGATGCACTGATGACGGGCCCGGAGAACATCATCGAGCTGTTCCACGGGTATACGTATTCCGGGCATCCGCTGGCCTGCGCCGCGGCGCTGGCGACCCTGGACCTGTACCGCGACGAAGAGATCTTCGAGGGAGCGGCCGCCAAGGCCCTCCCCTTCGAAGAGGCAGCGCACACGCTCGATTCCCTTGAGCACGTCGTGGATGTTCGCAATCTCGGTTTCATGGTCGGCGTCGAGCTGCAATCCCGGGAGGGAGCGCCCGGCGAACGCGCGCGCGAGGTGTTCATGCGCTGCTACGAGGCGGGCGTGCTGGTGCGCTACACCCAAGACACGATCGCGGTCTCGCCGCCGCTGATCATCTCCGGCGCGGAGATCGACCTCCTGTTTGCGACGCTCCGTTCGGCCATCGAAGCGACGGACTGAGTGCGGTTCCCGGCGCGAGGACAGTCATCATGGCAACCGTTCCACTGATCGAGTACGAGGATGCACCGGCCGAGGTACAGGCGGTCTTCGACGATATCATGAAGACCCGCAACCTGAAGCGGGTCAACAACTTCTGGAAGGCGCTGGCCAACCATCCGCCGACCCTGAAGCGGACCTGGGAGTCGCTCAAGGAGGTGATGGGAGAGGGGGCGCTCGACCCGCTGGTCAAGGAGCTCGTGTACCTCGCGGTCAGTGCGACCAATGCGTGCGAATACTGCGTTCACTCGCATACCGCCGCTGCCCGCAAGCTGGGCGCGACCGAAGCGATGATCGGCGAGTTGCTGGCCGTGGCGGGCATGGCCAACCAGACGAATGCGCTGGTCAACGGCTACCAGGTGCCGGTCGACGAAGGGTTCAAGGTAGCTCCGTAGGGGGTCCAACAGGCAGGCCGGTGTCGCCGGACGCGAAGGCTCGCTTTTACCGGACGCCGCGGGGTTCCGAGGCGGCGCGCCTCCTGATCGCCGCAGTGGAGGCGGGCTGGAGCGACTACCGCGGACTTCGGGTCGCGGTACTTGGACCCGCCGGCGCCGCCCTCGCCGCGCTGGCGACCGATGCGGACCGGGTGGTGGGGCTGCATCCGGGCGTGCCGGAGCGCGATGCCACCTCACGGCACTTGCGGGTCGGGGTCGAGCCGGAAGCGCTGCCCGTTGCCGACAGCGTGTTCGACCGGGTCTTGTTGCTGCACGCCTTGGAGAACGCGGAGGATGAGGCGGCCGTGCTCCGCGACGTGTGGCGCATGACGGCGCCAGAAGGGGCGGATCCTGTTGATCGTGCCCAACCGTCTTGGCCCCTGGGCCTGGTTCGGCAGGAGTCCCTTCCGGCAGGGTCGGCCGTTCACCGCCGTGGGCGTTCGCCAGCGATTGGCAGCCGCTGCGTTCGAGCCGCGGAAGGTCTGGGGTGCGCTGCACGCGCCGCCGCTGCCGCAGGCGCTCTATCTGCGCGTTGCCGCGACCTGGGAGCGATTACCGCTGCCGTTTCCCGGCGTCGTGCTGGCCGAGGGACAAAAACGCCTGCACGTGCCGACGAAAATCCCGACCGAACGACTGGCGAGGCAACTTCGGCCGTACCTCATCCACCGCTAGCGGCCCGGCCGGAACGGGTCAGCACGTACACGGCCTGGTGGGTCCATAACGTCTCCCAGGCGGTGCCGGCACCAAGGCGACGGAGCGAACCGTCCCGGCCGACCGCATGTCCCTCTTCCACGGTGATGCCGAGCGTTTCGCACATCAGGAGGAAGTCGCGGATCGTGCAGAGGTGGATGTTCGGCGTGTCATACCAGGACCGCGGCCTGCCGTTGGTTTCCACGATGGGCATGCGGCCGCGCCAGAGGAGCGTCAGCCGCGCGCGCCAGTGGCCGAGGTTGGGGAACGACACGATGGCGCGTTGGCCGATCCGGAGCAGTTGGTCGAGGACCTCGCGCGGTCGGTGCATGTTCTGGAGCGCCTGGCTGAGGATGACGTAGTCAAAGGCGCGGTCGGGGAAGTCCGGGAGGTCCGTGTCGGCGTCGCCCTGGATGACGGTCAGCCCCCGGCGCATGCAGGCCTCGACCCGGTTGTTCCGGATCTCGATCCCGTGCCCCTCGACCTGCTTTTCGGTCTCCAGCGTCTCCAGGAGCGTTCCGTCCCCGCACCCGACATCGAGCACCCGCCCGCCGGGGGTCACCAGTTCCGCGATCAGCCGGAGGTCGGCGCGGCGCGGTAGCGATGGGCTCACGGCTTCAGGCCCCGGCGCCGGGCCGAGCCGTCCAGGAATCCCTCGAGCACGTCGTGAAAGTCCGTGGCGCTTTCGATCAGGAAGCTGTCGTGTCCGTAGTCGGCCGGGATCTCGATGAAACTCACGTCCGCGGCGTTGGCGTTGAGCGCTCTCACGATGGTGCGTGCCTCCGCGGTCGGGAACAGCCAGTCGCTGGTGAACGAGACGAGGAGAAAGCGGGTCCCAATGCCCTTGAAGACCGCGGCCAGGTCGCCGTCGTGGCGGGCCGCGAGATCGAAGTAGTCCATGGCCCGCGTCAGGTACATGTAGCTTGCGGCGTCGAAGCGCTTCACGAAGGTCTTGCCCTGGTGGTCCAGGTACCGCTCCACTTCGAATTCGGGGTCGAGCACGAACGAGAGCTTGCTGTCGCGCGGCAGTTCGCGTCCGAACTTTTCCTGGAAGGCGGTCTCGGAGAGGTACGTGATGTGGGCCACCATGCGGGCGGCCGCGAGGCCCTTCTCCGGCTTGACGCCGAGGCCGCGGTAGGCGCCGTCGTGCCAGTCGGCGTCGGCGGTAATGGCGCGCCGGCCCACTTCGTGGAAGGCGATGTTCTGGGCGGTGTGGCGCCACGACGCGGCCACGGGGATCGACGCGAACACCCGTTCCGAATGGCGCACAGCCCAGTCGAGCGCCATCATCCCGCCCATCGAAGCACCGATGACGGCAAATAGCTGATCGATGCCCAGCGCATCGATCAGGTGGACCTGTAGGTCGACCATGTCCGCCACCGTGAAGACCGGGAAATCCATGTTCCATGGCTGTCCGGTGTCCGGATTGATCGTCGATGGGCCCGTCGTTCCCAGGCAACCGCCCAGCACGTTGGTGCAGATCACGAAATACCGATCGGTGTCGAGCACCGACCCGGGTCCGACGACATGGTTCCACCAGCCCGCACGGCCCGTCAGCGGGTTGGTGCCGGCCACGTACTGGTCACCGGTCAGGCCGTGACAGATCATGATGGCGTTGGAACGGTCCGCATTCAGCGTGCCGTACGTCTGGTACGCGCACTGGGCTCCGGCAAGCTCCACCTTCGACTGGAGCTTCAGTTTCCCGTCGAGCGCAAAGATCGGCTCGAAATTGACGGCCGCGGTTTCAATCTCCATGGCACCACATCCCCGGCCCGGCCATGCTGGCCTCGTTGCCAAGCGCCGACGCAGCTGTCTGATGCCACATGATCATCCACCAACATAACGCGGACCCTGCACGCTGCGACGCGGCAGGGGCCTGCGGGAGGGCGCGTAGGATAGGGCAAGGAGGATGCGAATCGGGCTTACGTATTGAATTGTGTGCCCGGTCGGTCGGCAATCCCATGCTTCGGCGCCCCCGTCCCGCCGCGGTTCAGGGACGGCTGGCGCCGGCGGCCGGACCGCCGTCCATCCGGGCCGTGGCGAATTCCGCGCGACCGTGCGGGCCCGGCGCGGCGCCGGGCGGCGGTGACGGTCGGGGCCGGCTGGAATCGGTTGCCGGTCCGCCAGCGCTGTGGCACGTTCCCATCCGTTACCGATGTGCCACGGGGCAGGAATGTCTCTGTTTGAACACGACGTGGCTCGGCGCACGGATCATTACTTCAAGCTCACGCGCGGGATTGTCCGGCAGTACGGCGATCTCTCGGTGACGTACGCGGTGTTCATGCGTCGACCAGTTCTCTTCTGCCCGCGCCTTGCGGTGGAGTGGCTGGAGATGGCCGCGGCCGAGCGGGGCGTCAAGTTCGGCATCGAACTCTGCCA